>NZ_CP016172.1:0-2917863 GCF_001676725.1 Bordetella flabilis
ATGAAAGAATTCTGGCAGACCTGCGTCAGTCGTCTTGAGCAGGAACTCCCCCCCCAACAAATCAGCGCGTGGATCCGTCCGCTCGTACCCCTTGCGTTCGATGAGGCGCAGGCGGTCCTGCGCATTTCCGCGCCCAATCGGTTCAAGCTCGACTGGGTGCGCAAGAACTTTGCCCACCAAATCGAAACGCTGGCGGCGGAGTGGTATCAACGCCCGGTACAGGTGCAGTTCGAGCTTCCCGCCGGGACCGCCACGCCCCGCATGCCGGTGGCACGCCCCGCGCAGGTGAACGGTTCCACCGCGCCGGGCGGGACCATGCCGGAGGCTGCTCCGGCCCCCAACGGCGCCGGGCCGGCGGCAACCGCGCCGGTACCGGCCGCGGCAGCGCACCCGGTACCCGCCGCCACGGTGGCCGCCGCCGTCAACGCCGATGCGGCCAACCTGGTCTACGAGCGTTCGCGGCTGAACACGGACCTGACCTTCGAAAATTTCGTCACCGGCAAGGCCAACCAGCTGGCGCGCGCGGCGGCTTTGCAGGTCGCGGAGAACCCGGGCACTTCGTACAACCCGCTGTTCCTGTATGGCGGGGTCGGGCTGGGCAAGACGCACCTGATACACGCCATCGGCAACGCCATGGTTGCGGCCGGTACGGGGGTGCGTGTGCGCTATGTGCATGCCGACCAGTATGTGTCCGACGTCGTGAAGGCCTATCAGCGCAAGGCGTTCGATGACTTCAAACGCTATTACCATTCGCTCGACCTGCTGCTGATCGACGATATCCAGTTCTTTTCGGGCAAGAACCGCACGCAGGAAGAATTCTTCTACGCGTTCGAGGCCATGGTGGCCCAGCGCAAGCAGATCATCATCACCAGCGATACCTATCCCAAGGAATTGGCTGGTATCGACAGCCGGCTGATCTCGCGCTTCGACTCGGGATTGACGGTGGCGATCGAGCCGCCCGAGCTCGAAATGCGCGTGGCCATCCTGCTGCGCAAGGCTGAATCCGAAGGCGTGCCCATGCCGGAGGAAGTGGCCTTCTTCATCGCCAAGCACCTGCGCAGCAATGTGCGGGAACTGGAAGGCGCGCTGCGCAAGGTGCTGGCCTATGCCCGCTTCCATGGCCGTGACGTGGTCACGGTGGACGTGTGCAAGGACGCGCTGAAGGACCTGCTGTCCGTCTCGAACGGGCAGATCACGGTCGAGAACATCCAGAAGACGGTCGCCGACTTCTACAAGATCAAGGTCGCCGACATGTATTCGAAACGGCGTCCCGCGAATATTGCGCTGCCCCGCCAAGTGGCCATGTACCTGGCCAAGGAGCTGACCCAGAAAAGCCTGCCGGAAATCGGAGACCTGTTCGGTGGCCGCGACCACACCACCGTCCTGCACGCCGTGCGCAAGATCTCCGACGCCCGCGGCAAGCTTGCCGAGCTCAACCATACCCTGCACGTGTTGGAACAAACTCTAAAAGGATGAACATGCAACTCGTACAAACCACACGCGATGCATTGCTGAAACCGCTGTCGACTGTGGCGGGCATCGTCGAAAGACGCCATACCTTGCCCATTCTGGCGAACATCCTTATGCGCAAAGAGGCCAACAAGGTTTCGTTCATTGCGACGGACCTGGAAGTGCAGATCACGACGCAAGCCGAGTTCGGTGTCGGAGCCGAAAACGAGTCCATCACGGTGGCGGCGCGCAAGCTGCTCGATATCCTGCGCGCCCTCCCCGATACGGGGGACGTCAAGCTGGCGCTGGCCAGCAACAAGCTCTCGGTGCAGACCGGCAAGAGCCGCTTTGCCCTGCAGACGCTGGCCGCCAGCGAGTTTCCGACCGTGGCGCAGCCCGAGCAGTGGGATGTATCCCTGACGCTGACGCAGAAGAGCCTGCGCCACCTGTTCAATATGGTCTATTTCGCGATGGCCCAGCAGGACATCCGCTATTACCTGAACGGCATGCTGATGGTGTTCGAGCCGGGACGCCTGCGTGCGGTGGCGACGGACGGCCACCGCCTGGCCCATTGTTCCACCGACGTGGAAGGCATTACCGAGCGCCACGAAGTGATCGTGCCGCGCAAGACCGTACTGGAAATGCAGCGCCTGCTGGACGACAGCGACGCACCGGTGTCTGTGGACGTGGCGCCGGGCCAGATCCGCTTCCGCTTCGGTGACGTGGAACTCGTCTCCAAGCTGGTCGAAGGCAAGTTCCCCGACTTCACGCGCGTGATTCCGACGTCCTATACGCGGCATTTCCTGGTCAGCCGCGACGCCTTGCAAGGCAGCCTGCAGCGTGCCGCCATCCTTACCACGGACAAGTTCAAGGGCGTGCGCCTGCAGCTCGCGCAGAACCTCATGAAGATCTCCTCTTCCAACGCCGAGCAGGAAGAAGCGCAGGAAGAACTGGATATCGACTACGGGCACGAGCCCCTGGACGTGGGCTTCAACGTCAGCTATCTGCTGGACGTGCTGGGCAACGTCAAGACGGAAGAAGTGAAATGGTCGGTAATGCCGGACCAGAATGCTTCAGCCCTCATTACCCTGCCTGATGACGAGCAGTTCAAGTACGTCGTGATGCCGATGCGCATCTGACGCCCTGCGCTGGTCGTCCCTCACCGCGGCATCGCTGTACGCCAGCGCCGCGGTCCGGCCGTATTCCGGCCGCCTTATTCGTGCAATCAAAGAGATTTATGTCCGACACTCCGAACACCACTCCCGAGAACGCCGGCTACGGTGCCGATTCGATCAAGATGCTCAAGGGGCTGGAGGCCGTGCGCAAGCGCCCCGGCATGTATATCGGCGATACCTCCGATGGCACCGGCTTGCACCACATGGTCTTTGAGGTGGTCGACAACGCCATCGATGAGGCGCTGGCGGGGTATTGCGACGATATCGTCGTGACGATACACACCGACAACTCGATCTCGGTGACGGACAACGGCCGCGGCATTCCGACGGATATCCATAAGGAAGACGAGTTCGGGCGCAGCGCGGCCGAGATCGTCATGACCGAACTGCACGCAGGCGGCAAGTTCGACCAGAACTCGTACAAGGTGTCGGGCGGCCTGCACGGCGTGGGCGTGTCGTGCGTGAACGCGCTGTCCGAATGGCTGCGCCTGACGATCCGGCGCAACGGCGAAGTCCATGAAATGGAGTTTCGCCAGGGCCAGCGCGTGAATCCGTTGACCGTGACGGGCAAGACCGAAAAGCGCGGCACCGAAGTGCGCTTCCTGGCCGATCCGCAGATCTTCAACCACATCGAGTACCACTACGACATCCTGTCCAAGCGGCTGCGCGAGTTGTCGTTCCTGAACAATGGCGTGAAGATCCGCCTGGTCGACCAGCGCCAGGGCAAGGAAGAGAACTTCGCGTTCTCCGGCGGGGTCAAGGGCTTCGTCGAGTACATGAACCGCAGCAAGACCGTGCTGCATCCCAATGTGTTTTCGGTCAGCACCGAATCCAGCGCGGGCGGCGTACCGGTGACGGTCGACGTCGCCATGCAGTGGAACGACAGCTATTCCGAGAACGTGCTGTGCTTCACCAACAACATCCCGCAGCGCGATGGCGGTACCCACCTGACCGGCCTGCGCGCCGCCATGACGAGGGTGCTGAACAAATACATCGCCGACAACGAACTGGCCAAGAAGGCCAAGGTCGAAACCTCGGGCGATGACATGCGCGAAGGCCTGAACTGCGTGCTGTCGGTCAAGGTGCCGGAACCGAAGTTCAGCAGCCAGACCAAGGACAAGCTGGTATCCAGCGAGGTGCGGCCGGCCGTCGAGGACGCCGTCGCACGCACGCTGGAAACCTGGCTGCTGGAGCATCCCATCGACGCCAAGGCATTGTGCGCCAAGATCGTCGAGGCGGCGCGGGCCCGCGAGGCCGCGCGCAAGGCGCGCGAGATGACGCGCCGCAAGAGCGTGCTGGAAGGCGCCGGCCTGCCCGGCAAGCTGGCGGATTGCCAGGAGAAAGACCCGGCGCTGTGCGAGCTTTACATCGTCGAGGGCGACTCCGCGGGCGGCTCGGCCAAGCAGGGTCGCGACCGCAAGTTCCAGGCGGTGCTGCCCCTGCGGGGCAAGGTACTGAACGTGGAGAAGGCGCGTTTCGACCGCCTTATCGCCAGCGAGCAGATCGCCACCCTGATCACCGCGCTGGGAACCAGCATCGGACCGGATTTCAACGCCGACAAGCTGCGCTATCACCGCCTGATCATCATGACCGACGCCGACGTGGACGGCGCGCACATCCGCACGCTGCTGCTGACGCTGCTGTATCGGCAGATGCCCGAACTGGTGGCGCGCGGGTATGTCTACATCGCGCAACCGCCGCTGTACAAGGTCAAGGTCGGGCGTGACGAGCGCTACCTGAAGGACGACCAGGAAGAAGCCATCTTCATGATGCAGGTGGCCCTGAAGGATGCGGTGCTGGTCCCGGCCGAAGGCGCCGAGCCGATTTCCGGCGACGCGTTGAGCGAGTTGGCGCGCCAGTACACGCTGGCGGACGCGGTCATCGCGCGTGCGTCGCGCATGATCGACGAGGCCGCCCTGTCCGCGATGGCGGAAGGCCTGGAAATCAGGATCGATACGCCCGAGGCCGCGCAGGAGACCGCGCAGCGCCTTGAGCAGGCCCTGTACGATCCGCTGTCGCCGCATGCGGTCAAGGTCTATGCCGAAGTTGACCCCACGACGGAAAAGCAGCGCCTGCTGCTGCACCGGATCCGCCACGGCAATGTGCGTGTCAGCGTGATCGACTCCACCTTCGTGGCGGGCGCGGACTATGGCGTGCTGTCGACGTCTGCCAAGACCTTCCTGGGCCTGATCGGCAAGGGCGCCGTCATCGCGCGTGGCGAGGGCGACAAGCGCAAGGAAGTGCCGGTGAGCGATTTCCGCGAAGCCATGCGCTGGCTGCGCGCCGAAGCGGAACGCAGCGTTTCCAAGCAGCGCTACAAGGGCCTGGGCGAAATGAATCCGGAGCAGTTGTGGGAAACCACGATGGACCCGAAGGTGCGTCGCCTGCTGCGCGTGCAGATCGAGGACGCGATCGCGGCCGACGAGGTCTTCACCACGCTGATGGGTGACGAGGTCGAGCCACGCCGCGCGTTTATCGAAACGCACGCGCTGTCGGCCAGCAACATCGATATCTGATCCCTATCGCGGGCCGGTCGGCCCGGGGTAGCGATACGCCGGGCCTTCGCGTTTTGGCATCGCCAGCGCGTGCGCGCCGGCGGCGATGCCGGCGCCTCATGGGCTTACCGGCGTGGCGGCCGCGACACTGACCGCTTCGATGACGATCATCGGCGTGCCGGTGCTCTTGACCGATTGCAGCCGCCAGCCCGCCGCACCGAGCAAGGCTTCGTATTCCTTCACGGTCCGTTCGCGCCCACCGGCGACCATGACCATCATGTTCATGTCCATCATGGCGCCGAAGCCCGGCTCTCCCGGTTCTCCCAATGCCAGTTCGATCACGGCCACGCGGCCGCCAGGACGAGCGGCGCGGCGGCAGTTTTCCAGGATGCGGATGCAGTCGTCGTCGCCCCAGTCGTGCAGGATGTACTTCAACAGGTAGAGGTCCGCGGGCGGCACCGATTCCAGGAAATCGCCGGCGAGCACGCCCAAGCGGTCGCCCAGCCCCAGGGCGTGGGCCTGCGCGGCCGCGGCCGGTACGACATGAGGCAGGTCCAGCACGATGCCGCGCAAGGCCGGATTCGCCGCGAGCAGCGCGTGCATCAGGGCGCCGTTTGCGCCACCGATATCGGCCGCGCATCCCACCCCCTCGGTGTCCAGGACGCGCGCGGTGCCTTGCGCCACGGCCGCGGTCATTCCGGTCATGCCCTGGGCGAACCACTGGCCTTCCTCGGGAACCTTGCGGTAGTAGTCCCAGATGTCGTCGTTCAGCGTGGCGGCCGTCTGCTGCTTGCCCGCGCGCACGGCCTCGGGAAGACGTCCCCACGGTGCCCAGTGCCCCGGCGCGGACAAGGCTAGCGCCAGGCCGCGCATGCTGGCCGGATTGTCCTTGGCCAGCATATTCAGCAGGGGCGTCGCGGCGAAGCCCGATGCTGGCGAATAGGTGGCCAGGCCCAGCGCGGCGCAGGCGCGCAGGAGCCGGAATGCGGCGCCGGGATCCAGTTTCTCGCGGCGCGCGAAATCGTCGGCACTGATCGCGCCTTGTCCCAGGTGCTCGGGCAAGCAGTACAGGGCCGCCGCGCGTACGACCTGGGTCGTCCAGTAGGCGGTAATCATGCCCATCATGGTGGTGGCCGCGTCGCGGCCCTTGCTTTCTTCCATCGCGCCTGCTCCTTGGGTTACAGAAACGCGCGGTCGCTGGCCACGCCTTTCCATAACGACGTATCGCCGCCTTTTATTCCCGCCGATTCAAGCCGTCCTGTCCGGAATAAAGCCGCCGGAACGCCCGTTCTATGCGCTGAACGACTTTCCTTTGCCGCCGTACAACCCCACAGGACCGGACGACCATGAAGATTCTGCTCGCGGCTACACCCATTCCCGGCCATGTCGATCTCATGCTGGCGATGGCCCGCATGCTGGCATCGTCGGTGCATGAGGTGCACTTCGCGACGGCAACGGCGTACCAGGCGCGGGTCGAAGCCACCGGTGCGCGCTTCCTGCCGTTCCAGGGTCGCGCCGATGTGGACCTGCCCGACGTCGACGGGATATCCGGCTCGCGCCTCCGATCCGTCGGAATGGCGATGCAGCGGGATTGTCCCGAGCGTGTCCTTTTCGATGCGATACCGGACCAGTACGCGACCCTGCGAGCGACCCTGGTGCGCTACGAGGCGGACATCGTCATCGCCGACAGCCACTGTTTCGGCACCCTGCCCTTGCTGCTCGATCACAGCCGTGCGCGTCCGCGTGTGATGCATTGCGGGGTTTCCTGCCTGAAGTACCGGGTTGCCGACAGCGCCTCCGTATACGCTGGCGATGCCGCGCCCGCCATGCCGGACGCCCGCCGTCATCAGCACGCATGCGAGGCTGATGGCGATACGCCAGGGATGGCGTCGATGCAGCAATACCTGAACGCGCGCCTGGCCGAGGCCGGCGTCGGACCGCTGCGCATGGATGCCCTGACCGCCGCCATCGCGCTGCCGGACGCCTATGCCCAGCCCAGCATTGCGGAGTTCGAGAATTGCGGACGCGCGCTGCCGCCCTCCGTACATTTCCTGGGCGCGCCGAATCCCGCATCGGGCGGAGCCTTGCCCGATTGGGCCTATGAGCTGGACGGGTCGCGCCATGTGGTGCTCGTGACCCAGGGTACGGTGGGCAACGGCGATCCGGGGCGGTTGATCGCGCCGACGCTGGACGCGATGGCGAACGAAGCGGATGTGCTGGTGCTTGCCTGCACCGGGGACCGGCCGGTGCAGGCAATGCGGGGCGCGATTCCGCCCAACGCGCGCCTCACGCCTTTCGTGCCGTTCGGCTGGTTGATGCCCCGGGTGGACGTCGTTGTCACCCACGGGGGCTATGGAACCGTAAACCTGGCCTTGAAGCATGGCGTCCCATTGGTCGTGGCGCCATCGACGGAAGGGGAGTCGGATGTGGCCGCCCGCGTGGCGTGGAGCGGCACGGGGATCGACCTGCGTTCCGGCGGGCGTTCGGCCGTGGGTCTCAGGGCCGCCATACGCGCCGTGCTGGACGAGCAAAGGTACCGCGCAGCGGCCTGCGGAATGGCGATGGCGTTCGCGCGCATCGATACCCGGCTATCGCTCTTGCGGTTGATACGCGAAACCGTCCTTCGCCGGCCGCCGGACGCTGCTTAACCACGGCGTAAGGGCGTCTTAACGAAAGGAAACTTCGCTAGAGGCCGCCGGCGGGGCATAGTTGAGGTATTCCAACGATAGGGAGACGCTTCATGCCGGACGCCGCCACCCCGCTCGAGGCCTGGCTGGACAAGACCGAGACGGTCGAGGATCAGATCACCGCCTTCCCCCTGGCCGCCTTGGCGGCGACCTTGCAGCGTGCCGATCCGGCGGGGGTCGTCCCGCCCTTGTGGCATTGGATGTACTTCCTGCCCATCACCCCCATGGATGAAGTCGGGCCGGACGGCCATGCGCGGCGGGGCGGTTTCCTGCCCCCGGTGCCCCTGCCGCGCCGGATGTGGGCGGGAGGCCGGTTGACTTTTCACGCGCCCTTGCGGGCGGGAGAGCAGGCCACTCGCACGTCGACAATCACGCATATCGAGGACAAGACCGGCCGCAGCGGGCGCCTGGTCTTCGTGACGGTGCAGCACCGCTATGCGGTGGACGGGCAGACGCGGGTGGAGGAAGAGCACGATATCGTTTACCGCGAGGCGCCCGGCCCGCAGGCGGCGCCGCCACGCCCCCAGCCGGCGCCCCAGGACGAAGCATGGTCGCGTGTCGTCGAGCCGGACCCGGTGCTGCTGTTCCGCTATTCCGCCCTGACCTTCAACAGCCACCGCATCCATTACGACCATCCCTATGTGACGCAGGAGGAAGGCTATCCCGGCCTGGTGGTGCATGGGCCGCTGATCGCCACCCTGCTGGTCGACCTTCTGCACCGCGAGCGTCCCGACGCGCGTTTGCGCGCGTTCGCGTTTCGCGCCATACGGCCCACGTTCGCGGGCTCGTCCTTTACGGTGTGCGGCAAGCCGGGCGATGGCGGCGAGGTGTCCCTCTGGGGCAAGGACCACGAGGGTTTCCTGACGATGCAGGCGACCGCCACGCTCGCGTGAACCCATGACCGGCAGCGATGCGGCGGCCGACGCGTCGACACGCAGGGGCTTCACAATCAAGGCTTGGCGACGAAGGACTCACCGACTACGCCGCGCACGCGCGTAGCCACGGTGCCACGGCAGGACCATACGAAAGGTATTTACGCCATGAACGCGCAGGACGCATTCCAGGACATCCGCGAAGCGGTACGTGACCTATGCGGGCAATTTCCGCCCGAGTACTTCCGCCAGATCGACGAGGCGCGCGGCTACCCCGAAGCCTTCGTCGACGCCTTGACCAAGGCGGGATGGCTGGCCGCGCTGATCCCGCAGGAGTACGGCGGATCGGGCCTGGGATTGACCGAAGCATCGGTCATCATGGAGGAAATCAACCGTGCCGGCGGCAATGCCGGTGTGTGCCATGGCCAGATGTACAACATGGGCACGCTGCTGCGTCACGGCTCGGCGGAGCAGAAGCGCGCCTACCTGCCGCGCATCGCCACTGGCGAACTGCGGCTGCAATCGATGGGCGTCACCGAACCGACTACCGGTACCGACACAACCCGCATCAAAACCACGGCGGAGCGGCGGGGCGACCGCTACGTGGTCAACGGACAGAAGGTGTGGATTTCCCGGATACAGCATTCGGACCTGATGATCCTGCTGGCGCGCACCACCCCCTTGCCCGAGGTCAGGCGCAAGTCCGAGGGCATGTCCATCTTCCTGGTGGATCTGCGCGAGGCCATCGGCAAGGGGCTGACCGTGCGCCCGATCCGCAATATGGTCAACCACGAGACCAACGAACTGTTCTTCGAAAACCTGGAGATCCCGGTGGAGAACCGCATCGGGGAGGAAGGACAGGGCTTCAGGTACATCCTGGATGGCCTGAACGCCGAACGCACGCTCATCGCCGCGGAGTGCATCGGCGACGGCCATTGGTTCGTCGACAAGGTCAGCGACTATGCCAAGGAGCGCGTGGTGTTCGGCCGGCCCATCGGGCAGAATCAGGGCGTGCAGTTCCCCATCGCACGCGCCTATGTCAATGTGGAGGCCGCCAGCCTCATGCGGTTCGACGCGGCGCGGCGTTTCGATGCGAACGAGCCGTGCGGGGCACAGGCGAATATGGCCAAGCTGCTGGCGGCCGATGCGTCCTGGGAGGCCGCCAACGCCTGCCTGCAGTTCCATGGCGGGTTCGGCTTCGCCAGCGAGTACGACGTGGAACGCAAGTTCCGCGAGACGCGGTTGTACCAGGTCGCGCCCATATCGACCAACCTGATCCTGGCCTATGTCGCCGAGCACGTGCTGGGCCTGCCGCGCTCGTTCTGAGGAACAGTCATGAGATCGTTGGAAGGCATCAAGGTCATCGCGCTGGAACATGCCATCGCCGCACCATTCTGCACGCGCCAACTGGCGGACCAGGGCGCGCGCGTCATCAAGATCGAACGGCCCGGCACGGGCGACTTCGCCCGCCGCTACGACGAGCGCGTGCACGGCCTGGCCTCGCACTTCGTATGGACCAATCGCTCCAAGGAAAGCCTGACGCTGGACCTGAAGCAGCCGCAGGCGCAGCGCATCCTGCACACCCTGGTCGCCGACGCCGATGTGCTGGTGCAGAATCTCGCACCCGGCGCCGCCGACCGGCTGGGCATGGGCTACACCGCCCTGACGGCGCGGAACCCGCGGCTGATCGTTTGCGATATCTCCGGCTATGGCGCGGACGGGCCTTACCGGGACCGGAAGGCCTACGATCTGCTGATACAAAGCGAATCCGGTTTCCTGTCGGTGACGGGCTCGCCGGACGAACCCGCCAAGGCCGGCTGCTCGATCGCCGATATCGCGGCGGGCATGTACGCCTATACCAGCATACTCAACGCCCTGCTGACGCGGGCGCGCACCGGGCGCGGCTGCCGCATCGATGTGTCGATGCTGGAAAGCATGGTCGAGTGGATGGGCTATCCGCTTTACTACGCGATGGACGGGCAGCCGGCGCCGCCGCGCGCCGGGGCCGCGCATGCGACCATTTATCCCTACGGGCCGTTCCCCGCAGGCGATGGCAAGGTTGTCATGCTGGGCTTGCAGAACGAACGCGAGTGGAAACTGTTTTGCGATGGCGTATTGCGCCAGCCGCAGCTGGCGTACGACGAGCGCTTCGCGAGCAACTCGGCACGGTCACGGGCGCGCGACGCCTTGCGTGAAGTCATCGTTGCCTGTTTCGCCGGGCTGACCGCGCAACAGGTCATCCAACGCCTGGATGCCGTGGGCATTGCCAACGCCCGCATGAACACGCTGCACGAAGTCTGGGAGCATCCGCAGCTTCGCGCGCGCGAGCGCTGGCGCCAGGTCGATGCGCCCGGCGGCCCCATCGCGGCCCTGTTGCCACCAGGAACGACGGACGACACCGATGTCCGGATGGACGC
Source organism: Bordetella flabilis (assembly GCF_001676725.1). Taxonomy (NCBI): domain Bacteria; kingdom Pseudomonadati; phylum Pseudomonadota; class Betaproteobacteria; order Burkholderiales; family Alcaligenaceae; genus Bordetella; species Bordetella flabilis. Next base: position 11,096 of record NZ_CP016172.1, read on the forward strand.
CGTGCCGTCCCTGGGACAGCACACCGAAGCGATACTCGCCGAGCTGGGCTACGACGCCAGCGCAATCGCCGCGCTGCGCGCGTCCGGCGCGGTTTGACCAGGAGCGGACGGGCAGGCGGCGGCCCGCCGCCTGCCTTCGCGCCGCGCCACCAAGGGAGCATCATCATGAGCACTGCACATGCCAGCCGCGAACTCGCACAGTTCGCCGCGCAATTGCGATACGACGCGATACCGGCTCCCGTGGTGGAGCGGACCGTCAACCTGTATGTGGATTGGCTGGGTTCCGGGCTGGCCGGCAAGGGCGCGCGGCCGGTGGATAGCATCGCCCGCTTCGCCCGGCAGGCGGGCGGGGTGGGCGGGGCCGCCGAAGTCCTGATCGACCGCGCCGGCGCGTCGGCCTACTTCGCCGCGATGGTGAACGCCGCCGCTTCGCATTTCGTCGAGCAGGACGATGTACACAATGGCTCGGTGCTGCATCCCGCCACGGTGGTGTTCCCCGTGGTGCTTGCGCTGGCCCAGGCGCATGGCGCATCGGGCCGAGACGTCATCACGGCGGCCGTTGCGGGCTATGAGGTGGGCATCCGCGCCGGGGAGTTCATGGGGCGCAGCCACTACAAGGTCTTCCACACCACCGGCACGGTTGGCACGCTGGCGGCCGCCGCGGCGGCGGGCCGCTTGTTGCGACTGGATCCCGAGCGCATGCTCCATGCCTTCGGTTCGGCCGGCACGCAGGCCAGCGGCTTGTGGGAATTCCTGCGCGACGCGGCCGATTCGAAGCAACTGCACACCGCGATGGCGGCCGCGAACGGATTGATGGCTGCCCAGCTGGCGGCGGACGGCTTCCGCGGCGCCACGCATATCCTGGAAGGCCCGCAGGGCATGGCGGCCGGCATGTCGACCGATGCGGATCCGGCGCGCCTGCTGGACCGCCTGGGGACCCGCTGGGCTACCCTGGAAACGTCCTTCAAGTATCACGCGGCCTGCCGGCACACGCATCCGGCCGCCGACGCCCTGCTGGCGGTGATCGGCGAGCATGGACTGGAGCTGGCGGATATCGCGCAGGTCGTCGCGCACGTGCACCAGGGCGCCATCGACGTGCTGGGCAATGTGGTGGTGCCGCAGACGGTGCATCAGGCGAAGTTCAACATGGGCACGGTGCTGGGTATCGTCGCGCAGCGCGGCTACGCCGGCGTCAACGAATTCGAGGACGGCTACTCCCGGCCGGAGATCGCCGCGTTCCGCGACAAGGTGCGCATGGTCCTGGACGAGGAAATCGACGCGGCCTACCCGGCACGCTGGATCGGCAAGGTCAGCGTAACGACCACCGGCGGCCGCGTGCTGCACGGGCGCGTGGACGAACCCAAGGGCGATCCCGGCAACACGCTGTCGCGTGACGAGATATCCGCCAAGTTCCTACGCCTGGCAGCATTCTCCGGCGCCGCCGGTCCGGAAGAGGCGCGCGCGATGCTGGCGCACGCCTGGGAATTGCCAGACCAGCCCGTGGTCGGCAGCGTGTTCGCCGCCCGGATCGCCGCGTGACCCGAGGCGCCGCCGCCTTCCCGGTGACCCTGAACGGCGCGGGCGCCCGCGCTTGAAGTACGGCGCCGGCCCCTGTGGCGCCGACGCCGGGCGCCGGGGTGCCGGTGTACCATGTCCCCACCCTGCAATCTGGCCCGGCCGTGCGGACATGCATTTCGATTTCGTGGACTTGCGCCTTATCGTCAATCTGGCGGATACGAGGAATCTGGCTCGCGCCGCCGAGCGACTGCACCTGTCGGCACCCGCCGCGAGCAATCGCATCCGCAACCTCGAACGCGACCTTGGATTCCCGCTGCTGTACCGCAGCGCGCAGGGCATGACTCCAACACCGGCGGGCGAAGCGTTCGTGCACCACGCGAGGCTGGTCCTCGAACGCGTCGAGCACCTGGCCGGCGACATGCACGAGTATGGCGAAGGGATCAAGGGCCATGTACGCATCTGGGCCAACACGACGGCGATCACGGAGTTCCTGCCCGCGGCCCTCAGCACATTCCTGAGGGACTACCCGGACGTCAATATCGATCTGCGCGAAGTGCTGAGTGGCGACATCATCAAGGGGGTGGGGGACGGTGCCACGGACATCGGGATCGTTGCAGGCAACGTCCATCCCGGGCGGCTGGAGGTGCTGCCCTATCGCGACGACCGCCTGGTATTGGTGACGGCCATGCAGCACCGGCTCGCGGGGGAGCGATCCGTGGACTTTGCTCAGACGCTGGGCGACAACTACGTCAGCCTGCCGACTTCCAGCGCCATCCATCTGTTCCTCGACCATGCCGCGCAGGCACTTGGAAGTCGTATCAAGCTGCGCATCCAGGTCGGCAATTTCGAGGCGGCATGCCGCATGATCGAAGCCGGCGTCGGCATCGGCGTGGTGCCGCGATCCGTGGCCCGGCGGCACGCGCGCTCGCTTGCCATCGCCATCGTCGGGCTGAACGATGCATGGGCCGAGCGCAAGCTGAAGATCTGCGTGCGCAGCCTCGCGGCGCTACCGTCCTTCGCGCGGGTGCTGGCGGAAAGGCTGACCGCCGAGGCGGATGGTCCCGCTACTGCTTCCAATCCGCATCCTTGAACCACGCTCGCAGGTGCTCGACAAACAGCCTCACCTTGTACGGCAGGTGGCGCTTGCTCTGCACGATGGCGTAGATGTCCAGGCCTTCGGGACGGTACTCGGGCATCAGCACTTCCACGGCTTTGGCGCGCAGATCGTTCTCCACCATATAACGCGGATGCATGGAAATCCCGTGCCCCAGCTTGGCCAGGTGCAGGATCGATTCCCCCAGGTTGGAGCTGAATGACCCGGCCACGTGCACCACATGAGTGTTGTTGCGCCGGTCCGTGAAAGTCCAGGTGCCGGTCGGCGCCTTCAGGCTGTGGATCAGGCAATTGTGGTTCTCCAGATCCTTGGGCGTCAGCGGCGTGCCGTGCGCCTTCAGATAGGCGCGGGTCGCGACAATTACCTGGGGCACGACGGTGATGCGGTAGGCGATCTGGTTGGTGTCCTTCAGGCGCGGCGCGATACGCACGGAGAGGTCCAGATTTTCCGCGATCAGGTCGCTGCGCCCGTCGTCCAGCAGCAGGGACACCCGGATGGCGGGATAGCGTTTCAGGAAGTCCTCGATCGCGGGGGCCAGGTGTACGGCGCCGAAGGACGGCGGCGTACCCATGCGGATGCGGCCGGTCGGCGTGCGCACCGGGCCCTGCACCAGCTCCTTCAGGCCGCGCGTGGCCAGGGCCAGCGTGTCCGCGTTTTCCAGCAGCAGCCTGCCGCTTTCGGTCAGGCTGACATGCTTGGTGTTGCGGTTGAAGAGCTGCACGCCGAAGTAGCTTTCCAGCCAGGCGATCTTCTTGGTCACCGAGGATCGGCTCGAAGCCCGGCTCTCGGCAGCCTTCGAAAAGCTGAGGCTCTTGCCTACCTCCTGGAAGACCTCCATGCAGTCGATCAGGTCCATGCGTCTGTTTCCAAAATGGAAAAAATGATTTCGTGGCACGGGTCTTCTGCGTGGGTGCGCCGGTCACTAAACTGAAGATCCTGTTTTCACGCAACGCGCCGGCATGGCGCCGGCCCGGCATGAATCCCAGCGATTTCGATTATCACCTGTTCGGCACGCATGTACGTTTCGGTGACGGCGTTTCCACCAGCGTGGGCGCGGAGTTGCGGGCGCTGGGGCTGTCGCGACCGGTGGTCCTGACGCAGGATCGCATTGCGACATCGGGGCACTATGCCGCCATCCTGCAGGCCTTGCGCGATGCCACGGTGCTGGAACGCCGCGGCATCCCGCCGCATTCCAGTGTCAGTTTAATCGAAACAATGGCGCCAGACGTGGCGGCTTTCGGTGCCGACTGCGTGATCGCGGTCGGCGGCGGCAGCGTTGCCGATTCGGCGAAGGCCCTTGCGCTGTTGCTGGCCGAAGGCGGGCGCCTGGCCGACCACGTCACGGTGTTCCGCCCTCCTTCGACCGTCGAGATTCCGCTGCGCACGCGGCCCAAGCTTCCCATCATCGCCATTCCTTGCACCGCGTCCGGCGCGGAGGTGACCTCGTCCTTCGGCGTGCGGGACGGTGGGCACGACAAGCGCATGTTCTGGAATCGCCAGGTGTCCGCCTCCACCATCCTGATCGACCCCGTGCTGGCCCGGGACGTCGCCATGCCGACGATGCGATACACGGCCATGAACGGTATCGCGCACTGTCTGGAAGGCTTGTATTCCCGGGGCCGCTCCATCGTGTCCGATGGCATGGCGGTGCAGGCCATGGGGCTGTTCCAGCATGCGCTGTGTACCCCGGCGCTGGACGAGGCGGCGCAGCGCCGCCTGATACTCGCGGCGGCGCACCTGGCCGGCATGGTGCTGTCGATGGCGCGCAGTTGCCTGCATCATGCGATCTGCCACGTGCTGGGCGCCCGGCACAGCCTGCCCCACGGCCTGGTCAATACGGTGATCCTGCCGCACGCGCTGCGCTTCAATGAAGAGACTGCCGCGCCCTTGCTGGCGCCGGCACTGGACGTCGTGAATCGGCAAGGCCAGCGCGAATATGCGCGCCTGTCGCAGTGGCTGCAGGACGTGGCACAGGAGCTGTCCTTGCCGAGACGTCTGCGCGACATCGGTGTTGCCGAAGGCGAATTGCCCGATCTTGCCCGTCACGTCATGACGGAACGCGGCCTGGCCCTGAATCCCCGGCCTGTCGCCGACGCGGCGGATGTGCTCGCGATCCTGCGCCAGGCCTTCTAGACACCTGTAGGAGACGTTATGGACATCGTCGCAAGCGGCGCCGCGCTCGGCGCCACCATCGAGGGCATCGATCTGGCCCTACCCCTGTCGCAAGAGGACTACCGCGGCATCGAACAGGCGCTGGGCCGCTACGGCGTGGTGTGCTTTCCGCGTCAGACGCTGGACGCGGCCGACCTGAAGCGCTTCGCGCAGACCTTCGGCACGCTGGAAGTGAACGTGGCGAACCTTTACCACGAGCCGGACATGCCCGAAGTCATGATCCTGTCCAACATCGTAGAGAATGGCAAGCCCATCGGGCTGAGCGACGCGGGGCAGGACTGGCATACCGATATGTCCTATAGCCGCACCATCGCCTTCAGCAATGTGCTCTATGGCATCCGCATTCCCATGCGCGACGGCAAGTCGCTGGGCAACACGGAGTTCTGCAATATGCACGCCGCGTATGAGGGCCTGCCCCAGGACCTGAAGCAAGAGCTGGACGGCATGACGATCACGCACGACTTCAACAAATTCTGGGAGATGATGCGGCGCGAGAAAGGCAGTACGCGCCCGCCGCTGACGGAGGAGCAGCGCAAGCGCAAGCCGCCGGTGTCGCATCCCGTCTTTTTGGTGCATCCGATTACGGGCCGCAAGGTCCTGTACGCGAATCCCGGCTATTCCGTGCGCATCAATGAATTGCCGGAAGCGCGCAGCGACGAGGTGCTGCGCTTCCTGTTCGAGCATCAGCTGCAGGAAAAATACCGCTACCGCCACAACTGGCGCGAAGGCGATGTACTGATGTGGGACAACATGGGAACCATCCATAACGCGGTGGCCGATTACCGACCGGATGAGCCTCGCTTGATCAAGCGCTGCCAGGTCATGGCCGACAAGTACTTCCCCGAGCTGTACTGACGAAGAACACGGAGAGAGACATGAAAAAACGATATATCGCCAGCGTGATGCTGGCTGTGGCGGCCGCCTTGCCGCTGTCGGGCACGGCACGCGCCGACGACTATCCTTCGCGGCCCGTGCGCATGGTGGTGGGCTATGCCGCCGGCGGTCCCACGGATGTGGTGGCGCGCATCGTGGCCAAGCACATGTCGGAAAGCCTGGGCGCATCCGTCGTGGTGGAGAACAAGCCGGGCGCCAGCGCGCATATCGCCGCGGCCGACGTCATGCGGTCACCGCCCGACGGCTACAAGGTGCTGGTGACCTCGCTCACCCTGAACGTGAACCCGCTCCTGTATCCGGACCGCTACGACTATGATCCCGTCAAGGCCTTCGAGCCGATCAGCAACTTCGCCAACAATCCGCTGGTGGTGGTGACCAACTACGACTCGCCGTACAAGGACCTCAAGAGCCTGATCGCGGACGCCAAGGCGCACCCCGGGAAGCTGACCTTCGGTTCGTCGGGCGTGGGCGGCTCGGCGCACCTGGCCGCGGAGATGCTGTCCACCATGGCCGGCATCAAAATGGTCCACGTGCCGTTCAAGGGGAACGGACCGGCCTTGCAGGAAATGGTGGCTGGTCGCATCACATTCATGTTCTATCCCAGCGTCGGCATCCCCAACTACGTGGCCGCCAAGCAACTGCGCGTGCTGGCCATCGGGACGGACAAGCCGGAGAAGGAGTTCCCCGGAGTACCGACGCTGGATAGCCTGGGTTTCAGCGGTTTCCAGCAGGGTGCGCCCTGGATCGGCATGCTGGCGCCGGCCGGCACGCCCAAGCCCGTCGTGGACAAGTTGAACAAGGCCGCGGTCGAAGCCCTGCGCAAGCCCGAAGTGCGTGAACAGCTCGCCCAGCTGGGCGCCGTCGTGGTCGGGGATAGCCCCGAACAATTCCGCAAGTTCCTCGTCGAGGACAAGGCCCGCTGGGCCGAAGTCATCAAGAAAGGCAACGTGACCGGCAGCGCGGCGGGTGGCTGAGGCCGGGCGACGCAAGGACCGCGACAACGTCATGGCGGCATTGGAAGATTGCTATTCGATCGCGCGCCTGCGCGCGGCGGCGCGGGCACGGCTGCCGGCGCCGGTGTTCGACTTCTTCGACGGCGGGGCGGAAGACGAGCTGACCCTGCGGGACAACCAGGACGCGTTCCAGCGCATCCGGCTGGTGCCGCGCGTTCTGCGCGATGTCGCGCGGGTCGACCTGTCGACGCGGCTGCTCGGCCGCCCGGCACAGTTGCCCGTGGCCATCGGTCCCACCGGTGCGGTGGGCTTTGGCTGGCGCGGGGGCGACGTCGACCTGGCGCGTGCGGCGGCACGGCTGGATCTGCCTTACGCGCTGTCCACCTCGGCTACGGCGTCCATCGAGGAAATCGCGGACAAGGCGCCCGGCCGCCTCTGGTTCCAGGCTTATATCCTGCAGGACAAGGCGCGGCTCGACAACCTGATCGCGCGCGCGCTGGCGGCGGGGTACGAAGGGCTGGTCATTACAGTCGACCTGCCGGTGGGCGGCAAGCGGGAACGCGACCTGGCCAATGGCCTGGGCTTTCCCATGAAGATCACGCCCCGCAATTTCTGGCAGTTCGCGCGCCGGCCGGCGTGGTCGCTGGATATGTTGATCCGCCGGCCGCCCATCATGCCCAGTCTGGCGGGCATGCGGAAAGTGGAGGCCAACCGCAAGGCAATGGAGTCCGTGGCCGGCCGCAACTACGATCCCGCCTTCGATTTCACCGGCTTGGCCAGGATACGCGAACGCTGGCCGCGCGCGCTGATCGTCAAGGGCGTGGTGCATCCCGGCGACGTGGATCCCATCGTCGCGCTGGGCGTGGATGCCCTGGTGGTGTCGAACCACGGCGGCCGCCAGCTGGATACCGGTATCGCCACCCTGGATGCGTTGCCCGATATCGTGGCTGCCGCGCGCGGCCGAGTCCCGGTGCTGCTGGATGGCGGCGTGCGGCGCGGCAGCGATATTTTCAAGGCGCTGGCGCTGGGCGCGGCCGGCGTGATGACGGGGCGGGCCACGCTCTTCGGCGTGCTGGCGGGCGGCCAGGACGGCGTGGCGCGGGCCCTGGACATCCTGCGCGACGAGCTGGCGCGCACCATGCAGTTGTGCGGCGCGCGTACCCTGGTCGACATCAGCCCGGATGTGTTGCGCATGCCCATCGAGGGGAACCGGAGGGAAACGGAATGAACGACGCGATCGGTACTGGCCCGGCGATGGGTGAGAGCGAGGCCATCGGCCTGTGCTGCAATCAGGTGCTTGGGTTTTTTCGGGACCTGGACGACAACGACTACGAGTCCCTGGTCGGCCGCATGCTGCCCGACGGGGTCTGGCATCGGCAGGGCAAGGTGCTCGGCGGGCGCGACGCTGTCCGTGCGGCGCTGGCGTTGCGCTCCGGCACGCAGCGCATACATCATCTGATCACCAATCTGTTCGCCGACGCGGTCGACGGGGCGCGCTGCAGCCTGCGCGGCTATATGCTGGTGGTTCGGCATGACGAGGGCAAGCCGCTGGCGGGACCGGCGCCGCTGAAGGGCATCGAGAACATACGCACAACCCGTGTCGAACTGGCATGGCGTGACGGCGCATGGCTTATCGCAGACATGCGCAACGACGAACCGAGTTTTTCCAGCGCGGCTTGAGGGCATGCGGCAGCGGCGCGGCCCTAGGGACACGAGAGAGGACGAATGCGATGAAATGGATCAGGTATACCCAGGACCAGCGCACTGGCTACGGCATCCTGGAGGGCGAAAGGATCACGGCGGTGCGCGGCGACCCTTTCCACGGTCATGAGAAAACCGGCGAGGTCACGCAGCTGGCGGATGTACGACTGGAGGTGCCGGTCGTGCCGCCCACGTTCTATTGCGTTGGCTTGAACTACGTCAGGCACATCGGCACCGAAGGCCTGAAGATCCCTACGCAGCCCGACGTCGGCTACCGGGCCAACAACGCCCTCTTGCCGCATGGGCAGGACGTCATCATGCCGGCGGACGCCACGCGCGTGCATTACGAGGGCGAGCTGGTCGTCGTGATCGGCAGGAAGGTGCGCAACGTCAGCGAAGCCGAGGCCCGCTCCTGCGTGCTGGGCTACACCATCGGCAACGACGTCAGCGAGCGTGTGTGGCAGGGGTCCGACCGCACGTTCTGGCGCGCCAAGAACAGCGACACGTTCAAGCCGATGGGGCCGTGGATCGAGACCGACGCGGACGTCGATGCCATGGAAACCGTGGTGCGGCTGAACGGCGAGGAAAGCACGCGTTTCCACACCGCCGATATGCTGTTCGGCATCGACCGCTTCATCAGCACCATGAGCCGCTATCTGACCCTGCATCCCGGCGACATCCTCTGGATGGGCACTGACGGTCATTCACCGGATCTCCGGCACGGTGATGTGGTCGATGTGTCGATCACCGGTCTCGGCACGCTGACGAATCGGTTTATCGCGGCGGCGAGGCTGACCTAGAATCCAGAATCCCCGTAAAGTCGTGCAAGGAGCGGAAGATGCGCGTAGCCCTGTATTCCAAGAACGGTCCGGCGCGCGATGTGCTGGCGCTGAAAGACCTGCCCACGCCGGAGCCCGGGCCGGGCGAGGTACGTGTGAAGCTGGCGGTGTCCGGCGTGAATCCCTCCGACGTGAAGTCGCGCCTGGGCAGCCGTCCGGTGACGAGCGGATTCGTCGTGCCGCACAGCGACGGGGCCGGCGTGATTGACCGCGTGGGCGCCGGTGTCCCGGGCAGCCGCGTGGGCGAGCGCGTCTGGATATGGAACGGCCAGTGGCAGCGTCCCATGGGCACGGCCGCCCAATACATCGTGCTGCCCTCGGGCCAGGCCGTACCCTTGCCCGAGGGCAGCAGCTTCGAAGCCGGGGCCTGCATGGGTATTCCCGGTCTGACCGCGATGCAGGCCATTGCGCTGCTGGGTGACGTGGCGGGCAAGACCGTGCTGGTAAGCGGAGGCGCTTCCGGCGTCGGCTATTACGCGGCCCAGATGGCCCGCGCCTACGGCGCCCGCGTCATCACCACGGTCGGGTCGGCGGAGAAGGCGGGTTGCCTGGAGGCGGTGGGCATCCACGACAACATCCTGTACAAACAGGAGCCCGTGGTGGAACGCCTGCTGGCGATGACGGCGGGCCGTGGCGTCGATGCCGTCGTCGATATGGATTTCTCCTCCAACGCCGCGCTGGTGCAGGCAGGCGCGGTTGCGCCCCACGGGTGCTACGTGGTGTACGGCTCCAATGCGCGCGGGGATATCCCGCTGAATTTCGCTGCGTGGTTGCCGCGGTCCATCAGCCTGCATTTCTTCCTGGTCTACGACCTGCTGCCGGCGCAGCGCCAATATGCCGTCGATGCCTTGAACGGCCTGCTTGCCGCTGGAAAGCTGGAGCACTTGATCGCTCCCGCCTACGCCCTGGACGACATCGTAGCCGCGCACGAAGCGGTCGAGGCAGGACGCACCCTGGGCAACGTGGTGGTGACCTTGCCGCAGTAGCGTCGCATCGCGGCCCTGCTCCGGCATGGCGACTGGCGTGGCCTTCCGACGCTCGCCGCCGATTCAGCCGCCGTCGGGTCGCATCAGCTTGTGGATCAACCCGGCCGATGTGGTGGCCGCGTATTTCGCCATGAGGCGGGCGCGGTACATCTCGACGGTGCGCGGGCTCAGGCCCAGTTGGCGGGCGATGAGCTTGCTGGTCTTGCCTTCGGCGATGAGCGTGGCGATTTCACGTTCGCGGGCGCTGAGGCCCTTGGTCACGGGGCGCTTGGCGCTCAAATCCTCGAAGGTCCATATTCCGGCGGCGTGCGGCTCGTCCGGCGTCAGCGTGCGTCCGGTGACGCGGCACCAGAACAGTTCGCCGTCGTTGCGTTTCATGATGCGTTCGTCGGCGTACAGGCCCGTGGCCGTCAGCACCGGCGTCAGGCGCTCACCGGTACGTTGGAATTCTTCGTGAGTGGGATAAAGGGCTTGGAACGAGGCGCCAGCCAGCGTGGCCGCGGGATAGCGGAAGATCATTTCCAGCTTTGCGTTCGCTTGGCGGATCACGCGCCATTGCGACACGCACATGCCGATAGGCGCCAGCATGAATGCCTGCCTGTAGTCGATCTCCGGCTGCTTGCCCATGCGACCTCCGCCTCGCATTTTCGTTGCGCGGCCCACTATAAACGCAAATCTACGCCCGCGCCCGGCGCGGGTGTATGGGTCAAGTGGAGGACATGCAGGGGATCTCGCCTCGGTCGTCCTGCCGAGGCGGGCGCGTTCTACGGCAACGGGCGTTCATTGTCCTTGTCGGCGCGGGTTCCTTCCTCGCCTTCCGCTGCGTCGGCTTCGTCGCGGCTGCCGGAGCGGCCGTCGCTGGGGTTGTATTCGTCACGCGGCGGGACGTCGCGGGGCACGTCGCTGCGGTTTTCCTTCAGCAGATCATGGGTATGAGGGGCGATAGGGTTGCTGCCTTGTTGCGGTGCCATGTCGGTTCTCCTGGTTACGCCGTTTCGTCGTCCGGGGAACGGCGCAGCGTGCCGCGCTTGTTGTGGCGGCCGGTGTCCGGCGGCGTGGGATTCTGTCGTTCGTTCGGCCCGCCCTCGCGCGCTGCCTCTTCGGCGGCGGCGGTGCTGCGGTCGAAGACCGGCTGATCCTGGGGTGACGCCTGGGGCGGGTGGTCCATGTCGGGCCGGTCTTCGGCAAGGTCGGCCTTGCCGGAAGGGCGCGGTGCGTAGCGGTTGGGATCGGGTTGTGGAAGCATGGCGGGACTCCTGAATCGACGGCGGCCCCGGATGGAGGCGCGCTTGTCGTAGGCAATCCGCAACTGCTGTGCCGCCGGGCGCCCGGAACGCCCCCTCGAGGCGTGCGCGGAGCCGCGCAAAGGCTCAGTAGTCCTTACGCTGGGTCGGCCTTGCGTCCACCTCCGCGCCGTGGCGTGCCCGGTTGCCGTGTACGGTTCTTGCGGACTTAACCGTTCACCGGCTTGGCCGGTACATGGAGCTTTCCGCCGTGACGCAACTGACGCTGTTCGATATGCCGGGGCCGGCGATGCCACCGGGCTGGCGCTACGACGAGGGGTTTCTCGATACCAAGGAAGAGGCGGACCTGATCGCCCTGCTGCGCCGCCTGCCCTTGGCGGGCGCGCGCTACAAGTCGTACACCGCGCGCCGCCGCGTCCTGAGTTTCGGCGGCAGCTATGACTTCGATGCCAATCGCCTGGAACCGGCCCAACCCTTGATCGCGCCCCTGCATGGCCTGCGCGCCCGGGTTGCGCTATGGATGGACGTCGCGCCGGAGCAACTGGTCCATGTGCTGGTGGCGGAGTATCCACCGGGCGCCCCGCTGGGCTGGCATCGCGACGTGCCGGACTTCGAAGAGGTTGCCGGCGTGTCGCTGGGCAGCGGGGCGACATTGCGTTTTCGGCCCTATCCACCGGTCAGCGCGAAGCGCTCGGACATTCTTCGTGTCAGCGTGGCGCCGCGGTCCATCTATCGCATGGGTGGCCCGGCTCGCTGGGACTGGCAACATAGCGTCGCGCCGCTGTCGGCGACCCGGTGGTCCATCACCTTTCGCACACTGGCCGCACGCCGCCCGTGACGGCTGGGCGCCTGACGACCACCCCGCGATGGGTGTGGTTCTTGCTCGGCCTGGCGGCGCAGAGGAAAGCAAAGGACCCGTATGCCGCGCCGGCCCGAAAAAACGCCACCGACTCCCGAGATCCCGCCTGGCCATGGCGAGGAACCCGTCGCCCAGCCCGACCAAAAGCCGCGCAAGCTGGACGATTGCCGGCGCTGCACCTTGTGGCGCGACGCGACCCAAGGTGTACCGGGACGCGGTCCGCGCCGGGCAACCATCATGGTGCTGGGCGAGCAGCCCGGCGACCAGGAGGACAAGGCCGGGGAACCCTTCGTGGGGCCGGCCGGTGCGCTCCTGGATCGCGCCCTGGCGGAATCGGGCGTCCGGCGCGAACAAGTCTTCGTGACGAACGCGGTGAAGCATTTCAAATGGATTCCGCGCGGCAAGCGGCGCATGCACAAGACACCGGCGCAGCGCGAAGTCATGGCGTGCCATTACTGGCTGGAAAAAGAGCTGGCTTCGGTCCGGCCGCAGGTCGTGGTCGCCCTGGGTGCGACGGCGCTGCGCGCTTTACTGCAGCGGGCCGATGCACGCCTGACCGCGATGCTGGGGCACCCGGTGGAGGTGGGAGGTCTGGTGGTCGTTCCCACTTACCATCCCTCCTTTGTGCTGCGCGCGCCGGACCCGCAGGCTCGCGATCAGGCCTACGCTACCCTCGTCGACGCCTTGCGGCAGGCCGCCCGCATTGCGGGCGGGGGCGGCGGACGGCCTGCCGCACCGTAACGAGAAGGTCCAGCGGTCATGGATTGCCCCGCGCAAAAGCCATCGGCCCCGTGAGGGACGGGGCCGATGGGTACTGCGTCGCACGTGGCTCGGGCAGCCGACGCGGCGGGCGTGCCCGCCGGCCGGCGCCGCGCCGACGGGCTTCAGACGCCTTGGAACGGTTGGTTGTCGATGTCGCCGAAGGCAACGTCGCCGTGCACGCTCTTCGGATCGATCTGGGCAGCAGGCACGTTGGGAGTGCTGGCCTGCGCGGCGAACGGGACGTTGTCGGAATCGCCGAACAACACAACGCCGTTGGCGCGGGCTTGCTGCAGGTCGGCGGCGACCTGTTCACGGGTCACCGAGCTGCTGTCGTTCTGGCCATACACCCCTTGGAAGGGAGTGTTGTTGATATCGCCGCGCGGCGTGCCGGCTTGGGCACCCGCCACCAGGGCAAAAGACACGGCGATGGACGAGACGATGGTTTGTACTTTCATGACGCTTCTCCAATATCGGGTTATGCGGAACGGCGGCGGACTTCCTCGCGATGGCCGTTCCTGATGCCTGAGTATTGTGCTCGGGATATCGCTAGGGATAAACCCTAGATCATCGAATACACTTTTCCAAAATCAGGATCAATCCGGCACTGCGCCGCATAGAATGCACGGCAATCCATAGGGGAGAACTATGTCTGCGACGGTCTTGTTTGTATTTTCTTGTGCGGATGCGAACCGGGCGCCAATGCAACGGCCCCGCTTGCGCGGGGCCGAGGTACTGCGCTGAGAGGACTGCCACAGCATCCCCGCCTCTCACCGGGGGCAACCACGCCGATAGCAAACCGGCATGGCCAGGACTTCCTGGTCGCATCCGGGCTACCGTGACAACACCACCGGTGGCACTCCGATACGACGTCCAACTACTACTACTGCTGCTACGACTACGGCGGCCACCGTCATCCGAAGGCTTCCGTATCCATTACGGCGACCTCGGTCCCGGCCGATAGTGCGGCGCCGGTCCAGGATCGCTGTCGGCACATCCGACGGACCGCGATGGGCGATCACGCTGGTGCGCCGAACTGCATTCACACGCCCTGGAACGGCAGGTTGTCGATGTCGCCGAACGCGATGTCGATGCCACCGTTGGACTGGTCGATGCCGGCCGCGACTTGCGCACGGGTCACGCCGCTGTCGGCTTGCGCCACGAAGGGCTGGTTGTCGATGTCGGCGTTGCCGGTCAGGCCGGCGGCGCGAGCCTGTTGCAGCTCGGCGATCACCTGGTCACGACTCGCGCCGGTGTCGGCTTGGCCGTAGACGCCTTGGAAGGGCACGTTATCCGAGTCGCCCCGGGGGGTCGCGGCTTGCGCGGCGCCGATGGCGGCGAAGGAAAGAATCAAAGCGGTGGCGATATTCTTGGCATTCATGGCTTACTCCTTAGTCCTGTTTAGTGACGGGCCGGGCCGCACGGCGAATCATGTCGCGGTAGTGCGTGCGGTCCGTTGCTGTACCCGATGTGCTGCGTTCGATGCCGTGTGAACCTGGAGATGGCAGGCCCTCACGGTTTCCCTGTCCGGCTCAAACGCCTTGGAAGGGTTGGTTGTTCACGTCGCCGAAGGCGAGGCTGGTCGTCGTGTTGCCACGATCGATGTCGGCGCGAATCTGCGCGCGGCTCACACCGCTGTCGGCTTGCGCGGTGAAGGGCATGTTGTTGATTTCGCTGTTGCCCGTCAGGCCGGCGGTGCGCGCTTGTTGCAGCTCGGCGATCACCTGGGCGCGGCTGCTGCCGGTGTCGGCTTGGCCGTAGACGCCTTGGAAGGGCACGTTATCCGAGTCGCCGCGGGGGGTGGCGGCTTGCGCGGCGCCGATAGCGGCGAAGGAAAGAACAACAGCGGAAGCGATGGTCTTGGCATTCATGGCAGTACTCCTAGTCCTGGTTAAGTTGGCGGGCCAGACAGTGCGGTAAGTCGAGATGGGAAGGTTTGCGCTGTCTGTTGCTGTCCCGATGAAACGCATTCTGCGCCGACCAGGACTAGGGATAAACCCCAGTATCCGGAAATCATTCTTCCAAAAATTGAGCTAATCGCCCTAAAAGCGAAAAACTATTCGCAGCATAGCGATAGCCAATGGGGGTAAAGGCGGCCCGATGTGCGACGGTCGGCATGGGCGTTCGCAGCCGGCGCGTGCACTGCGAGCGCGGCGATATGCCATTTGCGTCCAGCGCGGTCCGCAGCGGATCAGGCTGGCTGCCGCGCCCCGATGCCGGGCGAGCCGGGGTATCGCAGAGTGAAGCGGATATGGCCCTGCGGCGACGCGTCGGCGCGTGCGCTGCCGCCATGCAACGCCATGATGGCGCGGACGATGGCCAGTCCCAGTCCGCTGGCATCCGAGCTTGCGCTGCGCGACACGTCGGCCCGGTAGAAGCGGTCGAACAGCTTGTGCAGCAACTCGGATGGTATGGGCGCGCCGCGGTTGTCCACGTGTATGAGGACCGCATCGTCCACGGCCTGCGTCGACAGCGTGACGACGCTGTCGGAATCGGCATAGCGCACGGCGTTGGCCACCAGGTTGCCCAAGGCGCGCCGGAACAGGATCGCGTCCGCCCGCACGCTGCCCGTGGCGCGACATTCCAGCCGGATGCCGCGTTCCTCGGCCAGGCCTTCGAAGTACTCGGCCACGCGATGCAGTTCGGTATCGAGGTCCAGCGTCGCATAATCGAGGGCCGACTGCGCATTGTCGGCGCGCGCGAGGAACAGGATGTTTTCCACCAGCCGCGACAGGCGTTCGAGTTCTTCCAGACTGGACGCCAGTACGGTTTCGTATTCTTCGGGGGTGCGCCGCTGATATAGCGCCACCTGGCAATTCCCCATCAGCGCGCCGATGGGTGTCCGGATCTCGTGCGCCAGGTCCGCGGAAAATTGCGTGAGCCGCTCGTATCCATCGGCCAGCCGATCCAGCATGGCATTGAACGACGTGGTGAGCTCGCGCAGCTCGTGCGGCGTCTGGTCCAGGTTCAGGCGTTCGTCCAGGCGGGCGGGTGTGATGCGAGCCGCCTGCGCCGCCATCGCGCGCAGCGGGCGCAGGCCGCGCCGCAGTGCGAGGTAGCCGAGTCCGGCGATGGAGACGAAGGCCAGCGCAACGGCCAGGGCGATCCGGCGACGGTACTGTTGCAGCATCCGCGTTTCGGCCACCAGCACGTGCGCGGCCTGGATTTCCATTTGCTGGCCGTCCAGCGTCTGCGCCATGGCCGCCACTACACGCATCGGCGCCTTTTGCACGCTGACGCCGGGCCGCACGTCCTTGGGCGACACCGGCCGGTCCAGCGGAACCGCCTGCATGTCCGGCAGGACCTGCCCCCCGGGATTGACGTCCAGCACCGCTGCGCCGCCCGGGCCACGGAATACCAGGACATCCTGTTCGTTGCCCAGCATGTTCTCGAACAGGCTGGGCCGTTCGCGGATTTCCTGCAGCGTCAGCATGCCGCCAAGCAGCATCCGGAAGCGCTCGACGCGACCTGACAGGCCGACATCGCTGCGCTCCATCATGCTGGCCCGCATGGAAACGTACAGGTACATGCCCGCCATGTTCACCACCAGGGCAGCCACCAGCGCGAACAGCAGCGCCGTGCGCAGCGTCAGGGAGCGGGAGCGCTTTCCGAGCATGCGCGGACCTCGCAGATATAGCCGATGCCACGCACGGTGTGGATCAGCCTCGGCTCGTAGGGCCTGTCGATCTTGGCACGCAGCCGCTTGATCGCCACGTCGACGACATTGGTGTCGCTGTCGAAATTCATGTCCCAGACTTCCGAGGCGATGATGGCGCGCGACAGTACTTCACCTTCGCGGCGCACCAGCAGGTGCAGCAGGGTGAACTCCTTGTTGGTCAGCGCGATCGCGGTGTTCATGCGCGTCACCCGCCGTCTCAGCACGTCGATATGCAGGTCCGCCAGCCGCAGGTGGTCGGCCTCGCGCACCACGCCGCGCCGCAGCAGGGTGCGTATGCGCAATACCAGTTCCGTGAAGGAGAAGGGTTTGACGAGGTAGTCGTCCGCGCCCAGTTCGAGCCCATGGATGCGGTCCTGAAGATGGTCGCGCGCGGTGAGAAACAGCACCGGCACATCCTGGTGCTTGCGCAGCGTTTCCATGATCTGCCAACCGTTCATGCCCGGCAGCATGACGTCGAGCACGATCAGGTCATAGCGCTGCTCCAGCGCCAGGTGCAGGCCGTCGCTGCCGTGCCGGGCCAGGTCCACGGTATAGCCGGATTCGCCGAGGCCCTTCTTCAGGTACTCGCCTGTTTTGAGGTCATCCTCGACCACCAGTATGCGCACGCCGCACCTCTATGACATCG
Source organism: Bordetella flabilis (assembly GCF_001676725.1). NCBI lineage: Bacteria > Pseudomonadati > Pseudomonadota > Betaproteobacteria > Burkholderiales > Alcaligenaceae > Bordetella > Bordetella flabilis. Next base: position 28,439 of record NZ_CP016172.1, read on the forward strand.
CGCCGATTTTATCGATTCGGCGCCGAGCTTTCATGACATTATTGTCATTCAGCGGTCATGTTGCCGTCCCGCACCCCGGGGCACCATAGCGTGGCGGTCCACCGGGACCGGCCGTGTGCCAGCCATCTGGCCCGGCTATGTGCAGAACGGAGATGCGGATGAACAAGCGATATCGAATTGGAGCATTGTGCGGCGCGCTGCTGCTGGCTGGCGGAATGACCGCGGCCCAGGCGCAGCAGCAGCCGGCGGCGAACCGCCTGGCGGTGCGCGGCACGATCGAACAGATCACCGATACCACCCTGGTGGTCAAGGCACGCAACGGCCACGACGTGACGCTGGCGGTGCCGGCGAATGCCGCGGTGCGCGCGGTTTCGCTGGCCAAGCTGAGCGACATCAAGCCGGACAGCTTCATCGGTACCGCGGCGGTGCCGCAGCCCGATGGCACGCAGAAAGCGCTGGAGGTGCATGTGTTCGCAGCGTCGCTGCGGGGATCGGGCGAAGGCAATCGGCCCTGGCTCGGCACCAACGGGCAGTCCGCGCAGATGACCAACGGGACGGTCGGCAGCCTGCTGGCCACCAACGGCACGACCATGAAGGTGAAGTACAAGGACGGCGAAAAAACCATCGTGGTGCCGCCCGACGTGCCTATCGTCTACATGGAGCCGGGCGAGCGCAGCCTGCTGAAGCAGGGTGCGCCCGTGCTGGTGTTCCCCACGAAGAACGCCGACGGCAGCCTGACGGCCACCACCATCATCGCTGGCAAGAACGGGACTATCCCGCCGATGTAGCGTGCACGCCGGAGCGGGTCGCGACGCGTCCCGCTCCGGCTCGCCGGGAGCCATCCTTTGAAAGCTCGTTTTGTCCCCGACGGCGGCCCATCGCCCGCCACGCGCCCGCGCGCGCGCGTCCATCCGCTATACGTGCGGCTCACGCATTGGATCAACGTCTATGCGATGGCATGCATGTTCATGAGCGGGTGGGCCATCTATAACGCGACGCCGATCTTCGGTTTCCGCTTCCCACCATGGGCCACGCTGGGCGGCTGGTTGGGCGGGGCGACCGCCTGGCACTTCGCGGTCATGTGGCTGCTGGTCGGCAACGGCCTGGTTTACCTGATCGGCAGCGTGCTGGGCGGCCATCTGCGTCGCGATTTGCTGGATGTCACGCCGCGCGCTTTCGCGCGCGACCTCGGCGCCGCGATGCGCCTGCGGCTGCCGCATGCGCCGGGGCGCTACAACGCGGTGCAGAAGGCGCTCTACCTGGGCGTGCTGGCCCTGGGCGTGTTGATCGTGCTGTCGGGCCTGGCGATCTGGAAGCCCGTGCAACTGGCCGAGCTCACGGCATTGTTCGGCGGTTTCGCGGCCGCGCGGGTCGTGCATTTCATCGCCATGGCGGGCATCGGCCTGTTCGTGGTGGTGCATCTCGCGCTGGTGGTCCTGGTGCCCCGGACCTTGCCGCCCATGATTACGGGCCGTGGCCCGGGAGTACACGATGCCTGACCGGAAACCACAAGGCCTGGTGCTGGAGCCCGCGCAGCGCAGCGCCCTGCATCGCGCACAGCGGCGCCTGCTGCTGCGCGGGGGCTTGTCCCTCGGCGCCCTGGCGATGATGAGCGGCTGCAATATGCAGGACGGCGATACCTTCGACAAGGTGCTGTGGGCGATGTCGCGCTGGAACGACCGCGTCCAGGGCTGGCTCTTCCAGCCGGGCCGGCTGGCGCCCACCTACGCCGCCGCGGACATCACCGACCCCTTCCCCTTCAATGCCTACTACCCCGAATACAGCGTGCCGGACATCGACCTGTCCACCTGGCGGCTGGAGGTCTCGGGCCTGGTCGCGGACAAGAAGGCATGGACCTTGGAGGACCTGCGCAAGCTTCCGCAGGCCAGCCAGATCACGCGCCTGATCTGCATAGAAGGTTGGAGCGCCATCGGGCAATGGAGCGGCATTCCCCTGAAGACCTTCCTGCAGCATGTCGGCGCCGACCTCACGGCGCGTTACGTCGGTTTCAAGTGCGCGGACCGCTATTACGGCAGTATCGACATGCCGACGGCGCTGCATCCGCAGACGATATTGACGCTGGATTTCGCCGGCGCCCCGCTGCCGGCCGACTATGGCATGCCGCTGCGCCTGCGCGTGCCCACCAAGCTCGGGTTCAAGAATCCGAAGCACATCATGGCGCTGTTCGTCAGCAACAGCTATCCCGGCGGGTATTGGGAAGACCAGGGCTACAACTGGTTCAGCGGTATTTGACCGGCGGCGGGGATTCGTCGCGGGACGGCCCCGGGCCAGCCGGCGCACCGCTGCTGGGCGGCGGCCCGGCCATCGACGCGGGCGGCCGGCTCTTGTAAAGTAGGCGGGCGCGGCGTCCGGCGGTTCAGGCAGCGCCGCATCTTTACGGTCTTCTCCATAGGCACTGCATGAACTCCCTGGATATCGACGTGCTGCAGCAGGCCCGCGACTGGGTCGCCGCCGGCCACCGCGTGCATCTGGTTACCGTGGTCCAGACCTGGGGCTCCGCGCCGCGGCAGGCGGGCGCCCTGGCGGCGCTGCGCGAGGATGGCCGCCTGGTCGGATCCGTGTCCGGCGGATGCGTGGAAGACGACCTGATTGGCCGTGCGCAGGCCGGCACGCTGCCCTCCGCACCCGACCGCATCACCTATGGCGTCACCGCGGACGAGGCGGCCCGCTTCGGCCTGCCCTGCGGCGGCACCTTGCGCCTGGTCGTGGAGCCGGTGGCCGACACGCAATGGCTGGACCCGGTGCTGCTGGAAGTGCGGGAACATCGCTTGATCATGCGCACGGTGGACCTGCAGACGAGCGAATGGGTGCTGGCACCGGCCGGCCCGAACGACGGCCCGGATTTCGACGGCCGGACCTTCCGGTCCGTCTACGGGCCGCATTGGCGCCTGTTGATCATCGGCGCGAACCAGACCGCCCGCGTGCTGTGCGAGATTGCCACCGCGCTCGATTTCCACGTCATCGTCTGCGACCCGCGCGAGGAGTTCCTGGCCGACTGGAACACGCCCCAGGTGACGCTGCTGACGTCGATGCCGGACGACACGGTGACGGCCATCGGCACGGACGAGCGCACCGCTATCGTCGCCGTCACCCATGATCCGAAGCTGGACGACATGGCCTTGCTGGAAGCGCTGAAGTCGCCGGCCTTCTATGTGGGCGCGCTCGGCTCCGGGCCCAACCAGGCCAAGCGTCGCGAACGTCTGCGCATGTTCGACCTGTCAGACGAGGAAATCGACCGCCTGCATGGTCCGGTGGGCCTGCGCATCGCCAGCCGTACGCCTGCCGAGATCGCGGTGGCCATTGCCGCGGAACTGGTGTGGGTGCGCAATACGCTGGGCGGGGCCGCGGCCTGCGCGCCGAATCCATCCGCCGCCTCGCGGCAGGGGTGACCGTCTGGGGGCGGACCGTCGTTCGAGCTGGCCGCGCCCCGGAATGACCGCGCCGATCAGGGCCGGGGCATGATGCCCGCCTCCAGGCCAACGCAGTGGTCATAGATTTCACCAGGCCGCGCGAACCATATCTTGTCCCGCTGCGGGTGTTCGACGATGTGCTTCAGCGCGCGCCGCAAGGCGCGCAGGCGATACGGCTGGCCGACAATCATCGTGTGCAGCGCGATGCCGCATACCAACGGCTGGCGGGCCGATTGCGCCAGCATTTCCTCGAACTGCTCGATGATCATCTGCTCGAAGTCCTGGGCCGTATGACGCCGCACCAGCATCTGCGGCGAGTCGTTGATCTCCAGCGGATACGGTACCGACATCAAGGGGCCGGACCGCGTGGTCATCCAGACCGGCTGGTCGTCGGCCGGCCAGTCCATGACGAACTTGTAGCCGGTATCGACGAGCAGTTCGGGCGTCTGCGCGCTTTGCGACATCCATGGTCCCATCCATCCACGCACTTCCTGGCCGGTGTGTTTGCGGATGGCTTCCCGTACTTCGGTCAACAGGCGCGCCTCGTCCGCGGGCCACAGATGGCCCTGGGCCTCGGCGTTCGTGCGGCCGTGGCCGATGATCTCATCGCCGCGTCGCAGAATGGGTTCGAGGACGTCGGGGCAGTAATCGAAGATCACCGTGTTCATCAGGTGCGAGGCCGGAAGCCCCAGCTCATCGAAAAGTTCCAGCAGGCGCCAGACGCCGACGCGGTTGCCATAGTCCCGCCAGGCAAACCCGCGGGCGTCCGGCTGCGGCAGTTCGGCGCCCAGGTTGTGGCCGCGCCCCGTGCCGAAGGCGAAGTGCTCGATATTCAGTCCCAGGTAAACGGCGAGTCGCTTGCCATCCGGCCAGGTGTAGTCGGGACGCTTGGTGATGGCGCTGTACGGATATCGGTCGTGGTAGGGAAGCAGCATGGATCATCCGATGAGTAAGGGTCAACGATCAGGGTCCGGTCGAGCCGGGGGGCAAGGCGGCGTCAACAAGCCCTAGACGCCCAGGAAGGCGGTTTGCACCTTGGGATCCTCGAGCAGCGCCGCCGAGGCGTCGTCGAAGACTTTTTCGCCCAATTGCAGAATGGCGGTGCGCTGGGCCACGCGCATCGCCCAATTGGCATTCTGTTCGGCAAGCACGAAGGCCAGGCCCTCGCGCTGCTGGATGTCGAGCAGGATGTCGCCGATCCGTTCGACGATGATGGGCGCCAGGCCCAGCGAGGGTTCGTCCAGCAGGAACAGCCTGGGGCCGCTCATCAGCGCGCGGCCGATGGCCAGCATCTGTTGCTCGCCGCCGGAAAGGCTGCCGGCGGTCTGCCGTGCCCTCTCCTTCAGGCGCGGGAAATACGCGAATATCTGCTCGGTCCGCTCGGCCAGGCGGTCGCCGCCACGTCCGAAGGCGCCCATCTTCAGGTTTTCCTGTACCGACAGCGAAGGAAATACGCGGCGCCCCTCGGGGGAGAAGCCGATACCCAGCTTGACGACTTCGGACGCGGCCAGGCCTTTGATGCTCTTGCCTTGCCACAGGATGTCGCCGCCGTATGTGCGCACCAGGCCGGTGATGGCCTTCAGGGTGCTGCTTTTGCCGGCCCCGTTGGAGCCGATCAGCGCGACGGTTTCCGCTTCTCCTATCGATAGATTCAGCTTGCGCGTGCCCGCGACACGACCGTAGCTCACGTCCAGATCACGCAATTCCAGCAGTGACATTCCTCGTCCCCAAGTAAGCCTCGACAACGCGCCGGTCGCGCAGGACTTCTTCCGGCTTGCCGCGCATGAGTTCCTGCCCCGCGGCGACGACGAGCAGGCGGTCGCACAGGCCGGCGATGAAGCGCATGTTGTGGTCGATGACCATGACCGTGACTCCGGATTCCCGCACGCGCAGGATGGCGTCGCGCACCTGGTCGGTTTCCTCCGCGCTGAGTCCCGCGACGGGTTCGTCCAGCATCAGCAGTTGCGGGCGCGCGGCCAGGGCGATGGCGATGCCCAGTATTTTCTGTACCCCGTACGGCAGGCTGCCGGCCTGCGCGTCCGCCACGGCCGCCAGGCCCATCCTGTCCAGCAGCTCGTCCACCAGCGCGTCGGCCGCCGCGCGCCGCGCCCGGGCGGCGCGCGAGCCGAACAGGGCCGCCAGAAAGCCGGGATAGCGGGTCAGGTAGGAACCGCGCACGATGTTTTCCCGCACGCTGCGGGCGCCGTACACCGCGGTGGACTGGAAGGTGCGCACCAGTCCTTTTTCCGTCAGTCGCGACGGCGCCATGCCGGTCACGGTTTCGCCTTTGAACACCACGGTGCCGGTGCTAGGCGGAATGACGCCACTGATCAGGTTCACCAGGGTGGTCTTGCCGGCGCCGTTCGGGCCGATCACGCCCAGGATTTCGCCCTGGTAGACCTCCAGGCTGACGTTGTCGACCGCCTTTAGTCCGCCGAAGGCGCGGCCGATGCGCTGCACATCGAGCAGCTGTGTCATGCTCGTGCCTCCTTGCGTCCACGCCATGCGCCGCGCACCAGGGCGGCAAGTCCCGCAAGCCCCGATGGAAACGACGCCATGACGATGATGAGTGCGATGCCGAACAGGATGCGCTGCACCTCGACGTAGCCGCGCAGCAGTTCGGGCAGGGCCACGAGAAAGGTGGCGCCGATGATGGGGCCTACGACATGGTACATGCCGCCAAGGACGTTCATCACGACCAGGTTCAGCGAATCGGTCATGCCGAACGTGGTGGGATCGATGTAATGCATGAAGAAGGCCAGCAGGCCACCCTGCAGGCCGACCAGCGCGCAGCCCAGCACGAAGATGCCGACCTTCAGGCGCAGCACGCGCACGCCGCTGCATTCGGCGAGGCGTGGCGCTTCGCGTATCGCATCGATGGCGCGCCCCGTCTCGGACATCAGCAACCGTATGCAGAAGGCGGCGCACAGGACCGCCGCCACCAGGGCGACATAGTATTGCGCCGTGGGCGAGCCCAGGCCGGGATGCAGGTCCGGAAGGTTGGACAAGCCGTTGGAGCCCCCCGTCATGCTTTCCCATTCGACCAGCACCAGGCGGATGATCTCGCCCAGCAGGAAGGTGACCAGCACGAAGTACTTGCCGGTCAGGCGCAGCAGTATGGGGCCGACGAGCAGCGCCAGCGCGGCCGCCGCGACCGCGCCTATGGCCAGGCCCTGCCACGGCGGCACGCCCAGGCGCAGTACCGACAGTGCGCAGGCGTAGGCGCCCACGCCCATGAAGCCGGCATGCGACAGCGAGATATGCCCGGTGCGTATGATCAGGTGCAGGCTCAGCGCACCGATCACGTTCAGCAGGATCAGCGCGCCGATCGCCAGGATGAACGCATTGTCCATGACCGCGGGCAACGCGGCCAGCACGGCCGTCGCGAGCAGTCCCGCAGCCAGGGCGGCTGGCCCGCGCGATACGCCGGCGGCGCGGCGTGCCGGCAGGGCTTGTTTCAGAGGAATATTGGACATCGCGGCCTCAGCGTTCAGGTTTTCCAAGCAGGCCCCAGGGGCGCACCACCAGCAGCGCGATCACCACGCCGAACGACACCAGCGTCGAAGTAGCCGAGCCGTAGAAAGTGGACAGGAAGCTCTCCGCGAAACCGAAGATCACGCCTCCCAGCGCGGCGCCGGGTATGCTGCCCATGCCGCCCAGGATCACCACGATGAAGGCCACCATCAGCGGCCTGTCCCCCATGAACGGGGACAGGGCATAGGTCTGCGCATAGATGGCCCCGGCGATCGCCGTCATGAAGATCGCCAGGAAGAAGGCCAACTGGTAAATGCGGCGGGTATTGACGCCCTGCGCTTCGGCGATCTCGATGTCCTCCGACGCCGCGCGCACCGCGAGGCCATAGCGGCTCAGGCTCATGAACGCCCAGAACGCCAGCAGCACGACGATCGCGATGCCGATAATCATCAGTTTGTCGGCCGGAATGAAAACGGGGCCGAGTGTGATCATGGCGTCCATCGCGGCGGGCACGGAGCGCTCGTACACGTCCCACACCAGCACGCTGGTGTAGACGATGGCGATGTCCAGCCCCAGCAGGCCGATCATGCTCTGGAACATCTTCTGGTAGAAGCGGCGGAATACCAGCCATTCCAGGACCAGGCTCAGGCTGGCGACGCTCAGGCCCGCCAGCACGATGGCAACCACGTAGGGCAGCTTGAATTCGCCAAAGAAATAATGCAGCGCGTAGCCGCCCAGCATGGCGAAGCTGCCATGCGCGAAATTGACCACTTTCATGATGCCGAACAGCAGCGTGAATCCCAGCGCAATCAATACATAGATCGCACTCAGGCTCAGGCCGTTGATCAGCACCTGCGTCATGACCGGTGCGGAAAACATGGGGTCCCCTGGAAGGCGGAGCAGGCGGCGCGGCATACCCGCGCCGTTGTGTGGCTTATTCCCTGACGGGCGTCAGCGTGGCCAGCGTGTGCGGCTTGCCGTCCTTGATCTCGGTGATCCAGAACTTGTTCAGCAATTGATGGTTGACGCCATAGGCTTTCTCGCCGCCCCACACCACGGGACCATAGATGCCGGCATCGAAGCCGCCCAGCCCTTCCAGTGCGGTGCGCACCTTGTCGGTGTCGGTGACCGTACCGGCCGTCTCCAGCGCCTTGAACAGGATGCGCGCGGAGTTGTACCAGCCCGGCGTCTGCGCATTGATCACGCCGCTCCAGCGCTTTTTGTACGCGTCGACGAACTTCTGCGCGCCAGGCTCGCGGAAGTCGAACACGTCATAGGACATGAAGCCTTCGGCATAGGGTCCGGCGATGTCGTTGATCTCGTCGATGCCCGGTCCGCCAACTTGCCAGATGACGCCCTTGAAACCGATCTGGCGTGCCTGCTTGACCAGCAGTCCCGCTTCGCCGGGGGCGTTCAGGTTCAGGTCCAGCAGATCCACGCCCTGCGCCATCATGCGCGTGAGCAGCGGCGTGAATTCCTTGCTGCCGCGCTCGTAGCTTTCCGACCAAACCTGGTAGCCGTTGTCCTTGTATGTCTGGCCGAGCGTGGGCATAACAACCTGTCCGGTCGCATCGTTGGGAACGATGAGGGCTACCTTCTTCAGCTTGGGCCGGGTCTCTTTCAGCCACTTCACCATGGCGGGGCCGAATTCGACGTTGCTGTTCATGGAGCGGAAGTTGTAGCCGTCCTTGCCGCTGTTTTTCAGGATCTCGGGCGCATAGCCGTTGGAGAGAACGATGGTCTTGGCCTGGTTGGTGATGGGTACGACCGCCATGACCGACGGTGTGCCGATCGGGCCAATGATGAACTTGACCTTGTCGTAGTTGACCAGGCGCTCGGCCGCCGTGCGGCCGCCCGTGGCGCTGTACTTGTCGTCGTACATGACGAGTTCGGGCTTGTAGGTCTTGCCGCCGATCTTCAGGCCGCCACCGGCGTTGGCTTCGTCGATCGCCATCTGCACGCCGCGCTGCACGGCCAGGCCCCACGCGGTGCCGCCACCCGACAACGGGCCGATGCCACCGATCTTCAAGGTCTCCTGCGCGTGCGCAGACACCGCCAGGCTGGCGCCTACGGCGGCCAACATGAATTTTCCGACCAGCTTCGTTGATTGCATGAGAACTTCCCCTTGTCGTTGATGACAGTGCGGTTGGCGATTAAGGCTTCAGCCGGCCTGGCCGGGCCCCGGTACCGGCCCCAGCACCGACGTGGCGAAACGCGCGGCGGCCAGCAGCCGCGTGTCCTGGCCGTAGGGGCCGACCAATTGCGCGCCCAGCGGCAGCCCGCCCGGCCCGATGTCCAGCGGGAAGGACACGCAGGGCAGGTGCAGCAATGTCCAGATCGCGCCGTAGCGAGGCGAGCCCGAATAGTCGTGGCCGGCCTCGGCTTCGCCCTCGGCCGCCGGGTACAGCAGCACATCGCAGGAGTCGAAAAGGGCGCGGGCGCGGGCCCGCATCTGCGCCACGTGTTGCAGCGTGGCGGTGTATTCGTCCAGGCCGATGTCGGCGCCGGCACGCAGGCGAGCCTGCAGACGCGGGCTGAGCAGCGCTTCGTTGGACAGGCGTTCCTGTGCCAATGCCTGGCGCGCCTCGAAGGCGAACAGGCGCAGCTGCATGGATTCCAGGGCCTCGAATTCCGCGGGCAGCCAGAAGCGGCTGACCTGGGCGCCTGCCCTTTCCAGGCGGGCGGCGGCCTGATCGATGGCGGCGATCGTCGACGCATGCGCGTAGTCCCACTGGCGCGACAGGCAGACGCCGATGCGCGGTCGCAGCGCAGTGCCCGCCATGACGTCATGCGCGCCGTGCAGGCCCAGCGTAAAAAACGCGGCGTCCGCGACATCGCGGGTGATGACGCCGACCGTGTCCTGGGAGGGACTCAGCGCCTTCATGCCGGCGCTTGCGATCAGGCCGAAGCTGGGCTTGTAACCCACCACGCCGCAGTAGATGGCGGGGCGGACGATGGAGCCGGTGGTCTGCGTACCGAAGGCCACCGGCACCATATAGTCGGCCACGGCCGCGGCCGATCCGCTGGAAGAGCCTCCCGGTGTGTGGGTCACCCGCAAGGGGTTGACTGCCTTGCTGGGTGTCTGGGTGGCGAACTCCCCGGTCGCCACCTTGCCGACCAGTACGCCGCCGCGGTGACGCGCCAGCGCGACGCAGCCGGCGTCCGTCGCGGGACGATGTCCGCGGTAGATCGGCGACCCGTACTCGGTGGGGTAGTCGACGGTATCGAAGATGTCCTTGGCCGCGAACGGGATGCCGCGCAACGGGCCGGTGGCGGCCTCGGCCTGGCGCGCGCCCGCCAGCGCCAGGGCGGGATCACAGGCCACGAAGGCCCGTACTTCGTCATTGCGTTCGGCGATCCGGTCCAGGCAAGCCTGCACGATGGCGGTGGACGTGGCGTCGCCTCGTTCGATGGCGGCGGCGGCTTCCCACGCGGTCAGATGATTCAGAGGTTTCACGACAACGTTCCGTGGAGAATGTGCCTTCGGTGGGGCGGAAGCGCCCGGGCACACGGACTACTTTATGGACCGTGCATTGATATGTCTAATACAATCTTCCCGCATTACTAAGACGAAGATCGACCTAATAGTCCGGGAAAACGATGCCCCTGCTGTCACGTGCCGTGCGCGCGTTTGTTGCGGTTGCCGAGGAACTGCATTTCGGGCGCGCGGCCATCCGGCTCAACATCAGCCAGCCGCCCTTGAGCCAATTGATACGCCAGTTCGAGGCCCATGTCGGCACGGAACTGTTCGTGCGTTCGACGCGTTCCGTGCGGTTGACACAGGCCGGCGAAGTGCTGCTGCACCGCGCGCGCCGCCTGGTCGAGGACAACGAATCCATCCTGCGCGCCGTGCGCCGCGCCGGCAGCGGCGACGCCGGGCGGCTCGCGGTGGGGTTTGTCAGTACGGCCGCGTACCGGGTGCTGCCGGGCGCGCTGTCGCGTTACCGCGCCAAGTATCCCGACGTGGAATTGATGCTGTTCGAGGAATTGACCAATGTCCTGACGGACAAGCTGATGGCCGGCACCATCGACCTGGCCATATTTCGCCGCTTGCCGCGCGCCATCGAGCCGGAACTGGTTTTCGAGCGGGTGCATCGGGAGAAGCTGGTTCTGGCCATGCCGGCCGACCATCCCTGCGCCCAACTGCCACAGGTGCCGATGGCAAGCCTGGATGGCCAGCCGCTGGTGGGCTTTCACCAGGAGGCGTCCTCGTACTTCAACGCCATACAGATGCGCCTGTTCCGCGACCACAATGTGCGGCCGCGCATCGTCTATGAAAGCGTGCTGCCGACCCTGCTGGCCCTGGTCGAAGGCGGCATGGGCGTGGCCCTGGTACCGGAATCCGCAGCGGGGCTACGAAGCTCCGGCGTGGCCTACCGTCCGCTGGCGGGCCTGCCCGGCGCTTTCGACGTAGACCTGTATTGCGCGCGCCGGCCCGATAACCTGAATCCGACGGCGCAGGCGTTTGCGCGCATCCTGCAACAGGCCTAGCGCGGTCCGATTGCGGGGCCGCTTCGCCGGCTCAGGAACCGGCGGGCACCGCGCCTCGGGTATTCACGTACAGGGCGTACAGCGACTTGCCCGCCGCCATGAAGAGCCGGTTGCGATGTAGTCCGCCGAAGCACAGGTTGGCGCAACGCTCGGGCAGGTGGATGTGGCCGATGCGCGTGCCGTCCGGGGCGAACACCACCACGCCGTCCAGTGCTTCCGATCCCATGCCCCAGCCGCACCACAGGTTGCCGTCGACGTCGCAGCGTATGCCGTCCGAGGTGCCGGGTCCGCAGTCGATGAAGGTGCGGCCTTCGCCCAGGCTGCGGCCATCGGCGGCCACCTTGTGGACGGTGATCAGGCGATGGGGCGTGGCGCGCGATTCGACCAGGTACAGGAGCCGCTCGTCCGGCGAGAAGCACAGTCCGTTGGGGCCATCGGCGTGGTCATGGACCACGACCAGCTCGCCGGACCCTGGATCGAGGCGATAGACGCAGGCCGGCAATTCCTGCGCGGCGGGCTTTCCCTCGTACCAGCCGCCCAGGCCGAACGGCGGGTCGGTGAACCAGATCGAGCCATCCGACTTCACCACCACATCGTTGGGCGAGTTCAGCCGCTTGCCTTCGTAGCGGTCCGCCAGCACGGTGATGCTGCCATCGTATTCGGTACGCGTGATGCAGCGCCCTTCGTGCGAGCAGGTGACCAGCCGCCCTTGCAGGTCGCGTGTATTGCCGTTGGCGTTGCGCGACGGCTGGCGGAACACGCTGAATGTCCCGGTCGCCTCATCCCAGCGCATGATGCGATCGTTCGGGATATCGCTGACCAGCAGATACCGGCCGTCGCCGAACCACACCGGCCCTTCCGCCCAGCGCATGCCGTCGCCCAGTTTTTCGACGGCGGCGTTGAAGTGCACATAGCGGGAAAAGCGCGGATCGATGATTTCGATGCGCGGATCGGGATAGCGTTCACTGGGTTGCCACACGGCCATGGTCTCCAAAATATGCCCGCTCCAGGCGTGCGGCCAGGTCGGCTTCCCGCGTGCTGGCCTGCATGGCGATACGGCCCTGCGCCAGCGCGTACACGCGGTCGGCCAGCGCCAGGGCCTTTTCCACCAGTTGCTCGACCAGCACGATGGCGGTGCCCTGCTCGCGCAACTGCCGCGCGACCGTCAACACGCGGTCCACCAGCACAGGCGACAAGCCGGCGGACGGTTCGTCGAGTATGAGCAGGCGGGGCCGTTTGACCAACCCCTGCGCGACAACCAGCATCTGCTGCTGGCCACCGCTGAGGGCGCCGGCGCGATCATGGCGCTTGGCCGCGATCTCCGGGAAAAAGTGCAGCGCTTCCTCGATCCGCATGCGCCGTTCTGCTCGCGGCACATCGTAGCCGGCCAACATCAGGTTGTCGATGACGCTCTGCTGCGTGAAGACGCGGTGCCCTTCGATGACATGCACCAGCCCCGCGCGCGCGGCGTCGCGTGGGTTGGCGCGGCTGAGGTCGGTGCCGCCGAACGCCACGCTGCCTGCCGTCAAAGGCAGCAGGCCGGAGATCGCCCGCATCAGGGTGCTCTTGCCCGCGCCATTGGGGCCCAGGATCGCGACGATCTCGCGCGCGCCCACGTCCAGGTCGATCCCGTGCAGGATGCCGATCTTGCCGTAGCCCGCATCCAGGCCCCTTACGGACAGCAAGGAGGCCGCCGAATTCACGTCATCCGCCGAGGTATGCACTGACCACCTCCTTGTGTTCGCGCACCTGCGCCGGCGTGCCGTCGGCCAGGACGCGGCCCAGGTTCAGGACCGTCACGTGGTCGCAGATATCGAAGATCAGGTCGGCGTGGTGCTCCACCAGAAGCACGCCGGTGCCGTGCCGGCTGATGTGCTGGATAAGGTCGCCCAGGCGGCGGATCTCTTCCGCCGCCAGTCCCGCGGCCGGTTCGTCCAGCAGCAGAAAGGCCGGACGCAGCACCAGCGCGCGGGCGATCTCCAGGAAGCGCAGTTCGCTGTGTTGCAGGCGATCGGCGCGCACGTCGGCCAGCGCGGCCAACCCCACGGTCTGCAAGGCGTGGCGCGCGGCCGCATCCAGGGCGGCCTCGTCCCGGCCATGGCGCGGCAGGCGCAGCAGCGTTTCGATAAAAGAAGCCCGGCCCTGCAGGGTGCCGCCGATCATGACGTTCTGCAGCACCGACGCTTCGCCTATGATGCGCGGCGTCTGGTAGGTGCGGGCAATGCCGCGCGGGGCGCGCTGCAGCGGCTTGCCCATAGGCAGCGGCTGGCCGTCCAGGGACAGCGTGCCGGCCTCCGGTGTGCAGTACCCGGAGATGACGTTCAGCGTCGTGGTCTTGCCGCTGCCGTTCGGACCGATCAGGCCATGCACCTGTCCCGGCGCGATGGACAGGCTCAGGCCGTCGATGGCTCGCACGCCGCCAAAGCTCAATACGATGTCACGCAGCGCGATGCCGGTGCCCGTGGGGGGGGCGACCAGCAACTGCGCCAGTGGCCCGGGGTTGGGCACGATCGCGCGGTTCGCAGGCAGGGGGCGGCGGCTGCGGAAGTCCAGCAGGGCCGCGATACCGCCCGGCGCCGCCAGCACGATGATCAGCAACATCAGCGCGTACAGGAAGTTGGACCATGCGGCCAGCGGCGCGGCGATCTCCGGCAGCACGGTCAGGATCACCGTGCCGAGCAAGGGACCGAGTATGGAGCCGCGCCCGCCGATCAGAATGGAGATGAAGAACAGCACCGACAATTCGAAGGTGAATGCGTCCGGAGTGATATAGGTTTGCAGCGAGGCGAACAGGCCGCCGGCCACCGCCGCCAGCACACCGCTGAAGACGAACACGATGGAGAGCAGGCGCACCTTGGAGATCCCGCTCGCCTCGGCGGCGACCTCGGCGTCGCGCACGGCGATCAGGCCACGTCCGAAGCGGCTGCGCGCCACATTGGATGTCAGCGCGGTGCACACCACTGCCACGGCCAGGCACAGGTAGTACAGGCCGAGTTCGCTGTCGAAGGGCGCGGGCAGCGCCGGGCCGGGCAGGCCGATTCCGCCGCCGGTGACGTTTTGCCAGGCCAGCGCGATCTGCGTCACGATGGTGGCGAAGCCCAGCGTCGCCATGGCGAAGTAGAACGTGCGCAGGCGCAGGGCGGGCAGGCCGACGATCAGGCCGAAGACCCCGCCGCCTGCGCCGGCGCAGACCAGCGCCAGCAAGGGAGGCACGGCCGGCAGCACATTGCCCCCCGCGAGCACGCTGGTGATATACGCGCCCAGCGTCAGCAGGGCCACATAGCCGATCGCCAGTTGGCCGGCATAGCCGACAATGAGATTCAGGCCGGAGACCAGGATCCAATAGACGGCCGCGCGCGTCGCGATCACTGTCCAGTAGGTATTGCCGGCCAAGGGCAGCAGCGCGGCGAGCGCGAAGATCGCCATGAAGGGCAGGACGTAGTGCCAGGTCGAGGCCGCGGCGCGCGGCAAGGCCGTGGGGCCGTGTGCCGGCGCCGCGATGCGCCCGTGCAGTTCGCTATCGGCTGCCATCACACTCTCCGCGCGGTGGATGTGCCGAACAGGCCCTGCGGCACCGCCAGCAGGACCACGATGAACAGCACGAAGACCGCGATCGACGCGAATACGCCGCCCACGGTGAAATTCGCGGCCTGCTGGAAAAGCCCGAGGGCGAGGCCGCCGACCAGGGCGCCGCGGTTGTTGCCCAGGCCGCCCAGCGCGACCGGCACGAATCCGTAGAAATTCAGCAGCGTGCCATTGGCGAAGAAGGCCAGCATCAACTGTCCGCTCGCAAAGCCCGCGATGCCGCCGATGACGGCGGCCAACGCGTAGCTCCAGACCCGCAGGCGGCGTTCGGGCAGGCCCAGGGCGCGCGCTGCGAAGTTATCCTCGGCCACGGCCAGGAAAGCCATGCCGACCAGCGTGCGGCGATAGAGGTATTCCAGGCCCAGCACCACCAGCGCGCAAGCAATTACCGGCAACCAGAATTTTTCATCCCAGATGCCGGCGCCCAGGCCGAACAGGCGTGGAAAAGGTTGCGGTTCGGTGCCCCATTCGATTGCCGTGACCTGTTGGATCATCAGCGCCAGCGCCAGCGTGGACAATACGTACAGGTGCTGGTCCAGGCTCTTGAGCACCGGCCGCACGGCGACGAACTCGGTCACGATTCCCACCACCGCGCAGGCCGCCAGGGTCGCGACAAAGCCGAGCAGCGGCGGCAGGCCCAGCTTGAGTATGAACAGCGAGCCGAGCACGCCGCCGAGCATGCCCAGCTGTCCCGCGGTGAAGCTCATCACGCGCGAGGTCGCGAACATGGTGTTGTAGGTGATGCCGATGAGCGCGTAGACCGCGCCCATGGCCAGGCCGGATGCGATGATGGAACCAAGCATCGTTGCGCTCCCAGGTTCAGGCGTAGCCGGGCGCGAGCGCGAAGGTGCCATGGCGGGCCGAATTGGCCGCCGACATGACCACGTCGGCGGTGGGATAGCCGTCGTGCTGCGTCGGGGAATACCGGTAATCGCCGAAGTATCCGGGATAGGGGTTCAGCGTATTCCAGTAGGCGATGATTTCCTTGGGCGCCGCGCCGCTTTCCTGCACCGCGCGGGCCACCATCGATATCGCGTCGTAGCCCGCGGTAACCCACCAGAACAGCGTGTCGTCCAGCTTGACCTTGCCCTGGACCTTGTCGACGAATTCCTGGGAGCGGGCGGGCAGCTTGCCGCTGGCGTCATAGCTGCAGCTCTTGTAGCCGACCGCATAGACCTTGTCCCAGTTCTGCGGCTTGGCCAGCAGGCCGCGGATTTCGCCCGACGCCATGGACGGGTGGCCGGCGAAGATCACGTCCCAGTTCATTTCGGCGCGGGCATTGAACAGGCGTGCCTCCATCCCGGTCGATACGCTCCAGATGACGATGACCTGCGCCCCGGCGTTGCGCGCGCGTGTCATGTCCGGAGTCATGTCGGGCTGCGTCGCGTCGATATTGTTGCTGTAGACCACTTCCGCGCCGTCTTTCTTGAAGTTGGCGACGCAGGTCTTGACCGCGCTGACGCCGTAGCCCGTGGTGTCGCCGATCACGGCGATCTTGTTGACCTTCAGCACCTTGAGGCAATAGTTGCGTACGGCGTCGTCCCACTGTGCATTGGAGGGCGCGATGCGAAAGGCGTTCGGAAATTTTTTCGGATCGATCAGGCTGTCGATGACGCAGGGATGGATGTTGGGAATGCCCGCGCGCGCCATGATCGGTGTGACGGCCAGCGATTCGCCGGAATTGGTGGGGCCCCAGATGGCATGGACTTTCTGGGAGTTGATCATCTCCTGCGTGGCATTGACCGCCTTGGTGGGGTCGCCCTGGGTGTCTCGCGTGATGATCTCGATCTTGCGGCCCTTGACGCCGCCCGCCGCGTTGAGCGCTTCCGCGGCGAAGTTGACGCCGCGATCGAAACCGACGCCCGGGGCGGAGCTCGGGCCCGTGAGCGCGGCCAGCCAGCCTATGCGCAGCGGCTCGCTGGCCGCGCGCGCCCAGCGCGGGGCGCCGATGGCCGACGCACCGAGCATTCCGGTGGTTGCAAGAACGAAATTCCGACGCGATAGAGGCATGGTATTTCCTTGATAGAGCGGCCAGAGGCGTTGCAAAGGCGGTCGTGCGGGGCGCCCGGTCAGCGACGGGCGTTGTGCAATTCGGCGATGCGCCGGGCGTCGAAGGAGAAGCCCCATCCGGGCCGCTCGGGCACGACGGCGTCGCCATCGACGAATTCCAGCCGCTCGCGGTACAGCGACGAGAACCAGGGCATGTATTCCAGGTAGATGGCGTTGGCCAGGGCGCCCAGCACCTGGATGCTGGTTTCGGGGAACAGGTGGCTCGATACGGGAACGTCGTGGCTTTCGGCCATATGGCCGACACGCATAAATTCGCTGACGCCGCCGACCCGCTGCAAGTCGGGCATCAGTACGTCCGCGCTGCGCTGCGCCAGCATGCTGCGAAAGCCGTAGCGGGTGTACTCGGTTTCCCCGCTGGCGATGGGCGTGTCCAGCGCGGCGGCCACGCGGGCCACGCCTTCCAGGTCCCAAGCGGGCAGCGGTTCCTCGAACCAGGTCAGGTTGTGCGGTTCCAGCATGCGGCCCAGCCGGATCGCCTGTGCCTCGTTCAAGCCCTGGTTGGCATCGGCCATCAGGCGGACGTCGGGGCCGATCGCTTCGCGCACGGCACGTACCCGATCGGCATCCTGGCGGGGGTCGGGCATGCCGAGCCGCATCTTCACGGCCTTGAACCCAGAGGCCACCATGTCCTGCGCCTCGCGTGCCAGCGCATCGATATCGCGGTCCAGCCAAAGCCCGCCGCTGTGGTAGGCGGGCAGGCGGTCGCGCGCCCCGCCCAGCAAGCGGTACAGCGGCATGTCGGCGGCCTTGCCGGCGATATCCCACAGCGCTCCGTCGATGGCCGAGATGCCCATGACGGGCACGCCCTTGTGGCCGAAGAAATTGATGTCCTTCCAGGCTCGTGCCCAGAAGCCGGCGATGTGCCCGGCGTCGCGGCCCACCACCAGGTCGGCGAGCTCCTCCACCATGTGCTGCAGGACGCCGGTGCGCCGGTCGTTCAAGGTGAAGACCAGGTTCTCGCCGACGATGCCGTTGTCGGTGTAGGCGTATACCAGCACGACGCCGCAGCTGTGTATGGGGCCCAGCGCGCTTTGGATCGGCCGCTCCAGCGGCAGCGCGATGGCGCGGGTCTCCAGGCGTTCTATCTTCATGCATGCCTCTCGCGCGTGATGTGCGGATTGCCGACCCGGTAGCGTGCCAGCACGGCCGGATCGGGGTCGCAGCCCAGGCCGGGCCCTTGCGGCACCGCCACGTGGCCATTGCGCGCACGGACCCAGGGGTCGAAGGGGTTGGCTTCCATGTCCAGCCACAGGACCTCGATCAGCGGCTTGTTCGGCAGGGCGGCCGCGATATGCAATGTGGCGACGAAGCCCGGCCCGAAGTATGGCGAGTGCGGCACGGTTTCGACGCCGTGCGTTTGGCACAGCGCCGCGACGCGCATGGCTTCGCCGATGCCGCCGATCTTCGTGACGCTGGGCTGCGCGATATCCAGTGCCCCGGCCTCGAGCAGCAGGCGAAAGCCATGCGGGCCCGCGACGTTCTCGCCGGCGGCGATGGGAATCCCGCGCTGGCGCACGCGCGCCAGGCCCAGGGTATCTTCCGGCGGCCACACCGGTTCTTCCAGCCAATACATGCCTTCTCCGCGCAGCGTGTCGGCCATGCGTACGGCGGTGGGCACATCCCAGGCGCAGTTGGTGTCCAGCATGATGGCGACCTCGTCGCCGGCGGCCGCCTGCGCGGCGCGGACGGAACTATGCGTGACCTCGTGCAGCTTGACGTGCCGATAACCCTGTTGCACCGCGGCCGCCGTGTTGCGTGCCACCAGCGTGTCGTCGCTGTAATTCAGCAGGCTGGCGTAGGCAGGCAATTGCGCGCACGGCGCGGCGCCGAGCAGTCGATGCACGGGTTGATTGCAACGCTTGCCCAGCAGGTCCCACAGTGCGATCTCCACGCCGGACCAGGCATAGACATAGGCGCCGTTGCGGCCCAGCAAGTGGGTGGCGTGCAGCACGCGGCGCGTCAGGCCGGTGATGTCGCCGGCATCCTGGCCGATGACCAGTGGCGCGACGATGGTGTCCAGGGCGGCGCGGGTGGACGGAATGGCGGCGTGGCCAAAGGCCTCGCCCCAGCCGACCAGGCCGTCCTCGGTTTCGACACGGACCAGCAGGATGTCGAGACGATCCCACAAGGCGCCCGCGAAACGCTGGTACGGACCACCCATGTCGAAAGGCAGCGATACAACTTCGGACGCGATGGATACGATGTTCATGCGTCGCGGCCCGGGGGCTTCGCCATGTGTCTCCTCCTGGCGTTTTATCGTCCTGCGCGTTTGCGCGGCGGTATTTGCACACGAGGATAGGGAGGCGGCTAGATAAAATCAATTCAGCCGGACTAATTTCCGCATAAGCTGTCCTTATGTGCCAGGCGGCTTTCGCTCCACGGATCCCGCCTGGACAAACCGGCGTCGCACACCACTACAAGGCCTGCCGGCGGCCACGAGAACCAAGGAGGAAGACAGGATGTCGCTTACCGTTCGACAGCTGGAAATCATCCGTGCCGTCAGCGTCCATGGCTCGGTGACCGAGGCGGCCAGCGCGCTCGGCATTTCCCAGCCGGCCATCAGCCTGATGCTGCGGGACTGCGCTTCGCATGCGGGCTTTCCTTTTTTTGTACGCAAGCATGGAAGGCTCCAGGCCACGCGGGAGACGCAGGTCATCCTGGCCGAACTCAATCGCATCTTCGACAGCATCGAACGCGTCAACCGTTTGATGGACGATATGCGGGAGATGACCGTCGGCACGGTGCAGGTCGCGGCGGTGCCCACCCTGGCCGACAATCTGCTGGCGCCGACCATCGCGGAATTCCAGAAGTCGTGGCCGCATATCCAGATCTCGGTATTCACGCTGGACAATCTGGGCGTCTTCGAGAATGTGGTGCAGGAGCGCGTGGACTTCGGGCTGGGACTGTCGCCCCTGCATCATCGCGACGGCCGGATGGTGGAGGGCCGCATGAGCGACCTGTGCGCCTCCGAACTGGTCTGCGTGGTGCACCCGGACAGCCCGCTGGCCACCCGCGAGTCCGTTACGCCGGCCGACCTGGCGCCTTATCCGCTGATTTCATTCGGCAAGACCCAGCCCCTGGGCGCATTGATCGAGGAAAGCTTCCAGCGCGCCGGCGTGGTGCGGCGTATTGCCCTGGAGGTGACGCTTACGTCGGTGGCTTGCTCGCTGGCGCGTTCGGGCGCGGGGGCCGCCATCATCGATCCTTTCCACCTCTGGGCGCCGCGGGACTACGGCGTGGTCACGCTGCGCTACCGGCCGCGCACCGAAGTGAAAGCCCAAATGCTGCTGCCCAACAATACGCCCCTGTCCCGTTCGGCGCGCCTGTTCGTGTCGGCCTTGCATCGTACCGTGCGCGAACGCGGATTCGCATGGGAAAGCGACGGATCCCCGGCCGGCACGGTCGGCGATCACAGTTGCTGAAAGCTGCTGAACCGTTTGTCCAGGAATTCCCGGCGCGAATCGATTTCCTTCACCATCGCGCCGGGCGGGCCGCGGCCCAGCCATTCCAGCATCTGGTCTACCTGGTCGGGGGTGCCCTGCACCAGCGCCTCGACGGAGCCGTCCTGGCGGTTCTGCACCCAGCCGGTCGCGCCCACCATATGCGCGCGCCGGACGGTGGCCAGGCGAAAGCCAACGCCTTGCACTTTGCCGCGGACGTGGACGAAGACGGTTTCGATCAAGGGGTCGTGAGCCATGATGTACAGCGGGTATCGACTTGGAACCGGCTATTTTTCCACAGGCACCGCTCAACCATGCGTGCGCATTAGTCGGGACAGGGAAATTGTTAAGTCGCGGCCACGCGGTTTATCCCGGTCCGGGCATTTCTTATGCTAACTACCATTACATACACGCCCGTCCAAGGGCAACGGTTGATGTGCCATGTCCTGTGATTCAGAAATCGCCGCGCGGCGGCCGACGCTGCCTGCCGATGCGGCCTCCGCGGCGATCCCCGATACGCCCCCCTGCCGCGTCCGGTTCTATGGCAGGCGCAGCCCGGGCAGCCCGGCGCCGCTGGTCGTGCACTTTCACGGCGGCGCCTTCGTGTCCGGATCGGTGGACCGGGATTCCATCGTCGCGCGTTTGCTGGCCGACGCGGGCGCGGTCGTGGTGTCCGTGGACTATCCGCTGGCGCCGGACCACCCCTTTCCTTCGCCGGTAGAGAAGGCGTACGCCACGCTGTGCTGGCTGCACCACCATCGGGCGCGGCTGGCCGGCAAGGGCGCCGCGCTGTTCGTGGCGGGCGAGGAAGCAGGCGGCAATATCGCCGCCTCGGTGGCCTTGATGGCCCGCGATCGCCTGGGGCCGCCCCTGGCCGGACAGATCCTGTTTTCGCCCCTGCTCGATGCGAGCATGGGCACGGCCTCGATGCGCTGTGCCCAGGGAACGCCCGCCGGGACGGAATGGGCCGATGGGTGGAAACAATACCTGGCCTGTCCCTGCGACGTCTGCCACCCGTATGCGACCCCCGCGGCCGGCACGCGTTTCGCCGGCTTGCCGCCCCTGCTGCTGCTGAGCGGACCGCATGATCCCCTGCGCGACGAGGGGCGCAGCTATGCCTCGCGGCTGCGCGCCGCCGGCGTCCCGGCGACGCGGGCCGTCCTGGAGGAAGCGACGCTCTGGACCCCTGCTGCCGAAGCCCAGGGCGCGGCCCCATCGACCGCGGGTCTGGAAGCCGTGCGCGCCCGTCTTTTCAGCTTTCTCGTCACGCAGCCGGGCCGCCCGGCGCGGGCGGACCGCGCCTCGGCGTCCTGACCGGCCGGCTGGCGGCTTTCCGCAGGCGCGGGCCCCGCTGTAAACCTCCGTCACGCTTTTCCACCGTTCCGCCTCAGCCGTAGGTCGTCCCGCGGCGAGCCCGGGCGCACGTCGTTGGTGCGAAACATCCCCATTACGCATGAGCTGGCCGGCGTGCCCGTCCTAGGAGGGACGAGCGATAGTTGCCCGGACCTCGAAGGACTACCTTAGCGCCACAAGGCCGTTTCATAGGGAAAAGTGGCCGTCGTCCCAACAGCGCGGAGCGTAAATGTGAACCAACAATATCTCCTTCCGGAAGAGATTACGGCTGAATACAAGAAGCAGGGGTACATTTCGCTGGAGACGATATGTCCGGCGGAAGAAGTGGCGCAGATACGCCGTACGCTCATGCAGATGTTCGAGAAGAAGGTCGGGTACGAAGAGGGCGCCCAGTACGACTTCGCCAGCCGGGACGATCCGAACAAGCCGCAGACCTTTCCCAGCCTGCACGACCCCTCGCACTACGCGCCGGAGCTGCTGAAGACCACTTACCATCGCCGCGCGCTGGCCATCGCCAAGCAACTGCTGGGTGAAGACGCAGCGCTGTACGGCGAGCACGCCTTGCTCAAGCCTGCGCGCGTCGGCCCCGAGACGCCCTGGCACCAGGACGAGGCGTTCCGCTCCCCCGATTTCGAATACCGCGAGCTGAGCATATGGCTGGCTTTGCAGCCGGTCGGCGAAGTGAACGGGTGCATGCAGTTCATTCCGGGTTCGAACCGCTACGAAGTGCTCAAGCATCGGTCCCCGGGCAATGACAAGACCCTGCACCCGCTGGAGTGCTGCGACGATTTTCCGCGCTCCCAGGCGGTGGCCGTGCCGCTGCCGGCGGGCGGCTGCACCGTACATGACATGCGCACGCTGCATTACACCGGGCCGAATACCTCCGACGCGCCGCGCCTGGCCTACATCCTGATTTTCAATGTACCGCCGACCTACAAGCCGGGCCTGCGCAAGTTCGAATGGCTGGAGGGGCGCCGCACGGACAGCCAGGTGCGCAAGCGGGAATGGCACCGGCGCGGCGGCATCGCCGTCGAAGTGATGCGGCGCCTGCCCCGTGCGCGGCTTACCAACGGTAGATGGATGGCCTGGGCGGCGATCCGGGCGGTAAGCAAGGTCTGGAATCGGGCGCGCTGACGTGGCGGAACGCGACGCCGGGAACCAATAGCCGGGTGGGTGGTCCTATTTCGTTCAGTTAAACGTAAGGAGGACCACGATGAGATGCCCCGTTTGCAAAGAGACCGACCTCGTCATGTCGGCTCGCCAGAACATCGAGATCGATTACTGCCCCCAGTGCCGCGGCGTCTGGCTGGACCGCGGCGAACTGGACAAGCTGATCGAGCGCAGTGTCCAGGAAACCGGGGCCGCGCAGGCGGCTGCGCCGGTTGCGGCCGCCGCCCCGCCACCCCAGGGACGCCCCTATCGGGACGACGATCATCATGGCCGTTATCACGGGGGCCATGACCGGGGATACCGCAAGAAATCCTTCTGGCACGAGATCTTCGACTGAGCCCGCTCCCCGGCGCAGCCGGCCCGCCGCGCGCCCGTTCAGTATGGCGTCAACCCCCCTGCCGATGGGGCCATTGGGCCATTCCAACCCATGCTTCGGCGCATAATGCCGCCCTGGTGGACGGGCGCACGATGCGCCCGGCTGGATGGAGATGGACATGCGGATGTTGTTTCTCGGCGCCGGGGGCACGGGCGGCTATTTCGGCGGGCGCGCGGCGGAAGCCGGCGCCGACGTGACCTTCCTGCTGCGCGATGCGCGCGCGGCCCAGGTACGCGAGCAGGGTCTGCGCATACGCAGCCCGCGCGGGGACAGTACGGTGCGGCCGAAGGTCGTGACCACGCAGACGCTGAGCGGCCATTACGACGTGATCGTGCTCAGCTGCAAGGCTTACGACCTGCGCAGCGCCGTGCAGGCGATCGCCCCCGCCATGGGGCCGGGTTCCGTCATCCTGCCCATCATGAACGGCATGGCGCAATACGATGTGCTGGATCACGCCTTCGGCGCCCATCGGGTGCTGGGCGGCCTGTGCCAGATCAACGCCACGCTGGGTCCGGAAGGCGAAGTCATCCACATGGGTTCGCACTGCGGATTCATCTTCGGCGAGCGTACCGGTGAGCCGCGCAGCGCACGCTGCGTGGCGCTCGAGGCAGCGCTTGCCGAGGCCAATTTCTCTTCGCGGTTGAGCACGGCGATCCACCAGGACAGCTGGGAGAAGTACGTGTTCCTGTGCACCCTGGCCGCGGGTACCTGCCTGATGCGTGGCTCCGTGGGCGAGATCGCGTCCACCGCGGACGGCCAGGCGGTGATGGCGGCGCTGCTGGGCGAGGCGCAGGCAGTGTCGGCAGCGGCCGGCTATCGGGTGCGGCCGGAGGCGGACGCGGCGGCACGCAAGCTGTTTTCCGACGCGCAGTCCCCTGCGACCGCGTCGATGTTCCGCGACCTGCAGCAGGGTTCGCGGGTGGAAGCCGACCATGTGGTGGGCGATATGATCGCCCGCGGCGTCGCGACCGGCGTCGCCACGCCGTATTTGCGCGTGGCTTATGCGCACCTGCAGGTCTATCAGAACCGCGTGCAGCCACGGCAAGCCTGAAGGGCCGGGTCCAGGCCCGGCCACCGGTTTTGGATTTTGTTTACACTGGTGCGCCACGGGCGCCAGGCGCGGCCGTGTCTTTCTCGATATCCATCCGGAACGTCATGAAGCTCAGAACCCTCCTCGCCACCGCCTTGCTCCTGACGGCCGCATGCGCGGCCGGCGTGGCGCACGCGGCGCCGCCGGCCAACAACAAGGAGCTGGTGCTGGCGTTTTTCCGGATGATGTTTCTGGAAAAGAACGTCGATAAAGCCATGCAGGCCTATGTGGACAAGGGACTGATCCAGCATGACCCGTATCTGCCGGACGGCGCCGACGCCATGGGTGATTTTTTCACGTCGTATTTCGAGCAGCATCCGCAGGCGAACGCCGAGATCAAGCTGGTGATCGCCGAAGGCGACCTGGTGATGGTGCAGTCCTTGTGGAAGGAGTCCCCGGAGGACACCGGCCAGGCCCTGGTCGATATATTCCGCGCGCAGAACGGCAAGATCGTCGAGCATTGGGCGGTCAGCCAGGACATCCCGGAGAATCCGGCGAACCGCAACACCATGTTCTGAGGCGGCTGCCCCGGCCGGGCCTCCGCCGCCTTCATTCTTCTCTTCCCTATCGGGGGGGCACACGATGACGGCTTCCGGGCGCGCTTATACCTTGTATCTGGCGGGCTTCGACGTCTTCCGGCCCGACGCCGTCGCGTACGGCGAATCGCTCAAGGCGATGTGCCGGCAACACGGAATCGAAGGCCTGTATCCCCTGGATAATGCCGGCCCGGCGGAATTGCGCGATCGCGCCCTGGCGGCATGGATATACCGGAGCAATATCGCGCTGATCCAGCGTGCCGACGGCGTCCTGGCGAACTTGAACCCTTTTCGGGGCGCGGAACCGGATTCCGGCACGGCCTTCGAAGTAGGTTATGCCGTGGCGCTGGGCAAGCCGGTCTGGGCGTATACGCGCCAGGCCGGCTCCATCGTCGATCAGGTGGCCGTGGCGAAATCCGCGGACGGGACGCGGCATGTCGACGCCGGCGGGTACACGGTGGAAGACTTCGGGATGAACCTGAACCTGATGCTGGCATGCAGCGCCACGGTCGTCGTGGGCGATGCGGCGGCCTGCCTGGCACGCGTCGCGCGGGATATCGGCGGCGGGCGGCAGTAGCGCACGGCCGCCGTTACCGGCGGCCGGCGGGGGGCGGGCGCTCAGGCCGCGGAGGCCACTTCGACCGGGACTTCGCTGTCCTGCCTGGCCAGGGCACGGCGGTAGTCAGCCAGTTCAGCGATGGTCAGCGCGACCAGGCCGTGCTTGGCGGCGTAGCGTTCGATCGCCGCGCCACGGGCCATGGTGCCATCGTCGTTCATCAGTTCGCACAGCACGGCCGCCGGCCGCAGTCCGGCCAATACCGCCAGATCCACGGAGCCTTCCGTATGGCCGCGCCGCGCCAGCACGCCGCCCGGCTGGGCACGCAACGGGAACACATGCCCCGGGCTGACGACGTCGCCGGCTTTGGCGTGGGGCGCGATGGCCGCGCGTATCGTGGTGACGCGGTCCTGCGCGGACACGCCCGTGGTGACGCCTTCGCGCGCTTCGATCGATACGGTGAAGGCCGTGCCATGGCGGCTTTCGTTGCGCGCGACCATGGGCGGCAGCGCCATGCGCTCCAGGGTTTCATCATCCAGGCACAGGCAGACGATGCCGCTGCAATCGCGGATGAGCTGCGCCATGACGGGCACGGTGATCTTGTCGGCGGCGACGATCAGATCGGCTTCGTTCTCGCGATCGAAGTCGTCCATCAGGATGACGGGACGGCCCAGGCGCATGTGGTGCAGCGCGCGCGCCAGGCGCATGGGGAACGGTTGCGACGCGATGGCCGGATAGCGGGGATCCGGAACGGCGGTGTGGGAAGGTGCTAGGGACATTGAAACGCTCTCGCGGAAAAGTTGGGCGAAAAACGTTTCAGGGCAATGGACAGCCAAACGCAAAACCGCGGGCACGCCTTCGGGGCGTGCAAGGTACGGAAGTGTGCCGGCACATCTTCTCTCATCCGGACTATGACCGTCGGCTCTGGATTCGGACCAGATCTGCTGACCCCGCCGACCGTTGCCGGACCGCGGGCGCTCGCGGGCTTGCCACATTGCGTGACCTACCGCCGGTGGGGAATTACACCCCGCCCTGAAGACGCACTGCAATGCCGCCCATAGGCGACATAAGGGGTATTGTAAGTCAAGTCCTACGGGCCCTGCGGCAATTCCGCGCTGGCGGCAGGGCTTAGGGCTTAGGGCGCCAGGGCGCCCTTGCCTGCAGGCGCCTTCAGGCTTTCTTTTTCTTTTTCTTGGGCAACGCCAGCATGGTGCCGCGACAGGTGGCGGCGCCGCACAGGCACTTGTACCCTTCCTTCAACGACTTGGTGATCTTGCCGTCCATCACCAGCCCGTAGTCGTAGAACAACTCCTCGCCACGCTTGAGGTCGCGCAGCGCCACGATATACACCCGCTTGCCGGCGCGCCCTTCCTGCGCTTCGCAGTTCGGCTCGCAGCTGTGGTTGATCCAGCGCGCGTCGTTGCCGTCGACGCCGCCGTCGATCACCTTGCCGGAGGTCAGCGAGAAGAAGAAGGTATGGAAGGGATCGTCCGGATTCGTCGGATGGCGGCGGTCCGCTTCCTTGGGGCTGATGCGTTCGCCCGTGTATTCGAGGATGCGCGTGCCCGCCGGGATCTTGCGGGCGGCGAACACGCCGTTGCCGTGCAAGGGGGAGCGGCGCACGACGTGCCAGGGTTTGGAGATTTCTTCGGTCATGAGCAGCCAGGAACCACGCCGTCGGGCGCAGGATGATGGGGGACGCCGGACTCGCGCCGGACGCGCGTATGCGTGAAATGACGGGGGATTATATCGGTGCGGGTGGCATCAGCGGCAGCATCGATTCCTTCAGCCGGCGCAGGACGAAGCTCGACTTGCTGTGTCTTATGCCCGGTATGCGGTACAGCTGTTCGCGCAGCAGCCTTTCATAGTCGCGGGTATCGCGCACGGCGATGCGTATGTAGTAGTCGTAGTCGCCGGAGACCAGGAAGGCTTCCAGCACTTCCGGGATCTGCGCCAGCGCGCGCCCGAACTCATACAGGGTTTCTTCGCTGTGGCTTTCCAGCGTCACGTGCACGATGACGGTGTCCATGAAGCCCAGCGCCGCCGGATCGATGTTGACGGTGTAGCCGCGGATCACCCCCGCAGTTTCCATGCGCTTGATGCGGTTCCAGCACGGCGTCGAGGACAGCCCCACGGCCGCGCCGATCTCGTTCAGGCTGGCGCGCGCATTGTCCTGGAGGACACGCAATATGGCGAGATCGAACTTGTCCAGATGCATTTTCTTGAATTTCCGAGTTCGTCAGACAAATTTACCTGGGATTTGCCCTCAAGAGAGAAAATCAGGATAAATATTCCGCCGTATCCGTCCTAACATGGTCACCATGAATGACCGACTCCACACTCAGGCTTTGACCGGCGCCGATGCCGGCCGCGCGACGCCCCTTCCCAATGGCGCGCGGATTCTGCTCGATACCTTGCTGGCCAACGGCGTCGATACCGTCTTCGGCTATCCCGGCGGAGCTGTCCTGCCCTTGTACGACGCGCTGTACGCCGAACCGCGGCTGCGCCACGTGCTGGTCCGCCACGAACAGGCCGCCGTGCATGCGGCGGAAGGCTACGCCCGTACGACGGGCCGTCCGGGCGTGGTCTTCGTGACGTCGGGCCCCGGCATGGCGAATACGACATCCGGCTTGCTCGACGCCATGTGCGATTCCATCCCGGTGCTGTGCATCAGCGGACAGGTCGCCACCAGCGCCATCGGGACCGATGCCTTCCAGGAATGCGACGCCATCGGTATCTCGCGGCCGGTCACCAAGTGGAATACGCAGATCCGCAGCCTGGATACGGTTGCGGATACGGTCGAGCGCGCGCTCCGGCTCACGCGCCAGGGACGGCCCGGGCCGGTGCTGGTGGATTTCCCGAAGGACATACAGCAGGCCTTGCCGGCGGACCAGGACGAAGCGCTGCCCGCGGCGGAGCGGCACGGCGTGACGGCGCTCCGGGCGCGCCGTCAGGCCACCAAGGCCGCGTTCAAGGTGCCGCAAAGCGCGCTGCGCCGCGCCGCCGACCTCATCGCCCAGGCGCGCCGCCCGGTGTTCTATGGCGGCGGCGGGCTGATCAATGCGGGACCTGAGGCTTGCCACGCCTTCACGCAACTGGTGCGCCACGTCGGCGCGCCATGCACGCTTACCTTGATGGGACTGGGCGCCTTTCCAGCCGGCGATCCGCAGTTTCTGGGCATGCTGGGCATGCACGGAACCCTGGAGGCCAACCTGGCCATGCACCACGCCGACCTGATCATCTGCGTGGGCGCGCGCTTCGACGACCGCATCACGGGCAGGCTGGCGGACTTCTGCCCCCATGCCCGCAAGATCCATATCGACATCGACCCTGCGTCGATCAACAAGGTCGTGCGCGTGGACGTGGCCATGGTGGGCGATTGCCTGCCGCTGGTCGGGGCGTTGCACGAGGCGCTGGCGCATCGCGCGCCCCCGGCCGAACAGCTGGAAACCTGGTGGCATCGCATTGAGCGCTGGCGTGGCAAGCAGTGCCTGCGTATCGAGCCGCGCGACGATGCCATCCTGCCGCAGCAGCTCATGCAGCGCCTGGATGCCGCGCTGGCCGGCCGCGATGCCATCGTGTCGACCGACGTAGGCCAGCACCAGATGTGGGCGGCGCAATACCTGAAATTCGATGCGCCCAACCGCTGGCTGACGTCGGGCGGCGCGGGCACCATGGGTTACGGGGTGCCGGCCGCCATCGGCGCGCAGGTCGCGCATCCGGATCGCACCGTGGTCTGTGTCAGCGGCGATGCGTCCGTGCTCATGAACATCCAGGAATTGTCCACGGCCGTCCAGCACGATGCGCCGGTCAAGGTGGTCCTGTGCAACAACGGCTACATGGGCATGGTGCGGCAGTGGCAGGAGCTGATCCATGGCGGCCGGTACAGCCACAGCTACAACGCCTCGCTACCCGATTTCGTCGCCCTGGCGCGCGCCTTCGGCTGGGGCGCGGCGCGCGTTTCCGATCCGGCCGCGCTGGACGAGGCGCTGGCGCGCTGCCTGGAAAGCCGCGGTCCGTACTTCCTGGACGTGTGCGTGGCGGAGCAGGAAAACTGCTATCCCATGATGCCGGCGGGACAGGGCCACCATCGCATGATGCTGGCCGGCGGCGTCTGGTACGAGGACGAGGCCTGAGCCGCCGGCTGGCGCCGTGCCGGCGCTCAATCGTGCTTGATGGAGATCGTCTTCAGCACGGTGAAGCCGTACAAGGCTTCGAAGCCCTTTTCGCGCCCATGGCCGCTCGCCTTCACGCCGCCGAAGGGCAGTTCGATGCCGCCGCCGGCGCCGTAGTTGTTGATGAAGACCTGTCCCGCCCGCACCTTGCGCGCCATGCGTAGCTGGCGTCCGCCATCGCGTGTCCAGATGCTGGCCACCAGGCCGTAGTCGGTCGAGTTGGCGATGCGCACCGCATCCGCTTCGTCTTCGAACGGAATGGCGGCCAGTACCGGCCCGAAGACCTCGTCGCGGGCCAGCCGGTGATCCAGCGGCACGTCGCGCAGCAACGTCGGCACCTGGTAGTAGCCTTGCGCGGGCGCTCCGTCGGCGAGGCGGCCCTGCGCGACCGTGGCGATGCCGTCGCCCCGCGCCTGGGACAGGAAATCGGCCACGCGCGCCTGCTGGGTCTTGCGGATGAGCGGCCCGCAATCCAGGTCCATGTCCGCCGGCCCGGTACGCAGGGCGGCGAACGCGGCACCGACTTTATCCAGCACCGCTTCGTACGCACTGCGCTGAACCAGCAGGCGGCTTCCCGCCGAGCAGGTCTGGCCGGCATTCTGCACGATGGCGTTGATGACGACCGGCAGCATGGCGTCGAAGTCGGCGTCCGCGAACACGATCTGCGGCGATTTGCCGCCCAGCTCCGTCGTCACCGGGGTGTGGTTGGCCGCTGCCGTCTGTGTCACCAGGATGCCGATGGAGGGCGAACCGGTGAACGAAATATGGTCGATGCCGGGATGGCGGGCCAGGGCGTCGCCCGCTTCATGTCCATAGCCGGTGACGACATTGATGGCGCCTGGCGGAAAGCCTGCCTCCGCAGCCAGTTCGGCGATGCGCAGCACGGACAGGCATGCGTCCTCCGCGGGTTTCACCACGCAGGCGTTGCCGGCGGCCAGCGCGCCGCCGACGCTGCGCCCGAAGATCTGCAGGGGATAGTTCCAGGGCACGATGTGGCCGGTAACGCCATGCGGTTCGCGCAGCGTCAGGACGGTGTAGCCGTTCTGGTAGGGCAGGGTTGCGCCGTGCAGCTTGTCCGCCGCACCGCCGTAGAACTCGAAGTAGCGCGCGATGGCCGTTACGTCGGCGCGCGCCTGGCGGGTCGGTTTGCCGCAATCGCGCGATTCGATCGCGGCCAGTTCGTCGAAGTGGTCCATGACCAGCAAGGACAGCTTGAGCAGCAGGCGTCCGCGTTCCGCGGCGGTGAGCGCGCCCCAGGGGCCTTCATAGGCCTTGCGCGCCGCGCGCACCGCGCGATCGATGTCGGCGGCGTTGCCGCGCGGAATGGCGTCGAATTCGGCGCCGGTGGAGGGGTCGATGACCGGAATGAATTCTCCCGACGAAGACGCGACGGGGCGATTGTCGATGAAATGCTGCTGCATGCTGGACGACCTCTGGATGTCTCCCCTCGCCGGTTGCGCCTGGCGGGCCCGGTTGCCTGGGGTCTTGCGTGGCCGTGGCGGACGCGGCCGACAGGGAAAAGGCCGCGCGCCTTACAGGCGTCCCGCGGCCGCCGCGCGCCGCCGCGGCGACCAACAGTCTACGCCCGCATGGGGCGCGCGGGCCAGCGCCGGGCGGCGCCGGCCAACCCGTTGGCCGGCGCCGCCCGGCGGTGCACACCGCGATCGCTAGGCAGCGCTCTTCACGGGTGCCTTCCTGGCTGCCTTCTTCGCCGCGGCTTTCCTGGCCGGGGCCTTCTTCGCGGCAGTCTTGGCCGCGGCGGCCTTCTTCACCGCCACTTTGGCGCCTGGCGCGGCGGCGTCGGTATCGCCACCCGTCGCGGACGGCGTACGCGTTGCCGCGGTCTTTGCGGCCGCTTTGGCCGCCGTCTTCGTGCCGGCCCTCGCCGTCTTCGTGGCTGTCTTGGACGGCGCTGCCCGACCGGCCGTTTTGGCCGCCGTCTTCTCGCCGCGTGGTTCGAACTCGAAGCCGATCTTGCCGTCCGGCTGGCGCACCAGGTAAGCCTTGAACTTGCGGTTGGTACGGCTGGACACGAAGCCATCCAGCAGGTCCGTCCGACCTTCGTTCAGGAGCTTTTCCATCTGCGCGCGCGAGATCTCCTGTTGCAGGATGACCTTGCCCGAGCGGAAGTCGCAGGTCTTGTCCGGACCGACGGCTTTCTCGCACACATAGCTCATGCCATGTTCGAACACGCGCGACTGGCATTTCGGACACGGCCCGACCGGCGTGTGGCCGGAGAAGTCCACCGGCTCGTTGTCCTCGGCATTGCTTTGCCCGAAGTCGAACTCCAGC
This sequence comes from Bordetella flabilis, assembly GCF_001676725.1. Classification (NCBI taxonomy): domain Bacteria; kingdom Pseudomonadati; phylum Pseudomonadota; class Betaproteobacteria; order Burkholderiales; family Alcaligenaceae; genus Bordetella; species Bordetella flabilis. The sequence continues at coordinate 60,478 of NZ_CP016172.1, forward strand.
TTGTACTCGTCGGTGATGCGCAGGATGGCGGCAAAGGGCCGGCCCATCTTGCTGATGAATCCTTGCAGCGGCCCGAGTTCGCGCTTGGCCAGCAACTCCTCCACTTCCGGCAACTCGAAGGTACGGCCGCCGGGGTACTTGCTGATGGAGAAATCGCAACGCGTGCAGGCGTAGCGGCGATAGTTTTCCTTCACCACGCCGCCGCACTTGGGGCACGGCGTCTGCAGCGTGGCGTAGTCGCCCGGCACCGTATCGCGTTCGTATTCCTTGGCGCGCTTGACGATGACCTGGGTCATCTGTGCGATCTCGCGCATGAACGCATCGCGCGCCAGGCCGCCCTGCTCGATCTGCTTGAGCTTGTGCTCCCATTCCCCGGTGAGTTCCGGCGACGTCAATTCGGCCACGTCCAGTCCAGACAGCAGCGTCATCAACTGGCGCGCCTTGGCCGTCGGGACCAGGTCGCGCCCTTCGCGCCGCAGGTAGGCTTCGTTGAGCAAGCCTTCGATAATCGCCGCGCGCGTGGCCGGCGTGCCGAGGCCGCGCTCGGACATCGCCTCGCGCAGCTCTTCGTCTTCGACCAGCTTGCCCGCGCCTTCCATGGCCGACAGCAGCGTGCCTTCGTTGTAGCGTGGCGGCGGCTTGGTCGTCAGGCCCACGGCGTCGACTTCTTCGGTGCGCACCCGTTCGCCTTCCGCGACGGGCACCAGGTTGGCATCCTCGTCCTGGGCTTCCTTGCCGTATACGGCAAGCCATCCCGGCGCCACCAGCACCTTGCCGTCGGTCCGGAAACGGTGGCCCTGCACTTGCGTCATGCGGGTCGTGACGCGGTACTCCGCCGCGGGGAAGAACACGGCCAGGAAGCGCTTGAGCACCAGGTCATACAGCTTGGCTTCGGCCTCGCTGAGATCGCGCGGCACTTGCAGCGTCGGGATGATGGCGAAGTGGTCCGAGACCTTCTTGTTGTCGAAGATGCGGCGGTTCGGCTTCACCCAGTTCTGCGCGATGATGTGCGCGGCGTGCCGCGCCGAGGCCGCGGCGGGACCGGTCTGCGCGTCGCCCAACGTGCGCAGCGTGTCGCGCACCGTCGTGATGTAGTCCTCGGGCAGGTAGCGCGAGTCGGTCCGCGGATAGGTCAGGGCTTTGTGGCGTTCATACAGGCTTTGCGCCAGCGCCAGCGTGGTCTTGGCGGAAAAGCCGAAGCGGCCGTTGGCCTCGCGTTGCAGGGAGGTCAGGTCGTACAGCGCGGGCGACAACTGCGTGGAAGGCTTGGATTCCTCCGTGACAACCCCATGCTGCTCGCGGCAGGCGGCGACCACGCTCTGGGCAGCCGCCTCCGACCACAGGCGCGATTCGCGCTTTTCCGGATCGCGTTCGTCGCGCTTGAAGTCGGGGTCGATCCAGCGGCCTTCATACAAGCCGGCAGCCGCGACGAAGGTCGCGCGCACTTCCCAGTAGTCGCGCGGCACGAAGGCCCGGATCCGGTTCTCGCGTTCGTGCACGATCGCCAGCGTCGGAGTCTGCACGCGCCCGACGGGTGTCTTGAAGAAACCGCCGTCCTTGCTGTTGAAGGCGGTCATGGCGCGCGTGCCGTTGATACCCACCAGCCAGTCCGCCTCGGCGCGCGAACGCGCGGCCGCCTCGAGCGGTTTCATTACGGTGTCGTCGCGCAGGTTGGCGAAGGCCTCGCGTATGGCGGCCTGGGTCATCGACTGCAGCCACAAGCGGCGTATCGGCTTGTTTACACCGGCATACTGGATGATGTAACGAAAGATCAGTTCACCTTCGCGGCCGGCGTCGCAAGCATTGATGATGCTGTCGACGTCCTTGCGTTTGGCCAGGCGGACCAGCAGCTTCAACCGTTCGCTCGATCGCTTGTCCGTCGGTCCCAATTCGAATTGCGGGGGAATGACCGGCAGATGGGTGAAGCTCCATTTTCCTTTGACGGGATCGTTCGGCGCGACCAGGCTCAGCAAATGGCCGACGCTGGAAGCAAGAACGTAACGTTCACTTTCAAAGTATTCCCCTTCACGCGCGAACCCTCCCAGGGCGCGTGATATATCCAGGGCGACCGAGGGCTTCTCGGCAATAATCAACGTTTTGCTCATGTGTGTCCAATGGCGGCGGCCCGCCGCAATAGCGCGGATGATAAGAGCGGAGTTTCGCCACATGCAAGTCGATAGTCAGTACGCGGCAGGATATGAAGTGCACATATGGCGCGCATTTCTGGCGCGCGCGACGCTCGCCCTGGGCCTGTTGCTGCTGGCGAGTGCGGCGATATGTGGGGTGGCGGCGAACTGGGACGCGATGACAAAAGCGCAGCGCCTGGCCGGTGCGCAGGGCGTGCTGATCGTGAGTGCAGTGCTGGCGGCATGGTTATATAGGCGGCCTGCGGCCACGCCCATCCGGGCCCATGGCCGCGCCTGCGTGGTGGGACTGGCCGCGGTGCTGCTTGGCGCCCTGCTTGCCTTGGTGGGCCAGACCTACCAGACAGGCGCCGACACCTGGGAACTGTTCGCGGGATGGGCGGTGCTGCTGCTGCCCTGGGCCGTCGCGGCGCGCAGCCAGGGCGTCTGGCTGTTATGGATCGTAGTGGCCAATCTGGCGCTCGCCCTGTTGCTGGGCGAGCGCGTTCTGTCCTGGTGGATCGTGTTCGGCGGACCGGGCTTTCCCAGCCTGGTGGTCAGCGCCGCCAATATGTTCATGTTGGCCATCTGGGAATACAGCGCACGGCGCTGGCATTCCCGTACCGGCGTCGGGCCGCGGGTGCTGGCCCTGCTGGCGGTCGGCGTGTTGACGCTGGCGTTGATGTTCGGCGAATCGGTTGTCGAGGGCCTGGGCACCTATACCGGTGTGGCATGGGTGGCCGTTACGCTGGCATTGGGCTATTACTACCTGCGCGTGCGCCTGGATCTGGTCGTGCTGGCTTTGCTCGCCGCTGCCATTGTCTGCGTATCCCTGCGGGTGGTCGGCGAATGGCTGTTGCGCGTCGAGCCCGGCGTCTGGGTCGCCTTGCCGCTGGCCGCCCTGCTGATGGGCGAAGCCGTCGTGGCGGCGCGTTGGCTGCGCCGGCTGGCGGCCGGTCCGGGCGCGGCCAGGGGGGATTCCGAGCCCCAGGGCGCGTCGGCCGGCGTCGCCGTCGAGCCCGTGACCGTTGATACGACCACGGCGCAGTTGGGGCCGCGCGCGCTGCGCCGGACGGCGGCGCCCTGGTATGTCCAGGGCCTGCTGGGCTTGAGCGCCTGGATGGCCACGCTGCTGGTGCTGGCCTTCGTCTTCATGTCCGGCCTGGTACAGAGCGCGCCCGCCGCGCTGGTGATCGGCTTGATCCTGTGCGGGGCCGCCGTGGCGATCGCGCGCAATGCGCGCCAGCCCTTCTGGCGGCAATGTGCGACGGCATTGGGATTCGCCGGTCAGATCCTGGTGGCGGTAGGCTTGTCGGACGCCAATTCCGTCACCAGCGCCGCGCTGCTGATGCTGGTTCTGTCAGCCGCGGTGTATGTATTGGCGCCGGACGCCATCCTGCGCTTCCTGAGCGGCCTCATGATGGCGAGTGCGCTGTTCGTCCTGACGGCCTTCAACGTCGGAAACAAGGCGCTGTACGTCCAGGTACTGGATTGGATGGCCTTCGATGCGGTGCGCGGCCTGGTGATATGGCTGCCGGCCTGCGTGTTCGCCGCCTGGCTGGCGGCGTCGGCTTTTCTGGCGCGCGAGCGGATGCCCGCGGCCCTGCGCGATGTCGTACAGCCCCTGGCGTGGGCTTTTTCGCTGGCCGCGCAGGTGTCCGCGCTACAGGCCGCGGGCGTGCCGGTCTGGCAGCTACCCTCCCTGTGGCAGTTGCATCCCCCGGCGGCCATCTTCCTGGTGCTGGCGGCGCTGCTTCCCGCCGCGGTGGCCTGGATGGTCATCCGTGCGCGGGGCGCGGCCCTGCCTGGCACGATCCGCGTCGGTGTGCCCCTGGGCCTGCTGCTGCTCGCGGTGTGCTGGCTGCCGAGCCCCGGGGTTGCATTCGCCCTGACGTGGTTGCTGCTCGGTTTCGGTCTCGGACGACCGCGGCTGCGCCGCTGGGGGCAGGCGGCGCTGCTCATCTACCTGGTCCTCTATTACTACCAGCTGGATGTTCCCCTGCTGCAGAAGGCTGCATGGCTGGCCGCGGCGGGCGTGGTGCTGCTGCTGTTGCGTGTCCTGATCTGGCGGCTCGTGCGCCGGGCCGAAGTGCGCGCCTCCGCGGATCAGGCGCTTGCGGACGTTGCGGCCGCCCCGGTCCGTTCCCAGCCCTTGTGGGCCGGGATGATGTTGGCCGGGCTGGTGCTGGTATTGGCCGTCGTCAATGTGGGGATCTGGCAGCGCGAGCAGTTGCTGGCCACCGGACAGGTGGTACGGCTGGCGCTGGCGCCGGTCGACCCGCGTGCCTTGATGCAGGGCGACTACATGGCCTTGCACTTCGCCGCCGCGCGTGCGGTGGGCGCCTTGCAGGACGGCGATGCCGCCCCGCCGGGTCTCTGGGGTGGTCCGCGCACGGACGGCTACCTGGTGCTGGTTCCGGATGAACAGGGCATTGCGCAGCCGCTACGTGTGCAGCCCGCTGCGCAACCGCACAGCGGCAAGGAGGTCGTGCTGCGCTACCGGCTGCGGGCCGACGGCGTGCGGCTGGTGACGAACGCCTATTTCTTCCCCGAAGGCGAGGCCGCGCGCTACGAGACTGCCCGCTACGGTGAGTTGCGCGTGGGCGACGATGGCACGGCGCTGCTGGTGCGTTTGCTGGGGCCGGATCTTCAGCCGTTGTAGCGGGCGGCCCATTGCCGTGTGGCTGCGGCCAGGAACGCCGCCGGAGTCTCCGCGGCGATGGGGGCGAACCCGAGGGCGCGCCAGGCGCGTGCCAGTTCGTGGGTGGGACGGGACAGGTCCAGGGGCGGCGCATGGTTCTGCTTCGAGAGCTTGAGTCCCGTGATGGGATCAAGTACGAGCGGCACGTGCATGACGCGCGGTGATGGCAGGCCCAGCAGGCGCGCCAGCACGCGCTGGCGTGCCGTCGAACTGAGCAGATCGGCGCCGCGGACGATATCGGTCACGCCTTGGGCGGCATCGTCCACCACCACTGCCAACTGGTAGGCCCACATGCCGTCGGCGCGCCGAAGCACGAAGTCGCCGACGGCATGCGCCACGTCCTGCCGTTGCGGCCCCAGCCAGCGGTCGACGAAGGTCTCCTCGCCGGGCGGCACGCGCACGCGCCATGCGCGTGGCCGCCGCCCCGGGGGCAGGCCATTGCGGCAGGTTCCCGCGTAGGGCCGCTCGCCATCCACCAGCGCTGTCTGCGGACGCGCCAGGGCGGCATGATTGTCGATGATCTCGCGGCGTGTGCAGGCGCAGCCGTACACCAGGCCTTGCGCGCTCAGCTGTTCGAAGGCGGCGCGGTAGGCCGCGTCGCGGTCCGACTGCCACAGTACATCGCCGTCCCAGCACAAGCCCAACGCCTGCAGCTGCTGCATGATGAGGCGATCGGCGCCGGGGACGGTGCGTGGCGCATCGACGTCTTCGATGCGCAACAGCCACGCACCTGCGTGGGCGCGCGAATCGAGGTAGCTGGCCAGCGCGGCGACGAGCGATCCCGCGTGCAGCGGTCCGCTTGGGCTGGGAGCGAAACGGCCGATGTAATCCATGGAGAGCGCGATGCGCAGGACGCGCAAGCAAAACCGGCCCGAAGGCCGGCCGCGGTGTCGTGAAGGTCAGGCGTCAGTGCAGGCAGCGAACGTCGCCATCGTCGTCCAGGAGCTCCTCCAGGACCAGATTGTCGATGTCCGCCTCCTGGCTCCACAGCACCATGAGCGCCGTGATTTTCAGCTTGGACAGCGGGACGGGCGATTCAGGCGCGGCGAGCGCACGGTCGATGACTATCTCGCGCAAGGGAGCCGGCAGGACGCCAGCCGTCTCCAGGAACGTGATGAAGCCGATCGCCTCGCTGCCGAGCTGGCGGTATTCGCTGTCGGTGTAGATGCGCGTTCCCGTGGCAGGCTGCTGTGCGAGATCCACGCAGCGCTCTGTGGTCTCGGCGAGTCCGTACAACCAGCCCAGCGCGTCATCGATATCTTCGTGCTCGAAGCCCGCGGCAGCCAGACGTTTCGCCAGTACATCGGCCGCAGGACAGGCTTGCGGCGTGTAGTAATTTTCAAACAGATAGACCAGGATATCGAACATAGGGCGCAGCGGTTGTGCCAGTTTGCCCAGTCGGCCCGATCGTCGGCAAACCAGCAAACATAAATTCACTTTACGCCTAATCACAGCCCGGGGCAACCGCCGCCCCGGTGCAATATTCCCGAAGTTACGGCGTAGCATGCAGAAAGCAGCAATTGCGGGGTAATTTCAGCAAATTGTCAGATAAATCGCCCGATCTGCATTACAACACGGTATTACGACCCGTATTAGACCTTTTAGGGAGTGCACTTTTGGACAACACGGAAATGGATGTGGCCGGAGGCGGGACGCCGCTGCCGGCGCTTGCGCCGCCTGCCCATATCGGTGATGCGCTGAGCATGGTGGATACGCCCAGCCTGGTGCTCGACCTCGATGCCTTCGAGCGCAACCTGCAAGTCATGCAGGATTGGGCTGACCGCTGCAAGGTCGCGCTGCGTCCACATGCCAAGGCGCACAAGTGTCCCGAGGTCGCGTTGCGCCAGGCGGCATTGGGCGCCCGCGGCATATGCGTCCAGAAAGTCAGCGAGGCGCTACCGTTCGTGGCGGCCGGCATACGCGACATCCATGTAAGCAACGAGGTGGTCGGCGAAGCCAAGCTGCGGCTGCTCGCCGCCTTGAGCCGCCAGGCGCGGATGAGCGTTTGCGTCGACCATGCGTCCAACGTCGCGGAGTTGTCACGCGCCGTGGCCGCGCAGGGAGGGCGTATCGATGTGCTGGTGGAACTGGATGTCGGGCAGGGCCGCTGCGGCGTCGCTTCGCCCACCGCGGCGCTGGAACTGGCGCGCCGCATCGAAAGCCTGCCCGGATTGCGTTTCGCCGGGCTGCAGGCCTATCACGGGTCCCTGCAGCACAAGCGCGGACACATCGAGCGTGCCAATGCGTGCCGCGAGGCCGCGGCGCGCGCCCGCGAGTGCGCACGGGTGCTCGGCGAACATGGCTACGCCTGCCCCATCATCACCGGCTCGGGCACGGGCACCGCGGAATTCGACGGACCGGGCAAGGTCTATACCGAATTGCAGGCTGGCACCTATCCTTTCATGGATGCCGACTACGGCGATAACGAGTGGGCGGGGCCGCTCGCCTTCGGCAACAGCCTGTTCCTGCTGAGCAGCGTGATGAGTACGCCATCGGCGGACCGTGTCGTACTGGATGCCGGCTTGAAATCCACGACGGTGGAATGTGGCCTGCCGCGCGTCCATGACCGGCCGGGGCTGATCTACAGCGCCGCGAACGATGAGCACGGTGTGGTCCGGGTCGCTGCCGGTGCCGCTGCGCCCGCGCTGGGCGAAAAGCTGCTGTTGGTGCCATCGCATTGCGATCCCACCTTCAATCTGCATGACACCCTGGTCGCGGTGCGCGGTGGTGTGGTGGAAGGGCTCTGGCCCATCGCGGCCCGGGGCTTGAGCCGGTAAGTTCGGTGCGGAGCGCAGGGCTTCACTGGGCGGGTGTGGCCACGCATGCCGGCCCGGCATCCGTCCGGCTGCCGGGCACCGCGAGGCAATGACGGCTGGGGGAGCTCGCTAGTTCGCCATACCGAGGAAATGCCGCAGTTCCGGCGTACGTGGCGCGTCGAAGACTTCGTCGGGCGCACCCATCTCGTGCACGCGTCCTTCATGCATGAATACGACGCGGTCGCACACTTCGCGGGCGAAGCGCATTTCGTGCGTCACCATCAGCAGCGTCATGCCGTCGTCGGCAAGATCGCGCACGACGGCCAACACCTCGTTGACCAGTTCCGGGTCCAGGGCTGATGTAATCTCGTCGCACAGCAGCGCGATGGGCTGCATGGCCAGGGCGCGCGCGATCGCCACGCGCTGCTGCTGGCCACCTGACAACTGATCGGGCCAGGCGTCGAATTTGTGCGCCAACCCGACATGTTCCAGCATGATGCGCGCCAGCGCGCGCGCTTCGGCTTCCGGAAGCTTGCGGGTGACCATGGGCGACAACATGACGTTGCGGCCGGCGGTCAAATGCGGGAACAGGTTGAATTGCTGGAAAACCATGCCGACCTTCAAGCGCAGGGCGCGCAGGTGCAGGTCGTCATCGCCCAGCTTTGCATCGGCCACCATGATGGAACCGCTGTCTATGGTTTCCAGTCCGTTCACGCAGCGCAGCAGCGTGCTTTTGCCCGAACCGCTGCGGCCGATGATGGCGATGACTTCGCCGGGATCGATACGCAGCGTGACGCCCTTGAGGACCTCGGTGGCCCCGAAGCTTTTGCGTACGTCTTCAAGCGCGATGAGAGGCATTGAGTTTCCTTTCCAGGCGCTGGCTGGCGCGCGACAGCGGCCAGCACAGCAGGAAGTAGATAATCGCCGCCACCGCATACACGGTGAAGGGATTGAACGTGGCGTTGGTGATGATGGTGCTGGCCTTGGACAGCTCCGTGAAACCGATGATGGACGTCAACGCCGTGCCTTTGATGATCTGTACGGCGAAGCCGACCGTGGGCGCCACGGCGATACGCAGGGCCTGTGGCAGGATCACATGCCTCAGTTGCTGCCCGTAGCTCATTGCCAGGCTGGCGGAGGCCTCCCATTGCCCGCGCGGAATCGCTTCCACGCAGCCGCGCCAGATCTCCGCCAGGAAGGCTGCGGACCACAACACGAGTGCCGTGCAGGCGGCCAGCCATGCGGGCACGTCCATCCCTGCCAGCGCCAGCCCGAAGAAGGCCAGGAACAGCTGCATGAGAAGCGGCGTACCCTGGAACAGTTCGATATAGGCCCAGGCCGCGCGCCGCAGCCACGCCGGCCGGGCCACGCGCATCGCCAGTACGAGCAGGCCCAGCACGCTGCCACCGGCGAAGGCGACAGCGGCCAGACCGATCGTCCAACGCGCCGCCATCAGCAGGTTGCGCACGATATCCCAGAGCGTGAACTCGATCATGCGGGCCGCCTGCCGAAAATCCGCCGGCCCGTGAGGCGCAGCAGTTGGCGCAGGGCGATGGCGAGCGCCAGGTAGATCAGCGTGGTCACAATGTAGATTTCGAACGGCCGGAAATTGCGTGACTGGATGAAGTTCGCGGCGAAGGACAGGTCTTCGGCGGCGATCTGCGAGCACACCGCCGAACCGAGCATCACGATGACGATCTGCGATGACAGCGCCGGCCAGATGCGGGCCAGGGCCGGTCCGAGCACGACATGGCGGAAGATCTGCATGCGTGTCATCGCCAGGCTCAGCCCTGCTTCATATTGGCCTGGCGGCGTGGCCGCGATGCCGGCGCGGATGATCTCAGCGCTGTAGGCGCCCAGGTTGATGGCCATCGCCAGGCAGGCGGCCTGCATCTCGCTCAACTGCACGCCAATGGAGGGCAAGCCGAAGAAGATGAAGAAGAGCTGGATCAGGAAAGGCGTATTGCGTACGAGCTCGACGTAAGCGGTGACCGGTGGACGCGTCCAGCGTGGCCCCTGGGTACGTGCCCAGGCGCAGGCAATGCCGACCGCGACGCCCGCTAGCGCGCCGACCGCGATCAGCTCGACGGTCACGGCCAGCCCTTTGAGCAGGACCGGCGCATAGTCGGCCACTGCCAGGAAATCGAAGCGATACGCCATGGGCGCTTACAGCCCTGCCGGGATGTCGGCGCCGAGCCACTTGCGCGAGATGGCGTTGAGCGAACCGTCCTGCTTGGCCTGGGCCAGGATGGTGTCGAGCCGGGCCTTCAGCGCGGGCTCATTCTTGTTCAGTCCGATGTAGCAGGGCGAATCCTTGATAAGGAACTTGGTCTCCGGCTTCTTGGGCGGGTTGCGCGCCAGGATGGCCGCGGCCACTACATTGCCTGTCGCCACCAGTTGGACCTGGCCAGACAGGAAAGCCGATATCGTTCCATTGTTGTCCTCGTAGCGCTTGATGGTCGCGCCGGCCGGGGCGATCTTCGACAGTTCTATATCCTCGACGGCGCCGCGTGTCACGCCTATGGTCTTGCCGTCGAGATCCTGCGCGCTGCTCGCCTTGACCGTCGCGGGCCCGAACACGCCGTTGAAGAACGGGGCGTAGGCGGCGGAAAAGTCGATGACCTTCTCGCGCTCGGCGTTCTTCCCCATGCTGGATATCACCAGGTCGACTTTGCCGGTCTGCAGGTACGCGATCCGGTTCGCGCTGGTGACCGGCACCAGTTCGACCACCACACCTAGACGCTGGCCGATCAGCCGCGCCGTGTCGATGTCGTAGCCGAGAGGTTTCAGGTCCGGCCCGACGGAGCCGAATGGCGGGAAATCCTGCGGCACCGCGATGCGTATCCTGCCGGTCTTGAGGACGTCCTGAAGCGCATCGGCGCGTACGGGCCCGGCCGCGCACAGCGTCGCGGCGGCGCATAACGTCAACAGTAGATGTCTGCGGTTCATTCGTTTCTCCAGTCTGGGCAGGGGTGGCGCGGATTTGCACACGAAATCGGTATACAAAACTGTCGATGCAAAATTCGTGCCATGAGTCTGAAGGCGGTTTTTCGTCCCGGGCCTATGGCGAATACGGCCCAAGGCACGGCGAGGGATGCACCCTCTCGGTGCGGTCATGCACCGAGAGGGTGCTCTACCGGGCGCCAAAATGGGGTGTTGCGCGAATGCGTCAACGCCGCGCGGGGGAGGGACAATAAAGCCGCGGGAGACGGTTCGTGCCTCGACCCCAGCGCATCAGGGGTGTGAACGCAAGGCAGGCGCCGATCCGGCAGGCTAGGCGGCCTGATCGACCACCACGCCATACCACCCCATGCCCGGGTAGGTTTCGTACCCCGGCGTGTGGGCGTAGCCGCACAGCGTGTCGCCTTCGCTGTAGTACCCGCTTTTCTCCTCGTTCAGCCGCAGGGAGAAATGATCGGTAAGCAGGCCCTTGCCATCGGTGCTGGCGATAATGCGCTGGCGCGCGTCGACCAGCATGCAGCGCACGGACCGGCCCGGCTCCGGCGCGAGCCGCACATTGGCCAGGACTCCGGCCGATTGTTTGCGCCAATCGAAGAAGACCGCCAGCACGCCCACCGCGGCGCCGCCGCCCGGTTGATGCACCGGCGCCGCATAGATGGCGGCCTGCGCTCCGCCCAGGGCGGGCACGCACTCGATATCGCAACTGGCGTAGTCGTCGGGGCCTCGGCAGGCCAGCGCCTGGCGGAACCAACTGGCCGCCGAGACATCATGGTTTGCCGCGCCGGGATAACTGGCGGGACGCCCGTTGCACAGCACCTTGCCCGACGTATCGACAATCCAGATGTCCAGATAGACGGTATAGGTGTCCAGGATCACGGCAAGCCGCTGGGTGGCATGCCGGGCCGCCTGGTCGCCCGGCTCGCCGCCGGGCGTGCACAAGGCGTCCGTCACCGCGGTGTCGGATGCCCACCATCGCACATCGCAGGTCCGTTCGTACAGATTCCGGTCTATCGTCTCGATGGCATTGAGCGCCAGGTCGGCGAGGCGTTGGCCGCGGCTGCGGCGCAGCTCGCGCGTCACGCTGTCCCCGAGCTCGCGCAGTTCCGCCTGCAGGGAATTGGCCAGCGCCTCGACGCGCTCGGACACTTCACGCACCCGGCCCGCGACGATGGCGAAGCCGCGTCCCGCTTCGCCCACATGCGATGCCTCGATGGCCGCGTTCAGGCCCAACAGCCGGGTCTCCAGCGTTATTTCCTTGATGTCGCGGATTTTGCCGCTGGTGATCTTGCCTATCCACTGCGACAAGTCGGAGACGCTGCGGGCTTCTTCCATGGCGGGTCCAGGCGATCAAGTGACGAGCGGCGGGATGCCGCGTTTCCAGTGGCAGGCAGGCGCGCGGCCGCCGCCGCAGGCTCTGACGTTTCGTAATACTAAGAAATGGGATTGTTACAGGAAAGGGATTTTTCAGATTTTCCGCCCCGCCGATCCGGGCTTGCCTTGCCCGACGCCGCCAACGCAGACAGCAGCGCACGCTCATGCACGGCATTGGTGCATGGAGAACCGCGCGGCGAACGCCGTTGTCAGGTGAGCAGCGCAGCCACCAGATCGCCGTCGGGTGCCGCGTCGGCATCGAAATCCAGCGCGGCTTCGACATGCTGGAGATGCTCGATCATCAGGCGGCACGCCTCGTCCGCATCGCCCGCGCGCGCGGCGGCGAGGAAAGCATGGTGCTCCTCCGACGAGCACGCCGCATCCGCGGTGGACTGGTAGAGGACGGTCAGGACGGCGCTCCGGGCCGACATTTCGCGCAGCACTTCAGTCAGCACCGAATTGCCGGCAATCTCCGCCAGCAGGATATGGAAATCGCCCAATAGACGGTTGCGCAGTTGCGCATCGCCGGCCGCTACCGCCTTGCGCTCATGCCTGAGGTGCTGCTCCAGCCGCTTGTAGTCGGCCGGGCGGGCGCGCGCGACGAACTCGCGCGCCATGGCCGTCTCGAGAATGCGGCGCACCGCGAAGATCTCGCGGGCTTCCGCCGCGCTGGGTTTGCTGACGAATGCGCCCTTGTCCGGGACTGTGCGGATCAGTTTGTCCTTGGACAGCATCAGCAGCGCGGCGCGGATCTTGGTGCGGCTGACGCCATAGGCGCGCGCCAGCGCTTCCTCGCGCAGCCGCGTGCCGGGCGGCAGGCGATGGCCAACGATGGCCGAGGCGATGTCCTGGGCAATGTGTTCGGCGCTGGTGTCGACCATGTTCCGTGATGCCGGCATCGAGGAGAAGCGGTAGGCGAAGGGTGGGCCCCGGACCGGGCGGGAGCACGGTCGCGGGCGGGGGCACCTAGTCTAACCAAATTTCGCAAACAGGGATTGCATACAAAAATTACATGCCGTACAGTCGCTTGCGCCGCCTGCCGTCCTCTGTCTGCCATTCGGCGATTCCCTCGCCGCATTTGCGCTGTGGTGCCCTGCTCCGCCCGCTCCGATTCTCGCTGTCGCCATGTCCTTCGCCGCTACTCACGACCTTTGTGCTTTTCTGGATGCCCAGCATGACCGCCAGGTCGCCTTTCTGCGGGAACTGGTGCGCGTGCCGTCGGACAATCCGCCTGGCGATTGCGAACCGGTGGCGCGGCGCGCCGAGGCGCTGTTGCAGGGCCTCGGCCTGGACGTCGAGGCTTATGGTGTTCCCGTCGAGACGGTGCGCGCGCATGGCATGCGCTCCGTCGTCAACCTCATCGTGCGGCATCGCTTCGGTCCGGACGGCCCAGTGGTGGCGCTGAACGCGCATGGCGATGTGGTGCCCCCGGGTGACGGCTGGCGCCACGATCCCTATGGCGGCGCTGTCGAGGCCGATCCCCTGCATGGCCCGGTGATGTACGGTCGCGGCGTGGCGGTCTCCAAATCGGATTTCGCCACCTATACCTGGGCCTTGCTCGCCTTGCGCGATGCGCAGCGGCGCGGGGCGCCGTACCGGGGCACGGTGGAGCTGCATTTCACCTTCGACGAGGAAGCGGGCGGCGAGCTCGGTCCGCGCTGGCTGCTGGACCAGGGATACAGCCGGCCGGACTATGCCATCTCCGCCGGCTTCGGCTACGCCGTCACGTCGGCGCACAACGGCTGCCTGCATCTGGAAATCGCCGTACAGGGTCGCCAGGCGCATGCCGCCATGCCGCACACGGGCGCCGATGCGCTGGAGGCGGCCACCTCCGTCCTGCAGGCGCTGTATGCGTTCCGCGCCGAGCTGGCGCAGCGGCATTCCGCTACGCCGGGCATCGGCAGCCCGACGCTTACCGTGGGCCTGATCGAGGGCGGCATCAATACCAACGTCGTGCCCGACCGTGTGGTCTGCCGCCTGGACCGCCGCATGATTCCCGAAGAGGCCGGCCATGACGCCGAAGGCGAACTGCGGGCCATCGTGCAGGCTGCGATCGCGGGCCATCCAGGCTGCCGCGCGAGCGTGCGGCGCGTCATGCTGGCGCAGCCCCTTGCGCAACTGCCGGGGGCCGACCGCCTGATCGCACCCTTGCGGCGCCATGCCGCGGCGGTAATGGGCACCGACATTCCGGTGCAGGGCGTGCCGCTCTATACGGACGCCCGGCATTACACGCATAGCGGCATTCCCACCGTCCTGTACGGTGCCGGCCCCCGCACGCTGCTCGAAGCGGGCGGGCACAACGTCAACGAAAACCTGCGCCTGGAAGACTTGCGCAAGGCCACCAAGGTCGTGGCGTTGACGCTGGAGGACCTGCTTTCCTGAGATCAGGGCGGCGGGCCGTTCCAGCCGGCGCCCGTGCCGGCGCGGGTGCCACTGCCCGTGCGCATCCAGGCCCCGGAGGCCGGCGCGCCATGCCCCGCCCCACGCATGCGATCAGCGCCGCCCCGCGTGCCGCATCAAACCGCTTCCGGCAGTGTGCGCGCCAGCCCCAGCAGGAACGATTCGGTGATGGCCCCGGCCAGTTGCACGTCCTCGGAGGTGACGGTTTCCAAGGGATTGTGGCTGATGCCGCCATTGCCGCAACGCAGGAACAGCATGCTCACCGGCGCGACTTTGGCCACCGCCATCGCGTCGTGCCCCGCGCCGGAAGGCAGCTCATGGACCGGTACGCCATGCGCCGCGATGGCCGCGCCCCAGAGCGCGCGCTGGGCCGCGGCGCATGGCGTGGCGGCCTTGCGCATGACTTCCTCCACGGCGTATCGGACGCCGCGGCGGGCGCAGATTGTCTCGATCTCTGCCTCGATATCGGCCAGCGCCGCGTCGCGCACGCCGTCTTCGGCCGCCCGCACGTCCAGGGAGAGGCGGCAGCATCCCGGTATGACGTTCACCGAGCCCTCCGGAACCTCCAGTCGCCCGACCGTACCGACCAGCCCGGGCGCCTGCGCGCAGCGCCGCTCGACGGCCAGCACGATTTCGGCGGCGGCACAGGCGGCATCGTGCCGCAGGTTCATCGGGGTCGTACCGGCGTGGCCGGCCTGGCCTTCCAGCACAAGAAGCCGCCGCACGCCGCCCGCGATGGCGCTGACCACGCCGACCGCCAGGCCACGCTCGAGCAGGATGGGTCCTTGTTCGATGTGCACTTCAAAGAAGTGGGCCAGGCGCGCGACGTCGGTACCGCAGGCCGCTATGCGCGCGGGATCGAAGCCGGCCTGCGCAATCGCGTCGCGCATGGTGATGCCGGCGCCATCGCTGCGGTCGAGCATGGCGGTGTCGAAGAGACCTGTGTAAGCGGAAGAACCGAGGAATGTGCTGCCGAACCGCAGCCCTTCTTCCTCGGCGAACGCCACCACCTCGAAATCGAAGGGCAGACGTCGCCCCTGCGTGTGGAGGTCGGCGACGATGGCGATGGGCAGCAGGATCCCCAGCCTGCCGTCATAGCGGCCGCCATTGCGCACGGTGTCGTAATGGCTGCCGGTCGCGACCAGGCGCGGCGCGGGCGTTTCGGCCGCCGCGCGATATAGCCCGATCACGTTGCCCGCGTCGTCGTGGCGCACCGTATCGAAGCCGGCTTCGCGCATCCAGGCTTCGAGCAGGGCGGCTACCGCGCGGTGGGCGGGTGTCAGATAGGCGCAGGTCAGGTGCTCGGGGTGGTCGGAATGCGCGGCGAGGGCGTCGGCCCACTGCAGCACGCGTTCGCCCCGCGAGGCGGATGCGGATAGGGACATGGAAAACTTCGCTATGGGTAAGCAGGACGGTATGTCGCGCCGGGAGCGGCCGATTTAACGCGATAACACAAACTTTGTATACACCCATGACCGGCGCGACGCCGCACGCGAACGTTGCGCGCGAGCCTCAATGCCGCCCCGGACGCCGGCGGGTGATAAATTTACTCCCTTGCCGGATAGCGGGGCCACCTGCGGGCCGGGCAAGCCTTTTACTTCCCTGACTCAGGAACCGCCATGGAATTCAGCCAGTACAACGTCAACACCCTCATGGACATCACTTCCCGCCCGGACCTGGTGTTCGTGCGAGGACAGGGATCCTGGCTGGAGGACAACACTGGCAAGCGATACCTGGACTTCGTCCAGGGCTGGGCGGTGAACTGCCTGGGCCACAGCGCGCCCGAAATGGTGCGCGCGATGATGGAGCAGTCGGCCAAGCTGATGAATCCCTCACCGGCCTTCTACAACGAACCGTCGCTGCAATTGGCGCAGCGGTTGACGCAGGCCTCGGTGTTCGATCGCGTGTTCTTCGCCAACAGCGGCGCGGAGGCCAACGAAGGCGCCATCAAGCTCGCGCGGAAGTGGGGGCGCGTCAACCGCAACGGCGCATACAAGATCATCACCATGGACCATAGCTTCCATGGCCGCACGCTGGCGACCATGTCGGCGTCCGGCAAGCCGGGCTGGGACACCATGTTCGCCCCCCAGGTCGATGGTTTCCCCAAGGCGAACCTGAACGACCTGGAGTCCGTGCGCAAGCTGATCGACCCGCAGACGGTCGCCATCATGCTGGAGCCGGTGCAGGGCGAAGGCGGCGTCATTCCGGCCACCGTGGAATTCATGCAGGGCCTGCGCAAGCTGGCGGACCAGCATGGCCTGCTGCTGATCGTCGACGAAGTCCAGACCGGCATGGGCCGCACCGGCACCATGTTCGCCTATCAGCAGTTCGGCATTACGCCTGACATCATGACGCTGGGCAAGGGCATCGGCGGCGGCGTGCCGCTGGCGGCGTTGCTGGCGCGCCAGGATGTGAGCGTGTTCTCGCACGGCGAGCAGGGCGGCACCTACAACGGCAATCCGCTGATGACGGCGGTAGGCACGGCGGTGTTCGACGCGCTGAATGCGCCCGGCTTCCTGGATACGGTGCAGGCGCGCGGCAAGCAGCTGTCCGATGGCCTGCTGGCCCTGTCAAGCAAATGGGGCATGCGCGGCGAGCGCGGCGCGGGCCTGCTGCGCGCGCTGGTGATGGACCGCGATGACGGCGCGGCCATCGTCGATGCGGCCCGCAAGCTCGAGCCCGAAGGGCTGCTGTTGAATGCGCCGCGCGGCAACCTGCTGCGCTTCATGCCCGCGCTGAACGTCACCGAACAGGAAGTCGCCAGCATGCTGAAGACGCTGGATGAAGTCATCACGGCCATCCGCAACTGACGGACGCGCATGTGACCGCGGAGCCCGGCCGGGCTCCGCGCGCGGCGCACCGGACCTCGGCCGGCGACGGCGCCCACGCTACTTCAACGCGATGAGGGCGCTGCCTTCGGCAACCTGGTCGCCTACCTGGTAGAAGACCTCGGCCACCTCGCCGTCCGCGGCGGCGGTGATGGTGTGCTCCATCTTCATCGCCTCCATGACCAGCAGCGCCTGGCCCTTCTGCACGGTTTCACCCGGCTGCACGGCGATGGCGATAATCTTGCCCGGCATGGGCGCCGTCATGTCGCCGCCATGTTCGCCCTGCGCCTCCCCGGCATGGGCAAGGGGATCCTGGAGCGCCAGCTGGCAGGTCCTTCCGTCCTCGAACAGGTGAAGGTTGTCGCCGTCCCATACGGCGGTCGCCGTGGCGTCGGCGCCCTCGATGATGACGCGCACCTCCCACGCCAGCGCATGGCCATCCTGCGGCGACGCTTCCCAATGGAAGACCTGTGCGCCCTCGCCCGTATCCAGGGTCCATGCGGCACGGTCGCGCGTCGCCGTCACCGCGCGCTCGGTCGCGCCATCCAGCCACGCGAGCGTGCGCGCGTAGTGGCCCGCCACGCGCCAGCCGTCGCGTGCGTCCCAGGGGTCGTGCGGCACCCGGGCGACCCGCGGTGCGGACAAGCCTTCACGGGCCAACAGCGCCGCCGTGGCCAGGGCCAGCAGCGCCGGTCCGGCCTCCTGGGGCGCCGGCAGCAGCGTGTCGCGGCGGCGCTCGATCAGGCCGGTATCCAGGTCCGCGTCGGCAAAGGCCTCGTCGCGCATCAGCCGGCCCAGGAAAGCGGTATTGGTGTGCAGGCCCACGACACGTACCTGGGCCAGGGCCTGCGCCATGCGCTTGCGCGCGGCGTCGCGGTCCTCGCCCCGGACGATCAGCTTCGCGATCATCGGGTCGTAGTACGGCGTGATGGCGTCGCCGGCCCGCACCCCTCCATCCACCCGCACGGGACCGTTGGCAAAGGCGGTGTGCTCGGGCAGGCCCAGGTAGCGCAAAGTGCCGATGGACGGCAGGAATCCCGTGTCCGGGTTCTCGGCGTAGATGCGCGCTTCGATGGCATGTCCCTGCAGGCGCAGGTCTTCCTGGCGGGCCGGCAGCGGTTCGCCGGCCGCGACCCTGAGCTGCCATTCAACCAGGTCATGGCCGGTGATCATCTCCGTAACGGGATGCTCGACCTGCAGCCGCGTGTTCATCTCCATGAAGTAGAAGCGGCCGTCCGGCTCGGCAATGAATTCGACGGTCCCCGCGCCGACATAGCCGACCGCGCGCGCGGCGGCGACCGCCGCTTCCCCCATGGCCTGGCGCCGCTGCGTCGTCATCCCGGGGGCCGGCGCTTCCTCGATGACCTTCTGGTGGCGCCGCTGCACCGAGCAGTCGCGTTCGAACAAGTAGACGCAATTGCCGTGGGTGTCGGCGAACACCTGGATCTCGATATGGCGCGGCTTTTGCAGGTAGCGCTCGATCAGCACCCGGTCGTCGCCGAAGCTGGAGGCGGCCTCGCGCCGGCATGACGCCAGTGCATCGGCGAACGCCGCGCGATCCTCGACGATGCGCATGCCTTTGCCGCCGCCCCCTGCGCTGGCCTTGATCAACACGGGATAGCCGATCGCGTCCGCCTGCTCGCGCAGGAAGTCGGGGTCCTGGTTGTCGCCGTGGTAGCCGGGCACCAGGGGTACGCCGGCGGTCTCCATCAGTTGCTTGGCGGCGGACTTGCTACCCATGGCCGAGATGGCGCTGGCGGGCGGTCCGACGAAGACAATGCCTGCCTGCGCCGCCGCCTCGGCGAAGCCTGCGTTCTCCGACAGGAAACCATAGCCGGGATGGATGGCGTGCGCGCCGCTGGCGCGCGCCGCCTGCAGGATCAAGTCGCCGCGCAGATAGCTGGCGCGCGGTTCGGCG
Organism: Bordetella flabilis; assembly: GCF_001676725.1. NCBI lineage: Bacteria > Pseudomonadati > Pseudomonadota > Betaproteobacteria > Burkholderiales > Alcaligenaceae > Bordetella > Bordetella flabilis. Next base: position 79,536 of record NZ_CP016172.1, read on the forward strand.
GGCCCCAGCCTGACCGCGCTGTCGCAGGCGGCGACATGGCGGGCATGGGCGTCGGCATCCGAATACACCGCCACGGTGCGGATACCGAGCCGGCGCGCCGTCGCGGCGACACGGCAGGCGATTTCGCCGCGGTTGGCGATAAGCAGAGTAGAGAACACGGGGCCTCCTGATTACATCCGGAAGACGCCGAAGCGCGTCGCGGGTATGGGTGCGTTCAAGGCGGCCGACAGGCCCAGCGCCAGCACCCGCCGCGTATCGGCGGGCGCGATGATGCCGTCGTCCCACAGCCGCGCCGTGGCATGGTACGGATGGCCTTCGCGCTCGTACTGCGCGCGTATCGGCGCCTTGAAGGCTTCTTCTTCGTCGGCCGTCCACGTGCCGCCCTTGGCCTGGATGCCGTCGCGCCGTACCGTGGCCAACACGCTGGCGGCCTGTTCGCCGCCCATGACGGATATCCGCGCATTGGGCCACATGAACAGGAGCCGGGGAGAATAGGCGCGTCCGCACATGCCGTAGTTGCCGGCGCCGAAGGAACCGCCGATCAGCACGGTGAACTTGGGCACGGCGGCGGTGGCCACGGCGGTCACCATTTTGGCGCCGTGGCGGGCGATGCCTTCGTTTTCGTACTTGCGTCCCACCATGAAGCCGGTGATGTTCTGCAGGAACACCAGCGGTATGCGGCGCTGCGCGCACAACTCGATGAAGTGCGCGCCCTTCTGCGCCGATTCGGAGAACAGGATGCCGTTGTTCGCCACGATGCCCACCGGCATGCCGTGCACATGGGCGAATCCGGTGACCAGTGTCTGTCCATAGCGCGCCTTGAATTCATCGAAGGCCGAGTCATCGACGATGCGCGCGATGACTTCGCGCACATCGTAGGGCTTGCGTGTGTCCGCCGGGATGATGCCGTTCAGCTCCTCGGGGTCGTAGCGCGGCTCGCGCGAGGCCTGTATCGCCAGCGGTTCAGGCTTGCGCAGGTTCAAGCGGGCCACCGCGTCGCGCGCCAGGCGCAGGGCGTGGTGATCGTCCGCCGCCAGATGGTCGGCCACGCCGGAGAGCCGCGTATGGACGTCGCCGCCGCCCAGATCCTCGGCGCTGACTTCCTCGCCCGTGGCGGCCTTGACCAGTGGCGGGCCGCCCAGGAAGATGGTGCCCTGATTCCGCACGATGATCGATTCATCGCTCATTGCCGGCACGTAGGCGCCGCCCGCCGTGCAGGATCCCATCACTACCGCGATCTGCGCGATGCCGTCGGCGGACATGACGGCCTGGTTGTAGAAGATGCGGCCGAAATGGTCGCGGTCGGGAAAGACCTCTTCCTGTTGCGGCAGATTGGCCCCGCCGGAATCCACCAGGTAGATGCATGGCAGCCGGTTCTGCGCCGCGATCTCCTGCGCGCGCAGATGTTTCTTGACGGTCATGGGGTAGTAGGTACCGCCTTTCACCGTGGCATCGTTGCAGACGATGACGCACTCGGTGCCGGATACGCGCCCGATGCCGGTGATGAGCCCCGCACCGGGCGCCTCGCCGTCGTACATGCCGTGGGCGGCCAGGGGCGACAGTTCCAGGAAGGGCGTACCGGGGTCGAGCAGGCGCTCGACGCGCTCGCGCGGCAGCAGCTTGCCGCGCGCCACGTGGCGCGCGCGGGCGGTTTCTCCGCCGCCCAGCGCCGCCTGCGCCTGTTGCGCGCGCAAGTCGTCCAGCATGGCCTGCATGGCGCGCGCATTGTCCTGGAAGTCCTGCGAGCGTGGGTTGATGCGGGAATCGATGATGGACATAGGCGACTCGTGGGCTACAGCATTTCGATGGCCATGGCCACGGCTTCGCCGCCACCGATGCACAGCGTGGCCACGCCGCGCCGGCCGCCATGCTTGCGCAATGCGCCGATCAGGGTAGCGACCAGCCGCGCGCCGGACGCCCCGATGGGATGGCCCAGGGCCGTCGCGCCGCCATGCACGTTGACCTGGGCGTGCGGAATACCGAAGTCCTTCATGACGCCCATCGCAACGACCGCGAAAGCTTCATTGATTTCGTACAAGTCCACATCACCGGAGCGCCAGCCGGTTTTCTGGAACAGGTTCTTCAAGGCGCCGATCGGCGCGGTCGTGAACCAGTTCGGCTCCTGCGCGTGCTGGGCATGGCCGATGATGCGCGCCAAGGGCTTGACGCCCAGTTTTTCGGCCTGCGACATGCGCATCAACACCATGGCGGCCGCGCCGTCGGAAATCGAAGCGGAGCTGGCGGCGGTGACCGTGCCGTCCTTCTTGAAGGCGGGCTTCAGTGTCGGGATCTTTTCGGGCATGGCCTTGGTCGGCGCTTCGTCGGTATCCACCACGGTGTCGCCCTTCTTGCCGGCGACCGGCACGGGTGTGATCTCCCACTTGAAGCTGCCATCCTCGGTTGCGGCGCGCGCGCGGCGCAGCGATTCCAGGGAGAACGCGTCCTGCTGTTCGCGCGTGAATTCGTAGCGGGCGGCGCAGTCTTCGGCGAACACCCCCATGGCGGTGCCGCGCTGGTACGCGTCTTCCAGGCCATCCAGGGCCATGTGGTCGTAGACCGTGGAGTGTCCGTAGCGGTAGCCCTGCCGGCCCTTCAGCATCAGGTAGGGCGCGTTGCTCATGCTTTCCTGCCCGCCGGCCACGACGACCTGCGCCGAGCCGACGGCCAGCATGTCGTGCCCGAGCATGGCCGCCTTCAGGCCGGAGCCACATACCTTGTGCACCGTCGTGCACGCCACGCCCAGCGGCAGGCCGGCGCCGAGCGCAGCCTGGCGTGCCGGGGCCTGGCCCTGTCCGGCCTGCAGGACGTTGCCCATCAGCACTTCATCGATCTGCTGCGGCTGCAGGCCGGCGCGTTCGACGGCCGCCTTGATGACGACGGAACCCAGTTCGTGGGCCGCCAGGCTGGACAGGCTGCCCAGCATGCCGCCCATGGGCGTACGGGCGACGGAAACGATAACGACGGGATCGGACATGATGACTCCTGGTTGTGCGAGGCGGGTTCACCGCCGTAACGGGCATGGCGGCGTTATGCGCCTGCGATGCCGATGGCAAGGTATTGCGGATGCGGGTCTGGTGGCGTTGCGGGCGATGATGCGTACATGGCTGCCGGGCGCTCGGTCGGAATGGATGGATCAGGCCGTCTCGTTGAACAATTCTCGCCCGATAAGCATCCGGCGGATTTCGCTGGTGCCGGCGCCGATCTCGTACAGCTTGGCGTCGCGCCACAGGCGGCCGGTCGGGAACTCATTGATATAGCCGTTGCCGCCCAGGATCTGCACGCCTTCGCCCGCCATCCACGTCGCCTTTTCAGCGGTGTAGAGGATAAGCGCCGCGCAGTCCTTGCGCACCTGGCGTACGTGCGCGGCTCCCAGGCGGTCCAGGTTGCGGCCGACGGCGTAGCAGAAGGCGCGGCACGCCTGCAGGGCGGCGTACATGTCGGCCACCTTGCCCTGTATCAGCTGGAACTCGCCGATGGCTTGCCCGAACTGCTTGCGTTCGTGGATGTAGGGCACCACGACGTCCATGACCGCCTGCATGATCCCCAGCGGCCCGCCGGCCAGCACGGCGCGTTCGTAATCCAGCCCGCTCATCAGGACCTTGACGCCGCCGTTGACTTCGCCCAGCACATTTTCTTCGGGGATCTCGCAATCCTGGAATACCAGCTCGCCGGTATGGCTGCCGCGCATGCCCAGCTTGTCCAGTTTCTGGGCAATGGAAAACCCGGCATAGCCTTTCTCCACCAGGAAGGCGGTGATGCCGCGCTGCCTGGCCTGGGGATCGGTCTTGGCATAGACCACCAAAGTATCCGCGTCGGGCCCATTGGTGATCCACATCTTGGTGCCGTTCAGCACGTAGCGGTCGCCTTTCTTCTCGGCGCGCAGGGTCATGCTGACGACGTCGGATCCCGCGCCGGGCTCGCTCATGGCCAGTGCACCGACGTGATCGCCGGAAATGAGCTTGGGCAGGTAGCGGCGCTTCTGCGCTTCGGTCCCGTTACGGTGTATCTGGTTGACGCACAGGTTCGAATGGGCGCCGTACGACAGGCCTACGGAAGCGCTGGCACGCGAGATTTCCTCCATGGCGATCATGTGCGCCAGGTAACCCATGTCCGCGCCGCCATAGGCTTCGCCGACGGTCATGCCCAGCACTCCCAGGTCGCCCATCTTTTTCCAGAGGTCCATCGGGAATTGGTCGCTGCGGTCTATTTCCGCGGCGCGTGGGGCGATTTCCGCCTGCGCAAAGCGGCGCACACTGTCGCGCAGCAGATCCAGGTCTTCGCCCAGATAGAAACTCAAGCCGGGAATGTCCATAGGTATCTCCGTGAGAGTAGGCGCTTACCACGCCCCGTCTGCGAGCGCCGCCGGCCTGCGCGCATCCAGGCTTCCGCAGGCGCGTCAGCCATCTTGCATTTACGGGGCGGCCGAGGCAATGCCGTCATGTGCATGTTACGTTTACGTAAACGTAATATCAACATCGGGCGACATGCCGTGACCTTGCATCGACCGGCCCACGCCGGGGAGACCCGCGAGCCGTGTTGGATCAGCAGCCGGGACGGCACCTCCGCCATGGTCCTGCGCTAGCTACGGGCCTCCAGCAGGCGCCGGCATTCGGCCTCCTGCTGGGCGATTTCGGCCAGGCTGTCGTCAATGTCGCGCCGCTGCTGCTCCAGGGTGGCGCGGTGCTGCTCCAGCACGGTCAGGTACTGCCGCAGCTGCGGCACGGTGTCGCCCGGACCGTCGTACATATCGATGAGGGTGCGAATTTCGGACAGCTGCAAGCCCAGCCGCTTGCCCCGCAGCGCGAGCTTCAGGCGCGTCCGGTCACGTGCGGTGTAGACCCGGTTGCGGCCATCGCGCGAAGGGCTGACGATGCCCTGATCTTCGTAAAAGCGGATCGTGCGTGGCGTGATGTCGAACTCGCGGGCGAGTTCGGAAATGGTCCAGGAAATGGGCGACATATGGCGCTGGCAGCTTACGTAAACGTCAATTATGATGGGCTGGAAGCCACCGTCAAGCTGGGAGTAGCGTCATGAATCCGAACGAGCACAAGCTGGAGTATCCGTGGGGCGACAGCCAGCCAGAGCCCGGCAGCACCCGCGAGGTGGCAGCCGGCGTCCGCTGGATACGCATGCCGCTGCCCTTCGCCCTGGACCACATCAACCTATGGCTGCTGCGCGACGAGATCGACGGCCGCCAGGGCTGGACCGTCGTGGACACCGGGATCAGCCGCGACGAGGTCAAGACCCTGTGGGAGCGCATTTTCGAGGAAGCCCTGGACGGCCTGCCGGTGCTGCGTCTCCTGGTGACGCACATGCACCCGGACCATATCGGCCTGGCAGACTGGATTTGCCGGCGCTGGAATGCGCCCTTGTGGATGACGATGACCGATTACACATTGGCTTCCCTGTGGTCGCGTTCCGGCGGTCCGGGATCCGGGGCGGGCGGCGACTCGGCAGTGGCGCATTTCGCCCGCCATGGCTTGACCGACCCCGAAGCGCAGGAACAAATCCGCGCCCGCGCCGGTTACTACCCCAACCTGGTGCCCGCCGTCCCGCCCCGCTTCACCCGCATCATGGACGGCGATCGCGTGCGTATCGGCGCGCACGAATGGCGCGTGATCGTGGGTTACGGGCATGCACCGGAACACGCCTCGCTGTACTGCCAGGACCTGAATGTGCTGATCTCCGGCGACATGGTGCTGCCCCGCATTTCGACCAACGTCAGCGTGTTCGACTATGAACCCGACGCCAATCCCCTGCCGCTGTATCTGCGCTCGCTGGACGGCTACGACGACCTGCCGCCCGACACGCTGGTGCTGCCTTCGCATGGCCGCCCCTTCCGCGGCCTGCACGAGCGCATTGCGCAGCAGCACAGCCACCATGCGGACCGGCTGGAGGAAGTCATGGAGGCTTGCCGGCAGCCGTGCAGCACTTCGGACATCGTCCCTGTGCTGTTCAAGCGCAAGCTCGATCTGCACCAGTTGACCTTCGCCATGGGCGAGGCGCTGGCACATCTGCATGCCCTGTATTTCGAGGGCCGCCTGAGCCGCCGTACCGACGATGACGGCGTGGTGCGTTTCACGGCCGTCGCCTGAATCCTGCGGGCTTCATGTAACCAGCCGCAGGCCGATGACGCCCGCCAGAATGAGCGCAATGCAAAGGATCCTCAAGGGCGCCGTGGAATCTCCCAACCACACCATGCCGAGGATCGCCGTGCCCGCGGCGCCGATACCGGTCCACACCGCGTAGCCGGTGCCGATAGGCAGCGTGCGCAGCGAGAAGGACAGCAGGATAACGCTCGCGAGTCCCGTGGCGACCGTAAGCAGCGCCGGGGGCAGGCGTGTGAAGCCTTCAGACCACTTCATGCTGAGGGCGAAGGCGATTTCCAGGATGCCCGCAATACCCAATAGTGACCAAGCCATGGTGATGAATCCATCCGTTGTTCGAGAGGTCGATCGACGGCAGGACGCGATGCCGGGGCGATGCGCACGCCTGCCGTGTTGTCTGCGCCGATATCAGGCAGCGACCGCCGCAGGTTTGGAGCGGAATGCGATGCCGAAGCGGTTGAATGCGTTCATCAATCCGACGGCATAGGTGAGATCCGCCAGCTCCTTGTCGTTGAACTCCGCCGCTGCCGCTTCATAGTCCGCATCGGGCGCGCCGGTTTCTGCCACACGGGTTACGGTTTCGGCCCAGGCGAGCGCGACGCGTTCTCGCTGACTGAACAGTGTCCCGGCATCGCGCCATACCGGCACGAGTACCAACTTGTCCAGCGTCAGGCCGGATCTCGTCAGGTCGCGCGTGTGCATATCGATGCAGAAGGCGCAGCCGTTCAGTTGCGATACGCGCAGATAGACCAGGTCTATCAGTGCCTTGGGCAAGCTTCCTTTCTGCAGGGTGGCATACACGGCGCCGAAGGCCCTGTAGCCGTCCGGCGAGACTTTGGTGTAGTCGATGCGGTGTGTCATGGCATGTCCTTGTCGTGGTTTGATCGAGGACTCCATGCTGCGGCATTCACGCCCGGCGAAGAAGATCCATGATCGACCTTCGGTACTGGGCCATGATCGGCATCCGAGCGATGCTCCTTCAAGACCTTCCCCGGCGCCCGAGATTTGCCTGCCCTGGCGTTGCTTGTCGCGGTTTTTCCCGGTATCGCTGTCGCGCCAGCTATGCAAGCGCCGCAATCCGCCTTGCCAGATTCTCCGCCGTGCGCTGCGTGTCGACGTTCGTGAAGCCCAGGAGCAAGGCAGGCGGGCCATCGCCACGGGCCGTCCAGTCCGTCATGGCTTCGGCGTAGAGGCCCTGTTCCCGCATGCGTGCAACCAGGTGGCGATCCGACTGCTCCGGCGGCAGACGCAGGATCAAGTGCATGCCGCCAGGCTGGAAATCGATGCGCATGCGTTTGCCCAGCACACTCTCCAGGCCTGCCACGGTGGTTTCCCGGCGTTCCGCATATAGCCTGCGCATGCGCTGGATATGGCGCGCAAAGTGCCCTTCCGTGATGAAGGCCGAGACCACTGCCTGCGTCAGCGCCGGCGTGCCGGCCGCAAAGACCTGCGCGATTTGCTCGAAGCGCTCGATCTGAGATTCCGGCACTACGAGATAGGCCAGCCGCATACTGGGAAAGAGCACCTTGCTGAAGGTGCCGGCGTAGAGTACACGCTCGTCACGGTCCAGGCTTTTCAGCGCAGGCAGTGGGCGGCTGACGTACCGGTACTCCCCGTCGTAATCGTCCTCGATGATCCATGCCTGGTTGCGTGCGGCCCAGTCCAGCAGGGCCAGACGCCGCGGCAAGGACAAGGACACCGATAGCGGACTTTGGTGTGCCGGCGTGACGACGGCGGCACGGGCTCGTGCCGCCCTCCGCGTTCCTTGGGATACGACCATGCCCTCGTGGTCCACCGATATCGGGATAGCGGTCAGGTGCATATGGCCCAGCAGTTCGCGCGTGGGCGGGTATCCGGGATCTTCCACCCAGACCCGATCGCCGGCCTTGAGCAGCGCATGTGCCACCAGCGCCATGGTCTCGCGATAGCCCGATGTGATGAACACCTGTGCGGGAGCGCAATCGATGCCGCGCGACATCTGGAGATAGGCCGCGATCCCGGTACGCAGGGCCGGCAGTCCGTATATGGGGGGATGGACCATGTCGGCGGACTGCATGCCGCGCAGGCAGCGTGCCCCCAGTCGCGCCCAGTTCTTGCGGGGAAAGGCGTCCAGCGCGGGCAGTCCCATCTGGAAGGGCAGAATTGAGTCGGGACGAAAACCGGCCGCGGCAATGCCGCCAACGGGTTTGCGCACCGTTCCCGGAACGGGCGTGCGCGCTTTAAGCCCCGGCGTCACGATGGTCCCCGCCTGGCCGCGCGCCTGGACATAGCCCTCGGCCGCCAACAAGGAATAGGCCGACTCGATGGTGCCCCTGGCCAGACCAAGCTCCTGCGTGAGGGCGCGCGCGGACGGGATGCGATCACCGGGCTTCAGGACGCCATTTTCGATGGCGCCGCGGAACCTGTCGTAGATCTGCCTGTAGAAGGGTTGCGCCGCGGTGGGATCCAACGGTGGGATATCGATGGCCTTCGCGGTCGTCATGGCCCAGCTCTTGCGTTGCGATATTGTCAGTCGTTTATACCATCGCGGCGCGCCATGAAGCGCTGCCGGGAAGCATTCCTGATGCCATCATGGCCTAGTACCGATGTCGGTCCATGGCTCTTTCCAGGTGAACCATGGGATTCATAGAATGAATGCCCGTCCGCACTTTCAAGACCGCGTTCGTCAAGGCCGGTCGCGCGGCATCCCGGCTGGTCGATGCGACCGGCGGAACCTGAATGGCAAGCTTATGAATATCCTGCATGTGAACTGCAGCCCTCGCGGGCAAGCCGGAGAGAGCCGCCGGCTCTCCACAAAAATCGTCGAACATCTTCTGAAGAGCGCGGCCGGCGCAACCCTGGTACATCGGGATCTCGGTGGCAGCCCGATCGCCCATATCGACGGCAATTACGCGCATGTCCAGCACCGATTGGCGCCGGCAGCCGGGGAAGACGGCACGATGTGCACGTCCGATGTCCTGATCCGGGAGCTGGATGCCGCCGATGTCGTCGTCATCGGGACGCCGATGCACAATGTGGCCGTGCCTTCCGTATTGAAGGCGTGGATAGATCACATCGTTCGCGCGGGCCGCACATTCAGCGTGGGCCCGCAAGGAAAAGTGGGCTTGCTGCGCGATCGCCCGGTGTTCATCGGCGTGGCGTCGGGCGGAAAGTTTTCCGGGCCGCGTGCGCGCCAGCCGGATTTCCTTACTCCCTATCTCAAGTTCATCCTGGGCACGATCGGACTGCGCAACCTGACCTTTTTTTCGGTTGAAGGCACCGGTGGGGGGCCGGATGCAGTGCGCGAAGCCTGGGGCAGGACCGATCTCGCGCTGCGCGCGCATTTCCGCTGATTACGCCCGGGCTGCCGCCGCGGGACGTCGGCGCGGAGCGCCAAGGGGATGAGGAAGCGCTTAGCGCACCGAGGTCGCCAGCCGAAGGGCGAGGCCCGCGAACACCAGACCCGCGCAGGTGTTCAAGAGCCGCCGGGCGCGAACGGACCGTTGCAGCAGCGCCCCGGCCGCGCCCGAAAAGAACGCGATGGCGCCGAACACGAGCAAGGTGGCCAGCATGAAGACGCTGCCCAATACGACGATCTGCGGCCCGACCGGCCCGGCCGCCGGCATGGTGAACTGCGGCAAAAAGGCGAGGAAGAACAGCAGCACCTTCGGGTTGGTGAGGTTCATGACGATGCCGCGCACGTACAGCGCCGCCGGCTGGAGTCGCCGCGGGCTGCCCGCCGGTCCAGCCCCGGCCGGTGCCCGGAAGGCCTGCCACGCCAGGCAGGCCAGGTAGATCGCTCCCGCCCATTTCAGGGCCGTGTAGGCGCCGGCCGACGTGGCGAAGACCGCCGCAAGTCCCGCCGCCACGGCGGCCGTATGGACGAGCAGGCCGGTGCACAGGCCCAGGACCACCATGAGTCCGGCGGCCCGGCCGTTCAATGCCGCCTGCATCAGCACGAAAAGATTGTCGGGACCGGGAGACAGCGCAAGCAGTACGGCCAATCCGAAGAACGTTGCGAGGGTGTGATGGTCGGGCATGGGATGGGTGGGCCACGCGAGTGGAGGCGCAAAGGCACGGCGCCACGGCGCGAGAGACGGATCGGGAAAATCACGTCGAAAATGGCATCATAGGCGACTCTCCCTCACGCGGTACGCTCGCGACTGGTGCACAGCCCGTCGCGAGCTGTCCACAACCTGCTTCCACACCATGGCCCACCATCCCGCGCATCTCGACACCCTGTTGCAGCACACCGGCATCGCCGAATTCGATCCCGCCACAGGGGCCGCGCCCGTGGGGCTGCCGCCCGTGCGTACCAGCACGGTGCGGTTCCAGGATCTGGCGGCGCTGGAAAGGGCGGAGCGGCGCAAGGCGGCGGGCGAGCGGGTGGTGGCCTACGGACGCATGGGCCTGGATACCCATGTCGCGCTGGAGGACGTCTTCAAGCACCTGGAGCAGGGTACGCATGCCTACCTGGCGCCCTCCGGGCTGTCGGCGATTACGCTGACCTTCATGGCGCTGCTGTCGGCTGGCGATCATGCCCTGGTCGCGGATAACGTGTACGGGCCCGTCCATGTGCTCGAACAGGCGGTGTTGCGCCGCCTGGGCATCGAGATCACCTATTTCGCCCCGAATCGGGACGACATCGCTGCGCTGGTGCGGCCCAATACGCGGCTGCTGTATGTCGAATCGCCCGGCTCGCTGCTTTTCGAAATGCTGGATCTGCCGGCCCTGGCCGAGCAGGCGCGCCGCCATGGCCTGGTGCTGGCCAGCGACAATACCTGGGGATCGGGCTATATCTACAAGCCGTTGGCACTGGGTGCGCAGGTGTCCGTAGTGGCCGGTACGAAGTATGTGGGCGGGCATTCGGACCTGATGCTCGGCGCGGTGGTGACGAACGACGCCGAACTGGCGCAGCGGATCAACAAGACCCAGTACGCCATGGGCTATTCGGTAAGCGCGGACGATGCATGGCTGGCGTTGAGAGGCGTGCGGACCTTGCCCCTGCGTATGGCGCAGCACGCACGCAACGCGTTGCAGGTCTGCGATTTCCTGGCGAGCCGTCCCGAAGTCGCCCGGCTCTACCATCCGGCGCTGCCTGCGGATGCGGGCCATGCGCTGTGGACGCGCGATTGCACCGGTTCGAACGGCATGCTGTCGGCGGCCCTGCGGCTGTCGATGGAACAGGCGCGCGTCTTCGTCGACGCGCTGCGCCTGTTCAGCATAGGATATTCGTGGGGCGGCTTCGAGAGCCTTGTACAGTTGGTCGCGCCGGAGTACCTGGCGGGACACCGGTACTGGTCCGGGGACGGACAGGCGGTAGTGCGGCTGCACATCGGCCTGGAAGCGCCGCAGGACTTGATCGAGGACCTGCGGCAGGCGCTGGACCGCGCCAGCGCGGTTTAGGCGTCCGGGGGCCCGGGCAGGCGCCTGCGCGCTTCGCTTACTTCGTCCGGGCCATCGGGATCAGCTTGTCGACTTCGTCCAGCGCGCCCTGGTAGCTATTGCCGGCCATGACGGGCGAGGTCAGGAACTTGCCGCCCACCAGGAAGGACGGCGTCCCGTCGATGTTCGCCTGCTGCGTGAGCTGCGTGGCCCGTTCCACCTGGGTCTGGACCGAGAAGGAGTCGAACACGGCGTCGAACTTGGCGCGGTCCACGCCTTGCGTGGACACCCAATCGCCCATTGCCTTCTTGTCGAACAGGCGCTTGTGTTCCTGGTGGATCGCCGTGAAGACCCGGGCATGCAGGTCGGGCCGGTTCAGCGCCTCGAGGGTGTAGTACAGCTGCTGCAGCGGCTTCATGGATGCGTTGAAGGCGACCGGCACCTGCTTCAGGGCGACGTCCGGCGGCGCGGTCTTCGCCCACTTCTCCACCATGGGTTCCATCGCTGCGCAGTGCGGGCAGGTATAGGCGAAGAACTCGATGACTTCGATCTTGCCCGGGGTGTCGCCGGGCATCGCCGGGTTGATCGCCTTGTAGGCCGGCGCGTTCTGTGCCTGGCTGGCAGGCGCGAACAGGGTCGTGGCGGCCAGCGCGGTGACGGCCAGCAGGCGGCTAAGCAGTTTGTACATGTCGGTGTGGTTCCCAGGTATGAGGCTGACGATCCTGACTAGAGACAGGCCGGGGCGGCACGAGTTCCGCCCGGCGCGCGATCACTGGCGGACGACCGCCACCTCGATTTTGTTTTCGCCCAGTCGCGTCCGGGCGCGGTTCATGTCGTCCAGGCGGGCGAACGGACCGACGCGCACACGATTGATGGGTTTGCCATTGACGTCCGCGCGCTGTACGGACACGGGCAGGCCCATCAGCAGTATGCGGGCTTTCAGGGCTTCCGCGTCGTCGACACTGCGGTAGGCCCCCGCCTGCAGGAAGTATTTGCCATTGGCCTCCTTGGCAGCCGCGCCCGCCGGTGCCGGGGCGGCCGGCTTGCCGGGCACCTTGTCGGCGGGCTTTTCCCCCGGCTTCTCGCCGGGCTTCGCGGCCGCCGGGGCCGCGGGCTCCGGCGTGGCGGGCAGCGTGGCGATCAAGGCGCCCAGGTCGTCCGGGCCTTGCGGGCCCGACGGCGCGGGAGGCGTGGCCGGTTGCGTGCCGGGCACGGGCGCCGGCGGGGTGGCGGTGGGACCGCTGGGCGCGGTGCCGGCTGCGCCGTCGCGACCGTACAGCCCCACGTTGGGGTCGGGCGCATTGCTCGGGTCCGGCAGCGGGTTTTGATCGGCGTGGCGCGACGCGCGATCGACGAAAGGCACCGGCGCGCGCGTCACGTAGAAGGCCACGCCGGCGGCGACGACCAGGCCGATCAGCAGGCCGGTCAGCACGCCGTACAGCGTGCCGCCGCGTTGCGAAGATCGTTTGGCGGGTTTGCGTTTGGCAGCCATGGTGCTTTACATGCGCTCCGGCGCCGACACGCCCAGCAGCGCCAGCCCGTTGGCCAGTACCTGGCGCGTGGCGGCGGCCAGGCGCAGGCGCGCGCGCTTGAGCGCGACATCGTCCACCAGCACCCGCTCGGCGTTGTACCAGGCGTGGAAGTCGGCCGCGCAATCGCGCAGCCAGAATGCCACGTGGTGCGGCGCCAGTTCCTGTGCCGCCAGCTGGACAACTTGTGGCAGTTCGGCCAGCCGCTGCATCAGCGCGTATTCAGACGGCGCGGTCAGCTGCGCCGCGTCGGCGCTGGCGATGGCGGCTTCGTCTTCGCCCGACTGCGCGACCATGGAGCAGATGCGCGCATGCGCGTACTGGATGTAGTAAACGGGATTCTCGTCGCTCTGCGACAACGCAAGGTCGATGTCGAACACGAATTCCGTATCGGCGCGCCGCTGGATCAGGAAATAACGCACCGCGTCGCGGCCGACCCAGTCGATCAGGTCGCGCATGGTGACGTAGCTGCCGGCGCGCTTGGAGATCTTGACCTCTTCGCCGCCGCGCATGACCTTGACCATCTTGTGCAGCACATAGGACGGGTAATCCCTGGGGATACCCATGTCCAGCGCCTGCAGGCCGGCGCGCACACGCGCCACCGTGCCGTGATGGTCGCTACCCTGGATGTTCACGGCCCGACGGAAGCCGCGCTCCCATTTGTTGACGTGATACGCGACGTCCGGCACGAAATAGGTGTAGCCGCCCTCACGCTTGCGCATGACGCGGTCCTTATCGTCGCCCGTGCCCAGTTCGGTCGTGCGCAGCCACAGCGCGCCATCTTCTTCGTAGGTGTGGCCGCTGGCCACCAGCTTGGCGACGGTCTGCTCGACGCGGCCGCCGCTGTAGAGCGAGCTTTCCAGGAAGAAACTGTCGAACGTCAGATCGAAGGCTTGCAGGTCACGGTCCTGCTCGCGGCGCAGGTAGGCCACCGCGAAGCGCCGGATGGCATCGAGGTCATCCACGTCGCCGGTGGCGACGGTTTCTTCGCCGTCGGCGGCGCGCACCGCGGCCTTCGCCAGGAAATCCTTGGCGATATCGGCGATGTACTCGCCCTTGTAGCCATCTTCGGGGTAGTCCGGCGAGTCGGGGCCGACACCGCGCGCACGCGCCTGCACGCTCACGGCCAGGTTATGGATCTGGTTGCCCGCGTCGTTGTAATAGAACTCGCGCGTGACCTCGCAGCCGTTGGCGTCGAACAGGCGGCAGATGGCGTCGCCCAGCGCAGCCTGGCGCGCATGCCCGACGTGCAATGGCCCCGTGGGGTTGGCGGAGACGAATTCCACCAGGACTTTGTCGCCGTTTCGGGGCGCGCGGCCGAAGGCCGCGCCCTGGCCGGCGATGGCGGCCAGCACGGCCTGCCGCGCGGCCGGGGAAATGCGGATGTTGATGAAACCGGGCCCCGCGACCTCGGCGGCGGCCACGATATCGCGCCCGCGCGGGTCGTTCTGCAGGGCGACGACGATGGCCTGCGCCAATTCGCGCGGATTGCGCTTGGCCGGCTTGGCCAGCTGCATCGCGACATTGGTGGCGACATCGCCGTGCGCGGCGACCTTGGGACGCTCGAGCAGAATGTCGGGGCGGGCGTCCGGCAGCAGCGTGCCGACCGCGTCTCGCAATAGGGATACAAGGAGTTGCTGTTGCTCGGGGAGCATGGGGACTCGGAAAAGACGAAAAATCGTGCGGCCGCGCAAGATGCCGCGAATTCCGGGATGATAACGTGATTTGTCCTGCTGGCCGGGGCCGCCCCGCGCGGCGCCGCAGGGCGGGGCACCGCTCCGGGCGGCGCTGCCTGGGCGCTTCAGTTGGGCAGATCCAGGTCCAGCGTCCGCCGCAGCCAGCCGCGATAGCCCGCCATGTCCACCGTCGCGACGGCCGGGCCGGCGGCCTCGGTCCAGTTTTCCACACGGCGGATGAAGGCTTCCACTTCGGCGCGCGCCCGATCGCCGTAATCGGGATGCTGCCCTTGCCTGCGCAACCTCGTGGCGCCGGCGCCGTCGAGCACCGGGCGGTCGCTGCCGCGGCGACGACCGCGGCTGCCCCGTTCGTCATGCACGATGGCGTTGTCGACGCGTTGGAATGGCTCGGGGGCCTGGCGGAAAGGCACGCCCGCGCGCCGCGCCTGGTCGAGCATCCAGGCCAGCGCGACGTCGGAAAGGTCGCCGCCCGGCCTGGCCGTGTCGACGTTGGCCGGTTCGGCCAGGTAGCCCCCGCCGATATCGCCGTGCGCGCCGATGAAGGGCGCGGTGGCGACATTGGGCGCGCCGTCAGGCGTGGCGCTGAGCGGGAACAGGCCGCGATGTTCGTGCAGGGCCACCGCGTGCGCGACCCAGTGCCATTCCGCAGACACCGCCAGGTCGTAGTGCGCGTTGTCGGCGCCCAGTACGCCGAATTGCGCGACGGCGTCGAACAGTCCCATGAATCGCAGGTCCGCGCAGGCCGTGACGGTGCCGAGCGCGGGATCGCGGTGCCAGAAGCGGCCCGCCCGGTAGCGCCCGGCGATCATGTTGCCGAAATGCATGGCCAGCGCGGCCCCGCGCGAGTAGCCCAGCAGGTCGATGGGCAGCGCCCGTCCGTGTCCCGAGGCGGCGGCCACCTCCCGCAGCAGGGCCTGCCATTGCGTACCGAGGATGGCGGGCGCGGACCCGGCGGTGGCGGCATCGTAGAAGCGCGGTGCCGCGAAGCCCGGGCCGCGATGGTAATAAGCCGTGCCGTCGGCGTACCAACCGCTCATCAGGCCCACATTGGTACGGCCGGTGAGGTCGCGGCTGGTGCCGTCGAATGCGAACAGCAGCAGGCCGAAGGGATCGATGTGGCGACGCGGCTGCTGCCGGGCATAGCCATAGGCCTGGCTGTCCGGCATGGGGCCGGCGGGATCGGGTTCCAGGTAATGGCCGGCCCGCGGATCGTAGGTGCGCAGGTAGTTGTCGTGCCATCCGGTCGCGGCATCCGCGATGTGCCCCGGTTGGCGCAGCGGCATATCCAGGTCACCTTCCACCGCGAGCGGCGCCCCGGTGGGCGACCATGCCGCGCGCCAGCGTATGCGCCGCTGGGCGTCCGTTAAGGCATGGGGCAGGCCGGCGGCATCCGCGTGGATGGCATAGAAGACCGGCACGGGCGGACGTGTGGCGCGCTGCGCAAGCAGGCGCGGCCGCGGATACGCGATCATGGCGACCGGGACCCAGCCGGCGTAGACATAACGTTGCACGACGCCGACTCCGCCGTCGGGCAGATCCAGCGCGCGCGCCGACAGTCGATTGCCGGTATACAGATAGTGTTCGCCACGTCCGCCGCTGTGCCGGCGTATGCGTTCACCGTATGCGTTATGCGCATAGCGGACCAGCTCGCTCGCTCCCCGCACGACCTTGCTCAGGCGGCGGTCCGGGCCATAGTGCAGGCGCAGGCTGCCGTACTGGCGCGGCAACCCGCTCGCATCGCGCTGAGCACGATGCGAGCGAATGACGCCGTGATGTTCGATGGCCCGCACGTCCCCGGCGTCGCGCCACGCATACCGCCATCCCCGCGTGGTTGCTCCGGCGTGGTTCCTGAACGCGATAGCGGCGCCCGCGAGGCGGGTTTCGTCGTCATAGGCGTATGCGCTGCCGATGTGCCAGTCGCCGTTGCGCGCGATGTCGTGCGCGATGCGTCCGTCGCCGTCATAGCCCAGGCGTTGCGCGAAGATGGGGGGGCGTGCGGGTTGGGCCGGGTCGTCGACGATCAGCGCATACAGGCCGTCGTGCCGAAGCAGGCCGCGTGCGTGCAGTCCGTTGGCATGCAGGTAGCCAGCGCCTGGCGCCGCGCGCAACAGTTCGTACTCGCTCGTCCCCGTGCCATCGTCCCAGGCAATGCGGGCGACGCGTCCGGCGTCATCGTAGGCGTAGAGCAGGCGCCCGCCTTCGGGCAGGTCGTGCCGCACCAGGCGGCCCCGCGCGTCCCAGGCATAACGTTCGCTGTAGCCGTACCCGGCGCCGTGTTTTCGCAGTGCGGCGCGGTACACCGTGCGCGAGGCGAGGCGGCCACGCCGGTCGTAGCGCCGCGTCTCGTGTTCGTGTGGGTGGTCCACGCGCACCGGCCGTCCACCGCGCCAGGCGATCGTCGTGCGCAGGGCAGCGCCATCGGCCCGTGCAATGACTTCCACCAGGCGACCCGCGCCATCGCGTGCATACTGCCAGACATCCCCATTGGCATAACGGCGTTCGATGATGCGTCCCGCGGCATCGCGCCGGCGGGTCTCCGGGCCCGTGGCGTGCGTATGCCAGGATCGCAAGGCGCCTCCCGCGTCGAAGGACAGCGAAAGCCCCGGCCATCCCGATTCCGCGTCATGCAGGCGCGTGAGCTTGCCGGCCTGGTCGCGTTCCAGGCGCAATCGATTCAGTTGCAGCAAGTTGCCGTGGCCGTCGTAGGCCGCGTCCAGCCCCGGCGCGGCGCAGCCCGGGCAGCCGCTGCCCCGAACCTGCAGCAACACGGGGCGGCCGGCCCGCACCGCGGTGTGAAAGTCCGTTACGCCGGTGCTGCCGCGCACGCGGGTCAGGCCGCGCGTGCCGTCAGGCAATGGCGTGGCCACGTAGCTCAACTGCACGCGGTCGCGCGTCGCATCCGGCGCGCCATGCACCGACAGGATGGCGCGACCCGCTTCATCGTATGCCCAGCTATGCGTGCGTACGGACTGGGCATCGCTGCCGGCGCGGCGCCATGCTATACCCGTCAAGCGGTAGGGGTCGCCTCCTTGCAGGGCCGTTTCGTAGAAATAGTGCCGCTGCCAGCCAGCGGGATGCGCCGCGGCGATCAGCCGCGGGTAGGCTGGGGCCGGCGCGCCGCGGGCTTGCGGCATGTCATGGCTGTACACGTGCGCGCCCGACGGCGCATCGATGCGGGACAGGCGCGTGCCTGCGGCCGTGGTTTCGTACGTGAAGCGCAGCGCGTTCCCGCGTTCGTCAATCGCCGCGAGGATTTCTCCGTGCGTCGGTCCGAGCGTCGTCTCGCGCGTGATGCGGACGTCGCCACCGTGGCTGTCGGCGATCCGTGTCAGGCGGCCCGCCGCGTTGAAGTGCAGCCTGCGCCCGTCCGGCCACCGCCACCGCCACGAATCCACGTCGCGTTCGAGTGTGCCGCGCGCGGGTGGGATCGGTCGGCACACGGCTTCGTCGGGGTGCGGCGCGTCGCAGCGAAAGTCCATCCGGCTGCCGTCGGCTTGCGCGACCTGTACCCGGCCGGGGGCGGCATGCGCGTGCAAGCGGGTTTCGTAGGAAAGCGTCCAGCCGCGGCCCAGGCTGCTGGGCCGCGCATCGAGCGCGTTGTAGTGGCGCACGATTTCCAGGCCCGCGCGTGGCGCCGGACCTGGCAGGTCGATCTCGCGCTGGTATTTGTTCCCGGTGACCAGGTGGATGGGGTTGCCGACGCCCAGGTTCAGCGTAGGCGCGGGTGGGCCCTGGCCGGCCATTTCCGACGCCGGGCACGGTTGTCCCAGACGGGATGCGCCGCATGTCCCTTCGCCGGCATCGCCACCTGCCCGTGCCGACAAGGCCAGGGCCAGGGCGCCGGCGCACGCCAGCGCTATTCGGCCGGCACGCGCCTGAATCCGTTTCGTTCCTGCCTGCATGCACGCTTGCTCCCCGGGCGCGAGCAACCGGCACACCATGCGCCATGCTTGCCGCCGCCCTGGTCATAGCGTGCGGTTGGCAGGCGTAGCGCGTTGGGGTAGTGTATGAATCCATCCATCGAGAAAGACCCGGGGACCCCGCCATGCTTATCACGTTTCGTTCCAAAGCCGGCTCGGAAGTGCTCATGCTCTCCGATCATGCCGCGCCCTTGTTGCGGGCCGCGGGCAAGTCGTTTCCGGACAAGTTCCCCGAACGGGGCGTGTTCACCCCGGAACAGCTGCAGCAGGCCATCGACGGCATCGAAAAGGCGGTTGCCAAGGCGCCTGCGCATCCGGAAGACCGCGAGGACGATCCGGACCAGCCGCCGGTGCATCCTGTATCGCGTCCCGTGGGGTTGCAGCAGCGCGCGTATCCCTTGCTGGACCTGATGAAGAGGGCCCAGGCCAAAGGCGTGAACCTCACTTGGGAAGCGGCTTCCCCCTGGTAGAACCAAGCCCGGTCGATACCGGAAACCGGCTTGCACGCGTACGCATGCAGGCCTCGGCATAAGGACATTCCATGCGCGCGGACGTCTCCATCGTTTATGACGCCCGCCGGGCGGTGCATCTGGTGACCCAGGTCGAGCCGACCCCGGAGGGCAGCGCGAAGGCGCGCGACTGGTTCGATATGACCTGGACCGCGCTGGGCTGCGAACCCTTGCGTCCCAGTGGCAAAGTGCTGCTGCTGGACAAGATCCTGGGTGTTGCGGACGCGCTGGGCTACGAGTTGTTGGCCGCCGATTCCACGCGTGCGCAGGAATTCGCGCACCACGCCGCCCTGGCGCTGGGCCGGCCGCGGATCACAGTCGACCTGCCCACATTGACAGTCGGTTATTAGCGGGCCGGCCCACGCCGCCGCCCCGGCGGCAGCGCAATGCCGCCGGCCGGCGCGCACGGGCTTACGCCTGCCGCAAGCGGTCGTGCAGCCATTTCGCGATGCAGAGCAGGCGGTGGTCGTCCCCCTTGGAGCCCACCGCTTGCAGGCCGACGGGCAGCCCGTGCGGGCCGGTGGCGAAAGGAAGGTGGATGCAGGGCAGTCCGAACAGCGTCCACACGCGGCCGAACAGCGGGTCTCCAGTGCCCAGGTCCGCGAAAGGCGCTTCGCCCGGTGCGCTGGGCGTCAGCAGGACATCGAAGCGTTCGAACCAACCGCTGACGCGCGGGTACATTTCGGCGGCGCGCTGCAGATTGGCCTGGTGGGTCTGTGCGTCGATGGTATCGCCGCCTTCCAGCAAGGCCAGGAGGCCCGGGCTGATCTGCCCGGCGTCCTGCTGGCGTTCGGCGGCCAACGATTGCGTGGCCTCGTACGCCATGATGTCGGACTGCAATTGCACCAGGGCGCAATACTGCGGCGGCAGATCCAGTTCCTGCACCACGGCGCCGGCGCGGGCCAGTGCTTCGGTGGCATAGGCCATGGCCTCGCGTGTTTCGGGCAAGGTGTGGCGCCATTGCGGCGTGCGATAGACCCCCACCCGTGGCGGACCTTCGTAGTCGAGCCGGCGCAGTGCCGGTTGATCCATGAGGACCGAAGCCACCAGCCCCGCGTCCTCCACCGTGCGGGTGAAGCAACCCACCGTGTCCAGCGACGGCGCGAGGGACTTGACGCCCGTACGCGCGACCGTGCCGAAGCTGGGCTTGAAACCTACGACGCCGCAGTACGCGGCGGGACGCACGATGGACGCGGCGGTCTGCGTACCCAGCGCAAATGGCACCATGAAGTCGGCCACCGCGGCGGCTGAACCGCTGGATGATCCACCCGGCGTGTACGCGGTGTTGTGCGGGTTGCGCGTCAAGGGCGGCTTGAACGTGGCGAACTCCGTGGTCACCGTTTTGCCGGCCACGAGCGCGCCGGCTGCCCGGCAGCGCGCCACCGCGTCGGCATCGGCCGCGGGTCGGTGGTCCTTGTAGATGGGCGAGCCGTAGCTCGTCGGCAGATCCGCTGTATCGAAGATATCCTTGACCCCGAAAGGCAGGCCATGCAGCGGTCCCGTGATGGCGCCGTTGTCGAGCGTCTGTGCATGCGCCAGCGCCGCGTCCCTGTTCATGCTGACCCAGGCATGCACACTGTCTTCACGTTGTTCGATACGCGCGAAGCAAGCGCGCATCAGCTGTACAGCCGACAACTCGCGGCGTTGCAGCATGCGGACGGCATCAAGCGCCGTCAGGCGATTCAAAACCATAGCCATCAAAGCTTCCCTGCACATGCCGCCGTCGCATGAAGGCGCGGCGTCGCAATATCCGCGCGGCTGCGGTCCGGCATGGCACCTTTTCTTCCCAGCAACCATTGTGCCAGTCCCATGGCCGGGGCCAATACGTGTATTCCCCGAAAGATAAGCGGGTGGCGCGTTATGCGAGGCGGCGCGGCGATCCGGAATCCTGGCATCGAGCTGAATGTCCCGCGGCGGCTGCCGCCGCCACGCTGCTGCAATAAGGCTGTCATGCACGCGTCCTATATTGAAATCGTTTTCAACCCAGGGACCCGCGCCCGTGGCTATCAAATCCCTGCATCGGCTTTCGATTGTGGACATCGCGCGTGACGCCGGTGTGTCACCGGCCACGGTATCGCGCGCGTTCAACCGGCCGTCGTTGTTGCGTGCCGATACCTTGCAGCGTATCGAGGCCGTGGCGCACAAGCATGGCTTCCGTCCCAACCGCGTCGGCAGCAGCCTGCGCTCGGGCAGTACGCGCACGATAGGCATGGCCCTGCCCACGTTGTGCAATCCTGTTTTCGCCGAATGCTTCGAGGGTGCGGAAGCGTGGGCGCATGCCAACGGCTACAGCATCATGGTCACGACCACGGGCTATGAGCTGGCGCGCGAGGCCGCCGCGGTGCGCAGCCTGATCGACCATCAGGTGGAGGGGTTGCTGCTCACGGTGGCCAATGCCGCCCGCAGCGCGACGCTACGCGACCTGGCGCACGATGGACGTCCGTACGTGCTGGTCTACAACGAGTCGCCTTCTCATCCCTACGTGTCCGTGGACAACATCGCCGCCGCGCGCGACATGATGCAATGGCTGGCGAGCGAAGGGCATGCGCGCATCGCGCTGGTCACCGGTCCGCTGGCCGGCTCGGACCGTGCGCGACGCCGCTTGCAGGGCGCGCGCGTCGCCGCCCGCGAGATCGGACTGTACCTTCCCATGCACCTCGCTATGCAGTCCCATACGGCGGTCGATGCCGACGTGCTGCATGCCGCCCTGCGTGGATCCGCCGCGCCGACGGCGCTGTTCTGTTCCAACGATCTGCTGGCCGCGTCCGCCATCTCGTCCTTGCACGACCTGGGACTGCGCGTCCCGGACCACGTGTCGGTATGCGGCTTCGACGGCATGCATTTCGCCGCGCTGATGACGCCGCCCCTGACCACGGTCGAGCAGCCCAGCCGCGATATCGGC
Organism: Bordetella flabilis; assembly: GCF_001676725.1. NCBI lineage: Bacteria > Pseudomonadati > Pseudomonadota > Betaproteobacteria > Burkholderiales > Alcaligenaceae > Bordetella > Bordetella flabilis. Next base: position 101,564 of record NZ_CP016172.1, read on the forward strand.
GCACGCGCCTGCGCCAGTCTGCTGGCCCGCCTGGCCGGCGAACCGGCCGAGTCGCTGCGCCTGCCGCACCGCCTGATTTCCGGCCGCACCGTCGCGGCCCCTTTCCCCCGTACATCCGTATAAGGAAGCCGATATGCCGTTTTTCCTGAACAAGGCGCTGCGCGGCGCCGTCCTGGCCCTGGGCCTGGTGGGCGCCGCCGCGGCACAGGCCCAGGCGCAGACTGCGGTCTGCTACAACTGCCCGCCGGAATGGGCCGATTGGGGCACCCAGCTCAAGGCCATCAAGGACAAGACCGGCATCCAGGTGCCGGGCGACAACAAGAATTCGGGCCAGGCGCTGGCATCGCTGGCGGCCGAGCGGGCCAACCCGGTCGCCGATGTCGTGTACTACGGCGTCACTTTCGGCATCCAGGCCGTCAATGACAAGCTGGTGCAAGGCTACAAGCCGGCGCATTGGGATGACATCCCCGCCGGCATGAAAGACCCGGACGGCAAGTGGTTCGCCATTCATTCCGGCACGCTGGGATTCATGGTCAATGTGGATGCCTTGCAGGGCAAGCCGGTACCGCAGTCCTGGAGCGACTTGCTGAAGCCGGAGTACCGCGGCATGGTGGGCTATCTCGATCCGGCGTCGGCCTTCGTGGGCTACGTCGGCGCGGTCGCGGTCAACCAGGCCATGGGCGGTACGCTGGACGACTTCGGTCCTGCCGTGGCGTGGTTCCGGAAAATGCGCGCCAACGATCCCATCGTTCCCAAGCAGACTGCTTATGCGCGCGTTCTTTCGGGCGAGATCCCCATCCTGGTGGACTATGACTTCAATGCCTACCGCGCCCGCTACAAGGATGGCGCGAACGTGCAGTTCGTCATCCCCAGGGAAGGCACGATCGCGGTGCCCTACGTGATGAGCCTGGTGGCCGATGCACCGCATGCCGGCAACGGGCGCAAGGTGCTCGATTTCACGCTGTCCGACGAGGGGCAGGCGATCTGGGCCAATGCCTACCTGCGTCCCGTGCGCGCCAGCGCCGTGTCGCCGGAAGCGCAGAAGAAATTCCTGCCCGCCGCCGACTACGCCCGGGCCGGCACCGTCGACTACGCGCAGATGGCGGCGGTACAGCGCGCGTTCTCCGCGCGCTACGCCAAGGAAGTGAACTGATATGCAGCGCCGCGGTTGGATGATGTTCGCCGCGCCCGCCGCGGCGCTGTTCGTGGCCTTCTGGCTTTTGCCGATGGTGCGCCTGGCCGCCACCGGGTTCGCGGTCCGCGACGGCGCCAGCGCGTACTGGACAGTCGTCACGCATGCCCAGTACTGGCGCAGCCTCTTCAATACGGCCGCGCTGTCGCTGGCGGCCACGCTGGCGACCTTGGTGGTGGCCTTGCCGGTGGGCCGCTTCCTGGCCGCTCATGCGCGCTTCCCGGGGCGCGGGCTGCTGGTCGGCCTGCTGATGTTCCCGCTGGCCTTTCCCGGCGTGGTCGTCGGATTCCTGATCATCCTGCTAGCTGGCCGCCAGGGGGTCGCCAGCACGGTCTCGCGCTGGTTGACCGGCGAACCGCTGGTGTTCGCCTATGGCATGGGCGGCCTGTTCCTGGGCTACCTGTATTTTTCCCTGCCGCGCACCATCGACATGCTGTCCGCGGCGGCCACGCAGCTCGATCGCGCGATGCTGGAAGCCGCCGCCACGCTGGGCGCCAGCGGTTGGCGGCGCTTCGCCGATATCGAACTGCCCGCGTTGCGGCCGGCCCTGGGCGCAGCGGGCGCGATGTGCTTCGCCACCAGCATGGGGGCCTTCGGCACGGTGTTCACGCTGGGCACGCAGATCGATGTGCTGCCGGTGACCATCTACAACGAATTCACGAACTACGCGAACATCCCCGTCGCGGCGGCGCTCTCCATCGTGCTGGGCGTCATCACGTGGGCCATCCTTTACCTGGCGCAGAGCCTGTACGGCGAACGCGCCGGTGCAGCGGCGTGACGGTCCATGGCACGAGGCTGCACGGTATGAGCACGCACGGCATGAAGCCATCCCCGCTGGAGTCGCGCATCGGCCTGGCAACCACGCTGGTCGTCGCCGCGTTTCTGATCGGACCCGTCGTGCTGTCCGTGCTTGCCGGCTTGACGCGCAACGGCTTCGTCGGCGTGTCCAGCGGACTGACGCTGCGCTGGGTGGCGCAGGTGTGGGACATGTACGCCGACACGGTATGGCGATCGCTGGCCGTAGCCCTGTGCACGCTGGCGGTCTGCCTGGCGGCGGGCGTGCCCGCGGCCTGGGCGCTGACCGTACACCGGGGCCGCTGGGCGCGCGGCTTCGAAGCCTTGCTGACGCTGCCCGTGGCCGTTCCCGGCCTGGCGACCGCGCTGGCCCTGATCGTTTCGTGGGGAAGCGCCGGCGCGCTGCGCGGCAGCGTCGTGTTCATCATCATCGGCCACGTACTCTTTACCTTGCCGTTCCTGTTGCGTGCCGCGCGCACCAGCATGGTCATGGCGGAACTGACCACCCTGGACGAAGCGGCCGCCACGCTGGGCGCGACGCGGGCGCAGCGCTTCTTCCACATCGTCGTGCCGAACGCCGTGCCGGGCATCCTGACGGGCTCGCTCACCGTGCTCACGCTTTCCATCGGCGAGTTCAATCTCACCTGGCTGCTGCATACGCCCTTGACCAAGACGCTGCCCGTCGGCCTGGCTGACAGTTATGCCTCGATGCGGCTCGAGGTCGGCTCGGCCTACACCCTGATATTCCTGCTGATGATCATGCCTTTGCTGCTGGGCCTGCAGTGGATCGCCGCGCACGCCGCCGCGCCGGGCAAGCGCGGTCGCATGCCTGTCGCGGCGGCGGTATCGACATTCGGATCGAAGGAGGCGCAATGAGTTCGCCTGTCACGATTTCCCTGCAGCAGTGCGCCAAGACCTGGCTCGACGGCACGAAGGCGCTGCATCCACTGGACCTGCGTATCGAGGGCGGCGAGACGCTGGCCTTGCTGGGCCCGTCCGGCTGCGGCAAGACCACTTTGCTGCGCATGCTGTGCGGACTGGAAGCGCCCGATGCGGGCGGCCGGATCCGCTTCGACGCCGACGACGTGACGGCTTTGCCGCCGCAGGCGCGCGGTGTCGGCATGGTGTTCCAGAACTACGCGCTGTTCTCCAACATGACGGTTGCTGGCAATGTCGGCTATGGCTTGCGCGTGCGCGGCATGGCCCGAGCCGAGCGCGAGCGGCGTGTGGCCGAGATGCTGGATCTCGTCCGCATGCAAGCCCATGCCGACCGGCGCGTCGACCAGCTATCGGGCGGCCAGCGGCAGCGGGTGGCGCTGGCGCGTGCCCTCGCCATACGGCCGCGCGTGCTGCTGCTGGACGAGCCCCTGACCGCGCTCGACGCCAAGCTGCGCGAACAACTGCGCGTGGAGCTGGCGCAATTGCTGCGTTCGCTGGCGATCACCACGGTACTGGTGACGCACGACCAGGAAGAAGCCATGATGCTGGGCGACAGCATCGCCGTCATGTCCGCCGGCCGGCTGGAACAGTGCGGAACGGCCGAAACCTTGTATCGGGCGCCGGCCACGGCTTTTGTCGGCACCTTCCTGGGTACCCTGTGCCGCGTGCGCGCCGGCCTGGCGGACGGCCTGCTGGTGCCGGGCGCGGCCGATATCGCCTTCCGCCCGCACGAAACGCAGTTGCTGCCGCCTCACGAATCCGCCGCGCCAGCCAGCATCACCGCCCGCTTCTTCCTGGGCAGCACGGTCCGCTTCGAGGTCCGCTTGCCGGACGGACAGAGCTTTCCGGTATTCGCACCGCCGGATTGCGCGCATGCCGTGGGAGAGCAGGTCAGCATACGCCTGCTTCGCCCGCTGGCGTGACGCATCGCCTCCCGCCCATTCCCATCCTCTCGCCGCCCCGCCCCCATGCTCATCGCCCAGCTCAGTGATCCGCACATCCGCCTGCCCGGCCAGAAGGCCTACCGCGTGGTCGCCACCGACGCCTTCCTGCCGCCGGCCGTGGCCGCCGTCAACGCACAGAACCCGCGCCCCGATGTGGTCATCATTTCCGGCGACCTGACCGACTTCGGCCGACCGGCGGAATACGCCCATTTGAAGCACATGCTGGACCGGCTGGAAATGCCCTACCTGCTGCTGCCGGGCAACCATGATGATCGCGACGCTTTGGCGCAGGTCTTCCCCGATCACGCATACCTGAAGGGCGCCGATGGCTATGTCCAGTATGTCGTCGAGGACTATCCGGTGCGCATCGTGGTGCTCGACACCGTAGTGCCGGGACAGAGCCATGGCGCGCTGTGCGAGCGTCGGCTGGGCTGGCTGGCGGACCGCCTGGCGGAGACACCGGAGCGGCCGACCGTGATCGTGATGCACCATCCGCCCTTCAATACCGGCATCGGCCACATGGACCGCATCGGCCTGCTGCAAGGCGCCGAGGCGCTGGCGCGCATCGTCGGCGCGCACGGCAACGTGGAGCGGGTCCTGTGCGGCCATTTGCACCGCAGCATCCAGCGCCGCTTCGCCGGCACCATCGCGGCCACCTGCCCCAGCCCGGCGCACCAGGTGGCCCTGGATTTGCGCGCCGATGCGCCTTCGGCCTTCGTGATGGAGCCCCCGGCCTTCCTGCTGCACGATTGGCGCGATGGAGGCCTGGTCAGCCATCTGGCCTATATCGGTCCCTACGCGGGTCCCTATCCTTTCCATGATGGCGGTGCGCTGATCGACGTGTGAGCCCCGTCCCGGGGGGACGAGCCGGCGTACGGATGCCATCGTACGGTCATGTTCGCACTGCAAAATGAAAAGGATTTCATTTGCCGTCACAATAGACGCGACCGCATAGAAGATCGAGGGGACATGGCAGCGATCGTTCTGGAACAGTTGACGAAGCGGTACGCTGAGGCCGCCGCCATCCGCGAGGTCGACGTCACGGTACCCGAAGGCAGTTTCACGGTCCTGTTGGGCCCCTCCGGTTGCGGGAAATCGACGACGCTGCGCATGATCGCGGGTCTGGACACACCGACCTCCGGCCGCATCCTCATCGGTGGGCGCGACGTGACCCACTTGCCGCCTGCGCAGCGGCGCATCGCCATGGTGTTCCAGTCCTATGCCCTGTTCCCCCACCTGAGCGTGCGCGAGAACATCCTTTTCGGCTTGAAGGTGCGCAAGGAGCCGCGCAGCCAGTACGCGCAGCGGCTGGCGCGCGTGGCGGAATTGCTTGGCCTGGAGGCCTTGCTGGACCGTAAGCCGTCACAGTTGTCGGGCGGCCAGCAGCAGCGCGTCGCCCTGGGCCGCGCGGTGATTTCCGAAGCGCCGGTGTGCCTGATGGATGAGCCGCTGTCGAACCTGGACGCCCAGTTGCGCCACGACATGCGCCGCGAGATCCGGGCATTACAGGCCAAGCTGGGCATCACCATGGTGTACGTCACGCACGACCAGACCGAGGCGATGAGCATGGCCGACCAGGTCGTGCTGCTGCGCGGCGGCGCCGTGGAGCAATGCGACACGCCCGATGGGCTGTATGCCCGTCCCGCTACCGAGTTCGCCGCGCGCTTCATCGGCACGCCGCCGATGAACCTGATGACGCTGGATACGGTAGGGGGCGCGCGCCTGCTGGCGGGCACCGGCGAACCGGCCATCCCGGGCGCGCCGGCGCAGGCCGCGCGCATCGGCGTGAGGCCCGAACACATACGCGTGGTGGGGTCCGGCGCGGAGGCCGACCCGCACACGAGCCGCGGCCCCGACGGCGCCGCGAGCCCGGGCCACGCGGCGGTGGTGCAAAACGTGGAGTACTTCGGCGCGGACTCGATCGTCACGTGCGCGGTAGGCGCCAGTGCGGGCATCGCCGTGCGCCTGCCCGGTCATGCCAGCGTGGCGCCGGGCAGCCGCGTCCAACTGTGCTGGTCACCCGAAAACCAGCATTTTTTCGACGCGCACGGCAAGGCCTTGCCGGTTGCGTGAGCGGGCCCGGACACCCATGTTCTTTCCCTTCCCTCTCTGACCCAGGTAACCACTATGCGACGCACCGTATTGAAAAGCCTTGCCGCCGCCCTGGCCGGCGCGCTGTTGTCCCTGCCCATGCTGGCCCGCGCGCAGGCGCAGCCGGTGGATGTCGAGTTCTACTATCCCGTGGCGGTGGGTGGCCCCATCACCAAGATCATCGACACCATGGTGGCGGACTTTCACAAGGAAAACCCGGACATCAACATCAAGCCCGTGTATGCCGGTTCCTACCAGGACTCCATCGCCAAGGTGCTGACGACGATCAAGGGCGGCAGCAAGCCGCCCCAGCTTGCCGTATTGCTGTCCACCGACATGTATACGCTGATCGACGAGGACGCCATCGTTCCCATCGACACCCTGGCCGGCGACGCCGGCAAGGCCTGGCTGGGCGGTTTCTACGACGCCTTCATGCAGAACAGCCGCACCGGCGGCCATGTATGGGGCGTGCCGTTCCAGCGCTCGACCATCGTCATGTACTACAACAAGAACCTGTTCAAGGCGGCCGGCCTCGATCCGGAGCGGCCACCCGCAACCTGGCAGGAACTGGTCGATACGGCGACCAAGCTGACGAAGAAGGACGCGTCGGGCAACGTCACGCAATGGGGCCTGGAGATCCCGTCGGGCGGCAGCTTCGCCTACTGGCTGTTCCAGGCGCTGACGACGCCGAACGGCGCGATCCTGATGAACGACGCGGGCAACCAGGTCATGCTGGACAAGCCGGCGGTCGTCGAGGCGGCGCAGTTCTGGCGCGACCTGTCGGCCAAGCATGGCGTGATGCCGCCCGGCACCATCGACTGGGGCACCACGCCCAAGGACTTCCTGGAGAAGAAGGCCGCCATCGTCTGGACCACGACCGGCAACCTGACCAATATCCGCGCCAATGCCGACTTTCCGTTCGGCGTGGCCATGATGCCGAAGAAAGTCCGTGGCGGCAGCCCGACGGGCGGAGGCAACTTCTATGTCTTCAAGAGCGGCACGCCGGCGCAGCAGAAGGCCGCGCTGAAGTTCGCGCAGTGGGCGACATCGCCCGAGCGCGCCGCGGACTGGAGCATCGCCACGGGTTACGTCGCCGTAACGCCAGCCGCCTGGGAAACCGCCAGGATGAAGAAGTATGCGCAGGAAGTCCCGGCGGCCACCGTGGCGCGGGACCAGCTGGATGTCAGCGTGGCCGAGTTTTCCACGCATGAGAACCAGCGTGTCACCAAGCTGCTCAACGATGCGCTGCAGGCCGTCCTGACGGGCTCCAAGCAGCCGCAGCAGGCCTTGTCGGATGCGCAGCGCGAAGCGGACCGCATCCTGCGGCCGTATCGATAAAGGGCCGGGGTGCGCATGGACCGGAATGCGAAGGCCGTACATGGCTGGCTGCTATTGCTGCCGGCCATGGTGCTGCTCGTGGCCTTCACGCACTATCCGGCCATCTCGACCCTCTGGCACAGCTTTTTTTCCACGCCCAAGGGCCGCCGGCCGGCGGTGTTCGTCGGCCTGGATAACTATCAGGCCATGCGCGACGACCCGGTGTTCTGGCAGGCCTTGTGGAACAACCTGTGGTTCGCGCTGGGCACCATCCCCACCTCCGTCGCCATCGCACTGGTCATGGCCTTGTGGGTCAACCGCGGGCTCGCCGGCCGCGGCTTTCTGCGGCTTGCCTATTTCACGCCCACGGTCCTACCCATGGTGGCGGTGGCCAATATCTGGCTGTTCTTCTACACGCCGCAGTACGGCCTGATTGCGCAGTTCCTGCATGGTTTCGGCCTGTCCGGCATCAACTGGCTGGGTTCGCGCGAGACCGCCTTGCCCGCGCTGATGATGGTGTCGGTATGGAAGGAGGCCGGATTTTTCATGATCTTCTACCTGGCCGCGCTGCAAAGCGTATCGCCGTCGTTGCGCGAGGCGGCGCTGCTGGAGGGCGCGTCGCGTTGGCAGTATTTCCGGCGGGTGTTGTGGCCTCTGCTCATGCCGACGACGCTGTTTGTGCTGATCAATGCATTGATCAACGCCTTCCGCCTGGTCGATCACGTCGTCGTCATGACGCGCGGCGGACCGGACAATGCCAGTACGCTGCTGCTGTTCTATATTTTCCAGGTCGGCTTCAGTTTTTGGGACACCGCCTACGCGGCGACGCTCACGGTGGTGCTGCTGATCGTGCTGGGCCTGACCGCCCTGCTCAAGTTCCGCTGGCTCGACAAGAGGACCCATTACCAATGAAGCAGGCCCTGCCCGAGTCCTTGCAGCCGGCCGTGCCAGGGCCCTTGCAGCACGCGTCCGATGCCGGCGTAGTGCGGGGGCCTTCGGCGGCGCCGGCCACTGCGGCGGGGCGCGGCAGCGTCGCCGTCTTCGGACCCGGCCGCGGCGGGACGGCGCTCGATACGATAGGCGCGTGGCTGCTGGGCGTGCTGTGGATATTGCCCCTGCTCTACGCGGTGTGGGCGGCCTTCCATCCACCGGCCTACTCGACGCGCTTCGATCTGTTGGCGCCGCTTACGTTGGAGAATTTCCAGCGGGCCTGGGAGGCCGCGCCGTTCCCGCGCTATTTCCTGAACACCTTCGCCCTGGTCACCATGGTTCTGGCGGCGCAGCTCGTCTTGTCGACGATGGCGGGCTATGCCTTCGCCCGCTTCAATTTCCGCGGCCGCGACATGCTGTTCATGCTGGTGCTGCTGCAACTCATGGTCATGCCTGACGTACTGATCGTCGAGAACTACCGCACCATGAGCTGGCTGGGACTGCGCGACACCGTCTTCGCCATCGGCCTGCCGTACTTCGCGTCCGCCTTCGGCATATTCCTGCTGCGGCAGACCTTCAAGACCATTCCGCGCGAGCTCGAAGAGGCCGCGCGCGTGGAAGGCGCCAGCGGCTTGCAGGTATTGATGAAGGTGTATGTGCCGCTGGCGCGGCCGACTTATATCGCGTATGGCCTGGTGTCGGTCAGCCACCATTGGAACAATTTCCTGTGGCCGCTGATCATCACCAATTCCGTGGAAACGCGCCCGCTGACGGTAGGGCTGCAGGTGTTCTCTTCGACGGACCAGGGCATAGACTGGTCCGTCATCACCGCCGCGACCTTGCTGTCCGCCGCGCCGTTGCTGATCGCCTTCCTGCTGTTCCAGCGGCAGTTCGTGCAATCATTCCTGCGCGCCGGCATACGCTAGGCCGGCGCGCGGGCGTTCAAGTAAAGGCGCTCAGGCCTCCACCGTCTCCGCAGTGGCTGGCGCGCCGTTCTCTTCCCTCGCATTGAGGTGGCGGTTCACCGCGCTCAGCAGCGCCTGGAACGAGGCCGTCACGATGTCACGGTCCACGCCCACGCCGAAGCCGGTGGCAGATTCGCCCAGCCGCAGTTCGACATAGCAGGCCGCCCGCGTATCGGAACCGGCGCCTATCGCGTGCTCGTGATAGTCCATGACGCGCGCCGGCAGGCCCAGCGCGGCGACGAAGGCGGAGATCGCGCCGTTACCCTCGCCGGTGATCGTGCGGCGTTCGCCGTTGACTTCCACTTCCGCCTCGATGCTGAAGTGCTTGGCCTCCACCGCGCTCGGGTCGCCGGTAATGCGATGGCGGATCAGCTTCCATGGCTGCTGCTGGTCCAGGTATTCCTGCTTGAAGATGTCGTACACGTTCGCGGCGGTGACTTCGCGGCCGGTCTCGTCCGTTACGCGCTGGATGGCGCGGCTGAATTCGATCTGCAGGCGGCGCGGCAACACCAGGCCGTGCTCCTGCTCGAGCAGGTAGGACACGCCGCCCTTGCCGGACTGGCTGTTGACGCGGATGACGGCATCGTAGCTGCGGCCCAGGTCCGCCGGGTCGATGGGCAGATAGGGCACCTCCCAGACGCCGTCGGCCTGCTGCTGTGCGAAGCCCTTCTTGATGGCGTCCTGGTGCGATCCGGAAAACGCGGTAAAGACGAGGTCACCGGCATAGGGGTGGCGCGGGTGTACCGGCAACTGGTTGCAGTATTCCGCGCAACGGCGCACTTCGTCGATATCGCTGAAGTCCAGGCCGGGGTGCACGCCCTGGGTATACAGGTTCAGCGCGAGCGTCACCAGGTCGACGTTGCCGGTGCGCTCGCCGCTGCCGAACAGGCAGCCCTCGATACGGTCGGCGCCCGCCATCACGGCGAACTCCGCGGCGGCCACGGCGGTACCGCGGTCGTTGTGAGGATGGACGCTGAGGACGATGCTGTCGCGGCGCGCCATGTTCCGGTGCATCCATTCGATCTGGTCGGCGTACAGGTTCGGGCTGGTCGCCTCGATCGTGGCCGGCAGGTTGACGATCATCTTGTTGTCCGGTGTGGGCTGCCAGATCTGCGTCACGGCATTTACCACTTCCAGGGCGAATTCCGGTTCGGTCGTGCTGAAGACCTCCGGCGAATATTCGTAGCGCCACTGGGTTTGCGGATGGCGGGCGATGGCGGCCTTCACCAGTTCGGTGCCCGTGATGGCGATGTTCCGGATTTCGTCCTTGCTCATGTTGAAGACGATTTTGCGGAAGGCGGGCGCGACGGCGTTGTAGAGATGCACGATCGCGCGGCGGGCGCCGGCGGCCGCTTCGACGGTACGGGCGATGAGGTCTTCGCGGGACTGCGTCAAGACCATGATGGTGACGTCGTCCGGAATGCGGTTTTCATCGATGAGCTTGCGCACGAAATCGAAGTCGGTCTGCGACGCGGACGGAAATCCGACCTCGATTTCCTTGAACCCGATCTTCACCAGTTGCTCGAAGAACCGCAGCTTGCGCTCCACGTTCATGGGCTCGATCAGCGATTGGTTGCCGTCGCGCAGGTCGGTGCTCAGCCAGATCGGCGGCTGGGTGATACGCCGGCTGGGCCAGGTGCGATCGGCGTAGTCCTGCTTGAAGGGAGCGAACGGGCGATATTTTTGTGCGGGGTTGGCGAGCATCATCTGGTTTACCTTGGAGTGCGTAGCGTGAATTCCGGTGCGCGGCGTCGCCGGGAGGTCGGCGCCCATGCAGCTTCCCTTGCAAGAGGCCGTCGCATTGGTTTCGCGGCGGGCGGCTCGGGTAGGCATGCGCCTGGCCGGGCGGGCGGGAATTCCAGGTTTTAGCGGGGAAAGACGATGTGGCGCGAGGGCTGCCGAACTGCCACGGGGACGCTAGGTCCGGCAACCGATCGGTAGAGCTAGCGATAGCGCCAGGGCGCCATGCGGCACCGGGCCCGACGAGGCGTCGGCGGAGATCGCGGGACGCAGGCCGCCCGCCGGCGCGCGGAGGCGTCCGGTGGTCATCGCGAGGAAGGTGCGGTTAGCGGCCATGGAAGTGCAGGAAAGGTAAGACGCTAGTCAACCATATTTCCGGCTTGGACGCAAATAGAAATCGAGGGACGGGTGCCCATCGTCGTCAGCGCGTCGGACCGATGCGCGGTTCGATGGGTCCATCGGCCCCGTCCACGTCCAGCGCCGGGCGCCCCGCCAGGCGGCGTTCGCCGGTCCGGTCTGCCAGGCGCTCGCGGTCGGCGCGCGGGGCCGCAGACGGTGCCCCCGGGCGCGATATTCCCAGCAAGCCCTCCTGCTCGCGTACCATGGCGATCTTGCCGATACGGCCGTGGCGGATTTCCCACAGGGTGCGTTGCAGATCGCCCACCGTGAACGGCTCCTCCCGGTTGCCCCAGCACCAGCGCATGACGCCGATCACGTCGTCGCAGAGCTCCGCGACCAGGTCTGTAAAAGTATCGGCCGGCACGGGCACCACGCGAGCCGCCTCCAGGCTGCTGCGCAGCCAGCTCCGCACGATGAAGAAAACGATCAAAGACCAGACGATGGCCACCGCCCACCACAGATAAGGATTGATGCGGTTCAGCATATCGATCGTGGCCTGCCCGAGCGGGTGCAGGAACTGGTAATCCAGGGTGGCGCCGAAGGCCAGGATGCGCTGGGCCACCAGCAGCCAGACCGCCACCGCCACGGCGATCACGATGGCCCGGACGACGATTCGGGGGAATGCCAATTTGAGCAGTGTCTGGCGGATCAGACGGCTGTCCTGGCGTACGCGTTCGGGCGAAGTCGGATTCATCATGCAAAATATTGTACCTATGACTCGCCACGCCTTAGAACTCCGGCCAGGACAACATCTTGCCCTGACCCCGCAATTGCAGCAGTCCATCCGGATGCTGCAGTTGTCGACGCTCGACCTCGAGACGGAGATCTCACAGGCCTTGTCCGATAATCCGTTGCTCGAACGCGACGAAGACCCGCGCGGCGACGACGTCGATCCGGAACGCGAGGGCTCAGCCCATGACGACGAACCGGCACCAGAACGGGAAACCGGAGTCGACGAAATGCCGGGCGCCAAGGGCGTGTACTCGGACGACGACAGCGAGATGCCCGAACAGGCGCGCGCCGAAACCTTGCGCGAGCACTTGCTGGCCCAACTGTCGCTGACCCGCGCGGGTCAGCGCGATGCGGCGCTCACCGCGCTGCTGATCGACGAACTGGACGAGAACGGCTATCTGGCTTCGCCGTTGGACGAAATCCTGTCCTGGCTGCCGGCCGAGATCGAGGCCGACATCGACGAGCTGCGGGCCGCGCTGCGCTTGCTGCAATCCTTCGACCCGCCGGGCGTCGGGGCGGCCGACATGGCGGAATGCCTGGACCTGCAACTGCGCCGTCCGGACGTTGCCGTGCTTCCCGAGGCCCGCGATCCGGCCGTGCTCGCCTGTGCGCGGAGGATCTGCGCCGAACACCTGCCGCTGCTGGCCGGCAATGCCGCGCGCCTGCGCGAAGCGCTGCAGTGCGACGACGCCATGCTGCGCGGCGCGCGCGCCCTGATACTGAAACTGGATCCGCGGCCCGGCCGCAAATGGACGGTCCCGGCGGCGGACTACGCCATTCCCGATGTCATCGTGCGCAAGGGCCGCAAAGGCTGGCATGTGGTCCTGAACAGCGCGGCGATGCCGCGCCTGCGCATCAACGGGGTCTATGCACGCATGCTGGGCAACCAGCGCGAGGCCAGCCACGCCGCCCTGCACGCCCAATTGCAGCAGGCGCGGTGGATGATCCGCAACGTGGAACAGCGTTTCGACACCATCCTGCGCGTGGCCCAGGCCATCGTGAATCACCAGGCGGCGTTCTTCAGCCAGGGGCCGTCGGCCATGCGGCCGCTTATCCTCAAGGACATCGCCGGCGAGCTTGGCCTGCACGAATCCACCATCTCGCGGGCGACCACCCAGAAGTACATGCTGACGCCGTTCGGCACGATGGAGCTGAAGGATTTCTTCGGCGCGGGCGTCGCCACGGACAGCGGCGACGCCGCCTCGGCCACGGCCGTGCAGGCCTTCATCCGCCGCCTGGTGGCGGACGAGAACCGCGCCAAGCCGCTTTCCGACAATCAGATCATGCTGAAACTGGCCGAACAAGGTATTGTCATCGCGCGCCGTACGGTGGCCAAATACCGCGAAGCCATGCGCATCGCGCCGGCATCGGTGCGCCGGGCCCAGGCCGCAGCACGCTGACGGCCGGCCAGCCCGTTGCGCCAAAATCCCCCTGTTTTACGTCCCCGCTTTTTCTAGTTGATTGAATGCGAATAATTTTCGATAATTATTCTCATGTACGTTTGTGTCTGTAATGCCATCACCGAACGCCAGGTCCGCGCCGCCGTGGACGCTGGTGCTGCGACGCTCGATGACCTCCGGTTCGAGCTCGGCGTTGCCACGTGCTGCGGTTGCTGTTCCGACACCGCCGTCGAATATCTGCCCGGGGGACGCTGCTCCAGCGTTTGCGAGGCGCGGCCGCTGAATGTGCCGGCCGCCACGCCCATTGCCGATCAAACCGGCGCCGCGGCCAACACCTTTCCCATTCCCATCGTCGTCGCGGCCTGAGCGCTGCGGGGCGCCTGCACGCGCTCCGCATCGCAGAAAGCCCGCAGCAGCTGCGCCAGGTCGCGCGCCGCCTCCGGAGCGCCCGGGCGCAGGATCAAGGCCAGTTCCGTGGGAGCGACGGGCGGAAAAGCCTCGTCGATGATGCCTACCTGGTCTTCCAGCCCACGTTCATCCAGTAGGGCCACGCCCAGGCCGCCCCGCAGGGCGGCCTGGATGCCGGGCAGGTTGGGGCTTTCGTAGACGATGCGCCACCGCCGTCCCGCTCGCTCGAGGGCATGGATGGCGCGGTCCCGATACAGGCAGTGGGCCGGCCGCGTCACCAGGTTGACCGGCTGGCCCGCGTCCGGGACCGCCTGCGGCGTGCCGACCCAGCGCAGCCGTTCCGGCCAGGCGGCCAGGCAGGGGCCGGCGCCGGGCTCACGCTTGAGCAGGACGACATCCAATTCTCCGTCGCCCATGGCCCGGCCCAGCGGGGTGCTGAGATCGCAGCGCACGGATAGCCGGACCCGCGGCCGCGCGCGGGCGAAGGCCCCGATGATCTCGGTCAGCGCGCCGACGGCGAAGTCGTCCGGGAGCCCCAGCCGCACGATTTCCACTGGGTCCGCCTTGCCTATGGAGTCCTGCAGTTCGTCCGCCAGCGCCAGCATACGCCGCGCGTAGCCAAGCAGGCGCTCCCCCTCTTCGGTCGGTACGGCCCCGCGCCCTTCACGCCGGAACAATATGCAGCCCAGGCGTTCTTCCAGCTTGCGAATCTGCTGGCTCACCGTCGACTGCGTCCGGTGGACCCGCTCGCCGGCGCGCGTGAAGCCGCCGGCGTCCACCACGGAGACAAAGCTGCGCAACAGGTCCAGATCGGGCATGGCGTCCTTCCATCGAAGTTTCGAATACTTTCGATGTAAATAACGAATTTGTCAATGGATCGGCGCGGCAACACAATGCCTGCATTCGTTCCGAAGACGTATTCCGCCCTTGCCCGAGCCCCAATGAAAAGCCCCGCCGTGCCGCTATCCTCCGCTCCTCCCGTGCGCGCGCCGGTCGCATGGGGGCCCATCGCGCTGTTTTGCATCTTATGGAGTTCGGCATTCGCGGCGGCGAAGATCGCCTTGCGCGACTGTCCCCCGCTGACGCTGCTGAGCGCGCGCTTCTTCATCGCCGCGGTGCTGATGGTGGGGCTGGCATGGGCCTTGGGCGGCTTGCAGCGGCTGCGCTGGAAGGACGTGGCCTTGCTGGGGCTGCTCGGGGTGTTGAACAACGCGGTCTACCTGGGCCTGAGCTGGAGCGGCATGACCACTGTGTCGTCGGGGTTCGCAGCCGTCATCGTCAGCACCAATCCCCTGCTGATCGGCGCGGTGGCCGGGCCGCTGCTGGGCGAGCGCGTCAGTTGGCGCACGCTTGCCGGACTATGCCTGGGACTGGTGGGCGTGGCGGTGGTGCTGCGATCCCGCATGAGCGGCATGCACGAGGATCCGCAGGGCACGCTGCTCGTCATCGGCTCGCTGGTCGCACTGGTGGCGGGGACGCTGCTCTACAAGCGCTATACGCCGCGTGGCAACCTGTGGTTGGCCACCGGCATGCAATCCCTGGCCGGGGGGATCGCCCTGCTGCCTTTCGCCTTGCTCTACGAATCCCATCTGCCCGTGCACCTGACGCCCTCGTTGTTCTGGAGCATGACGTACATGATCGTCGCGGTGTCGATAGGCGGATTCGGCCTGTGGTTCACCATCCTGGGCCGGTCCAGCGCGACCTCGGCCAGTGCGCTGCATTTCCTCATGCCGCCGTTGGGCTTGCTGTTCGGGTGGGCGGTGCTGTCCGAACCCGTGGAGGTCATGGACATGGTCGGTATCGTCCCCATCGCGCTCGGCATCTGGATGGCGACGCGGCCGCCACGCCGCGCGGTCTGAACCGGCGACTTTGCGACCGCGCCGCGCGCAGCCCGGAAGGTCATCGGCGCCGCCTGGCATCCGGCGCTGCGAGCGCAACGCATGCCGCTAACGCCGACTCATTCTCATTGCGTTGCAATTTCCGCTTTCTTATAGCAATCGCAAAGCGATTTACCAAATGCGGTCCAGGGGTATGCCGGCGCGGCGCGCGATGGTAGTCTGCCGGGATTCGGCAAGGAGTTCATCATGCAAGGCGATAAAACCGTCATCCAGTTTCTCAACAAGCAACTCACCAATGAACTGACGGCGATCAACCAGTATTTTCTCCACGCGCGCATGTTGCGCCACTGGGGTCTGAACAAGCTGGGCAAGCACGAATACGAAGAGTCCATCGGCGAAATGAAACACGCCGACCGTCTCATCGAACGCATCTTCATGCTGGATGGACTGCCCAATCTTCAGGACCTGCACAAACTGTTGATCGGCGAGAACGTTCCGGAGATCCTTTCCTGTGATCTGAAGCTCGAACAGGGCGCGCAGGCAACGGTGAAGGAAGCCATCGCGTATTGCGAATCGGTGCGTGACTACGTGTCCCGCGATCTCTTCCAGGATATCCTGGACGATACCGAAGAGCACATCGATTACCTGGAAACGCAGATCGGGCTGGTGGACCAGGTGGGCTTGCAGAACTATCTGCAAAGCCAGATGGAAGTGTCCGACTGATCCAGCTTGGCCGCCCGGCCGGCCGTTCAAGAGGGGCGCCGTATGGCTCTGCGGCGCCTCAGGGGCGGTTGGGACATTCCGGGATGGTGCCCCAGGCCTGATTCGGCGCACAGTACTTGTTGCGCGCATTCCACGAGCAGGTCGGCCGTTCGAAGAACCCTGCATCGGCGCATTGCGCCAGTTCCCGCCGCAACGCATCCTGCCAGCCTTTCTGGCCCGCGCCGGCGGACGCCTGTTGCTGCGGCGCCGGCATATCGACGGACTGGATCATCGGCTGTTGGCTGACATTGCGCGATGCCTGGATCTGCGCGTACTGCTGGGCGGATTGCTGGGTCTGCGCCTGCTGCGTCGCCAGGTCCAGCGTGGTGACATCGTTCGGCCCCGATGGCAGATCCGACTGCGTGGCAGCCGCGAGCTGGCGCGCCTCGTCCATCGTGATGTTGTTGCGGGAGATCTGCACCGAAGGATCTTTGACGGTGTCGAACAGGGACACGGTAGCTACGGTCCAGTTGGTACCCGTGGGCCGGTCAGGCACGCCCAGTGTGCCGTCGATACGGGGCTGCGGAGGCTGCGCCGTGTAGGGACGGCCATCCGCATCGAGGATGGGTTCCTGGTTCGCGTCCGTTTGGCCCGGCGTACGGGTGGCCGCGGGCGCATGGGCCACGAGCCAATCACCGAACTGGATGCCGCCCCACGCGGAGGCGCCCAACGCCACCAGCAGCGTCGCGAACAATACTCGCCAAGACATTCCTAACCTCTCAAGCTTGCGCCCTGTCGCCGAAAACCCGTCCGCCATGTTCGCGCATCGCGTGGAATTTCACATCCGGATACAGCTCCTCGGCGACACGTAATTGCGCGGGCGAGCCGATCAGAAACGCGGCCGCGTCCACCACATCATAGGCGATATGTGCGGCATTGGCATCCATGAACTTGCGTAGCGCACGGGGGTCTTCGGCGGTAATCCAGCGGGCCATCGTATAGCGCGACGGCATCAAGCGGGCGTCCGCGCCGTACTCCGTTTTGAGCCGGTGCTGCACCACTTCGAACTGCAATTGGCCGACCGCGCCGAGCAGCATGGCGCCGCCCGCGGCCACCGGCCTGAACACCTGGATGGCGCCTTCCTCGCCCAACTGGGCGAGGCCCGTGCGCAGCTGCTTGGTCCTGAGCGGATCCTTCACTTCGACCGCCTGGAACAGCTCCGGCGCGAAGAAAGGCAGTCCGGTGAATTGCAAAACTTCGCCTTCGGTCAGGACATCGCCCAATTGCAGTACGCCATGGTTGGGGATGCCGATGACATCGCCTGCATACGCCTCGTCGAGCAGCTCGCGGCGCTGCGACAGGAAGGACACGACGTTGTTCGGGCGCATTTCCTTGTTGGTGCGGCAGACCTTCAGGCGCATGCCGCGTTCGAAGCGGCCCGAACTGACGCGCACGAAGGCGACGCGATCGCGGTGCGCAGGGTCCATATTGGCCTGCACCTTGAAGACGACGCCCGTGAAGCGCGGCTCGTCCGGTTGCACGACACGTTGCAGCGCTGGCCGGGGGCCCGGGCGCGGCGCCAGTTCGACCAGTGCGTCCAGGACTTCCTGCACGCCGAAATTGTTGATGGCCGAGCCGAAGAAAACGGGCGTCTGCCGACCCGCCAGAAAGGCTTGTGCCTCGAACGCGGGCGCCGCTTCGTTGATCAGGCCGATCTCGCCATGCGCTTGCTCGAAGGCATGGGGAAAGCGGCGTGCAATCTCCGGGTTGTCCAAGCCCTGGATGAATTCGTCATCCTGCCCGCGACGTTCCTGGCCGGGGCGGAAAATACGCATGCGGTCCTGCCGGATGTCGAACACGCCGCCGAAGGATTTGCCCATGCCCACCGGCCATGAGAATGGCACCGCGTCCATGCCGAGGTGGGACTCGATCTCGGCCAGCAGGTCCAGCGGTTCGCGGACTTCACGGTCCATCTTGTTGATGAACGTAATGATCGGCGTGTTGCGTGCCCGGCAGACCTGGAGCAGGCGCTTCGTCTGCGGTTCCACGCCGTTGGCCGCGTCGATCACCATCAGGGCCGCATCGACCGCCGTGAGCACGCGGTAGGTGTCTTCGGAAAAGTCCTGGTGGCCCGGGGTATCGAGCAGGTTGATCACGCAATCGCGGTATTCCATCTGCATGACGGAAGACGCCACCGAGATGCCGCGCTGCTTTTCGATTTCCATCCAGTCGGAGGAGGCATGCCGGCTCGCCTTGCGGGCCTTCACGCTGCCGGCGATCTGGATGGCGCCTGCGAACAGGAGCAGCTTTTCGGTCAGCGTCGTCTTGCCGGCGTCCGGGTGCGAAATGATGGCGAAGGTCCGTCGCCGCGCGACTTCTTGAGGAATATTCATAGGACGGAAATTTTACAGTCCGCTGGGGACCCTAGTGCGAGCGCCGGAACAACGCAAGCAGCACGCCGGCAACCATGAACAGCGTACCGAAGGCCCGGTTCATCCATTTGATATGTACCGGGTCGCGCATCAGGCGCAGGACCTTGGCGGCCAGCAACGTATAGAAAGCCATGGCCACGGTATCGGTGAGCGCCATGGTGGCGGCGATCGCCGCATACTGGCCCGCGAGGGGATGTGTCGCGTCGATGAATTGCGGCACCACCGCCAGCAGGAATACCGTGCCCTTGGGGTTGCTGGCATTGATGAGGAAACCGCGCAGGATCAGCGAGCGCCGCGACTCCAGGACATTGGCCGCGCCGTCCACCGTCACCGGCGCCTGCTCCGCCCGGAATTGGCGCCAGCCCAGGTAGATCAGGTAGCCGACGCCTACATACTTGACGATGGCGAACGCGGTTTCCGACGTGGCCAGCAGCGTGCCGAGCCCAATTCCCACGACCGCCAACTGGAACATGATGCCCAGGATGAGGCCCGCCGTATTCCAGTAGCCGCGCGCAAAACCATAGCGCAGCCCCGATGTCATCGCGGATAGCGCGCCCGCGCCGGGTGAAAACGATATGGCCCATGCGGCCAGCATGAAGGTCAGCCAGGTGGCAAGCGTCATGACGGTCCTCGGTGTCCTGTCGCGTTGATACGGAATGCAGACGGTCTGTCCGGCGTGGCCGGGATGCGCGGGCGTCGCGCAGCTGGCGGCGCGGCGCGGTCGCCAAGCGCCGTGCCGCCCGCCAGGCTTACTTGGCCAGCAATGCCGGACGGCGTCCCGCATCGGCGCGGGCGCCCGCCGGACGCGGGCCTCGCGCCCCGGGCGCGCTGTCGCGCGGGGGCCGGGCGCCTTGGGCGCCAGCCGCCGCGGCGGGGCGGCCGCCATGCGTGCCGCCATTGCCGGTGCGCGCGCCGCTGCCGTTCGCCGGACGATCGCCGTTGCCGTTGCGATGGCCATTGCCGTTGCCGGATGCGCCACGGGGAGCCGCGCCGGCAGGACGCGGTGCGGGCCGGCCGCGGCCGCCGCCGGCACCACCACGCGGACCACGCGCGGGCCGGTCGTCGTCATCGTCGTCACGCTCGCGCACGGCGTTCGGCGACGGTGTCCAGCCCTGGATCTGCACGCGGTCGATGGGCTTGCGTATGAGCTTTTCGATGGCCTTCAACAGCTTGATCTCGCTGTTGTCGACCAGCGAGATCGCCGCGCCAGTGGCGCCGGCCCGGCCGGTGCGGCCGATGCGGTGCACGTAGTCTTCCGGCACATTGGGCAGTTCGAAGTTCACCACCTGCGGCAATTGGTCGATGTCGAGGCCGCGGGCGGCGATATCGGTCGCCACCAGCACGCTGACGTTGCCGGCCTTGAATCCGGCCAGCGCGCGCGTGCGCGCCGCCTGGCTCTTGTTGCCATGGATGGCGGCGGCGCTCAGCCCGTCCTTGACCAGTTTTTCGGCCAGCCGGTTCGCGCCATGCTTGGTGCGCGTGAAGACCAGGACCTGGTGCCAGCCGCTTTCGCGGATGATGTGGCTGATGAGGTCGCGCTTGTGGTGCTGTTCCACCATGTGCCAGGTCTGCGTCACCAGCTCGGTGGCGGTATTGCGCGGCGTCACCGAGACTTCGCCCGGATTGTGCAGCACGCCGCGCGCAAGGGTGCGGATCTCTTCGGAGAAGGTCGCGGAAAACAGCAGGTTCTGGCGACGTGCCGGCAACAGGGCCAGCACCTTGCGGATGTCGCGGATGAAGCCCATGTCCAGCATGCGGTCGGCTTCGTCCAGGACCAGAATCTCCACGCCCGAGAGGTCGACGGTGCGCTGGCCCGCGTGATCCAGGAGCCGACCCGGCGTGGCCACCAGGATGTCCAGCGGCTTCTTCAGCGCGCTGATCTGCGGATTGATGTTGACGCCTCCGAACATCACCATGGACGTCAAGGGCGTGTATTTGCCGTAGGTCTGCACCGATTCTTCGACCTGCGCGGTCAGTTCACGCGTGGGCGTCAGGATGAGGCAGCGCGGACGTCCGGGCTTGCGTTGCGCGGGCTTGTTCTGCATGAGCATGTGCAGAATGGGCAGCGTGAAACCGGCCGTCTTGCCGGTGCCGGTCTGGGCGGCGGCCAGCAGGTCGCCGCCTTGCAGGACCAGGGGGATGGCCTGGGCCTGGATAGGAGTGGGCGCGGTGTAGCCGGTCTCGGCAATGGCGCGCAAGAGGGAATCAGCCAACCCGAGGTCGGCGAAGGTGGAAGTGGCAGTCAAGTACAACTCCAGCGGCAGCCTGTCGCTCAAGTTGAGTGACTCCAATCTAGGCAGACGATAAGGAGGAAAGGGAAAGGCCCTTCAGGCAAAGCCCGGGGCCAGGGCGACGCGGCGAATACCGCAAGGCGCGTGTGCGGATTGGCACTGCACACGGCGGGCATTGTAGCGTAATAACGCCCTCCCGCCGGCCGGGGGACGACGGTATTGTCCTGTAACGCTTTCGACGGTCCCAGGCCGTATCGGTCAAGACCGGGCCGAGGGTGACTCCCTATAATGCCCGGCTTGTCAGCAAGGGATTGGGCATATGAAAAAAGCAATCGGTGTGGTCGTCGGCGTCGTGGTCGTGGCCGGTGCGGCCTGGGCAGCGGGCGCCTGGTACACGGGTGAGCGCCTGGAGGCGGTCCTGCGGCAGCGCGTCGACGAAGGCAATGCCCGTTTGCAGGCCTTGTTGCCCGGCGGCAAGGCCAGCCTGTCGCTGGAAAGCCTGGACCGGCACCTGTTTTCCACCGATGCCCGCCTGCAAGTGCGGCTGCGCGCCGACGCCGTCGCCGGGCAGCCCCCCGGACGCGAGGATGTCGTCGATATCACGGCGCACATCGGTCACGGCCCCTTCCCGCTGGATCGCCTGAAACGCGGGCAGATCATGCCGGTCATGGCCGCCGGCACCTTTGCCTTGCAAGAGAACGATACCGTTCGTCCCTGGTTCGCCGTGACCCAAGGCGCGGCTCCCCTGTCCGGCCATGCAGCCATCGGATATTCGCAGGCGGTGGACGGCACCGTCACGCTGGCACCGGTGAAGCTGGCGCGCGACGGCACCGTGCTGGACTTTTCCGGCCTGGCGCTGGACTTCTCCCAGGACGCGGACAAGCGGACCCGCCTGGACGGCGCCGTCGACGCCTTGTCCTTCAAGACCGCCGATGCGGAGTTGCCGAGCCAGGTCGAAGTCACGGGGATCACGCTGGTGACGGATATGCGGCCGGGGCCAGCCGACCTGCAGGTGGGCAGCAATGTGCTGTCGGCCAAGCGGATCGCCTTTACGCCGGCCAACCGCACGCCGGTGGTCCTGACCGGCTATACGCAACGTACCGAAGCCAGCGAAGCCCAGGGCGGGCTGGCGCTGCACGGCGCGTATGACGTCGCCATGCTGAACGTGGCCGGCCAGGACGTGGGCCAGATACAGGTTGCGCTGGGCGCGAAAAACCTGGCGCCTGAAGCCTTGCAGTCGCTCGCCACCCTGTATGGCCGCCTGTGGTCGCGCGGGATGGAGCAGGCGCAGGCCAGCGGCGATACGCCCCCGCCCGACCTGACTCCCGAGGAAGAGGCGCAGGCGCTCGCCGCGCGCCAGGCCTTGCTGGCAGGAAATCCCAATTTCTACATCGAACCCATCCTGCTGAAGACGCCGCGCGGCGAGGCACGCTTCACGTTGAGCCTGGACCTGGCCGATCCCGGCCCGGCCGATCAGCCCATGGAGGAGCGTATCGCGCGCACGCTGCGCAAGCTCGACGCGCGCGCCTCGGTGGCGCAGCCGCTGCTGGCCGCCCTGCTGTCGCAGAGCATGCAGCGCGACGGCATGGACGCCACGGCGGCGGATGCGCAAGCGCAGGCCCTGTCCGGCGTGCTGGCCAAGGCCGCGGCCGATTCCGGTTACGCCACCGTCCAAGGGAGCGACATCGTCTCGACGTTGCACTATGCCGACCGCATGGTCGACCTGAACGGCACCAAGATGCCGCTGGAACAGTTCGCCGGGCTGGTGCTGCAAGGCGCCATGGGGGCGATGGGTCGATCCGAGCCCGACATGGATGTGCCGGATGACGCCCCGGATGCGGACGAGCCGGACGAGGACGACGAGCAGACCCCCGTGCCGGGCAGTAGCGCGCCGGCGCCCGCCCCGCGCACGAAAGCGGCGCCGGGCCGCTAGGGTCACGGGCACGCCGCGCCCGGCGTCTCAGTCCAGGCGCTGCGCCAGGCGCTCGACGACGTGGGCGCGGCGTGGACTGTCCTGGTAGTCCGGCGTCATGCCGCACCATGCGGGCTGGCTGCGGGCTTCCTTGATCTCCGCCGGCAGGCCGGCCTCCCGCCATGGGTCCTTGTCGCTGTCGCCGAGCCGGAGCGGTTCACGCGCGGCGTGGCCGCGGCGCTCCAGCGCCTCCACCAGCGATCGTTGCCGCAGCGCCAACAGGCGCAGCACCGCGTCGTCCACCGTCAGTTCACGGCGGCCGCGCAGTTTGCCCCCGAGCCGCTTGCCGTAGCGTTCCACTCCTTGCCACATGCCGCCCGCCGCCGCGCCGATAAGGGCGGCCGTGCCCAGGCTGATGCCGGCCAGCAGCAGGTCGACGGTCGCGCCCGCCATGGCGCCCGCCGCCATGCCGAAGCCGACATCCACGCCGGCGTCCTTCAGTGCCTGGGGATGAAAAAGGTCCATGCCCCATCGCTCGCCGGCCAGCGGCAGCGGCGCCTGGGCGTAGTCTTCCGGACGGAAGTTGTACAAGGCCAGCAGCGCTTCGACGCAAGCCTGCTCACGCCGGCGCGCCAGGTCCCGTAGCCGTTCGGTGGCCTGCGCCACGGAAGCTTCGTCGGTGTCGCACGACAGGCGCAGCGCGGCCATATCCACAAGCAGTTCGCCGATCAGCCGCGCCGCGGCGCGCCGGCGTTCCCGGCGGGCCTGCACCAGTGCCCGCGCCAGGCTGTTCAACACCTCGGCGTGGCGATCGAGCAGCACGGCCAGTCTTTCGTAGAGTTGCGCCTCGCCATCCAGCGGCGGGGCCACCGTGTCGAACTCCAGCAGCGCATGCAATCCGAGGCGCGCCATGGCCTCGCGCCATTGCGCTGCGCGATGCTCCTTGGCATGAACGAAGTTGAGGATCGGAAGCAAGGGTTTGCCGCATGCGGCAAGCAGGGCCAGTTCGTCGCGGTGCTTGGCGAGCACCGGATCGCGCGCATCGATGACGTACAGGGCCGCGTCGCATTCGAGCATCTTGCCCAGCACGCGCGCTTCCTGCTCGAAGCGCCGGCGGGCTTCCGGCGTATCCAGGAACAGGCGGATGCGGTCGGGCCCGTCCAGCCGGCGGCCTGCGCAAAGCGCGTCGATGTATTCGAGCAGGGCGATGCTGTCTTCCATGCCCGGTGTGTCGAACCAGGACAGCACCGCACGGCCTTCGAGCTGTAGCCGGGCTCCCTGCACCTGGCGCGTCGTACCGGGGCTGTCCGATACCTCGCCGAACTGCGCATCGCGCGTCAGCGTGCGCAGCAGCGAGGTCTTGCCGGTGTTGGTATGGCCGACGACGGCGATATTCAGCAGCTCACCCATGCGCATCGCCCAACCATTGCAGCGGCCGATCCGCGTCGCGGAGGATCGCCTCGGGCCGCATGCCGGCTTCCATGAGCCGAGTGCGCCACAGGGACGTGCGATCGGCATGGCCGGGTCCGTCCACCGTGCCGTCCGTGCCCGCAGTGCCGCTTGTAAGCCAGACGCGCATGAGCGCCGCCTTGCCCGACAGGTCCGCAATCAGGGCCATGGTGCCGCGGTCGGGCGTCTGGCGTGCGTCGCACGCCAGCAGCAGGCGTCGCGCCGGCATCGCCGCCAGTGCATCCAGCAAGGCATTGCGCTGCTCGCGGCTGTCCAGGTTGCCCGCGACCTGGACCGTCGGTGGCACCTCGCCTGGCGGCCAGGCGATATCCGGCGGCAGCTCCAGGCCGGCCAGGACAGGCCGATCGCCGGTCAGCGGGGGGAGGGCCGCCGGCGTGTCGCGCACATCCGGCGGCGCGCTCGCGCCTTCCGGGCTGAGCGATTCGGCGGGAGGCTGCAGGCGGTCGCGCAAGGCCGCGTAGCCGGGTTGCGTCATGTCGACGCGCAAGGTGCGCACTGCACGCCGCAGGCAGGCCATGCTGACTGCCCACGCCACCAGCCGGGGCAGTACGCCGTAGACGACCAGCAGGCCGATCAGCCACCACGCCCACTGCGCATGGGCCTGTGCCGGCAAGGTTTGCCCGCCGTCGCTCAGCCTTACCAGGGCGGCATCCGGCAGCGCGAAGCCCAGCCGCGCCGGCAGCCAGCCCAGCGCTTCGGTGAGCCGCACGAAGGTTTCCGGCGCCAGCAACGTGGTCGCCCAGCCGAACCGGTAGCGTGCGGTGGCCAGCACGCCCATCAGCGTCGCCAGTGCTGCGCCCATGGCCACCAGCCACACCAGGTGGCTGACCGAGCCGAACAGCCATCGGGTCGCACGCGCCCGGGTGACCAGGGCCAACAAGGCCTGCGGCACCAAGGCGGCGTCCGAACCGCGAGCCATCTTGCGGGTCAGCCATAGCCAGGCCTGCGCCAGGCCGGCGCCTGCAGTGCGCGGCGCGGCGGCAAAACTCACGAGCCAAAGCAGGAGGGTCAGCAGATGCAGGCCCAGCAGGGACGCGATGGCCCATACGACATTCACGACGCGGCTGCCGTCGCCCAGGGCGCTCCAGGCGGCACCCGCGCCGGCCAGGATGGCCAGCGCAACGAGCAATGCGGTGGCGATCCAGGCGCCCTGGCGCCAGTCCGCCACCCGTTGGTCCAGCCCTTCGCGCTGGGCGATCAGCCGGGCGCGCAGGAGTACGCGATCCTCGATCGCGCCGTGCGCGAGACGAGCCCGGCGCACGGCGTCGCGGTCTTCCAACGGACCCCAGTGTTCTTCTCGCAGTCGGACGGTTTCGGCAAGCCAGAGGTCAGCGAATGGTGTGGAGACGGGCGCCGCCATATCACTCCGGCGAGGGTCCCGTCGCCGCACCCGCGGGACCGAACCAGCGCTGCAGCTTTTCTGCGGCCTGCCGCTTCACGTCGTCGGTGATGTACACCGCGACGGTGGCCAGCGCGGCTGCCATGACCGCCATGTCGTCCGTGTAGCCAGCCAGCGGCGCCAGATCCGGAATCGCGTCGAGCGGAAAAATGAAATAGCCCAGGGCGCCGTAGATGACGCGCTTGGCCCATTTGGGCGTGTCGGGGCTTTGCAGGGCATAGAACAGCCACAGCGCCTTTTCGACGGCCTGCCGGCCCGCGCCCTTGGCGTGGCGCGACACTTTGTTCCAGAACCGGGGCGCGCTGTACGCGGTCTCGTAGGAGGGATGAACGTCCGCCATGGTGTCCTCGGCAAGGGCGCGCGGCCCGTCGCCGCTGCAGGGATGTCATTTTAGCCCGCGGGGACCTCCCCGAATGTCCGCGGCCAGTGCTGCCGGCGAGGCGGAAGATGAATGTTGAGATTTATCCGAAGTTGGCGTATATTCCCTGATTGCTCGCGCAATTTGGCGATGTATTTCAGGTTCCTTCG
The DNA here is from genome assembly GCF_001676725.1 of Bordetella flabilis. NCBI lineage: Bacteria > Pseudomonadati > Pseudomonadota > Betaproteobacteria > Burkholderiales > Alcaligenaceae > Bordetella > Bordetella flabilis. Next base: position 127,928 of record NZ_CP016172.1, read on the forward strand.
TGTACGCATCGGCCCCGGCAAACCCGCGGCACGGCCGACGGCACAAGCCCCGGCAGGTCTGAATAGGTCTTGAGGGCTTGATGCCCTGAGGACTTGAGGTCCCAAGGTCCCGGCGTCCCAGGCCGGGCGGGCCGCAAATACCCTTCCAAGCCTGCTGCATCAGCGCTGATGCCAGCGTCCGCTTCACCGCAGACGTGTCCGGCACCGCGCGACAATACCCGCGTCCGCTTGCGTCCTTCGCAAGCGCGTCGACGTGCCCTGCACCTCGCACAGGCTTGCACCTGTGTCGCTTTGCGCAGGCGCGCTTCCTGCGATGCGGCGCGCCGCGGCGTCTAGTCCCTGTGGACGAGGATGCCTAGACCTTATGCAGCAATGATCCGGTCATCAGATTGGGCGACGATGTGACATCGCGCGCATCGACCGGCATCGCCGCTGCGCGACTTACCTGCTTTGGAAAATAACCAAAATGACAACGACAATGACAATGACCTCCCAACCGACCCTCGTCCCCCGTGCGGACCACGCCCTGGACGGCACGCCCATTCATGTGGGCGACATCGTGCATCTGCGTCCGGCCGACGGTTCGGTCATCAAGGCGCGGGTGATCTACAACGCGCCGCTGAATGGCGCCACCACCTATACCACCGACGTCGTCACGCGCATGACGGAAACCGGTCGCGCCCTGAAGCTGCGTTTCCGTTTCCGGCACGAACACGTGCATGGCATCGAGCCCGTGCGTCGCGCAAATCAAGGCATGGGCCAGGGCGCGTCCCGCTAACGCGGTTTGCCGGTCCTGCTCATCGCGCGATTTCCGCCCATCGGCCGCTCGGCATGGTGGGTGCACTGTCGGGGCCGTATGCCGGCCCGCACGCCCCCGCGTCATCTCCGTTAATCCGTCCGTTTATCCCCCGTGTCCGGAACCCCCGTCTGCGGCCGTGAGACCGAAGCCGGCCCGCGTGGCGCCGCCTGGCATCGGCGCGCATCGGGTCGCTCGTCCAGCAGCCGCAACACGGGCAGGGGGCAAGGGCCCGGACCGCGCGCCACATGATCGCCATCGGCATGTGACGCTACGCCAATAAGACGAAGGAGACGCGCTATGAAGGTCGGTACCCCCCGGACCGCTGAATCCCAATGCCTTGCCACCACGCCCCCGCACGCGCCCACCGCGATACCGCTCGTGCAGGCGGTGCCCCCTTCCCGCGTACCCCGCCACGCCGCCTATGCCACCGCGGGACGGTTTCGATGGCCCCACCAGGTGGTGTCGACGTTGACGCATCGCCTGCGCTACTGGACGGTATCGGGCGAGCGGCAAAAAGAACTTCGCATCGATCGCGCGAGCGACAAGGTAATGGGCGCAGCCTATGTATTCCTGAACGCGATGCTGTCGGACGAGGCGTTGGACAAGCACTTCGGGGCATTGCGCCGCCAGATCCGGCGGCTGGACAAGCACGGCAATGTACGCGGCGATCTCAGTGAGGAAAGCACCCGCATGCTTACGGAAGCGGCGGACCGGACCGCGGGGAGCCGGGACAAGGCCAAGTACAAGATCCTGGCGTTTCATCGCGAAGAGCTGCTGTACCCCCTTCATGACAGCGCGGATTTCCGCCATGCCGACGCCATCCTGTTGACGCTCGAACGCCGAATGGTCGCCAGTATCGCGATCTACGGTCCGGCACTGCGGCAGATCGCCTATGCCGGAACGTCGGACCTCGCGCCTTTGGAGAGCCTGCGGGTCGCGGCGCAGAACGCGCTGGCCAGTGAAGTGCTGGCCGGTGATGGCGCAGGGAGCGCGGCGATACAGGAAAGGAACGATGGGCTTGCCACTGCCGCCAGCCGCTTGCCCTACCGGGTCCTGGTCAGGTTGGATGCGGTGCTGACCAGCGCTGGGTACATCATGGACGATGCGACGGAACCGTTGCCGCAAGCGGACGCCGCGTCATCGGTGCACGACGGCTGCATGCCGGCGCCGTGCGAGGCCTTCCTGGCTGATGTCGGGCGTGTGGTGCGCAAGCGCCTGACGTATCTAGGTGGCGAGTCGTCAAGCCGCCGCTGAATATCGATCGTTGAACCTGGACCGTGGACGCCTCATGCGGCGGCGCGGATGATCGCGCCGCATCGGCTGGGCGTCGATGGTGCCGGCTAGAGGAATCGAACCCCCGACCTTCGCATTACAAGTGCGCTGCTCTACCAACTGAGCTAAGCCGGCGAGGCGGCATCCCGGGCGCGATGGCCGGCGGATGCCGCGAAGACGTGCATTGTATACGCGCCGTTGGATGGCGTCAGACAGGCCGCCCGCCGTCGCTACAGCGTGCACGCCGCTGTTTGCTGCGCTATTTGACGATCGTCAGATGCGGGCGTGGTGGAGAGGGATCCTCGCCGCCCGGACCATCGTCCGCGTTGCTGCCCGGCTGGCCCGTGCCTGGCCTGGTACCTGCGGACGCGGTGCCGTCGCGAGCAGGCCGATCTTCCTGCGTGTCGTCTTCGTTCTGGACCTCGAAGCCCATGCCCGCGCCTGTTTCGCGGGCATAGATGGCGCTTACCGCGCCGACCGGCACGGAGACAACCTCGACCACGCCGTTGAACCGGGCCTGGAACTCGATGAAGTCGTTGCCGAGCGACAGCTTGTTGGTCGCCAGGTTGCCGATATTGAGCGTGATCTGGCCGTCGCGGACATGGGCTGGCGGGACCATGGTTCGGTCATTCACCTGCACCACGATATACGGCGTATAGCCGTTATCCGTGCACCATTCGTGCAAGGCCCGGATCAGGTAGGGTTTGGTCGATGATTCACCCATGGATGCCATCCTAGCGACGCATCACCTTTTCGGAGGGCGTCAGCGCTTCGATATAGGCCGGCCGCGAGAAAATGCGCTCGGCGTACTTCTGCAGGGGCGCGGCGTTCTTGGGCAACTCGATGCCGTAGTGGTCCAGCCGCCACAACAGGGGAGCCACCGCGACGTCGAGCATGGAAAACTCGTCGCCCAGCATGTACTTGTTCTTCAGCAACATGGGGGCGAGCTGGGCCAGGCGGTCACGGATATTCTGGCGAGCGCGATCCAGCCGCTTTTCATCCGGCTTGGCGTTGCGGTCTTCCAGCACCGACACGTGGACGAACAACTCCTTTTCGAAGTTGTACAGGAACAGGCGGGTGCGCGCACGCATGACGGGGTCGGCTGGCATGAGCTGCGGATGCGGGAACCGCTCGTCGATGTATTCGTTGATGATGTTGGACTCGTACAGCACCAGATCGCGCTCGACGAGTATGGGCACTTGGCCGTACGGGTTCATAACCGAAATATCTTCCGGCTTGTTGTACAGGTCGATGTCCCGGATTTCAAAGTCCATGCCCTTTTCGAACAATACAAAACGGCAGCGTTGCGAAAACGGGCACGTGGTTCCGGAATAAAGCACCATCATGGCGGTAAGTCCTTGTATGAAAAGCGAAAGGCCAGCGCCGCCAATCTAGCAGGCGCTGGCCCCAATTGCCAGGGGGGCCGGTTTGCCGGGAGCATGCACTACACCCGGCCCCTGGTGGGTTGGGCCGATTACCTCACGTGTTTCCAGTAGGAAGCGTTCAGCCGCATCGCGACGACCAGGAACAGACCCAGGAAGAGCAGCACCCAGACGCCGACTTCCTTGCGGAACTGGGCCACCGGCTCGGCCATCCAGGCCAGGAAGGCGCTCAGGTCCGCGACATCGTTGTCGTACTGGGCCGATTGCGAGGCATTCGCAGGCTTGAAGGTGGCTGTGAAGCTTTCGCCGCCATGATAGCCCGCCACGTTGTCTTTCTTGACCGTGGCGTAGCCCTGGGCATCGTAGACGGTGGTGACGCGCTCCCATCCGGCTTCCTCGCCCTTGCCTTCGACGGCGTGGATGGCCACGGTGGTCAATTCGCGCGGGCCCTGGCGTTCCCAAAGGGCGTGCGGCATGCCGACATTGGGAAATACCAGGTTGTTCCATCCCGTGGGCCGGCTGGTGTCGCGGTAGAACGAACGCAGGTAGGTGTAAATGTAGTCCATTCCAGGCGCGCCTGCCGTCTGCGACTTGGCGCGCGCGATGACGGACAGGTCGGGCGGCGTGGTGCCGAACCACTTCTTGGCGTCCTTGGGGGACATGGCGACAGTCATCAGGTCGCCCACCTTTTCGCCGGTGAAGAGCAGGTTCTTCTTGATCTGCTCGTCCGTCAGCCCGATCTGCTCGAGCGTGTTGTAGCGCACCGAGGCCGCCGCGTGGCAGTTCAGGCAGTAGTTGACGAACAACTTGGCGCCGTTCTGCAGGGCGGCGACGTCATTGGTGCGGTCCGGCGCTTTTTCCAGAGGGTATCCGCCTTCTGCGGCCACGGCGGCGGCGCACGCGACCATCAACGTCACGGCACCCATCAGCTTCTTGATCATGGTCATTCCGTTAGGTATCCAGAGGGCTCAGTGGGCGTGATAAACGACGCGTTCAGGAACGGGCTTGAAGGTCCCCAGGCGGCTCCACACAGGCATCAGGAAAAAGAACGCCAGGTAGTAGAGCGTCCCGATCTGGGACGTGAGGTTCAGCGCCGGACTGGGCGGTTGCGTGCCCACGTAGCCAAGGATGACGAAGTCGATCATGAACAATGCGTAGACGACCTTGTGCCAGTCGGGCCGGTAACGGATCGACTTGACGGGCGAGTGGTCCAGCCAGGGCAGGAAGAACAGGATGACGACCGTGCCGCCCATGGTCACCACGCCCCAGAACTTGGCGTCCAGCACGCGCAACAGCACCGCCACGACGATCAGGATCACCGGCAGGGCGATGCGCGCGATGCCGCGGCCGCGGCCTTTGACGAGCAGGGCCAGCGCGCCGAGGACGGCCGCACCGGAAAGCACCCAGGTGAAGTCGTCCGTGGTGGCGCGGAGCATGGAATAGAACGGCGTGAAGTACCACACGGGCGCGATATGAGGAGGCGTCTTCAGCGAGTCGGCCGGAATGAAGTTGTTGTATTCCAGGAAGTAGCCGCCCATTTCCGGCCCGAAGAATACGATGGCCGCGAAGACGATCAGGAAACCCGCCACGCCGACGATGTCGTGCACCGTGTAGTAGGGGTGGAACGGCAGCCCGTCCATCGGACGGCCATGGCGGTCCTTCGGTCCTTCCTTGATTTCCACGCCGTCGGGATTGTTCGAGCCGACTTCATGCAGCGCCACCAGGTGCGCCGCGACCAGGCCGATCAGGACCAGCGGGATGGCGATCACGTGGAAGGCGAAGAAGCGGTTCAGCGTGGCGTCCGAAACGACGTAGTCGCCGCGGATCCAGATCGACAGGTCCGGTCCGATGAAGGGGATCGCCGAGAACAGGTTCACAATGACCTGCGCGCCCCAGTAGGACATCTGGCCCCAGGGCAGCAGGTAGCCGAAGAAGGCTTCGCCCATCAGGCAGAGGAAGATCGCGACGCCGAAGATCCAGACCAGTTCGCGCGGCTTGCGGTACGAGCCATAAAGCAGTCCGCGCAGCATGTGCAGGTAGACCACCACGAAGAACATCGATGCACCAGTCGAGTGCATGTAGCGGATAAACCACCCGCCCGGCACTTCCCGCATGATGTATTCGACGGACTGGAACGCGCGCTCGGCGTCCGGCTTGTAATGCATGACCAGGAAGATTCCGGTCACGATCTGGATCACCAGCACCAGCAGCGCCAGGGAACCGAAGAAATACCAGAAGTTGAAATTCTTGGGTGCGTAGTACTCGGAGACATGGGCCTTCCAGGTGGACGTTGCCGGAAAACGGCGGTCCAGCCAACCCATGAAACCTGTCGATTCGACGGTCTTGTCGCCAGCCATGAAGCAGCTCCTTTGCTAGTCGTGGCGTATCTGTTCTATCGAGCGGGGCGAGGCAGCGCCGCTTCAGGCCTTGTTGTCTTCATCGACGCCGATGATGATGCGGTTGTCGCTGAGATACTGATACGGCGGCACCTCCAGGTTGTCCGGCGCCGGCACGTTCTTGAAGACCCGGCCCGCCAGGTCGAAGGTGGAGCCGTGGCAGGGGCAAAGGAAACCGTCGATGCCGGGCGCGACATCCGCCTGCTGGTGTGGCGAGCAACCGAGGTGGGTGCAGATGCCGACGCAGACGAACAGGTCCGGCTTGCGCGAGCGGTACTCGTTTTCCGCGTATTTGGGCGTGAAACCGGGCCGCTGGGAGTTGGGATCCGCGAGCAGGGACGTGTCTTTCTTGAGCTCTTCGAGCTGTTCGGGAGAGCGGCGCAGTATCCAGACCGGCTTGCCGCGCCATTCCACTGTGACCATTTGTCCGGCCGGGATGCCGGCGACGTCCACTTCCACCGGTGCGCCGGCGGCGCGCGCCTTGGCGGACGGGGCGAAGGTGCCGACGAACGGCACCGCAGTTGCTACGCCGGCCACGCCACCCAGGGCACAGGCCGTCGTTACCCAGAAACGTCTCGATGGGTCAGGGGGCAGATTGATGGGGGCTGCGCCTTCGTCATCGGGATACATCGTAGTCTGACTCATCTTCCATCCTTGTTATGCAGCTACTGCGGTAGTGCCGGGCCGTGTAGCGTCCCCTCCGGGGGATGTGGAATAAGCAGTTGGCCCTGTACCTGGCCTTTCTATACACCCCGGAACGCCGGGATGGTCTTAACTCTGGTCTTTCGTCTTCAGGTCTTTAAAGTATGTCTGCGCGAAGGCGCAGCGCTTTTGGAATTACGTGGCGTCTTCGCAACCGCGTATTATAACCTTAGCCCAATCAGGGGCCGTATCACAGAGGAGCATGTATGAGCAAAGCGACCGGTGTACTCAAGGACTTCCGCAATTTCGCCGTCAAGGGCAATGCTGTCGATCTGGCCGTCGGCGTGATTATTGGCGCCGCCTTCGGAAGAATCGTGGATTCGCTGGTGAAGGACATCGTGATGCCCCTGATCAACTTCGTACTGGGCGGAGCGGTCGACTTTTCCAACAAGTTCCTGGTGCTCTCCATGCCGCCCAACTATACCGGGCCCATGACATACGCCGACTTGACGAAAGCCGGCGCCAATGTCTTCGCCTGGGGCAATTTCATCACCATCGTGATCAATTTCGTCCTGCTCGCATTCATCATTTTCTGGATGGTCAAGGCCGTGGCAAGGGCCCGCACGCATCTGGACGCAGCTCCCGCTGGCACGCCGGCCGATGTGCAACTGCTGCGCGAGATCCGCGACCTGCTGAAGGAGCAGCGCGGAGCGGCGCCTGAGCGCACCTCGACGCCGTAGGGGGCGGGCATGCCCGCCGGCGGCAGCCGGCGCAGCACGATCCTATACCGGGTTGTCGATATCGACGAAGTCGACACGGATATTGAATTGGGCGGCGATGGCGGCACCCAGCGCCTGGGCGCCGTAGCGTTCGGTGGCATGGTGCCCGGCCGCCAGGAATCCGACACCCGTCTCGCGCGCCAGATGCACGGTGGGCTCCGAGATTTCGCCCGTGATGTAGGCGTCGGCACCCGCATCCACCGCCTCCGTCAGCATTCCCTGCGCGCCGCCGGTGCACCAGGCGATCCGGCGGATGGGCCGTTCGGGGTCGCCGATGGCTTGCGGAGCCCGGTGCAGTCGTTCCTGCACGCGCGCGGCCAGTTGCCCGAAAGTCTGGATGCCCGGGGCGGAGCCCAGCCAGACCAGGCCGTCGGCGCCGCATGTGCGGGGTGCTCCGGTGGAATCGGTGTCCGGCTGCAAGCCCAGCACGCGGGCGAGTTGCGCGTTATTACCGAGCAAAGGGTGCGCATCCAGCGGCAGGTGGTAGGCGAACAGGTTCAGGTCATGCGCCAGCGCCAGGGCCAGCCGGGTGCGGCGGGTTCCTCGCACGCGTGGGTCCTCGTTCTTCCAGAACCAGCCGTGGTGCACCAGCACCGCGTCGGCGCCGCGGGCGATGGCTGCGCGCAACAAGGCCTCCGAAGCCGTGACGCCCGCGATAATATGGCCGATCGACGCCTTGCCCTCCACCTGCAACCCGTTTGGGCAGTAATCCCTGAACCGTCCCGGCTGCAGGGTCTGATCCAGCCAAGCGGCCAATTCACTGGTATCGATTCTGTTCATTGCCTTGCCTATGCGTCGACTCTGGCTGATATTTGCCCAGACCGTAACGGTCAGTCTAGCCATTCTATTCGTGGTCAGTACCTTGCGGCCGGACTGGCTGCGCCTGTCCGAGCCCTCCCTGCCAAGCACGCCGGGACCGGGCCCCGCGGGGAGCGCCGGATCGGCCGACGCGGCCATGGCCCTGAGCTTCGCGCCCGCCGTGGCGCGTGCCGCGCCGGCCGTGGTGAACGTCTACACCGCCAAGCATGTGGACGTGCCGCTGATCCCACTGCCCGACGATCCCATCATTCGCGAGCTGCTGGGCCAGGTGCCGGGCGCCAGCCGGCGCCATGAGTCGACCAGCCTGGGGTCCGGCGTGATCGTGGAGGACCGCTACGTCCTCACGAATTACCACGTCGTGGAAGCGGCCGACGCCATCGAGGTGGCGCTGGCAGATGGCCGCGAGAGCTCCGCCCAGGTCGTGGGCGCCGATCCGGAAACCGATCTTGCCGTCCTCAAGCTACCGGCCCAAATTGGCGAACTCCCCGTGGCCAGCCTTGGCAACGACGGATCGTTGAAGGTCGGCGACATCGTCCTGGCCATCGGCAACCCTTTCGGCGTCGGCCAGACCACGACCCAAGGCATCGTGTCGGCGCTGGGGCGCAGCAGCCTCGGCTTGAACACCTACGAGAACTTCATCCAGACCGATGCCGCCATCAACCCGGGGAATTCCGGTGGCGCGCTGATCGACCAGCACGGCAACGTGGTGGGAATCAACACGGCGATCTATTCGCAGACCGGTGGGTCGCTGGGCATCGGTTTCGCCGTGCCGATCGACACGGCGCGCTCGGTGATGGAAGAAATCGTGCGCAGCGGCTCGGTGCGTCGCGGCTGGCTGGGAGTCGAGCCGCAGGATCTGACGCCAGAACTGGCGCGCGCGTTCAAGTTGAGCAGTCCGCGCGGCGCCATCATCGCGGGCGTCATGCGCGATGGCCCGGCGGGGCGCGGCGGTATCCGGGTCGGTGACATCGTCCTGAGCATCGACGGCAACGATGTGCAGAACACCGCTTCGATGCTGGCGATGGTCGCCTTGCTGCCGCCGGGGCAGGTGGTCACCGTGTCCGTTCTGCGCGGCGGCCGCCCGATGGAGTTGAAGGTGAGAATCGGCGTGCGTCCCCAGCGCCCCAGGTAGGGCGATCCGCCAGCAGGCGCACCAGGGCGACGATGTGGCGGCGCTCGGGTTCGGAAAGCCGCGCCATCAGCATGTGGAGTTCGGCCGCGTCGCCTCCGCATTCCGGGTGGTACTGGCGTCCGGCTTGCGGCTCGCGCAGGTGCGGCGGTTCCTGCGCCTGCGGCGTGGAGGACGCACTGGCGTCGCCATCGTTCAGCCAGGTGACGGTGGTGCCGAGGGCACGCGCCAGGCGCGACAGCGTGTCGAGCGCCGGCAGATACCCTTCGGCGCGGCTCAGAATGCGGTGGATGGAGGTCTGCGGTACGCCGGAAAGGCGTGCCAGTTGTCGTTGGCTGCGTATGCCACGCCAGCGCATCAGGGTTCGCAACCGGTTCGCCATGTTCATGCCGCAATGTACGATTGCAGCAGGACCGACTCAAGCGTGAATCCGTCTCGTTCTAATGGCGGATGCCGCTGGTGCCGCAGTTTGAGCGCATGGCGCGGCTTTCGCGGCTGCGCGCGTCCGGCCGGCGAAGGCAAGCATTGCCACCGGCATTCCGTCGACGTTGCGGCCTATCCTTTGCCGGCCCCGGCTCGTGGGACTGGCCGCCGGCGCGGGTCAGTGCCGTTCGGTCAGCGCGTTTTCGCCGTCGCTTTCCGGTTTGTTCGGCTTGGAAATCATGCGCGCGCAGATGAGCCCGATCTCGAATAGCAGGCAGAGCGGCACGGCAAGCAGGAACTGGCTGACGACGTCCGGCGGCGTCACGACAGCGGCGATGACGAAGGCGCCGACGACCACGTAGCCGCGCGCGCTGCTGAGTTTCTTCACGTCCACGATGCCTGCCTTGACCAGCAGGACCACCGCCACCGGTACCTCGAAGGTGATGCCGAAGGCCAGGAACATGGTCATGACGAAGCTGAGGTAGGCTTCGATGTCCGGCGCGGGCGTGATGGACTGCGGCGCGAACGTGGCGATGAAATGAAAGACGGTGCGGAAGACGACGAAATAGCAGAACGCCATGCCGCCGAGGAACAGCAGCGTGCTGGATACGATGAGCGGCAGCGCCAGCCGTTTTTCGTGGCGGTACAGGCCCGGCGCGACGAAGGCCCAGGCCTGCCACAGCACCACCGGCAGGGCCAGCACGAACGAGGCCATCAGCGTGACCTTGACGGGCACCATGAAGGGCGTGATGACGCCGGTCGCGATCATGCGGGTGCCTTCGGGCAGGGAGGCCAGCATGGGGCGCGCGAGGATGTCGTAGATGACCGAGGCGCCCGGGTAGATGAACAGGATGATGAAGATGACGGCCACCGCCGCCACGGCACGCAGCAGCCGCGTACGCAGCTCGATCAGGTGCGACATGAAGCTGTCTTCCTGCAGCTCGTCCTGCGGAATTTCCTGGCTCACGTTGCGGTACCCGTAGGGGATGGAGAAGCGGGCGTCGCGGCCTGCGGTGCGGGAGATGTTGGAGCGGCCGTCGCGGCCGGTGCGACCGAGGTTGCCGGCGCTGCCGGTGTCGGACCCGGTGTCGGCCCGGACGCTGCCGCGGAGCCGGCCGGGGCGCCGTGCGGCGTCGTGGCGGCGTGGGCGACCGCGGGCGCCGCCGGGTCCGGTACGGCCATGGGCGCCGGCGCTGCCGCAGGCTCCGTATGCGTGGATACCGCGCTGGTCGCCGCCTTGGCGGTGTCCTCGAGCTCCTGGCGCAAGGCCTGGGCCGGTTCCTGCAGCGAGGTCCCGACGTCCCGCAGCGAGGTGTGCACCGACTGGGCGGCGTCTTCCATTTCGCTCTTGAACTTGCGCAGGTCGTCCAGCTCGATTTCGCGCCGGATGTCGCTTTTCACGTCGTTGACATAGCGCTGCGCGCGGCCGAGCAGATGCCCGACGGTGCGTGCGACTTTGGGCAGACGTTCCGGTCCGATGACGATCAGCGCGATCACGCCGATCACCATCAGTTCTGAGAAACTGACATCAAACATACGACGGCCAATGAAAGGGAGGCGCAAGGCCCCGGCCGCCCCGCCCGCAGGCGTGACCGTGCCGGGGACCGGGATCAGGAATGCGTTTTTTCCTTGGCCTGGACGTCGATCGTGTCGCCAGACACGCGTTGCTGGACCGCTGGATCCGCCGGATCGACCGGGTTGCCGTTGGCATCGCGCATGCCTTCCTTGAAGCCCTTGACCGCCCCGCCGAGGTCGCTGCCGATATTGCGCAGTTTCTTGGTGCCGAAAATCAGCGCCACGATGACCAGAACGATCAGCCAATGCCAGATGCTAAAACTGCCCATGACGGTTCTCCGTGTTCATGCGTTCGGGGCTGCGCGGCCTTTCCAAGGACGCGAACCGCCAATGATGTGGAAATGCAGATGCGGCACTTCCTGGCCGCCTTCCGCGCCGGAATTGGCAAGCAGGCGGAAGCCGCCCTCGGCTCCGGGGTTGCAGCCGTTGTCCAGCGCCAGGCGCGGCGCCAATGCCACCATTCTACCCAACCAGCCGGCATCGTCGGGCGTAATCTCCTGGAGCGATGCAATGTGGCGGCGAGGGATGAGCAGCAGGTGCACCGGCGCGGCGGGGTTGATGTCGTGGAAGGCGACGAATTCTTCGTCCTCGTACACCTTGTTGGCCGGGATGTCGCCGCGTCCGATCTTGCAGAAGATGCAGTTGTCGCTCATGAATCTCGCTCCGTATGCCGAGGTTGTCGCCCGCCCGGTCAGTCGGCCGGCCGGGCGGCTTTTTCGGCCAGGCCCGACAGGCCTTCGCGCCGCGCCAGTTCGGCCAGCACGTCTTCCGGCCGCAGATTGTAATGAGTCAGGGCCACCAGGCAGTGAAACCAGAGATCCGCGGTTTCGCTGACGATGCGCGCGGGCACGCCATCCTTGGCCGCCATGACGAGTTCGGTCGCTTCCTCGCCTATCTTCTTCAAGAAGGCGTCAGGTCCCTTGGACAGCAGCTTGGCGGCGTAGGAGGTCGCGGGATCGCCTCCGCGGTCCGGGCGGCGAGTCGCCAGCATGTCGGCGACGCGCGCCAGGACAGCGGCGCTGCGCGGGTCGATATCGCTCATTTGTAGATCAGCTCCGGGTCCTTGAGGACCGGGTCGGTGGTGTGCCAGCGCTGCTGCCCATCCTGTTCGTCCAGCCGGCGAAAGAAGCAGCTCGCACGGCCGGTATGGCAGGCGATGCCACCCTGTTGTACCACCTTGAGCAGGACCACATCGCCGTCGCAGTCCAGCCGCAGTTCGTGCACCTGCTGCGTATGGCCGGATTCCTCGCCCTTGCGCCACAGGCGCTGGCGCGAGCGGGACCAATACACCGCGCGTCCGCTGGCGGCGGTTTCGGCCAGCGATTCGCGGTTCATCCAGGCCACCATGAGTACCTGTCCGGTGTCGGCATCCTGGGCAATGGCGGGAATCAGGCCCTGGTCGTCGAAGACGACGTCGGCCAGCCAGGCGGGATCATTGTTCATATCATTCCAATCGTACTTCAATGCCCTGCGCGGCCATGAAGTGCTTACACTCCTGGACGGTGTGCTGGCCGTAGTGGAAGATGCTGGCGGCCAGCACGGCGCTGGCACGGCCGCTGGTGACGCCGTCGGCCAGGTGCTGCAGGGTGCCGACGCCGCCGGAGGCGATGACCGGCACGGGCACGGCGTCCGACACCGCGCGCGTCAGCGCAAGGTCGAAGCCCGATTTCGTGCCATCCTGGTCCATGCTGGTGAGCAGGATCTCGCCGGCGCCGTATTGCGCCATCTTGCGCGCCCATTGCACCGCGTCGATGCCGGTGGGCTTGCGCCCGCCATGGGTGTAGACCTCCCAGCGCGGGCTTCCATCGTCGGTGTCGACGCGGCGCGCGTCGATCGCCACCACGATGCATTGGGAGCCGTGGTAGTCGGCCGCTTCGCGCACCAGCTCCGGGTTGGCGACCGCGGCGCTGTTGATGCTGATCTTGTCGGCGCCCGCGTTCAGCAGGCGCTGGATATCCGACACCTGCCGCACGCCGCCGCCCACCGTCAACGGGATGAAGACCTGCGAGGCGACCTGCTCGATGATGGGCAGGATGAGGTCGCGCCCGTCGCTGGTGGCGGTGATGTCGAGGAAGGTCAGTTCGTCGGCGCCCTGCTCGTTATAGCGCCGCGCGATCTCCACCGGGTCGCCGGCATCGACCAGGTTGACGAAGTTCACGCCTTTGACGACGCGGCCCGCGGTGACGTCCAGGCAAGGGATGATGCGCCGCGTCAGCGCGTTGGCGCAGGCGTTGCCGCCGCCCGAGGCGATATCCGTCATGGCTTGGCCAGCTCGTCGGCGCGCGTCTGCGCGGCCTGGAAATTCAGCGCGCCTTCGTAGATGCTGCGGCCCAGGATGGCACCTTCGACGCCTTCTTCCTCGACCGCGCAAAGGGCTTCGATGTCTTCGATGCCCGCGATGCCGCCGGAAGCGAAGATGGGAATCCGCACATGCTGGGCCAGCCGCACGGTGGCCTCGACGTTGACGCCGGACAGCATGCCGTCGCGGCCGATGTCCGTGTAGATGATGGCTTCGCAGCCATAGTCCTCGAACTTGCTCGCCAGGTCCAGGACGTCGTGGCGGGTCAGCTTGCTCCAGCCGTCGGTGGCGATCTTGCCGTCGCGCGCATCCAGGCCGACGATGATGCTGCCCGGAAAGGCGCCGCAGGCGTCGTGCAGGAAGCCGGGGTTCTTGACCGCGGCGGTGCCGATGATGACGTAGGAGATGCCGTTGTCGAGGTAGCGCTCGATGGTGTCCAGGTCGCGGATGCCGCCGCCGATCTGGACCGGGATTTCGTCGCCGACCGCGTCGACGATGGCCCTGATGCTGGCTTCGTTGCGCGGCTTGCCGGCCACGGCGCCGTTGAGGTCGACCAGATGCAGGCGCCGTGCGCCTTGTTCCAGCCAATGCGTGGCCATGGCGGCCGGGTCTTCGGAGAACACCGTTGCATCGTCCAGGTCACCCTGGCGCAGGCGCACGCAACGCCCGTCTTTGAGGTCGATGGCGGGGATCAGCAGCATGATGAATGACGCGCTTTGGAAAAATCGGTTGTTGGAACGGATGCCGCAAACGAGCGTGGTGTCGAGCCTGCAGGCAGGAAAGTCACGGACGCCAGTCTACGAAATTCCGGTACAGCCGCAGGCCGTGATCGGCGCTCTTCTCCGGGTGGAATTGCACCGCGAAAATGTTAGCCGTCGCCACCGCGCAGGTAAAGGAACCGCCGTAATCGCTTTCCCCAACGGTCAGGCCGGGATCGGCGGGCACGGCGTAATAACTGTGCACGAAATAGAAATGGGTGCCATCCGGAATGCCGGCCCAGATAGGATGAGAGCGCGTCTGGCGCACTTTGTTCCATCCCATGTGCGGAACCTTCAGGCGTTCGCCATCGGGCGGTGCCACGGCAGGGTCTTCATAGGCACCGATAGGTGCGGCGTACTGCGGGCCGCTGAAACGATGCACCACGCCGGGGAATATGCCCAGGCAGATGGTCGGTCCTTCCTCGCTGGTGTCGAACAGCATCTGTTCGCCCACGCAGACGCCCAGCAGCGGCTTGCTGCGCGCGGCGTGCAGCACGGCCTCGCGCAGGCCGGATTCATTCAGGGTGCGCATGCAGTCGGCCATGGCGCCCTGCCCCGGAAAGACGACGCGATCCGCGGCGTCGATATCGGCCACGGTATTGCAGATGCGGATGTCGGCGTCCGGCGCGGCGGCGGCCAGGGCGCGCGCCACGGAGTGGAAGTTGCCCATGCCGTAGTCGACGATAGCGATCGAAGTCACGAGATTCTGCCTGCTGGTTCAGGGTCGGGCGGTCACAGGACGCCCTTGGTCGACGGGACAACCCCGGCGCTGCGCGGATCGCGTTCGATGGCCATGCGCAGCGCGCGGCCACAGGCCTTGAACACCGTTTCGCATTGATGATGGGCGTTCTTGCCGCGCAGGTTGTCGATGTGCAAGGTGATCAAGGCGTGGTTGACCAGGCCCTGGAAGAATTCGCGCGTCAGGTCGACGTCGAATTCACCGATGCGCGCGCGCGTGAACGGCACGTGGAATTCCAGGCCGGGGCGGCCGGAGAAATCCACCACCACGCGCGACAGGGCCTCGTCCAGCGGAACGTAGGCATGGCCGTAGCGCAGGATTCCTTTCTTGTCCCCGATGGCTGCGGCGATGGCCTGGCCCAGCGTGATGCCGACGTCCTCGACCGTATGGTGTGCGTCGATATGCAGGTCCCCGTCGGCCTTGATGTCCAGGTCGATCAGCCCGTGGCGGGCGATCTGGTCCAGCATATGGTCGAGGAAGGGCACGCCCGTATCGATGGTCTGGCGGCCGGTTCCGTCCAGGTTCACCGCCACGCGGATGCGGGTTTCATTGGTGTTGCGGGTAATGTCTGCGGTACGCATGGTGTACGGTTGTCGCGGCGGGCGGTCGGCCCGGGGCGGGCGGTGGGCTAGGGTGAAAAAGGCTCAGGAAAGGATATCGCGCAGGGCAGCCAGCAGCGCGGCGTGTTCGTCCGGGGTGCCCAGCGAGATGCGCAGGCAGCCTGCCAGCGCGGAATCGTCGTCCGGGAAGTCGCGAACCCGTATTTTGCGCGTTTTCAGGGCTTGATGCACGGCGTTGGCGCCCATCTTGCCGGAAAAGCGCACCAGAAGGAAGTTTGCCGAAGAGGGATACACCGTCACGCCGGGCAAGGCGGCCAGCGCGGCGGCCAGCACGGGACGGTCCGCCCGCAGTCGCGCGGCCTGCCCGTCCAGCACCGGCTTGTGGCGCAGTACCGCCAGCAGCACGGCCTGGGTCAGCACGTCGATGTTGTAGGGCGGGCGCACTTTGTCGAACTCGGCGATCCAGGCCGGCGCGCCGGCCAGGTAGCCGAAGCGCAGCCCGGCCAGCCCGATCTTGGACACCGTGCGCAGCACGACCGCGTTGTCCAGTTCCGCCGCGCGCGGCATCCACGTGCCGTCGCAGAACGGCTGGTAGGCCTCGTCGATGACCACCAGTCCCGGGGCGGCGGCGAGGATGGCCGAGATGGCCTCGTCCGTCCAGCGGCCGCCCGTCGGGTTGTTCGGCACGGCCAGGAAAATGACCTTGGGGCGATGCGCCTGGATGGCCGCCAGCATGGCCGGAAGGTCGAGCTCGAAGTCCGGAGTCAGCGGCACGCCTACGAAGCGGGCATGGTTCAGGCGCGCCGCCATCGCGAAGATCACGAAGGACGGCACGGGAGACATGACGACGTCGCCGGGCTGGCAGCAGGCCTGCACGACCAGATGGATCAATTCGTCCGAGCCGTTCCCGAACAGCAGCGCCGCCGGCCCGGGCACGCCGAAGGCCGTCCGCACGGCTGCCTCCAGCGCATCGTTGCGCCCCGCGGGGTAACGGTTCAGCGGCGTGGCCCGCACCGCCGCGGCGATGTCATCGCGCACCTCGGCGGGCAGGTCGTAGGGATTCTCCATCGCGTCCAGCTTGACGGCGCCGGGCGCGTGGCCGACGGCGTAGGCGGACAGGCCGCGAACGTCGGGCCGCACGGTGGCCGCCACGCGCAAGGCCACGGCCTCGGCCTCGCCAGAGGACGGTTGCATGGCCGCGGCTGGCGCGGGCGCCGGCCGCTGCGGCGCGGCTTTCATGCCTTGTCGAGCCGGTATTCGGCGCTGCCGGCATGCGCCTGCAGGCCCTCGCCGTAGGCGAGTTCGGCGGCGATGCGGCCCAGGGTCTGCGCACCTTGCCGCGACACCTGGATCAGGCTGGAACGCTTCTGGAAATCGTAAACGCCCAGGGGCGAGGAGAAGCGCGCCGTGCGAGATGTGGGCAGCACGTGGTTGGGGCCGGCGCAGTAGTCGCCCAGCGATTCGGAAGCATAGCGCCCCATGAAAATCGCGCCGGCGTGGCGGATGCGCTCCGCCCAGCGTTCCGGATCCTCGGTGGAGAGCTCCAGGTGTTCCGGTGCGATGTGGTTGGCGATGTCGCAGGCTTCGTCGAGGTCGCGCACCTGGATCAGGGCGCCGCGCTTGCCCAGGCTCTCGCGCAGGATGTCGGCGCGCGGCATGCCGGGCAACTGGCGATCGATGGAGGCGGCCACCTCGTCGAGGTAGGCGGCGTCCGGGCACAGCAGGATGGCCTGGGCCAGTTCATCGTGCTCGGCCTGGGAGAACAGGTCCATGGCGATCCAGTCCGCCGGGGTGCGTCCGTCGCAGATGATCAGGATCTCGCTGGGGCCGGCGATCATGTCGATGCCCACCGTCCCGAAAACGCGGCGCTTTGCCGCGGCCACATAGGCATTGCCCGGGCCGACGATCTTGTCGACGGCGGGGATCGTCGCGGTGCCGTAGGCCAGCGCCCCGACCGCCTGGGCGCCGCCGATGGCGTAGGCGCGGTCCACGCCGGCAATGGCGGCGGCCGCCAGCACCATCGGGTTGCGCACGCCGCCCGGCGTGGGCGTGACCATGATGAGTTCCGCGACGCCGGCCACCTTGGCGGGAATGGCGTTCATCAGCACGGAAGACGGATAGGCGGCCTTGCCGCCGGGAACGTACAGGCCCACCCGGTCCAGCGGCGTGATCTTCTGTCCCAGCACGGTGCCGTCGGCTTCGGTGTACGTCCAGGTTTCGCCGCGCTGGCGCTGGTGGTATGCGCGCACGCGTTCCGCGGCAGCCTCCAGGGCCGCGCGCTGGGCGGCGGGCAGCGAGCCGAGGGCTGCCTGCCAGCTCTCGCGGGGGATTTCCAGGGCCTGGACCGAGTCCGCCTCGACGCGATCGAAGCGCTGCGTGTATTCGAGCAGCGCCGCGTCGCCGCGCTCGCGCACGGCCGCCAGGATGTCGGCCGCCGCGCGGTCGATGGATTCGTCTTGCGAAGCCTCGAAGGCCAGCAGGGCGGTCAGGGCGGCGGCGAAGCCGGGGTCGCGGGAGTCGAGGCGGTTGATGGTGGCCATGGGCTTACCCCTGCGGGATACAAAGGGCGGCGCTGGCCTTCTGGAACGCGTCCAGCAGCGGCTGCAGCCGGGCACCGCGGGTTTTGAGCGCGGCCTGGTTGACCACCAGGCGCGACGAAATCGGCATGATGTCCTCCACCGCCACCAGGTTGTTGGCGCGCAGCGTGCCGCCCGAGGACACCAGGTCCACGATGGCGTCGGCCAGTCCCACCAGCGGCGCCAGCTCCATCGAGCCGTACAGCTTGATCAGGTCCACATATACGCCCTTGGCGGCGAAGTGCTCGCGCGCCGCCTGGACGTATTTGGTCGCCACGCGCAGGCGCGCGCCCTGGTGTACCGCCTTGACGTAGTCGAAGCCGGCCGGAACCGCGACGCACAGCCGGCACTTGGCGATGTTCAGGTCGATGGGCTGGTACAGCCCGCCGGGGTGCTCGGCGGCGTGCTCGATCAGGACGTCCTTGCCCGCGATGCCCAGATCGGCCGCGCCGTACTGCACATACGTCGGGACATCGGAGGCGCGCACGATGATCAGGCGCAGCGCGGGATCGCTGGTGGGAATGATGAGCTTGCGCGAGTGTTCCGGATTTTCCGCGACCTCGACGCCGGCCGCCGCCAGCAAGGGTAGCGTTTCCTCGAAGATGCGCCCCTTGGAGAGCGCCAGGGTCAGCACGGTGGGGTCCGGGGCCCGGCCCGCCAGTTGGCCCACCGTTGCCGGAATGTTCGACGTATTCATTATTTCGACGGCGTGATGCGTTCGATATTGGCGCCCAGTTCGCGCAGTTTGGTTTCCATGTGCTGGTAACCGCGGTCCAGGTGGTAGATCCGGTCGACGATGGTCTCGCCTTCGGCGGTCAGGCCGCCGATGACCAGGCTGGCCGATGCGCGCAGGTCCGTCGCCATGACGGTGGCGCCGGAAAGCCGCGGTACGCCGCGCACCACGGCGGTGTGGCCGTCGATATCGATGTCGGCGCCCAGGCGGATGAGTTCCTGCACGTGCATGTAGCGGTTTTCGAAGATGTTCTCGACAATCACGCCGGTGCCTTCGGCGACGGTGTCCA
Organism: Bordetella flabilis; assembly: GCF_001676725.1. Lineage (NCBI taxonomy): Bacteria > Pseudomonadati > Pseudomonadota > Betaproteobacteria > Burkholderiales > Alcaligenaceae > Bordetella > Bordetella flabilis. The sequence continues at coordinate 147,098 of NZ_CP016172.1, forward strand.
GCGCCATGAACTGCGCCTGCATGTCGGTGGGAAAGCCGGGGTATTCGTGGGTGCGCAGGCTGACCGCGGTGGGCCGGCGCTGCATCCGGGCACGTATCCAGTCCGGGCCCGTCTCCAGCGACAGGCCCGCTTCGGCCAGCTTGTCCAGGGTCGCGCCCATGATGGCGGGGTTGCTGTCGCGCAGGACGATATCGCCGCCCGCGGCGGCGACCGCGCACAGGAAGGTGCCGGCCTCGATACGGTCCGGGATGACGCGGTGCTGCGCCCCGTGCAGGCGTTCGACGCCGTCGATGACGATGCGGTCGGTGCCATGCCCTTCGATGCGCGCGCCCATCTTGATGAGCAGTTCGGCCAGGTCAACCACTTCCGGCTCGCGCGCGGCGTTTTCCAGTACGGTGCGCCCTTCGGCCAGCGTGGCGGCCATGAGCAGGTTTTCCGTGCCCGTGACGGTGACCATGTCGGTGCGGATGGACGCGCCCTTCAAGCGCTTGGCGTGGGCCACGACGAAGCCGTGTTCCAGCCGGATGTCGGCGCCCAGCGCCGCCAGGCCCTTGATGTGCTGGTCCACCGGACGCTGGCCGATGGAGCAGCCGCCCGGCAGGCTCACACGCGCTTCGCCGAAGCGCGCCAGCAGCGGGCCCAACACCATGATGGATGCCCGCATGGTCTTGACGAGCTCGTAGGGAGCTTCCAGCTTGTCGACCTTGTCGGCCTGCACGCTCACGGAACCGTCGGCCCGGCGTTCGGCACGCGCGCCGACACGGCCCAGCAGGCGCACCATGGTGGAGATGTCGTTCAGGTCCGGCACATTGTCCAGCGTGAGCTCATCCGCGGTCAGCAGGCCCGCGCACAGGATGGGCAGGGCGGCGTTCTTCGCCCCCGATACGGCGATCTCGCCGCGCAGGCGTGCACCGCCCGTGATGCGTAGCTTGTCCATCAGCGTCCTGCCTTGTATTCGTCCGGGGTGAGGGTGCGCATCGACAGCGCGTGGATCTCGGCCTTCATGCGATCGCCCAGGGCGGCATAGACCATCTGGTGGCGCGCGATGCTGCGCTTGCCTTCGAACGCGGCGCTGACGATGACGGCGTCGAAATGCGAGCCATCGCCCTGCACGTCGATATGTTCACAGGAAAGTCCGTCGGCGATGTATCGGCGGATGTCCTCTGGCGTCGGGAGCATGGTCGTCAGTTCCTCAGTTTGTAGCCGCTGGCCAGCAGCCGGATGGCGTATGCCGACAGGGCCAGGAACACGCAGGTGACTACCGCGAGGCTGCGCCACGGCGACACGTCCGAGACCGAGAAGAAGCCGTAGCGGAAGCCATCGATGGTGTAGAAGATGGGGTTCCAGTGCGACACGCCCTGCCAGAAAGACGGCAAGGTGTGGATCGAATAGAACACGCCGGACAGGAAGGTGGCCGGCATGATCAGGAAGTTCTGGAAAGCCGCCAACTGGTCGAATTTTTCCGAGAACAGGCCCGCGACCACGCCCAGGCTGCCCATGATGCCGCAGGCCAGCACCGCGAATGCCAGTATCCACAGCGGGTGCGCGGGGGTCAGCGGAATGAAGAAAAGCGCGACGATCCACACGCACAGTCCCACCGCCACGCCGCGCACGACGGCCGCGATGACATAGGCGAGATAGATGTCCCGGTGCGACAGCGGCGGCAACAGGATGAATACCAGGTTGCCCGTAATGCGGCTCTGGATCAGCGATGACGATGGGTTGGCGAAAGCGTTCTGCAGCATGCTCATCATCATCAGCCCCGGGATCAGGAACGATGTGTAGGGCACGGAGCCGTAGACATGCACGCGGTCCTGCAGGACCTGGGCGAAGACCAGCAGATAGAGCAAGGCCGTGATCACCGGCGCAGCGATGGTCTGGAAACTGACCTTCCAGAACCGCAGCAGCTCCTTGCGCAGCAGGGTGGGAAAGCCGGAGCCGGCCTGCTGGCCGGCGTCGAGCAAGGTCTGGGCGGCGGGTCCGAGCGGCGGCGTCATGACACCACCTCGGTCAGCTGCGTGTCGTCTTCGCGGTGCATGATGCGCACGAACGCGTCCTCCAGATCCACACCCCCGACATCGGCCAGCAAGGCCTGTGTGGTGTCCAGCGCGACGATGCGGCCCGCCTTCAGCATGGCGATGCGTCCGCAGAGCGCCTCGGCCTCTTCCAGGTAATGGGTGGTCAGCATGATCGTGTGGCCCGCCTTGTTCAGGCGTGAAATGAATTCCCACAGGGTGCGGCGCAGGTCCACGTCCACGCCGGCGGTAGGCTCGTCCAGGACGATGACAGGCGGACGGTGCACAAGCGCCTGCGCCACCAGCACGCGGCGCTTCATGCCGCCCGACAGGGCGCGCATGTTGGCGTCGGCCTTGTCGGACAGGCCCAGATTGAGGAGGATTTCGTCGATCCAGTCGTCGTTCTTGCGCAGGCCGAAGTAGCCGGACTGGATGCGCAGGGTTTCGCGCACGGTGAAAAAGGGGTCGTAGACCAGTTCCTGCGGCACCACGCCCAGGGCGCGCCGCGCCTGCCGGTAGTCGCGCTGCACGTCGTACCCGCAGACGCTGGCCGAGCCGCTGGTCGGGCGCGCCAGTCCGGCGAGCAGGGAGATCAGCGTGGTTTTGCCGGCGCCGTTCGGCCCCAGCAGGCCGAAGAATTCGCCGGGCTCGATTTCGAGGCTGACATTCCGGACGGCCTGAAAGCCCGGCGCGGCGGTCTTGCCCAGCCACTTTTTCCAGGTAGGCAAGCGGGGGGCGTAGGTTTTCGAGACGTTGTCGAGACGGACGGCGGACATGATGCGCGGGCACAGCCCGGAAAGAGCCAATCCGCAATTATAGAGTGCCCCCGGGTTTCCCCCGAGAGATGGCCCCGGGCGGCACAGGGTTGTCCGGGCCGGGGCGCTGCCGTCCTAGCGCGCGTTGCGCTGGTTCAAGGCCTGGATCAGGCCGTCGATACCGTTCTGGTTGATTTGCTGGGCGAACTGGTTGCGGTAGTTCTCGATCAGCCAGATGCCTTCGACATTGAGGTCGTAGATCTTCCAGCCGCCCGGGGTTTTTTCCAGGCGATAGTCGACGCCGACGGACTGGCCGTTGGGCTGGCTGATGGTGCTGCGTACGACGGCATCGTTGCCGTCGACATTGGACGACGTCACCTTGATGCTGGTGCTGTTGTCCACGCGGGTGAGCGCGCCGCTGTAGGTGCGCACCAGCGTGCCGCGGAAGGCCTCGGCCAGCGCCTTGCGCTGTTCCGGAGAGGCCTGGCGCCAATAGCGTCCGGCCGCCAGGCGCGTGGTCTTCTCGAAGTCGACGTACGGCAGGATGTACTGGTTGACCACCTCGTTCACGCGGTTCAGGTCGCCCGACTTGACGCCGCCGTCGCTCTTGAGGACCTGCAGGGTCTGGTTGGCGGCGTCCTGGACGATCTTGTCCGGCGCGGCCTGCGGATCGCCGGCGGCGTGCGCGGTGTAGGCCAGCGCCAGGCCGAGCAGGCCGGTGACGAACAGGCGTTGCAACATCGTAAGGGGGGTAAAGCGCATGAATACTCCTTGCTGATTCCAGAGACAGGCCCCGAAGGCGCCCGCGGCGCCCCGAGGCGGTGCGGCCCTATTGGCGGACGGGCGCCGCGGCCGGCGGTACGGAACTGGCGCCGGGCGCGGGCGTGACGACGCTGCCCGCATTGCTCGTGCCCGTGCCGGTGCTGCCGCCATCGTCGTCGTCGCCGTCGTCGTAGACGGGCAGATGGTCGGCATCGCCGGCGTGTTTGCCCAGCACCATGGCGTCGCGCCGTTGCAGATAGGCGTCGCGCACGAAGCTGTAGGGGTCCAGCGCTACACGGTCCACCGTGTCGCTGGCATCCAGCAGGCTGGCGCGGCGGTCGATGATCTCAAGGCCATACAGCGAATTGCGCAGCGGCACGTTGTCGATGGCCCCTACGCTGGTCCACTGGTTGCCCGTGAAGTCGCCCACCAGGCCGACGCCATCGCGCACCGTGCTCGAACCCCACAACGGCAACACCAGATACGGGCCCTGCCCGAAGCCCCACACGCCCAGCGTGGTGCCGAAGTCGTTGGGAATGCGCTTGGCGCCATTGGCGGTGGCCACGTCGAAGCAGCCGCCCACGCCCAGGGTGGTATTGAACAGGAAGCGTCCCAGGGTGTTCACGAAATCGTGGCCGCGGCCCTGCAGCATGCTGTTGGCGGCTCCCCAGATGTCGCCCACATTGTTGAAGATGTTGTGGATGCAGCTCTGTACCGGTTGCGGCGTGACGGTCGTATAGCCGACGGCGATGGGACGCAGGACCGCGCGGTCGACCTTGTCGTTGAAGGTGTAGACGCCCCGATTGAATCCTTCCCACGGATCGCGCGGGTCGGGGTTTTGAACCGCGCAGCCAGCCAGGCCTATGCCTGCCGCCGCCAGGGTCAACATGCGGGTAAGAGTGTTCTTGTTCATCTAGTCGTCTTTCTGGTAACAGCCTGTCGGCCGAACACGCCCGTAGCCAAGGCGCTTGCCCGCTTCCCCAACGGTGGGCGCCGTACGATCGCGTCGGTGTTGAAAATAATTGCCTTCAGCGCGGTTGCGGCGCCGGCGCGTTTGCGGCGGGTGCCGATCCCTGCTTTTCCGCGGTGCCGTAAAGGAACTGGCTGATGAGGTTTTCCAGAACGACGGCGCTTTGTGTATACCGGATTTTGTCCCCGTCCGCAAAGTTCGCGTCATCGCCGCCCGCGGTCAGCCCGACGTACTGTTCGCCAAGGAGGCCGGAGGTCTGGATGGCGACGGAGGAATCCTTGGGAAACTGGAACTCGTCGTCCAGACTCAGCGTGACCACGGCCTGGAAGCTTTTGTCGTCGAAGCGGATGCGGCTGACGCGGCCGACCACAACGCCGGCGCTCTTGACCGCCGCGCGTTCCTTGAGCCCGCCGATATTGTCGAATTGCGCCGTCAGCTCATACGTCTTCGAGAACGAGAAAGCGCTCAGGTTACCGGCGCGCAGGGCCAGGAATACCAGGGCAGCGGCGCCCAGCAGCACGAACAGCCCCACCCAGAAATCGGTTTTTTGCCGTGACATGAAAAGTCCGTATCAGTTGCCAAACATCAGTGCGGTGAGCAGGAAATCGAGCGCCAGCACCGCGAGAGAGCCGACCACGACGGTGCGGGTGGTGGCCCGGGCCACGCCCTCCGGCGTCGGCCGCGCCTGCCAGCCTTCGTAAAGCGCGACCAGGGTGACCCCGATGCCGAACACGATGCTCTTGAGGACGCCATTGGCCACATCGTTCCAGACATCCACGCCGCCCTGCATCTGCGACCAGAAAGCCCCGGCGTCGACGCCGATCATTACCACGCCGACCACCCATCCACCCATGATGCCGACCATGGAGAACACGGCCGCCAGCACCGGCATGGCGATGATGCCGCCCCACAGCCGCGGCACGAGCACGCGGCGCATCGGGTCGACCGCCATGACTTCCATGGCGGACAACTGTTCGCCTGCCTTCATCAGCCCGATTTCCGCCGTGAGCGAGGTGCCGGCACGCCCGGCGAACAGCAATGCCGTCACCACCGGTCCCAGCTCGCGCACCAGCGACAGTGCCACCAGCAGGCCCAGGGATTCTTCGGAACCGTAGCGCCTCAAGGTGTAATAACCCTGCAATCCCAGAACGAAGCCCACGAACATGCCGGACACGGCAATGATTACGAGGGAATAGTTGCCGATGAAGTGCACTTGCTGCGACACCAAGCGCGGGCGGCGCAGCGCGATACCGCTCTTGGCCAGCAGCGCGCCGAAAAAGCGGGTGAAGTAGCCGATCCCACCGATGGTGTCGATGACCCAGCCGCCGAGGCGGCCGATCGGGCGGGTGCCCGTAGCACTCATGGCTTGCGTCCCTCTTGTTGGGCGAGCCAGCGATCGAACGCCGGCGTATCGGGGTAATGGAAGGCGACGGGGCCGTCCGGTTCGCCATGCAGGAACTGGCGCACGTAGGGGTCGGCCGATTCGGACAGGCTGTCCGGCCGGCCGGCCGCCACCAGGCGGCCCTGTCCCACCAGGTATACATAGTCCGCGATGGCGAAGGATTCCTTCACATCGTGGGTGATAAGCACCGCCGCGCACTTCAGGCGGTCGGAAAGGTCACGGATGAGGCGGGCGGTGATGCCCAGCGAAATCGGATCCAGGCCGGCGAAGGGCTCATCGTACAGCACGAGCTCCGGCTCCAGCACCACGGCGCGTGCCAGGGCCACCCGGCGGGCCATGCCGCCGGAGATCTCCGAAACCTTCAGATGCGCGGCGGTGCGCAGCCCCACGGCGTGCAGCTTGTCGAGCACGCGTTCCAGGACTTCCGCCTCGCTGTAGGCCGTGTGCTCGCGCAACGGAAAGGCGACGTTCTCGAACACGTCCAGGTCGGTGAACAGGGCGCCCTGCTGGAAGAGCACGCCCATGCGCTTGCGCAGGGCCTGCAGTTCATCCGGCGTCACGCGGGCCATGTCCTGGCCGAAGGCCTGCACCTGGCCGGCGCGCGCCTGGAGCTGGCCGGTGGCCGCGCGCAGCATGGTCGTCTTGCCGGACCCCGAGCCGCCCATGACGGCCACGACCTGGCCGGGGGCCACGGTCATGGAGATGCCTTGCAACACCGTGAAGTCGCCGTATCCGAGCGACACGCCGGAGAATCGCAGGGCGGAGTCGGGTTTGCTGACTGAATCAGGGACCATAAAGACCAGTGAATGGGCGGGGCGCGGACGTGCCACGGCCTGGCATTGTAGCTCGGCAGTACGGGCGCCCTTTGCGGGCGTGCCGGTTCAGCGCAGCGCGATCAGGAAGACCAGCGCGCCGCCCCCCAGGAGAAGGAAGGGGCTGACCCGCGTGCGCAACAGCACCAGGGTCGATGCGATGGCCACCGCCCAGGCCCAGGCGCCGCCTTCGGCGGCCCGCAGGATGGTGCACGACGCGGCCAGGATCATGCCGGCCGCGACCGGCGCGAGTCCGATCTCGATGGCGCGTATCCAGGTCCGTCCCTGATATCGCTGCCATACCCGCGCCAGCCCATAGACCAGGACGCTGCTGGGGACGAAGATCGCGAAGGACGCGACCAGCGCCCCGAGCAGGCCCTGTACCTGCCACCCCACCAGGGTCACCAGCAGCGAGCCGGGGCCCGGGGTGATGCGGGACAGGGCGAACAGGTCGAGGAACTGCGCGTCGTTCATCCACCCGTAGGTCTCGACCGCCTGGCGATGGATGTCCGCAACGACGCTCTGTCCCCCGCCCACGGTCAGGAAGGACAGCGGCGCGAATACGGCGAACAGGTCCCATAGTCCGTCATGCTGCGTCATGGTGCGTCCCCTCTTTTGCGCAGCCGCAGGTAGGCCAGCACGACGGACAGCGGCGCCATCACGCCCACGACCCAGATCAGCGGCAGACCGGCCAGGAAGATGGCGCAAAAGGTGACCACCATGATGACGATGGGAACGGCGTTGGTGGCCGCGCGGTAGGCCGCGCGCAGCCCCATCTGCAGCGATAGGCCCACGGCGGCGGCGGCAATGCCGGCGAGGACCAGGTGCACGGTGGACGAATGCGCCAGCTCGGCGAATACGGCGGCCAGCACCATGGCAACGGCCATGGGCGGCACGATCATGCCCAGGGCCGCCAGCAGGGCGCCGCGGCTGCGGCGCAGGCGGAAACCGATCCAGATCGACAGGTTGACCACGTTGACGCCGGGAAACGCCTGGGCCAGCGCCAGCCCGCTCAGGAATTCGTCTTCCGACAGCCAGCGCCGGTTCTGCACGAATTCACGCAGCATCCAGCCGCTAAGGCCGCCGCCGAAACTGGTCAGCCCGATCTTGGCGAAGGCGACGAAGATTTGCGCGAGCCGGGGCGGTTCGGCAGGCGGCGGGGGTTCGGCCCGGAGGTCGGCGGCGGAAGATGACAGTAAGGGGCGCACGATGACGCGCTCGGGTAGGGGGTGCGGCGATCTTACCTTTCGCAGTTGTCGCCTGACTTAATAGCGGCGGTCGCCGCACCTCGCCTTACCGGGGCAGGTCGCTGTCGCCCATCAGGAAGGCATCCACGGCGCGCGCGCACTGGCGGCCCTCGCGGATGGCCCACACGACCAGCGATTGGCCGCGCCGCATATCGCCGGCCGCGAAGACCTTTTCCACGCTGGTGCGGTAGTCGTCCGTATTGGCGCGCACGTTGCCGCGGGTATCGCGGTCCACCCCGAACGCTTCCAGCACCTTCTGCTGCGGCGAAACGAAGCCCATGGCGAGCAGCACCAGGTCGGCCTGCATCTCGAATTCCGAGCCTTCGACCTCGCGCATTTTCATCTGGCCGGTTGCTTCGTCCTTGACCCATTCCACGCGCGCGGCGATGAGCTTGCGCACCATGCCTTTTTCGCCCACCAGGGACTTGGTGGTCACTGCCCAGTCGCGGTCGCAGCCTTCCTCGTGGGACGACGACGTGCGCAGCTTGGCCGGCCAGTATGGCCACGTCAGGGTTTTGTTCTCCGATTCGGGCGGCTGCGGCATGAGTTCGAACTGGGTTACCGACAGCGCGCCATGACGGTTGCTGGTTCCCACGCAGTCCGATCCGGTATCCCCGCCGCCGATCACGACGACGTGCTTGCCCTTGGCCAGGGTCTGGTCGCCGAGCCGATCACCCGCCACCGCCTTGTTCTGCTGGCGCAGGAAATCCATGGCGAAATACACGCCCTGCAGCTCACGTCCCGGGACAGGCAGATCGCGCGGGGTTTCCGCGCCGCCCGCCATGACCACGGCATCGAATTCCTCGCGCAGGGCTTCGGGCGTGCACGCGGTCAGGCCGTCGGCGGCGGGATCGCCGGGGTTGCCGATGAAGGTGGACGGGCGGAATTCCACGCCTTCCGCTTCCATCTGGGCGATGCGGCGGTCGATCTGCGATTTCTCCAGCTTGAAGTCCGGGATGCCATAGCGCAGCAGGCCGCCGATGCGGTCGCTCTTTTCGAACACGGTCACGGCGTGGCCGGCGCGCGCGAGTTGCTGGGCGCAGGCCAGTCCGGCCGGACCGGAACCCACGACGGCGACTTTCCTGCCCGTCTTGCGCGAGGGCGGCTGCGGCAGCACCCAGCCTTCTTCCCACCCCTTGTCGATGATGGCCCGCTCGATGGACTTGATGCCGACGGCGTCATCGTTGATGTTCAAGGTACAGGCGGCTTCGCACGGCGCCGGGCAGATGCGGCCGGTGAACTCCGGAAAGTTGTTGGTGGAGTGCAGGACGTCGAGCGCCTTGCGCCACTCCTGCCGGTACACCAGGTCGTTCCAGTCCGGGATGATGTTGTTGACCGGGCAGCCGTTGTTGCAGAACGGGATGCCGCAGTCCATGCAGCGCGCCGCCTGCACCTTGGATGCCTTGTCGTCCAGGCGCAGCACGAATTCGCGCCATGTCTTCAGCCGCGCCTGCGGCGCCTCGTAGGCCTCCTGCAGGCGTTGGTATTCGAGAAAGCCGGTAATCTTGCCCATGTCAGTCCTTGAGTCTTGAGACCACGATCATTGCGTCAGCCGGCCTCAAGCGGCCATTTTCTGCGGGTTGGCCGCGCGCCACATTTCGCCCAGCGCGCGGCGGTAGTCGATCGGCATCACCTTGACGAACTTGCCGCGCGCCGTTTCCCAGTCGCCCAGGATTTCCCGCGCTCGGAAGCTGCCGGTGTAGCGGAAATGGTCTTCCACCAGGCGGCGCAGGATGCTTTCGTCGGTCTCGCGCTCGCCGCCGCGCCGCGCGCTGTGCCAGCCCTCGATGTTGTTGGCGCTGTGCTGCTCGCTGTGCGGCAGCACCGGCTCCAGCTCGACCATGGCCAGATTGCAGCGGTCGCGGAAGCTGCGGTCGGGATCCCATACGTAGGCCACGCCGCCCGACATGCCGGCCGCGAAGTTGCGTCCGGTGCTGCCCAGCACGACGACGGTGCCGCCCGTCATGTACTCGCAGCCGTGGTCGCCGGTGCCTTCCACCACCGCGGCGGCGCCCGAGTTACGTACCGCGAAGCGTTCGCCGGCCACGCCATTGAAGTAGGCTTCGCCCGCCAGCGCGCCGTACATGACGGTGTTGCCGGCGATGATGTGCTCCGGGCCGAAGCCGCGGAAGTCGTTGGGCGAACGTACGACGATGCGACCGCCCGACAGGCCCTTGCCGACGTAGTCATTGGCTTCGCCGACCAGGTCCAGCGTGACGCCGTGGGCCAGGAAGGCGCCGAAGCTCTGCCCGGCGGTGCCGTTGCACTGGATGTGGATGGTGTCGTCCGGCAGTCCTTCATGGCCATAGCGGGTCGCCACCGCGCCCGACAGCATGGCGCCGATGGTGCGGTTGCGGTTGCGCACCGGCACGATGAAGGACACTTTTTCGCCGCGCTCCAGGGCGGGCTTGCAGCGTTCGATGAGCTGGTTGTCGAGCGCCGCCGTCAAGCCGTGGTCCTGCGATTCGGTATGGCGCACCGGGCCTTCCGAGGCGACCTGGTAGAACACGCGGCCGAAGTCCAGGCCACGCGCCTTCCAGTGTTCCAGCCCGGCACGGGTGTCCAGCAGGTCCGCGCGGCCGATCAGCTCGTCGAACCGGCGGATGCCCAGCTGGGCCATGATCTCGCGCACTTCCTCGGCGATGAAGAAGAAATAATTGACGACGTGTTCCGGCTTGCCCTGGAACTTCTTGCGCAGCACCGGATCCTGCGTGGCCACGCCAACCGGGCAGGTGTTCAGGTGGCACTTGCGCATCATGATGCAGCCTTCCACCACCAGCGGCGCGGTCGCGAAGCCGAACTCATCGGCGCCCAGCAAGGCGCCGATGACGACGTCGCGCCCGGTCTTCATCTGGCCGTCGGCCTGCACGCGGATGCGGCTGCGCAGGCGGTTGAGCACCAGGGTCTGCTGCGTTTCGGCCAGGCCGAGTTCCCATGGGGTGCCGACCTGCTTGATCGACGATACCGGCGATGCGCCCGTGCCGCCGTCATGGCCGGCGATGACCACGTGGTCGGCCTTGGCCTTGGCCACGCCCGCGGCGACCGTGCCGACGCCCACTTCGGAGACCAGCTTGACCGAAATGGAGGCGCGCGGATTGACGTTCTTCAGGTCGTGGATCAGTTGCGCCAGATCCTCGATCGAATAGATGTCGTGGTGCGGCGGCGGCGAGATCAACCCCACGCCGGGCACCGAATAGCGCAGCTTGGCGATGTATTCGGACACCTTGTGGCCGGGCAACTGGCCGCCCTCGCCCGGCTTGGCGCCCTGCGCCATCTTGATCTGGATCTGGTCGGCGCTGCTCAGGTATTCGGCGCTGACGCCGAAGCGGCCCGAGGCCACCTGCTTGATGCGCGAGCGCAGCGAGTCCCCGGCCTTCAAGGGCACGTCGGCTTCGATACGGTCGGTGCCCAGGACGGAGGCCAGGGTGTCGCCGTCCTTGACGCCGCTCTTGCCTTCGCGCAGTTCGGCTCGGTAGCGCAGTTCGTCCTCGCCGCCTTCGCCGGTGTTGGACTTGCCGCCGATGCGGTTCATGGCGACGGCCAGCGTCGAGTGCGCCTCGGTGGAAATCGACCCCAGCGACATTGCGCCGGTCGCGAAACGCTTGACGATGTCCTTGGCCGATTCCACCTCTTCCAGCGGAATCGCGCGGGTGGGATCGAAGCGGAATTCGAACAGGCCGCGCAGTGTCATGTGGCGGCGGCTCTGGTCGTTGATGATCTGCGCGTATTCCTTGTAGGTGCGGTAGTTGTTGGCGCGCGTGGCGTGCTGCAGCTTGGCGATGGAATCCGGCGTCCACATATGTTCTTCGCCGCGCACGCGGAAGGCGTACTCGCCGCCCGCGTCCAGGTCGTCGGCCAGGACCGGGTCGTTGCCGAAGGCGGCGCGATGCAGCCGCAGCGCTTCCTCGGCGACCTCGAAGATGCCGATGCCTTCCACCGTGCTGGAGGTGCCGGTAAAGTACTTTTCCACCAGCGCGCTCTGCAGGCCAACGGCCTCGAAGATCTGCGCACCGGTATACGACATATAGGTCGAGATGCCCATCTTGGACATGACCTTGTTCAGGCCCTTGCCGATGGCCTTGATGTAGTTCTTGACGGCCTTGTCGGCGTCGGCCATCCGTTCCAGCGATTCGAGCGCCAGGTAGGGGTGGATGGCTTCGGCGCCGTAGCCGCCCAGCAGCGCGAAGTGGTGCACTTCGCGCGCGGAGCCGGTTTCTACCACCAGGCCGGTATTCGTGCGCAGGCCGGCACGGATCAAATGCTGGTGGATGGCCGAGGTGGCCAGCAGCGCCGGGATGGCGACGCGTTCGGCGTCCACGCGGCGGTCCGAGACGATCAGGATGTTGTAGCCGCTTTGCACTGCGTCGACGGCGCGCGCGCACAGCGCGGCCACGCGCGCTTCGATGCCCTCGCGACCCCAGGCAGCCGGATAGGTGATATCCAGCTCCAGGCTGCGGAACTTGCGGCCCGTCACCTGCTCGATGTCGCGGATCTGCGCCATGGCGGCGAAATCCAGCACCGGCTGCGCGACTTCCAGGCGCAGCGGCGGATTGACGTTGTTGATGTCCAGCAGGTTGGGCTTGGGACCGATGAAGGACACCAGCGACATCACCATCTGTTCGCGGATCGGGTCGATCGGCGGGTTCGTCACCTGCGCGAACAATTGGCGGAAATAGTTGTAGAACGGCTTCGGGCGGTTCGACAGCACGGCCAGCGGCGCGTCGTTACCCATGGAGCCGACGGCTTCCTCGCCGGTGGTGGCCATGGGTTCCAGGATGAATTTGTAGTCTTCCTGCGTCCAGCCGAAGGCCTGCTGGCGATCCAGCAAGGTGGCGGTGGGCGCGGCCGCGTCGGCGGGCTGGCGCGGCGCGGGCAGCGATTCCAGCTTTACCCGCAGGCGCTCGATCCACTGCCGATATGGCCGCGAATTGGCCAGCTGCGACTTGATCTCCGCGTCGTCGATGATGCGGCCCTGTTCCAGGTCGATCAGGAACATCTTGCCGGGCTGCAGGCGCCATTTCTTGACGATGCGGTTTTCCGGGATGGGCAGCGTGCCGGCTTCCGACGCCATGATCACCATGTCGTCGTCCGTTACCAGGTAGCGCGCCGGGCGCAGGCCGTTGCGGTCCAGCGTGGCGCCGATCTGCCGGCCGTCGGTGAATGCCACGGCCGCCGGGCCGTCCCACGGTTCCATCATCGCCGCGTGGTACTCATAAAAAGCACGGCGGCTTTCGTCCATCTGGGTGTGCTGCTCCCACGCCTCCGGGATCATCATCATCATGGCGTGGGCCAGGGAATAGCCGGAATTCACCAGTAGTTCCAGGCAATTGTCGAAGGTGGCCGTGTCGGATTGGCCTTCGTAGACGATGGGATACAGCTTGGGCAGATCGTCGCCCAGCACCGCCGACTGCATCATGCCTTCGCGCGCGCGCAGCCAGTTGAAGTTGCCCTTGACCGTGTTGATTTCGCCGTTGTGCGCGATCATGCGGTAGGGGTGGGCCAGTGGCCATGCCGGGAAAGTATTGGTGGAAAAACGCTGGTGGACCAGCGCCAGGGCCGAGATGGTCCGGGTATCGGCGAGGTCGCGGTAGTAGCGGCCGACCTGGTCGGCCAGCAGCAGCCCCTTGTACACCACGGTGCGCACCGAGGCCGATGGCACGAAATATTCCTTGCCGTGCGCCAGGCGCATGTTCTGGACGGCGTGGCTGGCGGTCTTGCGGATGACGTACAGCTTGCGTTCCAGCGCGTCCGGCACCATCACGTCGGCGCCGCGCCCGATGAACAGTTGGCGGATGACGGGCTCGCAATCCCGCACGGCGGGCGACATGGGCATGTCCACGTCCACCGGCACGTCGCGCCAGCCGAGCACCACCTGCCCTTCGGCGCGCACGGCGCGCTCCAGTTCCTGTTCGCAGGCCTGCCGCGACGCGGTTTCCTTGGGCAGGAACACCATGGCCACGCCATATTCGCCCGGCGGTGGCAGGACGATGCCGCGCTGGCCCAGTTCTTCGCGGTACAGGGCGTCCGGGATCTGGATCAGGATGCCCGCGCCGTCGCCCATGAGCTTGTCGGCGCCGACGGCGCCCCGATGATCCAGGTTTTCGAGGATCTTCAGCCCCTGCTGGATGATGGCGTGGCTTTTGCGGCCCTTGATGTGGGCCACGAAGCCCACGCCGCAGGCGTCATGCTCGTGCCGGGGATCATAGAGGCCTTGCGCCGCGGGCAAGCCGATGCGGGTGGCGTCGATGGCGCGCGCGGGCACGGGACAGGAGTCGGTGGAGGTCGGTACGGTCATGAAGCGCTCCAGGGCTTGGGGCTGCTGAAAAAGGGGCTGCCGCGCCATGCTGCGGCGCAAGGTGGGACGATACCGCGGCGACATAGGGGCCGCAACAAAAACAAACAGGGTGCGTCCCCGTTATATCGTAGCGAAAAATCTTCTGAAGTTTAATGGTGACGCATTGTGGTGGCATCCGGGCGTCCGCGGCGAGCGGCTCGAGATTGCCTTGCGGGGACCGGCGCGCCTGGACCATAGAGGTCGATGCGCTCTCCCGATCCGCTCCCGGCTCCCATTGTCGTGGTGTGTCACTGTTTTTATGGCACCACGCCCTCCCGCCCCTTCCTCGCGCCATGTGCGTGCAGGCAACAAAAAACCGGGTCTTGCCCGGTGATGGTGCGGCGCCCCTACTGCGGGCATCTAGGTCGATTCCGCTTCCGCGGACGGAGGCGCCGGCTTCTTGCGCGGACGTCCGCGCTGCCCCGGCGTGACGCGGCGGCTGGCGGTATGGGCCAGCATGGCGATGAAATCGGCGCCGCCCAGTGCCCACTGCCCTTGCACGGCCTGGTCGATGCGGACGATCTGCTCGCGCGTCAGCCCGTCCTGCAGGCGGCGCCGGTAATTCGCTTGCCGGTCGAACGGCGTGTTGCCGCAAGACCAGTAGTCCGCATGGTCGGACATCCAGCCGGCTTGCGGCTGGCCCATGCCCGTGTGCCCGGATGCGGACGACCAGGGCCAGAGTTCCGGGTCGTGGGTCGCGCCGCTGCGCGCGGGATAGGTTTCCAGCCAGACCAGGGCCGGCAGGACCCAGGCGCCCGGTTCGACCAGGGCCGAGCGATAACGCCCGGCGAATACGCGCCCGCCACGCAGGCGCGCCGCCAGGTTGCGGCCGAGGGTCTGCATCAGGCGGGGCAGGCCTTCGCCATCCACGGGCGTGGCCAGCAGCAGGATGCGATCCGTCGCCAATAGCCATCCATGCAGCGCCACCCGGTTGCGGGTCGCGGTCTCGCCCAGCCATGCCGCGATCTGGTTCAGCGTATCAGCCGGCGCCGGCTGCGCCGGGGCCGCCAACGGGTTGATGAAATTGGCTTGCACGAGTTGCGGCAGTCCGGGGGCGTACAGTCGGGGCAGGCGAGCCATAGGGTGTCAGGGCCGGGGCGTGCTGGGAACGGGACGTTCGCGCGGGAATAAATGGTACCGCGTAAACGGGATGGCGCAACAGTGAGTTTTCCCCGACGCCGCCGCGTCCAACGCCATGGCGTCGCGCCGGTCCAGGGTTGCGGGTCACCGGTAGCCGTCCATCCGGACGAGCGCATCCGGATCGTAAGGTGTTATGGGGCTGCGGCGCGCGGTAACATCCTTCTGTTCGAGGGAAGGGCGGCAGGCGTACATGCCGGCACCGCGCGCCTCCCTCCGGCCTTCTCAGGAGCACGCATGAAGACAAAAGCCGCCATCGCCTGGAAAGCGGGCGCCCCGCTGACCATTGAAGACGTGGACCTGGAAGGCCCGAAGGCCGGCGAGGTGCTGGTCGAAGTGAAGGCGACCGGGATTTGCCACACTGATTACTACACCCTGTCGGGCGCCGACCCGGAAGGGCTGTTCCCCGCCATCCTGGGCCATGAGGGTGCCGGCGTGGTACTGGAAACCGGCGCGGGCGTGACGGGGCTGAAGCCGGGCGACCACGTCATCCCTCTCTATACCCCCGAGTGCCGCCAGTGCAAGTTCTGCCTGTCGCGCAAGACCAATCTGTGCCAGGCGATCCGCGCCACGCAGGGCAAGGGCCTGATGCCCGACGGCACGTCGCGTTTTTCGCTGGGCGGCAAGCCCATCCACCACTACATGGGAACGTCGACCTTCGCCAATCACATCGTGGTGCCCGAGATCGCCCTGGCCAGGATCCGCGAGGACGCCCCCTTCGACAAGGTCTGCTATATCGGCTGCGGCGTGACCACCGGGGTCGGCGCCGTGGTCTACACCGCCAAGGTCGAAGCGGGCGCCAACGTGGTCGTGTTCGGCCTGGGCGGGATCGGCTTGAATGTTATCCAGGGCGCCAAAATGGTGGGCGCCGATAAGATCATCGGGGTCGATATCAACCCGCGCCGCGAAGCGCTGGCGCGCAAATTCGGCATGACGCACTTCGTCAACCCGAACGAAGTGCCCAACGTGGTCGACCACCTGATCCAGCTCACCGACGGCGGCGCGGACTATTCGTTCGAATGCGTCGGCAATCCGAAGCTGATGCGCCAGGCGCTGGAGTGCTGCCACAAGGGCTGGGGCCAATCCATCATCATCGGCGTGGCCGCGGCCGGCGAGGAAATCGCCACCCGGCCTTTCCAATTGGTGACGGGCCGTGAATGGAAGGGGTCGGCGTTCGGCGGCGCCCGGGGCCGCACGGACGTGCCGCGCATCGTCGACTGGTACATGGAAGGCAAGCTCAATATCGATGACCTCATCACCCATACCTTGCCCCTGGACCGCATCAACGACGGCTTCGACCTGATGAAGCGCGGCGAATCCATTCGTTCGGTGGTGCTCTACTGATGGCCGACCTGGAAGTCCTGGCCCAACACCGGTGTTTCGGCGGCTGGCAGCGCGTCTACCGCCACGATTCCGCGGCGATCGGGCTGCCGATGCGCTTTTCGGTGTACACGCCGCCGCAAGCGGAATCCGGACCTGTGCCGGCCCTGTTCTTCCTGGCCGGCCTGGAATGCACCGAGGAAACCTTCATGGTGAAGGCGGGCGCCCAGCGCTGGGCGGCGAAGCATGGCCTGATGCTGATCGCGCCGGACACCAGCCCGCGCGGCGCCGGCGTTCCCGGCGAGGAGCAGGACTGGGACCTGGGTACGGGCGCGGGTTTCTACCTGGACGCCAGCGTGCCGCCGTGGGACACGCACTACCGCATGTACAGCTACATCACCGAGGAGCTCCATGGCATCGCCGGGCAGCTCGGCGCGGCGTCGGGGCGGATCGGCGTGTCCGGACACTCGATGGGCGGACACGGCGCGCTGGTACTGGCCTTGCGCAATCCGGCATTGTTCCGCTCCGTGTCCGCCTTCGCCCCGATCGCGGCGCCCAGCCGTTGCCCGTGGGGTCAGAAGGCGTTTTCCCATTACCTGGGCAGCGATCGCCAGGCCTGGTCGGCGTACGACGCCACCGCCTTGATGGCGGCGATGCGGGCGCCGTTTCCGGAAGGCATTCTGGTGGACCAGGGTCTGGCGGACCGCTTCCTGGACACGCAGCTCTACCCCGAGGTTTTCGAGGCTGCGTGCGCGCAGGCCGGGCAGCCGCTGCAACTGCGTCGGCACGAAGGCTACGACCACGGCTATTACTTCATTTCCAGCTTCATGGAAGACCATATCGCCTTCCATGCGCAGCGGCTGGCGGTGGGACGGACCGGGTGACAAACGCGGTAACGGCAAGGCTTGACGGCCTCTATATACTGAAAACTCGTTCCCTACATCGAGAGGCCCGGCATTGATCGACGGCATGGCCCCTACCGTCTGGATACTGGCGGCCGCCGCTGTCGGCGTGCTTATCGGCCTGGGCCTGTCGTTCGGCAAGGGCGGGCCGCGCGACGCGCGCGGACGGCGGCAGTTTCGCCTGCGCCCGGTGCGGCGGTTGGTGGGGCTGCTGGTGCTGGCGCTGGCCTGCGTGTCCGGGATGCTGGGCCTGGCGCTGTACCAGTTTTTTCGGCTGACTTCCGACGAGCCCGTGGCGCGGGTAGTGCTGCGCCAGCAGGGGCCGCAGCAATTCATCGCCGCGGCGGAGTTGCCTGGTACGGCGCCCCGGGAATTTTCCCTGCGCGGCGACGAATGGCAGATCGACGCGCGGGTGGTGCGCTGGCGTCTCCCGGCCTTGCTGGCCGGCGTGCCGCCGCTCTACCGCCTGGACCGACTGTCGGGTCGCTATGCGGATCCGGCGGCGGACCAGTCGGGCCCGCGCACGGTTTATGCGCTGGGACCGGCAGGCATTCCCGACCTGGGGCGTCTCAAGCAGCATTTTCCGAATTGGCTGCCATTCGTGGACGTGCAGTACGGCAGCGCCGCCTATATGCCGATGTTCGACGGCGCACGCTACGGGGTATTCCTGGACCCACGCGGCGCACTGTTCATCCGGCCTGACGACGCCGCCACCGCCGCAGGCCTGAAACAGCGCGGCTGGTAGCAACCGCGCCCCGCTCGCCGTCTGCCCCTGGCGCCGCCCGGGGCCGCGTACCGTGCGAAACATGGCCTGAAAGAGTGAACTTCCGGTGCACCGGCATGTCGAATTAGCACTCCCCAATCCAGAGTGCTAACATCGCCGAATGCGTTCTACACATAGTCGTTTCCTGGAGCACAACACCATGAAACAAAAAGGTTCCTCGTTGGCCGTTTCCGGCAACGCGCTCACCCTGGCCATCGCCAACCCGGGCGCCCTGGGAACGATCGACGCATACATTTCCGCCGTAAACCGTCTGCCGGTCTTGTCTGCCGAGCAGGAGACCTCCCTTGGCCGTCGCCTGCGCGACGAGGACGACCTGGACGCCGCGCGCCAGCTGGTGCTGTCGCACTTGCGCCTGGTGGTGTCGATCGCCCGCCAGTACCTGGGCTATGGCCTGCCGCATGCCGACCTGATCCAGGAAGGAAACATCGGCCTGATGAAGGCGGTCAAGCGCTTCGATCCCGAGCGCGGCGTGCGCCTGGTGTCGTTCGCGGTCCACTGGATCAAGGCCGAAATCCACGAATACATCGTGCGCAACTGGCGCCTGGTCAAGGTGGCCACCACCAAGGCGCAGCGCAAGCTGTTTTTCAACCTGCGCAGCATGCGGCCGGACGGCAAGACGCTCGATACGCAACGCGTGGACGATATCGCCCGCGAACTGAACGTTCGCCGCGAGGACGTCAGCGAGATGGAAGTGCGCCTGTCCGGGCGTGACATGTCCCTGGAGGCCCAGGACGACGATGACGACGCCTACGCGCCCATCGCCTACCTGTCCGACGAGGGCCGCCAGGAACCGACCCGGGTCCTGGAGCGCAAGGCGGTGGACGAACTGCAGAGCACCGGCCTGAACAACGCCCTGGAAACGCTGGATCCGCGTTCGCGCCGGATCATCGAGGCGCGCTGGCTGAAGGACGATGGCGGCACCACCCTGCACGAGCTGGCGGACGAATTCGGCGTATCGGCCGAGCGTATTCGCCAGATCGAGTCCGCCGCGATGAAGAAGATGCGCGGCGCCCTGGTGACGTAACGCAAAGATACAAACCCCACGAAAAATCCAGGGTGGGCAGGAAACTAAATTGCCGGGACACAGCCTAATCTTGTGATTCCGCGCTGCGGCGCAATGCCAGGTGCGGGATCGTGTCACCTGTCTCGGCTTCTCCTCTTTCCCCTCCCCTATGGGACAGGTGTTTGGCGGGGCACCTCTTGTGGTGCCCCGTTTTTTATTGTCTGCTGCCCTGCGCAGCGCCGTGCTTCGCCGCACGGCAAATGACAAGAGCGCGCCGGCCCGGGCTGGCGGCCGGCCCTGCGCCGTTCACGCGATCCGGCTTTCCTCCACCAGCCCCCATTCCCGCATCATCGCCTGCCACACGGCCGCGTCGAGTCGCCTGACTCCCGTGGCAACGGAGCTGTCGGGATACAACTTGAGCCAGCGGTAGCCTGGCGGCTGCGCATCCAGGCGGTGCCGGCCGTCGCGGATGGCGAACTGGAAGCAGGTCGACGGTGTGGCCAACATGCGGATGCTGCCGCGCCGGCGATCGAATTCCTGGTGCACATGGCCCCACAGAAGCAGCCGCGTATTGCGCCAGCGCGCCAGGTGCCGGAACAACTCGGCGGCGTTGTCCAGCATCATCGGGTCGCGCCAATCCGCGCTGAGCTGCACCGCATTGTGGTGCATGGCGACCAAGGCGGGGCGGCCGTCCGCGGTCGCCAAGGCATGATCGAGCAGTTCGAATTGCGCGCGTTCCAGGTGCCCGGCATTGGAGCCATCGGCACGCGAGTCCAGGAGGACGATGCGCCAGGCGCCCAGGTCGGCCACCGGCTCTGTCCACGCGCCCAAGATGCGTTGCAGGGCCGCCGGCATGTCGTGGTTGCCGGGCAGGCATCGCGCCGGGATGCCCAGGGCGCCGACCGCCTCGGCAAAACGCCGGTAGGAAGCGTCGGTCCCGTCATGCGAGAGGTCGCCGGTGGCCAGCAGCAGATCGGCGTCGCCGTGGTCGCGCCGGATGGCGTCCAGCACGGCGCGCAAGCTGGCGTCGGTGTCCACGCCAAGCATAAGCGCGGGTTCCGCGAACAGATGCGGATCGGTCAACTGGACGAGCAGTGCGGGATGTGCGGCGGCGTCGAGCGATATCCCGTCCGCGCCGGTGCGGGCCTGCCGTATGGAGGAATGCTGTGGGATGGTGTGCAACGGCGGCTCCGGAGGGTTTGCGTAGGGGCGTGCCTACGTTAGCGAAAACGCGCTCGCGCCGGCATCCACCAAATCGTGCTGCCCGTAACGAAACGTGCGATGCCGCGCGCATTCCAAGCAGGGCCCTGGGCCGCTCGCCCTTCATGCTTGCACATGCCGATAAACGGTGAAAACCCGCTATCCTTGCCGGTACACCACAACGAGATGACGGGGATAGAACAAGATGGATGTAGGGGTACTGGTCTTCGGCCTGGCGACCTTGCTCACGCTGGTCTGCTTCATGCCGCCGCTGGCCGGCCGGCTGAAGCTGCCGTATTCCGTTTTGCTGGCCATCGTCGGCTGTCTGCTGGGCATCGTGCTCCATCTGCATGGCTGGGCGCCGCCGGGGCTGGGCGGCATGCTGGATTCGCTCGAGAAGTTCGAGATCTCCTCGGAAACTTTCCTTACCGTTTTCCTTCCTGTGCTGCTGTTCGAGACGGCGCTGTCCATGAACGTGCGGCGCCTGATGGATGACATCGGCCCCATCCTGATGATGGCGATCGTGGCCGTGTTCCTTTCCACCATCGTCGTGGGCTTCGCCCTGAGCAGCCTGTCGTCCTACAGCCTGGCGGCCTGCCTGCTGCTGGGCGCCATCGTGGCCACCACGGACCCGGCCGCGGTGGTGGGCATCTTCCGCGAAGTGGGCGCGCCCAAGCGGCTGACCACCCTGGTGGAGGGAGAAAGCCTGTTCAACGACGCGGCGTCCATCGCCCTGTATTCGGTGCTGGTGGGCGTGCTTGCGGGCCATGGCGAAATGTCGCTGGGCAACGTCATGACGAGCTTCGTGATCAGCTTCGTCGGCGGGGGGCTGGCCGGCTACGCCATGGGACGCCTGGCCTGCATGCTTTTCGTCGTCCTGCGCGGTTTCCGCACGGCGGAGATCACGCTGACGTTGACGCTGGCTTACCTGACCTTCTACATCAGCGACCATTACCTGCACGTGTCGGGCGTCGTTGCGACGGTAATCGCGGGACTCGTGGTCGGATCCACCGGGCGCACCCGCATGGCGCCCACCACCTTCGAACACCTGACCAGCGCCTGGGGGCAGTTCGGGTTCTGGGCCAATTCGCTGATCTTCCTGTTCGCGGCCATGCTGATCCCGCGGCTCATGGCGGACGCACGGCCCAGCGACATCGCGCTGCTCATCGTGTTGTTCGTGGCGACGCTGGTCGCGCGCGCCGTCGCCGTATTCGGCCTGCTGCCCCTCCTGCGCCTGACCGGGCTGGCGACCCGGGTGAGCCGCGCCTACCAGACCGTCATGCTGTGGGGAGGGCTGCGCGGGGCGGTGTCCCTGGCCCTGGCCCTGGCCGTGACCGAGCGTGAAGATGTTCCCTACGAGGCCCGCCAGTTCATCGCCGTCGCGACGACCGGGTTTGTGCTGATCACGCTGTTCCTCAACGGCATCAGCCTGCGGCCGCTGATACGCATGCTGAAGCTGAACGAACTGTCGCGGCGCGAAGCGACCATCCGCGACCAGGCCTTGACGGTGGCCCTCGGCGACCTGCAGGAGAAAACCGACGAGGTCGCCACCGCCGAACATATCGGCCCGGAAGTCCGCGAACGTATCCACGGGGTTTTCGACCAGAGCCTGACGCGGCTGCGCGACAGCGAGGTCCGCCACATGAGCATCGAGGAGCGGGTCGATGTCGGCCTGGCGATCCTTGCGCGTCGCGAGGAAGAAATGTTCTTCGACGTGCTGAAGGCGCAACTCGTCGACTGGCGCATGGCCGAAGCGCTGCTGGCGCGGTCCGAGCGGCTGGAAGACGCCGTGCGCGCCGGTGGGCTGGCCGGCTTTGAAAACGCCATCGCCGCCGACGTGCGGTATTCCCGTTCGTTCCGCGCGGCACTGCGGCTGCACTATCTGTTCGGTTTCCAGCGCTGGCTGGCCAACGAACTGGGATTGCGTTTCGCCGCCCTGATGAGCAAGCGGTCCGTGGCGCAGCGCCTGATTCTTTTCGCCAACCAGCAGATCAGGCCGTTGCTGGGCGAGGAAGCCACGCAACGCATCGTGGCGGCACACCAGCGCCGGCTGGAGGCCATCGAGAATGCTCTCCAGGCGTTGAACCTCCAGTACCCTTCCTATGCCTTGTGGCTGCAGGAAAGCTATCTGGGGCGGGTCGCACGGGAACTGGAACGCATGCGCTATCGCGACATGCTGGACCAATCCCTGATCAGCGGGGAAGTCTATGCGGACCTGGTCGCCCAGCTGGAGCAGCGTTGGGAGCACATCGATCGTCATCCGCCGCTGGACATCGAGCTGGGCGCGGCCGAACTGATCAAGCGCGTGCCGCTGTTCGAAAACCTCAGTCCGGATTCGCTGCGCGCGATCTCGCGCCTGCTCAAGCCGCGTCTCGCATTGCCGGACCAGCCCGTCCTGGGCAAGGACCGCGCGGGCGAGGAAATGTGCTTCGTGGCCTCGGGCGCGGTGGCCGTGCACCTGCCGGACCAGACCACGTTCGAGCTGGGCAGCGGCGAATTCTTCGGGGAACTGGCCCTGCTGGGCGAGCAGGAGCTTATGCCGGATGTGACGTCGCTGGGCTATAGCAAGCTGCTCATGATGTCGGCCCGCGATTTCCGCGCCCTGCTGGCCCGCGACGCCGAACTGCGCGAACGCATCGAGAAAGTTGCGCGCCAGCGCCTGCGCGCGATCGAGGTGTGGCGACAGTTTTCCGCGACCGCGCCGTCCTGAGCCGATCGGAACGCGACGTCCGCGCTCAGGGCGGCGCCGAGCGGCTGCCGGCTTTCCCGGGCGCTCGCCCGGCTCAGGTGGTTTCGCGCTGGACCAGGCGAAAACCCAGGTCCAGGTGGCGCTGGGGATTCGGCCGGCCCTCAAGTTCGTTCATCAGCAGCGTCGCCGCGGAACGGCCGATCTCGTAGCGCGGCGTGGCGATGGTGGACAAGGGCGGCGTGGTCCATGCCGTGCCGTTCAGGTCGTGGAAACCGATCAGGCCCATGCGGCCCGGCACCGCGATTCCCAGCCGGCCGCACTGGAAGACGGCGCCCTGCGCCAGGTCGTCATTGCAGAAGAAAATCGCATCGCAGTCGGGATGGTCGCGCAGCAGCGCGTCCAGCAATTCGGCGCCCAGGCTCAGGGACGATTTGCTGGGCGTCATGATTTCCAGCGCAGGGTCGTACAGGTCGGCGTCGCGCAGCGCCTGGCGGCAGCCCTCGCAACGACGCAGGGAGCGAGGGTCCAACTGGGCGCCGGCCACCGCGATGCGCCGATAGCCACGTTCCACCAGATGCCGGCCGGCGGCGTAGCCCGAGTCGAACTGGGAAAACCCCACACTAAGGCCAGGGCCGTCCGGCAGCGTTTCGATCGTATGGACGGTGGGTATCCTGCGCGCCTCCAGCAGCTTCCACACGCCAGGACGATGGTCGACGCCGGTCAGGATCAGGCCGTCGGGGGAGTGCTGCAGATACGTCCGCAACAGCGCCTCCTCGGACTCCGCCGAATAGCCCGTCAGGCCGATATGCATATGGTGCGAGTGGGCGTCCAGCACTTCCTTGATTCCGGCCAGGATGTCGACGAAGACGATATTGCTGAGCGAAGGAATCAACACCACGACGGTGCGCGAGCGTGCCGAGGCCAGGGCGCTGGCGGCGTGGTTGGGAACGTAGCCGAGCTGCTCGCAGGCCTGCTCGATGCGGGCGCGCACCGCCGGCTGCACTTTCTCCGGTGTACGCAGCGCGCGCGACACGGTGATTGCGCTGACGCCCGCCGAGCGGGCCACATCGGCCATCGTGACGCCGGACTGGCGCGAGGTTCTGGACTTCCGGACCGTCATGGCTGCGCAGGAGAAAAGCCCGTAGTCTGACCCAAAGCGGGACTCCGTACAAACCCGGGCAGGGGTTGGCAAGCGCTATATGATAGCGCTAACATCGCGTCTCGCATCGGCATACGCCAAAACATCAGGAGACATCGATGCAGACCCGCCCCCCGCCACCGGCGGCACCGCAGGCCTTGCGGCGCGCGCTCGATTTCGTTTTCCGCGTCCAGGGATGGCTAATGGTCGGCTGCCTGGCGGTCATGGTGGTGCTGCTGTTCGGCAACGTGGCCCTGCGCTACGCCTTCAATTCCGGCATCAATGTCTCCGACGAAGTGTCGCGCCTGGCCTTCGTATGGCTGATCTTCATCGGTTCGGTGCTCGCCGTGCGCAGCCATACCCACATGGGCGTGACCATGCTGGTGGAACGCTTCGGGCCCGGCGCGCGCCGGGCGTCGCACCTGTTCTGCCAGGTGCTGATCCTGGCCGTGCTGTGCATGTTCATCAAGGGCAGCTGGGAACAAACCGTGATCGCCATGGGAACGCGCCTGCCCGTCACCGGCATGCCGGCCGCCACCTTCGCCGCCGCCTGCCTGTATGCGGGGGTCGCCATGGCCTTGCTGACGCTGGCCGACATCATCCTGACCCTGGCCGGCGCAGAACCTCCGCTGGATGCCAGCGCCGTCGATCCCCTTACCTGAGGGCATGCGCCTTCCACGGTCAACTCCACGCCCGATGCCATGATCCTCACCGTTTTCCTGGTTGTACTGCTGGGCCTGCTCGCGCTGGGCATGCCGATCGCCTTCGCGCTGCTGATCAGCGCCGTGCCGATGATGTTCCAGATGGACTTCGTCGACCCGCAGATCCTGGCGCAGAACATGCTGTCCGGCGCCAACAGCTTCACGCTGATGGCGGTACCTCTCTTCATGCTTGCCGGCGAGTTGATGAATGAAGGCGGCATTTCGCGCCGCATCGTCAACCTGGCCTCGATGTTCGTGGGACATATCCGCGGCGGGCTGGGCTATGTGGCCATCTTCGCCAGCGTGCTGCTGGCTGCCCTGTCCGGGTCGGCGGTAGCCGATGCCGCGGCGCTGGGATCGCTGCTCATCCCCATGCTCCGGGACAAGGGCTACGAAGCCGGCGATTCCGCGGGCCTGATCGCCGCGGGCGGCATTATCGCGCCGATCATTCCGCCTTCGATTTCCTTCATCATCTTCGGCGTGGCGACCAATGTGTCCATCACCCGGCTGTTCTTCGCGGGCATCGCCCCCGGCCTGCTGATGGCGCTGACCCTGATCGCGGTCTGGTCATGGACCGTGCGGCGCAGCGGCAAGAATGTATTGCCGTCGCCGCGCCAACCGTGGAGCGCACGATTGCGGGCCGTGCGCGAATCGGTGTGGGCGCTGATGTTGCCCGTCATCATCATCGGCGGACTGCGCGGCGGCATTTTCACCCCGACCGAGGCCGCGGTCGTCGCGGCAGTCTATGCCCTGTTGATCAGCCTGTTTGTCTACCGCGAGATCGGTTTCAAGGACCTGGGCCCGCTGTTCATGCGGGCGGCCATGACCACGGCGATCGTCATGTTCCTGGTCGCGGCGGCGATGGTGTCCTCGTACATGATCACGCTGGCCGACATGCCGCAGGCCCTGGTCGCGCTGCTCGAGCCCATCCTAGATCACCCGAAATGGCTGATGTTCGCGCTGCTGATCCTGCTGACGCTGATCGGCACCGCCATGGACCTGACGCCCACCATCCTGATCCTCGCGCCTGTCCTGATGCCGGTGGTCACCAAGGCCGGCATCGACCCGGTGTACTTCGGCGTCATGTTCGTCATGGTCGGCTGCGTCGGCCTGCTCACGCCGCCGGTCGGGACGGTATTGAACGTAGTGGCGGGTGTCGCCCGTATCAAGATGGAAACCATCATCCGTGGCGCGTGGCGCTATGTGGTGGCCTATACGCTGTTGCTTGTGCTGATGGTGATCTTTCCCGAGCTGATTACCGTCCCGGCGAAATGGATACATTAGGAATAAACCCAAAGGAGACCACCATGTTGAATTCAATGAAAAAACTCGTCGTCGCGCTGGCGGCGGTATCGGCCTGCACCGCCGCAGGCATGGCCCACGCGCAGGACGTCAAGACGCGCATCATCCGCTTCGGCTACGGGCTGAACGACGAGAGCGTGCAGGGGCGCGCCGCGCGCTACCTGGCCGAAGAGCTGGGCAAGCTCAGCGGCGGCAAGCTGAAGATGCGCACCTTCGGTTCGGCCAACCTGGGTTCGGACGAGCAGATGCAGGCGGCGCTGGTGGGCGGCTCGCAGGAAATGATGGTGGGTTCGACCGCGCCGCTGGCCACCATGGTCAAGGAGTTCGGGGTCTACGACCTGCCCTTCCTGTTCAACAACGAGAAGGAAGCGGACGCCGTGCTCGATGGCCCCTTCGGCGAGAAACTGCTGAAGATGCTGGACGCCAAGGGCCTGGTGGGCCTGGTCTATTGGGAGAATGGCTTTCGCGACGTGACCAATTCCAAGCGGCCCATCGCCAAGGCCGAGGACATGGAAGGCATAAAGCTGCGCGTCATGCAGAACCAGATCGCGCTGGGCGTATTCGGTGCACTGGGCGCTAACGCCGTGCCGATGCCCTTTTCCGAGCTCTTTACCGCGCTGGAGACTCGCACGGTGGATGGGCAGGAGAATCCCGTCTCGACCATTCAGAGCAGCAAGTTCTACGAAGTGCAGCCCTATCTGAGCCTGACCCACCACGTCTATACCCCGTGGGTGGTGCTGGCTTCGAAGAAGTGGTGGGATACGCTGTCGCCGGACGAGCAGAAGCTGATCCGCGAGGCAGCGGTGAAGTCGCGCGAATTCGAACGCAAGGACAGCCGCGCCGATTCCCAGAAGTCCATGCAGATGCTGGAGAAGTCCGGCATGAAGATCAACAAGGTCTCCGACGAGGAACTGAAGCGGTTGCGCGCCAAGGCGCAGCCGGTCGTCGACAAGTACACGCAGGAGCTGGGACCCGACCTGGTCAAGCAACTGCAGGACGAGATCAACAAAGTACGGCAAGGGTAGGTTCCGTTTATGTCTTCCGCATCTCCGCGCCGCCTGCGCAGCCAGAAATGGTTCGATGATCCTTCCCACGCCGACATGACGGCGATCTATGTCGAGCGTTACCTGAACTACGGCCTGACCCGCGCCGAGCTGCAATCGGGCCGGCCCATCATCGGCATCGCGCAGACCGGCAGCGACCTGGCGCCCTGCAACCGGCACCATCTGGAGCTGTCGCAGCGGACCAAGGCGGCCATACGGGATGCGGGGGGCATCCCGATGGAGTTCCCCGTTCACCCGCTGGCTGAGCAGGGGCGCCGGCCCACGGCCGCGCTGGACCGCAACCTGGCCTACCTGGGCCTGGTGGAAATCCTGCATGGCTATCCCCTGGACGGCGTGGTCCTGACCACGGGTTGCGACAAGACCACGCCGGCCTGCCTGATGGCGGCCGCCACGGTCGATATCCCGGCCATCGTATTGTCCGGGGGCCCCATGCTGGACGGTTGGCACGAGGGCAAGCGGGTCGGTTCGGGCACCATCATCTGGCATGCGCGCAACCTGATGGCGGCCGGCAAGATCGACTACGAAGGCTTCATGCAGCTGGCCACCGCGTCGTCGCCGTCGGTCGGGCACTGCAATACGATGGGCACCGCCCTGTCGATGAATTCGCTGGCCGAGGCCCTCGGCATGTCGCTGCCCACCTGCGCCAGCATCCCGGCGCCTTACCGCGAGCGCGGCCAGATGGCCTACGCCACCGGCCTGCGCATCGTCGACATGGTGCGCGAGGACCTGCGGCCTTCGCGCATCCTGACGCGTCGCGCCTTCGAGAACGCCATCGTGGTGGCCTCGGCGCTGGGCGCGTCCACGAATTGCCCACCCCACCTCATCGCCATCGCGCGCCACATGGGCGTGGACCTGACGCTGGACGACTGGCAGCGCTTCGGCGAGGACGTTCCCCTGCTGGTGAACTGCGTCCCCGCCGGCGAGTACCTGGGCGAGAACTTCCACCGCGCCGGCGGCGTGCCGGCCGTGCAGCACGAGCTGCTTGCCGCGGGCCTGCTGCATGGCGATTGCCTGACGGTGTCCGGCAAGACCGTGGGCGAGATCGCGTCGCAGGCGGCCACCGGCGACCGCGATGTCATCCGGACATGTGCGGCGCCGCTCAAGCAGCGCGCCGGTTTCATCGTGCTGTCGGGCAATTTCTTCGACAGCGCGATCATGAAGATGTCGGTCGTGGGCGAGGATTTCCGCCGCGCCTATCTGTCCGAGCCGGGCCACGAGAATGCGTTCGAAGCGCGCGCCATCGTGTTCGACGGCCCTGAGGATTACCACGCGCGCATCGGCGACCCGGCGCTCAATATCGACGAGCGCTGCATCCTGGTGATACGCGGCGCCGGCCCGGTGGCATACCCCGGCGGCGCCGAGGTGGTCAACATGGCGCCGCCTGCGCGCCTGATCCAGCAGGGCATCGACTCGCTGCCGTGCATGGGCGACGGGCGCCAGAGCGGAACGTCGGCCAGTCCGTCCATCCTGAACATGTCGCCCGAGGCGGCGGTCGGCGGCGGGTTGGCGTGGCTGCGCACCGGCGACCGCATCCGCGTGGACCTGAATGCGCGCACGGTGACGCTGGCGGTCGACGCCGAAGAACTCGAAGCGCGCCGCGCGCAGGCCTCGTTCGAGATTGCCCCGCCGCAAACGCCGTGGCAGGAGATCTTCCGCGGCATGACGGGGCAGTTGTCCACCGGCATGTGCCTGGAGCCGGCGACGCTCTACCTCAAGGTCGTGGAGCAGCGCGGCGACCCGCGGCATTCGCACTAAGGCCGCGCGGCGTCCCCCCCTTGCCGTGGCGCGGCATGCCGCCCTTGCCGGAAGGCACGCGCATGGTGCTCTCCCGGCAATGGGCGGCTAGCGCCGCCCGGCCTGCGCGGCGATGTCGTCGACCACGACCAGGCCCGCTTCGAGCGTGAATTCGCCCGCGGCCACCATGGCCAGCGCCTGTTGCGCGCTGACGGTGGCGATTTCCATGACTTCGCCGTCTCGGTTGCGGGGCTGGACCGCCGCGTCCAGGACGCAGCGGCTCACCAGCAGGTCCTCCACCTGGTAGCCCTCCGGCAGCCGCCGGTGCATGCGCAGCACCGTGCGCAGCGCGCTGCGTGCCCGTACATCGGCCGGGGACAAGCCGGCCTCTTCGTCGCATTCGCGGATGAGCGCGACGTCCAGCGTTTCGCCGGCGGCGACCAGTCCGCCCACGAGCGTGTCCCACATGCCCGGATCGGTGGCCTTGTCCAGCGCGCGGCGCGCCACCCACAACAGGCCGTCCGGGGTCCAGGCATTCAAGTGCACCGCGCGTGTCAGGATGCCCAGGGGCCGCACTGCGGCGCGTTCTATCACGCCGAGATGCCCCCCATCCGGCGCCGTGATGTCCAGCAGTTCATCGCGCCAGCCGCGCAGGCAGTCAGCTTCCCGCAAGGCACGCGCCGTGCTGGCGAGCACGCCGTTCAAGGCCGGGCCGGGCGCCATGCCCTCTCCGATGTGCAAGGCGTCCGCGTCGAGCCTGACACCGGGCTGGCCGCGCAGGGCATCGCACGCCGCCAGGGTGGCGTGGCCGCAGGCGCTGCCCGCGATATGAAGCGCGCGCGACAGGGGCGGCGGCGCTTCCTGCGCGTGATCGCGCAGCACGGCGTAAAGGTTCTCGGCGGAAAGCGGCGTGGACGGATGGAGTGCGTTCGGCGGCATGGCGGGGATTTTAGGCCCTGTTGGTGTCGAAAGACGCCTTGTCGGCACGCAGGCGATGGCAGGTTGGGGCTTGCCCCGAAGGTCTTCGTTACGAGGGGAAGCGGGCTCCGCTATAATCCGGCGGTTTCTTTGTGATTCGAGCAGAACCGACGGGCATCCATTTTTGCCCGCATCGAAATCTGCCGTCCAACAATCGCGCGTTTCCGTGCTTGCGTCGGCGGGGGCATCCTGCCACATCAGGACGGCCCCGACGCGCAATGATCGAGGGTCAGCATGAAGAAGTGGAGAGGGATACTGGGGGCTTGTGCACTGCTGGTCAGCAGCATTGCCTGTGCTCAAGTAAAGGACATGCCCGGAGGCCCGAAGGTCGACCAGCTGAACCTGCATGAAGGCGTCACGGGCATTGCCCATGAGGTCATGTGGCTGCACTGGATGATGCTCGCCATCTGCCTGGTGATCTTCATCGGCGTCTTTGGCGTGATGTTCTATTCGATCTGGGCGCACCGCAAGTCGCGCGGCTACCAGCCGGCGACCTTCCACGAGCACGTGGGCGTGGAGGTGGCGTGGACCGTCATCCCCTTCTTCATCATCATCGCCATGGCCTTGCCCGCCACGCGTACCGTGGTCGCGATGAAAGACACCTCCAGCCCCGACCTGACCGTCAAGGTCACCGGCTACCAATGGAAGTGGGGCTACGAATACGTGGACGGCCCCGCCATGGGCGTCAAGTTCCTGTCCACCCTGGCCACGCCCCGCGCGCAGATCGAGAACCGCGAGCCCAAGGGCGAGTTCTACCTGATGGAAGTGGACAATCCGCTGGTCGTGCCGGTGGACCAGAAAGTCCGCATCGTGCTGACCGCCGGCGACGTCATCCATTCGTGGATGGTGCCCGACTTCGGCATCAAGCAGGACGCCATCCCGGGTTTCCTGCGCGACACCTGGTTCCGCGCCGAAAAGGTAGGCACCTACCGCGGCCAATGCGCCGAACTGTGCGGCAAGGACCACGCCTTCATGCCCATCGTGGTGGAAGTCAAGTCCAAGGAAGACTACGCCAAGTGGGCCGAGGACCAGAAGAAGAAGCTGGCCGCCCAGGCCGACGATCCCACCAAGGAGTGGGCTGAGGCCGAGCTGGTCGCCCGCGGCGAGAAAGTCTACGGCAGCCACTGCGTGGCGTGCCACCAGGCCAACGGCAAGGGTGTGCCTGGCTCCTTCCCGGCCCTGGACGGGGACAAAATCGTCCTCGGTCCGCACGCCGAGCAGGTCAAGACGGTGCTGCACGGCCGTCCGGGCACGCCGATGCCGGCCTTCATGAACCAGCTCAACGATGTCGAAATCGCGGCGGTGGTCACCTATACCCGCCACGCATGGAGCAACGCGGGCAAGGGGCAGGAGCCGACCGTACAGCCGTCCGCCATCAAGGCGTTGCACTAGCGCCGCCGCCGGTCCGGACGCCGATCCGGACCTGGCCCGCGTCAGCCATATACCGAATACCTCTGCCAGGCCGTGGACCGGCTTGGCAATATGCAGGAAGGAGCCGAGACCATGAGCAGCGTCACTGTAGACCACGTCTCGCCGGGCCAAGAGCACGGCCACGGTCACGATGACCATCATCACGCCATCCCGACCGGATGGCGACGCTGGCTGTTCGCCACGAATCACAAAGACATCGGGACGATGTATCTCATCTTCTCGTTCGTCATGCTGCTGGAAGGCGGCACGCTGGCCCTGCTGCTGCGTACCGAGCTCTTCGAGCCGGGACTGCAGTTCTTCCGCCCCGAGCTGTTCAACCAGTTCACCACCATGCACGGGCTGGTGATGGTGTTCGGCGCGATCATGCCGGCCTTCGTGGGCTTCGCGAACTGGATGATTCCGCTGCAGATCGGCGCGTCGGACATGGCTTTCGCGCGCATGAACAACTTCAGCTTCTGGCTGCTGCCGATGGCGGCCATCCTGCTGACCGCCTCGTTCTTCGTTCCCGGCGGCGCGACCGCGGCCGGCTGGACGCTGTATGCGCCGCTGTCGCTGCAGATGGGCCCGGGCATGGACCTGGCCATCTTCGCCATGCACATCATGGGCGCCTCGTCCATCATGGGCGCGATCAACGTGGTCGTGACCATCCTGAACATGCGCGCGCCCGGCATGACGCTGATGAAGATGCCGCTGTTCTGCTGGACCTGGCTGATCACCGCCTTCCTGCTGATCGCCGTCATGCCGGTGCTGGCCGCGGCGATCACCATGGTGCTGACCGACCGCCACTTCGGTACGGGCTTCTTCAACGCGGCCGCTGGCGGCGACCCGGTGCTCTACCAGCACGTGTTCTGGTTTTTCGGGCATCCCGAGGTCTACATCATGATTCTCCCGGCCTTCGGCATCGTGTCCGCCGTCGTGCCGGCGTTCGCCCGCAAGCAGTTGTTCGGCTACGCGTCCATGGTGTACGCCACGGCCGCGATCGCGGTGCTGTCCTTCATCGTTTGGGCGCACCACATGTTCACCACGGGCATGCCGGTGACCGGGCAGCTGTACTTCATGTACGCCACCATGCTGATCTCCATCCCCACGGGCGTGAAGATCTTCAACTGGGTGGCGACGATGTGGCGCGGGTCCATGACCTTCGAAACGCCCATGCTGTTCGCGATCGGCTTCATCTTCGTGTTCACCATCGGCGGCTTCACCGGCCTGATCCTGTCCGTTGCGCCCATCGACATCCAGGTCCATGACACCTACTACGTGGTGGCGCACTTCCATTACGTTCTGGTGGCGGGCTCGCTGTTCGGCTTGTTCTCGGGCGCCTACTACTGGGTGCCGAAGTGGACCGGCCGCATGTACAGCGAAACGCTGGGCAAATGGCACTTCTGGTCGTCGCTGATCTCGTTCAACCTGACCTTCTTCCCGATGCACTTCCTGGGCCTGGCGGGGATGCCGCGCCGCTATGCGGACTACGCCGCGCAGTTCACCACGTTCCACCAGGTCGCCACGATCGGCGCCTTCTGGTTCGGCCTGTCGCAACTGATCTTCCTGTACGCGATGATGCGCTGCTTCTCCGGCAAGGGCGAGCCGGCTTCGGCCAAGCCTTGGGATGGCGCTGAAGGGCTGGAATGGTCGGTGCCGTCGCCGGCGCCCTTCCATACCTTCGAAACGCCGCCGGAAGTGAAGTAAGCCGGTGCCGCAACGACCATGTCCCCAGGACCGACCATGACGCCCGAACAACGCCGCCGCAACCGGATCATCGGCCTGACGCTGCTGGTCTTCGTGGTGGCGGTGTTCGCCTGGGCCATGTTCAAGGGCGGCAGCCTGTTCGCCGGCAGCGGCACCTGACAGGGCGGAACCATGAGCCAGGATCTGCGCGACGCATCCCAACGCAAATTCACCTTCCTGCAGACCTTGAAGGCGGTGGCGTGGGGAATGCTGGGCATACGCAAGGGCGCGGGCTACCAGGACGACGCCTCGCGACTGAATCCCGTGCACCTGATCATCGCCGGGGTGCTGGCGGGCGTGATTTTCGTGGTGGTCCTGGTGGCCATCGTGCGCTGGGCTGTCGCCAGCCTGAGCTGAACACTATTCAACGTATAAGACCAGGGAGAAGACCATGAGTGCAGGACACTCGGTTCAAGCGAAAGAGGCGCCCTACTACTATGTGCCCGCCGACTCCGGGCATCCTGTCCGCAGCGCGATCGCGCTGCTGATTACCGCCGTGGGCGCGGCGGCCTGGATCAACGGCGTCGGTGCCGGCAAGTGGCTGGTCCTGCTGGGCCTGGTCTGCCTGATCGCGGTGCTGTTCCGCTGGTTCGGCGATGCCATCGGTGAATCCGAAGGCGGCCTGAACAGCAAGCGCGTCGATGTGTCGTACCGCTGGGGGATGAGCTGGTTCATCTTCTCCGAGGTCATGTTCTTCGGCGGCTTCTTCGGCGCCCTGTGGTACGTGCGCACCATTACCACGCCCTGGCTGGGCGACCTGGACCACAAGCTGCTGCTGTGGCCGGACTTCAATGCCGTATGGCCGAACTTCGGGCCCGCCGGCATCGTGGAACACTTCCAGACGGTCGGCCCCTTCCCGCTGCCGACCATCAATACCGCGCTGCTGCTCAGTTCCGGCGTGACGCTGACGATTTCGCACCATGCGTTGCGTGCCGATCATCGCGGCAAGGCGATCTTCTGGCTGGCGGCGACCGTATTGCTGGGCGTGCTGTTCGTGGGCTGCCAGGCCTTCGAATACCACCATGCCTACACCGAGCTCAACCTGAAGTTCAACTCGGGTGCGTATGGCTCGCTGTTCTTCATGTTGACCGGCTTCCACGGCTTCCACGTCATCATGGGCGCGACCATGCTGACGGTGATCCTGTTCCGCCTGATGCGTGGGCACTTCACGGCGGACCACCACTTCGGTTTCGAGGGCGCGGCCTGGTATTGGCACTTCGTCGACGTGGTCTGGCTGGGGCTGTACCTGTTCGTATACTGGTTCTGATACAACCACGGCGCGGGTTCATGGAACCCGCGCCCCGCACGGTCATCTAAACCCCGTGCTCTGGATCCAGCCCAGGTAGTGCGCGAGCAGCACGAACAGGAACAGCGCGACGGACAAGCCGATGCGCACGGTCAAGGCATTGACTGTTCTGTTGGTGCTGCCTTTGTCCTTCATCAGATAGATCAGGGCTGAAGCAAGACTGCCGAGGATCCCGATGAAGGCGAGGACGACGAGAACGCGCATGGCGGCCTCCGGGTTTAAAACGGAATTATTGCAGACATGGCTCGTGCGCATCGCACCGTGACCGCTTTGGTGCTGCTCGGTATCGCGGTCGTGCTGCTCGCGTCACTGGGCCGCTGGCAGTTGCGCCGGGCCGACGAACGGCGCGCGATCCTTGCCGCGATCGAATCCGGCCGCCGGCAAGCGCCGCTGGCCCTGGCGCCCGCCACGCCGGCCAGCGAGCTGCGTGCCTGGCGCCCTGTATCGGCGCAGGGAAACTGGCGCGACGACCTGACGGTGCTGCTGGACAACCGCAACCAGGACGGCCGTCCGGGTTATTGGGTGGCGACTCCGCTGGTCCTGGAAGGCGGTGGTCCGGGTATGGCCGTGCTGGTTCTGCGCGGCTGGATGCCGCGCGCCTTGCCCGGCGCGGTGGGGGGCGGCATGGCCGCGCCCCGGCCGCCCGCGCTGCCGCCTGGTGTGCAGACGGTATCCGGCGAACTGGTGGAACGCGTGCCGCGTCTGTTCGAATTATGGAACCCGGGCGGCCCGTCGGGCGATGCGCTTCCGGCAACGTGGCCCGCTCCCGGCGGCCTGCCGACAGTGCAGAACCTGGACCTGGACAGCTATGCCCGCGCCACCGGCCTGCGGCTGATGCCTGCCGTGATGGAGCAACTGCAACCGGCCGGGGATGGACTGGTACGCGACTGGCCGCAGCCGTCGGTGGACTATAACCAGAACCTGGGCTACGCCATGCAGTGGTTTGGCTTTGCCTGCATCGCCGGCGTGGCCTTTGTCGTGGTGGCCGTGCGCGCGCGGCGCGGCGGCCGGCCCGAGGCGCGGGCGCGGCCATGAGGGCCGCGCACAGGCCTTCGGACATCGCGAACCTGGATGCGATGCGAACACTCTGATCGGGAACACTATTTTGGTTCGAACCGCCATGACTTATCCGCCCGCCTCGCCTGCCAAGCGCAGCAGCGTCGTGCCCATCATGCTGGTGATCTTCATCATCACCCTGGCGCCCATCGTGAGTGCCGTGATTGTCTACCTGAACCCACAGTGGTGGCCCCAGGATGGCAGCAACTATGGGGACCTGATCGAACCGCAGCGCGACATGCCTTCCGCGGGGGCGCTGCCCCTCGCCACCCTGGATGGGCAGCCATTCGACCTGGCCAGCCTGAAGGGCAAATGGCTGCTGATGGCCGCCGACGGCGGCGCCTGCCCCGAGTCCTGCGCGCGCAAGCTGTTCATCATCCGCAATACGCACGCCAGCCAGGGCAAGAACGTCGACCGCCTGGCGCGCGTCTGGTTCATCACGGATGACGCCCCGGTGCCGGACAAGGTTCTGGAAGCGTATCGCGGCACGGTGATGGTGCGCGGCCGGCCCGAGCAGCTCGCCCCCTTCCTGCTCGGCGCGCCGTCCGCCGCGCCGGCCCAGGCCTTGTCCGGGCCGATCTGGATGGCGGACCCGCTGGGGCACCTGATGCTGCAGTTTCCCGCCGAGGCGGATCCGGTGAAGGTACGCAAGGACGTCAGCAAGCTGGTCCGTAACTCGCGCATTGGCTGATCGCATGGACCCCGTTATTCGCCGCTATCGCAAGCTGGTGTTCTTCACCTGGTTCCTGACGCTGGATCTCATCATGTTCGGCGCCTTCGTGCGCCTGACGGACTCCGGCCTGGGCTGCCCCGACTGGCCCGGCTGCTATGGCAGCGTGACGCCGTTGGGCTCCCTGGCGGACATCCACGACGCCAATCGCGCCATGCCTTTCGGGCCGGTTTCGCTATCCAAGGCCTGGATCGAGATGATCCATCGCTACGTGGGCTCCATCCTGGGCATGCTGATCATCGCCATCGTGTACATGGCATGGCGCCATCGGGACCGCCTGGGCCGGTCCCCGGCCTTGGCCACGGTGGCGCTGATTACCGTGTGCGTGCAGGGCGCTTTCGGGGCCTGGACCGTGACGCACCAGCTGATGCCTGCGGTCGTGACGGCCCACCTGCTGTTCGGGATGCTGACGCTGGCCGTCATGACCTGGCTGGCAGCCCGCGAAAGACCCTATGCCTCCCTGGGGGCCGGCGCCGCGCGCTGGCGCGGCTGGATGACAGGCGGACTGGCGCTGCTGGTCCTGCAGATTGCCCTGGGCGGTTGGGTAAGCACCAACTACGCCGCCCTGGCCTGCATGGACTTTCCCACCTGCCAAGGGCAGTGGGTCCCGCCCATGGACTTCGCCGGCGGCTATTCCATCATCCGCGGCCTGGGTGAGCTGCCGTCCGGCGAGATGATCTCGCAGTACGCGCTGACTGCCATCCATTGGGTCCATCGCAATTTCGCGTTCGTTGTGTTCGTCTACCTGGGTATTCTGGGTGCGCGGCTGCGGTCCGAGCCGGGCTTGCGTGGCCCGGCCTCGCTGATGCTGGCGCTCTTGCTGGCCCAGTTGCTGACCGGGCTCACTACGATCTTCTTCGAGTGGCCGCTGGCGATCGCTGTCTTGCACAACGGCGGCGCCGCCGGACTGGTCCTGGCGGCGGTGACGCTGCGGGTACGGCTGGCGACGGCGGGGCGTCCCGCCCTCCGTAGCCTCGCGCCGCAGCCGGTTTAGCGCGGGCAGTTTAAAATAGCCGCCATGACTAGCTATGCCGCCCCGGATTCCGGATTGCTGCGCCAGTACCTGGTGCTGACCAAGCCGCGTGTTACACAACTCGCCGTGTTCTGCGCTGTGATCGGCATGTTCCTGGCCACGCCGGGCTTGCCCGACCTGAAGCGGGTCGCCTTCGCGACGCTGGGCATCTGGTTGCTGGCTGCCGCCGCCTTCGCCATCAATTGCCTGATCGAGCAGGAAGTCGACGCACGCATGCTGCGCACCGCCCGGCGTCCCACTGCGCGCGGCAGCATCCAGCCGCAGCAGGTCGTGGCGCTGTCCGGGCTGCTGGGCGGCGCCGGGATGCTGGTGCTGTACAACCTGGTCAACCCGCTCACGATGTGGCTGACCTTCGCTACCTTTGTCGGCTATGCCGTCATCTATACGGTCATCCTCAAGCCGCGCACGCCACAGAACATCGTCATCGGCGGCTTGTCCGGCGCGATGCCGCCCGCCCTGGGCTGGGCCGCCATCGCCAATGCGGCGCCCGCGCAAGCCTGGGTGCTGGTGCTGATCATCTTCATCTGGACGCCGCCGCATTTCTGGGCGCTGGCCTTGTACCGTACCAACGACTATGCCAATTCCGGGCTGCCCATGCTGCCCGTCACGCACGGGCAGAAGTTCACTCGCCTGCATATCCTGCTGTATAGCGTCGCGCTGCTGGCCACGACCTTGCTGCCCTACGCCATCCGCATGAGCGGCGTGATCTACCTGGTGGCCGCGTTGGTGCTGGGGGCGATGTTCGTCCGGTATGCCTGGCGGCTGTACCGCGAGTATTCGGACGCCCTGGCGCGCAAGCTGTTCCGCTATTCCATCGTCTACCTGGCGCTGCTGTTCGGTGCCCTGCTGGTGGATCACTGGGCCCAACTGCTGATTTGACCCCGCCTCGAGACACCCCCATGCCAGCATTTCCGAACGACCGCCGCGCCCTGCTGCGCATCCTGGCCGCTGCCCCGGTCGCGGCCCTGGTGGCCGCCTGCGGCCAGGGCACGCCGACCTTCAAGGGCAGCGACATTACCGGGACGCACCTGGGCAAGGACCTGTCGATGATCGACCAGGACGGGCGTCCCCGTACCCTGGCCGACTATGCGGGCAAGGTGAAGGTGGTGTTCTTCGGCTACACCCACTGCCCGGACGTGTGTCCCACATCGCTGGCCGAGCTGGCGCAGGTCATGCAGGCATTGGGCAGCGACGCGTCGCGCGTGCAGGTCATCATGATTACCGTCGATCCGGAACGCGATACCCCCGAGGTGCTGAAGCAATACGTCCAGACCTTCAATCCGGCCTTCGTGGGGCTGACGGGTACGCCGGAACAAGTAAAGCAGGCGGCGACGTCGTTCAAGGTCTATTACGCCAAGGTCATGGCGAAGGACGGCGCCGACTACAGCATGGACCACAGTGCCGCGTTCTATCTATTGGATGGAAGCGGCGAGGCGCGGGTGCTGGCGGGCAACGGTACCGACGGCGAAGCGCTGGTGCACGACATCAAGGCGCTTCTGGCCTGACACCCCGCCCGAACGGGCGCCGGCAATCCGGCGCCTGCAGCGCGGCGCACGGCGTTCAATCTGCGTTCGCAGCACCGCTTCCAGACGCAGCCTGCCATGCCTCGAAGGCGCCGCGCGCGATGGCGTTCAGCTCGGCCGCCGGCAATTCGCGGCGGCCGGCCATGATCATCAAGGCATAAGGCGCGGCCAGCGCGGCGGCCTCCGGGCACAAGCGCGATTCCTCGCCTGTGGCGGGGGAGCGGTTGCGCCAGTAGTTGATGGCTTCTTCCAGGCGTGTGATTGGAATGACGGTGTCCATGGGGCCATTGTCCCAGAACCGCCGGGAAAGTCATGTCGGCCCGGGCGGACCGGGACATGCCCCGGGGAGAGCGGTCAGCGAGCTTTGCAAATCTTTCAAACGGTCACCTTCGCAATACGCGGAAAACGGCGCCGGATGCTATACATCGGGCCGTCTTTTTCCAAGGAGACTCGCCATGAATGCTCCAGCGCCCTTGTCGGCCGCCCCGCGCCGCGCGCTGCACCCTTTGGTCGCGATCGCGTCCGTATGCGTGATCGCGCTGTGCGCCGTGGCCATTGCCGCGATCCTGGGGTGGCTGCCTACGCCGAACGCCCAGCAGGAAGCCGCCCAGGCCGCCGCCGCCGGCCCGGAGGATGCCAACCGCGCGCCGCTGCCCGCCGATGCCGCCGGCAACGCAACGCCGGCGGCCCCCGCTGTGCCCGCGCAGCCGCGCATGGCGCAGGCGCAGCCCCAGTCTCAATCGCAAACGCCGCCCGGCGTCCAGGCGCCGTCCGCACAGACGGCGCCGCCGCCTGCCGATGCGGCCTCGTGCCCCCACTGCGGCGTGGTCGTGTCGGTCAACCAGGTACAGGTGCCGGTGCAGAACAATAACGAGCCCATCATCGGCACGGTGGCCGGCGGCGTGGTCGGCGGCGTGGTGGGCAACCAGTTCGGCGGCGGTAGCGGCAAGACCGCGCTGACCGTGCTGGGCGCCGTCGGCGGCGCTTTGGCAGGCCGTGAAATCGAGCGTAATATCAAGCAGCAACAGACCGTGACGCGCTATCAATTGGTGGCGCGCACCAACGACGGCCGCTCGCACACATTCCGCAGCGCCACCCCTTTCCAATACGCGCCGGGACAGGCGATACGCGTGGAGAACAACCAACTGCTGCCGCGCTGAGCGCGTGCCGCCTGTCGGGCGGCCCGATGCGTCCGGGCAGCGGCGCAGCGGGCTCGCCGGCAGGCGCTATCGTTGACGCACCGGCATGAAATGGACGAGAGGACGACATGACCGA
This sequence comes from Bordetella flabilis, assembly GCF_001676725.1. Lineage (NCBI taxonomy): Bacteria > Pseudomonadati > Pseudomonadota > Betaproteobacteria > Burkholderiales > Alcaligenaceae > Bordetella > Bordetella flabilis. The sequence continues at coordinate 187,426 of NZ_CP016172.1, forward strand.
CCAGAACAGCAATCCCTTCGTCCTGCCCGGCATGGGACAGGGGGGCTCCGACACCGCCGGCAACCCGCTGCTGGCCAGCATGGAAATGATGCGGCAAGCCTGGGCCGGCTTGGCAGGGCCTGGGGGACTGGCCCAGTCCCTGCCCATGACGCCGCCCATGAATCTTCCCGACCTCGAACGGCGCATCGCGGAGCTGCGCAGCGTGGAAAGCTGGCTGCGCATGAATCTGTCCATGCTGAGCAGCACCATCCAGGGCATGGAGGTGCAGCGCTCCACCATCGCCACCTTGCGATCCTTCGTCGACACCCTGGGCAGCCAGGCGCGCGACCCCGCCGCCTGGGGCGACGCGTCGCCGCTGGAAGTCGTCTTGGGCCTGAAGCCCGCGCCCGGCGGTGCCGGGCAGCGTGGCAGCGCGCCGTCGCGCGCATCGGGGAGCGACGAGGGGGGCACGTCGGCGCGCCGGGATGCCGCGAAGGACCGTGCCGCCTCCGGCGGCGAGGCGCGCAATGAAGCGCCGGAAAGCGGCTCCGGCGGCACCACCGGCCCTGGCGCCGGAGGCGCCGCCCCGGGTGAGGCCGCCGGCGCGTCCGCCGGATCGGCGGACGCCATCAGCCAGGCCGCGCAGTCGGCCTCCGAGGCGTGGTGGGGGATGCTGCAGCAGCAATTCAACCAGCTCGCCGCTGCGACGGCGGCCACCATGCCCGGCGGCCAGCCGCAAGGCGGACCGGCCGCACAGTGGCCGGCCACCGGCGCAGGCGGACCGAGCGGGTCCGCCGGCAGGGCCCGGGCGTCTTCCAAGGGGTCAGCGGGCACGCAGGAGGCGCATGGCGATGCAGGCGCCGCTCGCACGACGGCGGGGCACACGCCCGCCGGAAAGTCCGCGGCCGGCAAGAAGGCGGCGGGCAAATCGACGGCCGACAATACGGCAGCCCGTAAAACGGCCGCGCGGAAAAACAAAATACAATCAGGATCAGACAGGTCCTAGGTCCTTTCCCACTATCCCGCCGCCCACGAGGCGGCGCAATTTTGTCAATTCCCATGCTCAACGTCGTCATACTCGCTGCCGGGCTCGGCAAGCGCATGCAGTCGGATTTGCCCAAGGTGCTGCATACGCTGGCCGGCCGTTCCATGCTGTCCCATGTACTGGACAGCGCGCGGCGCCTGGAGCCCGCACGTATCATCGTCGTGGTCGGCCATGGCGCCGAACAGGTCCAGGCGGCGTTCCAGGATCAGCCCGACCTGGCCTTCGCCTTGCAGCGGCCGCAGCAGGGCACGGGCCACGCCGTGGCCCAGGCCGTGCCGCAGTTGCTGGACGGGGATGCGGACGACGCCACGCTGGTCCTGTACGGCGATGTGCCGCTGGTCCAGTCGGAGACACTGCAGCGGTTGCTGGCAGCGCGTGGGGAAGGCATGGCGGTCCTGACCGAAACGCTACCCGATCCGACCGGCTACGGGCGTATCGTGCGCGACGCCGAAGGGCGCGTTCGCCGCATCGTGGAGCACAAGGACGCCTCCGACGCCGAGCGCAGCATCGCGGAGGTGAACACCGGCATTCTGGCGGCGCCGACGGCGCGCCTGAAGGACTGGCTGACGCGCATCGACAACCGCAACGCGCAAGGCGAGTACTACCTGACCGATGTCGTCGGCCTGGCCGTTGCCGATGGCGTACCGGTGGGCAGCGCCCAGCCCGGCGCCGCCTGGGAAACGCTGGGTGTGAACAGCCGCGTGCAGCAGGCGGAACTGGAGCGCGTGTGGCAGCGGGAACAGGCGCGCAGGCTGCTGGAGGCCGGCGCATCGCTGGCCGATCCGGCGCGTTTCGACCTGCGCGGCAGCATGACGGTCGGCCGCGATGTCTACATCGACGTCGGCTGCGTCTTCGAAGGCAGGGTCGAACTGGCGGATGGCGTGCGCATCGGCCCGCACTGCGTGCTGCGCGACGTGCGCGTGGGCCGGGGCACCGTCGTGGAAGCCTTCAGCCACCTGCAACAGGCCACCATCGGCGCGGACGCGCGCATCGGTCCCTATGCGCGCCTGCGGCCCGGTGCGGCGCTGGCCGACCGTACGCACGTCGGCAATTTCGTCGAAGTGAAGAACAGCGTCATCGGCCCGGACAGCAAGGCCAACCACCTGAGCTATATCGGCGACGCGGAGATCGGCGCGCGGGTCAACGTCGGCGCGGGTACCATCACCTGCAACTACGACGGCGTGAACAAGCACCGCACCATCGTGGAGGACGATGTCTTCATCGGTTCCGATACGCAATTGGTCGCGCCCATCCGCGTGGGTGAAGGCGCCACCCTGGGCGCCGGCACCACGCTGACCCGCGATGCGCCCGCCGGCAAGTTGACGCTGTCGCGCGCGCGCCAGGCCACGATCGAAGGTTGGAAACGCCCGACCAGGAAATCGTGAAAGACCTCCGCGGCAGTCCGGCCAGCGAGCAGTCCGGCCCTTCAGGCGCCGGGCCGGACAAAAGTTCATCGAAGTGCGCCACGCCTGACGGTCTGCCCACGCCGCGGCGCTATTGGGCGGCCGGCGTGGTGCTGCTGGGCATCAGCCTGGCGGTGCTCGACAGCACCATCGCCAACGTGGCCTTGCCGACGATCTCCGTCGACCTGAATATCGACCCGGCCAGCGCGGTCTGGATCGTCAATGCCTACAGCGTGTCGGTCGTGGTGATGCTGTTGCCGCTATCGGCCCTGGCCGAGCGGGTCGGCTTTCGGCGCATGTTCGGCCTGGGCCTGGGCCTGTTCACGCTGGCTTCGCTCGCCTGCGCGATGTCGAATTCGCTCACGACCCTGACGCTGGCGCGCATGTTCCAGGGCGTGGGCGCGGCATCGCTGATGTGCATGTTCGGCGGCTTGATGCGTTACATCTACCCGCTATCGAAACTGGGTCGGGGCATCAGCGTCAACGCCACCACGGTGGCGATCATGTCGGTGCTGGGTCCGACGCTGGGTTCGGTCATCCTGTCCGTGGTGGATTGGCCGTGGATCTTCGCGGTGAACGTGCCGATAGGGCTGTTCGGCTTGTTCCTGGTGCGCTTCCTGCCCGACGTCCCGCGCGTAAAGACCCGCTTCGACGTGGTGAGCGCGCTGCTATGCATGGTCGTGCTGGGTGTCTTCATTACCGGTATCGACAACCTGCATGCCGACCTGGTGCGCGGCGTGGGCATGGTGGCCATTTCCGTGCTCGCGGGCATCCTGCTGGTGCGCCGCGCGACACGCCAGGCCGCGCCGCTCGTGCCCGTGGACCTGTTGCGCATTCCACCGATCGCCTACGCGGTGGCGGCCTCGGCGTGCACCTTTGCGGCGCAGATGTCGGCCTATGTGTCCCTGCCCTTCTATTTCCAGTCCGTGCTGGGCCGCTCGCATCTGGAGGTGGGCATGCTGATGGCCGCATGGCCGGTCGGCACGGGCCTGATTGCGCCGGTGGCGGGACGCATGTCGGACAGGTTTTCCGCCGCCACGCTCAGTGGCGTGGGCGCCGGCTGCATGGCTGTCGGGCTGGTGTGGCTGGCGGTCCTTCCGCACAGCGCGTCCAACCCCTGGATCATGGCCGGCATGTTCGTCTGCGGCCTGGGCTTCGGGTTCTTCCAGACGCCGAACAACCGCTCGATGATTTCGTCCGCCCCGCGCACGCGCAGCGGCGCGATCGGCGGCGTGCAGGCGACGACGCGCGTATTCGGGCAGAGCTTCGGTACCGCGCTGGTGGCCACTTCCTTTGGCCTGTTTCCCCGGCACGGGCCGCTGGTCGCGGTGACACTGGGGGCCATCTGCGCCGGCCTGGCGGTGGTGGTCAACACCGTGCGGTTTACGCGGGCGGGGCGGGCCGCCTCGGATCGCTGAGCGACAGGCGGCGAGCGGTAAATCCGCCGGCGATAGGGGCGATACCGCGGAACAGCGGTCGGTTTTCCCTTCTGCCTTGCGGCACGGCTTTTGCCTTGCCCCTCCTATAATGCCGCCGTAGGCCGCGGGATTGCGGCGGCCATGGGTAAATGAAGGGCGATCCCCAATGAAAATTACCGTAGTGGGAACCGGCTATGTCGGTCTGGTCTCGGGCGCGTGCCTGGCGGAAATGGGCAACGACGTCATGTGCCTGGATGTCGATGCCGCCAAGGTCGCCCGGCTGCGCCAGGGCGTCATTCCCATCTACGAGCCGGGCCTGGAAGAACTCGTACGGCGCAATGCACGGGGCGGACGCCTGCATTTCACCGATGACATCGCGCTGAGCGTCAGCCACGGCGATGTGCAGTTCATCGCCGTCGGCACGCCGCCCGGCCAGGACGGCTCCGCGGACCTGCAATACGTGCTCGAAGCGGCGCGCAACATTGGCCGCCACATGACCGCCCGCAAGATCATCGTCGACAAGTCCACCGTTCCGGTGGGCACCGCCGACCAGGTGCGCCAAGCCGTGGCCGAGGTGCTCGCGCAGCGCGGCGTGGACTTGCCGTTCAGCGTCGCGTCCAACCCGGAATTCCTGAAGGAAGGCGCGGCGATCCAGGACTTCATGAGTCCGGACCGTGTCATCGTGGGCGCGGATGACGATTACACCATCGGCGTCATGCGCCGCATCTACGAGCCGTTCCAGCGCACCCATGACCGCCTGATGGTGATGGACGTGCGCTCGGCCGAACTGACCAAGTATGCGGCCAATGCCATGTTGGCCACGCGCATTTCGTTCATGAACGAGATGGCCAACCTGGCCGAGACCCTGGGCGCCGATATCGAACAGGTGCGTCGCGGCATCGGCGCGGATCCGCGCATCGGCTACCAGTTCCTGTATCCGGGCGCCGGCTACGGCGGTTCGTGCTTTCCCAAGGATGTGCAGGCCCTGATCCGCACGGCCGAGCAGCACGGCTTGCCGATGCGCGTGATCGAGGCGGTGGAGACGGCGAACGACGCGCAGAAATTCCGTCTGACGCAGAAAGTCGTGCGCCGTTATGGCGAGGACCTGCGGGGCCGCACCTTCGCCCTGTGGGGGCTTGCGTTCAAGCCGAATACCGACGACATGCGCGAGGCGCCCAGCCTGACCGTCATCGAGGAACTGACCCGCCGCGGCGCGCGCGTACGGGCCTACGATCCGGTGGCCGCGCACGAGGCGGAGAAGCTGCTGGCGGCCAACGGCAACGTCGAGTTCGCGCCGGACATGTACAAGGCGGTGGAAGGCGCCGACGGTTTGCTGCTGGTCACCGAATGGAAGGCGTTCCGCGCACCGGACTTCGAGCGTGTCCGGGAATTGCTGAAGGCGCCCGTCATCCTGGACGGCCGCAACCAGTACAACGCGGCCGACCTGAAGGCCCTGGGCTTCGACTACGAGGGTATCGGCCGCGCATGAGGATCCTGCAGCTCAATTTCGAGAAAGGCTGGCGTGGCGGGGAGAGGCAAACCCTGTACTGCATGCTGGCCTTTCGCGACGCGGGACATGAAGTGGAACTGCTGGCTCGCGCCGGTGCGCCGCTGGCGCAGCGGGCCGCCGAACAAGGCTTCACAGTACATGCCGTGAAGCATGTACCCGGGCAGCTGGGTTTCCTGGCCACGCGCGGCCGGCGCTACGACATCATCCACGCGCAGACCGCGAACACGGTGACCTGGGCCGTCCTGACCAAGACCCTGCATGGCCGGCCCGTGGTGTTCTCGCGCCGCACGTCCTTCGTGGTCAAGCCGCAGGAGCAATGGAAAACCGGCGCCAAGTGGCGCCGCGTGGACCTGTTCGTCGCCATCAGCGACATGGCGGCGCGCGAGCCGCGTCGGCTGGGCATCGAGCCGGTCATCATCCGCAGCGCGGTGCTGCCGGCGCCGGTGGATGCCGGCAACCTGGCGCGCCTGTCATCGGAATTCAAGCTGCCGGGCAAGAAGATCGTCGCCACGTCCGCAGCGCTGATCCATGACAAGGATCCGCTGACGATGATACGTGCCGTGGCCGAACTGGCTGAAACGCGGCTCGATTTCATCTTTGTGCACTTCGGCGCGGGGGGGAACAACGAAGCCGAGGCGCGCGCGCTGGTCGCGGAGCTGGGACTGGAATCGGTGTACCTGTTCGCCGGTTTCCGCAAGGGCGTGGAGGACTTCTACGCCGCCATGGATGTCTTCGCCATGAGCTCGCGCGAGGAAGCGCTGGGCAGCAGCGTGTTCGACGCCTTCCTGCATCGCGTGCCGGTGGTGTCCACCGACGCGGGCGGCTTGAAGGAAAGCCTTGCCGACGGACGCGGCATACTTTGCGCCGTCGAGGACTACCGCGCGCTGGCGCAGGGCATGGCGCGGCTGCTGGACGACGCCGGCTTGCGCCAGCAATTGACGCAGCGCGCGTATGACTACGTGAGGGCGGAGCACGACGTGCGCGGAATGGGCGACCGGTATCTGGCGCAGTTCGCCAAGCTGCTGCGTCGCCGGGGCGAGGCGGCGCGCATCGAGGCCTCCTGATCCCGCCGTGCGCGCTGGCCCGTTGGCGCATACGCGCGTACCCGCGAACGTGCACGTGCGGGAATTCCTTCCGGGGTCGGTCCGGCATCAGTCGATGGCCAGACGCGTCTCGAACTTGGCGCGATGCACCGAGAAAAACGTACGCACGTTGCGCACATTCGCCTGCGCCGTGAATGCCCGGTGCACCAGCGCGTGATACGCCGGCATATCCTTCACCTGCGCGATCAGCAGGAAATCCGGTCCCGGCGAGACCCGGTAGCATTGCAGGACCGCCGGCTCGGCCTGCATGCGCGCCTCGAATTCCTCGATACGTTCGGCCGCCTGGACATCCAGCGTTACCTCCACCAGGGCCGTCAGCGTGCTCCCCAGTTTCACGGGGTCGAGAATGGCGACCTGTTTCTCGATCACCCCGAGTTCCGTCAGGCGGCGCACGCGGCGAAGGCAGGTGGGCGGGGACGTGTGCACGCGTTCCGCCAGTTCCTGATTGCTCAGGGAGGCGTCGTCCTGCAGCTGGGCGAGGATCCGTCTGTCCAGCTCATCCAGATCCGTCGGGCTGTCGGCGTGGGCCATGATGCGAAATCAGTTTGATGAAGCTGTAGTGTAAATGAAATATAAATTCAACAATGAGTTCGGTTGATATAACGCACGATAGCAACCGAAATTTTGAAATTTAATTTCTTGTAGCCCGGCACACAATGGCCGCCGTTCCTAGTGTTTCCTGGAGTTTGCCATGTGCGGAATCGTCGGCGCTGTCGCCCAACGCGACATTACCCCCATCCTGGTCGAGGGCCTGAAGCGGCTGGAGTATCGCGGCTATGATTCGTGCGGCGTCGCGGTCTACGCGGACGGCGAGCTGCGGCGTACGCGCAGCACCGAGCGGGTGGCCGAACTCTCCGAACAGATCGCGCACGACAAGCTCACCGGATTCACGGGCATTTCGCATACGCGCTGGGCCACCCACGGGGCGCCCGCCACCCACAACGCCCATCCGCATTTCTCCAGCTTTGGTCGCGAGGCGCCGCGTATCGCGCTGGTCCACAACGGCATCATCGAGAACCACGACGAGCTGCGCGCCGAACTCGAGGCCGCCGGCTACGTTTTCGAAAGCCAGACCGACACCGAGGTCATCGCGCACCTGGTCAACCACCTGTATGCCGGCGACCTGTTCGAAGCCGTGCAGCAGGCCGTGCGCCGCCTGCTGGGCGCCTACGCCATTGCCGTATTCTGCCGCGACGAGCCGCATCGTGTCGTGGGCGCCCGCCAGGGTTCGCCCCTGGTCGTGGGCCTGGGCGAAAACGAGAACTTCCTGGCTTCGGACGCGCTGGCGCTGGCCGGGACCACCGACCGCATCATCTACCTGGAAGACGGCGACGTCGTCGACCTGCAACTGACCCGTGTCTGGATCGTCGACGAGCAGGGCCGCGCGGTGGAGCGCAAGGTCAATACGGTGCAGGTGCATACCGGCGCCGCCGAGCTCGGCCCTTACCGCCACTTCATGCAGAAGGAAATCTTCGAACAGCCGCGCGCCGTGGGCGATACCTTGCAGGATATCGAGAGCATCACGCCGGAGCTGTTCGGCGACGGCGCCTATCGCATATTCAAGGATTCCGAGTCGGTCCTGATCCTGGCGTGCGGCACCAGCTACTACGCCGGCCTGACCGCCAAGTACTGGATCGAATCGCTCGCCAAGATCCCCGTCGCCGTGGAAATCGCCAGCGAGTACCGTTATCGCGACAGCGTGCCCGACCCGCGCACCCTGGTCGTGACCATATCGCAGTCCGGCGAAACCGCCGACACGCTGGCGGCGCTCAAGCATGCGCGTTCAATGGGCATGGAGCGCACCCTCACCATCTGCAATGTCGCCACCAGCGCCATGGTGCGCGAATGCAAGCTCGCCTTCATCACGCGCGCCGGGGTGGAGATCGGCGTGGCCTCGACCAAGGCTTTCACCACGCAGCTGACCGCGCTGTTCATGCTGACGCTGGCGCTGGCGCAGACCCATGGCCGCATGACGGACGAACAGGAAGCCGACCACGTCAAGGCGCTGCGCCACCTGCCCGCGGCCATTGGTTCGGTGCTGGCCCTGGAGCCGCAGATCATCGCCTGGGCGCAACGGTTCGCCAGCAAGGAAAACGCCTTGTTCCTGGGGCGCGGGCTGCACTACCCCATCGCCCTGGAAGGGGCGTTGAAGCTGAAGGAGATCAGCTACATCCACGCCGAGGCCTATCCCGCGGGCGAACTGAAGCACGGCCCGCTGGCGCTGGTCACCGAGCAGATGCCGGTGGTCACCATCGCGCCCAACGATGCCCTGCTGGAGAAACTGAAATCGAATATGCAGGAAGTGCGCGCGCGCGGCGGCGAGCTGTATGTCTTCGCCGACGCGGACAGCAGGATCTCCAATGGCGACGGCACGCATGTGATCCGCATGCCGGAGCATTATGGGAAGCTGTCGCCGATCCTGCATACGGTGCCGTTGCAGTTGCTGGCGTATCACACGGCCTGCGCGCGCGGCACCGACGTCGACAAGCCGCGGAATCTGGCCAAGAGCGTGACGGTGGAGTAAGCGGCGACTACGTGCACGCGGCAATTGATATTGCCTTCATAAAGTCTGTCGCGGACGATTGAAGTCGGCCGCGCATCGAGGTCGACCAGCGTCCCCGATGATGTCGGCAGGCGACGCGTTCATCTGCGGGAGGCCGACAGGCGCATCGGCAGGGCAGCGTCGGCGGCTGTTTCCAGGGACCAGACGGAGTCGATGAGCCGGTCGATGTCGATCTCGACCTGCCCGTGGTGCGCCAGGTCGCGAAGTTTCTGTTCGATCTCCCGGTCTTCCAGCGGGCGGGCCAGAGAACCCCGCGGCTTGGTGACCTCGCGGTGCAGGCTTGCTCCATCGGCGAAGTCGATGCGCAGCCTGACGGCGTCGACCGACATGGCGGGGTCGTCGTGGAAGGCGAGCCGCGCGCCGAGGTCGCGCAAGGCGGGGTCGGCAACCGCTTCATCCGAGAATTCCGGCAAGCCGGCGCGGCCCCGGACCAGCGCCACGGCGACAGCATGTTGGGCACTGACCTGGGACAATCGTCCGCTGGTGACGCCCGGCCGGTCCGTGCGTTGCCGCAGCAGCGGGTGGCCGGTGAGCTCGATGCGCGCGATGCCGGTCCAGCGGCCGTTTGCGATGCGCGGATCGGCCGCCAACTCCAGGCAGGCGTCGATGACGGGGTTGAGCACGACGCCGCAGGGATAGGGTTTGTAGGCGTTGTTCAGCAGCTCCCAACGCTGGCCGAGCTGTCCAGTGATGGCGTCCAGTCGCGGGTTATCGCCGGCGACGCGCAGATACCCGCGCTCGCCTTCCAGCGGGAGGGACGGGCCGTCGAAACCCTCGGCCGCCAGGAAAGCCGACAGCAGGCCGTTGCGCGAGGCGTTGCCTACGCTGATGCTTTTGGCGCCAGTGCCCAGGGCTTCGACCAGGCCGCCTGCCTGCACTGCTGCGGCGCCGAGGGCGTCCAGGTTCTGCCCGGCGTTCAGGCCCAGCGCGCGCGCGGCGGCCAGCGCCGCGCCGAACACGCCGCAGGTGGAGGTGATGTGCCAGCCGCGTGCGTAGTGTTCGGGCGAGATGGCGTTGCCGATGCGGCAGGCCACTTCGACGCCAAGCACGAAGGCATGCAGCAGTTGCTGTCCGGTCAGGGGCCGGGTTTCGGCCAGCGCAAACAGGACCGGCGCGATCGGCGAGGTCGGGTGGATGATGGTGGGATGATGCGTGTCGTCGAAGTCGAAAACGTTGGCCGCCATGGCATTGAGCGCTGCGGCGTTCAACGCGTCGACGCGATCGGGCCGTCCCACCAGGCTGGCGTCCCGGCCTGCCGAGAAGCGCGCGTAGGTGCGCACGGCGATATCCATCGAGGGCGTATGCGCGGCCGACAGCGCCACCGCGAAGAAATTCAGCAGGGCGCGGCGGGCGGCGTGCCGGACAGGCTGGGGGATGTCGTCCCATGTGGAATTGGCGACGAAGTGCGCCAGTCCCACGGAGGGACGGGCGGCATCGGAGGCAGCTGCTTGGGGCATGGTCATTTCACTCGGTCGGGAAGCCACATCACGATCTGCGGGAAAACGTAGAGCAGGCAAAGGAAGAGCAGGATGATCAGCACGAACGGCAAGGCGCCGCGAATGATGTCGTCGAATCGGGCCTTTTCGTTCATGCTGCGCAGCACGAACAGCACCATGCCGACCGGCGGGGTAATCAGGCCCACTTCGATCATCAGTACCAGGAAGACGCCGAACCAGATCGGGTCCAACCCCAGCGCCATGGCGATAGGATAGGTGACCGGCAGCGTCATGAGCATCATCGCGATCGATTCGACGAACATGCCCAGGAACAAATAGATCAGGACCATCGCTCCGACCACCAGTGTCGGCGACAGATCGGCGCCCTGTATCAGATTGACGACCTCGCGGGGCAGGCGCAGGTAGTCGAAGACCCAGCTGAAAATGCCAGCGCCGACCACGATCAATAGCAGCAAGGCGGTGACCTTGGCCGAATCGAAGGCGATATCCATCAAGGCGCCCCAGGTGAGCTTGCGACGCACCAGGCAAAGCAGGAACGCGCTGACCGCGCCGATAGCGGCTGCCTCGGTGGGCGTGGCGACGCCCGCGTACATGGAGCCTAGGACCGCCCCGATGATGCCCACGAACGGCACCATGCTGCGCGAGGCGGTGAACTTCTCCCGCATGGTGTAGGCGCGCGCGGGCGGCGCCGCGCCCGGTACAGTCAGGGCCCACACGAGCGTGCCCGCCATGAAGAAGCCCATCAGCAGCAGGCCCGGGATGATGCCGGCGAGGAACAGATGCGTGACCGAGGCGCCGACGGTGGTGCCGTAGATGATCATGGGGATGCTGGGCGGGATCAGGATGCCGAGCGTGGCGCCGGCCGCTGCGACGCCGTAGGTCAGCCGCGGGCTGTAGCCGCGCTGGATCATGTCCGGGCAGGCCACCTTGCCCAGCGTGGCGGCCGTGGCCAGGCTGGAGCCGGACACGGCGGCGAAGACCGCCGACGCTCCGGCGGAGGCATGCGCCAGCCCGCCCGGCGCGCGGCCGAACCAGCGCACCAGCGCGTCGAACATGCCGGCGGTGATGCCGCTGCGCAGCAGCAAGGCACCCATGAAAATGAACATCGGCACCGCGGTCAGCGTGAACGTGTTGGTGCTGGTCCAGGCGCGCTCGGCCAGCAGGGACAGCTGGGGACGCGACAGCAGGAAATACACGCCAAGCAGGCCGACCATGCCGAGCGCGACGCCGATGCGCACGCCAAGGAACAGAAACAGGATCATGCTCGCCACCAGCAGGGTCGCGACCCAGCCCAGCGACTGGCCGCGCGCCAGTCCATACAGCACCGCGCATCCGCCGATCACGAGAAGCGAATGCGTTAGCGTGACGGCGCCGCTCCAGGCCCAGATGGCGATGATGAAGGCGAGGGCGATCGCAGCCATGCCCCAGTCGAACCGCGTGCCGGCGATCGGCAGCGCGTTCGGACCCATGCCCACAAGCGCTAGCGCCATCGCGGCCAGCGCTGCGGGCGCCAGCCAGCGCCGCAGGGCCCCGGTTGGCGGCCGCAAGCGGTGGATGTCCACCATGATGGACAGGCAGAACGTCAGCAGGCCAAGCGATACCGACAGCTGCGGGATCCATTGCGGGGTCGACAACAGCCCCCAGTCGCGCGTGTCGTTGACGTATTCGCGGATGTTGAAGCTGGCCATCTGCCAGCCAAGCACCACGCTGAACAGCAGCGCCATCCACTGCCCCAGCAGTTCTGCCTGCACGCGCGCGGGCGCCGATAGCTTGTCGATCCAGAGTTCGACCTGGACGTGCGCGTTGGATGATTGCGCCGCCGCGAGCCCAAAGAACACGGTGGCCACCAGCAGATAGCCAGAGATCTCGGTGGCCCATGAAGTAGGCGAATTGAAGGCGTAGCGCGACAAGATCTCGTAGCACATCGACAACGCCATAAGCAGCAGCGCCGCCGTGGCAAGCACGCCGGAACAGCGCGACACCGCGGCCATTGCCCGGATAAGGCCGAAATCCGCGCGGCCGCCCAGCGGATAGGGCGATGCGCCCGGCGACGCGGCCGCCTCTGCCGGAACTTGCGCCGGCATCTCGATGGTGCTCATTGTTGTCTCCTCAACGCGTCCTGCGCGATGGTGTTTTCCCTGATCGAGATTGATATTCGTCGGTTATTGTGGCGATATTATAGGCATATTGTATGATTGCATGCTCATAATTACGCACAGCGCAAAGCGCATCATCCAGGAGGAGCAACATGAACCAACCCATATGCCCGTCCGCGCGGCTTCGATCCTTCGTGGCTGCCATCGCCCTGGGCGCCGCCCTGTTGACGGGAGCGGCACAGGCCCAGACCTACGACCTGACCATGGCGGTGATCACGGCGCCCGGCGATGGGTACTCGATCCTCACCGCCTCGGTGCCCGAGCGCGTGGCGAAGGCCACCGGCGGCAGGGTCAAGGTGACGGTCAGCGATTCGCTCGTGCCGCCCGCGCAGATGGCGACCGCCGTACGGGAAGGCCGCGTGGATCTGAGCGCCGCCCTGCATACCTATCTGGCGGCGGACGAACCGCGCATGGGTATCTTCAACCTGCCCGGGCTGATCAACGACATCAAGGAATACAAGCAGGTCTGCGACGCCTTCTGGTGCGAGGACACACGCAAGATATGGAAGGAAAAGTGGGGGGCGATCGTGCTGGCCGAGGGCGCCTGGTGCACGCAGCAACTGTTCTCGAAAGATCCCATCCGGAAAGTGGCGGACTTCAAGGGCAAACGCCTGCGCGTGCATAACCCGCAGACCGCCGAGGTGGTCAATGCCCTGGGCGGCAAGCCGGTAGCCATGCCGACTACTGAAATCTTCCCGGCGTTGGAACGTGGCGTTATCGACGGCGTGTTCATTTCCACCTGCGTCGGCGGGGCGCTGGAGTTCTGGCGGATCGCCAAGAACGTGCAGAACTGGAGCCTGGGTCCGATCAATGGCTGGGCGATCCTGGTCAATCCGGACAGCTGGCAAAAGTTGCCTGCGGACGTGCAGAAGCAGGTCCGAGGCGCCATGGATGCCGTGCAGCAGGAGGCTTTCGGCAAATACGATGAATTCGTTGCCAATGCGCGCCATGCCATGGAGAAGAACGGTGTGACGTTCTGGGTAGCCACGGATGAACAACGGGCTGAACTGATGCAACCAAAATACGTCGGGCCCGCTTACGACGCCTGGAACAAGCGCGCCAAGCAAGTTGGATTCGATGGTCCCGCCTACCTTGACCGTGTCCGCAAGGTTCTGGGCAAGACAGAAACCCAGTAATTTACGGGCGTACCCAGCGGGATTTGGGGCGCCCTCTACGCCCCGCACACCTTTTTGCATTGCATCCATGACTCCCCAGGCAGAGCCACAAGACGATTTCAAGGTCCCGCGCGTCGCTTCGGTGCTGCGACACAGCGTGACCGAGAGCATCCGCAACGCCATCCTGGTGGGGCGGTTCAGTGCGGGCGAGCGCTTGCCGGAGCGAGAACTGTGCGAGATGACCGGCGTCAGCCGCACCTTGGTGCGGGAAGCGCTGCGCCAACTGGAATCCGAAGGCCTGATCCTGGTGATCCCGCATCGCGGTCCGGTGGTCGAACGCCTGTCGCCCGAGCAGGCCCGAGGCATCTACCAAGTTCGCGAAGAGCTCGAAGGGCTGGCCTGCCAGCTGTTCGCAGAACACGCTTCGGAGGCGCAACTGGCGACGCTGTGCGAGGCGTTCCAAGGGCTCAAGCGCGCCCTGACCCGCGGCACCGCGCTTGAGCAGATTGCCGCCAAGAACGCCTTCTATCAGCAACTGCTGGATGGCGCAGGCAACGAGGCGCTGACCAACACGTTGCGATTGCTGAATTCGCGCGTCATGCTGCTGCGGTCGACGTCGATGCAGGCGCCGGGACGCGCAAAGCACAGCGTGGCGGAACTGTCCGAGCTGTTGCATGCCCTGGAAAGGCGCGACGGCAAGGCCGCCCGCGTCGCTGGCATCCTGCACGTGCGCAATGCCGCCAGCGCGGCAATCGGCATCCTGCAGGAATCGCTGCAGACCGAGGCCGCGGACTGACCGCCTTTATACAAAAACATAGTCTGGATCCCTGGGAGAGACATCTTGGATTGCACCCCTTTCAGTGTGTACGCCATCCGCTACGCGCGCCATTCGGGCCGTCGCGCGGTCGACAACTATCTCGGCCATGTGGATATCCACGACGCCGAGTCCGACCTGGACTACTACGTGTGGCTATTGCGGCGCGATGACGAAGTCTATGTGGTGGACACGGGCTTCGGCGAGGCCGCGGCACGGCAGCGCGGGCGCGAGCTGTTCATGCGGCCCGCGCAAGGCCTGGCCTTGCTGGGCGTCGAGGCAGAGGACGTGTGCAACGTCATCCTCACCCACCTGCATTACGACCACGCCGGTACGCTGGCCGATTTTCCAAACGCGACGTTCCACGTCCAGGATGCCGAACCTGCCTATGCGACGGGGCGCTGCATGTGCCACGCGCCGCTGCGCCATCCTTTCGACGTGGAAGACATAGTCGAATACGTGCGGCGCCTCTATGCCGGCCGCGTAGCCTTCCACCGGGGTTCCAGCGAACTCGCGCCCGGCCTGTCGCTGCATCTGGTGGGCGGGCACACTGCGGGCCTGCAGATCGTGCGCGTGTGGACCCGCCGCGGGTGGGTGGTGCTGGCCTCCGATGCCAGTCACCTCTACGGCAACATCGGCAACAACGCGCCGTTTCCCGCTGTCTATCACGTGGGCGACATGCTCGAGGGATACCGCGTCGTGCGAAGCTTGGCCGACTCCGAAGATCATATTGTTCCCGGCCACGATCCGCAGGTCATGCATCGCTATCCTGCGCCCTCGCCGGATCTGGCAGGCAAGATCGTCCAGTTGGACGTCATGCCACAAGCCGCGCGATGAGCGCCCGTGGGGCGGGCCCCATTGTGACGGTCGCGTCGATCAACAGCCTGCATCCGCTGCCCTTGCCCGCCTGACGCAGATCCCGGCCCGGGAATCGGGGCCGCACGGCGTGCCGCCCCAGGTGGACGCGACACGGCAGAAGAACATTAAACGGAGACTTCACCCATGCGTAACCTATTCAAATCTCTTATGCCGGCGCTGGCCCTCTGCGCGGCCCTTGCTGGCGTGAGCGGGGCGCAGGCAGCCTATCCCGACCGTCCGGTCAAGGTCATCGTGCCATTCGCGGCCGGTGGCGGAGCGGACATCGTCGCGCGCCTGGTGTTCAAAGGAGTCAGCGAACAACTGGGGCAGCCCTTCATCATCGACAATCGGGGCGGCGCTGGCGGCATCATCGGCGCCGACGCCGTGGCCAAGGCCGCACCCGACGGCTATACCCTGTTGCTGGGACAGAGCGGACCGAATGCGATCAATCCATCGGTCTATAGCAAACTGCCCTACGACGCACGCAAGGATTTCGCGGCCATCACGCAGTTGACCAGCTATCCCTATGTCGTGGCTGTGAAGAAGCAGTTGCCGGTCAGCACACTCGGGGAACTGATCAAGTATGCCCGGCGGCAGCCCGGCACGGTTACCTCGTCGACGGCCGGTCAGGGCAGTTCGGCCCACCTGGCGGTTGAACTGTTCATGCGCCAGGCGGATGTGGTGTTGGTCCCGGTGCCGTACAAGGGCGCGGGTCCCGCGCTGCTGGACGTCGTAGGCGGTGTGGTGGACATGACCTTTGGCGATGCCGCGTCGGCCTCCAAGCAGGCACAGGCAGGCAACGTCAAGGCCGTGGCCGTGACAGGTGCGCGCCGGTCGCCGCTGCTGCCCGATGTGCCGACCGTGGCCGAGGCGGGCGTGCCCGGATACGAGGCGTCGGCGTGGCACGGCGTACTGGCGCCGCGCGGAACGCCGGAGCCCGTCATCCAGAAGGTGTGGGCCGCCATTAACAACGTCCTTGCCGACCCCGCCCTGAAGGCGCGGTTGGCACAGGACGGTATCGAAACCGTGGGCAGCACGCCGCAGGATTTCGACCTGTCGCTGCAGGCGGAAATCGAGAAATGGCACAAGGTAGTGGATGACGCCGGTATAAAGCTGGAATAGGACGGGGGGATAGACTTTACTCGTCGTGTTCGGCAGTGGCGCCCGCGATGCAAGGAAAAGGCCATGGCCGCGTCCTCATGGAATATGCGGAGGAAATGGCCAGGTCACGGAACCTCGCCGCGGTCACCCTCTACACCCACGAAAAGATGCACGAGAACATCGCGCTGTATCCCAAGCTGGGCTTTGCCGAGGTCGGCCGCAAGACTGACGATGGCTACGCCCGGATGTTCGGCGGAGTTCTCCTTGCGGCTGCCGTCCAGCAGGGGGGATTGCCGCATGACGGTTTTGAGGCGGTCGATTTCCCTCGGGAAGCCCAGCTGCCTTTCCAATGTGGTCGATTGCACGATGGCTATGCCTTCGGTGCCGGTCGCCTTGGCACCACCGCGCCCTGCTTGGCCTGGAGCGCGGCATCCCGGTTGATACGGCGCTCCAGGAACTCGATCAGCGCCTGGACCCTCGCGGTGCGGCCATTGCGCGTCGGCACCAGCAGCATGATGGGCGCGCTGTCGAACTGCCAATCGGCAAGGACGCGGACCAGCTTGCCCTGCGCCACGGCCTCCGCGGCATCCCACTCCGAGCGCAAGACCAGGCCCAGGCCCTGTTCGGCCCATTGGCGCGCAACCACGCCATCGTTGGTCGAATAAGCCGGCGATATGCGCAGGGTTTCCTGTTCGCCGCTCTTGCGGCCGGGTGGCACGCTGCGTGGGCGAACGTGCCACAAGGTCACGTCCTCGTTGTTTTCGCGGATACAGATGCAGGTGTGCTTGACCACGTCGCGTGGCGCAAGAGGCACGCCGTGCTCATGCAAATACATCGGGCTGGCGCACAACCAGCGCTCGTTCGATGCCAAGGTGCGCGCGATCCAGGAGGAATCCCGGACGGTGCCGATGTGTATCACCGCATCCGCATCGTGCCGGTCCGGCCACGGGGTTTCGTGCAGGTCCAATTGCACGCGCAGGCCCGGGTGGGCGCGCGCGAATTCGGCGATCAGGGGCCCGATGTATTGCCGACCGTAGCCGAAGGGCGCGGAGATGCGCAAAGAGCCGGTGAGCTGGCGCGCCTCCCGTTGCAGCGAATCGCACAGGCTGTCGAGCTGCGTCAGCAGGGCTGTGGCATCGCGGGCGAAGCGTTCGCCTTCCGCCGTCAGGCTCAGGCGCCGGGCGGTTCGCGTTGCCAGGCTGACCCCCAGCGCCGCTTCCAGTTTCCGCAGCCGGATCGACAGCGCGGAAGGCGTCACATCCAGCGCACGCGCGGCCGCGCTTAGCGACGCCTCGCGCAGCAATGTAGCCGCGAGCTGCAGATCCTCGATCTGGACCATTAAATTGGCTTTAACGATAGATGGCCAATGATTAAAACACAGCACCAAGGTCGGCAGGTAGAGTGCGGCCATGGAACCGACACCTTTCCCCGAACCTTCATATCCGCGCGCGGTGCTGTTCGACCTGCTGACCGCGCTGCTGGACTCCTGGACGCTATGGAACGCAGCCGCCGGTTCTGCTGAACAAGGCCGTGCCTGGCGCGCGCGATATCTGCAATTGACGTATGGCTGCGGCGCCTACGAGCCCTATGAGGATCTGGTGCGTCGAGCCGCCCGGGATACAGGCCTGCCTGCCTCTGCACCGGTTTTCCTGGAGGAACAATGGGATCGGCTACCGCCCTGGGATGGCGCGCGCGAGCTGCTGGACGCGCTGCGCCCCCATTGTCGGCTGGCCGTCGTGACCAACTGCTCCCGCCAGCTGGGTGTCCGGGCCGCTGCGCTGTTGGGTATCGACTGGGACGTGATCGTGACCTCCGAAGAGGCGGGCTTTTATAAGCCCGATCCTCGTCCTTATCGTATGGCGCTCGACCGGCTGAACGTCGACGCCCGCGACGCCGCCTTCATCGCAGGATCGGGCTACGACATGTTCGGGACGGCTGCTGTCGGCTTGCGCACGTTCTGGCACAACCGCGTAGGGCTGGCCCTGCCTGCGGCGGCCCCCGAACCGGAACTTCAGGCCGCGCGATTGGAGCCTGCGCTGCCCTGGCTGCAATCTTTCAATGACCCGGCTCTACCGTCCGTGGACAAGGAGCGGCCATGACCCAATCCCGCGGCATTCTTCCAGCACTATTCGGCGGTTTGTTCGTTTCAGCGTCTTTGCTGGCCGCTGCGCTACCGGCGCGGGCGCAGGACGATACCTTTCCCCGTCGCGCGATTACCTTGATCGTCCCCTTTCCCGCGGGCGGGCCCAGTGACGCACTGGCGCGGGGATTCGCACAGCAGATGGGCAAGCGTCTTGGCCAGGCCGTGGTTGTCGAAAACCTGGCGGGCGCCGGCGGCACGATCGGACTGACACGCGTGGTCAGGTCCGCGCCGGATGGCTATACATTGGGCTTCGGAACGATAGGCACGCACGTGGCGAACGCTGCGCTCTACAAGAAACTGCCCTACGACCCGGTGGCGGATTTCCAGCCGGTGGGCCTGGCCGGCTCCGCGCCCATGGTATTGCTCGGGCGGGCCGATTTGCCGGCCAATAATCTGCAGGAGTTGCTCGCCTGGCTGGGGACCCATAAAGACACGGCTTCTTTCGGCAGTGCCGGCGTGGGTTCGATTTCGCATTACGGCTGTGTCCTGCTGCTTGCGGCGCTCAAGTCCAACGTTACCCATGTCCCGTACAAAGGCGTGGCGCCCGCGATGAACGACTTGATGGGTGGACAGACGGACTTCATGTGTGACCAGACGACGACCGCATTGCCGCAGATCGCCGGCGGCAGGATCAAGGCGCTGGCCGTGCTGTCCGCATCGCGTTTGCCGCAGTTGCCAAACGTCGCCACGGTGGCCGAGGCCGGGTATGTGCTGGACGTGCGGGCATGGAATGCGATTTTCGCGCCACGAGGAACGCCCGCGCCGGTGATGGCACGGCTGACCGCCGCGTTGACGGAGGCGGCCGCCGATCCCGAGTTCCGAAAACAGATGAATACCGTAGGCGTCGATCTACCCACCGGAAGCGGGGCCGCGCCTGCAGTCGTGACGGATTTGATAACCCGCGGTCTGCGCGATGACGTTCCGGCGCTGAAGACCAAAGTCGGTACACTGGACCAATGATGACTTCCTCTCTGCACACCCTCGATACGCCGGCCGCCATTATCGATGTGCCGCGCGCAATGAAGAATATCCGGCGCATGCAGGATCATATGAACGCACTCGGGGTCGCCTTCCGGCCGCATGTGAAAACGAGCAAGTGCGAACAGGTCGTGCTTGCACAGCTTGGAGCGGGCGCCCGGGGCATCACCGTCTCCACCTTGAAAGAGGCGGACCAGTTCTTCGCGAGCGGAATCACGGACATCCTCTACGCGGTCGGGATCGCGCCGCATCGGTTGCCTCACGCGCTTGAGCTGCGCAGGCGCGGATGCGCCCTGACGATCATCACCGACAGTGTGGTCTCCGCGCGGGAGATCGCCGACTTCGGCCGCGCGCATGGCGAGAAATTCCCGGTGCTGATCGAAGTCGATACGGATGGCCACCGCTCCGGCTTGCATCCCGAAGGCGACGAGCTCCTGAAAGTGGCCGCCGTGTTGCATGACGGTGGCATGGAGGTCAAGGGCGTCATGACGCATGCGGGTTCCAGCTATGAGCTCGACACGCCCGACGCACTCGAAACCCTGGCCGAGCAGGAACGCGCGGGCTGCGTGACCGCCGCTGAACGCGTGCGCGCGGCTGGCGTCCCGTGCCCGGTCGTCAGCGTAGGTTCGACGCCCACCGCGCTGAGTGCGAAGGATCTGCGCGGGGTGACGGAAGTGCGCGCCGGGGTCTACGTATTCTTCGACCTGGTCATGCATAACGTGGGCGTATGCGCCATGGGCGACATCGCGCTAAGCGTCCTGACGACCGTGATCGGCCACCAGCCCGAAAAAGGCTGGCTCATCGTGGATGCCGGATGGATGGCCATGAGCCGGGACGTCGGGACATCGAAGCAGAAGCGCGACTACAAGTATGGCCAGGTCTGCGCTATCGACGGCACGCCCATGGCCGGCTATCTGCTGAGCGGCGCCAACCAGGAGCACGGCATTGTCGCGCTTGAAGGGTCGGCCGACGCCGATATCGTCGCGCGCTATCCGGTCGGCACACGCCTTCGTATCCTGCCCAACCACGCCTGTGCCACGGGCGCGCAGTTCGAGAAATACCAGGCGCTGTCCCCTGACGGTTCCGTGCAGGAGTGGGGCCGGTTCCATGGATGGTGAACCGAATGCCGCCGTCCATGTGGCAGGGTTGGCCGCGCCGGGTGGCCATTACAG
Source organism: Bordetella flabilis (assembly GCF_001676725.1). Lineage (NCBI taxonomy): Bacteria > Pseudomonadati > Pseudomonadota > Betaproteobacteria > Burkholderiales > Alcaligenaceae > Bordetella > Bordetella flabilis. Next base: position 208,241 of record NZ_CP016172.1, read on the forward strand.
CCATGCCGTTGTCGCGAACGGCTTTGTCTTCGTATCCGGGCAGTTGCCCATCACGGCCGAGGGCGCGCGGCTGGTGGACGCACCGTTCGAGCAGCAGGCGCGGCAGGCGTTGAAGAATGTGGAAGCGGCGTTGCATGCCTGCGGCAGCCGCGTGGACAAGCTGGTCCAGGTGCGTGTCTATATCGACGCCATGGAGAATTGGCCTGCATTCAACTCCGTCTATGCTGCCTGGGCGGGCATGTCCAGGCCCGCGCGCGCGGTCGTTCCAACGGGGCCCCTGCACTTCGGTTTGAAGGTGGAGGTCGAGGCCGTCGCGCTTGTTTGAAAAGCCGCCCGGGATCCTGGGTCTTCCGGGACCCAGGCGGCCGCCGGGAAGGGGCTCCCGGCCTACGGTTGCGAAACGGGCTTCAAGGTCCTGCGTTGGAGCAGCGGCGCCCACCTTGCGTTCTCTTGCCCGATCAGCGTGCGGAAGGTCTCGGGCGTGTTGGGCGCCACGGGGGCGACGTAGCCGCGGTCAATGAATGCGTTCTGCAGTTCGGGCCTCATCAATGCCGCGTTCAGGCAGGCGTTCAGGCGTGCAATGACGTTCGGCGGCGTGCCGGTCGGGACCATGATGCCGGCCCAGTCTTCGATGTCCACGCTGGTAAGGCCGGATTCGCGCGCTGTCGGGACGTCCTTCGCGATGGCCAGCCGGCGCCGCGAGATGGCCGAGATCAAGCGAACCGATCCCGCCCGGATCTGGCCGATCGTGGCGGGCAGGGCATCGAACTGCACATCGACCCGTCCGGCCATCAGGTCATTGAGGGCTGGCGCACTGCCCTTGTATGGGATGTGCTCCAGGCTGACGCCGGTTTCTTCCTGGAACAGCTCGCATAGAAGATGGCCCGTCGTCCCGAAACCCGATGAGGCGCAGGTCAGCGTACCCGGATAGTTCTTCGCCATCGAAATCAGGTCGCTGACACTCGATATGGACGAGTCGGGGCCGGTGATGATCACGGTGGGCATGGTGGCCACCAGGGCTACCGGCACCAGGTCCTTCGCAAAATCGTAGTCGAGGCCGGCGTAAAGCGTTTTGTGCAGCGTGTTCGGTCGGCTGCTCAGGAAGAGGGTGTAGCCGTCGGGCGGGGTGCGGGCCACGGATTGGGCGGCGATGTTGCTTGCCGCCCCCGCGCGATTTTCGATGATGACCCTCTGGCCGAATACCTCCGCCATATGCTGGCCCAACAGCCTTGCCAGGGTGTCGGTCGCGCCGCCGACGGGATAGCCGACGACGAGCGTTATCGGTCGTTGGGGGTATGTCGGCTCGGCCCCTGCGCTGGCGGCCGCCAGTGGGACCGCGCTACCAAGCAGCATGGCAGCGGCGAGTTCTCGTTTGCCGAAATCCATGTTTGTCTCCTCCGTTCCGTGTTTCGAGTTGCGGGTTCGCGACTTCGGAGCGGAGGAGTGTGCAGCCGCCGGCCAGGTCGGTTCCTCCGGGCGGAGGAAAAGAAGACCAACCCAACGAGGATGGGACACTAGGTCGCCGTCACCTTGGCTTCCTTGATGACCTTGCCCCATTTCGTTTCTTCGTCGGCCATGAACTGCGCGAATTTCTCTACGGAGCCGCCGCCGCCTTCCGCGCTGTAGCCATCCATGGCCTTGGCCACGTCGGGCATGGCCAGCACGGTATCCACGTCACGGTTCATGCGCTCGGCCAGCGCCTTGGGCAGCCTGGCCGGACCGACCAGGCCATACCAGGTCGTGGCCTGGAATCCCGGGAAGCCGGACTCCGCGACCGTGGGCACATCCGGTAGCAGTCGCGACCTGGCGGCGTTGGTCTGTGCGATGGCGACCACCGCGCCATGCCGGATCTGCTGGATGGCCGACGGGACGGTCTCGAAGCTGAAATCGATGTGGCCCCCAAGCAGGTCCGTCATCATGGGACCGGAGCCCTTGTACGGCACGTGCACGGCGTCTACGCCGGCGCGCAGCTTGAACATCTCCAGAGCCAGATGCTGTACGGAACCCAGCCCCGCCGAGCCGAAGGTGATCTGGCCGGACTGCTTCTTGCACAAGGCCACCACGTCCTGCAGCGTCTTCACGTCATGCTTGCGGTTGCCGATCAGCACGGTCGGCGTTACGCCGACCAGCACGATGGGCGCGAAATCGCGCTTGACGTTGTAGGCCAGGTCGGGATACAGGCCGGGCGCCACGGCATGGCTGCTGAAGTTCGCCATCAACAGCGTGGTGCCGTCGGCGGGCTGCTTGGTCGTGTACTCGGCGGCGATGACGCCGGCCGCGCCGGGCCGGTTCTCCACGATGACCGAGGTATTCCATAGGGCGCCCAGCTTCTGTGCCAGCAGCCGCGCGACCGCGTCCGTTCCGCCGCCCGGAGGAAAGCCCACCACGATGCGTATGGGGGCGCTGGGCATGGCCTGGGCGCTCACCGCGGGCGCGGCGAGCATCGCCGCCGCGGCGCCGATGAAGTCTCTGCGCTTCATGTTGTCGTCTCCTTGATCTGTGTTTTATTCGTATGAGTATCCGCTTCCATCGAAGCGGGGGTATCGGCCTGGCGGCCTGCGCCTTGGGCTAAACCATTACTGCACTATCAGCGCTGCCATCACTACGGCGACCACTACGGCGATTCGCTGGCGAGGGATATGTGCGCTGCGGCCTGCGGCCGGGACGGCGTCGCCGTCCCGAAGGCGCCGCGCTGCCGCAGGGAGGCCAGGGCGTCCACGCCCAGGCCGGCTTCCGCCATGATCTCCGCCGTGTGCTGGCCGAGCAGGGGCGGGGGATGCCGCAGTTGCTGCGGCGTACCATGCAGCTTGACCGGAAAGCCCAACTGGCGGATGGTGCCTTCCACCGGGTGCGGCATCTCCAGGACCATATCGCGGGCGACGGCCTGGTCGCTGGCCAGCGCCTCGCCATAGTCGAGAATCGGCGCCGCCGGAATGCCGGCTTCCTGCAGCAGCGCGACCCATTCATCGGCCGTACGGTGTGCCAGGGTGCGTTCCAGTTCCTGCGCCAGCTCTTCCCGGCGGCTCATGCGCGCCACGTTATCCACGAAACGCGGATCGTCGCGCAGATCGTCGCGATCGAGTGCCTGGCACAAGAGGCACCAAAGCTTTTGATTGGCCGCGCCCAGGACGAAATAGCGATCCGCCGCGCGCAGCGCCTGGTAAGGGGCGCTCATGCGGTTGGCGCTGCCGATGGGCGCGGGCACGTTGCCGGTTCCCCAGAACTCCGCGACTTCCCAGATGGACAGGCCCAGCGCGCTTTCGAAGAGGGAGGCGTCGACGTACTGGCCTTCGCCGCTGCGGTCGCGGCCGGCCAGGGCGCTCAATACCCCGTAGGTCGCGAACAATCCCGCGCCCAGGTCGCCGACCGGGACGCTGCTTTTGACCGGCGGCGAGCCCGGGTGGCCCATCACGCTCATCATGCCGCTCATGGCCTGGGCGATCAGGTCGAAACCGGGCCGCCGCGACCAGGGTCCGGTCTGCCCGAAGCCCGAGATGCTGGCGTAGACCAGTCGCGGGTTGATGCGCCGCAGTGTCGGATAGTCGATCTTCAAGCGGGCCGCCACGCCGGGGCGATTGTTCTCCACCAGCACGTCGGCCGTCTTCACCAGGGCGTAGAACGCCTCCAGGCCCGCTTCGGTCTTGAGGTCCAGTGTGATGCTGCGCTTATTCCGGTTCAGCGCCAGGAAGCCGCCGCTGTCCTCGCCCTTGAGCCGGAAGCCCATGGAGCGTCGGGTCTGGTCACCTGTCCCGGGCGGCTCGACCTTGATGACGTCGGCGCCCATATCGCCCAGCAACATGCAGCAGAACGGACCGGCCATGACATGACTCAGGTCGAGTACCCGCAGATGCGATAGCGGCAGTGCCCTGTCCGGCCCGCTTCGTTCCGATGCCATGCTTCCTCCGTCGGCTTGCTTGAGTCAGGCCAGGCAGTGTATGGACCGCCGCGGCACGCGGGCAACCGACATTTTCTTGAAGGATGGCGTAGATTTTTTCGTTTGGCCGTGCAGGGAATGCCACCTAGACTGGCGCTCCCACTTCGCGCGCCGTCTTGCCCGGCGCACATACCAGGAAAGGATGGAACGTCATGTCCGAATCGATTCTGCTGCAGCGCGATGGCGGCATCGCGACCGTGACGCTTAACGCGCCGCAGCGAATGAACGCCCTGGACCTGGACATGTGGAGGCTGCTGAAGGAACGCTTCGACGCGCTGTCGGCCGACGACAGCGTGCGCTGCATTGTCCTGCGCGGCGCGGGCCAACAGGCATTCTGCGCCGGCGCGGACATCGAGGAGTTCCCGCGTGTGCGCAGCACCGCCGAACAATCGCGGGCCTATTCGGAGATCACGCAGGCCGCGTTGCGCGCGATCGGCGAGTGCCGCCATCCCACCGTGGCCCTGATCCACGGGGCGTGCGTGGGGGGCGGACTGGAGATGTCCACCTTGTGCGATATGCGCATCTGCGGTGCGTCCAGCCGCTTCGGCGTGCCGATCAATCGGCTGGGCCTGGTGGTCTCGTACGAGGAATTGCGCGGGCTGGCTTCACTGGTGGGCAAGGCCGCCACGCTGGAAATACTGCTGGAAGGCCGGGTGTTCGGCGCGGAGGAAGCGCTGCGCATGGGGCTGGTGAATCGCATCGTGGCGGACGACGCCGTCGATGAGGAAGTCGCGGCGACGGCCCGGCGCATCGGCCATGGCGCGCCCCTGGTCGCGCGCTGGCACAAGAAATTCCTGCGCCGCCTGGAGGATCCCGCGCCGCTCACCGACGCGGAGCGCGACGAGGCGCATCACTGTTTCGATACCGAGGATTTCCGCATCGGCTACCGTGCCTTCCTGGACAAGACGCGGCCGACCTTTGTCGGGCGCTAGGGCGCGTTGCGAACGCGGGAGCCCGGCGCGATGTCGCACCTGTCATTGCGGCGGCGTGGCCGCCTCGGCACGGATCCAATCGATGAACGTCGCCACGCGCACGTCCTCCGCGCGATCCGGCGGAAAGACCATGTAGTAGGCGTAGGCGACTGGCAGCGAGATATCGAAGGGCCGCACCAGGCGGCCCGCCGCCAGGTCCAGCTCTACCCAGCGGTCCTTGGTCAGCGCCACGCCCAAGCCGTCGATGGCTGCATTGATGACCAGATGGCTGGGGGAAAACGACAGTCCGCGCGAGGCATCGATGTCGTCCACGCCGGCGTGGCGCAGCCATGCCGACCAGTGCGGGTTGCTGCCGTCCTGGTAGACGCTGCCATCGTGCAGCAGCGTGTGGTGCTTCAGGTCGGCAGGATGGCGCAGCGGATGGTCACCTTCCATCAGGCGCGGACTGCACACCGGGAAGACCTGCACCGACAGGCAGGGCTCTACATGCAGCCCGGGGTAGGCGCCGCTGCCGAAGCGGATCGCGATGTCGAACTCGTCGCGCGAGAAGTTGGGCGCGTCGGACACGGTGGATACGCGCAGGTCGATTTCCGGATGCGCCTTGACGAAGCGGTCCATCCGGGGGATCAGCCACTTGGCGGCGAAGGTCGGCGGAATGTCGACACGCAGCGTCGGCGTCAATTGCGCGCGCAACTGCCGGGTCGCATCGGAGAGTACGCCGAAGGCCTGGCGCACGGCGGGCAGATAGGCCCGCCCGGCGGCCGTCAGCGACAGCGTCTTGGCCTCGCGCGTGAACAGCACCACGCCCAGGTGCTCTTCCAGTGTCTTGACCTGATGGCTGACCGCCGACGGGGTCACGCACAACTCGTCCGCGGCGCGCGTGAAACTGGCGTGGCGGGCCGCGACCTCGAAGGCACGCAGCGGGTTCAAGGGCGGAAGGTGGCGCGCCATGGCGGATGGGAACCTGGGGTTGTCGCGTGTGCGAGGCACACGTCGCAATGCATGGCAAAACGATAGCACGGAGGGAAAGGACCGCATGAAACCCATCACCAGCATCGAGGATCTGCGCCAGCTCGCCCGCAGGCGCGTGCCACGCATGTTCTACGAATATGCCGATTCCGGTTCCTGGACGGAATCGACCTATCGGGCCAATGAAGCGGACCTGGCCGCCATCCGCCTGCGCCAGCGCGTCGCCATCAACCTGGAACAACGCAGCGTGCGTACCACCATGCTGGGCCAGGACGTCGCCATGCCGGTGGCGATCGCGCCTACCGGCCTGACCGGCATGCAGCACGCCGACGGCGAAATACTGGCCGCGCGCGCCGCGCAGGCCTTCGGCATTCCATTCACGCTGTCCACCATGAGCATCTGCTCGATGGAGGACGTCGCGCAGGCAACCGGCGGCCATCCGTTCTGGATGCAGGTCTATGTGATGCGCGACCGTGGTTTCGTCGAACGCCTGGTGCAGCGCGCCCGGCACGCCAATGTGTCGGCATTGGTGCTGACGCTGGACCTGCCTTTCAGCGGACAGCGCCACAAGGACATCAGGAATGGCCTGACCGCGCCGCCCAGGCTGACCCCTGGCAATCTGTTCGATATCCTGTCCAAGCCGCGCTGGTGGTCCGCGATGCTGCGGACGCGGCGCCGGACGCTGGGCAATATCGTCGGACACATCGATGGCCTGGACGACAACGTACTGCTTTCCGAATGGTGCGCATGCCAGTTCGACCCGAGCCTGAACTGGGCCGACGTCGCGTGGCTGCGGCGCATCTGGGAGGGCAAGCTGGTCCTGAAAGGCATACAGGATGTCGAGGACGCGCGCCTGGCCGCCGACGTCGGGGCCGATGCGATCATCGTTTCGAATCATGGCGGCCGGCAACTGGATGGCGCCGAGTCGTCCATCGTGGCGCTGCCGGAGATCGCGGACGCGGTCGGGACGCGCCTGGAAGTCCATATGGACGGCGGCATCCGCTCGGGCCAGGACGTGCTCAAGGCCATCGCGCTGGGCGCGCGCGGCACTTACATCGGGCGGGCGATGCTGTACGGCCTGGGGGCGATGGGGCAGGCCGGCGTCACCAAGGCGCTGGAGATCATCCGCAAGGAACTGGACCTTACCATGGCCTTCTGCGGCCACACGGACATCCGGCAGGTCGGGCCGGATGTGCTGCGACCGGCCCGTCGGGCGGAGCTTGGAGAGCCCCTGGCGCTGCGCCGGGCTGCCTGAAGTGATGGTGCGGCGGCTACGGCCGTATGGTCGCGCTCGCGACCCTGGATGTTGGTTTCATCACGGTGTTGTACTGACCCCGGCTTCCACGAGAACCGGGGTCCAGGTCTCGGTTTCGACGGCAATCAGCTTGCGGAAGGTATCCGGTGTATTGGGTCCGGATGGTGCGACGAAGCCACGCGACATGAGCGCTTCCTGTAGCGCCGGATCCGGCAGCAGCGTATTGAGACATGCGTTCAACTGCCCAATGACGGGCGCCGGCGTGCCGGCTGGGGCCATCAGGCCAAACCACGTTTCCATGTCGACGCCGCGGACGCCGGACTCTTCCATCGTCGGGATATGGCTGATGACGGGCTGCCTTTTACGCGCCATGACGGCGATCGCGCGGACCGAACCTGCCTTTATGTAAGGAAGCGCGCCGGGGAGCGAGAAGGAGAGCAGGTCTACCCGCCCACCGATGACATCGGCTATTGCAACCGCACCGCCACGGTACGGCACATGGAGCAGCTTGGTATGGGTGGCGCGCTGGAGCAGTTCGCATAGAAGATGCGTGTCGGAGCCGAAGCCCGTGGAGGCGCAAGTCAGTGCGCCGGGTTGCGCCTTGGCGAGCGCGATCATGTCCTTGACCGTGACGATCGGTGCTTGCGCCGCGGTGACGAGCACGCTCGGTACGGTTGCGAGCAGGCCGACCGGGACGAGGTCCCTGGCGAAATCGAACTCGGCGCGCCCGTATACCACTTTGTGAAGCGCGTTCGACCGGGTGCTGATGTACAAGGTATGGCCGTCCGGCGGGGCGTGCGCCACGGATTCCGCTCCGATGTTGCCTGAGGCCCCTGGGCGGTTTTCCACGAGCACCTTTCTCCCGAAGGCCCGTTCCATGTGCTGCGCAAGCAGCCGGGCCAGGGTATCGGCGCCTCCTCCGGCGGGAAAACCGACCACGATGGTGATGGCGCGTTGCGGGTAGTGAAGCTCTGCGGCGGAAGCCGGCGTGCCGGTGGGCAGAACAGTGCCCAGGAACGAGAGTGCGGCGAGCATGCGCGTGCGATACATAACTGTCTCCGTTTACCTTTGTGGGTGGGAAAGGCTGGTGCGTGGCCGATGTGGCCCGATGAGTTGCCGCACCGCGCCGCATGTTCCGGTATGGCGGTCGGCATCGGTCTTGTATCGGCCGCTTCAGTTCGTTGAAGCTGGGAACAATCAGAAGCACGCAGCGGAGATGGGCGGGGATAATGTTGCGGAGCAACCACGGTGGCCGAGCAGGTCGCCGCGTCTTTCCAGACGTCCCTGAACCCAAAATGGCAAACCGTCGATGACAACCAGGCAGTCCGTCCTTTCCCGTACCCCACCTTCGGCGCGCGCCACCGGCGATACCCCGGCCTGCGGGTATGGACGCCGCGGCGATATGCTCGCCGGCATCGTTACAGTCGCCTTTTCCCTGCTGGTCCTGGCCGGATGCGCCGGCAACCGCCCGCCGGCTTATCCGGAAACCTTCAGCGACACGAGCACCTATTCGCGCACGTATCCCGCCACGGACAAGGCCACGTGCGAAGCGGCGCGGCGAGCGCTGCTTAGCCAGGGCTATACCATCGCAAAGGCGCAGGCCGATGGGGTGGAAGGACAGAAGAACTTCCAGGTCGAGGAAGACAAGCACCAGGTGATTTCCTTCCACGTGACCTGCACCTCGGACCACCAGGCCTCGCCGAATACGTCGGTGTTCGTCAGCGCGGTGCAGGACAGGTACATCATCAAGAAGGTCAGCAGCTCCGCGGGGGTCGGGCTGAGCGTGCTCGGGTCCGTTTCGATGCCTTTCGGATCGTCGGATGATTCGCTTGCCAAGATCAGCAGCGAGACAATTTCCTCGCCTTCGTTCTACGAAGGTTTCTTCGACTTGATACAGCGCTACCTGCCAAAGAATGCGCCGGCGGATGCCGGAAGCGGATCCCGTGCTCCCGGTACGCCTGCCAAGGTCCCGCCCGCCGCCGCTACGCCGCCGGCTTCGAGCGCAGGCCCCGCGCCGGCATCGGGTGCGCAGTCGGACGCGCCTGCGGCGGCATCCCAGCCATCCGGAGCACCGGGCACGTCGGGGGCGCCAGCGGCGTCGACGCCGGGCCCGACGCCCCCGCCCGCGCCGACCTCCGCGCCGGCCTCCACGTCCACGCCAGCGTCCACACCCTCGTCAGCGCCCTCGGCGCCCGCCGTACCGCCGGCGCCGGCGGACGCAGGCAGTCCGGCGGCGGCCGGCCAGAACGCCGCCGAGCCGCAATCTGCGCCGTCTCCGGATAAGTAGGTTCCACGCGCCGAGCGCGGCCTTCATCGTCCTCGCCGTCACGATGAAGAATCTATTGCCGTGCAATGCCTGGCGTGATAGTTTTCGAATCATGTTTGCCCACGCCCGCGGCATTTTCGCCAACATCGCTTTCCGACGAATCACTCGACGCCCATGTTGAGTGGTTCGACGCTGTCCGAACGCTGAATTCCCGGCGTTTCCAACCGAAGGCCACGATTCCTGTCGTGGCCTTTGTTTTTTCCGGACCGCCATCGGGCAGGTGTTTCAAGGCCTTCGCTTCCATCCCTGTGCAAGGAGCGAAAGCATGCAGTATCCCGATCTCCATATAAGACCCTATCGGACCGCCGACGAGGCGGCCGTTATCGAGCTGTGGCGGCAATGCGGGTTGACGCGGCCGTGGAATGACCCGCGCAAGGATATCGCCCGCAAGTCCACGGTGCAGCCGGAATGGTTCCTGGTCGGCGAGGTCGGTGGCCGGGTGGTGGCTTCCGTCATGGCGGGCTATGACGGCCATCGCGGATGGATCAATTATCTTTCGGTGGATCCCCGGCATCGGCGGCGCGGCTATGCGAAGGCGCTGGTGGCAAACGCGGAGCGGTGTTTCATCGATGCAGGCTGTCCCAAAATCAATCTCCTGATCCGAGGCGACAACACGGCGGTGCAGCACTTTTATCGCGGCCTGGGGTTCAGCCAGGACGATGTGCTGAGCTTCGGCAAGCGGCTGATTCCGGATACACAGGGATAGGCGACTGGCCCTTGTGCGCGGTGGGCGCGCGACACTCGTCCTCCAGCGCCAATCGCGCTTCCGACTGCGCGGTGGGCCGGTACACGCTAAAAATGCGTCCATATAACGAGATATCGGCCCTCTACCGATCCCTGTCGTTTCGTCCCGGGTGCAAAGTGTGATCCGAGCGGGCTGGGCCTATGACGGAGACGCTGACCCCGCTACGGCAATCCACCCGCTTCACCGCTCCACGCTTGTCCACAAATAGATCGATCCGCTCCAACAGAGCGGGCACGGCCGCGGCCGTCGCGGCGAAGGAGACATCATGCGCACATGGAAAAACGCCACGTTGAGTGGAAGGGTCCTGCTTGCCTGCGTCGCGTCAGCGATGTGCGTGGGAGTAGTCCATGCGGAGTCGTATCCGGACAAGCCGATCAGGATCATCGTGCCCTACGCGCCTGGCGGACCGTCCGATATCGTGGTGCGAGCGATCGGCCGGGCGCTGGAAAAGGAAATCGCGCAGCCATTCGTCGTGGAGAACCGGCCGGGGGCGAACGGGACGCTCGGCGCGATACAAGTGGCGACAGCCAAGCCGGACGGCTATGAACTGGCCATCGCGCCGGTCGGCATTTTCAGACAGCCTTATATCCAGAAAACCAGTTTCCATCCCCTCCGGGACCTGACCTTCATCAGCGCATTGGTCGATTACAGCTACATGATCGCCGTACGCGCGGACTCGAAGTGGACGAACATCAATGATTTCATAACCGATGCCAGAAGCCACCCCGGCAAATATAGCTACGGCACGCCTGGCGCCTTCAGTACGCCGCATCTTTCCATGGACGAACTGGGCACGCGCGCGGGGATCAGGTGGACGCACATTCCCTACAAGAGTGCTTCGGACATCGTTACCGCGTTGTTGGGCAAACAGGTGGACGTTATCGCCGGTACCGGGTCTTCGACGCTGGACCAGTATGTGGCCAACGGCAGCGTGCGGGTGCTGGCCGCCATCAGCGATCCGCGAAGCGCGTTGCATCCGGAGTGGCCTACCTTGAAAGAGCAAGGCTTCCCCATCGTGGCCAGCGCGCCATTCGGCCTGGTGGGGCCGGCCGGCATGAAGCCCGAGCGCGTACAGCGGATCGCCGACCTCTTCGACAAGGCAATGAGCGACCCCGGGTTCCGGCGCATCGCGAAGGACAACGCGATCGAAGTGCGTTATCTGGGGCCGCAGGCCTATGCCGACTACGCGAAGAACACCTATGCCCAGGAGGGCGAGCGGATGCCGCGTCTGATGCAGAACATCAAGCCCTGACCCGACCGGGCAGGGCCTGTTTTCCGAGCTCGGTGTCAGGGCGCGAGGCTCACCGCACGCCCGGCACGCCATGGGCGTCCAGTGCCTTCAGTTCCCGTTGCGATGCCTTGGTGCCGGGAATCTCCGAGCCGCGCAGCGAGTGCCCGGCGGTTTCCACGACGTAGCGCAAGGCAATGGCCCCGACCACGCAGGCGGCCATCATGTAGTACGCGGGGACCAGGTTGCTGCCGGTCATGCCGATCAGCCATTCGTTGACCGCGGGCGCGGTGCCGCCGAACAGCGAGGTCGAGACGTTGTACGCGATGGCGAAGCCGACGAAGCGGACCTGCGTGGGGAACATCGCCGGGAAAGTGGCGGAGATCGTCGCCAGCTGGGGCACGTAGAGCAGCCCGAGGAGGGCATAGCCGACGATGGCGCCGGCAAGGCCGGTCGCCATCAGGTGAAAGAGCGGAATCGCCAGCACGAAAAGGCCGGCCAGCGACGCGCGCCACATCGGCTTGCGGCCCAGCCTGTCGGAAAGCCGTCCGGCGAAGGGCAGGAAGAGCATCATGAACAGCATGCCGATGATGGGGACGATCAACGCTTCGTGCGTGCTCAGGCCGAGCTGCCGCGCGAAGTATGTCGGCGCGAAGCTCAACAGGGTGTAGTTGACGACATTCAGCGCGACGACCAGGCCGCCCAGGGCCAGCACCTGGCGCTTGTAGCCGGCGAAGCAGTCCCTGACGCTGCCCTTGGCCTCGGCCACGGGGCTGTCCTGGAGCGCGGCTTCCGCTTCGCGGAATACCGGCGTTTCCTTCAGGCGCGAGCGCAGGTACATGCCCACCAGCCCCATGGGCGCGGCGATGAAGAAGGGGATGCGCCAGCCCCAGGCATGCATGGCTTCCTCGCTGAGCGCCAGGGAAAAGCCCAGCATCAGCAAGGCGCCCAGCGAGAAACCGCCCAGCGTGCCCACCTCCAGGAAGCTGCCGCAGAAGCCGCGTTTCTTGTCGGGCGCGTATTCCGCCATGAAGGTCGCGGCGCCGCCGTATTCGCCGCCGGTGGAAAAGCCCTGCACCATGCGGAGGATCACCAGCAGCAGCGGCGCCCAGAAGCCGATGGAGGCATAGGAAGGGATAAGGCCGATGGCGAAGGTGGCGCCCGACATCATCAGGATGGTCAGCGCGAGGATGGCTTTGCGTCCCAACCGATCGCCCAACGGGCCCCAGAACAGGCCGCCAAACGGCCGCACCAGGAAAGAGATGGCGAAGGTCGCCAGCGCGAACAGCGTCGCCTGCTGCGTGTCGCCGGGGAAAAACGCCGCCGAGATATAGCCGACGCCGTAGGCATAGATGCCGTAGTCGAACCACTCGGTAGCGTTGCCGACCGCCGATGCGGCGATGGCGCGGTTCAGGACATGGGAAGGGGGATGTTGCGTGGCTTTCGTTAACGCCATCGGTTCTCCGTGATTGTGATCGGTGTGCTCCGGCCTGCCGATACGCGGGTAGCAGCTGGGCGAAGCGGAGCCTTTGGGGGGCCCTTAGGGTATCGGCCCCGACGGTTCGTGCGCAAACGCGGCGGCGCTCTAATGCAAAGATATGTTTCCGCGCCGAGACGCCAACGTGCCCAGGCGTAGCGCTCCCGGCGCAGGGCCGCGGCAGACAATGCGCGGGGAAGCATCGATACTGTGCCGGACATGCGCCGCTCTGCCATGGCATCGCGGCCGCGGACGGATTAGGTTGCAAAAAAGCAAAGCGTCTCGGCGCGAAATTTTCGCTTTAGTCGGATGCCGACCTTCGCTACAGTGGCCACAAAACAGGGAGGAGACATGACCCATGCGCGCACGCCTTTTCAGGTGAGCCGGCTGGACCTTTGGATCGATGCAGCGTTCGACCGGCGCTTCGCCGCGGAACAGGACATTGTCTTGAAGGTTGCCGCGGCACACGGCGCGGCGGATGAGACGTGGCGGACACTGCAGGAGGCCGATGTCTATCACGTCACGGCCGCGAAGGACGAGTTGCCGCCGCAGTGGTTCGTGGGCGAGCCGCTGTTGCAGCGCTGTCCCCGCCTGCTCTGCGTGTCCTCCGGCGGCGCGGGTTACGACACGGTGGACGTGGCGGCGTGTACCCGCGCCGGCGTGCTGGTCGTGAACCAGGCGGGTGCCAACGCCGTGTCGGTGGCCGAGCATGCCTTCGGCCTGATGCTGGCGGTGACGCGCCGCATCGTCGAGTCGCATGTCCGCCTGCGCGGCGAGCGCGGCTTTACGCGTGAAGACCTGATGGGTAGCCAACTGAGCGGCAAGACGCTGGGGCTGGTAGGGCTTGGTGCGATCGGCACGCAGACCGCCCGCATTGCGCGGGGTTTCGGGATGCCGGTGCTGGCCTACGATCCCTACCTGGAGCCGGACCAGGCGGCCGAACGCGGTGCACGGCTGTGCGCGCTCGACGAGCTGCTGGCGCAATCGGATGTGGTGTCGCTGCATTGCCCGTTGACGCCAGAAACGCGCGGCATGTTCGGCCGCGAGCGACTGCGCGCGATGAAGCGCGGTGCGCTGTTCGTCTCGACCGCGCGTGGCGGCATCCATGACGAGGTGGCGCTGTACGAGGCCCTGCGCGATGGGGCGCTGGGCGGAGCGGGGCTGGACGTGTGGACGGTGGAGCCGCCGGCGCAGGATGCGCCGTTGCTGTCGCTTCCCCAGGTGGTGGCGACCTATCACACGGCCGGCGTGACGCATGAGGCACGGCGCAATGTCGCCGCGATGGGGGCCGAGCAGATCGTCGCCCTGCTGCGCGGCCAACGCCCGTCGCGCATCGTCAATCCCGACGCATACGAGTTCTTCAGGCGACGCTACGCGGCGCGCATCGGCGCGTCGTGACACGCGAAGCGGCGTGGGCGGCAAACGGATTTCCATGGACAGGCGCGGATAGACGCCGATAAGGAGGCAGGGATGATACGGACAGGAATGCGGAACGTGCTGGATCCATTGCGCCGGACCGGTGGCCGCGCGGCATCACGGCCGGCCTATGCCCGGCCCGGAACAGGCCGCGACGAATCGCGGTCATCGTCACGCCGCGCGGCGGCCGGTCGGAGACTGCGGCCCTTCGCAAGGCTGGCGGCGCTGCTGGGGCTGGCCCTGGCGGCGGGCGCCCCGGCGTGGGCGGTCTACCCCGAACGGCCCATCAACCTCATCGTTTCCTATGGCCCTGGGGGAGGGACCGACCTGGTCGCGCGGATGATGGGACCCTTTTTGCAGAAGTACCTGGGCGGCGATGCACGGATCGTGGTGCTGAACCGGCCCGGCGCCGGCGGTGCGATCGGCTTCGCCGAACTGGCGAACGCCGCGCCGGACGGCTACACGATCGGGTTCCTGAATACGCCGAACGTCCTGACGGCGCCCATGGAGCGGCAAACCACCTTCACCTGGCAGAGCTTCGACCTGCTGGGCAACCTCGTGGATGACCCGGGCGCCTTCACCGTGCGCAAGGGCAGCGAGATCACGACGCTGGCCGACCTTGCCAAGTACGCCAAGGCGAATCCGGGCAAGGTGACGGTGGGGACGACGGGCACGGGGTCCGACGACCACATCGCCATGCTGCAGTTCCAGCGCGCCACGGGGACGACGCTCACGCACGTGCCGTACAAGGGCGCGGGTGAAGTCCGCGGCGCGATGGACAGCGGGCAGATCGTCGTGGGCGCCATGAACGTCGGCGAGGCCCTGCAGTACATCAAGGGCGGCAGCGCCCTGGTTTTCCTGGGGCAGATGAGCAAGACGCGGTCTGCGCTGGCGCCGGATGTGCCCACGTTCGCAGAGCAGGGCTACAAGCTGGAACAGGCCTCGCTGCGCGGGCTCGCGGCGCCGAAGGGACTGCCGGCCGACATACGGGAGAAGCTGGTCGAGGCGGTACGCAAAACCGCGCAGGACCCGGCGTTCCAGCAGAAGGCGGCGGAGCTCTACGCGCCCTTGCGCTACCTTGCGCCGGCCGAGTATTCCGCGGAACTGCGCGCCACGGAGACGGAATATCGCGCCCTGTGGCAAGCCATGCCGTGGAAGGAGTAGCCGGGATGCGGTAGCGAAAAACGGTCGTGAGGAGGTGGGGCGGGCCGGTCGCGCGGCTTCAGGGGGCCGCCGCCCGTCGCCGCGCCGCTATCCGAGCGGAACCAGGAACGACTTATCCAGTTCCTGCAGCCGCGTGATGCCCAGCATGGCCATGTCGCGCGAGACCTCGTCCTGGATCAGCTTCAGCGCATGGCGCACGCCGTCCTGGCCGGCCACCGCGGCCGCGTAGTTGAACGGCCTTCCGACGAAGACGCAGCGCGCGCCCAGCGCGATCGCCTTGAGCGTGTCGGTGCCGCGACGCACGCCGCTATCGAACATCACGGCCATGTCGCCCGCCTGCGCGACGACGTCTTCCAGCACGCGCAGGGGCGATACGGCGCCGTCCAGCTGGCGGCCGCCATGGTTCGAGACAATGACGCCGTCCATGCCGAGCGCGCGCGCCTTGAGGGCGTCGGCCGGGTCCAGGATGCCCTTGATCACCATGGTCCCTTTCCAGCGCTCGCGGATGCGGGCGACGTGGGTCCAGTTCAGGTGCCCGCGATCCGAGAAATCGCGCAGGACGTTGCGCGACAGGATGGGCGCGCCGCGCGTCGCGTAGTTGTTCTCGAAGTGCGGCATGCCGTGCTTGAGCAGGGTGCGCGCGAAGGTGCCGGCCAGCCAGCGCGGGTGGGTGATGCCCTGCCACGCCAGGTCCAGGCTGGGCCGCAGCGGAGTGCTGAAGCCGGTGCGTACATTGTTCTCGCGGTTGGCCTGCGTCGGCGTATCGACCGTCAGCACCAATGTCTGCACGCCGGCGGCGGCGACGCGGTCGATCAGCGCCGCGATCTGCGCATCGTCGCCCGGCAAATAGGCCTGGAACCAGGTGCCGGGCGCCTGCGCCATGACGTCTTCCAGGCGGATCAGCGATGAGCCGCTCATGATGCTGGGCACATTGGCTTCCCGGGCGGCGCGGGCCAGCACGATGTCGCCGCGATAGGCGGTCAGCGCGGTAATGCCCATGGGCGCGATGCCCACGGGGCTGGCGTAGCGCCGGCCGAAAATTTCCACATCCTGGCTGCGGGCCGAAACGTCGACCAGCACGCGCGGCTTGAAGCCGTATCGCGCGAACGCCGCGCGATTGTCGCGTTCGGATTGCCCGTCCTCGACCGATCCGTGCACATAGCCGAAGACCGGGCGCGGCAGGTGCCGCCGTGCGGCGGTCTCGAAGTCCTGCAGTGAAAGAAAGCGCTTCATGCGACGGTCGGCGCGGACCGGGGCGGCGGCGCTCGCATGCGCCGGTTTGGCCAGGGAAGTGGACATCGTGCGGGGTATCGAAAAAGGGCGTGAAGAAAGGGGGCGGCCGGAGCGCGCCAGCGCGGCGGTCGCGGCCGACGGCAACGGGGGCGTGCGAGCGACTATATCGGCTAGTAAAGTTAGAATAAAGCGATATTAAGTGGTGTTGTTTGTCCGCTTTTTCTCAACATTCAGGTTGTCGTGACTCTCAAGCAATTGGAAGCGTTCTACTGGGCGGCCACGTGCAAGAACTTCGCCGTGGCTGCCCAGCGTCTGGATATCTCCGTGTCGTCGCTCTCCAAGCGCATCGGCGAACTGGAATCCACCATTGGAGCGCCGCTCTTCAACCGCGACAACCGTAGCGCCGTGCTGACGCCGCTGGGCGAGCGCATGTTGCCGCACGCGCGCGATGTCCTGGGCGCGGCCGAGCACTTCATGCGCCGGGCCAACGATGCGCGCGCCCTGTCCGGCCGTTGCCGCTTCGGCGTGGGGGAGCTGACGTCGCTGACCTGGATGCCGCGCCTGATCGCCATGATCCAGCAGGCGCATCCCAACCTGACGGTGGAGCCGCACGCCAACCTGGGCCAGGCGCTCGAAGTGATGCTGGAGAACGGCGAACTGGATTTCGCCATCATTGCCGGGCCGTCGACGCGCACCGCCATCGCGTCCCACGCGATCGGCGTGGCGGAGTTCATCTGGGTGGCGGCGCCGCATCGCTACCTGGACGATCCGCCCGTGCGCGCCGAGCAGGTCGCGGATGCAACCCTCATCACCCTGCCCAACAGTGCCGGTACGGTGCGCATCCTGGATGAATGGCTGACCGAGCACCACGTCCGCATCAGCCGCCGCATGACTTGCGAGAATCTCGGCGCCGTGGCGGGGATGCTGCGCGAAGGGCTGGGCGTCGGCTTCCTGCCCAAGGCCTGGGCACGTACCCTGGTCCAGCGTGGCTACCTGATGGAGCTCGTCGCGCTGCCTCCGCTGCGGCCGCTGCAATACACCTTCCAATGGCGGCGCGACGACACGCGCGCCATGGTGCAGCAACTGCGCGATATCGCGGTGCGCGCCGTGGATTTCGACATCACGCCCTGCCTGGTGTGACGCGCTACCACAGCGGATGCAAGGCGCCGAAGTCGACTTCCTCGATCACGCGCTGGCGCATGGCCGCCACCACCGGGCGGATGTCGTCGCGGCGGCACTGGAACGAGTAGTGCAGGGGGCGCAGCGTCGGCTGGCTTTCTATGGCGCGTATGGCGCGCTTTTCGTGTAGCGGTCCCAGCCACCCTTCGGGGAAGTAGGAGACGCCGATGCCGGCGGCCACCATGCCGCTGATGGCGCCCATGTTGTTGCAGATGAGCCGGCGCGAGATCGCGATGTTGTTCTCCTGCACCCAGGCCTCGAACAAACGCGTGGAGCCTGCGCCGGGCGGCATGGTGATGACCGTCATTTCCTGCAGATGCGCCGGCGTCAGCATGCGCACGCCCTGCAACTGCGAGGCGGCGCCGGCCCAGCTGTAGCGCACCTCGGCGATGGTGTGGGAGGCCACCGCCGGGCGCGAGGACCACCCGGCTACCACGGCGAAGTCCAGTTCGCCGCCTTCCACCCGATGTTCCAGGTTCTGCCCCACGTCCACATGCGGCTCCAGGCGCAGGTCAGGGTAGTCGCGCCGGCAGCGCGCCACGAAGCGAGGCAGCCAGCTCATGGCGGCCAGCTCCCCCATGCCGAAGCGGCAGACGCCCTGCAGGCCGTCGCTGCCGCCGACGGTGGAGCGCGCGCGGTTGACCGCGCCCAGGATGTCGCGCGCCATGGGAAGCAGGGTTTCGCCGGCCGCGGTCAGCAGGGACCGGTGGCCGCGCCGGTCGAACAGCGCCTTGCCCAGGTCCGCTTCCAGCTCGCCGATCCGCTTGGACAGCGACGACTGGGACAGATGCAGCTGCGCCGCGGCGGCGGCGAAGCTGCTGGACATGGCGGCGGCGTAGAAGGCTTCGAGCTGCTTGAGCGTCACGGCGTGTGTTTTATGAAGAAAAGCGATGGAGTTCCTGGGAAATTTATCACTTTCGTCTCTATTTTGATGTTGCTAGAGTGGCGGCGACACAGGCCAGGAAACATGCCTGCATGCGCCCAGGCGCCGCAACGCTGCCCCGCAGAGGGCGGAGGAGACCCAATGAAAGTCCTGATGCAACGGCTCGCGGCCGGCTTGTTGGCCGCCGCATCGGCCAGTCCGGTACTGGCCCAGGCCTGGACGCCGACCCGGCCCATAGAAATATTGGTGGGTTTCGCGCCGGGCGGTTCGGCGGATCAGATCGCGCGCCAGCTTGCGCTGGCGGTCAAGGACACGGTGCCGGTGCCCGTCGTCGTGGTCAACAAGCCGGGCGTGGCCGGCGTGCTGGCCGCACAGGACATCGCCAACGCCAAGCCGGACGGCTATAAGTTGTTCGTCGGCGGCGGCAGCGAAACCACGTCGGTGGGCAACCACCAGAAGATTTCCTACGACGCGCGAAGCGATTTCCGCCCCGTGCTGAAGGTGGCGCGCCTGCCCTCCGTCCTGGCGGTCCCGGTCAATTCGCCCTACAAGGACATGCGCGCACTGATCGAGGCGGCACGCGCCAGGCCGGGTGCGCTGAGCTATGGCTCCACCGGCGAAGGCAGCCTGTTCCATTCGACCATGCTGGCGTTCGAGGCCAATAGCGGCCTGCGTTTCCTGCACGTGCCTTACAAGGGCGCGGCCGATTCGCTGACGGCGCTCGCGGCGGGACAACTCGACATGGCGTTCGGCGCGCCGGAGGAGCTGAAGGCGCTGATGGATGCCGGCAAGATAAGGCCCATCGCGCTGTTTTCGAAGTCGCGCGCGCCTTCCATGCCGGACATTCCAACGGTGGCGGAGTTGGGTTACCCCGTGGCGCTGGACAACATGAAGGGATTGCTGGCGCCGGCCGGCCTGCCCGATCCTGTGTACGCCTACCTGAACAAGGTCTTCCATGACGCGCTGTCCAGCCCGTCGTGGCAGGCGTATGCGGCGCGCAGCGGCTTGACCACCGACTACGCCGATGGCCCGGCATTCCAGCAAGAGATCGCGGAAAGCTATGCGCTGATCGGCAGCTCGCTGCAGAAGATCCGCGGCGCCACCCAGTAAGGGCGATGCCGCGGCCATCGGGGCCGCGCGTCACGCCCTCAGGATCCAGGAGAAGTTCATGACGGCAAATGAGCCGGCCCAGGCCGTAGGTTTCATCGGGCTGGGCGTGATGGGGCGCGGCATGGCGATGAGCCTGCTGCGCAGGGGTTTCGAGGTGACGGTTCACAACCGTACCCGCGCGGCCGAAGCGCCGCTCGCGGCCGCGGGCGCCAAGACGGCCGCTTCGCCGGCCGAGATCGGCGGCCAGGTGCGCGTGGTCATGCTGTGCCTGAGCGATACGCAGGCCGTGCAAGCGGTGCTGTTCGGCCCCGAGGGCCTGGCGCAGACCCTGGCGGCCGGATCCTGCGTCATCGACACCAGTACGATCGAGGCGCAGGCCACGCGCCAGTACGCGCGACAACTGGCCGAACGCGGTATCGCCTTGCTGGACGCGCCGGTCAGCGGCGGGCAGCAGGCCGCGGAGAAAGGAGAGCTGAGCTGCATGGTGGGCGGCGAGCTGGCGGCCTTCGAGCAATGCCGTCCTTATCTGGAGGCCATCGCCACCCGGGTATTGCGCATGGGCGACAGTGGCGCCGGGCAGGTCGCCAAGGCCTGCAACCAGGTCGCCGTCAGCGCGGTGCTGCTGGGCGTGAGCGAGGCCTTCGCGCTGGCGCGCAGCAACGGCGTCGATCCGGCGGTCGTGCGTGAAGCGCTGCTGGGTGGCGCGGCGCGCAGCTTCATGCTGGAGAAAAACGCCATGCGCCTGCTCCAGGGGGATTATCGGCCGGGCTTTCGCGCCGAACTGATGCGCAAGGACCTGCGGCTGGCGGTGGCCTGCGCGCAGGAGGCGGGCGCGTATACCCCCGTGGCGGCCACGGCGTTGCAAGTGCTGCAGGCGGTGTGCAACACTGGCCACGGCCAGGACGACTGGAGCCGCGTCGGCTGGCTGATCGACACCCTATCCACACCGGCCAGCGCCGATCCCGCCACGGGCGGCGAGCCAGGAGGCGGGGCGTGAACCCGCCCTGATACCTCCGGCGTCCCGTCATCCGGCCGCGGCGATGTCCCGCATCTTCAGACAGGAGCACCGACATGAAGCCCGTCAAAACGCCCGGACCCGACCATCCCATCACCATCGAGCGCAACCCCAACCGCATCGTCGTGCGGGTAGGGGACCGGGTCATCGCCGACACGCGCGATGCCCTGACCCTGCGCGAAGCGAACTATCCGCCGGTGCAATACATCCCGCGCAAGGACGCCGACATGTCCCTGCTGGAGCGCAGCGACCACACGACGTATTGCCCGTACAAGGGTGACTGCGCGTACTTCGGCATTCCGGCCGGCGGCGAGCGGACGGCCAATGCGGTGTGGACGTACGAATCGCCGCACCCGGCCGTGGCGGAGATTGCCGGCCACCTCGCTTTCTACCCCGACCGTGTCGACGCGATCGAGGAAGCACCGGCAAGGTAATCGCTTTATTCGTACTTCTTGCCCAGCGCCAGCAGTTCCGGCGTGCCGATCAAGGCGTTCAACTGATCGAAGTCCAGCATGGCGTCGCGCCAGGGCGCCGTGGTGCCGTGTTCGTGCAGGCTGCCGTAGTAGCGTTGCAGCATGTGCGATACGGCCCGCGCGGTTCCGCCCGGGAAGATGACGATGGAAAAGCCCCTGGCGGCCAGCTCGCCCGCGCTTTTCACCGGCGTCATGCCGCCTTCCACCATATTGGCCAGCAGCGGTACCCGCCCCGCGAATCGCCGGCATGCGGCGTCCATGTGCGCGTCGGTACGCAGGGCTTCCACGAAGATGGCGTCCACGCCGCAGGCCAGGTATTGTTCGGCGCGGTCGAGCGCGGCGTCCAGGCCTTCCGTCGCCAGGGCGTCCGTGCGCGCCAGGATCAGCGTATCGCTGCTGGCGCGGGCGTCCAGCGCCGCCCGCAGCTTGCCGCACATCTCGGCGGCGGGGACGACGCTTTTGCCCGCCAGGTGTCCGCAGCGCTTGGGGAAGCCCTGGTCTTCCAGCTGGATCATCGCCGCGCCGGCACGTTCGAACCCGCGCACGGTGCGCTGCACGTTCAGCGCATTGCCGAAGCCCGTGTCGCCATCGACGATGACCGGGATCGAAACGCGTTCGGTGATGCGGGCAAGGGTCTGCTCGACCTCGGTATAGGTCGTCAGGCCCACGTCCGAACGCCCCAGGCGGGTATAGGCGATGGAGGCGCCGGACAGGTACAGCGCCTGGAAGCCCGCCTGCTCGGCGATGAGCGCGGACAGGGCGTCATAGACACCGGGAGCAAGCACGGACTGGCCGGCCTGGAGTGATTCCTTGAGCGTGCTTGGCATCATGCCCTCATGGGGTGGGGTTTGAGCGTGCCGTCGGCGAGCCGGCGCTTGAGCAGGTTGAGCAGTCCGCCGGCATTCACCATGTCGCGCAGGAAATCGGGAATCGGCGCGCACGGCAGGATGCGGCCGTCGTCGCGCACCACGCGGCTGCCCGGCAGGTCGACGGCGACGTGATCGCCTTCGCCGAGGACTTCGGCGTCGGGACAGGTCAGCAGCAGCAGGCCGACATTGAAGGCGTTGCGGAAGTAAAGCCCGCTGAAGCTGGGCGCGATGACGGCGCGCACCCCCAGGGTGACCAGCGCCGCGGCGGCCTGCTCGCGCGACGAGCCGATGCCGAAGTTCGGCCCCGCCACGATGACATCGCCCGGCCGCACGCCGCCGGCGAAGTCCGGCCTTACGCGCTCCAGGCAATGCCGGGCGATTTCGTCGATGCCGAACTTCATGTAGGCGCCGGGCGCCAGCTGGTCCGTATCGACATCCGCGCCCAGCCGCCATACGCGATGGGGCGCGTTCGTGTCCTGCGGCTGCGTCGTCATGCCAGCATCTCCCGGGGATCGACGATGTGTCCGGCAACGGCCGCCGCCGCCACGGTGTAGGGCGAAGCCAGGTACACCTGGGCGGTGCGCGGCCCCATGCGGCCCTGGAAGTTGCGGGCGGTGGTGGCGATGACGTTGACCCCTTCCGGGATGGATCCGCCGTAGCCCGAGCAGGCGCCACAGGAATTCGGCAGCACGCTGGCGCCGGCTTGCGCCAGAACCGCCATCACGCCCTCGCGCTCGGCCTGTTGCTGGTCGCGCGCGCTGGCCGGCGCCACCATCAGCGCGACGCCGGGCGCGATGCGCCGGTTCTTCAGGACTTGCGCCGCGGCGCGCAGGTCTTCCAGTTTTGCGCCCGTGCAGGCGCCGATGTAGGCCACCTGCATGGGGATGGCCGGGTAGTCCGCGATGGGGCGCGAATTGGCCGGGCTGTGGGGCGCCGCGACGTGCGGCGGCAGGGACGTGGCGTCGAATCGATAGCGCTCGGCGGGCGCGTCCGCATCGGATTGCCAGCGGTCGAGCTCGACCTCGCCCGCGCCGGCCGCCTGCAGGTAGGCGGCGGTCTTCCCGTCGGGGGCGACCAGGCCCACCTGCGAGCCGATTTCCGCCGACATGTTCGAGAGCGTCATGCGCTCCTGCATGCTCAGCGCGCGCACTGCGCTGCCGCAGAACTCGACGGCCTGGTAGCGGCCGCCGTTCATGCCGAAGCGGCCGATCATGTGCAGCATCATGTCCTTGGCGGTCACGCCGGGCCCGAGCGCGCCGTCCCATTGCATCATCAGCGTGTGCGGCACCTGGATCCAGATCTCGCCGCTGGCGACCACGCCCAGCATTTCGGTGCTGCCGACGCCGAACATATAGGCCCCGAAGGCGCCGCCCGTGGGCGAGTGCGAGTCGCCGCCCACGCACAGCATGCCCGGTCGGATGTGGCCGCGTTCCGGGACCACGACATGGCAGATGCCGACCGAGTCGTAGACGTGCGGCAAGCGTTGTTCGGCGGCCCAGTCGCGGGCGATGCGCACGATCTTGCGCGATTCGTCGTCGGCCTCGGGCACGTAGTGGTCCATGACCAGCACCACCTTGTCGCGGTCCCAGATGCCGGTGCCCAATGCTTCCAGCATGGGCTTGAGCCGCCGCGGACCGCTGGAGTCATGGAACATGGCCAGATCGACCTGGCAGGTGACGATGTCGCCAGGGGCGACGCTGGCGCGCCCGCTTGCGGCGGCGAGCAGCTTTTGAGCCAATGTCTGGGAAGGCATGCGCGGCCTCTCGATGTCCGGAAGGTTCAGGTTTGCGCCGGACCGGCCGGCCGCCACACGGGCGCGCCGGGGGTTTCATGCGCGGTCATGTCCAGGCGGTACTCGAAGCGGTCCGGACGGTAGCGGGCATCCAGGTACTCCACCGGCTGGCCGGCTGCATCCCGCACGAGGCGTCGGATGTTCAACAGCGCGGAGGCGACCGGCACGCCCAGGCACTCCGCCGTGGCGGGATCGGCCAGCACGGCGGTCATGCTCTGTTCCGCCCCGGACACGCGCACGCCCAGGTCGCCGAAGATCTGCAGCAGCGGCTTGCTGGCCAGGGCTTTTTTCGAGATGCGGTGGCCGATGCCGTCCGGCACGTAGGTCTGCAGGTACGAAAACGGCTCGCCCTTGTAGCTGCGCACGCGGATGGAGCGGTGCACCGGTGTCCCGGGCTCGATCTCCAGGCGGGCGGCAATGCCGGGCGGCGCGGGCTCGACGGCCAGCTCCAGCAGCTTCACCTGGGTGTGTGTGCCCATGCGAGCCAGATGCGCCATCAGCGCGTCCACGCTCGCCCCCTGTTGCGGCGCCGCCAGTTGCGCCGGCACTTGCGCGAACGTGCCGCGACCCTGGCGCCGCGATACCAGGCCGTCCTGCGCCAGGGTGTCGAGCGCCCGCCGTATCGTCAGGCGCGATACGCCGTACTCCTGCGCCATGGCGTTCTCTCCCGGCAGCGCCTGTTCCGTGGCGTATACGCCGTCGAGCAGGCGCTGCCGCAGCAGCAGGTAGACCTTGTGATAAAGCGGTAGCGGGCTGTTCATTCAATGGGCCATGGTGTCGATGCGCCGACGCGATATGCGCAGTCGCCGGGTGCGGACAAGCCCTAGTCGACCGTGGCGCCCGTGAATTTGACCACTTCGGCGTAGCGGTCGATGTCCGTGTTTACGAATTTCGTCAGATCCTCGGGCGTGCTGCTGACGGCCTGGGCCGATTCCTGCTCCAGCAGGCGGCGGAACTCGGGCGCCGCGACGGCCTTGCGCGCGGCGTCGTTCAGGCGTGCCAGCGTGTCGGCCGGCAGGTTGGCGGGTCCGAACAACGCAAACCAGGCGTTGGACTCGAAGCCCTTGATGGTATCGCCGATCGGCGCGACGCCGGGCAACGAAGCCAGCGCGCCGGTACTGGTGACGCCTAGCGCCTTGAGCGCACCGCTCTTGACGTGCGGCATGACGTTGAGCGTGCTGCCGAACATCATGTCCACCTGCCCGCCCAGCAGATCCGTGACCGCCGGCGTGGTGCCCTTGTAGGGCACGTTGACGATGTCCAGTCCGGCCATCATCTTCATGCGCTCGCCGGCCATGTGCAGCGACGATCCGATGCCGCCCAGCGCCATGGTGTACTTGCCCGGACTGGCCTTGGCCAGCTTGATGAGGTCCTCGACGTCGTTGGCGGGGAAGTCCTTGCGCGCGACCAGCACGCTGGGCACGCTGGCCAGCATGCTGATGGGCGTGAAGTCCTTGCGCGGATTGAAGGGCAGGTTCTTGTACAGGCTGGCGTTGATCGAGAAGCTGTTGAAGCTGACCAGCAGCGTGTTGCCGTCCGGCGTGCTCTTGGCCACGTAGTCCGCGGCGATGTTGCCTCCCGCGCCGGGGCGGTTCTCCACGATGACGGTGCGGCCCAGCAGCTTCGCCATGTTGGCGCCGATGCTGCGCGCGACGGTATCCGTGGTGCCGCCCGGCGGCGCGCCGACCACGAGCTTGATCGGCGGGTTCTGGGCATAGGCGGCGGGAATGATCAGGCCGGCCGAAAGGGCGACGGCGGCCAGGGCGAAGGCGCGGCGCGAGGATGTCATGTCGTCTCCTGTATAGTTGTATTGAGAAGCATACAACCTGTGGCGAGGCGGTGTCGAGCCCGGCTCCGGATGAACCTGCCGCGCCGACGGGGCGCCGCATGCACCGGGCCGGACATCCGCCTGCCGCGCCGCCACCCGCCCCGGCTGACGGTTGCCCGAAAGCCCGCGACGCGCGGCTTGCCTAGCCATGGATGGGCATGGCATTGTGGTGTGCGTGCGCGGGAACGCCCCCGAGCACGGCTTTCTATCCCCTTGCAGCAGTTGGAGATCCTGATGAACCGCAGCACTTCCGCTTTTCTTACCCTGGCGACCCTGGCCTGTGCCGTTCCCCTGGGCGCCGCCCGCGCCGACGGCGATATCGGCCGCGGCAAGGCGGCGTTCGCGCAATGCGCCGCCTGTCACAGCGTGACCGGCGCCAACGGCGTGGGGCCGCACCTGGACGGCGTGTTCGGGCGCGAGGCCGGCAAGGTGGCCGGATTCCGCTACTCGCCGAATATGCAGAAGTCGACCACCAAGTGGGACGACAAGACCCTGGATGAATTCCTGGCGGCGCCCATGCGGGTGGTGCCGGGCACCACGATGCCGATCAATGTGCCGAACGCGCAGATGCGGCAGGACCTGGTGGCTTACCTCAAGTCCTTGAACGCCGGCAAGTAAGCGTTCGTGCGACGCGGGCCCCTTCCCGTCGCACGCCTGCATCCCTGGGGCGTGCGAGGGGCGGGGGACTGCCTTATCATCGGCCCCGTCGATACCCGGAGCCACCGCATGGAACTGCGGCATCTCAGATACTTTCTTGCGCTGGCCGAGTCGCTGAACTTCACGCGCGCCGCCGAGCGCGTCCATGTCACCCAGTCCACGCTGTCGCACCAGATCCGCCAACTGGAAGAGGAGGTGGGCCAGCCGCTGTTCGACCGCAGCGGCCGCCGGGTGCTGATGACCGAAGCCGGCGATGCCTTCCTGGCCTATGCGCAGCGGGCGCTGAAGGAAATCGACCAGGGATTGGGCGAGTTGAAGCGGGGCCGCCACGATGTCACGGGAGTCGTGCGCATCGGCACCACGCATACCTTCAACCTGGGTTTCATCCCGGCGTGCGTGGCGCTGTTCCTGGCGCGCCATCCGACCGTGCGGCTGGTGGTGGAGGAACTGGAAGCCGACGCCATCATCAACCGCATCGAATCGGGTGCGCTGGACCTGGGCGTGTCTTACCGGCCGTCGGCGCCGGGCGCGCTGCGCTTCGAGCCCTTGTTCAACGAGGAACTGGTACTGGCCGTGCGCGCGGCGCATGGGCTGGCGCGGCGCAAGCGCATCCGGATGATCGAGCTGCATCGCGAGCCGCTGGTGCTGCTGCCGGCGACCTTCGCGACGCGGCGGCTGCTGGACGAATGCTTCGCCGCGGCCGGCGCGGAGCCGGACATCGTCGCGGAGATGAATTCGGTGGCATCGATGATCGGGGTGGTGGCGCGCGCCAACGTAGGCGCCATCGTGGCGCCCAACGCGGTGGCGCGTGACAGCGGCTTGCGCATGATCCCGCTGGAGAACCCCACTCCGGTGCGCACCCCGGGCCTGCTGTTCAAGGCCGATCATCCGCTGGACCGCGCGGCCAAGGCCTTCGCGGCCCTGGTGCGCAAGCAGGCGATGGGCGCGGGCGGCGGCCAGGCCGCGTCGGGCAGCTAGCCGACAAAGAGACGCTGCCTGGCGCACACGCAGGCGCGGCGCAGGGCCAAGCTGTTTCCGGTGTCAGGCGACGAAGCCGGCCGGTGCGTCCCCGTCGTATTCGACCGCCTGCGAGGCCTGGTACGACAGGGCGAACCCGATCGGCCGTTCGGCCTCTTCCACGAGGTGTCCGATCAGGCCGGCGGTGCGCGCCAGGATAGGCACGCCCTTGAGCGCCGCGATAGGAAACCCGATGCCCAGCAACAAGGCCGGAATGGCGGCCGAGACATTCAGCTTGAGCGCCTTGCCGACCACTTCCTCGATGGCAGGCTCCAGCGCCAGCGCGATATCCACGTACGTGGTGTCGATGCCTTCTTCGCGCGCCACCTCGATCAGGCGCCCGACGCGCGGGTCGCGGGATTTGTGCAGCGGGTGGCCATAACCGGGGATGGCCTTGCCGGCGGCGCGGTACTCGCGCAGCACCGTGCGCGCGGCCGTGTCGATGTCCGATCCGGCCGCCCGTTGCCGGATGGCGTCCAGCAGCACCCCGGCCGCCTCCGACGCGCCCAGGATCACCGAGCCACATCCGAGGATGCCGGCGGCGACCGCGCCTTGCAGGGCGTCCGGCGCCGCGGCGTAGGTCATGCGGCTGGCCTGCACGCTGGGCACCAGCCCGTGTTCGGCGATGGCCACCAGGGTGGCGTCCAGTACGCGGCGCGACTTCGCGTCGGGCATGCGGCCCAGCACCAGGAAGTGGAAATAATCGGTGAAGGACGCCACGCCGATCAGGTCCTGGCACAGGTCCTTGCCGCGCACGACGATGGTCTCGCTGTTCGAGGTGGAGATCGAGGTGACCGGTATGGTCGCTTTGCCTATCTTCATGTCTGCTGCCTTGTGTTCGGTTTGGTGATCGCGGGGCCCAGTGGACTGGCCTGGTGGGACCGGCCGGCATGAAGGCCGGGGTGGGAGCCTAGTCGAGCGCGGCGTTCGCCTGCACGACGATGTGGGCCCACTTCGCCGTTTCTTCCTTGATGAAGGGCGGCAGGTCGGCGGTGGCCAGGGTGGACGGCTCCACGCCCAGTTCCGCCAGCCTTTTCTGCACGGTGGGATCGCCCAAGACCTGCGCCGCCGCACGCGACAGCGTGGCCTGGACGTTCGCCGGGATGTTCGCGGGCGCGGCCAGCATGAACCAGGCCGTCAGGTCGAAGCCCGCGAAGCCGGATTCCTGCATGGTGGGCACGTCGGGCGCCAGGGCCGAACGGCGCGCCGCGCTGGCGGCCAGGGCCTTCAGGCGGCCGGCCCGGACCTGCGGCATGACGGCGGTGGGGTGGTAGAACAGGAAATCGGTTTCCCCGGACATGACGGCGGTGACGGCCTGCGCCCCTTCCTTGTAGGGGACATGCAGCATATCGGTCTTGCTCATTTCGCCGAGCAGCGCGCCGGCCAGGTGGCCGGAGGTGCCCGGGCCGGCCGAGGCGAAGGTGATCTTGTTCGGATTCGCCTTGGCATAGGCGACGAGCTCCTGCACGGTGGCATAGGGCGCGTTGGGACGAGTCACCAGCAAGGTGGGGGTGTAGCCGACCATGGCGATGGGCACGAAGGAGGTCGACGGGTCGTAGGGCAGCCGTTTGTACAGCGACTTGTTGATGGCCAGCGTGCCGACGGTGCCCAGGGTGATGGTGTAGCCATCGGGCGCGGCCTTGGCCACCAGGTCCGTGCCGATGCTGCCGCCCGCGCCGGCGCGGTTTTCGACGATGACGGGCTGGCCCAGCACGGTGGCCATCTTTTCCGCCACCAGGCGGGCCGTGATGTCCGTCGACGTGCCCGGTCCGAAGGCCACGATCATGCGGATGGGACGGTCGGGGTAGGTTGCCGCCGCGGCGGCGTTGTGCAGCGCGAAGCCGCAGAGCGCGGCGGCCAGGAATGCCAGGCGTTTCATTGAGTCGTCTCCTTATCGTTGTGGGATGGTGCTGTCGTACTTTCGCTGTGATGCCTGCCGCCATGGTGCTCGCCGCCATGCCGTATCGTGGCGCACCGGCTGGCGCGCGGCGCCATGGTGGCTATGGCCGCCGCAGTTCGGCCAGGATTTCTTCCGTGTGCTCGCCCAGCGTCGGCGGCGCCGTCACGGTGGTGGGGCGTACCCCGTCGAAGCTGACCGGACTGCGTACCGTGCGGAACTCGCCCATGACCGGATGGCGGGTCGCCACTTCCAGTTCCAGATGCCGGGCCTGCGGATCGTTGAGCGCTTCGCTGGCGTCGTACATGGGCGCGTGCGGCACGTCGCCAGCCTGCAGGCGCTCGCACCACTGCGAGCGGGTGCGCGTCTTGAAAACGCCGCGCAACAGGGCGATAAGCGCTTCGTGGTTGGCGATGCGGTCTTCGCGCGTGCGGAAGGCCGGATCGTCGAAAAGCGTCGGTCGTTCGATGGCCTCGGCCAGGCCGCGCCAGAATTTTTCTGGCGACGACATATGCAGCGCGATCCACTTGCCATCCGCGCATTCCAGCACGTACGACTGCGATACGCTGGGCCGGCTGTAAGGGCCCATGACTTCGCCTTCGGACAGGTAGTGGGTGAAGGCGTCCAGGTTGAAGTGCGTCATGGCTTCCAGCATGGACACGCTGACCGTGGCGCCTTCCCCGGTCTGCGTGCGCCGATGCAAGGCGCCGAGGATGCCGTAGGCGGCGTAGAACCCGGTCAGGGAGTCCGCGATGGCGGGACCGACGACGCGCGGGTTGGCCGGATTGACCAGCAGGCCGAGGAAGCCGCTTGCCGCCTGGGCCACGGTGTCGTAGGCGGGACGGGATGCCGCCGGGCCGTCATTGCCGAAGCCGCTGATCGCGCAGTAGATCAGGCGCGGATTGATGGCGCGCAGGCGCGCTTCCCCGGCATTCAGGCGATCGGCGACCCCCGGACGGAAGTTCTGGATGAAGACGTCGGCGCTGGCGATCAGCGCATCGAAGCTGTCCAGGTCGTTTTCCGACCGCGTGTCCAGCGTAATGCTGCGCTTGTTGCGGTTGTAGGTCTGGAAGTGCGGGCTGTACAGCCCACCCTTGAAGGCACGGAAGGGATCGCCCTTGTCGGGATGTTCCAGCTTGATGACGTCCGCGCCCAGGTCGGCCAGCAGCATGCCAGCGGCCGGGCCGGTAATGAATGTGCCTTGCTCCACCACGCGTATGCCCGCGAGCACCCCTGCCATCGCCGTCTCCTGTCCGCTGCTGTGTGCCGGCGCGTCCATGCCGGCGTGGCAGGCACTATAGGAAAGGGCGGACCATCGCGGAAGTGATTAATTTCGATGTATACCGATTGACGACATAGATAGTTGACCGCGCTTGCCGGGAAGGATCGCGGCCGTTCAGCGGGGGCTTCGTCGGCCACCGCTGCAGGTCCTCCGGCCGTGGGCCGCCTGCCGCCGTGCGAACGCGTCGGCGCTACAGTCCTGCAGCCCTAAAGTGCCGCCACTGCGCGCCGGATGTCCGCCGCATTCCCGGGCCGGACCAGCCGGGCGATTTCCTGGCCGTCGCGCAGGAATACCAGGGTAGGCCAGAGCTTGACCTTGAATGACCGGCCCAGCGGCTTGCCCTTGCCGTCTTCCACCTTGATGTGATCCACGGCGGGGTAGTCGGCCAGCGCACCCTTGATGAGCGGCTGCGCCGCCTGGCAGATGGGACACCAGTTCGCCCCGAATTCCAGCACGGTCGGCGTCTTCAGCGCGTCGACGGCCTCGCGCGTGGGTTCGGGGCGGTCGGGATCGAAGTCCTGGAACATGTGGGCGACTCCTTGCAGGGATGGGGAACAGCGTATCGAAGGCGGACGGCGATTATCGAACGGCGCAGATCGGAGCATCGAACGGCGATTATCGAACGGCGGCTGGCGGCTGGCGGCTGGCGGCGGGCTACGGACAATGCCAGCGACTGGGGTCGTCCAGCGCCACGCCCCAGCAATCCGCATACCCCTGGGGTTCAGTCCAGCTCGAAGGCCTCGCGCAGCGCGGCGCGCCCGGCCGGCGTAATGCCGAGGGCCCGGCTGCCGGCCTCCCGGCGCAGCCAGCCGTGGGTGAAGCAGCAGCGGCACAGCGCGGCGCCCAGGGCGCCGCCGATATGCGGGCGGCGCTCGCTCCAGTCCAGGCACGGGCGGCAGAAGGTGCGTCCCCGCTTGCCGGGCGCGGGGTGCAGCGAAGCGGACTGCAGGTCGACGCCCAGACCGGACAGGAAGACCGCGCCGCGTTCGGTCAGTACGCCGCCGTCCGCCGAAAGCTGGATCTGGCCACGCGCCACCATCCGGTCGGTCATGGCCACCGCCAGTTCGCCCGCCAGGTGGTCGTAGCAGGTGCGCGCATAGCGCAGGGCGGCGTCGCGCGGGCCGACGCGCACGGGCCGCTGGTGTGCCGCCACGCGGCGGTCGCCCAGTTCCGCCGCCGCGGACATCATGCTTTCCACCATGCGCGCGACCGCCGGCGAGGCCACGCGGTGGTAGCGATGGCGACCCTGGCGCTCGACTTCCACCAGTCCGGCCTCCACCAGGCGCGCCAGATGACCGCTGGCGGTTTGCGGCGTCACGCCCGCCACGCCGGCCAGCTCGGTGGCGGTCAAGGCACGTCCATCCATCAGCGCGGTGAGCATGCTGGCGCGGGCCAGGTCGCCCAGCAGCGCGGCGGTTTGCGCGAGTGTCGATGTGTTGAGCACGGCGGGCTCCCAGGGGCAGGGATCCGATCCTAGCACCACGGGCCGCGGTGACGTTACGTTCGCCGCCGAAGCATTGCAGGGCACAAGGCACGCACAATGCGCGGCATTCCTGTCCCGTCTTCCATTCCTTCGGATCCAGCCCTTGCCTCCCATGATGCAACACCGGTTGTCCGCGCATCCCCGGCCTTTCGGTCCCTGGGTGGTACGCGCCGCTTTCGTGCTGGCCTTCTTCGGCTGGGGAGTGGGCTTCTATGGGCCGCCCATCTATCTCGCCCAGGTGGTTGCCCGTACAGGCTGGCCGGTGAGCCTGGTGTCGGCCGCCGTCACCGTGCATTTCCTGTGCGGCGTCGTGGTGATCGCCTGCCTGAACCGCCTGTACGCGCGGGTCGGCGTGGCGGCGGTCATGGGCGCGGGTTGTGTCGTGGCGGCGCTGGGGATACTGGGGTGGTCGCTGGCGGCGCAGCCGTGGCAGCTCTTCGCCGCCGCGCTGGCGACGGGCAGCGGCTGGGTCACCCTGGGCGCCGTGGCGGTGAATGCCGTGGTATCCACCTGGTACAGCGACGGCCGTCCGCTGGCCCTGGCCAAGGCCTACAACGGCGCCAGCGTGGGCGGCGCCGTGTTCGCGCCGCTCTGGGTGTGGCTGATCGCGCGCTACGGCTTCACGGCCGCGGCGGCGGCGGTGGGCGCGGCGATGGTGCTGGTGATCTGGCTGCTGGCGTACGGCGTTTTCAGCAGAAGGCCGCCGGACATGGCCGCGCGGTCGGATGGCGAAGATCCGTCCCGCCGGCCCGGAAACAATGCCGGGGGGCCCGCCTTGCCCCCGCACAGGGGCAGCCTGTGGCGTGACCCCGGATTCGCGACGCTGGCTGCCGCGATGTCGCTGGCCTTGTTCGCGCAAGCGGGCTTGCTGACCCACCTGTACGCGCTGCTGGCGCTCACGCTGGGCAGCCAGCATGCGGGATGGTTGGTCGGCGCGGCGACGGCGTGCGCCATCGTGGGCCGCTCCGTGGCGGCAGGCGTCGTGCAGGGGGGCGCCGACCGGCGCACGGTGGCGGCCGCCGGCTATGCCTTGCAGGCGCTGGGTTCGGCCGCGCTGCTATGCGGCTATCCGGATCGGCTCGGCCTTGTCGTCGCCGGCACGCTGCTGTTCGGTTCGGGCATTGGCAATGCGACCTCGCTGCCGCCGGCGATCGCCCAGGCGGATTTCCGTCCTCGCGACGTGGCGCGGGTCGTCGCGCTGATCGTGGCGACCTCGCAAGCGACCTACGCGTTCGCGCCGGCCCTGTTCGGCATGCTGCGCGACGGTGCGGCGGCGGGGGGCGGCAGCAGGGTCTTGATGGCCGCGATTGCCCTGCATGCGGTGGCCGCGCTGGTGCTGATCGCAGGACGCCGGCGTGCCGCGCCGGCCGCCGGTGCGTGATCCAGGCCGACATGTGCCGGTCCTCTTGTACCACCCCGTGACACTGGCAGCGTTCATGCTGCCGGACCTGACGGATAGGAGGCGTCGGGCGGGGCTTGCCATCGTCATATCGATATACCGTCCGCGTATAACACTGCGTGCTACATTGCCTCCCCGCGTCCGAGCCCATTCCCGCATAACACCCGTGGCCGGCGCATGGAGACCTTGCGTGTGGACCTTGTTGAAGAAGGGCTTGAGCGCATTCGCGCCGGCGCCCGTCGGCGCCAGCGGGCGTGACAAGCTTTACGGCGCGCTGGGCGCGCTGCTGGGATTGCTGTGCACCGAATGGATTGGCCGGCATGCCTTGGGCCAGGCCAATCCCTGGTTCATCGCGCCCATGGGTGCGTCGGCCGTATTGCTGTTCGCCGCGCCGGCCAGCCCCTTGGCGCAGCCCTGGTCCCTGATGGCCGGCAATGTCTCGGCTGCGCTGGTCGGGGTCTTCTTCGCCCAGTCGATCGCGGATCCCGGCCTGGCGGCGGCCGGCGCGGCGGCTGCGGCCATTGCCGTCATGTTCTCGCTGCGTTGCCTGCACCCGCCCAGCGGCGCGGTGGCCCTGACGGCGGTGCTGGGCGGGCCATCCATCGCCAAGCTCGGCTACGCGTACGCGCTGTATCCCGTGGCGCTGAACTCGGCGGCGCTGCTGTGTATCGCCATTGTGTTCAATGGAGTGCTGAAGCGCAATTATCCGCATCGCCACGTCGTCAGCGGCCAGGCGGGCCTGGGGGCGGATTCGGCTGCGGCAACGCGATTGGGCTTCACCGGCGCGGACCTGGACGAAGCCCTGCGCAACCACGATCAATTGCTGGACATCAGCAAGGAAGACCTGGCCGATATCGTGCTGGAGGCCGAACGGCGTGCCAGCGTGCGGCGCCATGGCGACGTGTCCTGCGCCGACGTCATGGCCCTGGACATCCCGGTGCTGGGCG
The DNA here is from genome assembly GCF_001676725.1 of Bordetella flabilis. NCBI lineage: Bacteria > Pseudomonadati > Pseudomonadota > Betaproteobacteria > Burkholderiales > Alcaligenaceae > Bordetella > Bordetella flabilis. Next base: position 242,751 of record NZ_CP016172.1, read on the forward strand.
CGGAAGACAGCGTGGAACAGGCCATGGCCCTGTTCGACCGGCATCGCACGGCGGCGCTGCCTGTCGCCGACGCGCAGGGGCGGTTGCTGGGCATGCTGGCGCAGGCGGACGCCGCCGCGCGCCTGCGGCGGCTGGAACTGGCGCCCCCGCCCGGCGAAGCCCCGCGCGCGCTGAAAGTGCATGACTGCATGCGTTCGGAGATTGCCTTCGCCGCGCCGGGCATGCCCGCCATCGAGCTGGTGCGCCCCATGGCCCATGGGGTCGCCTGCGTGCCGGTGGTGGATGCCGAGCGCGTCATCGTCGGCGTGGTGCGCCAGGCTGACCTGATCGACGCCCTGTACCAGATGACGCTCGCCGCGCCGGACCACGTACCGGCCCCACGGCTGGAAGCGGCGGCGTAGGCGGCAGCGGGCGTACCCACGACTGCGCCCGCGCCCGCATCCGTGCTCGCATCGGTACTCGCACCCGTACCCCCCGGCGTTCAGCCTTCCTTATCCGCCCGGCGCGACGCTCGCATGGCGCGGCGCCAGGTGGCGCGCGGCGTCCAGCTGCGTCACGTCGGTCACGCCCAGCATGGCCATGTCACGCGAGATTTCACGCGTCAGCAAGTTGACTGCATGGCCCAGTCCGGCCATGCCACCGACCGCGGCGGCGTAGCCGAATGGCCGGCCGATGAAGACCATGCGCGCGCCCAGCGCCAAGGCCTTCAGGATGTCGGTGCCGCGCCGCACGCCGCCATCCAGCATGACGGGAATGTCCGGGCATGCCTGCACGATGGCCGGCAAGGCGCGCAATGGCGCGATCGCGCCATCGAGCTGGCGTCCGCCGTGGTTGGACACGATGATGCCGTCCGCGCCGGCGTCGCGCGCCGTGCGGGCATCGTCGGCGCGCAGGATGCCCTTGACCACAAGGCGGCCGCGCCACAGGCGCCGGATATTGCGCAGGTCGTCCCAATGCAGATGTCCGCGTTCGGAGAAATCGCGCAGCACCGACGGCGACAGGATGGGCGCGCCGCGCGTGGCGTAGTTGTTCTCGAAATGCGGCATGCCATGCCGCAGCAGCGTGCGCAGGAAGGCGCCGCAGGTCCAGCGCGGATGCGTCAGCCCCTGCCAAAGCAGGCCTGCGCTGGGACGCAGGGGGGCGGAAAAACCGCTGCGCACGGTGGTTTCGGTGTTGGGCGGCACGGGCGTGTCCACGGTGACCACCAGTGTTTCGAAGGCCGTGCGCGCGACGCGTTCGATCAGCGCCACGATGCCCGCCCGGTCGCCCGGCAGATAGGCCTGGAACCAGGCGCCGGGATGGACGGCGGCAACTTCTTCCAGGCGGATCAGCGACGATCCGCTCATGACCATGGGCAGGCCCGCCCGCGCCGCCGCCTGCGCCATGACGATATCCCCGCGGTACGTGGACAGCGCCGTCAGCCCCAGCGGCGCGAAGCCGAACGGTGCCGCGTACTCCTGGCCGAACAGCCGCGTGGCGGTACTGCGCCGCGACACATCGACCATGACCTGGGGCAGGAAGGCATAGTCCCCGAAGGCCGCGCGGTTGTCATGGAAGGCGCAGCCGCTTTCCGCCACGCCGGCCATATAGCCGAATACCGGCCGCGGCAAATGCCGGCGCGCCAGCGTTTCGAAGTCGTCCAGGTTCAGGACGCGGCGCAGCCGGCGCGGCAAGGTGCGCTGCGTCGCCGCGGGGACGGCGGCACGGGGCGCCTCGGGCAGCGAAGGCCGATCGGCGGATGTCATCGGCAGGTCCCGGTCTTCATTCGGGCTTGATCCCGGCCTTGCGCACCAGGTCGCCCCACTTCCTGCTTTCGGCGACCATGTAATCGCGGAAGGCGGCGCTGTCGCTGCCCACCAGCGTCATGCCCAGGCTGTGCAGCTTGTCGCGCAGCGCGGCGTCCTGCAAACCGGTCTTGACGCCCTGTTCCAGGCGCGTCACCGCCGCCTGGGGCGTGCCGGCGGGCGCGTACAGGCCGAACCACGTCAAGGCTTCGAAGCCGGGCAGGCCCGACTCGGCGACCGTCGGAATCTCGGGCGCGCTGTCGGCCCGCTGCAGGCTCGATACCGCGATCGCGCGCAGCTTGCCGCTGCGGATATGCGGCAGCAGCGTGGGCAGGTTGCTGAACATCAGCGGCACCTGGTTGCCGAGCAGGTCGGAGATCGCGTTCGCTTCGCCCTTGTACGGCACATGGACCATCTTCACGCCAGCCATGGCGCAGAACAGTTCCATGGCCACGTGCTGCGGCCCGCCCAGGCCGGACGAGGCATAGACCAGGTCGCCTTTCTTTTCGCGCGCATATTGGATGACGTCCTGCACGGTCTTCAGCGGCACGGCCGGGTTCACCACCAGCACCAGCGGCACCGAGGCGATCAGCGAGACCGGCACGAAATCCTTGAGCGGATCGAAATGCAGATTGGGGTACATGCTGGGCGCCACGACCATGGTGGACTGGGTGCCCAGCAGCAAGGTGTAGCCGTCCGGCTTGGCGCGCGACACGGCCTCGGCGGCGATGGTGCCCGTGGCGCCCGCGCGGTTCTCGATCACATAGGTCTGGCCGAATTGCTGGCCCAGTACCTGGCCCAGCTGGCGCGCCACCAGGTCGACCGCGCCGCCCGCGGAAAAACCCACCATCAGCGTGGTGGGACGCGAGGGATAGGCGTCCTGGGCGTGGACGCCGCGCGACAGCGGGGCCAGGCCCGCGGCCAGCAGGGTTGCCAGCGCCTGTCGGCGGGTCAGCGGGGTGTGCAGCATGCGATATCTCCAGTGTTGTGGTTGTCGTTGTGGTCATTGCCCGCGGCAGGCCGGGGCGCCGCCGCAGCGGAGCCGGCTCGGCAGGCCGGCCCGGCGGGCGGGTCCAGTCGGCCGGTTCAGGCCGGCTTGCCGGCGCCTTGTTCCTGCCGGCGTTGTTCGCGCCAGGCCTGGTACCGCGCCTGGTTCTCGGCATTGGGCGGGTACAGGCCGGGCAGTTGGGCGCCGCCTTCGACCTGCTCCATGATCCACGCCTCCTGCTGTTCCTGTTCCACGGCCGCCTGCACGACGTCTTCGAGCAGCGCGTCGGGGATCAGCACTGCGCCGTCCGCGTCCAGCACCAGTACGTCGTTGGGAAACACGGCCACGCCGCCGCAGCTGATGGGTTCCTGCCAGCCGACGAAGGTCAGGCCGGCCACCGACGGAGGCGCCGCGGCGCCGCTGCACCACACCGGCAGTCCGGTGCCCAGCACGCCGTCGACATCGCGTACCACGCCATCCGTGACCAGCGCCGCCACGCCACGCTTGCGCATGCGTGCGCACAGGATGTCGCCGAAGATGCCGGCGTCGGTGACCCCCAGGGCGTCGACGATGGCGATGCAGCCGGCCGGCATGGCTTCGATGGCGGCGCGCGTGGAAATCGGCGAAGACCAGGAGGCCGGCGTGGCCAGGTCTTCCCGGGCGGGCACGAAACGCAGGGTAAAGGCGCGGCCCACGAGGCGCGGGCTATCCGGACGCAGGCGGGCGGCGCCGCGTATCCAGACATTGCGCAGCCCTTTCTTGAGCAGCACGGTGGTCAGAGTGGCGGTGGTCACCTGCGACAGCGCCTGCACGATGCGCGGGTCCAGGGGAGCGGGTTGTGTGGTCATGGTCGATTCCTCTGTGTTGGGAGCGTCTGCCGCGGACGCGGCGCGGGACACCACACGGGGCGGTGTCCCGACGGACGATAGGCGCCTCAGATGCTGGCGATCAAGCCGCCGTCGATGCGGATCACCGAACCGGTGATGTAGGAGGCGCGGGTGCTGGCCAGAAAGGCCACGGCATCCGCGTACTCCTGCGGATCGCCGTAGCGGCCCACCGGTATGGCGGCCACGCTTTGTTCGCGCACCTGCTCGACCGCGCGGTTCTCGCGTTGCGCGCGCTGTTCGTCCAGGAAGCGGATGCGCGGCGTGGCGATACGGCCCGGCAGCACGATGTTCGCCGTGATGCCGTCGCGGCCGACTTCCTGCGCCAGGGTCTTGGACCAGCCGACCAGCGACAGGCGCAGGGCATTGGACAGGCCGAGGTTGGGAATGGGCGCGACCACGCCGGACGAGGTACTGGTAATGACGCGGCCGAACTTGCGCGCCCGCATGCCGGGCAGCACGCGATCGGTAATGGCGATGACCGACAGCACCATGCTCTGGAAATGGGCCTGCCACAGGTCCGTGGCCTGGCCGGATACGGGCGTGGGCGGCGGTCCGCCGGTGTTGTTGACCAGAATGTCGATGGGGCCCAGCCCGGTTTCCACCGCGGCGACCTTGGCATCGACCGCCGCGATGTCCGCCAGGTCCCACTGCAGGGCCAGTGCCCTGCCGCCGGCGGCGGCGATCTCGGCGGCGACCTGCGCCGCGGCGTCCTCCTTCACGTCGGCCAGCGCCACGCGCGCGCCTTCGGCGGCCAGCGTGCGGGCGATGGCGCCGCCCAGGCCGCCACCGGCGCCCAATACCAGGGCGGTCTTGCCTGAAAGTCCAAGGTCCATGGGGTTGTGTCTCTGTGCTTGTAATGGCGGGCGGAAGCGCACCGCCGAAAGGTCATTGTTGGGCCGTCCAGGCTCAAGCACAATTTGATTCTTGTACATTGAAAATCCATCAAAAGTAGATTCTGGAGGCAGTGTTGGAGACCCGGTTCCTGGACAGTTTCGTCATGGTCGCCGAATGCGGCTCGATGGCGGAGGCCGCGCGCCGCATGAGCATCACGCCCACCGCGCTGGCGCAGCGCATCCGCGCGCTGGAGCGGGAGTTCGGGCTGCCGCTCTTCACGCGTTCCGGACGTTTCGTGCGCATCACGGAAGGGGGCGCGCGCCTGCTGGCGCGGGCGCGGCACTTCCAGCGCGAGCTGCGCCAGCTGAAGGCGGCGACGTCGGCGGAGGGTTTCCCCGGCGGACTGCGCATCGGCACCATCCGCACCGCCTTGACGAATGTGATGCCGGAATGGCTGACGGCCCTGGCGCGCCGCTATCCGGAACTGGACGCCACGCTGGAAATCGGTGCGTCGCACGACCTGTACCACCAGGTCGCGGCCGGCAAGCTGGACGCGGCGCTTATCGTCGAGCCGCCGTTCCGCGTGCCCAAGTCATTCGGCTGGCATGGCCTGCGCGTGGAGCCCCTGGTGCTGCTGGCCCCGCGCGGCAAGGCAGGGGCGGACCCGGATGCCCTGCTCGCCAGCGAGCCCTTCCTGCGGTACGACCGGCGAACCTGGGGCGGCCTGCTGGCGGACCAGTATCTGCGCAGGCGGGCGCTGGTGCCGCGCGAACGGTTCGAGATGGATTCGCCCGACGGCATCGCCATGCTGGTCGGCCGCGGGCTGGGGATTTCGCTGGTGCCGGACTGCTACGCCCCGGGCACCCTGCCCGCCAGCGTGGTGGCGGTGCCGCTGCCGGGCAGCCGGCTGGCGCGGCGCCTGGGCATGTTGTGGCCGGCCGGCTCCCCGTATGGGCGCCTGTTCGAAAGCCTGACCGGCCCGGCCAGCGCGAGTGCCTAGCTCTTGCCCTTCAGGCAACTGCTCATGAAGGCCTTGCGCTGGTCGCCGGCGAGCGACTGCTTGCCGGCCTGGGCGTTGCAGTCCTTCATCCGCTGCTGCTGCGGCGTCAGGCTGGCGGCCGGTTTTTCGCCTTTCAGGCAGCTGCTCATGGACGATTTATAGTCGTCGCCGGTCTTGCCCTTGTTCGCGGCGCTGCATTCGGCCATGCGCTGCTGCTGCGGCGTCGGCGTCTTGGCCGGCGATGTCTGGGCGAGGGCGGCCGAGGCGCTGAATGCCAGGGCGGACGCGGCAAGGATCAGGGTGCGATTGCGGAAAAGCATGATGTCCTCCGGATAGGGCGGCGGGCGGTCATGGCGCCCGTGCTGCCGCGCGATTGTCCCGTGACCCTGCACACGCCGGCGCGGTCCGCCGGTGCGCGCATCATGGTCCAAAGCGTCGCGGCTCGCAAGAGGCATCGCGATGCCGGCCCGGGAGGGCCCGCCGCGCCGTGCGCGCATCGGCTTGCCCCCGGACCGGCCGTCCGGCCGCGCGCTCCGTCGCGCCCGCGGCGTTGCGGGATGTCCCTAGGTTGCCGCTGCGATCACCCCCCACTTAGCATTGCCGCACCTCGCGGCGATGGCCCGCCCGGGCGATGCGCGTATCCGGGCGGTCCTGGCCATCAACCCATCGGGCTCGCCAGAAGCCCGGACGCGATGGCCCGCGCCGAACCGCGGCCCGGCCATCCGGCGTTTCTTCTATAGATAGAGGACCACCCATGAAGCTGAGATCCATCGCCGTATCCGCGCTGGCCGCGCTGTCCTTGACCGCCGCGGCCGTGGCAAATGCCCAGACCGTGGTGAAAGTGGGGTCCACGCCCACCGGCAGCCCCTTCACCTTCCTGGACACCAAGACCAATAGCATCGAAGGCGTCATGGTGGACATCATCAAGGCGGTCGGCAAGCAGGCCGGCTTCGAGGTGCAGATCGAGCCGATGGCGTTCTCCGCGCTGATCGGCTCGCTGACCTCCAAGCGCATCGACCTGGTCTCGGCCGCGATGTTCATCACGCCGCAACGGCAGCAGGTGGTCAGTTTTTCCGACCCTGTGTACACCTACGGCGAAGGGCTGATGGTGCCGAAGAGCGACACCAAGCAATACAAGTCCTTCGACGATATGAAAGGCATGACGGTGGGCGTGCAGGTGGGCACCGCCTTTGTCGAGCCTATCCAGAAAAGCGGCGTCTTCAAGGAGGTCAAGCTGTACGACAATCCGCCGGACATGATGCGCGACGCCAACGCAGGCCGCATCCAGGGCGGCTTCATGGACTACCCGATCGCCGCGTACACCCTGAAGCAGGGCAACTATCCCAACCTGCACATGGTCGACAGCTACCAGCCCAAGGTCACCGGCAGCGTGGGCATCGCCGCGCGCAAGGACGACACGGAGCTGGTCAACAAGGTGAACGCCGCGCTGAAGGTCCTGAAGGCCAACGGAACGCTCGACGGCATTCTGAAGAAGTGGGGCCTGAACGGCGCGTGAACGCCGGGGACCAAGGGGAGGAGTCGGGATGTTAGGGCAATTTTTTCAGGACTCGGCGGAATACCTCCCCATCCTGCTGCAGGGCGCCAAGCTGACCATCCTGGTCACCGCCGGCTCGCTGGCGCTGTCGACCTTGCTGGGCCTGGTATGGGCGCTGATGCGGGTGTCGGGCATCAAGGCCCTGGCCAAGTTCAGCGCGGGACTGATCAATGTGCTGCGTGGCATCCCGATTATCGTCCTGCTGTTCTATATCTATTTCGTCATGCCGGACGCCGGCCTTTCGCTGACGGCGGTGCAGGCCGCCATCATCGGCCTGGGCATCGCCTATTCCGCCTACCAGGCGGAGAATTTCCGCGCCGGCATCGAGGCCATCGACCGCGGCCAGATCGAGGCGGCCATGGCGATGGGCATGAGCTGGAGCCTGACCATGCGCCGCGTGGTGCTGCCGCAGGCCGTGCGCATCGTGCTGCCGCCCTACGGGAACATCATGATCATGATGTTGAAGGACTCCTCGCAGGCCTCGACGATCACGGTGGCCGAACTGGCGCTGCAAGGCAAGCTGATCGCGGTGTCTACCTTCAAGAACGCGACCGTATTCACGCTGGTCGCGCTGATGTACCTGGTGATGTGCGTGCCGTTGATCCTGTTCGTGCGCCACCTCGAAAAGAGGAATGCAGTCAAATGATCGTCATGCGGGGCGTGCGCAAGCGTTTCGGGGCGCTGGAGGTATTGAAGGGCATCGACGCCGAGGTCGCCAAGGGCGAGGTGGTCTGCGTGATCGGGCCGTCGGGTTCGGGCAAGTCGACGATACTGCGCTGTATCAACGGCCTGGAGCGCTACGAGGAAGGCGAGATCGCCATCGATGGCCAGCGCGTGGACAGCAATGCCGCGTCCATCGTCTCGATCCGTACCCAGGTGGCCATGGTATTCCAGCGCTTCAATCTGTTCCCGCACCGCACGGCGCTGGAGAACGTGATCGAGGGCGCCATCCACGTCAAGGGCGAAGCGCGCGGGCCCGCCACCGAACGCGGGCAGGCCCTGCTTGCCAGCGTGGGCCTGGCCGACAAGGCGCAGGCCTATCCTGCCCAATTGTCCGGCGGGCAGCAGCAGCGCGTGGCCATCGCGCGGGCGCTGGCCATGCAGCCCAAGGCCATCCTGTTCGACGAGCCGACCTCGGCGCTGGACCCGGAACTGGTGGGCGATGTGCTGGGCGTAATGCGCAAGCTGGCCGAGGCCGGCATGACCATGGTCGTCGTCACGCACGAAATCAGCTTCGCCCGCGAGGTGGCCGACCGCGTCCTGTTCCTCGACGGCGGGGTGGTGGTGGAAGAGGGGCCGGCGCGCGAGGTGTTGAATCATCCCCAGCATCCCCGCACGCAGGATTTCCTGCGCCGCGTGCTGCATCCCATGTAAGGCCTCAGCCATGCCGCAGGAACCCTTTCCGCTTGCGCCGTCATTGTGGGCAGCCACCGCGGCGCCCGCGCCCGCGACCGTGCCGTTGCAGGAATCCACGCGCGCGGACGTGCTGGTGATCGGCGCCGGATACGCGGGTCTCAGCACCGCGCTGCACCTGGCCGAGCGCGGCGTGGACGCCCTGGTGCTGGAAGCCCGCGAGATCGGCTTCGGGGGCTCCGGCCGGAACGGCGGACAAGTCATTCCCGGCCTGAAATACGATCCCGACGAGCTCATGGCACGCTACGGTCCGGAGCGCGGAGCGCAGGTCCTGCGCTTCGCGGCAGGCACGGCCGACGCGGTGTTCGACCTGATCGAACGGCATGGCATGGACGTGCCGCGCGTGCGCGCGGGCTGGATCCAGGGCGCGCATACCCGCGCGGCGCTGGAGCTGGCGCAGCGCCGCGCGGCGCAATGGACCCGGCACGGGGCCGATGTCCAGGCGCTGGATCGCGCGCAGGTTGCCGCGCGGCTGGGCACCGGCAAGTACCTGGGCGGCTGGCTCGACCGCCGTGCCGGCACCATCCAGCCGCTGAGCTACGTGCGCGGACTGGCGCGCGCCGCCATGCGGGCCGGCGCACGCCTGCATACGGACAGCCCGGTGCGCGCACTGCGCCGCGAGGCCGGCAAATGGGTGGCGGCCACGGCGTCCGGCGCCACGGTGACGGCGGACCGGGTGATCCTGTGCACCAATGCCTATGGCGCGGACCTGTGGCCGGGCCTGAAGCCGACCATCATCGACGCCAATACCTTCCAGGTGGCCACGCAGCCGCTGCCGGACGACGTGCGCGCCAGCATCCTGCCGCAGGGCCAGGTGTGCTCGGACACGCGCAACCTGCTGCTGTACTTCCGCCTGGACCACCAGGGCCGGTTGTTGATGGGCGGGCGCGGGCCCTTCCGCGAGCCGAAGGGCCCGCAGGACTGGCGCCACCTCGAGCGCGTGATGGTGAAGATGTTTCCGCAGGTCGCCGGCATTCCTTTCGAATACCGCTGGTGCGGCCGGGTGGCCATCACGCGCGACTACCTGCCGCACCTGCACGAACCGGCGCCGGGCGTGCTGATCGACATCGGTTGCCAGGGGCGCGGCGTGGGGCTGCAGACCGCCATGGGACAGGCCATGGCGCGGTACGTGGCGGAGGGCGACCAGGCCGCCTTGCCCGTCCCGCTCACGCCGATCAAGCCTTTTCCGCTGTATGGCTTGCGACGCGTCTATGTGAACGCGGTCGTGACCTGGTACCGGCTGACGGACGGAGGCGTTTGAGCCCTGCGCCGCCGTCCGATGCGAGGGCGGTCTTCCGCAGCGGGCGGCGGCGTCCGGATGCGGTGCGGCGGGCCGCCGCCCGGTTGTCCTTTTCCACGCCCCGGGTGCTACCCGGCCGCTGGCCGGGTACCGACGCCTGCCTATTGAGGTTAACCATTATTCCAGGCGGCGAACAACCTTCCTAAGATGAGGCTCCCATTGCCGGCCTTCGTCTTATTCGCGGGACCCCTTCCCGCCATGCCGGTGACCCTGCATCGAGGAACGCTTTTGGCGACGACAGCTACTCCCGCGATGGATGCGGAACGCCAGATGACGCGGCGCCGCGGCCCCATCCCCTGGGCGCGCACCCTGCATCGCGCCTTCGTCGCGCTGATGTATTTCTTCATGCTGTGCCCGCTGATCTTCGTGGTCTGGCTGAGTTTCTTCAAGGACGCGATCCTGTACTTCCCGCCGTCCGGCTACACGCTGCAGTGGTACCTCAAGGCCTGGGACAACGACGCCTTCGCCAACGGCTTCCTGTTCAGCCTGCAGGTCGCCCTGCTGGCCGCCGCGTGCGGCGTGGCGGTCGGCGTCATGGCGGCCCTGGGCATCATCCGGTACCGCTTCGCGGGCGCGGCGTGGGTCAATACGGTGCTGCTTTCGCCACTGCTGGTGCCGGGCATCGTCGCCGGCATCGCCATCTACCTGTTCTACCTGCGTGCCGAGAACCTGCTGGACATGGATGTGGTCGGCACCTATGGCGGGCTGGTCATCGCCCATGTCTGCCTGACCATCCCGTGGACCGTGCGCCTGGTATCGGCCAGCATGGCGGGCCTGGATCCGTCCATCGAGGAAGCCGCGCGCAACCTGGGCGCCAGCGGCCGCGTGGCCTTCCTGCGCATCACCCTGCCGATGCTGCGGCCGGCCATCGTGGCGGCCGCGCTGTTCAGCTTCATCGTGTCCTTCGAAAACCTGGAATTGTCCCTGTCGCTGGTGGGACCGGGCCGCACCACGCTGCCCATCGCCATCATGCAATACCTGGAATTCAACCTGGACCCGACCATCGCGGCCGTGTCGTCCGTGCAGATCGTGCTGCTGGGAATCATCATGCTGGTGACCGATCGCTTCGTAAAACTAAGCCAGGTAGTGTGAGCGTCATGGCCCAGGTCGCACTCGAAAATCTGCACAAGCAGTTCGGCTCCGCCGTCGCGGTGGCCGACTTTTCCCTGGATATCGCCGACGGCGAACTGGTGACCTTCCTGGGGCCGAGCGGTTGCGGCAAGACCACCACCCTGCGCATGATCGCCGGCTTCATCGAGCCATCCGCGGGCACCATACGGATCGGCGGCAAGGACGTGACGTCGCTGCCCGTGCACAAGCGCGACACCGGCATGGTGTTCCAGCGCTATGCGCTTTTCCCGCACATGACGGTGGCGCAGAACATTGCGTTCGGCCTGGAGATGCACAAGGTGCCGGCCGGCGAGCGCGACGCGCGCATCCGCGAGGTCCTGGACATGGTGCGCATGACGGCGCTGCGCGACCGCTATCCGCGCCAGTTGTCGGGCGGCCAGCAGCAGCGGGTTGCCATTGCGCGTGCGCTGGCCATCCAGCCCAAGGTGTTCCTGCTGGACGAACCGCTGTCCAACCTGGACGCCAAGCTGCGCCTCGAAGTACGGGAGGAAATCCGCGCCCTGCAGCGGCGTCTGGGGCTGACGACCATCTTCGTGACGCACGACCAGGAAGAGGCCCTTGCCATCGCCGACCGCATGGCCATCATGCATGACGGCAAGGTGCAGCAGGTGGGCACGCCGCAGGCGCTGTACGAGCGCCCCGCGAACCTGTTCGTGGCCGACTTCCTGGGCAAGATGAATTTCTTCAAGGGCAATCTGGCGGAGCGGGGGATATTCGGCACGGCGAGCGGGGCTCGCATCCACGTGGAGGACGGGCCGGCGGCCGCCGCGCATATGGGCGTGCGCCCGGAACGGGTGCGCCTGGCGTCCGCGCCCAGCGGCCGCAACGCCCTGCCGGGCGCGGTGGAGTCCACCGTCTACATGGGCGCCCAGCTGGAGGTCCGCGTCAAGCTGGAAAGCGGCGAGGCGATCTGCTGCCAACTGCCCAACAGCGCCGGGCACGATGGCGCGTCGACCCGCATCGGGTCACGCGTGTACGCCTGCTTCGAGCCGGCGGATTGCGTGATGTTCGCACCATGAGCGCCACCGTGATGCGACCGGCCTTGGGCGGCGCCCGCCAGTCGCGCGGGATGGGCGCCGGCCTGGCCTTCCCGGCGTCCCTGGTGGTGATCGTCGTCATCATGGTGCCCCTGCTGATGCTGGCGCGGTACAGCTTCAACCATTTCGATCCGGCCGAAATGATGCAGCAGGCCTTTACCGGCGAAAACTATGTGCGGTTTTTCGCGGATCCCTATTACCGCGGCGTTTTCATGACGACGATAGGCGTGGCCGCGCTGTGTACCGTGCTGGCCCTGGTGCTGGGATTTCCGGTGGCGTACTTCCTGGCCAAGACGACCAGCCGCTACAAGAGCCTGTTCATCATCCTGCTGGTCTTCCCCCTGCTGGTCGGCAATGTCGTGCGCGCGGCGGGGTGGATGGTGATATTGGGCAATGCCGGCGTGGTGAACACGGTGCTGAAGGGCCTGGGCCTGGTCACGGAGTCCGTGCAACTGATGTACACGCCGGCCGCCGTGGTGATCGGCACGACGGCCGTGGTGATGCCATACCTGATCCTGACCCTGCAAAGCGTGCTGGAAGGCATCGACTTTTCGGTGGAAGAAGCGGCGCGCAACCTGGGCGCCGATTTCTTCACCACCTTCCGGCGCGTGGTGCTGCCCATCGCGGCGCCCGGCGTCGCGGCGGGCACCATGCTGGTGTTCATCCTGTGCATGAACGCCTACGCCACGCCGGTGCTGCTGGGCGGCACGGGACTGACCATGATGGCGCCTGCCCTGTACGACCAGATCACGCGGGCATCGAACTGGCCCTTCGGGTCCGCCATGGCGCTGATCCTGGTGTGCGCCACGCTGGTCATGGCCGTGCTGTCGAACTGGCTGATCCACCGCCGCTATGTGCGCACCATGTCGTCCTGAACCGAATTCCCCACGCGATACGCTACGGAGCCCCGCATGACTTCCATCCTGTTCCAGAACGCGACCTTGCTCGACCCGGCCTTGCCCGACCTGCAGGAGGGTATGCATGTGCTCGTGGAAGGCGGCGCCGTCAAGGAGGTCTCCGACCGGCCGCTGCAGTCGTCCAGCGCGCGCGCCATCGACCTGCGTGGCCGTACCTTGATGCCTGGCCTGATCGACCTGCACGTCCACGTGCTGGCCACCCAGTTGAACCTGAGTACGCAAGGCGTGTTGCCCGATGCGCTGGTGATGATGCGCGCCGTGCCCATCATGGCGGCCATGCTGCGCCGGGGTTTCACGACCGTGCGTGACGCCGGCGGCGCGGGCTGGGGCCTGAAGTGCGCGGTGGAGGAAGGCACGGTCGTGGGGCCGCGGCTGTTCATCTCCGGGCACGCCATCAGCCAGACCGGGGGCCATGGCGATCCACGGCCGCGCTCCGACCACCTGCGGCCCATGAGCTTCTGCGGCTGCTGCTTTCGCGCCGGCGACATCGGCCGCGTGGCCGACGGAGTCGACGAGGTGCGCAAGGCTGTGCGCCAGGAATTGCAGATGGGCGCGGACCAGATCAAGATCATGGCTTCGGGCGGCGTGGCTTCGCCGACCGACCCCATCGCCGCCTTCGGCTATGCCGAGGACGAGATCCGCGCCATCGTCGCCGAGGCCGCAGGCCGCCAGACCTATGTGATGGCGCACGCCTACACCGCCCAGGCGATCTCGCGCGCCGTCGCCAATGGCGTACGCACCATCGAGCATGGCAACCTGGTGGACGAGGCGGCCGCCGCCCTGATGGCCGAGCGCGGCGCCTACGTGGTGCCCACGCTGATCACCTACGAGGCCTTGGCCAACGAGGGCGCCGACTATGGCCTGCCGGCCGACAGCGTGGCCAAGATCGCCACGGTGCGCACCGCGGGCCTGCATTCGCTGGAAATCTACAAGCGCGCGGGCGTGAAGATGGGCTATGGCTCCGATCTGCTGGGTCCTTCGCAGCGGCTGCAAAGCGACGAGTTCCGGCTGCGTGCGCAGGTGCTGACGCCGCGCGAGGTCATCCAGAGCGCCACCACGATCGCGGCGGAGGTCTTGAACATGCGGGATCGGCTGGGACGCATCGTGCCGGGGGCCATGGCGGACATGCTGGTGGTGGATGGCAACCCTTACCGCGACGTGTCCTGCCTGCTGGGGCAGGGTGACCATATCGGGCTGGTCATGAAGGACGGGAAGATCTTCCATGACGCATTGGCGGCCTGAACGGGAAGCTGGCGTATCCCGGTCCGCAACATGAGACTACGCCGCCGACTACCCCGCGCCACTGCATTGCACACTGCATCGCCCACTACGTCGCCCACGATCCGGCCCGCGACGTACCCGACTGCCCAGCCCACTACGGAGCGCCAGCATGCCCATCGACAATCCCTATGCAGACGTGGAAGTCGGCGAGGAATCCCGAGCGCTGAATGCCGCCAAGGGGTGGCACCCGCCGGTCGCCGCCACGGCGCGGGACCGCGGCGAGGGGCCGTTCGGTCGCCTGGTGCTGCGCGGCGCCACCATCATCGACGGCACGGGAGCGCCGCCCTGGGGACCGGTGGACATCGTGGTGGAGAACGACCGCATCGTCGCGCTGGTGAACGTGGGCACGCCGCACAAGCCCATCCATCCCGACCGTCGCCCGGCGGCGGGCGACCATGAGATCGATTGCCACGGCAAGTTCGTCACCCCGGGATTCGTCGACTCGCACGCGCATATCGGTACGCCGTATCACACGATGAGCGGCGTCGTGCCGCCGGCGGACTATATCTACAAGCTGTGGCTGGCCCATGGGGTGACCACCGTGCGCGAGATGGGTTCGATGAACGGGTTGGGCTGGAACCTGGAACAGAAGGCGCTGTCCGAAAGCAACGGAATCGCCGCGCCGCGCATCGTCGCGCACGTGGTGTTTCCGGCGGTCAACGACCGCGTCAAGACCATCCATACGCCGGAGCAGGCGCGCGAATGGGTGCGGCGCATCCAGGCGCGCGGCGCCGACGGCATCAAGTTCTTCGGCGCGCCCCCGGCCATCATGCAGGCCGCGCTGGACGAGGCACGCAAGCTGGGCTTGCGTTCCGGCTGCCACCATGCGCAGATGGCGGTGACCCGGGTGAACGCGCTGAAATCCGCGCAATGGGGCCTGACCAGCTCCGAGCATTACTACGGCCTGCCGGAAGCGCTGTTCGAGAACCGCGTGGTGCAGGACTTCCCCACCGACTACAACTACGGCGACGAGTATTACCGCTTCGCGCTGGCCGGCCAGACCTTCATGCAGGCGGCGCAGCCGGGCAGCGCCAAATGGCGCGAGGTCATGGACAAATTCCTGGAGCTCGGCCATACCTTCGTGCCTACCTTCAACATCTATGACGCCAACCGCGACCTGATGCGCGCGCGGCGCGCGGACTGGCACGACGACTACACCTGGAAGGCGATCTGGAAGTACTTCCAGCCGCAGCGCGGCGGCCATGGCGCCTATTGGTATCGCTGGAGCACGACCAACGAAATCGAATGGAAGCAGAACTACCGGCTGTGGATGCAGTTCATCAACGAATACAAGAACCTGGGCGGGCGCGTCTGCGCGGGCAGCGACTCCGGATTCATTTTTCAGATCTATGGCTTCGGCTTCGTGCGCGAACTCGAATTGCTGCAGGAGGCCGGCTTCCATCCGCTGGAGGTGCTGCGCGCCGCGACCTCGCTGGGCGCCGAGCTGTTGGGCGTGGACGGCGACACGGGGACGGTCGACGTCGGCCGGCGCGCGGACCTGCTGGTGCATGACCAGAACCCGCTGGAGGACTTCAAGCTGTTGTACGGCACCGGCGCCATGCGCCTGAACGACGAGACCGGCCAGGTCGAGTGGAAACGGGCGCTGCGCCATACCATCAAGGGCGGCGTGGTCTACGACACGGAACAATTGCTGGCCGATGTGCGCGAGCTGGTCCAGGGCAGCTGGGAAGGAGATCCGGATGGACCGCCCCACGCCCGTTGACCTGGTCATCCTGTCCGGCTTCCTGGGCAGCGGCAAGACCAGCCTGCTGGTGGATTTCCTCGCGCGCGCCGATGCCGGCGATACGGGCGTGATCGTCAACGAGGCCGGCGAGATCGGCGTGGACGGCGCCATCGTCGCCGACGGCAGCGACGACGTTCCGATGCGGATGCTGGCCAATGGTTGCGTGTGCTGTTCCCTGCGCAGCGGGCTGGTGCATACGGTGAACGCGCTGCTGGATGCGCCGCGTCCGCCGGGCCGCGCCGCGCTCTCGCGCATCATCCTGGAGACCAGCGGACTGTCGCGCCCCGGGCCCATCATCGCGTCCCTGGCCGATCCCGAGCTGGCCGCGCGCGGGCTGCGCCTGTCGGTGGTGACCACCTACGATTGCGCGCGCGGCGCATTGGGCAACGAACAGTTCGAGGAAGCCGCCGCCCAGTTCGCCGCCGCGCAGCGCATCGTGCTGACCAAAACCGACACGGTGCCGGCCGCCACGCTGCCGGAGCACCGGCGGCGCGCCCAGGCCCTGAACCCGCTGGCGGAAATCGTCGCCGAGCCGGACCGCGCGCAGGCCGTCGCGCAAGCCTTCGCCGGCCTGCCCGGTACATCGGTCACGACGCTGGCCCTGGAAGCGCTGCGCCGCGCGGGCGCCGAAGCCGGGGCCATGCGCCATCCGCGCATCCGGGTGTGGCGCGGAACGGTACGCGAGCCCATGGCATGGGCCACGTTCTCGACCTGGCTCGACGACCTGGCGGGGCTGTGCGGCGACCGGCTGTTGCGCCTGAAGGCCTTGCTGCGCGTCAGCGATTGCGCCGAGCCGGTATTGATCCAGAGTGTCGGAACGACCTTCGGCATGCCGCGCCGCATGGCTACGCTGGCGTCCGAACAGGATGTGTTGATCGTCATCACGCGCGACGTGGAGGCCGAGGCGCTGGCGACATTGGGCGCGGACGCACCGGTGGTGCTCACGGCCTGTCCGTGAGCGCGCCGGCACGTGCGGGCCAGGGGCCGCGTGCGGCGGCCGGGTCATTCATGTGTGCAGTTGGCATGCGGTTTCTGCCCGCGATTGCCGGGCTTACTTTCACATAAGGGATCGATCATGAACCATCGGGGTATACAGCGTCGCAGCTTCCTGAAAACCGCTTCCGGCCTGGCGCTGGCGCCCGCGCTGCCGCTCGTCCCGGCCCTGGCGCAGGCCGCCGGCAAGGAGGTCGTGGTGGGCACGTGGGGCGGGGATTACCAGAACCTGCTCCAGCAATACATATCGCCGCTGATGGAGAAGCAGGACATCGGCGTGGTCTTCCAGACCGGCAACGCCGTGCCGCGCGTGACCAAGCTGCGGGCCGAGCGCGATGCGCGCCGGGGCAGCATGGACGTCGCGCTGCTGGGCGATGTGGATATGTACGATGCCGCCCAGGCCAAGGCGCTGGCGGACATCAAGAGCCATGCGGCCGAGGTGCCGAACCTGGCCCAGGTGTATGACCAGTTCAAGACGGCGTATTCCATCCCGCATATCTTCAGCGCGATGACGCTGGTCTATAACACGCAGCAGTTTTCCACGCCGCCGGATTCGGTGCAGGTAATGCTGGACCCGAAGTACAAGGGCCGTGTCGGGTTCTCCGACATTCTGTATCTGTACAACGGGCTGTTCGTCGGCGCGGGCGGCAGCGGCGGCCACATCGACAGTTTCGAGCCGGGCAAGAAGTTCCTGGGCGAACTCGTGAAGAACACGCCGCGCATCTACCCGTCCAACGAGGCGGTGGCCACGGCCTTCAAGTCCGGCGAGATCTGGATGGCGTGCATGTGGAAGGCGCGCGCGCTGCAATGGCGCGACGCGGGCCTGCCGCTGGACTTCGTCATTCCCAAGGAGGGCGCGATACCGGTGACATTCGAGGCGGCCGTCGCGAAGAACTCGCGCAATCCCGGCCCGGCATGGGCCTACCTGAACGCGCTGCTGGAGCCGGCGGGCCAGGTGCATTTCGCGCGCGCCATGGGTTACGCGCCCACGGTCCGCAACGCCTCGCTGCCCGACGACCTGCGCAAGCGCGTGGCCTTCACCGACGCGGAGCTGTCGCGCATCTATCCCTATTCGCTGGACAAGCTCGCCGCGGGCAAGTCGGCCTTCCTGGACTACTGGACCAAGTCATTCAAGGGCGCGCTATAAGGCGTGGGGCCGGCGGGCAGCCCGTTCCGCACGGAGGGTATGCGGGCGGGGCCGGCCCTGGCCGGAAAAGGCTAGAGCGTCGCCGCCGTGCCGAGGATGACCGTGCTCTGGCTCGACAGCGTGCCGCCGTTCCCGTGCGCCAGCGCGGTCGCGCAGCCGGGGACCTGGCGCGCGCCGCATGCGCCGCGGAGCTGCCGCACCGCTTCGATCAGCGCGAAGATGCCGTACATCCCGGGATGGCAATAGGACAGGCCGCCGCCGCTGGTGTTGACGGGCAGCGCGCCCCCCGGCGCGATGCGGCCATCTTCGACGAAGCGTCCGCCTTCGCCCTTCGGGCAGAAGCCCAGGTCTTCCAGGAACAGGAGCGTCGTGATGGTGAACGCGTCGTACAACTGGAGCACGTCCATATCGGCCGGCGCCAGCCCGGCCATCTGGTAGGCCTGCCGGCCGGACTGCACCGCCGCGGTGGTGGTCAGGTCGGGCATCGACGATATCGAGTAATGGCCCAGGGCCTCGCCCAGCCCCAGTACGTAGGCCGGCGGCCTGCGCAGGTCGCGCGCGCGATCCGCGCGGGTCAGTACGATCGCGCCGCCGCCGTCGGTCACCAGGCAGCAGTCGCGCAGCGTCAGCGGGTCGCTGATCATCGGCGAGGCCAGGACATCCGCCACGGTCAGCGGCTTCTTCTCCCAGGCCACCGGGTTCAGCAGCGCCCACTGCCGCGCGGCGACGGCGATCCGTGCCAGTTGTTCGCGCGTGGTGCCGTGGACATGCATGTGGCGCGACGCGGCCAGCGCATACGAACTGGCCGTGTACAAGGGCTGGTACGGCGCCTCGTGCGGGTTGGCGTCCGGCGCCGCCACGTTGGCGCGGCCCATGCTGCGCTGGGTGCTGCCATACGCGATGACGGCGACTTCGCACAAGCCCGCCGCGATGGCGGCCTGCGCGTGGGCCACCATGGACATGAACGACGCGCCGCCCATATTGGTCGCGTCGTGGTAGCGCGGCGCGATGCCCAGGTATTCGCACAGGGCCAGGGTCGGCATGCGGCTCTGCGAGGTGGTGGCGAAGACGCCGTCGACGTCGGCCAGCGCCAGGCCGCAGTCGTCCAGCGCGCGTCCCACGGCCTGGGCCATCAGGTCGATGGCGCCCAGGCCGGGCGCGACCTTGCCCAGGTCGGATTCGGCGGCGCCGACAATGGCGACGTGGCCGCGCTGCAGGGCGGGCGTCATGCAGCCTCCGGTACGTCGAAAACAGGATAGGGCGCGTCGTCGCCGTCCGGCTGCACGGCCCGCATGCGCACCCGCATGCCGATGCGCACGTCGGCGGGCGCGACGCCTTCGACGCGGCTCATCATGCGAAAGCCTTCGTCGACGTCGACCAGCACCACGTTGTACGGCGCCTGGTCGCGCGGACGCACGACGGTGACGGCGTGCACGGTCCCTGCGCCGGCGCTGATGCGCCAGGGCAGGTCCGTGGCGCCGGATCCCGGCGCGAGCACGCGCGGCGGGAACACGGGGCGCTGCGCGACCGGGTCATATTGGTAGGCCAGTTCGCCGCGCGCCAGGTGGCGCCGGTAGGTGGCCAGCGGGGACTCCCGCGTGGCGCTTTCGTTCGCATCCATGAAACGCTTTCCTGAAAAGATGAGGCAGGGCGCTAAACCACACGCTTGTCCCGCAACGCCGCCACCTGTTCGGTGGAGTACCCGAGCAGCCTTTCCAGCACATAGGACGTGCTGTCGCCGAGCCGCGGCGGGGGCAGGTCGTAGCGCGGGGGCGTGCCTTGCAGGCGCAGCGGGCTGGCGATGGTGGAGACGACGGCGTTCGCGTCGCCGGGCCGTGGAATGTCGACGCGCAGGCCGCGATGCCGCACCTGCGGGTCCTCGAACACCTGGGCGTAGTCGTTGATGGGGCCGCATGGAACGCCGTGGCCTTCCAGCCGTTCGATCCATTCCCTGGCCCCGCGCGTCAGCATGGTGCGCGCCAATTGGGGAACCAGCTGGTCGCGGTCCTGGATGCGCCCGGTGACCTTGTGCCAGCGCGGATCGGCGCCCAGGTCCGGCCGGTCGATGGCGCGGCAGTAGCGCTGCCACTGGTCGTCGTTGCCCACGGCCACCACGATTTCCCCGTCGGCGACGGTGAAGACCTGGTACGGCACGAGGCTGGCGTGCGCGTTGCCGTAGCGGTGCGGCACCTTGCCGCTGGCGAAATAGCCCGTGACCTGGTTGCCGCCCAGCGCCACGATGCAATCGAGCAGGGCCATGTCGATGTACTGGCCCTGGCCGGAGACGTCGCGATGATTGAGCGCGGCCAGGATGGCAATGGTGGCGTACATGCCGGTGATCACGTCGGCGATGGCGATACCGGTTTTCTGCGGGCCGCCGCCGGGCAGGTCGTCGCGTTCGCCGGTAATGCTCATCAAGCCGCCCAGGGCCTGGAAGACGAAGTCGTAGCCCGGCTTGTGCGCGCTGGGCCCGTCCTGTCCGTAGCCGGTGATGGAGCAATAGACCAGGCGCGGATTGACGGCCCGCAGGCTGTCGTAATCCAGGCCGTAGCGCTTGAGGTCGCCGATCTTGTAGTTCTCGATGACCACATCGCTGTGCGCGGCCAGTTCGCGCGCGATACGCTGGCCGTCGGCCGTGGAAATGTCCAGCGTCAGCGATTTCTTGCCGCGGTTGGCGGCGGCGTAATAGGTGGAGTCGCGCGTGTCCCGGCCTTCGGCTTCGCGTATCCAGGGCGGTCCCCATGCCCGCGTGTCGTCGCCCGTGCCCGGGCGCTCCACCTTGATGACCTCCGCGCCCATGTCCGCCAGGTTCTGCGTGCACCAGGGACCGGCCAGGATGCGCGACAGGTCCAGGACACGGATGTGGGACAGGGCGCCCGCCGCGGGGCCGGGGCGCGCGGCGGCGTCCGTGCCGCCGGACGGCGCTGGTGCGCCGCCCCGGCCAGGGGGCGTTGCGCCGGCGGCTGACGTCGGATTGACCGTCATGCACATGCTCCTATTGGATGGTGATGTGGGCGTCGGCGATGACCTTGGCCCATTTGTCCATTTCGGCATTGACGAACTGCGCGAACTGCGGCTGCGTCATGGTGCCCGGCTCGGCGCCCTGCAGCGCGAACTGCTGCTTGATCTCCGGGCTTTGCAGGGCGGCCAGCACGTCGCGCGACAGCCGCGCCGTCAGGTCGGCGGGCATGTTGCCGGGGCCGTAAAGCCCGAACCACGCGGTGGCTTCGAAGCCCTTGACGCCGGCTTCGTCCAGCGTGGGTACGTCCGGCAGCGCCGGCGATCGGGTCAGCGATGTCACGCCCAGCGCGCGCAGCTTGCCCGCCTTGATGTGCTGCAGCACGCCTGGCACGGAATCGAACATCACGCGTATCTGCCCGCCCAACAGGTCGTTCAAGGCCGGCGCCGCGCCCTTGTACGGGATATGGACCATGTCGACGCCTGTCATGGACTTGAAGAGCTCGCCGGACAGGTGGTTGGCCCCGCCCGTGCCGGCCGAGCCGAAATTGACCTTGCCCGGGTTGGCCTTGGCGTAGGCGATCAGTTCGGCCACGGTCTTGGCGGGGAAGGCCGGGTTCACCACCAGCACATTGGGCACCGCGGCCACCAGCGCGATGGGCGTGAAGTCGGTACGGGTGTCGTAGCGCAGGTTCTTGTACAGCGCGGGGTTGATGACGTGGTGGGTGGCGGTGACCATCAGGGTGTAGCCGTCCGGCGCGCTGCGCGCCAGTTGTTCGGAGAAGATCGTGCCGCTCGCGCCGGGCTTGTTCTCCACGACGACGGGCTGGGACCACTTCGCGCTCAGCGCATTGCCCAGCAGCCGCGCCAGGATGTCCGTGGTGCCCCCTGCAGGGAAAGGTACGACCAGCCGCACGGGACGGTCGGGGAAGTCCTGCGCGGACGCGGCTGGGCCGGCCATGCAGGTCAGGCCGAGGCAAAGCGCCACGGCGGTACGCAACCAGGTTTTCATTGCTTGTCTCCTGTCTATTGTGGTCCGGATGTCCGCGCGGCGCGCATGGCGGCGCGCGGCGTCCGGGTTCGTTCCCGCGCGGTCCCGCGGCCGGGACCGCGGGACCGCGTTTCAGGCCAGCGGGAATTCCACCATGGCCTCGCCCACCGCCACGGTTTCGCCGCGCTGGTTCAGCACCTGCACGTCCAGCGTTGCCCAGCGGCTTTTCTCGGTCTTGCGCGTGGCGGTCACCACGGCCTGCGGCCGTATGGTGTCGCCCGGCTTGACCGGCGCTTTCCAGCGGGTTTCCAGGCGGCGCTGTACGCCCCCATTGGGGTGCAGCCAATCGGTCAGCATCTTGGTGATCACGCCAAAATTGTTCATGCCGTGCATGATGATGCCGCCGAAATTCGTCTTGCCGAAGCTGCCCTTCATGTACTCGTCATCCCAATGCAGGGGATTGAAGTCCAGCGAGGCCTCGCAGAATTCGCGTATCGATTCGCGCGTGGGCGAGAACGGCGTGCCGTCGATCTTCACGCCGGGCGCCAGGGTGTCGAAGGTATGCGTCGTCATGGCGGGTTCCTCACATCGGGCGGATCGTCCAGCCGCGGCCGGAGCAGATCACTTCATTGTTCTGGTTGAAGAAGACGTTGTCGTGCACCACGAACAGGCGGTCTTTCTTGATGAACTTGTCCAGCGCGCGCGCATCCAGGCGGATGACGTCGCCGGGGCGCGCCGGCACGTTGTAGCTCCAGGACTGGCCGGCGTTCACCGTGCCGGGGCTGCGCATCCAGTCATCGGTCGGCGTGCAGGCGAACATCAGCAGGATGTGGATGGCGGGCGGCGCGATCAGCCCCTTGTACGGCGACTTGCGGGCGTACTCCTCGTCGAAGTACAGCGGGTGCATGTCGCCCACCACCTTGCAGTACTTCTGGATGGCTTCCAGCGTCAGGGTGTAGGGGATGGTCTTGCGCGGTTCGCCGGGCACGATGTCGTCCCAGATCTTGCGCGAGGCGGCGTCTTTCCAGAAGTCTGTCTCGAAGGTTTGTGTCATGGCCTTTCCAGGGCGGTTGTAGGGGTCTCGCATGCCGGGCCCGGGCTTGCGTGCGGCGATCATCGTGTTAGAATAACCGCTAAGCGGATATTTACATCCGCTCTATGGTCATTGTCGGCGGCAGGCCGGGTCGTGTCAAGCGTCCGGGCCAAGTGCCTGATCGCGCGCTTGCCGGGTGCCCGGGCAGGGGCCGGGTCAGGTCGCCGCCGCGCCGCCGTAGCAACAGCCGTATCGCAGCCGTGCCGTGCACGGCGGGGAGGAATGCGTGGCCACACCGGAAAGCGAGTCCTTCGTCCGCACCTTCGCGCGCGGGTTGAAGATCATCGAAGCCATGGGGCAGGGCCAGGCGCGCCAGACGCTGGGCGACGTGGCCGCGGCCGTCGACCTGCCGCGCACGGCCGTGCGCCGTTTCCTGATGACTTTGATCGAGCTGGCGTTCGTCAGGACGGACGGCAAGCACTACTGGCTGACGCCCAAGGTGCTGCGGCTGGGACTTTCCTACCTCTACACGCTGCCGTACTGGCGCGAATCGCAACTCGCGCTGGAAGAACTGGGCGCGCGCATCGGGCAGTCCTGCGCCGTGTCGGTCCTGGACGAGGAAGACATCGTCTATGTGCAGCGGCTGCATACGCGGCGCATCCTGCCCATGAGTCCATCGCTGGGCAGCCGCCTGCCGGCGCACGCGGTATCCATGGGCCGCGTACTGCTGGCCGGACTCGATGATGACGCGTTGGACGCCTACCTGGACGCGGCCGTGCTGAAGAAGCTGACCGCGACCACGGTGGTGGATCGGGCCAGCCTGAAGGACATCATCCTGGGGGTGCGCGGCCAGGGCTACGCCTGGGTGGACGGGGAACTGGATGATTCGATCGCCGGCCTTGCCGTGCCGGTACGCGACCAGGACGGCGCGATCGCCGCCGCCATCAACGTCAGCCTGCAGGCCGGAACCTACGACCAGGAACGCGCCATGGCGGAATTCCTGCAGCCGCTGCGGCAAACCGCATCGCAGCTGCGGGCAACGATGGTGGGCTATCGCTAGGGCGGGTTCCCCCGCCCCGGCCTAGAACGCGACCTTCAGCGCGGCCATGACACCGTTCTGGTGTACGCCGTCGCCCAGCTGCCCGGTGTACGACAGGCCGGCCTTGACGCGCGTCGTCAGATTCAGGTCGAAGCCGACCTGGATGATGGCCGCGTCGACGGCGACCGGGACACCGGCGACCGTGAACGGCGAACCCGCGGGCAGCGATTGCGTTGCGGTCGGCGTCGTGTCGCCGAAGGCGTGGCGCCAGCCCAGCATGCCGCGCAGCACGCCGCTCTTGCCGCCGGCGTCGAAGCGCGTCGAGGCCCGCAGCCCGACGGTGGAAGTCGTCACCCCGGTATTGTCGCTGCGGCCGGACAGGCCCGCGTCGCCGCCTTCGTCGAAGCCGCGCGTGTGCAGGTTGGTGTAGGCCAGACCCACGAAGGGCTCGAAGGTGGAGGCGCCGCGCTCGA
Source organism: Bordetella flabilis (assembly GCF_001676725.1). NCBI lineage: Bacteria > Pseudomonadati > Pseudomonadota > Betaproteobacteria > Burkholderiales > Alcaligenaceae > Bordetella > Bordetella flabilis. Next base: position 267,256 of record NZ_CP016172.1, read on the forward strand.
TGGTGTAGCCGGTTTCCGCGAACAGTTGCGCGGTGTTGCCCCCATACGAGGCCTTGTCGGTTTCCCCGGCGAAACCGGCGAAACCCACGTTGCGCGTCGTGTCGATGTCGTGCCAGGTGCTGGCCGCGCCCAGTCGCAGGCCCCACGGGCCCATGCGCGTGCCGGTGTAGGCCGCCACCGTGTAGCTGTCGATGCCGGCGCCGCTGGCACGCCCGTCCAGGTCCAGGTCGCTGTGGTCGTAGCCCGCCGCCAGGCCGGCGCGCCAGCCGCGCCCCAGGGGAAAGTCGGCGCCGACGATGAAGCCGCCGACGTTGCGGTCCAGCCTGGCGGCGTTGCCATTGCCGTCGATGCCGCCCCACGAACCATAGGCTTGCGCCCAGACGGCGCCGCGGTCGGCCGCCCCGGGCAGCGTATCCACGCCGGCCGCGGACGCCGTGCGTATCGGTCCCGACGCATCGCCGGCGAAGGCCGAGCGCAGGCGGTCATTGATGGCGTCGCGGGTGTACTGGCTGTTTTCGATCAGTGCGCTTTTCAGGCTGGCGTGGATCTCCCCGGACAGGCTGTCGTACGCTTCGCGCAAGGCCGACTCGTCGTCGCCCATCAGCGCGATGGTGTCGTGCACGACCTGGCCGTTGGGCTGGCTGTCCGCGGCGTTTGCGGCGGCGCGCTGGTTGCGCGTCTGCGCGAAATCGGCGTAGCGCGTGGCGTTGCGGTCGAACTGCAGGTAGACGTGGTTGGCGTCGTAGTACAGGTCCGGCTGCAGGAAGACGAAGCTCGCGGTGCTGGTCGCCGAAGCATAGCTGCCATCGATGCCCTGGCCCGCCGACAGCAGGGTGTAGCGCAGGCCCGGCGCCACCTGCGTCCCGGGCAGCGGCGTCACCACCACGCTGCCGTCCAGCGTCGCCGTGCCCGCCACACTGATCAGGTCGGACTGCCCGCCGCTGGCGATTTCCGCCTGGTAGGTGGAGCCGGGCAGCTGGGTGTAGTTGCCGGTGAAGGTCAGCGTGCCGATGGAATGCCCGGGCGAAACGGTGCCCGCCACGCGCGCGCTGCCCAGGGTCCCGTTGCCGTCCAGTACCGCGCCCGCGCCCACGTCGAGCATGCCGGCCAGGCTGCCCTGCACATCCAGGCTGCCGCCGCTGGCCACCGTGATGCCGTTGGCGTACTGCTGGCTGCCGGTCAGGATCCAGGCGCCGCCGCTGATATTCAGCAGTTCGAAGTTGCTGGCGCCGGCGAAGCTGCCGCTGCCCACCAGTCGCACCGTGTCGGTACCGGCGCCGCCGTCGACCAGCCCATCGAAGCGGCCGCCGCCCTGCACGACGAGCGTATCGTCGCCGCCGCCCATGTCCAGCGCCAGGCCGTTGCCGCCCTGTATCAGGCCGGCATTGGTGACGCTGTCCGCCTGGTTGCCGATAAGCTTGATGCCGAATCCCGCCACGCCGCGTATGGTGCCGTTGTTCACGATCACGGTCGGGGCCGGCGCGTTGCCGGCATTGCTGTCGTCCACGAGGATGCCGTTGGTCTGCCCGCTGATCAGCGAGCCCGCGGTCATGTTGCGGATGGTGCCGCCGCCCACGGCAACGCCTTCGCTGGTGTTGGCGGAGCCGTCTTTCTCGCCCTTGGCGCCTACGCCCTGGATGGTGCCGTAGTTGGTGATGCTGGCATTGCCGTCGATGTCCACGCCGTCGCCGTCGCCGTTGACGGAGGTCGTGTCCACGGCGCCCGTGATGGTCCCGTAATTGACGACGGTGCCGTCGCCGTCCGATCCCACGCCGGACCCGTTGCGGCCGATGATGGTCCCGCCGGCGGCATTGCTGACATTCACGTCGACGTCGCTGGTGATGCCGTGGCGAGCCCCGGAAATCAGCCCGCCGGCGTTATTGTTGACCGTGGCGGCGTGACCCTGCAGGTCGACGCCGTCGTTCGAGGGGTCGTCGTCGGGATCGCCGGATGTATTGGCGGGCGCATAGGAAATGATGCGGCCGTCGTTGTTGACCACGCCGCCTTCGCCCGGACGTACGGCGTCGGCGTCCATGGCCTGGATCAGGCCGCCGGCGCGATTGTTGATCACGACATTGCCGGCGGTGTCGATCTTGTCGAAATCGATGGCTTGTCCGGTTTGCGAAGTGATGGTGCCGGCGTTGTCCACCACGATCCTGCCGACCGGCACGTCGGTGTTGATCCGCACGGCGTCGTCGCTGGTGTCGATGGCCGCGCCGGCCAGGTTGTTCAGGGTGAAGATGAACGGCGATCCACCGCTGCCGCTGGTGTCGATGCCCCGGTTGCCGGACCGCAGCGTGCCGGCGTTCTGCACGCTGAGTCCGGGCGCCGCGGCGCCGGCGTTCAGCGTCAGGGCGGTGCCGGAGGTGTCCAGCGTGCCGCCATTGGCGATCTGTGCGCTGTCGCTGCCCGATAGCGTGTAGCGCTTGGTGTCGGTCTGGCCGCTGCCGACCGTGACGGATGCGGCGCTGGCGGCCATCGGCGTCATGGCGGCGGCCATCGTGGCGACCAGCGCGGCAGGCGCCGCATGATCCAGGAACTTCGGCATAGTGGACGTGCCCTTCTTATTGTGTGGAAGGGCTGTGACACTACGTCACCAATATGACGGGCCCGTGAAACGCCGCCGTGCGCGGGTGCGCGCAGCGTCCCGGGCGGGCGGCGATCAACTGGCTTCGGCGGCCAGGCGCAGCGGCCGTCTTGCGGGGCGCGTCGCGGGCGCCGGGCGAGGTCCGGCCCGCAGGAATTCCAGGACGCGCGCGGTGACCGCGTAGCGTTCGTTGTCGATGCACACCATGTGGTAGCTGTCGCGCAGCAGCTCCAGCGTGCTGCGCGGAATATGCCGGTGCAGGAAGGTCGCCGACCGCACGGACGTGAGCTCGTCCTCGTGCGCGTGGACGATCAGCGTCTCGCACGGAATGCGGTCCAGCCCCTGCCTGACCTGGGCACGCAGTACGTCGACTTCACGGACGCTGCACAGCGGCACCCAGGGGTAGTGGAAGGCGTCGCCTCGCTTGAACTTGGCCCGCACCACGGCGCGCACCCGGCTGCTCTTGATGCCGTAGGGTTCTTCTTCCATGACCCGGATGCGGCTGGCCAGCGCCGGGACGGCGTAGAGCGGTTTGCGGATCCACCGGTACCAGGGCATGCGCCAGCCGTCGATGAAGACGGGCGCGGCCAGGCAGACCAGCTTGCCGCGTGCATGTTGTTCCAGCTTGCAGACCTCGGCGGCCAGCAGCGCGCCCATGCACATGCCGACGACGTGCAGGGTGCCGTGGTCTTGCAGCAGCCGGCGGTAGGTGCTTTGCACACTGCCGAGCCAGTCCGCCGCGCCGATGCCGATCAGGTCATGCGGCCGGGTGCCGTGTCCGGGCAGCGTAATGGCGTGCACGGCGTAGCCCGCGCGTTCGAGCACGGCGGACATGTTGCCCATGTCGTGCCGCGTGCCGCCAAGTCCGTGAATGAGAAAAATGCCTTGCCGCATGCCGCTGATATGTGTCGCGCCTTGGGTCCCGCAAAGCCATGCTTTGGCCGCCGGGGAGGGCGATGCGATGCGTGGCGCTCGCCCTTGCCTGCGGGGCGGCTCCAGATGGTAGGACCTGGGGATGGTAAGGACAGCTTGCGGCCCTGCATATCAGAAGAATCTCACGGCCATCGCGATCGGAGCGCGGCGGCATCCCCGCCTTGCGGCCGGATGACTGAATGCGCGGACGGGTGGAAGGGCGGCAAGTTCAGGCCGATGCACGAACCGGCAGGGGCGCCGACGGTCGGATGTGCAAACGGGGGCATGTGCAGACGGGCGCATGTGCAGACGGGCGGATGCCCGAGCGCCCACATGGAACGACGCCCCAGGGTCTGGACGGATGTCCGACCCTGGGGCGTCGAGGGTATTGCTTCAGGCGGCAGCGACCGGCGGTCTGCCGCCGGCCGCCGTGGGCCCGCGTCAGGCGCTCAGCGACTTCAACGCGTCATTCAGCGTGGCGCTGGGACGCATGGCCTTGCTGGCCTTGTCCGGATTCGGACGGTAGTAGCCGCCGATGTCCACCGGCTTGCCTTGCACGGCGCCCAGTTCCTGCACGATCTTCGCTTCGTTGTCGGCCAGGGCCTTGGCGATGCCGGCGAACTTGGCCTGCAGGTCCTTGTCGTCGGTCTGCGCGGCCAGGGCCTGTGCCCAGTACAGCGCCAGGTAGAAGTGGCTGCCCCGGTTGTCCAGGCCGCCGACCTTGCGGGCGGGCGACTTGTCCGTGTCCAGGAACTTGCCGGTGGCTTCGTCCAGCGTCTTGGCCAGCACCTTGGCCTTGGCGTTCTTGTACACGTCGGCCAGGTGTTCCAGCGAGGCGGCCAGGGCCATGAATTCGCCCAGCGAATCCCAGCGCAGGAAGCCTTCCTCGACGAACTGCTGCACATGCTTGGGCGCCGAGCCGCCCGCGCCGGTCTCGAACAGGCCGCCGCCGGCCATCAGCGGAACGATGGACAGCATCTTGGCGCTGGTGCCCAGTTCCATGATGGGGAAGAGGTCGGTCAGGTAGTCGCGCAGCACGTTGCCGGTCACCGAGATGGTGTCCTTGCCCTCGCGGATGCGTTCCAGCGAAAAGCGCGTGGCTTCCACCGGCGTCATGATGCGCAGGTCCAGGCCCTTGGTGTCGTGGTCCTTCAGGTAGCGTTCGACCTTGGCGATGATCTGCGCGTCGTGGGCGCGGTTCTTGTCCAGCCAGAACACGGCCGGCGTGCCGGTGGCGCGGGCGCGATTGACGGCCAGCTTGACCCAGTCCTGCACCGGGGCATCCTTGGTCTGGCACATGCGCCAGATGTCGCCCGCCTCCACGGTTTGCTCCAGCAGCACCTTGCCGGCTTCGTCGGTGACACGCACCACGCCGTCGGCCGGCACCTGGAAGGTCTTGTCGTGCGAACCGTACTCCTCGGCGGCCTGCGCCATCAGGCCCACGTTGGGCACGCTGCCCATGGTCACCGGATCGAAGGGACCGTTCTTCTTGCAGTCGTCGATCACCACCTGGTAGACGTCGGCGTAGCTGCGGTCCGGGATGACGGCCTTGGTGTCGTACAACTGGCCGTCCGGGCCCCACATCTTGCCGCCTTCGCGAATCATGGCAGGCATGGACGCGTCCACGATGACATCGCTGGGCACGTGCAGGTTGGTAATGCCCTTGTCCGAATTGACCATGGCCAGTTGCGGGCGCTGCGCGTATTCGGCCTGGATGTCGGCCTCGATGGCGGCGCGCTGGTCGGCGGGCAGGGCGTTCAGCTTGGCGTACAGGTCGCCGATGCCGTTGTTGGGATCGAAGCCGGCCTGCTTCAGGGCGTCCGCATGCTTGGACAGGACGTCCTTGTAGAACACGGAGACCACGTGGCCGAAGATGATGGGGTCGGAGACCTTCATCATGGTGGCCTTCAGGTGTACGGAGAACAGTACGCCCTGCTTCTTGGCGTCCTCGATCTGGGCTTCCAGGAAGCTGCGCAGCTTTTTCTTGCTGAGCACGGCGGCGTCGATGATCTCGCCGGCCTTGACGTTGGTCTTTTCCTTGAGGACCGTGCGCGTGCCGTCGGCCGCCGTCAGTTCGATCTTCACGGTGCCGGCATCGGCGATCAGGGCGGATTTTTCGCTGCCGTAGAAATCGCCGCCGTCCATATGCGCGACATGCGACTTGGAGCCGGCGCTCCAGGCGCCCATTTTGTGCGGATGCTTGCGGGCGTAGTTCTTCACCGACAGCGGCGCGCGGCGGTCGGAGTTGCCTTCGCGCAGGACCGGATTGACGGCGCTGCCCTTGATCTTGTCATAGCGCGCCTTGACGTCCTTGTCCTTGTCGTTGGCGACCTCGTCCGGATAGTCCGGCAGCTTGTAGCCCTGTTGCTGCAGTTCCTTGATGGCGGCCTTCAACTGCGGAATGGACGCGCTGATGTTCGGCAGCTTGATGATATTGGCTTGCGGCGTGGTCGCCAGCTTGCCCAGCTCCGCCAGGTCGTCGGAGATCTTCTGCGCATCCGTCAGATACTCGGGGAAGACCGCGATGATGCGGCCGGCGAGCGAGATATCGCGGGTTTCGACCGTGACGCCCGACGAACGGGCAAACGCCTGGACGATGGGCAGCAGCGAATACGTGGCCAGGGCCGGCGCTTCGTCGGTCAGCGTATAGATGATCTTCGACGTGGTAGACATTTGCTCGTGAACCTCACTCTAACTATCGGGGGATGGCGGAAATTCTTGTCTTGCGGCCGGCGCGCCGATCCTTGTGGGGCGGGCGCCGCATCGCGTTCTCGAAGACGGTCGAGCACGATACGTGCGCGCGCAGCGCCGTGTTCGGGTCGGGCGGGAGGGGTTACAGAGTTTAGCACCGGCGTTCGGCGCGGCGGCAGCCGCCCGTACGGGCGGGTCGCCGACGGCGCAGTGAAAGCATTGTGGAGGAAATGCGCGAGGTGCCCCGCCCTGGTGCGCGGATCGACCCTTCTCGAGTGGCGAAAGGCCCGTTCGCGGGCCCTTTCAGGAACCGTAGCCGAGGGCTTTGCGCGCGGTATCCGGCGTCGGATGTCCCTCGAACAGCGCCCCCAGGGCTTGCCGCGCACGCGACAGCCGGCTCATCACGGTGCCGATGGGAACGGCCAGGACGTCGGCCGCTTCCTTGTAGCTCAGGCCTTCGATGGCCACCAGCAGGATCACCGCGCGCTGGGCTTCGGGCAGGCGCTCGATGGCGCGCAGCACCTGGCGGTGCAGGACTTCGGTCTCCGGATTGGCGCCGGATGGATCGGGCACCGTCTCCAGCAACTGGTCGTCCCATTCGACTCCGTTGCGGCTGCGGACCTTGCGCGCCCGCAGCTCGTTGATCCAGATGGAATGCATGATGGAAAACACCCAGCTCAGGGGCGAGGTGTCCTGCTGCAACTGATGCGCGCGTTCCAGCGCGCGCACGCAGGCGCGCTGCACCAGGTCCTCCGCGTCGTGCCGGTTGCCGGAAATGCGCAGCGCGAATGCCCATAGGCGCGGCAGCATGTCGACAAGCAGGCTGGGCAGATCTACGCCGGTCATCGACGTTGCTTCCTCGCTTCCAAAATAGGCGCCACGAATGCCGGCGGCCGGTTCGCGGCGCGTGCATGCGATCGATGCCGGGCCGGGTGCAGGTGGCGCGCAAGGCCTGCATGGGGCGGTTCAGGGACCGCGGGGCGGGCGCATGAAATCGACGGCAAGTTTACCCTCGAATAAAACGGAATTTCCGGTACGGCTCAGGTGTTTCACGTGGTAATGATTGAGGGAAGCGGACCCATGGCATGCTTGCAATATCGCGCGCGCCGCACGGGCTCATGGCGCTCGCGATGTTCAGCTCGCGGTCAGTCGGTATGCCTGCAAGGCGGGCGGCGACTATGATTGCGGCGGGTTCAAAGACGTGACGATGACGAGGACGCGCGGGAAGGCGTGATGATGATGACGCACGGGGTAGGAAGGGCGGCTTGCTGGAACATCGACAGAATGAGACGTTGGAGACCGCGGTTCAATGGAAGCCGATAATGCACTATTGATGGCTTACATCGACGGCGAGCTGGAAGCATCGGAACGCCAGGAAGTCGAGAAGCGCATCCTGGAATCGCCGGAAGTCGCGCGGCGCGTGGCGCAATTGCAGGCGTCACGGCAGGTCAGCCGCGACGCCTTCGCACGGCAGCAACTGCCGCCCGTGCCCGACAGCCTGGCGCGCAGTGTCGCGGCGCTGGCGCAGGCGCACCGCGAACGGGCGGCCAACGAGGACCCTGGCCGCGCGGCGCCGGACCGGCCGGACGCCGCGCGCAGCGCCGCGGGCGCCGATGCCGCCGTGGCCAGTCCAGCCGTACGGCGCCCCGCGCGCGCCGACCGCTGGCGGCCGGCCTGGGGTTGGCTGCTGGGCGCCTTCGTCGCCGGCGCCGCGTGCGCCGGCGTGGTGATGCAGCTGGGCCCGGCGCTCGGGCTGCTGCCGGGCGGCGGCCCCGCGCCGCGCGCGGCCGTCGCCATGGGCGACGCGCCCTGGGTGCGCCAGGCCGCGGATTATGTCGCGCTCTATACCCGCGCCACCCTGGCCGATACGGAAGCATCGCTGCCGGCGACCGCCAAGACCGTCGCCGATATCGCGAGCGAGGACGGCTTGTCCTTGCGCATTCCGGACTTGAGCCAGGCGGGGCTGACCTTCAAGGAGGTGCAGCGGCTGCGTTTCAATGGCAAGCCGCTGGTGCAGATCATGTATCTGCCCGCGCAGGGCGATCCCGTGGCGCTCTGCGTCCTGCCTGAACCCAAGCCGGACCAGGGGGTGTCGGAGCAGCGCGTGGACCGGATGAACGTGGTGACGTGGCGGCAGTCCGAGCTGGGGTATGCTCTGATCGGGGCGCCCGAGGGGATGGACCTGCGCGCCGTGGCCGCGAGCATCGCCGAGCGGCGCGTGCAGGCCCTGCCCCTGGAGCGCAGCTGAGGGGCCGCAGGGGCTCCGCGCATTGCAGGAATGTTGGGGCAAGGCTGGCGGTTCGCACCGGAGCGTTGTTGTCGGGGTTCCGCTGGACGGTATGCTCAGGAAAAGACGAATTCGCCGCGCATTGCCCGGGGCAATGGCCGCCTTGCTGTTGTGCGCCACCGGGTATTGGTATGTGTCCGGCGCCCGATGGCCGCGTCCGGCGGCGGAGCCGACGGCGGCCGAGGTGGTGGACGCATTCGAGGCCGCCGATGGTCCGCATCCGGGCTTTCGCCGCAATCATGCCAAGGGCATCTGCGTCACCGGCAGCTTCGAAAGCGGCGGCGGCGCGATGCCGGTGTCGACCGCCAATGTGTTTCGCGCCGGCTCCATGCCCGTCATTGGCCGCTTTTCCATACCGGGTGGCGATCCCGCCATGGCCGATGGCGCGACCAATTTGCGCAGCCTCGCGCTGTGGATCATGCCGCCGCACGGCCCGCCCTGGGGCATGGCCATGAATTCCGTACCCGTGTTTCCGTTCCGCACGGCGCAGGACCAGCTCGACTTCCTGCGCGCCATGCGGGCCGACCGGCGCGCGGGACGCTCCGGCACCATGCAGCGTTACGTCATCAGCCATCCGGGCGCCCGGGCCTTCCTGGACTGGATACACACGCATCGGGCGCCTTCCGACTATGGCGATGCGACTTACTACAGCGTGAGCGCCTTCCGCTTTATCGGCGGCCAGGGCCAGGCGCGCGACGGCCGTTGGCGCCTGGTACCCGAGACGCCTTTCCGTCCCCTGCCCGAGGCGACCGCCAGCGATCCGGATTTCCTCTCCTTCGATCTGGTCCGGCGCCTGTCGCAGGGTCCCTTGCGCTGGCGCCTGGTCATCTCCATGGCCATGCCGGGCGATGCCGTCGACGACGCGACGCAGCTGTGGCCGCAACGCCCCGGGCGCGTCGAAGTCGACGCAGGAACCTTGATTATCGAGAGGGCGGAGTCGCAAATCGACGGCCCCTGCCGCGATATCGATTTCAACCCGCTGGCCCTGCCCGACGGCATCGCGCCATCGGACGACCCCTTGCTGCGGGCACGCCAGGCGGCCTACGCCGAATCGTCCAGGCGACGCCTGCGCGAAGCGCACGGCGACGGCAAGGCGGGGGCACAGGGCGGCGGCGCAGAGGAATAGGCGCGCGGTCCCGCCGGTGGGGCGGGCCGGCCCGGCATGTGCATGGAATAAAAACGGGCCCCGCGCTGTTGTGCGGACAACAGGCGGATCGCGGAGGGCCCTATGCGGCGTTCTCGTCCCGCCGCCTCGCCCATCGCTCCCGGAGCCGCCATGAAGCTGCAAGACCTGTCCACGCCCGATTTCTATCGCGACCCCTATCCGTTCTACGAAAAGATCCGCGCCAGCGGCAAGATATTCAAGGTCGCCCCGAACATCCTGCTGAGCGGGCATTTCGACATGATCGACGCCATGCTGCTCGATCGTCGCATGGGCAAGGGCTATATGGAAAGCATCCGGGCCCGCTATGGCGAAGACGGTCCGAACCAGCCGGCTTTCCAGGGCCTGGCCCGGATGTTCCTGATGATGAACCCGCCCGCGCATACCCGCCTGCGCACGCTGCTGACCAAGGCCTTCGACGCACGCCACGTCGAAGCGCTGCGCCTGGTCTGCCAGGAAGTGGCTGACGAATTGGTGGATGCCTTTCCGCGCCGGGAGGCCTTCGACCTGGTGTCGGCATACTGCGCGCCCCTGCCCGTGCGCATCATCTGCCGCCTGCTCGATGTTCCGGTCGCCGATGCCGACATGCTGGCCGCGGATGTCAACCAACTGGTGCTGTCCCTGGAAGCCGCGCCCTTGCCGCCGGAAGGCGTGGAAAAGGTCAACGCCGCCATGCTGGCGGTGGAAGCCTATTTCCGCCGCCTGGTGCGCGCGCGCCGCGAGCAGCCCGGCGATGATCTTATATCCGTACTGCTGTCGGTGGAGGCCGACGGCGAGGGCATGACGGAAGAAGAAATCGTCTCCAACGTCATCCTGCTGTTCATCGCCGGTCATGAGACCACGGCCAACATGATGGGCAACGCCCTGATCGCCTTGCACCGCCATCCCGAGCAATTGCGGCAACTCAAGCAGCGGCCCGAATGGCTGCCCAGGGCCATCAATGAATGCCTGCGCTACGACAGTTCCGTGCAGTTCACCACCCGGATGGCGCTGGAGGACACGGAGGCCGGCGGCGTCCCCTTGCCCAAGGGCTCGATCGTATTCATGTGCGTGGGCGCCGCCAACCGCGACCCGGAGCGTTACGCCGACCCCGACAAGCTCGTGATCGACCGCCCCGAGACCGGCAACCGGCTTATCTCCTTCGGCGGCGGCATTCACTATTGCATGGGCGCGCGCCTGGCCGCGATGGAGTTGCAGGTGGGACTGTCCACCTTGCTGGCGCGCATCCCCGACATGCGGCTGGTCAACCTGGACGCGCTGCAGTGGCGGGCGCGCAATACCGTGCGCGGCGTGGAAACGCTGATCGCCGCGCGCTGAGCGTGCGGCGATTGGCGGCGCGCGCCGTGCCGCGGTACTAGCCTGGCGCCGTCCCGTTGGGGTCCTGCCGCGCGTGCAGGGCCGCGCGCCGGGCGCGGCGCTGGCCGCGCCATTGCAGCGCCAGTGCGACCAGTATCAGCGCATAGCCGATGCCGTTCGATAGCGGTCCGGGATACACCAGGGTGACGCCGGCGACGATCAGCAGCGCGCGCTGCAGCATCGAGGCGCGCACCATCAGCCAGCCCTGGAAGCCCACCGCCAGGGCGAATATCCCCGCGGCGGCGGTGAGCGTGACCTCCGCGATATCCCAGATGTTGGCCCCCGCCAGCGCCTTGGCCGAGCCCATCAGCAGCAGGCCCTGGCCGCTGGGCGCGAGCACGAAGATGAAGGGCACCAGGAAGGCCGGAATGGTGTACTTCCAGCATTGCATGGTGGTCTTGTACGGATCGCCCCCCGTGATGGCCGATGCGGCGAAGGGCGAAAGCGCGGTGGGCGGCGACACTTCGGACAGCACCGCGTAGTAGAAGACGAACATATGGGCCGCGAAATCCGGCACGCCCAGCTTGATCAAGGCCGGTGCGGCGATGACCGCACAGATGATGTACGAGGCGGTGACCGGCACGGCCAGGCCGATGACCCAGACCACCAGGGCGGTGTAGACGGCGGTCAGCAGCAGCGAGCCGGCCGCATAGTCGATGACGATGCCGCTGAACTTCAGCCCCAGCCCGGTCAGCGTCACCACCCCGACGATGATGCCGGCCCCCGCGCACGTCGCGCCCACGCCCAGCATCCCCACCGCGCCGCTGCGCAGCGCCTCGATCAGCGGCGAGCGCAGCAGGTGTTGCGCGACCGAGCCGCGGCCGCGGAACAGGTCGTAGGAGATCATCGCGGTATCGGCGCGCAGGAAGCTGGTCAGGAATGACACGACGATGGCCCAGAAGACCGACAGCACCGGCGAGAAGCCCAGCATCATGAAGACGACGATGGACACCAGCGACAGGAAGTGGAACCAATAGCGGCGCGTCAGGTTCCAGACGCTGTCCACCTTGGCGAACACGGTGCTGCTCATGCCGTATTTGCGGACGTCTATCTCGACCATCAGGAACAGCGCCAGGTAGAACAGGATGGTCGGTATCACCGCCATCATCAGCACGTCCAGGTACGAGATTTTCAGGAACTCGGCAATGATGAACGCCGCCGCACCCATGACCGGCGGCGAAATGATCGCGCCCAGGCCGCCGGCCGCGAGCAGGCCGCCGGCGGCGTTGCGCGCATAGCCGACCTTGGCCAGCATGGGCCACGCCACGGTGCCCAGCGTGACCGTGGTGGCCACGCCGGATCCCGACGGGCCGCCCAGCAGGAAAGACGCCAGGACCACGGTGCGGCCGGCGCCGGCGGGCTTGCCGCCCATCGCGGAGAAAGAGAAATCGATGTAGAACCGGCCGGCCCCCGACAACTGCAGGAAAGCGCCGAAGATGGTGAACAGGATGATCAGCGAAGACGAAACGTCCACCGCCACGCCGAAGATGCCTTCCAGCGTCATGTACATGAAGCCGACCAGCCGGGCGATGCTGTAGCCGCGGTGCGTCCAGGGGTGGGGCAGGTAGGGGCCCAGGAAGGCGTAGAGCAGGAAGCAGATGCAGATGACGGGCAGTATCCAGCCGATGGTCCGTCGCATGGCTTCCATGACGAGCAGGATCAGCGCGGCCCCGAAGAAGATGTCCCAGGGGTCGGGGCTCGTGTTGCGGTCGGTGAAGTCGTCGCCGCCCATGATGAGGTAGACGACGATGGCGATGGCCAGCATCCCCAACGCCCAGTCCCATGGCATGACCCGGTGGCGAAAGCGCCGGCTGACCGGGAACACCAGGAAGGACAGGAACAGGACGAAGGCCACGTGGACGGGCCGCAGCACTTGGGTCGGCACGATGGCATAGGCCGCATACAGGTGGAACAGCGACATCGCGACCGCGACGGTGGCCACGAATGCGCCCAGCCAGCCGCCGAGCCGGTTGCTGGCGCCTTCCTCCTGTTCGATGTATTCCTCGGCCTTGCGCAGCGCCTCGTCATCGACGGCGGCGGGCGTATCGGCTCGTACGGCTTCGGTCATGCGGCGACTCCCTCAAGCGGTAGGCAAGGCCGGCCGGCGATGCGCCGCGACGGGCGCATCGCGGCGCGCGACTCAATCCAGGTTGACGCCCCGTTCCTTGTAGTACTTGACGGCGCCGGGATGGAAGGGAATCGGCGTGGCGGCGGTCTTCTGGTTCTCCAGCTTGAAGTCGGCCGTATCCTTGTGCACGGCAATGAGTTCGTCGCGACTGGTGAATATCGTCTTGACGATGTCGTAGGCCGTCTGGTCGCTCATCTTTTCGTTGGCGACCAGGATGTTCATGACAGTGGCCTGGCGGTTGTCCTTGTCCATGCCGCGGTAGACGGTTTTGGCGATGGTGTCCTGGACATACAGGTTGCCGTATTTCTTGTTCATCGCAGGCACGAGGTCGGCATTGTCGATCATCTTGATGGTGGTGCCCGGCGTGTTGGCCAGGTCCGTGACCGCCGCGGTGGGCAGGCCGCCGACCCAGAAGAAGGCGTCGATCTTGTTGTCCTTGATGGCGTTGACGGATTCGGCGACGCTGAGCCGCTCCCGCTTGACGTCTTTGTCCTTGTCTATGCCGGCCGCTTCGAGCATGCGGAAGGCCATGACTTCGGTGGCGCTGCCGGGCGCGCCGGTGGAGATGCGCTTGCCCTTGAGATCCGCCATGGTGTTGATGCCTTTGCCCTCGACGGAGACGACATGCATGCGGTTGGGGTAGAGGATCATGAGGGTGCGCAGGGGTACTTTGCGGCCCTTGAATTTGTCCTCGCCGCGATAGGCGTCCTGGGCGGCGTCGGACATGGTGAGACCGATGTACGAGGCGTCGCCATCGATCAGCTTGAGGTTGTCGACGGAGCCGCCGGTGACTTCGGCGGTGGCTTCCATGCCGGGGACTTTCTTGGAGAGCACGGCGGCGATGCCGCCCCCGATGGGGTAGTAGACCCCGCCGGTGCCGCCGGTGGCGATGGAGATGTTTTCCGCGACGGCGGTCCTGACTCCGATAAGGCCGAACAGGGCCAGGCATAGCAGTAAAGCCAACCGCAGGATTGGGGTCTTCATCGTTTGTCTCCAGAGTGGTTCGACGTCGCCACCGCACGGTTGCGCGGTGGCGCGTTTGCCTTGTTATGGACGATCCGATGCGAGCTGGAACGAGCCTGCCTGTGGTGTACCCGCCATGACATGCGGCGTCAATCGGGTGTTGTGCGGGGCTGAGGGCGCGCTGGCGGCGGGCGAGGAGTTCGCCGCGCCGCCCGTGCGGTGCGGATGGGCTACGCCGCGGGTGCCCCGTCGGGGCTCGCGTTCCATGCGCGGAGCTGCGCCTTGATGGAGTCGGCGTATGCGCACAAGGCGACGGCGTGGGATTCGATATGGGCCCGCGTCGCGGAGTCGAAGATGGAGCCGCTATGCACGCCGATCTGTGTCTGGGTAGAGGACATCAGAGGGCTGCCGGAGTCCCCCCGGACGGACGTCCTGTTGTTGCTGCGCAGCGTGGTGCCCCAGGCTTCATCGAACGCAATGCTGGAGACATCCGTGGTTTGTATGCCCATCTGGTCCGATAAGGTTCCTATGCTGCGATAAGCCTGTGCCGGGCCGAGGCTGGCCTCGCAGTTGTCCTGCTCGGGTATGGAGGCGGTAATGGCGCCTTCTTCCGGACGGACGGGCGCAGGCAGTTTGATGAGCGCGAGGTCCGGCTTCATGTCTTTGTTCTTGTCGTGGATGCGGGCCCAATTGGGCTGGACGTCATCGCGGACGACGGTGATGGCGTGCGCGAAATCACGGCCATAGCGGGTCACGACGCTGTCCCAGTTGCCGCGCAGGCAATGGCCGGCTGTCAGGACGACGTTGTCGGCGATCAGGGAGCCGTGGCATTTCTTGGCGGCGCCCAGGCCTTGCCAGACGTCGATTTTGACGTAGTTGGTCTGCACGGGTTTATAGATTTTGACGTCGGGCGGTGGGCTATGGGAGAACCAGGTCTCCAGGGCGGCGACGGCCTTGCGCAGGGTATCGCGCATGGAGTGCGGTTCGTGAACGGTCCGGGGTGCCGGGACCGTGGCGCGGTCGGCAGCGGATGTCAGGGAATACGCGGTGGCAGGCGGGGCGCGCGGCGTTGGCGGTGCGCTGGGGGGCTGGTACGAGGCGAAGATGTTTTCGCCCGTTTCAGGCTGCGTTTTTTCAGGCTTCGGTTGCGGTGCGGGGCGGTGGGCGGGTACGGAGAGCGCAGGAGTCGAGGAAGGGTATGTGGCCATGGACACTGTGTGTGGGTACGAGGGTGGGAAGGTGACGTGTCAGGCTGCATCGTGATCGGCGCAGCATGGCATGGGGCCGGCGGGCTGGGGGTCTTGCGGGGTCGAGGTTCGTGTATCGATGTCGCCATGGGTTCCGGGGGGGCGATAAGACGGCGCAGTTTTTCATGGTCCGTCCGGCGGGGTGGTCGCCTGCCGGGGACGGCCCGGGCGGGCGCTGCGGCGCGCGGGCGCCGCAGACCACTTCGCTCGCCTCGTCCGCCGGCCGTTCGATGGCGGGTTTCTTTTTGGCGGGGTGCCGGCTCGGCTGCCTTCGGCATCCGCTCGTTCGCCCTTCACGGGCCGTCCCCGGCAGGCGACCACCCCGCCGGACTGCGGCATCTTTGATTCACGGGCGCTGCGTGCGTCTGTTTCCTTGCCGCTGCGCTTTGCGGTGTGTGCTGATGGAAGGTCTCGGCGCGCCCGCCGATGAGCGGCCCGCGGGGACCGCTCATCGGCATACGATTTTGAGGGTTTTGCGGGCATCGGCAGATTTTCCAGCATCCGCGCCTGTGCAGCGCGAATCACCGATGGCTGTTGCCGGTCTGCGTGTTGGCCGAGTGGCGGCCGGAACGCAGGGGGCGGCGGCGACCCTTCAGCAAAGATGGCCGGGGTCCGGCGCGGATGCGCCGGCGTCCAGGCGTAGCGCCATCGGGCGGTAACCGGAGTCGGTATGGCAGCCCTGGCCGCGGCTGCCGGTTATTCGACGCTGACCTTGGCTTCCTTGACGACCTCGGCCCAGGTCGCGTGTTCCGCCGCGATGGCTTTCTGGAAAGCGGGGGCGGGGGTGTAGATGAGTTCCGCGCCCTGGGCCGCCATGGCGGTTTTCAGGTCGGGCATGACGAGGACTTTCTGCAGGGCCTGCGCGATCACGTCGATGGCGGCCTGGGGTGTGCCCTTGGGGGCGACGAAACCGAACAGGTTGTCCGCCTGGACGCCCGGGACGCCCGCTTCCTTGAGCGTGGGAACGTCGGGCAGCAGGCTGGCGCGCGAGCCGGAGGCCACGGCGAGGACTTTCAGTTTGCCGGCCTGGATGAGCGGCATGGAGCCCGGAATGCTGTCGAACATGAAGCTGGACGAGCCGGTGACGAGTTCGGGCAGGGCCTGCGAACTGCCCTTGTAGGGTATGTGGGTGGCCTTGACGCCGGTTTTCAGGGCGAAGAGTTCGGCTTCCAGGTGCGATAGCGTGCCGGTGCCCTGCGAGGCAAAGTTGTATTGGCCTGGCTTGGCCTTCAGGTAGGCGACCAGTTCGCCGACATTGTTGACGGGCAGGGATGCCGGCACTTCGAGGATGTGCGGGACGATGCCGACGCCGGCGATGGGCGTGAAGTCGTCGATCAGGCTGGCCGCCTGCTTTTTGTAGAGGGCGGCGGCGATGGCCTGGTTGGTGACGGCGGCCAGGTAGAGGGTATAGCCGTCGGCCGGCGCCTTGGCCGCCGCGACCAGGCCGATCGCTCCGCCGGCGCCGGGGCGGTTCTCGACGATGACGGATTGCTTGAGCTCGATGGAGAGCTTCTGGCTGATGGCCCGGGCCAGGATATCCGTGGCCCCGGCCGGCGGGAAGGAGATGATGACCTGGATGGGCCGCTGCGGGTAGTCGGCGTGCGCCGCGGTCACGCTGGCGGCGGTCAGGCCGAGTCCGAAGGCCAGGGCCCCGAGGGCGTGGGCCAGTCGGCGCAGGGCCGAGGTGGGGCGAGGCAGGGTAGGCATGGTGGATCTCCGGTCGGGAAGAAAGGATAGCCGGCCTTTGCGGAGGCCGGCATTTTTTTTGAAGGTGTTGCCGCGACGCGCTACATGGTGGCGTTCTGCGTGGCGACGAACATGGCGCGCAGGTGTTCGCCGGACGTGGTGGGCGGGTACTTGGCCGGCTCGCCGGGCCTGCGGCAGGTGGGCAGGCATTCGATGCGGGCGTCGTAATTGGGGTTGTGGAAGAAGACGATGGATAGGCGGCGGCTTTCGGCCTGCGCGCTCGGCGGAGGGTTTACCACCCGGTGCAAGGTCGAGACCCAGCGGTCGTTGGTCCAGCGCGCCATCAGGTCGCCGATGTTGATGATGAAGCAATCGGGCACGATGGGCACGTCCACCCATTGCCCTTCGGCATTGAAGACCTGCAGACCGCCCGGGCGGTCTTCGGTGGCCAGGATGGTCAGGCTGCCATAGTCGGAATGCGCGCCGGCGCGGATCTGGCCGGGCAGCGGCGGCTTGTCCGGCGCGGGATAGTTGCGCAGCCGCAGGCGGCTGATGTGGCGGTCGATCTTGTCGTCGAAATGGTACTCGTCGAGCTCCAGCGCCATGGCGAAGATGCGCATGAGCGTGCGCGCCAGCGCACCCATGGCGCGGTAATACTCGGTCCAGACGGCTTGCAGGTCCGCCGGCGCGGCGGGCCAGATGTTGGGCGCGAAATGGCGGCCCGCCGCGGGAGCGTGGGCGTAGGCGGGGTCGGGCGGGTCGACCGGTCCGATCATCAGGCTTTCGTTCAGGTCTCCCGCCATCGCGGTTTGGTCGCGGGAACGGCCCACCGTTTCGTCTTCCAGGCCGATGTAGCCGCGCGCCACGTCGATGCCGGGGCGCGCGATGCGTGTCTTCTCGGCCAGCGGCAGGTCGAAGAAGCGGCGCGATACGTCGCGCATGCGCGCCATGAGGCCGCCGTCGATGCCGTGTCCCGAAATGATCAGGAAGCCGATGTCGCGGCAGGCCTGGTCCACCGAGCGGGCGATGGCCTGCTTCCCGGCGGCGCTACCGGCCGCGAAACGCGAGATGTCGATGACGGGGACTTGCAGGAGCTTCATGGGGCGTACCTCTGCATAAGCTTGGAGTGGATGGTCCGGCTCAGGCGACTGCATCGCCGCCGTCGACGAGCAGGGTCGCGCCGGTGATGTAGGGATTGCCGGCGAGCGACAAAATGGCGTGCGCGACCTCTTCCGGCCGGCCGATGCGGCGGACCGGGACGCGCGCGGCGTAGGCGTCGAACTTGTGCTGGCGCGCCCCCGGGTCCAGCTTCTGCCACAAGGGCGTATCGACGACGCTGGGGGATACGGCATTGACGCGCACGGGCGCCAGTTCCAGCGCGAGGCCGCGCATCAGTCCTTCCAGGGCGGCATTGATGGCGCCTTGCAGCACGGCGTCGCGGTTCGGCCGGACGCTGAACACGCCGGACACCAGGGTCAATGAACCCTGCGCGCGGATGCGGCAGGCCCGCGCGACATGGTAGGCGCCCCAGAACTTGCTTTGCATGGCGGCGCGGGCGTCTTCCAGCGGCAGCGCACGCACGGTATCGCTGCGCGTCTGCGAACCGGCGACGACCACATGGTCCCAGTCTTCGTGGGCAAGGAAGAAGCGTTCGACGGCCGGGGCATCGGTCAGGTCGACACAAGCGCATTGCGCGATGGCCGGATGCCTGGCGCGCGCGGCGGCCAACCTGTCGGCCGAGCGGCTGGCGATGGTGACCTGCGCGCCGCGCGCGCCGGCCAGCGCCGCCGTGGCCAGCCCGATGCCGGCGCTGCCGCCCATGACCAGGATGCGTTTGTCGTGGAAGTCGTCCATGTTCGTTCCTTGGTCAGTGCGCGCCCAGGTAGGCTCGTGCGAGTCCTTCGTCGCTCGCGATGGCCTGGGCCGTGCCCTGGGCGACGATGTGGCCGGCCTCCATGACGTAGGCACGGTCGGCCAGGGCGAGGGCCAGCCCGGCCATCTGGTCCACCAGCAACAAGGTCATGCGCTGCGCGCGCAAGGCGTCCAGCGACGCGAACAGTTCCGCGATGACCTTGGGCGCCAGGCCCAGCGAGGGTTCGTCGAGCAGCAGGATGACGGGCCGCGCCATCAGGCCGCGCGCCAGCGCGAGCATCTGCTGCTCGCCGCCGGACAGCAGGCCGGCGCGCTGGTGCAGGCGTTCGCGCAGGCGTGGGAAACGGTCCAGCATCTCCTGCACGCGCGCCTCGCCGTCGCGCGGATGCAGGAAGGCGCCCAGGCGTATGTTGTCCAGCACGGACAGGTCGGGGAAGACTTGCCGCCCTTCGGGAACCAGCACCACCCCCAGCTTGACGATGGCTTCGGACGACAGGTGGTCCAGGGGCCGCCCTTCGAGGTGCACGCCGCCCGCCGTGGCGCGTTGCAGGCCGGCCAGCGTGCGCATCAGGGTGGACTTGCCCGCCCCATTGGCGCCCAGCAGGGCCACCATCTCGCCCTGGCGCACCTGCAAGTCGATGCCATGCAGCACGGGATTGGCGCCATAGCCCGCCACCAGCCCGCCCACGCCCAGCAATTCGTGCCCGGGCGTGCGGGGTTCGCCGTCGCGCGGCGGGCCCGGGGTATCGGCCTGTTCGCCCAGGTAGGCCTTGCGTACGGCGGGGTCGGCCTGGACATGCGCCGGCGTACCGACGGCGAGGCGCCTGCCGGCATCGAGGACCACGATGTGATCGGAGATGCCCATGACCAGGGTCATGTCATGCTCGACAACCACTACGCTCAGGCCGGCGTCAGCGATGCGGCGCAACAGCCGCGCCAGTTTTTCCTTGTCTTCGCGGCTCAGGCCGGCGGCGGGCTCGTCCAGCAGCAGCACGTCGGGATCCGCCGCCAGGGCGCGGGCGATTTCGACCAGCCGGCGGTCCACGTGGGCCAGGCCGTCGGCCGGCAGGCCGGGATCGCCGCTGTAACCGCAGAAGGCCAGCAGCGCGCGCGCCTGCTGCCGGTGCGCCGGCGAAGCCAAGGGGCCGCCGGCCAAAGGCGGCCCCAGGCGGCCGCGCGCCATCGCAAGCGCGACGTTGTCCTGCACGCTCAGGCTGGGGAACAACTGCGAGGTCTGGTAGGTGCGCGCGATGCCGCGCCGCGCGATGCGGAAGGCCGGCAGGCCTTGCAGCCCATGCCCCTGCAGCGAGAACTCGCCGCTGCTGGGGACATAGAAGCCGCTGAGCATGTTCAGCGCCGTGGTCTTGCCCGCGCCGTTGGGCCCGATCAGGCAGGTGACCGCGGCGGGCGGGACGTCGAAGTCCAGTTCGCTGACGGCGTGGACGCCGCCGAAGGTCATGCCCAGGCCGCGTACCCGCAGGGTCGCGCGCGGCCGCGGGCCCAGCGGCATTCCGTCGGCCGGCTGCGGGGGCGTGACGCGGCTGCCCGCGGGATGGCGGCCGGCGCGGGCCCGCAGCCAGCGTCCCGCCGCCCCGGCCACGCCCTGCGGGGCCAGCCACAGCACGATCAGCAGCAGCGCACCGAAGAACAGCAGCCGATAGGCTTCCAGCGAGGCCAGCAGTTCCGGCAGGACGCCGACGATGACGGCGCCCACGATGGGGCCGGCGACCGTGCCGGCGCCGCCGATCACGACCACGAGCACGAACAGGATGGACTGCATGAAGCCGAAGGTGTCGGGCGTGACAAAGCCGGAGAGCGGGGCGAACAGGCCGCCGGCCAATCCGGCCAGCCCCGCCGAGATCGCGAACGCGGCGGTCTTGATGACCAGCGGGTTCAGGCCGACGGATTCCGCCGCTGTTTCGCTGTCCATTACCGCGCGCATGGCGGCGCCCCACATGCCGCGCGCCAGGCGCGCATACGCGCCCAGCAGCACCAGCACGGCGGCGATGGCGACCATCGCGATCCCCTGTTCCGGCGCGAGGCCGCCGAACGATGGCGCGGGAATGCCCATGATGCCGTTCTGGCCGCCGGTCAGGTCTGGCATCTCCACGATGGCATGCTGCACGATGAAGCTGAAAGCGATGGTGATCATCGCCAGGTAAGGACCTTTGACGCGCAGCGCGGGCAGGGCCAGCAGGCCGCCGGCAGCGGCGCTCAGCAGCACCCCTGCGGCCCACGCCGGCCAGAAGCTCCAGCCGGCGTGGCTGGTCAGGACGGCCACCGTATACGCGCCCAACGCGTAGAAACCCACGTGTCCGAACGACACCTGCCCCGTCAATCCCAGCAGGACATTCAAACCTATGCCGACGATGGCGACCAGGGCCACATTCGCCAGCACGAATACGTAGTAACTGTTCAGTGTCGCCGCAAGGCCCACGCAGAGGATGGCGCCCGACAGCGCACAGACCGTCGCGGCGCGGCTCATACCTTGCGCACTCCCGCGCGCCCCAGCAGGCCGTCCGGACGGATGGCAAGCAAGGCGATGACCAGCCCGAACGTAATGATCTGCGTGTACCCCGAACCCAGGTAAGCCGCGATGAGCGCTTCGGCAATGCCGAACAGCAGCCCGGCCAGCATCACGCCCCAGGCGCTGGTGATGCCGCCCAGGATGGCGACGGCGAAAGCCTTCAGGCCGAATAGCGTGCCCATGTCCGCGCTCACATTGAACAGCGGCGCGATCAGGATCCCCGCCACGCCGGCGAAGCATGTGGACAGCGCGAAGGAGGCAGTGATGGCGCGGCGGATCGGGATACCCATCAGGCGCGCCGCGTCGCGGTTCTGCGCCACGGCCAGCAGCGCCTTGCCCCAGCGCGTGCGGCGCGATACCACGTGCAGCGCGGCCGCCATCGCCAGGCCGATCGCCGGTATGAGCAGGTGCAGCGCATAAACGCCCAGGCCGACGCCGCCCACCGTGACCTGGCTGCCGACGAGCGGCGAGGGCAGGCTGCGCGGCTCCTTGCCGAAGGTGTGCATGATGAGGTTGTCCAGCACGATGCCCAGGGCTACCGTGGACATCAGCCAGGCGTTGGAGCCCCTGCTGGCGAAGGGTCGCACCGCAAGCAGTTCGACCACCGCGCCATACGCCGCGCAGACGGCCAGCGCCAGCACCACGGCAATGGCCATGGGCAGGCCGGCGCCCTGCGCCAGCGCGAAGCACACGACCGCACCCAGCATGACTGAACTGCCCTGGGCGAAGTTCACCGTGCCCGACACCGCGTATGTCATGGTGAAGCCCAGGGCCACCACGCCGTACATGCTGCCCAGGCTCAGGCCGGTAATGAGTGCCGACAGAAGCTGCACGCTGTTTCCCGGCGCTCAGGGCTTCATGCCGACGGGCACGATGCGGTTGTCGATGAACTGTGCCCAGACGTAGTCGTTTTCGCTCAGCGCGTCGTGCCGGGTCGCGCTGAAGGGATGGATGTAGACCTTGATCAGCCCTTCGTAGCGGTCGATCCCGTAATAGCCCTGCCGGATCTTTTCGCCGTCCGTGGAGCCCGCGTTCGCGATGGCCAGGGCGGTCAGGCGCATGCCGTCGTAGGCATTGGCCACGCCCACGGCCGGCGTGATGTCGCTGGCCTGCTTGATGTCGGGATACCTGGCCTGCAGCGCGGCGACCACTTTGGTCCCCACGGGCGAAAGCTTGCCGTAGAAGCTGTACGTTTGCACGAAGTGCACGTTGCTGGCGTTGGGACCGCCGAGTTCGGTGAAACGGCCGCCGGCCACGCCCCAGTGCGAGACCACCGGCACCTTCCAGCCCATGCGATCCATCGATTTCACCACCTGGGCGGCCGGCCCCACATTGGCGACGAGGAAAATCGTGTCCGCGCCCGCGGCCTTCAGGCGCGTCAACTGCGGCGTCACGTCCACATCGCTGGCCTCGAATTTCTCGCTGGCCACGGGTTCCATGCCTTGCTCCTTGAGCGCGGCGACCAGGCCCTTCTGGTTGGATTCGCCCCAGGGGTTGTTGATCATGAGCAGGCCGAAACGGGAGGTGTTGAAGGTCTTCCGGGCGTAGGCCAGCATGCCCTTGTCCACCAATTCGTCCACGGCCGAGACCCGGAAGACATAGTTGTCCTTGGCGCCGTTGCGCGTGATCGCGGTGCCCGCCGCCCATGGGTTCATGAAGGGCACCTTGGCCTGGTTGGCCAGGGGTGCGATGGCCAGGGCCACGGGCGTATCGATGCCGCCGAAGATGACGGCCACCTTCTCGCGATAGATCAGTTCGCGCGCGGCAGTCACGCCCTTGGCCGGATTGGATTCGTCGTCGCGCCGCACCAGCTCCAGGCGGCGTCCGCCGAGCAGGCCGCCTTGTGCATTGACTTCATCGATAGCGATCTGCAGGCCACGCGTGATGGCTTCACCCGACAGCGCCGATTGGCCGGACAGCGCGGCGACCAGGCCTATCTTGATCGGCTCGGCGGCGTGGCCGCAAGGCAGCCAGCCCAGGCCGAGCGTGGCCAGGACGAATGCGGCGAAGGTACGACGGGACGGTCGATTCATGGTTTCCCCTGGCATTGTTGCTTTGACGTGGCGTGACGTACGGCAACCGGTACTGATGCAACAACCATGCCAATTTCAGGACGCGCGAAGCGCGGCGATGCGACGGATATTTTTGTCAGCGATCTGCGCGAATTTTTGTCGGCAAAAAATATCGGATTGGAGATAATGTGGCGGCGCCCGGCGGCCCGCGTCACGCATGCGACGAGCGGTCAGGCGTCAATGCGGTGCACGGCGTGCCGCGATCCGTGCATCGCGCACCGTGGCGGCGCATCCCACGCAGGACCGAGACTCCAATGACGACACTCTCTCGTTTCAACACGCTGGCGACACACGACCGCTTCGACTATTCGCCCATCGCCGAACGTGCCGATTACGCGTGGCCGGGTGGTGCGCGGCTGGCGGTCTACCTGGGTTTCAACATCGAGCATTTCGCCTTTGGCGAAGGCTTGGGGGCCAAGCTGGGCGCGGCGCTCGCCGAGCCCGACGTGCTGAACTACTCGTGGCGCGAGTATGGCAACCGCGTGGGCGCATGGCGCTGCCTGGAACTGTTCGACGCCTTGGGCTTCCCGGCGGGAATCATCGCCAATACGTCGGTGTTCGACCATTGCGGCTCGCTGATCGAGGCCTGCCTGCGGCGCGGCGACGAACTGATCGGGCATGGCCACACCAATTCGGACCACCAGAGCTCGCTGCCCGAGGCCCAGGAGCGGATGCTGCTGGAACATTGCCGCGACCGCATCGCGGCGCTGGGCGGACAAGCCGACGGCTGGTTGTCGCCCTGGATTGCCGAGTCGCGCGTGACGACGGACCTGCTGGCGGAAACGGGTTACCGCTATACGCTGAACTGGGCGCATGACGACCAGCCCGTGCGCATGCGTACGCGCGGCGGCCAGCCGTTCTGGTCCATTCCCTATCCCCAGGAGCTGAACGACATCCCGATGATCGTGGCGCGGCAGATGGACGCGAAGGATTTCGCGCAGATGATCATCGACAACTTCGATGAGATGCTGGCGCAGTCGGCGCGCCAGCCGCTGGTCATGGGCATTGCGCTGCATCCCTATCTGGTGGGCCAGCCATACCGGTTGCGCCACCTGCGGCGCGCGCTCGCGCATATCGCGCAGGCGCGCGACCGCGGCGGTATCTGGCTGACCACGCCGGGCGCGATTTGCCGGCATGTCGAGACGCTGGACACGGACGCCCGGACCGGGGAACGCGCGGCATGAAGAAGGCGGGGAAGGCCGCCACCACGGCCGCCAGGCCGCGCGGACGGCCGAGGGTCCGGCCGGAACCCCTGGCGCCGGTCGCCAGCGTGCCCGCCGACGGAATACCAGGTGCCCACGAAGGCGATACGGAAACGCATATCTACCAGGCCGTGGTGCAGAGCGTGCTGGCGCAGCGGCTGAAGCCCGGGACGAAGCTGCCCGAAGCGGCGTTGTGCGAGCTCTTCGGCGTGGGCCGGCTGATGGTGCAGAAGGTGCTGCAGCGGCTGGCGCGCGACCATGTCGTCGAGTTGCGCCCGAATCGCGGCGCCATCGTCGCCATGCCCACGCGCGAGGAAGTCGCCAAGCTGTTCGAGGCGCGCCGCGCACTGGAAGCGGCGATCGTGCCGCTGGTGGCGCGTCACGCCACGCGCGCGGACTATGCGGCGCTGCGCAGGCATCTGCGGGAAGAGCACCGGGTCCTGCACCGCAGCGCGCAGGCGCAGTGGGCCGTGCTCGCCAGTGCCTTCCACGTCAAGCTCGCGGCGCTGTCGCGCAATCCGATGCTGCAACGCTATCTGGACGAGACGGTCTCGCGCTGCGCGCTGGTGGTGGCGGTGTTCCAGCCGCCGGGCAACGCGACCTGCGAGCATGACGAACATGTGCTCGTGGTGGACCTTATCGAACGCGGCGATACCGCGGGCGCCATACGCGCCATGGACCGCCATCTGCGCGACCTGGAGGCGCATATCAGCATCGTGCAGCAGCCGGCATCCGACAGCCTGGCCACGATGCTGGGCCTGGCGGATGGGTGAAAGGCGCCGCAGGCGGGCGGGCGCAACGCAGTAGGCCTAGGCACGCCGCGCGGATGCCGTTTCCGCGCGCTTGCGCGGTTCCGGCATCGCCGCTCAGGTGCGGCGCGCCGGCGCGTCCTCCGCCAGCGGGGTGCAATACGCCTTCAGTCCGCTATGCAGCAGTTGGACGGCGGGGGAGAACTGCTTGCGGTGCGGGCAGATCAGGTTGAAGGGCGCCGGTTCGCCGGGGACGTGCGGCAGCACCAGCTCCAGGTGGCCGGCCCGGACGTCGGCGCCGACGTCCAGCCATGACTTGTAGGCGATGCCCTCGCCGGCGAGGGCCCAGCGATGCACGGCGTCCGCGTCATCGGTAAGCAGCGTGCCGGACACCGGGACGACATGGCGGTCGCCGTTATCGCCAAAGCGCCACTTGTCGTAGGGGCGGCCGTGCATCATGTACAGCAGGCAGTTGTGCTGGCCGAGCGCGGCGATGTCCTCCGGACGCCCATGGCGTTCCAGGTAGGCGGGCGCGGCAACCAATACGCGCCGGTTGTCCGGCACCACCGGCAGCGCGATGAAACTGGCGTCGGCGACCTGGCCGTAGCGCAGGGCGATATCGACCGGATCGCGGAAAACGTCGGTGATGCCGTCGGACAGGAACAGGCGCAGGGTCAGCCCGCTATGCTGGCGGCGGAACGAGGCGAGCCAGGGCAGGATCAGGTTGCGCCCGATATCCGAAGGCGCGGCGATCTGCAAGGTCCCGTGCAACTGGGCGGCATCCTGCGGTCGCAGGCACTCGCTGCCTTCGCGCAGGGCGTCGAGGGCGTTCTTGGCATAGGGCAGATAATGCTCGCCTTCGGCGGTCAGGCGCAGGCTGCGGGTGGAACGCGCGAACAGGCGGATGCCCAATTCCGTTTCCAGGCGCTTGATGGCCGCGCTGACCTGGCCAGGCAGCAGGTCTACCTCGCGCGCGGCGTGGGAAAAGCTGCCGAGCGCGGCTGCGCGCACGAACAGGGCCAAGTCGTCCAAACGGATCATGCCGGATCGTCCCAGAAGAGTTGGCGCATTTTGCCGCTTTTCCGCCGCCGCTGCAGGATCGCCGGGCGGCCGGCGCCGGCCGATCCCGGCGATCCGCGTTATCGTTGCGGATTGCGTACACCCTGGTATCCGCCACGTGCCCGTGCCGTCCCTGCCGCCTGGCCTGATCGTCATCCACAGCAACCTGTCGGAGTCGCTGCGCGACGTGCTGGTTGCGTGGATGCGCGACCACCCTCTGGCGCCGCTGGAGCGCGAGGTCGTATTGGTGCAAAGCAGCGGCATCGCGCAATGGCTGAAGCTGGCGCTGGCCGCCGACAGGCAAGCCGATGGACCTGGGGGCGGGGCCGGCATCGCGGCGGCCTTCGAGTTCCTGTTGCCGGCCCGGTTTCTGTGGCGCGCGTATCGCGCGGTACTGGGTGCGGCCGCCGTGCCGGAAGTCTCGCCTTTCGACAAGCCGCGCCTGATGTGGCGCCTGATGCGTGTGCTGCCCGAAGTGATGGACCAGCCGGTGTACGCTCCGTTGCGCCGCTTCCTGGAGGACGACGCGGACTGCCGCAAGCGCTATCAGTTGGCGGAGCGGCTGGCCGACGTCTTCGACCAGTACCAGGTGTATCGCGCCGATTGGCTGGCGGCCTGGGCGGCGGGGCGCGACACGCTGCCGCGCGATGCGGGCCCCGACCTGCCGCTGCCCGACGGCCAGCGTTGGCAGGCAGCGCTGTGGCGCGCAATCCTGGACGACGTAAAGGCGCTGGACGCGCCGGTGGGCGCGGCGCCTTCTTCGGACGGGCGCGCCGCGGTGCATGCCGCCTTCCTGCAACGGGCCGCGACGCTGCCGGACGACACGGTGCTGCCGGGTTTGCCGCGCCGCCTGGTGGTCTTCGGCATATCCACCTTGCCGCGCCAGTCGCTGGAGGTGCTGGCCGTGCTGGCGCGCCGGATCCAGGTGCTGATGTGCGTCAACAATCCCTGCGAGCACTACTGGGCAGACATTATCGAAGGCAAGGAGCTGCTGCGCGCCACCCAGGCCCGCCAGGCGCGCCGCCACGGCAGTCCGCCCCGGATCGCCGAGGATGCCTTGCATCTGCACGCCCATCCGCTGCTGGCGGCCTGGGGCAAGCAGGGACGCGATTTCATCGGCCTGCTGGACGAGCACGACAGTGCCGACGCCCGCGCGCGCGCGTCGGCGGCGATGGGCGAGCAGCCGCGGCGGCTGGATCTGTTCGGTTCCGCCGGGGAGGACACGCTGCTGCGGCAACTGCAGGACGATATCCGCGACCTGCGGCCGCTGCGCGAAACACGCGCGCGCTGGCCAGCCGTGGACACGGCGCGGGACGCGTCCATCCGTTTCCATGTCGCACACAGCCGGCAGCGGGAAGTGGAGATCCTGCACGACCAGCTGCTGGCCGCCTTCGACGACGATCCCGCGCTGCGTCCGCGCGACGTCATCGTCATGGTCCCCGATATCGAGGCCTACGCGCCGCACATCCAGGCCGCCTTCGGCCTGCACGACGCCGACGACAGGCGCGCGATCCCATACACCATTGCCGATCGCGGCAAGCGCCACGCCGACCCTTTGCTGCACGCGCTGGAGCAACTCCTGCAATTGACGCGCGCGCGCTTCTCGGTCAGCGAGTTCATGGACCTGCTGGAAGTGCCGGCGGTGCGGCGGCGCTTCGGCATCGCGGAGGACCAGCTGGCCCTGCTGCATGCCTGGATACGCGGCGCCAATATCCGCTGGGGCCTGCATGACGACCAGCGCCAGGCCCTGGGGCTGCCTTCCAGCGGAACGCCGGCCGCGCAGAACACCTGGCTGTTCGGCCTGCGCCGCATCCTGCTGGGCTATGCGGTCGGCGCTGGCGCGGGCGACTGGAACGGCATCGAGCCGTACGACGATATCGGCGGCCTGGATGCCGCGCTGCTGGGGCCGCTGACGGCTGTCATCGACGCGCTGGAGCAGACCTGGCGCGAACTCGGCACGCCCGCCCTGCCTTCGGCCTGGGGCGAGCGCCTCGCGGCGCTGCTGGGACGGTTTTTCCTGCCCGGCGAGAGCGCGGACGCCTATACCGTGCAGCAACTGAACGCGGCGCTGCAGGAATGGCTGGAGATCTGCGCGGAAGGGGGCGTGGACGAGTCCCTGCCGCTGTCCGTGGTGGCCGAACACTGGCTGTCGCGCCTGGACGAGGGCGGGCTGTCGCAGCGCTTTTTCGGCGGTGCGGTGACCTTCGCGACCTTGATGCCGATGCGCGCCATCCCGTTTCGCATCGTCTGCCTGCTGGGCATGAACGACGGCGAGTATCCGCGCATCCGCATGCCCATGGATTTCGACCTGATGGCGTGCGACTACCGGCCCGGCGACCGCTCGCGGCGCGAGGACGACCGCTATCTGTTCCTCGAGGCCCTGCTGTCCGCGCGCGACCGGTTCTATGTGTCCTGGGTGGGTCGCAGCGTGCGCGACAACACGCCGCGACCGCCCTCGGTGCTGGTGAGCCAGTTGCGCGACCATCTCGCCACGGGCTGGCGCCTGGCCGGCGCGCAGGGCGCCTCCGATGAAGATACCGATGCGGCCTCGCCCGACGATGCGCTGCTGTCGGCGCTGACGACCGAGCATCGTCTTCAACCCTTCAGCGCCGCCTACTTTCCGCCGGACCCGCTGGCGGCCGCGCGCGCCGGCGGCCTTTTCACCTATGCGCATGAATGGCATGGCGTGGGCAATGCCGCGCGTCCTGTGGCGCGGCCCTTGGCGCCGCTGGCGCGCGAAGAGCCGCTGCGCCTGCGCGAGCTGGCCGACTTCGTGCGGGCGCCTGTGGACGCGTTCTTCCGGCAACGGCTGCAGGTCAGCTTCGTGCTGGACGACGCCGCGGCGCAGGACATCGAGCCTTTCGTGCCGGACTCCCTGGAGCAATGGCAGTTGCAGGACGCCTTGATCCGCGCGCAGTCGCGCGCCCTGGAAAGCGGCGCGGACCCCCATGCCAGCCGCGAGGCGGAACTGGCGCGTATCGGCCGCGCCGGCACCCTGCCCGACGGGGCCTTCGGCGCGCTGACGGCCAGCGAACTCGTCGAGCCCCTGGACGATATGCTCGATCGCCATGGCAAGGCGCTGCAGCGCTGGCCCCATGCCCTCGAGGGCGACGCGTTGCTGGCCGTGGCCGCCGACGGGGATGCGCCCGCGCTGGAAGACAGCCTGGGCGCCTGGCGCCGTGACGATGCGGGACAGCGATGCCGCATCCTGGTCGACAGCAGCAGCCTGATTCCCAAGGGCAAGTACCGGGCGACGCGCATCGTGCCGCACTGGGTGGCCCATGTCGCCGCCCAGCTGGCGGGCGGCGAGGCCACCACCGTGGTGGTCAGCAAGGCCGGCGACGTCGTGTTCCCGCCTCTCGATCCCGCCCTGGCCCTGCGCATGCTGCGCACCTGGCTGCATGCCTGGCAGATGGGGATGCGCCGTCCGCTGCCCCTGGCGGCGGCGGCGGCCTTCGAGTGGCTGACGCGCCATCCGGCGCCCCCCGGGGACGAGGAAGACCCGCTGGCGGACGCGCAGGGGCTGCAGGCCTCGGCCGCCGCGCAGGCCGCGCGCAAGGTCTACGAAGGCGGCGTGGAAACCCGCGGCGAAGTGGACGGCAGCGCTTACCTGCGCGCGGTCTACCCCGACTTCGCGTCATTGACGGGCAGCGGGGAATTCTTCGCGCTGGCCCAGGCCTGGCTGCGGCCCATGCGCGCCGCGCTTTACGCCGACCGCAACAAGGGCAGGCCGGCAGCGGCCGGCATGGAGGGCGACGATGCCTGACGCAAGGCCCACCCTGGCCAGCATGGCGGCCACGCCGCTGGACGTGCTGCGCTTTCCGCTGCATGGCAGCCGCCTGATCGAGGCCAGCGCCGGCACCGGCAAGACGTACACCATCGCCACCTTGTATGTGCGCCTGGTGCTGGGACACGGCGGCGCGGACGGCTACGATCGGCCGCTGACGCCGCCGCAGATCCTGGTGGTCACTTTTACCGAAGCCGCCACGCAGGAGCTGCGCGACCGCATACGCGCGCGGCTGGCGCAGGCGGCGGCATATTTCCTGGCCGATCCGGCCCAGGTGGCGGCCTTGCCGCCGGGGCAGGATCCGCTGCACGATCTGCGCGCCGACTATCCGCCGCAGGCGTGGGCCGCCTGCGCACGCAAGCTGCAGCTGGCGGTGGAATGGATGGACGAGGCAGCCGTCAGCACCATCCACGGCTGGTGCAATCGCATGCTGCGAGAGCACGCCTTCCACAGCAACAGCCTGTTCCAGCAGACGCTGGAGCAGAACACGGCGCCGCTGCTGGCCGAGGTGGTGCGCGATTACTGGCGCACCCATATCGCGCCGCTCGATGCCGTGTCCGCCGCCGAGGTGCGGGCCTGGTGGCCCGGGCCGGAGGCCCTGCAGGCACAGTTGCAGACGGTGCTGAAATACGCGCCGCAGCTCAAGGCGCCGGATCATCCCGAGGTGCTGCTTTGCGCCGCCCGCGAGCGGCGCCAGGCCATGCTGGACGAACTGAAGCAGCCCTGGCCGCAATGGCTGCCGGCGTTGCGCGCGCTCTTCGATGACGGTGTCGCGCGCAAGCGCGTCAACGGCCGCCAGCTCCAGGCCCGCTACTACGTGCCATGGCTGGAAAGCCTGGCGGCCTGGAGCGAGGACCCGCACGCGCACGCCCCCGTCCTGAGCGATACCGCATGGCAACGCCTGGGGCCGGGCCTGGGCGAGGCCTGGAAGGGCGACCCGCCCGATCATCCCGCCTTCGCCGCGCTGGCCGAACTGCGCGAACGCACCCGCGCGCTGCCGCAGGCACGGCAGGATGTGCTGTGCCATGCCACGGCGTGGGTCAGCCGGCGTTTCGCGCAGGAACAGGCGCAACGCGCGCAGATGAGTTTCGATGCCTTGCTCGACCAGCTGGATGCGGCACTGGCCGGTCCCAGCGGCGACGCGCTGGCGGCGACGCTGCGCGGCCAGTTCCCGGTCGCGTTGATCGACGAATTCCAGGACACGGACCCCGTG
Source organism: Bordetella flabilis (assembly GCF_001676725.1). Taxonomy (NCBI): domain Bacteria; kingdom Pseudomonadati; phylum Pseudomonadota; class Betaproteobacteria; order Burkholderiales; family Alcaligenaceae; genus Bordetella; species Bordetella flabilis. The sequence continues at coordinate 298,756 of NZ_CP016172.1, forward strand.
CAGTACCGGATCTTCGACGCCGTCTATCGCGTCGCGCGCAACGACCGCGCCACCGGGCTTATCCTGATCGGCGATCCCAAGCAGGCCATCTACGGCTTTCGCGGCGCCGATATCCATACCTACCTGCGGGCCCGCGCCGCCGTGCAAGGCCGCCTGTATGCCTTGCAGACGAATTTCCGGTCGACGCACGCCATGGTGCAGGCCGTCAACCACTGCTTCGAAACGGCGGAGCGCCGTCCCGATGGCCAAGGCGCCTTCCTGTTCCGCCGCGCCGACGGCAACCCGGTCCCTTTCGTGTCCGCGCAGGCGCATGGACGTCCGGACCGCCTGATCGTGCGGGAAGGAGCGCAGGAAGCCGAGGTGCCGGCCCTGACGGCCTGGTGGCTGCCGGCCGGCGAGGACGGCAAGCCGGTGGGCGCGGGCGCCTACCTGGAAACGATGGCCGATGCCTGCGCGGGCGAGATCGTGCGCCTGCTGACCATGAGCCGCGATGGCCGTGCGGCTTTCTGCGGCGCGCAGGCCGACCCGCCGCGCGCCTTGCGTCCGGCCGACATCGCCGTGCTGGTCGACACGGGGCGCCAGTCGCGCGCGATACGGCGCGCACTGTCGCGCCGGGGCGTGCGCAGCGTCTACCTGTCCGAACGGCAATCCGTGTTCGCCAGCGACCAGGCCACGCAGGTCGAGTTCTGGCTGCGCGCCTGCGCCGAGCCCGACGATGCGCGCGCATTGCGCGCCGCCCTCGCCACGCCGATGCTGGGCGTGCCCTGGCATGAACTGGACCGCCTGGGCAATGACGAGCTGGCGTGGGAAGCTCGTGCACAGCAGTTCCGCGCCTATGCGCGCGCCTGGCGCGAGAAGGGCGTGCTGCCCATGCTGCGCCGCCTGCTCGACGACTTCGACGTGCCCGCGCGCCACTTGGGCGGGGGCCGCGCGATCGGTGTGCCGGCCGACCTGCACGCCGACCTTGAAGACGATGTTCCAGGCGATCCCCGACCCGACCTGCAAGCCATCCACCAGTCCGACGACGGCGGCACCGGCGGCGAGCGCGCGATGACGGACCTTCTGCACATCGCCGAACTGCTCCAGCAGGCCAGCGCGGGCATCGATGGCGAACACGGCCTGATCCGCTATCTGGCGGAAATGCGCCACGCCGCCGAACAGGGCGAAGAGAACGATGCCCTGACCATCCGCCTGGAAAGCGATGCCGACCTGGTGCGGGTGATCACCGTGCACAAATCCAAGGGGCTGGAGTATCCGCTGGTCTTCCTGCCCTACGCCGCGGCGTTTCGCGCGGTGCCGGCCGACGCCGTGCCCTTGTCCTGGCATGATGACCGGGGCGACCTGAAGGTTGCGCTATCCACGGATGCCGACGGCCACGCGCGCGCCGATCGCGAGCGCCTGGGCGAGGACCTGCGCAAGCTGTACGTGGCGCTGACACGTGCGCGCTACGCCACGTGGGTGGGCCTGGCCCCGCTGGCGAATCTGGAGCTCAGCGCGTTCGGCTATCTGATCGGCGCCGGAGAGTCCGCGCGCGGACTGCCTTTGCCGGACGCCCTTGCGGCCTGGCAGGGCGGGCATCCCTGCATCGCGGTGCGGCAGGCGCCGGAGCCGCCGTCCTATGTCTATCGCGCCGACAGCGGGCCCCGGCATGATGGCCGTGCGCGCGCCATGGGACGCGCCGTGCGCGACCACTGGTGGATCGCCAGTTATTCGTCGCTGCGTTCTGTCCGGGGCGATGCCGATCCCGAGGCCGCGCCGGAAACCGCACAGGAAGACGTTTTCCAGGAAACGCTCGATGCCGGCCCCATGCCGGATGGCGATCCGCGCGACGCGATCGCGCGCGCCGTCGGGGCGCCGCGTGGCGGATCCGCGGGCGCCGCGGCGCTGCACGCCGTTCCCGCTGGGGCGCAGGCCGGCACCTTCTTTCACGAACTGCTGGAGTGGGCCGCCGCCCAGGGCTTCGATACGCTGCCCGCGCAGCCGGAGCGCGTGCGCGATGCGGTGGCGCGGCGCTGCCAGGTACGCGACTGGTCGGCATGGACGGACCCGATCACCGAGTGGCTGCTCGATGCCGTTGCGCGTCCCATGGCCTTGCCCGATACGCCGGCCGGTCCCGTGAGGCCGGCCACCCTGGCGGGACTGGACCAGGCCATCCCGGAGATGGAGTTCTGGCTGGCCGCCGACGACGTGGACGTACGCCGCCTGGATCGCATCGTTCGCGCGTACACGCTGGACGACGCGCCGCGGCCGCAGCTCGAATCCACGCGCATCAACGGCATGCTGAAGGGCTTCATCGACCTGGTCTTCGAGCACGAAGGACGGTATTACGTGCTGGACTACAAGTCCAACCGCCTGGGTCCGGACGACGCGGCCTACACGCCGGCCGCGATGCGCGACGCCGTCCTGGCGCACCGCTATGACCTGCAATACGCGCTGTATGTGTTCGCCCTGCACCGGCTGCTGCGCGCCCGCCTGCCGGACTACGATTACGACCGGCACGTGGGCGGCGCGGTCTATGTTTTCCTGCGCGGCATGCGGTCGCCGCACGCCGGCGTGTTCGCGCAGCGGCCCCCGGCCGCCATGGTGCAGGCGCTGGACCGGCTGTTCGCCGCCGATGCGCCGCGGGAGGTGGCCTGATGTTCCGCCCCCTGCTGTTCCGTCCCACGGCCCCTGGCGGCGGCCGTGCCGGTCCGGAAGATGCCGCCGGTCATGGCCATTCCACGGACGCCGCCGGTCTTGCGCATGGCTTGCGCCCCGGCGCCCGGTCCGGGGCCGGTCGGGCCGGCCTGTCGAACGATGCGGCCGCCGCCACGCAGGAACTGCTGGCCCTGTTCGACGCCTGGACGGCGCAGGGCTGGATACGGCAGCTCGACGCGGTCTTCGCGCGCTTTCTGTGGACGGAGGTGCCGGAGGCGCCGCCGCTGCTGATTTTCGGCGCCCTGCTGGCGAGCCACCAATTGGCGCACGGACATGCGTGCCTGGACCTGGGCGCCGCGCTGGAAGACCCGGAGATGACGCTGGCGCTGCCGCCCGAGGGCGCCGACCTGGCGGCGGGCGAAGCAGCCGCTCGCTCGCCCGCCGCGCTGCTGGAACACGTGTCGCTGTCGCGCTGGCAGGCGGCCCTGGACCTGCCCGTCCTGGTGGGGCAGGGCCCGGGCGCGACGCCGCTGGTGCGGGTGGAGCAGCGCCTTTACCTGCGCCGCTGCTGGCAGTACGAGCAGGACATCAATGCCGGGATCATGGCGCGGCTGGCACGCAATCCGGAATTGCAGGCGGCCTTGCCCGCCGCGCGCCTGCGTCGCCTGCTCGATGCCTTGTTCCCGGCTGCCCCGCCGGCGGGCGCGGCGCGCAGCGGCGCCGATTGGCAGAAGATCGCCTGCGCCGCCGCGGCGCGCAGCGCCTTCACCATCATCACGGGCGGACCCGGCACCGGCAAGACCACCACGGTGGTGAAGGTTCTTGCCGCGCTGCAAGCGCTGGCGCTGGATGGCGCGCACGGCGGCGCGAATCCGCCGCGGCCCCTGCGCATCCGGCTGGCCGCGCCCACCGGCAAGGCGGCCGCGCGCCTGAGCGAGTCGATATCCGGGGCGGTTGCCCGGCTGCCGGTCGGCGACCTGTCCTCCGGCGTGGCGATACGCGCGGCCATTCCTACCGAGGTCTCCACCTTGCACCGCCTCCTGGGCAGCCGGCCCGGTTCGCGTCGCTTTCGGCACGATGCCGACAACCCGCTGGCGCTGGACGTGCTGGTGGTGGACGAGGCGTCGATGATCGACCTGGAGACCATGGCGGCGCTGTTGCAGGCGCTGCCCGCCCGGGGGCGCCTGATCCTGCTGGGCGACAAGGACCAGCTCGCCTCCGTGGAGGCCGGCGCGGTGCTGGCCGACCTGTGCCGCGAGGCGCACGCCGGCCGCTATACCCCGGCGACGCGCGACTGGCTGGCGGAGGTGACCGGCGAGCAAGTCGATCCTGCGCTGGTCGATGCCGACGGAACAGACCTGGACCAGGCGGTGGTCATGCTGCGTCACAGCCATCGTTTCGCGGCGGACAGCGGCATCGGCCGGCTGGCCACCGCGGTCAACGCCGGCGATCGCGCGGCGGTCGCCCGGTTCTGGCGCCAGCCGCACGCGGGCGTGGCCCGCCTGGCGGGACGCGAGTGCGATCGCCACTTCGCCGCCCTGGTGCTGAACGGGCAGGCGCAGACGGAACTCGAACTTGCCGCGGCCGGGCCCTTGCGGCAGGAGCCGGCCGGCGCGCCTGGCGCCCTGCACGGCCCGCAGGGATATGCCAACTACCTGCGCGTGCTACGCGAGCGGACGCCGGGCCTGGATGCGGACCAGGAAGCCCTGGACGACTGGGCCCGCGCGGTTCTCCAGGCCCATGGCGCTTTCCAACTGCTGACCACCTTGCGCCACGGCCCCTGGGGCGTGGAGGGATTGAACCGGCGCGTGGCCCAGTTGCTGCGCGACCAGGGCCTGATCGCGGGTGCGGGCGACTGGTACGCCGGACGTCCGGTGCTGGTCACGCATAACGACTATGCGCTGGGCCTGATGAACGGCGACATCGGTATTACGCTGGCCTTGCCGCGCGCCCCCGACCAGCCCGCGGCCCTGCGCGTGGCCTTCCCCATGACCGACGGCAGCGGACGGGTGAAGTGGGTGCTCCCCAGCCGCCTGCAGGCCGTGGAGACCGTCTTCGCGCTGACGGTGCACAAGTCCCAGGGTTCGGAATTCGAGCATGCCGCCGTCGTGCTGCCGGAGCGGCTCAGCCCGATCCTGACGCGGGAGCTGCTCTATACGGGCATCACCCGCGCCCGCGCCTTCCTGACCGTGCTGAGCCCGGGAGGCGAAGGCGTGCTGGAGCAGGGGATCGCGCGGCAGGTACGGCGCGCCAGCGGGCTGCTGGCCTGAGCACGGCCGGCCGGGGCATTGGCCATCAAGCCGTCAAGGACGGCCTGCCGTCGCGCCCGCCGTGCCGGCCATGCGTTCGCAGGCATCGGCGCAGCGACGGCACATGGCGGCGCATTCGTCCATGTCCCGCAGGCTGTCGCAGCTGTCCGCGCACTGCCGGCACAGCGAGGCGCAGTCCGCGCACGTGTGGCGGTGGTGCGGTACGCCGAGCAGCATGAAATGGGCGGCCGTACGGCACATTTCCGCACAGGCCATCATCAGGCGGAAGTGGTCGGGGGCCAGATGCGGGCCGCCGGCTTCCAGGCAGTGCCGCATCGCCCCGCCCAGGCAGCTTTGATAGCAATTCAGGCATTCGTCGATACAGCGCTGCATGTCGGGCAGGATGGTTTGCATGGGGAACCTCCGGGCAAATGGAAGCGCCAGGGCTTCCTGAAATGGAAGCCCTGCCGGCAGCAAACCCCGTACCGTGCGCGCGGCGTATCAGGCCGCGGCCGGCGCGTCCCCCGTGCTGCCCGGCGTGGGCAGGTGCAGGATCTTCACGAGCGCTTCGGCGGAGTAGGGCTTGGCCAGGAAGTCGAAGCCGTGCATGCCCTGTTCGGACAGCACATGGCTATAGCCGCTGGTCAGGACTACCCGCACGCTGGGCCAGCGCTTGCGCACCGTGGAGGCCAGTTCGACGCCGTTCATCCCCGGCATGACGACGTCGGAAAACATCAGGTCGAAGCCGCCGTTGCGCTGTTCCATCAGGGCCAGCGCCGACTGTCCATCGGTGGCCCAGTTTGCCCGCAAGCCCAGTTCGTTCAGCAGCCCCAGCGCGAAGCGCCCCACGGTCTCGTTGTCTTCCACCAGCAGGACCGACAGCGGCTCGATGCCGTCCGGCGTGCTGGCGTGCACAGAGGTCTCGGCTTCTTGCCGTGGGATTGCGTCGATCTTGGCACAGGGCAGGTATAGCGTGAAGGTGGTGCCCTCGCCCACCCGGGTGCTGACGTCGATTTCGCCGCCGGATTGCTTGGCGAAGCCATAGGCCTGGCTCAAGCCCAGGCCGGTACCCTTGTTCACGGCCTTGGTGGTGAAAAACGGCTCGAATATTCGGCGCAGGGTGCCCGGTTCGATACCCGTGCCCGTGTCGGTGATCGACACCGCGACAAAGTCGCCCTGGGCGCCGGAATGGTTGCGCACTGACGGGATGCGGTCCACCTGTCTGGCCGAAATGGTCAGATGGCCGCCGCGCGGCATGGCGTCGCGCGCGTTGATGACGATGTTCAGCACGGCGGTTTCGAACTGGTTCGGGTCCGCTTCGGCCGCGCGTATGCCGTCGGGAAGCTCGAAGTGCAGCTTGACGGGCGAGCCTACCGAGGTACGGATGATGTGCTCCAGGCCGCGCAACCGTTCGCTGACCAGGAAGGCTTCCGGCTGCAGCGGCTGCTTGCGGGCGAAGGCCAGCAGTTGACGTGTCAGTTGCGCCGCCTTGTTGGCCGTATCGGCGATCGCGTCGATATATCGGGCGCGCCTGGCCTCCGGCAATCCCGGACGCCGCAGAAGCTCGGCGGATGAACGGATGATGGTCAGCAGGTTGTTGAAGTCGTGCGCGACGCCGCCCGTGATGCGGCCGATTGCTTCCATCTTCTGCGCCTGGTTCAGCGCGTCGCGGCTGCGGTCCAGCGCCAATTGGGCTTCGCGGCGTTCGGTCACGTCGCGCGTGATCTTGGCGAAGCCGATCAGATGCCCACGCTCGTCCCGTATGGGGTCCAGCACCACGCTGGCCCAGAAGCGCGTGCCGTCCTTGCGCATGCGCCAGCCTTCGCCCAGGAACTTGCCGTCGCGCAGGGCCGTGCCCAGTGCGCGGGCCGGTTCGCCGCGGGCGCGATCCTCCGGGGTATAGAAGCGCGAAAAGTGCTCGCCGATGATCTCCGCCGCGCTGTAGCCCTTGATCGCCTGGGCGCCGGCGTTCCAGTTCGTGATGCGGCCGTCCGGGTCGAGCATGAAGATGGCGTAATCGCGTATGCCCTGCACCAGCAGGCGGAAACGCTGCTCGCTGGCGAACAGCGCCTCGAGCGCCCGTTTTTTGTCGCTGATGTCGCGGGTGACCTTGGCGTAGCCGATCAGGGAGCCGTCGTCGTCGTACACCGGGTCGATCACCACGCTGGTCCAGAACCGCGTGCCGTCCTTGCGCACCCGCCAGCCTTCGGCCTCGTAGGTGCCGGTGGCGGCGGCGGTGGCCAGGGCGCGCTGCGGCAGGCCGCTCGCCCGGTCTTCATCCGTGTAGAAGCGGGAAAAATGCTGGCCGATGATCTCGTCGGCGGTATAACCCTTGAACCGTTCCGCGCCGGCGTTCCAGCTGACAATATAGCCATCCCGGTCCAGCAGGTAGATGGCGTAGTCCTTGATGGCGCGCAGCATCAGCTCCAGGCGCCGGTCGCCTTGCAGGGCGAGGGACGGTTTGTCGGGAATGGCGGGTTCGTTCATGGATTTCTCGTGGGCCGGCGGCCGTCGTGTCGTGGGTCCGCCCAGTGCGGTTGTGGTTGAGCAGGGCGCGCGCGCGACGGATATCCCGGCAAGTCTAGCGGTAAAAGGGCAGGCGGGGCCAATCGCCCCTTCGGGGGAACTGCCGGGCGCCTGTCCGTACCGGCAAATCGCAGCGGGAGCCGTGAAAAAAAATGCCACGGCGTTGCCGTGGCTGAATCGCCGGTACAGGCGAGCCCGCGGGAATGCGGGCATCGAACCTGGGGACCGGGCGGCGGAGACACCTGGGGCCGGCACGGCGTGCCGGCGACGGTCAGACGGGCGAGCGCTTGTTGGATTGCATCGCCTGGTCCGGGTCGGCTGCATTGGTATCGCCGAACCCGGTGATTTCGCCGCTTTCGCCGGGTTCGTACAGGGTACCGGGCCGCGGATAGGCCGCGGCGTTGCGTTGCTGGCGGCCCATCTGCTTCTTCGCCATGCGGTCGGCCAGACCCGGCAACAGCTTGAACATCGCGGTGTTGAGTACCGACATCGCGCCAACCTTGACTTCGCGCGTGGGATCCGTGGCCGCTTCCAGGATGGCGCTCGCGACCTTCTGCGCTTCGATCATGGGCGTAGGCAACTTCGGCGCCTGGCTCATGTAGTTCGCGGCGTGCTCGGGGAACGGGGTATCCACCGCGGTGGGCTGCACCAGCGTCACGGAGATCGGGGCCTCGTCAGCCTCCAGTTCGATGCGCAATGCATCAGTAAAACCTTTCACGGCATGTTTGCTGGCGGCGTACATGCCCTGCAACGGCACGACGGCGTCGGAGACCTCGCTGCCGACATTGATCAGGGCGCCTCCCTGGCTGCTCTTGAGCAGGGGCAGGGCGACCAGCGAGCCGTGCACCACGCCCCAGTAGTTCACATCGAACAGCCGCCTGGCGTCCTTTTCCGGAACCTCGTGCAGGCGGCCGTAGATGGACAGCCCCGCGTTGTTGATCCAGGTGTCCACATGGCCGTAGCGATCCACGGCGGCTTGCGCGATACGCTCCACGTCTTCGCGCACCGCCACGTCGGCCGCCACGGCGACCGCGTTGCCTCCGCCGGCCACGATTTCCTGGGCGACATGCTCCAGGGTGCTGCGGCTGCGCGCCGCCATGACGACCCGGGCGCCCTGATGGGCGGCCAGCATGGCGGTGGCCAGGCCGATCCCGCTGGAGGCCCCGGTGATCACGATGACCTGCTCGGCGATGGGTTTGAGTCGGATGCGCATGGTGTTCTCCTGCCGCGTGGGCGATCACGCGGCGGTCGCAATCCGCGTGCCTCCGATGCCGCACGGGGCGGCATCATCGATGCCAAGGCGCCGCTGGCCTGGCCGTCCGCGCGGCCGCTCAGGGTTGCGTGACGCGCGCCGCGATGTACTGGCGCAGCCAGGCATGGCCCGGGTCGTCCTGGTAGCGCTCGTGCCAGTACAGCGACACCGACATCACCGGCAATTTCAGCGGCACATCGAGCAGCGCGAGCCCGGTGGTCCGGGCCACTGCCTTCGCCACGCTCATCGGCATGGTGGCGATGAGGTCGGAAGCAGCGACCACATAGGGGCAAACCATGTAGCTGGACAGGGTCGCGGCCACCCGGCGGCGGCGATTCATGGTCTGCAGCATGCGGTCGATGGCCACGCTGAAGTGGCCCGTGTGCGCGGAAAGGTCGACATGGGCGTAGCGCAGGTAGCTATCCAGGTTCCAGCGCCGGCGCAAGCAGGGATGCTGTTCCCGCACGATGCAGACGGCGGGCTCTTCATACAGGAAGCGGGCGCGCAGGTTCTGCGCCGGATCGGGGAAATAGCCGGTCAGCAGTTCGACGTGATTGGTGTCGAGCATGCTCATCCCATGCAGCGGCCGGGCCGGCATGATGCGCAAATGCACATGCGGCGCATCACGTGCCAGGTCGGGCAGCACGCGCGGCAGCACGGTGAACTGCATGTAGTCGGTGGCATACAGCGAAAAAGTGCGCGCCGTCATGCGCGGGTCGAAGTCCTGGCGCGGACTGGTGGCGCGTTGCCAGCGCGCCAGCAGCGGCTGGAATTCCAGATGCAGGGCGGTCGCCTGCGGCGTGGGCTTCCACAGCGCGCCCTCGCGGACCAGCAGCGGGTCGTTGAACAGCTTGCGCAGCCGGCTCAGCGCGGCGCTCATCGCGGGTTGGCTGACGCCGACCTGCTCAGCCGCGCGCGACACGGCGCGGCAGGTCATCAAGGCATCGAAGTGCACGAGCAGGTTGAGGTCGGGGTGTTTCATGGCGGCAGTCCCGTGGATGCAGCGCACCGGTGCATCAATGACGTTTATGTGACTATAAATGGAAACGGCTGCCGCCGACTCCGGCCCAGCCCTAGGATGGCTGCTGCAATGCATCGGCCGGTTTCCAGCGGACAACGAGCCGCGCCGGAACCGATATTCATAGACAAGGGGAATACGTTCATGAAGACTCGCATGTTGCGCAGGTGTGGTGGGTTGCTGGCGGGCCTGGTGCTGGCGGCCGCCAGCGCCACGGCCATGGCGGCCTGGCCCAACGACAAAATCATCCGCATGGTCGTGCCGTTCGCTGCCGGCGGCTCGACCGACCTGGTCGCGCGCAAGCTGGCCGAAGGCCTGGGCAAGAACCTGGGCGCCAATGTCATCGTGGAGAACCGTCCCGGCGCCGGCGGGACGGTGGGCACCGACTATGTGGCCCGCCAGCCCGCCGACGGCTACACCATCCTGATGGGCTCGGTCAGCACGCACGGCAGCGCGCCGTGCATCTATCCCAAGCTGCCCTACGACCCCGCCAAGGATTTCACGCCGCTGGCCGTGGTCGCCACCATCCCGAATGTGATCGTGATCAACAAGGACCTGCCGGCGCAGGACCTGCAGTCCTTCGTTGCGCTCGCCAGGAAGGACCCCGGCCGCTATACCTACGCGTCCAACGGACCCGGCACCTCCAACCACCTGGCTTCCGCCGCCTTCACCAGCGTGGCGGGCATTTCGATGACTCACGTGCCGTACCGCGGATCGGGGCCGGCCCTGATCGACCTGCTGGGCGGGCAGGTCAACATGATGATGGATGTCGTCATGACCTCCTACCCCTACATCAAGGAAGGCAAGTTGCGCGCGCTGGCGGTGACGTCCGCGCAGCGCAGCGCCATGCTGCCCGATGTGCCGACCGTGGCGGAATCGGGCTATCCGGGTTTCGAGGCCATCGTGTGGTTCGGCATGTTCGCGCCGGCGAACCTGCCGCCGGAGATCGCCAGTCGCCTGGAGAAGGCCATCGTCGCCGTCCAGAACGGCCCTGACATGAAGCCCTATCTGGAAAGCACCGGTGCGCAGGTGTCGTCGACGGCGGGCGACGCGTTCGCCGCCATGATCAGGAACGACACCGCCAAGTGGTGCAAGGTGGTCCAGCAGGCGCAGATCCGCCTGGAATGATGACCCGCGAATGAACGGGGCTGGAAGCGATGCGCGCGCGATGACCGGCCTGGAATGATCCGCGCCGCATCGGTCCGTCCGGGTCGATCGCGCGGACCGCAACGATCCATCGTCTGGGACCGGCGGCCACGCCCTGGCGCGGCCGCCCGGGGAACCTTTATTTTCTTCAGGAAGAACCCTATGTACCGTATCGGCATAGACGTCGGAGGGACGTTTACCGACTTCACCATGATCGACGAAGGCGCGGGGATCGTGCACTTTCACAAAGTGCCGTCCACGCCGGATGATCCGTCGCGCGCGATCGCCACGGGTATCGCGGGCCTGCTGGAGACCCACGGCGTCGATGCGTCGCAGGTGTCGCATGTCGGCCACGGCACGACGGTGGCGACCAATCTCATCATCGAACGCAAGGGAGCCCAGGTGGGTCTGATCACCACGCGGGGCTTTCGCGACGTGCTGGAGATCGGCCGGCAGACCCGTCCGCACCTGTACGACTACAGCGTGGGCAAGCCGCCCGTGGCCGTGCCGCGCCAGTTCCGCATCGAGGTCGCCGAACGCATACAGGCCGGCGGCGAGGTGCGCGAGCCGCTGGACGAACAGGCGGTGCGGCATGCTGCGCGCTACTTCGCCAGCCATGGCATCGGCGCGGTCACGATCTGCTTCCTGCATGCCTATCGCAATCCGGTGCACGAGCGGCGCGCGCGCGAGATCGTCGCCGAGGAAATGCCGGATGCGTACATCAGCCTGTCCAGCGAAGTCCTGCCGGAGTTCCGCGAATACGAGCGGCTGTCCACCACCGTGCTGAACGCCGCGGTCGGGCCCCGCATGGCCGGCTACCTGGAGCGCTTCCTGCTGCGGGTGCGCGAGCTGGGCATCGCTCACGAACCCCACACGGTGCACTCGAACGGCGGCCTGATGTCCATCGCCAGCGTGCGGCAGTTTCCGGTGCGTACCTGCCTGTCCGGCCCGGCTGCCGGCGTGGTGGGCGCCGCCGCGGTGGGCCGCGTGATCGGCAGCCCCAACCTCGTCACCTTCGACGTGGGCGGCACCAGCACCGACGTATCCCTGATCGTCGAGGGCAAGCCCTTGTTCACCTCGCATCGCCACGTGGCCGGCTATCCCGTGAAGACACCCATGGTCGATATCCATGTGATCGGCGCCGGCGGCGGCAGTATCGCGTGGATGGACGATGCCGGCGCCTTGAAGGTGGGACCGCATAGCGCCGGCGCGGTGCCCGGGCCCGTGGGTTATGGCCGCGGCGGCGCCGAACCCACCATCACCGACGCGGAAATCGTGCTGCAGCGGTTGAATCCGGTCTCGCTGCTGAACGGCCGCATGCCCGTCTACGCCGAGGCCGCGCGCGGCGTCATCCAGGAAAAGGTGGCGCAGCCGCTGGGCCTGGGTATCGAGGCGGCGGCCGAAGGCATCCTGCGCATCGCCACCGCCAACATGAGCCGCGCCATCCGCGCGGTATCGACCGAGCGCGGCTACGACCTGTCCCGCTTCGCGCTGTTCGCCTTTGGCGGCGCCGGCCCGCTGCATGCCGTCGAGGTGGCGCAGGAGTGCGGCATACCGCGTGTCATCGTGCCGCAGGAGCCCGGCACCATGTGCGCGCGCGGCATCCTGTTGAGCGATATCTCCTTCGATTTCGTGCGCAGCGAAATCTCCCTGGCCACCCCGGCCAACTGGACCCGCGTGGCGGGCATCCTGGACGACCTGCGGCGGCAGGCCGATGAATGGCTGGCGGCCGAAGGCGTGGCGCAGGGCCTGCGCGCCGCGCACTGCGCCATCGATGCGCGCTACGAGGGCCAGAACTTCGAGGTCCAGGTGCCGCTGGACGACACCGGTGAAAGCGGCTTCCAGGAATTCCTGGCGCGCTTTGCGCAGGCGCACCAGCGCGAGTACGGCTACGACGTGGACGACCGCGCCATCCAGATCATCAATTGCCGCGTGCAGGCCAAGGGCCAGGTGATCAAGGCGCCGTTGTCCCCGCGCACCGTCTCGGGCACGGTGGCCGACGCCCGCATCGGCACGCGCGACTCCTATTTCGGCGCCGCCCACGGATGGCTGGAGACCCCCGTCTACGACCGCGCCCGCCTGCCCACCGCCGTGTCCTTCCAGGGACCCGCGCTGGTGGAGGAAATGAGTTCCACCACCGTGGTCGGCGTCGGCCATCACGCCGTGGTGGACGACTACGGCAACCTCATCATCACCCTGCAAGGCAATTCCCATGGCTGAACACATCCGCGAGGCAACGCACATGGCTGAACACATTCGCGCGGCCGGGGACCTGGCCGATCCGATCGGCATGGAGGTCTTCTGCAACCGGCTGCTGTCGATCACGGAAGACATGAACAACACGCTGGTGCGGGCGTCGTTTTCCACGAACATCAAGGAACGCAAGGATTGCTCCGTGGCGCTGTTCGATGCCGCGGGGCGGCTGGTGGCGCAGGGCACGCAGATTCCCCTGCACCTGGGGTCGCTGGACGGGGCGATGCGCGCCATCCTGGAGCGCCACACGGTGGACACCATCCAGGACGGCGATGTCTTCATCTGCAACGACCCCTACCTGGCCAACGGTAGCCACCTGCCCGACATCAATATCGTCACCCCGGTGTTCTGGGAGGGCACGCTGCGCTTTTTCGCGGCCAACATCGCCCACCACTCGGACGTCGGCGGGCCGGTGCCCGGCTCCATCGCCGGCGGCCTGGGGTCGATCTTCGCGGAAGGCGTGCGCATTCCCGTCAGCCGCATCGTGCGGGCCGGCACCGTCGACGAGGACCTGCTGAACCTGATCTGCGCCAATACCCGCGATCCCGAAGAACGCCTGCTGGACCTGCGCGTGCAGATGGCGACCAACCGGCGCGGCGCGGCCGCGGTGCAGGGGCTGATCCGGCAGATGGGGCTGGACGCGGTGCTGCAGTCGGTGGAAGACGTGATCCGCTATACCCGGCGTCGCCTGCTCAATCGCATCGCCGAGCTCAGGCAGGGCAGCTATACCTTCCATTCCGATCTGGACGACGACGGCTTCGGCGGCGACCCGGTGCGCATCCAGGTCACCCTGACGGTTCATCCGGACCGGCTGCACTTCGATTTCAGCGGCTCGGGCAAGCAGGCGCGCGGCGCGATGAACCTGCCGGTCAATGCGCTGCGTGCTTCGGTGTACTACGCCGTCAAGGCCTTGCTCGATCCGGACATCGCGCCCAATGCGGGCCTGTTCGCACCCATCGAGATCTCGGCGCCGCTGGGCACCATCACCAACCCGGAACACCCCGCGGCGGTGGGCGCGCGGTCCATCACCGCGCAGAAGGTCGCGGGCGCGATATTCGGGGCCTTCCGCGGCCTGCTGCCGCCGGAAAAGATCATGGCCTCGGGCAACGACTGCTGCCCGGCCATCGTGTTCTCCGGCAAATGGCCGGCGCGCGCGGGCGAGTTCGTCTACCTGGAAACGCTGGGCGGCGGCGCCGGTGCGCGCTACGACATGGACGGCATGGACGCCATCCATGTGCACATGACCAACACCTCCAACCTGCCAGTGGAAGCGCTGGAAAACGAATACCCGCTGCTGATGGACGAGTACGCCATGATCCCGGATTCGGGCGGCGCAGGCCGCACGCGCGGCGGACTGGCGATCGCCAAGCAGATCCGCGCGCTGGTGCCGGGCATCGTGTTCTCGGCGCGCTCGGACAGCCACACCGTCGGCGTGGCCACCGGCGTGGACGGGGGCCGGGATGGGAGGCGCGCGCGGCTGGTGCGCAACCACGGTACGCCGCGCGAGGAGGAACTGTTTTCCAAGACGGCCGGCATCACGCTGGACGCCGGCGAAAGCGTCCGCATCGAAACCCCCGGCGGCGGCGGCTACGGGTCGCCCGCCTTGCGCGCCCGCGAACGGCTGCGGCGCGACCTGCTGGATGGCAAGGTCAGCGCCACGGCGGCTGGCGAGCTGTACGGCGCGGTGCCGGAGGAGCTGGCGCGATGACGCGTGGAGTCTGCGCGTGGACAGGAGGAGGCCGGGATGCCGGGCGGTGACCGCGGGGCGTTCGACGGCGTCCTGGATGCGCTGGTGGTGGGCGGCGGCCTGGTCGGCTCCGCGATCGCCTACGGCCTGCGCGGCGCGTTCGAACGCGTGGCCGTGCTGGACGAAGGCGACGTGGCATGGCGCGCGTCGCGCGGCAACTTCGGCCTGGTGTGGGTGCAGAGCAAGGGCATCGGCATGGCGGCGTATTCACGCTGGACCGTCGAGTCCGCGGGCCTGTGGCCGGCTTTCGCCGCGCGGCTGCTCGATCAGACCGGGATCGACGTGCGGCTGGAGCAGCCCGGCGGCCTGACGCCGTTGATGAGCGAAGGCGAGATCGAGGCGCGCGTATCCGCGATGCGGCGCCTGCACGCGCAGCCGGGCATGCCGAAGTACGAATGGAAGCTGCTGGACCGCTACGAGACCGCGCAGGCGCTGCCCGGCGTGGGACCGGACGTGCAAGGCGCGATCTGGTCTGAACGTGACGGCATCCTCAACCCGCTCAAGCTGCTGCTCGCGCTGCATACCGCGTTCGCCCGCATGGGCGTGCACTACCTGCCGCGCACGCCGGCGCAATCCGTGTCGCACGAAGGCATGCACGGGGACTTGCAAGGGGTCCTGCGCGAGCCGTCGCCGGCTTCGCATGCACCGCATGGCGGGCATGGCTCGCATGGCGGAGGCCTTTTCCGCGTGGCCACGCCGCGCGGCGAGCTGCGCGCACGCAGGCTCGTCATCGCGGCGGGGCTGGCCAACCAGGCGCTCGCCGCGCAAGTGGGGCTGGATGTGCCCGTGCGGCCCCAGCGCGGCCAGATCATGGTGCTGGAGCGCACGCGCCGCCACCTGCCGCTGCCTTGTGTCACGCTGCGCCAGACCGATGAGGGCACGTGGCTGGTGGGCGATTCGCAGGAAGAGGCCGGCTTCGACGACGCCAGCCTAGGCCTGCCCGTCCTGGCGACCCTGGCCGACCGCGCGGTACGCACGCTGCCCGCCCTGCGCGACGTCCGCGTGGTGCGGACCTGGTCCGCGCTGCGCGTCATGGCGCGCGACGGCTTTCCCGTGTACCAGGAATCGACGCGCTGTCCCGGTGCCTTCGTGGCCACCTGCCATAGCGGCGTCACGCTGGCCGCCGCGCATGCGCTGTCGCTGGCGCCGCGCATCGCCGCGGGCGCGCTGGACGACGCCTTCCTTCCCTTTTCTACCGATCGCTTCGATGTTCAAACGACTTGACCTCGCGACGCCCGTGGCGTCACACGACCCGGTCACCATTACGGTGGAAGGGCGCTTGCTGTCCTGCGCCGCGCACGATACCGTCGCCGCCGTCCTGCTGGCGCACGGCTTCGACGCCTGCCGCGGCACGCCGGTGTCCGGCAGCCCGCGCGGACCGTACTGCATGATGGGGGTGTGCTTCGACTGCCTGGTGGAAATCGACGGCACGCCGAATCGCCAGGCCTGCATGACGCCGGTGCGCGCCGGCATGTCGGTGCGGCGCCAGGACGGCGCGCGGGAGCTGCAGCCATGACGGCCCCGCAATGCTGCGATCTTGCCATCGTCGGCGCCGGCCCCGCCGGGCTTGCCGCCGCCACCACGGCCGCCGGCCTGGGACTGGATGTCGTCGTGCTGGACGAGCAGGCCGCGCCGGGCGGGCAGATCTATCGCGCCATCACGCATACGCCACTGGCCGCCCGCGCCGTGCTGGGCAAGGACTACTGGCATGGCGAGACGCTGCTGGAACCCTTCCGGGCCTGCGGCGCCCGCCATCTGCCCGGGGCCACCGTGTGGGCCGCCGCGCCGGTGTCGCGTGCGCTGTCCCACCCTGTGTCCGGCTCCGCGCGGTCTGCCGCCATGCCGGCATCGGCGCCGACGCGCGGCGCGGTTGTCTCCAGGGACTCACCGGCATGGGAGCTGGCCTATTCGGTGGACGGGGCGGCGAATCTGCTGCACGCCCGCCACGTCCTGCTGGCGACCGGCGCGCAGGAGCGTCCTTTCCCCATTCCGGGATGGACACTGCCGGGCGTGCTGGGCGCGGGCGCCGCGCAGATCCTGCTGAAGTCCGCGGGCATGGCGCCTGAAGGACCTGCCGTGCTGGCCGGCTCGGGTCCGCTGCTGTACCTGCTGGCATGGCAGTACCTGAACGCCGGGGCGCCCGTCGCCTTGCTGCTGGATACGACGCCCGCGGCGAATGCGCGCGCCGCCTTGCCGCACGCCTGGGGCTTCCTGCGCTCGCCCTACCTGGCCAAGGGCTGGAAACTGCTGCGCGAAGTGCGCGCCGCGATCCCGGTGGCCAGGCACGTTACCGACCTGCGCGCCGGAGGGCAGGCGCGCCTGGAGTCGGTACGCTATCGCGTCGGCGCGGCCGAGCGTGTGCAGGCCGCGCGCCATCTGCTGCTGCACCAGGGCGTCATCCCCGGCCTGAATCTGGCGCGGGCCATGGGCCTGGCCTGCGACTGGAACGACAGGCTGGCCTGTTGGGAACCGGTGGTCGACCGCTGGGGCGCCACCAGCCTGGACGGCGTCAGCCTGGCGGGCGACGGCGGCGGTATCGCGGGGGCGCTGGCGGCCGAGCAGGGCGGCCGCGTCGCGGCCTGGCATGCCGCGCATGTCCTGGGCACGATCAGCCGCGAACAGCGCGATGCGGGCGCGGCGCAGGCCCTGCGGGCGCACGCCCGCGCCACGCGCGGCCGCGCCTTTTTCGACACCCTGTACCGGCCCGCCCCGGCCTTCCGGCGCCCGGCCGGCGAGACCATCGTCTGCCGCTGCGAGGAAGTCACGGCGCAGCAGGTGCGCGACACGGTGCAGCTGGGCTGTACCGGCGTGAACCAGATGAAGGCCTTCCTGCGTTGCGGCATGGGGCCCTGCCAGGGCCGGTTCTGCGGCGCGACCGTGACCGAACTCATCGCGCAGGAACGCGGCGTACACCCCCGCGAGGTCGGCTACTATCGGCTGCGTTTTCCGACCAAGCCCGTCAGCCTGGGCGAGTTCGCGTCCTTGCCGCAGACCGAGGCGTCGCGCAAGGCCGTGGTGCGATTCGGCAAATAGCGGAGATGCGCGCGCCGTCGTGCCGATGCTGGCATGACGGCGCGCGACAGGCGGGCGGCTGCCGCGCAGCTTCAAGCCTCCACGCCTGGCTCCAGCAGGTTCTCGATGCGTATCGGCAGCCGGCGCACGCGTTTGCCGGTCGCATGAAACACCGCATTGGCGATCGCGGGCGCCACGCCGACCAGTGCGATTTCGCCCACGCCCTTCACCCCCAGCGCGTTGGCATGCGCATCGTGGCCGCCCACGAAGCAGACGTCGAGCTCGCCGATGTCGCGGTTGACCGGCACCAGGTAGTCCGCCATGTGGGCGTTGACCGGACGCCCGTCGCGCGGGTCCAGCGCGGTGGCTTCCATGAGGGCCATGCCGATGCCGCCTATCATGCCGCCCAGGCACTGGCTGCGCGCCAGCCGCGGGTTGATGACGCGGCCAACGTCGTAGGCGCCCACCATGCGCCGTACGCGCATGGTGCAAACGTCCGGGTCGATGGCCACTTCCGCGAACACCGCGCCGAAGGCATGCATGGAATAGGTGTCGCCTGCCTTGTCGTCACGGCTGCCGGTCGCGCCAACTTCGATCGGCTGGCCGCCGATGCGCGCCATGATCTCCTCGTAGCGCAGCGCGTCCTGGGGTGACGAGGTGCGATACAGGGCGCCCTTGCCCCAGGTCAGTTCATCCAGGGGCGCGCCGCCGAAAGGCGCCTCGGGGTCGCCCAGCAGGCGCCGCGCGAGTTCGGCCTGCAGTTCGCGGCACGCGGCCAGCACGGCGCTTCCCACCGACGCCATGGTCATGGACCCGCCGTGCGGCGGTGTCGGGGGATACGCCGAACGGCCCAGGCTGACGGTGACGCGGTCCAGCGCGACACCCAGCGTGTCGGCCGCCACCTGGGTCATGGAGGTATACGTGCCGGGACCCATGTCGCTCGCCGCCGCTTCCACTTCGAAACGGCCATCGGGCAGTATCCGGGCCCGGGCGCTGGCCGGTGCGAAGAAGGTCGGGTACGTAGTGGCGGCCATCCCCCAGCCCAGCAGCAGCCGCCCGTCGCGCATGGAGCCCGGCGCCATGGTGCGGCGCGACCAGCCGAAACGGTCCGCGCCCATGGCATAGCAATCCAGCATCGCGCGGCTGGAGAAGGGCTTGCGCGCGCCTTCGTCCTGGGCCGGTTCGTTGCGGCGGCGCAGCGCCAGCGGGTCGATGCGCAGGGCATAGGCCAGTTCGTCCAGGGCGCATTCCAGGGCCAGGATGCCGCTGGCTTCGCCGGGCCCGCGCATATGGGTCGGCGTGGACACGTCCAGGGGCAGCAGGCGATAGCGCGTATGGACGTTGGGGCAGGAATACAGGTAGGAGGTCGCCGATGTCATGGCCTCGGTGAACTGTTCGAAGCGGCTGGTTTCGCCACGGCCCTCGTGGATGACGCGACGCAGTGCGCCGTCGGGGGCGGCGCTCAACGCGACGCGCTGCAGCGAGCGCGGCCGATGCCCGGTGGCGTGGAAGGTCTGCCGGCGCGTCAACACCAGCTTGACCGGCCTGCCCGACACCCTTGCCGCCATGGCGGCAAGGGTCACGTGCGGCCAGGTACGCAGGCTGGTGCCGAAGGCGCCGCCGACGAAGGGGCAGACAACGTCCACCTGGTCCTCGCGCAACCCGAAGATCGCGGCGATTTCCGCCTGCTCGTTGGCGACGAACTGGCTCTTGCTCCACAGCCGCAAGGTGTCGCCGTGCCAGGCCGCGATCGTGGCATGCGGCTCGATGGGCATATGGTTCTGGCGCGCGATCTCGTAGTGCGCGTCGATCGCCACATCGTCGACTGCCGCGTCCGCCTGCGGCGCGCCCCGGACGTGGTCGGCGCGTTCCACGCCGAAGGCCTCCGGGACGATCTCGCCGACCGTGTCGTCGGTCGGGTCGACAACCGGACGCGCGGCCTGGTAGCGCACGCGCAAGGCCAGCGCGGCATGTTCGGCCTGGTCCAGCGTTTCCGCGATGACCACGGCGACCGGCTGCCCATGGAAGCGAACCTGGGCATCCTGCAATACGTGCAGGCGTTCCCCGGCGCCTGGATCGATGAAGCTGCGCCGCTCCGCGTAGGGCAGGCGCGGCGCGTTCAGATGCGTCAGGACGTCGATGACGCCGGGCAATGCGCGGACCGCGGCGTCGTCGATCGCCAGCACCTCGCCCAGGCCGACCGTCGCGCCGACAATGACCGCATAGGCCTGCCCGTCCTGGTCGAAATCCGCCGCATAGCGCGCTGCGCCGGTGACCTTCTGCCGGCCGTCGACGCGCGCGACCGGTGTTCCCATGGTGGCGTTCATGGCTGCGCCTCGCTGGCCAGTTCCAGGGCCCGCTTGACGGTCCGCGCCAGCAACGGGACCTTGTAGCGGTTGTCGCGCAGGGGCTGGACGCCGGCAAGCGCCGCTTGTCCCGCTTCGTCGAACGCGGCATCGCCGGCGCTGCGGCCCGCCAGGCAGTCTTCGCTGGCGCGCATGCGCCACGGCCGCGTGCCGACGCCGCCGCATGCGATGCGGGCCTCCATGATGATGCCGTCCACGATATGGAGCGCCACGGCTGCCGATACCAGTGCGTATTCGTAGGAGGCGCGGTCGCGCACTTTCAGGTAGCGCGCACGGCGGGCATGGGGGCCTCCGGGGACCCGGATCTCGGTGATCAGTTCGCCCGGCAGCAGCGTGTGTTCCAGGTGCGGCGTCGTTTCCGGAAGCCGGTACAGTTGCTCGACGGGGAAGCTGCGCGCTCCGCCCGGTCCCAATACGCGGACGGTGGCGTCCAGGGCTACCAGCGAGACGGCCAGGTCGGAAGGATGCGTGGCGATGCAGGCCGCGCTGCCGCCCAACAGCGCATGGCCGGCGTGCAAGCCGTCGATGGCCGCGCAGCCGCTGCCCGGGAATCGCTTGTTGCAGGGCGCGTCCAGCATGCGGAAGTAGGGGCAACGCACGCGTTGCAGCAGATTGCCGCCCATGGACGCCATGTTGCGCAGTTGCGGCGAAGCGCCCTCGATCAGGGTCTCGGCCAGCAAGGGCTGGTGCTGGCGCGTCAAGGGGTGGGCGGCGGCGTCGGACATGCGCGTCAACGCGCCGATGACCAGTTCACCGTCTTCCTCCCGCACATAGTCCAGCGGGATGCCGTTGATGTCCACCAGCGCCTCGGGCCGCTCGACCTCTTCGCGCATCAGGTCCACGAGCGTGGTGCCGCCGGCGATGTAGCGTCCGCCGGCCCGCGCCATGGCGATGGCGTCGCGCTCGCTGCCGGCGCGTTGCAGTGTGAAGGGCAGCATGGTCAGGCCTCCCTGGCGGCGTAGGCCACGGCCGCATTGATGCCGTGATACGCGGCGCAGCGGCAGATATTGCCGCTCATCCAGAACTGGATGTCCTCCGGCGTGGCGGCATGGCCTTCGGCGATGCACGCCACGCCGGACATGATCTGCCCCGCCGTGCAGTAGCCGCACTGGAAGGCATCATGCGCAATGAACGCCGCCTGCAGCGGATGCAATTGCCCGTCCTGGCTCAGTCCCTCGATGGTGGTGACCTTGGCGCCCTGGTGCAGGACGGCGAGCGCCAGGCAGGAAACGACGCGGCGGCCGTCGACCAGGACGGTACACGCGCCACAGGCGCCCTGGTTGCAGCCTTTCTTGGTGCCGGTCAGGTGCAGTTGCTCACGCAACAGGTCCAGCAAGGACAGGCGCGGATCCACGGACAGCGTCGTGCCCGCGCCATTGACGGTCATGCTGACCGTCACGTTGGCGCCGGGTGCTGCCGGGGGCGAAACACGGGGGGTCGGGTCGGACAGGGTTTCCTGGTTCATGCGCTACCTCCGGTGGTGGGTGGTGCCGGTGGGCCGTCGCAAGCGCTGCGGGATGGTCAATACACCATCGGGGCGAGGGCCGGAGCGAGGCATCGCGCGTATGCACGATGCCATCAAGCAAGCTAGAGCCCGCGCCGGGGAGCGTCAATGATGCGAACGGATGAGTACCGAACTAGGCCCCGTCCTTGTCCGCAGCCGACCGGGCTTGCCCGGGCCGGCCGTGCCGCCGTCGGCGGCGCATACAATCGGCGCGCTGTCCCGTTACGCGGGGCGGCGCCCCTCGTGTATCCGGACCGGTATGAACCCAAGCCCCAAACCCGACGTCGTCCGCCAGTTGCTGCCTTTTTCGCTGGCGGTGTTCTTCGGCTTTCTTTCGATCGGCATACCGCTTTCCGTATTGCCCGCGCAGGTGGGGCATGTCCTGGGGTACGGCAGCGTCATGGTCGGCTGCGTCGTCGGCGCGCAATCGCTGTCCACCCTGCTGACACGGCAGTACGCGGGCCGTCTCTGCGACACGCGCGGCCCCAAGTTCACCGCGGTCCTGGGCTTCGGCAGCGCGTCGGCGGCCGCGCTGCTGTATTTCGTCTCCGGCCTGGTCGTGCACGTGCCGCTGGCCAGCCTGCTGTTGCTGGTCGCCGGGCGCTTGCTGCTGGGATTGGGCGAAAGCCTGTTCATTACTTCCCTGGCGACCTGGAGCATCGCGCGGGTGGGCGCCGCCCACGCGGGCCGCGCCATGGCCTGGCAAGGCATCGCCATGTACGGCGCCATGGCCTTCGGGGCGCCGGTGGGCAGCCTGTTGCTGCAGGCCGGTGGGTTCATCCTTGTCGCGGCCATCGCCATCGTGTGCCCGCTGGTGGGCGGCATCATGGCGACGCGCTGGACCGACGTGGCGCCGCCGCGCGGCAAGCGCGTGTCTTTCCTGCGCGTGGTGGGCGTCATCTGGCTGCCTGGCCTGGCGCTGGCCCTGGCCTCCGCCGGCTTCGGCACCATGGCAGCGTTCCTGCCGCCCCTCTACCTGGCGGGCGGATGGTCCAATCCGGGCGCCGCGCTGACCGCCTTCGGCGTGACCTATATCGTGATGCGCCTGTTCTTCGCCGGAGTCCCCGACCGCGCCGGCGGCTACCGCGTGGCGGGGTTCTCGCTCATCGTCGAGGCGGTCGGGCAATTGCTGATCTGGCATGCCGACAGCGCCGCGACGGCGCTGCTGGGCGCGGCCGTGACGGGCGTGGGGTATTCCCTGGTATTTCCCTCATTGGGCGTCGAGGCGATGAAGCGGGTGGCGCCGGAGAACCGTGGCCTGGTCATCGGCGCCTACCTCGCGTGTTTCGACCTCGGCCTGGCCATGGCCGGTCCGGCCGCCGGCGTGGTGGCGCAGAACCTGGGCATCGCCTCGGCCTTCCTGGCCAGCACGGTGACGGCGTTGTGCGCGGCGGCGCTGGTCTGGTATGCGCGGTTTTCGCCCCGCTACAGCAGTCCGCGCGGCTAGGGGCCATTACGAACGCATCGTGCAAGGCGCCGCGCGCGCCCGCATGCGGCGTGGCGGCGCGCCGCTCCGGGCATGGACCGCCCTAGTCGACGATGAACAAGGTGGCGCCGTTCGCTGTCGATGAGCGATGCGCCTCGGCGGCGTCCGCTACCTGGTAGCTCATGCCGGGCCGCAGGGTGAATTGGCGACCGTCCTCGAGCTCCGTCTCCAGCGTACCGGCCAGGCAAAGCAGGATATGCCCCTTGCTGCACCAGTGGTCCGCCAGATAGCCGGGCGTGTATTCGACCATGCGCACGCGGATGTCGCCGAATTGCCGCGTGCGCCAATACGCCTTGCCGGTGGTTCCCGCGTGTTCGGTCGCTTCGATCGTCGACCAGTCCGTCGTGCCGAAGGGGATGTCGGAGAGCTTCATCTGCGGGGCCTTTGTTGTCGGTGCGGTCGGTGGGCGGCAGGCGGGGCGGGGAATGAAGATCCCGGATACCGGCCGCCGCGCCGGAAGCCGGCTGCAGAGCCGCATTGTAGAGGCCGCCACGGCTTGAAAGGCGGCCGAGGCTGGAGCCGGATGGTCCAATGGCCCTATGGCTCGAAGGCCAACGGCGCTACGCGCCTTCCATCGTGCTCTGCCCGGCTTCGCTATGCACTGCCGGCGCCGGCGCGGCCAGCCGATAGCGGACGTCCAGGGGTTCCGCCAGTCCCGTCATCGCGCCGTCCGTATCGAGGGCCACGCAGAAGGTGGCGTCGATGTGCGCCACGCTGCCGGACGGCGCCGCGCCCTCCGTGCCCATCGTGTCCGCCGCATCCTCCGCATCCGCCACGTCCTCAGCGTCCTCCGCGCCCGCCATGCCGACCGCGTCCTCTGATCCGCCTGGCACGCGATAGCGCAGGCGAAAGCGCAGATGGTAATCGCCCTCGGGCCAGCGTTGCAGGTGCACATGCATGCAGGCCGGCTCGACGGCAGCCCGCCCGCCGGCCTCGGCTGTTTGGAAGGCCGGCTCGTCCTGCTGCGCCAGCACGGTCACGAATGCATCGGCCGCACGCTGGCACATCAACGTCGTCAGCGCCTTCGCCGACCTGCCGGCCAGCCTGTGCAGCGCCTTTACCGCGGCGCCGGCCGCCGCCAGCCGCTCCTGGCCCGCCAGCAGTGGATCGAAGCCCGGATGATGCACCGTGCCGCCCTGGGCGCCGACGCCGTCCAGGGCCAGCGAAATGCCCGGCCGTCGCAGCGCATCCTGCGCGAAGGCTCCGGCCACCATGTACCATTGCTCGCCCTCGCCGGGAACGGGCAGGTTGACGGGCGTCCAGCGCACCGTACGGGCATCGGCCCGCGCCAGCAGGGCGGCCTCGAAACGCTGGTGATCGGCCGCGGACAATCGTGGCCGCGCCGTCTCCGTGGCGCAGCACCACTGCACGCCGAATTCGTTGGCGATCGCTTGCCATAGCGCGGGATGGTCGGGCAAGGCGTCATCGGCGGGCGCCGCCATGCCATCGGCGCGGGCCTGGCAGGCGTGTCGCAGGGAGTACACGACATAGCAGGCCATCTGCAGGACGACCAGCGTGCGCGTCAACCGCGCCGTATCGCGGCCGGAGAGATCGGCGGCGTATTGCGCCAGGGCCGGCACGAGCTGCCGCAGCGCCGCGCCCATCATGCCGGCGTGGCGGATGGCGTCGCGCAGCGCGGCCGCCGGCATGGCGCCGCCTCGGCCATCCAGCACCTGGTCCACCCAGGCGTTGACCAGGGCCGTGCGGTCGTCGGTATCCATGGGATCGCCCAACAGGACGCGGGCCTGCATGAAGTCCATCAACGTGTCGGCGATGTCGCGCAGCCGCGCGACGATATCGAACACGCTGGAACCGGGCGCGGCGACCGCGTCCAGCAATGCCGCCAACTGGCCACGCGCCGGGTCCGGCATGCCGCTGCGGCGGCGGATTTCCGCCATCAGCGCCGCCTTGTCCACCAGCACCGCGAAGGGCGCCACGGCGCCGGCCGCGGCGCGCAGGTTCCCCAGTTCCGCATCCGACAGTTGCCGCAGGCGGCCGGGCAGGTCTTCCGGCATGCCTGGATCGGACGTGCTTGCTGGCGGCATATCCGCTGCCTGCGTGCCGGCACTGGAGGTGGCCACTTCCTGTGTGCCGGCTTTCGAGGTGGCCACTTCCTCCGTGGCCACTTCCTGCATGCGCGCCTCCTGCATGCCGCTGCCGGCGGGGTGCCCGAACAGCAGCTCGCGCGTGCGTGCCACGGCGTCCTGGACGGCCCCGTGCAGCGCCGCCGGCATGGGCGCCTGGAAGGCCGTGTCGACCTCCGCCAGCCGGGCCAGCGCCATGCCCACGCGCTTCATGCACACCGACGCCCCCGCGCGGTCCCCGCGTGCGATGGCATGGCGCAGGCTCTCCAGCGCGACGTCGACGGCCTTATGGTGGATGTCCAGCACGCCTTCGCATACCGCGCCCACGGATTGCCCCACGGTGGCTTGCAGGGGGAGCAGTTCAGGCAGGGAGTTCATCGAGCCCCGCAAAGAGGCCAATCCCCGCGCCGGCAGCTTCAGCAAGCCGGCGTGGCGCAGGGCGGCAGGCAGGTATTGCAGCGCCAGCGCCAGGGCTTCGTCACGCAGGTGTTCCCGCAAGGCGCCGGCCGTCGGAAAGCCGCCCGCCAGGGACAGCGCCTGGCGGTCCAGCATCGTGTACACGTCGCGTATGGCCGTGGCGATGGACCCTCCCAGCCGGTCGCTGTGGCGCACCGCTTCGGCGGCGCTGGCGGCCGCGCGCGCATCGCGGTGGTGCAGTTGGATGCGCAAGCCGGAGCGCCAGGAGGCCCACATCGCCTCGACGCCAGCCTGCTCCGTCCCGGCGGGCATGCCGCGCGTTTCGCCATCGCCGTCGTCATCGCCTTCGCCTTCGCCATCGCCGGCGATATTGACGTCGTCCACGTCCGTGTCGGCGACTGTCCGGCCCCGATCCCCGCCGCGCAGCTCGGCGGCCGGCGCCACGGTGGCTGCAGCCGGAACGCAGTCGATGGCGGACAGCGCCGGCCAGGCCTGTACGGCCAGTGCGCCCAGGTCTTCGTCGGGCAGGTCATCCAGCAGCAGATCCAGTACCTGCGCCGCCGGGCGCGCCGGGGATGCCAGCCACACCCCGATCGCATGCAATTGGGTCAGCGGCGCTGCCAGGGTGGCCGGATCCCGCTGTCCAGCGTGGGCCGCCTGCACCAGCATGCGGACGTGCCCGGAACCGATGCGCACGGCAAGCTCCCGCACCACGGCCCGCTCCATCGCGTCCAGGATGTCGCCGGCGGCGGGGCGCAGTTTGCAGGGCAAAGGCTGCACGAGTGCCTTGGTCCGCTGCGGACCGGATGACAGCTCGGAATACAGGATGGACAGCGCGCCCAGCTCCATGTCGGCGGTGCACGCCGCCAGACCGGCGAGCAGCGCGGCGTGCGCCGCATCGGCATCATGCTGGGTCGGTGCCCGGCCCGGCCCGCGCGCGTCCATGCACAAGGTCTTCAGGCATTTCGTGGCGGCGGCGGGAAGGCGTTGCTCCCGTTCGCGCGCGCACAGCAAGCCGGCCAGGTCGCGGAGGGACACGGCGATGCGGTGCGCGGCGCCGTCGTACGGGAGCGCCGCCTGGCGCTGCCCGCCGCCCAGGCAATACGACAACAGGCGACGCACGCCGCCGGCCGGGGCGGAGCCGTGGCGCGCCTGCGCGGCACGGGCGGGCGCGCCGGCTCGCGCCTCCCGCAACGCCGGTGCCGCGGCATCGCCATGATGCCCATGTGCCGGACGTCGCGCATGGGGAGCAGGCCCCGGCATGCCGGATGGATGCACCGCACCGATCGGCGTCGAGTCCTGTCGCGTCACGGGCATTGGGATGTGATGGCGTAGGCGATGCGGAATGGCACGGGCGGCTCCCTGCCGTGTCGGAACGCGGATGAGTCCCCTATCCCGTGGATGTGTTCCCGCCCGGAACCAATAAGTTGAGTTGGCGTCGCGGGCGCGGCATTCCTGCGTGCCGCGTACCGCGTCGCCGCACGCGCGGCATCGCGCCCCACCCCGAGCCCCGCGCGCTTCAGTGCGCGTCGGCGGACGGCGCCTGCGGCGGCTGGACCTTGCGCATCAGCGGCACCAGGGCCGTGGCCCCGATGAAGCACGCCATGATGGCCAGGAAGGCATCGCCGTAGGCCTGGGTCTGTGCTTCCCGGTATGCCAACGACCACAGCCGGGCCAGGCCCACCGTGGCGGCATGATCGCCGGCCCAGTGGGCCGCCTGCGCCGTCACGCGGGCCAGCACGTCATTCATGGCTTCGTTCGTCGCATTCAGGTGTTCCGCCAGCCGGTAGAAATGCAGGTTGGTGCGATCGTTCAACAGGGTCGCGCACACTGCGATGCCGATCGCACCGCCCAGGTTGCGCATCAGGTTGAACAGCCCGGATGCCAGTTTCAGGCGCACCGGCGACAGGCTGCCCAGTGTCAGCGTGACGGTGGGGGCGACGGCAAACTGCTGCGCCATGCCGCGGAAGGCCTGCGGCAGCAGCAGCTCCCCCGCGCCCCAGTCGTGCGTGATGGGCGCGAAGTTCCACATCGAAAAGGCGAAACAGGCCAGCCCGGCCATGAGCAGCCAGCGCAGGTCCACGCGGTTCGCCAGCATCGTGTACAGCGGAATCGACATGATCTGGAAGAGGCCGGTCGAAAAGATCGCCGTGCCGATCTGCAGGGCGCTGTAGCCGCGCACGTGGCCCAGGAAGAGCGGCGTCAGGTAGATCGTCGCGAAGATCCCGACCCCGCTGACAAAGGAGAACAGGCAACCCAGCGCGAAGTTGCGATCCTTCAGCGCGCGCAGGTCGACGATCGGATGCGCATAGGTCAGCGAGCGCCAGACGAAGCCGATGCCGGCCAGCGCCGCCACCCATGCGGTGGCCAGGATGGTCGGGTCGTCCAGCCAGTCCCAGCGCGGGCCTTCCTCCAGCGTGTATTCCAGGCAGCCCAGGCTGAGCGCCAGCAGGACGATGCCCAGATAGTCGGCGCCGCGCAGCAGCGACGGGTCGGCACGGTCCACGCGCACGAACATGGGCACCATGATGGCGACGAACACGCCCGGCACCAGGTTCACGAAGAACAGCCAATGCCAGGAGTAGTGGTCCGTGATCCAGCCGCCCACCGTGGGCCCCAGGGTGGGGGCCAGCGAGGCCAGGCCGCCCACCGTCGCCGCCGCCAGCACGCGCTGCGGACCGGCGAAAAAGGCGAAGGCCGTGGTGAATACCAGCGGAATCATGGAGCCGCCCAGGAAGCCTTGCAGGGCGCGGAACGCGATCATGCTTTCGATGTTCCAGGCCCAGCCGCACAGCAGGCTCGCCGCGGTGAAGCCGGCCGCCGAGGCGCAGAACAGCCAGCGGGTGGACATGACCCGGGCCAGCCAGCCGGACAGCGGGATGACAATGATTTCCGCGATCAGGTAGGACGTCTGTACCCACACGGTTTCGTCGACGCCCGCCGACAGGCCGCCCCCGATGTCCTTGAGCGATGCCGATACGATCTGGATATCCAGCAAGGCGATGAACATGCCCAGGCACATGGTGGAGAAGGCAAAGACCTTCTCGCCGGTGCGCATCTCCGCGGGCGAGCGCAGCGCCCCGCCTGCGACGGCCGCGCCGCTCATGGCGCCGGTCGTACGTCGACGTCGGCGCGCACCGACAAGCCCGGGCGCAGCAGGCCCAGCCGCGCATCCTCTTCGTCCAGCACGATGCGCACGGGAACGCGTTGCACGATCTTGGTGAAGTTGCCCGTGGCGTTTTCGGGCGGCAGGACGCTGAACTGCGCCCCCGTGGCCGGCGCGAGGCTGGCGACGCGGCCATGGAAGACCCGGTCCGGCAGGATATCGGCCACGATGGTGGCGCGTTGGCCGGGCGCCATGCGGGCCAGCTGGCTTTCCTTGAAGTTGGCGTCCACCCATAGTCCCGACGCGGGCACCAGCGCCAGCAATTGCGCGCCCGCGGGCGCGTAGGCGCCCTGGCGCGCGCGCCGGTTTCCGACCGTGCCGTCCATCGGCGCCCGCAGCGTCGTGTAGGAAAGGTTCAGCCGGGCCTGTTCGCGGTCGGCCATGGCCTGGGCCAGGGCGGCCCGGGCCTGGGTTTTCTGGGTATCGATGACTTCCAGGGCGCGCTGCGCGGCCACCAGTGCGGCGTCGGCCTTCTGCTGGTTCGCCACCGCCTGCTTGTAGTCCGAATCGGCCTTCTGGAAACTCTGCAGCGACACGGCGGCGCTGCCGGAGAGCGATTTGTAGCGGACCTGGTCCTGGCGCGTGCGTACGGTTTCGGCTGCGGCCGCGGCCACCGTGGCGCGCGCCTGCAGGATCACGGCTTCCTGCAGCCGCCGGTTCGCGTCCAGGTTCTCCAGCAGGGCTTGTTCGGCCGCGACCGTTCCTTCGGCTTTTTCCAGCGCGGCCCGGTAGTCGCGGTCGTCCAGCTTGACCAGTACGTCGCCGGCGCGCACTGCCTGGTTGTCACCGGCCGCCACCATGGCGATATAGCCGGGCACCTTGGCGCCCAGCACCGCGATGTCGCCGCCCACATAGGCATCGTCGGTGTCCTCGATGAAGCGGCCTTCGTACCACCAGTGATGTCCGTACCATGCCGCGCCGAGCAGCACGACCAGCAGTCCGGCGAAGTAGAAGGGGCGCCGCCCTCGTTTGGGGGCAGGCGTGTCGTCACCGCGCGACGCGGCGACGGAGCCATCGGCGGAGGAGGAAGAGGCGCCGGGATGGGCGGCGGTGACAGCGGGCATGGGAAGGGCCGCGCTGGCGGAGGTGCGTGACATGGACAGGCTCTGGGGTAAGAGGTCGGATTGCGGCGCCCACGGCGCAAGCGGGCGCCTGGGTCAGGCCGCCGTGGTCGGTTCGGGGTCGTGGGGGTCCTGGATGTCCTGGGGGTCGTGGGGCGCTTCGTCAGCCGCCGATTCGCCGTGCTTGCGCGCCGCGAGTGCGATCCGCTCGCGCACGCCGGGCGTGGCGCCGGCGCCGGCCATCACCGTGACGCCGTCCAGGCCCAGTACCTGTCCCGTGGACGTGTCCAGCCAGCACTGCTCGACCGGCGCGCCGGTTTCGCGCGCCACCACGGCCAGCGCCGGCCCTTCCGGGGAGAAATGGCGATTGCCCCAGGCCACCATGGCGAGCATGATCGGCCGCAGTTCGCGCCCCTGCTGCGTCAGCACATATTCGTAGCGGGTAGGCCGGCTGGTATAGACGCGCTTTTCGAGCAGGCCCGCCTGTACCAGTTCGGCCAGCCGGCGGGTCAGGATATTCGGGGCGATGTCCAGGCTTTTGCGGAATTCATCGAAGCGCGTCATGCCGTAGAAGGCATCGCGCAGGATCAGCATGCTCCAGCGTTCGCCCACGCGAGCAAGGGTGCGCGCGATGGGGCAGGGCATGGCGGCGAAATCGGTGTGGGGCATGGGGGTTTGGCAGGCGGCCGGCAGAGTGACTTGCGATTTGAAAGTGATTCTACGTGAGTGACTTTTGATTTGCAAGTCACATCGCCGCGCGGTTGGCTGCGTGCCGGCCCGCGATGGGCGGCCCTAGTCCCGGAAGTTCTCGAATTGCAGCGGCAGGTCCACGTCGGTCTTGCGCAGCAGCGCGATCGCGCTTTGCAGGTCGTCGCGCTTCTTGCCGGTGACGCGCAGCTTGTTGCCGTTGATCTGCGTCTCGACCTTGAGCTTGGCGTCCTTGATGGCGGCGATGAGCTTCTTGGCGACAGGCTGTTCGATGCCCTGCTTCAGCGTGACCTTCTGCCGCGCCCCGCCCAGGTTGACCAGCGGTTCGGCCGCGTCCATGCTGCGCGGGTCGATGCCTCTCGCCGTCAGGCGGCCGCGCAGGATATCGAGCATCTGCTTGAGCTGGAAGGCCGACGGCGCGATCTGCGTCACGACGTATTCCTCCAGTTCGAATTTGGCGTCCGTACCCTTGAAGTCGAAACGCGTCGCCAGTTCGCGATTGGCCTGGTCGACGGCATTGCTGAGCTCGTGCTTGTCCACTTCGGACACGACGTCGAATGAAGGCATGCTGGGATCCTCTTGATGTTCTGGACGGAATTCTCCCATGGCCGACCGCCGCGAGGAAAGCCGCTATGCTAGTCGCAGCCGCGTCCACGCCCGGACACCAGGCGTCCGCCATCGGGCGCCGGCCCGCTCGCCCCACGCATGCCCGCCAAGGATCCGTCGAATGAACATTTATTTTCCCGATCGCGGACGCCGCACGGCCCAGGTCCCAGGATGGCGAGCGCCCAAGGCGGCGCTGGAAGGAACGGCGGACAGGTCGCCGGCCTGCATGCACCGGGACTGCGGCCGGCACCGGCCGGCAAGGTTGGGCTGAGCATGGGCGGCGCCATGGAAAGGACGGACCCTCGCAGCCCGCCGATCGTGCCCGCCGAGGTGGCCACGCGGCGGCGGGCACAGCGCCTGATCGCGCTGTTCGAGGCATTGAAAGGCATCGGCGCGCTGGCGGCCAGCATCGGGCTGCTGAGCCTGCTGCATCACGACCTGCGCCATATGGTCGAGGTCATGATCGGGCATTTCGGCCTGGACCCGGGCGGACATTACCCGATGGCGCTGCTGCACTACGCCACGCTGTTGCAGGACACCAGCGTGCAGGCCCTGGTCATGCTGGCGACGGCCTATGTGGCGCTGCGCCTGACCGAGGCGTATGGCTTGTGGAAGGATCGCGCGTGGGGCGAATGGCTGGGGGCGCTGTCCGGGGCCATCTATGTGCCCTTCGAGGTGCGCCACCTGCTGCACCGGCCGTCGCTGCTCAGCGCCGTCGTCGTGCTGGCCAACGTGCTGATCATTGCCTTCCTGGCATGGCAGTTGTGGCGCCGCCGTGCGCCGGCGGGCTAATGCGCGGGGCCGCGCAGCTTGACGCGCTGGCCCCATTCCATGGCGGTCTTCACGACCATGGTCAGCAGCGCCATGCACGCCAGCAAGGCCGCGGCCGTGAACGCGCCGACGGTCTTGTAGTCGTCGCTCAATTGCTCGATCAGCAGCGGCAAGGTGACGGTCTGGCCGCGGATCGCGCCCGAGACCACCGACACCGCGCCGAATTCCCCGACCGCGCGCGCATTGGTGATCACGGTGCCGTACAGCAGGGCCCACTTGATGTTGGGCAGGGTGATGCGCCAGAAGATCTGCCAGCCGTTCGCCCCCAGCGTCAGGGCGGCGTATTCCTCGTCCGAGCCCTGGGCCTGCATCAGCGGGATCAGGATGCGCGCCACGAACGGCGAAGTCACGAACACCGTGACCATGACGATGCCCGGCCACGCAAACATCAACTGGATATCGTGTTCGCTGAGCCAGCCGCCGACGGCGCTTTCCATGCCGTAGACGACCAGGTAGCACAGGCCGGCCACGACCGGCGAGGTGGCGTACGGGATATCCACCAGGGTCGTGAGCACCTGCTTGCCGCGGAATTCGTAGCGCGTCACGCACCACGCCAGCAGGATGCCGAAGGCCACATTGATCGGCACGGTCAGCACCGCGGCCAGCAAGGTCAGCCAGATCGCGTGCTGCATTTCCTCGTCGCCCAGGTTCTGCAGCAGCATGTGCCATCCCCCGGACAACGCCTGCTGGAAAATCAGGGCCAGCGGCAGCACCAGCAGCAGGAAGGCGCCGGCGACTCCGATGGCGATCAGGGCCCACTGGCGCCAGTTGTGCGGTTTTCGCATGGTCAACGTCCGGGGCGCTGCCATGGCAGCAGGCGGCCCTGCAGCACATGCAACGCGAACAACAACAGCAGGGAAACGGCCAGCACCACCGTGGCGATGGCGGAGGCGGCGGGATAATCGAATTCGGACACGCGCACGAAGATCATCAGCGAGGTGATTTCGGTCTTGAACGGAATATTGCCGGCGATCATGACCACCGCGCCGAACTCGCCCAGGCTGCGTATGAACGCCTGCGAGGCGCCGGTGAATACCGCCGGGGCCAGGGCCGGCAACAGTACGCGCCACGTGGTCTGCCATTCGCTGGCGCCAAGCGTGTGCGCCGCCTCTTCATATTCCGGGCCGATTTCTTCCAGGACAGGCTGCACCGACCGCACGACGAAAGGCAGGCTGGTGAAGATCATGGCCGACACCAGGCCGGGAAAGGCATAGGAGATCTTGAAGCCCATCTGGTCGAACCACTGGCCCACCCACCCGGCGGGTCCCAGCAGGACGGACAGCGTCAGTCCGGCGACCGCGGTGGGCAGGGCGAACGGCAAGTCGACCAGCGAGTCCAGGAACAGACGGCCGGGAAAGCGGTAGCGCACCAGTATCCAGGCCAGGAGCAACCCGAACAGCACGACGGTCACGGTCGACAGCGCCGCGCCCAGCAGGGTGACGCGGTAGCTCGCCAGCACGCGCGGGTCCGTAATGGCCTGCCAATACTGCGCGGCGCTCATCTCGCTGGTATAGGCGAGCAGGGCCGCGATGGGAAACAGGATCACCAGCGAGATGAACAGGCTGCTGACGCCGAAGCTCAGGCCGAACCCCGGCAGGGTCGGATGTTGTTGGAAGAATCTCGACATACCCTTGCGATGAAAACCGGCCGGCCGCGCAATGCGGCCGGCCGGCGCCTGGCCTTGCCGACGCGGCGCCCGGGGCCGTAGTCTACCCGGGCCGCGGGGTCGGCGTGGAAGTCATCCCTGCATGCCGGTGCGGCCGGGAGGTCTGCCTGCGGAAGCCGGCGGCACCACGGCGGCCGCCGATATAGCGGCGCGCAGCGGCCCGCGCAGCATCAGGACTTGCCGGCCAGCAATTGGTCCAGCACGCCGCCGCCCTTGAAATGCGTTTCCTGGATCTGGTCCCAGGAGCCGAGCAATTTCTGCGGATCGAGCAGCTCTACCTTGGGGAAGCGGCTGGCGTACTTCTGGACGATGGCCGGGTCACGCACGCGGTAATTGAAGCTGGCCAGCAGCTCCTGGATTTCGGGCGAGTATTGGTATTGCAGGTAGGCCTCGGCCAGTTTGCGTGTCCCTTTGGCGTCCACCACCTTGTCGACCACGGCCACCGGGAATTCGGCCAGCACGCTGACCGGCGGCACCACCACTTCCGCGCCGAGCGCCTTGAACTCCTCGCCGACGGCGATGTTGCGCACTTCCGATTCGAACGTCAGCACCGCGTCGCCCTGGTTGTTCTGGGCGAAGGCCACCGTGGCGCCACGGCCGCCGGTGGGAAAGCTCTCCACGTTGTGCAGCAGCTTGCCGACGAAGGCGCGGGTCTTGGCTTCATCGCCATTGAATTTCTGCAGCGCGTAGAGCCAGGCCGCCAGATAGGTATAGCGCGCGTTGCCGGAGGTCTTCGGGTTGGGGAAGACGACCTTCACGTCATCGCGCACCAGGTCGTCCCAGCTCTTGATGTGCTTGGGGTTGCCCTTGCGCACCAGGAAGGCGATGGTGCTGTAGTAGGGCGAGCTGTTGCCGGGGAAGCGCTTCTGCCAATCCTTGCCGACCAGGCCGCGCTTGGCCAGCACGTCCACGTCGGTGACCTGGTTGAAGGTCACCGTATCCGCCTTCAGGCCCTGCATGATGGCCTGGGCTTGCCGCGAGGTGCCGCCGAAGGTCTGCTCCACGGTCACCGTTTCGCCGGTCTTTTCTTTCCAGTACGCGACGAACTTGGGATTGATCGCGGTGAAAAGTTCGCGCGAGATGTCATATGAGGAATTCAGCAGCGTTTGCTGGGCCGAGGCGGTCGCCGCACCCGCCAGCATGGCGGCGGCGAAGGAGGTGACAAGAAGACGCTTGATCAAGGGGACGGCTCCAAGACAGACAACAACCGTCCCGAATGGCCGGTTGGGGCAGGCATCAACCGTCCGGGTGGGCGGCTGGGCAGGCAGACGCCGTCCGGGGTGGACGGCCGTGGCATCATGCCCGGCTCGCTTAGTAACGCAAACAAAGAATTTTCGTTTTATATATTATTTTTGGTCATAAGTGACCGCGCCAGCCGGCAGGTGGGCGCGCACGAGCGAGCCGGCGACGGAATCCAGCGGCGGGATATCGGGCAGCGTATCGCCGGGGCCGAACCAGCGCGCGTCGACGATTTCCTTGCCATCGACCTGGATCTCCCCGCTGAGGTATTCCGCGGTGAAGGCCAGCATCAGCGAATGCGGAAACGGCCATGACTGGCTCTTGAAGTATTTGAGGTCGTGGACTTTCAGGCCGACCTCCTCGTAGACCTCGCGGTGCACCGTCGCCTCCAGCGATTCACCCGCCTCGACGAAGCCCGCCAGGGCGCTGTAGCGGCCGGCGACGAAGTTCGCATTGCGCGCGAGCAGGATGCTGTCTCCCTTCTTGATCAGGACCATCATGGCCGGGGAGATGCGCGGATACGCGGACAGCCCGCAGCGCGGACACTTCATGCAGTACTCTTCCGGCACGCGCACCGTGGCCGTGCCGCACGCGCCGCAGTAGCGGTGCGTGCGCGCCCATTCCGCGACCTGGAAGGCGCGGCTGGCGATCGAGGCGCCTTCCTCGCCCAGCACGCCCAGCATTTCCCGCAGCCGCTTGAAGACGTAGCCCGCCGGGGCCTGGATGTCGCGGCCGAGCGCCGCGCTGACACAGCCGCGCCCCGCATACGTGCCGACGGCGTGCCACTCGATATCGGTCGCCGCCACCTGGCCGCGCAGTTCGTCCCCCGGCAGCGCCAGGTCGTGCTCGCGCACCAGAAGCTCGCCGCCGCGAAAGGCGAACACGTGCCCGTGCGGCGTGACGATCACGTCCGGGATATTGGAAGGGGAAGGCGCGGAGGTTTCTGCCATGGGGCGTGACGAGCTTGCGTAGACGGTGACGGGGGCGGCCCGCGCCGTCCGCGCATGCCGGACAGGCGCGCCCGCCGGGGGCGCGGTCAGCTTGCGGCCAGCGCTTTTTCGACCTGCGCGTGGAATTCCTTGGGATCGTACTCGCCCAGGTAGCGCTTGATGATGCGGCCCTGCTTGTCAATGAGGAAGGCTGTCGGTGTCAACTGCACATTGCCGAATGCCTGCGCGAGCTGCCCCTGGGTATCCAGGGCCACGGTGAAAGGCAGCTTGCGGGTCTGCGCGTAGTTCAGCACGTAGTTGGGCGGGTCGTACTGCATGGCCACCGCCACCGTCTGGAAGCCTTGCGGCGCGTAGCGGTTGTAGTCGGCGATCGTGCTGGGCATCTGCTTGATGCAGGTCACGCAGTCGGTTGCCCAGAACTTGACCAGCACCACCTTGCCGCGCAGGTCCTGCAAGGCGATGCGCTGCCCGTCGATGGACGCGAACGTCACGTTGGGCGCGGCCTGTACCGGGCGCCAGATGAACCAGCCGGCGATGCCCGCGGCCACCACCACCACCATTGCGACAACGAGTTTCTTCATAAGGACACCATCCCTTCGCATTCCTTCCGGGAACGCACGCGACTACGATCGATCCCCGCCCTTGGACACGTTACCCGGATCACTTGATCGGTATGGCCTGGGCACCGCCGCCACCGCCGCCACCGCCACCGCCACCCGCGCCGGTTCCGCTGCCGTCAGGCCCGCTCATGCCGGGTTCGAGGCCGCCGCTGCCCCCGGTTTCGATCGGCGCCCGCCCGGGGCTGGAACCGCCAGTCGCCGGGGCATTGCCCGAACCGGATCCAGACAACCGCACCGCTTCCTCGCGGCTGATGATGTCGAACAGTTTAACCACCTTGGTCACCCCACTCAGGCCCGCCACCGCATTGGCCGCGTATTCTCCTTCCGCCTGGGTTACTTTGCCCTGAAGGTAGACGACGCCTTTGTCGGTCGTCACGGAGATGGTGCCGGAGGGCACGAACCGGGTGTTCAGCAGTTCGGTGCGGACCTTGGAGGTCAGCCAGGTGTCGTTCGAGCGCGTGCCGAAGCTGGCGATGGGGCCGACCGTGATCTGGTTGACGACTTTCTTGACGTTTTCCACCCCGCGCGCAAGCGCCGTCGCCTGTTCCTTGGCCGCTTCGGTGGGCGCCTCGCCCGTCAACAGGACGACGCCTTCGTAGGAACTCGCGCTGATCCGGGCGGAGTCGCCGAATTTCTGCGACGCCAGCCGCTCGACCTTGAAGCCGATGTTCGAGTCCTCCAGCTGGATGCCGGAGGTGCGCCGGTCGGTCACCACCACCGCGGCGCCCGCCGCCGCGCCGCCCACCACCACGGGCGCGCAGGCGGATAGCAGCACCGGCACGGTCAGGGCGATGGCCAGCGGTACAGCGAACAATCGGGTTCTGGATGTCATTCGGGGTCTCCCAGCAATAAGGCGTCGATACCGTCGCACAGTGCATGCAGCAGCAGAATATGGATTTCCTGGATCCGCATGGTGCGGTCGCTCGGCACGCAGAGATGGACGTCGTGGGGCGTCATGAGTTCCCCCAGCACGCCGCCGCCCTTGCCGGTCAACGCGATGACGTGCATCTCGCGCTCCTGTGCGGCCTGGACCGCCCGCACCACGTTGGGCGAATTGCCGCTCGTGGAAATCGCCACCAACGCGTCGCCGTGCTGTCCCAATGCATTGACCTGGCGTTCGAAGACTTCGTCATAGCCGTAGTCATTGCCGACCGCCGTCAGGATGGCCGTGTCGGTGTTCAGCGCGACGGCCGCCAGGGGCAGCCGTTCCCGTTCGAAGCGTCCGACCAGTTCGGCCACGAAATGCTGCGCGTCGGCTGCCGATCCGCCATTGCCGCAGGCCAGTATCTTGCCGTTGCTGGACAGCACGCCGAACAGCATGTCCACCGCGACCGCGAGCGGTTCGGCCAATGTGTCGCGGGCGGCCTGTTGGGTGGCGATCGCCGTGTTGAAGTGCGACACCATGCGGGTCTTCATTTCCATCATGGCGCGGATTATCTCATGGGGTCGATGCCGCCGAAGGCATGCCGTAGCCAGACCGGGCCGTCCGCTTCGAAGGCCACCACGTCGAACCGCACCCTGGGCAAGCGTCCCTGCCAATGGCGCGTCGCAAGGCCGGGCAGCAGGCAGGCGGCGGCGCGCGCCAGGCGCCGCTGCTTGGGGCGGTCCACACTGGCCGCGGCGCCGCCGTAGCGCCTGCCCGCGCGGGCCCGGACCTCGACCAGGACCAGGATATCTCCGTCGCGCAGGGCCAGGTCGATCTCCCCGGCCCGGCAGCGCAGGTTGCACGCCAGGGGTTGCAGGCCGGCGTCCACCAGCAAGGACAGCGCGCGGTCTTCGTAGGCGGCGCCGCGCCGCTGGGCCGCGGACTGCCGGAGTGCATCGGCGGGGGCCGCGGCATGGGCCACGCGCGCCGCCCGTTCATCCCCGGCGCTCTCGCGGCGTGCGCGTCGGCGCGCGCGGGCACGTGCGGACTGCGCGCGGCGGGCCAGTTCGAACAGCAGGGCGGGCGTATCGTCGGCCATGGCGGCGGGACCGGGGATAAGCCACTACACTGACATGGTTTGCTTTCACCTTTTTCCCCAATGAACGAAAACGTCGCATCGCCGGCGGGCCGCGAGGCGTGGCGCCGCGTCGCCGAGCGCGTCGCCGCCCAGCATTGGCCGGCCGCCACCCTGTATGTCGTCGCGACGCCCATCGGCAACCTGGGCGACCTGGGGCTGCGCGCCTGCGAGGCGCTCACGCGGGCCGACGTCATCGCCGCCGAGGACACCCGCGAAAGCCGCAACCTGCTGGACGCCTGGGGTATCGCCACGCCCTTGATCGCCGCGCACCGGCACAACGAGGCCGCCGCCGCCCAGGCCATCTGCGAGCGCCTGGCCCAGGGCCAGCGCGTGGCGCTGATATCGGATGCCGGCGCACCGGCGGTCAGCGATCCGGGCGCGCGCATCGTGCGCGCCGTGCGGCAGGCCGGCTACACCGTGGTGCCCGTGCCCGGCGCCAGCGCGGTGATCACCGCCCTGATGGGAAGCGGCGTCACCTCCGATGAAAACCCGGCCTACGCGTTCGCCGGTTTTCCGCCCCCCAAGTCGGCCGCGCGGCAACGCTGGCTGGCGCAATGGTGCGGGCTGGCGGCGCCGGTGGTGATGTTCGAATCGCCGCACCGCGTGGCGGCCACGCTGGCCGACATGCTGGCGGTGTGCGGGCCGCAGCGCGATGTGACCATTGCGCGCGAGCTGACCAAGCGCTTCGAGGAGATCGCCACGCTGCCCCTGGCGCAAGCCCGGGAATGGCTGCAGGCGCAGCCGCACCGCACGCAGGGCGAGTTCGTGCTGATCGCCCATGCCGCGCCGGCCGCCGAAAGCGGCGACGCCATGGACCCCGCCACCGACGCCCTGCTGGACGCCTTGCTCGATGCGGTGTCGGTACGCGACGCGGCGCGCATCGCATCGCGCGTCAGCGGACTGCCGCGCGACGTGCTGTATGCGCGCGCGCTGGCGCGCAAGAACCCGGATGCGGCGTCCGGCGCGCCGGCGCGCCCCGATGCTTCCACGCAAGCCGGCCCGCAGTCGGCCGTGCGGGACGGCGGGACATGACACCGGCATCCCAGCGCATCGTCGAAACGCCCCTGGGCCGCATGCTGTTGCGAGCCCGGGGCGGCGCGCTGACCGGCGCCTGGTTCCTGGACCAGGCGGATTGCCCGGCCGGGCCGGCCGACGACACGGATGCGGACAGGAAGGCATGCTGCGACAGGCCGCGGGCCTCCTTGGCGGCCAGCCAGCGGGCGATGCCGCCCGATGCCTACGGCGACACCTCGGCGCCGGATCGACAGGCCGAAGGGACCGTCCTGGACCAGGCCGCGCTCGAGCTGGCGGAGTATTTCGACGGCCGGCGGCGGGCGTTTTCGCTGGCGATGGCCACGCGGGGCACGCCCTTCCAGCGGCGGGTATGGGATGCCTTGCGCGACGTGCCCTTCGGCGCCCTGGAAAGCTATGGCGCGCTGGCCGGCCGCTGCGCGCAGATCGCGGCCGTGCGCGCCGTCGCCCAGGCGGTCGGACGCA
Organism: Bordetella flabilis; assembly: GCF_001676725.1. Taxonomy (NCBI): domain Bacteria; kingdom Pseudomonadati; phylum Pseudomonadota; class Betaproteobacteria; order Burkholderiales; family Alcaligenaceae; genus Bordetella; species Bordetella flabilis. The sequence goes on from NZ_CP016172.1 coordinate 338,800, forward strand.
ACCCGATATCCATCTTCATTCCGTGTCACCGCATCGTCGGCAGCGACAGTGCGCTGACCGGTTTCGGCGGCGGCCTGGCCCGCAAGCAGGCGCTGCTGGCGCTGGAAGGGCACGCCTACGCCACCCCGGCCCGCGATGCCCGGCGCGCCAACGCCGATTCACGGCAAGGCACGCTCTGGTGATGCGGGACGGTGTCGCGGCGCGGCATTGCCCGCGCGCATTACCGGGGGCATTACCGGGCGCGTCGCCGGCGGGATTGCCGGTCGCCTCCTTGCGCGACGCCGGTGGCCGGCGCCGCCGGACCTCAGCGGATAACGCCAGTGCTTACTGGTTGACGCCACCGGGTGGCGCTACCTGGCGGTGTTACTGGGTCGCGATGCTGGGAAGTATGCCGGTACGGTCGGCCACCGCCTGGACCGCCGACATCGCGGCATTGCGGTCGGCATACGGGCCGACCCGCACGCGGTAGTACGCACCGGACTGCTCTACAGTGGCCGGCGGAACCCCCATCGCGGACAACTGTGCGTTGACGCGCGAGGCCAGCGATTGTGCATTGGCGGGCATGCTGAAGGCGCCCAGTTGCAGGTAGACCGTGCCGCCGGCCGCTCCCGCAGGCGGCGCGGACACCGGGGCCGGCGCCGCCAGCGGCGTGCCGGTTTCCAAGGGCAGCGGCGTGGTCCTGCCCGGCGTCCCCGGCGCGGCGCCGGCTTGTGGCAAGGTGTTCAAGGCGGCCGCGCCGGAAGATGCGACCGGCGCCGCCGCCACGGCTGGCGGCGCGGACACGGGCAGGGCCGTCGGTGCACCGGCCTCGGTGGAAGCGGCTACGGGCTGTGCGGCCGCGGCGGCCGTGCTGCCGCTGTTGCGCTCCGCCACCATGCGCCGGATCTCGTCAGGCAGGATGCGTTGCACCGTGACCTGGCCGCTTCCGGGTCCCAGTATCCCCAGCTTGTACGCCGCCACATAGGAAAGATCCATGATGCGGTTGTCATGGAACGGCCCGCGATCGTTGACGCGGACGATGATGGTGCGCCCGTTGATGGCGCTGGTCACGCGCGCGTAGCTCGGGATCGGCAAGGTGGGATGCGCGGCCGTCATCGCATACATGTTGTACGGCTCGCCGATGGACGTGGAATTGCCATGGAATTTCTTGCCGTACCACGAGGCGATGCCGCGCTGCGTGTACGGCCGATCGCTGGTGTCGGGTACGTAGCGCTTGCCGAACACCACATAGGGCCTGTTGGCGCCGCTCGCCAGCGGTTCGATGCGGGGCTCGGCATCCGGCACCGCGTCCAGGTTGGACGGCGGATTCGCGTCGGGGCCGTCGTCCTTGTAATAGCCGCCGCGCTTGCGTCCGCCGGTACTGGAACAACCCGCGACCACCGCGACCAGCAAAGCGATGACCAGTAGATTGCGCAGGTGCCGGAAATTCATGCCTGTTCTTCGGGGAGTTGGGTGCGGTGTCGGACCAGCAAGGGTTTGTGATCGGCGAAGCGCTGCGCCAACTGCTCCACGACATAGACCGAACGGTGCTGGCCGCCGGTGCAGCCGATAGCCACCGTCAGGTAGCTGCGCGTGTCTTCCATGTAGCGCGGCAGCCATTTGCGGATGAAGCCGGTGATGTCGTCGATCAATTGGCGCACGGCGTCGAAGCCGGCCAGATACGCAGCCACGGGCGCGTCGCGCCCGGTCAGCGGCCGCAGCACGGGGTCGTAGTACGGGTTGGGCAGGCAGCGCACGTCGAAGACCAGGTCCGCGTCACGCGGGACGCCGCGCTTGTAGGCGAACGATTCGAAGGTCAGCACGATGGCCTGGCGGTCGGCCTGCACCAGGTCCCGGATCCACGCCCGCAGCTGTCCGGGGGTCAGCTCGGAGGTATCGATGACGTGTTCCTGGTCGCGCAGCGGCGCCAGCAGTTCGCGCTCCACGCCGATGCAATCCAGCAGCGAGGCAGGCTTGCCGCTGCGCTGCAGGCGATCGGTCAGGGGATGGCGGCGCCGGGATTCGGAATAGCGCTGCACCAGGGTATTGGTATCGGCGTCCAGGAATACGACGCGCATGCGGGTGCCCATGGCGCGCAGCGAGGCGATGGCCGCAGGCAGTTCGGCCAGCTCGCCGGGGGACCGCACGTCGATGGCGACCGCCACGCGGTGCGTGTCATCGCTGCGGGCGCTGGCGATGAAGTCCGCCAGGAAACGGACGGGCAGATTATCGACACAGGTATAGCCGGAGTCCTCCAGCAGCCGCAGGGCGACGGATTTGCCGGAGCCGGAAATGCCGGTGATCAGGACGACGCTCAACATGGGCATGATTGTGCACGATTTCCGTGGCGCTTGCGCCGGCGCCGCCCGCTGATATGCCCGTAAACCGTGCAACTGCCCCTGTTCCTGACGGCATCCGTGGTCTACGCTTGCACCTGTTCCCCCGGGTTCTGCCCATGCCGCATCGGCATCGGCGCGCCGGACCACCCGACACGCCGCCATGACCGTTCGCTTTCACACCGTTTTTTCCACGCCGCGTTTCCGCCATGGCCGCGCAGCATGCGCGGCGCTGCTGCTCGCCGCCGCCGCGGCGTTGCCGGCGGCGCGTGCGCAGGCGCCTGCGCCCCTGGAGCCGGGCACCATGCGTGCCCGCCTTGCGGCCTGTACGGCCTGCCACGGGGAACAGGGCCGCGCCGGTCCGGACGGCTACTACCCGCGCCTGGCGGGCAAGCCACGCGACTATCTCTATCATCAGCTGCAGAATTTCCGCGACGGACGGCGCCAGTATCCGCCCATGTCGCATCTGCTGCGCAACCTGCCCGATCCCTATCTGCGCGAGATCGCCGACTGGTTCGCCGGCCAGCATGCGCCGTATCCCGCGCCGGCGCGTGCCGACGTCGCGCCGGCCACGCTGGAACGCGGCCGCCTGCTCACCGTGAGCGGCGACCCGGGGCGCGGCGTCCCGGCTTGCACGGCATGCCACGGCGCCGGCCTGGATGGGCTGGCGCCCGGAATACCCGGCCTGCTGGGCTTGCCGCGCGACTACCTGCTGGCGCAGATCGGCAGTTGGAGAAGCGGCACCCGGCGCGCGCACGAACCCGATTGCATGGCGCAGGTGGCGCGCCAGCTCACGCCGGAAGACATCGGCGCGGTGGCGGCATGGCTGTCCTCCCAGCCGGTCCCGCAGCCGTATCAGCCTAACCCCGCCGGCTCCATTTCGCTGCCCACCGCATGCGGCAGCCAGACCCAGGAATAGCGCGACACCGATGCCCATTTCTTCATCGTCCGAACCTATCCGACGCCGCCCATCGGCGTGGCGCCGGGTCTCGCAGGCGGTCGTCGTGCTGCTCGCCATCGCGATCGCCGCGCTCGCCGTCCTCGCATGGCTGGGCTACCGCGACGACTCCTCCACGGGCCCGCGCGAGGCCGTCGGCGACCCGGCGCAGCAGGTCGCGTACGGCGCCTACCTGGCCAAGGTGGGCGACTGCATGGCCTGCCACACGGCGCCCGGAAGCAAGCCCTACGCCGGCGGCGCGGCCATCCCGACGCCTTTCGGCACCTTCTATGGGCCCAACATCACGGCCGATGCCGCCACGGGTATCGGCAACTGGACGGCGGATGACTTCTGGCGCGCGCTGCACCAGGGCAAGGGGCCTTCAGGCACGCTGCTCTACCCGGCGTTTCCCTATACCGAGTACACCCGCATCACCCGCGCGGACGCCGACGCGCTGTATGCCTACCTGCGGAGCATTCCGCCCGTCACCCAGCCGAGCCGGCCCCACGAACTGGACTTTCCCTATGGCTGGCGGCCTTTGCTGGCGTTGTGGCGCGGGCTGTACTTCAAGCCAGGGGTACATGCAGATGCCCGGGCCGCCGTGCCTGCGTTCGCCGCCGCCGATGCCGTCGTGCCCGACCGCCCGGCGCTGATCGCGCGGGGCCGGTACCTGGTCGACGGGCTGGGTCATTGCGTTGCCTGCCACGCCCCCCGCAATGCGCTGGGCGCCACGGCGCAGGAAGCGGGCTTGCCGGGCGGCGATATCGCCGGCCTGGGGTGGTATGCACCCGCGCTGGATGGCGCGGCGCGAACCGGCCTGGGCGGCTGGTCCGAGGACGACATCGTCATGCTGTTGAAGACGGGCACCGGCCGGCATGGCGCGGCGGCGGGCCCGATGGCGGAAGTGGTCGTCGGCAGCACCCAATACCTGTCCGATGTGGATGCGCAGGCCATCGCGGCCTACCTGAAGACCATCCCGGCCCCGTCAACCGGGGATGCGCCCGTGGTCCGCGCGGCAGGCGGTATGCGGCGCGGCGCCGCGCTATACGAGCAGCACTGCGCGCAATGCCATGGCGCGGAGGGCCAGGGCCGTGGCCGCGACTGGCCGCCGCTGGCGGGCAACATCGGCGTGGTGGCGCCGTATCCCGGCAATGCCATCCAAATGGTGCTGGCAGGCGGGTTCGCGCCCGCCACCGCCGCCAATCCACAGCCGCACGGCATGCCGCCCTTCGGCCAGGTGCTCAGCGACGACGATGTGGCGGCGGTCGTGACCTATATCCGCAACAGTTGGGGCAACGCCGCGGGCGGCGTGACGTCCTTGCAGGTGAAGCAGGCCCGCGCAGTGGGCGGATAGGCGCGGTCCACACAGCAAGGGGGCATCCCGTTGGACATCGCGCGCGACAACGCGGCGGGGGCATGCCGCAGCGCCGCGCGCCGTGTTGAGCGCCGGCCGCCATTCGTCGTGCCGCCGTGCTCGCTGGCGGCAGCGCCTATTTACTGTTCTGCAGGATCGCCATTGCCTGGCGTTCCATGAATTCGCCCAGCGTATCGATGCCGCGCAGCTTCAGGATCGTGTTGCGCACCGCCGCTTCCACCAGCACGGCCAGGTTGCGGCCCGCGGCCACCTGCAGCATCACCTTGCGGATGGGCAGTCCCAGCATGTCCTGCGTGATGTCCTGCAAGGGGAGGCGTTCGAACTTGTCCTGCGCCGTGGCGCGCACCAGGTGCACGATCAGCTTCAGGCGCATCTTGCGACGCACCGAGGTCTCGCCGAATATCGTGCGGATATCGAGCAGGCCGAGTCCGCGCACCTCCAGCAGATTCTGCAGCAGCGACGGGCAATGGCCTTCGATCATGTTGGGCGCGGTGCGCGACAACTCGACGGCGTCGTCCGCCACCAGGCCGTGCCCGCGCGAAATCAACTCCAGCGCCAGCTCGCTCTTGCCCAGGCCGGATTCGCCGGTGATGAGCACGCCCAGCCCCAGCACGTCCAGGAAGACGCCATGGACGGTGGTGGTCGGTGCGAGCTTCTTGCCCAGGTAGATGCGCAGCAGGTCGATCAACTGCGCCGCCGCGACGGGCGTGCTCAGCAGGGGCACCTGGTGCTGGTCGCACTGGTCGATCAGGTCCTGCGGTGCGGTCAGGCCGTCGGCCAGCAGGATGGCGGGCACGCCCCCGATGAGCAGCTCGTCCATGTGGTGCATGCGGCGCCGCAGGTCGAAGCGCGTGTAGTAGGCCAGTTCCTCCTGGCCGAACACCTGGATGCGCGAGGGGTGGATCAGGTTCAGGTGACCGACCAGGTCGGCTGCGGCCATGCCGTCATCCGGAACGATACGGTCCGCCGCGCCTTGTCCCGCGATCCAGTTGAAGGGGATTTTGTCGGCGTTGTCGTCGACCAGTTCCTGCACGGTAAGCATGGCGATGGAGGAATCAGAGTTTGCCGGTCGTCAGCATGCGATGGACGGCCACCGGATCGGTTTCGGTGGCCAATGCCTCGCGCAGAGGCTTATTGGACATCAATTGCGCGAGCTCGGCGAGTATATCCAGGTGCTGCTGCGTCGCGTTCTCCGGCACCAGCAGAAACAGCAGCATGCCGACCGGCTGATTGTCCGGGGCATCGAACGGAACGGGGCGGGACAGCCGGATGAAGGCGGCCAATGCCTCGGTCAGGGTTTTCACGCGGCCGTGCGGCACGGCCACTCCCTGGCCCAAACCCGTGGATCCCAGCCGCTCCCGGGCAAAGAGACTGTCGAATACGGTCGATCGCGCCAGGCCGTGGTGGTTCTCGAAAAGCAGACCCGCCTGTTCGAAGGCCCGCTTCTTACTGGTGGCCAGCAGGTCGAGCACGACATTCCCGGCAGGCAGGATGCGGGGCAGATGTTTCATAACGGGATTATATGTGCATATGCCGCGACGCAAAAAAGCGGGGCGTGGCGCGACGAGGCGGCATTCCGGGTTCGGCAGATGGCTTGCGGGATGGGGGGCGGGAAGGGAGGAGGAGCTGTCTGGCGGGACCGATGCCCCGGATGCGGGATCTGCGGGACATCGGCACGGTCGGATGGACTATCGCGCGCTTGGCGCTGTCTTGCTCAGCTCGTCAGCGAGCCGTCGTGAGGCGCGGGGCGGCTATGCCGCGAGAGGTTGCCGCTTCACAGACTCGGTGGCGTGGCTCTGGACCTTGTCCTTGTGCTTGATGACCTGTCGGTCGATTTTGTCGGCAAGCAAGTCGATGGCGGCGTACAGGTTCTCATCCTGCGCTTCGCAGTGGATGTCCTTGCCCCGCAGTCTCATGGTGATTTCAGCGGTATGGCGTAAAGGTTCCACCGACAACATGACTTGGGTATCGATGACGTGATCGAAATGCCGCAGCACTCGCGCCAATTTGTTGACCACATACTCCCGGATAGCCGGGGTGACGTCGAGATGACGACCGCAGATGCTCAGATTCATATGCAATCTCCTTCTGCCAAGTAAAGGTTCGTGCGCCGGACGGCGCATAAGGACGCGTTACGTAATCTCCTCTTGGAAAGTGCGTTGGAAGAAACCCTGTAACCCTAGTGTAAAGACTCTGTGGGCCAATTCAATCCGTCCCTCGAATACTCTTCCCCGGCGGAAGGGTACAGGTGAGAACTTTTACATTCGGAAGTGCTCGCCCAGGTAGACGCGGCGCACTGCGGGGTCGCCGACGATGTCTTCCGGATTCCCATCCGTCAGCACCTTCCCTTCGCTGATGATGTAGGCGCGGTCGCAGATGCCCAGCGTTTCGCGCACGTTGTGGTCGGTGATCAGCACGCCGATCCCGCGGCTCTTCAGGAAGCGCACGATGCGCTGGATTTCGATCACCGCAATGGGGTCCACGCCGGCGAAGGGCTCGTCCAGGAGGATGAAGCGCGGGCTGGTCGCCAAGGCGCGCGCGATCTCGACGCGGCGGCGCTCCCCGCCGGACAGCGAAATGGCGGTATTGCCACGGATATGGCCGATCTGCAGTTCGTCCAGCAGCAATTCCAGGCTTTCCTGGATCTGCTGCTTGGAAATGGGGCGGCCATGCTCGTCCAGCTGCAATTCGAGTACGGCACGGATGTTCTGCTCGACAGTCAGGCGCCGGAATACCGAGGCGTCCTGGGGCAGGTACGAAAGCCCCATGCGGGCGCGCTTGTGGATGGGCAGGCCCGTGATGTTTTCGCTATCGATCTCGATGCGGCCGGCTTCGGCCGGCACCAGCCCCACGATCATGTAGAAGCTGGTGGTTTTGCCGGCGCCGTTGGGGCCGAGCAGGCCCACGACCTCGCCGCTGTCCACGGAAAGCGAAACGTCCTGCACGACCGCTCGCCCGTGATAGGTTTTGCGCAGGCCGATGGCCCGCAGGCTGCTGGTGGGGGAGGCTACGGGCGTCTGCGTATCGGGAGTCGCTTTGGTGATCATCGAGGGGAATTGGTGAAGTCAAGGGCGGACGGCGGTCGGGGCGGACCGCGCGTCGGGGCGGGCGCAGCAGGCGCGTCCCGCGGCGTCAGTTGCCACGGGCCGGCCGGGTGGCCGGGGCGTCCCCGTTGGCTGGGGACACTTTGGACTGGGTGTTGGACGCGCCGGACGATGCCGGGTTCCGCGGGGCTGGGCTTTTGCCGGCTGGCTCCTTGCCCTGTTGCGAGTTGCGGCACTCGGCGATGGCTGCGTCGGTGCGCGCCCGCGGTTCCATGACCGAACGCACGCGCCCGCCGGCGGCCGCCGATTCCGGACCCCCGACCGCCTCGTAGGTCCCCGCCTTCTCGTTGTAGCGCACGCGTTGCCCGCGGATGGTGTCGAAGGGCTTGCCGCAGATGTAGCGGGTGACCACCGCCTGGCCGATCAGGTCGAAGGTGCTCCGGGTGCCGTCGTATTCGGCGCGCTTGCCGACGCCCTGGATCACTTCGAAATTCTCGGGCCGCTCCTGGCGTACGGTCACCATCTTGCCCGGATCGGACAGGGCGGTGCCGTACTGGTTGCCCTGCGCGTCCTCGTGCATCTGCAACTCGTCGGAATGCAGCGTCATCAATCCGCGCGTCATGATGACATTGCCCGTGAAGACGCTGGTCTTCTTGACGTCGTCGTAATGCAGCTTTTCCGACAGGATCACGGTATTGGGCTCTTCGGCCGGCGGGGTGGGAGCCGGCTTGCTGCCGCCGTTGCCCGCCGGTTTGCCGGCCGGCGCCACCTGTGTGTTCTTGGACGGGGCCGCTTGCTGCCCGGCCGGCGCGACGGCCTGGGCATGCGCGCCGCCCGCGGCGGCAAGGATGGCGCCTGTCAGGCACATCGGCAGCAGGCGTTTGCGAAGTTCGATCATGGTTGTTTTTCTGTGGGAGCGTGGGCGGGCGCTTGCGCGGGGGCAGCGGAGGAGCCGGCAGGCGGGTTCGGTTTGGGCTGGGCGCGCTGCGTGTCGGCCGGGGCGATTTCCACGTTGGTGGACGCGTAGACCTCCAGCTGGCGGGTTTTGTTGTTGTACTTCATGCCGGTGCCGTTCATGCGCGATTGTCCCCGCGTAACCAGGGCGGGCAAGTCGGTGGTGATGAGGTCTTCGTCGGGAAGCAGGACGAGTTGCTGGCTGCGCACGTCCAGCGGCGGCGTGTCGGCGTCGGCCTGGCGATGCATGTGGGCGTCCTTGTCCATGACGATGCGCTTGCCGCCCTCGTACATCGTGGCGGTTTCCGATGTGGCGACGGTCACCGGCGTGTTCGGGCGCAGGCCGACGGCCCGGGGATTGGTCACCACGTAGGAGTCGTCATCCGGATAGTGCTCGCCATAGTCGCCTTCGAGGCGGTTGATGGGCTTGCCATCCACATCCGTGCGCACCATGACGAAGTTGCGCGACCACGCATCCATTTCGTGGGTGAGGCGCCGCGGCGGGTCCGTGGGTACGGCCCGCTGCGTATAGTCGGCCGCCCACCATGTGCCCAGCACCAGGGACAGCAGGAGGAAGAGGGCGATCAGCGACGGAAAACGTTCTTTCATCCCGGGGAGCCGTAAAGGGTTGAGGACATGCGGGCCCTATTGGATGGCGCCCGGGCCAAGCAGGCCCGGGGAAACGAGCAGTTGCCCAAGCCGGCCCTGGCTGGCCAACAGCACATCGCAGCATTCGCGTACCGCACCGCTGCCGCCGGGCAGCGTGGCGATCCAATGCGCGCCCTGCGCAACATAGGCCGGCGCATTGGGCACCGTCGCGGCAAAGCCGGCACGCTGCATGGCGGGCAGATCGATGATGTCGTCGCCCATGTAGCCGGTGTGGTCCAGCGTCACGCCGCGGCGCTGCGCCACGGCGGCCAGGGCAGCGCCCTTGTCGCGCACGCCCTGCATCACCTCGGCGATGCCCAGTTCGGCGGCGCGGCGGTCGACGATAGGGCCGGAACGGCCGGTAATCAGCGCCACGCCGATTCCGCCTTCGGCCAGCAGGCGCAGCCCGTGGCCATCCAGCGCATTGAAGCGCTTGAATATTTCGCCGTGCTCGCCGTAGTACAGGCTGCCGTCGGTCAGCACGCCGTCCACATCGAACACCATCAGGCGCACCGCCGCCGCGCGTTCCCTGACCAGCGGTTGCAGCCGCGCCAGGATCAGCGCCTCGGCCGGATGCGTCGCGGAAGCTGCTGTCGTCATCATTTCATACCACCTTCGCCGCCATCAGGTCGTGCATGTGTATGGCGCCGATCAGCACCCCGTCATCGTCCAGCACCAGCATCTGGCTCACCCGCAAGGCGTCCATCTGCTGGGCCGCCACCACCGCCAGCACGTCCGGCGGCACCGTATGCGGTGAGCGCGTCATGCCATCCAGGATGTTCAGACCGCGTATATCGCCGTGTCGTTCGATCAAGCGGCGCAGATCGCCGTCCGTGAAGATGCCTATGGGATGCCGGCGCGCGTCGACGACCACCGTCATGCCCATGCCTTTGGCGGACATCTCTTCCAGCGCGCGGGATAGCGGCGCGTCGCCCGGCACGGTCGGCAGCGCCGCGCCTTGCCGCATGACATCGCGCACGTGCGTCAGCAGCCGCCGCCCCAGCGCGCCGCCGGGGTGCGAGCGCGCGAAGTCGTCCGGGCCGAAGCCGCGTGCTTCCAGGCAGGCGACGGCAATGGCATCGCCCAGGGCCAGCGCGGCCGTGGTGCTGGCCGTCGGCGCCAGGTTCAAGGGACAAGCCTCCTGGCTGACGCTGACGTCCAGGTGCACGTCGGCCTGCCGGGCCAGCTCGGAGGACGGGTTGCCGGTCATGGAGATCAGCCGGGCGCCCATGCGCCGCGCCACGGGCAGGATGGTCAGCAACTCCTCGCCCGTGCCGGAATAGGACAAGGCGATCAGCACATCGTCCGGGGTAATCATGCCCAGGTCGCCGTGTACCGCTTCGGCTGCGTGCACGAAAAAGGCCGGGGTGCCGGTCGAAGCCAGCGTGGCGGCGATCTTGCGGGCGATATGGCCGGTCTTGCCGATGCCGCTGACGACAACGCGGCCCCGGCAATTAAGGAGCATTTCGACGGCACGCGCAAAATTGTCGTCCAGACGGGCTTGCAGGTCGTGCAGCGCCTGCGCTTCGATACGCAGGGTGCGCCGGGCGGAGGCCAGCGCATCGTCCGGAGAGGTGGCGGGAAGGGCATTCATGGACGGATTTTAATCGCACTGCGACAACTTGCCGCGTCCGGGCCGCGGGTTGCCGCGGTCCGGGCCCTATGGCATGCTGGCGGGCTCCTCGCCCCCGGGGCCACGGCCCGTTTCCCGCAGCAGGTTCCTACATATGTCGACGACTCCAGCGCCCGTTCTCGGTACGCCGCTTTCTTCTTCCGCCACGCGCGTCATGCTCCTGGGCGCGGGCGAATTGGGCAAGGAGGTGGTCATTGCCTTGCAGCGCCTGGGCGTGGAGGTGATCGCGGTGGACCGCTACGCCGACGCGCCGGGGCAGCAGGTGGCCCACCGCGCGCACGTGGTTTCAATGACGGACCGCGAAGCGCTGCGCCGCGTCATCGCGCAGGAGCGGCCGCATGTGATCGTGCCGGAAATCGAGGCCATCGCCACCGATCTGCTGGTCGAACTGGAAGCGGCCGGGACGGCGCGCGTCACGCCCACGGCGCGCGCGGCCCAATTGACGATGAACCGCGAAGGCATACGGCGCCTGGCCGCCGAAACGCTGGGCCTGCCCACTTCGCCCTATCGTTTCGTCGATACCGAGGCGCAGCTGCGCGAGGCCATCGATGGCGGCGGCATCGGCTATCCCTGCGTACTCAAGCCGGTCATGTCTTCATCGGGCAAGGGGCAATCCGTACTGCGTGGACCCGAAGATATTGCGCCGGCCTGGCGCTATGCCCAGGAAGGCGGCCGCGTGGGAGCAGGGCGGGCCATCGTCGAAGGCTTCATCCGCTTCGACTACGAGATCACCCTGCTCACGGTGCGCGCGCGCGGCGCGTCGGGGGAAATCGAAACGCATTTCTGCGACCCCATCGGCCACCGGCAAGTGGACGGCGACTACGTCGAAAGCTGGCAGCCGCATCCCATGTCGCCGCAGGCGCTGGCGCGGGCCCGGGAAATCGCCCTGGCGGTGACCGGCAATCTGGGCGGACTGGGCATTTTCGGCGTGGAACTGTTCGTCGCCGGCGACCAGGTATGGTTTTCGGAGGTCAGCCCGCGCCCCCACGATACCGGCATGGTGACCATGATTACCCAGGCCCAGAACGAATTCGAGCTGCACGCCCGCGCGCTGCTGGGGCTGCCCGTGGATGCCTCGCTGCGCCAGCCTGGCGCCAGCAGCGTCATCTACGGCGGCCTCGATACACGCGCGGTGACTTTCCATGGCGTGGCCGAAGCGCTGGCCGAGCCCGGCACGGACATGCGGCTGTTCGGCAAGCCGGAGTCCTTCGTCAAGCGGCGCATGGGCGTGGGCCTGGCGACCGCGGATACGGTGGAGGCCGCCCGCGCGAAGGCACAGCGGGTGTCCGCGGCGGTCACGGTGCGGGCGGCGGGCTAGGGCCGGTCAAGACTCTTTCCGCCGCCGCCTTTTCTGGCGGGGGCGTCCCGGGCCTGTCCGCACTTGCGATGCAGGCCGATGCGACAGGCCGCCGCGCTGGCGCTGGCGGTTGCCCCCACTCCCTGAACACGGACCGCCCGGGATGCCCGGGCGGCTTCGCTGCTTACTTATCCGCCGGCTTGGCCGACATGGCCAGGGTGAACTGATCGCGCCGCCCTTCATAGGAGATGTCCTTGCGGTACGCCCACAAGGTGCTCTCGAAGTGCAGCGGGATCAAGGGCACGTCCGCCAGCGCGATGCGGGTGGATTCCTCCAGCAGCGCGCGGCGCTTGTCGGGGTCCACCGTCACCGCGGCCTCGCGGTAGACCTTGTCGAAGGCGGGATTGGAATAGCCGCCGTAGTTGCTGGTGCCCAGCGATTTCGGTCCGTCCAGCGAGGTGACCCACAGCTGGAACAGGGCGGATGCCTCGCCGACTTCCGCCGGCCATCCTCCCAGCGCGAAGCTGAACTCCCGCTTGGCACGCTTGGGGAAGTAGATGGAGGCCGTCATGGCATCCACATTGGCCTTGATGCCGATGCGCGACAGATACTGGGCTACCGCCTGCGTGACCTGGCCATCATTGATATAGCGATCGTTGGTGCTCGACAGCGTCAGCTCGAAGCCGTCCGGGTAGCCGGCTTCGGCCAGCAGCTTCTTGGCGGCCGCCGGGTCGTACTTGATCTCCGGCGCGTGGGCCAGTCCGCCGAACATGCCGTCCGGCATGTACTGGTAGGCCGGCGTCGCCATGCCGTCCATGATGCGCTGGGTGATCGTCTTGCGGTCGATCGCCATATTGATGGCCTGCCGCACCCGCAGGTCCTGCAGCGGATTCTTGCCGTCCGCGGCCTTGACGAAGGGGCTGGGGCTGCGGCCCACGTCGGGCTGGAAGAAGACCAGGCGGGTCGACGGCGTCGCGACGTAGCCGAACTTGGGGTTCTCTTTCAATCGCTGGATATCGCGCGCGGCGGGGTTCTCGATCAGGTCGAAATCGCCCGACAGCAGCCCGGTCATGCGGGGGCCGGCGTTGGGCACCGGCACCATCTTCACGTTTTTCCAGTAGGGCTTGGGACCCCAATAGCTCTCGTTGCGTTCCAGTTCGATGGCCGTACCTTTCACGTAGGACTTCAGAACATACGGGCCGGTGCCGATGGCGTCCTTGCCGTTATTGAAGTCGACCACCGTGGGCCACGGCCCGGTCACGCCGCAGCCTTCCTTCGGCGTGAAGGTCAGCTTGCCGTGCGGCACGATGCCGTTCCAGATGATGGGCAGCGAACGCGCCACTTCCGCCGGCATGACGGGCAGCGGCACGTGGGTCTTGATGATGACCGTATAAGGATCCGGCGTCTGGACGTCGGCGAAAAGCTTGGTCAGCGACGCGTAGGAGCTGGAGACGTTGGTTTCGTTGTTCAGCGTGCGGCAGATCGTGAACAGCACGTCTTCGGACGTGAAGGGCTTGCCGTTGGAGAACGTCACGTCATGGCGGAGCTTGAACTCCCAGGTCAGGTCGTCCAGGTTCTTCCATGACGTGGCCAGGCCCGGCACCAGGTTCATATCGGCGTCGCGCCCCAGCAGAGAGCTGTACACGTGCGCCGAAAAGGCGTCGTTGGCCGACATCTTGTGATAGTGCGGATCGGCGGCGGTGGGTTCGGCCGACAACGCGATTTTCAGGGTCTGCGCCTGGGCCGGGACGGCCGCGGCGATACCGACGCTGGCGCACAACAGGGCCAGGGCATGGCGGGAGTACAGCATGGACAAACTCCGGAAGAGGGGGCGCGACGACAACCGCGACCCCACGGATGGAGCGCTCCCGATGGCTGGTCCGCCAGGCGGCCGCCGCCGATGAAATCGTTGAATCGTTGTTGCTAGTCGCAATCGCCGAAGCGGGCGATTATGGTGAGCGCCCCGAAACGCTGTCAATTCTCGTTTGCGAGAACGGCCATGCCTTGGACTGTTGCATGATTATGCGGCGGCGGCACGCGCGCGGCGCGCGCGTCATGGGCGGGCGGCCGTAGTGTGCACGATCGCGCATGCAGTCGCCGACGCGGCACGGGTGGAGCTGGGGGAAAGGGAGATGGCGAAGACGCCAGGCTGCGATGGTCGCTGCCGGGAAGGGCGCCAGCCGGGGGAACGCATATCCACGCTGTGGTGGCCAGCCGCGGCGCATCGTCCGCAGCCGGTACGGCCGGCCACCACATCATCCAATATGCACAGCTGCGCTCCGGGGAAAGAGCAGGAACCGGCCCTGCCGCGATAAGGAACGCACTGCTCAACTGCTCAACTGCTCAACTGCTCAACTGCTCAACTGCTCAACTGCTCAACTGCTCAACTGCTCAACTGCTTCGTCATCCGACACGGGACGGGCAGGGCGTCGACGTCTGCTGCGGTATGCATGTGCACGCCGGGGAAAGCCTTCGGCATGGACGGCACGAACATTCGTTCCGTCTACGCGGCCAGGCGGCGCCCCGGCGTAGCCGTGCTTACCACTGCGAGCCGCTGTAGCGGCGGTTTTGCTCTTGGGCGCGGCTCATGGTGTCCTGCACTTCCTCGATGAAGTCGAAGAAGGCGCCGAAGCCATGGGCAACAGCGCGCGCCATGCGCTTGGCGGCGACGATGGGATGGGAGGTAGGTTGTCCGTTCAAGGTGTTCTCCAGAATGTCACGTTCGAGGGCGTCGGTCAGACGCAGGTTTTGATTCAGGGCGATGTTCGTCATGGCGGTGCTCCTTGCTGTGGCGTGCTTGTTCGATCAGTGAAAACCATTATAGGGAAAACCCTAGATGCGGTGCAACAAAAACCTGGGGTTTACCCTAGTGGTGTTGTAAGTAGGCACGACAAGGCCCAGCCAGCCCTACACCCGCTGCTGAATGGCCTGCGGAAAAAGTCCGGATAATTATTTACCGTCTGGTCGGTATGTATTTATAATAGGCGCTGGCATCCGCGCGTCGCTCCAGTGCTCACCACTCCCGCCGATGCAGTCCAGGACCCCATGGCCACTTCCGCCGATTCCTCCGTGCCGACCGACGTTGCCAGCCTTCCGGCGGCACGTCCCCGCGCCGGGCGCCCTCCCAGCATGCCGGCGCCGCGCGAACGTATCCTGGATGAGGCCGCCCGGCTGTTCGCGCGCAGTGGCTATGAAAACAGTTCCATGGCGGACGTGGCGGCCAGCCTGGGGGTGTCCAAGGCGGCCATCTACCATTACTTCGGCACCAAGCAGGACGTCTACGACGCCATCATCCTCGACGTGCTGAGCGGCCTGACCGCCGCGGTGGCGGCCGAGGTCGAGGCCCAGGCGGACCCCGTCGAGCGCCTGCGCCGTTTCATGCTCGCGCACGCGCGCTACTTCGAGGCCCACCACGCCGCCTTCGTCACCATGCTGATCGGCTACTCCGGAATGAGCCCCGGCTACCGCGACGACGCCGCCCGCCTGCGCGACGACTACGAGGCCCGCCTGCGGGCGTTGATCGCCGAGGGCGCCGCGCACGGCGTCTTCCGCGATCTCGACCCCGCCGGTACGGGCCGCGCCGTGCTGTCCATGCTCAATTGGATGGCGCGCTGGTACAAGCCCGGCCAGGGCCAGGATGCCGAGGCCGTGGCCGCAGGCTACTTCGATTTATTGCTGGGCGGCCTGCGCCGCTAGGCACTACCTGTTTGTCTACCCCCGACGACCGAGGAGGCCGACATGGCCCTTGATGCCGAAACCCTGACCCTGTTGCTGGACGCCGTTCGCCGCTTCGTCGCCGATAAGCTGGTTCCAGCCGAACACGAACTGGCCGAATCCGGCGTCATCCCGGAATCCATCGTGGCCGGCATGCGCGAGCTGGGCCTGTTCGGCCTTTCCATCGACCCCGCATACGGCGGCCTGGGGCTGAACATGGTGGAAGAAGTGCAGGTAGCCATGGCGCTCGGCCACACCGCGCCCGCTTTCCGTTCGCTGGCCGGGACCAATATCGGCATCGGCTCCCAGGCCATCGTGCTGGCCGGCACCGAGGCCCAGCGCGAGCGTTATCTGCCCCGCCTGGCCAGCGGCGAGCTGATCGGCTCATTCGCCCTGACCGAACCCGACGCCGGCTCCGACGCGATGTCCCTGCGCACCAGCGCCCAGCGCGATGGCGAGCACTATGTCCTGAACGGCACCAAGCGGTTCATCACCAATGCGCCCGTGGCGGGCCTGTTCACGGTCATGGCGCGCACGCGGCCCGACCGCCAATCCGATGCGATCTCCTGCTTCCTGGTGGAGGCCGGCACGCCGGGCCTGACACTGGGCAAGCCCGACAAGAAAATGGGGCAGGCCGGTTCGCTGACCTGCGACGTGGTCTTCGACAATTGCCGCGTGCCCGCCGAGGCGTTGCTGGGCGGAGAAGAGGGCAACGGCTTCCGCACGGCGATGCGCGTGCTGGACAAGGGGCGTCTGCATATCTCGGCGCTGTGCGTGGGCATCGCGGAACGCCTGCTCGGCGATGCCGTCCGCTATGCCGCCGAGCGCAAGCAGTTCGGCAAGCCGATCGCCGAGTTCCAGTTGATCCAGGCCATGATCGCCGACAGCCAGACCGACATCTACGCCGCCCGCACCATGGTGATGGACGCGGCGGCCAAGCGCGACCGCGGCGAAAACACCACCCTCGAAGCCGCCTGCTGCAAGCTCTTCGCCTCGGAAATGGTGGGCCGCGTCGCCGATCGCGCGGTGCAGATCCACGGCGGCGCCGGTTATATCTCCGAATACGCGGTGGAGCGCTTCTATCGCGACGTCCGCCTGTTCCGCATCTACGAGGGGACGTCGCAGATCCAGCAATTGGTCATCGCGCGGGAAACGATGAAGGCGCATGGCGTTTGACCGGGCGGCGCGAGGGCATGCCTGCCGCGCCGAGCGGCCCACGTGGTGCAGGGCGGCGTCATACCGGATACGCCGCGCCGCCTTGCCGGCCCGCGCCCCGCGGATGGGCGGAGCCAATGCGCGTTCCGCGCGCCGGAATCGCGGCGCGGCGCCCGCCATCCCATAAGGCACAATAGCCGACTACACAGACCTGCCTGCTGGCGGATTCCCAACCAACCACGATCCCGTTCATGTCCACTCGTCCCGCTCCCCTTACCGGCATACGTGTCCTCGACCTGACCCGCGTGCTCGCCGGCCCCTGGTGCACGCAGAACCTTGCGGACCTTGGTGCCGAGGTGATCAAAATCGAGCGTCCGGGCAGCGGCGACGACACGCGGGGCTGGGGGCCGCCCTACCTGAAGGACCAGGACGGCAACGAGACCACGGAAGCGGCCTATTACCTGTCGGCCAACCGCAACAAGATGTCCGTGGCCCTGGATATCGCATCGGCCCGCGGTGCCGCTCTGGTGCGCGAGCTGGCCCTGCAAAGCGACATCCTGGTCGAGAACTTCAAGGTCGGCGGCCTGCGCAAATACGGGCTGGACTACGAAAGCCTGAGCCAGGCCAATCCGCGTCTCGTCTATTGCTCGATCACCGGCTTCGGACAGACCGGACCGTATGCCAGCCGCCCCGGCTACGACTTCATGATCCAGGGCATGGGCGGCTTGATGAGCATCACGGGTGAACGCGACGACCTGCCGGGCGGCGGACCGCAGAAGGCCGGTGTGGCGGTGGCTGACCTGATGACCGGCATGTATTCCGCGGTGGGGGTCCTGGCGGCCCTGTATGAGCGCGAACGCAGCGGCCTGGGCCAGCATCTGGACATGGCGCTGCTGGACTGCCAGGTCGCGATGATGGCGAACCAGAATCTGAACTACATGACCTCGGGCGAGGCGCCGCGCCGCGCGGGCAACGCGCACCAGAACCTGGTGCCCTACCAGGTCTTCGCGGTCAGCGACGGGCACATGATCGTGGCCGTGGGCAACGACAGCCAGTTCCGCGCATACTGCCGCGTCATTGGCGCGCCGGAGCTCGCGGACGATCCGCGCTTCGCCACCAATCCCAGGCGCGTCGTCAACCGCGAAGTGCTGGTGCCCATCCTGGCCGCACGCATGGCGCAAGGCGAGCGCGATCATTGGCTGGCGGAACTCGAACGGGCCGGGGTGCCCGCAGGCCCGATCAACACCCTTGACCAGGTCTACGAAGACCCACAAGTGGTCTTTCGCGAAATGCGCCGGGAATTGCCGCATCCGGCCGCGGGTACCGTGCCCGTGGCGGCCAGCCCGTTGCGGCTTTCCGGCAGCCCTGTGGCGTACCGGCGCCCGCCACCCATGCTGGGCGAACACACGGAGCAGGTGCTGCGCGAACGGCTCGGCCTGTCCGACGACGACATCCGCGCCCTGGCCGGCGGCGCCGGCGCATGATGCACGGCGAGAACGCACGCGCGCACTTTCTTTGGATCCGGTATCACGCAGGAGAGCAGGCACTATGGCAGAGATCAATACCGTAGGCATCGTCGGAGCCGGCGCCATGGGGCGCGGTATCGCCCAGATCGCGGCCCAGGCGGGCCTGACCGTCCGGCTGCATGACGCCAGCGGCGATGCCGTCGCCGCGGCGCGTAGCAGCCTGCGGCAGACCTGGGACAAGCTGGTGGAGAAGGGCAAGCTCGGCGCCGAGTCGGCGCAAGCCGCCCTCGACCGCATCGTTCCCTGCGATACGCTGGCCGACCTGGCGGACTGCCAACTGGTCGTCGAAGCGATCGTCGAACGGCTGGACGTCAAGCGCGACGTATTCGCCAAACTGGAAGCGGTGGTCCGCGACGACTGCATCCTGGCGTCCAACACATCGTCGTTGTCGATCACGGCCATTGCCGCCGGCTGCCGCCTGCCCGGCCGTGTCCTGGGCTATCACTTCTTCAATCCCGTGCCCCTGATGAAGGTGGTGGAAGTCATTGACGGCCTGCGCAGCGATCCCGCCGCAGGCGATGCCCTCGTCGCGCTGGCGCGCCGCATGGGACACACGCCGGTGCGCGCGCGCGATATGCCCGGCTTCATCGTCAATCACGCGGGCCGCGGGATGAACACCGAGGGACTGCGCATTGCCCAGGAGGCGGTGGCGTCCTTCGCGCAGGTCGACGCCATCATGCGGGAGCAGGCCGGCTTTCGCATGGGGCCGTTCGAATTGATGGACCTGACGGCGCTCGATGTGTCGCATCCGGTGATGGAATCGATCTACCGGCAGTTCTTCGATGAGCCGCGGTTCCGGCCGTCGCCTATCACTACCGTGCGGCTGGCCGGCGGGCTGGTGGGGCGCAAGGCGGGCGAGGGCTTCTACCGCTATGTGGAAGGCCAGAAACAGCTTCCGTCCGAGCCGGCCGCCCCCGCCGTACCCGATGGCCTGAAGGTGTGGGTCAGCCCGCTGCACCACCAGGGTTACGAAGCGGTCGTCGCGCTGATCGACCGGTTGGGCGTGGCCCGCGTGGCCGACAGCCACGCGCCCGAGGACGCGCTGATCGTCGTCACGCCCTATGGCGAGGATGTCTCCACGGCGGTCTTCACGCAGGGACTGGATCCGTCGCGCACCGTGGGGCTGGACACCCTGCATGGGCTGGACGCGGCGCGCCGGCGCACCGTGATGGCAAGCCCCGCCCTGCTGCCGCAATGGCGCGATGCCGCGCACGGCTTGTTCGCCGCGGATGGCGCGCGCGTCAGCGTGATCGAGGACTCGCCCGGGTTCGTGGCGCAGCGCATCGTCGCCACGATCGTCAACATTGCCTGCGACATCGCGCAGCAACGCATTGCGACCGCCAGCGATATCGACAAGGCCGTGACGCTGGGCCTGGGATATCCCGTGGGGCCGCTGGCCATGGGCGACGCGCTGGGCGCGAACCGCATCCTGGAAATCCTGCGCAATATGGAGCGCGTGACGGGCGATCCCCGCTATCGCCCCAGCCTGTGGCTGCAGCGGCGCGTGCAGTTGAACATGTCCCTGCTGGCCGGCTAGTCGCCGGATGCCCGCGCGCGTTAGCGGGCCCGGCTTAGTGCCAGGCATGCCGGGCGGCGGCGGGCTGCCAGCCGCGCGTCACCGATGGTATGCCCGGCGAGGCCCTACAGGACGACCAGGTTGTCCCGATGCACCAGCTCCGGGTCCGTCATGCTGCCCAGCAGCGCTTCGATCCGCGATGAGGGCTGGCGCATGATCCGGCGCGTTTCCGACGCCGAATAGTTCACCAACCCGCGCGCGCATTCCCGGCCATCCGCGTCCATGCAGGCGATCACGTCGCCGCGCTCGAAGTCGCCCTCCACGTCCACCACGCCGATCGGCAGGAGGCTCTTGCCTTCGTTGATGAGCGCGCGCACGGCGCCTTCGTCCAGCACCACGCGGCCGCGCAGGCGCAGGTGGTCGGCCAGCCACTGCTTGCGCGCCGACCACACCGGCAAGACCGCGCGCAGCTCGCTGCCGATGCATTCGCCCTGCGACAGCCGCACCAGCACGTCGCGTTCGCGGCCGGACGCGATCACCGTGTGCGCGCCGCTGTGCGCCGCCCGCTTGGCGGCCAGCACCTTGGTCAGCATTCCACCGGTCCCGATGCCGCTGCCCGCGCCGCCCGCCATGGCTTCCAGCGCCGGATCGCCCGCCTGCGCGTGCGAAACGAAGCGGGCCTGCGGATCCTTGCGCGGATCGGCTTCATACAGTCCACGCTGGTCGGTCAGGATGATCAGCGCGTCCGCTTCGATCAGGTTGGTGACCAGCGCGCCCAGCGTATCGTTGTCGCCGAAACGGATCTCGTCGGTGACCACGGTGTCGTTTTCATTGACGATGGGCACGACGCCCAGGCGCAGCAGCGCGAACAGCGTGGACCGTGCGTTCAGGTAGCGGCGCCGGTCCGCCAGGTCTTCGTGCGTGAGCAGTACTTGCGCGGTGCGCAAGCCATATTCCGCGAAGGCCGCTTCGTAGGCCTGCGCCAGACCCATCTGCCCGACTGCCGCCGCCGCCTGGAGTTCGTGCATGGCGGAGGGCCGCTTGCGCCAGCCCAGTCGCGCCATGCCTTCGGCGATGGCGCCGCTGGAAACCAGCACCAGCTGGCGGCCCTGCTGCCGCAAGGCGGCGATCTGCTGCGCCCAGTGGGCGACGGCCGCACGGTCCAGCCCGCGGCCCTCGTTGGTGACGAGGGTGGAGCCCACTTTGGCCACCAGCCTGCTGGCGGCGGAAATCACGGATACGGTGTTGCTGTCAGCGGTCATGACGATGGCCGATACAGGAGCGGAAGGTGACGAGGGTCGTGGCCGCGGGGCGGTGTCTGCCGCCCGCTTGCGGCGGCGATGGAGAGCGATTATGGCTTATTCGTCACCGCGACGCGGCTCGGCGTCCGAGCGCGTGTCATCGAAGCGCGGATCCTCGGCCACGTAGGTGCCTTCGGCCTGGTCCTGCGCGATCTGGTCCTTGTGGCGTTCGGCGTCCAGGTAGTCCTGCAGCGCCCACACCAGTTCCTGCGTGCCTTCACCGGTCAGCGCCGAGACGGTGAAGACCGGTCCGGTCCATCCGAAGGCGTCGCAGAAGCGCGCCTTCAGCGCGGCGGCATCCTCGTTCGGCACCATGTCCAGTTTGTTCAGCACCAGCCAGCGCGGCTTGGCAGCAAGCTCGGCATCGTAGCGGCGCAATTCCTCGACGATGGCGCGTGCGTTGTCCACCGCCTGGGGAATGGGGTCGATGTCCGGGTCCGGCGACGCGACGTCGACCAGATGCAGCAGCACCCGAGTGCGCGCCAGGTGGCGCAGGAACAGATGTCCCAGGCCCGCGCCCTCGGAGGCGCCTTCGATCAGGCCCGGTATATCGGCCACGACGAAGCTGCGCGACGGCGACGTGCGCACCACGCCCAGGTTGGGATGCAGCGTCGTGAACGGATAGTCGGCGATCTTCGGCCGTGCGTTGGAGATCTTGCTGATCAGGGTCGACTTGCCGGCATTGGGCAGGCCCAGCAGGCCGACGTCGGCCAGGACTTTCAGCTCCAGGCGCAGGCGGCGCTGCTCGCCTTCCTTGCCGGGCGTCCATTGTCGCGGGGCGCGGTTGACGCTGGACTTGAAGTGCAGATTGCCCAGGCCGCCCTGTCCGCCGGCGGCCAATACCACTTGCTCGCCATGGCGGTCCAGGTCGAAAAGCTGCTCGCCGCTGTCGGCGTCGTACACCACCGTGCCTACCGGAACGCGCAGCTCGATATCGGGCGCGGCGGCGCCATACTGGTCCGAACCCCGTCCGTTTTCGCCGTTGCGCGCGCGGTGCAGCCGGGCGTAGCGGAAATCGATCAGCGTATTGATATTGCGGTCGGCCACGGCAAGGATGCTGCCGCCGCGTCCGCCGTCGCCGCCGTCCGGGCCGCCCTTGGGAATGAATTTTTCGCGGCGAAAGCTCGCCACGCCGTTGCCGCCTTTGCCGGCAATGACTTCAATGGTGGCTTCGTCTACGAATTTCATGATGGCCGATGCGCGCGATGCGGCGCGCCTGTTCTCTAGGAGTGGAAACGATAAAACAAAAAGCCCTGCCGCACGCGACAGGGCTTTTTGCGGTGCGGGATCGAAGATCCTGCTTTTACTCGGCAGCGACGATCGAAACCATCTTCTTGTTCAGCGCGCCCTTGGTGGCGAACTGCACCTTGCCGTCGACCAGCGCGTACAGCGTGTGGTCCTTGCCCATCCCGACGTTCACGCCGGGATGCACACGGGTACCGCGCTGACGCACGATGATCGAACCGGCCGGGATCAGTTGACCGCCGTAGGCCTTGACGCCGAGTCGCTTCGATTCTGAATCGCGACCGTTTCGCGTAGAGCCGCCGCCCTTTTTCTGTGCCATGTTTAGCTCCTGCTATGGATACCGATGCCCGATTCAGGCGGTGATGTCGCCGATCTGGATTTCGGTGTAGTTCTGACGGTGGCCCTGATGCTTCTGATAGTGCTTGCGACGGCGCATCTTGAAGATCTTGACCTTGTCATGCCTGCCATGCGCAAGAACTTTCGCCTTGACCACGGCGCCCGAGACGAACGGCGTACCAATTTTCAACTGGTCGCCTTCGCCCACGGACAGCACCTGGTCCAGGGTGATTTCTTGCCCAATGTCAGCAGGTATCTGTTCTACCTTGAGTTTTTCGCCGGCTGCGACACGATACTGCTTGCCGCCGGTTTTTATGACCGCGTACATGGGTAAATTCCTAGGAAAATGAGGTGATTACGGCGCCCTTGTTTTCCAGCACACTTCATCGCGGCGCCGCCGCTACGCCAAGGCTTGCACCAGGCTGCGACAGCTTTGCGATGATTTACCATCCCCCCCCGTGATCCACCTGCGTACTTCAGGTCGCACCGCGTGGATCCCTGGGGAGATGCAGCCCGATGCGAGATACCCGCCCCGGACGCAAGACGCCGAACTCGAAATTCTATCCTCGCCCGCGCCCAAAGTCAAAAAGTGCTGTCCGCCCAAGGGCTTAGCCCTTGCATCGGGTCGCCGTCGCGGGTCCGCCTGCAGGCATCCCATACGCCGTGCCATAGTGGGGCGCCGGTGCGCGGCGCGCGACGGGGAATCGACGCACGACACCGTATAATCCATCCGACCCCCGGTCGGCTTGCATGGCGGGCGCGGGCCCGCGATGAGAGCCGTGCGGCTCGCCTCTTTCTTACCACCCGGACACGTCTTGAATCTCCCCGAGCTCATTGCCCCCATTGCCGACGACATGAAGGCGGTCGACGCCGTGATCCGCGCGCGGCTGGATTCCGACGTGGTGCTCATCCGCACCATCGGGGACTATATCGTCGGCGCGGGCGGCAAGCGCATGCGCCCGGCGCTGTTGCTGATGGTCGCGCGCGCGTTGGGGTACTCCGGCACGGACCACCATACCCTTGCCGCGGTCGTGGAATTCATCCATACCGCCACGCTGCTGCATGACGACGTGGTGGACGAGTCGGATCTGCGCCGTGGCCGCCAGACCGCCAATGCGGTCTTCGGCAATGCCGCCAGCGTGCTCGTGGGCGACTACCTGTATTCGCGCTCCTTCGAAATGATGGTCGATATCGACTCGATGCGCGTCATGGCCATTCTTTCGCAGGCCACGACGGTCATCGCCGAAGGGGAAGTGCTGCAATTGCTCAATGTGCATGACCCGGATGTCTCGCAGGAGCGTTACCTCCAGGTGGTGCGCTACAAAACGGCCAAGCTTTTCGAGGCTGCCGCCCAGGCCGGCGCCGTGCTCGCTGGCGCGACCGCGGAACAGGAACAGGCGGCCGCCGCCTATGGCCGCCATATCGGCACGGCCTTCCAACTGGTCGACGACGTGCTGGACTATGGCGGCGATGCCGAGGCGCTGGGCAAGAATGTGGGCGACGACCTGCGCGAAGGCAAGCCCACGCTGCCGCTGATCCGCGTGATGGAAGTCGGCACCCCCGAACAGCAGCAACTGGTGCGCAGCGCCATCGAGACCGGCCATGCCGATTTCGAAGCCGTCGCGGCCGCCATCCACGCCACCGATGCGTTGCCGCACGCACTGGACGCGGCGCGCGCGGAAGCCGAGCTGGCGCGGCAGGCGCTGGCCGCGTACCCAATTTCCGTTTATCAGCAATCCCTGCTAGAATTCTGCGCTTTCGCGGTAAACCGTGATCGCTGATGCAGGCCAGTGCTGCATGGCAGTCAACAGGGTACGTGGACGGTAGACCGAAGGGCGTGATTGCACGTTGGCCATCTTGGTACAAGGTTGCCTTCATGCGATAAGCACCCGTGCCGGCCGCCCGCCATCACCGCGCGAAACATCGGGGCGTAGCTCAGCCTGGTAGAGTACTGCGTTCGGGACGCAGGAGTCGGAGGTTCGAATCCTCTCGCCCCGACCACTGATTGTGGTCGAATTCTTGGTGGTGTTCTCGACGCCAGCAGCAGAAGCCGGAACCGCGCGAGCGGCGCCGGCTTTTTTGCGTCGGGTGTCGCCGGGCCAACGGGGTAAGCGCGGGTCGATGTGCGGCCTCTTCGTGCCCATTCCGCACCGTTTCCCGATGGCATAGGCGGGTCAGGCGCTTTATCGCTTTGCCTTTACATGCGGCCCCATGGGAGCGCGCATGGACGGCGATCTTCCCATCTGTGGGCCCGGCCTCACGGCGCCGGGAAAGCTATGGCCTCATCGCGGCATACCGCGCGCGCAGTTCCGTCTTCAATACCTTGCCGTTGTTGTTCTTCGGCAGCGCGTCCACGCGCACATAGGCCTTGGGGCGCTTGAAGCGCGCGATGCGCGCAACGCACAGCGCATCCAGCTCGCCGTCCGTGACGGCATCGCCGGCCCGGTCCTGCACGACGATGAAGGCGATGACGTTCTCGCCCCATTCGGGGTCGGGCGTTCCGATGACGGCGGTTTCCGCCACCGCGGGGTGCTCCAGCAAGACCTCTTCGACCTCACGCGGGTAGATATTGGAGCCGCCGCTGATGATGACGTCCTTGGAGCGATCCAGCAGCGTAAGAAATCCATCGGCGTCGAAGTAGCCGATGTCGCCCGTATATAACCAGCCATCCCGCAGCGCCGACGCGGTGGCGCGTTCGTCGGCCCAATAACCCTGCATGACGGTGGCTCCGCGGACAATGACCTCGCCCGACACGCCGGCCGAAACGGCGCGGCCGTCCTCGTCGACCACCCGCACGTCGACCACCGAGTGGCTGCGGCCCACGGAAGCCAGGCGGCCGTTGCCGGCGTGCCGCGCGGCCGTGATTTCCTGGCGCGTCATGCAGGTAATGGTCATGGGCGTTTCCCCCTGGCCGTAGATCTGCGCGAAGCAGGGTCCGAGGGCCGCGAGGGCCCGTTCGATGTCGGCGGCATACATCGGCCCGCCGCCATAGACTATGGACTTGATGCCGGAGGGCGGGTGTGGCCGGCCCGCGGCTTCGTCGACCAGCCGCTTGACCATGGTGGGCGCGGCAAACATGCACAGGTCGCCCAGCGCGTGCGCCAGATCGAGCACCTCGGCAGGGTCGAATCCGCCGGACGCGGGGACCACGTGCCGCGCCGCCGAGGCGGCGTAGGCGAAGGTATACAGTCCCGCGCCATGGGATATCGGCGCGGCGTACACATAGGCGTCCGTGCCGGCTACCGCTTCGACGTCGGAACGGTAGCTGACGCTCATGGCCAGCAGATTGGCGTGCGTCAGCATCGCGCCCTTGGGACGGCCGGTCGTCCCGCTGGTGTAGAACAGCCAGGCCAGATCGTCGTCGCGCGACCCGTGCATGCTGGCTTCGGCGAACGATTCCGGCGCCGGCAATGCGTTCACGTCGATGGCGCGGATCGTGGCGGGCAGCGCCATCTCGTCCAGGCGGTCGGAGACGATGGCGCGCGCCCCGCTGTGTTCGATCACATAGGCGACTTCGCGCGCGTGCAGCTTGACGTTCACCGGGGTGATTACCAGCCCGGCCCATAGCGCGGCATAGAGCAGTTCCAGGTACTCCGGCCGGTTACCCATGCACAGGACCACGCGGTCCCCCGGCGCCAGGCCCAGCGAGGCCAGCCAGCTGGCGCGCTGCCGCACGACGCGCAGCATGGTGCCGTAGTCGTACCGAACGGAAGCGCCGGCGAGCAGCGCGGGCCGTTGCGGCCAGGTTCTGGCCGCGCCTGCGAACAGTTTGGATATGTTCATGGCATGTTCCTCTTTTCATCCCGGACGATCGCCGGTACCGGGACAGCTGGCGGTGGCCCCAATCATACGGGCTGCGCCCGCGCGTGTTGTGCGAGCGCCATGGGCGGCAAGTGGTCGCGGCTCGCGTCAGGCCGGCAAGGCGCTGACGGTCTTGATCAAGCGGTCAGGAATGCTTCCACCCATGTAGAAGATTTCGCTCTCTTCGTGCAGCAGGGTGTTTTGTATGGCGGCCCGCAGCGTGCCCGGCTGTATCTTGCCTTGCTGCACCAGGCGCGGCCCTTCGTTCAGCAGGATGTCTTCGACGGTGCGGAAATCGCCCGGCGCCGACGTGGTGTCGATGGCGAAGAGATGCGGTTCCGGCCGTTCCTTGCCGAAGCGCACGGCGACGGAGCGGTCGGCGCTGAGCGATAGGACCTTGCCGCAGCTGCCGCCCGTCGACGCCGAATGCACAATGCAGGCGACCAGGATATCGTCGCCGGTGGTGCCTGGGCGGATGCTGACACCGGCCTGCAGCATTTTTCGCCCCGCGTTGCCGCTGTGGCCCCGGTACACCCGCGATGGCACCGGGCGCGCGGCCGCCGCCTGCAGCGTGCGCCGGATGCTCTCAGGCGTCGCGGTCTTTCCGGCCGCGCCGGTGCGCGCCAGGTGTTCGTAGATGCCGTCCAGCAGCAGCCTTGGGTCGGCGCCCTGCATTGTGGCGGCGGTTTCCTTCAGCGCCGTGAGCATCGCGCGCTTGCCGAGCGGAGCAAGATGGCCGATGCCCCGCAGCAGCTCCCGGGCCGAGAACACCGGCACGACGAAGTCGGCGGCTTCGCGCGCCCCCTGCAATAGCAAGGCCTTCAGGCTGAAGTGCCGCACCACCGAGCGCAGGCCGGCCTTCACCATCTCCCTGACGCCCTGGCCGACCGCGGCGCGGATGGCGCCAGCCGCCGCGGCCACGCCCGCCGGGCCACCCAGGCCTATCATCGCCACGCTGGCGACGGTCAGCGCCAGCCCGACCGAGTCCCACGCGATGTCCTCGAATTGCACCCGGTAACCCGGGTCCCATTTCAACTGGTGGTAGACATCGTAGAAGGGAATGATCGTTCCCATGATGGATTCGCCCCAGGAGGCTTGGTAGTTGTCTTTTTTCCACTGCGTGATGGCCGTGCCCAGCGCCTGCTTGCGTTGCCCGATGACCAGCTCGCGCAATGGCATGGCGTCGCGGCGCGCGGCACGGACCACGTATTCCGCGCCCGGGCCTCCGGTGCCGCCCGGGTCCTGCGCTGCAAGGCCATACGCCCGCAGCACCGCGCTTGCATGCAGTTCGCCATCGGCGCGGACCACGGCGCCCGCCAGGCGTTTCACTGTGCCGCGGGCGTCGACATGGACGAATTGGCCGCCCGGCAATTCGGCGATGAAGGACGGTCCCAGGCTCCGGCCCGACGCGGACAGGATCGCTCCCGATGGCAGGCGGTGCGCGCCGGAGGGAAACTGCGTCACTTCCTCCACGTGCCAGAGGCGGGTCGGCGCTTCGTACAGGCGCAGCGCATGCACCCCCGCGCGGTCGGCATCCGCGATGGCGCTGAGCGTGCTGAAGCGGTCCAGATGGGATTCGATATAGCGGGCGAACTGGCCGTAGTACCGGGTGCGGACCTCGGGGTCGTCCTTGTAGTGCTCGATCAAGTCCTTTACAGGAACCGGCGTGGGCGATGGCCGCTGCGCGATGGCGTATGGCAGGCCGGCCGCCGAGCGCTCCAGCACATAGGCGGTGGCCAGGGCGCTTCGATCCTGGAACGCCGGCACCGGCGGCGGATCCAGGGCCAGGGACCATTGCTCCTGGTAGGCCCGCAGCCGGGTCGCTTCTCCGATGCCGGGACCAGCGTCGTTGGCCCTGGCCCAGGCCGCCGCTTCTTCGCGCCACAGCGCGATGGACGCCGACCGTGCGTCGTAGTCCCGGGGTGAGCGCTGCGCCTTGCGATGGACGGCATTCGCCGCGAAAAGCAGATTGTCCTGCCCCATTGCCTTCGCCTTCGGACCCACCAGGACACGCGCCGCCGCGATCCGCGCGCCGATAAGCGAGCGCGGGTCCGCTTGCGTGTCCACATCCGGCGTTTGCAGGGCGGTGGGGCGGCACGCCGATGTTTGATCGGCCTTGGCGATATCCGCTGTTGCGGCCGCCGCGCGGCTGTTCATCGCCGCCTGTACTCCCGTGTCACGTCGCCGGCGCGCGGCGCGATGAGGGTCGTGAACCGGCCACGCTGCGAAGGCTTCCGCCTGCCGTTCGACAGTGGCGGATCGCGCGTGCGTCAGGATGACGGAGGCGCGCCCGGCGGGCGGGAGGGAGGCGGATAGGGGCGGGGTGGCGTGGGAGGGTGGAGCGGACAGTCGGAACAGCGAAGACATGAAACCTCATGAAGCGGACGGACGAGGCGGCGCGTCATGATTTCAGGAGCTTGGGCCATGCCGCTGCCGTGAGCGGGCATGAGTGGCGCCGGCGGCATTTTCGTTGCCTCGGCCAGGGTGGGGCCGCCCGCTTTGCCGGCTGTCGCGCAGCGGGCGGCCTGCCGCTCCCCGAGCGGCGATGCTTGCGTCAGGCTATCGCCAGCGCGTCCGCCGATTCCCGTAGCTGCGGGGCCAGCCGCTCGAACGCGATCAGGTAGATGGCGCCCTGGGACGACGCCGTCGACCCGTGGATGGTGCCTCCTGGAAGATCGATGACATCGCCCTTCGTGCAAAAGTACTCCACCCCGTCCGCGTAGACGGTCAGTCCGCCGTCGACGATGATCAGCGTTTCGTCGGTGGGGTGGCTGTGCGTGCGGTGTTCCTTGCCGGGCGCGTCGCGCTGCACCTCGATGCAACCTTGACGGGGCAGCAGCGCCCGCAAGTCCGTTGCCAGTCCGATATCGCCAAGCAGTCCCTTGATGATTTCCATGGTGTCCTCCGTCTCAGATTTCCGAAGCCACGTCGGCGGCGCGCATCGCATGGAAAGGGCAGCCGGTGGTGGGGCGGTTGTCGTCACCGAGGAAATACTGCTTGTACTCCCGGTTCGCCGGATCGCCGTAGGCGCCAAGGTCGCGCGAGGGCGGGATCATGTCGTACTTCTCCAGCCGCGTCCTGACCTTGGACACGCTGGCATCGCGCGCCTTCTGCGTGCCGAGGATGCCGTCAAAGACCCAACGCGGCTGGAAAGTGACCATGAGGGAACTGGAGCGCCGGCTCTGGCGCTGTACGTGCGCGGGCGTATTGCACACGACGAAAATGGGTTCGCCCGCGAAGCTGAACTCCCATTCGGGCGTATCGAGTTCGGCTGGGATATCGGCCGGCCATTCGGCTTCGTCCAGCGACGACAGGCGTCCCAGCATGGCCCAGAACTTGGCCCGGTACGCCTCCAGCGGCAGCAGGGGCCTGGGGCGAAAGAATACGACCAACGATGTGTTGGGACCGAAGCTGCGCGCTTCCTCCACATAGCGGCGAAGATTGACGGCAAGTCCTTCCACGTCCTCCTCGTCGAGGAACAGATAGCGCAGCTGGTCCGCGCGGAACCCGGCTACCCCGAAGATGCACGGGAAAGCACGGGTGTCGCTGTTGAAGCTGGCAGCCAGCTCCTGAAAAAGGATGGCCTGCCACGTTCCTTCGGCGTAGCGCTCCTGCACTTGTATACGGCTTAGATAGTCTTTCACGGCTGTGTCTACCCTTTCTGGTTGAGGGAAATGAATCGACCCGCCATGACGTGCGCGCGGCGCCCGGCCGCATCGGCACGGAAAGAGAGACTAGCCTTGATGCAGCACGCGCATCGCCGCCGCGCCGATACAGCCCAGGGCCGAGATGGCCGCCATGAGGACAACGAATCCGGTATAGCTCTGGGCGGTGTAGACCAGATGGCCAGGGGCGCCTGTGGCGGAAGCCATCAGCAGCATGCCCACCAGCGGCTGAACGAGGGCAGCCGTAATGCCGGCGAGCGTGGTATTGAACGACGCTCCGATGCCGATCATCTCGGTGGAGTAAAGCTTCCTGACGGACTTCAATACCAGCGGTACGGTGCCGCCTGCAACGAAGCCAAGCGCGCAGAAGCACGCAATGGCATACGTGTAGCCCAGCGCCGAGAGCAATGCCGGGAGCAGGGTCAGCAGTATGGCCGCGCGAACCAGGCAGTTCCACATCAGCGCGCGACGCACATTGGCCACCCGGTCGGACATATGGCCCAGGACGATAGACCCGACCACATTGCTGACCAGGAAGGCCAGGATGCAAGTGCTGGCCTGCTCTTTACTGACGGCCAGCGTATCGCGGACCATGGGTAGGCCCCATACTCCAGATAGCGTAGTGACAGAAGCGAAGTGCGAAGCGAAAACCGTCGCGCATCCCCAGCTGTCGCGGTTGCGCAGGCGGCTGCGGAACAGCCCTATGGTGCGCATGAACCTGGCCGGCATATCCTTGATGGCCAGGGGCTGCTGGTCGGCGCGCGAGAACACCATGAAGGACGCGGCCAGCGTAATCCCAATGGCGCAGGCCACGATGGCGAAGCACTCGCGCCAACCCAGGCCGGACACCGCGACGGCCAGCGGCGTGGTCGCCATGGCGCCACCTACATAGCCTGAAACCTGCGACAAGCCGGACATGAGGCCGAAGCGGCTTTGCCGGAACTTCAGGGCGACCAGTTTCAGCATGGCGGTGAAGACCAGTGCGTCGCCGCACGCCACCACCAGGCGCGCCGCGAACGCCGCGGGCACGCTGGGCGCCATGGCGAAGCACACGGTGCCGGTCAAGGACACCAGCAGGCTGCCCAGCAGCACGCGCCGCACCCCAAGGGTGTCGACCAATATGCCGGCGGGTATCTGCATGGCCAGGTAGCCATAGAAATAGCCCGAAGCCAGCACGCCCAGGCCCGCCGCATCGATGGAGAAAGACCGGGAGAGCTCGGTCAGCATGGATTGGGGCGCCAGCCGCTGCATGAACGCGATGGCGTAGGCCACCGCGATCAGCATCCAGGACGCGTAGGCGCGCGCCGACGGCCGGTCGGCCTCGAGCGCGGCCGGCGGTGGCGCCAACGAGACAACCTTGCTCATGACAGGGTCGGTCGGCGTACGATCCCGAGGGAGAACAGTGCGTCGCCGGCACTCGGGGCCAGCTCGGCGATGCGCTTGCCCACATGCGTCGCCGCCCCGCGATAGGGCGGCTTGCGGTGCTTGATGTGGCCGTAGACGTCGCGCATGACGAGCGCCGGCAGCTCCAGCACGCGGTCCGGATATAGCCGCTTGGCAGCCAGCACGGCCAGGGCAAGCAGGCCGGCCCGTCCGCCGTTTTCTTTAGGCGGGTCGGCCTGCAGGTCCGGGACGACCTCGGCACACCGGCGCGCGTTGGCCAGTGCGACGATGGCATTGCGTGTCCGCCAGCAGTACAGCAGCCGCGATTGATGCGGCCGCTGGCGAAAGGCCTCAGCGAAGATCAGGTCTGTGACATCGCTGTACAACCCCAGGCCCTGGTAGGGCGGCGCCAGTTCCGTACCGGATCGGTACAGGCAAAGGTCGCCGTTCATGTCGAAGTACTGGTAGATCGAAAACCCCACGAGCTCCTTGTCGGCGTGAATCATCACCAGGCCATAGCCACTGCGAAAGGGGCTGTGGGTCGACGTCCAATGCGGCGCGGTGACGTCCCAATTCATACCGATAAGGCGGTTGAAGGCGTCCATGGTGGCGGCGCGCTCTTCGACCGGGAAATCCTCGGCGCGTGGAAACGACCGAAGCGTAATGGTTTTCCCGTTCGAGAGAAGCTTGATCGGCATCGCGCAGCCCTGCCTTCTATATCGTTTTTTTTGATCGAAACCTGCTGGTTGGCACGCGCTTCGCGGGCTGGCCCAACGGTGGCTTCTTTCCCCATGGCATCGCGATTCTCGAGCATCCACCGAATATGGTTCGCTGGTTTACGGTCAAATTTCGATAGAATTGGGCCAACCCTCGTTTCCGCCCCCTTGGCCCTGTAGCAGCTTATGCACGCGCCCGTCATCGCCGTTATCGCATTCGACCGGATCAGCGCGTTTCATCTGTCGGTGCCCTGTGCCGTATTCGGCCGCTACGGCGGCGTGCCGGGCGCGCCCAAATTCCAGCTGAAAGTGTGCTCAGCCGAGCAGGAAACCCTGATGACCACGTCGGGTTTTTCCCTGGTGGCAACGCCGTCGCTGGAGATCACCCGGACCGCCGATGTGGTGGTGGTGCCCAGTTGGCGCGACCCGCGCGAGACACCGCCCGCGCCGCTGGTGGAAGCCGTCGCGGCGGCGCATGCGCGCGGCGCGCGGGTGGTCGGCCTGTGCGTGGGCGCCTATGTCCTGGCGGCGGCGGGCATCCTGGACGGCCGGCGCGCCACCACCCACTTCGCCTGGGCCGACCACTTTGCCCGGACTTATCCCAAAGTCAAGGTGGAGCCCTCGGTGCTCTACGTCGATGATGGCAACGCCACCACGTCGGCAGGCACGGCGGCCGGCATCGACTGTTGCCTGCATATCGTGCGGGCCCTGTACGGCGCCAAGGTCGCCGACTTCGCCGCTCGGCGCCTGGTCGTGCCGCCGCATCGTCATGGTTCGCAGACCCAGCTGGCGTCGCAGCCTTTCCCGACCGAAGGGTCCGGCTTTCGCCTGGCCGAGCTGCTGGACTGGCTGCGCGGCACCATCGTCGAGAAGCACACGGCGGATAGCCTGGCGGAACGGCTGGCGATGAGCCGGCGCACCTTCAACCGGCGCTTCCTGTCCCTGACCGGATGCAGCCTGGGCGAATGGCTGCTGGCGGAACGGCTGCGCCTGGCGCAAAAGCTGCTGGAGACCACCGAACTGCCGCTGGAGGTCATCGCCGCCAAGGCCGGCCTGGGCAGCGGATCGTCGCTGCGGCAACATTTCTCCCGGAACTTCCAGGTCTCGCCATCCGCATATCGGCGGCAGTTTCGCGGCGGACCCGGCCGCACGCCGGGCCGGGAAGACGCTCCATCCATCACAACCTGAGCACCATCGCGCATGTCCCCAGACATCCATTTCTATGAGCCGGCCCAGGGCCACGGCTTGCCGCACGATCCGCTGAACGCCATCGTGGCGCCGCGCCCCATCGGCTGGATCGCCAGCCGGGCGGCTGACGGCGCGCTGAATCTGGCGCCTTACAGCTTCTTCAATGCCTTCAATTACAGGCCGCCCATCATCGGTTTCTCCAGCGTGGGGCGCAAAGACTCGCTGAATAACATTGAACAGACGGGCGAGTTCGTGTGGAACCTGGCGACCCGGGACCTGGCCGAGCCGATGAACCGCAGCAGCGCGGCCGCGCCAGCCGAGATCGACGAGTTCGCCCTTGCGGGGCTCACGCCGGTGGCCTCGCGCATCGTCGGCGTCCCACGCGTGGCGGAAAGCCCGGTGGCCTTCGAGTGCCGGCGGTCGCAGATCATCCGCCTGCAAAGCGCCGCCGGCGCGGACATCGATGCCTGGCTGGTGCTGGGCGAAGTGGTGGGCGTCCATATAGACCGCGCCCTGCTGAAGGACGGCATTTTCGATACGGCGGCGGCCCGGCCGATCCTGCGGGGCGGCGGCCCGACCGCGTACTTCGAGATATCACCGGAACTCGCCTTTCACCTGCGGCGTCCGGACTATCCCTGACAGCGCGTGCTGGCGCGGCGGCGCGCTGCAGTGAAACGCGAGGTCAGTGCGTCTGCCTGGGCTGTGGCGCGATGCCATGCGCGGCCAGGAACCGGCGCACCACCGGGCGCATGGTCGAGCGCTGGACCTCGTCGGCGACGACCGCGCCGAGCTGAAGCACGATATCCGTGTCCATGGGGCCCGCATTCCGGCGGTGAGCGAGCTCGCTGTCGCGGAGCCGCTTGTCGATCAAGCGCTCGTAGCGCGTCCAGAATATGCGGTATGGAACCTTGAATACGGACAAGTCGCTCGCCTTGTCGTGGACGAACAGCGTTCCTTTCCTGTTCAGCAGCCGCTCCAGGGCGCGGTAGAGCAGGCCACGGTCGGTATGGATGCGGGCGCGCCGGCGCTGCGCCTCGCGCAGCCGCCCCGGCGCCAGCCGGCCGATTACCGAAGTCATGGGCGCCCATGTCGTCAGGAAATCGACGAAGCCGGTTTGTTGGCGTGCTCGCAATTGCACGCGGGCCAGGTCGACGTCTTCGTCGCTCAGCAGGGCAGGATGCTGGAAGGCCGTATCCGCCCGGATGATCGGCAGCTTTATCTCGCCGTACAGCCGCTTCTGCAGATGGACGAAGGCGTCGATTTCATCGACTTCCTCCTCCCGCTTGCGCAGTTCCGGCATGCGCGCGACGATGAATTCGCTCAATACCTCACGGTTGAGCATGCTTTCGGCCAGGTCCAGCAGCCCGCGTATGTTGTGGTCATAGAGCCCCGCCTCGGCGTCCGCGTTCAGGGATGCGGTGTACAGGTCGTTCAGGGTCATGACGACACGGTCGGCACATGTTTCGGCGCCGTTGCGGGCGATCTCCACGCAGCGGGCCTGGAAAGCCTTGTTGCCCGGCTGCTGCATCTTGTCGATCAATGCGGCGATCTCGGCGCGAAACGCGGGGCCATCCTTGTCCGCGATGGCGCCCAGGCGACGCAGCATGCTTCTGAACGCCAACGCGGCCAGGAGGTCCTGTTTCTGCAGCTGTGCCCACGATTCGTTGGGCGCGGGGATCCACGCCTTGACGGCCTGCGTCAGCATGTCGTCGGGGTAGATCGCCCCCATGGCCTCGTGCGTCAGGCCGGCGCGCTCCATATCCTCGACCGGGACGATATCGTCCGCCAGGCTGACGAAATCGCGAAGTATCCGGGCTGTCTCGATCGATCTTTGTACATCGTCGAGCTGCTCGACGACGCTCAGCCGGACATGCGCGGGCATGGCCGCCCGTAGGGCTGCCGCGTCGCAACCCCGCCCGCCCACGGTGACGAGGCGCAGGTGCGGACCATAGCTCGCGGCGCCGGCTTGCAGCGGGTTGTTCCCGAGATCCACCAGCACGATGGCTTCCGGCAGTGCATCGCGCGGCGGGAAGGCGACAAGCCAGTTGTTCGACAGTATCACCTTGGTCAGTGCCGCTACCTTGCGCAAGGGCGGGCATTCCTTCAGCTCCAGGCAATTCAGGTCCAGGGGCGCCTCGTAGTTGCCGGCCCTGACATAGGCCGCGGTGCGGTCGTATACCTCCTGGCGCGGGTCGAAGGCGCCGGGGTCCGCATGGATATAGGCCCGCATGTCCACCTCCCACTCATCCAGGGGATGGCCCAGTTGCTCGCGCAGGGCGAAAGGCGAAAACCGGGCAAGGCCGGACGCCGCTGCGCCGGGCAGCGAACCGGTCCGCGCCGCATGAAAGTCCACCAGGTCGCGGAACAGCTGGACGATCTGGTCCACCTGGTCGATGTCGCTGGCGTCGAACACGCCGGGCTGGCCGTCGGCCCCGATGGTGCCCCGGCGCAAGACGCAGAACGGGATCACGGTTGTATCGCTGCAATAACGGTGTTTGTATTCCGATGCCGTTTCATCGCAGAAGTCATCGTAGTCATGGAAGAAGACGGATGGCCGCTCCGCGTCTGGAATATCCAGGGCGGCAATGGCATGGCACAGCGTCGCGCCAATGTCCGTGGCGTGCAGTACCTCCATCGCGCGCGCGAACCGCGCTTGCGCGTAGGGCCACGATTCCTTCATACGGAACGCCACTCCGCACACCACCTCGATGGCGTCTTCGGCCGTGTCGGCGTTGTGTGCACCCGGTATAAGCGCGATGCCCCCGGCAGGTCCAGAGATCGTGATCATCGAGATTTGCCTCCCGCCGGCGGCAAGTGGCCGCGTGGCTCGGCCTGGACGCGCTTCGTTGTCATGCTTCCAAGCTCCTGTTCGACCGCCGGATTGCCCGGCGCCCCTTTTTCGAGCGCGTTGAGTGCCCCGCTGCCGTAGGCCGGTTCCATGCATCGATGCCCGTATCTGCGACGTGCGCGCGCACGTCCCGGCCCTGGCGTGGGACGCCATGCCGGCCCGTGGGCGGCTGCGCTTCCTTCCTGCCCGGGGCCCTCGGGGAAGAAGGGGCTGCCGCCGGCCGGTTTTGCTCAAAACAAACCGTCGTAAGCCCTGCGCTCGGGTGGACGGGTAACAGGGCGGCTGGTAAAACCCCCGTATGCAACTGGTGAACTGGAACATTCAATGGGGGCGTGGCGTCGATGGCCAGGTCGATCTGCGGCGCATCGTCGACGAAGCGCGCGGCCTGGCCGACTTCGATGTCCTGTGCCTGCAGGAGGTCACGCGCGGCTTCCACGGCGGACCGGGCGGCGGCGGCCTGCCGGGCGATCCGGACGCCGACCAGTTCGAGGCGCTCGCCGCGCTGCTGCCAGGCTATACGGTGCTGGCCGGCATAGGCTGCGATATCGCGCCGGTAACGCCCGGCGGCGCGCGACGCCAGGTCGGCAACCTGATCGCCACACGCTATCCGGTGGGACCGGTGTTCCGTCACAGCCTGCCCTGGCCGGCGGATCCGACCGCCATGTCGATGCCCCGCGTGGCCGTCGAAGCCGTGGTCCACAGCGACGTGGGTCCGCTGCGCATCCTGTGCACCCACCTGGAGTTCTATTCCGCCACGCAGCGGCTGGCCCAGGCGCAGGCGTTGCGCGATCGGCACATCGAGGCCAGCGGCCATGCGATGCGCCCGGGCCCGGATGGCGGTCCCAATAGTCCCTTCGCCGCCACGCAGCGGCCGCGGGCGGCGCTGGTCTGCGGCGATTTCAACAGCGCCGTCGAGGACGCGGCGTATCGCTGCATGCTCGAGCCCATGCCGCCCGGCGTACCGCCGCTGGTGGACGCCTGGGCGGCGGTGCATGGCCAGGCGCCACGAGCGCCCACCGTGGGCCTCTATGACCACGCGCAGTGGCCGCAAGGACCCTTCGCCTGCGATTTCGTCTTCGTCACGCCGGACCTCGAGGCGCGGCTCACGCGGTGCGATGTCGACGCGCGCAGCGCTGCGTCCGATCATCAACCCATCGTCGTGGAGCTGCGCTGACATGGCGGGCCCGTCGCCCTCCGCCGTCGTTCGGCCGCGCCGCCTGCGGCGTTTCCTGGTCTGGTTCGCCGCGTCGCTGGTGGTGCTGGCCGTGCTCGCTGCCGGAGCCGGATGGTGGGCACTGCAGGCCAGCCTGCCGCGGTTGGATGGGGAAGTCGCCGTGCCCGGACTGTCCGCGCCCGCCACGATCGCGCGCGACGCGCAAGGCAGCGTGACCGTCAGCGCGTCCGACCGGCTGGATCTGGCCTATGCCACGGGCTATGCGCACGGCCAGGACCGTTTCTTCCAGATGGATCTCCTGCGCCGGGTGCCGGCTGGCGAGGTCGCGGCCCTGGTGGGCGCCTCTGCGCTCAATGTGGATCGGCGCAACCGCATGCACCGGTTTCGCAGCCGCGCCGAAGCCGCATACCGGGCGCTGCCATCCGCGCAGCAAACCCTGCTGCAACGCTATGCGGACGGGGTGAACGCCGCGCTGGCGGCATCGCCGGTATGGCCCTTCGAGTACATCACGCTGGGCGTGCGTCCGCAGCCCTGGCGCCCGGAAGACACCCTGCTGGTGATCGACGCCATGTACCTGGATCTTCAATCCGGCGAGCTCAACCGCGTGCTGTCGCGGGGTTTCCTGCGTGACATGGTGCCGCCCGAGCTGCTCGCCTTCCTGACGCCACGTTCCAGCGCAATGGACGCACCGCTGGACGGTGCCGCGATGACCGTGGCGCCGCTGGCCGTGCCCGCCACCCGTCCCGACTGGCTGGACGCGCCATCGCCCGCGCGCGGCGAAACCGGCCGCCCAGGGCGGGCTGGGGAGGCGGCGTCGGGCCCCGCCGGTCTTGCGCGCGCCTACGCGTGGAGCGCAACCGACGGGGAGCGTGACGGCTGGGGCGGCACCGCCACGGACGTCGGCAGCAATGCGTTCGCGGTGGCCGGGGCGCACGGGCAGGGCGGCGCGGCGCGCGTGGCGAACGATATGCACCTGGGGCTGCGCCTGCCGAACATCTGGTATCGGCTGACGCTGGTATTGCAAGGACCGCAGGCGCGGCGCATCTCCGGCGTGAGCCTGCCGGGCGCGCCCGTGGTGGTCGCCGGCAGCAATGGCGACGTGGCGTGGGGATTCACGAACAGCTACGGCCATTTCATCGACCTGGTGCGCCTGCAGCGCGACCCCGCAGACCCGCGGCGCTACCGTGGTCCGTCAGGCAACTGGGAAACCGCCATCGAACATGACGAGCGGATCGACGTGAAGGGCGGCGCGCCGGTACGCCTGGCGGTGCTGGAGACCCGCTGGGGCCCTATCCTGGAAGCCGGCGAAGGATCCTACGCGGTCGACTGGATCGCCTATCGTGCCGACGCGGTCGATCTCGGGCTGCTCGGCATGGAAACGGCCCGGAATGTGGCCGAAGCCCTGCGGGTGGCGCAAGGCGCCGGGGTGCCGACGCAGAATATCCTGGTCGCGGATGGCGCCGGGCACATCGGCTGGACCCTGGCCGGCCCCTTGCCCGGGGCCGTTCGCGACGCCGACGGCTATCCCGTGGGGGCGGCGGGCGCACCCCCGCCCGCGCCCCGTCTGCCGGCCAAGGATTACCCCAGCATCGTCGACCCGCCGTCCGGGCGGCTCTGGACGGCGAACAGCACCCAGTTGGGCGACCCCGCCCGGCAGCGCAAGATCGGCGATGGCGGCGCGGACGTCGGCCTGCGCGCCTCGCAGATCCGCGCCGGCCTGCTGGACGGCGATGTATACGATGAGCGCGCGCTCCTGGCGATCCAGTTGGACGACCGCGGACTGTGGCTGGAGTTCTGGCGCCGGCTCGCGCTGGAGGCCCTGGACCCGCAAGCGCTGGCCCAGCATCCGGACCGGGCGGCATTCCGCCGCATCGTGACGCAATGGAACGGGCGTGCCGACGTCGACCAGGCCGGCTACACGCTGCTGCGGGACTTCCGTGAAACGCTGTACGGGGCGTGGTTCGGAGGCCTGGACGAACGCCTGTCGGCCCGCGCGCCCGAACTGGCGCCGGGGATTTCCGTCGGCCGTGCATCGTCGCGCCTGGAGGCCGTCATGCAGGCGCTGGCGCGCCGCCATGCCTGGATTCCCGCGCGCCATGCGGACTGGCGCGCTTTCATGCTGGCCAGCATCGACGCCACCGTCCAGCGCAACCGCCCGCGCGGCGCGCCTTTGGCGGACGCGCGCTGGGGCCAGCGCAACGTCCTGGCCGTGGGCCATCCCTTCGCCGGCATGTTGCCCGCGCCATTGCGGGGCTGGCTGACCGCGCCCGCCCAGCCGATGCCCGGGGATACCAACATGCCGCGCGTGCAGCGGACCTCGTCCGGGGCGTCGGAGCGGTTCATCGTCGCGCCGGGCAGGGAAACCGAGGGCATATTGGAGATGCCGGGCGGCGCGTCGGGCCATCCGCTTTCGCCGTTCTTCCTGGCCGGGCACCAGGATTGGGTGAACGGCGTGGCCGCGCCTTTTCTGCCCGGGCCGGCCGCGCATACGCTGGAATTGCAGGCGGCCCCGGCTAGTGCGAAAAGCCCCTAGTCGACCTTGACCTCGTAAGCGGTGAACCGGCTGAACGGCTGCGTGGTGGTGGCGCGCAGTTGCCAGCTTTCCTGGTTGGGCAGGTTGTAGGTCTTGGCCGACGCCGTGCCCACCACATTGCCCTGCGGGTCCTGCAGCCGGAACACCACCGACGCGCTGTTCAGCGTGCGGCCCGTATTGTTGTGCAGGGTTCCCGTGATGGCGGTGGCTCCGGAGGCCGTGTCCTTGACGGCCTGCAGGCGGTCGAGGGTGACGCCGTGCGGCAAGGACTGCGCCGCGGCGCTCATCGCCGCGGTCGCGAGCAGCAGGGTGGCGAAGAGGCGTTTCATGGGTTCTCCTGCGTACGGCAAGCGGATCAACGGTGGAGGGATGGCTCCGTGCGCAGCGGCAGGCCGGTAATGCGTTCGAGCGCCGC
Source organism: Bordetella flabilis (assembly GCF_001676725.1). Taxonomy (NCBI): domain Bacteria; kingdom Pseudomonadati; phylum Pseudomonadota; class Betaproteobacteria; order Burkholderiales; family Alcaligenaceae; genus Bordetella; species Bordetella flabilis. The sequence continues at coordinate 379,519 of NZ_CP016172.1, forward strand.
GACATCGGTATCGCCGAAGGTATCGATAACGTACACGCCATCCTTGCGGATGTCGAATACGGCGACTTCCGTATAGACACGCGACACGCAGCCCACGCCGGTCAGCGGATAGGTGCATTCCTGCACGAGCTTGCTCTGGCCTTCGCGTGTGGTCAATTCCATCATGACGAACACCTGCTTGGCTCCGCTGGCCAGGTCCATGGCGCCGCCCACGGCGGGGATGGCATCGGGCGCGTTGGTGTGCCAGTTGGCCAGGTCGCCCTTCACCGAAACCTGGAAGGCGCCGAGCACGCAGATGTCCAGGTGGCCGCCGCGCATCATGCCGAAGGAGTCGGCGTGGTGGAAGAACGATGTGCCGGGCACCTGCGTGACCGGCTGCTTGCCGGCATTGATGAGGTCGTAGTCTTCCTCGCCCTTGGCCGGCGCCGGTCCCATGCCCAGCATGCCGTTTTCGGTGTGGAGGACGATTTCGCGATCGGCGGGCAGGTGGTTCGCCACCAGGGTCGGCAGGCCGATACCCAGGTTCACGTAAGCCCCTTCGGGAATATCGCGCGCCACGCGGGCGGCCATCTGGTCGCGGTTGAGTTTCGCGTTCATTGCTGCTCCTTGGCGGCTTGCGCGGCGACACGCACCACGCGCTGGACGAAGATGCCGGGGGTCACGATGGCTTCGGGATCCAGCACCCCGAGGTCGACGATTTCGCGCACCTGCGCCACCGCCACCTTGGCGGCGCTGGCCATGATGGGCCCGAAGTTGCGGGCGGTCTTGCGGTAGGTCAGGTTGCCCCAGCGATCGGCGCGCTCGGCCTTGATCAGCGCGTAGTCGGCGTGCAGGGGCAGTTCGAATACGTACTGCTTGCCGTTCAGTTCGCGGGTTTCCTTGCCGGCGGCCAGGGGCGTGCCATAGGCGGTGGGGGTGTAGAAACCGCCGATGCCGGCGCCCGCGGCGCGGATCCGCTCGGCCAGCGTGCCTTGCGGGACCAGTTCCAGCTCGATCTTGCCTGCGCGGTACAGGCCGTCGAAGATCTGCGAATCCGCCTGCCGGGGGAAGGAGCAGATGATTTTGCGTACGCGACCGGCGCCGAGCAGCGCGGCCAGGCCGGTCGTGCCGTTGCCGGCATTGTTGTTCACGATGACCAGGTCTTTGGCGCCCTGCGCCAGCAGGGCGTCGATCAGTTCGACCGGTTGGCCGGCGGGGCCGAAACCGCCGATGAGCACGGTGGCCCCGTCCGGGATGTCGGCCAGCGCCTCGGCGGTGCTTTCAACGAGTTTGGAAATCATCGGCAGTCCGAAGTGAAAAGGAAAGGAGGAAGGTGCATGACGGCCCGGTTGGCGACGGCGTCCGGGGCCTCATGCGCCTACATGCAATAGTGCGCCTGCGCCGTCGGTGGCTCTTTTCCGCCTATTCCGCCGTGTCGCTGTGGCGTGTGCCCAATTTGTTCGTATATAGAACAAAAGTTCTATAATCGAACGCCATACTTTCATGGGCGTGCGAATGCTGTCAAGACGCGCTGTCCTCACCGTGAACACTTTGCGGCTCCGCCGCTTGCCATGCCTTCCATTCCGCTCCCACCCGTCCCGGCGCCCCCCGCCGGGGATGCCGTCACCGTAGCCCCCGGCGACACCTACGTGCAATCCTTTGCGCGGGGCCTGGCCGTGATCCGCGCGTTCGGGCCGGAGCGGCCCCACATGACCCTGTCGGAGGTCGCCAGCCGCACCGGCCTGACCCGCGCCGGCGCCCGCCGTATCCTGCTGACCCTGGCGCAGCTGGGCTATGTCGCCGTGGACGAGCGCCGTTTCGCGCTGACGCCCCGCATCCTGGACCTGGGGTATGCCTATCTGTCGGGGCTGCCGTTGTGGAACCTGGCATTGCCCTATATGGAGGCGGTGGCGCAGTCGACGCGCGAATCGTGTTCGGTCTCCGTGCTGGATGGGCCCGATGTGGTCTATATCCTGCGCCTGTCCACGCACAAGGTCATGAGCATCAATCTATCCGTGGGCAGCCGGCTGCCCGCCTGGGTGACGGCCATGGGCCGTGTCCTGCTGGCGGGACTGGACGAGGCCTCGCTGGACCGGATCCTGGGCGAACATCCGCCCACGGCCTACACCCCTGAAAGCATCACCGATACCGGAGCGCTCAAGGCCGTCATCGAGGACACGCGGCGGCAGGGCTATGCGCGCGTGGTGCGCGAACTGGAGCCGGGCCTGCAATCGGTGGCTGTGCCTGTCGTGGATCGCGCCGGCCGCACGATCGCCGCCATGAATGTCAGTTGCCATGCCAGCCGCTATACGCCGGAAGACATGGTGGCCGCCTTCCTGCCGGCGTTGCGCGAAGCCGCCGAACAGATCAACGAAGCCTTGCGGCGGCGCTAGGCGCGACGGGCGGCTGCAGTACGTCCGGCGCGTGCGGTAAAGTCGGCCCATGGGTGGGCCGGCATCGCTTCCATCGCCCGGGGCCGCCCTTGCCATCATCTCCGACCGCATCTCTTCCTGGTTTTTATGCAAAATCACCAACGCCGCGCCCTGGTCCTGTTCTCCGGCGGACAGGATTCCACCACCTGCCTGGCCTGGGCCCTGGAGCGCTATGCGCATGTCGAAACGGTGGCATTCGACTACGGCCAGCGTCATCGCATCGAGCTGGATGCGCGCCTGAATGTGCGGCGTGAATTGTGCGCGCGCCGGCCGGACTGGGCGGCGCGCCTTGGGGAAGACCATTTGCTGGACCTGTCCGTGCTGTCGCAGGTAGGCGACACGGCGCTCACCAGCGACCGGCAGATCGAAATGCAGGCCAATGGGCTGCCCAACACATTCGTCCCGGGGCGCAATCTGATGTTCCTGACGGTGGCCGCGGCGCTGGCCTACCGCCGGCAGCTCGACGTGCTGGTCGGAGGAATGTGCGAAACCGATTTCTCGGGCTATCCCGATTGCCGCGACGACACGATCAAGGCGCAGCAGGTGGTCCTGGGGCTGGGCCTGGCGACGCGCATGACCATCGAAACGCCGCTGATGTGGCTGGACAAGGCGCAGACCTGGGCGCTGGCGCAGCGGCTGGGGGGCGACGCGTTGGTCGAGACGGTGGTCGAGCACAGCCATACCTGCTACCTGGGCGAACGCGGCGCCCGGCACGATTGGGGCTATGGCTGCGGCACCTGCCCGGCCTGCGCCCTGCGCAAGGCCGGCTGGGAGCGCTGGGTGGCCGGCGCGGCGGCGGACCTGCCGCCGGGCTGATGGCCGCCGGGCCGGTGTATCAGGCCGCAGGTTCGCGCGGCGCCGTGGCGTCGCCGTCGCCCAGCGCGCGCTGCATCAATACCGTGTCCCGCCATTCGCCGAACTTGTGTCCCACGCTCCGCAGGGTACCGACGGGATGGAAACCGCAGCGGGCATGCACGGCCAGCGAGGCGGCGTTGGCGCTGTCGCCCACGACGGCCAGCATCTGGCGCCACCCCAGTGCGGTGCAGCGCTCGACCAGCGCGGTCAGCAAGCGCCCGCCGATGCCGTGTCCCGCCATGCCGGGCTTGACGTAGACCGAGTCCTCGCAGGTGTAGCGATACGCCGGGCGCGGCCGGTACAGGGTGGCGTACGCATACCCGACCACCTGGCCCTCCTGTTCGGCGACCAGGTAGGGCAGGCCGCTGGCCAGCACCGCGGCGCGGCGCTGCTGCATCTCGTCCAGCGAAGGCGGCGCCAGTTCGAACGACGCCGTGCCGTGCAGGACGTGGTGGCTGTAGATGGCCTGGATTGCCGCCATGTCGGCGGGCAGGGCGTCGCGGATAACGAGGGCAGCGGAGCGCGGGGCGTTCATCGGAAAGGCGGTCAGGGTGATAAGGAAGGCGCCAGTGTCGGCGGGCTGCGCCGATGCGGCAAGCGGCGCCGCATTATGCAATCCATAAGCAAAACCTGGGGCAGTTCCCAAGCCAGGGCCGTCCCCAAGCCGGATCGGTCCCGGACCGGCGGCGTCGCGGGCCTCGGGCGGTCCCGGGCTTCGGGCAGTCCCGCTGGCGCAGACGGCGACGCCACCATGGCCGCCCGCGAGCCGCGAGGCGGTCCGACCGTGGCGCGGCCGCGGCCAGGCCCAGGCGTTATGATGATGGCCCATTTCCGCCATTTCCGCTCTTTGCGAGTAGACACGCCATGCCGCAATACCGCTCACGTACTTCCACCCATGGCCGTAACATGGCCGGCGCGCGCGCCTTGTGGCGCGCCACCGGCATGAAGGACGGCGACTTCGGCAAGCCCATCATCGCGGTGGTGAACTCCTTTACGCAGTTCGTGCCGGGCCATGTGCACCTGCGCGACCTCGGCGCCCTGGTCGCCGGCGAAATCGAAGCCGCGGGCGGCATCGCCAAGGAATTCAATACGATCGCCGTGGACGACGGTATCGCCATGGGCCACGACGGCATGCTGTACTCGCTGCCGTCGCGTGAACTCATCGCGGACTCGGTGGAATACATGGTCAACGCGCACTGCGCCGACGCCATGGTCTGCATCTCGAACTGCGACAAGATCACCCCGGGAATGCTGATGGCCGCCATGCGCCTGAACATCCCGGTCGTGTTCGTATCCGGCGGCCCGATGGAAGCCGGCAAGATCAAGTCGCCGACCGACGGCAAGGTGCTGGCCAAGATCGACCTGATCGACGCCATGATCAAGGCCGCCGACCCCGCCATGAGCGACGCCGATGTGGCGGAGTACGAGCGCAGCGCCTGCCCCACCTGCGGCTCCTGTTCCGGCATGTTCACCGCCAACTCCATGAACTGCCTCACCGAGGCGCTGGGGCTGGCCCTGCCCGGCAACGGCACCATCGTCGCCACCCACGCGTGGCGCAAGGGCTTGTTCGAGCAGGCGGGCCGCCTGGTCGTGGACCTGTGCCGCCGCTACTACGAGCAGGACGATGCGTCGGTCCTGCCGCGCAACATCGCCACCAAGGCGGCCTTCCAGAACGCCATGACGCTGGACGTTGCCATGGGCGGATCGACCAATACGGTGTTGCACCTGCTGGCGGCGGTCCAGGAAGCCGGCGTGGATTTCACCATGGCCGACATCGATCGCATTTCGCGTCGCGTGCCCTGCCTCTGCAAGGCCGCGCCGGCGACGGACAAGTACCACATCGAGGATGTGCACCGTGCCGGCGGCGTCATCGGCATCCTGGGCGAGCTGGCGCGCGCGGGCCTGCTGGACCTGTCTACCGGCAACGTCCACAGCGGCACGCTGGGCAAGGCGCTGGAGCAGTGGGACGTGAACGGCGGCGCGGGCGAAGCCGCGCAGAAGTTCTATCGCGCGGCCCCGGGCGGGGTGCCGACGCAGGTGGCCTTCAGCCAGGATCAGACCTATCTCACGCTGGACCTGGACCGCGCCAACGGCTGCATCCGCGATCTGGAGCACGCGTATTCCAAGGACGGCGGGCTCGCCGTGCTGTACGGCAACCTGGCCGAGAAGGGTTGCATCGTCAAGACGGCGGGCGTGGACGAAAGCCAGCTGACCTTCCAGGGCCGTGCGCGCGTCTTCGAAAGCCAGGACCAGGCGGTGGAAGCCATCCTGGCCGACAAGATCGTGCCGGGGGACGTGGTGGTCATCCGCTACGAAGGCCCCAAGGGCGGTCCGGGCATGCAGGAAATGCTGTATCCGACCTCGTACCTGAAGTCCAAGGGGCTGGGCAAATCCTGCGCATTGTTCACCGACGGGCGCTTTTCCGGCGGCTCGTCGGGCCTGGTCATCGGCCATGCCTCGCCGGAAGCCGCCGAACAGGGCACCATCGGCCTGGTGCGCGATGGCGATGCGATCCAGATCGATATCCCCAATCGCCGCATCCACCTGGAAGTGAGCGCCACGGAGCTCGCCGCGCGCCGCCAGGAAATGGAAAGCCGCGGCGATCGCGCCTGGAAGCCCGTCGACCGCCAGCGCGTGGTTTCGCAGGCGCTGCAGGCCTATGCCGCCCTGGCCACCTCCGCCGATCGCGGCGCCGTGCGTGACGTCAGCCAGTTGACGCGGCGTTGAGACATAGCGCCGCGGCGTGACCGTCGCGGCGCCGCCCTGCCCTTACGGGGCGCTTCTGGGGTGCGTCTCGCATCCCCGGGCACTCCAGGATGATGCGGGGTTGCCACAGCCAGCCCCCCCGGCGCCGCCGCGCCCCTACGCGCACTCGGCGGCGGGCCGGCCGGGGCGCGCGGGCTGCTCGCGCCGGTCCAGGCGCCAGCTGTAGCAGGCCACCAACAACCCCCCGGCCGTCATCAGGCTGGCAACCCACGGCAGCGCGGCCAGGCCAGGGCCGTGGTCGATGGTAAGGCCGCCCACCCAGGCGCCCGCCGCATTGCCCAGGTTGAAGGCCGCGATATTGAAGGCCGACGCCAGGTTGGGCGCGCCCGCCGCTTTTTCGAGTACGCGCATCTGCAGCGGCGGCACGGTGGCGAATCCCGCCGCGCCCAGCAGTCCCACGGTGATGGCCGCGGTCAACTGCGCATGGGCCGTGAAGGTGAAGACCGCCTGCAGCAGGGCCAGGATCAACAGCGTCCCGATCAAGGTCGGCATAAGCCGGCGGTCGGCGAGTTTGCCGCCCAGCGTATTGCCCACCACCAGGCCGACGCCGAACAGCAGGAGGATGGGCGACACGGCCGCATCCGAGAAGCCCGCCAATTGGGTCAGGATGGGCGCGATATACGTGAAGGCCGCGAACACGCCGCCGAAGCCGAGGACGGTCATCAGGAAACCGAGCAGCACCTGGGGACGGCCCAGCGTCCGCAGTTCCTGCGTGAAGTTCGCTTGCTGGTCATCGCGGCTGCGCGGCACCAGGAAAGCGATGGCCGCCATGGCCACGATGCCCACCGCCGTGACAGCCCAGAAGGTGCTGCGCCAGCCGAAATGCTGCCCCAGCCATGTGCCCAGCGGCACGCCCATCACATTGGCCAGTGTCAGGCCGGTGAACATCAGCGCGATGGCCGAGGCCTTCTTGTCGGCCGCGACCAGGCTGGTCGCCACCACCGAACCGATGCCGAAGAACGCGCCATGCGCGAACGAGGTCAGCACGCGGGCGGCCATCAAGGTGCCGTACCCGGGCGCCAGGGCACAGGCCAGGTTGCCGACGGTGAAGAGCAGCATCAGGCCCAGCAGGACGGTCTTGCGTTGCAGCCGGGACATCATCGGTGTGACGATGGGCGCACCGATGAAGACGCCCAGCGCATAGCCCGTGACGAGCAGGCCGGCGCTGGAAAGAGTCACGTTGAGGTCGCGGGACAGCTCCGGCAGCAGTCCCATGATGACGAATTCAGTGGTCCCGATGCCGAAGGCACCGGCGGCAAGCGCCCATAAAGCGACAGGCATGGCAATTCCCGAGGAATGATACGAAGGCCGTATTGTGCGCGTCGACCATTTCGGGAAACAGACCGCCCGGAACAAAGGACTTGTACGCCGGGAGCAACAATCGCGGCGCCTGGCCGCGCCGCTCATTCAAAGATAGCCTTGCTCCATCTCGCGGCGGAATCGCAGCGCTTCGCCCGTATCGTCATAGTCGATGTCCGACCACTTCACCGCCTGGGTCGCGCGCACGGGGTTTTTCAGCTTGACGTTGTGGGCCAGGCCCAGCGGCAGATAGCCGCCTTCGACGGAATCGCGCGCCGGCATCAGCCGCCCATAGACGGTATAGCCGCCTTCGCCGTCCAGCACTTGGCCTGCCGGCATATCGCGCTTGGCGGTGGCGACCACATCGCCATGCCAGCCGCTGGGGCTGCCGGTGGGCTCCCGGCGCAGCGCCACATTGCCCACGCTGATGCCGAGCTCCATGCCCATGAGATGGTAAGGCTTGTACATGGCCGAATAATTGCCGCTGGGGTCCGTGACCACGCCGTATTCCTTGAAGCAGCGCCGCACGTAGTCGCTGTCCGCGGCAAGGACGACGTACACCCCCCAGCGCAGATCCCGATAGACCGGCCGCCCGTCGCGTTCCAGCGAGGACACCACCTCGACCTGCCCGCGGTGGTGCAGCGTGCCGCCATCGTCGCGCGGCCGCAGCACCCGCGCCAGGTCGTCCACGCCACAGGGCGGAAAGTGCAGGCCCGAGGGCGCGGGGAGCAGGCCGGTCGCGTTCGACACCGCGGCCATCTCGATGGCGCTCTTCGTGCCATCCAGGAAGCTATTGAACATCTGCGCGTTGAAATCGCCGGCGGCTACCATCTCCGGGGTAAAGCCGTAATACGGCCAGACGGTGTCCGGCGTCGAGGTATGGAAGGCGGGAAGGTACTTCGTGCCCTTGCCGGCGGCGACCACGTCAAAGCCGCTGGCGCGCGCCCAGTCCACCATTTCGCAGATCAGGGCCGGCTGGTCGCCATAGGCCAGCGAATAGACGACACCCGCTTCGCGGGCGCGGCGCGCCAGCAAGGGGCCGGCCAGCGCGTCGGCCTCCACATTGACCATGATGATGTGCTTGCCGTGGTCGCAGCACGCCAGGGCGTGGCGGATGCCCGCCGTCGCGCTGCCCGTGGCGTCGATGACCACGTCGATCTCCGGGTGGCTGATGACCGCCAGCGCGTCATCGGAGCAGAACACGGCTCCGCCGCGGACCGCCTCGCCAATGGACTTGGCGTGCAAGGCGGCGGCCGGCCACCCGACTTTGGTCAATGCCGCGCGCGCCGAGTCTGGTCGGAGGTCCGCCAGGGCCACCAGGCGCATCCCCGCCGTGCGATGCGCCTGACTCAGGAACATGGATCCGAACTTGCCGGCCCCGATCAGCGCGATACGTATCGGTTTGCCATCGGCCTCGCGTTGCTTGAGCATGCGATGAAGGTTCATCCCGGGTCTCCTCGCGTCTGGGTGGCGATGCGGTCAGCTTACAGCACCCTGGACGCGCCGGATGCAATCAATCGCTTGGGAGGCGCACGCTATCGTTACGGCTTTCGCGCGAGGCGTGGGCGCACGCGGCCTCCTGGCTACACCCTTCGGCTGGTTCCCCACCGCCGGCCCACGTCCACGCGCGATGGCCAGCTCAGCGGTCGGCCTTGTACAGTTCGCCGCCCAGCACGTCGCGCCAGTTCGACCACGACAGCCGGGGGCGGTCCGTGATGCCGCGGTTATAGGGCGCGTCATAGACGATGTGCCGCCAGCGCGGCGGCAGCGCGCCTTCGATGTGGGGCCGGTCATCGATCAGGATGTCGCCCTGCACCAGCGTCTTGTCGCGGGTGAGGATCAGCCGCTGCGTCCAGGCGCGGCCCAGGTGCCGTTCGACCCAGTGGTATTTCTCGGCGACGCAGTTTTCGTACTGGCGCAGCGGCGAACTGCATATGCGGACATCCAGGCCCAGGTCCGCGAGTTCACGGATCGCGTCGAGGGCGCCCGCCACCGGAGGCAGGTTGCGTATGAAGCCCGGCGCCGTATACAGCGCCTCGGCGCGGGCGCGCAGCTCGGGTGCATAGTCGTCCAGGATATGGAAGGACCTGCGGTCCTCGAATTCGACCGGCGGGATGTCCGGATGCGCCCGGCGCCAGGCCGCGACGAAGGCGTTTTCGAAGTCGGCGAGCACGCCGTCTTGGTCGATCAGGATGAGCATGTGCGCGATGAGGGCGGGGAGGAGGCCTATTGTGCCGCAGCCTGCCGCAGCGTGCCCCGGCGCCGGGGGAACGTCCCGCGCGCGTCGGGCGACGGGCAGCGTGGGCCCGGGGCCTTCGCCCGGCGCGGACATCAACCTTTGTGTTCGGATTCAGGCCTGGGTGGCCGCCACGATCCGGTAGCGCGAGGCGCCGTTCTGGGTCGAGGCCACGAGCACATAGCGGTCATAACGCCAGACGACGGGCGTGGCGGGCGGCTGCGGCAACTGGCGTGTATCGGCATTGCGCAACAGCGTGACATGGGGCCGGAAACGGTTCTCCGGCCTGGCAGGATGCAAGGGGCCGACCCAGTCCCACAAGCGCGCATGCTCGGCCTGCAGCCGTGCCGCGCCTTGGTCGTCTTCATCGGGTCGATGCTGGCCGCGGCCCGCGTCCATTTCGTCGTCGACAGGTGTCATCCCGCCGTCCGCCGGTCCGGCCCATACGATGCCCGGACGGGCGAACGCGCCGAAGCGGCTCAAGGTGACGGCGCCGGGCGCGATACGCTGCGTCTTCGTCGCCTGCGCCAAGGTGTGCATCACTTCGGGCGAGGTATCGCCCAGAAAGGCCAATGTCAGGTGCAGGGTATCCGGCCGCATGACGCGACCGCCGCAGGCGGCATGCGCCTGCTGTGCCCACTGCGTCAGCATCCGCAAGGTGACCGCATCGGGCCACAGCGCAAAAAACAGCCGGACGGAGCCGGCCTGTGCGGGTTCGGCAGACGGGAGCGGTTGCGATCGAGGGGCCATGGCGGGACGGGTATGACGCTGGCGACGAAGGCCTCCAGCGTACACCCGTCGCGGCCGCATCCTGGCCTAGCGGTTCGCCACCGCGGCCGCGGCGGGCGCGGCGGCCTGCTGCGCCTGCTGGCTGTCCAGTCCCCAGCCGCCGCCCAGCGCGCGGATCAGGTTCACGGTGGAGCGCGCGCGTTCTCCGTCCAACTGCACCGACACGCGCTGCTGGGTGAGCACCGTACGGTCGGAATCGATCACGTCCAGGTAGCTGATCGAGCCTTCCTTGTACTGGGTGTGGGAAAGCTGGGCGGCCCGCGACGAAGCCTGCACCGCCCGGTCCTGCGCCTGGGTCTGTTCGGTGAGGATGCGCAGGTTGGCCAGGTTGTCCTCGACTTCCCGGAACGCTCCGAGCACCGTCTGGCGGTAGTTGGCCACGTCTTCCTCATACGCTGCCCGCGCGCGATCCAGGCCGGCCTGGCGGCGGCCCGCATCGAAGATGGGCAACGTCAGCATGGCGCCCGTCAAGGGCCCCAGCAGGAAGGCCCGGCTGGACCATTCGAACAGGTTGCCCAGCTCCGACGATTCGAAGCCGGCGTTGCCCGTAATGTTCAATTGCGGGAAAAAGGCCGCGCGCGCCGCACCGATGCGGTCGTTGGCCGCCGCCATGGCGCGTTCCGCGGCGGCGATGTCGGGCCGGCGCTCCAGCAGCGCGGACGGCAGGCCCGGCGGCACATTGATGACGACGCGGGATAGCGGGTTCGCGGGCAACGAAAACTCCGCGGGCGCCTTGCCCAGCAACACCGCCAGGGCGTGCTCCGAGGCGGCGCGCCGGCGGTCGATGCCCAGGGCCTCGGATTGCGCGGACGCCAGTTCCGAGCGGGCGCGGGCCACGTCGAGTTCGCTGATGTCGCCTTCCTTGTAGCGGCGTTCGACCAGATCCAGCGTCTGCTGGCGCAGGGCCAGCGTCTGCACGTAGAGCTGGCGCTCGGCATCGAGCTCTCGCACGATGAAGTAGTTTTCCGCCACGTCGGCCTGCAGCGCCAGTTGCACCGAACGCAGCAGCGCTTCGCTTTGCTGGGCGTCCGCGGTGGCGGCGTCCACGGTCGACGACACCCGGCCGAACAGGTCGGCTTCATACGAGACGCCCAACTGGCCGCGCCACAGCGTACCGGTGGTCGCCGGTCCGTCGTCCGCGAAACCTTGCGAGGCGGGCGAGGCCCGCTGCCTTGTGGGCCCGAACGCCGCGTTGACTTCCGGGAACAGGCCGGACCGCGCTTCGCGTTGCACGGCACGGGCCTGGGCCAGGCGCGCCGCGGCGGCCTTCAGGTTCTGGTTCGCTTCGGCGGCCTGGCTTTCCAGTGCGTCCAGGGTCGCATCGCCGAAGACCTTCCACCATTCGCCGCGCAGCGCGGCCTCGGACGGCTGGGCCGCCTTCCATTGGCCCGCCTGTTCCGGCGGCAGCGCTTCCTTGAAGGCCGCCGTCGTCGGCGCCGCCGGCCGTTCGTAGGTCGGCGTGAGCGAGCAGCCGGCCAGGATCAGGGCGGTCAGCGTGGACATCGAAAAGCGGTTCAGCGTTTTCATCTGGGACTTCATGTCGGTCATCCGATTCGATTATTCAGCGCCGGGCACGGGGTGGCCGTGTGCCGGTGGTTGGCCGTCCGCCGGGGTGCCCGGCGCGTGATGCTTGCTGGCCGAGTGCAGCTTGCGCGGGTTGATGGCACGCAGCGCCACGTAGAAGACCGGCGTCAGGAACAGGCCGAACAGCGTTACGCCCAGCATGCCGAAGAACACCGCGATACCCATGGCGTGGCGCATTTCGGAGCCGGCGCCCGACGAGTAAACCAGCGGAACCACACCCATGATGAAAGCGATGGAGGTCATCAGGATGGGCCGCAGGCGCAGGCGGCAGGCCTCGATCGCCGCGTCGAAGGCGGTACGCCCCTGCATCTCCAGTTCGCGGGCGAACTCCACGATCAGGATGGCGTTCTTGCATGCCAGCCCCACCAGCACCATCAAGCCGATCTGCGTGAAGATGTTGTTGTCCCCCCGCGTCAGCCACACGCCGGTCAGCGCCGCCAGGATGCTCATGGGCACGATCAGGATGACCGCCAGCGGCAGCGTCAGGCTTTCATACATGGCCGCCAGCACCAGGAACACCAGCAGCACGCTGATCGGGAAGACCCAGATGCCGGCGTTGCCCGCGAGGATCTGCTGGTACGTCAGGTCCGTCCATTCGAACTTGATCCCGCGCGGCAAGGTCTCCGCCGCGATGCGCTCGGCGGCTTCCTTGGCCTGGTCGGACGAATAGCCGGGAGCCGGCCCGCCGTTGATGTCGGCGGCGGTATAGCCGTTGTAGCGCACCACCATTTCAGGGCCGTAGGTCTGCGACACCCGCACCAGCGAAGACAGCGGCACCATCTCGCCCGCGGCGTTGCGGGTCTTCAGCAAGCCGATGTCCTCGGCGCGGGCGCGGAAAGGCGCGTCGGCCTGGGCACGTACCTGGAACACACGGCCGAAGCGGTTGAAGTCGTTCACATACAGCGAGCCCAGGTAAATCTGCATGGTGTCGAAGACATCGGTCACCTTCACGCCCAGCTGCTTGGCCTTGACGCGGTCCAGGTCCACGTCCAGCTGCGGCACGTTGATCTGGTAGTTGGTGAACGACGGTCCCAGCTCAGGCGCCTTGGCGGCGGCCGCCATGAAAGACTGCGTGGCGCGGTCCAGCGCTTCGTAGCCGAGCGCCCCGCGGTCCTCGATCTGCAGCTTGAAGCCGCCCAGCGTGCCCAGGCCCATGACGGGCGGCGGCGGGAACACGGCGATGAACGCGTCCTTCACGGCGCCGAACTTCTGGTTCAGCGAGGCCGCGATCTTGTCGGCCGGCAGTCCGTCCTTCACCCGCTCATCGAAGGGCTTGAGCGTGACGAATACGATGCCCGCGCTGGAGCTATTGGTGAACCCGTTGATGGACAGGCCGGGAAAGGACACGGCATGGTCTACGCCCGGTTCCTTCATGGCGATGTCGCCCATGCGCCGGATCACGTCTTCCGTGCGGTCCAGGGAAGCGCCGTTGGGCAACTGCGCGAAGCCCACCAGGTATTGCTTGTCCTGGGCCGGCACGAAACCGCCCGGCACGATGTACGAGATACCCACCGTCGCCGCCAGCAGCACCGCGTACACGGCCAGGCTGGCGGACTTGCGCTGGATCACGCCGCCGACGTTGGACGAATAGCGATCGGAGGCGCGGTTGAACACGCGGTTGAAGGCAGCGAAGAACCGGCCCAGCACGCGGTTCATGACGCGCGTCAGCCAATCCGGCTTGGCATCATGGCTCTTGAGCAGCAGGGCGGCCAGGGCCGGCGACAAGGTCAGCGAGTTGAAGGCCGAGATCACGGTGGAGATGGTGATCGTCATGGCGAACTGCTTGTAGAACTGGCCGGTCAGGCCCGTCATGAAGGCCAGCGGCACGAACACGGCAGCCAGGGTCAGCGCGATGGCGATGATGGGCCCGCTGACTTCCTGCATGGCGCGGTATGTCGCGTCGCGTGGCGATAGCCCGGCGGCAATGTTCCGCTCGACGTTCTCCACCACCACGATGGCGTCGTCCACCACGATACCGATGGCCAGCACCATGCCGAACAGGGACAGGGCGTTGATCGAATAGCCGAAGGCCAGCAGCAACGAGAACGTGCCGATGATGGACACCGGTACCGCCAGCAGCGGGATCAGCGATGCGCGCCACGTCTGCAGGAAGACGATCACCACGATGACCACCAGCGCGATGGCCTCCAGCAGGGTATGCACCACCGCCTCGATACTGGCGCGCACGAATTGCGTGGGGTCATACACGACGTCGTACTTCACCGAGGGCGGGAAGTCCGCCGACAGCTCCTTCATGGCTTCGCGCACCTGCTTGGACACGTCCAGCGCGTTGGCGCCCGGTGCCTGCATGATGCCCAGCGCCACCGCCGGCTTGTTATCCAGCAGCGAACGCAGGCCGTATTCGGCGGCGTCCAATTCCACGCGGGCCACGTCGCCCAGGCGCACCACGCCGCCGTCCGGAGAGGTCTTCAGCACAATGTCGCGGAATTCCTCTTCGCTTTGCAGGCGGCCCTGGGTATTGACGTTCAACTGCAGCGGAACATTGTTCAGGGTGGGCGAGGCGCCGATGACGCCCGCGGCGACCTGCACGTTCTGCTCGCGGATCGCGCTGACCACGTCGTTGGCCGTCATGCCGAGCCGCGCGACCTTCTGCGGATCCAGCCAGACGCGCATGGAATAGTCGCCCGACCCCCACAGCTGCACGTCGCCCACGCCGGAGATCCGCGCCAGGCGGTCCTTGACATTGAGCACCGCGTAGTTGCGCAGGTACGTCATGTCGTAGCGGTTGTCCGGCGAAATCAGGTGGACCACCAGCGTCAGGGTCGGCGAGCTCTTGGCCGTCGTCACGCCCAGGCGCTGTACGTCATCCGGCAGGCGCGGCAGCGCCTGGGACACGCGGTTCTGCACCAGCTGTTGGGCCTTGTCGGGGTCCACGCCCAGCTTGAAGAAGACCGTCAGCGTCATGTTGCCGTCGCTGTTGGCCTGCGCCTGCATGTACAGCATGTTCTCGACGCCGTTGATCTCCTCTTCCAGCGGCGCGGCCACGGTTTCGGCGATCACCTTGGGGTTGGCGCCCGGATACTGGGCGCGCACCACCACGGAAGGCGGTACGACTTCCGGGTACTCGGATATCGGCAGCTGGAACATGGCCAGTATCCCGGCCAGGAGAATCAGCACCGATAGCACGCCCGCGAAGATCGGGCGATCGATGAAGAATTTGGATATGTTCATGACGCTCTCGGTGGCGGATCGGGTCAGGCGGGGTTGGCGGGAGCCTGCGCGCCGCTGGTCTGCGTGGGCGGCTCCAGGCCGGCCATGGGCACCAGGTGCGGGTCGACGGCGTCGCCGGGCCGCACGCGTTGCAGGCCGTTGACGACGATGCGCTCGCCCGGCTTCAGCCCGGCGCTGACGACGCGCAGGCCATCCTGGGCCGAACCCAGCTGCACTTCGCGGTACTGCGCCTTGTTCTGCGCGTCCACGACCATCACGAAACGCTTGCTCTGGTCGGTGCCCAGGGCTTTTTCATCGATCAGGATGGCCTTGTGCGGGTCGCCGCCGCCCAGGCGGATGCGGGCGTACAGGCCCGGCACCAGGGCGCCGTCCGGATTGTCGAAGGTGGCGCGCACGCGGATGGTGCCCGAGCTGGTGTCCAGCCGGTTGTCCACGTACTGCACCTTGCCCTGGCGCGAGTAGCCGTCCTCGTTGGCGAGCCCCATGAAGACAGGCACCTGGCCCGATTTGCCGGTACGCGCCGGATTGACGTACTTCAGGAAGCTTTGTTCGTCCACGTCGAACGATGCATACATCGGATCGACCGATACCAGCGTGGTCAGCGCCGTGGAGCCGGCGCCCGCGGCCACCAGGTTGCCGACGGTCACCTCGGCGCGCGACACCCGGCCCGAAACGGGGGCCAGGATGCGCGTGTAGCCGAGGTTCAGCCGGGCAATCTCCAGCGCCGCTTGCGCCGCCTTCAGGCTGGCCGCGGCTTCACGCGCGTCGTTCTGCCTCTGCTCCAGATCGCGGCGCGCGATGGCGTTGTCGGCGATCAGCCGCTGCGCCCGGGCCAGTTCGGAAGCGGTATAGGCGACACGCGCCTTGGCGCCCGCCAGGTTGGCCTCGGCGCGATCCACCTCGGCCTGATAGGGCAAGGGGTCGATGGTAAAGAGTTCGTCGCCCTTGTGGACCAGGCTGCCATCCTTGAAATGGACGGCGATCAGGGTACCCGACACGCGCGGCCGGATTTCGACCCGGTCCACCGCTTCCAGGCGTCCGGAATAGCTTTGCCAGTCGGTGATCGACCGTTCGACCACTTCGGCCACGTCCACGGGGGCCGCCGGGGGCGCGCTGGCCGCGGTGGCGGTATTGTTCCCCTGGCCGCGAAGAACGGCGATACCGCCGGCGATGGCGATAAGAGCGGCGAACGTGGCCGCCAATGCGTAGCGACTGCGCAACACAGACATGTCGAATCCTTGAAGGGGGCGAAGCGGTCATGGCGAACGATCCCGCTGTCTTACACGGCAGCGGCGCGGGTCACGGAAGCCAGGTGCCGGGACGGCGGCCTGGGCGCGGCACAGCCGCACATGCGCTTGAATTGTGGTTATCCACGCCGTGGCGTGGTCTGTCGGCCGGCCGGTCGTTGGCGAAAACCGGTTGGGCGCGACGCGCATCCGTGACGGAAAGCAGGGGCAAAGGCGCCCGGAGGCCGGGACGCCGATCGATCCATTTCCGCCTGGTTAATCGGAATGGACGCATTCTGGCTGTTTTGTTGCCACGAATAAATATCTATACTCAAACAACTCTATTCGGCCATCTCGAACAATTATTTGTTCATAATGCCGTCACACCCTTGCCGAGGTCGCACCATGGATCGTTTTCAGGCCATGCAGGTGTTTGTCAGGGTGGTCGACGCGAACAGCTTCACCCGCGCCGCCGATCATCTTGGCCTGCCCCGCACCACCGTCACCACCATCATCCAGAACCTTGAGAAGCTGCTGAATGTGCGGCTGCTCAATCGCACCACCCGACGGCTCAGCCTGACGCCGGATGGGGCCGCCTATTACGAACGCTGCGTCCGCATCCTCGCCGACGTGGAAGAAGCCGAGGCGGCCTTCATGGATGCGTCGCGCCGTCCACGCGGAAAACTGCGCATCGACACGCCGGCCGCCATCGGCAGGCTGATCCTGATTCCATCATTGTGCGAATTCCACGAACGCTATCCCGATATCGAACTGGTGATCGGCATGGGCGACCGCCCGGTGGACCTGGTGCAGGAGGCCGTGGACTGCGTCATCCGGGTCGGGGAGTTGAAGGACTCCAGCATGGTCGCGCGCCGCATCGGCATGTTCGAAGGAATGAGTTGCGCCGCGCCCAGCTACATCGAAGCCCACGGCGAACCGCAGACCCTGGAGGACCTGGCTGAACACCAGGCGGTGCATTATTTCTCCAGCCGCACCGGCCGCGTCATCGACTGGGACTTCATGGTCGACGGCGAAGCCATCGAGGTCAAAGTGCCTGGCATCGTGTCGGTCAACGATTCGGAAGCCTATATGGCGTGCGGCCTGCAGGGATTCGGGCTGATACAGCCGCCGCGCTTCATGGCCTTGCCGTATCTGCAAAGCGGGGCGCTCAAGGAGATCCTGCCGGCCTGGAAGCCCAAGCCCATGCCGATATCCGTGGTGTACCCGCACAACCGGCATCTGTCCCCCAAGGTGCGGGCCTTCACCGACTGGGCGGCGGAAATCTTCAGCCGTTGCCCGCTGTTGAGCGGCCGCAGCGATGTGATCGACAGTGAATGCACCTGGGCCGGCCAGGACATCAGGCAGCGCCACACGTTCGAGCGCGATACGGCAACGGCTGCTGCCCGGGCCGTCGCGCCGGCCGCCGGCGCCTCCGCCTCCGTACCGGCGGCGGTATTGCCGCTGCATGGCGCCGAGGCGGGCCTGGCGCCGAAGATATCGGCCTGATGCGGCCGGCCGGCGATGATCGCTGACGTGGGGACGCGACCATGAAAGGGTCGCGCCAGTCGCTGACATCGCTGCGGATTTTCCTGGCGGCGGCGCGGCACCTGAACTTCAGCCGCGCCGCCGAGCAGCTCAGCCTGACGCAGAGCGCGGTCAGCAAGCATATCCAGGCCACCGAGGCACGCCTCGGCGTAAGCCTGTTCAAGCGGACCTCCGCCGGCTTGCGCCTTACCTATGCCGGCGCCCTCTACCTGGAGCGCGTCAGCGCCGCGGTACGCCTGCTCGACGAAGCCGACGCCGTGGTGGCGCGTCCCGACGCGCGCGTGGCGTTGAACATCGCGGTCTCCCCGTCCTTCGCGCAGTTCTGCCTGATTCCGGGGCTCCGCGCGTTCTTCGACATGCATCCGGAGATCCGCATCAACCTGCGTCCGCGCCTGCTGTACGGCCGTGACAAGGCGGAACGGTTCGATGCGGAGATCCAGCTGCATACCGGCCACATGGCGGGCATGACCACCCAATACCTCTGCGGGAGGGAGATGGCGCTCGTCGGCGCGCCGTCGCTGTTCGAGCGCAACCCCGTGCGGACCATCGACGACCTGGCCGGTGTGCCGCTGCTCAAACGGGCGCAGCGCGGATACGGGTGGGACGAATGGAAGGCGGACATCGCCCCCGACTGGCCCGGCCCGGCGCCCACCGCACCCGAATACGAAGGCTTCTCGGTGCTCATGCCCGCCGTGATGAACGCCTTGGGCGTAGCCGTCGTGCCCCTGTGCATGGTCGTCGACGCACTGCGTGCCGGCCAGCTCCAGCGGCCCCTGGGCGAATCGGTGGAAGGCCGCTACGCGTATTACCTGATGCGGCCCCGCCCCGATGTCGGAGGGCCTTATCTGGATGCCTGGTGCGACTGGATTGCCGCCCGCGCCCAGGCGCTGAACGCCGCCGTCCACGCCCTGGTGGCGTAGTCCCGCGGCACGCCCCGGACGCGGCCATCCGCCATCCATCATCCATCATCCATCGTCCGCCACGCGCCGCTCGTCACGACGCCTGATCCGTCGCGCGCCACGCCTCATCCGTGACCCGCCATCGGCGGGCGCAGGCCGCCTGGCGATGCAGCCATGCCAGGTATTCCAAATTGGAATAGTGCATGCCCATACTTCCATTGCGGTCGATAGTGCCCGAATTCAGAATTCGTTCAGTTACTTTCCTTATCCGCCGAGCCCATCATGACGCCCTGGAAACCCTTCGCCGCCGCGTTCGCCCTGGCCGCCGCCACCATAGCGGCGCCCGCCGCGACCGCCGCCTATCCAGATCAACCCATCAAGATCGTCGTTCCGTACACGGCGGGCGGCAGCTCGGATGTCATTGCGCGCGCCATCAGCGACGAACTGAGCGCCGAACTTGGCCAGTCGGTCATCGTGGAGAACCGCGCCGGGGCGGGCTCCATGATCGGGACTGCCTACGTCGCCAATGAAAAGGCGGATGGCTATACGCTCCTGCTGGCGGACGTCCCCTTTACCATCGTGCCGGCCCTGTATGGAGACCGCATCAAGTACAAGCCGCAGGCCGACTTCACCGCGGTGTCGCTGCTGGGCGTGTCGCCCATGTACCTTTTCGTCAACCCGGCGTTTCCCGCAAAGAGCGTGAAGGAACTGGTGGACATGGCGCTCGCCAAGCCCGGCTCCATCTCCATCGGTTCCGGCGGCAATGGTTCGCTGACGCACCTCATGGCCGCGCTTTTCATGCTCAATACCGGGATCAAGTTGGTGCATATCCCTTACAAGGGCGCGTCGGCTTCCGTCAACGACCTTGCCGGCGGCCAGATCGACGCCAGCTTCACCACCATGCCTACCGCCACCGCCCTGTACCAGGCGGGCCGTGTGCGGCCGCTGGCGGTATCCAGCCCCCAGCGCCAGCAGGAAAGCCCCGATGTTCCCACCTTCGACGAGGCCGGCGTGGCCAATATGACGGTGCAAAGCTGGTGGGGCCTCGTGGCCCCGGCTCGTACGCCCGCTCCGGTGCTGGAAAAACTCAACGCCGCCATGGCCAAGGTCATGCAATCGCCCAAGGTGGTGGGGCGACTGAACAGCGTGGGCGTCAATCTGCCCTCGGACACCAGCGCCGCGGCCCTGCAGAAGCTGCTTGCCGCCGACTTCACGCGTTGGGACGAGGTCGTCAAACGCGCCGGCATTACCTTCGAATAAGGAGCCCGGCGCATGGATACATGGCTGGAAGATGCGGCGGCCGATGCCGCCCTGATGAACGATTTCCATGCAATCTGCGCCTTCGGCGGGCGCCTCTCGGGCAGTGGGCAGGACACCGCCGCCATCGGTTGGGCGTTGAGCCGGATGCGCCACATCGGCGACGACGCGCGCCGCCTGCAGGTACCCTATGACGGCTGGCGCGCGGGGCGTGTCGCCTTGACACTGGTCGGCAGCCCTCAACCCCTGGCCTGCCGGGCTCTGCTGCGGTCCGCCTCGACGCCCGTGGAAGGACTGGAGGGCGAACTCGTCGACCTGGGCGAAGGCCGTACCGAGGACTTCGACCGAGCCGGCCCGGCGGTGCAGGGCAAGATTGTCCTGGTCCGGCACGAGTATCCGTTTTCCCCGCGCCACCTGCACCGGCGGCGCAAATACGACCTTGCCGTCGCGCGCGGCGCCATAGGCTTTCTCATCGCCAACCCGCTGCCCGGCGGCGGCCTGCTGTCCGGTTCGTCGGGACGTCCGCGCGGCGCGGCGGGCATACCGGCCGCCTATGTCGATTACGACAGCGCGCTGGCGCTGGCCCGGGCGGCGCAGGCGGGCCCCGCCCGCGTGCGCATGGTGGTCGAAGGCCAGGAAGACGAAAACGCCCTGGCCGATCTGGCCATCCTCGATATACCGGGCGGGACCGACAGCCGGGTCGTCATCAGCGCCCATATGGACGGCCACGACCTGGGCAGCAGCGCCCTGGACAATGCCACCGGCGTGGCAGTGGCCCTGGCCGCCGCGCGCGTGCTGGCGCCCCGCATATCCACGCAGACGCATGGCCTGCGGGTCTGCTTCTTCACCGCCGAGGAATGGGCCCTGGCGGGCTCGGCCCGGTATCTGGCCGACATGGACCCCGCGCAACGTCGGACGCTGAAGCTCAACATCAACCTGGATACGGTGGGCGGTGACTCGCGCCTGACCGCCTTGATCAGCGATTTCCCGGCCCTGGCGCCCTTCGTCGCGCAAGCCGGTGCGCGCGCCGGTATCCCGGTGGATAGTTATTTACCGCTGATGCCGAATTCCGATCACGCCAACTTCGCCGCGCATGGCATCCCCGCATTGCGCCTGGTGGCGGGGTTCGATCGTCCCGAATCGGCCGTCAACAACATCCTGTCGCCTGGAGATATCCCCGCGGTGGTGCAGGAGTCGGAGTTGCGCGCCGCCCTGCGCGTGACGTGCGCCATGGCGTGGCAGGGCCTGTCCATGCCTTCCATGGCGTTGGACGCCCTGGCCCGACGCTGACGCCGCCATCCGCGCCGCTGCGTAACGATGCGGCGAGGGCATATCGCCGCGGCCCTCTGGCGTCTGCTGCGAGGATGCGTTGGGGCGGAGGGAAAATTCCTACGGTGTTCTGCCGTTCATGGCGCCGAGAGTCGGAATTCTCCGACTGACCGGTGCCTATCGGCTGTCTAGACTTCCCGTCCCGCCGCCGCCGAGCGGCTCGCGTGAAGGAGAAGTCCATGAGTTCGATCGATGGTGCCGCACACCGAAATACCGGTATGGCCTCTGTCCCGGCCAACCCGCCCGTAACGCCGGCGTCCCCATCCGCCGATATGGCCGATGCGCTGGCGCGTGTGCAAGCGCAGGATAAAAGCACGACGCCGCGCCGACGAACCTCCAAGGCCGGCGCGACGGCATACATTGAATGCATCGACGCCGCCGATCCCCGAAACGAGCCTGCGACGATGGTCATCAGGCAGGGGTAGGCGGCGTCTGGTCGCCGCCGCGATCCGTGTCGCGGCAAGCCGGGGCGTCGAACCGCCGTCGATGGCCGCCGACGCACTACTGGCTTACAAGTCCGTCTTGGTGATCTTGGTGCCTTCGAGCGTCAGATTGGCCATCAGGCCGGCGTTGGTCATGACGAAGGCCACCACCGATTGGCGCGCGGTCGTCGTGTCCACCGAGCCATTGGCGCCGATCTTCGCGACGGCCACCGAGGCATCGGCACCGGCGCTCCAGCCATTGCTGTTGCGGAATTTGTCCAGGGCTTCCGGCGTCATGAACATGATGACGACGGCTTTCGATTGGGCGCCCAACTGCCAGCCGACGGAGCCGGAGGCCAGGCTGTAATAGCCCTGCGTGGCATTGCCGACGCGCAGCACGCCTTGTCCATATTCGGCGCCTACTACGAAGCCGCCGGTCAATACGCTGGGGAACACCAGCATGCCCTTGGCATTGCTCGCCATTTCGCGCGAGCCGGGCACCGAGTTGTACAGGCGGCTCAGGGTGGCATCGGCTCCGGAATTAAGTTCCTGTCGCTTGGTGCTGGCGGACCCGGACGCCTTGTCTCCCGTTGTGGTGCACGCCGCCAGGGCCGTGGCCAACAGCATCGCAGCAGGCAAAGTCACGAAGTTTCGACG
Source organism: Bordetella flabilis (assembly GCF_001676725.1). Classification (NCBI taxonomy): domain Bacteria; kingdom Pseudomonadati; phylum Pseudomonadota; class Betaproteobacteria; order Burkholderiales; family Alcaligenaceae; genus Bordetella; species Bordetella flabilis. The sequence goes on from NZ_CP016172.1 coordinate 401,986, forward strand.
GTTCATTGCTTTTCTCCCAGCGTTGTATGAAGCGAAGCCGCGGGCACGGGCCCGGGACCAGATGAGGACTCGGCGCGCCGTCTTGCCCTGCCGCCGTGGTCCGCACCCATTATTCGCCACAACAATTCAAACAACGGCGACATTCCCCTACCGATTGCAACCGACACGCCCCTACAGCTTTTCAACCGGAACGGCGTGGGCCTTCCAGATACGGTCGCAGTACTCGCGCACCGCCCGGTCCGATGAAAACTTTCCCGAGCGAGCCGTGTTCAGAATCGACATCCGCGTCCAGGCCTGCGTATCCCGATAGGCCTCGTCGACCCGGTTCTGGCAGGCCGCGTACGAGGCGTAGTCGGCCAGCAGCATATAGGGGTCGTGGTGCAGCAGATCGTCGATCATTGACGAAAACAGTGCGCTGTCGCCGCGCGAGAAGAAACCCGAACCGATCAATTCCAGTACGGACTGCAACTCGGCATCCTGCTCCAGGAAATCCATCGGGCGATAGCCTTCGCGGCGCAGCCCGTAAACCTCTTCGGCGGTCAGGCCGAACAGGAAGAAGTTGTCCTCGCCGACTTCGTCGCGGATTTCGATGTTCGCGCCGTCCATCGTGCCGATCGTTATCGCCCCGTTCATCGCGAACTTCATATTTCCCGTGCCCGATGCCTCCTTGCCGGCCAGGGATATCTGCTCCGAAAGCTCTGCGGCGGGATAGACCCATTGTCCCAAGGTGACGCTGAAGTTGGGCAGGAAGACCACCTTCAGCCGGTCGCGTACATCCGGATCGTTGTTGACCACGTCGCCGATGGCGGTAATGAGCTTGATCATCAGCTTGGCACGGACATAGCCCGGCGCCGCCTTGCCGCCGAAGATGAAGGTGCGCGGGGCAATATCCAGGTTGCGCTGCGACTTCAGCCGGTGATAAAGGGCGGCGATATGGACCGCAGACAGATGCTGGCGCTTGTACTCGTGAATGCGCTTGACCTGGACGTCGAACATCGAATCGGGATCGACCTTGATGCCGGTTTTGCGCAGGATGACCGATGCCAGATCGACCTTGTTGGCGCGTTTGATCGCGCGCCATTCGCTGCCGAAGGCCGCGTCGTCCGCATAGGGCTCGATGCCGGCGATCTGGGGCCAGTCCTTGATCCATTCATCACCGATGCATCGCGTGACCAGCTTGGTCAGGCGGGGATTGCTCAGGGCCACCCAGCGGCGCGGCGTGACGCCGTTGGTCATGCTGTCGAATTTCTCCGGCCACATGGCGTAGAAATCCTTGAGCAGGTCGCGCTTCAGCAATTCCGAGTGCAGGTTCGCGACGCCGTTGATGGCATGGCTGCCGACACAGGCCAGATGGGCCATCCGGACATAGCGTTCACCGCTCTCGTCGATCAGCGACAAGCGCGCGATGCGCGTTTCGTCGCCAAAGAAATGGATGCGGGCCTCGTTCAGGAAGCGCGCATTGATTTCGTAGATGATTTCCAGGTGGCGCGGCAGCACCCGGCGGAAAAGTTCCAGCGGCCAGCGCTCCAGTGCCTCGGGCAGCAAGGTATGGTTGGTGTACGAAAACGTCTGCCGCGTAATGTCCCAGGCACGTTCCCAGGGCACCAGGTGTTCGTCCACCAGCAGCCGCATCAGTTCGGCGACGCCGATGGCCGGGTGGGTATCGTTCAACTGCATCGCAAAGGACTTGTGGAACGATGTGACGGGCTGTCCGCGCTGGCGCTGCAGGCGCAGCATGTCCTGTAAAGAGCACGAAACAAAGAAGTATTGCTGCTCCAGCCGCAATTCCTTGCCCTGGCGGCTTTCGTCGTTGGGATAGAGGACCTTGGTCAGGTTTTCCGACGTGACCTTCTTGCTGACCGCGCCCAGGTAGTCACCGCGGTTGAACACATGGAAGTCGAAGGCCTCGGTGGCTTCGGCCCGCCATAGGCGCAGGGTGTTCGTGGTGCCGACCCGGTAGCCGGGAATCGGAGAATCGAAGGGCACGCCAGCCACGGTTTTCTCGGGAACCCAGCGGACACGGAATCGGCCATTGTCGTCCGTGTACTGTTCGGTGTGTCCGCCCAGCTTGACCTGCACCGCCCATTCCGCGTGCTGGATTTCCCATGGGTTGCCAAAGCGCAGCCAGGCATCGGTGTTTTCCACCTGCCAGCCGTCCATGATGGTCTGGTAGAAGATGCCGTATTCGTAGCGGATGCCATAGCCGATGGCCGGCACTTCCAGCGTGGCCAGCGATTCGATGAAGCACGCCGCCAGCCGCCCCAGGCCGCCGTTGCCCAGGCCCGGCTCTTCTTCCTGGCGCAACAGCTCGTCCAGGTCCAGGCCGAGCTCGCTCATCGCCAGGCGGATCTCGTGGGAAACTCCCAGGCTGAGGAGGTTGTTGCCCAGGTAGGGTCCCATGAGGAACTCGGCCGACAGATATGCCACTGTACGAGCGTTGCGTTTTTGGTACGTGGCCGTGGTGTCGAACCAGGACCGCACCAGCCGATCACGCACCGTGTGGGCAAGAGACTGATACAGGTCATTCTTCGACGCGATGTCCAGCGACTTGCCTTGCGTATAGAGCAGATGGTCCAAAAAAGCGCGTTTCAGCGATTCCCGGGACAACGACGACCGATCGTTTTCCGGACCTGCGGAGGCGGCGGGCGGAGCGAGGGTGACGCTTTCGGGATCTTTCAATGTGTTTCCTTGGAAGCGGTTAGGTCAACAAAAATCCTAATCCAAATGAATTGGCTTTTGTAGGTAACGAGCTGAACAATCGGCAACAAGTTCCAAGCGCGGCCTAGCGGCGAGCCCGGCGATACGCGTTGCGTTTGGGAAGTTTCCCACGCAGTCCATCCGCTTTGCCTGCCCGGCTGCCCGGCCCAGCCCCTACGGCTTTGTCGTGGCTGCTTCTTTACACTGGGACGCCATTCCGCGGTCATGGGTTGTCCGGCACGGGCCAGGCCGCAAGCCGGCGTCCTTCCTTGTAGTCCATCGCCGTCGTGTGCGGCGGCAGTCCCCGATAAATCAATATGGCCACCATACACGGTTCCCATTCTTCGCTGATCGCAGACAGCGGTCGTTCCCAGGATCGCGTCCAGTTACTCGCCGGCAAGCCGGCATTCAGAAAGCAGGGTGGTACACGGAAGCGGGCAGGCGCGGTGGTCGCCTACCTGTCCAGTATGGCGCAATCCTACTTCTCGGTGCCCGACCAGACACGGCCGCGCGCGGGATCGGAAGCGCGCGGCAGCAACCACAAGCTGCGGGCACAGTACAAGTCATGGATCGATGAGCTCGTCTCGGCACGTCGTCCACGGCTGCTGCCGGCGCTGGAGGCTTTGCACAGATTCCTGGGTGAAACCGCCACCATCAAGGTAAGCGGTACCGCGGAACAGATGTCGCGCCCGTTCGCGCAGGTGTATTGCGCCGGCGGCAGCCGTGCGGACCTGCTCCTCCTGAACGAACGCCTGGATGTCCTCGCCGGAGCCGAATCGTTGTTTGCCGCGATGAACGAGACCAATCGCCAGGACGTGCAAGCGGTGATGCAGGTCCTGAAGCGGTCGCTCCTGCAGGAACTCGCCGAGCGCGAGATCGGCGCGCCGCTCATGATGCTTGCCGGTCGCCTGAATGAAACGGCGCTGCGGCCTGCCGACATCGCCCGGGCATGGTACTGGTTGGATGACCGCGTTCGATCGGCGGGCGACGAAGGCCTGGATCGGGTCGCCTATCTGCAGGCCGGCCTGGAACGCCTGCCCATGTCTCGGACCCGTGTCCTGGCGGCCGTGCTGGCGAACCAGGTTCCGCCGTTCGCCCGCAAGGCCCGCCAGTTGCTCGACGCCATCGTCAATGAGGCTCGGGCCGGTGCGCCGGCCGCTGCGCGGGACCAGCACCTGGACCAGGCAGCGGTCCGCGAATCCGTTCGTCAACACGTGGCATCCACGCTGGCCGCCCAGGCGACTGAAATGGCCGGTCGCCTGGACAACGCCTTGCGCCCTGGCGTCAGGACGGCCGAGGTTGCCAACCGGGCGTGGCGCACGATGCGCGAAACGGTGAAGGAGCTCGGCTGGCTGTACACGCGCGGGGCCGCAGAGGACGACGATGCCGATGTGGATGCCGTGGTGGATGCGCAAGTGGAATCATTGTTCGCGCGCACGCTCGAGCAATTGAAATCGGATGCGCTGGTGGCCGTGCTGGCGAAGGTCGATACCGAGCGCCTGCTCGCGGTGTACGGCCACCGCCACTGCTGGACCGAGGCGCAATGGGACAGGCTGGCGCTGGTTGTCGACCAGGCCTGCCATGCTCGCCATGCCGGCCTGCATGCCCACGTGCTGGACGCCCGCGGCGGCGTCGAAGCCGCGTTGAAGCAGGATAGGCGCATCGCGGTTGCCCATGCATTGATGGTGCTTGGGGACGCGTTGGCCGAACGCGAGCGCTTCTCGTCACACTGCGAGACATCATCGCCACGGGAGGACGACCTGGCCCTGGGGGCCACCATCGACCGTGCCGCGGGCAGTTTGCGGTTGGGGGGCGATGCCGATGCCGGGCTCGGGCAGGTATCGCTGCGGGTCTTGAACGACGGTGCCCTGGGCAGCCTGCGTGTGGCAGGCGATGGGCTGGCGTCCCACGGTCTGTCGCTGGATGGCGCGGCGCTTGCCGCCGAAATCGGCCGGCGCTCGGCGCCGTACGACGCGGCGCTCGCGGAGCGCCTGGATCAAGTGATGGCTTTGCTGCATGTGGGCAGCGTCTCGCCACGAACGTTCACCCGCGCGGTGGCATCCCTGGTCCTGGCCGAGACGGCGCGTCTGGATGCGCAGCAAATCCTCGGGTATGGACATGCGGATCAGGCCCTGTTGCACTCCGATGCGTTGGCGCACACGGTGTTGTCGGCCCTGTATCGCGATGGCGCCGCGTCGGCGCAGTTGACATCCGAAGCCAGGCGCCATGTCGCCGGGCTGTCCAGGGCGCTGCGCGCCATCGCGGCGGCAGGCGGCGCCCGGCCGGGCAGTGCCGCGGCGGGGGAGGGACGGGCGACGGCAAAGGTGGCCGCGGCGATATCGGTCCTGGAAGCCATCGCCCGGTACGGCAAGGTGCCCCATGGCGACAACGCGGGGTCATACGCGAACGATCCCTATTGGAACGATAGCCGCCTCACCGAGGTCGCCGCGAGCTTCGGCCTGCGTTTCGATCCGGCACGCCGGCGCGCACAGCCGCTGTTCGGCCTGAAGCATCGGGCCCGCTTGATGGCATCGCTGGGCATGCTGATGGCCCAGCCGGCACGCGTCTCCTTCGAATCCCTGGCGTTGCCCGCAGCAGGCAACGAGGGAGCGGTACAGGTGGAAAGGCACTTTCACCGTGCCCTGTATCAGCGTGGCGATATCTCCCTGTGGGTCGAAGGCGAGGGGCGCGATCGTCCCGCGTATGGCGATGGAGCGGGCACGTCGACGCCTCAGGCACCGGAGGCGTCCAATCGCGCGCTGGCTACTCTCGCACGCATGACGGATGACGGCGGAGCGAGCCTGACGCGGCTGATGTCGCTGGTGGCCCAGGGTATCGCGGATTTCACCGCGTCGATGCGCAACATGGCGCCGCTGGGGCGCTGGCTCGGAGTTCCGGATCCGCAGGGTGTGAGGCAGGTGCATTTCGATGTTAGCGAGCTGCCGCGTGGCGAGTATCGGGTCGACGTGTCCGCATCCCTGGACACCAACCGGCCCGACGCAGACGCCGCCGTTGTCATGAATCTGCATATAGATAGGACAGGGCGTCGGGTAAAGGGTCTGATAGTGCCCGTGGAACTGTGGATACGTCCCATTGATGACGCCGCGCAGGGCAACGCTGCCCGCCACGCGGTTACTACGGGCCGCAATGCCCGGACGTTCTCAGGCTTTCATGCCGGGGGCGGCGAGTCGCTCCCGGCCATTGGCCAGCATCGCTTATCACTTTCATCAGTGGGGATTCACACATGACTATGGAAACTCTGATCGGCGGCTCGGCTGCCCCGCAATCTTGGCCACCCGGTGGCTCCAGTGCAAGCTGGGAAGCAGCGCGCGCCATGGGCGTGCAGCACGGCCGGCAAGCGCGAGCCGCCCGCCGTTTCGTGCACAAGACCGGCGCCGGTGTGAACAAATTGGACAACAAGAAACTTCGCAGCGCGGTCCAGCGCAAATCGGCGCACTCGGCGACGTCCGCGCGGGCGGCTGCGCCAGACCCTCGATCGGGCCGCGACCGAATAACGATCCAGGCGCCTGCCGACAAGGGTCACCCTGGGCTGCTCGCGGGGCACTGGGCCGTCCCTGACGCCAAGGTTATTGAAGCCGCTGAACTCGCCAAAGCTGCTCAGGTCACCACGGCCGCCGAAGCACTGCTTGCCGCGCCCCTGACACTTTCCGCGCAAGCCGCGGAGCCTGAGCCCGCCGAGTATCCGCTCGGCCCGTGGGCTTTCGATACACTGGTTTTCGTGCCGGACCTGCCCGTCATGGCGCTGCCTTTCCCTTCAGAAAAGTCACCGTCACCGGCTGCGTCCTCGGTCAACGGCCGGACCGCCGGCCGGGAGGTCACCGAAAAGCTCGGTCGGTTCTGCGATGCCGTATACGGAGGCGTGCACTCCGCTGCATCCGGCCTGATGCGCGCCTACGCGGACCTGCGCCAGGGCATCGTGTCGGCCGTCAACAAGGCGATGGCGTGGACGCCCATATCCAATCCCGCGCGCGCACCACAAGCTGCCCCGGCAACGGCCCCCGTCCTGCGGGCGGGCGACCTCACCGTCTCCCTGGACAGCGCGCTGAAGGCCACGGCGGTCATGGACGAATTCAAAGGGGATGCCGTCACTAAGGCGAACATGCATTATCTGACCGAAAGCGGGTCTTTCCGCCACATGGCGGATGAACAAGGACGCGGCATGGGCGCCGGGTTTTCCAGGGACCCCAGTTCCCTGGCACGGCGCCTGGCGACTGCAGCGCTTAACGCCAAGAATCCATGGTCAATCATTCCCGGCTGGGCCTCTTCCGACCTGCACAGGGCTGAACATGCCGAGTACACGCAGTACCTGAATGCCACCTACCTGCAATCGGAGTTCGAAGCCGTCGAGCAGCGGATCCGGGTATACGCTGCGCAGGACCAGGCGGCGGTCAGTGCCCTGGTGGAAGCCAGCGGCAGCGAAGGTATGCAGCAGTTCGCCCAGGACATCGCATGGATGCGCCGGACCCTGGCGGACCTGTCCAGCAAGCTGAAGGAAATTTCCTCCACGCAGTAGCTGCGCAAGCGACGGGCGGGCCTGGCCTGACCGTCATTGATCGGTGGCGGTGGATTGACCGCCGCCACCGACGCAATCTCCCTTGGTTCGGCGAACGACCGGCTGGGGCGCCCCGGCATGACCAGCGACCGCGACTGCTAAACTCGACCAGTCCTTAGCGAGCGCGCCGTGGTGCGATTACTTCATACATCAGATTGGCAAATCGGCAAGTTGTTCGGCCAGTTCGAAACGGATGACGCCGCAATCCTGGCCGATGCCCGTTTCCGTGTGGTTGAACGTATCGCCACCCTGGCGTCCGAACATCGCGTCCACGCGGCCCTGGTGGCGGGCGACGTGTTCGACGCGCAGACCGTCTCCGATCGCACCCTGCATCGTCTTTTCAACGCCATGGGCGGCTACGCTGGCCCCTGGGTGCTGATCCCCGGCAATCATGACGCCGCATTGACCGAGTCGGTGTGGACCCGTGCACAGCGCCTGGGCGCCATACCGCCCCATGTTCATGTCTGCCTGCAGGCGCAGCCCCTGGTCTTGCTCGAACAGGGACTGGCCATCCTGCCGGCGCCGCTCACGCAGCGCAACACCTATACCGACCTGACCGAGTGGTTCGCCGGTGCGGAAACCGCGCCCGGGCTGCTGCGTATCGGCATGGCGCACGGCAGCGTCCAAGGTGTGCTGGCGGAGGACATCGATTCTCCCAACCCTATCGCGGCGGACCGGGCGCACGAAGCCGGGCTGGATTATCTGGCGCTGGGGGACTGGCACGGCCAACGCCAGATCGATACCCGGACCTGGTACAGCGGGACACCGGAAACCGACCGCTTCCGCGGCAATACATCTGGGCAGGTGCTCATCGTCGAGCTGGATGGTCCGGGCGCCGCGCCCAGCGTGGCCCCAGTCGCTGTCGGCGCCTTTCGTTGGCATACCGAAGAGCTGGTCTTGCGGGTGCCGAGCGATGTGGACGCGGCCATGCAGCGCCTGGGGGCCTTCGGCGGCAATGATGTCGTGCAACTGGCCTGCTCGGGGTCCGTCGACCTCGACGGCTACCGTCGCTTGCAACAGGCGCTGGGCCAGGCGAAGGGCATTGTCCGGGCATTGCTCGCGGACCTCTCCCAGCTGACGTTGCAACCCAGCGGGCAGGACCTGGACGCTTTGCAGGCCGATGGCTATCTCGGCGAAGTATTGTCCGCGCTGCGGGGCGCCCAGGACGGCCCCGAAGCGGAGGTCGCCCGCGACGCGCTGGCCGTGCTGGCGGGTATCCTGGATCGGCGCGCCGGTCGTGCCGTCGCGCTGCCCCCCAGCGCCCCCGCAGGAGACGCAGGTTGAAGTTGACGCGCATCCGCATCGAGCAGTTCAGGCAGTTCCGCGACGCGATCGAGATCGACAGCCTGCAGGACGGCATCAACCTTTTCACGGGCCCCAATGAAGCCGGCAAGAGTACGGTCGTGGCGGCTATCCGCGCGGCCTTCTTCGAACGCTACCGTTCAGGAGCGGCGGAAGACTTCCGCCCGTGGGGCGACGCCGCGGCATCCCCCACCGTCATGCTGGACTTCGAGCACGGCGGCCAGGCGTACCGCCTGACCAAGCGGTTCCTGGCCCGCAAACGTTGTGAATTACAGGTCGGACCACGCATGCTGGACGGCGCGGAGGCGGAAGACCACCTGGCCACGCTGATGGGCTTCGAGCACGCGGGCAAGGGGGCGAGCAAGGCGGATCACTGGGGCATACCGGGCTTGCTGTGGATCCAGCAGGGCAGCGCGCAGGACGTGCGCGAATCGGTAAGGTACGCCACGGCGCATCTGCGCACGGCGCTGGACGGGTCGCTGGGCGAAGTCGCCAGCAGCCATGGCGACGAGGTGATCGCGGAGGTCCAGGCTGCGCGCGACGCCTTGCTCACACCGTCCACGGGCAAGCCCAAGGGCGCATATGCCACCGCCTTGGAGGCCTCCGCCCGCCTGGAGGCGGCGGTGTCCGCCTTGCAGCAGGAAATTGCGGCGTATCGCCAGACGGTCGATACGCTGGCCGTCCTGCGCCACGAGCATGCCCAGGATGCCGCGGAACAGCCGTGGGCGACATTCCGCGCCGAGGAGAAAGCCGCGTCGGAGCGGTTGCGCGGGATCAAGGCGCTGCAGGACGCCCTGGCCATGGAGCAGGCCCAGGTCGGCCAATGGGACAGCCGGGTCGCGCTGATGGTGACGCAACTCGACACCCTGGACGCCGAAGTGCGGACCGCCGCCACGCGCCAGGAAGCGCTGGGCCGCGCCACACAAGCCGTGGCAGCCGCCGCTGCGCTGGCGGCCCCCTGGCAAAGCACGCTCAGGGACGCCGAGCGGGCCCTGGCGGCGGCACGGGAGCGCCTGCAAAGCGCACGCTTGCAAGAAGCGCATCGACACCTCGCCCGCGAGCGCGAGACCGTGCAGGCCCGGATCGCCGCGGTCCTCGACACCGTTGCCGCCGCAGAAAAGGAAGAAGCCCGGCTCATCGAGCATCAGCGAGAAGCCACCGCCTGCCGCATCGACGAGGCGGACCTCAAACGTTTGCTGGAGGTCCACCTTGCCGTGCGCGAGCTGGAGCTGCGCCTGGCCGGCGTCGGTACGCGCTTGCGTTACGCCTTGCAGGCGGGCGTGCAGATCGACATCGGCGAGGATACGGTAGCCGGTAGCGGCGAACGCCTGCTGCTCGAGTCGACCACCTTGTCGCTGGCGGGCCAGGGCACGATCGAGATCGTACCGGGCGGGACGGACCTGGCGGCCCTGCGCCGCGAACTGGACGAGCTGCTTTCCCGCCAGCAGATTCTGCTGCAGCGTCTCGGCGTGCCGTCGCTCGATGCCGCGCAGGCACGGCAAGGCGCCCACGCCATGCACGTGGCCGAGGCTCGCAACGCCGAAGCGACCCTGAAAGGCCTGGCCCCGCGCGGTCTTGAGGCGCTGCGCGCCGAACTGGCTGGTGCTCGCGCCCGCCTGGCAGAAATCGAATCCACGGCACCGTCGCCCCCCTCGTCGGTCGACGCCGCCGCCGGTCTTTCCGTCGAGCAGGCCGAGGCGGTCGCTGTGGCGGCGGAACAGGCGCTGCGCCAGGCCACCGAAGGCCTGCACGCCGCGCAGTTGGCCGCTCGGCAGGCGCAGGTGCAGGCTGAAGCGGCGCAGCGCGAACGCGATGCGGCGCAGGCCGTGCTGGACGCCGCAGGCCGCGATGCGCGCCGCGCGGAAGTCGAGCGCGATCTGGCCCATGCCATGGCGCAGCGGGACGCCGCGCAGGTGCGCGCCGAGACCCTGGCGCGCCAGGTGGCGCAGGCACGCCCGGACATCCTCGAGCAGGACATCGAGCGTCTGCGCAGGAGCGCAGAACAACATGAAAAGCGTCACAGCGAGCGGCGCGATCGCCTGGTCCGGCTTGAAGTGGAACTTCAGGCTGCCGGTGCCCAGGGACTGGAAGAGCGCCACGCCGAGCTGAGTCGCGATCTGGCCCAGGCGCAGCGCCAGGCGCTGGAGCTGGGACGGCAGGCCCGCGCCCTGGACTATCTGCTCGGCCTGCTGGGCGAACGGCGCAATGCGCTGACGCGGCAACTGCAGGCGCCATTGCGGCGCGGCCTGCAACGCTATGTCGAGCTGCTGTTCCCGCAGGCGCAGGTCGACATTGATGAAGACCTGATGTTGGGACCCTTGACGCGCACGGGCCGGGATGGAACCCGGGTCAGTCCCTTCGACGCCTTGAGCTTCGGCGCCCGCGAGCAGATGGGATTGATCGGCCGGCTGGCATATGCGGACCTGTTGCGGGAGGCGGGCAGGCCGACGCTGGTCATCCTGGACGACGCATTGGTGCACACCGATGACGTCCGCCTGGCACAGATGAAGCGCGTGCTGTTCGACGCGGGCACCCGGCACCAGATTCTGCTGTTTACCTGCCATCCCGCGCATTGGCGCGACCTGGGCGTGGCGTCCCGCCCGATCGCGGAACTTGCTGCGTCGCAGGTGCCGTAATCAAAGTTACTCCTCCTTGCCGGGCGGGCGGAATTGGCGGGAGGCGTTCGCGGTACACTGCCCGCTGTGGTCCCCTGGCGCGAGCCAGGTTCGCGGCTTGCAGTCCGGCCGGGGCCGGTCGGATCGCGGCGTATGTTTGCATGGGGTATGGTCGAGCGTCTGGCGCTGTCGCCCCGGCGCGACATACGAGGTTTTATATTGTCACAAACAGCAACTTAATTCCAGGCAAACTCCTAAAATCGTCCACCATGGAACTGCGGCTCCGTTTGGAATAGAAGGACCATGCCAAAACCCTCGGGCGAGATGCCCCCGTATGACAGGTCAAAGGCGCTGCGCGGCCTGCGCGCGGCGGGACGGGTCGCGCTGCTCATGGCGCCCCGGCTGGGCGACACGCTCCTGATGATGACGCTGGCGCAGAACCTGGCCCTGCACGGCCGCCAGGTGACGGTGTTCGGCGACTACGCGCAGACGCTGAAGGACTGGTTCCCGAGCATGGATGTGCAGCCCTCGCTGGCTGCCTGTGACGCGCCGCGGGTGTTGGCGCAATACGACTGTGCCGCGCAGATGCACATCGGCTGGCCATACACCCTGCACGACTGCCACTCCAACTACTTTTATTACGACGCCCATGTAGTGGTTACCGGGCGTGGCTTCGTCAAGCTGTTCCAGATCCGCGACTTTTGCCGGGATGAGCTGGATCTGCCGGCGGCGACCACCGACAACGGCCTGCAGCCGCTGAACCGCCACGAACACCGCTGCCATCCCGAACGCATCATCCTGCATCCCACCTCGACCGAAGCCCTGCGTTGCTGGGCCCCACGTCATTTCGAGGACCTGGGCAGGCGCCTGTTGAAGGCGGGCTACGAACCCAATTTCCTGGTGGCGCCGCAGGAGCGGGCCGATTGGACCTTCCTGATCGATGCCGGCCTGAAAGTGCCGCAACTGCCGTCCTTGTCGGAGGTCGCCTCCCTGATCCACGCGTCAGGCTGGTTTATCGGCAACGAATCCGGACTGGGGCACCTGGCCTCCAACCTTGGCGTACCGACGCTGTCCGTCACGGGGCGCCCGACGCGCACCAAGGCCTGGCGTCCGGCATGGGCTACTTCGCGCATTGTGTATCCCGCCTATATTCCCGGTGGCCGCTGGCGCGATCGCCTCTGGCGCCAGTTGCTGCTTCCTGGCAGCGTCATGTCGGCCTTCCGCCGGCTACAGCAGGACGACCGGCGCAACCCCGTTCTTCCCCCTTGGACTGCCGCGTGATCTCACGGTCGCGCTGTTCGACTGGCCGAGCATCCGGTGGCAAGCTCGGCCGGCTGTATCCCAGAAGCCAGCCCGCGCGGCGCTGCCCCGGTTATTGATCTGATTCCATGCCCTCGCTCTATCCCCGATTGACGGCGATACTCGCCCTGCTTGTGCCCGCGCTTGCATTGACCAGCGCCGCTGGCGGTCCAACCCTCCTGTATCTGTCCGCCCTGATCGCGCTGGCCGCCATCGCGCACAACGCCCTGCGGCGCTACGAGCCCTGGAATTGGCGTGAACTCGGCCTGCTACCGGTCGCCCTGATTTTTCCCTTCGTCGCCGTCATGGTCACCTCTGCGTATACCGGTGCGTGGAGCAGCTCGGAATTCGAGAAATGGCTGCGCTTCGCATTGGCGTGCCCGGTGTGCTGGCTGTTGCTGCGCGCGCCACGGCCGTGGCTGCAGCAAATCCAGTGGAGCCTGCTGTTCAGCGCGTTCGCCGGCTCGGTCATGCTGATCGTCATCATGTACAACCCGGATCTCGGGCGCGGGGCGGTCAGCGAGTTTGGCGGCCGGTACAACGCCGTCGCGTTTGCCGACCTGACCCTGTTCTTCGGTTTCGCATCGTTGTTGACCTTGCCCTGGACTTTGACGCGGTGGCCCGTCCTGGAGCGTGGCCTGAAGGTCGCCGCCGCAGTGGTCAGCCTGTATGCAGCCTGGCTTTCCCAGACGCGCAGCAGCTGGATGCTGCTGCCGGTGTTCGGACTGGTGATCCTGCTGTCGCGGGCGCATTGGTCCCGCAAGGCCAAATGCGTGTTCGTGCTCTGTTTGGCCCTGGTGCTGGCGGCGGGCGCCGCCGCCTTGTGGCACGCCCATGACAGCCGCATGCGCGAGGTCGCGTCGGATGTGGAATCGTACGTGCAGGACGCAAACCGGGACACGTCGGTGGGGATACGCATGCAGCTTTGGCATGCGTCGTGGCTGATGTTCCTCGATCACCCGATACTGGGCAGCGGCGCCCGTAATTTCCGCGCCAATCTCGCCGAACTGCGCGACCAGGGCATCGTGACGCCATTGGTCGCCAGCGACTACGGCGAACCGCACAACGACCTGATCGCGGCGCTGGCGGGCTACGGCATCGTGGGCTTGCTGAGCATGCTGGGGTTGTACCTGATCCCCGCGGCGATTTTCTACCGGCGCATGTTCGCGCCGGACCCGGTCGTTCACGTAGGGGCCCAGATCGGCCTGCTGTTCTGCCTGGGCTACACGGTATTCAGCCTTACGGAAATGATGTTCCGGAATATGCGCAGCGTCCCGATCTACGCCATCACCATGGTGCTGCTGATTGCGTTGACGTCGGTCCGGCGCGACCAGGCCGTACCGGCGCGTGTCGAAACCGTCCAGGCAACCGCCTAGCAGCCCATCGTTGTTCCAAGCTTTTGCGGTCCGTCTGGTCTGATTTTGTCCGTCCAGAACGATAGATCATCGGACCATTATGCACACTGGCCTGCGCTTTTTCGTCAGCGGCCGGTTCTGCTTGCTCCCATCTTTCGAGATCGTTCACCGGCCCACGGGATCCGCCGGCGCGTCCGCGCCGCACCTGGAGGACCATTTATGGACGAGATTACCGAACAACAGCAGCTTCAGTTGGCGGGTTCGATCGCCACGGAGCGCACTTTCGTGCTCGGGCACGCCTATCTCACCGACCGGGACGCGGCTTTCGTCGGCGGCTCGTGCCTGGAAGGGCTGGGTAGCGCCGAGGCGGACGTCGATGCCTATGTACTTCGAGACGCGCGCTTGACCGTGGCCCAGGTGGATGTCGGCCGCTATGGCAGGGTGGTGGGTCGGGGCGGCGTCCGGCTCACGCAACGGGACTGCGACGCGGAGATCTGCTGCATTCATGCCGTCGTTCCCGGCACGTCCATCAGAGTCGACATCCACTACCGGACCTGGGACGAGCTGAACGGCCTGGCAGTCGCGATCTGCCTTCTCCACGAGGCGGCACGGCGGGACCTCATAACGCCACCTGCGCCGTTACCGCTGCGCGACCTGGTATTCCTGCACCGGCTTTACGTTTCACATGACATCCAAGGCGGGGCTCGCCTGGCACGCCTGCGCCAGGAGATCGGACGCCAGCGCCTGCAGTACCTGCTTTATCGCCGCAAGGCCTGCGGCCATCTTTTACTTGCCGAGCTTTTGCAGGCGTGGCGCGAAGGCGAATGGGAGCGTTGCGTCGAGCTGGCGCACGAGACTGCCGTCATGCACTTCCAGGCGTACACGCACTTGCTGGGCAACACGCATTACCACCCCGTCTGGATACTTCCGTACGCCCGGCGTTGCGGCGTGTCGGAGTGTATGGTCGGGCAACTGGTGCGCATCATGGTGGAAAGCGACCCATCCAGCGATTCGGAAAGCCGGAGCTTCGTCGTGCGTTGCCTGGATTTTGTGGACGAGGTCCTGGCCGCCGGCGCGCCAGCGTTGAGGAAACTGAGCGGCTATCCCACCCGCGAAACGGCGGAAGACGCGCTGGAAAGGCAACTGGGTGCGCAGCCGGTAGCCTGCTCCGGATGGGAAGCGCTGTATCGCAAGAAGGCGTATGGCATCAGCGCCACGCCGATGCGCGAATGGCTGGATAAGGCCACGCCCTAGCAGGTATTCCGCCCGAGGTCTATTCGGCCCCTGGTGGGGCCGCATGGGCGGAATCGGGCGGCCAGCGTTTCCATAGCACGGACATGATCACTGCCGCGTGTACATTGTCCGCCCCAGGTCCGGATGGATCTGCGTGTCCGGCGGCGTTGGCGTTGAGGCAGGCGTCGGCGTCGGCGTTGGTCTTGGCCTTCGCGTACGGTTGCGCCGTATGCGCACTGTCGTGCAATCTCTTCATCGTCTCCGTATAGCTCCACTGCGTATCGTGGGCCACCCTCATTCCATCTCCTTCCGCGCAGTCTGTTCACGGTGCGGGCTCCTGGCCGCGATCAGGCGGCTTGTGCGCGATTGTCCCGTGAGGCGGGGTGCTCAGTGACGAAAGACGATGCACCAGTTCCGCTCCAGCGACATCGCTGCTACGTCGTCGGTGCCGAATAGCCATTTCACGAATGTCAACCTGCGGCCACCCTTGGCGGACTGTCCGTCCGAGAGCGAACGGGCGTCATGAAGCGTTCAGAACTTCATGCCTACGCCCAGATAGAGTCCCTCGGTCTTGACTTGATAGAGAAAGTTGTTGGATTCGTACTTCATGCTGATGATCCGGTAGCCAAACTTTCCCACCACCGACTTCGTGAAGTCGTAGTTGGTTCCGGCGATAAGCTGCCAGGAATACTTGGTTCCACCGGTTCCCGCGTCGGCATAGCCCAGCACAGACCATTTGTCCGTCAGGTAGTAGCGGGCCCGCACCCCCAGGAATCCATCGACCCAGCTGACGTTGTTGCTTCGGTCGATGCCGTTGGGCAAGCGTGGACTTCGCGAAAAGGAGAGCTCGCCGTCCAAGTAGGTATAGCGGGCGCCGCCCAGCACATCGATGGGCATTACCCGATCATCGACGACCCGGTAGGCGCCAGCGAGTTGCAATATGGTTTGCGATACTTTCAGTTTTGCCGTGCCCAGCTCGCCGCCGGCCAATGGCTCCGAGTCCTGCCCCAGCTTGACATACATGGCGTCGAACAGCACACCCCAGCGACCCTTGCGTGCTTCGATGGTGCCCATGGCGCCCACGTCCAGATTGCGCCATACGTCCGAAAAGCTGGTGTCGAATTTGACCGTGGGCGTCCGGGCCCCGATACGCCCCCAGCCGCTCATGCCGGCCGCCCAGAAGTAGGGCGTCACTTCGAACTGCCATGTGTCGGCGGATGGACTGGCTTGCGCCAGGGCGGACGTGGAGGCCGCGAATGCAAGGACCGCCAGCGAAGGTCGGGCACATCGGCCAGACAGTGAGCGTTTCATCGAGCCTCCCCATGGCATCTTCACGTGACATCGCGCTCTTCGTGGATCGCTGCGCTTACGGGCCGGCCATTGCCTGCGTTGCACTTTTCGGGCGGCGCGCCTCCTGCTGCCATCGGGTATCGTCCATGACCAAGCGGAAGCCGAGGTGGGACATGCTGTTGTACGGGTCGGCGCCGCGCCGGGCGCTGGGCCGATAGCTCAGGCAATAGGATTCATTGCAGAGGAATGAGCCGCCTCGCGTCACGCGCTTCGGGGCGTTTGCCGGAACGCCGGGCTCATGCGGGTCATAGCTTTCCGAAGGTCCGGCCGGATCAATGATCTGCCTGCCCAGGGCCGCCTCCCGCTGGAACTGGTCGAAGCGATACCAATCGGCCACCCATTGCCATGCGTTGCCGGTCATGTCGGACAAGCCATAGCCGTTGGGGGGATACGTTCCCACCGGGCTGGTGCCCGGAGAGGTCCTGGCGTTGTCGCCAGTGACGGGGAAGGGTTGTGCCTGCTGCCCTTGCCAGACATTGGCCATCTGCTTGCCAGCCGGAGTGAAGTCGTCGCCCCAGGCGTACGTGGCCTGCTCCAATCCGCCCCGCGCGGCGTACTCCCATTCCGCTTCGGTCGGCAAGCGCTTGTGTGCCCACTTCGCATAGGCCTGCGCATCTTCGTACGACACCTGGACCACGGGATGGTCGTCCTTGCCGTCGATGTTGCTCTCGGGGCCCAACGGGTGCCGCCAGTCGGCGCCTGCCACGTACCGCCACCATAGTGCCATGTTGTCCAGCGCCACGGGGCCGGAGGTTCCGGCAAACACCATGCCTCCCGGTACAAGGGCCGCGTCGGGCGGCTTGCTCGTGCCGGGGGGCAACTGGACGCGCAAGGACTCCCAGTCCGGCTTGCGCTCGGCCGTTGTGATGTATCCGGTGGCGTCTACGAATTTGCGGAATTGCGCGT
The DNA here is from genome assembly GCF_001676725.1 of Bordetella flabilis. Lineage (NCBI taxonomy): Bacteria > Pseudomonadati > Pseudomonadota > Betaproteobacteria > Burkholderiales > Alcaligenaceae > Bordetella > Bordetella flabilis. The sequence continues at coordinate 419,316 of NZ_CP016172.1, forward strand.
TGGTGACATGGTGCTGATCCATCCAGAATCCGCGCACCTTGACCGGATGAGCTGGTCGCTCGTTCGGCTGGGCCGGCCGCGCATCGCTGCCCATCTGGAAGGTTCCGCCCTCGACCCATACCATCCCGGCGGGGCCAACGATGCCATCGCCCGCCCTGGCCCCTCGGTGTTCTTCCGGCGCCACGATATGTGAGCCGCCGAGGAGCGACCCGACAGCGATCAAGCCGATCGCCGTCAGCGTCATGCAGCGTGGTTTGGTTCCGAGTTTCATGAGCACGCTCCGAGGTTCGCCCGACTCAATTGCCCACATGCGACTCTACGGCCTTCTGGATCTGCGCCTTGACAGCATCGAGGTTGAAACTCGCACCTCTTTGCATGGGGGGATAGTCGATGGCGGTTTGGGCGAGTTGCGCGATCTCTTGCTGCACGAACTGGAACCGCCAGAACTCATAGATGAACCAGCTGTAGAAATTGAGGGAGCCGCCGTTGGCCGTCGGTATGCCGGTGCGCTCGAAGGGGTCGAGTCGCAGGTTGGTCAGGATAGGCCAGTCGACCTTTATCGTCCCACCCAACCATCCGTTCGGCTGGTCGGTGAAGCGGTATTTATAGTCGTCGATGCGTACCGCGGAGAGCGTGCTTTCCGTGAAATAGATGATCTCGTGGCGAGCCGATGGACCCTTGCCGGTTATCAGCGCGGTCTGGTCGTACCCGTCCAGGTGAATCCGGTAAGTCCTGTCCCCCAGTTGCTTGCCCTTTTTAAGTTCTTCGGCGATGTTCGGATTGCCGGCCGCCGCAAGGAATGTAGGGAACCAGTCCATGCCCGACATGATCCCATTCTCGATTTTTCCCGCAGGCACCTTGCCTGGCCAGCGCAATATCGCCGGCACGCGGAAACCACCTTCCAGCGCCGTCCCCTTGCCGCCCGCGAAGGGAGTCTGGCCACCGTCCGGCCAGGTGAAGTTTTCCGCGCCGTTGTCCGTGGTAAATACGACGATGGTGTTGTCGTCGATGCCCAGGTCCTTCAGCTTCTTCAACACGAGACCGATATCGTCATCGAGCTGTGCCATTCCGGCTTCTGAAATCGACCAGCCGTTTTCCGCGGTGCGCCTGCTCTGGTACTTTTCCGACAAGTGGGTGACGACGTGCATCCGTGTGGGATTCAGCCAGACAAAAAATGGCTTTCCTTCCGTATGGGCCTTGTCTATGAAATTCAAGGTGAAGTCGCGGATTTCGTCGTCAACGGTCTCCATCCGCTTCGGATAGAGAGGGCCGGCGTCTTCGATCCTCTGCTTTCCGATCTTCCCCCAGCGCGGTTGTTCGGTCGTGTCTTCCGTGTCCGTGGCCCAGCTATGCACCATATTGCGCGGCCCGACCGTAGCTTTCAGGGCCTGCGGATAGTTCGGATGAGCCGGATCTTCCATCGCGTCCAGGTGATAAAGGTAGCCGAAGAATTCATCGAAGCCATGTACGGTCGGCAGGAACTTGTTGAGATCGCCAAGGTGGTTCTTCCCGAACTGTCCAGTTGCGTATCCCATGGATTTCAGGGCGGTAGCGATAGTGGCGGCTTCCGCCGGAATCCCGATCGGGGAGCCGGCCTGGCCGACGGTCGTCAGGCCCGTGCGTATGGGCAGTTCGCCGGTGATGAAGTTGGCCCGCCCGGCAGTGCAACTGGCTTCCGCGTAATAGTCGGTGAACCGCATGCCTTCCGCCGCCATCTTGTCCAGGTTGGGGGTCCTGCTCGCCATGATCCCCTGGTGATAGGCGCCGACGTTGAACCAACCGATGTCGTCGCCCATGATCACAATGATGTTCGGTTGTCGGCCCGTTGGCTGGGTTTGGCTCTGTGGCGGGCTTTGGACTTGGCCTTGGGCCTGGGTCTGTGCCTGACAGAAGGGTGGCACAGCCGGCAGCAAGGCTGCCGAGACGAGCAGGATCTTCAGTATTCGTTGCTTCATGTCGACGCTCCTTGACCGGTATCACGGAGGAGCGAAACGTAAACCGCGCAGCCGGTCCCGAAACCGCTCCAGAGCCCCAACGATTTATGAAAGCAAGTAGTTGCAAGTCGGGCAGTACGGCTGGCCGGCGGGCGTAAAAGTAGCCGCCGGGCCACTTCCAATAGTGTTTGGAATGCCCGAAAGCGTTCTTGGCGGTTAATGTTCTTTCGCTTTTACTTATTGGCCCGTTCGGTCGTCAGCGGAAGAAGGCGCCACGAATCCGATATGGCAATACTGCGCAAGCTACGCGAGCGCTTGCGACCTTGCAGCCTCGTTTACCCGGTAGCAACCCGCATTGAGGTCGCTGAATGGCCTAATCAAACAGGAGCCATCGTTCGGCTGACGGTCCGGGCAGCCTGGCGGCGTAGCATGTGCTTTATCCACGTCTCGGCCTTGCGGATGAATGGAGGCCGGCCATACTCCAGGTCAGGCGGTTGTGTCAGGAGTTGCGCGGTGGCCATGGCGACAATCCTCGGGAGACATACCATGATTCCGCATTTGATCAGGCTGGTCTGTGTAGGAGCATTGGCGACGCTTCTGATGTCGGGCTGCGCGAACACGAACAAGCCGACGGACTCAGGCTTTCTGAAGGATTATTCCAGGCTGAAGACCGAGGACGTGCCAGGTGGCGGAACGAGAAGAGCGTACGTCAGTCCTGACTTTACGCCGTCTCGTTACAACGCGATCCTGCTGCAGCCGGTGGTGTACTACCCGGACCCGCAGCCGACAGAAGAAGTTCCGATGGAGACGCTCGCGAGCATCCGCTCCTATGTCGAAACATCGGTACGCCAGAAATTTGGACAGCAGGTGATGCTGACCGACAAACCGGGTGCGGGTGTGGCCAACGTACGCATTGCCATCACGGCCGTCGGTGCGGAAACACAGGCGCTGAAGGCGTATCAATACATTCCCATAGGCCTTGCGATAACCGGCGTCGTGGCGGTGGCCGAGGGCGGTCGACCGAAGGACGCGACCATCGCCATGGAGACGTCGGTGACCGACAGCATGACGGACGAGTTGCTGTACGCCGCTGTTCGAGGAGGCACCGGCAAGCGTATCGAAGCGGCATCGCAGGGCGCCGGGGGCGTCGAGCCGGCAGACCTGCAACCCCTCATCGACACTTGGGCTGATGGCGCTGCGCAGGAAATCGGGAAGTACGTGGCCCAGAAGTAGTGATAGGTGGGCGACGTTGCCCCGATTCGACATCCGAGGTCGCTATGAACCACGTACGTCTCGCCTCCTGCCTGGTCAGGCTGGTTCTATGCGTTTTCCTGCTGGGACATGCCTTGCCGGCGGGCGCGCAGGCCGACCCGCTGCCCTCCTGGAACGATGGCCGTTCAAAAGACGCGGTCCTCTCCTTCGTGAAAGAGACGACCGACCAGACACATCCGAACTTCGTGCCTCCGGAGGCACGGGTGGCAACGTTCGACCAGGATGGCACGCTGTGGGTCGAACATCCGATCTATGCCCAGCTCTCGTACTGCCTGACCCGCGTGGCAGTATTGGCGCAAACCAGGCCGGAGTTCAAGACCACGGAGCCATTCAAGACCGTGCTGTCAGACGATGCGCGCGCCAAGTCTAAGTTGTCGCGCCAGGATCTGGAGAAGATCATCGCCGCTACCCTGACAGGAATGTCGGTGGAGCAATTCAACGCCGAGGTGAGCGACTGGCTGGATACAGCCAAGGATCCACGTTGGCGGCGCCCATACACCGACCTGGTGTACCAGCCCATGTTGGAACTGCTTCAGTATCTGCGGGCGAACGGGTTCAAAACCTATATCGTCACCGGGGGCGGTCAGGATTTCGTCCGGGTGTATGCCGCGCGCGTCTATGACATCCCGCCGGAGCAGGTGATTGGAACCGCGGGTGACGTCACGTATGGCTATGGCAAGGACGGCAAGCCCGTGCTGACCAAGGCGGCCAAGCTGCTTCTCGATAACGATGAAGCGGGGAAGGCCCAAGGTATTCACTTCATGGTTGGACGCCGGCCAGTCGCAGCGTTCGGCAATTCGGTGGGCGATCGGCAGATGCTGGAATACACCAAGGGCGGCGCCGGCGCGCGCCTGGCCATGTTGGTCATGCACGATGACCATGCACGCGAATACGCGTACGGCCCGGCGCAAGGACTGCCGGATACAAAGGCCGGGACTTTTACGCAAGAGCTATATGACCAGGCCAATGCACAAGGGTGGACGGTCATCAGCATGAAGCGCGATTGGAAGCACGTATTTCCCTGGGAAAAGTGACCATTGCCCGGAATCAGATTGCTGTATCCAGGCCCAGGAATTCCGCGGCGTTGTCGCATAGCCAGCGCTGGCGCACTTCATCCGGCAGGGGCAGGGCGGAGAATTCGTCCAACGTGCGCGGTACAGGCATCATGGGGAAGGCGGTCCCGAAGATCATGCGGTGCTTCAAGACCGTTTTCCCGTACTGCAATAGCGGCTCGTAGCCCGAGTGCGACGTGGTCATCAGGCGGGGCCGGATCGCCAGGGTGCCGATCCACAGGTTGGGGTGGCGCCATGCCACTGCGATCAGTTCGTTGACCCAGGGCCAGCCCGGCGGCGACGCGCATACGCGCAATTCCGGGAAGTCCCTCAGGACGCGATCCAGTGCTCGCGGATGCCCATGGTGCATAGCCGCGTGTGTGGAAAAGTTCGTGCCGCAATGGACGTTGACGGGCACGCCGAGCTCCACGCATTTCGCGTACAGCGGATAGAGCAGGCGGTCATCGATGTCCAGGCCCAGTTCGAAGCCCTGGATGTTCAGGCCGCGCAGGCCCAGTTCACGGACTGCGTGCTCCAATTCGCGCACCGCCGCCATGCCGCGATGTGGATCGACACCGGCAAAGCCGACGTAGCGCGGCCCGTGGTCGCGGCAGAAGGCCGCCACGGTCTCGTTGGCGATCTTGAACCCGAAGGTGGAGCCCAGGTCGCGCGCCTTCAGGACCACGGCGCGCGCGTCGAGGCGTTCATAGGTGTCGAGGTAGTCTCGCAACGCGTCGGCGCCCGCTTCGCGATCTACCTGGGCTTCGCTATTGCTGTAGACGCGGCGGTAGTTCGACAGATGGGGCGCCTTGCCTTCGAACCCTGGCGCGGGCGGGCGGCTGGAGAAATCGATGAACATGGCGTTCTCCTCTGGGCTCGGTCAGCGCCAGGTCGATTGTTGGCGGTCGTAGCTGCCCGCGAATGGATCGACGGTCTCGGCGATGAGACGTTTCTTGGCGATCTTGCGCGACGGTGTACGGGGGAAATCCTCTTTCATGTACTGCAGGTAGCGCGGGACCTTGAAAGGCGCGAGATGCCGGGCGCAGTGCGCGAAGATCGCTTCGGGCGGAACATCCGCGGCGGTCAGGCCGGTGCGCAGCTTGATGTACGCCTTGACCTCCTCGCGGCGCAACGGGTCGGGCACCGGGACGACGGCCGCCTCTTCGATGTCGTCCATGCCGCGCAGTACGGCCTCGACCTCGTTGGCGGCGATGTTCTCGCCCGCGCGCTTGATCATTTCCTTGATGCGGCCGACGAGGTAGTAGTAGCCATCCGCATCGCGCCGGAACAAGTCGCCGGTGCGGAACCAGGGACCGTCGAAGCTCTCCGCGTTGGCCTGCGGCCGCTTGTAGTAGCCCAGGAAGATGCCGCGCCCGCGCACCCACAGTTCGCCGATTTCGCCTTCGGGCGTCGGCGTGCCGTCCTCATTGCGGATATCGAAACGGCGGTAGGCTGCCGGCAGCCCGCAACTGCGCAAGAGCGACATTTCCCGCGCCCATGCGGGCATGAGCGCTCCCGTGCCGATCTCCGTCATGCCGTAGCCTTCCCGCGCCGTCAGCGCGAAGCGGCGTTGCACGTCGCGCCGCGCCGACTCGGTCCAGCCGTAGATGCTGATGTACTTGAGGCTGATCTTCAGGTCTTCCTCGGATTCGGGGTAATGCGACAGGGCCGGCTCCGGGAAGATGCAATAGTGGATGCGATAGTCCTTCAGCCAGGACATGAAGCGGCTCAAGCTCATGCGGTCGGCGATGAACGCCGTACCACCCAGCGCCAGCGTCATCAGGAACTGCCACATGGGGTCCATGTAGAAAAACGGCGCCCAGATCAACACGTTCTGGATCCCACCTTCGTCGGTGCGCCGATGCCGGGCGGAATTGTGCGCATGGATCATCCAGTAGTCGTGCGTCAGCAGGCACCCCTTGGGAAAGCCCGTCGTGCCGGAGGTGTACTGCAGGTTGAGCACGTCCGTACGCGCGACCGGCGCGGGCGCGACGAATCCGGGGCTGCCATCGCGGACCAGGGCGCTCCAGTCGGGATGGGCGGTGTCGTCCCGTGTGCTGCCGGTTTGCGGGTCCACGCGGTCCACGCCGTCGTCCTGCGCATCGCCAGGCCGTGTGTCCACGGTTTCCGCGTGAACGACGATCCGCTCGGGTGCGAGCAGGGGCGGCAGCACGGGCAATGCATCGAGCCTGGGAAGCAGGGCCGAGTCCACGATCACATACTGCGCGTCCGAATCCCGCAGTACGAAATCCAGCTCATCGGTCGTGTACGAGGTATTGACCGGAACCATCACCGCACCGATGCGCCCCAGCGCCACCCAACTGACCGGAAACGCCGGTGTATTGCCCAGCATGACCGCGACATGGCAGCCTTTGCGCACGCCGCGGAGCAGCAGGCTGGACGCCAGCCGGTCCGCCTGCTCGTTCAGTTCGGCATAAGTCATGGATCGGCGCTGCTCGAACCATACGGCGGCAGTGGCGCCGCCCATCAGCGCCGCGCGCTGGCGCACGAATTCGCCCAGCGATTCGGGCAGGGCAAGCGACTCTTCGCGTTCCCGGCGGACGAGCTCGGCCTGCACGGTCGAAGACTGTGTATGCATTGAATTTCCCTCAAGTATCCGGTCGCAGCCCGCGGCGTGCTGCCGTTTAACGTAGACCTAGTCCAGCACCACGCAATCCCGGTGCGACCACGTCAGCCGTACCGGGGCATCGCGCGGCAGCGGTATCCGGTCGCGCCGGTTCTGTTCCTGCACCACCATCCGGATCGACCCGGCCACGCGGACGTGGTGGCGTACGATGCCGCCCAGGATGATCGTGTCTTCCAGGATGCCGTCCACCGTTTGGAGGCCCGCGCCGGCCTGCTCGCCAACCGGCTGCATGGCGATGCTTTCCGGCCGTAACAGCAGGCAGGCGGACTTGCCTGGCGCCGGCGCGTTCGCCGCCGGTGCGGCGGCGGTCGATGCGGCAAGCGTGGCGCGGGCATCGCCGAACCCGGTGGACACCGCCACACCGTCGTCGGTGGCCGCCCGCACATCGCAAGCCAGCAGGTTCGCCGTGCCGATGAAATCGGCGGCAAAGCGGGTGGCGGGGCGGAAGTACAGGTTTTCCGGCCGGTCCTCCTGCTCGATGCGTCCGCCGTTCATCAGGACGATGCGGTCGGACATGGTCAGCGCCTCGTCCTGGTCGTGGGTGACATTCAGCATGGTGATGCCGAGTTCGGCGTGAATGCGCCGCAATTCCAGCTGCATTTGCTCGCGCAGCTTCTTGTCCAGGGCGCCGAGCGGTTCGTCCAGCAGGATCAGCGCGGGGTTGTAGACGATGCAGCGCGCCAGGGACACTCGCTGCTGCTGGCCGCCGGAAAGCTCGCGCGGCTTGCGCGCGGCCAGGTCGGGCAGACGGACAAGCGCCAGCACATCGCGCACCTTGCGTTCGATCTCCGTCCTGGAGAGCTTGCGCACCCGCAACGGGAAGGCAATGTTCTCGAACACCGTCATGTGCGGCATCAGGGCATAGTTCTGGAACACCATGCCCAACTGCCGCTGGCTGGGCGGGCTGTTGGTGACATCGCGACCGCCGATCAGTATCCGTCCCGTGGACGGCGGCACCATGCCGGCGATCAGGTTCAGCAGGGTCGTCTTGCCGGACCCGCTGGGGCCGAGCAGTGTCACGAATTCGCCTTTGCGCACCGCCAGGTCCACGGGATGCAGGGCCTGTACGCTGCCATAGCGTTTGGAGACTTGCCGGAGTTCGATCATGTTCATGGCGACTGGATCCATGGATTCAGCGGTTGCCGCGCAGGATCACGCGCGCGGCGTTATGGCCGGGTACGCCGGTCACGCCACCACCTGGATGGACGGAGGCGCCGCACTGGTACAGGCCGGCGATGGGGGTGCGATAGTCCGCGGCGCCGCGAACCGGTCGGCGGAAGAAGATCTGGTCGGCGCTGAGCTCCCCATGGTGGACGTGCCCGCCGGGCAGGGCGAATCTTTCTTCCAGGTCCTGCGGAGCGAGCACCTGTACCTGGTCCACGCAGTCGCGGAATCCGGGCGCATGCGCTTCCAGCGTTTCGAACACCGTGTCGCGCAGGCGGTCGCGCGCCATGTCGCGGTCGTGGTCCAGCAATCGGTAGGGAGCATGTTGGCCGAAGATGCTGATCAAATGTTTGCCGGCGGGCGCCACGGTGGGATCCAGCTTGCTCGGCGTAAGGACCACCAGCGGCAGCCGGGGCGCCAACATGCCATGGCGGGCGGCGTCGTAGGACTGCTCCAGGTAGTCCACTGACGGCGCGATGCGGACCTGCGTGGGGTAATCGAAACCGGCCGATGCCGCATCGAAGTCCTTGAAGACCGGCAGCCGGTTCATGGCCAGGTTCACCTTGAACGCGTGAGATGCGTCGCGGATGCGATCGACGCGCTGCATGAACTCCGTGGGTACGTTCGACGGATCGATGAGTTCGCGGAACAGGACCTTGGTGGCGGCATTGGAAACCACGCAGGTGGCGCGCAGCGTTTCGCCGCTGGCCAGCGTGACGCCCGTCGCTCTGCCGCCTTCCACATTGACCCGGGCGACCGGAGCGCCCAGGCGAACCTCCATGCCGTGCGCCTGCCCCGCGGCCGCGATGGCTTCGGAGATCGACCCCATGCCGCCGCGTACGAACCCGGCCGGCCCCGCGGGCGTGGTGTGATCGCGGACATAGCCACGCAACAGCACATAGGCCGAGCCCGGCGCGGACAGCGTGGTGGTGGCGCCGCCGCACGCCACATAGAACCCCAGCGCCGCGATCACTTCGTCGGATTGGAACCAGCGTCCCAGGAAATCCCGCGCGCTCAGCGTCAAAACGTCGTAAAGATCATAGAACTGATCGCCTATATTTCGGTAGCGCCAGGCGAAGCCAAGCAGCCGCAGCCGGGACGACAGGTCGCGCGCCGCCGGATCGGGCGGGATCTCCCACAGCATGCGCGATACCGTAGCGCCCAATCGGGCCATATGGTCGCGGTAGCGGGGGTAGGCCGCCGCATCCGCGGCGCTGTAGCGCGCCATGCCGGCGTGGATCCGGGCGTCGTCGCCAAAGGTAAGGCTACGTCCTTCGCCGTACAGGTGCAGCATGGGCGTGGGGGGAATGATGGAATAGCCGTGGCGTGCCAGTTCCAGTTCCTGGATGATGCGCGGCTGCAGCAGCGCCATGGTGTAGGAGGCGACCGATACCCGGTAACCGGGCCACACCGCCTCGCTGACCGCCGCGCCGCCGATGACCTCACGCCGCTCCAGCACGCATACCTTGCGGCCGGCCCGCGCCAGGTAGGCCCCGCAGACCAGTCCGTTGTGTCCACCGCCGATGATGATTGCGTCGTAGCTTGTCGCCATGGGTTTCCTTGGTCAATCGGATCGCCGATGTGTCGGCTGCAAGGCCATGATGGCCAGGCAGACCACCAGCGACAGCAAAGTGAGCAGGGTCGATACGGCGGCCAGCACCGGAGAGACCTCCCAGCGGATCGCGCTGTACATCTTCACGGGCAGGGTCATGGACTCCGGGCCTGTGATGAAGTACGCGATGATGACCTCGTCGAAGGAGATCAGGAAGGCGAAGAGGGCGCCCACGAGGACGGATGGCCGGATCTGCGGCAGCACGACTTCCGTGAAAATGCGCAGGCGGCCAGCGCCCATGATCATGGCGGCGGTTTCGAGCGCGGGATCGGCGTGTCGCAGCCCGGCGCCCAGGGCGACCAGCATGAAGGGAATGGTTGCCACGGTATGCGCCAGGACCACGCCCAGCGTCGTGTTGACCAGGCGCAGGGTGGACAGGTGCATGTACATGCCCAGGCCCAGCACCACCACGGGCACCAGCATCGGCGCCAGCGAAACCAGTTCCAGCACGCGGCGGCCGCGAAAGCGCCCGCGCGCCAGTGCATACGATGCCGGCAGGGCGATCAGCAGCGACAGCGCCGTCACGCAGCCCGCCACCAGCAGGCTTTGCAGGGCCGACCCCCACCATGCGGGATCGCCCAGGAACTGGCGGAACAGCGCCAACGAGAACTCCTTGGGCGGAAAGCTCAGCTCCTGCGTGCCGCTGAAGGAGATCGGAATGACGATCAGGCTGGGCAGCAGCAGGAACAGATAGCCGATCCACGCGGCGGCGGCGCCGGCCAGGCGCCAGGCGTGCCGCGCGGTGAACACCGGAGGGTGGTGTGCGTCGGGTTCAGTCATGCGAATGTCGTCTCCCGGTCGCGCTGCACCCGGATCAGCATTGCTATCAACAGGGCCGATATGGCCAGGAGCACGAAGGCGATCGAGGATGCCAGGTTCCAATCCAGGGTCTGCCGCGTGTAGAAATCGATCAGGTTGGCCAGCATCATGTCCTGGCGGCCGCCGAGCAGCGCCGGCGTGATGTACATCCCCATGGACAGCGTCAGGCACATCAGCACTCCTGCGCATACCCCGGGCAGGCTCAGCGGCAGGGTGATGCGGGTAAAGATGCGCCATTGGCCGGCGCCCATGATCTCCGCCGCCAGGTGCAGGCTGCGATTCTGGTTGATCAGGCTGGCCATGACGGGCAGCACCATGAAGGGGAGCAGGTAGTTGGTCATACCGAGGACCACGCCTGTGCGATTGAACAGCAGCTCGACGTGCCATGTTCCGCCCGATATCCATCCCAGCAGCCGGTTCACGAGACCGCTATTGCCCAGGACGATGGTGAAGGCATAGCTCTTGACCAGGATGCTGGTCCAGAAAGGCAGCATCACCATGATCAGGTAGGGCGCCCGGCGGCGTGCCGGCATGGCTGCGAGGTGCATCGCGATCAAGTAACCCAGCACCAGGCTGGTCAGCGTGGCCAGCACGCTGATGTGCAGCGTATTGCCCAGCACGCGATGGATCAGCGTGCCGCTGGCCACCTCGGCATAGCCGCGCAGGGTGTAGCCGTGGTCGTAGATACTGGACCAGCCCACCAGCCCCAGCGGCACCAGGAAGAACAGGAGCAGCAGCGCGCAGAGGGGAACCAGCAGGACGACCACGGTCCTGGTGCTCAGGGTATGCGCCATGGCGTGCCCTAGACCAGCAGCCACTCGGTGAAACGGCGCTGCAGCTTGTCGTAGTGCTCGCCCCACCAGGCGTCGTTGATGATGATGGCGTCCGGGCTCTTCATGTCGGGCATGCGGCGACGGGCGTCCGCGCTGGCGAGCTCGACGGCCCCCGCGACGTTGGGCGAGAACTCCACCTGTTCGCAGAACGCCGCCTGCCGGTCCGGACGCAGGCAGAAGGCGACATAGCGCATGGCATTCTGGATATTCTTGCCGCCCTTGGGGACGGCCAGGTATTCCAGGCTGTTCAAGGTCTGGCGCATGGACATGGCCACCGACGAGCCCGCGCGCTGCGCCGGCAGCACGCGGCTCAGGTAGGTGTAGGAGAAATCGATTTCATTGCTGGTCAGCAGGGTCACGGTTTCCGGCGTGGTCTCGATCCACTTGCGCACGGCCGGCTTGATGCGGTCCATCGACTTGAAGGCCCGTTCGACATCCAGCGGATACAGCTGCGCCGGCGGAACGCCGTCGGCGAGCAGGGCCATCTCCAGGTTCTCGCTGGCCCGCGAGCGCAGCCCGCGCCGCCCAGGAAAGCGCTTCAGGTCCCACAACTCGGCGAAGGTCGTCGGATGCTTGCCGTCGGGAAACTTCCTGGGGTCGTAGGCGATGCCGCCGGCATAGGAATAAGTGCCCACATGGTCCTTGCCGGCCGGCTGCAGCAGCTTGCCGGTGTCGACGATCCCCGCATCAATGGGCGCCCACAGGCCCTGGCGCGCACCGGCCATGATCTGCGGTCCAATGCTATCGAACACGTCCCACGATACGTTGCCGCTGTCGACCTGTACCTTCATCCGTGTCAGGTCGGCGTTGTTCACCAAAGTGACGGCGATACCTGTTTCCTTGGCGAATGGCTCGGCAAAGGCTTGCCGCACCGCCGTTTCATACGCGCCGCCCCAGCAGGTGACGCTGATGCCGCGGCTCTGCGCGCGCAGCGGCAAGGCGGTGCCGAGGGTGGCCATGCCGGCCATGGCCACGCCGGCCTTCAACAGGGAGCGGCGCGATACGCCCCGGCCCTGGCTTTGCGGATCATGCTTTTTCATGTCGACCCCCTTGTTCCGTTCACTGCGGTTGCGGATGGCGGCTATGTCGGCGGATCAAGACGCGATCCAGACCGCCTTCCAATCCATGTATTTGTCGAAGGCATGCAAGGATTTGTCCCGTCCGAAGCCGGATTGCTTGAAACCGCCGAACGGCGCGGACATATTGCCACGGTCGAAGCAATTGACCCAGACGACGCCGGCGCGCAGGCTCTGCGCTGCCCGATGGGCGCGCCCCACGTCGCCCGTCCATACCGCAGCCGCAAGCCCATAGATGGTGTCGTTGGCGATGCGGATCGCCTCGTCGAAGCCGGTGACGGTAATGGCCGACAGCACGGGCCCGAAGATTTCGTCCTGTGCGATGCGCATGTCGTTGCGCACATCGCCGAACACGGTCGGCTCGATGAACCATCCACCGCTGTCCACCCGCGCCGGATTGCCGCCCAGGACCAGCCGTGCGCCGTCCGCTCGGCCGGCGTCGATATAGGACATCACGCGCTCGTGCTGGACCTGGCTGACGATGGCGCCCATCCGGGTCGCCGGATCCAGCGGATCGCCGGGGACCAGTTCGCGGCCCACGGCCGCGATTTTCTCCAGCAGGGCGTCGCGGATCGGCGCCTCCACGATCAGCCGCGAGCCGGCATTGCAGACCTGACCGCTGTTGTTGAAGATGCCCAGCGCCACGGCGCGCGCCGCGGCGTCCAGGTCGGGGCAGTCGGCCAGCACGATGTGCGGGCTCTTGCCGCCGCATTCCAGGCCGACACGCTTGATGTTGGACTGGCCGGCGTATTGCATGAATAGCTTGCCCACCTCGGTGGAGCCGGTGAAGCCCACCGCGTCCACGTCCATGTGCAGGCCCAATGCGCGGCCAGCGGTTTCGCCATAGCCCGGGAGCACGTTCAGCACGCCGGGCGGTAGTCCGGCCTCCATCGCCAGGCCGGCGATGCGGATAGCGGTCAGCGGAGATTGCTCCGCCGGCTTCAGGATCACCGAGTTCCCCGCGGCCAGCGCCGGTCCCAGCTTCCAGGACGCCATGGATAGCGGGTAGTTCCAAGGCACGACCGCGGCGACCACTCCTAGCGGCTCGCGCAAGATCATGGTGGTCATATTGGGGGCGGAGGGCGCCATTTCTCCGTACAGCTTGTCGATGGCCTCGGCATACCACTGGATGCAGGTCGCCGAACTGACGATGTCGCCGTTGTAGGCGTTGGCGATGGGCTTGCCGACATCCAGCGACTCCAGCAGCGCCAGTTCCTCGCGGTGCGCCATCATCAATTCAGCGAGTTTCAGCAGAACCTGTTTGCGTTCGGCGGGCGCCCGGCGCGACCAGACCCCGGATTCGAAAGCGCGACGGGCGCTGGCGACGGTGACGTCCACGTCCTCGGCATCGCAGGCGGCGATCTGGGCGATCGCCTGGCCCGTCGCCGGATTGATGGTGGCGAAGGTTTTTCCGGATAGTGCCGGACGGTACTGTCCGTCTATGAAAGCGCGCCATTCGGGCGTGCATTGCGCGGCGCGCGCCGCCCACTCTGTTTTGCCGGGGATGTTCAAGGGCCATTCCTCCCAGGTGGTGTCGCGCCTGGCGCGACTGGAATGCTTGCAGTGTAGGAAGCTCAACTCATAATATCCAATACAGGTTTGGCAGCTTCTTCCTTCCAAAAAGTTATGGGGACCAGCGATGCTCAATGTGCGCCACCTGGAAATCTTCCGCACCGTGGTCCAGACCGGATCCGTATCCGCCGCGGGGCGCATGCTGTATATCTCGCAGCCGGCGGTGACCAAGACGCTGCGCCTGCTGGAAGGCGAATTGGGCCTGACGCTGTTCCAGCGCGTGAAGGGACGGCTGGTGTGTACCCCCGAGGCCGACGCCTTGATGCCGGAGGTCGAACGCCTGTTCGGTAGCGTGGAATCGGTGCGTCAGGCGGCGCTGGAGATCCGGCAGGGCGTGCGGGGCCGTATTACCGTGGCTTCGGTATCCACGCTATCGATGTCCGTGGTGGCCCAGGCGGTACACGTGTTCCACCAACGGCATCCGCAAGTGCAGTTCGACGTGCGGGCGCTGCCCACCCGCCATGTAATCGAGTACGTGGGGACCAGTCAGGTCGACATGGGCATCGTGGATGTGCCGACGCCGGCGACCTCGCTGGAAGTGGAGGAGATCTGCAAGAGCGAAGTCGTGTGCGTCCTGCATCGCGATCATCCCCTGGCACGGCATGCCAGGCTGACCCCCGAGCTGCTGGCCGCCTGGCCTATCATCACCTTCGCCGACGATACCTTCACCGGGTTCCGTCTGCGGGAAGCATTTCGCGATTGCGGCGTGGCCTACGAGACCGCGCTGGTGTCCAACAGCACCGGAACGCTATGCGCGATGGTGGAGGCACTGAATGCGATCGCGCTCGTCGACCATTTCATCCTGATGACCTCGGCTTTTCCGCAACTGGTGATGCGGCGCTTTCATCCCCGCATCGACATGCGGCCACGCTTCCTGTTTTCGCCGATGCGACCGCGCTCGGCCATCGTTGCGCAGTTCGCCGACGAGATTCGGACGGCGGCGCGCCGGGCGGTGCGGCGCCTCGGACGGACGGATTAGCAGTGGGGCGAGCTCAATTTGCCACGAGGTCCGCGAGACAACGGCCCGAAGGGCTCTCGGGGTCGCCCAATGCAAGGACTACCGTGAGATGGTTCAGACCGGCCTCGACCCGGAACTGTCCGTCATGAACCGTGCGCCCCAACAATGAAGCCAACTGTCGACCCTGCGTGTGGAACGGCGCTGTATCCCTTTCACTGACCATCACGATACGCCGCGGGCCATGAAGCTGGCGGGAGGCAAGGGGCGACCATGCCGACGCCTCGGCTGGGGTCATCTTCGCTTCGCTCTTCAGGAAACTGCCCGGGATGTCTGTCAGGTCGTAAATGCCGCTGACCAGCAGCAGCCCGCGCAGCGCGGGCAGATCGGGCAGAGAGCTTTCTTCCGTCCCGATCGCGGCCAGGTAGCTGGCCAGGTGCGCTCCCGCCGAATGGCCGCTGGCAGTGAGTCGCGTGGCGTCGGCCCCCAGGTCCGGCGCCATCGCGACCAAATGCCGGACGGCCGCGCGGACCTGCGCGACGATAGCGGCCAGCCTTGTGTCGGGCATCAGGTCGTAGGTGACAAGGGCGGCAATACCGCCCGCGGCCAGCACGGGCGCGGCGACCAGCCAGTGATCATCCTTGTTGCCCGAACGCCAATAGCCGCCGTGGATGAACACATGGAGCGGAGCGCCCTTCGCGATACGGGGCGGGAAAACGATGTCCATCCGTTCGCGCGCGCCTGGACCGTAGGACACGTCCCGTCGCATATCGACCCGCTTGGCGAATTCCCGGGACCGCGCGGCCGTCTCGGCGATGATCGCGTCGAAATCCGGGATGAAGTCACGGTTGCGATAGAGGTCCTGGGCCATGTTCAAAAGTCCACCGCGAAATACTTCGGCTCCATGAATTCGAGCACGCCGGTCAGGCCACCTTCGCGCCCGAGCCCGCTTTGCTTGACGCCGCCGAACGGCGCGGCGGGATCGGACATTATCCCGCGGTTGATCGCTATCATGCCGCTTTCGATCGCCCGGCCGACGCGCAGCGCGCGCGACAGATCGCCGGAATAGATATATGCAGCCAGTCCATACTCCGTATGGTTCGCCAGCTGGATCGCTTCGGCCTCCGTCTTGAAACGATAGACGCTCGCAACGGGTCCGAAGATCTCCGCATGCGCGATCTCCGCGTCCAGGGGCACATTGTCCAGGACCGTGGGCGGGTAGAAGTAACCGCTGCCCGGCAGCGGTTTTCCACCTGTATGCACGCGAGCGCCCTGTGCGATCGCTCCCGAGACCAGGCGGTCGATCTTCGATACGGCGTTGGCCGTGATCATTGGCCCCACCTGGGTTGCTTCCGCGAGGCCGGAACCGACCCGAAGCGCCGCCATCCGCTTCGTCAGCCCGGCGACAAAGGCGTCGTGTATGTCCGATTGGACGTAGAAGCGGTTGGCCGCGGTACAGGCTTCACCCGCGTTGCGCATTTTGGCGATGATCGCGCCGTCCAGGGCTGCTTCCAGATCCGCGTCGTCGAACACCAGGAATGGCGCGTTGCCTCCCAGTTCCATCGAGCACGAAACCACGGTCTTTGCCGCCTCGGCGAGCAATACGCGGCCGACCTGGGTCGACCCCGTGAAAGAAAGCTTGCGCACGCGTGGATCGGCCAGCATGGCGTTGGAAACGGCAGCGGGTTGCGTGGTGGTCAGTACGTTCACCACGCCGGGCGGCACGCCCGCCTGCGCGCCAAGCCGCGCCATCGCATAGGCGGTCAACGGAGTTTCGGACGCCGGTTTCAGTATTACCGTGCAGCCCGCCGCCAACGCAGGGCCGATCTTTCGCGTGGCCATGGCGGCCGGGAAATTCCACGGCGTGATCAGCAGCGCGATCCCGATGGGCTCGTGGTCGACGAGAATATGGTTGGCGCCGGAAGGCGCATGGCGGAATTCGCCCTGGATGCGCACGGCCTCTTCCGCATACCAACGGAAGAACTCGGCGGCATAGGCGACCTCGCCCCGAGCGTCGGGAAGGGCCTTGCCGTTTTCCAGCGAAATCAGGCGCGCCAGTTCCTCGGCATGGTCGGTCATCAGCTGGAACCAGCGCCGCAGGATGTCGGCCCGCTGGCGAGCAGGCGTGGCACGCCAGCCCGCGGCTGCCGCGTCGGCGGCATCGACCGCGCGCAATGCGTCCGCGACGCCGGCGTCGGCAACGTCGGCCAGCACCTCTCCGGTGGCCGGGTCCACGACCGGGATGCCGCTGCCGGGTAGCCATTCGCCGCCGATATAAAGACCCTGCGCATGAAGTGCAGGGGAGTCATGGCGCTCGGCCGCTGGCGTGATATCCCGTCTCATTTGCTCTCCATTCCACCTTGTTCGATTGTGTCGGCCGCGCCCGAAAAAGAGGCAGCCAGAAGTTTCCGCATGTCGTCGCGGTCAAGCGGGCGGGGGTTGTTGTGGATCAGCCGCTCGATGCCGCAAGCTTGGTCGGCGACCCATTCCAGTTGATTTTCGTCCAGCCCCAGCTGGGCCAGCGTGGACGGAATCCCGATGCGGGCGAACAAGGCCGCGATGGCAGGAATCACGGCGGCGCTGTCGGCCAGACCCATGATCGCGGCCATTTGCGCCAGTTCGGCACCGATCACGGGCCGGTTCCATTCCATGACCCACGGCATCAGGCACGCCACGCCCGCGCCATGCGCGGTGTGGGTCAACGCGCCGACGGGATATTGGATCGCATGGGCCGCGGCCGTGCCCGCCACGCCAAAAGCCAGTCCTGCGAATGTCGCACCCTGCATCACCTGCGACCGCGCCGCGAGGTTGTTGCCGTCCGTGCATGCAGCCTCCAGCCCTTGCCATAGCAGCGAAATCGCGGTCAGCGCAAACTGATCCGACAAGGCATTCTTTCCGATGAACACCCGGTCTTGCGTCAGGCCGGGAGTCAGCTCGCGGCGAGTAGCGGTTAATGCCTCGATGGCATGAGTCAGCGCGTCGGCGCCCGCGATGGCGGTCAGCGCCGACGGACACGTCAACGTCAGCTCGGGGTCGCAGATTGCCGCCGTTGGAATCAGATACGGGCTGGAAATGCCGACTTTGAGCGCGCGCTCGTTGTCCGACAGGACGGCGACAGGCGTGACCTCGGAGCCCGTACCGGCGGTGGTCGGCACCGCGATCATCGGCAGGATCGGACCCGGCACCTTCAACTCGCCGTAGTAATCCTGCGGTCGGCCGCCATGGGACAGCAGCAACGCCATGCATTTGGCCATGTCCAGGCACGAACCGCCCCCGACGCCGATGACGACGTCCGCGGCGAAATCGCGGGCAGCGTCGGCAGCCAGGATGGTGGCTTCCACCGGCACGTCGGGCAGGGTGCCACTTTCAATCCGTACTGCCAGGCCAGTTCTCTCCAGGTCCGCGGCCATGGCCTGGAAATCCGGGTCCGCGGCAAGGCGCTGATCCGTGACCACCAGCGCCCGCCGTCCCAGCCGCTTTGCCACGGCGCCCAGCGCCGCGCGCTGCCCAGCGCCGAATATCAATTCGCGTGGCGATCTCATCGCGCCGAATTGCATCATCAACAGTCCCCTCATTGTGTTCGTTACGGCCGACGCGTTCGTCTACCTGCCGGCCACTTTCAGGATCATATCGTATAGGATATTTTATTTGACATGCGATAGGATATTTGCCACCATTTCGCCGTGTCAAGGTCAACCTACGGAGCGTCCCCCGCAAAATGGCTGTGCAAAGAGAAATCCTGGAGGGGGCGTTCGTGCGCCGGCCAAGCGTGGTGGATGGTGTCTACGACAGCATCTATGAACGGCTGATGTCGCTGGCCATCGCACCCGGGGCCCGCATTCCGATCGACTTGATGGCGCGGGATCTCAACGTTTCGCAGACGCCGGTACGTGAAGCGCTTTCGCGGCTGGAGCGCGAAGGCCTGGTCCACAAGGCGCACCTTATCGGCTACAGCGCGGCGCCGCAGCTGAACCGCAAGCAATTCGAGGATCTATTCAACTTCCGTTTGCTGGTCGAGCCGGAAGGCGCACGCCTGGCCGCCTTGAATATGACTCCTGCAGCGCTGGCCCATATCGAGGACATCGCGGCCGACATGGCGGATGGCGCGACGCCGGTGGATCGGACCAGCCGCTATTCGCGCTTTGCCCGTATCGACGCGCATTTCCACGACGAGATCATGCGGATCGGCGGAAACGAAGTTATCCGCACGACACTTTTCAACCAGCATGTGCACCTGCACCTCTTCCGCCTGATGTTCCACAGCCGCGTCACCCAGGAGGCGCTGGAAGAGCATGAAAACCTGCTGGCGGCATTCCGTGCCGGCGATGCGGCTGCTGCGCAAACCGCGATGCGCGATCACATCCTGTGTTCGCGTGGTCGCCTGATGTCGGCTTTCGAATGAACGCCTTGGCTGCCTCGCCCATATCGGCCGACGCCCCGGCGGCGGCAGAAGAGTCTTGCCATCCCGCGCTTGCCGCGGTGGGGCTGGCCAAGGCCTACGGTCCGATCACCGTGCTGTCCGATGTCACGCTCGATATCCACGCGGGAGAGGTTCACGCGATCATCGGCGAAAACGGCGCGGGAAAATCGACGCTGATGAAGCTATTGTCCGGCTATGTACCGCCCACCGCCGGGCATTTGCTCATGCAAGGGCAGCCGATCGATTTCGCCGACGCCGCGGCAGCGGAGGCCGCCGGCGTGGTGCTGGTGCATCAGGAAATCCTCCTGGCGCCGGATTTGACCGTCGCGGAGAACCTGTTCCTGGGCCGCGAGCTGACGCGCGGCATCATGGTGGACGATCGCGCCATGAACCGGCGTACCGCCGACGTGTTGGCCTCTGTCGGCGCGCATTGCAGCCCGCGGGACCTCGTGGGCGACCTGCCATTGGCGCAGCGGCAACTGGTACAGATCAGCCGGGCGCTGCTGCAGCCGCGCCAGGTGGTGATCTTCGATGAACCTACCGCCGTCCTGGCCAACGACGAGGTCGCGGCGCTCCTGGGGGTAGTTCGTCGGCTGAAAGCCCAGGGGGTCGCGGTTCTGTATATTTCCCACCGCCTGGACGAGGTCGAGGCGCTGGCGGACCGCGTTACCGTATTGCGCGACGGCAAGATGATAGGCACGTGGCCCGCGGCGGACCTGTCGCAGCGCCGGATGGCCGAGCTGATGGTCGGTCGCCAACTCGACGTGCTGTATCCACGGAAGCGCCCAATGCCGGCGGGCGACCCTCTATTGGTTGTCGAGCGTCTGTCGGTCGATCATGGCGCGGTCGAGGCAAGCCTGATGGTTCGCCCTGGCGAAGTGCTTGGTATCGGCGGCATGATCGGTTCCGGCCGGACCGAACTGTGCGAGGGGCTGATGGGATTGCGGCCCGCCAGCGCAGGCCGGATAGCGCTCGCCGGACGCGCTGTCCCGCATCTCTCCGTCAGGGCATGGCGAGAGCTGGGCCTTGTCTACCTGACCGAAGACCGCAAGGGCAAGGGCCTGCTGCTGGACGAGCCGCTGGCCCCGAACCTGACCCTCCAAGCCCTGGATCGGATCCATCCGCGTCTTGCGCTGGATTACGCCAAAGAGGCCGGGGCACTGGATACCGCGGTTCGTGACTACGACATTCGCGTCCGCTCGGTCCACTTGAACGCCGGGCAGCTGTCCGGGGGGAACCAGCAAAAGCTGCTGCTGGCCAAGGTGATGATGACCGACCCTTCAGTTGTCATCATCGATGAGCCGACCCGCGGCATCGATATCGGCAACAAAAGCCAGATCTACGACTTCATCGACCGCCTGGTTCGCGCGAATAAAGCTTGCATCATGATCTCCTCGGAACTGCCAGAGCTTGTCGGACTCGCGGATCGGGTTCTGGTGATGCGCGCAGGCCGCGTCGCGGCCGAACTCACCGGCGATCAGATTACCGAGCAAAACGTCGTCTATGCGGCCACCAGTGCCAGCGCGTATGGGGTGGACCCGCGAGACCATATAGCCATAAAACGGGGAGGAGACCAGGATGACAAGCGCGGCGACGAATATCGGGATAACTAAGGCGCCACGGCAAATCCGTTGGGCCGCCATGGGCCCATTCATCGCTCTGGCGGGAGTGGTGCTGGCCGGCATGATGCTGAACTCGAACTTCGCGACCGGAACCAATATCGCGAACGTCGTCACCCGATCGGCTTTCATTGCGATCATCGCGGTGGGCGCAACCTTTGTGATCTCATCGCGCTGCCTCGACTTGTCGGTCGGATCGATGATGGCTTTCGTGACCGGCATCATGATCCTGACGATGAACCGGTTCGTGCCGACGATGGGGCCGAACGCGATCATCGTCGGCGCGCTCGTGGGGCTGCTGGTCGGTGCGGGGTGCGGCCTGCTCAACGGCTTGATCGTAACCGTGGGCAAGATCGAACCCTTCATCGCCACGCTTGGCACGATGGGGATCTTTCGCGCGTTGATTACCTGGATGTCCGATGGTGGCTCGATCCCCATGGCGCGGGCATTGCGCGAACCATACCGGCCAGTCTATTTCGGCGATGTGCTGGGCATTCCGGTGCCAGTGGCCATTACATTGGCCGTCGCCCTGGCCGGTGCCTTCATCCTGTACCGGACCAAATATGGGCGCCGGTGCATGGCCACCGGTTCAAATGCCGATGTGGCGCGCTTCTCTGGCGTCTCGGTGACGAAGGTTCGCACCATTGCCTTTGTGATACAGGGGCTCTGCGTGGCGATTGCCGCGATCTGCTACATCCCCCGGCTCGGCGCCGCGACACCGACAACGGGCCAGTTGTGGGAACTGCAGGTGATCACCGCCGTGGTGATCGGCGGCACCTTGCTGCGGGGCGGCAAGGCCCGGATCTGGGGAACCCTTGCGGGGGCATTGATCCTGGAGGTGATCGCGAACCTGATGGTGCTGTCCAACATGGTCTCGGAATACCTCGTTGCCGCCGTGCAAGGGGTGATCATCATCCTCGCCATGCTGGCGCATCGCTTCATCAAATAACCGCCACGAGGAGGGGTGGAGGGTTTCGGGAGGAGACACGACATGAAAACCATAACCAGGAGAGAAAAGATGACGTCCATAACAAAGCGTGCGCTTGCGATACTGGCCGCGGCCAGCCTTATGGCGCTCACCGCGACCGGTGCACTGGCGCAGGACAAGAAGACAATCGCCGTTTCGATTCCGGCGGCCACCCACGGCTGGACGGGGGGCGTGGTGTATCACGCGGAACAGGCCGCGAAAGAGATCAAGGCCGCATTCCCGAATATCGACGTCGTGGTGAAGACGTCGCCTTCCGCGACAGCGCAGGTGTCGGCGCTGGAAGACCTGTCGGCAGGCCGGAAACTGGACGCACTGGTCATCCTGCCCTTTACCTCTGAGGAACTGACCGGCCCTGTTGGACAAGTGAAGGCCCGCGGCGCCTTCATCGCGGTCGTGGATCGCGGCCTGACCGACCCGACGATCCAGGACCTATATGTCGCGGGCGACAATATCGCCGTCGGCGCGAACACCGCGAAATGGCTGGCGGGCAAGTTGGGCAACAAGGGGAAGATCGTCGTGCTGCGCGGCATCCCGACCGTCATCGACGACGAGCGCATCAAGGGTTTCACCGATGTCATAAAGGGCACCGACATCAAGATCCTGGACATCCAATATGCCAACTGGAATCAGGATCAGGCCTTTACCCTGATGCAGGACTATCTGGCCAAATATCCGCAGATCGACGCCGTCTGGGCCAATGACGACGACATGCTGCTTGGGGTGCTCGAAGCGATCAAGCAATCCGGCCGCAAGGAGATCAAGTATGCGCTGGGCGGCAACGGCATGAAAGAGGTGATCGAGCTGGTGAAAGCGAAGAATCCGGTCACCCCCATTTCTACGCCCTATCCGCCGTCGATGATCAAGTCGGCGATATACATGACGGCAGCCCAGCTCAGTGGGCAGGCGCCGATGCGCGGCAACTTCAAGCTGGATGCACCGTTGATCACGCCCGAGAACGCCAGCCAGTTCTATTTCCCCAACAGCCCATTCTGATGACAGGGGCCGGGCATCGTCCCGGCCCCGCGATAACAGCCACGAAGGAGGACAACATGAGCGGCAAGAAGATCCTGATGCTCTGCGGTGAGTTCACCGAGGAATATGAAATCTACGTTTTCCAGCAAGGCATGGAGGCTGTCGGCCATACCGTCCATGTCATCTGTCCCGACAAGAAAGCGGGCGAGATGATTCAGACGTCGTTGCACGACTTCGAGGGTCACCAGACCTACATCGAGCGATTCGGCCATCTGGCCGAGATCAACAAGACTTTCTCCGAGGTGAAGGTCGAGGAGTATGACGCAGTGTATTGCGCGGGCGGCCGCGGACCGGAATACATCCGCACCGACAAGCGGATCCAGGCCATGGTGCGCCACTTCCACGACGCCAGGAAGCCGATCTTCACGATATGCCACGGCGTGCAGATACTGGTCGCCGTAGAGGGCGTGATCCGCGGAAAGAAGGTGGCCGCGCTGGGCGCGTGCGAGCCCGAGGTGATTCTCGCGGGCGGCACCTATATCGACGTGAAGCCGCACGAAGCTTATGTCGATGGCACGATGGTATCGGCGAAAGGCTGGACCGGGCTGGCCGCTTTCATGCGCGAATGCATGAAGGTGTTGGGAACGACCATTACGCATTCGTAAGCCGCGAGCACGGGTCGCTTCAGGCGCCCCGCCGGGCAGCCTCGCCGCGCCCGTGTGTCCCGGCTACTTCGACGCCACGGCGCCCGTTGCCTCGGGCGGCAGGTCCCAGCCGCCACCGAAGGCGCGGTATACGCCGATGGCCGAGCGCGCGGCGTCCACGCGCACGCTGTCGAGGTTGTCCCGCGCGACCAGCAATTGCCGGTCGGCGTCCAGCACATCGGTAAGCGTGATGGCGCCTGCCTTGTAGGCCTTTACGGAAAGGTCGCGGGCACGCGTCAACGCGTCGACTTCGTCGGCCAGTTCCTGCCTGCGCACCTGCGACTGGTTCAGCGCCGTAACGGCGTTCTCGACGTCCTCCGCCGCCCTGAGCACGGTCTTGCGGTACAGGGCCAGCGCTTCCGCATAGCCCCCCCGCGCCTGCTTGACCTCGGCATCGACCTTGCCGAAGTCGAACAGGCGCCAGCGCAGCCCCGCCGTGCCCAAGGGCTGGAAAGAGCGGTTGCGGAACAAGCCATTTGTCGTGATGCTATCGAAGCCCAGCACGCCCGATAACGAGAGCTTGGGGTAGTAATCGGAGATCGCCGCGCCGATCTGTTCATTCGATGCGGCCAGGGTACGTTCGGCGGCGATCACATCGGGCCGGCGTCGCAGCACGTCGACCGGGCTCGGTATGTCGGCCATCGCGGGCAGCGGCGGGATGTCGACCTTATCGTCCAGGATCGAGGCATAGGTGCCGGGTTGCACGCCGAGCAGCACGTCCAGCCGGTTGAACTGGGCCTCCAGGGCCGTCCGCAGCAGCGGCACCGTCGACCTGGCCTGGCTGAGCAGCGCCTGCGCCTGGGCGATCTCGCGATCGTCCGCGGCGCCGAGCTTGCGCCGCAACTTGACCAGGTCCAGCAGACGGCTGTCGGTTTCGATCTGGTCCAGGGCCACGTTGATACGCGACTGGTAGCCGCGGATCTGCATGTAGGCGTCGGCCGCATCGGCCGCCACCGACACGCGGGTTCCGATGTGCTCGGCTTCGGCGGCCTGCGCCTGGGCCAGGGCCGCGGCCGCGTTGCGGCGCAGCCCGCCGGCCAGGTCGATCTCCCAACTGGCCACGGCGCCCACGGTGTATTCGTGCTGGTTTCGGTCGAAGCCAGGGAAAGTCCGTGCGATGGTTCCCAGGGGACTCTGCAGGCTTTGCCGCAAGGCGGTGGCCGAGGCGGTGGCGTCCACGGTGGGGAGCAGGGCCGCACCGCTGGCCTGCGCCACCGCGCGCGCCTGTTCGACCCGCGCCAGGGCAGCGGCCAGGTCCAGGTTCTGGGCCAGTGCGTGCTGGACGATGGCAACCAGCTGCGGGTCGCCGAACCCCAGCCACCAGCGCTCCAGGGGCGGTGGCGCCGCCTGGGCGCGGCTGGCCGCGGCATCCGCCTGCGGCCGGCTATGGAAAGGCGCAAGTTCCGCGTTCGGCTTGACGTAGTCGGGACCGACCGCGCAGCCGGCCAGGGCGAGCGCGAGGCCCAGCCCGGCAAGCGTGATGGCCGGGCGGCGCGCGCGAGGATGGCCGTGGGGTGTCGATTGCATGATGTCCTGGCCCTTAAGGAACATGTTTTTCCAGCGATGCGTCGTCAAGGGCTGGCTTGGTGCGGCCGAATCGGCGGATGAAGATGTAGAAGGCCGGCGTGAACAGCAAGCCGAACGCGGTCACGCCCAGCATGCCGAAGAACACGGCCGTACCCAGCGACTGGCGCATCTCGGCCCCTGCGCCGGTGGCGATGGTCAGCGGCAGTACGCCCAGGATGAACGCCATCGAGGTCATCAGGATGGGCCGCAGCCGCGTGCGTGCCGCGTGCACGGCCGCATCGACTGCCGTGGCGCCCTCGTCATCCTGGTGCTGCCGGGCGAACTCGACAATCAGGATCGCGTTCTTGGCGGCCAGCCCGATAAGCACCACGAAACCGATCTGCGCCAGGATATCGATGGGCAGACCGCGCGCCGACAGACCGGTCACCGCGGCCAGGATGCACATCGGCACGATCAGGATGATGGCCAGCGGCAGCCGCCAGCTTTCATACTGGGCCACCAGCACCAGGAAGCAGAACAGGGCCGCGGCGCCGAACACCAGCATCGTCGGCGTGCCCGCCAGCTGCTGCTGGAAGGCCAGCTCGGTCCATTCGAAGCCGATGCCGCGCGGCAGGATCTCGTGCGCCAAGGCTTCCATGCGGCCCAGGCCGGTGCTCGATGCGACGCCCGGTGCGACCGCACCCTGCACTTCGGCGGCCGGATACAGGTTGTACCGCGGCACCCGATAAGGGATGGTGCGGTCCTCGATGGTCGCCACGCTGCCCAGCGGCACCATGTCGCCCGCGGCGTTGCGCGTTTTCAGGCGCGTGATGTCGTCGGCATTACGCCGGAAATCGCCGTCGGCCTGCACGATCACCTGGTATGTCCGCCCCAGGTAGTTGAAGTCGTTGACATACTGCGAGCCCAGGTACACCTGCAGCGTGGAGAACACGTCGGTGGGCTTCAGGCCCAGCTTCTCGGCCTTGACGCGGTCGATGTCTGCATAGATCGAGGGCGAGCCCGCATTGAACAGCGTAAAGGCGCCCGTCAGGGCCGGATCCTTGTTCGCCGCCGCGACCATCTTGTTGGCTGCGTCCACCAGCGCCTGGGGGCCCAGTCCGGCGCGATCCTGCAGCATCATCTTGAATCCGCCCGCATTGCCGATGCCCTGCACGGGAGGCGGCGGGATCGTCAATACATAGGCATCCTTGATGACCGACAGGCGCCGGCGCAGGTCGGCCAGCACGGTGTTCGCGTTGACGCCGGGAATCTCATGGTTGTACAGGGACGGCAGGCCGGTGAACACGGTGCCGGCATTCGACGCGAACGTATTGGTGGTGGCATCCAGGCCCACGAATGGCGCCGAGTGCTCGATGCCGGGCGTGCCGAGCGCGATCTCCGTGACCTGCCGGACCACCTGTTCGGTGCGGGCCAGCGAGGCGCCGGGCGGCAATTGCACGATGGTGATCAGATAACCCTGGTCCTGTTCCGGAATAAAGCCGGTCGGCGTGCGCGCCAGTTGCAGCCCCGTCAATGCGATCAGCCCGACATAGACCACCAGCACCAGGCCCAGCACGCGCGCCATGCGGCGGGTTAGGGTGCCGTAGCCGGCGGACATCCGGTCGAAGCCGCGGTTGAATTTGCCAAAGCCCGCGTTCAGCCAACGACGTGCGGGCGTGCTCGCAGGCCCGCCTTCGTCGCGATGCTTGAACAGCACCGCGCAAAGCGCCGGACTGAGCGTCAGCGACACGATGCACGAAATGATGGTGGAGGCGGCGATGGTGACGGCGAACTGGCGGAAGAAGATACCCGATATGCCGCTCAGGAAGGCGGCCGGCACGAACACCGCGCACAACGTCAGCGCAATGGAGACCAATGCCCCGCCCACCTCATCCATGGTGCGGTGAGCGGCCTCGGTGGGGGAGAGCCCGCGGTGGATGTTTCGTTCGACGTTCTCGACCACCACGATGGCGTCGTCGACCACGATCCCCACCGCCAGCACCAAACCGAACAGCGACAGGTTGTTCAGCGAAATACCGAAGAGGTCCAGGACGATGAACGAGCCCAGCAGCGAGATCGGGATCGCCACCACCGGGATGATGGTGGCGCGCCAGTTCTGCAGGAACAGGAACACCACCGCCACCACCAGGATGATCGCCTCGATGATGGTGCGCACCACCTCGTCGACCGATTTGCCGATAAAGATCGTCGGGTCGTAGATGATCTTGTAATCGACTCCGGTGGGGAACTCCTTCTTCAGGTCCTGCATCGTGCCCAGGACGCCGTGCTCCACATCCAGCGAGTTGGCTCCCGGCTGCGCGTAGATCAACAGCGCAGCCGCGTCATTGCGGTCCATGAACGCCGTGGACCCGTAGTCGGCCGCGCCGACCTCCACCCGGCCGATGTCGCGGATGCGCGTGATCCGGCCCTGGCTATCCGACTTGACCACAATGTCCTCGAATTCCTTCGGCGTTGTCAGCCGCCCCAGGACTTCGACATTGATCTGGTATGCCTCGGGCCGCGGCGTGGGCGGCTGGTTCAGGACCCCCGCCGAAACCTGCAGGTTCTGCTGGCGCAGCGCGGCCAGGATCTCGCTGGCGTTCAGGTTATTCGCGGCGGCCTTGTCCGGATCGATCCAGATGCGCATGGCGTAGTCGCGCCCACCCACGAACTGCACGTCGCCCACGCCAGGGATGCGCGCCAGCGTGTCCTTGATATGCAGGGTCGCGTAGTTGGACAGGTACAAGGTGTCGCGGCTGCTGTCCGGTGAATAAAGATGCACCGCCAGCAGGATGCTGGGCGTGGACTTGCGAACCTGGACGCCCAGCCGTTGTACGTCCTCCGGCAGGCGCTGGAGCGCATTCTGGACGCGGTTCTGCGTCAGGTTCTGCGCCACATTCAAATCCGTACCGATGCGGAAGGTGACGGTGATGGTGAGCTTGCCGTCGCCGGTGGACTGGCTGCTCAGGTACAGCATGTTCTCCACGCCGTTGATTTCCTGCTCCAGGGGCGTGGCGACGGTGCGTGCGACGGTATCCGCCGATGCCCCCGGATAGGAGGTGGTCACCTGCACGGTGGGCGGCACGATCTCCGGATACTGCGAGACGGGCAGGACGAACAGCGCGCCCAGGCCCAGCAGGGTAAGAAAGCAACTGACGACGGTCGCGAAGCGCGGACGATCGATGAAGAAATGAGCGATGCGCATGATGTGTGGTCAGTCCTTGGCGGGACCCGCGCCCGTCGTGATGGCGCCTGCCTTGGTATTGACCTTCGCGCCGGGCGTGGCATACGGCAGTCCTGCGATGATGACCCGGTCCTGTTGCGAGATGCCGCTGGAGACCACGCGCAGTCCATCGCGCAGGTCTCCCACCTGGACCACCCGGGGTGTCACCACATTGTCCTTGTCCACCACCATGACGATGTGCTGCGATTGGTCCGGCAGCACCGCCGCATCCGGCACCAGCAAGGTCGTGCTGGGCTGGTCGATGTTCACACGGACCCGGGCGAACTCGCCCGGCGTCAGCTGCATCCCCGGATTGGGCACCGTGGCGCGTGCGTGGATGGTGCCGCTGGCACGGTCGATCGCGTTGTTGATGAAGTCGAACTTGCCACTCCGCGTGTACTGCTTGTCGCCGGCCAGGGCCAGTTCGACGCCGTCAGCGCCCTTGCCGGGGTTCGCCGCGCGATAGCGCATCAGGCGCTGGTAATCCGCCTCGCTCAGGTCGAAATTCAGGTAGATCGGGTCCAGCGACACCAGCGTCGCCAGCAAGGTGGTGGGACTCGTGGCGGCGCGGCTGCCGGCCACCAGATTGCCCACCGACACAAGGTGGTTGCTGATGCGGCCCGTGACGGGCGCCAGGATACGGCAGTGGTCGAGGTCGAATTGCGCGTCGTCCACCGCCGCGCTTCCCGCGGCAACCTCCGCCTGCGCGACCTGCCGATCGGCACGCCTTTGCTCCACGTTCTGCACCGTGCCGGCGCTGCCCTGTTCGAGCGCCTGGGCGCGGCGCAATTCGCTGTTGGCCAGCACCAATCGCGCGTTGGCCATTTCCAGTTGGGCCTTGGCGCGCGCCAGGCGGATCTCGTAAGGCTTGGGGTCGATGGTAAACAGCAGGGCGCCTTGCTGCACGACGTCGCCATCACGGAAGTGGATGCCCGTCAGTGTGCCGCCTACCTGCGGCCGAAGTTCTACCTGATTGACAGCGGAGAACTGTCCCAGCACGCCCATCTGCGTTGCCAGTTGCCGCACCAGCGGCGTTGCCACGGTGACCTCGGGCAGGGCCGCCGGCACCGCGGCCTGGGCTTTGGTGGCAGGGAACAGATATGTCGCTCCCCAACCTGCGGCGACCAGCGCGCCCGCGGCCACGGCCCATGCCGTGATCCGCCGTGGCCTGTTTGGCGGCGGGAACTTCGCCCCTGCGGGGCCATCCTTGTTCGCTTGATGTTGTGCTTGCACTACCAGGTCCTCGCAAGATGCTCGGGGAACGCCATTGCGGTGGGCCGCAGGCGCATCCCGCCGAGTCAGCATCCGCCACCAGGGCTTCGCCGTATAGATGTTGATTGACCGCTATCCTAGCATAAAGATTTTGAACAACATCTAAATGGCGGGGCAGCGGGTTGTGCGTCTCCGACAAACGCCTCTTTGGTGGACTTTGGAATTTGCGCGTGCGCTTGACTTGTCTACCTTCTGGTAGATAGAATTCGATCATGGAAACGAAACCAGTCCGCGACCAACTGCTGGAACATGCGAGGGTGCTCCTGATGACACGGGGCTACCACGGCTTCAGCTATCGCGACCTCGCCACCCTTGTTGGGGTTAAAACGTCCAGCATCCATTACTACTTCCCAACCAAGGAAGACCTGGTGCTCGAAGCGGTGAACGCGTACAGCACCGACATGCTGGCCGTGGTACGGGCCATCGATGAAAAACAGTCCGCCGCAAACCAGTTGGACGAGTATGCCAGCGCGTTCGGCGCCTTGATGCACGACGGAGACCGTATCTGCCTGTGCGGCATGCTGGCCGCTGATATCGCAGCGTTGCCAGACAACATCCGGGACGCGGTGCAGGGTTTCTTCAAGGCCAACGAGACCTGGCTCGAGAAAGTGCTCGGGCGGGGCGAGAAGGACGGCTCCCTGCGCGTGTGCCCGGACCGTGCGTCGACGGCGCGCGCGCTGTACGCCGCCTTCCAGGGCAGCGTGTTGGCCAGCCGGCTGTTCGGGTCGCGGGCGCGGTTGAAGGATGTCGTGGCAAGCGTGAAGAAGGTGTAATGAAGCCGACGGGGTGGCACCCAGTGTGCAGGCCCCGCCGTATGGCATCGCGCTGATAAGCGCCGCGGCGGCTTGCAACAGGCGCCCGGCATGATGGACCGCCGATACGCCGGGCAACGTATCGGCCTCGCGTATCGGCCTGCGGCGGCGCGAGTCTTCCTTGTCCTTTTTTTTGGCCCCTTTGTCTATCTACTGATAGATACCCTCTGCGGAGAAACACCATGAATGCACCGAAGAAACTCATCCTCGCTGGCCTGCTTGCAAGCCTGTCCGCCAGCGCCATCGCCGCCGGCGGCGGCAAGGAGCAACAGCGTCCAAACGCAAAAGTGTCGGCCTTCCTGCAGGTGCTGAATGGCAGCAAGGGGCCGGCCATCGAAACGCTGTCGCCGGAAAAGGCCCGCGCGGTGCTGGTGGGCGCGCAGGAAAGCGTCAAGGTAGACCTGTCCGGCATCGAGGTCTCGGAGAAAACCATCACGCAGGACGGCATCGCCGTGCCGCTGACCATCGTCCGCCCGGCCGGTGTGGCGGGGACCTTGCCGGTGTTCATGTTCTTCCACGGCGGCGGCTGGATCCTGGGCGACTATCCCACCCACCAGCGCCTGGTGCGCGACTTGGTGGTGCAGTCGGGCGCCGTTGCTGTGTTCGTCAACTACGCGCCCTCGCCGGAAGCGCACTATCCCGTGGCCATCAACCAGGCCTATGCGGCCACCAAATGGGTCGCCGCCCATGGCCAGGACATCAACGTAGACGGCCGCCGGCTGGCCGTGGTGGGCAATAGCGTGGGCGGCAATATGGCCGCTGTCGTCAGCCTGATGGCCAAGGATCGCCAGGGCCCCTCGATCCGATTCCAGGGCCTGCTGTGGCCCGTCACCGACCACAACTTCCAGACTGGTTCTTACCAGGCGTATGAGAATGGCTACTTCCTGAGCCGTTCGATGATGCGCTGGTTCTGGGATGCCTATACCCGTGACGAGGCGCAGCGCAACGAGAAGTATGCGTCGCCGCTGCGCGCATCGCTCCAGGACCTGAAGGGTCTGCCGCCCGCCCTGGTCCAGGTGGCCGAGTTCGACGTACTGCGCGATGAAGGGGAAGCCTATGGCGCCAAGCTGGATGCCGCCGGCAACGAGGTCACCGTGACGCGCTACAACGGCACCATCCACGACTACGGCTTGCTCAACGCCCTGGCCGACGATGCCGTCACGCGCACTGCGCTCAAGCAGATGGCCAACGAACTGCGCACCCGCCTGCAATAACGCAGCGGAGCTTAGCGCGCCCGTCGCTGGCCCTTATGGAGTCGCGGCGGGCGCGGATGCGCTTTGGTGGGGTGCGCGTTGCGCTATCGTGCGACGAGCGCATGGGTGAGAGTGCGTGGCCTCGGCCGTATTACCGCGACAGGATGCGCGATGGGGCTTGTGAGTCGGGCCACAGCTCGAAAGCGCCAGGGAGCCGAACCGCAACATGCGCAGGGGTTTATACCTAATATTTTCAATTAATGAGAACCGGGCGCGGAAGTAATTGACAGGCGATTGTCGACAACCTAATTTGGTCGGATCGCTGGGGGCAGCGGCACAAGAAGCTGGGATGCATCATGCAAGGAGTCCTGAGATGAAACGGCGAATTCATATCCTGTGCATGGCGCTGATCACTACATGTTTCGCCTCATTCTCACATGCTGAGGATTACCCGAGCCGACCCATCACTATCGAGGTGCCTTATAGCCCCGGGTCGTCGGTCGACATCATGGCTCGGATGATAGGAGAGGGCCTACGGCTTCAGTTCAATCAGCCGGTTATCGTGGAAAACCATGCAGGGGCCAGCGGCCAGATCGGCCTTAGCCGCGTTGCCAAGGCAAAACCTGACGGGTATACCCTGGGGGTCGCTCAGATCACGAATCTGGCGCTCGCGCCCTCTGTGACCGAGAAGATGATGTACGACGCACAGAACGACTTTGTGCCGGTCGCCCAGATCGCGGAGAACTACCTTGCGATCATTTCGAACGTGAAGGGGCCGCTGAAGAACATCAATGATGTCATTAGCTGGGCCAGGAAAGAAAAGCGGGAACTGAAATTGGGCAGCCCCAGCCAGGGTGGCCTGCCTCATATGTCGGTTGCCCTTATTGCGCACGAAAATGGCTTCGACGTACAGAACATATCCTACAAGGATGTCGGCCCGATAGTGACTGACGTCGCCAGTGGCCAGCTGGACCTGGGCGTTTCTTCCTACACGAGCCTTGCGCCGTCCATACAGTCAGGCAGAGTTCATTTGGTGGGCATCACGTCGAAGGATAAGAACCTGCCCGAATTGCCGGCGATCGGTGACAGCCTGGCCGGTTATTCGGTGTCTGGCTGGAATGGTATTGTCGCGCCGGCTGGGACAGATCCGAAGATCATCGAAAAGCTGAACGCAGCCATCAACAAGGTGCTTGGCGAGCCGGAAATACAAGAAAGGCTGCGAACCCTAGGCTTGATACCGACATCAAAATCGCCGCAAGAGTTCGGTGAACTGATCAAGCGCGATACCGATCGCTTCGCAAAACTGGTCAAGGATATTGGTTTCCAGCCGCGCTAGCGCCAGGGCGGCGCTTCACCCACGGGTGACGACTACAGGTGGCCGGCGCAGGTGACTGGCCACGGAAGGGCAGGTGCCAAGTCTCGTGATCCAACGTGTCCATGCGCTTCGGTTGACGACCGCCTGGGCGTGCATTCGGCCGCGCAACACCCGAATTCCGGCGACCACCACGCCTGACTGGCCTTCGGCGCGGACAACCGTAATCGACTGGAGAACTGTAATGGCGCGAAATGACGATGACACTTCACCTTCAAAATCAACGGCCGAAGCAGGCAGGGTCGAAGGCGTTATGCCGGGTGGCGGAACGGTGCCTTTCCGGTTGCCGGCCGGTGCATTGAATTATCTCGACCGTAATCAGTACATCTCCAATATGGAGATCATTGCCTATTATCCGTCGATCAAGCTGAGGATGTTCGGGGATGAACATTCATGCATGTGGGCCAAGGGAAAGCGCCGCCTCATCGCGTTTCAGGGGGGCTGGGTCGATATCACGGACCCCTTGAAGGCGACGGTGATCGACGAAGGGAACCTCGCCACATTCCAAAGCTGCGTATACAACCAGCAGCTGAAAAAGTGGATCCGCATAGTCGCGCACCAGATGCCGCTGACACCCGGCACGCCACAATATCCGCGCGGGAAATATCACGCGGAATACGCGCGAAAGGCCATGGACAATCCCGGCTTCCGAGGCGTCAAGATCTACGATGTGACGAATCCTGAGAAGACCGAGCTGCTGAGCGAGTTCGAAACGGGAAGCACGGGCCACGGCGTCCATCTGCCGTTCTACGACGGCGGCCGATACGCCTATCTCTCCTGTGGTTGGGACGACCAATTGCGCATGGAAAGCACGGAGCGCGTCTACAGCAACGGCTTGATGATCGTGGACATGTCCGATCCGGCCAGGTTGAAGGAAATATCGCGATGGTGGGTTCCGGGTCAGAGGCTGGATGAGGAGGAGCACTACCGGGCAACATATCCGTTTGCCGGAGATCAATGCTCGTGGACCGGCAACCGGACTCCCTGTGTCGTCCCAGTCAGGGTCGAGGATGGCGGTACGGTCGGATACGGTGGATGGGGCCATTTCGGGATGTATGTCCATGACCTGTCCGACATTCGCAATCCCAAGGTTTATGGCCGGGTGACGCATCCGCTCGAAGCTATTGGCGCCATTCCGTACCACCATGTCGTCCCTGTGACGGCCGATCCGGAACGCTACCCGCACCTGCAAAACCTCGTGATCGGGATACCGGAGGCCCTTGAGTCCGATTGTCGTGAGCCGTTTCACACGAGCTATGTCATCGATGTGAAGGACCCGATCCAGCCGCGCATCATCGGTCTCTTCCCGCGTCCGATGCCCCATCCCGATGCGCCCTATAAGGACTTTGCGATGGCGCGAGGGCGATTCAGCTCGCGGGTCATGCAGAACTGGATCGCGCCCGGGAAATCACGTCCGGATGTGGTCGCATTGTCATATCTCAATGCAGGCGTTCGCCTCTTTGACATTTCGGATCCCACAGAGCCAAAAGAGGTCGCGTACTTCGTCCCGCCGCGCGACGGTGAAATCGACGACTACATGAGCTGGCGTCGCGGCACGACAGAAGCCGTTTTCATTGAATGGGATCGGAACCTTATCTGGGTATCGACGCATGCGGGCATCTACTGCCTGTCGGCTCCCTTCCTTGGAAAACCGGCGCTTCAGCCGATGGCCGTTACGCAATGGTCGGTCCCGCATGTAAACGTCGGGTGGGAAGAATAGAGCCCTGCCGCGTGCGATGCAGGCGAAATAGAAGTCGAAAATCCGGACGATTCAGAACAAATCCGAGACCACGGAATACGCGGCCAACGCTACGATCACTACCCTCTATTCGTGGAAGGGAAGAGATAAGGAATGCGTATTCCGGCAGTGATCGGTTCCGTGGCGATCAACGCACTTGTGGTGACAGCGGCGTCCGCCTGCGGCCGGGCCGGCCATGGTCGTGTGCGACCCGTCGGCCGAAGCAACCGATCCGGAGCGCGCCGCTAGGTTGCCGCCGTGAACAAGGCAACCTACGCGCGCGGCGCGGACCTGCACATTCAGCTCGACCGCGGCGCGAAGCTGTCCCTGTCAGAACAAATCCGGGTAAGTATCAGCAGGGCAATAGAGTCCGGCCTGCTCGCCCCCGGTACGCGATTGCCTTCATGGCAGGCGCTTGCCTCGCATCTTGGTGTGGCACGCGGCACGGTCCAAACGGCCTACGAACGGTTATCCGATGCCCAGGTGATCGAGACATTCCGGGCCGGGGGCACGCGCGTGGCCCCCAGGCTTCGCACCGTGGCGGCCCAATGCGAAACGCCGCGGGTCGGCGAGTTCATGAGGGCCTATCAGGAGATGAACGCCGGACCCGCTATCTTTCAGCTCGGCATTCCGGCGTTTGAAGCGCTGCCGGAAAAGCTCTTTGCACGGGCTCGTTCTTCCAACCTGTTGAAGGTCGGCTGTATATCGTCACTTCTCTACCCGGACCCTAGAGGCGAGTTCGAGCTGCGCCGCGAGATCGCGGCTTATCTCGCCATCGCCAGGAACCTCCACTGCTATCCGGAGCAGGTGTTCATCACGTCAGGATACGTTTCTGGTCTAGGCCTTGCACTGCAGGTGCTCGGCCTGTGCGGCAAGAAGGTCTGGATGGAAGAACCCGGCTTCAGGGTCACCCGGAAAGGCCTGGAGCTGGCGCGCTTGAATATCGTGGCGGTACCTGTCGATTCCGAAGGGATCAACGTAGGGTATGGAATCGATAACGCCGGGGACGCCGCGTTAGCCGTTGTGACGCCTGGTCAACAAGCGCCCCTGGGCCGCACGCTGTCTTTGAGGCGACGGCTTCAGTTGCTGGAATGGGCTGTCGCGAGCGAGGCGTGGATTATCGAAGACGACTACCTCAGCGAACTGCAACTCGACGGCAGGGCGACACCGGCGCTGGCCTCCCTGGACGAGGGCAACCGCGTTATCCACATAGGCTCGTTCAGCAAGACCGTCAGTCCGGCGCTGCGACTTGGATTTGTCGTAGCGCCTCCGAAGCTCACCAACGCATTCTCCGAGGTGGTCGCGACACTCGCACCCGCGCCGTCGCCATTGCTTCAGATCGACATGGCCCGGTTCATGCGTGATGGCCACTATATCCGCCGTGTGCGTCGGCTCAAGCGTTTATATCGCGCGCAGCGTGATGCCCTGTGCCAGGAGCTGCAAATGCGCGACGCACAGTGGCTTGGGGCAGGGCTGGCAGTGCTTCTCAAGCTTCCGGAAGGCGCGTCCGACGTCGAGATCGTTCGGGAAGCGATGACCCACGGCATGGCGCCTTCGCCATTGTCGGCGTGGTTCTCGTGTCCATCCTGGACCTCGCCTGGTCTTCTGCTCGGGGTCGCCACGGCGCCGGCATCGCACGTGGCCAAATCCTGCCGTCGATTGTTCGAGATCATCGACCGATATCAATAGCGGAATGGTTTCCGGCTGGGAAAAGTGATCCGGCTTTCCGGGTCACGCACGATTCGTTCCTCGCGGCCGTGCCGGCAATCGCCAGTCACCATTCTTAGTACACACGAAATCGAGCAATCTTGGTTCTTCTATTCGATGCTGCCCCGGTACAGAATTCGCCCCAGTCCTCTCGCCCATAGGAACAAGCATGACCGAAGCGACCATGAGCAATCCCGTCATCAAAACCATCCTGAGCCGCAGCGCCACCAAATACTACGACCGTGCCGCCACGCTGAGCGACGACCAGATCACCGAGTTGGTGCGAATCGGCACGAGCGCGCCGACATCCTTTCACCTGCAGAACTGGCGCTTCATCGCCGTCCGCTCACGTGAAGCCAAGTCCCGGCTCGGCCCGATCGCGTGGAATCAGCCCGCGGTAACCGACGCAGCGGTTACCTTCATCGTCTGTGGGCAACTGGTCGACACCAGCGTAATACCGGCGCGCCTGGCGCCGCTGGTGGAAGCGGGCGTCATGCCGGCGGCGATGGTGCCGGAATGGGAAATCCCGGCGCGCGATCTGTATATGGCGTATCCGCAGCGCCGGCGCGACGAGGCCATACGCACCGCCACCTTCGGGGCGGCGGCGATAATCTACGCGGCGCGTTCGCTGGGGCTGGGCTCGACGCCGATGATCGGTTTCGATGCCGACGCAGTGCATCGCGAGTTCGGACTGGGAGAGGAAGAGGTGCCCGTCATGCTGTTGGCTGTCGGCGCGGAACGTCCGGGAAATTGGGCGCCGAAGCCGCGACTGCCGGTGGCTGATGTATTGGACCTCGTCTAATTATTGGCCAAGCCAGTGAATCGCGGACGCTGCAGCAGCCAGACCTGCTGCTTCGAAGACGGAACACGTGCGTAATGCCGTCCTTGGCTGTGTCAAGCCTCTCGAGCAGGCGCATGAATATTCTTCATATCGACTGCAGTCCGCGACCGGATTCGCACAGTCGCCGGCTGTCAGCGGCAATCGTCGAAAAGCTGCTTGTGATCCTGCCCGATGCAGATGTCAGCCGTCGGGATCTGGGGTATCACCCCATACCCCATATGGGGCCCGACTATGCAGCCGTCCTGGCGTCGCCCGCGTCGCTGGCGGCGGCGGGCCGGTCCAGCAGCGCGCTGGTTCTTGCGGAGCAACTCATCGACGAGGTCGAGAGCGCCGACGTCATCGTCATCGGCACGCCGATGAACAATTTCACGATCCCTTCCGTATTGAAGGCGTGGATCGATCAGATTCTCCGTGTCGGCCGCACGATGAAGTCGACACCGTCCGGCAAGGTGGGGATGCTGCAGGACCGACCCGTGTTTGTCGGGATCGCTTCGGGTGGGATGTTTACCGGCGATCGGGCCAACCAGCCGGACTTCCTCACGCCCTATCTTTCCGCGGCGCTCGGCTGCATCGGCCTTACTTCAGTTCATTACCTGCCTATCGAAGGCACTGCCTTTATCGACCAAGCATGCGCTGCGGAAATCTGCGTTTCGCTTATCGACGAGATTGAACCGGTGATGCTCAGCCTCATGCTGGGTTTCATTTGAGTGCTTGTAAACCAGTAGCTTAAGGAACACTACGATGGCAAGAACCACAGCTCTGAAGCCCGAACAAGTGCCGGCGGATTCCAAGCCGACGCTCGATGGGTTCACCAAGAACATCGGATTTACCCCGAATATGATGGCGACGTTCGCGCAGAGCCCGATCGCGTTCAACGCATGGGCGACGCTGCTCGGCTCGTTGAGCAAGGCGCTCGACGTGAAGACCCGCGACAGCATCGGACTGGCTGTCTCTGAAGTGAACGGCTGCAACTATTGCCTGACGGTGCACAGCTTCACAGCCGAACACATGGCCAAGCTGCCGGCCGATGAAGTCGTCCTGGCGCGCAAGGGCCATGCGACCGATCCGAAGCGCGACGCCGCCCTTCAGTTTGCGCGCAAAGTCATCGAAACCCGCGGTCAAGTCGATGACGCTGATCTGAAGGCTGTCCGTGATGCCGGCTACACGGATGCAAACGTCATGGAGATCGTTGCGCTGGTAGCCATGTATTCCCTGACCAACTTCTTCAATAACGTGTTCGATCCGGAGAAGGACTTCCCGGCGGTTGCGCCGGCAGGCTCGATCTGAACGCCTTCCGCTTGGGGCGCCCCTATACGGCGTAGAAGCGATGCGGACCGATGCCAGCGCAATGCCAAAGCCCGGAGGCACCCAGGAGAGCGTCTTGGGGACGCACCCGGGCTTTTCGTATGGGCCGAAGAGCCGTGCAAAACCGGAAGAATATTTCCAGGAGTGAAGGTTGATCAAACCACAGAAGGTCGTTGTGGTGACCGGTGCATCCCAAGGCATCGGCGCCACGGTCGTAAGGGAATTCCGGAAGCTGGGCTACTGCGTCGTCGCCACCTCGCGGTCAATCAAGCCTTCAGGCGACGCCAACATCCTAAGCATCGCCGGCGACATCGGCGATCCGGCAACCGCCCGGCGCGTCATGTCCGAGGGCGTGGCGCGATTTGGCCGTATCGATACGCTGGTGAACAACGCGGGCATCTACATCGGAAAGCCTTTCACCGAGCATACCGATGAAGACTATGCGGCCGTGATGAATGTGAACATGGCAGGTTTCTATCACATCACGCGACTGGCGATCGCAGAGATGGAGAAACATTCAAGTGGTCACGTGGTCACTGTCACGACGAGCATAGACCAGGTTGCAATCAGTGGGATCCATTCGGCCTTGGCGGCCATGACGAAGGGCGGCCTGAACGCCGCGACGAAATCACTGGCGATCGAGTACGCGAAGAAGGGAATTCGCGTGAACGCCGTCGCGCCGGGGAATATAAAGACGCCGATGCATGCACCTGAACATCACGAGGCACTGGCGGCATTCCAGCCTATCGGACGCATGGGCGAAACAATCGATATTGCCCAGGCGATTCTCTTTCTTGACTCCGCACCGTTCGTCACCGGAGAGATTCTGCACGTCGATGGTGGACAGAGTGCCGGCCGATGAGCGCGTGCTTGTCTTCCATGCCGCAGTTCGACTGGCTGAGCCATCTCCTGCAAATGATCACCGTTACCAGCCAGCCGGAGGCCCGATGTGTCTACGGTGCGCCATGGCGCGTCGGCCGGGATCGGTCCGCGGCGCATGAGATTCCTTACCACGTCGTGCTGAAGGGCCGGGCGACTATTGCGGATCCGGAGACCGGTACGGCCAGAGAGCTGGCGGGCGGCGATATCGTGCTGTTGCCTCACGGGTCTGCGCACGTTCTGCACGATGGCGGCGGACATGCGCCGGGTCGTACCTGCAATCGACAAAGTTCTGAAGGATGGACGATTAGCGAAAATGACGGCCAGGGCGAGCACCTGGACATGCTGTGCGGTCGATTCTTCATAAGGCCGCCGCATGATCGGCTGATTCGTCACTATCTACCGACGGTTCTGGTGGTGCGGTCCATGGACGGCCGTGGTGAAGAAGGTGCCGTGTGCGCCACGAGGCACCTGTCCAGTCTCGTAGGGCTGATGCGCACTGAGCTCGCCGGCGACAAGCCGGGCCGATACGCCATTCTCAATGCGCTTACATCGGCGCTGTTCACACTGGCACTGCGCGCGGCAAGCGAATCCGACCGAGCGCCCGCGGGCTTGCTGGCCCTTGCCGGCCATCCGCGACTGGGCCCGGCCATTTCGGCCATGTTCTCGAATCCGGCGCACCCCTGGAGCCTCCCTGAACTGGCCGACTTGTGCAGCATGTCGCGCGCCACCTTTATGCGGCACTTTCAACAAAAGCTCGGGCATTCGGCCAACGAACTGCTGACCGATATCCGGATGAGCCTGGCCGCGAACGAGCTGAAGAGGCCGGCGGTGACCACCGAGGTCGTTGCCGACTCAGTGGGGTATCGATCCGTGGCGGCTTTTCGACGCGTGTTCACCGACAGGATGGGTATGACGCCAGGGAAATGGCGGCGCCTCGCGCGCGACGGCGAGTAATACGTGGTTTAGGTGTGCGGATCGCCCTGTTGTTTGATTCTTGTTGGCATTCTATTGAGCTGATCCAGTCTCGATATCGGCATCGAGTCCGTCTAAAGCTCGTTCCGTACAAGCCTGGAAGGCTAGGAGTAAAACAATGACAGTCGATCATCCAATTTTCACGCGTTGGCCGATTCAATATCCTGATCGGTTGCAACTCTATTCCGCGCCGACGCCCAACGGAGTGAAGGTCGGAATCATGCTCGA
Organism: Bordetella flabilis; assembly: GCF_001676725.1. Classification (NCBI taxonomy): domain Bacteria; kingdom Pseudomonadati; phylum Pseudomonadota; class Betaproteobacteria; order Burkholderiales; family Alcaligenaceae; genus Bordetella; species Bordetella flabilis. Next base: position 460,006 of record NZ_CP016172.1, read on the forward strand.
GGAGACGGAGCTGGCCTATGAGCCACACCGCGTCGACATCATGGCGAACGAGAACCACGATCCGGCCTTCCTCGCGCTGAACCCCAATGGAAAAATCCCGGCTATCTACGATCCGCACGGGCCGAGGGGTCGGCCACTGGCGCTGTTCGAATCGGGAGCGATCCTGATCTATCTCGCCGACAAGACCGGGCAACTCCTTTCCACCGATCCCGGCACGCGATATGAAACGATACAGTGGCTGATGTGGCAGATGGGCGGTGTCGGGCCGATGTTCGGCCAGGTCGGCTTCTTCAATAAATTCGCTGGCAAGGCCTATGAGGACAAGCGTCCGTTGCAACGCTACGCGGCCGAATCAGCGCGGCTGCTGGGTGTGCTCGACGCACGCCTCGCCGACCGAGACTGGGTGATGGGTGCGGACTACAGCATCGCAGACATTTCGCTGCTCGGCTGGGTGCGCAACCTGATCGGCTTTTACGAAGCACGCGAGCTCGTCGGCTTCGACCGCTTTCGTCAGGTGCGGATATGGCTCGATCGTGGCCTGGCGCGTCCGGCTGTGCAGCGCGGCCTGGTGGTAACCGCCTAGCCGCTGTCGTCAGCGTAGTTACGTCTGTCGGGAAAAGGAGTTTAATCGGGCCGTTAAGGCCGCGTCGGCGATACGGGCGGTTCGCAGCCACGCTCATACTGCACGAAGCAGGACACGTGTCTGCGCAATCGCTATCGAAAATGTTCCCCCTGCCGCATCGACTTGATTGCGACCGTTGAAACAACGCGAGGAGAATGGCTCCAACTTCGATGGGGGTTCTATGAACGAGGATGGGTCGCCTGAACATCGAGTCATGCCAATAACGCGGATGTCCGCCGCCGATCTCGACGGCCTGCTATCCACGCTGACCGTGGATTTTGTGCGGCTGACCGAATGCCTGGTAAGTCCCGGTTGGCGCATAAACCTGGGAGGTACATCCGCACCCGGCATACATTACAACCTGTCCGGGCGGGGACGCATGGTGCTGGAGGGACATCCGGCCATCGAGCTTTCACCTCACACGCTTGTCATCACGCCGCCGAATCAGTATTTCCATATCGCGGTGCCGCCGGAGGATCCTGAAAGCGGGGTGTATCAGGAGGTGGAGGGCCGCTGGAAGCCATTCCCGCCGGGTGCGATCCGGCGCTTTGTCGCCGGCGAAGACGGCCCGCACCTGATGTTGATCTGCGGCTATTTCCAGGCGTCCTATGGCGCGACCGTGAATTTGTTCTCGACGTTGCAAGCCCCTATCGTCGAACAGTTCGATAGCACGCACCACATTGACCGCACACTGCGCTTGGCCCTTCAGGAGCTCATCGACCAGGAAGTGGGTACGGGTGCCATGACGACGACCCTGCTCAAGGTAGTGTTGATCGCGTTGCTAAGACGCTCATTGACCTCCATCGATCTATGGGTGGAGCGCTTCTCGCTATTGGGAGACGTCAATATCGCCCGCGCCTTCTCCCATATGGCGGCGCATCCCGGCGCGCCGCACTCCGCCAACAGCCTCGCCCGCATCGCTTGCTTGAGCAGATCGTCTTTTATGGCGCGGTTCACGCAAGTTATCGGCATGCCCCCGATGACCGTCCTCAGAAGGCTGCGCATGCGCCAAGCCGCGTCGATGCTGATCACCGACGAACTATCGGTCGATAGGATCGCGCGCTCGGTCGGATACAGCAGCCGAAGCAGTTTTCTGAAGGCATTCCATGATGTCTACGGCATTCAACCTTCCGACTATCGGGCTCAGTGCCGGTCCGGGAGCGCGCCCGGGATACGCACGTCCGTCAGTGGATGAAGCTCCGGTCTTGCTGGTTTGATCCTTTCTGGCAGTTTGTTGAGCAAAGCTAGTCTCGAAATCGGTATCGGGCGGGCCTAGAGTAGACGCTTTCTATCGCCAACGAACAACCCGAACGGAACCCCTGGAATGACAACTCCTGCAAATCACTTTCGTCCACAAGTCGCTGAAAAGAGCGTGGGTTCGCTTTCTCACCTGGCTTTGCTCAGATGGGCTTTGGTCGTCATTTTTCTTTGGTTCGGCGGGATGAAGTTCACCGCCTACGAAGCCGGCGGCATCGCTCCGTTCATCGTCAACAGCCCTTTCATGGGCTGGTTGAATGCCTTGTTCGGCGTTCAAGGGGCAAGCTACGTTATAGGCGTACTTGAATTGTCCACCGCCGCGGCTCTGATTCTCGGCGCGTTCCGGCCTTTCTTCTCGGCATTGGGCGCGGCGATGTCGGCTGCGACCTATGCGATCACACTCACCTTTTTCTTGACCACTCCGGGCGTAGCCGAGGCAACGGCGGGGGGATTTCCGGCCATTTCAGCCATGCCCGGCCAGTTCCTCCTGAAAGACCTTGTTCTCCTGGCTGCCTCGCTTTCGCTTCTCCTGGCATCTATACAAAGCCAGCGCCTCAACGTGCCAAAGCCGTGAGTGACCGTGGCCCGGCCCATCCGGGCCGGCTCAATGGAGGAAATTTCCATGAAGGCAATCATAGTGACGACCCAGGCCGCGGGTACGGCCGGGATGAAACTGGCCGAGCGGCCCCGGCCGCAGGCAGCAATAAACGATGTCGTCGTTCAGGTCTATGCGTCCGGGTTCACCGGGGATGAGCTGACGTGGCCACCGACCTGGACCGATCGGCTCGAGCGCGACCGAACCCCGTCGATCCCCGGGCATGAGCTGGCTGGAGTGGTCACTGCCCTTGGATATGGCACGACGGGCCTGTCCGTCGGGCAGCGGGTCTTCGGCCTCTCGGATTGGTATCGCGACGGTACCCTCGCCGAATACGTCGCCGTCGAGGCGCGTAATCTCGCGCCGCTGCCGGGTGATGTCGATTTCACAGTGGCCGCGAGCGTGGCGATGTCGGGACTGACGGCGTGGCTGCATTGACCCAGTGAAAACCTGCTCACGTCATAATTGAGGAAGTTGACGATGAGCACGAAGATGGAAGACGACAGCAAGCGTTGGACCGCCAAGCGCAAGAGCGCCCTGGTGCTGGACATTATTCAGGGTAAAACGACGGTTGCCGAAGCCAGCAGGACGTACGATCTGTCGCCCTCGGAGATCGAGCAATGGGTCGATGACGGCAAGCGCGGCATGGAAAACGCCCTGAGGGCCAATCCGCAGGATGTCCGAGAGCAATACGAGCGTCAGCTGAAGGATCTTCAAGAAGCGTACGGCGAGGCGATGTTGGAGCTGCGTGCCAGAAAAAAATTGCAGTCCCTGCTGGGCGAGGACGAGAAGTGATCGAGATGATCCGCCAGGGACTACAAGCCGACGGCATTACCGTCTCGATCGCCAAGCTGTGCCGCTGGTTCGAGGTGCCGCGCCGCACGGTGTACTACAAGCCGGTTAAGTCGGCGCCGAAGATCGATCCCAAATTCGCTGCGCCGATCAAGGCGATGATCGAGGAGTCGCCGTCGTTTGGCTACCGGACGGTTGCGCACCTATTAGGGTTCAACAAGAACACCGTACAACGTGTGTTCCAGTTAATGGGCTGGCAGGTCCGCAAGCGGCCGATCGGCTTCAGGCCACGCATCCAGGCCCTGCCATCGGTGGCGACAATGCCCAACGAGCGCTGGTCCACGGATTTGTGCCGAGTGTGGGCCGGTCGGGACGGCTGGGCGACGCTCGCACTGGTGATCGATTGCCATACGCGCGAGTTACTTGGCTGGCATCTGTCGCGAAGTGGCAAGGCATGCACCGCGGGCAGCGCCCTGGAACATGCCCTGATCGCCCGCTTCGGAACGCTAGGTCGCGTGCCGACGCCGTTCTTGCTCCGATCGGACAACGGACTGGTCTTCACCTCGCGCTGCTACACCGCGCTCGTACGCAGCTACGGCTTGCGCCAGGAGTTCATCACGCCGCATTGCCCTCAGCAGAACGGTATGGTCGAACGGGTAATCCGCACGCTCAAGGAGCAATGTGTACATCGCCACCGCTTTGAGACCATCCAGCACGCCAGCCGTGTGATTGGTGACTGGATACGCTTTTACAACCATCGGCGCCCGCACCAAGCGCTTGGAATGAAGACACCGGCTGAGGCGTTTGCATTAGCCGCTTAACCTGAGCAGGTTTCGCTGGGTCAATACACGGCTTCCGCGACCATGAACAACAACGCCCGCGCGAGGCGGGCGTTGTTGTAAGCACTAGCTGAGCTGATGTCGTGAAGGGTGTCGTGTCTTGGGCTTCGGGTAATTCGACTTCCGGCGTAGACTGCCACGCCTACAGCAAAGCAACCAGCGATACACCCGGCATAACATAGAAACCGTCAGCTCTTTCCCTACTTCCAGGAAGCCATCAAATTCCTTCGTCGTAGAAGGCCGTTATAGCCGTGGCGAACCAGAATAGCTGACCTTCAGAGAAGTCATCTCTGACCCACGCGGGTAGGCTTTGCCGAGGGAACATTAACTTAGAAAGAGCTAGGGCAAGCTGTTGCAACTTGAGGTTAATCCGAGTCTCGATGTCCGCATTCTCGACGCCTCGTCCTAGTGCTTTGGCCAGAGCAAGCAAAACCTCTAAGAAAACAAAGTTCGCAGCTGGGCGATTGTCTGGTTTGCCAATGAAAGACCAAAAATCCATGCCGATGCACCGATAAACACGAACGGACCGAGTTTCCGAGTCGATTAAAACTCCCGGCTCGTTCGCTCGGTCGGCTTCTTCGAAGCCGTTCTGCAAGAGCTTGACAAGAATCTGGTTCTCTTTGTTGTTTGTTGTCCGGTCTGTTCCATATGTCAAACCTAGAACAACATCAATGCCAGTGACCTCCGGATATGTAACCCTTGTCTGTTGCACCCAAGCGCGATAATTGTCAATGATGGCTCGGGTCATACCCTGAACTTGCGTGTCATTGATTGTGTTGGGGCCGCTTTTTATCGACGTAAGATATCGGCGGTTGCCCACAACTACGGATTTATCAATCTCGCGCCACACGGAATTGAGTCGCTGCTGCGCCTTTTCCTCTCGACTGAGTCCCTCGAGAGCGGCAAACTCTGCGCGCTTCTCCGGCGCCTCAATCCATTTGTTAACTGAGCCTATTGGGTACTGGCTAACAAAGGCCGCCTCAATCTGTTTGCCAAATGACGTCTCCAACGCCATATATAACTTGCTATTGAATAGGAAAGCCCCGAAGGCTTGTGGGTCATCTAATCTCATGACGCTTGCGGACGTCATTAGCACATACGGGTTCGTACGGTAGTCCGACAGGCCATCTCGACGTTCAAATGCAGCTGGTAAGTTCGTGCCGATGTATGCCGCAAGCGCATCGGCGAGGCAGTCTACTCGTTCCTCGGTTACCGCCCCGAAGAGCCTAACAATTTCTTCCGGATTGAAATGATGCGTCCGTGACTTAAGAAACCCGGAGAGTGTGTTTGGGACTGCATTTCTTCTTCTTGTCGCTGTTGCCATTTTTACCCTATTGTGCTTACTTTTCGTAGAGTCTGCGGTGCTTCATAGGTTGCCGACGCATTGGCCTCTCCGTCTTCCCAAACATAAGTCTTACCGCCTTTGAACCACTGGCGAGTGCGGACATGCGATTGTACGTAGACTACTCTGTACTCTTGTGGTTTGGTTGCGCTTGCGACCCAATTTCGCTCGGCAAGGGCATCCAATTCCTTTGCAATAACGTTTCCGGCTACTGTTCCAAGGCGCACCGGCACCGCATTGCCGACCTGCGCGTATTGCTGACTAGCGGTTCCTTTGAAAACCCAGTCTGTGGGAAATTCTTGAATATGTGCATACTCCTTCAGCGAAAGGGCGCGCACTTCTGTTGGATGGCAAAGCGCAGTGCTAGCGTGGTTCGGCATTGTGACAAGCGTGGGACATGGAAGGTCATAGCTCAGTCGGCGCCACCAGCCAGACCTGCCGCCCTTCGCATGCCACGCGGACCCCATTGACTCCTGCTGGAGTTCTACCGGCAGGCTGCGCCAATTCGAACCCTGAGGAATCCGGGCTAGAAAGGACTTCTTGCGCGGGCTAAAGTCCATAATCACCTCGCCCGGGTCACTTATTCTACCGATGGCATCCCGGAGCGTACTCCATGGCTTAAGTGAGCCAGCTTCTTCAAGAAGGGATGTCTGAGCGGGAATCGAGTGATTGGGGCCGTGTGTTGGGTCGGGGAAATCAACAACGACGTTGTAGCGATTCCCGATGAATAGTGCGCGCTCGCGCAGTTGAGGCGCGCCGTAGTTGACGGCATTTACCTCGAAGCAATCCATGTGATAGCCGAAGCCCCCAACACTGGCCAAATTCTGCATGTCTTCGGCAAACAGCCGAACAACGGAGCCCGGCAGTTCATCCGATGCAAGCGGTGGTCCGCCGCGTTCGGGGCGCTCTGCAATTGGCCGATGTTTTAGTGCGGCAGATAGCAGCCCCCTCACGTTCTCCATCAGAAAGAACTTTGGCTGCATGTACTCCACAAAACGGAGGTATTGCCACAAGAGCGTACCGCGTGGGTCCTGCGTGGCCATTCTGCGCCCTGCCGTACTGAATGCTTGGCAGGGCGGTCCCCCAACCAGTACGTCCAACTCCCCTGGTTTGAGCCCGCAGGCAGACAGAACTTCGGCGGGGTCGAGGTCAGAGATGTCGCCCTCGAACACCTTTAGGTCGGCAGGGAGCCGCCCCTCTGAGCGATTCGCACGAATCGTTTCGCAAAACGATGGCACTTTCTCGACGCATGCTAGTAACTGGAATCGACCGGTAAGGTCGAGCCCGATGTCGAGTCCCATGGCTCCGGAAAACAGCGAGATTACGTTGTATTTCTTGGGTGCCTCTGCACCCTTGCGCTTATTCATTGGACTCCTTCGGAGCGTGATGGTCGCCGGACGGGAAAAGGCCTCCTTGTAGGCCTCCCATCCGATGGCGTGCATAGATGCGCATGAATTCGCGGAGCACTTCCGATGCGCGCCGATTCTCCGACAGGCAGGCAGATTGGAACTCGTCCCTGAGTTCTTTTTCAACACGAATACGAATGCCCACTTCTTTGGTCGTCATTTGTCGAGTTTACCGCATTGGATACACACTTGTGTATCCACTCCGGTGCGCTGAGTGGACGGACGGGGCGCATCGCCGTTAGAAACCCATCAGCGATAGAGGGCACCAGTGCCAGTTTGGCTGGAGGCTCGCTCGTACTTACGGGGGAAGGTTCGATGAGGCGACAGGTATAAAGTCTCGAGACCTGCTTACGGAAAAATTGCGGAAAACTGCCGTGGCGCAGTTCGCACGCCGCATCACAGTTGATGAGCGTTGCCTTGCTGAAAACTCCCAATAATTCAAGGAATTGAGAGTTTTGGTGCCCGGGGCCGGAATCGAACCGGCACGCCTTGCGGCGGGGGATTTTGAGTCCCCTGCGTCTACCAATTTCACCACCCGGGCAGGTCGTGCGCAGGCGCCTGGTGGCGCTGCGTGGCGGAAAGCTCGCAATTATAGCCCACTTGAAAACCCGGCTCCTGGCCCCATACTGAGCTCGCCACGCCAACACGCGGGCGAGCCGGCTGCGTCGCCTCGCCGTGTGGGGTGCAGGCCGACCGGCGTGCCGGTCGCCCGCCCTGGCGTTCACCTTCCGACCAACCAGACACGAAGATTTCGACACCATGAGCGAAACCGCATCCCAATCCGCATCGGAGACCCTGGGCTTCCAGGCAGAGGTCAAGCAGTTGCTGCACCTCATGATCCACTCCCTGTACAGCAACAAGGAAATTTTCCTGCGCGAGCTGGTTTCGAACGCTTCCGACGCCTGCGACAAGCTGCGCTTCGAGGCGATCGATAGCCCCGCGCTGATGGAAGGCGATGCCGAACTGGGCATCCGGGTGGATTACGACAAGGCGGCCCGCACCATCACGATTTCCGACAACGGCATTGGCCTGTCCCGGGAAGAGGCGGTGTCCAACTTGGGCACGATCGCCCGTTCCGGCACCCGGGAGTTCTTTTCCAAGTTGACCGGCGACAAGCAGAAAGATGCCCAGCTGATCGGCCAGTTCGGCGTGGGGTTCTATTCGTCGTTCATCGTCGCTGACAAAGTCACGGTCGTCAGCCGCCGCGCGGGCGCCCCGGCCGACCAGGCGATCCGCTGGGAATCGGACGGACAGGGCGAGTTCACGATTGCCCAGACCGAGAAGGCCGGCCGCGGCACGGATGTGACGCTGCATCTGCGCGCCGACGAGGACGACCTGCTCAGCGGCTGGAAGCTGCGCGAGATCCTGCGGCGCTACTCCGACCATATCTCCCTGCCTATCCGCATGGCGAAGGAAGAGTGGGACGCGGAGAAGGGCGAGCAGGTCAAGAAGGACGAGCTGGAGACGGTGAACCAGGCCAACGCGCTGTGGACGCGGGCCAAGGGGGATATCACCGACGAGCAGTATCGCGAGTTCTACAAGCATGTGGCGCACGACTACGACGATCCGCTGGCGTGGACGCACAATCGCGTGGAAGGCCGCAGCGAGTACACGCAGTTGCTGTATGTGCCCAAGCATGCGCCGATGGACCTGTGGGACCGCGATGCGCGGCGCGGCGTGAAGCTGTACGTCAAGCGCGTGTTCATCATGGATGATGCGGAACAGTTGCTGCCGACGTACCTGCGCTTCGTGCGGGGGGTGATCGATTCGGCCGATCTGCCGCTGAATGTCTCCCGCGAGATCCTGCAGGAAAGCCGCGATGTCCGCGCCATCCGCGAGGGGTCGGCCAAACGGATCCTGTCGCTGCTGGAGGACCTGGCCGAGAACCGCAAGGACGATTACGCGCTGTTCTGGGACGAGTTCGGCACGGTGCTGAAGGAAGGCACGGGCGAGGATGCCGCCAACCTGGAACGCATCGCCAAGCTGCTTCGCTTCGCGTCCACGCACAACGAGGATGGCGCGCAGACGGTGTCTTTCGCCGACTATGTGTCCCGGATGAAGGAAGGGCAGGACAAGATCTACTACGTGACGGCCGATAGCTATGCCGCCGCGAAGAACAGCCCGCACCTGGAGATCTTCCGCAAGAAGGGCATCGAGGTGCTGCTGCTGTCCGACCGCGTCGATGAATGGATGTTGTCCTATCTGCGCGAGTTCGACGGCAAGTCGCTGGTTTCCGTGGCCAAGGGCGGCCTGGATCTGGACGCGCTGGCGGACGAGGAAGAAAAGAAGCGCCAGGCCGATGTGCAGGAATCCTTCAAGCCGCTGGTGGAACGCCTGAAGACCACGCTCGGCGACAAGGTGGCGGACGTGCGCGTGACCTTGCGGCTGGTCGATTCGCCCGCCTGCATCGTGGTCGGCCAGAACGAACTCAGCCCGAACCTGCTGCGCATGCTGAAGGCGGCGGGACAGGAAGCGCCCAACGTGAAGCCCACGCTGGAGATCAATCCGGAACATGCCCTGGTGGCGCGCGTGCGTGACGCCGCCGATGCGGACTTCGGCGACTGGGCGCAACTGCTGCTGGACCAGGCGATGTTGGCCGAAGGTGCCCAGTTGGCCGATCCCGCCTCCTTCGTGAAGCGGATGAACGCGCTATTGCTCAAAGCCTGATGCGGCGGGGTGGGGTACCGCCCCTTTAATCCCGTCTTACCGAGCGGTAACTTGGCGTCGAATTCCGCCGAGGATCGACATTGGAGTTACCGCTCGGTAATTTTCTTCTCGACATACCCGGCATGGCCGCATAAAATTACCGTTCGGTAATAAACGCGGAGCGACCATGTCCGACGATACCCCGGCTACCCCGCCGCTTTCCGGCACCCCCGTTCGTACGGCCCAGCAGTTGGGCGAACTGGTGCGCCAGACGCGCCGCGACCAGGCCTTGATGCAGGCCGATCTGGCTGGGCTGGGCAATACGGGCAACCGCTTCGTGGTGGACCTGGAGCGCGGCAAGCCCACCCTGCAATTGCAGAAAGTGCTGGATATGCTGGACTTGCTGGGGCTTGAAGTCGTCGTACGCCGCAAGCGTGGGAGCTTCTGATGTCCACGGCGGATGTCCTGGATGTCTACGACGGTGGACGGCTGGTCGGACGCCTGTTCGACGAACGTCCGCTGCGGTTTCGCTACGATCCCTCCTGGCTGAAGCTGCCCGGCGCCGCGCCGTTGAGCGCGCACCTGCCCCTGCAATCCGAAGACCACGCGGACGATCGAGTCGTCGCCTATTTCGAGAACCTGCTCCCGGAAGGCAATATCCGGCGCTTTCTGTCGGTGAGCCGTCACGCGACCACGGTGTTCGGCCTGCTGCGCAGTGTGGGGGGCGACACCGCCGGCGGCCTGACGCTGATGCCGCAGGGAGAAAAGCCCGCCCCGCCGCGCTATCGCCCGACGACATGGGCCGAAATCGCGGCGCAACTGCGAGAGGGGTCGGTGCCGGCCTTCGCGGCGGAAACCGAAGGCGCGCGGATCTCGCTCGCCGGGGCCCAGGACAAGCTGCTCATCATGGTGGGCGCTGACGGAAATCCGGCCATCCCGGAAGGGGCAGCGCCCTCCAGCCATATCCTCAAGCCGGACATCCGTGGTTTGCCGGGCGTATGGGCCTCCGCCTTGAACGAAACCGTGGTGATGCAGTTGGCGGCTCGCCTGGAACTGGGGGTAGCCCAAGCCGTCTACCAGCCGGATACGCGCGCCTGCCTGATCCGCAGGTATGACCGCCTGGACGATGGCACGGGTGGCCTGCTGCGCCTGCACCAGCTGGATTTATGTCAATTGGCCGGCAAGCCTTCGGACGTCAAGTACGAAGCCGACGGCGGCCCATCGCTGGCGCTATGCCGGGAATTGCTGCGGCGCTCGGGCCTGCAAGCCGGCGACCTGCGCCGGTTCCTGGCGTGGATATTCTTCAACCTGTACGTGGGCAACAACGACAGCCATGCGAAGAACCTGTCGATCCTGCAGGCGCCGGACGGTTCTCACCGCCTGGCGCCTTTTTACGACTTGATGTGCACGGCGATGTACACCGGGCTGTCGCGCCGGTTCGCGTTCTCTATCGGCGGCGAGATGGCGCCCGGCCGCATTACCGCGGACCACTTGTCCGCCATGGCTGGCGAACTCGGTTTCGCGCCACGCTATGTGATGCAGGTCGGCAAGGATGTGGCAGCGCGCCTGCCGGCGGCATTGGAAGAAGTCACGAACGCACTGCGCGAACAACTGAACCCAGGGACCGAGCCCGCGCTCCTGCAACGCCTGGCGCAGTGGATACGCGGCAATACACGCAGGCACGCGGCGAGATGGTGGGGCAAGGCGGCCTGAGCGGCGCACTGCCCCGTGCCTTGTCCGGCGCCTTATTCCTCGATCCGCTCCACCTTGCCTACCAGCAGGATGTACGACAGCGCGCCCAGCAGGGCCAGCGAGGCCACATAGACGATGGCGGGAGCGAAGTTGTCCTGCGACACCAGAAAGCCGATCACGATGGGCGTGCAGATCGATGACAAATTGCCGATGAAGTTGAAGACGCCTCCGGTAAGCCCCAGCAGCCGCACGGGCGCCAGCGTAGAGACCAGAGACCAGGTGATCGACGCCAGGCCGTTGCCGAAGAACGCCAGCGCCAGGAAGAAGATCACCCAACCGGTCGAGTCGGTGTAGTTGGCGCCGATCATGGACGTGGAGATGAGCAGGCCCAGGATGATGGGCAGCTTGCGCGCCACGCCCAGTGTCGCGCCGCGCCGTATCAGCCAGTCCGACAACACGCCGGAGCACAGTACGCCGACGAAAGCGGCCAGGAAGGGCACCGAGGCCAGGAAGCCCGACTTGATGAAGTCCATGCCGCGATACTTCACCAGGTAAGTCGGGAACCAGGTCAGGAAGAACCACAGCGTGGAGGTCAGGCAGAACTGGCCCAGGTACACCCCCCACAGCTTGCGGCGCGACATGACCAGGCCCAGGTCGGCCCACGCGAACGGCGTTTTCTTCTCCGTGACCCGGCGCTCCAGGTCGACCACGCCGCCGCCCTGGCGGATCAGTTCGATCTCGGCCTCGTTGGCGCCGCGGAACTGGCGCGGTTCGCGGTAGATCATGAACCACAGCACGCCCCACACAATGCCGATCAGGCCGGTGCTGACGAAGACCATGTGCCAGCCGTAGTGGTGTTGCAGCCAGGCCAGCACGGGCGTGAGGAAGGCGAGCCCGACAAACTGGCCGGACGTATAGAAGCCGATCGCCGTGGCGCGCTCGCGTTCGGGGAACCAGGTCGTGACGACGCGGTTGTTGATGGGGTAGGCCGGCGCTTCGAGCGCACCCACGGCCAGGCGCAGGACGAACAGGGTGACGAAGCTGCCGGCGAAGCCCATGAACAGCGTCGCGGCCGACCACAGGATCAGGGCGATGGCATAGAGAAAACGCGGCGCGACGCGGTCGACCAGCCAGCCGCCCGGTATCTGCATCGCGGCGTAGGTCCAGCCGAAGGCCGACAGGATCAAGCCTTCGTGCACGGTGTCCAGGCCGAACTCGTCCTTCAGGGCAGGCGCGGCGATGGAGAGATTGCTGCGGTCCAGGTAATTGATCACGACGGTGATGAACAGCATCACCATGATCAGGTAGCGGCTGCGCGTGGCATGTGCGCCGGGCACGGCGCCGATGTGTGCGGTGGGCACGGTCTGTCTCCTGTGCAGTCTCCAGGCGCGCAGGCGGATCGTCGTGGGGTCGATCGCGGCGCGGTGGGCTGCGCTGTGTTCGGGGAAATCGTCGCAAGAACCTCGAGTGGCAGGGCTGCCGGGGCTTATGCAGGATCCCCGGCGATGTCAGGCCCTTACCACTCGGCGAAACTGCCGTCCTTGTGGCGCCAGATCGGGTTGCGCCAGCGGTGGCCGACGGCCGCGCGTTCCTTCACGTAGTCCTCGTTGACCTCGATGCCCAGGCCCGGGCCTTGTGGAATGGCGACCATCCCGTCCTGGTACGCGAAGACTTCGCGGTTGCTGACATAGTCCAGCAGATCGTTGGCGGCGTTGTAGTGGATGCCCAGGCTCTGTTCCTGGATGAAGGCGTTGTAGCAGCCGGCATCGATCTGCAGGCAGGTCGCCAGCGCGATGGGGCCCAAAGGGCAGTGCAGGGCCAGGGCCACGTCGTACGCCTCCGCCATGGCGGCGATCTTGCGGGTTTCGGTGATGCCGCCGGCGTGCGAGGGATCGGGCTGGATGATGTCCACGTAGCCCTCGGACAGGATGCGCTTGAAGTCCCAGCGCGAGTACAGCCGTTCGCCCAGGGCAATGGGCGTGGACGACAGCAGCGCCAGTTCCTTCAAGGCTTCGTGGTTCTCGCTCAATACGGGCTCTTCGATGAACATCAGCTTGTAGGGTTCGAGCTCCTTGATAAGGATCTTGGCCATGGGCTTGTGCACGCGCCCGTGGAAGTCGACGCCGATGCCGACGTCCGGGCCGACGGCGTCACGTACCGCGGCGACGTTTTCCAGGCACTTGCGCACCTTGTCGTGCGAGTCGATGAACTGCAGTTCTTCCGTGCCGTTCATCTTGACGGCGGTAAAGCCGCGTTCGACGGCCGCTTTGGCCGCCGCCGCCGTATCGGCCGGCCGGTCGCCGCCGATCCAGGAATAGACGCGGATGCGGTCGCGCACATTGCCGCCCAGCAGTTGCGATACCGGCACGCCGAGCGCGCGGCCCTTGATGTCCCACAAGGCCTGGTCGATGCCCGCCAGCGCGCTCATGTGAATGGCGCCGCCGCGATAGAAGCCGCCGCGATACAGCACGGTCCAGTGGTCTTCGATATTGCGCGGGTCCTTGCCGATCAGGTAGTCCGCCAGTTCCTCCACGGCGGCCGCCACGCTGTGGGCGCGGCCCTCGACGACGGGTTCGCCCCAACCGGAGACACCCTCGTCGGTCTCGATCTTCAGGAAGCACCAGCGCGGCGGGACGATGTAGGTGGTGAGTTTGGTGATTTTCATGATTGCGGTTCGGTGGAGGGATAGGCGTCGCGCCAGGCCGCCACGAAGGCCCGCGCACGTTCGGCCACTTCGGCGGCGTCCATGCCGGGCTTGTACAGGGCCGATCCGAGGCCGAAGCCGCTCGCGCCCGCCTGCGCGTATTCAGCGATGCGTTGCGGCGTGATCCCGCCAACGGGAACCAGCGGCACATCGTTGGGAATCACGGCGCGCCATGCCTTGAGCACGGCCGGCCCGAGCTGTTCGGCGGGGAACATCTTCAATACGTCCGCACCGGCTGCAAGCGCGGCGTAGGCTTCGGTAGGCGTGGCTACGCCCGGGGAGGCCGCCAGCCCGGCCGCCTTGGCGGCGCGGATGACCTGGGGATCGCCATGAGGCATGACGACGATTTCGCCGCCTGCCTTGGCGATCTCCGCGCAGGCCGACGGATCCAGCACGGTGCCCGCGCCGATCATGCAGTCGAGCGGAAGCGCCTGCCGCAGATTGCGGATGCTGGTCAGCGGCTCGGGGGAATTCAACGGGACTTCGATGATGCGAAAACCGGCGCCGTACAGGGCCTCGCCGACGGCTTCGGCCTCGTCGGGCCGAATGCCGCGCAGGATGGCGATCAGGCCGCATCCGGCCATCGCGGTGCGCAGTGGAGAAGAAACGGAAGGCATACGGATATCCTCGTGCGTCAGGGTTGCGTCACACCAGGCCGGCCGATACGGCCAGGCGCCACAGGCCGCGTTCCGCCGCCTGCGCGGCCAGTCCGGGCGTGGCCAGTCCGAAGCGCGGCAGGGCCCGCGCGTAGCGGCGGCACAAGGCTTCGTCGCCGCACAGGACAATGCGCGATGGCATGCCGCGCGCGTCCAGCAGGGCGCGCAGCGCGCAGACTTCATGCCCGATCAACAGGCCGGACAGGTAATCGGGCTGCGCCGTGGGCGCGAGTTGCCCGGTAAGGCCCAGCGCGCGGGTGCTGAAGATGGTGGACAGTACGCCGCCTCGACCCTGCTCGGAGCCGGCGACACCCAAGCCCTGCTCGAAGGCGGCGTCATCGGCGGACGCGGCATCGGCCATGGTGCGGCCCAGGATGGTGTGGGCGCGCAGGGCGGCATAGACCTCGCCCGTCATGAAGGTATCGAACTCGACAATGCGGCCGTCGCGCACTCGTACCCATTTGCAATGGGTGCCAGGCAGGCCGACCAGCAAGTCTTCGGCGGCATCCGCCTGGCTGTCCACGGCGCCGACCACCTGAGTCTCCTCGCCGCGTATGACATTGGGCAGTCCCTGCCGCTGCAGCAGTCCCGGGATGATGCGCAGGATGGCGCCGCGCCGCGTGTCCACGGGGGTCAGCCGCGCACCGATCGCGCGCAGGTCCACCGGGATATCAAGGTACGCGGCCTCCGCCCAGCCTTGGGCGCTGCCGACCATGCCGCACGCGATGACGGGAAGGCCCGGCGTGGCGCGCAGCCAGTCGCCGCAGGCTTGCTCGAACGCCAGCTCGAAACCGGAGGCTGCCGCAGGCGGCGCGGCGCCGTCGCCCGGCGGCGTCGGCAGGCGCATGATGCCCCAGGGCAAATGGCGCGTATCAAGGATCTCGCCGCCGGCGGCCATGCGGTAGGCGCGCAGCGAAGATGTGCCCCAATCCAGGGCGATGAGGGCCGCTGGGTGCGGCGTCGCGGCAGTCATAGAGCCTGTCCTCGTGGTGTCTCCTGCGTCGGATTCTAGCCCTCGATGCCGATTTGCTCAAAATGTAGAATCAAATCCCATATATAGGGATAAAATGCGCGACAGAACATCGGATGGCCGAACGCGGCGCGCGCGGGCGCGGCCGGGACTCCGCCGTAACGCAGGGTGCAGAACAACGATATGGCTCGACGACACACCAACAGCGCTCCCGGCACGCCTGTGGTGGCCAGCGCCTCGGTCACGAGGAGCACTGCTGCCACAGCAGACGCGCCCGCCACAACGGACACGGCTACCACGACAGACATGACGGCCGCCCCCGCCCCGACGGCCTCCGGCACACAGACGCTGGCGCGCGGGCTCGCGGTCATCCATTCCGTCGCGGCGGGGACGCGCGATCTGCGCGATATCTGCGCGCGCATCGGCGTGGCGCGCAGCACCACGCACCGCCTGGCCAGTTGCCTGGTCCAGGAGCGCTATCTACGCGTGTTGCCGGGGTACGGCTATACGCTGGGGCCGCGGCTGATCGAACTTGGCTTCCAGGCACGCGAGGATATTCCCCTGGCGACGCTCGCGCGTCCCCATCTGGAGGAACTGGCCCGCGCCAGTGGCGACACCATCCACCTGGCCGTGCGCGACGGCGCCGATGCCCTCTATCTGGAAAAAATCCCCGGCAAGAAGGGCCTGGAAATGCGCTCGCGCGTGGGCCACCGCATGCCGCTGGCGGTCACCGGTGTCGGCAAGGCGCTGCTGCTGGATGGCGATGAACTGGAATGGCTGGCCATGCTGCACGCCGGCGCGCCGGTCTCGCCGCGGGCAGCGGGCAACACACTGCCCGAAGAACGCTTCCTGGACCGCATGCGCGACTATGCGCGCGCGGGCTACGCCTTCGATCTCGAGGACAACGAACCGTCCATTCGTTGCGTCGCCGCGCCGGTACGGGATGCTTCCCGAACGATCGTCGCGGCGGTCAGCGTTTCCAGTACGGTCCCATACATGCCCATGGAAAGGATGCGCGACATGGTCCCCATCGTCCAGGAAGTTGCCGCCGCGATATCGGGCGAACTGGGCTGGCGGCCCGCGACGGCGCAACGCCGCCCGGCACGCTGAGCTTGGAAGGGCGAGACTGGCTTATTGCGGGGGCAAGGCGCGCCGCAAAAACCCGCAAAGATGCCCGAAGCGCATCCATTCGAACGCCGGCCCCGGATCTGTCTTGCGCCCCGGGGCGATATGCGAATGGCCGCGGACCGCGCGCAGGGGGTAGCGGGCCATCAACGCGGGGGTAAGCCGCGCCAGGGCCGCATACTGGGCGTCGGTATAAGGCAGGTCGTCCGTGCCTTCCAGCTCGATGCCCAGCGAAAAGTCGTTGCAACGCTCACGGCCACCGAAGCGGGATACGCCGGCATGCCAGGCGCGGTGGTCCGTACCGACGAACTGGACGATGGCCCCATCGCGCCGCACGAAGAAGTGCGCGGACACCCGCAGCCCGCGCAGCCGTGCCAGCCAGGGATGGGCGTCGTAGTCCAGCTGGTTCTGGAACAGCCCTTGGACGTGGGGGCCGCCGAACTGGCCGGGCGGCAGGCTGATGTTGTGCAGGACCAGCAGCGAGACCTCCGCCTGCGTCGGCCGGGCGTCGAAATTGGGCGAGGGCGCCTGTGTCACGCCGCGAGCGGGTTTCAACCATCCATGCCGATCGAGTTGCAGAGCCATCCGCTATCCTGTCCTCATTGATTACGTTCGCCGAGCCGCGCGTGTTCGTGGCTGCACCATGTGCGCCCGTCGATCAGCGTGGCTTCCGACCGGGGCAGGTGGATGCCGCAGTGCGCGCAGCGGACCATCTGTTCGGCGGGCACCGCGCGGGTCCGCTGCGAACGACCGGTGCGGCGCGTCGCGCCGCCTCCCTGTTGCGCGCGGGTGGCGGCACGGGCAGCGATACGTGCGATGGTCAACACCACCAGCACGAGGATGAACCAGAAAAGCAGCTTGCCCACCTTAGCCTCGATGCAACAGAACTTCCAGCACGAACCGGCTGCCGGTATAGGACAGCAGCAGCAGTGCGAATCCCGACAATGTCCAACGCAAGGCCACGCGGCCGCGCCAGCCTTTTCGGTACCGTCCCACCAGCAGCACGCCAAAGGTCAGCCACGAGAGCAGTGTAAACACCGTCTTATGATCGAACGGCAGCAGCCGCTGCGTCAGCATATACGAGGCGACCGAGCCCGTGCACACCGTCAGCGTCAGCACCACGAAGCCCACCGAAATGACGCGGAACAGCAGCCGCTCCTGCATCAGCAGCGCCGGCTGCACGTCCAGTACCTTGCCCATCAGGTTGGTGCCGTTCTCCAGCCCCGGCGGGCGATGCAGGTGCCGGTCGAGCAGCGCCATCAGCATGGCCTGGACGGCTGCCACCGTCATCAATCCGTAGGCGATCAGGGCGATGACCAAGTGCCCGCGCAACCATGCATTGTTGGCGTGCGGTACGACCTGTCCCTGGGGAAAGGCGCCCGCCAGCACGCAGACAAAAGCGGCCGCCGGCAGCAGCAACAGCAGCAGTCCATCGATGCGGACGAACAGGCTTTCCAGCCAGAAGATCACCATGCCCAGCCAGATCGCCGCGGACAGCGCCAGGGCCCAGCCGATGAACAGGTAGTCCTGGCCGAGGATGGACTGGTACAGGGCGATGCCCTGCAAAAGCAGCGCGCCCAGCAGGCAGGTGCGCGCCACCCGGCCCGCGTGCTCGATGCCGTCCGCGCCCGCCAGCCGCCGCCACAGGGACGCGCCCAGCACCGCGTACGCCAGTGCGGCGACCGCGTGAAATACAATGCCTGGTGACATAGAAACCGTTGTTGTTCTGGATAGGGTCCGGGCACCGGTCGTTCACCGGCCGCCGCATGCGGGCGCCGACGCAACCGGCGCCATGCCGGCCCCCTGTCAGCCGACTAGTTTAAGCGGAAACGCATCTCATGCTCGATAACCTTACCCAACGCCTGTCGCGCGTCGTCAAGACGCTGCGCGGCGAAGCACGCCTGACCGAAGCCAACACCCAGGAGATGCTGCGCGAAGTGCGCATGGCGCTGCTGGAAGCCGACGTGGCGCTGCCCGTGGTGCGCGACTTCGTGGCCCGCGTCCGCGAAAAAGCCCTGGGCGAAGAAGTCGCCAGCAGCCTGAGCCCCGGCCAGGCGCTGGTCGGTATCGTCCACAAGGAACTGACCGCCTTGATGGGGGGCGACCTGGGCCCCGAAGCCGGCGAATTATCGCTGGCGGTGCAGCCACCGGCCGTCATCCTGATGGCGGGCCTGCAGGGCGCAGGCAAAACCACCACCACCGGCAAGCTGGCGCGCTGGCTGGCCGAGGGCAATCATGTCCAGGGCGGCCGCAAGACCGGCAAGAAGAAGGTCGCCGTGGTCAGCGCCGACGTGTATCGCCCGGCGGCCATCGAGCAATTGAAGACCGTCGCGGCCCAGGTGGGCGTGGACTTCGTGCCGTCCGACGCGGGCCAGAAGCCGGAAGACATCGCGCGCGCGGCGGTCGACCATGCGCGGCGCTTCCACTACGACGTACTGATCGTCGACACGGCCGGACGGCTGGGGGTGGACGAAGCGATGATGCGCGAGATCCGCTCGCTCCACGATCTCGTCAAGCCGGTGGAAACGCTCTTCGTGGTGGACGCCATGCAAGGGCAGGACGCCGTCAATACCGCACGCGCGTTCGCCGATGCCTTGCCGCTGACCGGCGTCGTGCTTACCAAGCTGGATGGCGACGCGCGGGGCGGCGCGGCCCTGTCGGTACGGCACGTCACCGGCAAGCCGCTGAAATTCGTCGGCGTTTCGGAAAAACTCGATGGCCTGGAAGCCTTCTATCCGGACCGCATGGCGCAACGCGTCCTGGGCATGGGCGACATCGTGTCGCTGGTCGAGCAGGCGCAGAAGAACATCGATATCGCCGAAGCGCAGAAGCTGGCGACCAAGCTGAAGTCCGGCAGCAAATTCGACCTGAACGATTTTCGCGAGCAACTGGCCCAGGTCAAGAAAATGGGCGACATGGGTTCGCTGCTGGAGAAACTGCCCGCCCAGTTCCAGCAGGCCGCCGGGCAGTTGCAGGGCGGGCAGGCCGACAAGCAACTGCGCCGTACCGAAGGCATCCTGAACTCCATGACGCCCGGCGAACGTGCCAAGCCGGAGCTGATCAAGGCGTCGCGCAAGCGGCGCATTGCCGCCGGCGCCGGCGTGCCCGTGCAGGAAGTGAACCGCCTGCTGGCCCAGTTCGAGCAGATGCAGGGCATGATGAAGCAGATGAAGAAGGGCGGCATGGCCAAGATGATGCGGGCCATGGGCGGCATCAAGGGCCTGGGCCGCTTCGGCGGCATGCGCTAGCGCCGCGCAAAAAAAAACGGCCAGGGGTGCGCCCTGGCCGATGTGACCGGAGCGGGCGGGGAACTATCCGCGCCGGTAAGCCGGTCGAACACGCTACGAGTCCGATGGCATGGGTCGATTATGCGGATGCTTGGGCAGAACGGGCGTCAATCACATGTAACAGGTTGCGAGGGTTGACCGGGGCCGGCCCGGTGCATCAGCCCCCTTTTTTGACGCCTGGTCAGCCCCCGCCTACGGCGACGACGATTTCCAGCTTGTCGTTTTGTTTCAATATTGCGTCAGCGTGCTGACTTTTCGGAACAATTTCGCCGTTCTTTTCGACCGCGACCCGTTTGCCGACGTAACCGAGCGCTTCCAGCAGTCCCAGCACGGTGGTTCCCGGACCGATCTGGCGCGCTTCCCCGTTCAACAGAATATCCATGGTTGTCGTGCTTCCGTACGTATGGCCTATGGCCGCCCCGTTGCGGCATAGCGGTTGGTGGCTTCCAGCAGGCGCGTAAGAATGCCGGGCTCGTCGAAGGCATGGCCCGCGTCTGGTACGACATGGAGCTGGGCTTCCGGCCAAGCCCTGTGCAGATCCCATGCCGTCCGCATCGGGGTGCACACGTCGTAGCGGCCCTGCACGATCACGCCGGGAATGTCACGCAGCTTGTGCGCGTCGCGGATGAGCTGCCCCTCCGTCATGAAGCCCTCGTTGACGAAGTAGTGGTTCTCGATGCGGGCGAAGGCCAAGGCCGCCAGGTCGGCGGCATGGCTTTGCTGGTGTCGGGTGCTGGGCAGCATGGTTATGGTGCTGTCCTCCCAACGGCTCCACGCCTTGGCGGCGCGCAGTCGCGCCGCGGCGTCGGTGCCCGTCAGCCGCCGGTGGTAGGCGGCGACCATGTCGCCGCGCTCTTCGGCCGGGATGGGCGCCAGGAAGTCCTCCCACAAATCGGGGAAGAGTTCCGATGCGCCGTGCTGGTAATACCACTGCACCTCCGACCGCCGCACCGTGAAAATGCCCCGCAGGACCAGGGCCGCCGTGCGGCCGGGATGCGCCTGCGCGTAGGCCAGGGCCAGGGTAGAGCCCCAAGAGCCGCCAAACACCAGCCAACGCTCGGCCCCGGCGACGTCGACGCGCAAGCGTTCCATGTCCTCCACCAGGTGCCAGGTCGTGTTGTTCTCCAGGCTCGCGTGCGGGCGCGAACGGCCGCAACCGCGCTGGTCGAACAGCAACACGTTGTACTGATCCGGGTCGAAGAGTTGCCGATGCACCGGCGCGCAGCCGCTACCCGGGCCGCCGTGCAGGAACACCGCCGGCTTGCCCGCGGGATTGCCGCACAGCTCCCAATACACCTGGTGACCGTCGCCGGTGTCCAGCATGCCGTGACGGTAGGGCTCGATCGCAGGAAATAGCATTCAGCCGACTCGCTTGAACATAAGGTCCCAAACGCCATGGCCCAGGCGCAGGCCGCGGGCTTCGAACTTGGTCTGGGGACGGAATTCCGGGCGCGGCGCATAGCCGTCCGCCGCGTTGCGCAACAGCGGGTCGTTGCCCAGCACTTCCAGCATCTGCTGCGCGTACTGCTCCCAGTCCGTGGCGCAGTGCACATACCCGCCCGGCTTTACGCGGCTGGCCAGCAGGGCGACGAAGGGCGGCTGGATCAGCCGCCGCTTGTGGTGCCGCTTCTTGGGCCAGGGGTCGGGGAAGTAGACGTGCACGCCGTCCAGCGTGTCCGGCGCGATCATGTCGCGGACCACTTCCACCGCGTCGTGCTGGATGATGCGCACATTCTGCAACTGCGACGCCTCGATGCGCTTGAGCATGGACCCCACGCCGGCGTTGAAAACCTCCACGCCCAGGAAATTGTCATCCGGGCGGCTCATGGCGATTTTCTCGGTGGTCTCGCCCATGCCGAAACCGATCTCCAGGATCGTCGGCGCCTGCCGGCCGAAGGCCGCGGCCAAGTCGAGCTTGTGCGGTTCGTACGGAATGGACCACAGGTCCAGCAGCCGTTCCAGCGCATCGCGCTGGCCTTGGGTGATGTGGCCACGGCGATGCACGAAACTGCGGATATGCGCGGCGCCCGGGCTGTTCAGGGCCTGCGAGGAAGAGGGCAACGCGGCCTCGGTGGCCGAAGAAAGCGGCGCCGAAGCGGCCGTATCGCCCTTCGAGGTAGAGGTCATAGTCATAGCCCGCCATTGTAGTGGGGCGGCAGTGCGGCGGGGACAGGCGGTGCTGGAACGGCGTCCGCCCGCGTCGCCACGGTCGCGCTATAATCCCTTCCCCTGCCGCGTGGTGTCGAGCGGTACGGCCAATGCGGGTGTAGTTCAATGGTAGAACGGCGGCTTCCCAAGCCTCAAGCGTGGGTTCGATTCCCATCACCCGCTCCAATTCTCGCGACACGGCCCATTCCTGCCGAGTGAGCGCCATTCCCGGAACTCTGCCGGAAAATTCAGGATCTCCAGTCTGTGCCCGGGCAGAGCTTAAGTTTCTCGGCTTGCGTGGTTGCCTGAACTCGCAGATTCCACGAGTTCGTGTTCGCGGGCAAGAACAAGGGCGCGCTTACGGTTCCAGGAGCCCAGCAGTCGCCCTACGGATAGTTCCCAGCTAAGTGCCGGAGGCATAGATGCATCGGGATGGGGGCGCTGCCCGTGGTTCTACGCCGCAGCCGGCCCCTTCAGCGCGCTGCCCAGCACATTACTCAGAAACTCAATGACCACGGCTATGCGCGGTACCTGGCGCAGATCGCCATGTACGGTCAGCCAGACATCACGTGTCAGGCTCGGCCCGTCGCTGTCCACGCGGACCAGGCGCTGATCCCGGTCGCCTGCGAAAAAAGGCAGGCCGACGATGCCCGCACCGGCCGCGGCCGCTGCCTGCTGGATATCGAGGTGATTGCTCGACAGTACGATGGGCCTGCCATTGGCATGCGCCTTCAGCCACGTCTGCTGCGGCGACTCTTCCATACTCTCGTCGTAGGCCAGGAAGGTCCAGGCGCTTGGCGCGCACTCGCTCAGGTAATCAGGCGCTGCATACAGGCGAAAGGGAATACTTCCCAGTTTTCGTATTACCAGTGCGGCTCCCGTGGGGCGGCTGAGGCGGAGCGCCACGTCCGCCTCCCCCTGATGCAACGAGGCGGTACGTGTCTCGCCGATGATGCGCAGCCGCAACGCGGGATGCTGCCGGCGCAGCTCGCCCAGTCGGGGCGCGATCAGGTTCAGGGTGAGGACAGGCGGAGAACTGATCATGACCTCGCCGTGGATGCCAAGTTGCCCGGACTCCGCCGTACGCGCCACCGCGAAGGCCTGTTCTTCCATGCGTTCGCCAAGGTGGGCGATGGCATCCCCATGCGGCGTCGGGACGTAAGAGCGGGACCGGCGATCGACCAGCTTCAGCTTCAGGTCGTTTTCCAGCGAGGCGATGCGCCGCGCGATCGTCGCGTGTTCCACCTGCAGCTCGCGCGCCGCCCCCGACAGCGATCTATGCCGCATGAATACGCAGAAGACATGCAGGTCTTCCCAGTCGAACATGGGATTTTTTTCACATGGCACGTGAGGTGTTGGGGAATTTACCACGGTGCCCGCGGGGCGGATTATGGCTCCACGGCCCAGCCAATCGCGACGGCCTTTCGCCCATAGACTAGTGAGGACGTCATGAAAACCCTGGTAATCGCCTCCCACCCCAAACTTGGGGAATCCCGCATCCACCGCGCGTGGTTGGCCACGCTGCGCGGCCGGTGCGACGCCAACCTGACGGTCAACGACCTGTATGGCCGCTATCCCGACGAAAGAATCGACATACGCCGCGAACAGGCCCTTCTCGGCGAGAACGACCGCGTTGTCTTCGAATTCCCCATCTACTGGTACAGCTCCCCACCCCTGCTAAAGAAATGGTTCGACGAAGTGCTGGAGTATGGATGGGCATATGGCCAGGGCGGCCACGCACTGGAGGGCAAGGAATTCGGCATCGCGATCTCGACATTCACGCCGGAAACCGGATATCGGCACGATGGCTCCGTCGGGCACACTATTGAAGAGCTGACCTGGCCGTTCGAAGCGACGGTCCGCCGCGTGGGTGGCATCTTTTTGCCGCCGTTCGTCTTGAACGGCGTCGCGCACGTCAGCGACGGCGAATTGGATGCCAGCGCCGCGGCATATCTGCGCTACCTCGGCGCACCGCGCGGCGGCAAGTCATCCGGTGGGCAGGGGGGCACGCCCAAGGCGATCCGGTCTCTCGCAGGCGTCGAATGATGACAAGCCCAACCGAATCACAGCGGCCCATGTGGGGCGCCACCTGGATGGTTGCGGCGGTGTTCATGCTGTCGAATTCGCCCACTCCGCTCTACGAACATTGGCGGCATCAGATGGGATTCTCCGCCGGCACGTTGACCGTGATCTTTGCGGTATACATCGCGGGTTTGCTCGGGACCCTGCTTGTCGCTGGCCAATTGTCCGATCGTTATGGGCGCAAGCCGGTACTGCTGCCCGGACTGCTGGCCGCGCTGGCCGCGTGTGTGCTATTTGCCAGCGCCAGCTCGGTACTGGCCCTCGCTATCGCCCGCTTGCTGACCGGTATCTCGGTGGGCGTGATCGTTACGGCAGGCATGGCCGCCGTGGGAGACCTTGGCGGAAGCGGGCGCAAACGGCTGGCCGCGTTGCTGGCTTCCGTCGCCATGGTGTTCGGGGCAGGTTGTGGGCCCTTGATCGCCGGTGGCCTGGCCCAAGCCATGGCGCAACCCGTCGTGGCGGTATTTGGCGTCGAGCTGCTTGTATTGGCCAGCGCGCTGGTGGTCGCCTGCCTCTTGCCGTTGCGCCGTCCCGCACCGGACGGGCGTGAGCCGTTGCGGATACGGCTGCCTTCCGTCCCGGCCGTGAACCGGCGTCACCTGGCTTTGGGTATCAGTATTTTCGGGCCCGGCATCACGGCTACGTCCTTCGTGCTGGCATTGGGTCCGTCTCTGCTCTCGCGCTTGCTCGATATACACAGCCCGCTGATTGCCGGCGGCATGGCCTGCGCCATGTTCCTCACCGCGACCGGCGTGCAGTTCTCCGTGCGGCGGCTGTCCGTGCGATCGATTCTGCTGGGCGGTGCAGCGGCGACAGTGCTGGCCATGTTCAGCCTCGGCATCGCCATCAATGCGGCGGTGGCGCCGGCACTCGTCATTGCAGCGCTTTTGGCCGGCGCTGGCCAGGGCCTGGGACAGTTGGGCGGCCTGACGCTGATCGGGCTGAACGTCGACGGCGCGCGCCGGGCTGAAGCCAACGCCGTGCTGAATATCGGCGGCTATATCCCCGCCGGGGTATTGCCCGTCGGAACGGGCTATTTGATCGATTCTTTCGGGATGCCTGTCGCCGCGACGCTTTTCGCCGGGGTGCTGATGGCCGCCGCGATCCTGGGTGGGATGTTCGTGCTGCGCTCGACCGCTTGAGTGCCGATGTACCGATTCCCCACGGCGCTACGAAGGGGCGTTGAGGCGTAGTGATGAGCACGCAAGGCACTTGCTGCCCGTTGGGCGGCGCTAGGCCTTCGGTCTGCCCGGGCAGTCCCGCCGCAGGAAAGTCCGGCCACCGTTCCGCCACCGCGTGCCGCGCCACGCGGGCAGGACTGACAAATAGAACAAAATCTCTTCACGCTTGGACTCTTCTCTCCTGTTGCCATCGCCTCTTCACCAAGTCCATAATCAAGCCCATTCCGGCCGCGGCCGGGGTCAACACTTCACGAATCAGCAGGTTACGCCCCGGGTCCGGTCTCCACTGCCCGCTCCAGGGCTACCCTGCCAAGCCATCCCTTGGCGGCCTTCAAGAAAATGCCCTATCGCACCCCTGCAGGCACGGAGATGTCCATGCGAATGCTGAGTCTCCGCGCTGCAGCCGCTTGTCTTATCGCGCTTGTTTCCGCGTGCTCCTCGACCAAACCCACCGCCTCGGGCGGGACCTTGACCGTACCCGGTGCGTCGAGTCGGGGTTCCGCCTCGGCCGGCGTTGCGGACCAGTGCAAGTCCAACCGCAAGAAGTGCCTGTATGAAGGCTCATACGAGTCGGGGGAGCGCGACTATGCCGAACAGGAAGCGAAGCGTCTGAACCTGGCGGAATTGGAACGGCTCCGACGCGTTTTCGGCAACTGACCGGAGTTTCGTGTCGCCCGGAGACGGAGGCGGCTGACGCCACGGGCCGCGCCCTTGCGCCGCCACGGTGCACCCGCTAAGCACCCATCCGCGAGCTGGACGGCGTGGCATCCATAAGCCCGTGCTTCGCCGCGCCTGCCTTCCCTGCGTCACTCGCCCTTGATACCGGCCTTGCGTATCACGTCGCCCCACTTGGCCATTTCGCTGTCGATGAACTTCCCGAATGCCGCGGCGCTTTCGGGGCGGGCCTCCATGCCCTGTGCCAGCAACTTCTGCTTCATGTCGGCATCGTTCAACGCGCGGTTGATTTCCTGTTCCAGCCTTTCCACGATGGCCGGCGGCGTACCCGCTGGCGCCATGAAGCCATACCATCCTGATGCGACCACATTGGGCAAGCCTTGTTCGCGCAGGGTGGGCGCCTCCGGATAGATCTCGCTGCGCGTGGCGGACGCGACGCCCAGGACACGCAGCTTGCCGCTCTGGATATGCGGCAGGGCAGCGGTAATGGCTGTCAGCGTGCCATCGAGACGGCCGGCCAGCAAATCCGTGTACGCCATGGCGTCGCCGCGATACTGCACCGTCAGGCCTTTCACATCGGCGTCCCGGAACAGCAGTTCGGCGGCCAGGTGGGGTTGCGACCCATTGCCGGGCGAGCCGAAGGTCAAACCGTTGGTTCGCGACTTGCCGTAGGCAATGAGTTCCTTGACGTTCTTGACCGGCAATTGCGCGTTGACCACGAGAAACAGCGGGACCATGGCCGCCATGGCGATGGGTACGAGATCCTTCTTGGGGTCGTACCCGAGCTTGCCATACAGCGCTTCCAGCGTCGCATAGGGCGCGGCGGCGTACAGGATGGTATAGCCGTCCGGGCGGGCGTGCGCCACGTACTCGTTGCCCAGCCGGGTGCCGGCGCCCGCCTTGTTTTCCACGATGAAGGTTTGCCCGAGCCTGCGCCCCAGGTATTCGCCGAATAGCCGGGCGGAAATATCGTTCGGGCCGCCCGCGCCATACGGCGAGACGATCTTGACAGGGCGCGCGGGCCAGTCGCCTTGCGCGAAAACCCGTGGCGCGAGGCTGGTGCAGAGGCCGGCCGCGGCGGCGCCCAATAGCGTCCGTCGGTTCAGTTTCACGATTGTCTCCTGAGCGCTTTATTCGGAATGAAAGCCGGCACCGGTATCAAGGCGAGACGGTGCGGCGCACGCTTCGAGACAGGATGATAGATGTGCACCGTTATCGGGACAATTTTAGATTTCCGGGGAACCTAGAAGCCTGGGTTATAAATCTCCACGGGACGCGCCCATCCCGGGCGCGAAGGCGCGGCGGGCATATGCCGGCATGCAAAGGAGACGTCATGGCGCTTGAAGTCACGCTGAGGCAGTTGCGAGCATTCGTGACGGTGCTGGAGTGCGGAAGCTTTTCGGAGGCCGCGGACCGTATGCATCTGTCCCAGGCGGCGCTGAGCGGGCTGGTGAAGGAACTGGAAGGACGCCTGGGCGTGCGGCTGCTGGATCGCAATACGCGCAGCGTCGGCGCCTCGGTCGTCGGGTCGGCATTCGAACCGATGGTGCGCAGGGTGCTGGCCAATCTCGATGAGGCGCTGGAGAGCGTGACCAACCTGAAGGAGCTGCGCCGTGGACTGGTTCGCGTGGCCGCCCCGGAACCGCTTTCCTGCACGCTGGTGCCGGAACTGATTGCGCAGTTCGGGCAGCGTCACCCGGGCATCGACGTACGCTTCGACGATGTGCCGATCGAACAGGTGCTCGGGGGCCTGCACAGCGGCAGCGCCGACGTGGGATTCGGGCCGGCCGGCGTGCTGGCGGACGACGCGCTCGAAGCCCATACGATCCGGGTGGATCCCTTGTGGGCGGCCCTGCGTCCCGATGACCCGCTCGCGGACGGCGAGTCGGTAAGCTGGAAGGCGCTGCGCGATCGTCCCCTGATCAATTACATGCCCAACCTGGCGCTGAACGTTCTGAGCAACGTGCCGCCGCGGCATCATCCCAGGCAGGTCGTGCCGGTGCATCGCGTGAATACCGCGCTTTCCTTGCTGCGGGTACGGCCGGGGTATGTGATTTGTCCGTCCATGGCGCGGTCGCTGGTGCAGGGGTTTGGCTTGGTGTTCCTGCCCTTGCTCCAGCCGACCGTTACCTGGCGTATTGCGATTTTCGCGCGCAGCCGCTCGTTCCTGTCGCCTGCGGTGGAAAGCTTCCTGGACTTCGCCGTGGAGGCGGAGAGGGCCGGTCGATAAATAAGATCAGCTTATAGGTTTCACGGAAATCTCGTCTTGCCCGATAAAATGGGCGGGCGTATCTTGGGCGGCCCAGCCTCCGGAGACGCCTCGCTCCCATGATTTCGCAAGACCTCGATTCCTTCCTGTCACCCCGGTCCATCGCCGTCGTGGGCGCATCGTCGAACCGCAACAAGATCGGCGCGGTCCCCGTGCGATATCTCGTTGAACACGGATATGCCGGGGAGATATATCCCATCAATGCCCGGGCGGCGGAGATCGAAGGGCGCGCCGCCTATGCGTCGCTGCGCGAGGTGGGCCGGCCCATCGACCTGGCGATCTTCGCGATACCCGCTGCCGGCGCCGACGCCGCGCTGGACGACGCGATCGCGGCCGGGGTCCGGAACATCGTCGTGTTTTCGGCCGGATATGCCGAGACGGGACCAGCGGGCGAAGCCGCCCAGCGCGCCTTCGCCGATAAGGCGCGCGCGGCCGGTATCCGGGTCCTGGGGCCAAACTGCCTGGGTTTCATGAATGTCGCCCGCTCGATATACGCGACCTTCTCCCCGGTGGTGTCGACGGGCCTGGCCAGGCCGGGGAAGGTCGGCATCGTCAGCCAGAGCGGCGCCTTCGGCGCCTATGCATACGGCATGGCGCGCGAGCGCGACGTCGGCCTTTCCATGTGGATCACGACGGGAAACGAGTCGGATATCGCCGTGGCGGACTGCATCGCCTGGATGGCCCGCGACCCGGCCACGCAGGTCATCATGGCCTACCTCGAAGGCTGCCGGGATGGCGCCGGGC
Organism: Bordetella flabilis; assembly: GCF_001676725.1. NCBI lineage: Bacteria > Pseudomonadati > Pseudomonadota > Betaproteobacteria > Burkholderiales > Alcaligenaceae > Bordetella > Bordetella flabilis. Next base: position 489,038 of record NZ_CP016172.1, read on the forward strand.
TGCGCCAGGCCTTGGACCTGGCGCGCGCGGCGGGCAAGCCCGTGGTGGTGGTGAAGGTGGGCCGCACCTCCCTTGGCGCCATCACGGCCGCCTCGCATACCGCCGCATTGGCCGGTGACGACGCGGCGTTCGAGGCGCTGTTCCGGCAGCATGGGGCGTGGCGCGCGCGAACGATCGAGGAGTTCTTCGACGTGGCCCATAGCCTGGCTGTTTCCGGGCTGCCCGCCAACGACCGCGTCGGTCTGTTGACGGTCTCCGGCGGCGTCGGCGTGATGATGGCGGACGACGCGGCCGATGCGGGGCTGGACGTGCCGGAACTGCCGTCCTCCGCGCAGCAATCGATCCGCGCTCGCGTGCCGTTGGCCGCGACGCGCAACCCGGTGGACCTCACCGGCCAGGTGACCTCTGAACCCGAAGTGCTGGAAGTGGCCGCCCGGGCCATGCTTGGCGAAGCGGGCCATGGCAGCCTGCTGGTTTTCCTGGCTGCATTCGGCAGTACAGCCGCAATGCAGGACATCCAGCGCAGCCTGGGGCGGGACTTGCGGCGCGACTTCCCCGGGCGGGTGGTGATATTCAGCGCGCAGGTGCCGGCCGAACAGCATCGCGCCATCGAGGCATCGGGATGCCTGTGTTTCGCCGATCCAGCGCGCGCCATACGGGTCATGGCCGCCATGAAGTTCTTTATCGGCAGCGCCCGCGCGAGCGCGACGAATGGCAGTCCGGCAAACGCGAGCACGGCCGACAGTGTCGCCTTCCACGCCGGACCCTACAACGAGGCGGAGGCAATGGAGGTCTTGCGCGAGGCCGGCATACCGGTCCTGCCGGCAAGGCGGGCCGGGTCCCGCGACGAGGCCATCGCGGCCGCCTCGGCAATCGGATTCCCCGTTGCGATGAAGATCCTGTCGCGCGACATCACGCACAAGAGCGATGTCGGCGGCGTGGCGTTGAATATCCACGATGAGGCCGAGGCGGGCGCCGCGCACGACCGCGTCGTGTCGGCGGCGGTGGACGCCGCGCCCGATGCCCGCATCGATGGCGTATTGGTGGCGCCCATGCTGCGGGGCGGCGTGGAATGCATACTCGGGGCGCGCCGCGACCCGGTCCTGGGCGTCGTGGTCATGCTCGGCTCCGGCGGCGTGAACGTGGAACTGCTCGGGGACGTGGCGCTACGCCTGGCGCCCGTGGACCATCGGCAGGCGCGCGAGATGATCGGCGAACTGAAAACCGCGCCGCTACTGCACGGTTATCGCGGTGCTCCCATGGCGGATGTGGCCGCGCTGGCCGACGCCATCGTGCAGTTATCGCGCTTCGCCCTGTCCGCCGGCGACAGCCTGGAATCGGTCGAGCTCAATCCCTTCGTCGTGCGGGCCGAGGGGCAGGGCGCCGTCGCGCTGGACGCCGTATTGCTGACCCGCGCGCCGGCGTCCGACCCGGCCTCCGTTCGCGAGGCGGTGATCGCCACCCTGCCCCTGTTCGAGATGGCCCGCATGCGGGCCTCCAACACCGCGCGCAAGCATCCCACCCAGGGCTATGCCGGCGACAGCCCCGCATCGAGGATGCGGTGGGTGAACCAGTTCACGCACACGCGGCGGCTGCGCAGTCCGGAAGACAAGGAAGTCGTCACCCCGAACAACGACACGCTGTTCACGAACGCCTGGCTGGACCTTTCGGCGGGGCCGCTGGTGCTGGACGTGCCGGAGATGGGGCGGCGCTACTGGGTGCTGGGCTTCCTGGACGCCTGGACCAACCCATGGGCCTACGCCGGGCGACGGACCACGGGCGGCGACGCGCAGCGGCTGTTCATTCACGGCCCCGACTGGGCCGGGGAAGTTCCCGCCGACATGCACAGGATCAGCGCGCCCTGCAACGACGTATGGGTCATCGGCCGCATTCTGGTGGACGCCACCGCGGAGGATCTGGCCAAGGTCCATGCGCTGCAGGACCGCTTCGCGATCTACCGGCCCGACGGCACGCCGGCGCTGTCGCGCGTCGATACCTTGCTCGACAACCGTGACACCGGCGTCCCGCAGGCCGCGGAATACCAGCGCGTACTGCGCACGATGCTGGCGCGCAACCCACCGGCGCGGCCGCTGCCGGGATGGCCGCCGGCAGCCGAGCCCCTGCAGCAGGTATTGTCCGATGTGTACACGGAGCTGCGCGACGTCGCCCAGCCCTCGCAACTGGGCGGCGGCTGGACGACTGCGGTCAATGTGCGCACCACTTTCGGGGACGATTACCTGACGCGTGCGCGCGTGGCCCGCAACTGGATCGGCACGCTGGGTATCGAAGAGGCGATGTACATCATGGCCGAGGTGGACGCCGAGGGTGAAGCCTTGACCGGCGCCCGGCGCTATGTACTGCGCTTTGCGCCGGACAACGCATTGCAGGTCGGGGCCTTCTGGTCGATCACGCTGTACCGCCGCAGCGACTGCCTGCTGGTGGCCAATCCCATCGGACGCCACTCGATCGGCGACAGGACGCAAGGGCTGCGGCGCGATCCGGATGGCGGTCTCAGCATTTGCATCCAGGCGGATGATCCCGGCCCGGGAAGGAACTGGCTGCCCGCCCCCGCGAACGCGGGGTTCTACCTGACCTTGCGGCTGTACCAGCCGCAGCGTGCGCACCTCGAAGGCACGTTCGCCTATCCTCCGGTGCGCCGGGTAGACTGAACCGGAGAATCGTCATGGGAAAAGAAGTCTACGTTGTCTCGGCGGTGCGTACGGCGATCGGCCGCTTCGGTGGCGGCCTGAAGACCGTGCCGCCCGCCGAGCTGGCCACGACGGTGGTGCGCGAAGCGGTCCGGCGCGCCGGGGTCGTCCCGGATAGCGTGGGGCATATATCGATGGGGACCGTCATCACCACGGACCCGCGCGATATCTACATGAGCCGCATCGCCGCGCTCGATGCCGGGCTGCCGCAGGAAATCTCGGCGTTCAATGTCAACCGCCTTTGCGGTTCGGGCCTGCAGGCCATCGTGTCTTCGGCGCAGTCCATCCTCCTGGGCGACTGCGATGTAGCCGTCGGCGCCGGCTCGGAGTCCATGTCGCGCGCCGGCTACCTGGTGCAGTCGGCCCGCTGGGGCGCCCGCATGGGGGACTCGGCCATGCTGGACCTGATGCTGAATGCCCTGCATGATCCCTTCCACCAGGTCCACATGGGCATCACGGCCGAGAATGTCGCGGAGCGGTTCGGCATCACGCGCCGCATGATGGACGAGCTTGCCGTGACCAGCCACCAGCGCGCGGCGGCGGCGATCGCCGCCGGTCGGTTCAAGGATCAGATCGTGCCGGTGCCCGTCGCGACGCGGCAAGGCGTGGTCCATTTCGACACGGACGAGCACGTCAAGCCCGACACCACCCTGGAGGTCCTGGCCGCCATGAAACCCGCCTTCAAGAAGGAAGGCGGCACCGTCACGGCGGGCAATGCGTCGGGCGTCAATGACGGCGCGGCCGCCGTGGTGCTGGTCAGCGCAGAAGCGGCGAAAATACAGAACCTGAAGCCGGTCGCGCGACTGGTCGGCTATGCCTGCGCCGGCGTGGAACCCGCGATCATGGGCACGGGCCCCATCCCCGCGACGCGCAGGCTGCTCGCACGGGTGGGCCTGAAGGTGGCCGACCTCGATGTCATCGAGTCGAACGAGGCCTTCGCGGCGCAGGCGTGCGCGGTCAGCAGGGAACTGGGCTTCGATCCTGGAAGGGTCAACCCCAACGGTTCCGGCATCTCGCTGGGTCATCCCATCGGCGCGACCGGCGCCATCATCACCACCAAGGCGTTGCATGAGCTGCACCGCATCGGCGGGCGATACGCGCTGGTGACAATGTGCATAGGCGGCGGCCAGGGCATCGCGGCCATCTTCGAACGGGTTTGAACGGACGGCAAAGCATGTCCATGAGATTGAATGACAGGGTCGCCATCGTCACCGGGGCCGGCGGCGGCCTGGGGCGTACGCATGCCCTGGAGCTGGCGCGCCACGGGGCCTGCGTTGTGGTCAATGACCTGGGCGCTGGCGCGCAGGCCGTGGCCGAAGAGATACGCCAGGCGGGTGGCAAGGCCATCGCCCACGCCGGCGACGTGACGCGCCATGACGATATGCAGGCCATGGCGGACCAGGCGATGTCGGCGTTCGGCCGCATCGATATCCTGGTGAACAACGCGGGCATTCTGCGCGACCGCACTTTTGCGAAGATGGCGCTCGACGACTTCCGCCGGGTGCTGGACGTGCATGTCATGGGGTCTGTCAACGCCACCAAGGCGGTCTGGCCGCAGATGCAGTCGCAACACTATGGCCGTATCGTGATGACGACCTCTTCGTCCGGCCTGTATGGCAACTTCGGCCAGTCGAACTACGGTACCGCGAAGATGGCATTGGTCGGCCTGATGCAGACGCTCGCGCTGGAAGGCGCCAGGCACGACATACGGGTGAACTGCCTGGCGCCCAGCGCCGTCACCGCGATGACCGAGGGACTATTGCCGCCCGAGGCCACGGCGGTCCTGACGCCGGAACGCGTCAGCCCGGGCGTGATTGCCCTGGTGTGCGACGAAGCGCCGACACGCATGATCCTGCTGGCCGGTGGAGGAAGCTTCGAATGCGCCCACATCACGATGACGCAGGGCATCCATGTTGCGGATGAACCCGATTGCGTAGACGCGCTATGCCGCCGCATCGACGAAGTGCGGACGCGGGTAGGCGAGATGACGCCCGCCTCGGGATGGGACCAGCCCAGGCACGAGCTGGAAAAAGCCCAGGCGAGCCAGGGACAATGAGCGGAACCCGCTTGCACGGGTCCACGGGCCGCCTCAGAACCGGTCGGCGTCGATAACGGCCTGGGCAAAGGCCTCCGGTGCTTCCTGCGGCAGGTTGTGCCCGACGCCGCCGGTAATCAGCCGGTGTTCATACCGGGCGGAGAACCTCTTCGCGTATGCGCTGGGAGGCGGATGCGGGGCGCCATTGGCGTCGCCCTCCATGGTGATCGTCGGCACGCCGATCGACGGAAACCGTGCCAGCTTATTCTCCAGATCGTCGTAGCGAGCTTCCCCGGCGGCCAGGCCCAGCCGCCAGCGATAGTTGTGTATCGCGACGCTGACGTGGTCCGGGTTATCGAAGGCCGATGCGGACCGCTCGAAGGTGGCGTCATCGAACGCCCACTGGGGCGATGCGAGTTCCCAGATAAGCCGGGCAAAATCGCGGGTGTACTTCTGGTAGCCCGCCTGTCCGCGTTCGGTGGCGAAGTAGAACTGATACCACCACTGGAGTTCGGCCTTCGGCGGCAGCGGCGTCCTGTTCAGTTCCTGGCTACCGATCAGATAGCCGCTGACGGACACCATGGCCTTGCATCGTTCCGGCCAGAGCGCGGCCATGATATTCACGGTGCGGGCGCCCCAGTCATAACCGGCGACGATGGCCTGGTCGATCTTCAAGGCGTCCATCAAGGCAATCGCGTCGACGGCCAGCGCCGCCTGCTGACCATTGCGTGGGGTATCCGCGGACAGGAAGCGCGTCGCGCCATAGCCCCGGAGGTAGGGAACGATGACGCGGTAGCCCGCGGCTGCCAGGATGGGCGCGACGTCGACGTAGCTGTAGATATCGTAGGGCCACCCGTGCATCAAGAGGACGGGTTTGCCATCCGCCGGACCCGCTTCCGCGTAGGCGACGTCGAGCACGCCGGCCTGGATGTGCTTGAGCGGCGCGAAGGACGTATGGGCGCCGCGGGCCATGTTGGGCCTGGCCGCCGGTGCCGCGCTTGCGGGCGCGGCGACAGCGGCTCCCGCGATGCCCAGCTGGGCGGCCGCGATGCCGAGCGCAGCGACGTCGATAAAGCGTCGTCTTTGGGGATTGATCTCTGTGGACATCCGTTTCTCCTCGATCTGAACAGTGCAGGCATTTACGCAAGCCCATGTATCCGCACTGTGTTGGGAGAAGGAAGCTTCTGTAAGGCCGTGTATGCGCACGGCGAGCGGATCAACTTCGATACAAAATGCGGGGCAATCCGTGACGGCCCGCTCTACCGAAACGGCCCCGCCACGCGCAACGCATCCGCCCAGCGCAATAGGGCCCAATCCATATCGGGACGCGCCACCCACTGCACCCCCACGGGCAGCCCTTGGTCGCCAACGGCGACTGGCAGGTGCAGGCAAGGCCAGCCCAGCAGGGACCACAGACGGTTGAACACCGAGGAGCCGGTGCTCCGCAGCCCGTGCGGGGCCTCGCCGGGCGCGCTGGGCGCCACGATGAAATCGATGTCCCCGAACAAGTCTTCCCACTTGCGTGCCAAGGCCTGGCGTCGTGCCTGCATGCGCACATGGCTGCCATGGTCGATGGAAAGGCCTGCTTCAACCGCCTGCCGCAATGGCTCGCTGACCAGCTGTCCACGTGCCCGCACCACGGACATCATGCCCCGTGCGAGCTCGTAGCGCATGATGCAACCGTGCAGGGCGTTCAACTCGTCGATGTCCGCGTCCACCGAGGGGAACACGAGGGTCGCGCCTTGCGCCTGCAAGGCATGCACACATTGCGCCATCGCCGCGGATGCGCCGCCGGTCAACGCGCCCAGCGACGCGCATGGCAACACCGCGACCTTGGGCGCGCGATTGCTCAGTGCGGGCGCCGAGGGATCCGGCATCAGCACCGAGGCGACGGCCAGGGCTTGCGGGATCGTGCGTGTGTACCAGCCTATGGTATCCAGGGAGTCGCATAGCACGTGCATGCCCATGCGGTGTATGCGGCCGAAGGTGGGCTTGTAGCCGACGACACCGCAATAGGCCGCCGGACGTATCATCGAGCCGCCGGTCTGCGTGCCCAACGCCAACTCCACCATCCCCGCGGCCACCGCCGCGGCCGAGCCGCTGGACGATCCGCCGGGGGTATGCGTGGGCCGATGCGGATTGCGAGTGGGCCCGGGTGTCGTAAAGGCGAACTCGGCGGTCACGGTTTTTCCCAGCGGAATGGCGCCGGCCCCGCGCAGCTGGGCGACGCATGCGCTGTCGAAGGCCCTGGGTTCCGCATCCATGGCCAATGCGCCGCAGCGCGTCGGCATGCCGGCGACATCGATAATATCCTTGACGCCGAAGGCTACGCCCGCGAGGACGCCGGGTCGCCGCACGCTGGCCTCCGGCGCCGCCTCGGGCAACCAGGCCCAGGCCTGGATGTCGGCATCGCGTGTTGCGATTTCCCGCAGCACGTCGCCCGGGTCGCGATCGGCGAACAGCGGCGTGCGGGGAAGGGATTCCGGAGAAGAGGCTGCGGTGTGCGTCATTGCGTGGACAGGTGAACGGCACGCCGGCGTTGCGCCACTATTGCCGGCGCGCCGGCGCCGGACTATTGGAGGGTGATGTGCTTCTGCGCGATCAGGCCGCCCCACCGCCTGCTTTCGTCGGCGATGAAGGCCTTGAAGTCGGCCGGGGTGCCGCCGGCGACTTCCGCGCCCTGGGATTCCACCGTACGCTTGTAGTCCGGGTCCTGCAACACTCGGTTGATGTTGTCGTTCAACATACGGACGATGGCGTCGGGCGTGCCAGCCGGTGCGATGACGCCGAACCAGTTCGACACGACCATATCGGCCACGCCCGCTTCGCGGAAAGTCGGGACATCGGGCAACGCGGCCAGGCGCTTCTCCGAAGCAACCGCGAGCAGGCGCAGGCGTGGCGCGTCGCCCTCGGCATAGGGCATGAAAAGGCTGGCCAGTTCGATGTAGAAATCGACATTGCCCGCCATCAGGTCGTTGACCGCTGGCGCGCCGCCCCGGTACGGCACGTGGGTGGCGTTGATGCCCACACTGCTCTTGAACAACTCCGTCGTCAGATGGGACGCGCCGCCCGCGCCGGTCGAGGCATAGTTGAGCTTGTCCGGGTTGGCCCTGGCCGTCTTGATCAACTCGTCCAGGTCCTTGTAGGGAGAATTCCGGTTCACCCCCAGCACCATCGCGCCCCGCTCGATCAGTACGACTGGCTGGATATCCTTGTCCGGATCGAAACCCAGGTTGCCGGCGTAAAGCGCCTTGTTGACCGACAGCGGCGCGAAATTGCCCAGGCCGATCGTATAGCCATCGGGTTGCGCCCGCGTGATCTGAGCCGTACCGATGTTGCCGCTGGCGCCGGGCTTGTTCTCCACCACCACGGGCACTTTCAGCAGATCGCCGAGCTTTTGCGCCAGTTGGCGCGAACGCGTGTCCGAGCTGCCGCCCGCGGCGTACGGCACGATGAAGGTGATGGGCTTGTTCGGATAGGCTTGCTGGGCGCCGGCCGGGATGGATAAGACGGCCGCCAATGTGGCGAAGGCGACGGCGCAAAGCCTGGCGGGTGCGGATTTACGTCGAGATCCGTGCATGGAGTTCCCCTTGGAAGATGCGTGGCCTTGCCACGGTCATCGGATCAGTCATTCTAGGAACCGGCGAATTATGTTGTCTAATACTAAGTTGACGATCGAATTGATATTCTGGACGACCTAATGATGATCGACAACCGCTTGCTGCAGGCGTTCGCCATGGTCGCGGAGGAACTGCATTTCGGGCGAGCGGCGCAGCGACTGCATATCAGCCAGCCGCCACTCAGCCAGAGCATACGCAGGCTGGAGGAAACCCTGGGCGTCACGCTGCTTATACGCTCCACTCGTTCGGTGAGGCTGACGGCCGCCGGCGCCGAACTGTACCGGCACGTGCAGAAGCTGGCGCAGGACGCCGACGCCATGGTCCGGGCGGTCAGGCAGGCCGAGCAAGGCGAGATCGGGCAACTGATTATCGGGCTTACCCCCAGCGCCGCGTATTCGAATCTGTCGGATGTGCTCTACGCATTCCGCAAGCGCTATCCGACCGTGCAGCTGGACCTGCGCGAAATGAACTCGAACGCCATGCCGGAGGCGCTGCACCAGCGTCATCTGGACCTGGCGCTGCTGCGTCCTCCCTTCGCCGATCCGGACTTGTCACCCCAGCGGGTCTATCAGGAACCCATGCTGGTGGCCATGCGCAAAGACCATCCCCTGGCGGCTAAGCGCTGGGTATCCATGGCCACCGTGCTGGACCACGAACTGATCGGGTACTCGCGCCAGCATTCACGCTATTTCAGCCAGGTGCAGCAGTTGATGGTCGCGGCGAGCGGCAAGGCGCCTCGCATTGTGATGGAAAGCATGATCCCCACCAATCTGACGCTGGTGGAGGCAGGCTTCGGCATCGCGCTGGTTCCAGCGTCGCTTTCCCGCATGCGCACGGGCACCCTCGCCTACGTGGGGATACGCGGACCCGGCACGGTCCAGGCGGAGTTGATCGCAACGCGGCAGCCGTCCGGCGTGAACCCCGCGGTCGAACGCTTTATCGACATCATGCGGAACGCCGGGCGCGGTGGTCCTGCGCGGGCCTAGGCAATCCCCGCCCCCGGTCCGTGCGCTATGACTTCCCTTGTCCTTTTCCTTCCGGGGCTTGATGCGTCATTCCGTGGGCTTTGCCCGTGAGCGGTCTGGAGCGGCTCACGCCACCAGGGCCGCCAGCACACCCAGGGCGAGCAGCATCAGCAGGAGACCGGATGTCCGTTCCAGCCATGGCAAGACGCGCGCGAAGCGGTGCAGCACAGTCCGATTCCCTATCAGGATGGCGACAGCCACATCCCACGCCAGGACAACCGCGAACATCCACGCGCCGTAGAAGGCTTTCCAGCCGGCGCTTGCATGGGGGCCGGTCAGCATCGCCGCCAGGCTGGCGTAGAAAAGCGCGTTCTTCGGGTTCAGGATGCCGGACAAGAATCCCATGCACACGGCGCGCCGCCATGAAGCGGTGCGGCGTTCCCGCGCGGGTGGATGGCCGGGGGGCGCCGGTACCGCGTTCAGGGTATTGGCGCCGGCGTGGCGGATGAACAGGACGCCAAGATAGAGCAGGTATGCGCATCCCACGATCTGCAGCGCGATAAAGGGTGTGCTGGCGGGCCGCAGCGCCGCCGTGCCGGCGAACGCGAGGACGATGAAGGCGCCGTTGGCGGCCGCGATGCCCAGGCAAGCGCCACTGGCCACACGCCAGCCGGCCGCCAGCGATGTACGGGCAATCAGGAAGAAGTCGGGGCCGGGCGAAAGCAGGGCCAGGAAATGCGCTGCGGCGACGATCAGGAATTGCTGCATGGCGGGACACACATCGGATACCTCCCCGAAAGTGTGTCGAAACCGGCCGCGCCTGTATTGAAGAAAATTGCAGTGGGTCAGGCGCGGTAGCGGCCCGGCGTGATACCCGCATGGGCCTTGAATACACGTTGGAAGTGGGCTTGGTCGGCGAATCCCAGTCCATGGGCGACCTGCGCGATATCCTCGCCGGCCCGCAGCCGCGCCCTGGCCAGGTTGACACGCTGGTTCAATTGCCAGGCGTGCGGCGTCATGCCCGTCACGGCGCGGAAGGTCCGGATGAGCTGATAGCGGCTCATGCCGGCCAGGCGCGCCAGATCCACCAAGGCGGCGTTGGACACCGGCGTCTTCCGCAGGAAATCAAGAACCGGGCCAAGGGCCCTGGCACGGCGAGGCGAAGTGGCGCGCGTGGCGACACGCATGCCGTCCGCCTCGTCGCACGCTCCGATGAACTCGATGAGCGCGGCCTCCTTGTCCTGCGGATCCGAGCCGGAGAACAACAGCGCATTCAGGCCGCAAAAGTGCGCATAGACAGCGGGCTTGCATACGATCCGGATCGCTTCGTCCTTGCATGTCGTGCCGGGGCCGGCATATTCCTGGCGGACCGCCTGAACCCAGGCGCTGTCCAGGTGCAGCATCTGGTAGCTCCATGCGGCGTCGGGCGCCGGATTGCAGGCGTGGACGCGATGGGCCGGCACGAGCACAAGCGTGCCGGCGCGCAGCGCGACCGGGCCGTCGTCCGCTCCGGTGAAGATGCTCGTACCTCCATCCACCGCGCCGATGGAGAGGGTCGGATGGCTGTGGGGTATGTAGCAGGCGCGGCTATGGCAGGCGCGGCGGCTCTCGGCGTAGGGCAAGGCAGGATCGCGCCAGAATTCGGTGGTGGCTTCCATGGGTCGGCATCTTCGTCCGGGCATTCCGGCGCGCTCCCTTGTGAATTCCCGTATCAAGGTAAACGATCGATTATCGCCCCATCCCCATGCCAGAGGAGTATCGTGAACCATGCGCGCGCCACCGGTGCGTTCATGGATTGTCGATCCGCCCGCCTGCGGCGAGATCCCGAGCAAGGAGAGACACTTGCCCGCCACCAGTCGTTTCGTAGCGAGACCCAGGCCCGGAAGCACTGTCCCTATCCTCACGCTATGGTGTCTGTGGATGGCGCTGGCTGCCGCTGTTCTGCTGCACCAGGCGGCGTGGGCGCAAGCGCCATCCGCTTCCACCCCCACGATCGTGCTGCTGGATATCAAGGGCGCGATCGGGCCCGCGACCACGGAATACCTAGGCAAGGGCTTGGCCGCCGCCGCGGAACGAAAGGCCGCCGCCGTGGTGATTCGCATCGATACACCCGGCGGCCTGGTCTCTTCGACGCGCGACATTATCCGAGCCATGCTGGCCTCGCCAGTCCCGGTACTGGCCTACGTCGCGCCGGGTGGCGCGCAAGCCGCCAGCGCCGGCACCTACATCGTCTACGCCAGCCATCTGGCGGCGATGGCGCCTGGCACGAATATCGGCGCGGCCACCGTGGTGACCATGGGCGAACGGCGTGGCCCGGCGGAGCGCGAGCCCGCCTCGCCGGCTGACGGTAAGCCGGACAAGGCGCCAGACGAAGCGAAGCCGGACAAGGACTCCGAGACCAAGGGCGGGCCCGCCGACGCATCGATGCGCAAGGCGATCAACGACGCCGCCGCCTTCATACGCAGCCTGGCTGAGATGCACGGCCGCAACGCCCCATGGGCGGAAGATGCCGTCCGAGACGGTGTCAGCATCCCTGCCAACGAGGCGCTGGAGAAAAAGGTGGTCGAAATCCTGGCGACCGACCTGAATGGCCTGCTCGCCCAGGCCGACGGCAGGCAGGTGAACCTGAATGGCAAGCGGGTGGCTCTGGCCACGAAGGACGCCCAGGTCGTCCAGATCGAACCCGACTGGCGCACCCGATTCCTGGCCGTCATCACCAATCCGGAGATCGCCTATGTGCTGATGCTGTTGGGTGTCTACGGCATCATCTTCGAGCTGATGAGCCCGGGCGCGGTCTTTCCGGGAATCCTGGGCGCCGTCGCGCTGGTCACGGCGCTGTTCGCGTTCAATCTGCTGCCGGTCAATTACGCCGGTGTGGGACTGGTACTGCTGGGGATCGGGCTGATGGTGACCGAGGCCTTCACGCCTACGCTCGGCCTGGTCGGGATCGCCGGCGTGGCTATTTTCGCGTTCGGTTCGCTGTTCATGTTCGACAGCGGCGAAGCGCAGTTCGCGCTGTCGCTGCCCGTTGTGATCACCGCCACGATCGTCATGGGCGTAATGTTCGCGATCCTGCTGAGGGTCGCCCTGCGGGCGCATCGGCGTAAGGCAATCACCGGCGACAGCACCCTGATCGGCCGTGTCGCGCTGGTGCTGACCTGGGCGGGAACCGAGGGCCGCGTCCGGCTTGGCGACGAAAGCTGGGACGCGCACAGCGGCACGTCGTTTGCGCCCGGCGCGCGCGTAGTCATCACCGCCCGCGACGGACTGAAACTCACCGTAGAAGCTGCCGGCGCAAGCCAGGAGGACGCATTGTGATCATGACGCTTATTCCCTATATTGCTATCGCAGCGCTCGTCGTACTCCTGGTCGTATGGTCGATCAGGGTATTGCGCGAATACGAGCGGGGCGTGGTATTCACGCTCGGTCGCTACACGGGCGTAAAAGGGCCGGGGTTGATCATCCTGGTGCCGCTGGTCCAGCAGTTGGTTCGCGTGGACCTGCGCACGGTGGTGCTGGACGTTCCCAGCCAGGACATCATCTCGCATGACAACGTATCGGTGAAGGTGAACGCGGTGGTGTACTTCCGCGTGGTCGACCCGAACAAAGCCATCATCCAGGTGGAGCAGTACATGCAGGCGACCAGCCAGCTCGCGCAGACGACATTGCGTTCGGTCCTGGGCAAGCATGACCTGGACGAGATGCTGTCGGAGCGGGACAAACTGAACGCCGACCTTCAGCAGATCCTGGATCGGCAGACCGACAACTGGGGCATCAAGATCGCCAATGTCGAGATCAAGCACGTGGACATCAGCGAAAGCATGGTGCGCGCGATCGCGCGGCAGGCCGAAGCGGAGCGCAATCGCCGCGCGCGCATCATAAACGCCGAAGGCGAACAGCAGGCCGCCGAAAAGCTCGTCGATGCCGCGCGCGAGCTGGCCGTCGTCCCGGAAGCCATGCAGTTGCGCTACCTCTCGACGCTCTACGATATCGCGAACGATAGATCCTCGACCATCATATTCCCCATCCCGATCGATATGCTGAGCAGGCTGTTCGACAAGCGGGATTCGCGCCCCGAGTAAGCGCTGCGTCCCGGCTGGCGGCGTCATTGGGGCAGCGCGCCGGGGGCGCCACCAATACCCATCCCGCTGCCCCGCCGTCAAGCCGTGGGGCCGGCGCCCTCGAGGGCGGGTTCAGGCGCCGCCGCGGGAGCCGGTGCTTCGCTCTTCTGGTCCCGGCGCACGGTGGCAGGCATCGATGCCACGTGGATGGTCCGGGTCGGGAAGGCGAACTCCACGCCCAGGGCGTCCAGCTCTTCCATCAGTCGCAGGTTGATGGACTGTTGAATGTCCATGTACACGTTGTACCCTGGGTTCAGCACGATATAGACGGTCTCGAAGTCGAGCGTGCTTTCGCCAAAACCGCGAAAATGCGAACGGTCAAAGCGCGTGCAGTCCAACGACCGGACGATCTGTTCGACGATCTGCGGTATCTTGCGCGCTTGTGCGGCGGTGCAGTTGTAGGTGACGCCAAACTCGAACACGATCCGCCGCTCGGCCAGGCGCTTGTAGTTCTGGATCGTGCTGGTGAGCATCGCGGTGTTGGCCATCACGATCTGTTCGCCGCCAAGGCTGCGGATACGCGTGGTTTTGAGGCCGACATGTTCGACCGTTCCCGCGAGCGAGCCGATCACGATGAAGTCGCCTACCTCGAAAGGCTTGTCCACCGCGATCGAAAGCGATGCGAAGAGGTCGCCGAGGATGTTCTGAACGGCCAGCGCCACCGCAATGCCGCCGACGCCGAGGCTGGCAACGAAGGCGGTGATATTGACGCCAAGGTTCGACAGCATGGCCAGCAGGACGATCGCCCAAAGCAGGACCTTGGCGCCCCACATCATCAGGGATGTCAGCGCACTGAGCTGGACCCGTTCGTTGCCGCCCTTGCCTTGCATATAGTGCGTCATCACCAGCGTGATCGCGCGGCTGCCCCACAGTGCGGCTTGCAGCACAAGCACCACGAACCACAGGCTGCTCACCCGGTCGAGCCACGCGGGCGGCAGGTCGAGCAGTCCGGCCCCGATCAATACCGCCGCCAGCGCGAGCAGCGTGTTGCTCGTTCCGCCCACCACCATTCCGGCCACGCCGCCCACGACGGAAGAGGAGCGGCTTGCGACCGTGCTGAGCCTGCGATGGAGGAAGCTTACCGCGAGGCGCAGCACGATGAAGCTGATGATGGCCACGCCGATGGCGATTATCCAACTGAGCATCGGGATGCCAAGAAACCGCAGGTCGGGAAAGAAGGTGGTGACGGGTTCATTGTTCATTCGATAGGAGCCTTTGGATGAATGTGTGGCGCCGGAGCGTCGTTGGAGTACGTCGAGGAAGCGCCAATGAAAGCGCGACGAGGTGACATGATAGGTAGAACGGCCCGATGATGAAAGCGCGTTCGTGGCGACGCGCCTTGGAAGTTCCACGGGCCAGGCCCCTCATGGCCGATGCACGGCCCAGCCCGCGGCCGCTAGTCGGCAAGCGCCTCCATGGCCGCCTGGGGCCGATCCATCACGATCGCCCGCAGTTCGTCCTCGTCCAGCGTTTCCTTTTCCAGCAGCAACCGGGCGGTGCGCTCGAGCACGTCGCGGCGGTCCTCCAGCAGCTTCACGGTGCGGGCGAATGCCGTCTGGACGATATCGTGCACGGTCCGGTCGACCACCGCGGCCGTGGCCTCGGAATAGTCGCGCTCGCGTACGAAGGCACCCGGTTCCTGCCGGATCAGAAAGGAGCGGCGCTCGCGTTCGAGCGACACGTGGCCCACAGCCTCCGCCATGCCATAGCGCGTGACCATCGCGCGCGCGATATCGGTGACCTTGGCAAGGTCGTCGGCCGCGCCGGTGGATAGATGCCCGTAGACCACCCACTCCGCGGCGCGGCCGCCCAGCAGTACGGCCATCTTGTTTTCGAGTTCCTCGCGCGTCATCAGGAAGCGGTCCTCGGTCGGACGCTGGATGGTGTAGCCGAGCGCCCCGATGCCGCGCGGGATGATGGAAATCTTGTGGACGGGATCGACGCCAGGCAACGCCGTGGCCACCAGCGCGTGGCCGGTCTCGTGGTAGGCCACGATCTCGCGTTCCTTCGGGTTCAGCAGCCGGTTGCGTTTCTCCAGTCCGGCGACGATGCGCTCGATGGCGTTATTGAAGTCCTCCATCGCCACCGCGTCGGCACGGCGGCGAGTAGCGAGCAGCGCCGCCTCGTTGACGAGGTTGGCGAGATCGGCGCCGGTGAACCCGGGTGTCAACGCGGCGATGCTTTGCGCATCCACATCGGAGGCGAGCCGCACCTTCTTCAGATGCACCTTCAGGATCTGTACGCGTCCCTGCTTGTCGGGCCGGTCGACCAGCACCTGCCGGTCGAAGCGGCCGGCGCGCAGCAGCGCCGGGTCCAGGATTTCCGGCCGGTTGGTGGCGGCAAGCAGCACCAGGCCGGTCGACGCGTCGAAGCCGTCCAGTTCGACCAGCAGCTGGTTGAGCGTCTGTTCCTTCTCGTCGTGGCCGCCCGACATCGGCCCGATGCCGCGCGCCCGTCCCAGCGCATCCAGTTCGTCGATGAAAATGATGGCGGGGGCCTTCGAGCGTGCCTGCTCGAACAGGTCGCGCACGCGCGCCGCCCCGACGCCGACGAACATCTCCACGAATTCGGATCCCGAGATGGAGAAGAACGGCACCCGCGCCTCTCCGGCCACCGCGCGCGCCAACAGGGTCTTGCCGGTGCCGGGCGGCCCCACAAGCAGTACGCCCTTGGGCATGCGGCCGCCCAGGCGGCCGTAGGCTTTTGGGTCCTTCAGGAAATCGATGATTTCCTTGAGTTCGTCCTTGGCTTCGTCAACGCCGGCCACGTCGTCGAAGGTAACCCGGGTATCCGCCTCCACGTAGATCTTGGCCTTGCTTTTGCCTATCTGCATCAGCCCGCCGCCGAGGCCGCCGCCCATGCGGCGCAGGATGAAGATCCATACCGCCGCGAACAACAGTACCGGCAGCACCCACGACAGCAGGTCGCGCAGGAAGGTGTTCTCGATCTGTCCGGTCACGACGGCGCCGTGCTGCCGCAACTGCTGCGCGATGTCGGGCTCCACGCGAGCGGTGATGAAGTGGGTGCGCCCCTCCTGCGGGGCGGTGAAGCGGCCCTGGATGTATTGCTCGGAAACCGCCGCCTCCGCGATCTGCCCCGCGTCGAGATAGGTTTCGAACTGGCTGTAGGGAATCTGCGCGACCTGCTGCGTGGCGGTGTACAGCGACTGGAACCACAGCAGGGCGACGATGGCGAGAAGCCAATAGCCGAGATGGAACTGCGTCTGCCGATTGATTTTCATATCGGTGTCCCTGGACGGCGGGCGCGCGGCCCATGCCGGGCCGCGCGCCGGGCGGGGCATTGCCCCGGCTACTCGCGGTGTCAGCTACTGATGGCGATGCGCCGGGCCCGCGATTGGGCGCGCTCGCTCTTGGGCAGTGTAATGGTCAGGACGCCGCTCTTGAAGTTCGCGACGATTTTGTCTTCGTCGATCTCGTAACCGAGCGGAATGACGCGTTCGAAGCGGCCATAGAAACGCTCCGAGAATCGGCGTGCGTTGTCCTGGGACTCGGCGCGCTTCTCCCCGCGCAGCGTCAGCGCGCCGTCCTCGAGCAGGACCTCCACATCCTGCTCTTCCATGCCCGGCAGTTCCGCCGTGACGCGCAGGGCCCTGTCCTCGTCGGCCACTTCGATGTTGGGCCAGCCGGCCGACGCGCGCCTGACGCGGGGGTCCACGCCGAAGTTGCGGAAAACGTCGTCGAACAGCCGGTTCATTTCCCGGTGCAGGGACAGGAACGGGTCTTCCCCGTTATCGCGGTTATTGGCAGCGGCCAGGGAATTGCGGCCCCGGGGGATCAGATCACGTACGCTCATCATCTTCTCCTGTTGAAGTGGCGAGGCATCCGCCGGCGGCACCGGTGGCGCCCGCCGTTGACCAGAGCCTGGGACGGCCTCGCGGCCGGCCAGTACCGCGAATGTTGGGTATGGCGGTGGAAGTTTCAAGGGCATCCGTCATTCGTCCATCCCGCTTCGGATGAGCGCATGGCCCGCCGCTCGGGCATGGTGGCGCCAGGACTATCGATCAGGGCGGGACTTTCCCATCGAGATGCTCATCCGCTACCTGGCATCCAGGGCGGAGCGGCCGTCGGCGGCGCCGATGCTCCACAGGCGCAACGCGACGTGGATCTCCAGGGCACGTGTCGCCTCTTCCCACTGGCCGATGAGTCCTTCAATGGTCGCCAGCCTTTGCCGCACGGTATTGACGTGGATCGCCAGGTGCGCCGCGGTGGTCTTGGCGTTCTGGTGATTGTCCAGATAAACGAGCAAGGTCGCGGCCAACTGTGAGCCACGCCGGCGATCGTGGTCGACGACGGCGCCGATCGTCGATTCCAGGAAGGTGTGCAGGCTTCCGGGGTCCTGCGTTTCGAACAGCACGGAATAAAGCGCCAGTTCGTTCTGGGCGAGAATCCGCCCTCGGATGCCCAGCCGAGCCAACACGGAAAGGGCGCGCCGCAGCGAGGCATAGAGCACAGGCATTTCCGCCGCGCCTTGCGCGGCACGTGACACAACCCCGCGGTACGCCGGCCCGATCTCGCGGCGAGCGAAGTCGCCGAAGGCTTGCGCCAATTCCCGTGCGCGGCTCGCCTGGCAGACAAAGGCGAGTACGCCGTCGACTTCGTCCAGTACCGCGGCCTGCGGTGCCAGGCCGCCGCGCAGGCGCCGAGCGGTTGCGCCGGGCTCTCCCTGTTCCAGTTCGACCAGCATCAGCGTCATCGGCTGCGAGAGATCCAGGCCGAAGCGATCGGCGCGGTCGCGCGTCAACGCCGGCTCGCCCTGCCGGGGCGAGATCAGCGACTGCAACAACGCCGACACGTCGCGGCTCTTGCTGGCCTCGATGCGCTCCTGGGAGAGAAGCACAACGCCAATGACGCTCGAGCTTCTTTCGAAGGTCCGCACCGAAATATCCCGCATGTCTTCTCGCCGGAACAGCAGGACCGCGCCGAGCATGCCGTCGCCGCCGATCACCGCGTTCGCGCGGCAAATCTCGCCGCCCGAGTCGTAGGCCAGCATCGAACGGCCGGCTTGTCGGCTATCCCTGAGCGCTTGCGTCAATGCGGCGCTATGGGGCCCGTACGGTTCGTACGCATGCGCCGCCGTGCCGGTATAGCCAGGGGCGGACGCACGTGCGATTACCTGATGGGCTTCGTCCAGGACGAGGATACTGCCCTGGAGCAGTTGCGCGATCGACTGGCAAAGCTCGCCCAGGGACGCGCCCTTGGCGAGCAGAGAGGTCAATCGCTCGTGGGCCTCGACGGCATCCTGGACGTCGCGGGCATGCTGTTCCAGTTCGACGCGCGCCCGTTCCGCCTTCTCCAGCGCCGACTGCGCATCGGCAAAGGCCTGCGCGTTGTTGATCGCCACCGCGGCATGGGTTGCCAGTGTGCACAGGATCGACACGTTCAGCGCGGTGTGGGTGCGGTGATAGCGATCCGCCACGAATAGCAGGCCGATGACCTGCTCGTCCCAGATCAAGGGGGCCCCCACCAACGCCATGACGCCTTCGTCGCGAAAGATGTCGTCCAGCGCGGAATCGTGGACGAAGCGGTTGTCGTGCAGGTAATCCGGCGTGGCGAAGGGCAGGCGTGTGGACATCACGACGCCCGCGACGCCGCGCTTGCGCTTGGCCGTCATCTGCCCCGTGCGCTGGGCGATCGCGCCGTCGGCGACAACGACCTTGAATTCGCCGATGTCGGCGTCGTAGATGGTCAGCCAGCACAGATGCGCGCGCAGAAGATCACGGGCGCGGGTGACGATGGCCTTCAGAAGCTCCGACAGATCCAGGCGGCCGGCCAGATCCTGGGCCGATTCGATGACGGCCAGCATGCCGCGTTCGCGCTGCTCATGCTGCTCGATGCGGTGGCGCAGCGCCATGGCCATGCGGGCGAGTTCGATCAGGCTGTTCTTCTGCGCCAGGCCGTCGGGCAATGCCTCCAGCGTTGACAGCCTCGCGGCGAAGCTTTCCGTGGGTTCGTTGCCGTTCAGCAGGGCGATCAGGTCGGCGGCCACGGCCTCCACGCCGGGCGTGGCAGGATGGGAGTTGCGCGCGCCTGCACGTGTGCCTGCGCCGGTGCCTGCGGGTTGCTTGCGGTCCATGGGTCGCCTGGGGGGTGGAAGCGGGGCAGTGGCGGGCGGCTTGGGGGAGCGCGCCCGCCAGCCGACCGCCAGTGTGCGAACATCATATCAACACCCCCAGTCCAATGTGTGATTGGAACATAGTGTTGTGCCGCCATCTCCTGGACACTGGCGGTCTGGGACAAAGAGGAGACAAACCGGTGCACACAAGCATCATCGATACGCTGCGCCCGACGCCGGGGCTGCGCGTCCTGGTCACCGCGGGCGCGGGAGGCATCGGCGCCGCCGTGGCCCGTGCCTTTCGGGAGGCAGGCGCCCGCGTGCATGTCTGCGATATCGACCGCGCCGCGCTGGACAGGCTGACCGCCGAAGCACCCGATATCACGACGAGCATGGCGGACGCTTCGGTGGCCAAGGACGTTGACACGGTCTTCGATGACGTGAGCAATACGCTGGGCGGCCTGGACGTGCTGGTCAACAACGTCGGCATCGCCGGCCCCACCGGGCCCGTGGAGCAACTGCGCCCCAGCGACTGGGAGCGCACGGTGGACGTCAACCTGAACAGTCACTTCTACTTCGCGCGCCGGGCAGTTCCGCTGCTCAAGGCGTCCGCCAGCAATCCGTGCCTGATCGCCATGAGTTCGGTGGCGGGTCGCCTGGGCTACGCCCTGCGTACCCCCTATGCGTCCACCAAGTGGGCCATCGTCGGCATGATGAAATCCCTGGCGATCGAGCTGGGGCCCCAGGGTGTGCGCGTCAATGCGATCCTGCCCGGCACCGTGGAGGGCGAACGCATGAATGGCGTGATCGGCGCGCGCGCCGCGGCATCGGGCGTGTCCGCGGAGGCAATGCGCGACACCTATCTGGGGAAAATCTCGTTGCGCCGGATGGTGACGACGGACGACATCGCGGCCATGGCCTTGTTTCTCTGTTCTCCCGCCGCGCGGAATATCACCGGCCAGGCGATCAGCGTGGACGGGAACATGGAGTATCTCTGAAGCGCCAGGGCTGACAGCCGCCGCGATCGCGCCGGTGCAGGCCCGATACAACGAAGGGTGAGGCAAGCGGATTCGAGCCAAGCCCGTTTCTACTCAAAAACAAGGAGACAGATATGAACAAGCTCGACCTTTCCGCCGCCGCCGTCGTCGTGGCGCTCGGCACCTGCTGGGCGATCCCGGCAGCCGCCGCGCCAGTCAAGATCGGCCTGGTGGAGACCCTTTCCGGTCCGCAGGCGTCGACCGGATTGTCCTATCGAGCGGCGGTGCGCTACGCCATCGACCAGATCAACGCAGCCGGCGGATGGAACGGCGAACCCGTGCAACTGGTGGAGTACGACAATCAGGGCGGACCGGCCGGGGCGGCGGACAAGCTCAAGGCCGCCGCGGCGGACGGCGTGCAGATCGTCGTGCAGGGCGCGTCGTCGGCCATCGGCGGACAAATCACCGAAGACGTGCGCAAGCACAACCTGCGCAACCCCGGCAAGGAGATGGTGTACATCAACGTGGGCGCCGAAGCCCTGGAGCTGACGGGCGAGAAGTGCAACTTCTACCATTTCCGTTTCGCCGGCAATGCCCAGGTCCGGGTCAAGGCGCTGGTAGAGGGCATGAAGAAGGCCAACGCGCTGGGTACCAAGGTGTACGCCATCAACCAGAACTATTCCTGGGGCCAGGATATGCAGCAGGCCATTCTGGATAACGCGAAGGCCGGCGGCTACACGGTGGTCGACAAGACGCTGCACGACGTGAACAAGATCCAGGACTTCGCGCCTTATGTGGCGAAGATCGCCGCCTCGGGGGCCGACACCGTCCTCACCGGGAACTGGTCCAACGACCTGCTGCTCCTGATGAAGGCATCGAAGGCGGCCGGGCTGAAGGCGCGCTATGGCACCGTGTACCTGGACCAGCCTGGCAACCTCGCCAATGCGGGCGACCTGGCCGCCGGCAATTTCGTGGTGCACACCTTCAACGCGGAGGCCGGCGGCGCCGACGCGCAGCAGTTCGTGGAGGACTACAAGGCCAAGACCGGCCACATCCCCGTCTTTGTGGAACCGCAAACCGTCTACGGCATGAAGATGGTGGGAGAGGCGCTCAAGCGCACCCCCGCGCAGAACGGCACGCTGAACGTGAACGAGTTCGCCAAGGCGCTCGAGAACGCGCGCATCCCCACGCCCATGGGCGAAATGAGCATGCGCGCGGCGGACCATCAGGCGCAACTGCCGCTGGTGGTGTCCACCGTCACGGCCGATGCCAAGTACAAGGTGGACGGAACCGAGCTGGGATTCAAGCCGGTGATGCTGCTATCCGCCCAGGAAAGCTCCACGCCCGCGCCATCGACGTGCAAGATGAAACGGCCCGGCTGAGTTCCCGGCCGTATCGCGTGCGGCCGCCGCGCGGCGGCCGCGCATTGGACGCGTAACCCGAATCCGGCTGCCCGGCGCCCCCGCGCGCGCCGCCGCCCGGACTGCCTCCGGACGCCATGGAACAAATCCTTTTCTCTCTGCTGAACGGCGTTATCTACGGACTCTTGCTGTTCATGGTCTCGGCCGGCCTGACGCTGATCTTCGGCATGATGGGGGTGCTGAACTTCGCGCATGCCTCGTTCTACATGCTGGGCGCCTACTTCGCCTATGCGCTGCAGGGCGCGATCGGATTCTGGCCCGCCGTCATCGCCTCGCCCCTGTTGGTGGGCCTGGTTGGCGTAGTGGTGGAGCGCTATTTCCTGCGACGCGTCCATCGTTACGGGCACGCTCACGAGCTGCTGCTGACCTTCGGCTTGTCCTTCATCATCGCCGAGTCCATCAAGCTGTTCTTCGGGAACTATCCGGTGGACTACCGTGTGCCGCCATTCCTGGATTTCTCCGCCTTCAGCATCGGCGGAACGCAGTATCCGGTCTACCGGCTGCTGATGGGCGGCATCGCCATTGTGATGTTCGTCGTGATCTACCTGGTGCTGACGCGCACGCGCATCGGCATCGTGGTGAGGTCGGCGATCTACAAGCCGCGCATGGCGGAGGCCCTGGGGCACAACGTGCCTTTGGTGTTCATGGGTGTATTCGGGGCGGGCGCGGCGCTCGCCGGCCTGGCCGGAGCGGTCGCGGGCGCGTTCTACACGACCAATCCCAACATGGCGCTGGAACTGGGCGTGATCGTGTTCGTGGTGGTGGTGGTCGGCGGGCTTGGTTCCCTGGCCGGCGCGATGCTGGCATCGCTGTTGATCGGCATCATCACCTCGCTGGCCGTCTCGGTGGACGGCAGCCTGGCCGACCTTTTTGCCTTGGTGGGCCTGGGCGACTGGGCGAGCGGCGTGGGCGGCCTGATGTCCATCAGCCTGTCCAGCCTGGCCGCCACGCTGCCCTTCGCACTGATGCTGCTGATCCTGCTGGTCAGGCCGGGCGGCATCATGGGCGATAAGGAATGATGCGATGAAAAAAAGCCTGTTTATCTGCCTGGCCAGCGTCTGCCTGCTGGCCGCGCTACCGGTCCTGCTGTCGCAAGGCCTGCTCAACGCGGCCATCCAGATGCTGATCGCGGCCCTGTTCGCCAGCGCCTACAACTTGCTGTGCGGGCAGGCCGGCATGCTGTCCTTCGGGCACGCGGCCTACTTTGGTGTCGGGGCATTCGCGGCCGTGCATGCGATGAATGCCCTCGGCGGCGAGGGCCTGTTGCCGACGCCGTTGATGCCCCTGGCGGGAGCTGTCGCGGGGCTGGTCTTCGGCGGCATCGCGGGATGGTTCGCGACCAAGCGCAGCGGCACCTACTTCGCGATGATTACCCTGGCCATTGCCGAACTCGTCCATTCGCTGGCGCCCCACCTGAAGGGGTTGTTTGGCGGCGAGGCCGGCATCTCGACCATGCGCATGCCGGCCTGGGGATTCGACTTCGGCTCCACCACGCAGGTGTACTACCTGACGCTGGCCTGGGTGATCGTGGCCATGGCGCTGCTTTATCTGTATACCCGCACGCCCATGGGCAGGCTTACCTTCGGCTTGCGCGAGAACAGCCATCGGCTCAGATTCCTCGGCTACAACGTGCACGGCCTGGGCACCGCGGTGTTCGCCATATCCGCGATGTTCTCGGGAATGGCCGGGGGCCTGCAGGCGATTTCGAACGAGTCGGCCAATTACGTGGTCTTCGACGCATCCTTGTCGGCCGCGGCAGTGCTCAACACCTATATCGGCGGGACGCAAGTGTTCCTCGGCCCGGCGTTCGGCGCGGCACTGATGACTTTCTTCGGCTATGCCGTCTCGGACCTGACCCGATCCTGGCTTTTGTACCAAGGGGTCATCTTCGTCCTGGTGATGATGTTCATGCCGACCGGGCTGACCGGACTGATCGGTACGGTCGAGCGCTTGTGCGAACGCCACGGCGCCGGCCGGCTCATCGTCGTCTTCCTGTCCGCCGTTGCGTGCGCCGCGTTGGCGGCGGCCGGCGCCGTGTTCCTTATCGAGTTGCTGCAGCGCCTGTTCTCGCAGGAGTACCGGTCGCTGATTCCGGGCCAGCCGGACGCCCCCTGGCCGGCGGTACAGATGTTCGATAGGTCCTGGGAAGTGTGGTCACCCATCACCTGGGGCGTGCCGGTGTTGTTGCTGGGCCTGGGCGGCCTGCTGCTGTGGGTTTGCCGTGCGCGCCTGCGCGCGCTGGCGGACGAGTCCGCGCCCGTCACCCCGGCGTCGAACCATACCGGCGAAAGCAGGGAGCTGGCATGAACGAACCCATACTCAGCATGCAGGGCGTGCGCAAGTCCTTCGGCATGACGGAAATCATACGGGGCGTCGATCTGGACGTGGTGCAGGGCGAGCGGCATGCGCTTATCGGCCCGAATGGCGCGGGCAAATCCACGCTCTTCCATCTGCTGTCCGGAATGTTGGCGCCCAGTGCCGGCGCCATACGGTTCGAGGGACGCGAGATCGGCGGCCGTTCGCCGCAGGCGATCAACAGGCGCGGCCTGGCCCGCTCCTTCCAGATCACGAATATCTTTCCTAGGCTCAGCACCTTCGAGAATGTGCGGCTGGCGGTGATGCGTGCGCACGGCTTGCAGTACGCCTTCTGGAAATTCATCGAGCGTGACCGTCGCATCCGCGAGGAAACCGAGCAACTGCTGGAAAGGGTGCGGCTTACCGCGAAGGCCTATGCCCTGGCGGGGGAAATGGCCTATTCGGAGCAGCGGTCGCTGGAGATCGCCATGACCCTGGCGTCGGACCCTCGGTTGATCCTGCTGGACGAGCCGATGGCCGGCATGTCCAACGAAGAAACCGCGTACACGGCCGACCTGATCAGGAACGCCACGGCCGGGCGTACGCTGATGATCGTCGAACATGACATGGACGTCGTGTTCTCATTGAGCGACCGCATCAGCGTCCTGGTCTATGGGCAGGTGATCGCGACCGGAACGCCGCAGGAGATCCGCGCCAACGCG
Source organism: Bordetella flabilis (assembly GCF_001676725.1). Taxonomy (NCBI): domain Bacteria; kingdom Pseudomonadati; phylum Pseudomonadota; class Betaproteobacteria; order Burkholderiales; family Alcaligenaceae; genus Bordetella; species Bordetella flabilis. Next base: position 513,974 of record NZ_CP016172.1, read on the forward strand.
GACGTCCGCGAAGCCTACCTGGGCGACGAGGTGACCGCATGAATCCAGACACCACGCTGCTCAAGGTGGAAGACCTGCATGCCCACTATGGCAAAAGCCACGTCCTGCATGGCGTGAACCTGCAGGTCGAGCGCAATGAGGTGGTCAGCCTGGTCGGCCGCAACGGCTCGGGGCGATCGACCACCATGAAGGCCATCATGGGCCTCGTGACGCCCACTGCCGGCCGCGTCGAACTGCGCGGGCGCGACCTGGCGGGCGCGCGGCCCTATGCCATCTGCCGCGCGGGCATCGCCTATGTGCCGGAAGAGCGGGAAGTCTTCGCCAACCTGACGGTGGACGAGAACCTGCGCATGGGGGAACAGCCGCCGGTGGCGGGCGCCCACCGCTGGACGGTGGAAGAGATGTTCGATTATTTCCCCCGGCTCAAGGAACGCCGCAATACCAAGGCCGGCAGCATGTCCGGCGGTGAACAGCAGATGTTGACCATCTGCCGTTCGCTGCTCGGCAATCCGCTGGTGATGCTGGTCGACGAACCTACCGAAGGGCTGGCCCCCAAGCTGGTGGCCCAGGTCGGCGAATGCATCCAGGACATGCACCGCAAAGGCGTCTCGGTCGTGCTGGTCGAACAGAAGCTGACCATCGCGCTGAAGGTGTCCACACGCGTGTGCGTGATGGGACATGGGCGCATCGTTTTCGAAGGAAGCCCCCAGGAGCTGCACTCGAACGAGGCCCTGGTGTCGCAATGGCTGGCCGTGTGATCGCCCGCCGCCTCTCCTTCCATTCCCTTCACGATCCACACTATGAAAAGCAGCCAAGACAAAGTCATCATCTCCTGCGCCGTTACCGGATCGGTGCACACGCCGACCATGTCGGCGCATCTGCCGCTGACGCCGGACCAGATCGCCGAGCAGGCCATCGAAGCGGCCGCCGCCGGCGCGGCCATCCTGCACCTGCATGCACGCGACCCGCATGACGGGCGGCCCACGGCCGACCCGGCCGTCTTCGACGCATTCGTTCCCCGCATCCGCGACGCGACCGATGCGGTCATCAACATCACGACCGGCGGAAGTACCCGCATGACGCTGGAGGAGCGGCTGGCCTACCCGCTGCGCGCCAAGCCGGAGATGTGTTCGCTGAACATGGGGTCGATGAACTTCTCCATCCACCCCGCCGCCCGGCGCATCTCCCAATGGAAGTACGACTGGGAACAACCTTATATCGAGGGCATGGAGGACCTGATCTTCCGCAATACCTTTCGCGATATCCGGCACATCCTGAAGGTCCTGGGCGAAGAATGCGGTACGCGCTTCGAATTCGAGTGCTATGACATGGGGCATCTGTACAACCTGGCCCATTTCGTGGACGAAGGCCTGGTGCAAGGTCCGTTGTTCATCCAGAGCATCTTCGGGATTCTGGGCGGCATGGGTCCCGACCCGGAGAACCTGGCCACCATGAAGACCACCGCGGATCGGCTGTTCGGCCGTGGCGGGTATCGTTTTTCGGTGCTGGGGGCGGGGCGCCACCAGATGCCGCTGGTGACCATGGGCGCCATCCTGGGCGGCAATGTGCGCGTGGGCCTGGAGGACAGCCTGTACCTGGGCAAGGGCGAACTGGCGAAGTCGTGCGCCGAACAGGTGCTGAAGATACGGCGCATCCTGGAAGCGCTGTCGCTGGACATCGCCACGCCCGACGAGGCGCGGCAGATGCTGGACTTGAAGGGCCGGGACGCGGTGGCGTTCTGACCGTGTGCTGACTTCCTACCTGGACCTGGACTATTCATGACGAACTATCTGCAAGGCCGCGTGGCCATCGTGACGGGGGCCGGAAGCGGCCTTGGGCGCTCGCATGCGATTGAACTGGCGCGCCATGGGGCGCGCGTCGTGGTCAACGATATGGCGCAGGCATCCGCCAGCGCCGTGGTGGAGGAGATCCGGCGCGATGGCGGCGAGGCCGTCGCCATCGGCGGCGACGTGACCGCCTACGACAGCATGCAGGATATGGCGGCGCAGGTGATGGAACGCTGGCAGCGTATCGACATCCTGGTCAACAATGCCGGCATCCTGCGCGACAAGAGCTTCTCCAAGATGTCGCTGGAGGACTTTCGCCAAGTGATGGATGTGCACCTGATGGGCAGCGTGCATTGCATCAAGGCGGTGTGGGAAACCATGCGCGCGCAACGCCATGGGCGCATCGTCATGACGACATCGTCGTCCGGCCTGTATGGCAACTTCGGCCAGTCCAACTACGGCGCGGCCAAGATGGCGCTGGTTGGCCTGATGCAGACCTTGGCGCTGGAGGGCGAGAAGTACGGCATCCGGGTGAATTGCCTGGCGCCGACCGCGGCGACGGCCATGACCCAGGGTGTGTTGACGCCCGATTCCCTGGCGCGCCTGTCGCCCGATGCCGTCAGCCCGGCCCTGGTTGCGCTGGTGGGTGAGGATGCCCCCACCCGCTGCATTTTGCTGGCGGGGGGCGGCAGCGTCGAAAGCGCGAACGTCACGATGACCCGCGGCATCTTCATCGGCGAAGGGGACGATGCGGCCATGCAGATCCGCGCGCGCATGCAGGAAGTCCGCGACCGCCAGGGTGAAGTCGTGCCGGCCACCGGCTTCGAGCAATGCCAGTTCGAACTGGCCAAGGCCGGCTACGAAATGGCGCTGCCCGGAGCGGCCTGATCCCGTGATGTCCGGCATCAGGCCCGGCTCGCCGGGCCTGGACACCGAGGGACGGCCTCGCGCCTGTTTCACCGCACGCCACAGTGTGTCCCTGTCGCGCGGCGGCTAGCCTCTACCGTGGCAAGCGCATTTGAGTACCGGCGCCTTGGCGGCTATGCGCTTTTCGATACCAACCCGCGCAGCACTGTCTCCAGATCCGTTTCTCCCTTGAGGACGCTGGCGGGTCCGCCCTCGAAGTCGATCCAGCCTTCATTGAATCCATCCAGCATGCGGATGCGGGGCAGGGGATGCTTCATGCCCTGGGACCTGAACAGCAGATCCCAGCTATCGCGCTGTACGATTTCCGCGCGCACCGGGCGCCCGAGAATGCGGGCGAACGTGGCCGCGACGTCGTTCGGTGTGATGCGGCGCGGGCCTTCCAGTTCGACGACGCGCGTGCCGGTCCAGGTTTGCCGCAGCAGTTCCGCGGCCGTATGGCCCACGTCGGCCGTCGCCACCATGGGCACGGGCTTGTCCAGGGGCTGGAGGAAGCTGTGGATCAAGCCGTCGTCGCGCGCCGATGCCACGTCCCATTCGGCGTTTTCCATGAACCAGCCCGGCCGCAGAAAGGTGATCGGCATCGGCAGTTCCCGCAGGGCCTGTTCCAGCAGGGTACGTTGCGTCAGCAGATTGGACTCGGCCGCCGCCGCACCGATCGTGGACAGGCAAACGACCTTATCCGGGTTCGCCACCTTGAGCGCCGACTGCACGGCCTGGATGACGGCGAGCGCTTCGGGGAAGCCGGGCGCCGGATCGAATTCGGAAGGTGGCAGGATGAAGACGGCTTCAGTTCCCTCGAACGCGCGGGCGAGGGCGCCGGCGTGGCTCATGTCCGCCTGCGCGACCTCGCAGCCGAGCTGCTCCCAGGCGCGGGCGCGCTTGGGATCCCGGACGACGGCGCGGACCGGCAGACCGGCCGCGAGCAGGGCGCGCGCCGTGGCGCCGCCCACCTTCCCTGTGATACCCGTGATTGCGTACATGTTTGTTGCTCCTGGTCGATGTGAACGGTGTGCCGCCAGGTGGGCCCCGCTCCCGGGGATTCGCTGCAGCGGCACGTATGCGTCGCATTGTGGACAAGCGAGAAGGCAACAAAAATGGTATGAATAGCACTTCTTAGATAACGACGAATCACTAATTGTCTGCGGTCCGTAATGACTCCGTACCGTAATGACTCCGTACCGTGATGACTACGTACCGTGATGACGCGATACGCCTGACGACAGGTATCCCGCCTGTCCGGCGCCGCGAGAGACGCCATGAGACCAGACAACCAGAACCTATCCAGCGGTATCAGTGTGTTCGCCGCGGTCGTCGATGCGGGAACATTCGCCGCCGCCTCCGAAGTCATCGGCATGTCGCCGCCGGGCGTCAGCCGGGCGATCGCCCGGCTGGAGCAAAGGCTGAAGATCAGGCTGTTCAACCGCACCACGCGGTCGGTGTCGCTGACGGAAGAGGGACGCCGCTTCTACGAGCAGGTCATGCCGCATGTGCGCGGCATGGAAGAGGCCGCCGCGTCGGCGGCCGGCGGGGCAGTCGCGGTGCGCGGCAAGCTGCGCGTGAACCTGGATCCGGTCACGTCGCGCGTTCTGCTCGGGCCCCAGCTGGACGGCTTCATGGATGCGCATCCGGACCTGGTTCTGGAGCTGATCGCCAAGGACCATCTAGGCGACCTGGTCACGGATGGCTTCGACCTGGCCTTGCGGTTCGGCGAGCCGCGGTCTTCCAGCCTGGTGGCGCGCAAGCTGCTGGATACCGCCGTGGTGACCGTCGCGGCGCCGGCGTACCTGGCGCGCTACGGGCGTCCCGCCGAGCCGCGCGATCTGGCCGGCGGCACGCACAAATGCCTGGAGTTCCGCAATCCGGATACCGGCAAGCCGTTCACCTGGGAGTTCCATCGCAAGCGCGGAAAACTGGTCCTCGATACCCGCGGACGGTTGATGGTGAACGACCCGGGCGCCCTGTTCCATGCCTGCCTGGCAGGGTGCGGGATTGCACAGATGCTGCTCCTTGCCGCGGAACCGCTGATCCGTGAAGGGCAGCTCGTCAATCTGTTCCCGGACTGGGCAGATGAACGCTATCCGCTCTACGCGTACTACCCGTCCCGGCACCATGTGCCGGCGAAGACACGTGCGTTCCTGGAGTTCGTCGTGGCTTTGACGGGCAGATAAAGGCGATGTGGCGCGCCGGCCGTAAGCCGGGAGCGAGGATCGGACGTATAGCGTGACGGGAGCGATTGGATACGCGCGTCGTGTATGCGGTGGCGTAACGAGAGCCGCGGCCGCATACCATCCACTTCTGCGTGAATGGTATGCACGGGTTGGACCGTTGGACGGGGAACATGGAGGCATACCGCAAGGCGGAGCGCCTGGACGTCACAAAGCACGCGGACGTTTCGTCTTGGAGGTGTAGTTCCGTAAAGGCGCATCGCCACATTCGGCCGTCGCCACATTTCCCCTCCCTCCGTTGTTCAGCGACAAGGACTCACATCGTGCCCGTAGATTCAAAGCAAGAACGCCTTTCCTCCCGCCGTGAAGTTTTGGTGGGTACTGCCGGGGTTGCCGGCGCGCTGATCATGGCGGGCTTGCCGAGCGCCCACGCCAAGTCCGCCGCCGCGGCCCAGCCGCCGAAGGCCGCCCTGGCGTCCAGCGACACCATCGTGACCAAGGACGGCACGCGGCTCTACTACAAGGATTGGGGCGCGGGCCAGCCCGTCGTGTTCAGCCACGGCTGGCCCCTGGGGTCGGACAGCTGGGAGTCGCAGATGCTGTTTCTATCGTCGCTGGGCTACCGCACGGTCGCCCACGATCGGCGCGGTCACGGTCGCTCCAGCCAGCCTTGGAACGGCAATGACATGAACACCTACGCCGATGATCTGGCCACTGTCATAGAGACCCTGGACCTCAAAAACATCGTCCTGGTGGGGTTTTCCACGGGCGGCGGCGAAGTGGCCCGCTACATCGGTCGCCATGGCACCAAGCGCGTATCCAAGGTTGCGCTGGTTTCCGCCGTGGCCCCCCTGATGCTGAAGACGCCCGCCAACCCGGGCGGACTGCCCATCGAGGCCTTTGACCAGTTGCGCGCGGCGCAGCTCGCCAACCGGTCGCAGTTCTACCGGGACCTGGCGGCCGGCCCCTTCTATGGTTTCAACCGGCCCGCCGCCAAGCCTTCGCAAGGCCTGATCGACGCATGGTGGATGCAGGGCATGCAGGGCGGACACAAGAATACCTATGACTCGATCAAGGCGTTCTCGGAAACCGACTTTACCGAAGACCTGAAGAAATTCGATGTGCCGACCCTCATCATCCACGGCGATGATGACCAGATGGTGCCCATCGACGCCTCCGGGCGGGCATCGGCCAAGCTCGTACGTAATGCAAGGCTGATCGTCTACCCGGGCGCGCCTCACGGCCTGACGGACACGCACAAGGAAAGGTTCAATAACGACCTGCTGGGGTTCATTCGCGGTTGATCGCCGGTGCATGCATGGCTCACCTGGCGTCGCCGGCGTTGGGCCTTGCTTGCGCGATGCGTCGCGCGAAGGCCGCGGCGTACGGGCTCCCGGCTGTCGCGTGGCGACACGGGGACGGTAGCGGGTATAGTCAGTGCTTATGGAAAGACCGTGTCGGCCGGCGCGGTCATCTGGAATCGCCACTATGAACGCCCTCCGCTCCGTTTTTCCGCGCGTGCTGCTCGCAGCCCTGTGCGCCCCGCTCGCCTCTTGCGCCAGCGTGTCCTCTAGCCATCTGGACCAGCAGTCCGGTACGTACCAGCAATCCAATACGAGCTCCGGTGCGCAACGGCCCAACCTGACCATCCAGTCGGGCGAGGGCGAGAAATTGAATCTCCCGTGGTTTGTCAGGGATGTGCAGGATATGGTCAACGAAGGCGGCGCTCCCGCCGACCCTGCCCGTCCGCCCACATATCAGTGAGCGCCGGTCAGGGTCGACGGCGCACATTTCACCTCTGCTCGACCTGGGCCGGCATGGCGACCGAAGCACGCCTGGCCGTTCCGCAGAACGCGAAGTCGAGATCCGGCTGGCGCCCGGAAATCAATGCAGCCAGGGCGCGCCCGGAGCCGCAGCCATGGGTCCAGCCCAGCGTGCCGTGCCCGGTGTTCAGGTACAGGCCTTCGACATTGCTCTTGCCGATGTAGGGTACGTTGCCGGGTGTCGCCGGGCGCAGTCCTGCCCAGTAGCTGGCTAACTCAGGCCGGCTCATGCCGGGGAACACTTCCAGGGTACGTCGCACGATGGCGTCGCATCGCGCCGGGTTCAAGGCAAGGTCGTAGCCGTTCAACTCGGCCGTGCCGGCGATGCGCAAGCGGTCGCCGAAACGTGAGAAAACCAGCTTGTATTCGTCGTCGGTGAGGCTGGTGCTCGGCGCCTTGCTCGCATCGAGCACGGGCAGCGTCGCCGAGTAGCCCTTGGCCGGATAGATGTCCAGCTTGACGCCGATGTCCCTGGCCAGCAAGGGGCTGAAGCTGCCCGCTGCCAGCACATAGGCATCCGCTTTCACGACTTCGTACATTCCCGTTTCGCCGGCGATCTCCACGCCGGCCATGGCGCCGCCTTGCGCGTGCAGCCTCACGATGCGTACGCCATAGCGAAACCGCACGCCGGCTGCTTCCGCGCGCGCAGCCAGGCCCGTGGTGAACTTATGTACATCGCCGGACTCGTCGGCGCTGGTATAGGTGGCACCGGCGAGCCTGGGCTTGATGTGGGCCATGGCGGGCTCCAGCTCGACCACCCGGTCGGCGTCGATGACCTGGCGTTCGCAGCCCAGCTCGCGCATGACGCGGGCTGGTTCCAGAGCCAGGTCGAACTCTTTCGTGCTGGTGTAGTAGTGCAGGATCCCTTTGGCCACATGGTCATAGTCGATGCCCAGTTCCTGCCGCAATTGCTGCAGACTGGCGCGGCTGTAGGTTCCGAGGTTCAGTAACTGCCGCATGTTGTACATGGACCGTCGCGCGGGGCATTGGAGCAGGAACTTGAAGGCCCAGCGCCACTGCGCCGGGTCGGCGCGCACGCGGAACAGCAGCGGCGCGTCCTCGCGGCCCAGCCATTTCAAAAGCTTGAGCGGGGCCGAGGGATTGGCCCAGGGTTCGGCGTGGCTGACCGAGATCTGCCCCCCATTGCCGAAGCTCGTTTCCCGCGCGGCGCCGCTATTGCGCTCCAGTACGGTCACTTCGTGGCCGGCGCGGTGCAGGTACCAGGCGGTGGCGGTACCGACGATGCCGGCGCCCATGACGATGATTTTCACGGTGGCTCTCCAGGAAGAAAAGCGGGGCTGCATGACCTGTCCGGTCATGCAGCCCCACTGTCCTTGTGCCTGAGAGATTCGCCACGTCCCGCATGGGACATGGCTTGCACCTTCGGCGGCCCCGTGGACCGCGGCGGGTCCTGGGGCACTCTCCAGTTGATCTATGGTTTCCAGTCTTCGGGACCTGAGCGTTTCGGGGATACGCCTTCGGCAGGCGGTGCCTGGGCACCGCGCTTCTCCTGGAGCCAGCAAGCTAACACCGCGAACGGATTCTGGCAACCGGCAACCGGCCGCTATCCCGCGTGCCTGCCCGCCATTGGACATCCCCATGGCTGGGCTCCAGCCATGGGGTGTACGCCTGCGCTATTGAACCTTGATGCCATAGCGCTTGATTACCGGCGCCCATTTGGCGCTTTCCTTTGCGGCTTCGGCGGTCAGTTGCGCGGGTGTGCTTCCGCCCAGCTCGATTCCCATCTCGGCGAAACGTGCTTGCAGCGCGGAATCCGCCATGGCGCGCTTGATATGCGTGCCAAGCGCGTCGACGACGCGGGCCGGCGTCCCGGCGGGCGCGACCACGGCGAACCAGACCGACGCATCGACACCTGCCATGCCTTGCTCAGCCATCGTCGGCACCGAAGGCAGCACCGCCGCCCTGTGCTCGGCCGGTATGCCGATGGCGCGCACCTTCCCGGCCTTGATCTGGGGCAGGGAGTTCTGCAGGATGTCGCAGGTCATTTGCGTATCCCCGGCAATGACGCTGGCCAACGCAGGCGCCGTACCGTTGTAAGGCACATGAACCATGTCCACACCGGCGACCGTGCGGAACAATTCGCAAGCCAGGTGTAGCGGGTTTCCATTGCCATTCGACGCGAAGGCGAAGCTGCCATTCCTGGATCGTATGTATTTCACCAGTTCTGACACGTTCTGCGCCGGCACGTCGGCGTTTACAACCATCACCAGCGGTGCCCGGCCGAGCATCGATACGGGTGTGAAGTCCTTGGCAGGGTCGTAGGGCAGGCGCTCGTAGACCAGCGGATTGACGGCCAGGCTCGCGGATGACGCCACGAAGAGGGTGTAGCCATCCGGCTTGGCCCGGGCCACCATGGAGGCGGCCACGATGGTGTTGCCGCCGGGCTTGTTCTCGACGATGAAGCTTTGCCCCATGGACGTCGTCAACCGTTCGGCGACCAGGCGTGCCAGTTGGTCGACAGGCCCGCCGACGGTATAGGGAACCACCAGTTTGACGGGATGGTCGGGATACGGCTTTTCATCGGCGTGCGCCGTACCGAAGGCCGTGTGCAGCAACAGCCCGAGCAGGGCTGCACGGATGGTGCGCAGATTTCGAATCATGGTTGTCTCCTCCTGCTGTTCAATGTCCTGACGGGCGCGCTGCACGAACCGCGCGCCCGTGGATGGCCTGCTTCTCGGTCAGACCGCTTGCGGACCGCGGCAGAGCGACATCAAGAGCGCGCTCAGCCGCTGGTCCAGGGTCGCGGCGACCTTGTCGATGGCTGGCTCGCCGAACTGGCCGAACAGCGTCGAGGGCTTGTCGTATTCGAACGTCGAGCCGCCGTTGGCGTTTTCATAAAGGACGACACGCAGCGGCGCATAGTTGCCGGCCGCCACGTTGACGCTCGTCATTTGCACGGCGTACAGCACATTGCCGATCAGATAGGCGGTGGTGTTCTTGCGTTCGCCCGCCAAAGCCAGCCAGTCGCCGTGCAGGCCGATGTAGTGGATGGCCAGGTCGTCCTTGCCGGCGGCTTTCTTCAGCGCAGCACGGACACCCTCCAGGTCGTTGTTTCGGAGCATGGCGCGGATGCCGTCGTCCAGGCGGCCCAGGCGCGATTCGAGTTCGCGCTTCACCTCCGAGTAGGGCCTTGGCGTGGAAAGCGTGATGTGCTCGACGGACACATAGGTCGTTATGGTTTCGATGCCGTCGTCGAGCGTGCTCGCGTGCGTACCGGTGTTTGAGGACATGGGAGTCTCCTTCAGTGTGATGGACGTTCGGGTTATTGATTGGCGTAGTCTCAGCAGGCTTCCAGCGCGAGGGCGATACCTTGGCCGCCCCCTATGCACAGGCTGACAACGCCGCGCTGAAGGCGTTGCCGCTGCATGGCATGCAGCATGCGGGTGACGAGTATTGCGCCGGTCGCCCCGATCGGATGACCATGCGCGATAGCGCCGCCATCGACATTCAATACGTCGTGGCTAATGCCCAATTCGCGCGCCACGGCGAGCGGAACGGCGGCGAATGCCTCGTTGATTTCAAAGCGGTCGACCTCGCTCAATGTCCAGCCGGCGCGCTGCAGCGCCATCCGTATGGCCGGAACGGGGCCCAGGCCGAACATGCCGGGTTCGACGGCCGCAATCCCGTAGGACACCAGCCGGCCCAGGGGCTGCAGTCCCTGGTCACGGGCCATCGCGGCGTCGGCTATCACCATGGCCGCGGCGCCGCTGTTCAAGCCTGGCGCATTGCCGGCGGTAATGGTGCCGTCCGCCCGGAACGCCGGACGCAGTGCCGACAATGCCGCCACCGTGGTATCCGGCCGATTCGCCTCGTCGCGCTCGAACCGTGGCTGCTTCCTGGCGCCAGGTACGTCCACGGCGACGACCTCGGATTCGAACAGGCCCTCCTGCTGGGCCAGGCCGAAGCGGCGCTGCGAGCGCTCGGACCATTCGTCCTGTTCGAGACGGGTCAGGGCGTAGCGGGCAACCAGGTCTTCGGTATGCCAGCCGGAATGCTCGCCGGAGAAGGCGTCGACCAGGCCGTCACGCAGCATGCTGTCATGGGCAGTGACGTCTCCCATGCGCGCGCCCCATCGGCCGTTGGGCATGAGGTAGGGCGCCATGTCCATGTTCTCCATCCCGCCCGCGATTCCGAGCCTCGCCTGGCCTGCCCAGATCTCCAGCGCCACGGAGACTATCGCCTGCGCACCGGAACCGCAGACGCGGTTCACCGTCAGGGCGGGGACGGACACCGGCATGCCGCCGCCGATCGCCGCCTGGCGCGCAGGGTTCATGCGATTGCCGGCCTGTACGACGTTGCCCATGACGACGGTGTCGACGGCTGCCGGGTCGATAGCGGACCGTCGCAGGGTTTCGCGCACGACCGCAGCGCCCAGCGCCGTTGCGGGAACTGTTTTGAGCGAACCGTTGTATGCACCGATCGGCGTGCGTACGGGCGCGCAAATCACGATTTCTCTTGCTTGCATCTGTGCCTCCGTCACTCGCGCGGTGAAAACGATGATGTACCGCGCGATCGAAAGGAGTATATACTCTTAATTATGGGTTTCCCAAGCCAATGCGGGTAAACACGCACATTTCGCAACCGAGAGCGGAGGAGCACTATGTCGTCAGACGCGGGCATCATCGATTACCGGAAGGCCGACAACGTCGGCATCCTGACCATGCGGCATGCGCCGCACAACCTGGTGGGCAAGGCTTTGTGCGACGCGCTCATTGCGGCGTTGCATGCGGCGCACGGCGACGGGTGCCGGGCCCTGGTCCTGAGGAGCGGACTGCGCCATTTTTCGGCGGGCGCCGACATGGATTTGTTCGCCAACGGCGGCGAACGCATGCATGAACTGGACGCCATCGGCGTGCTGCGCGCCTTCGACGAACTTCCCATACCCATTGTGGGGAGCGTGCATGGCGTCGCATTGGGAGGTGGCTTCGAACTCGCGCTCGCCTGCGATCTCATTGTTGCCGCCGCTTCATCCAAGTTCGGACTGGTGGAGGCCACGCTGGGCCTGCATCCCCTGATGGGTGGAATACAACGCGTGATACAGCGTGCCGGCGCCGCACGCGCGAAGGAAGTCGTCATGCTGGGACGCCGGCACGATGCAGCCACCCTGGAAAAATGGGGCATCGTCAACCGGGTGGTCGCGGACGCCCGGTTGGAGGAGGTGACACTGTCCCTGGCGCGGGAACTCGCACAGGGCCCGACCGTGGCGCATGCCGCGACCAAGCGGCTGTCCACCATTTACCTGGACCAGGGAATGCGGGCCTGCGACGCCATGATGGCGGAGGTGCAGCAGCCGATCTTCGCCAGTGGCGACCTCCAGCGCGGGCTCGATAGCTTCAAGGCTGCCGGTCCGGGCAATGCCGTCTTCCAGGGCAACTGAAGGAGAATCGCCATGTCTAGCGGACCGCTTCAGGGTATACGCGTCGTCGATTTTTCCCGGGTGCTCGCGGGGCCCCATTGTTCCAAGACCCTGCACGACCTGGGGGCGGAAGTCATCAAGATCGAGCCTCCACGCCCGGATATATCGCGCGGCGCCTATCCGCGCACGGAAGGGATGTCCCATTACTACATCCAGCAGAACAGCGGCAAGCGCAATCTCAGCCTGGACTTGAACTTTCCGGAGGCGCGTGAGATCGCGATGCGGCTATGCCGGGACGCCGACGTGATCGTGGAGAATTTCCGCGCCGGAACGCTCGCTTTTTTTGGGCTTGATTATGAGTCGGTGCGCCAGGTGAATCCCGGCGTCGTCTACGCATCGATCAGCGGCTATGGACAGAATGGGCCCTTGTCCCACCGCGCCGCGTATGCGCCGACCATACATGCCGAATGCGGTTTCACTTCGACCTTCCTGAACCACCTGGGCGATGACCTGCGGCAGAACAGGCATGATGCGTTCTCGCATGCCGACCTGTATACGGGGCTGGAGGCGGTGATCGGCATCCTGGCCGCGCTGCACCGCAAGCGGGAAACCGGGGAAGGACAGCACGTCGACGTCGCGATGGCCGCGACCATCCTGGCCGTGAACGAGCGCGTACACGCCGATCTTTCGGGCATCGATATGGGCGATGAGCCGATTGCGCTGGGGCCGGCATGGTCGCCATTCTTCACGGTCGCCACGGGCGAGCGCATCACTATCGCGACCAGCGTGGTCAGTTCACTCAGCTTCCCCCTTTACACGGCTGCCATGCGGCGTGGCGACCTGGCGCTGGATCCCCGCTTTGTTACGCCGCAGGCCCGGGCCCGGAACGTCGATGCGCTGTACGACATCGTCCAGGAGTGGATCCTGACGTTCGAAAGCCTGGAGGCGCTGGACGCCCAACTGGACGAAGCCAAGCTGGCTTTCGGGGTGGTGCGCGACATCAATGAGTTCGCGGCATCCGAGTGGAGCCAGTGGTGGGGCGCGATCGAAGAGGTCGACGACCGCACGGGCGGCACACTGCGCATCCCGGGCAAGCCCTGGCGCTTTTCGCACGACCGCCTCAGCCATCCCGGCGCGCCCGCGTACCGGGGCGAGCACAACGCGGAGATTCTGGCCGAGCTCGGCATCGCGCCGGCGCAGATCCGCCACTTGACGGAAATCGGGGCGCTGACGTCCGACCCGTCGCCACAGAGCCTTTGAATCCAAACAGGACCAGCCATGAAGCCGCTCAAGAAAAAGGTCATCATTACGTGCGCCGTGACGGGCGCCATCCATACGCCCACGTTGTCCCCGGCGCTTCCGTATCGCCCGCGCGACATCGCGGCGCAGGCCGTGGAGGCGGCCGAAGCGGGCGCGGCGATACTGCACCTGCACGCGCGCGACCCGGATACCGGCGCGCCCACCGGCGACCCGGACATCTTCGCGCAGTTCCTGCCGGTCATACGGGACCAGACCGACGCCGTCCTGAATCTGACCACCGGCGGCAGCCCCGACATGACGGTAGAGGCGCGCCTGGCCGCCGCGCTGCGGTTCCAGCCGGAAATGTGCTCCCTGAATATGGGATCGATGAATTTCTCCATGCATCCACTGGCGGCCAAGGTGGAGAACTGGAAATTCCCCTGGGAGCGCCAATACCTGCTGGACAGCGAGCGGTTCATATTCCGCAATACCTTCGCCGACATCGCGCGGGTCTATCAGCTGATGTCAGACTTCGGGACGCGGTATGAGCATGAGTGCTATGACATCGGCCACCTGTACAACCTGGCGTACTTCCTGGATCGCGGGCTGGTCAAGCCGCCGTTGTTCATCCAGAGCGTATTCGGGATCCTGGGCGGCATAGGCCCGGAATCCGACAACGTGGTGTTCATGCGGCGTACGGCGGACCGGCTGTTCGGCGACGATTATGTATGGTCCGTGCTGGCAGCCGGCCGGCATCAGATGCCCGTGACGACCCAGGCGGCCTTGATGGGTGGTAATGTGCGCGTCGGCCTGGAGGACAGCCTGTACATCGGCCGCGGGCAGCTGGCGCAGAGCAACGCGGAGCAGGTCCTCAAGATCCGCGGCATTCTGGCCGAACTGTCCCTGGAAATCGCAACGCCGGAGGAAGCCAGGCGGATGCTGGCGCTGAAAGGCCGGGACCTGGTGAAGATCTAGGTCGGACCGGCCTCGCCCCAGCACTCGGCCGGCAGCACCGTCGCCAGGCGTTCGTACATCGCCGCGCGAAACAGCACGAGGGCAGGGTAGGGCCGCATGGCGACGGTGCGGACAAGCACGCGGCCCTGGGCATCGTCCTCCAACGCCTCGAAGCTTTGGAGTTTCTGTCTGCCTATCGTCCCGGTCCATACCAGTACCGTATGAGTCCCCTGGCGGAATTCATTCGTATAGGCGCCGTCCCGCACCTGCACCGATACGGTCATGACCTGCATGACCAGGTCGAGTCCCTGTAGCGGCCTGGCCAGAATGGGACTGTGGAAAACGATGTCTGGCGCCAGAAGGTCGCGCAACGCGGCCAGATCATTCGCACCGGACTCGCGCCATTGGCGTAAGGGATGCTTCGTCATGGTTTACCCCTGATGTTCGAATCACGGTTTAACTGCAAAATGCGTGCATATGCGCTTACAACAGATCGCCAGCCCGGCGGCGGCTCCGTAAGGGAGCAAGGAGACAGCATGAAAGCAAAGACCTCGACCATCCGGCGCCTCGTCCTGGCGTGCGCCTTGATGTGCCAAGCCGCGCTCGTGGCAGCGCAAACCTACCCGAACCGCCCCGTGACGGTCAAGGTGGCATATCCGCCGGGCGGTCCGGCCGACGTCGCGGCGCGCAAACTGCAGCCGGGATTGCAGGGCGCCCTGAAGCAGCCCTTCGTAATGGAGAATGTCCCGGGTGCGGGAGGTTCCATTGCGGCGCGCGCGGTGCTTGGCGCTGCGCCGGACGGCTACACCCTGCTCGTGACGACCGGCAACGATGCCATCCTCGCCCCGCTCACGGTCAAGGCGGCGCGCTATGCCGCGACCGACCTGCGCCTGATCTCCGTCATTTTTCCTACTGATTTCGCGCTGGTCACCAGCGCGGATCACGACTTCAAGGACGTGGACGCGCTGGTGCAGGCTTCGCAGGCAGGCGGAGCAAGGGAGATGACCTACGGCACATGGGGGCATGGGTCCGCTCCGCACCTGGTCGGCGTGGACTTCATCGCGTCCACGGGCGCGCGGATACTGGATGTGCCCTACAAAGGCGCGGCCCCGGTCGTCGCGGCCCTGCTGAGCAGGCAGATCGACATGGCTTTCGTGCCGCTGGCGGCGAATGTGCTGTCCCTGGTGGCGGCCGGCAAGATCCGCGTCGTCGGGATCGCGAATACCCAAAGGAATCCCCACTTGCCGCAGGTGCCCACGCTGAACGAGGGCAAGACCCTGCGCAACTTCGTCTACAGCGCGTGGGCGGGCTTGTTCGTGCCCGCATCCATGCCCGAAAGCGTGGTGGCGTCATTGAGCCAGACCATGGAGCGCCTGGTCCAGGAGCCGGAGTTCCAGGCTTTCATCCGGGAGTCCGGTGCATTGCCCGTGACACCGCTTACCGCCTCGCAAGCGGCGGCCCTTTACCGCGCGGAAGCCGAGAAATACGCCAGCGTCGCGCGGAGCATCAAGCTCGAACCGCAGTGAATGCGCTGCGCAGGCAGCTAGGGAATCACGGAGACAGGCATGCAACCGAACCGACCGGATCGAAACATCGCGGTGGGCTGCCCCGAAGGGATGTGGCTGCTGGATCACGCCGACGCCACGCCTTACTACGCGGCGCGGGTGTGGACGGCATTGGCGGCCGTACTGACCGCGCTGGCCCTATGGTGGCTGCTGGGTTGAGGGACGCTTCACGTCCGCGTATATGCTCCTATAATGGCGGAGAGGCCAACACCCTGGATCGATACGACCGTGGAACAACTTCATTGCAATTGCACGTCCCTGCGCAGTGCTGCCCGTACCCTGACGTCTGTCTATGACGAGGTGCTGCGCCCGTCCGGCATCCGGGTGACGCAGTTCACCATTCTTGCGCGTCTCGCCGCGATCGGCGAAACACGCGTCAATGAACTGGCGGAAAAGCTCGCCATGGATCGAACGACGTTGGGGCGCAACCTGCGTCCGCTGGAACGCGACGAGCTGGTACAGATACGGGTCGGCGAGGACCGCCGTGAACGCCTGATCGACCTGAGCCCCAAGGGGCGGCGCGTCTTGCAGACGGCCATGCCCCTATGGGAGAGCATCCACGACCGGTTCGAACGGCAATTCGGAAAGCGCCGGGCAAAGGACCTCCGGGAGGTCCTTGCCGATGTCGTGACGGTGGGACAGGCGCTGTACGTGGAGCAGGCAGCCTAGGCCGCAATGTCCGCGGCGCTCCATGGCTGGGGCGCGGGCACCCGTACGCCCTGCGGGCCGTCGACGCCAATGCTGCCGAAGTCCGCCGGGCCTACGACTTCCAGATATTCCATGTCCGGCGAGTAGTCGAACAGGTAGTGCCGGATACCGGGGTTCTGGTGCACACAGTCGCCGGCGCTGACCAGGGTTTCCTTGTCCTCGTACATGAAGCGTGCCCAGCCCTTCAGCATATAGACGATATGGAACTGGGCTTCATGGACGTGCCAGCCGGTCCCGTCTTCCGGTGCGTTCTGGGCGCGCACCAACTGCGCGATGACGGCGCCCTTGGTGGCCTTGGCGATGCCGAGGTCGCGATAGGCGAAAAAATCCCTGAGTCCGCCGGAACGAAACTCGGTGTCGCCAGGTCTGATATGGGAGAAGTCCGTGAGCGTGTCGACCATTATGTTGCCTCCAGTTTGCTGTCTGTCGCTTGCCGGATTGCCCCGTGCAAACCAGCCGCGTACAAATGGTGCGGCCGCGCGGCGCCAGCGGCAATACCGTAAAAATGCGAGCGCCCGCCGCAACCGCGGACCGCTTTGGAAGTCTTCAACCGTGTAAGCCTGCCGGGCAGGTGTAAGGAGCATGCGATGCGATTACTCGTGGTCGGGGCCGGATCCACCGGCGGCTATTTCGGCGGGCGGCTCGCCCAGGCGGGCCGTGATGTCACGTTTCTGGTGCGGCCCTCGCGCGCGGCGCACCTGCGCGAGACCGGACTGCATCTGGTCAGTCCGCATGGCGATGCGACCGTGCATCCCAAGGTCGTCACGGCGGACGGTATCGATGCCCCGTACGAGGCGATCCTGCTGACGGTGAAAGGGTTTCAGCTTGAAGCGGCCCTGAACGATATCGCGCCCGCGGTGGGGCCGGAGACCATGATATTGCCGGTGCTGAACGGCATGGATCACATGGGCACGATCGCGCGGCGGTTCTCCCGCGCCAATGTGGTGGGGTGTGCGCTGAAGGTTGCGACAGTGCTGGAGGACGACGGCAGCATCGTGCAACTGACGCCCATGCAGGACCTTGCCTATGGCGAACTCGATGGCGGCGATACGGCGCGCATGCGCGAGCTGGACGGCTTTTTCAGCGGCGTCGCCATTGGCGCCAGGCGCTCGCCGGTCATTCACCGCGAGATGTGGGAAAAATGGGTGCTGCTGGCCTCCGCCGGCGCGATTACCTGCCTGATGCGCGGGACGGTAGGACAGGTGGAGGCATGCCCCGGAGGCGCGACCTTCGCATCGAACCTCGTGGACGAGGTCGTGGCGATCGTCAACGCCGTGGGCGTGCCGCCTTCGGCCGACTTCCTCACCGCCGCGCGGGCCCAGCTCACCGCCAAGGGGTCGCCCCTGGCGTCGTCGATGTTCCGCGACCTCCAGCGGGGCAGGGCGGTGGAAGTCGAGAACATTATTGGCGATCTGGTCCGGCATGCCGAAGCGGCGGGGATTCCCTGCCCGCTGTTGTCCGCTGCGTACGTTCATCTGCTCGTCTACCAGAACGGGCTTGTGGCGCAGCGCTAGCCCTGTACCGATCGCCGGGATGCCTTGACCATCCAGTGTCATATGGCTTGCGCATCATGGGATGCTTGCAATACGAGCCTGGGCCGGAACGACATGTACGAAGGCGAACGTTTCAATGGCATGACGCATCTTGCGGGGCTGGCGCTGGCTATCGCGGCGTCCGCGGCGTTGATCCATCAAGCCGCCGCGATGAATGTGGAAGTCCGGCAGGTCATCGGATGCGCGGTCTTCGCGGTGTCGATGATCGCGGTATACGCTTCGTCCGCCCTTTATCACTGCACACGCGGCCCGCTCAAGGCGCTGTGGGCCAAGACGGACCATTGCGCTATTTACCTGCTGATTGCCGGCACTTATACGCCTCTGGCCCTGGGACCGATACGGCCCGGCTGGGGCGCCGCCATGGGCGCGGTGATCTGGCTGCTCGCGGGCGTCGGTATTGCACGGGAGCTGCGGGCCGCGCCCGGTGCGGCGCCCTCGCTGCCGCTCTACCTGATCATGGGATGGCTGGGGGTCATCTTCGCGGCGCCGGCGGCGGGCGCCATGTCGGCCCATTGCCTGGGGTGGCTGGTGGCGGGAGCCCTGCTTTACACGGTGGGGACCCTGTTTTACATGAACGACCGGCGGTGGCGGCACGCGCATGGCATCTGGCATCTGTTCGTCATCGGCGGGTCGGCGTGCCATTTCGTCACGGTATTCGGCCTGCTGCGGAATCCGCCGGTCGCGTGAACGCCGTCATGCCAAAATGGCCTTGATTTTCCTGCACCGTGAGGCCGGCCATGACGGACCCCGAAGAACTGCGTCGCATCTCCCAGCAAACGCTGCGCTACTACGAAGACGGCGCCGAAGCTTTCCGCGCCGGTACGCAGGACCACGACGTCAGCCAGAACATCGCCGCGCTCCTGGACAATATCCACGGCGCGCCGCCGTTCGTCATCCTGGACCTGGGCTGCGGCCCGGGGCGTGACCTGCGTGCCTTCACCGCGCGTGGCCATCGGGCCATCGGCCTGGAGGGCGCGAGCCGCTTCGCAGAGATGGCGCGCGAGGCCTCCGGCTGCGAGGTGTGGATGCAGGATTTCCTGGCGCTGGACCTGCCGGACGCCTATTTCGACGGCATTTACGCCAATGCATCGCTGTTCCATGTGCCGTCGCCGGAACTGCCGCGCGTGCTGCGCCAGTTGCGTGCGGCGCTCAAGGACGGCGGCGTTTTCTTCAGCTCCAACCCGCGTGGCAATAACGAGGAAGGCTGGAACCGGGGCCGCTACGGCGCGTATCACGATATGGATACATGGCGCCGCCATGTGCAAGCCGCAGGTTTCGACGAGATCATGCACTATTACCGCCCAACGGGTCTGCCGCGCGAACAGCAGCCCTGGCTGGCGAGCGTGTGGCGCGCACGGCCGGCATCCGCGACCACACCCTGATCGGGGACATCAGTCGCGCCCGACGCCGCCGCCATCGCGCATTCGTGCACCAGGGGTTAGCGGAAGCACCCTCTTGGGTGCTTCCGCTTTGCACTCAGGACCGGTGCTCGATGTTCCGGCTGATCCAGCCCAGCACCCAGTCGGCCACCTGGATGCTGTTCCTGTCCTGCATCAGCATGTGGGTATTGCCGTGGAAGCCCGCGTCCGGCAGCAGCACCAGTTGCGCCTTGCCTCCGGCCTTGGCAACCGCGCCGATGAAGGCGCGGCACTTTTCCAGTCGGGGCGCCCAGCGCGGCGACTTGTCTACGTTGTCTCCGTACAGCACGAGGATGGGCATTCGGGTGTAGGGCTGCATGTCGTCGGTGGCGCTGGGGCAGACGGTGGGTTCGATGGCGACGATGCCGGCGATTCCCTCCGTGCTGAGCGCCGCCGTCTGGAAAGGGTAGACGCCGCCTTGCGAGTGGCTCATGAGTATGGTGCCGTGCAGCTTGCGCGCCAGCGCGGACAGGTTGGGCACAGTCGGATTCGGGCTGGGCAGCGCCGCGAACCAATCCGGTACGAGCTGTTTCCATAGTTCGGCCTGCGCTTGCAGCGGGAACTGCATGCCGGGATAGGCCTTGGGATACTCCGGCCCGAAGCGGAAGATTGCCCAGGCTTCTTCATGCCCGGCGGCGAAGATGGCGGGCAGGGTGTCGGCAGATGCCTTGCCCATCTTCACGCTGTTGATCGCCGACGGGTCGCTGGCCGACCGTCCGCGCGACACCTGGTCGATCACGTAGGTGCCGTAGCCCTTGCGGACGAAATATTCCTGCCAGCCCATGCGGCCATCGGGCGTGGTTTCCCACGTCTTGCCGGTCAGGCAGCAGCCGTGGATGAGCGTGATGGGATAGCGCCTCGCGTGCAGCGGCAATTGGTAGCTGACATACATCTGGTCCACGGTGATGGTGCCGTTCGCGCCCCGCCCCGGCGCCGTGGACAGGCTGTCGGAATGTATGTCCCGCCCGCCCACGAAAAAGCTGCCTTGCTCCTGTATCGTCAGCGGCTTGGGGCGTTGCGCCGCGTTTTCTTGCGCCGTCGCCGGCGAGGTGGCCATGGTCGTGACGCACAGGGCGCCCAACAACCATGCTGCGATGCGGTTCATGTTGTCTCCTTTCCATCTATTGTGGGCGGCACGGTGCCGTGCCGGCGCCGTCGTGCGGTTCACGCCGCGCGCGGCGTAGGCACGCTACCCGACACGTGCTGACAAGCCCCTGACATGCCGATGCCTCCGGTCAACCCTGCGTGTCCATCGCCCCTCGCGACGGGTTGGCGTGGCGGGCTGCCCCCAGGTTCTGACTAAACTACGCGCTGCCCAGGCGTGATGCCTGGCTAACCAACAAGGGGAAACCACGCATGGACCGCATGGCGGCGATGGAAACGTTTGTCAGCGTGGTCGAGGCCGGCTCGTTCTCGGCTGCTGCCCGGCGCCTGGGCCTGGGCCAGCCCGCCGTGTCGAAATCCATTGCGCAGATGGAGCAGAACCTTGGCGTGAGGCTGTTGCTGCGCTCGACGCGCGGCCTGACGACCACCGATGCCGGCCAACGGTTCTACGAACATGCCAGGCGCGCGATCGAGGAAGCCGACGAAGCCGAACTGGCGGCGCGGTCGGCATCGGCGGGCCTTTCCGGCAAGCTGCGCGTGACGGCGGCCGTGACCTTCGCGCGGCTGCATATCCTGCCCGCGCTCAAGCCCTTCCTGGACCAGCATCCGCAATTGGACATCGACATTGCGCTGGACGACCGCAACATCGATCTGCTGGAGGAGGGCATCGACGTGGCCCTGCGCATGGGGCTGCTGGACGATTCGGCCATGACGGCACGCCGCATCGGGCAAAGCCCGCGTCGGGTGATCGGTACGCCGCGCTATTTCGAACAGGCAGGTATTCCCCAGACGCCGGCGGACCTCAGCCGCCACCAGGCCATCGTCTATTCGCAGCGCGGCGGCGGCGAGTCGTGGTCGTTCAGCCAGAATGGCAGCGAGGTCGCGGTGGTGGTCGCCGGCCGCGTGCGGGTCAGCGCCGCCGAAGGCATGCGCGCGGCGGTGCTGAGCGACATGGGACTGGCGGTGGCATCCGAATGGATGTTTTCGCCTGAACTGGCGGACGGGAAGGTGCGGACCGTGCTCACGGACTGGAAGCTGCCGCCCATCGATCTATGGGCGGTCTTCCCTTCCGGCAGGCTGGCGACATCCAAGGCCCGCGCCTTCGTCGCCTTCGTCGAGGAAGTGCTGGCGAACGCCGGGCCTTGATATCGTGGCGCTCGCGGTTCAGCCGCGCTGCGCCGCCTTTTCCAGCACGGAGAACATTTCCGCGGGGTCGGGGCGCTGCGTGTAGTCGGGATTGATTTCCGAATACAGCACGATGCCATCCCTGCCGATGACGTAGCGCGCCGGCATCGGCAGTGTCCAGCTCGGATCGTTGTTGAACGCCGGCAGGTCGTTCTTCAGCTGTTTGTACAGATCGACCAGGTAGTCGGGCAGCTTGAAGCGCAGGCCGAAGGCCGCGCCGGTCCCGCCCTCGACATCGCTGAGCACCGGGAAACCCAATTGATTGGTGCGTACCGATTTGCGGCTGTTGACCGGCGTCTGCGGCGAGATCGCGACGACGTTGCCGCCGTAGGCCTGGATCTGCGGCAAGGCTTCGTTCAGCGCCTGCAGTTCGATGTTGCAGTATGGGCACCATACGCCCCGGTAGAACGTGACCACCAGCGGGCCGCGCGCCAGCAGGTCCGACGACGAGACTTCGTTGCCATCCTGGTCGTGCAGCGTGAATTGCGGCGCGCGATCGCCGGCCTTGACGGCGCGCGCGGCCTGGCCGCCGGCGATCAGCTCGGCCGTGGCGCGTTCCATGATGGGATGGATTTCGGGGGGCGCGTTGTACGGCGCCTTGCCCGCCTTGAAGTCGGCCTTGAAGGCGTCGAGTTTGTCCTGCAGCGACATGAGCGTTCTCCGATAGGATATGGGGCCAGGATTGAAGCGAACCATTGGTTCGTCCTGTGCGCCATCTTCGGGGAACGCCTTCGGGCGGGGTAGCCGTGCGCCAGGCATAACACCCATTCCCGGCGGGCATGGCGGCCGGGAGGCCGGGCCGGCCTGGCGCATCACGCCAGCGCCCGGCACGCCCCGCGCTCGTTCAGAAACCGGCTTCGCGGATGACCACCACGATGAGGTCATTGACCCATTGGGGCAGCCAGCGCCGGTGTTGGACATCGATCACCACTTCGCCGGGACGCGTCGACAGCCAGGGCGGTGGCGCATCCAGGGCGATCTGCACGCGATACAACACATCGCGGGGCATGGTCTGCCCCTGCCGCACGGTATGCGCGGGAATCTGGCCGCCGTGTTCGGTCCCGAGCATGGGGTTTGGCAGGTACAGGGTGCGCGCGGTGTCGACGGACACCACGCGGCCCGCCAGCGGCGCCGACGCATCGCGGGCCGGATAGAACCGGGCGCGGTCGCCGACCTGGACGATACCCAGGTCCTGTTGCTGCATATAGGCGTCGACCAGCCAGGCGCCGCCATCCACGGCCACGCCCAGGGCCTGCTTGGTATTCACCCATACGCCCGGACGCAGTTCCTTGTCCAGGTCGACCAGTACGCCATCGGCGGGCGCGCGCAAGGTCAGCCGCCGCAACTCGGCGCGGTGCGACGCTGCCTCGGTCATTTCCCGGGCGAGTTGCCGCAGCAGGACCGACCTTTTTTCCTCGCCGTCCTTCTCCCCCTGGAGCCCCGCAAGCTGGGCCTGCAAGGCCTGCACGGCGACATCGGCGCGGGCGGCCTTGTTGCGGATCTCCGGCGCGTCCAGCACATAGAGGACCTGGCCGCCGCGTATGGGGCCGGCCTGGGCGGGCGCCTGGACGATCCGGGCCGGTATGGGGCTGTACAGCGTGTGCTGCGTCGCGCTATGGGCCCAGGCCGGCGCGCGGACCTTGTCGCCGCCCACCAGGACGCAGACGGCCCATAGGGCCAGCAAGGCGAGCAGCCACGTCATCATGCGCGCCGCCCGTATGCCGCCCCGGCGCACCCATACGCCCACCTCCCGGTATATCGGCATGACAACGAACCAGAGAATCTCGACCGCGAACAGGATGATGCCGAGCAGTTTGAAGAAGAAGAGATAGACCGCGGTGGCGATGCCCAGGAACACCACGAAGCGGTACGCCCAGGTCAGCCACGAAAACGTCACCAGGAACACCCGCAGGGGACGGTCGAAATGCTCGGGATCCGGTTCCCGCCAGCCCAGGAGCGTGCGGCGCAACTGCGCCCGCGCCAGCCCGCCGGCGCGCTCGTGCAGATTGGGCAGGTCGAGCGCGTCCGACAGCAGGTAATAGCCGTCGAAGCGCATGAAGGGGCTGGCATTCAAGGTGAGCGATATGAACCAGCTCGTGGTGGCCAGGAAATAGAACGCGCTCTTGGCCGTGGGGTCTTCCGTCAGGCTCCATGCCAGCGTGGCCAGGCCGGCGATCATGGTTTCGACCAGTATCCCGGCGCCGGCGATATGAAAGCGCTGGCGCCGGTCCGCCAGCTTCCAGGATTCGCTGGTGTCCGTGTAAAGGACTGGCCACATGACCAGCAAGGCGAAGCCCATATGGGCGACGCGCACGCCGTAGCGCGTGGCGGTATAGGCGTGGCCGAGTTCGTGCAGGCTTTTGGTGACCGCCAGGGCGACCATATACCCGAGCAGGCCCTCGAACGACAGCTTGTCCTGGAAGGTCGCCAGGAAAGTGTCCCATTGCCTGGAAGCCAGCAGCACGCCCGTCAACGTGAGCAGGCCGACCAGCGCCACGAAGGTGCGCGAGAACAGCGGCGCGACCCAGGGCATGGTGGCGCGCAGGAAGCGCCCCGGCCGCCACAGAGGGATGCGGATGAACAGATAGTTGTGCAGCAGCCATTTCCAGCCGGTGGCGGCGCGCGCCTTGCGCAGCGCCGCCAGGCGGTCCGAACCGGCGGCATCGCTGGCGCGCAGCAACTGCTGTTGCGCCAGGAAGACCAACAGGTGCAGCAGTTCGTCCTCGCTGGCCGACAAGGGCGTCTCGCCGTGCACGGCCGCGAGCAGGGCCTGCGGGGTGCCCAGTTGCCAGCGCGACAGCAGCTCGAACTCCAGCCAGCCGATGCGGAAAAACCGGTTGCCTATGGGGTCCTGGATCATCCAGGCCGGCGAGCCATCCCGGTTGGCGGCGGCCGGCAGCAGGTGCAGGTCCTCGCGCAGGGCAGGCAGCGTGGCCGGCAAGGACGGGCCGGCGGCCGGCGCCGGCGCCGCGATGGCCGGCGCCGTGCTCACAGCCCGCTCCATTCCCGCAGGGCGGCCAGCGGACGCCGCAGCACGTAGTAAACCAGCGGGACGCGATGGCCGTAGATCTTGGCCGTACCCTTCAGGCCGATACGTGCCACCTTGCCGTCATCGGCGGTGATGCGGCCCTTGATGCGATACGCGGCGATATTGTCCGGCGACACAGTGGCCTGGTAGCTGGTCTCGGTCAGCTCGCCATGCAGGGGCGACAGCGGCGCCACGTGCAGGAACACACGGATGTCGGCGCCAGGCTCCAGGTTGATCGCGTCGGCGGCGGGCAGCCACACCAGCACCCCGGCATCGTCCTGGTCGGCCAGCAGCGCGATGCGCTCGCCGGTGGACACGGGTTTGCCCAACCAGTCGTTGGGATCGCCGAACACCACGATGCCGTCGCGCGGCGCACGCACCAGCACGCGGCCCAGCATTTCATCCAGCCATGCCAGCTCCGCTTCCTTTTCGCGGACCTGGCCGTTTAACGAGGCCAGTTCGCCCTTGCTCTGCGCGTTGTCGAAAGCCTTCTGCGTGGCGCGCAGCGCATCCGCCCGGGCCACGGACAGGGCTTGCTGCGCCACGTCGCGCCGATTGCGCAGCGTCGTATCGTCCAGCGTAAACAGAAGTTCGCCGCGCTTGACGGACTGGTTGGGGTCGACCTGGAAGGACTTCACCACGCCGTCCAGCGGCGCGGACACCGCGGTGGCATGCAGGGCCACGATCTCGGCGGGTGCCAGCACGCTCAGGCGCACGGGCATCGCCATCACCGCCGCCAGGACGGCCAGCAGCGCCAGCTTGCGCCAGGGCTTGCGCAGCGCGCCGCGCACGCGGGCCAGCAGGGCCGGCCGCTGCCGCGCCAGCGCGCCGATGCAGTAGGCGTAGGTGGCGCCCAGCCGGGCGAGCAGCGCCTGCTGCTGCTCGCTGGCGTCCTCGTCGGCGCTGATGAGCAGGAAGCCGCGCCGCTGCCCTGAAGGATCCACCAGAGCAAGCAGGAACACGTAGGGCGACATCCATTCGGACCACTCCTCGGCCAGGGACGGCGGGAGCGCGTCCGGTAGCAGCCTGCGCAAGGGCGCCGATTGGGCGTCCTCGGCGCGCATGGCCTTCCAGCAATGCGCGCCGAGGCGCTTGAGCCAGACGGTGAAGGGCGAATCCTCGCTCAGCGTCGCCAGGTTGGACAGTTGTGTCAGGCGGGCGCGATCGCCGTGCTCGGCGGTGAAGACGGCGGCCTGGCGATAGGGAAACAGCTGCCAGGTCTCGTTCGCGATGACAAACCCCAGTTCAGGCAGGCTGCGCATCCGCTGCGCGCGCTGCTCCAGATGAAGCAGCACGGCGATGGGATTGAGGGGTGTATCCATGGATAGGGGAAGCCCGGGTGCCGGGGCACCCGGCAATGTTTACGGGCCGGGCGCGAAGCGGGCGCTGCCGCTCATTCCGGGCAGGAGGTCCGGGGCGTTGTCGGCGATGACGCCTTCCAGTTCGACGGATTGGCTGACCGCGTCGACGCGTGCGTTCAAGGCGGTAACGCGGGCCGTATACGTCTTGTCCGTTTCGTCGATATGGACCTGGAAAGGGGTGCCGACCTTCAACCAGCGCAGCCAGGACGATGGCGCGTTCAGGCGCAGCTTCAAGGGGCCGTCGCTGATGATGTCCAGCAGGGGCGCGTTCTGGTTGACGCCCTCGTAGGCCTTGACGTGCAGCTTGACCACGCGGCCGTCGAACGGCGCCTTGACGACGCAATAGGCCTGTTGCGCGCGGTACAGCGCGACCTGGGCCTCGGCTTTCTGCGCGGCGGCGGCCGCCAGCGAGACTTCGAGTTCGCCGGCCGACTGCAGGCCCTGCAGGCGCAGCTTGGCATTGTGGGTTTCACGCGCGGCGCTGAGTTCGGCCTGCGCCATTTTCAGGCGGGCCGCCTGTTCGTCGCAATCAAAGCTCAGCAGCGTCGTGCCCGCCTTGAAGCGCGAGCCCAGCGAACCATCCACATCGCGGATGCGGCCGATGCCCTGGCTGAACAGCGTGGCCTCCTGGGCCGGGGCCACCAGCACGCGCACGGCGTTCGTCGTGGCGCCTGGCGACGCAGGCGCGGCGATCGACGCGTCAGCCGGCGAGGCCAGCGGGCGATCCAGCTGCGCCGTGCGAAGGGCCGCGGCATCCGGCGTGGGAGCCGCATAGGCGGCATCCGTTGCACTCGCATTCGCCGCATCCGTTGCACTCGCTGGATTGGCCGCGACGGCGGCAGCGCGCGTCGGTCCGCCGTGGGCGGTGGTGGCTTGCGCGGCGGCGCCGGGCGCCGATGCCGCCGCGATGGCCGCGGGGGCCCGCGCGTCGGCCGGCGCGGCAATGGCGCTTATCGCGGCGTAGGCGATGCCCACGCTGGCCAGTACGGCGGGAACGACGTACCGTTTCATTGCCGCGCCACGCGGTCTGTCGCCTGTGTCAGCGAGGCGCGCAGGCTGCCTATCTCGGCCACGGCGGCGGCTTCGGAGAAGGCCACCAGCGACTGCCGCGACGGGGTCGCGCCCAGCGTGCTGCTGTAGTCGTCCTGGGCCAGCGCCCGGCCGTCCGGAGCCAGTATGCGGATTTGCCATGTGGCCGGCCGCACCGTATCGCGGGCGCCGCTGACGTTCAGGCGCATCACCAGCGTTGCCGGACGGACCTGGCCGGCATCGGCCACGACGGTGAAGCCATTGCGGCCCAGCGCCTCCGTGACCGCCTGCTTCATCGCGCTGGCCGTCGCCGCATCGTCGACATTGTCGATACGGACTTGCAGCGGCGTCGCGACGGGCGCGAGCGCACCGGCTTCGAGGAAGTTCTTGCGCTCGCTGTCCTGCAGCGTGCTTTCCAGCTTCTTGGAGAGGTCGGCAATGGTGGCGTTGTCCACATTGCCGGGCAGCACGTCCAGTCCGACCGAGTTGTAGATGCGGCCGAAGGCAGCCTGGGCCGTCGCGTAGGCCGAATACCGCTGGAATTCGGCGAGCAGGGCGCGGGTTTCGGTCCGGATGGCTTCCAGTTCGGAATCGGTGCGCGAGGTCAGCGAGGCACGCGCGAACTTGGCCATGCGCGAGTCGACACGGGCGCCTTCGCTGGCCAGGTCCAGGTCCACGAGGGACATGCGGTAGCGTTCCACCGCGACGCGGACCTGCGTCAGGATGGCCATGGAGAGGGCCAGGCGGCGGGCGTCGTCGGTGTTCTCCTGCGCCTTGTTGGCCGACATCACGGCCGGCATGGCGGCCAGGCGGAACAGGTCCAGCGACACCCGGACGCCGCCTTCGATCCAGCTGTTGTTGTACAGGTACTTGTTGGAGTCGTACTGCGGTCCCACGTCGAAGCTGATGCCGGGCAGCAGCGCGGTGATCTGGCGGCGGGCCTCGTCGGCGGAGATGCGCTTGCGGTAGTCTTCCTCGCGCAGTTCGGGACGTGCTTCCAGCGCGATATCCTCGAGCTGGCGCAGGTTGTTCGGCACGCCGGGCAGCTGCGGTTCCTTTTCGTCGGCCAGGGTGAACTGGGTTCCCGGCGGTATGGTCATCAGGGCGGCAAGTTCGCGCTTGGCGACTTCCAGGTCCTGGCGGCGCGTGTTCAGTTGCGCCAGGGAATCCAGCAGCGCACGCTGGTAGGCCAGCGCCTGCACGGGCGGCAGCAGCCCCTGGGCCTCGGCTTCGCGCGATTTGGCCAGGGCCTGGTACACGCGGGCGATCAGGGCGTCGGCCTGCCTGGACAGGCGTTGGGCGCCGAGCGCACGCCAGTAGGAGTTGCGCAGGTCGGACAGCAGGCTCTGCATGACGCGGCGACGGCGCTCTTCGGCCACCAGGTACTGGTTGGCCTGCTGCCGCGCGCGGAAATAGCTCATGCCGAAATCGAGCAGGTTCCAGGAGAAGGTCGCGCTGGCCAGCGCGCGGTTGCGTTCCACCGACGAGGACGGTATCAGCGAGACGTCGCCTGTTTCGATACTGACGCTGGTGCCGCCGGAGTCGTTGTTGCGCCAGACGTAGCCCGCGGATACCAGCATCTTGGGCAGCATGTCGTAGCGCGACACGTCCTGCAGGCCGTAGGCCAGCGCGGACTCCATCTGCTTCAGGCGGTAGTCCAGGTTGTACTTCAGCGCGCGCGCCAGGGCGTCATTGAAGGTGATGGGGCCGTTGATCGGTTCCTGGTCGGCATACAGGGTGACCTGGTCGGCCTGCACCCGCTGCGTGACTTCCGAAGTCTGTAGAGGCTGGGGGGTCACCGAGGCGCAGCCGGCCAGAGCCAGCGAAACGGCCGCGGCGATCAGCGCGGGGCGCCAGGGCAGCGCCACGGGGGTCACGATACGCATTGCGGTAGATTCCATTTTTCTATTGACGAGGAGTGGAAGTGCGGGCCGGCGTACTCGCGCCCGGTGGACGTGCGGCGCCTGCGGCTTGATGCAATTGCCGGGTGAAGGATGGCGCGTGGCCGGTGGTCTCGCCCTGCGGCGCGGCGGCCGGTCGTCCATCCCGATTCGCATCCGGGCGCGCGGCGGCGTGGCCGGCCGCGTGGCCCAGGTGCGTGAGGGGATCGAAGTCGTTGAACAGCGGATTGCCGCCGGGGGTGTCGGCGAAGCGCTCCGCCGCCAGTCCGGCGTCCAGTCTTTCAGAAAGCCGTTGCGAGACGTCCACGGCGCGCAGCACGTGCAGGTCGTGCGGCATGGCCAGCCGTTCGGCGATGAGGGTGGACTGGATCCGCGCCGGCTCCTGGGGCAGCGTTGCCGCCATCTGCGATTCGCGCACCGCATGGGTGACGAACAGCGCCGGCGACGGTCCGCGGGAGATGCGGATGACTTCCGGACGCAGGGCCCAGTATTCGATATGCAGCACGCCGCCCGTGTCGTCGTCCCCGTCCGTGTCGCCATCGCCGGCTTCGCCGTAGCGCAGGGTCTGCAGGGTTTCCGCGAGCGTGCCGCGCATGCCGGCCGCGCCCTGCGGGGTCCACGAGACGGGCTGGGGCAGGACGCCATTGGTCTGTGTCACCACGATCTGCAGCGTCGACGTCGCGGTTCCGCCTTCGCCGTCGCTGATGTGGTAGGTGACCAGCGGAACATCGCCCTCATAGCGCTCGACGGCCACGAAGGTATAGGAGCCGTCGGCGTTCAGGGTCAGCGTGCCGACATTGGGAATCGTCACCGTCTCGCCCGCGGCGTAGCTGCCGGCCACGCCCGCCACGGAGAACTGCTCGACCTTCAGCGTGTCGCCATCGACATCGCTGTCGTTGGGCAGCACGTTGCCGTTCAGCGGCGTGTCGTTCGGCGTGGTGCCGGAGTCGGGCGAAGCCTGCGGCCCCGGGTTGCTGACCTGCCATACGAAGCTGCGGCTGACGCTGCCGCCGTGGCCGTCGCTGGCGGTGACCGTCACGGTATAAGCGCCGCCGGCGCCGCCCTGCGATCCGGAGCGGTCCATCGTGCCGCGGATCATGCCGGTGGCCGGATCGATGGCCATACCCGGCGGCAGGCCGGCCGCCGTGTAGGTCAGCGTGTCGCCGTCGATATCCTGGAAGGCGTGGGACACGTCCACCGCGATGCCGTCCTGGGCGTCCACGTCGGTGCGGTCGGGAATCGGCGTGTCCGCGGTCGGCGCGTCGTTGGTGCCCACCACGGTCACCGTCACGGTGGTGCTGGCGGTATGGCCGTGACCGTCGACGATGGTATACGTGACCTGGGTGGTGGCGGTCTGCCCCTGGGCCAGGCCGGCGAAATCGCCGTTGGGATCGAAGCTGTAGCTGCCGTCGGCATTCAGCGTGAACAGGCCGCCGTCGCTGCCGGCCACCGCCTTGCCGATGTTGGCGCCGTCGCCGTTGACGGCCACCAGTGTAATGGCCTCGCCTTCGGGGTCGTGGTCGGCCTGGCTGCCGTCGGCGCCGATGATGACGTTGCCGGACGTCGGCGTTTCCGCGTCGGTCTGGTTGCGATCGGGCTGGGCGACCGGCGGGTCATTCAGGCCATTGACCGTAATCGTCAGGACGGCGGTAGCCGTGCCGCCCTCGCCATCGCTGACCTGGTAGGTGATGGACGTCGTGCGTGTCTGGCCCACGTCCAGGTCGGCGAAGTCGCCGCTCGGGTCGAAGGTGTATGTGCCGTCGGGATGGATGATGAAGCGGCCGCCGTGGTCGCCCGTGACCGGCTTGCCGACATTGGCCGCGTCGCCGCCCACCTGCGAAACCGCCAGCGTATCGCCGTCCGGGTCGCTGTCGGCCTCGCCGGGCGTCGCGCCCACGATCACGTTGCCGCCGGTCGGCGTGCTGGAATCGGTCTGGCCGAAGTCGTCCTGCGCGGCCGGCGTCGGGTTGCTGACCGTCAGGGTGAAGTCCTGGCTGACCTTGTCGCCATGCGTGTCCGTCGCGGTGACGGTGATCGTGTAGACGCCGCCGCTGGTGCCGCCGCTGCCGCCCTGCGACGCCGAATGGTCGATGGTGCCGCTGATCTCGCCGGTGGTCGGGTCGATGACCAGGCCGGCGGGCAGGCCGCTGGCCGAGTAGGTCAGCGTGTCGCCGGTATCGATGTCGGTGAAGCCCGAGGCGGTCGGGATGGTGATGGGCGTGTTGTCCACGCCGACCCTGTCGGGCAGGGTGGCGTCGACCGTGGGCGCGGCGTTCAGGCCCACGACCGTGATGGTGAGCGTGGCCGTGTCCGTCCCGCCTTCGCCGTCGCTGATCTCGTACGTGATGCTGGTCGTGCGCGTCGCGCCCTGCGGCACGTCGTTGAACTCGTCGTTGGGATCGAAGCTGTAGGTGCCGTCGGCGTTCAGCGTGAACCGGCCGCCGTTGCTGCCGGCCACCGGTTGGCCTACCTTGGTGGCGTCGTTGCCCACCTTGGAGACGGTCAGCGTATCGCCGTCCGGGTCGCTGTCGGCCTGTGCGGGGTTGGCGCCGGCGATGACGTCGCCGGATATGGGCGTGTCCGAATTCGTCGTGCCGGTGTCGTCCTGCGCATCCGGCGCCGGGTTGCTGACCGTCAGCGTGAAGGTCTGGCTGCTGGCGCCGCCGTGGCTGTCCGTGGCCGTGACGGTCACGGTATAGACGCCGCCCGCGCCGCCTTGCGAATCGGAATGGTCCAGCGTCCCCGTGATCTGCCCCGTGGCCGGGTCGATGGACAGGCTGGGCGGCAGGCCGCCGACGGTGTAGGTCAGCGTGTCGCCATCCGGGTCGGTGAAGCCGGTCGCGGTATCGATGGTTACGGTGTCGGTGTCCACCGCGACCTTGTCCGGCAGGGCCGCGGCCACGGGCGGAGTGTCGATCTGCACCGTCACGCTGTGGAGGTCGAATAGTCGGCCGCCTTCACCCTGGTTTTGCCCGGAACCCGCAACGCCGCCGCCGGCGACATTGTTGTTCTGGTCGTTCAGCGTGAAATCGATCGTGACGTTGGGCGACGCCGTCGTCGCCGTATCGGTGTTGCGGTAAGTGACCGCGCCGATGACCGTGCCGGCGGTAGCCGCGTCCACGCTGTTGTTAAAGGTGACCGTCAGCGTCCCGGTGCCGCCGGTGACCGCGCCGATGGCCGAGCCGTTCAGCAGGAGCGTGGTGCCGGCAACGGTGATGCCGGAGCCGCTGGCCCAGCCGAACACATCGTTGGCGTTCGCGCCGCCCTGCCGCTGTACGGTCAACGTGACGCCGGCCCAGTTTCCGCCCGGCACGTCAAGGTCGATATCCTTCGCGGTAACGACGCCGTCGCTATCCAGGCGCACCGCGGCGCCGCCCTTGACGGCCACCGGCGTGCCGCTGTCCAGGCCGGTGAAGTCGGGCTGGTCGTTGACCGCCGTGACTGTGGCGCCGATCGTGGTGGTCGTGCTGTACGCCGTGGTGCCGCCGGTGGCCGAAATCGTCAGCCCGGTTTCGACGGTGGTTCGGGCACCGCCCGATCCGTCCACTGCGGAAATGGTCAGCGCGGGCGGGGCGCCGTGATAATCGGCCACGGGTTGGAAGCGCAGCGATGCGTCCTTGGGCAGGTAGATGGCCGTGCCGCCGCTCAGGTCGGCGCCGACGGGAACGTCCACCCACACGCCCGGCGAGGTGCTGTATTGCCACTTGCCCTGCGTCGTGGCGTCCGCGCTGTTGCCCAGGATGACAATGCCCTGGAAGCCGGTGACGGTGTTCGCGCCGCCGGGAATGCCGGTGCTGTTGTCGCGCCCGTCGCTGTACTGGCCGCCGACGATGGCGTCGACCGTGGAGCCGGTGTTCGTGCCCGTGGCGACGTCTTCGCGCGTGATGATGCTGCCCGGGCCGCTGAGCGTGGGCGCATCGTTTACCGCCGTGACCGACGTGGTCAGCGTGACGTTGTTGCTGCTGTCGCTGTACTGCGTCGTGCCGCCGGAGTTCGTGCCGGTCAGGTCGACGGACTGGCCCGAGGTCAGCGGGCTGGACGTATCCACCAGCCGGGCGTCGAGGTTGCCCGGCGTGCCGGCGTAGTCGGCGGCCGGGCTGAAGCGCAGCATGTCGGTGGTGGCCAGCACGAAGGCATGGTCCACGGAGACCGCCGGGATGGCTTGCCACGTGACGCCGCCATCCGTCGAATACTGCCAGGTTCCCTGGGCCGCGGTCGCGCCATTGGCGGTTATGGCAATGCCGGCGAAATTGTTGTGCGTGGAACCGTTGGTGACGTCGTCTCGCACGTCCTGGAACTTGCCGCCGAACAGCGACTGCACGGTGGCGCCGGGCGGCGTGGCGCCGGCGTCCTCGGACACGGCCGGCAGGCTGACCGGCGTGCCGTCGGTACGCGTCGGCGCGTCGTTGACGGCGTTGACCGTCACGGTGATGTCGCGGCGCGTCAGCAACTCCGCCGAACTTCCGTCGGCATAGTCGTAGTCGCCGGGATTGGCCGTGGGATTGTTGGTGTCGCCGGTCAGGGATCCTGGCCGTTGTCCGCTGTTGCCCCCATCGTTGACGACGATGCTGAGGTTGAAGGTGCCGTTCCAGTCCACCGAGCCGCCCACACCGTCGCTGCTGGGCGTGGTGATCTGCAGGGCATCGAGCCGCGCGTTGATCTGGGCCAGCGTGGCGCCCGTGATGACGATCTGGTTGGTGCCCAGCCCGGTGACTGTTCCGCCCAGGCCGGCCGCGCCGGCGCTGGTGAACGTGCCCTTGTCGATGGTGATGGTGGCGGTCAGGTTGGAACCCGGGTCGCCGTTCGTATCGATGCTGTCGCTGTCGGTCACGGAGACGTGGCCGTTCAGCGATACGACGCCGTTGGTCTCGTTGACCACCACGTTGGTGGCGTCGATCTGGGCCGGGTCGTTGACGCCGGAGACGAACAGATCGCGCGTGGCGTGCGCCACGTCGTTAGTCAAACCGGCCGGGATGGCGCCATAGGGGTCAATGGCCGTGGTCGGCACATTGACGGTGCCTGTGGACCCGCCGTTCAGATTGGGGCCGCCATTGGCCTGGCCGCTGCCGTTCAGGGCGCCCGCGGCGTCGCGCAGCCGGTCGTCGACGATGACGTCGATCTTGTAGGCCTTGTCCACGTTGGCGACGCTGGCGTCGAACTTGATGCGCAACTGCGCCAGGTACTGGTTGACCGCCGCGATGTCGCCCTGGATGACCAGGGCCTGCTCGTTGCCATCGCGGCCGCCGACGATCTGTACCAGGCCGGACGCATCGCCGGAGCTCAGCGTGATGCCGTCGTAGGCGCCGACGGCCAGCGGGTTGCCGTTCTGGTCCAGCAGGCGCACGGTGACCTGCACGAAACTGGTTTCGCCGGTATCCGTGGTCGTGCCGTCGGGAATGTCCGGGTCGGTGACCACGACGCCAGTGACCGGGTAATCCACGTTGGCCTGGCCGGCGACAATGGTGCCCGTGCCCGCCGTGACGGTCGGC
Source organism: Bordetella flabilis (assembly GCF_001676725.1). Taxonomy (NCBI): domain Bacteria; kingdom Pseudomonadati; phylum Pseudomonadota; class Betaproteobacteria; order Burkholderiales; family Alcaligenaceae; genus Bordetella; species Bordetella flabilis. Next base: position 548,587 of record NZ_CP016172.1, read on the forward strand.
GCGTCGTTGGTCGGGTCCAGCGTGATGGCGATGGAGTCGGTGGGCGCGTAGTCGCCGCCGGTGTTCTCCCCCACCGCGGCGTCGCCCTGGGCCAGGCTCACATTGACCGTGACATCGCCCGGATCGCCGCCGTTCAGGTCGCCATTGGCGTTGGCCGGACTCCGGTAGGTCAGGCCCGACGTGGGGTCGTTGAGCAGTGCCTGGATATCGTCGGCACGACCGGTCAAGGTCATCGTGCCGGTGTTGTCCCCGACGATGGTGACCGTGCGGCCGTTGATCGAGAAGCTGGTCTGGCCGCCGTTGCCACCGATGCCCAGCGTGCCGTTGCCGCCGGCCACGCTCAGCGTCACGCTGATGGGCAGGCCGAGGGCCGTCGATTCGGCATCGGCCACCACGAAGCCGCCGCCGATGAAGGTCGCAACATCCTCGCTCACGGTGGCCGAGGTGGGCGCGGTCAGCGTCGGCGGCTCGTCGCTTTGCGATACCAGCAGTACGACGCTGGCGGTACTGACATTGCCCTTCAGGCTGGTGGCGATGGCCGTCTGGTAGCCGTCGATGACGTCGGTGGGAATCGCGGTGGGCGTTCCGCCCAGGCTGCCCGGCTGGTTGGCGTCTCCGCCGTTGGCCGCATTGGGCACAAGGTTGCCGCTGCCGTCGCGAACGCGGTCATCGGCGATGACCTGGACCGTGTACTGGTTGTTGCGCTGGTCGGGGAACACCACCTGCAGCGCAGCCAGCGCGGCGTTGATCTGCGCGCGCGTACCCTGGAACACCAGATAATCGCCGACGCCGTTATGCGAGAGCACGGTCACGCCGGTGGCGCCGCCGATGACGAATTGGATGTTCCCGCCTGCGGTGTAATCGCCCGCGCTGAAGGCGTTGCCGGCCGCATCCAGCAGGCGTACCGTCACCTGCAGGAAGTCGTTGCCGTCGCCCACGCTGAGGTCGCTATCGGCCACGCTGAAGCCCGGAATGGGGTTCTCCGCCGCGGTATCGCCCCCGACCTTGATGGGGTTGGGCGGCGCCGTGACGGTGGGCGCGTCGTTGACCGGCTTGATCTCGAAGTTGAACGTCGCGGCGGTGATCGGGTCGCCTTGCTTGACCTGCGTGGCCTCGTTCGAGGTCCAATCGCCATCGCTGACGACATACTGGAACGAATCCGTGCGCGTGTCGCTGCCATCGTGCACGTAAGTCACCACCCCGCTGTCCAGCTCGGCCTGGGTGAAAACGGACCCGACGCCCAGCACCGCGCCGTTGCGCATCAGGTTGCCGTGCGCCGTGGCGGTGATGATGCGGTACTGGCGCTGTATGTCCGTGTTGTCCGCGTCGGTGTACTTGAGGTAGACCGGGCCTCCCTGGCCGGCGTCGCCATGGATGACCACGCTGCCGCCCTCGTAGAGGGCATTGGGGCCGGTGGCTTCCACCTTGCTGTCGTAGACCGGAGCGTCGTTGATCGGGTTGATGATGATGTCGACACGCAGCAACGCACCCTTGCTGGACTGGTTGTTGGTGGCTGTGCCCGAGTCGGGCACACCCTGGTCATCCATCGGTCGCAGTTCGAAGAAATCGCTGAAATTCTCCGAGCCATCGTGCACGTAGGTGAGCTTGCCGCCGTTCAGTTGCGCGGCGGTGACGACGGCGCCGACGCCTATCTCGACACCGTCCAGGAACAACTTGCCATGCGCGACATTGCCTTCGATGGTGAAGGACAAGGCGTTGGTGTTGGCGTAGGGCGTGCTCGCGTCCGGCAGGTCGCCCTGGCGGTCCGAGTCGCTGAGGACGATGTGGCGGTTGTCGATGACCACCGACAGGCCTTCGCTCACCGCGGGCGTCTGGTTGCCCAGGGTCGCGGTGGGCGTGTCGTTCTCCGGCGTGACGGAGATCGAGAAGGTGTGGGTGGCGGTGACGATCGTGCCGTCGGAAATCGTGAACTCGAAGCTCTGGATGAAGTCTTCGCCGCCAAGGCTGCGGAACTGCACGCGCCCGTTGTCGACGTCGTCCTGCGTGAACGAGTCGAATTGGTTCAGCACCTGGCCGTTCAGCAGCACTGCGCCGTCGGTCGGCAGGGTCAGCAGCCGGTAGGTCAGGTTGGCCGGCGTCGTGTTCGCGGCGGTGCCGTTCGCCTGCAGCGCCGCGGAGGTGATCGTGACGGTGTTCAGGCTGGGGTCGTTGCCTTCCTGCACATCGATATGGGCGGTGCCGGTGAACTGCGGTCCGGTCGATACGTCGGGCACCGCGGGCAGCGTGCCGCCCGCGCCGACGCCAGGCGGGACGATGACGCTGAACGTGTTTTTCTGCAGCGTGGTGCCGGTGGCATCGGTATAGATACCGCCGTCGCGCACGGTGGGGTAATAGCGCACGTCCCCGTCCTTGACGGTGAACTCGAGCGTATCTGTGCGCTGCGTGGCGGACGTCTGGCGCGTCACATAGGAGACGCGCCCGTGGTTGATGTCGTCCTGCGTGAACGTGGATCCGACGTCCAGGCGGCCGCCGCTGAGCATGAAATAGCCGTACTGGGTATCCGGCACGCCGGTCACGGTGTACGTGATCGTCGTGTCCATGGAGTCGGTGTCCACCACCTGCAGCATCGCGCTGGTGATGACCAGCGGCGCCGTCGTCACCAGCGTTTGCGTCTCGTGGTGCGCGAGGACCGGGTCGTTGTCGTTGGGCAGTATCGTCAGCTGTATCGTCGCCGTCCTGCTGGCGGGCGTACCCGTTCCGCCGCCGTCATCCGTGACGACGAGCTGGAAACTGTCGGTGGAATAGGTGGGCTCCGTCCCGTCGTGGCTATAGGTGAGTTTGCTCAGGTCGGTGATGACGAAGTTGCTGTCCGTGATGGCAACGCCGTCGTAGTACAGCTGGCCGTGGGTCGGAAGGCCGGCCAACTGGTAGGTGTAGCTGCCGGTCTGGTCGGGGTCCGTCACGCCGATCATGCCGCGCGTCGTATTGATGATGCCGGGCAGCAGGACGCCGTTTGTGGTCAGCGAGACGTTCTGCTCGCCTTCGATCACGGTGATCTGTCCGGTCACCGTCGGCAACTGGTTCACCGGCAGGACATTCACCTCGATGCGCTGGTTGGTGATCAGGCCGCCCGCACCGTCGTCGATATTGACGGTGAAGCCGTCCCGCACGCCGCCCGGCGTGGTGACCTGGGATCCGTTGTGGACATAGATGAGGTTGCCCAGGTCGGCCGCAGAGAACGTCGATCCGCTCGTAAGCTGGTTGCCGTTCAGGGTCAGCACGCCATGGTCGGCGACGCTCGTGATCTTGAAGATCACCTGCTGCTGGCTGTTGTCGACCTCGGTCAGTCCCAGCTGCGCGGCGGTGAAGCCCTGCCCGGAATTGACGGCGGCGGCGAATTGCACGCTGCCGCCTTCATTCACGTCCGGCACGATGGGCGTTCCCGTGAACCGCGGCGCATCGTTCACCGGCGACAGGTTCACGTTGATCGTCGACGTGGCGGTCGACGTTCCGTCGTTGGTCTCCAGGATGAAGCCGGCCATGCCGTTGTAGTCGGCATCGCCCTGGAAGGTCATGCCGTTCAGGGCATTGTTGATGTCGCTCAGCGAACCCCGCAGGGTCAGTGCCGCGCCACCATTATTGGTGATCTGCAAGGCGCCCGGGGTGTTCACGGTCAGCGTGCCGTGCTGCGCGGTGAGGGTGACGGTCTGGTTGTCGTTTTCCGCGTCGGTGATCGACACATTGGTGATCTGGACCGCAGCGTCTTCCTTGCCGGTACGTGTGTCCGTCGCTTTGTCGACAACGGCCGGCGCCGCGCCGTCGAATAGCATCCGAGGCTCTAGCGCCAGGACGCGATTACGTCGACGCGGCGCTGCTTGTTCGCTGTCTATTCCCCGGTTCCCATCACGCATCGCGCTCTCTCCCCTGCCGTGGACATGCAACTATTTTGTAACAAAAGTGCGTAAAGTTACGTTTTCGGCGGGAAGTATGTCTTTATTCAACAGGAAATACGAGATTCGATTCCTCGTTTTGTATAAATGCAACGAGAAATTCAGAATATTTCGGCCACATTGCGATTTGTTGCGCTGCCTTGCGGGCTGGGCTGCTCTGCCTTGGTGTGACCAAATTGCGCCGGGAAGGTATCGGTGTACGGCACTATCGCAGGGCCACGGCGCTGTGCGCGAGGTCACGGCGAAAGGCAGGGAGATGGGGGAGGGCGAGACGGGCGCGGGGCGCGGGACAGCGGGTAGGCGCAATCGCTATAAAATAAACGTTCTTGATATGCAATAAGCCGCGCTGCGGCGATCACGAACAGTGGACAATCGTACGCGCAAACCGACGAAGAAAACGAAGGCGGACGGCGCCGGCCAGGCCGAAGTGCCGCAGGCACCGATGATGCGTTCGCAATCCGCCGCCAAGCCGGACATCGACCTGCCCGGCGCGGACTCGACGCTTTTCGTCAACTCCGTGGAAAAAGCCATGCGGGTCCTGACGGCCTTCGACGACAAGCATGCGCGCCTGTCGCTGTCGCAGATCGCCAGCCTGACCGACCTGGACCTGAGCGCGGCGCAGCGCTTTACGTACACACTGACCGTCCTGCGGTACCTGGTCAAGGATCCCTTCACCAAAACCTATAGCCTTTCCCCCCGGCTGCTGGATTTCGCCTTCCACTACCTGGCCTCCAACGAGCTGGTGAGCCGCGCGGCGCCCTATCTGCGCCAGCTCAGCCAGGAAACCGAGGAGACCGCGAATATCACCGTGCTGGATGGCACGGATATCGTATTCACCCTGCGCATCGTCAGCCCGCACGTGCTGAACCCGAACGTGATTACCGGTAGCCGCCTGCCGGCGTATTGCACGGCGCCGGGCCTGGCCATCATGTCGCGCCTGCCGGAAGAGGAAGTGCATGGCATCCTCGACAACTCGGAACTGATCGAGCATACGCCGCAGACCGTCGCCGACCGGCCAGGCATCCTGGAACGGCTGGCGCTGTTCCGCAAGCGTGGCTATTCCCATACCAAGGGCGAGTACTACATCGGCGATATCTCGACCGCAGCCCCCATCGTCGACGCCCGGGGCTACCCGGTGGCCGCCGTCAATGTCGCCGTGTCGCGCACGCGCTGGCGTGGCGCGAAGGACGAGCAGCGCATTTCCAACCTGGTCATCGCCGCGGCGGGCGCCATCTCCAGCCAGTTCTGATTCATCCTTGCCCGGGCTCCCCCGCGTGCCGGTCCCAGGCATGAGCCAGGGTCTTCGGCAGCAGGTGCTTGCGTATGCGTTCGCTCGGTGTCAGCGCGAAGCTGTCCACGGCGGCGTAATAGCGCGGCCACTGGTATGACGCCAGGCGTTCTCCCAGCCAGTGGGATAGGGCGATAAAAGGCTGGGCGCGGTCGGGCTGCCACTGTATGTACAGCAGGATGTCCTGTTCGCCGATATCCGAGGCCACGCCGACCGCGGCCGCGGCGGCGACGTCCGGGTGCGCCAGCGCCACGCGCTCGATCTCCCAGGCCGAGACGTTTTCCCCGCGGATCCGCATGCTGTCGGTACGCCGGCCCACGAAGTACAGGTAGCCATCCGCGTCGGACCTGGCGATGTCTCCCGTATACAGCTTGCCGCCGCGCAAGGCCTGGGCGCTGGCTTCGGGGTTGTCCAGGTAACCGGAAAAGAAGGTGCCAGGAACCGCCGAAGACACCACCACCTGGCCCAATTCGCCTGCCGGCACCGGTCTGTCCGCATCGTCCAGCAGCTCCACCGTCAGCCAGGGCAGGGCCTTGCCTATCGAGCCGGGGCGGTCATCCGTATTGACCGTGGCAAAGCTGGAGCCCTCCGTCATGCCATAACACTCGCGCAACGCGATGCCCAGGCGTTCGCGCACCGCCTCCCAGTTCTGCCGCGACACGCCGGCGCCCCAACCCAGCCTCAGGGTATGGGACCGGCTTGCTGCTGGCGTGCGCATCAGGATATCCAGGACGCCGCCCAGATAGTGCAATTGCGTGCAGCGGCCCTGCGCCACCTGGTCCCAGAAGCGGCTGGCGGAAAAGCGCGGTACCGAAAACAGCGTTGCGTTCGCCAGGAAGGGCACCAGCAGCATCTGCGCGCCGCCGATGTGGCACAGCGGCTCCCACAGGAACAGGCGGTCCCCGTCGCGCACGTCCGCGACGATCAGCACCGACTCGGCGGCGATGCGCATCATGCGATGCGTGAACAGCACGCCCTTGGGGGCGCCCGTGGTGCCTGATGTATAGATGATGCACAGCACGTCGTGCGGCTGCAGGGGCGGGCAGGCCAGGACGTCGGCGTCGCCGGCCGCGGGCGCCGCGCCCATGAAGGCGTCGGTCTCCAGCCGTGCGAACGGTGCATCGCCGTGCGCGATGTCCGCTTCGGCGGCATAGGGCTTGCCCACGATGAACAGGCGCGGCCGGCAGTGGTGCAGCAGGTATTCGATGCCGGGCGCTTTCAGGCGCGTGTTGACCGGAACCCACACCGCGCCCATCAGGATCAGGGCATAGATCAGCGCGACATGGTCGGCGGTGTTGTCCAGCATGACGGCGACGCGGTCCCCGCCTCGGATGCCGAGCGCGCCCAGCCCGGCTTGCAACTCGATGACACGCCGGCGCAGGCGTCGCGCGGACCAGTCTTCGCCTGCGAAAGAGAAGACCCGCCGTGACGGATCGCCGTCCAGGCCGCGTCGCAGCAGCGGGACCACATCGAGATCGTCGTCCTCGGCCCTGGATGGAAAATATCGGGTATAGGGATGCATGCGCTTATTGCCCACGATCGCGTCGGGTAAGGGAGAGCAGCAACACGAACACCGTGATGGCCGCCACGAGAACAAAGGACACGGCGGCGAGCGTGGGATTGGCGGCCAGCAGCATGTCGTCCCACATCTGCTTGGGCAGCGTGGTCTTCAGGCCGCCGCTGACGAAGATCGCGATGGTCAGCTCATCGAAGGAAACCAGGAAGGCGAACAGGAAGGACGCGATCAGCGACGGCTTGAGCAGCGGCAGCATCACCGTGGTCAGGCGTTTCATGGGTGGGGCGCCCAGGGTGTAGGCAGCGTCGATCAGGCGCCAGTCGAAGTTTTTCAGCGCGGCGGCCATGGTGACGACGACATACGGGATGGCCAGCACCATATGGCCGATCACGAGGCCGGCGTCCGTGCCGGCCAGGCCTATGCGGGAAAACAGGTAGAACAGTCCCACTGCGGTGACGATACGCGGCACGATGAGCGGCGCGATGAGGAAGGCGAAGGTTGCCTTGGCCATGGACGGCGACAGGCGTACCAGCGCCAGGGCCGCGCCGAAGCCCAGCACCACCGCCCCGATGGCCGTCAGTGTCGCGACCCCCAGCGACCGCAACAGGGCGGCGCGCCAGATGGGCGAGGAAAAGAAACCTTCCAGCCATCGCAGGCTGAAGCCCTGCGGCGGGAAGGCCAGGAACGAGGAATCGGTGAAGGCGATGGGCAGGATCACCGCGACGGGCAGCAGCAACACCAGCATGACGCACCAGGCGTAGGCCCGCAGCCCGGGAAATCGGCGCAGGTCCGGGCCGCCCGGCGCCTGGGCCGGGCGGGCGGGGCGCAGGCGTCCGATGGCGCGGGCGGAGCGGTCCGCCCAGCGTCCCGCCAGCACCAGGATCTTGATGAAGCCCGATGTGCCGGGCGGTCGCGGCGTGTCGCCGCCGCCCAATGTGGAAAGCCCCACCAGCCTGTCGTACAGAAGGAACACGGCGATCGCGCAGACCAGCAGCACCACCGAGAGCGCGCCGGCGAAATGCACATTGAACAGTTCCAGTATCGCGGAGATCACCAACTGCGCGATCATGGTTTGCGCGGGCGTGCCCAGCAGCGCAGGCACAATGAAAAAGCCCAGGCTGGTAATGAATACCAGCAGGCCGGCGGCCGCGACGCCCGGCATCGACAGGGGCAGGTAGATCGTGAAAAAGGACTCGATGCGCGACGCCCCCAGTGTTTCCGCCGCCAGCGTCAGCGGCTTGCCGATGCCCTGCATGATGGGCAGCATGGTCATCACCGCCAGCGGCAGCATGCCGTGGATCATGCCGGCCAGCACCGCGCCCATGGACGGCGCCAGCGCGGGCGGGGCCGGGTTCAATCCGGACCACGCCAGGAAGGTGCCCAGTACCCCGGTTCGAGACAGCAACAGGATCCACGCGAAGGTTTTGACGAGGTAGCTGGTCCAGAAGGGGATCAGCAGCCAGACCAGCCAGCGGCCACGGCTGCGGTCCGGCAGGCGGCTCAGGAAGTAGGCGACGGGGTAGCCGATCGCGACGCTGCCCACCGCCGTGAGCAGCGAGATCAGGAACGTCATGCCGAGCACGCGGGTGTACACGGCATTGCCCGCCAGCCGCTCGAACTGCTCCATGCCGATCCGGCCGTCCGGGCCGTATATGGAATTGAACAGGATCTCTGCGACCGGGACGCAGAAGAACAACGCCAGGAAGACCAGCGCCGGGAATGCACTGGCGGTGCCAACGATACGGGAACGCGAGGCGACGGCCATTTCCTGTCCAGGCCCTAGCGCTGCAGGAGCACGGCCTGGTCCGCGCTCCACGTAATGCCGGCGGCGTCCCCGGGCCGAGGGGCCGCATGCCGGGCGCTGCGCACTACGAACTCCAGGCCGCGGCCGGAATCGATCAGCACGCGCACATCGGCGCCGGTGAACACCACTTGCGAAACGGTACCCTCGACCAGCGCTTGCTCGCGCGCGCAAAGCTGTGCCGTTTCGGGACGCACGAGCAGGGCGGCGGTGCCGTCGCCGGCTGGCGCATCGGCGGGCAGGGGCAGCGTCTTGTCCTTCCACACCAGCGCACCGTCGGCCAGGCGGCCTTCCAGGATATTGGAGTGGCCCAGGAAGTCGGCCGCGAAGCGGGAGACGGGACGGTCGTACAGTTCGAGCGGCGTGCCGATCTGTTCGATCCTGGCGCGGTTCATCAGGCAGATGCGGTCCGACATGGTCAGCGCTTCCTCCTGGTCGTGCGTGACATAGATGAAGGTGGCCTTCAGTTCCTTGTGCAGCCTGCGGATCTCCAGCTGCATGTGCTCGCGCAGTTTCTTGTCCAACGCCCCCAGGGGTTCGTCCAGCAGCACGACCGAGGGCCGGTACACGAAGCACCGCGCCAGCGCCACGCGCTGCTGCTGGCCGCCGGATAATTCATGCGGATAGCGCGCGCCGTACTCCTGCATCTGCACCATGGCGAGGACCTCGGCCACGTCGCGGGCGATCTGCTTTTCCGCGATGCGGCGCATCCGCAGGGGATAGGCCACGTTTTCCGTGACGCTCAGGTGGGGAAACAGCGCATAGCTCTGGAACACCAGGCCGATGCCGCGTTCGCCGGCCGGCATATGGGTGGCGTCCACGCCGTCGATGTACAGGCGGCCCTCGCTGGGCGTGACCAGGCCCGATATCATCTGCAGCAAGGTCGTCTTGCCCGAGCCCGACGGCCCCAGCAAGGTCAGGAATTCACCGCTTTCGACCTGCAGGTCCGTAGGTGCAAGCGCCAGGACATCGCCATAGCGCTTGCACAGGCCATGCGTTCGCAGCTTCACCGTCATGGTCGGTCTTTCCGTGTGAAAGGTGCGAACAGGCCTCAGCCGATGATCCAGGCGTTGAAGCGTTCCGTGACGGCCTGGCGGTTGTCCTGCCACCATTTCGGATCGGGCAAGCGCATGTGCTTCAGGTTCTCCTTCGCGGTGGGCAGCAGGGCGGCGCGCGCGGCGTCGATGTATTCGTAAGCGCGCAGATTCGTCGGGCCGTAGGCGAGGTCCGCCGTGAACGCCGCCTGGCGCCTGGCATCGCCGCAGAAGCGCACGAAGGCCTTGGCTTCCTCCGCCCGCGGCGTGCCCTTGGGCACGCCCCAGCCTTCGATGGAATACAGGCCCTGGTTCCACACGATGCGAACCGGCGCCTTGCCGTCGATCGCCGCCTGGGCGCGGCCGTTCCACAAGGACAGCATGTCGACTTCGCCGGATTGGATCAGTTGCATGGACTGCGCGCCGCCGGTCCACCATACCGAGATGTGCTTGCGGATCTTGTCCAGGCTGCGGAACGCGCGGTCCACGTCCAGCGGGTAGAGCTGGTCGATCGATACCCCATCGGCCATCAGCGCCTGCTCCAGGGTATCGAGGGGATTGCGGCGCAAGGAGCGTGGGCCGGGAAAGCGCTTGACGTCCCAGAAGTCGGCCCAGCTTTCCGGATGTTCCTTGGGCAGCTTGTCGGTGCGATAGGCCAGCACGGTGGAATAGACGTCGACACCCAGCCAGTTGGGCGTCAACGCTTCGGGCATGAGCCCGGGAAAGTCCTCGTGCTTGAGGCCGAGCGGTTCCAGCAGGCCGCGCTGTTCCAGGATAGGGATGTCCGCCGACAGCGTCAGCGTGGTCACGTCCCAGATGTAGTTGCGCGTCTGCACCATGGCGGTGAACTGCGCCACCGGCTGCGACTCGCGGGCGACGCTGACCACCTTGATGCCGCTTTCCTTTTCGAAGGGGTCGTAGAAGGCCTTGCGGTAGGCCGTGGTGTACGGCCCGCCGGGGTCGGACACCACGATCTGCCTGCTGGCGGCCAGGGCCGGCAAAGGCATGGCGAGGCTGGCGATGCCGCCGCCCACGGCCTTGACGAAGCTGCGGCGTTTGACGTGTATGCCACTCATGGTGATCCTCCTCGTGGGGGGCCTATTTGGCGCGCTTGCGGAAGAACGCCTCCATCATGCGCGCCGGCTCACCCGACGCGTACGATTCCGCCTGGATACGGATGCCGGCCTCGATGGCGTCGCGAAAGCCCGGCTCGGTGATTTCCTTGAACCGCTGCTTGTCCAGCCGCAGCGCCACGGGCGGCTTGGCGGCGAGTTCGCGCGCGATCTCCATGGCTTTGGGCATGACCTCGCCGGCCGGGACGACGTGGTGCAGCAGTCCCACGCGGCGGCACTCGTCGGCATCCATCAGCCGTCCGGTCAAGGTCAATTCGATGGTGCGCGACAAGCCCAGCATTTCGCGCATGATCCACGGCCCCGTGACGCTGGCGATGCCGGAATTGATCTCCGGCTGCCCCATGCGCACGCCCGGGTGGCCCACCCGGATGTCACCCAGCAGGGCCACCTGGAATGCCGAGCCGGCGGCGGTGCCGTTCAACGCCATGATCAGCGGCTTGGACAGGCCGCGCAGGGCGTCGTAATAGCTTTCCCACTCGCGCATCCATGCCTCGGAGCGCGCGACATCGAAGTGCTTGGCTTCTTCCAGGTCCTGGCCCGCGCAGAAGGCGCGGTCGCCGGCTCCCGTCATGATGATGGCCGCGATATCGGGGTCGCCGTCGTACGCCTGCAAGGCGGCGACGATTTCCTCGCGCATCCGCGTGTTCCAGGCATTGAGTTTTTCCGGACGGTTCAGGGTAATGATGCCGACCTTGTCCTGCACCGCTGTAAGGATGAATTGGGTCATGGCGCGTCTCGACTTATTGCTATGCACTAAGGTCTATCGGAGACTGATATGAGCACATAGTAGCGACGGGCCTGGGGCGTTGCATTGGTATTTACCCGCGGCGATGGAATGCGGAGAGCGCTGCGCCAGCTCTCCCTACCTATACTGGCTGTCCCTTTTCCTTGCGGAGACCCTCATGAAAGTACTCGTCGTCGGCGCCACCGGCTTCATAGGACGCGCCGTGATGCAGGAGCTGGCAAACGATCACGAACTCGTGGAGGCAAGCCGATCCAGCACCACATACCCCGTCGATATCGAGGACGAGGCCAGCGTGAAGTCGCTTTTCGAGCGCACCGGCCAGGTCGATGCCGTCGTCTCGGTCACCGGCCATGTCCATTTCGGTCCGCTGTCCGATATGACGGCGGAACAGTTCAATGTAGGTTTGCAAGGCAAGCTGCTGGGCCAGGTGCGGCTTGCGCTGGTCGGCCAGCATTATCTGCGCGCGGGTGGATCGATCACGTTGACGACTGGCATCCTTACCGAAGCCGCCATCCGCAACGGTTCGAACGCCATGTCGGTGAACGCCGCGCTGGAGGGCTTCGCCCGCGCCGCGGCCTTCGAGCTGAAGGACCGGCGCATCAACGTGGTGAGCCCCGGTTTGCTGACGGAAGCCAGGGATGCCTATGGCGGCGCCTTTCCGGGCTTCGAGACCGTGCCGGGCAGCCGTGTAGCCCTGGCGTACCGGCGCAGTATCGAAGGGATCGAGTCGGGACAGGTGTATCGCGTCTGGTAAGCCGGGCGGGCTCCGCCGGACCCGGCGTGCAGGGGCGCGGGGGGCAGCGCGTCAGGCAGGATGTGCGTGCCAACGCGCGGCGGCGGGTAGTCGTCGCCGCGCGGCCTTATGCATCGGCAGCCCGGCCGCCGTGCCAGCCTCAACGTCCCGGCGCCGGCTGTACGCCCATCAGATGGTGGACGAACAGCTTGGCGGCCGTGGGCAAGGCATCGAAGCCGCGTACGCAGATCTGCAGTTCGCGTTCGGCCCAGGGCTCGTCGATCGGCAGGATGCCGATATTGAAAATGCGCGCGTACAGCGTCGCGATCTCGACGGGCAACGCACCGAGGCCCAGGCCGGCGTCGACCATGAAGCACAGGGTGTCGAATCCGGTCACCTGGACCCTGACCCGCAGCGAGCGGTCCAGCCGCGCGGCGGCATTGGCGACGATCTGGTTGATCGCGCTGCCCGTGTGCAACCCGATGAAGTCGTACTCCAGTGCGTCGGCAAAGCGGAACTCCGGTTGACCTAGCAGCGGGTGGCCCGCCGGGGCGATCAACGCCAGTTTGTCGCGGCGGTAGGGCAGCACTTCGACTTCGCGTCCCGGCGGCATGCCGGAGAAAATCCCCACGTCGGCGGCGTTTTCATGCACCGCCTTCAGGATGGCGGGGCTGATTTTCTCTTCTAGGTGCAGCTGGATGTTGGGATAAGCGCTGGCGAAGGACTTGATGTCCTGCGGCAGGAACTGGGTCAGGGCGGAAATATTGGCGTAGACGCGGATAAAGCCGCGTGCCCCGCTGGCGTATTCGCCCATGGACACGGCGATGTCGTCCAGTTCGCGCAGGGCCCGGCGCGCCATCGCGGCCAAGGCCATGCCGGCGCCCGTCGGCTGGATCCCTTTGTTGGTGCGCACCAGCAACTGGGTCTTCAACTGCTCTTCCAGCTCGCTCATGCGCTTGCTGACCGCCGCGGCGGCGATATGCTCGCGCTCGGCAGCGCCCGCGATCGTTCTTTCCTCGATCACGCTGATGAACAGGCGCAGCGATGTGGGGTCCAGGCGCATGCGCGCAGTATACGGCGGGACGGGGCTGGCCGTCGGCCGGCGCGAGGTCGCGCGCCGTGTTGCCATCGCGTGGCGCGATGGCGCCATCATCAATCGTCGATTCTGCGGCGGGGCGTGCGTTGCTAGACTGCGGTGAAACTGCCCAGGAGGATGACATATGGACACCCCGCAACCCGGCAAGGCCCGGCTGCACATCCAGGAAGTCGCGCCGCGCGACGGCTTCCAGAACGAGCAGCAATTCGTCGACACCCAGGACAAGATTCGCTTCATCGACGCGTTGTCGGCGTGCGGGTTCGCCAAGATCGAGGCGACTTCCTTCACCTCCCCGAAAGCCATTCCGGCGCTGCGCGACGCCGAGATCGTGATGCACGAGATCACACGCCGGCCCGGCGTGGTCTACACCGCCCTGGTGCCCAATGTGCGCGGCGCCGAGCGCGCGCTGTCCTGCAAGGTCGACGAGGTGAACCTCGTCATGTCGGTAAGCGAAACCCACAACCGGGCCAACCTGCGGATGTCGCGCGACCAGTCGTTCGCGCAACTGGCCGACGTGATCGACGCGGTGCGCGGCAGCCATGTGGCGGTCAATGTTTCGCTATCGACGGTGTTCGGCTGCCCCATGGAGGGCGACATCGATCCCTACGAGGTCTACGAGTTGATGGACCGCTTCGCCCAGCGCGGGGTGGACGGCATCACCCTGTGCGACACGACCGGCATGGCGTATCCCAGCCAGGTGGAAGAAATGGCGCGCCGCGCAAGGGAAATGTTCAAGACGCTGGAGCTGACCCTGCATTTCCACAACACGCGCGGTATGGCGCTGGCCAATACGATGGCGGCGCTGGACGCCGGCATCGACCGTTTCGACGCCTCGCTGGGCGGCATCGGCGGCTGCCCCTATGCGCCGGGCGCCAGCGGCAATGTATGCACCGAAGAACTGGTGCACATGCTGCAACTGGACGGCTATGACACGGGCGTCGACCTGGCCGGCATCCTGGAAGTATCGGCAACCTTGCCGGCGCTGATCGGCCACGACGTGCCGAGCCAGATACTGAAGGCCGGAACGCGTTCGCGCCGGCATCCCGCGCCCTGCGCCTGAGGGTTGTGGGTCAGGGCGGCGGCTCGGGGCAGAGCCGCCAGGCGGACCGCCGGCCTTACTGCCGCAGGTGGTATGCCTTCTTGCCGCGGAGGTGTTCGCGGATCAGCTTTTCCGCGCGTTCGCCGTCCCGGACGAGCAAGGCCTGGACGAAGCCTTCGTGGTCGGAGACCCCCGAAGCCCATTCGTCCGGATCCAGGTTCGACTTGTAGCGCAGCGCCTGTACTTGCAGGTTCAGGCGATCGTAGCTCGCGACCAGCGCCGGGTTGTGCGCGGCCCGGCTGATGGCGATATGCGTGCCCATGCTGGCCTCGAAGTAAGCCCCGATATTGCGCGACTCGTAGCCGTCCAGCATGCGCCGATGCAATTGCGCGATGTGCGCCAGTTCGGCGTCGCTCGCGCGCTGCGCGGCCTGGCGTATCGCCAGGCCCTCCAGCACGCTCAGTACGTCGAAGATGTTCTCGATATCCTCGTGCGACAGCTCGATGACCATGGCGCCGCGCTTGGGCTGGATGCTGAGCAGGCCGTCCGAGGCGAGGATACGGTAGGCCTCCCGCAAGGGCGTGCGGGACACCTTCAGCATGTCGCACAGATCCCGTTCGTTCAGCCAAGTGCCGGGCCGCAGCGTCCCGTCGACGATGAGCTGCCTCAACCGGTCCGCCACCACCGCGGGCAGCGTGGGGTGGTGGATGGCCAGGCCCTCCGCAGGAAAGGCGATCGCGAGCGCGGAATCAGGGTTTGCCATAGGTGTACGTCGCAAGGTTTGGCGATAGTCTGGTGTCTGGTATACCAAATATCAAATTCCAATGGATACCAGGTCTGCCCGAATCATAGACCAAGCCGTTACGGGCGGCGCCCATCAAAGGAGACAACTCGTGTTGAGACAAGCGCTTTTTGTGCTGGCCAGCGTGTTCGCGGTGGCACAGGGCGGCACGGCCGCCGCGGAGTATCCCGACAAGCCGATACGCCTGATCGTGGGCTTCGTGCCCGGAGGCGGGACAGACGTATCCGCCCGTATCGTGGCCCAAAAGCTATCCACCATCCTGAAACAGCAGATCGTCATCGAGAACAAGCCGGGGGCGTCGGGCCTGATCGCTGCGGACATGGTGTCCAAGGCAGAGCCGGACGGATACACCCTGCTGCTGGCCAATATGCAGTCCAGCGTCGCCGCGCCCTACGTGCTGCCGACCACCTTCGATCCCATCAAGGACTTCACGCCCGTGCGCTACATCGGCACGGTGCCCAATGTGCTGGTCATCAATCCCACCCGCCATGACTACAAGACCGTACAGGACCTGATCAAGGCAGCCCGCGCCAAGCCGGGCAGCCTGACCTACGCGTCCTCCGGCATGGGCAGCCCCCAGCACCTGACGGCGGCGCGGTTCTCGCAGATCGAGAAGGTGGAGATGGTCCATGTGCCGTACAAGGGCAGCGGCCAGGCGGTGGCGGACCTGCTGGGCGGGCAGGTCGACCTCAATTTCGACACGCTGCCCGGCGTCATTGGGCAGATCCAGGCAGGCAAGCTGCGTCCGCTGGCGGTGACCAGCGCCGAACGCAGTCCACGCCTGCCGGATGTGCCGACGCTGGCGGAGGCCGGCGTGAAAGGGGTGGACGTCGTGCAGTGGTACGCCGTGCTGGCGCCGGGCAAGTTGCCCGCTCCCATCCTGGATCGCCTGGATCAGGCCCTGGCGCAGACGCTCAAGGATCCGGAGGTGCGCGCCAAGCTGGCCGACCAGGGCATGGATGTCGGCGGCGGCCCCGACACGCCGGCCGCCTTTCGCACCTACGTCGAGGACGAGTGGGCCAAGTACGGCACGCTGACCCGCAGCCTGGGCATGACCAAGGCCCAGGCCAAGCAATGAACCGGTTCATCCTAGGAAGCACAACATGACAGAGAACGCCACGTCGGCCGACACGCCCATCCTGACCGAGCGCGATGGTCCTATCGTTACGGTGACGCTCAACCGCCCGGAGAAGCTGAATGCCTTGACGGTGGACGCGTGGCGGCTGCTGGGCGACACCTTCCTGGCGTTGTCCGCGGATGACGATGTGCGTTGCGTGGTGCTGCGCGGCGCGGGGGAGAAGTCGTTCTCTCCCGGCAACGATATCTCGGAGTTCGAGACCTCCCGCTCGAATACGGTGCAGGCCCGAACCTATGGGGCCATCATGCGGCGCACGATCGAAGCGGTCGGGCAATGCCGCCATCCCGTCGTCGCGCAGATCCATGGCATCTGCGTCGGCGGCGGCATGGAGATCGCCAGCCTGGCCGATGTGCGCATTTGCGGGACCGGATCGCGCTTCGGCGTGCCGATCAAGAATCTGGGCCTGGTGATGTCCTATTCCGAGCTGTCGCCGCTGGTGCGGCTGGTCGGGCCGGATGTGGCGTTGGGCATCCTGCTGGAAGGCACGATCTTCGGGGCGGACGAAGCCTTGCGTCTGGGGGTGGTGACGCGTGTGGTGCCCGATGACCAGGTTGCCGCCGAGGCCATGGCGACGGCGCGGCGCATTGCGGCAGGCGCGCCCCTGGTGGCGCGCTGGCACAAGAAGTTCGTGCGCCGGATCATCAACGGGGCGCCGCTGACCGACGCCGAGCGCGACGAGGCCTTCGATTGCTTCGACACCGAGGATTTCCGTACCGGGTACCGCGCATTCCTGGCCAAGCAGACGCCGCAATTCAATGGCCGTTGAAGCCGCACGCGAACAGGCAGGAGCCTTCATGGAAGAACAGAACCTACCGGCGCAACGCGGCGGCGCGCTCGCGGGCATGCGGGTGATCGAGTTGTCGCAGATCATGGCCGGACCAACCTGCGGGATGATGCTGGCGGACCTGGGCGCGGACGTCATCAAGGTGGAAAAGCTCGATGGCGGCGACGACGCGCGCCAGTATCGCGATCCAGAGGTGAACGGCGTTTCGATGCCGTTCCTCATGCTGAATCGCAACAAGCGTGCGATCGCGCTCGACCTGAAGCACCCGGATGGCAAGGCGGTGTTGCTGCGCATGCTGCGCGACGCGGACGTGATCACCGAGAACTTCCGCAAGGGGACCATGGAGAAGCTGGGCCTGGGCTACGAAGACCTGCGGCGCGAGAACCCCGGGCTGATCTATTGCAGCGTGTCGGGGTATGGAAGCACCGGACCCTACGCGGACAAGGGCGGGTTCGACCTGATAGCACAGGGGTTCTCGGGCTTGATGGCGATTACCGGCGAGCCTGGCGGCCCGCCGCTGCGGACGGGCAATTCGGTGGCCGACATCAACGCGGGCCTGCTCGCGGCGTTCGGGGTGCTGGCGGCTTACCAGCACAAGCAGCGCACCGGGGAAGGCCAGCGCGTGGAGACGTCGCTGCTGGAGGCGAGCCTGCAGCAGTTGTACTGGCACGCGGCAATCTATTTCGGATCGGGCGTGTCGCCGGGTCCCAGCGGCTCGGCCCATGTGCTGACCGCACCCTACCAGGCATTCCCGACCGCGACATCGTGGATCATCATCGGCGGCGCGAACGAGAAGAACTGGACACGCATCGCGCAGGTGCTGGGCCAGCCGCAGTGGATCGATGACCCGCGCTACCAGCGCAATGCCGACCGGATGCGCAATCGCGACGAACTGACCGTGGCAATATCGGCGATCCTGCGCGAGCGTCCGGCCGACGCATGGCTGGCGGAGTTCGACCGCGCGGGCGTGCCGGCCGGGCCGGTGCATTCGATTGGCGAGGCGCTGTCGCATCCACAGACGCTGGCGCGGGAAATGGTGGTGGCACAACAGCATCCGCAGGCGGGGGAAATTCGCACCGTTGGCATGCCCGTCAAATTCTCGGCGACGCCGGCACACTACCATCGCGCCGCGCCCCGCCTGGGCGAGGACACGCGAGCGATCCTCGAAGAGTATGGCTACGACGGCGCGCAGATCCAGGCGCTATTGGACAAGGGCGTAGTGAGGGAAGTCGCGGAGGTCGGGTAGGCGATGTTGTTTGCTGCTATCTGAATTGGGGTGTTCGTTGCTGGTATTCGGGATTGGTTTTCTTGTCCCGTCCGGCGGGGCAGTCGCCTGCCGGTGCCGGCCCGGTCGGGCGCTGCGGCGCGCGGGCGCCGCAGGCCACTTCGCTCGCCTCGTCCGCCGGCCGTTCGATGGCGGGTTTCTTTTTGGCGGGGTGCCGGCTCGGCTACCTTCGGCATCCGCTCGTTCGCCCTCTACGGGCCGGCACCGGCAGGCGACTGCCCCGCCGGACTGCGGCGCCTTCCATCCACGGCCGCTGCGACGGTCTGGGTTCTTGCCGCTGCGTTGCGCAGCCTGGGGTGGTGGAAGAGATGAGCGCGCCCGCCGAAGTGCGGCCCGCGGGGTCCGCACTTCGGCATACATGCTTCGACGTGCGGCGGGTGCTGGTCATGCGACGCGCCTGCCGAACATGCAGCCGGCCTTGTAACGCGGCGGATGCTTGATGCAGGGGTGCTTGTATTGCGCTGGGGCTGGCACTGCGTCAAGTGCTTGCAACGGATCAAGCGCTTGCAATGCAGCAGGTGGTGGCGATCCGCCGACCCGAGCGCTGGCGGTCGCATGTAGGGTCGCGCTTGCGCCAGGCGGCCATGGTCGCCGCGCACCGGCTCGTCTGCGAGCTCGGGCCTGGGCCATCGAACCGGCCGCCAACGTGCGATTCTCCTATCAGGTCGCAAGCCTAAACGCGTAAGCAAAGTAGCGGACCCCGCGGGCCGCGACTTTGGCGCAATGCAGATCTTCACCACCCCCCACTTCCCATCGAAGCGGCAAACCCCCTTCAAGCCGATGCAACCGCACCGACAACGCCATCACCCGCCGCAAACCCAACCCGCGTAAGCGACCGCGCGGCCCGCTGGGGGCCGTGCGGTCGCGGGCACTGCAACCTCTTCCTCTACCCCCCGCCGTTGATCGAAGCCAGAAGAACACCGACGGTCGCGGCAACCTTGGATTACAAGACGCTGGAGTTCGGCGAGGGAGGCGCCTGCCGGCGCCGGCCCGTCGAGGGCGAGCAAGCTGGCGCGAAGGGAGGCGTGCCGCCCGGATCTAAAGAAGAACACCATCGTGCAGCGGCCGCCGGACGAGCGAGCGTAGCGGTGTCCGGCGCCCGGGCGCCGGACCGACCGACCGGGCCGGCGCCGGCAGGCGCCTCCCTCGCCGAACGGCCTTAAAAACCCAATCCAACCCAACCCACCCAAACCCCCCCCGACCCAATATTCAGATTAAGATTCAACGGCCCTATACCCGGCGTATGGTGCGGATTGGGCAGATTGTGATCGTTGCGATCACCCGTACCCGCGTCCGCGCGGGCATGACGCCGGCTTTCTATCGAGCACCCGTCCTCCATGAAGCTCTACTACTCGCCTGGCTCCTGCGCGCTGGCCGTGCAAATTGCCCTCGAAGAAACCGGCGCGGATTACGACGCCCAGCGCATCGACTTCGATCGACAGGAACAGCGCTCGCCGGAATACCTGCGCCTCAATCCCCTCGGCCGCGTTCCGGTGCTGGAAACGCCGCGCGGCGTGCTCACCGAAGTGCCGGCTATCCTGGCCTACATCGCCGCTACGTTCCCCGAAGCGGCATTGGCCCCGGCCGATGCGTTCGACCATGCGCGCATGCAATCCTTCAATGCTTTCCTGTCCTCCAGCGTCCACGTCACTTATGCTCACTACACGCGGCCCTACCGCTGGTCGGACGACGACGCCTGCCGCGCCAGCATGAAAAGCAAGGCGGTCGATACCTTCGCCGAACAGATGGGCATGATCGACGCGCAGCGCCTCGCCGGACCTTGGGTCATGGGCGAGCAGTACACGGTCGCCGATCCCTATCTGTATGTCATTGCGCGCTGGTTCGCCAAGCTGCAACCCGGCATGGCCGGCCTTGCCCGCGTGGCCGAGCACCACGAGCGTGTGCAGGCACGCCCCGCGGTGTTACGCGCGCTGCAGAAGCAAGGGCTGGCGCCGGCCTGACGCACACGGCGCGGGCCGGCATCGGTGCGTTTCCTGGTACCTGAAGGGCACCCGGGACAAGCCACGGCGGTCGTGCGACAGCCGGACCTCCGCATGGCGCATGAAACCGCGCATGCGTCTCGCGGTCTGCGGCGCAGTCTCCTAATGCAGGTTGAATACCCAGCAGCGCAGGCTCTTGTGCGCGATGCGGCTGTTCACGACCCGCACGCCCAGGAAATAGGGCTGGCGGCTTTTCTTGAGTTCGGTGCGCAACTCGCGCGTCAAGGCGATGGGCTCCTTGCCGTCGTCGAGCACGCTGGCCAAATGCCGGAAGTTCAACGCCAGCAGCCGGTCGGAGCGACGCGCATGGTTGATGTCGGCGCCGTTCACCAGGCGGGCGAACACGGCGTTCCAGAACCGCTCCAGCAACGGCGATGTCGTGGCGCGCGGCATGATGGGAAACTGGCACAGCTCGCTCAGTTGCGCGCGCAGGATTTCCTGCTCGATGGCCGTTGCGCCATGCTGCAAGGCATCCGACAAACCTGCAATCTGTGACTGCAGACGGCGGAACTGGCGTTTCAGCGTGGCCGCGTCAGGGGCGGACTGGCACTTGCCCGACAGCGCGACCCAGTGGTCCAGCAAACTTGCGAAGCCCTCTTGCTGCAGGATGGCCACGCGGTGCCGCAGGGCGACATCGTCATGCGTTTGCGCGAGGCGTTCGAACCACAGCGTCAGGCCGCCTACGGGCAACGCCTGCATTGCGGCCGCGCCGGGCTGGAAGGATATCGTCTTGATGAGGTCGCGCAGATCCAGGTCATTGCCGAGCCTGCCAAGTTCTGCCCAGGTATCCAGTTTCATCGCCTCGCAAAGCGGCGGCAGCGGCACAAGCACGGTGCGTCCATCATGCGAGCAGGGAATGTGCAGATCGGCGAACGGGGTTTCGATGAGTTCGGGCATGAGACGCTCCTCCTCCGTAAAGTCGCCTCTGGGACGACAATGGAATACCCGTGCCGCGTTACCTGATTGTCCTGCGGGACCATCCGCGGCCGGGCTAGGCATATCCTAGATAGACCGCTATCCATGGATGCTTTACGTTTCGGTGGAAGCGTTTTGAAATATAGGTTGGATCAAAATTGAAACCGGTGCCCGATTCCCCCGTACTGTCTTTCCGGCCCGCGACGCCGGCCGATGTCCCGGCATTGCTGGCCTTGCGCCAGGCGACGATGACACCGCACCTTGAACGCGCCGGCGCGCCCAGCGACGAAGCCGCCAACCTGGCGCGCGTGAATTACCGCCTGGAGGACGCGCTGTTGGTGTACGAGGGAGACGACCTGGTGGGCCTGTTCAAGGTTGCGCGCGGCGGCGCCCATTGGAAACTGGTGCAGGTACAGATCGCGCCGCATCGCCAGGGCGAGGGGCTGGGTGGGCGGCTGGTGCGTGGCCTGCAGGCGCAGGCGGCCGAGGCGGGCTGCGCCATCGAACTGGATGTGCTGAAGGGCAACCCCGCGCGCCGTTTGTATGAACGATGTGGCTTTGTCGTCGTGGGCGAGGACCCCCTGGAACTGCGCATGCGTTGGACACCATAGTGTCCAACGGGCCGGCGCGTCGACCGGCCGCCCCCGCTGCCGCCGCTCACTGCTGCTTGGGTACCGTCCAGAAGTAAACCATGCGGCCATCGACGTTCAGCGTCTGATCGGGTTTCCAGTCGCCCATGTCGAAGGCGTGCGACACGATGCGTGTGCCGGGCTTGAGCTTGAGCAAGGTCGGCCGCAGCTTCACGTTCAGGGACGGCAGCAGGTACAGGCTGATGACCGTCGCCTTCGACAGGTCCTGCTGGAACAGGTCGCCCTGGATGAACTTGACCTTGTCCGTCACGCCGGCGCTCTTGGCATTGGCGTTGGCCTCCTGGATGCGTTGCGGGTCGATGTCGATGCCCACGCCCTGCGTGCCGAAGCGCTTGGCGGCGGTAACCGGGATACGCCCGTCCCCCGATCCCAGGTCGTAAAGCACGTCCTGGGGACCGACGTTGGCGATTTTCAGCATGGCGTCGACGACGGGCTGCGGGGTCGGAACGAAGATCACATCGGGTGTGCGCGGCTTGGCGGCGGTGTCGGCCGATTGTGCCGACACGGCGCCCGCACCTGCCATCAATGCAACGCCCAGCAATGCCTTCGCCCATGAATACCGGAGTGTGGTCATGTTGCAGCTCCCTGAAGATCTGTGGATGAACAGCGGGTGGAACTTCAGCTGGCCGGCGTCGCCGGGCGCCTGCGCAGCAGAAGCACGATGGCCCCCACGGCCAGTACCGTCAGGCCGGTCAGCGCGCCCACGCCGGTGTGCCGCACGCTGGCATAGAACAGGTACGCGCTGGTGCCGCAGAACAGCAGGGGCGTGAGCGGATAGAAAGGAACGCTGAACGGCCGCGGCCGCGTGGGCTCGCGATGACGCAGCACGAACAGCGCGGCGCCGCTCAGGACGAAGAACAGCCAGAACACGGGCGCCGTGTATTCCACCATGGTGGCGAAGCCGCTGCGGGTTGCGGCGCCGAGTCCCACCAGCGCCAGGGCGATGCCGCCCTGGACCAGCAGGGCGTTGGTGGGCGTGTGGTGGCGCGTATCCCAGCGGCCGAGCAAGGCGAACATCGGCTCGTCCCGACCGAACGCATACGTCGTGCGGGCGCCCGTCAGGATGGTGGCATTGGCGGAGGTCAGCGCGGAAATCGCGATCAGCACGCTGATCAGCTGTGCGCCGGTTTCGCCCAGCACGGCTCGCAAGGCATCGGCCGCGACGGCATCGGACGCCGCCATGCCGGCCACGCCCAGCACCTTGGCATAGGCGAGGTTGACCAGCAGGTACACCACCGTGACCAAGGCCAGGCTCCACAGCAGCGCCCGCGGCAGGTTACGGCCGGGCCCCACGACCTCCGCCGACACGTAGGCGGCTTCGTTCCAGCCGCCATAGGTCAGCATGACGAAGATGAGCACCAGGCCCCAGTTGGTCGCGGTCGGCAGGGTGGCGGGCGTGACGGCGCCGCCCGTCCCCTGTCCGCTCAGCGCGAGGCCGGCGATGATGATGAACAGCACGCCGCCCACCTCCAGGATGGTGAGCAGGTTCTGTGTCCACTTGCCGGCGCGCAGACCGATGACATTGAGGAGCGTCAGCGCCACCACGGTGATCGCCGCGTAGATCGCGGCGGAATACGGGCCCAGGTTGTAGACCTGGGTGGCGTAGTCGCCGAACACATAGCCCAGCAGGGCGATGGAGCCGGTGGGAATGACGGTCAGCCGTGCCCAGGCGAACAGGAACGCGATCTTCTCGCCGAAGGCCTTGCGCAGGTAGTGGTAGTCGCCGCCGGCATCGGGGTGCGAGGTGGCCAGTTCGGCGTAGCACATCGCGCCGGCCAGCGAGATCACTCCACCGACCAGCCACGCCGTCAGGATATGGCCGAGGCTGGCGGCGTTGGCCGCGATGAGGGCGGGTGCGCTGAAGATCCCCGCGCCGATGACGATGCCGACGACCAGCGCCATGACGTCCAGCGTGGACAGCAACGGCGATGGACGGGCCAGGGTGGATGCTGCGGGGACGGCTGCCGGGAGGGGGGAGGACGCGTCGCGCACGGGTAGGTTTCCATGGCCGTGGGAATAACTGGCAAGGTCCGTGGATGACGACGCCTTACCTCGCACATCGGGGAGGATCGTATCACCGGGCGTGTTTCGTTTAAGCTTTTAGTCAGAAACAAATCGTTAGTCCGTTCGTCGCAGAACGTTTCCGGCCTTCCAATGAAAAACGCCATGGCGGCGCCATGGCGTTATGGGTATCGCGGCGGTAACGGCGGCGCCGGCCTTGCCTAGCCGAGATCCACCAACCGGGTATGTTCGACGGCCGGCGGCCCCGCGAAATACGGACTGACGAGCTCGCGCCAGGTGGCGAAGTCGGCCGAGCCACGGAAATCCACCGTGTGGTTTTCCAAGGTGGCCCATTCGACGAAAAGGCGATAGCGGTTGGGGGATTCCACCGAACGTTGCAGCGAGACGCCGTGACAGCCCTTGGCTCGCAGGAACAGTGGCTTGGCCTGCCGCACCCCATCCTCGAACTGTGCGTGGGTCCCTTCCTTGATTTCGATCTGGGCGATCTCCAGAAACATCGTCGCTCCTTGCGGCTCAGCGCTTGATATGTTCCAGCGCGACCGGATTGGTCACGCCGCTTTCCGTCAGCGTGCGCGTCGCATGGATGGACGCATAGATCCACAGGATCTTCATCGGCTGGGTGTCGGACATATTACGGAAGCGGTGCGGGACATTGGGTGGAATCCACGTCGTGTCCAGGGGCTTGAGCCGATGCGATTCGCCATTGATGTCGAGGATGGCGTCGCCTTCGAGCAGCATGACGCTTTCTTCGCAATTGTGGCTGTGAAACGGAATGGCGACGCCCGCCGCGAATTCCGTGATGCCGTTGATGAAGGCGGTGGCGCCCGCGCCGGCGGTCACAAGCGGGATGGTGCGTGCACCGCCGCCGCGCTCGTAGGCCTGCAGTTCGGAGGGGCGGAAGATGCCCGGCTGGGGCGCGTCGCTGCCGCCGGCTCCCTGGCTTGCGTTGGATGTGGTCATGATGAACTCCTGCTGTGTGGCCGATGCGCGGCTACGCCTGGCGCGCCGGGCCGGTCCATACCGATTTGATGTTGGTGAATTCCTTCAGGCCGTAGCTGCCGAGCTCGCGTCCGTATCCCGATTGCTTGACGCCGCCGAAGGGCAGGCGCGGATCGGAAGCCACGGTGCCGTTGATGAAGACGGCGCCCGCTTCCAATTCACGGGCATAGGCGTCGGCGCGGGTCAGGTCGCCGGTCCACAGCGCGGCGCCCAGGCCGAACACGGTATCGTTGGCGATACGTATGGCCTCGTCGGCATCCTTGCAGCGGATGATGGCGGCGGCCGGGCCGAATGTTTCATCGCGGCCGGCCGGCATGTCGGGAGTGACGTGGTCCAGCACGGTGGGTGCGTAGAAGTAGCCTTTGCCGGTGCGCGGCGCGCCACCCGCCAGGAGCCGCGCACCCGCGGCGACCGAATCGCGCACCTGCTTGTCCAGGTCCACGCGCAGGTTGTCGCGCGCCATCGGTCCCACGTCGACGCTGGCGTCGCGGGGATCGCCCACGTTCAGCGCACGGGTGTGCGCCAGGAAGGCTTCGACGAAGGCGTCCGCCACGGGCGCTTCCACGATGAAGCGCTTGGCCGAAATGCAGCTCTGGCCGGCGTTATGGAAGCGCGCCTTGACAGCGGTGCGCGCGGCCAGGTCGATGTCGGCATCGGCGAGCACGACGAAGGGATCCGAGCCGCCCAGCTCCAGCACCTGTTTCTTCAAGGCCGCGCCCGCCTGGGACGCGATGGTCCGGCCCACGGGCGTCGAGCCGGTGAACGTCACCGCCGCGATACGGTCGTCGGCGATCAGTCGCTCCACCCGGGACGAATTCACCAGCAGGGTGGCGAACAGTCCCTGCGGCGCGTCGGCGCGGTCGAAGACCTTGGCCAGGGCCAGGGCGCATTGGGGCACGTTGTTGGCGTGCTTCAGCACCGCCGTGTTGCCGGCGAGGATGGCCGGCGCGGCAAAGCGCATGACCTGCCAGAAGGGATAGTTCCACGGCATGACCGCCAGCACCGTTCCCAGGGGGTCGAACACCACCTTGCTATGGGTGGCGTTGCTGGCGACGACTTCGGGCGCCAGCAGGCGTTCGGCCTCGTTGGCGTAGAAATCGCAGTTGATCGCGCACTTTTCCACCTCGGCAATGGCCTCGGTAATGGGCTTGCCCATTTCGGCGGTGATCAGCGCCGCATACTCGGCCTTGTCGGCGCGCAGTGCGCCGGCAAGGCGGCGCAGCACGTCCTGGCGCTGCGCCAGGGTCGTGCGGCGCCAGTCTCGCTGCGCCGCACGGGCACGCGTCAGCGTGGCGTCGATGGCGGCATCGTCGTGCTCGTCGAAGGTGGCGAGCCGGGTTTCGTCGAACGGATTGATGGAATGAATCATGGATGGCTTCTGAACCTGCTTGGGACGGACGGGCGCTTACTCGGCCTGGATGTTGTTGTCGCGGATCAGCTTGCCGTATGCGGCGTAGCTTTCCTTGGTGCGCGTGGCCAGTTCTTCCGGCGAAGAGCCGACCGGACGGGCGCCCTGGGCGGCCAGCTTGGCCTGGACCTCGGGATTCTGCAGCACTTGCTTGATGGTGGCGTTCAGCTTTGCGATGACGGCCGGCGGCGTCTTGGAAGGCGCCACGACGACGAACCATGACGAGAAGATGAAACCCGGCGAGCCGGACTCGCCGATGGTGGGCACGCCCGGCATTTCGGCGATGGGCTGGTCCGACGCCACGCCCAGCAACGTAAGCCGCTTGCTGTCCACCAGGCCCTTGACGGTGGCCAGGGCCTGGAAAGCCACCTTGGCTTCACCGCTGGCCACGCCCACCGCGGCGGGCGACGCGCCCTTGTATGGCACATGGACCATGTCCAGCTTATTCTTGAAAGCAAACAAGGCCATGGCGATATGCTGCGGACTGCCGATGCCGCCCGAGGCATATTCGATGCGGCCCGGCGCGGCCTTGGCTGCGGCAATCAGGTCGCCCGCGTTCTTGTAGGGCAGGCCCGGCGTGGCTACCAGGCCCCAGTCCAGCGTGGACACCAGCGACACCGGGGCGAAGCTGGTCAGCGGATCCCAGGGCGTCTTGGTGAGGTTCGGCACCATGGTGAGGATGCTGTCATTGAACGCGCCGATGGTGTAGCCGTCCGGATTGGCGGTCGCCACGCGGTTAGCGCCGATGGCGCCGGCCGCACCGGGAATGTTCTCGACCACGATGGACTGGCCCAGCAGCTTGCCCATTTCCTGGGCCACCAGGCGCGCCGTATTGTCGACCGCGCTGGCCGCGGCCAGAGGAATGATCATCGTGATGCTGCGGTCCGGATACTCGGCATGCGCCGGCAGCATCGCGCCGGCCGTCAGGGCTACCACCGCGGCCATGCTCATGGCCAGCCGACATTTCTTCCAAGCCTGCACAGCACTCTCCTCAATGTGGTTTTGCTTATCTCGCGGCGGACACTCTAGGGATACCCCCTGGGCCTGTCCAATGCCGAATTTCTATTCCTTGCATCGAATCCGGCCATAATTGGTTACGCTTACGTCCTGTCCGCCAAGCCGGACGCCACCGGGCCGTTGCCGCCATGAACAACAAATCCGGAATCAAGCTGCGCCAGCTGGAGTATTTTCTTGCCGTTGCAGAAACACTGCATTTCTCCAAGGCCGCGGAGAAGCTGTTCGTCACGCAGCCTACGCTGTCGCACCAGCTCGCGGAACTGGAAACCCATCTCGGCAAGGCCCTGTTCGACCGCTCGGGCAAGCGCATCCGCCTGACCCAGGTAGGCCAGGTTTTCCATGCCTATGCCAGGCGCAGCCTGGACGAACTGGCGGCCGGCTACACCGCGCTGGAAGAACTGGACGGGCTGCAGCGCGGACATGTGAATATCGGCGTGAGCCAGTCCTTCGTGCGCAAGCTGCTGCCGCCCATCGTCGCCGAATTCATGCGGTCCTATCCGGCGGTGCGGCTTACCGTGAAGGAAATGATGGCCCCCATGATCGAGCAGCAGCTCGCGAGCGGGGAGCTGCATCTCGGGATCGCCTTCGTGCCCGCGCGCCTGGAGGATACGGCCGTGGAGCCGCTGTTCAAGGAAAGGCTCATGCTGGTCGTCGGCGCTGGCCATCGGCTGGCGGCACGCAAGCGGGTGCGCCTGGCCGACCTCGCCAGCGAGCCGCTGGTGCTCATGACGCGCGACTATTACACGCGCGCGCTGATCGAACAGTATTTCGACCAGCGCGGCCTGGCGCCCGATATCGTCTGCGAAACCAACGCCATCAGCCTGATGATGGAACTGGCCGCTCAGTCCCAGTTGGCCACCTTGCTGCCGGAAAGCACCATCGACCCGTCCGCCCCGGTGGCGGTGATACCCGTCTACGAGCCGGTGCCCTTGCGCGTGACCGCCTTGCTGTGGTCCAAGCGCCACCACCGTACGGTCGCCGGCGATACCTTTGCGCGACTGTTGCGCGACCGCCTGCAACCGGTCGGCGCCGCCCTGCGCCAGCGCACCGCCCGGGGGGACACACCGGCCGACACCCCTCCCGCGGCCTGTGGCCAGCGGCCCGTTACGCAATGAAGCATCGTCGGGACGAGCGCCAGGCCGTCCCTCGTAAAATAGACGCTTTGCCCAGACGGGGCTGATCCAGGAGAAACCCGATGCCGCTTCTTTCCTTGTCTCGCTGCATGGCGCTGGCGATTGCCGCGGCCGCATTGGCCGGATGCTCGACGACCACGGGACAGGCGCAGGCGCACGGCCCCGGCGCGGTTCAGGCCGCGACCACATCGGATTCCCTGGCGCAGACGCAATGGCGCCTGGTGCAATGGACGTCCAGGGACGGCAGCCCCCGCACGATTCCGGCTGGCCAGAGCCAGCCCATGAGCCTGACCTTCCTGGCCCAGGGACGCGACTATCGCGTGTCCGGCTATGGCGGCTGCAATGAGTTTTCCGGTACCTACCGGCTGCAGGCCGGCAAGTTGTTCATCACCGTGCCGTCGTCCAGCCGCGTGTCCTGCCCGACGCCGGAACTGGATGCGGCCGAGCGTGCGTACTTGTCCTCGCTGGGCCATATCGTCAGTTTCACCCTGGACAGTGGCGGCGCGCCGCGCCAGATGGGCCTGAACGTGCAAAATGGCGACATCCTGACCTTCAAGCGCGGCGCCGACGTGCCGACCAACCGCTGAGGTCGACCCCGCGCCGGCCCGGCTCGCCCGACCGGTGATGTTCCTGGAGCCTTATCATGCCGTTCCCCGCCCCAACCCGCCGCGTCGCCGGCGCCTTGCTCGTGGCCGCCGCATTGACGGCGTGTTCCACGCCCCGGCAGACCGAGCTGGCCCAGGCACGCTACCAGCCCGCCTATGCATCCGATTTCCTGGCCCAGACGAGCTGGGTGCTGGCGCGCTGGACCCGCGTGGGCGGTACCCTGCGTCCGGTGCCGCACGACGAGACGCGCGACAGGCCCATTACCATCAGCTTTACGCATGAAGGTCCCGCGCTGCGCGTGACCGGTTTTTCCGGCTGCAACAACTACGCCAGCAACTACACCGTCGCGAATGGCAATCTCATCGTGACGGCCGCGCCGGTTTCCACGCGCATGGCGTGTTATCCGGCTGATCGTGCGCCGCTGGAGCGTGACTTCCTGTCCGCCCTGACCCGCATCCGCGCGACGGCCGTCGATAACACCGGCAACCCGCGGCGCTTGACGCTCTCGCTCGATGACGGCGATATCCTGGATTTCGCGCGTCGCGTCGACCCGGTCGCGGGCGGCGAACGCGGCGTGACCAAGCTGGTCTATGTCAATGCGCAGCAGGTGCCGTGCGGCGCCACGGCCATGCGTCCCATGTGCCTGCAGGTGCGCGACAGCGATAACCAACCCTGGCAGGTGTGGGCGGGCGACATCCTGGGCTTCCAGTATCGTCCCGGCATCGTTTACCGGCTGCGTATCGTCGAAACGCCGTTGGCGGACCCCCAGCCCGGCATGCCGCCGGTCAAGTGGGTGCTCGACACGGTGGTGGAACAACGCGTCGTCGGCCATTGACCTTTTTGATTCATGTCTGCTGTCACCAATATCGCGGCCTATAAGTTCGTTTCCCTGGACGATCCCGGCGCACTGCGCTCAAGTATCCTGGAGCGCGCCCGCGCCGAAGGGCTCAAGGGCACCGTGCTGCTCGCCACCGAAGGCATCAACCTTTTCCTGGCGGGGGCACGGGCCGGCGCCGATGCCTTCCTGGCGTGGCTGCGCGCGGACGCGCGCTTCGCCGACCTTGACGTGAAGTTCAGCTATTCGGCGGACGTGCCCTTCCGCAAGCTGCTGGTCAAGGTCAAGCGCGAAATCATCCGTATGGATCATCCGGCTATCCGTCCGGAAGCGGGGCGGGCGCCCAGCGTCGATCCGGCCACCTTGGCGCGCTGGCTGGGGCAGGGCCACGACGACGGCGGACGCCCCATTGTCATGCTGGACACCCGCAACGATTTCGAGGTGGACGCCGGTACCTTCGCGGGTGCCCTGGACTGGCGGCTGCCGCGCTTCAGCCGCTTTCCCGCGGCCTTGCAGGCCCACCGCGCCGAGCTGGAAGGCAAGACCGTGGTCAGCTTCTGCACCGGGGGTATCCGTTGCGAGAAAGCAGCCTTGTATATGGCCGAAGCGGGCCTGCAGAATGTCTACCAGCTCGAGGGCGGCATCCTGAAGTACTTCGAGCAGGCCGGCGGCGCGCACTTCAACGGCCGGTGCTTCGTCTTCGACGGCCGCGAGGTGCTGGGGCCCGACCTGGCGCCGGCGTTGCAGGAACCGACGGGCCCGGCCGCTGCGCCGTCGGCGCCCAACTACTGAGGATCCGGGATGTCTGCTGCCCCGCTCGGCATATTGGCCGCGCTTCATGATGAAATCGCCGATCTGCTGGTGCAGATGGGCCCCACGGCCGAGTGCCGCCGGATCGGCAAGCGCGACTATTACGTCGGCGAACTGTATGGACGGCGGTGCGTGGTCGTGCTGGCGCGTATCGGCAAGGTCGCGGCGGCCGCGACCGCGGTGACGCTGATCCGCGAGTTCGACGTCCAGGCCTTGCTGTTCACCGGGCTTGCCGGCGGCATCGCGCCCGGCGTGAACGTGGGCGATGTCGTGATCGCCAACACGCTGGTCCAGCACGACCTGGATGCGCGTCCGCTGTTTCCCCGCTACGAAGTGCCGTTATTGGGCGTTTCCCAACTGGCCACGGCGCCCCGGATGAACGAAGTGCTGGCGCAATGCGCCGTGGACTACCTTGCCCTGGGGCTGTCGAGCGACGTCGACCCGCTCACCCGGGACCTCTTCGGCATCGGCGCGCCTACGCTGCATCGCGGCCTGGTTGCGAGCGGCGATCGCTTCGTGGGCGATGGGGCCGTCGCGCAAGGACTGCTGGAAGCGCTGCCCGGCACGCTATGCGTCGAGATGGAGGGCGCGGCGGTTGCGCAGGTATGCCACGAGTACGAGGTGCCCTGTGCCATCCTGCGCACGGTCTCCGACCGCGCCGACGCCGCGGCGCCGGTGGACTTTGCCGCGTTCCTGAGCCGCGTCGCCAGCCGCTATTCGAACGGCATCGTCAGCCGTTTCGTGCAGGCCTACACCGATTGACCCTTGTCAACGCACCCGCATGCCCGGCTGGGCACCGGGCCACGGTTCCAGCACGTAGATGCCAGGGTGGGCCGATTCGTCGGCATGGCTGGCGGCCAGCACCATGCCTTCCGAAACCCCGAACTTCATTTTGCGCGGGGCGAGGTTGGCGACCATGACCGTCAGCTTGCCGATCAGGTCCTGCGGCTTGTAGGCCGACTTGATGCCGGAAAACACGTTGCGATGGCGCCCTTCGCCCACGTCCAGCGTCAGGCGCAACAGCTTGGTCGATCCTTCCACTTCCTCGCAATTGACGATGCGCGCCACGCGCAGGTCGATTTTGGCGAAGTCGTCGATGGCAATGGTGGGGGCGACCGGCTCGCCGCCCGGCGTCGCCGCCTGGGCATCCTCTTGCGGGCCTGCATCGCCGTTGGCGCCGCCCGGGTTGGAGGCCGGCGCGGCCGCCGGCTCCACCAGCGCATCCAGCATGGCGGGATCGACGCGCTGCATCAGGTGCTTGAACGGCGCGATGCGGCCGGGCAGCACGGCAGCGTCGCGCCAGGTAAAGGCGGCATCCTGGCCGAACAGTTCGCGCGCCACGCGCTCCGCCAGGGCGGGCAGCACGGGCGCCAGCATGACGGACAGGGCCTTGAAGCCTGCGAGGGTGCGGGAACAGATGTCCTGCAGGGCAGCTTTCTGCTCGGCCGGCGCCGTGGCGATGCCCTTGGCCATGATCCATGGCTGCGCGGCGTCGAAGGCCTGGTTGATGCGGTCGGCGCAGGCCATGATCTCGCGGATCGCCCGGCCATATTCGCGTGCTTCGAAGGCGGCGCGTACCGCTTCGGCCTGCTCCGCCAATTCGGCGCCCAGGGCTTGCGTTTCGCCGCTGTACGCCAGGACTCCGTCAAAGTGCCGGGTGATGAAATTGGCCGCACGGCTGGCGATGTTGACGTACTTGCCGATCAGGTCGCTGTTGACGCGGGCGATGAAGTCCTCTGCCGTGAAATCGACGTCCTCCACCCGGGCGTTCAGCTTGGCCGCGATGTAGTAGCGCAGCCATTCCGGGTCCATGCCCACGTCCAGGTAGCGCAGCGGCGAGATGCCGGTGCCCCGGCTCTTGGACATTTTTTCGCCGCTGACCGTGATGAAGCCGTGGACGTTCAGCGCGTCGGGCGTCTTGCGCCCGGCGAACTTCAGCATGGCGGGCCAGAACAGGGCATGGAAGTAGATGATGTCCTTGCCGATGAAGTGCACTTGCTCCGTCGAGCCTTCCGGGTCCAGCAAAGCGTCGAAATCCAGCCCCTGTTTGTCGCAATAGGCCTTCAGGGACGCCAGGTAACCCACCGGCGCGTCCAGCCAGACGTAGAAGTAATTGCCCGGCGCATCGGGAATCTCGATGCCGAAATACGGCGCTTCGCGCGATATATCCCAGTCCCCCAGCTTGGCCTCGCCGTCTTCGGCGCCCAGCCATTCGCGCGTCTTGGCGAGCACTTCCGGCTGCAGCCTGCGCGCGCCCGTGGCGTTGCTGCCGGCGGTCCAGTCGCGCAGAAAAGCCACGCAGCGTGGATCGGATAGCTTGAAGAAGAAATGCTCGGAGCGCTTGAGGACGGGTGTCGCCCTGGTCAGCGTCGAGTACGGCTCGATCAGGTCGGTGGGCGCGTACACGGCACCGCATACCTCGCAGGAATCGCCGTACTGGTCCTTGGAATGGCAGGTCGGGCATTCGCCCTTGATGTACCGGTCGGCGAGGAACATGCCCTTCACCGGATCGTAGAACTGCTCGATGGTGCGCGTCTCGATCAGGCCTTGCGCCTTCAACGCGCGGTAGATGTCCTGCGAGAGGGCGACGTTCTCCGGCGTGTCGGTGGAGTGCCAGTGGTCGAAGCGGATGTGGAAGCCGTTCAGGTAGCGCGGCCGCTCGGCCGCGTAGCGGGCAACCAGTTCCGTGGGCGTGATGCCTTCGCTCTCCGCCTTCAGCATGATGGGGGCGCCATGCGCGTCATCCGCTCCCACGAAATGCACCGTGTGCCCGGCCATGCGCATGGTGCGCACCCAGATGTCGGCCTGGATGTACTCCATGATATGGCCGATGTGAAACGATCCGTTGGCGTAGGGCAGTGCGGTAGTGACGAATAGGGTGCGTGACATGGCCGAATGGCAGAGTGGAAACCGGACCCGGCATTTTAGAGCCAGTTGCGGCGAACGCCGGCGGCGGATATGGCGAAGCCCGCGGGCGCGTGGGCGGCCGCGGGAACGAAGAGACGACGGATGGGACGAAGCTGGGTCGCTGGCGACCCGGCGGCGAACCGCGAGGGGACCTGCCGCGCCGGGCTTCCTTGGTGTGCAACCCTGCCGGGCTGCCTCGATGAGACGGGCTTAGCGCACTTCGCGGACTTCGACGTCGATCACGTCGGGTCGTACACCCTGGAAGGGCCCCGTGGGCCCAGCGCCGCGCGTGGCGTTGCGCTGGTGCCAGTACGCGCGCACGCCGAAGGGACGGCCGCGGACCCGCGCCACCAGATAAAGGATGCCGACCGCGATGGCCGTGGACGCCATGAACACCAGCGCCATGGCGCCGCCGATCAAGGCGAGTACCGTGAAGGCCACGGCGCGAACTAAGCGGGTAAGAGCATTGTTCATGGTAAGAAGGACGCGAAACGCGGCGAAAAGTTCCTGCAGATTCCGCTATCCTTGCAAGTCATAGAGGCCGCACGGTGCTGAAAAAGCCAGGCTGTAAACCGGGGTAGCCGCGCCAAAGCCCGGGGTGCCTGTAGGAATATAGTGACATGAGTTTGACGATCCACCAAATAAAGGCCGTGCTCGAAGGTGTAACGGACCCGGAAACCGGCGCCAGCATAGGCAAATATGTAAAAGAGCGCGACGTCCGGATCGAGGCAGACCGTGTTTCAGTCGCGGTAGAGCTGGGCTATCCCGCGCGTACTCAACAGCAGGCGCTGCGCCAGGCGGTGGTGGACGCACTCCGTGCCGCCGGTGCCCCGGATGCGGAGGTTGCGGTCACCTGGAAGATCGCTGCCCATGCGGTCCAGCGCGGACTGAAGCCGCTGCCCAATGTGTCGAACATCATTGCGGTGGCCTCCGGCAAGGGCGGGGTGGGCAAGAGCACGACGGCCGTCAATCTGGCCCTGGCCCTGGCCGCCGAGGGCGCCCAGGTGGGCGTGCTCGACGCCGACATCTATGGCCCGAGCATTCCCACGATGCTGGGCATTTCGGGGCGGCCGGTCAGCCACGACAACAAGTCCATGGAACCGCTGCAAGGGCATGGCCTGCAAGCCAATTCCATCGGCTTCCTGATCGATGCGGACTCGCCGGCGATCTGGCGTGGCCCGATGGTCACCCAGGCGCTGGAACAACTCTTGCGCCAGACCAACTGGCGCAACCTCGATTACCTGATCGTCGACATGCCGCCCGGGACTGGCGATATCGCGCTGACGCTGGCGCAGAAGGTTCCCGTCGTGGGCGCTGTCATCGTTACCACTCCGCAGGACATCGCCCTGCTGGACGCGCGCAAGGGCTTGCGCATGTTCGAAAAGGTAGAGGTGCCCATCCTTGGGGTGGTGGAGAACATGTCGATGCACATCTGCAGCCATTGCGGGCACGCCGAACCGATCTTCGGGGAAGGCGGCGGCAAGCGCATGGCGGAACAGTACAAGGTGGCATGGCTGGGCGGCTTGCCGTTGACGCTGCAGATTCGCGAGCAGACCGACGCGGGGCATCCCACCGTTGTGGCGGATCCGAACAGCGAAGCGGCGCGCCTGTACCGTGACATCGCGCGGCGAGTCGCCGTCGCGGTCGCGCAGCTCCCGCGGGACATGGCCGGCAAATTCCCGAACGTCGTGGTCCAGCAGCCCTGAAGCATGCAATGGTTCGCCGGCCTCCTGCTGTGCCTGGCGCTGGCACTGCTCCAGACCGCGTATGCCAAGCCTGAGATCGTCATCGACCCCGGCACCGTCGATCCGGCGGCGTTGAAGTCGGTCAACGATGCCGTCGAGGCCATCGCCCGGCTCGCGGCGGACCAGGACGGCGGCGAAGCGGACCGGCTGCGCCGTCGCGCGCGTGACGCGGCGCTGGCCGCGCTGGCCACGCAGGGCTATTTCGCGGCGAGCGTGACGCTGAAGACCGGCAGCGACGTGGATGGCGGCACCTGGGATATCGCCATCGACGCCGGTGTGCGAGCGCACATCGTCGCGGTCGAGCTGGCGTTCACCGGCCGCATTTCGCGCGCCGAGTATGCGCAGCGCGTGGCGGCGCTGCGTAAAAGCTGGCTGTTGCCGGTGGGCCGCCCGTTCGTCAACGATGATTGGAACAAGGCCAAGTCGGACCTGCTCGACGCGGTCATAACGCGCGATTTCCTGCTGGCGCGCATCGCGGCATCCTCTGCCGACGTGCAGGCCGACCAAGGCCAGGTACGCCTGAAAGTCGTGATCGACAGCGGCCCGGCGGTGCGCATGGGCATGCTGACCATCCAGGGCCTGGAGCGCGTCCCGGGGTCGCTGATCAAGCGCTATGTGCGATACACCCCCGGCGACGCCTACGACCAGGACAAGCTGAACCAGTGGCAGCAGGCCCTGCAAGGCACCGCCTTTTTCCGTGGCGCATTCGTATCGATGCAGCAGCCCGGAGGCGGCGATGCGGCCGCCTTGTCGCCGTCGCGGGATCCCTCGGTGGCCGCGCCGGCCGGCGACCCGCGCGTGGCGGCCGGCGGCCAGCCCGCACCCCCTGTGGACAGCAATGGCGTGATCACCCTGCCGGTGCAGGTCCGCGTTGTCGAGGCGCCGCCCAAGCGCTTCTCCGCCTCGATCGGGGTGGATAGCGATGCCGGCGTCGGGGTGGAAGCCGTCTACCGCCAGCAAGTGGTGTTCGGCCAGCCTGTCACGCTGGAATCGGGCGTGGGCGTGAACCGGCTGCGGCAGCGCGTCTACGCCGATTTCCATTTGCCGCCGGATACCCGGGGCAACAAGGACAGTATCGGCGTACTGGCGGAGCACTCCGATATCCAGGGCCTGGATGTGACGCGTTTCGCCGTCGGCGCGACGCGGCTGCAGGAGCGCAGCGGCGGTCCGGATGGCCGCGTGGACTACGAGACGCGCTGGGGCCTGCTGGCCGCGCACGACTCGGTCAAGATCGACGGCGATGACGAATACAGCCTGCCCACGCTGACGGCCAC
Organism: Bordetella flabilis; assembly: GCF_001676725.1. NCBI lineage: Bacteria > Pseudomonadati > Pseudomonadota > Betaproteobacteria > Burkholderiales > Alcaligenaceae > Bordetella > Bordetella flabilis. The sequence continues at coordinate 585,213 of NZ_CP016172.1, forward strand.
GGCGGATTGGCTGCGGCGCAATGTGGACAGCAAATACAACCCGCGCGATGGCAACCTGATTGCAGTGGGCGGAGGCGTCGGCATCGCGCTGAACACGGGACAGCCCTATACCCGCGCGCGCCTGCGCGGACAACGCTGGTGGCCGATCGGGCAGCGCGACGTATTCACGCTGCGCGGCGAAGTCGGCCGTGTGTGGGCATCGCGGGATACCCAGGTGCCGGACGACTTCGGATTCCGGACCGGCGGCGCGCGCAGCATCCGTGGGTATCGCTATCTCAGCATCGGCGCCGATCGCGGCGACGCGGTGGTGGGCGCGCCCGCGCTGGTGGTGGGCAGTATCGAATACGACCATTATTTCGACGATCGCTGGGGCATCGGCGTCTTCGTGGACGCCGGCGACGCGGCGCAGTCTTTCGGCGATATGGACATGGCCGTGGGCTACGGCGTGGGCGCGCGCGTGCGCACGCCGGCGGGGCCGCTGTTCCTGGATGTCGCGTACGGGCAGCGCGACCATTCCGTGCGGCTGAACTTTTCCCTGGGGATCGCGTTTTGAAGGTACTGCGCGGGCTCATCCGCAACGTGCTGGTGTGGTGGTTGCCCACGCTGCTGCTGGTGTTCGCGGTAGCCGCGGGCGCGGCGGGCTGGGTATTCGCCACGCAGGCGGGCGCGCGCTGGCTGGTGCAGACCGCTGTCGCGCAGCTCGATGGACGGGTCCAGGCGGTACAAGGTTCGCTGTGGCGGGGGCTGCGGGTCGGCCGCTTGTCCATCGACGTGTCCGGTGTGGCGGTCGCCGCGACCGACCTGGCCGTGCAGCTTGCGTGGCCAGACCTGTTGCAGCGGCGTCTGCGCGTGAGCGACCTGTCGGTCGCCGACCTGGCCGTGGTCGTCGGGCCGACGGACCCGCGGACGGAGACACCGGCGCCTGCCGGGACCCCGCCGTCCCTGCCCCTGGACATTGTCGTGGAGCGACTGGCGGTGGGCACCTTTGCCCTGCATCGGGACGGTCAGCCGCTGCCCGTCGCGCTGAGCGGCTTGCAGGCCGCCGGCAGCGTCACCGCCGGCGGGGCGCGGCTGCGGATCGACGCGTTGCATGCAGCCCATGCCGTCGCGGATGCGGACCTGCGCGGCGAGGCGACGCTGAAGCAACTGGCGGCGCCCTGGCCGCTGGACGCGAACGTCCATGTCTCGATACGCGGCACGACACCCGAATCGCCGGTGTGCGTGGGCAGGTTCGTCACGGCAGCGGCGCCTGCCCCATCGCCTTCCGCTTCCCATCGTGGCGCCGCCACTACGCCGGCGGCAGCCGCTTCCAATCGCCAGGCTGGCGCTGCGCCGGCGGCCGCTTCCGACAGCGCGGATCCCTGCCATGTCGATGCCGACCTGCGGCTGGACGGTTCGCTCGACGCCATGGACGCCGACCTCCAGGCACAGGGCGCGGGCGCGGCGCTCGTGGCGCATGCCGAACTGACGCCGCAAGGCCGTATACCGTTGCGGCGCGCGACCCTGGCACTGGAGCTTGCGGACCGTACCTCCGCGGGGCTCGCGCTGGAGGTCGCGCGTGACGATGCAGCGGCTACCAACCGCGTGCAGGGCAAGCTCACGGCGGACCGCCTGGACCTCGGACGCCTGCTCGCGGGACTGGTGCCGCCGGCAATGCTCAGCACGCGCGCGTCCTTTGATGCGGAATTCACGGACCGTTATGTGTTGCGCAGGGCCGCTGTGGACCTGGGCGTCGACAAGGGCAGCCTTTGGAACCGCAAGGCGCTGGACGGCACCGCGCGCGCCCGGGTGGTCACCTCGGCAGAACCGGATCCGACCGCCGATTGGCCCGCGGCGCTGGCCGATATCCGCATCGAGGACCTGGCCGTGGACCTGCGGCTGGGCCGCAACCGCGTGCGCGCGCAAGGCAGCATTGGCCCGCGTAACGGCGAGATCGCGCTGGACGCGGCGGCGCCCGAACTGTCCGCCTTCTGGCCGGGCCTGGGCGGCGCCGCCAGCCTGCAAGGGAAGTTGGCCGGCACGCCGGCACGCCACCGGGTGGAGCTGCGCGGGGCCTATACCCCGCCGAACGAACGGGCTGGCATGCTCGGCCGCGCCCGCATGGAGGCCTCCGTCCTGGTCGAAGGCGGCTATGGGGCCACCGCGGGCGCCGGTTCGGCAACGCAGGAGCTGGGATGGCGGGGCACGGTGGACAAGCTGTCCGCTTCCCATGCCGGCTTCCAACTGGCCGTGGCACGCCCTGTCAAGGTGGCCTGGATGCCGCACGCGACGGCGCCGCGCTGGCAGTGGGACGTCGGGCCCGCGCGCATCGAACTGGGCTTGCCCGGTGGCGACCGGGCAGTGCTCGACCATGCCGGGTCACGGGCCGGGGCAGGGCGCTGGGAAACCGCGGGGCGTATGGACAACCTGGTCTTGACGCCCGCCGTCGTGCGCCAGGTGATCCGTGCGCTCGATCCGGACGCCGCGGCACAGGGGGCGCAGCGCCGCACCGCGCGCGTCAATGCCCGTGTGCCGGCCAGCCAGCGGCGCATCGCCCTGGACGTATCGTGGGAACTGCGCTTTGCGGGCGCCCTGTCCGGCAGGGCCCGCGTGGAGCGCCGGTCCGGAGACCTGTTGATTCCGGGAGATCCGCCCATGCCGATGGGCCTGCGCAAGCTGGTGCTGGCCGTGTCTGCCACGCCCGTTTCCGCGGGTGGCAGCCGCGTCGAGGCCGATCTCCAGCTGGACACGGCGAAGATGGGCTCGTTGCGGGGCACCGGGGCGGCCATGCTGGCGACGACGCGAGACGGCGGCATCGGGCTCGCGCCGCGCCAGCCGTTGCGGGTGTCGTTGGACGCCGATATCTCGGATTTGCAGTGGGTCGAGATTTTCACCGGTGACGATATGGAGCTGGGCGGTGCCTTGCAAGCCAACATCCAGGCGCAGGGCCTGCCGGGGCAGCCCTGGCAGGCGAGCGGTACAGTCCGGGGCCAGAAGCTGCGTTTCGTACGTATCGACGATGGCGTGCGCCTGCTGGACGGTACGCTTTCCGCCAGGTTGCAGCAGGACCGTCTGGTCATCGAATCCCTTCGTTTTCCCGCGACGCTACGCGTGCTTCCCACCGAAGCGCGCACCCGCGAGTGGGTCACGCGCAACCCCGATGCCAGGAACGGCTATGTCGAGGCCACCGGCACATGGAGCCTGACGGATGCCACCGGCCAGGCGCATATCACCCTGCACCGGTTTCCGGTCATCCAGCGCGCCGACCGCTTCGCCATGATGTCCGGCCGCATCGATATCGACGCCGCCTTGCCACGCATGACGCTGCGCGGCGACGTTCGCGCCGACGCCGGCTGGGCCAGCATCGAAGTCCTTAGCGAGGTGCCTACCCTGGATGGCGATGTCATCGTGCACCGGTCGGGCGAGGAGGAGGAAGCCGCCAGCACGCCCTTGCAGACCGACATGGATCTGAACGTCGACCTGGGCCCGCGCTTCTACCTGACCGGCATGGGCCTGGACGCCGCGCTGGGCGGTTCCATCCGCATCCGTTACGCCGGTGGCCGCCTCACCGGCACGGGCGCTCTCCATACCCGGTCGGGCCGCATCGATGCCTATGGGCAGCGGCTGCAATTGCGGCGCGGTACGGTGACGTTCCAGGGCAGCCTGGACAACCCGCTGCTGGATATCGAGGCCCTGCGCACCGGGGAGCAGGTGGAGGCCGGCGTGCGGGTCAGCGGCACCGCGCAGCGGCCGCGTATCGACCTGATTTCCTACCCGGACGTCAGCGATGTGGAAAAGCTGTCGTGGCTGGTGCTCGGCCGCGGTCCGGACAGCAGCGGCAACGATACGGCCCTGCTGGTATCCGTCGGGACGGCCCTGCTGGGCAACGGCGAGCCGTTCTACAAGCAGTTCGGCCTGGACGATGTCAGCGTGCGCAACGGCGCCATCGGCAGCACCGGCAGCCTTCTGCCGGACCAGACCGTCGCCGGCAGCGTGAACCAGGACAGCACCGCTTCCCTGGCTACGCAGTTCCTGGTGGCGAGCAAGAATTTCTCGAATGGCGTGACGCTGAGCGTGGAGCAGGCGCTGGCCGGCTCCGAAACCGTCGGCCGCTTGAGCTACCGGCTGTCGCGCCGCTGGTCGGTGGACCTGAAGGGCGGTTCGGTCAACGGTCTGGCGCTGGTGTATCGGACCTTCCTGGGCGACTAGGCCGGCGCCCGGGGAAGCGGGCGGCCCGGCCGGTCCTGCCACGGCGGGTGATGCGCGTGCCGGCGGTGGTCCGGTAAAGGGGGCGACGTGCCGCGGGCGCCGGCGGCGCGGACGGTAAAATACCGCCCACTTCAACCTGAGGCTTCCTTCCCATGAGTATCAAGAGCGACCTGTGGATTCGTCGCGCCGCGGCCACCGGCATGATCGAGCCCTTCGAGCGCGGCCAGGTGCGCGAAGCCAATGGCGAGCGCATCGTCAGCTACGGCACCAGCAGCTATGGCTACGATGTGCGCTGCGCCAACGAGTTCAAGATATTCACCAACATCAATTCCACCATCGTCGATCCCAAGAACTTCGACGAGAAATCCTTCGTCGATTTCAGCGGCGATGTCTGCATCATTCCGCCGAATTCCTTCGCGCTCGCGCGCACCGTCGAATATTTCCGCATCCCGCGCAATGTGCTGACCATCTGCCTGGGCAAGAGCACTTATGCGCGATGCGGCATCATCGTCAATGTCACGCCGCTCGAGCCGGAATGGGAAGGCCATGTGACGCTGGAGTTTTCCAACACCACGCCGCTGCCCGCCAAGATCTATGCCGGCGAGGGCTGCGCCCAGATGCTGTTCCTGGAAAGCGACGAGGTCTGCGAAACCTCGTATCGCGACCGCGGCGGGAAGTACCAGGGCCAGCAGGGCGTGACGCTGCCCAAGACCTGAAGCGGCGGCGCGCTGGGGCGGGCCCCGCTTGCCCACGCCATGGCTATCCCTGTTCCGGGGCCCCCGGGCAGTTGGCCAGATAGGGCAGGGGCTTGCGTTCATAGTAAATGTCCCAGCTATCCTCGCCGGCGCGCTCGAATCCGTGGCGCTGGTAGAAGCGGTTGGCGTCGCTGTCCCGCAGTGCGCCCAGGCGCACGGGCAGGCCGTCGCGATCCGCCCTGCGCAGGATGCGCCGCAGGACCTCCGCCCCCAGGCCCTTCGCCTGGTGGGCGGGCAGGATGTACAGGTGATCCAGCTTGAGCGCGTCCGCTTCCCGGCGCAGCGTATAGAAGCCCACGCGGATATCGTCCAGCACGATCGCCCAGGTGTCCTCGGGGCTATAGCCGGCGCGCAGCCGCTGCCGGGCGCGCTGCGGATCGAAACGGCCCACGCGCACCAGGCTGTCGCGCATGGCCGCGACGCGTATGTCGGCCAGGGCCTCGAACGCCGCTTCGTCCACGGCTTCGTAGCGCAAGCGGGCTCCAAGGCCGGTCAGGGGGCTTGCCTGCAGGGCCAGCGTCATCAGGATTTCATCGTGGAAGGCGCCGTCCACCCACAGGCCTTCCGGCTCGCGGCCATATTCCACGAAGCCGGCACGGCGATACAGCGCCTGGGCCGGCAGGTTGGCCGCATTCACGCACAGGTTCAGCCGGCGCACTTGCGGCATGGTGCGCGCCAGGTCGACCATGCGCTGTATCAACGATGCGGAAAGCCCGCTGCCCCGACGGTCCGGCGCGATATAAACCGAGGTCAGGATGGCCTTGTGGCAGGACTTGCGGCCGTGGTCGCGATGCACGCAGGCCATGCCCACCAGGCGGCCGCCATGGAAGATGCCCGCCGCGCCGCCGTCATGCGGGTCCTGCGGGGCGATGCGGGAGGCGACCACCTGGCGCGGCAGGGCGGCTTCGTCCTCCACGCTGGCGCCGAAGGCCGTGGGGGATTCGCGCAAGGCCAAAAGCCGTAGCGCGTGGAATGCCGCCGCATCGTCCGCCGTGAGGAGGCGGATGGACGCGGCGTCGTGGTTTCCGTTCATGATGTCGGTCCGGGGTGGATTGCGGGGCAGTTTAAGGCCGAGGGCGGGTGCTCTGCCTTGGCGGGGGCCGTGGAGAAGGCCGCTTCCCGGGTACGCGGGATGCACAGCCGGCGGACCGGTCGGCGCCGCGACCCAGTCCGCAACGCTGCCGTAGTGCGTCCGCAGTACACTCGCGTCGGCTTTGGCCTTACCCCCGCAGGAGTGCCCGCATGAAATTCCGGTTTCCCATTGTCATCATCGACGAAGACTACCGTTCCGAGAACGCCTCGGGACTGGGTATACGCGCGCTTGCCGCGGCCATCGAGGCCGAGGGCGTGGAGGTGCTGGGCGTCACCAGCTATGGCGACCTGAGCTCTTTCGCCCAGCAGCAGAGCCGCGCCAGCGCCTTCATCCTGTCGATCGACGATGAGGAGTTCGACGTGGACTCGCCGGAGGACGTGGCCAGCGCCATCAAGAACCTGCGGTCCTTCATCGGGGAATTGCGTTTCCGCAATGCCGACATACCGATCTATCTGTATGGCGAAACCCGCACCTCGCAGCACATCCCCAACGATATCCTGCGCGAGCTGCACGGCTTCATCCACATGTTCGAGGACACGCCGGAATTTGTCGGCCGGCACATCATCCGCGAGGCCCGCGCCTATGTGGACAGCCTGGCCCCGCCGTTCTTCCGCGAGCTGGTCAAGTATGCGCAGGACGGCTCGTACTCCTGGCACTGCCCGGGGCACTCGGGCGGCGTGGCGTTCCTGAAGAGCCCCGTGGGGCAGATGTTCCACCAGTTCTTCGGCGAAAACATGCTGCGCGCCGACGTCTGCAACGCGGTGGACGAACTGGGCCAGCTGCTGGATCACACCGGTCCGGTGGCCGAGTCCGAACTCAATGCGGCGCGCATCTTCCACGCCGACCACTGCTACTTCGTGACCAACGGCACCTCGACGTCGAACAAGGTCGTGTGGCACGCCAACGTCGCCGCCGGCGACGTGGTGGTGGTCGACCGCAATTGCCACAAGTCCATCCTGCACGCCATCACGATGACGGGTGCCATCCCGGTGTTCCTGCGCCCGACGCGCAACCACCTGGGCATCATCGGGCCCATTCCCATCGAGGAATTCGAGCCCGAGAACATCATGAAGAAGATCGAGGCCAATCCCTTCGCCCGCGAGGTGAAGAACAAGAAGCCGCGCATCCTGACCCTGACCCAGAGCACCTATGACGGCGTGATCTACAACGTCGAGATGATCAAGGAAAAGCTGGGCAACTACGTCGATACGCTGCATTTCGACGAGGCCTGGCTGCCGCACGCCGCGTTCCACGAGTTCTACCGCGATATGCACGCCATCGGCCCGGGACGTCCGCGCAGCGAGGCGGCGATGGTCTTCGCCACCCACTCCACGCACAAGCTGCTGGCTGGCATTTCGCAGGCGTCGCAGATCATCGTGCAGGAGTCCAACACCCGCAAACTGGACCGCAATATCTTCAACGAAGCCTACCTGATGCATACCTCCACCTCGCCGCAGTACGCGATCATCGCGTCCTGCGACGTGGCGGCGGCCATGATGGAGCCGCCGGGCGGTACCGCGCTGGTCGAGGAAAGCATCCGCGAAGCCATGGACTTTCGCCGCGCCATGCGCAAGGTGGAATCCGAATTCGGCCGCAACGACTGGTGGTTCAAGGTCTGGGGCCCGAACCGCCTGGTGTCCGACGGCATTGGCCACCGCGACGAATGGCTGCTGGAATCGGGCGATCACTGGCATGGCTTCGGCGATATCGCCGACGGCTTCAACATGCTGGACCCGATCAAGGCGACCGTCATCACTCCGGGCCTGGATATTTCCGGCAGCTTCGGCGAAACCGGCATTCCGGCCGCGCTGGTATCCAAGTACCTGGCCGAGCATGGCGTGGTCATCGAGAAGACGGGCCTGTATTCCTTCTTCATCCTGTTCACGATCGGCATTACGAAGGGCCGCTGGAACACATTGCTGACGGCCTTGCAGCAGTTCAAGGACGACTACGACCGCAACCAGCCGATGTGGCGCATTCTGCCGGAATTCTGCCGCGACCATCGCCGCTACGAGCGCATGGGCTTGCGCGACCTGTGCCAGCAGATCCACGAAGCCTACCGCGAAAGCGATGTGGCGCGGCTGACCACCGAGATGTACCTGAGCGACATGGTGCCCGCGCTCAAGCCCTCCGATGCCTTCGCGCGCATGGCCCACCGGGAGGTCGAGCGTGTGGCGATCGAAGACCTGGAAGGGCGGGTGACCGGTGTGCTGCTGACGCCGTACCCCCCCGGCATCCCGCTGCTGATCCCGGGCGAGCGCTTCAATCGCACCATCGTGCAGTACCTGCAGTTCGCGCGTGCGTTCAATGCCCGCTTCCCGGGCTTCGAGACCGACATCCATGGCCTGGCCGAGGATGTCGACGAACGCGGCGAGGTGCGCTACTACGTCGACTGCCTGAAGGAAGACTGAGGCCGCGCGCCTCATCGTCCCCGGCATGTTCGACGTCGCGATCATCGGCGCCGGCGCCGCTGGCATGATGTGTGCCGCGGTGGCCGGCCAGCGCGGCCTGCGCGTCGTGCTGATCGACCACGCGGCCAGGTTGGGCGAGAAGATCCGCATATCCGGCGGCGGCCGCTGCAACTTCACCAATACCGGCACCGGCCCCGCCAATTTCCTGTCGGAGAACCCGCACTTCTGTCGCTCGGCGCTGGCCGGCTACGGGCCGCAGGACTTTCTTGCGCTGTTGCGTGGCTACCGCGTGGCCTGGCACGAGAAGCACCGCGGCCAGTTGTTCTGTGACGAGTCTAGCGCCGCCATCATCGACGTCCTGCGCGCGGAGTGCGACGCGGGCGGCGTGCAATGGCGCATGCCGTGCACCGTCGCCGAGATCGGGCGGTCTGGCGAACACGGGTTCGAGCTGCGTACCGAGGGGCAGGGCGTATTGCACGCGGGCAAGGTGGTCATCGCCACCGGCGGCATGGCCATCCCCCAGCTCGGCGCGACGGACTACGGGCTGAAGGTCGCGCGCCAGTTCGGCCTGAAGGTGGTGGAGCCGCGGCCCGCGCTGGTGCCGCTGACGTTCGATGCCGCGCGCTGGGCGCCCTTCGCGGCGCTGTCGGGCGTCGCGCTGGAGGCCGGCGTGCGCAGCGGCCCGGGCGAGTTCCTCGAAGACGTGCTGTTCACCCATCGTGGCCTGTCCGGCCCCGGCATCCTGCAGATCTCCAGTTACTGGAATCCCGGGCAGCCCGTGGTGCTGGACCTGGCCGACGGCCGGGACCTGGCCGAGGAGCTGATCGCCGCCAAGGCGGGTGGCCGCCAGCAGCTGGGCACGGCACTGAGCGCCCTGTGGCCGCGCCGCCTGGCCGAGCAATGGCTGCTCGACATGACGGACGCCAAGGGCCAGCCCCTGGCGCAGGCGCGGCTGGCCGATATCCCCGACAAGACGCTGCGCGGGCTGGCGCGCGCCGTCCATGCCTGGGAGGTCGTGCCGACGGGCACGGCCGGCTACAAGAAAGCCGAGGTGATGCGCGGCGGCGTCGACACACGGGGGCTGGACCAGAAGAGCATGCAGGCGCGCAGCGTGCCGGGCCTGCATTTCATCGGCGAGGTGGTGGACGTCACCGGTTGGCTGGGCGGCTACAACTTCCAGTGGGCCTGGGCCTCCGGCGTCGCCTGCGGCAAGGCGCTTTGAGCGCCCCGTCTCCGGACGCCGCCAGGACCCCCTGTCCTTTATCGCGGCAGGATGGGACACTAGCGCCGGTGTGAACAGCCCGGACGCCCGTCGCGGCGCGTTTCTTGCTATGGCCACCGCACGACAGGAGAGGGGATCCCCATGAACACGCATATCCGCTCGCTGGCCGAAGCCGGCGCCGGCAAGACCGCCGTCTTCATCCTGCTGGCGCTGTTCGCCATGGGCTCGTGGGGGCTGTGGCTCGTCCTGCGCGACGATTATCCGCAGGTCGCCAACGCCTGGGTCGGCGGCCTGATCGCGGCCGGCGCCACGGCTGCCGGCACCCTCCCGGTGCTCTTTTCGCAGCGCCTGTCCGAGCGCGTGCAGGACACCATGTTCGGCTTTGGCGCCGGCGTCATGCTGGCGGCCAGTGCGTTTTCGCTGGTGGTGCCCGGCATCCAGGCCGCGCGCGACCTGGGCAACGGCCCCTGGAGCGCCGGCCTCACGGTGGGCGCCGCGATCCTGCTGGGCGCGGCGGTGCTGCTGTGGCTGGAGCGCACCGTGCCGCACGAGCATTTCATCAAGGGCAAGGAAGGCCACGATGCCCGCGTGCTCAAGCGCACCTGGCTGTTCGTCTTCGCCATCATGCTGCACAACCTGCCCGAAGGCCTGGCCATCGGCGTGGCCTTCGGCGGAACCGACGCGATGCGCGCCGGCGCGCTGTCCACCGGCATCGCCATCCAGGACGTACCGGAAGGGCTGGTGGTGGCCGTCGCCTTGCTGGCGGCGGGATACAGCCGCACGTTCGCGGTCGTGCTGGGCATGGCATCGGGGCTGATCGAGCCGGTGGGGGCCCTGGCGGGCGCGGCCGTCATGGCCTGGTCGTCCGTGCTGCTGCCCTGGGGACTGGGTTTCGCCGCCGGCGCCATGCTGTTCGTCATCAGCCACGAGATCATTCCGGAATCTCACCGCAAGGGCCACGAGGTCTACGCCACCTGCGGGCTGATGCTGGGGTTCGTCCTGATGATGCTGCTCGATACGGCGCTGGCCTAGCCGGCCCGGGGGCATTTTGCCGCCGGCCGCGCGGCTTTATCCGGCGCCGGATTCGTTGTATTCTTCGCGACGCTGTCACGCATCATGCGGGAGAGAGCGGGCGCCCCAGGGCGAGCCGCCGCCGAAGGCGCAATTCGCCCGGAATCGCTCAGGCAACCCATACCGCAGCATGCCTTGCCCAAGCACGCCGTCGCCCGGCTTGCGGGCGAACACAGCGCTCTGGAGAGAGCCGGCCACCCGCATTTGCGCGGCGCGCCCGGACGCCGAAGGTGCAAACCCGCCCAGCGGGGCAACTCTCAGGCAAAAGGACAGAGGGGCGGAAACCAAGCCGGTGCTTCGGAGGCTTTCCGCATCCAGCCCGGTATTCCGTTACCCGCAGGCCGTCCGGAGCCGTCTCCATGTCGATATCCCTCAAGAACACTCCCCTGGCGCAGGAACATGTCGCCGCCGGCGCGCGCATGGTCGATTTCGGCGGCTGGAACATGCCGCTGGCCTATGGCTCGCAGATCGAGGAACACCATGCCGTCCGCCAGGATGCCGGGATGTTCGATGTTTCGCACATGCTCAACGTCGATGTCACGGGCGCGGACGCCATGCCCTTCCTGCGCCGGCTCATCGCCAACGATGTGGCCAAGCTGACGACGCCGGGCAAGGCGCTGTACAGCTGCATGCTGAACCCCGAAGGCGGGGTCATCGACGACCTGATCGTCTATTTCTTCGCCGTGGACCGCTGGCGCGTGGTGGTCAATGCCGCCACCGCGGACAAGGACGTCGCCTGGATGCAGCGCGTGGCCGCCGCGACACGGCTGCATGTCTCCATCGCGCCGCGCCGCGACCTGGCCATGATCGCAGTGCAGGGCCCCAACGCCCGCGCCAAACTCTGGGCCGCGCGGCCGGCATGGCGCGCAGACTCCGAGCCCCTCACGCCTTTCACGGCGGCACGCTTCGAGCCCGACACGCTGGTGGCGCGCACCGGCTATACCGGCGAAGACGGATTCGAGATCGTCCTGCCCGCCACGGAAGTCGCCACGCTGTGGCGCGACCTGGTGGCGCAAGGCGTGCGCCCCTGCGGCCTGGGCGCGCGCGATACCCTGCGCCTGGAAGCCGGGATGAACCTGTACGGCCAGGACATGGACGAGCTCACGCAGCCCGCGCAGGCCGGTCTGACCTGGACGGTCTCGCTGAAAGACCCGGCGCGTGGCTTCATCGGCCGCGCCGCCATCGAACAGTGCTCCACGCCCTGCGCCTTCCTCGGTCTGAAGCTGTCGGAGCGCGGCGTCATGCGGGCCCACATGGCGGTGCGTACGCCGCTGGGCGACGGCGAGATCACCAGCGGCACGATGTCGCCCACGCTGGGCGTATCGGTGGCCTTCGCGCGCCTGCCGATGGGGGTAAACCCCGGCGACACGGTGCAGGTCGACATCCGCGGCAAGTGGGTGCCCGCGACGGTATGCAAATTGCCGTTCGTGCGGCACGGCAAAGCGGTCGAACACTCGTAAACTGCCATGGCTCGCGGGCCCGGCATGCCGGGCCGCGGGCGGGGCGCGCACCTCGATCTTCCTTCCCATCCGGATTTTTTGAATTCCTCAGGAGCTGCCATGAGCCTGCCTACCGATCGCAAATACACCGCAACGCATGAATGGGTCAAAGCCGAGGGCGACGTCTTCGCCGTCGGCATCACCGATCCGGCCCAGGAACAACTGGGCGATCTGGTCTTCGTCGGCGACGTCAAGGTCGGCGCCCGGCTGGCCGCCGGCGAAACCGCCGGCGTGGTCGAGTCGGTCAAGGCGGCTTCGGACATCTACGCCCCCGTCGCCGGCGAAATCACCGCCTTCAATGACGCGCTGGAAGAGAACCCGGCCCTGATCAACGAAGCGGCCCATACCCACTGGATTTTCAAGATCAAGCCGGACAACCCCGCCGACGTGGACGCGCTGCTGGACGCCGCCGGCTACGAAGCCCTGTAGGCCTGTACCAAAGAGATACCATGTCGCGCCCCCTAGACACGCATACCGATTTCCTTCCCCGCCATATCGGCCCGTCCGATGCGGACCAGGCCGCCATGCTGCGCGTGCTGGGCGTTGCCACGCTGGACGAACTGATCGCCGAAGTGGTGCCGCCCCGTATCCGCACCGATGCGCCGCTGGCGCTGCCGCCCGCGCGCAGCGAGCCGGACGTGCTGGCCGAATTGCGCGAGCTGGCCAGCGCCAACGAGGTCTATCGCAACTACATCGGCCAGGGCTACTACGGCACCCATACGCCCAACGTCATCCTGCGCAATATCCTGGAGAATCCGGCCTGGTACACGGCCTATACGCCGTACCAGCCGGAGATCTCGCAAGGCCGCCTGGAAGCGCTGCTGAACTACCAGACCATGGTCGCCGACCTGACCGGGCTGGATATCGCCAACGCCTCGCTGCTGGATGAAGGCACGGCGGCGGCCGAGGCCATGACCCTGGCCCGCCGCGGCGCCAAGTCGCGCAGCAATGTGTTCTTCGTCTCCAGCCACTGCCATCCGCAGACCATCGAAGTGGTTCGCACGCGCGCCCAGGGGCTGGACATCGAAGTCGTCGTCGCAGACGAATCCCAAGGCCTGCCGGACTGCTTCGGCGTGCTGCTGCAATACCCGCACAGCCTGGGCGCGGTCGCCGACTACCGTGCGCTGGCGCAAGCCGCGCATGATGCCGGCGCGGTGGTGGCGTGCGCGACGGACCTGCTGGCCCTGGCCCTGCTGGCCCCGCCGGGCGCCTGGGGCGCCGACATCGCCGTGGGCTCCGCGCAGCGCTTTGGCGTGCCCTTCGGCTTCGGCGGTCCGCACGCCGGCTTCATGGCGTGCAAGGACGCCTACAAGCGCAATATGCCCGGCCGCCTGGTGGGCGTGTCCCGGGACGCGCAAGGCAATCCGGCCCTGCGCCTGGCGCTGCAGACGCGCGAGCAGCACATCCGCCGCGAAAAGGCCACCTCCAACATCTGTACCGCCCAGGTGCTGCTGGCCGTGATGGCCGGCATGTACGCGGTCTGGCATGGTCCGGCCGGTATCCGCCGCATCGCCGAGCGCGTGCAGCGCAGTACCGCCATCCTGCGCACGGCGCTGGGCGACCTGGGTACGCAGGTCGTCAACGATACCTTCTTCGACACCTTGCTGGTGCGCACCGCCGGTGCGACCTCGGCGGTGGCCGACGCGGCCGCCGCCGCGCGCATCAACCTGCGCGTGGTCGACGCCGACCACGTCGCGCTGTCCCTGGACGAGACCGTGACGGCGCAGGACCTGAGCGAACTGGTCGAAGTCTTCGCGCGCGGCCTGGGCAAGCCCGCGGCGGCCTTCGAGCTGGACGCGACGGACGCGCGCGCCAAAGGCGGCATCCCGGCCGCGGTGGCGCGCGAGACCCCCATCCTGTCGCACCCGATCTTCTCCAGCGTGCAGTCCGAAACCGACATGCTGCGCTACCTGCGCAAGCTCGCGGACAAGGACCTGGCGCTGGATCGCACCATGATCCCGCTGGGATCCTGCACGATGAAGCTCAACGCCACGGCCGAGATGATCCCGATCACCTGGCCGGAGTTCGCGCAGATCCATCCTTACGCCCCGGCCGCGCAGACCGCCGGCTATCGCGTGCTGATCGAAAAGCTGTCCGCGGCCCTGTGCGAAATCACCGGCTACGATGCGATCAGCCTGCAGCCGAATTCCGGCGCGCAGGGCGAATACGCCGGCCTGCTGGCGATCCGCGCCTATCACGAGGCGCACGGCCAGCATCAGCGCGACGTATGCCTCATTCCATCATCGGCGCACGGCACCAATCCCGCCTCGGCGCAGTTGGCCGGCATGCAGGTGGTGGTGGTCGCCTCCGACGACCAGGGCAATGTCGATGTCCCCGACCTCAAGGCCAAGGTCGCCCAGGTGGGCGACCGCCTGTCCGCGCTGATGATCACCTATCCGTCAACGCACGGCGTGTTCGAGGAAGCCATCACGGACATCTGCGAGATCGTGCACGAGGCCGGCGGCCAGGTGTATATGGATGGCGCGAACATGAACGCCATGGTCGGCCTGGCCAAGCCGGGCAAGTTCGGTTCGGACGTTTCGCACCTGAACCTGCACAAGACCTTCTGCATCCCGCATGGCGGCGGCGGTCCGGGCGTCGGTCCGGTGGCGGTGCGCAGCCATCTGGCGCCGTATCTGCCTGGCGTGCTGGACACGGGCGGCAAGCTGCCGCGCGGGGCCACGGTGGGTCCGGTCGCGGCGGCGCCGTTCGGGTCGGCCGGCATTCTGCCGATTCCCTACGTCTATATCGCGCTGATGGGCGCCGAGGGACTGTTGCGCGCCACGGAAGTCGCCATCCTCAACGCCAACTACATCGCGGCCCGGCTGCGCGACCATTATCCCGTGCTGTACTGCGGCCGCAATGGCCGGGTGGCGCACGAATGCATTCTGGATGTGCGTCCGCTCAAGGAAACGAGCGGCGTGTCGGCCGAGGACATCGCCAAGCGGCTGATCGACTATGGCTTCCACGCGCCCACCATGAGCTTCCCGGTGGCCGGGACGCTGATGGTCGAGCCCACGGAGTCCGAAAGCCTGGCGGAACTCGACCGCTTCGTCGACGCCATGATCGCCATCCGCGCCGAGATCGCCCGCATCGAAGCCGGGGAGTGCGATCGCGATGACAACGTGCTCCGGAACGCGCCCCATACGGCGGCGATGCTGCTGGCCGACGAATGGCACCACGACTACACGCGTCGCGCCGCCGCGTATCCGGTGGAATCGCTGAAGGACGGCAAGTACTGGCCGCCGGTGGCGCGCGTGGACAACGCGTATGGCGACCGCAACCTGGTATGCGCCTGCCTGCCGATCGAGGCCTACGCCTGACGGCCAGGGAGCCACGGGCGCGGCGGCCGGCTTGCCCGGCCGCCGTCGCCTGCCGTTTTACTTGGCTACGGGCATCGTGAATTCCGCGCCCTTGGCGATGCTGTCGGGCCAGCGCTGCATCACGCTCTTGTAGCGGGTGTAGAAGCGCACGCCTTCCTCGCCATAGGCGTGGTGGTCGCCGAACAGCGAACGTTTCCAGCCGCCGAAGGAATGCCAGGCCATGGGCACCGGGATAGGCACGTTGATCCCGACCATGCCCACCTGGATCTGGCGGGCGAATGCGCGCGCCACGCCGCCGTCGGACGTGAAGCAGGACACGCCATTGGCGAACTCGTGCGCGTTGATGAGCTTGACCGCCGAGGCGAAGTCCGGCACCCGCACCACGCATAGCACCGGCCCGAAGATTTCCTCGCGATAGATGTTCATCGACGGCTTGACGTGGTCGAACAGCGTGCCGCCGAGGAAGAAGCCCTTCTCGTGTCCCGGCACGGTCAGTTCACGGCCGTCCACCACCATGGTGGCGCCCGCCGCGATGCCGTCCTCGATATAGCCGAGGACCTTGCTGCGATGCTGCGCCGTGACCAGCGGACCCATCTCCGCGTCGGCTTCCATGCCGTTGCGCACCTTCAGCGCGCGCACGCGCGGCGCCAGGCGCTCCACCAGCTTGTCGGCCACGCTGCCGACCGCCACGGCCACGGAGATCGCCATGCAGCGCTCGCCGGCGGAGCCGTAGGCCGCGCCCATCAGCGCGTCGCAGGCCTGGTCCAGGTCGGCATCGGGCATGACCACCATATGGTTCTTGGCGCCGCCCAGCGCCTGGACGCGCTTGCCCTTGGCCGTGCCCTTGGCATAGATGTATTCGGCGATGGGCGTCGATCCGACGAAGGACAGGGCCTGCACGTCGGGATGGGCGATCAGCGCATCCACGGCCTGTTTGTCGCCGTGCACGACGTTGAAGACGCCGGGCGGCAGGCCAGCCTCATGCAGCAGCTCGGCCAGGCGCACCGAGGCGGACGGATCGCGTTCGGACGGCTTCAGGACGAAGGTGTTGCCGCAGGCGATGGCCACCGGGAACATCCAGCAGGGCACCATCATGGGGAAATTGAACGGCGTGATGCCCGCCACCACGCCCAGCGGCTGGCGCATGCTCCAGTTGTCGATCCCACCGCCGATCTGCTCGGTGTAATCGCCCTTGAGCAGATGCGGGATGCCGCAGGCGAACTCGACGACCTCGATGCCCCGGGCCACTTCGCCCTTGGCGTCGGAAAACACCTTGCCGTGCTCGCGCGTGATGAGTTCGGCAAGCTCGTCCTGGTGCTTGTCCAGCAGCGCCTTGAAGGCGAACAGGACGCGGGCGCGCTTGAGCGGCGCCGTTTCGGCCCAGGCCGGAAAGGCCTCGCGGGCGGCCGCCACGGCCAGGTCCACGTCCTCGACCCCGGCCAGGGGGATGTTCGAGACGATTTCCCCGCGTGCCGGGTCGAAGCCGTCGCTATAACGGCCGACGCGGCCGGTGTAGGGTTGTCCGTTGATGAAATGCGGAATGGTTTTCATGAGCCTGGCTCGTATCGTGGGGGAGGGGCCGTGCCGATCGGCGATCGACGGACGGCCCCGTCTGCTTGCGTCTGCGGGATGAGCGGGCTAGGAAATATCCTTGAGGACCTTGCGTATGGTCTGGAACATTTCCTCGATTTGCGCCTCTTCGATGATCAGGGGCGGCGAGACCGCCAGCGTGTCACCGGTGTAGCGTACCAGCAGTCCGCCGTCGAAGCAGCGCTGGAAGGCTTCGGCAGCCCGGGCGCCCGGGGCGCCGGGGCGCGGCGCCAGCTCGATACCGGCGACCAGGCCGATATTGCGCACGTCGACGACATGGGAGGCGTCCTGCAGGCCATGCGCCGCCCGCTCGAAGGCGGGGGCCAGTTCGCGGGCCCGGGCGAACAGGTTCTCGCGGCGGTAGATGTCCAGCGTGGCCAGCACGGCGGCCGCGGCCAGTGGATGGGCGGAGTAGGTGTAGCCATGGAAGAACTCGATGCCGCCGCTCACCCCTTCTACGATGGCGTCGTGGACTTCACGCTTCACGGCGACCGCGCCGGCCGGCACGGCGGCATTGCTGACGCCCTTGGCCATGGTGATGAGGTCCGGCGTGACGCCGAAATACTCGCTCGCGGTGGCCGCGCCCAGGCGCCCGTAGGCGGTGATCACTTCGTCGAATATCAACAGGATGCCGTGCTTGCTGGTGATTTCGCGCAAGCGCTCCAGGTATCCCTTGGGCGGCACCAGTACGCCGGTGGAGCCGGCCATGGGCTCCACGATGACGGCCGCCACGGTGGACGGATCGTGCAGCGCCAGGATGCGTTCCAGTTCGTCGGCCAAGTGGGCGCCCCAGGCCGGCTGGCCCTTGGAGAATGCGTTGTGCTCCAGGCTGTGGGTATGCGGCAGATGGTCGACCGCGGGCAGCAGCGCGCCGGAAAAAGTCTTGCGATTGGCCGCGATGCCGCCGACCGAAATACCGCCGAAGCCGACGCCGTGATAGCCCCGCTCGCGGCCGATCAGCCGGGTGCGCTGGCCTTCGCCGCGCGCCCGATGGTAGGCCAGGGCAATCTTCAGCGCCGTGTCCACCGATTCGGAACCGGAGTTCGTGAAGAAGATGCGGTCCAGCCCCTGCGGCATGAGACCGGCCACCGCGCTGGCGGCCTGGAAGGCGAGGGGATGGCCGAGCTGGAAGCCTGGCGCGTAGTCCATGGCGCCGGCCTGTTCGGCGATGGCGCGGGTGATTTCCTCGCGGCAGTGGCCGGCATTGACGCACCATAGGCCCGCGGTGCCATCCAGCATTCTGCGGCCGTCCAGGGACGTGTAGTACATGCCCTTGGCGGCGACCAGCATGCGCGGGTTGGCCTTGTATTGGCGGTTCGCCGTGAACGGCATCCAGAGATGGGAAAGGTCGGGCGGCGTCTGCGGCGCGTTCATGGGGCGCTCCAATCGTAGGGGCTATGCGCGCCGATGGCGGCGCGCAGGGGAGGGAAGCGGAGAATCAATCGCGATTCTCGGCCCCTGCGCCGCGCCTGCAAATACACAATCCGTGCAAAAATGCCTGACCGTACAGGTCATTCCTGGACAACTGTACAGGTACTGAATGACCGACTTTCCGTCTCTCGATTTCCAGCCCGTGCGCGACCGCGCCCAATCGCCCACCCTGGTGCAACAGCTGGTGGACGCGGTGGTGCGGGCGGTCGAGTCCCAGGCCCTGGGACCCGGCATGCCGCTGCCTTCGGTGCGCGACTTTGCGCGCAGCCATGGCGTCAGTACCTTCACGGTGGCGAGCGCCTACGCGCGGCTGGTTTCCCAGGGCTGGCTGCTGGCCCGGCCGGGCGCCGGCTACCGGGTTGCGCCGCGGCCCTCCGCCGGCCCGGCCACGACACGCTCGCTGCGACCCTGGGAACCGCCGACGCCGGGGGCCGAATGGCTGCTGTCCGATGTCTTCGCCGACCATTCCATCCCGGTGAAGTCCGGTTGCGGCTGGCTTCCGGGCGAATGGTTGAACGAGGCGGGGCTGCATCTGGGCCTGCGCCATGTCGCGCGCGTGCCGGGCGGGCGCATCGCCGGCTACGGCCATCCCTACGGCTACGTGCCGCTGCGCGAGGCCGTCGCCGAGCATGCCGGATCCCTGGGCATGCCGGTGGAAGCCGGCCAGGTGCTGCTGACCCAGGGCGTGACCCACGGCCTTGACGTGGCGATACGCACCTTGTTGCGTCCGGGCGATACCGTCATCGTGGAGCAGCCTTGCTACGCCAACCTGCTGGCCCTGCTGCGCGTGGCGGGCGCCCGCGTGGTGGCCGTGCCGCGGACGGGCGCCGGGCTGGACATCGGCGCGCTGGAGCAGGCGGCACAGAGCCACCGGCCGCGCGCCATGATCGTCAATACCGTGCTGCAGAACCCCACCGGCACCAGCCTGACCATGGCCAATGCGTACCAGGTGCTGCGCATCGCCGAACAACACGATTGCTGGATCATCGAGGACGACATCTCGCGCGAGCTGGCGCCTGGCGTGGCGCCCGTGCTGGCCGCCATGGATGGACTGCGCCGCGTGGTGTATCTCAGCGGCTATTCCAAGGTCATCAGCCCCTCGGTCCGCGTCGGCTACGTTATCGGGCATCCCGACTTGGTGCGCGACATGGCGCGCACCAAGATGGCCGTGGGCCTGACGTCGCCGGAGATCATGGAGCGTGTCGTGCACCAGGCGCTGCGCGAGGGGCGCTATCGCGCCCACGTGACCGAGCTGCACGAACGCCTGGCGCTGGCCCATGCCGTGGTATCGCGGCGGCTGGGCGAACAGGGCATGCAGGTGTTTGCCGAGCCACGCGCCGGGCTGTTCCTGTGGGCGCGCCTGGCCGAGGGGCACGCCCGGGGCGGCGCCAATGCGCTGGCGGAGCGCGCCTTGCGGGACGGTATCTGGCTGGCGCCCGGTTCCTATTTCGACGCGGGGCAGGAAGATATTCCCTGGATACGGCTGAACGTCGCCTATTCGCAGGACGAGCAGCTATGGCGCTTCCTGCGCGAAGCGGCGGGGAACGGCGGTTGCTAGGGCAGTGCGTTTCTTCACCACGGAGCCCTCATGACCGCGTCCACCCAAACCGACAGCCGTACCGCGCAGCCCTTCTTCGCCGACCGCCAGGCCGCGCAGCAGGCGCTGCAGCTCGTCATGCCGATGATCGAGGCGGCCATGGGCAACCGCGAGGTCGGCGAAAGCGGGTTCCTGTATATCGTTGTGATGAATCCGGTGCTGTGCCCCTGGGAGGCGGACTTCGAGGACGCCATCCTGCTGGAACATGCGGTCGGCGACCGCGAGAGATGGGATGCCGACTATGCCGCCTATGCACGCGCGAAGGCGCGCAGCACGTGGCTGGCGGGACGCGACACGCACGGCTTGTCGGCCGTCTCGCCGCATCTGCTGCGTGTGGGCGACGCCGGCGTCTGGGGCAGTGCGGTGGTGGACGGTATCGTGGTCGCCACCAGCGGCGTCAATGCCTGGTATGACGAAGCGTTCTCGGGCGCCATCGCCTACGCTCTGCGTGCCGTGGCCAAGGGCCGGGCGGCAGCCCATGCGCCGTGCCTGCGGCTGGAGTAACGGCGGCGTGCGGACACGGCTCAGCCAGGTGTGCTCAGGTCCCGGCCTTTTCGTAGACGACGAAGTCGTAGAGGTAGCCGTTTTCCGCCGCTTGCGGCTGGCGGCTGACCTCGCGCCACCGGAAGGCCGGCAGGTAGGGGAAGTAGGCGTCGCCGTCCACATCGGCCTTCACTTCGGTGGCGACGATGCGATCGGCCCGGTCCAGCACGGCGGCATAGATCTGCGCGCCGCCGATGACGAAGACTTCATCCGTGTCCGCGCAGGCGGACAGGGCTGCGTCGATATCGCGGACCACCGTCGCGCCTTCGGCCGCGTAGTTGGCGGCGCGGCTGATCACGACATTGCGCCGGCCCGGCAATGGACGTCCCAGCGATTCCCAGGTCTTGCGTCCCATGACGATGGGATGGCCCAGCGTGGTGCGCTTGAAGTGCGCCAGGTCGCCCGGCAGCTTCCACGGCAGCGCGTTGTCGCGTCCGATGACCCGGTTGGCGGCGTAGGCCACGACCAGGGTCAACCGCGGCGCGCGCGTGTTCCCGCCGGTCGCCGCGGTGCGCGGTGCGCTGGAATCCCCGATGGGCGGTGTCGGGCTCATACGGCCACGGGCGCCTTGATATGCGGATGACACTGGTAATCGAGGATCTCGAAGTCCTCGTACTCGTATTCGAAGATCGACGCGGGTTTGCGTTTGATGCGCAGCCTGGGATAGGGGTAGGGCTCGCGCGACAGCTGGAGTTCCACCTGTTCGAAGTGGTTGCTGTAGAGATGGCAATCGCCCCCCGTCCACACGAAGTCGCCGACATCCAGGTCGCACTGCTGGGCCACCAGGTGCGTCAGCAGCGCATAGCTGGCGATGTTGAACGGCACCCCCAGGAAGATGTCCGCGCTGCGCTGGTACAACTGGCAGGACAGCTTGCCGTCGGCGACGTAGAACTGCATGAAGGCATGGCAGGGTGGCAGCGCCATGCTGGGAATATCGGCGACATTCCACGCCGATACGATCAGGCGGCGCGAATCGGGATTGCGGCGGATCTGGTCCAGCAACTGGGCGATCTGGTCGATATGGCCGCCGTCCGGCGTGGGCCAGGACCGCCATTGCTTGCCATACACCGGCCCGAGGTCGCCGTGCTCGTCAGCCCATTCGTCCCAGATGGTGACGCCGCGCTCCTGCAACCAGCGGACATTGCTGTCGCCGCGCAGGAACCACAGCAGTTCGATGAAGATGCTTTTGGTATGCAGCTTCTTCGTGGTGACCAGCGGAAAGCCCTCGGACAGGTCGAACCGCATCTGGTAGCCGAAGGTCGAGCGGGTGCCCGTGCCGGTACGGTCGGTCTTGGCGACGCCCCGTTCGTAGACGTGGCGCATGAAATCTTCGTATTGGCGCATGGGGATGGAACGGAAGGATCAGGCCGCGGTATTCGTCTCGGTGTTGGTATCGGCCGCCGGCGCGGCGCCCGACTCCACCACGTCCACGGAAAAGCTCAGCTCGGCGGTCTTGGCTAGCATGGCCGAGGCGGAGCAGTACTTTTCATGCGAAAGCTGCACCGCGCGTTCGACCGCCGCGCGCGGCAGCTTATGACCGGTGACGGTGAATGCAAAATGGATGCGCGTGAACACCTTGGGATCCGTTGTGGCGCGTTCCGCCTGCAGCTTGACACTGCAACCGCTGACCGCGTGCCGTCCGCGCTTGAGGATCAGCACCACGTCGTAGGCCGTGCAGCCGCCAGTCCCCGCCAGGACCATTTCCATCGGCCGAAACGCCAGGTCATGGCCGCCGCCGTCCACGGCTCCATCCATGACGGCGACATGCCCGCTGCCCGAAGTGGCCACGAAGAGCATGCCGGAGGGGCCGCCCCAGTCGATCGTGCATTCCATGTCGATATCCCGAATCGCTTGCAAAAAGGGATCATAGCCGGTTCCCTACAATGGAAGCATCCGCGCCGGATGCCCCTGCAGGGTCTCCCGGCGCCCGTTCAGAAGGAAATAGCCAGATGCCGTCCGCCCAATCGTCGCCCCCCGCCGCCCCAGCCTTTGTCCGTCGTCCCGGCCTGTTCGATGCCTTGCTGGGCGAGGCCAACCGCGCCTTGCAGGTGCTCGCCGGCGCCGCCAGCGCGGGGCGGCCTTATCCGGCCGCCGAGCAGGGACCGGAAACCCTGACCCAGGCGGAACGGCGGCACGCCGCCGGTCTGATGCGCGTGAACCACGTCGGCGAAGTGTGCGCGCAGGCGCTTTACCGGGGCCAGGCGCTGGGTTGCGCGGACGCCGGCACCCGCGAGATCTTCCGCCGCGCCGCCGCCGAGGAAATCGATCACCTGGCCTGGTGCGAACGGCGGCTCGAAGAGCTGCGGAGCCGGCCCAGCTTGCTGAACCCGCTGTGGTACGCCGGTTCCTTCGGGCTGGGACTGATGGCCAGCCGCAGCGGCGCCCGTCGCAACCTGGGGTTCATGGCGGAAACCGAGCGGCAGGTGGAGGCCCACCTGGACAGCCACCTGAAGCGCCTGCCGCCCGGCGACCAGCGTTCCCGGCAGGTGGTGGACCAGATGAAGCAGGACGAGATCGAACACCGCGTCAGCGCCGAACGTGCCGGCGCGACTCCATTACCCTGGCCGGCGCGGGGCGCCATGCGCGCCCTGTCCCGGGTGATGACCGGCACGGCGTACTGGCTGTAGCGCCACGGCGGCCGCCGCCGGCCGGCCAGAATCTCCCTGCTCATGGCTTTGGATTCAGGCCCATCGAAGCCGGGCTGCTGCCGGGCACGCGGCTGTCGAGGGTTAACCCCTCATGCCGATGGGCGTAGGGGCCGCGTCACCGGCCGGCCTGGCTCCGCTCCCGGTCGCGATATGCCACTACCGCCGTCCAGAGCGGCTCTGGTATAATGCGATGCACAAAAACAACATCTGGCGCACTGCTGAATTGACCTAAAAAATCTTCTTGCATCGCACAAAAAGCTTGGCTATCATTCGTACATCGGATGTCGAAACGCAGTCGGCGCGGTGAAAAACCCCGACAGCGCACAGGGCCCAGCAGGGTTAACCCTCTTCGACATGCCACGGTTGTCTCCTCCACCCTCCTCCTTTGGTGGATTTAGCCCGAGATCGTCAGATCTCGGGCTTTTTTTTATCCGATTTTCCCCGCCGCTGATTTGCCGGCTTCCTGATGGCCACCCCCACGATCGCGGCGCGGGCCTGGCCGGCCGCGCGCGCCGCGGCACGATTCTCCGGTATTCCGGGCGCGGCCTGTACTTCCACTAAAATCCCCGCATCGCTAGCGGTAGGAAACTCGTCATGTTGCGCATTCAGGATGTCAAGCTCGCCGTGGTCGGCCTGGGATATGTCGGCCTGCCCCTGGCCGTGGAATTCGGCAAGAGGCGTCCGGTGCTGGGCTTCGATATCAATGCGCACCGCATCGAGGCGCTGCGGCAGGGGCACGACCACACGCTGGAGGTGGACGAAGCGGAGCTCACTGCCGCGTCGCATCTGCGCTACACCGCGGATGCCGGCGAACTGGCCCAGGCCAATGTCTACATCGTCACGGTCCCGACGCCCATCGACGCGTACAAGCAGCCGGACTTCACGCCCCTGCGCAGGGCCAGCGAGACCATCGGGCGCGTCCTCAAGCGCGGCGACATCGTGATCTACGAATCCACGGTCTACCCCGGCGCCACCGAGGAGGAATGCGTGCCCGTGCTCGAACGCGTGTCGGGCCTGCGTTTCAACCAGGATTTCTACGCTGGATACAGTCCGGAGCGCATCAACCCGGGCGACAAGACCCACCGTGTCAGCACGATCAAGAAGGTCACTGCCGGTTCCACGCCCGCGGTGGCCGATCTGGTGGACGCCCTGTATGGCGAGATTGTCACCGCCGGCACCCACAAGGCGGATTCCATACGGGTGGCCGAGGCCGCCAAGGTCATTGAGAACACGCAGCGCGACGTCAATATCGCCTTGATCAATGAATTGGCGCTGATCTTCAACAAGATGGGAATCGACACCGAGGCCGTGCTCCAGGCCGCGGGCACCAAATGGAATTTCCTGCCGTTCCGGCCCGGACTGGTCGGCGGCCACTGTATCGGCGTCGACCCCTACTACCTGACGCACAAGGCGCAAAGCCTGGGCTACCACCCGGAAATCATCCTGGCCGGGCGGCGCCTGAACGACGCCATGGGCGGCTACGTGGTTTCGCAACTGGTCAAGGCGATGACCAAGCGCCGCATCCATGTACAGGGCGCTCGGGTTTTGGTGATGGGCCTGGCCTTCAAGGAAAACTGTCCCGACCTGCGCAATACGCGCGTGGTGGACATCGTGCGCGAGCTCAGCGAGTATGGCGTGGAAGTCGACGTCCATGATCCATGGGTGGATCCCCGGGAAGCCGTGGACGAATACGGGATCACGCCAGTGGCCGAACCGGCCGCCGGGCGGTATGACGGCATCGTTCTTGCGGTAGCTCATCGGCAGTTCGCCGAGCTGGGCGCGGCCGGCATCCGCGCCTTCGGTAAACCGGACCACGTGCTGTACGACCTGAAGTATGTCCTGCAGCCCGATCAATCCGACCTGCGCCTGTAAATCACGTTTCAAAAAAGGCTAAGCATGACGCACCGCTACCAGCAAATCAGCGCAGACCTGCGCAAGGCGCCCCGCACCTGGCTCGTCACCGGCTGCGCCGGCTTCATCGGCTCCAACCTTCTGGAGACGCTGTTGAAGCTGGACCAGACCGTGGTCGGCCTGGACAACCTGGCTACCGGCCACCAGCACAATCTCGACGAAGTCATGGAGCTGGTCTCGGCGGAACAGTGGGGCCGGTTCACGTTCATCGAGGGCGACATCCGCGACCTGGAAACCTGCCGCAAGGCGACGACCGGCGTGGATTTCGTGCTGCACCAGGCGGCGCTCGGCTCCGTGCCCCGCTCCCTGCAGGACCCGATCACCACCAACGCGGTGAACATCGACGGCTTCCTGAATATGTTGGTGGCGTCCCGCGATGCCCGCGTCCATGCTTTTGTCTATGCCGCTTCCAGTTCAACCTACGGCGATCATCCGGCGCTGCCCAAGGTGGAATCCGAGATCGGCAATCCCTTGTCGCCCTATGCCGTGACCAAATACGTGAACGAGCTGTACGCCGATGTGTTTGCCCGCTCCTATGGCTTCGGCAGCATCGGCCTGCGCTACTTCAATGTGTTTGGCAAGCGGCAGGATCCCGATGGCGCGTATGCCGCGGTCATCCCGAAGTGGATCAGCGCCATGATCCGCGGCGAAGATGTCGTCATCAATGGCGACGGCGAGACCAGCCGCGATTTCTGCTTCGTGGAAAACGCGGTGCAGGCCAACCTGCTGGCAGCCCTGGCCCAGCCGGAGGGCGTGAACCAGGTCTACAACGTCGCCTTCAATGCCCGCACCAGCCTGAACGACCTGTTCGAGCACCTGCGGCGCCTGCTGGCCAAGCACGGCATCCAGTACGACAAGCAGCCGGTCTACGGAGACTTCCGCCCGGGCGACGTGCGGCATTCCCAGGCCGATATCGCCAAGGCGAACGATCTGCTGGGATACAAACCCATGCACGACATCATGGAAGGATTGGAAGTCGCCATGCCGTGGTACACGCAGTTCCTGCGCTGATCCAGGCTGGAAGGAATCCGCGCCCTGCGGGAGCGCGGGGCAGGGAGCCCGGTGCGGGCTCCCTGGAAAAACGGCGTCATGGGGGGCCGCCCATGCCGGGCTGCCGACATCGTGCCTGCTAGAAAGGCAGCTTGACGTCCGGCTTGAGCGCCTGCAACTGTTTGCGGAAGTCGGCCTGGATGCGCGCCAGCGCCGCATCGTTGTCCGCCTCGAAGCGCAGCACCACCACCGGTGTGGTGTTGGAAGGCCGCGCCAGGCCGAAACCGTCCGGATATTCGGCGCGCACGCCATCGATCGTCACCACCTCCGTGGCGCCTTCGAACTGGCCTTTTTCCTGCAGGGCCTTGATGAGCGCGAAGGGTTCGCCTTCGTTCATTTCCAGCTTGAGTTCGGGCGTGGAAATGGCCTGCGGCAGCGCTTCCAGCACGGCGGAAGCATCGGCCTCGCGCGACAGGATTTCAAGCAGGCGGGCACCGGTGTACAGGCCATCGTCGAACCCGTACCAGCGTTCCTTGAAGAAGATGTGCCCGCTCATCTCGCCCGCCAGCGGCGCGCCGGTCTCGGCGAGCTTGGCCTTGACCAGGGAGTGCCCGGTCTGCCACATCAGCGGTTGTCCGCCCGCCTCTTTGACGGACAGGCCGACGTGCCGGCTGCACTTGACGTCATAGATGATCATGGCGCCCGGGTTGCGCGCCAGCACATCGCGCGCGTACAGGATCAGTTGGCGATCGGGCCAGATGATCTGGCCGGACTTCGTTACCACGCCCAGGCGGTCGCCATCGCCGTCGAAGGCCAGGCCGATTTCGCAATCGGTGGTCTGCAGGCAGCGGATCAGGTCTTCCAGGTTGTGCGGGTCGGCGGGATCCGGATGGTGGTTGGGGAAGTTGCCGTCCACCTCGCAGAACAGTTCGGTCACCTCGCAGCCCATCGCGCGGAACAGGGTGGGCGCGATGGCGCCGGCTACGCCGTTGCCGCAATCGATCGCGATCTTCATCGGGCGGGTCAGTTTGACGTCGCCGGTGATGCGCTCGATGTAGGTGCCCACGATGTCCATCGTGCGGCGCTTGCCCGGCTGGACACCGGCGGGCGCCTGGCCGCCGGCGGCTTCCATGGTGTCGCGCAAGCCCAGAATGTCGGCGCCGTACAGGGCTGCCCCGCCCATCATCATCTTGAAGCCGTTGTACTTGGGCGGGTTGTGGCTGCCCGTGACCGCGACGCCGGATCCGGTCTTCTGGGTATATGCGCCGAAGTAGACCAGCGGCGTGGGTACCTCGCCCAGGTCCAGGGTATTGACCCCGCCTGCGTTCAAGCCTTCCTGCAATGCCAGTGAGAGCTCTTCGCTGCTCAGGCGTCCGTCGCGGCCGATGACCAGCTCCGGAATGCCTTTTTCGCGTGCGCGGGCAGCCAGTGCCAGGCCCAGCTCGCGCGCGAAGCGGGCGTTGAGCAAATCCGGTACGGTGCCGCGTATGTCATACGCCTTGAATATCGAGGCTGGAAAAGACGACGCATTACCCACGGTGGTTCCTTTGTTATCAGAGAGTTCGATGGATCATGGAGGGGGATTATCCCCGATAAGCGGCAGCGGACCGCTTAAGCCGCATGGACTAAACCGTTCGCCGGGTGTGCCTGCCGGGGCGGGGCCCGGAGGCCCTTGATGCCCCGGTGCGCATCGCGCCCGCGGTCCGGCCGGCAGCGGAGCGCCGTGACGGCGCGGCGTCCTCGATTTTGGCACGGGGTTGGCGGGCCGGCATGTGTCCGGACTCGACAAACCTGACGGTTTGTTGCCGCGTACCGGCCGTGGCCGCCCTACAATGGCGTCTTCGAAACGCACGGGGCCTTTGCGCCCCATGCCGGACTTACTCCTGACGGTGGTCGATGACTTTCCTTGCCGAACTCCAGGCGCTGCTCGGCGCCGAGCATGTACTGACCGGTGACGATACCGATTCCTACACCCTCGATTGGCGCGGGCGGTATCGCGGCCGCGCGCTGGCCGTGGCGCGGCCCGGCTCGGTGGAGGCTGTCGCCGCCGTGGTGCGCCTGTGCGGGCAGCACCAGGTGCCGCTGGTTCCGCAGGGCGGCAATACCGGCCTGTGCGGCGGCGCCACGCCGGATGGCGAGGGCCGCGCTTTGGTGCTCTCCCTGGGGCGCCTGAACCGCGTGCGAGGCATCGATACGGAGAACGACACCATCACGGTGGAAGCCGGGTGCATTCTGCAGGCGGTACAGCAGGCGGCGCAGGACGCGGGACGGCTATTTCCGCTGAGCCTGGCCGCCGAGGGCAGTTGCACCATCGGCGGCAACCTGGCGACGAACGCGGGCGGCACGCAGGTACTGCGTTACGGCAACACACGCGACCTGACGCTGGGCCTGGAGGTCGTCACGGCCGACGGCGAAATCTGGCACGGTTTGCGCGGCCTGCGCAAGGACAATACCGGCTACGACCTGCGCGACGTGTATATCGGCAGCGAAGGCACGCTGGGCATCATTACCGCTGCCACGCTTAAGCTGTTCCCCTTGCCCGTCGCGCGCTGTACGGCCCTGCTGGCCGTGCCCTCCGTCGAGGATGGCGTGCAATTGCTGGCCCGGGCGCGCAACGGTTTCGGCGCGGCGCTGACTGGCTTCGAACTGATGGCCGGCAACTGCCTGCAAGCCGTCGTCAGGCTGTTCCCGCAGCAGCGCCTGCCCTTCAGCGGGGAATCGGCGCAATCGCCCTGGTTCGCGCTGCTGGAACTGTCGGATAGCGAAAGCGAAGCCCACGCGCGCGAACGCTTCGAAGAGGTCCTGGGTGCGGCCATCGAGGCGGGGCTGGCCACCGATGCGGCCATCGCCGAGAACGTCGCCCAGACGCGGGCCCTCTGGCATCTGCGCGAGAGCATCCCGCTGGCCGAGGCGGAGCTGGGCAAGGCGGTCAAGCATGACGTGTCGCTGCCGATATCCCGCATCGCCGATTTCGTGCGCACCACCAACGCGGCCTTGCAGGCGCGCTTTCCGGGCGTGGGCCATGTCATCTTCGGCCATCTCGGCGACGGCAACCTGCATTACAACGTGACGCCGGCGCCCGGCCAGGCCGAGGCGGCCCTGCTGGCGCTGCAGCCGCAGGTCTATGGCATCGTGCACGACAGCGTCCATGCCCATGGCGGGTCGATCAGCGCGGAGCACGGCGTGGGGCAACTGAAGGTGGACGAGTTGCCGCGCTACAAGGATCCCGTCGAACTGGCCCTCATGCGCCGCATCAAGCGCGCGCTGGACCCGGCCGGCATCATGAATCCCGGCAAAGTGGTGCGGACCTGAGCGCGCGGCCCGGAGACGACATGCCAGCCGCTCCCGCTTCCACCGCGCACCATCGCGTGCTCATCGTCGAGGACGACGCGACGATCGCTGGCAATCTCTATAGCTACCTGGAAGCGCGCGGCTTCGTGCCGGACGCCGCGTATGACGGCCGCGCGGCCTTGTCGATGCTTACGTCGGCACATTTCGACGTGGTGATCCTGGACGTGGGGCTGCCCGGCATGGACGGCTACAGCGTGTTGCGCGCATTGCGCACGGAGCACATGCTGCCGGTACCGGTTCTCATGCTGACCGCGCGCGACGAACTGGACGACAAACTCGCCGGCTTCTCGCATGGCGCGGACGATTACCTCACCAAGCCCTTCGCGCTGGCCGAAGTCGAGGCGCGCCTGCACGCCTTGATACAGCGTGCCAGCGGCGCCGTCGGTACGCCGGTGCGCCGTTGGGGTTCCCTGAGCTACGACAGCCGTACCCGGCTCGTCTCCGTGAATGGCAAGCCGGTGCATCTGACGCGCAAGTCCTGCATGATCCTGGACGCGCTGCTGCGCGACCCCGGGCGCGTGGTGCCCCGGACCGAACTGGAAAGCCTGCTGTGGGGCAGCGAACCGCCATCGTCGGACGCCTTGCGCAGCCAGGTGCACCTGCTGCGCAAGGCCCTGGCCGATGCGGGGTTCGACGGTATCGAGACCGTGCATGGCACCGGTTGGCGGCTCGTCGGCGCGGCGGGCGGCGGCGACCTCGCATGAAGGCCGGCGGCACGCTTACGCAGCGGGTGGTATGGGCCCTGACGGGGACGGTGTCGATCTTCGTGTCCGTGCTGGTCGTCCTGGCCTACCTGACGTTCGACCAGATGGAAGACGACCTGGTCAACGACATCCTGACCACCGAAACAGACCGCCTGATCCAGCGGGTCGAGACCGGCGACGAAGTCATGCCGGTGCGCGGCCCGCGCGAACTGGGCAGCACCATGCGCGCCTGGATGCAGACCGGGCAGGACGTCAATCCCGATATGCCGCCGCCTTTGCGCGGGCTGGGCGATGGCCTGCACCTGCTGGAGCCCGGGACCGAAACCTGGCACGTCGTCGTGGCGGAAACGCCGAAGGGCCGGCTGTTCGTGCTGTACGACGCCACCGACAACGAAGACCGCGTTTTCGATTTCGGGCTGATCGTGCTGGGGCTGGGTGTGATCTGCATCGTCGCCGCCTACGGCGTGGCGCGCAAGGTGGCGCAGCTGGCCGTTGGCCCCATGCTGACCCTGACCGATCGCCTGGCCACCTGGGCGCCGGGAGCGCCGGACCTGGCGGTGGAGCGCAATGACGAGGCGGGCCGCCTGGTCGAGGCGTTCAACCGCGTACAGAACCAGGTCGACCGGTCCCTGGCGCGCGAGCGCGAATTCGCCGCCAATCTGAGCCACGAGGCCCGTACTCCCCTGGCGGCCATCCGCAGCGATGGCGAGCTCATGCTGCTGTCGCCGACGCTGACCCAGGACCAGCAGACCCGCCTGACGCGCATCGTGAAGAACGTCGACAGCGTGGCGGCCGCATTGGAAAGCGCGCGCGCGATGGCGCGCGACGAGCCGCGTGTGCCCGAACCGGTGGACCTGGCCGAATGCCTGGACGCGGCCTGGCAGGGCCTGGAGGCGAACGCCGAGCAGGCCGGCCTGGGGCTGGACCACCGCGTCGCCCATGGCACCGTGCGGATGCTTGACCGCTATGCCCTGCTTACCGTGCTGCGCAACCTGATACGCAATGCCATCGAGCATGCCGCCCCGGCCATGCTCACGGTGCAGGCGACCGACGGGGGCCTGCAGGTGCGCGACAACGGCAAAGGCATCCAGGCCGCCGACCTGCCATTCGTGTTTGAACGCTACTACAGCGTGCGGCTGCGCGACGTGCAGGGCAAGGCCGAGGCCGGCGAGGCCGCCCAGGCGCTGGAGCGGGGGCTGGGCCTGGCCATCGCCAAGCGGGTCTGCGACATGCAGGGCTGGAGCCTGACGGTGGAGTCGTGGACGGAAGGGCCGGAGCGCGGTACCAGCTTCACCCTGCGCTTCGCCGACGCGATGGCGGATGCCGTTTACGCCGCCAAGGCGGTGCCCGCCCCGATTTGACGAAATTTCGATGCGGGGGGCATTAGCGTTCCAGGGTTTCATCCCCTGGGTTGCTCATGCATACCACCGCCGCCACCGCCGGCCGAGAGGGCGCGATACGCGCCCATACCTACCTGTGCACGCACGTCATCGGCATTACGCTGCTGCTGGCGCTATTGGCGGAGGTGGCCCACCAGTCCGGCCTGGACCTGGCGGTTTCGCGCCTGTTCTTCGATGCGCAGGCCAATGGCTTTCCCTGGCGCGCCTCGCGCCTGCTTGAAATGCTGGGCCATCGCATGGTGCTCGTGCTGCCGGTCGCGGTGGCGGTGGGGGCGATGGCCGCCGCGGTGTCGAGCCACTGGTTCCCGGCCCTGAAACCCTGGCGCGGCACCCTCTGGGCCATCGCGCTGACATGCGGCCTGGGGCAGGTCATCATCTCGCAGTTGAAACACCATACGGCCCTGCCGCGGCCCTACGACCTGAGCATGTTCGGCGGCTATGCGTCATATCCCGCGCATTTCTGGGCCCGGAGCCGGCAGGAAGCGGGCGGTGCCTTGCCGAGTAATCATGCCGGCGCGGGCTACGCCATGCTGTCGCTGTATTTCGCCGGCTGGGCGCTGGGCCGCCCGGCCTGGCGCTGGGGCGGCCTGGCCGTCGGCATTGCGGCGGGGCTGCTGTTCTCGATGGTGCGCATCATGCAGGGCGCGCATTTCCTCAGCCAGACCTTATGGTCCGCGTGCGTGATGTGGGCCGTCGCCAGCATCCTTTTCTATGGGGTGATCACGCGGCGCCGCCACGCGTCCGTCGATCGATAGGGCGACGCGGTCCAACGCCGGGCCCCGCGCGCCTATATCCGATGCCGCGCGAAGATGGATAGGCGCCGCAGCCGTCCATCCATGCCGTCGTCCCATGGAATCACCCGAGCAGGACGCTGGGCAGCCACAGCGAGAATGCCGGCACGTAGGTGACCAGCGCCAGCGCGGCCAGCAAGGCGCCGTAAAAGGGCCAGATCGTGCGCATCACCGTGCCCACCGACACTTCCCCTATGGCGCAGCCGACGAACTGCGTCGTTCCCACGGGCGGCGTATTCAGTCCGAGCGCGCAATTCAGCAGCAGCACCATGCCGAACTGCACCGGCCCCATGCCGTACTGCATGCAGATGGGCAGGAAGATCGGCGTGCAGATCAGGATGGTCGCCGCCATGTCCAGGAAGGTCCCCAGCAGGAACAGCACGATGTTCACCATCAGGAAGATGGCCCAGGGGCTGGTGGAGATCGACGCCAACAGCGTGCCCGTCTTTTCCGCGACGCCGTAGAAGCTGATCAGGTAGCCGAAGGTCGCCGAGATGCCGATCAGCAGCAGGACCACCCCGGTAGTCTTGACGGCCTTGGCGGCTGCCCGTACGAACTGGTCCCAGGTCAGGGAACGGTAGACGAGCACGGTGAGCGCCAGCGCATAGATGACCGCCACCGCGGCCGATTCCGTGGCGGTGAACACGCCGCTCAGGATGCCGGCGATGATCACCACGACGACGAACAGGCCCGGCAGGGCGGCCAGCAGCGAGCGCAGCACGATGCTCCAGCCGGGGAAGGTGCCCGCGGCGTAACCGCGATGCCGAGCCACGAAATAGGCGGCCGCCAGGTTGCACAGCGTCAGGATCAGCGCGGGCAGCAGCCCGGCGGCGATCAGCGCCGCGATCGAGACCTTCCCGCCCGCGGCCAGGGTGTAGATGATGATGTTGTGGCTGGTCGGCATCAGCGCGCCGACCAGCGCCGCGTGCGTCGTGACGTTGACCGCGTAATCGGCGTGATAGCCCTCGCGCTTCATCATCGGGATCATCACCGAGCCCATGGCCGAGACATCGGCCACGGGCGATCCCGACACACCGCCGAACAGGGTGCAGGCCACGACATTGGACATGCCGAGGCCGCCGCGTACATGGCCCACCATGGACCGCGCGAAATTCACGATGCGGTCGGCGATGCCGCCGTACAGCATGAGTTCGCCGGTGAAGATGAAGAAGGGAATGGCCAGGAAGGAGAACGCGTTCATCCCCGAGGTCATCTGCTGGAAGGCCACCGCGATGGGCAGGTCCTCGTAGACGATGGCGGATATCGATGCCAGGCCGATGGCGAACGCCACCGGCACGCCGATTACCAGGAAGCCAAGGAACGCGACGGAAAGCAGGGTCAGTGCCATGCCGGGACCACCTCCTGGTTGCGCAGCATCGCCACGATGTGTTCAAGCGAAAAGAGCGCGATCAGCCCGCCGGACAGGGTAGCCGGCACGTATTTCCAGCCTTCGGA
This sequence comes from Bordetella flabilis, assembly GCF_001676725.1. Lineage (NCBI taxonomy): Bacteria > Pseudomonadati > Pseudomonadota > Betaproteobacteria > Burkholderiales > Alcaligenaceae > Bordetella > Bordetella flabilis. Next base: position 619,186 of record NZ_CP016172.1, read on the forward strand.
AATCCCCAGGTTGGGCATCATGTATTCGCGCACCGAATCGGCCAGCACCGCGCAGTTCCAGGCCATCAGCAGCCCGAACACCAGCACCAGCACATGGATGAATATCTGCAGGCGGCGCCTGCCGCCTGCGGGCAGCGCCTGCAGCAAGGACTCGAAGCCGATGTGCCCTGCATCGCGCACGCCTACCGCGGCCCCGAGCATCGTCACGTACAGGACCAGCAGCATGGCCAGGCTTTCGGCCCAGGTGGGCGTGCGGTTCAGTACGTGGCGCCCGAAAATCTGGAAGCCCACCGCCGCGATCAGGCAGACCAGCCCCGCCACGCTGATCCACATGCAGGCCCGGGCGAGCACGGCGCAACCGCGGGTATAGGCGTCCAGCAGCCGGGAAGCCCCGACAGGCGGCCGGGCCGGCATTGTGCGTTCCTCTGAGCGCGCGAGCATGGCCGCCTCACTGCACCGCTTGGATGCGCTGGACCAGGTCCTTCATTTCCGGCGTCGTGACGAACTTGTCGTAGACCGGCTTCATGGCGGCCTGGAACGAGGCCTTGTCGACTTCCACGATCTGCGCGCCGGCCTTTTCCACGATCGCGCGCGACTTGGCTTCGCGGTCGGTCCACAGCTTGCGCATATAGGGCACCGAATCCCGGGCGGCGTCGCGCAGGATCTTCTGGTCCTCCGGCGACAGCTTGTCCCACTGGCGCTTGGAGTAGATCAGGATCTCCGGCGTCATGGTGTGCTCCGTCAACGAATAGTATTTCGCGACTTCGTAGTGATGCGCGCTTTCGTAGCTGGGAAAGTTGTTCTCGGCGGCATCGACCAGGCCGGTCTTCAACGAGGTATACACCTCGCCCATCGGCATGGGCGTGGCGTTCGCGCCCATGGCTTCCACCATGGCCACCGACAGGTCCGATTGCTGCACGCGGATCTTCAGGCCCTTCGCATCCGCGAGGGTGCGGATCGGCTTGTTGCGCGTGTACATGGAGCGCGAACCGCTGTCGTACCACGCCAGTCCGACGAAGCCGGCCTTTTCGCACGCCTTCAGCAGTTGTTCGCCGATGTCCCCGTCCAGCACCTTGTGCAGGTGATCGACGGAACGGAACAGGAAGGGCAGGGAAGGCACGCGGGTGTTCTGGCAGATGTTGTGCATGGCGGCGCTGCTGACGCGCGCCATGGTCAGCGCGCCCAGCTTGACCTGCTCGATGGAGTCGTTCTCGGACCCCAGCTTCGATCCTGAGAAGACCGTGATGGTCAGCCGGCCATTGCTTTTCGCCTTCACCTCCTCGGCCATCTTGCGCACGGCCTGCACCGTGGGGTAGTCGTCGGGATGAATGTCCGCGGAACGTATCTCCGCGCCTTGCGCGGCCAGCGGAAGCGCCAGCAGTGTCGCGAGGGCCAGCGTGCCCCGCGCGATGGTGGCATGGACGGCCGTGCTTGCCGCGCGCAGGCGGCCAGGGTGCAGCATCATTTGTCTACCTCCGTGTATGTGCCGCGCGGCGCGCCCGTGGCGGGACGTGGGCACGGCATAGGGCGAGCCTGTGGTCAGGCTTCTGTGTGGACTTGCGAGCTGGGTGCGAAATGCTCCGGGATCGCGCCGCGCGAAACGGTGCCGCGCGGCGCATGGATCAGAAGGGGCCGGCCTTGACGAAGGCGCCGCCCTGGTAGCGGGCCGCCGGGTCGTCCGGCGCCAGCGGTGGCTGTGACTCCGCGCGGGCGCGGAAGGGTTCCGAGGAGTCCTTGGGCTGGAAGCCGAGATGGGCGGCGCGCGAGTTGTCCCACCAGCTTTCGCGGTTGGCCGACGCGCCGTAGACGATGGTGTGGCCGACGTGGGGCGTGAACAGGGACTGCGCGATCAGGTGCGTCAGGTCGTCGTAGCTCAGCCAGGTGACCAGCATGCGCCGGTCTTTCGCTTCCGGAAAGGAAGAGCCGATGCGCAGGCACACGGTTTCGATCCCGTAGCGGTCGAAGTAGAAGCGCGACAGGTTTTCGCCGAAGGCCTTGCTGATGCCGTAATAGCCGTCCGGACGCACCGGCACGTCGGCATCGATGACCTGGCCCTGGCGGTAAAAGCCGATGACGTGGTTGGAACTGGCGAACACGACACGCTTGACGCCGTGCCGGCGCGCGGCTTCGTACAAGTTGTAGACGCCCTGGATATTGGCCGGCAGGATTTCGTCGAAGGGCCGTTCCACCGATACGCCGCCCATGTGGACGATGGCGTCGACGCCCTGCACCATTTCATCGACTTTGGCGGGGTCGGCCAGATCGCCCACGATGATTTCTTCGCCGGCTTGAGCGGGGCCGAGGTCGCTGATGTCTGACAGGCGCAGCACACGGGCATACGGTTTCAGGCGTTCCCGCAGCACTTTGCCGAGATTGCCGCCCGCTCCGGTCAGCAGCAGGGTCGCCACCCGTTGCTCGGCGGGTGTGGAAGAGTTAGCCGGTAGGCTCACGACGTTGTCTCCGTTGTGCCGGCGGCAGCTGCTATTTACAGTGCGTCGGTTTGGGTGTCCAATCGGGTAGCTTATAGGTCATCGTACAACGCGCGGCCAGTATAATGACGCCGCCAAATGCCCGTCAAGCGGTGCGGGCGATCCGGAAAATCCCTTATGACGACGTCCATGTCCGCCGACCTTCCCGCACGACGCCGCCCCAGCCTTGCGCAGGAATTGGTCGAAAGCCTGTCTACACGCATACGCGGCGGCGAAATCCGGCCGGGCGACAAGCTGCCGACCGAATCCGAGATCATGCGGGCCTTCGGCGTCAGCCGCACCGTCGTCCGCGAGGCGCTGTCGCGCCTGCAGGCTTCGGGCCTGGTGGAGACCCATCACGGCGTCGGCACGTATGCGCTGAAGCCGAACACCGGCGGCGACTTCCGCGTCGATCCCGCCGACATCGCGACCGTCCGCGACATCATGGTGATCCTGGAGCTGCGCATCTGCCTCGAGACGGAAGCGGCCGGGCTGGCGGCTTCGCGCCGCACCGAGGCGCAGCTTGCCGATATGCGCGAGGCCCTGGACCAGTTCCGCGCGGCGCTGGAGCCGGGCGGCGACACGGTCACTCCTGATTTCCGCTTTCACCTGCTTATCTCGCAGGCTACCGACAATAAATATTTCGCGGATCTGCTGTCTCATCTTGGAGCGGCGATCATTCCGCGCACGCGCATCAATTCGGCCAAGCTGGGCGACGAAGATCGTGAACCCTACCTGGCGCGCGTGAACCGCGAGCACGAGGATATCTACGAGGCGATCCGCCGCCAGGATCCGGAAGCGGCCCGGGCCGCCATGCGCACGCACCTTGGCAACAGCCGTGAACGGCTGCGTCGCGCGCAGGACCGCTGAGGGGCGGGAGCGCTAACCCCTTCGACGCCATGCCGGCATCGGTGCGGCTGGCGCGTCGCGCAAGACTTCCGCGCAGCACTTCCGCGCGCGACCTCCTAGCAACACCCGGGCGCAACATCCCCGCGTAATGCTCCTGTCCGCGGCGGCCGGATCGGCCGCCGGTTCGGAAAGGTCCATGAACTCCAGCGGTGCGCCCGGGCCCGCCGCGTTGTCTCGCGCGTGGCCCTGGTGCGATGCTGCCTCGCCAGGGCCGCCCTTATACGACGTATGACAAGTCACGCGCCGGCAGGATCCGTCCCACGGCGGCACCGAAGGAGATCCTGGGATACCCGGGCTTGCTGCATTCGGCGCCCAGGGCGACCTCGTCGCCGTCCAGCAGGAAGGTGCGGGTTTCGCCCCAGGGCAGGGACAGCGCGGCCTTGCCGCCCTGCGTCAGTTCGAGCAGGGATCCCGCCTCGGCTGGCGTCGGGCCGGACAGCGTGCCGGTGCCCAGCAGGTCGCCCGGCTGCAGGTTGCAGCCGTTTACCGTGTGGTGCGCCAGCAATTGGCTGACGGTCCAGTAGGCATCGCGGAAATTGCTGTGCGACAGCGCCGCAGGCGCGAGTCCTTCGCGGCGCGATGTATCGGTGCTGAGCGTGGTGCTCAGGCGCACGTCAAAGGCGCCGGCGGCCGTGTTGCGCGCCGAGGCCAGGTAGGGCAAGGGCTGGGGATCGTCAGCGCCGCGCTGGAACGGCAGCCGGAAGGGCGCCAGCGCTTCCAGGGTAACGATCCACGGCGATACGGTGCTGGCGAAATTCTTGGACAGGAACGGTCCCAGGGGCTGGTACTCCCAGGCCTGCACGTCGCGCGCGGACCAGTCGTTCAGTACGGTCAGGCCGAATACATGCGACTCCGCCTCATCCATCGGGACCCGCTGGCCCAGCGCATTGCCGGTGCCGACGAACACGCCCAGTTCGACTTCGTAGTCCAGCCGCTCGCAGGGGCCGAAGCCCGGCGGACCGCCTTCCTGCGTGGGGCGCGTCTGCCCCACGGGGCGATGGAAATGCTGCTGCACGCCTATGCTGGACGCGCGTCCGTGGTAGCCGATGGGCACCCACTTGTAGTTCGGCAGCAGGGGGTTGTCGGGCCGGAACTGACGCCCCACGGCGGTGGCATGGTGCAGCGAAATATAGAAGTCGGTGTAGTCCCCGATGCGCGCCGGCACGACGTATTCGGCGTCGGCCTGCGGCACCAGCAGCGGTTCGATGGTCCCCTGCAGGGGCGAGCCGCTGCGCAGCCCGCGCGACAGCGCCAGCCGCAAGGCGGACCAGCACGGCGCGCCCAGCGCCATCAGTGCGTTCAACTCCGACCCGCGGCAGGCCGCCAGGGCGCGCGCCGCGTCGCCGCTGAAGGGGGCGGCCTGCGCCAGCGCGTTCAGATCCAGGATCTGGTCGCCGATGCCCACGCCCGGGTGGTAGCCGCCCTGCGCGCCACGGCGTCGGAACACGCAATAGGGCAGGTTCTGCACGGGAAATCCCAGCGTGTCGTCGTTCGCGCTGTCCAGCCAGCTGCGCAGGCCGGGATCATGAGTTTCATTGGTTTCGATCATCTTTTCCTGTTCCTGTTCCGATGGAGACGCGCGGGCCGCCTCGCATGCCGCGCGCGCAGCCGAGATCACGGCAGCGTGGGGTCGAAATGCTTGCGCAGTCCTTGCCAGCAGGCGTCATAGTCGGATTGCAGTTCGGGCCAGCGCAGCGCCGCCTCGGTCGGGCGGATGACCCGGCGCGTTTCGAACATGAAGGCCATGGTGTCGCGGATGACGTGCGGCTTGGACGTGTCCGCGTGCGACGCCTTTTCGAAGGTGTCGGCATCGGGGCCGTGGCCGCTCATGCAGTTGTGCAGGCTGGCGCCGCCCGGCACGAAGCCTTCGGCCTTCGCATCGTACACACCCTGGATGAGGCCCATGAACTCGCTGGCGACGTTGCGATGGAACCAGGGTGGACGAAAGGTATCTTCCATGACCAGGATGCGCGGCGGGAAGATGGCGAAGTCCATATTGGCCGTGCCCGGTGTATCGGAAGGCGAAGTCAGGACGGTAAAGATGGATGGGTCCGGATGGTCGAAACTGATCGAGCCGATGGTATTGAAACGGCGCAGATCGTATTTATAGGGCGCATGCGTGCCATGCCAGGCCACGACATCCAGCGGCGAATGGTCCAGCCGCGCGCGCCAGAAGCCACCCGCGAACTTGGCGACCAGTTCGAAGTCGCCTTCGATGTCTTCGTACCAGGCGACCGGGGTTTCGAAATCGCGATCGTTCGCCAGGCTGTTGGAGCCGATGGGGCCGCGTTCCGGCGGCCGCAGCGGCGCGCCGAAGTTCTCCAGCAAATAGCCGCGGCCCGTGCCGTCGGGCAGCTCCACCCGGAAGCGCGTGCCGCGCGGAATGACCGCGATTTCCAGCGGCCCGACGTCCATCAGGCCCAGTTCGGTGGCCAGGCGCAGGCGGCCTTGCTGGGGAACGATCAGCAGCTCCCCATCTGCATTATGAAAGTACCGTCCCTGCATGGAGGCGTTCGCGGTGTAGACGTGGATGCCAACGCCATCGTGGCCTTCCGGGCCGCCGTTGCCGCCCACCGTCGCGATGCCGTCGAGAAAATCCGTGGGTGCGTCCGGCATCGGTCGCGGGCTCCAGCGCAGGCGGTTGGGCGTGGCGGGCGCGCTGCCGAAATCGCTGGCCCAGCCGCCGGCCAGCGTGCACGGCGCATAGGCCCCGTGCTGGGCCGCCGGCCGGATGCGGTACAGCCAGGAGCGGCGGTTCTCCGCCCTCGGGGCGGTGAAGGCCGTGCCGGAAAACTGCTCCGCATACAACCCATACGGGCATCGCAGCGGGGAATTGCGGCCCACCGGCAGGGCGCCCGGGAGGGCCTCGGTCGCGAAAGCGTTGCCGAAACCGGTCTGGTAGCGCAAGGGTTCCGAGGCCGCGGTATCAGGCTGCGGGGTCATGGAAGTCTCCGATTCTGGTGCATGGGATCGCGCGGATGCCCGCGCTGGCGGCGTGGTCGTGATTTTCCCCGAGGTCGGGCGCTTGCGCCAGTTGAGCCGGTGGCGCGCCTGCCTCGCGATGCGGGCTCAGGCCCGCTGGCACTTCACGCAGTAATACGAGGCGCGCTGGCCCTGCACGATGCGGCGTATCGGCGTGGCGCAAATTCGGCACGGCTGCCCGGCGCGTTCGTAGACGGCGGCGTGGATGGTGAAGTAGCTGCCCGGCTCGCCCCCGGCGCCGACGTAGTCGCGCAGGGTGCTGCCCCCGGAAGCCAGCGCATCTTCCAGCGTCTGCCGGATGGCCAGCGCCAGGCGCTCGCAACGCGCCAGCGACAGCCGGCGCGCCGGCGTGCGCGGGTGTATGCCGGCCCGGAACAGGCTTTCCGACGCGTAGATATTACCCACGCCGACGACGGCCTCGCCGGCCAGCAGCACCTGCTTGATCGGCGCGGCACGGCCGCGCAAATGCGCGTGCAGCCAGGCCCCGCCGAAACGCGGGTCGAACGGTTCGATCCCCAGCTTGGCCAGCAGTGGGTGCGATTCGATGGGACCCGCTGCGGCTGGGTGCCACAGCACCGCACCGAAACGGCGCGGATCATGCAGGCGCAGCGTCGCATGTTCGAACACCCATTCAACGTGATCGTGGCGCCGCGGTGCTTCGCCTTCGACCACGCGGCGCAGCGATCCGGACATGCCCAGATGGACGATCTGCGTGCCGTGTTCGAAGCGCAATAACAGGTACTTGCCGCGCCGGCCGCATTCGACGATGGTACGGCCGGCCAGCGTGTCGGGGAGGTCGGCCGGAACAGGCCAGCGCAGGCGCGGTTCTCTTACGATTAGCTGGACCAGCGGGCGGTCTGTAATGACGGTCGCGATTCCCCGCCGGGTGGTCTCGACTTCAGGCAGTTCGGGCATCAGCCAGTGTAAGATGATCAGTTGCGTGTACAGATTGTGCCATTTACCGGACGGGACGCGTGAAGTCGTCGCATATGCATATCAAATTCGGGTTAGCCGCGCTGCTGCTGGCGCTGGCCGGCGCGCAGGCGGTGCCTGCACAGGCCGCGGAAAGGCGCACCGCCGACGCCATCGCTCCCCGTGCGCCCCGCATGCCTCAAACGGAAACCGACATCATCCGTTTGCGTGAAGGCAAGCCGCCTTACGTGCGGCTGACTTCGAGCATCCTGTACCGTGTCCTGGTTTCCGAAATCGCCGCTCAGCGCGGCCTGTACGGGACGGCCGCGTCCACCATGCTGAGCCTGGCCAGCGACACCAGCGATGCCCGCGTGGCGCGCCGCGCGCTGGAGTTCTACCTGGCCGGCGGCAACCTCAGCGGCGCATTGGATGCGGCGCGGGTCTGGTCCCGCTTGGCGCCCTACGACAACGAGGCCGGCTCCACCGAATTGGCGCTGGCCGCCGCGAACGGCCAGACGGCCGGGCTGGCGCCGGCGCTGCGCAAACGCATCGACGAAGCCCGCGACAAGCCGACCGCCATCGCGCAGGCCCTGGCGGTACTGGGCCGCATCAACGATCGCAAGACCGCCCTGTCCATCCTGGACCAGGCGCTCAGCCCCTCCGTGCGCAAGCTGCCGGCGGCGCATATGGCGCTGGCCGATGTGGCGCAGGCCGCCGGCGATTTTCCGCGCGCCCTGCAGGAAGCCCGCGCCGCCCTGGCCGCCGATCCGAAATCCGAGGCCGCCGCGCAGCGCGTGCTCGAATACGGCATGCGGGTCGATCCCAAGCAGGCCACGGCCGATGCCCGCGCCTTTATCGCCCGCCATCCCCAGGCCCGGCGCCTGCGGCTGATGCTGGCCTCGCAGTTGTCCGATGCCGGAGATTACGACGGCGCGCTGGCCGAACTCCAGGCCATGGCGCGCCGTTCCCCGGAAGACTTCGACCTGCTCTACATGCAGGCGCAGCTCGCCTACAAGGCGCGCCGCCTGGATCAGGCGCGCGGGTTCCTCGAACAATACCTGGACGTGCAGAACCAGCGCCAGCGCGCCCTGGTGCCGGGCTCGTCCGACGCCCCGGGCGCCGCGGCGGACGCGCGCATCCTGCTGGCGCGCATCGCCGAAGACCAGGGCCGCTACAACGACGCCATCGCGGAACTCGGCCGTATCGACGACCCCACCATGCGCTTCCAGGCGCGCATGCGGCAAGCCACGCTGCGCGCCAAACAGGGCAATGTCGATGCCGCGCTGGTCATGGTCGACCACGCCCAGCCCCAGGACGAGGAAGAGCGCGTCCTCGGCGTCCTGACCAAGGCGCAGATCCTGCGCGATGCCGGCCGCACCGACCAGGCCGTGGCCTTGCTGTCCGGCGCCGACAAGGCGCTGCCGGATACCGTGGAAATCAAGTACGAACTGGCCATGCTGTACGAGCGCCAGGAAAAGATCGCCGATCTGGAGCGCCTGCTGCGGCAGGTGATCGCGCTGGATCCCGATCACGCGCACGCCTACAACGCGCTGGGCTATACGCTGGCCGATCACAATATGCGGCTGCCCGAGGCCCTGGAGCTGATCACGCAGGCGCTCGATCTGGCGCCGGACGATCCATACATCCAGGACAGCATGGGCTGGGTGAAGTACCGCATGGGCGACAACGAAACGGCCTTGACCTTCTTGCAGCGTGCGTACTCGCGCCGACCCGAGCCTGAAATCGGCACCCATCTTGGCGAGGTGCTGTGGGCGCAAGGGCGTCGTGAAGAAGCGCGCGCGATATTCGCCGCCGCGGCCAGGAAGGACCCGTCCAACAAGACGCTGCGCGATACCCTGAAGCGCCTGGGGGTCACGCTGTGAGCCTGCTGCGCTGGCGCGCCGCCTTCGCGGTCGCGCTGTGCCTGGTGCTGGCTGCCTGCGTGACGCCTGCCCGTATCGCCGGCAACGGCTCGCAGGGCGAGTTCTCCCGGGTCGGGCGCTTCGCCTTGACCGTCACCAACGACGACGGCAAGCAGGACGCCGTACAGGGCGGATTCTCCTGGCTGGACGACGGCAGCCGCTACATCCTGGATCTGACCAATCCGCTCGGCGCGACGCAGGCGCGCGTGGAAGGTCGCCCCGGCGCGGCCGTGCTGAACAAATCCGACGGCACCCGCCTGCAGGCCAGCGATCCGGATGGCCTGGTCGAGGACGCCATCGGCAGCCGCATCCCGGTGTCGGGGCTGCGCGATTGGCTGCGCGGCCGCCTGGCCCCCACGCCGGCGCCCGCCAACGTCCAGCGCGACGAATCCCAACGTCCGGTGGCCTTCGACCAGGGCGGGTGGCAGGCACGCCTGTCGCGCTATGACGCTCAAGGTCCGCAGGTCCTCGTGCTGGAACGGCGCGAACCCGACCGCCGCATCGTGCTGCGGCTGGTCGTCAATCCTTCCTGAACGTGAAGCTGTACGACGTCCCGGCGCCCGCCAAGCTGAATCTTTTCCTGCACGTGGTGGGGCGCCGCGCGGACGGCTATCACCTGCTGCAGACCGTCTTCCGTTTCATCGGCCTGAGCGACACCCTGCATTTCGAATCGCGCGACGACGGCGCCATCGTGCGCGTCGATCCGCTGCCCGATGTGCCCGCCGATACCGATCTGACGGTACGCGCGGCGCGCGCGCTGCAGGCGGCCACCGGCACACGGCGGGGCGTTTCCATCGCGCTGGAAAAGCGCATCCCGATGGGCGGCGGCCTGGGGGGCGGCTCCAGTGACGCGGCGACGACGCTGATCGCCTTGAACCGCCTCTGGAATACGGGCTTGTCGCGGGCCGAGCTGATGCGCCTGGCCTTGCCGCTGGGAGCCGATGTGCCCGTCTTCGTCTTCGGCCAATCGGCCTTCGCCGAGGGCATCGGCGATGTGCTGACCGCGGTGGATCTGCCGGCGCGCGCCTACCTGGTTGCGCAGCCCGATGCCAGCGTGCCCACGCCAGCTGTATTCGGCGATCCCGATTTGACAAGGGATACGCCGTGTATCACAATAGCGGACTTTCTTGCTTCGTCACTTTCCGGCGGCTTTTTTGGCCGGAATGACCTCGAACCGGTGGTGCATCGGCGTTTCCCGGAAGTCTTTCGGGCCGCGCAATGGCTCGCAGCGGGGGATCGGGGAATCGATGTGCGGATGTCCGGTTCCGGCGCCTGTCTGTTCGCCGAGTTCGCCGACATGCAAGCCGCGGTTTTGGCGGAGCGGAAAATAGCCGCTACAATGCGCGTCGCCGGTAGAATGCCGGATACGTCGCAGGCAATGCAAGAACCGCCAGCGCGGTTCCGGTTGGTGCAGGCAAGTCCTGGGTTGATCGAGCATCCGTTGCGGCACTGGACTGCTAGCTAGTGGGGAGTCGCCAAGTTGGTTAAGGCACCGGATTTTGATTCCGGCATGCGAAGGTTCGAATCCTTCCTCCCCAGCCCAACGAACTTATAAAAGAGCTGTTGAACACGCCCGTTATATCGTCGGCACCGGTTCAGCAGCTTTTTTGTTTCGTGTTCGAAACGACCATTGCGTCTGCATCATGACAAAAGACAGTTTCATGATTTTCACCGGCACGGCGAATACGCGCCTGGCCGTCGACGTCGCCAATCATCTCGATATGTCGCTCGGGAAGATGACCGTTGGCCGTTTCTCCGACGGTGAAGTCATGGTGGAAATCAACGAAAACGTCCGCGGCAAGGACGTTTTCGTACTTCAGCCCACCTGTGCCCCCACCAATGACAACCTGATGGAAGTCATGGTCATGGTGGACGCGCTGCGCCGGGCCTCGGCCGGCCGCATCACCGCCGCCATCCCGTATTTCGGCTATGCCCGGCAGGACCGCCGCCCGCGCTCGGCGCGCGTGGCCATCTCCGCCAAGGTCGTGGCCAACATGCTGCAGGTCGCCGGCGTGGACCGCGTGCTGACCATGGACCTGCACGCGGACCAGATCCAGGGCTTTTTCGATATTCCGGTGGACAACATCTACGCCGGTCCGATCCTGCTGGGCGATCTCTGGCGCCGCAACCTGTCCAACCTGGTGGTCGTGTCGCCGGACATCGGCGGCGTGGTGCGGGCCCGCGCACTGGCCAAGCAGCTGGAAGCGGACCTGGCCATCATCGACAAGCGGCGTCCGCGCGCCAATGTGTCGGAAGTCATGAATATCATCGGCGAAGTCGACGGCCGGACCTGCGTCATCATGGATGACATGGTCGATACCGCCGGCACGCTGTGCAAGGCCGCGCAGGCGCTCAAGGAGCGTGGTGCTGGCGCGGTGTACGCCTACTGTACCCACCCGGTGTTGTCGGGCGGGGCGGCCGAACGTATCGAGGCGTCGGAGCTGGATGAACTGGTCGTCACCGACACCATCCCGTTGTCCGAGCAGGCGCGCGCCGTCGGCAAGATCCGCCAGTTGTCCTGCGCCGGCCTGCTTGGCGAAACCATATTGCGTATATCCAACGCGGAATCGGTCAGCTCGTTGTTCGCCGACTGATTCCGCGTCACTTTTTTCGCATCCCGCTGGTCGCGGCGGGATGCGGAATGCACGAGACGCATGGTGCGTCCGTGTCTTGCAACGGGATGCTCGCGCATCCCATTTATCCATTCTGGAGTCCTCATGAAATTCAACGCCACTGCGCGTAGCGTCCAGGGTTCGAGTGCGAGCCGCCGCCTGCGCCGCGCGGGCCGGGTTCCCGCCATCGTTTACGGTGCCGGCAGCCAGCCTCTGAACATCGAACTCGACCACAACGAGATCTACCACGCCTTGCGCAAGGAAGAGTTCCACTCCTCCATCCTCGATATGCAAGTCGAGGGCGGCAAGGGCGAACAGGTGCTGCTGCGCTCCGTTCAATGGCATGCCTACAAGCCGCAAGTCCTGCACGTCGACTTCCAGCGCGTCGATGCCAGCAAAGTGCTGCACACCAAGGTGCCGCTGCACTTCATCAACGCTGAAGTCTCGCCGGCCGTCAAGCTCAGCGCCGCCATCATCACCCACGTGATGACGGAACTGGAAATCGCCTGCCTGCCGTCCGACCTGCCGCAGTTCCTGGAAGTGGACCTGAGCAAGCTGCTCGGCGGCGCCTCCATACACCTGTCCGACATCAAGCTGCCCAAGGGTGTGACCTACCTGTCGCACGGTGGCGATGCCAACCCCGTCCTGGCTTCCGCCCTGCTCAAGGGTGGCGCCCAGGAAGACGGTGGCGAAGCCGCTGAAGGCGACGCGACGCCCGCCGCCTGATCGTTGTCCGGCGCGCCGCCGGCTGGCGCGCCTGTCGCGATGTTTTGAGAACCCTGCGTGTGGCATACCATACGCAGGGTTTTTCACATTTCAATCTGCCGCTGCATGTCATGCCCGCACCCATACGCCTGATCGTCGGACTGGGAAACCCCGGTCCCGAATACGAAACCACCCGCCATAACGCCGGGTTCTGGCTGGCCGACCACGTCGCCGACGACCTGCGCGCCAGCTTCGCGATGGAAAAGGGCTTTTTCGGTTTCGTGGCCAAGGCGCGCCATGCCGGCGAGAACGTCGTCCTGCTCAAGCCCATGACCTATATGAACCGTTCCGGCCAGTCCGTCGGCGCGGTGGCGCGGTTCTTCAAGTTCACGCCGGAGCAGGTGCTGGTGCTGCACGACGAACTGGATTTGATGCCGGGCCAGGTCAAGCTCAAGCAGGGCGGCGGCCACGCCGGTCACAACGGCCTGCGCGATATCCAGGCCGCGCTGGGCAGCCCGGCCTTCTGGCGCCTGCGCATCGGCATCGGCCACCCGCGCACCCTGAACCTGGCCCAGCAGGTGGCGGACTTCGTGCTGCATCCGCCGCGCCATGACGAGATGACGGGCATCGAAGCCGTCATCACCCGCTGCCGCGCCATCATGCCGCAGTTGCTGGACGGCGAGTTCACCCGCGCCACGCAGCAATTGCATCGCGACAACGAAGCATGACGACGCCGTCCTCCACACGCCGCGGTATTCCGCGCCTGCGCGCCGACATCGCGGATTTCTGGCGTTTCCTGCGCCGTCCCAGCCTGCGCAGGCTGGCGCCGCGACGCGGCGGCCCCGGCCAGCGCGCGGACTGGCTGCCGCCCGTACCGGCGCGCCGCCTGCTGGCCTGGGTCGCCATGCTGTGGGCCATCAACCTGTTCGCGCTGGGGCCGGTGGCCGTCGCCGTGGCGACGATGGGCGGGGCGCACCACAAGCTGGAGATGGGCGCCATCCCGTGGTTCACCGCCATCGTATGGGCGCCGCTGGTCGAGGAAATGCTGTTCCGCTATGGCCTGCGGCGGCCGGCGCAGGCCCTGTGGATCGTCCCCCTGATGATCTGGCCCTTGCTGCGCGGGCCGACCGCGTGGACGGGCGCGCTGGTCGTGCTGGTGCTGGCCCTGGTCGTGTACCTGCAACGGCCGGGCAAGGCCTCGCCGCGGCAGTGGCGCTGGGAATGGCGCCGACGGTATGTGCGCCACTACCCCTGGATCCTGCACCTGGCCGCGCTGGTGTTCGCCGGCATGCACATCGGCAACTTCTACCTGAACAATACGCCGCTGTGGCTGACGCCCCTGCTGGTCCTGCCGCAGTGGCTGACGGGGCTGGTGCTGAGCTGGATGCGCACGCGGCGCGGCATCGGCACATCCATCGCCATGCACGCCATGTTCAATGCCGGCCCGGTGCTGGTCGTGCTGGCTTTGTTGAAGTGGGCGCCGGAGCTGGTGTCGTGAAGCGGGAGGCTTGGGCCAGCTTCGAGCGACAAAACATGCGCCCCGTCAGGCGGCTTTGCGCCCGTGCTGTAGCGATTCCCAGCCCAACATGGCGAGACCGATAGACCGTGGCACAGGCTTTTCGCCGCTGCGGTAGTAAGCCAGCATCCGGCGGCTGATACCAAGCGCCCGGGCAGCATCGTCTAGCGTCAAGCCGTTTTGATACATCCACACGATGACGTGCTGATGTGAGTACTCCCCGGCTTGTTCCAGTGCGAGCGCACGCAAGTTATCGCTCGCCAGGCTCAAGTTGTCGTCCCCGCCGAAGATGACGCCACGTCGCCATTCATCGATCGCGACCTTGGCGAACACCTTGCGGTTATGCAGTGGGGTCAAAGTGGGATGCTTGGCAATCAAGCCAGACAAGTCAACTTCGGCAGCGTAGCCGTCCGCGAAGGTCAGCTTCAGCCGCTTGGGGCCAATGACGGCGACATGAGTAATAAGGAATTGTTGGTTCATGGGTTCAACTCCCGCCACCTCTGCATCAACGCGGCGCTATTGTTACGCGCCCAAGCGAGCGCCTCGACCAACTCACGCGGCTTGATCGCGCCGGACAGGACGGCCATGGTTTCGATAACGATCAGCGCCTCTCGACCGTCGTTCATCCGGACATGGAAGTGCGGCGGTAGGTGATCGCCAGCATACATAGTGATGGCGCACCTGCGAAACGGACAACGGTTGGCATGGGACGAGTTTAGTGCAACTATTGCATTGGTGCAACGGTTGCATATTGATGATTACCAGCCCGCAGGCCTGGCATCATCGATCTTCTCGAAGCGTTGGTATTGAATGCGGTAGAGCGTATCCCGCGGTTCCAGTTCGCTATCGAATCGCGTCATTCATGTGATGTGAGGTCTTCGTCGCTATGATCCCTATTCCGGCGCTGTATGGTGTGGGGGCGTGTCACGATAGAGACGCGACATCCTTATGGGAAGCGGATGACCATTCGGGGACTCCGACCGAAAGCAGTTCCGGCCCTGTCCCTCCTGGGCCTCGGTTAAAATCCTCTGCTTCGTGGGCGAAATACGGCCAAATCTGGTGATTCCGCCCGGTTTTGCCACCTTCATACCAGCTCATGCGACACACGGCCAGTCTGCTCCGATGTGGGTCGGGCACTTCGATCACGTCGGCGTTTCGCGCGATGGCGTATAGATAATCAAGGACTTTCATGGCTCTGCAATGCGGCATCGTTGGCTTGCCCAATGTCGGTAAATCGACGCTCTTCAACGCGCTGACCAAGGCCGGCATCCCGGCCGAGAACTATCCCTTCTGCACCATCGAGCCCAATGTGGGCGTGGTGGAAGTGCCGGATCCGCGCCTGCAGCAACTGGCCGATATCGTCTCGCCGGAACGCGTCGTGCCCGCCACGGTGGAATTCGTCGATATCGCGGGCCTGGTGGCAGGCGCCAGCCAGGGCGAAGGGCTGGGCAACCAGTTCCTGTCGCACATCCGCGAAACCAACGCCATCGTCAACGTCGTGCGCTGCTTCGAGAATCCCAACGTGATTCACGTGGCCGGCAAGGTCGACCCCATCGCGGACATCGAGGTCATCGAAACCGAACTTGCACTGGCAGACCTGCAGACCGCCGAAAAGGCCTTGCACCGGCACAACAAGACCGCGCGCTCCGGCGACAAGGAAGCGCAGCGGCTGGTCACCATCCTGGAAAAGTGCATCGCCCAGCTCAACGAGGCCAAGCCCGTGCGCGGCCTGGACCTGTCCGCCGAAGAGCGCGCCCTGATCGCACCCATGTGCTTCATCACCTCCAAGCCGGCCATGTACGTCGGCAACGTCAACGATGATGGCTTCACGGATAACCCGTTGCTGGATCGCTTGACCGAATTCGCCAAGTCGCGCAACGCGCCGGTGGTGGCGATCTGCGCTGCGATCGAGTCGGAGATTGTTGACTTGCCCGAGGAAGACCGCGTGGCGTTCCTGTCCGACATGGGGATGGAAGAGCCGGGGCTGAACCGGCTGATCCGTGCGGCTTTCAAGTTGTTGGGGTTGCAGACTTACTTCACCGCGGGTGTGAAGGAAGTGCGGGCGTGGACGGTGCCGATCGGTGCCACGGCGCCGCAGGCGGCGGGGGTGATCCATACGGATTTCGAGCGCGGGTTCATTCGTGCGCAGACGATCGCGTTCGAGGACTTCATCGCCTGCAAAGGCGAGCAGGGCGCGAAGGAAGCCGGGAAGATGCGGGCTGAGGGGAAAGAGTATGTGGTGCAGGACGGGGATGTGATGAACTTCCTGTTCAACGTCTAAAGTCATGCAGTATGGACATAAGGCCCCAAACTTCCGCCCTGTGGACATGGGCTGGCGATAGGCCTCGCGGGGACACAACCCTGGGCGTCATCGCTTGCTCCGGTCCGCAGCGGTTTCTTTGTCTTCGCGGTCCTCTATCTCCGCCCTGACCGCCGCGTGGTTCACCATGGCGACCAGCGATATGCCGCCGATGATGTTCCCGATGAGCGTAGGAACAAAAAAGCGGAACAGGTAGTCGTGCATGGTGGCGTGACGTTCCAGTACGGCATAGGCGGCCTCCACGGAGCCCGCGATGATGTGGGACAGGTGGCTGATCGCCACGACGTAGGTGATCAGCAATATCGTCAACAGGCGCGCCGAGCGCGCATTTGGCAGTAGCCACACCATCAAGGCGATCAGCCAGCCGGCGAACACGGCGCGCAGCACGGTGGGCAGGAATGCTTCCGGTATCGTCCGGATAGCGATGGTACCCAGCGCTTTCACGACCTCCGGCTCGAATACCCCCGGTATGGTCAGCAGGGCCGCGAAGGCTGCTGTGCCGGCGATGTTCGCCAGCAGCACCACGATCCATACCCGCGCGGCTCCCATGAGCGTGCTTGCGGTGCGATGCGTCAGCACGGGCAATACGACCGTCAGGGTGCTTTCGGTAAAGAGCTGCTGCCGGCCGAGGATGACGATGACGAAGCCCACGCAGTAGCCGAAGCTCGCGACCAGATGGCGCCACGGTGCGGCGGGCAAGCTCGACTCAAGTACCGCCATGACGAGAAAGGAGAATCCCATCGACAGGCCCGCAGCAAGGCCAGACCATGCGAGCGAAGCCGTCGGCCGTTCCAGCGCCGCCTCGCCGTCTTCGCGGACGATTGCGTGGATGACAACCGCGTGTGGCGACGAGTGGTCGGCCGCCTGGCCGCGCTCGTCCTGGGACAGATGAGGTGAATGCTCTCCGGCGGCGTGGTCGTTTGACATGAGGAGGCGGGCTTCCGTGTGATGCCTGACGCGCGCGAAGAGCGCCGCGAGCGTCCTTCATCGCAATCGGCATACCCGACGGTACGCTCTGCCTTACCGCTGCGCCTTACTTCGGTACTCGCCTTCGCGGCGCCCCGGGGCGTGGCTTCCGCATGTCGCGTCGCGCCACTGCAACCGCAGACGATGCAATCTACGGCGAGATGGAACGATGCAATGCGCAATGCCGCACCGTTGCTCAACATCCCCCTCACCAGGTCCGGCGTCCGACGCCGTTGTTACTGCATCCGCGCCCATCATCGACACCATCGATAGCATTCCGCGATATTTTTCATTTCCGCCCATCGGCGATCCCGCATAGCCTTACGTCGCCGGAGACAACGAGCACGCATTCCACATGCGGCGCGAGCCTTCGAAGCAGAACCACAAGACCAACGACAAAGGAGACGACTGTGGCGGACGACGATACTTCCATGGCCCGATGGACTGCCCTGCGGCCCGCGGGCATTGCAACCACTGCCAACGCAATGGATGGCGCAGGGCAAGGCCCGGCGAATCACGCGCAGGCATCGCGCCGGCGCATGTTGAAGCAGTCGTGCGCGGTGCTGGCCGCCATGGCCACGCCCGCGCTAAGCTGGGCCGCCACCCAAACGCCCGATACCCAGCGAAGCACGGTGACATCCAGCGCGAGCGACGGCGTGAAGCTGGCGGTGTTCGAAGCCGGCAATCCCGCCGGACAGCCCATCGTCTTCGTTCACGGTTTCTCGCAAAGCCACGAGAGCTGGATCCGCCAGTTCCAGGCGCCCGCGCTGCTGGAGAAGTACCACCTGATCGCCTACGACCTGCGCGGCCACGGACAATCGGACAAGCCGCTGGTGCCGGAGGCCTATCGCGATTCGCAGAAATGGGCCGACGACTTGCGCTCGGTCGTGCAGGCGACGTGCCGCGCCAAGCCCTGCGTGGTGGCGTGGTCGTACGGCGGTCGCGTCATCAACGATTATCTGGCCGCCTACGGCGACGGCGAGCTGCGGGCCATCAACTACGTGGCGGCGACCTCGACGGGCGATCGCAGCACGCTGGGACGTTCCTACGCCGTGCTCCTGGACATGCTGTCGGACGATCCCGCCACCGCGCAGCGCGGCACGGAGGTCTTCCTGCGTGCATGCTTCGAACGCCAGCCCGCGCCCGCGGCGATGGCGGAGATGGTGCGCTTCAACAACGAGACGCCGGTGGCCGTGCGCAAGCTGCTGGGCGGCCGTCCCGCGCAATACGATGCGGCGTTGCGGCAGGTGCGGGTGCCCGTGCTCATCACCCATGGCGAACTGGACCAGATCTCGGCGGTCGCCATGAGCCGGCATACCGCGTCCTTGATCCCGCAAGCCTTGCTGTCGGTGTACCAGGGCGTGGGCCATTCCACGTTCTACGAAGATCCTACGCGGTTCAATACGGAACTGGCCGCCTTGCTGGATGCCTGACGGTTTGGGCGTTCCCGGTCTTCGGACCGGGCGATACGCCGCCGCGGCAAACGAGTCGCCCCAAAGTACGACATACGCCCCGTCGACGCCGACCCCCGCCAGTTAGAGACCGCCGTGCTGGACATCAATACACCACTCGGCGCGCGCTTGCGGACGCACCGCTCTCCAACCCGGGGAGCGCGTCGTTCGTGCAAGTGGTGCTGGCCGCATCATGAGCCGCCCGGGACGCGGCCCTGCTTCGCCGGCCGATCCTGGCCCGCGTTCCCCAACTCGACGCTTTGCAGAAAAGCGTCCTGGAACAAGGACAGGGCGGCGTCCTGGCTCGACGTCTTCCGGCGGATCAGGCAGACCTGCATCGGGACGACATCCAGCGCGATGTCCAGGATCCTGACCAATCCCAGGTCCTGCTGCATCAGGGCGGCGCGTCGTGGCGCAACGGTGAACAGATTCGATTGCGCCACGATGGCGAGGTTCTGGATGTAGGTCGAGGTCTCCACCACCGGCTGCGGTGGCTCCACGCCATGGCGCAGGAAGGCTTCGGCCAGCGCCGAGCGGATTGCGGAATCGGGCCGCTGCAATACCCATTCGCGTTGCGCCAACGATGCGTAATCCATGTCGTGCTCGTGCACAGCCGGGTTGCGCGGCCCGACGACGATGCAGATCTCTTCCTGGTAAAGACTGACGAAGGACAAGCGCTGCGCGCCATCCGCCAGCGCGGCGCTGGCATTGGGCAGCCGGCCGATCACGCAGTCCAGTTCCCCGGCGATAAGAAGGTCCAGCAACTGGCGCGCGGTCGCCTCGTGCGTGCGTATGGCGCAGCCGCCGGCCCGCCGGAAGAGGTCGATGGCCTTGGGCAGGTAGGAGATGAAGGCCTGCGGCACCACGCCCACCCGCAGCAGCGGCGTGTCGCCGGCCGCGACCCGTGCGATCACGGCGGCCAGTTCGTCGAACTCATTCAGGACGGTGCGCACCCGGCCGAGCAGGGCCAGGGTTTGCTCGGTCGGCGCCACGCCCTGCCGGCTGCGCAGGAACAGCGGCATGCCGACCAGGGCTTCCAGGTCGTTGAGCATGGCGGTCGCGGCCGGCTGGCTGATGTTCAGGCGCGCGGCCGCCTTGTGGATCGTGCCTTCGGAGACCAGCAGCTGGATCAACAGCAGATGGCGGAATTTCAGGTGGGTAAGCGCCATGGGCGAGTGCAGCGGCATGGGGAAGCCCTGGGTTTGATGATAAACAAACGCTATCACGAAATCTGGAATTTCGATTATGTGTTGTCACCGCCGGCTGGCTAGACTGAATTCCACTATCGGCAGTCTAGCGATCGTGAGCCGGCAGGGGGAAAAGCGGCGTGGCGACCCGGATGCAGACATCGGGCGCAGTGACGAGATAGCGCGATCACGACAGCGCAACCGCGAGCGTGCAATCACGATAGCCCAATCACGAAAGCGCAGTCACACGACAGCATGGCCGCGAGGGATGGCCGCCAGGCCACGATCCAGGAGTACGCACCTCGCAAGGACACAGGACACAGGACACAGGACACAGGACACAGGACAAGGACACAAGGGGAAAGAACATGAGAACACATCGATGGACAAGCTTGGGCGCGGCCGTGGCCGTCTCCATGCTGGGATGGCTTGGCGCGGCCGGCACGGCGCACGCGGCCTGGCCGCAGGACCAGCCGGTGCGCATCATCGTGCCGCAGGCGGCGGGCGGCACCAACGATACGGCGGCGCGGCTGGTCGCGGTCGAGCTGGGCAAGGCGCTGGGCCAGAGCGTCGTCGTCGAAAACCGCCCCGGCGCCTCCGGCGCCATCGGCATGCAGGCGGCGGTGCAGGCCAAGGCCGACGGCTACACGCTGGCAGTGGCGTCCGATACCGCCACGATACTGGGCGCGGTACGCCACGATCTGCCCTGGCAGTTCAAGCGCGACCTGACGGGTATTTCCATGATCGCGGACCAGCCGATCGCCGTGGCGGCTTCCGCGCGCAGCCCGTACAAGTCGCTGGCCGACCTGATCGCGGCGGCGAAGGCGCAACCCGGCGCCATCGCATTCGGCACGTCGGGCCTGGGTACGTCGCAACAGGTCGCCGGGGAATGGCTGGCGCGCGATGCCGGCGTGCAGCTGACGCACGTGCCTTACAAGGGCGGCGGGCAGGCCATCACGGATCTCGTGGGCGGCCAGGTACCGGCCGCGGTGCTGGGCGTGGCGCCGGTGATCGGGCAGTATCGCAGCGGCAATGTGCGCATCCTGGCCATCACGAGCGAGCAGCGCGATCCGGCGCTTCCCGATGTGCCGACCCTGCGCGAGCTGGGCTACCGGGACATCGTGCTGACGCAATGGGTGGGATTGGTGGCTCCGAAACAGACCCCTCCCGCGATCGTCCAACGCCTGTCCGACGAGATGGCCAAGATCCTGGCCAATCCGGATATCGTGCGCCGCCTCGGTGAGAGCGGGCTGAACGTGCGCCCCATGGCCGCGCCGCAATTCGACGTCTTCCTGGCCCGTACGGTGGACCAGTGGCAACACCTTATCTCGACTCTTTCCCTGCGGCTGGACTGACGCAGCGCGGGCATACAAGGCGGAATCTTCGTGGATCACAAGCAAGCGGGCGCGACAAGGCCCAATATCGTTCTGGTACTGGCGGACAACCTGGGGTGGGGAGAACTGGGCTGCTACGGCGGCGGCGCGCTGCGCGGCGCGCCTACCCCGCGCCTCGATGCGCTGGCCGCGCAAGGCACCCAGTTCCTGAACTTCAACGTGGAAAGCGACTGCGTGCCGACGCGCTCGGCGCTGATGACGGGGCGGCATCCCATCCGCACCGGCGCGCTGCAGTCCGTGCCGGCCGGGCTGCCGCAAGGCCTTATCCCGTGGGAGCGCACGATGGCCGAAGCGCTGTCCGACGCGGGCTATGCCACCGCCATGTACGGCAAGTGGCACCTGGGCGACAAGGAGGGCCGCTATCCCAAGGACAAGGGTTTCGACGAGTGGTACGGGATACCGCGCACCACCAACGAAAGCATGTTCGTCGATGCCGTGGGTTTCGATCCTTCGGTGGTGGACCTGCCGTACGTGATGGAAGGGCGCAAGGGATCGCCGGCGGAGAAGCGCGAGCTCTATGACCTGGAAATGCGTCGCCGCATCGACGCCGAGCTGACGCGCCGCAGTTGCGACTTCATCGAGCGCAATGCCGGGCAGCGGCCGTATTTCCTGTACGTGCCGCTGACGCAGCTGCATTACCCGACCATTCCGCACCGCGACTTCGAAGGCCGCACGAAAAAGGGCGAGTTCGCCGACTCGCTGGTGGAAATGGACGCACGCGTCGGGCAGATCCTGGATGCCGTGGGAAAAAGCGGAACGGCGCAGGACACGGTATTCATCTTCGCCAGCGACAATGGGCCGGAGTACCGCCGGCCCTGGCGCGGCTCGGCGGGCATGTGGACGGGCACTTACCATACCGCGATGGAAGGCGCCCTGCGCGTTCCCCTGATCGTACGGTGGCCGGGCCGCGTGCCCGCGGGGCGCGCGACCAACGAAATCGTGCACGTGGTCGATCTGTTCCCGACGCTGGCCCGCATCGCGGGCGCCGAGCTGCCGGCGGACCGCGTCATCGACGGCATCGACCAACTGGATTTCCTGCTGGGGCAGCAGGACAAGTCCAGCCGCGAGGGCTTCGTCTACTACATCAAGAGCGAGCTGCGCGCCGTCAAATGGCGGGATTGGAAGATGCACCTGGTCTGGGAGGTCGAACCCAACGCGGGCCCGAACCACCTGGAGACGCCTTATCTCTTCAACATCGTGCAGGATCCCAAGGAAGAGAGCGACGTCAACACCACCCAGGGCTGGGTGCGCGGCCCCATGCGCAAGATGGTGCAGGCCTTCCAGCAGACGCTGGCGGCCTATCCGCCTGTTCCGCCCGGCGCGCCGGACGATTTCATTCCGGTCCGCAATGGCGACGGCAAGCGCTGACCGCGCCGGGGCAGGCGCTCAATCCCACGCCGGCGCCAGTCCCGCTGGCGATACCAGGCGCTCGCCGCGGTCCAGCGCCGCAATCCGTGCCATGTCGTCCTCGTCCAGCTTCAGGCCTTGCGCCAGCAGATTGCTGGCCAGGTTCTCGCGCCGGGTGGACGACGGAATGACCGCATGGCCCAGCTGCATGGCCCAGGCCAGGGCGACCTGCGCGGGCGTCGCGCGATGGCGTGCCGCGATGTCCTCGATGACGGGGTCCTTGAGCACCTTGCCGTAGGCCAGCGTCATGTATGACGTGATGCGGATGCCGTGCGCGGCGGCGTGGTCCGCCACCTTGCGGTTCTGCAGATAGGGATGGAGCTCGATCTGGTTGGTCGCGATGGCCGGCGCCCCGACGGCGGCGATGGCCCGCTCCATCAGCGCGATGCTGAAGTTGGATACGCCGATCTGCCGCGTCAGGCCCTGCTGTTGCGCCTGGAGCAGCGCCGCCAGGCTCTCCTCCAGGGGGACCGCGTCCTCGGGGGATGGCCAGTGGATAAGCGTCAGGTCCACGTGGTCGGTACGCAGCCTGGCCAGGCTGTCCTTCAGGCTGGGGATCAGCGCGTCGGCGGACAGCGATTCGGTCCAGATCTTCGTCGTCAGGAAAAGCTCGCTGCGGGCCACGCCGCTGTCTTCGATGGCGCGACCGATATCGGCCTCGTTGCCATAGATTTGCGCGGTGTCGATGGCGCGGTAGCCCAGTTCAAGGGCGTTGCGCACGGAATCGATCACGGCCTGGCCTTGCAGGCGGAAGGTGCCGACGCCGAAAGCGGGAAGTGTCAAGGTATTGCTCCGGATCAGGAAGGGTTCAACGGTATGCCCGCAGTCTGAGGCTTCCGGGCCCGTGGAAAAACCCGTCCCGCAGAAAAACACCCTTGCGCGGAAATCAGTAGTCGGTGCGGCAGTCCCTACGATGGACCGTGCAATCACGCCCACGAGAGGTCACGCGGCAACGCCCTGCGGCAGAGGCCATGCAGGAGGAAACCAAGCAGGGAGAGCCCATATTCCCCGCGCGGCATCCTGGTGCCTGCAACGTGACCTGGCGTCAAGCCTTCGCCGCGCCGGCCACCGCCAGGCGCCGCCGTGACGCCAGGGCCACCATGGCGATCACCAGCGGCGGGAACGCAATCCAGCAGACGACGTCCCAGCCGTAGTTCGCCAGTACGCCGCCCGAAGCGAACGAGCCGGCGACCATGGTGCCGAATACCAAGAAGTCGTTGAAGGACTGGACCTTGTTCCTTTCCTCCGGGCGATGGCATTCCAGCACCAGCGCCGAGGCGCCGACGAAGCCGAAGTTCCAGCCCAGGCCCAGCAGGATCAGCGACAGCCAGAAGTGGTTCACGGTGAGCCCGGACAGCCCGGCCGCGGCGGACGCGGCAATCAGCAGCAGCCCCGCCATCACGATGCGGCCCGCGCCGAATCGCGTGATGAGCCGGCCGGTGAAGAAGCTGGGCGCATACATGGCGATGACGTGCCATTGCAGGCCCAGGTTGGATGCCTCCTGCGGCAGCCCGCACAGGCGCATGGCCAGCGGCGCGGAGGTCATCAGGAAGTTCATGAGCGTGTAGCTGATGACCCCGCAGATCACCGCCACGATAAAAGCGGGCTGTCGCACGATGATGCCCAGCGGTCGCCCGGCGGCATTCTCCGCGGCCGTCGGCTTGGGCAGGTCGATGCCCCACAGGACCACCGCGCTGAGCACCGCGACCAGCGCCTGCGCCAGGTAGGTCACCGCGAACATGTGCGGCTGCCACAGGTTCATGGTGTGGGTGACCAGTTGGGGACCCAGCACCCCGGCCAGCACGCCGGCGGCCATGACGGTGGACAAGGCGCGGGCCCGCTTGGCCGCCGGCACGCCTTCGGCCGCGGCGAAGCGGAACGACAGCACCACGGCGGCATAGGCGCCGCCGAACAGCATGGCAAAGCAGAACAGCCAGAAGCTGCCCAAATAGATGGCCAGGGCCGACAGCAGGCCGACGAGGACCCCGCAGGCGTTGCCGAACAGGAAGGCGGCGCGGCGCCCGTGGCGCTGGGCGAGCGCGCCCACCGGCAGGGTGCAGGCGGCCATGCCCACCACGAAGACGGAGATCGGCATGGTGGCCAGCGATTTGTCCGGAGCCAGCGTGTTGCCGATGATGGCCGCGGTCGCATAGACCACGGTGGTGTTGGCGCCGGCCAGCGCCTGGGCGGCCGACAGCCGCGTGATATTGCCGAGCAAGAGCGTGTTGCGCAAAACCGTAGTCCCCATCGATGCCCTTGTGCCGGGCGACGCCAACCTCCAGGGGGCACGATACCTTATTTCTAATTCTTATATGGTTATACCCATATGTTGGTAGGGGCTACGCTTCGGCGGTAAGGGTGTAGTCCTCGTGGGAAGGGCCACGCCGTGGGATTGGGCGGCCATGCAGTACCTGCCCATGCCGGGCGGCGCGTGCTGCCGAACACAATGCCGGCGCGGGCGCAGTGCCGCCGACGTTGCGCGCTACGGTGTGGCTGGCGGTCCCGATGACGCGCCGGCGGCCGCCCTGGCCGCCGTCGTATCGGGGGCGCCGCTGCGCCCCGGCGTGGCTTGCGGCAGTACTGTTTGCGCCTGCAAGGCTTCCGGCGAGCCACCGCCGACCGACTTGTAGATCGCGATCAGCCGCACGAAAAGCTGGTGGTTGCTATCCGACAGGTCGCGCCGCGCCTGCAGATAACTACGCTCCGCGTCGAGCTGGACCAGGAAATCGGTGAGCCCGCCGGCATATCGCGCCTGGGCCAGTTCATAGGCCTGCCGGCTGGCGGTGGCTTTCTCGCGCAGCCGCATGTTGCGCGCGCGCTCGGCGTCGTACCCGGTCAAGGCATCGTCGATCTCCTGCCATGCCTGCAGGACCGTGCGCTGGTACGCGACGGCCGCCTCCTGCTGGACCAGTTCGCGCAGCACGATGGTGGCGCGGCGGCGGCCCTGGTCGAAGATGGGCAGGATCAGCGAGGGGCCGATCTGCCAGGAGCGCGTGCCCCATTCGCCGAAGCGGCTGCCTTCATACGATTCGAAGCCGAATGTGGCGCCCAGGGTGATGCGCGGATACAGGTCCGCGACGGCGACGCCGATTTCGGCGGTGGCGGCATGCAGCCGTGCCGCCGCGGCACGGATGTCCGGCCGCTGGAGCGCGACGTCCGAAGGGACGCCCAGCGACAGGTCGGGAAGTTTGGCGGGCAGTGCGGCCGGCATGTCGGCCACGGTCGCCGTCGGCGCGGTGGCGAGCATCGCCGTCAGTTCACCCGGACGGGCATCGACCAGCAGCCCGATCTGGTTCATCAAGGCCGCCTCGCGCGCGCGCAGGTCCGGCATGCGCGATTGCAGGTCGGCCAGTTGGGTACGCTGGCGGCTGACGTCCAGGTCGTCCACCAGTCCGCCTTGCGCCCTGGCTTGCAGAAGGGACAGGCTGTCGCGCGCCGCGGCGATATCCTGGTCGAGCAATTGGCGCTGCTGCTGGGCCAGGCGCAATTCGAAATAATCGCGTGCCAGCTCGCTGGCCACGGCCAGGCGGACCTGGTCCAGCAGCGCGGCGGCGTTGTCCACGCTGGCGTCCGCCGATTCGATGGCGCGTCGCACACGACCCCACAGGTCGGGCTCCCAGGACGCGTCGAAGCCGCCCTGGTACAGGGTGTAGGGCTGGCTCAGCACGGAGACCAGTTCTTCCCGGTTCGCCGGCGCGACGGCATCGGCCAGTCGCGTGCCGGCGGAATATTCGCTCTGGCGCTGGCGTGTCGCGGCGCCTGTCGCGTTGACGACCGGCCCACGCTGGGCCGCCACCGTCAGGCGCTGCGTGCGGCTTTGCGCGTAGCGCAGCGCCGCGCTGCGCAGGTCGGGACTGGCCTGCGCGGCCCGGACCTGCAAGGCGTTCAAGGTGACGTCGTCGAACAGGGTCCACCATTGTGCGGACAGCGGTGCCGTGTCGATGGTGGCGGCGGACTCGCCGTCGCGCGATCCGCTGCGCCAGTCCTGCCAGCTGGACGGCGCCGGGCTGGCGGGCGCATGGTAATTCGGCCCCACGGCCGTGCAGCCGGCCAGCAGGGCGGCCAGCGCCATCAGGGAAAATCGCATGAAGCGCGGCCCCATCGGCATTCGCGGGCGGCGCTGGGTGGTAGCGAGGTTCAAGGCGCGGTCCTCAGGCAAGGCGGTGACGAAACAACCAGGCGGCAAGGGGCAGTGTCAGCCCGGCGATGCAGCAGAAGGGAATCAGGTCGCGCCAGATGGTCGACAGCCCGGCGCCTTCCAGGTAGACGCTGCGCACCAGTTCCACGGCGAAACGCAGTGGATTCGCATAGGTGGCCCATTGCATGACCTCGGGCATGTTGCGCACCGGCGTGGCGAGTCCGGACAGCAAAACCAGCGGCATGAGCAGTACGAAGGTATAAAGCATGGCCTGCTGCATGGTGGACGACAGCGCCGAGATGGAAAGGCCGATGCCGACGATCGCGATGGTGAACAGCAGCAGTCCCGCGAACAGCACCAGCACGCTGCCGGCCATGGGAATGCCGAACCAGAAGCGCGAGACGATCAGGATCAGCGAGGATTGCAGCAGCCCGATGGCGATCGAAGGCAGCGCCTTGCCCAGCATGATGGTCATGGGGCGGTATGGCGTCACCAGCAGTTGGTCGAAGGTGCCCTGTTCGCGTTCGCGTGCCACGGAAAGCGCGGCCAGCGTCATGGTCTGGATCATGCTCAGGGTGGCGATCAACCCGGGCAGGATGCTCCAGCGGGTTTCCAGGTTGGGGTTGTACCAGGCCCGCGTCTGCACGGTGACAGGCGGCGCAGGCCCGCCCTGGCTCGCGTTGTATTCCGCCACGATCTCGCGTATCTGGCCGGCGGCCGTACCCGCAGTGGTGGAGTTGCGGCCGTCCAGGATCACTTGCATCGGCGCCGTTCCGCCTGTCGCCAGCACCCGTTCGAAGTCTTCGGCGAAATGCAGCACCAGCAGCGCGTCGCCCGCATCGATGGTCGCGGCGATGTCGCGCGGCGATGTCAGCGAGGCCACGCGTTCGAATACGCCGGTGCCGTCCAGGCGCGCGAGCAGCGCGGTCGAGGCCGCGCCGCGGCTCTGGTCCAGCACCGCGTAGGGCACGTGCGTCAGGTCGTAGGTTGCCGCGTAGCCGAACAGCAGGCTTTGCAGCAAGGGCGGCACCACAAGGATCACCCGGCTGGCGGGGTCCTTGAGCACCGCCAGGAATTCCTTGCGGCACAGGTTGCCGAGATGGCGCAGGAAGTGCAGCAGCGCATCCATGGTCGTCAGTCCAGTGTTTTGCGGGTAAGCCGTCCCACCGCCCAGAGGAGCGCGACGGCATAGGCGGCCAGGATGGCGCAATCCTTCAGGATCAGCGGCCAGTAGTCGCCCGCCAGGAAAAGCGTCTTGACCAGCTCCATGAAGTACGTGGCGGGCAGGGCGTGCCCCACGATGCGCACGACGACCGGGACATTGCGCAGGTCGAACACGAAGCCGGACAGCATCATGGCGGGCATGAAGCTGGCCAGGATGGCGATCTGGCTGGCGAGGAACTGGTTGCGGGTCACCGCCGATATCAGCAGGCCGATGCCCAGCGACACCAGCATGTACAGCATGGAGCCGGCCAGCAGGGCGGCGGCCGAACCTTGCAGCGGCACATGGAAGAGCACGCGCGCGGCCAGCAGGCACAGCGCCAGGCCCAGCATGCCGACGCAGAAATAAGGAATGATCTTGGCGAGCAGAATTTCGACGGGACGCACGGGAGTCACGAACAGCGCCTCCAGCGTGCCGCGCTCCCATTCGCGCGCCATGACGAGCGCGGTCAGGAAGGCGCCGATCAAGGTCATGATGAGCACAATCAGGCCCGGCACCAGATACCAGGTACTGTCGTTGGCCGCGTTGAACCACATGCGGTCGACCACCGTGACGCCGCCGGCCGGGGCCGCCGCCCCGCGATCGCCGCGTTTCTGCAGCCAGATGCCGACAGCGCCTTCGACATAGCGGCCCACCGCCAGCGCGCGCGTCGGATCGCTGCCTTGGACGAGGACCTGCACGCGGGCATCGCCGCCCGCCAGCCGGCTGGAGAAATCGCTGGGAATGCGCAACAGCGCATCGGCTTCGTGGTTCTCCATCGCGCGCCGTGCCGCGGGATAGGACGCGGCCGGCTCGCAGTCCAGGTAAGGCGACAGCGCCATGCTGGACACCAGGTCGTGCGCCTGGGGCGAGTTGTCTTCCATGACGACAAGCACGCGGGCGTTTTTGACATCCAGCGATAAGCCGTAGCCGAAGATAAGGATCAGGAAGATGGGCAGCACCAGGCCGATCAGCATGTTGGCGCGGTCACGCAGCAGTTGCCGGACCTCCTTGCGCGTCAAGGACGCCACGCGGCGCCAGAAGCCGCCGCCCGCCACCGTGTCGGACGCGCGCGGCTGGGACGGCGCCGTTTCGCTTTCCGGCCCTTGTTGCATCCTCGATCCCATCGTCCATCTCATGCCGGCGCTCCCGCAGGCGAGGGCGCGGGTTGGCGACCGCTTTGCACAATGGAGATGAAAGCTTCTTCCATGGTGAGCCGATGGTCCGGCGTCGCGCCCGCCTGTGCGCGCACGGCTTCCGGGGTCCCCAGGGCCAGGAGCTTGCCCGCGTCCTGGATCACGATGCGGTCGCAGTACTCGGCTTCTTCCATGAAGTGGGTGGTGATGACGACCGTGGTGCCCGTGTCGGCCAACGCGGTGATGCGCCGCCAGAACGCACGGCGGGCCAGCGGGTCGGCGCCGCTGGTGGGTTCGTCCAGGAACAGGATCTCCGGTTCGTGCAGCAGCCCGACCGCCATGGCAAGCCGCTGCTTGATGCCGCCCGGCAATTGTCCCGCCGGCTTGTCCAATTGATCGCCCAGCGCGAACTCGCGCGTGACCGTATCGATGCGCTCGCGCAGCCGCGCGCCGCGCAGGCCGTAGGCGCCGCCGAAGAAGCGCAGGTTCTCCAGGGCCGTCAGGTTGCCGTACAGCGCGAAGGTCTGGGATACGTAGCCGATGCGCGCACGCGCCTGGGCGCGCGCGGTACGCAGGTCCATGCCTGCCACGCGCGCCTGGCCGCCGCTGGCGGGGAGCAGGCCGCAGAGCATGCGGAAGGTGGTGGTCTTGCCCGCGCCGTTCGGCCCCAGCAGCCCGAAGATCTCGCCGCGTGCGACGCTGAAGGTGGTCCGGTCGACCGCGGTGAAGTCGCCGAACCGGCGCACCAGGTCGCGCACTTCGATGGCAGGGCCGTCGGCGGTTCGAGTACTGGCTGATGCCGGCTGCGCGGCCGTGGTGGGGGGCGTTTCGGTAGCCGTTGCCGTTGCTGTTGTCGTGGCCGTGGCCGGGCCTGCGCCTTTCGACGCAGGCCCGTCGCGATGCGCCTCGCGGGCGGCGTCGGTCGGCTCCGTGGCGTCGCCGGCGCGCAGCAGCACCATGAAACCGTCTTCGAGCCTTGCCGGCACGGGTTGGGCGCCGGGCGCTTCATCGGCAATGGCGGGCAGGCCATCCGGGGACGACACGATAAAGCGGATTTCTCCGCCGCGCGGCACCGCGTCGATGACGAGATCGCGGTGGTCCAGCAGGCGCGCCTGCCGCTCGCGCGGCGCTTCCCCGTGGCGGCCGGATACGACGAAGCACAGGCCGTCGGCACGGCCCGCGATGTCGGCGGGCGTGCCGCCTGCCAGCATGCGGCCTTCATGCAGGACATGGACATGCGCGCAGCGTTCCGCCTCGTCCAGGTAGGCGGTGGTGACGAGGACGGTCAGGCTTTCGTCATGCACCATCTGGTCGATGATTTCCCACAGCTCGCGCCGCGACAACGGGTCCACCCCCACCGTGGGTTCGTCCAGCAGCAGCAGTTCCGGTGCGCGTACCAGCGTGCATGCCAGGCCCAGCTTCTGCTTCATTCCCCCGGACAGCTTGCCGGCCAGCCGCGCGGTGAAGCGCTTCAGGTCCGTCATCTCCAGCAGGCGCGCGTATCGGTCGCGCCGTACCTGCGCCGGCACGCCATGCAGGTCGGCATACAGGTCCAGGTTCTCCTGCACGCTGAGGTCTTCATACAGGCCGAAGCGTTGCGGCATATAGCTGATGCGTTCCTGGATGGCCTGGGCCTGCGTGGCCGTGTCGCGGCCCAGCACCTGCAGGCTGCCGGCATCGGGCCGCATCAAGCCGCTGGCCAGGCGCAGGAAGGTCGTCTTGCCGGCGCCGTCCGGGCCCACCAGGGCGCTGACCGTGCCGCGTGGGACCGTCAACGAAATATCGTCCAGCGCCTGCACCGGCCGCCCGGTCGCCTTGTTCACGAAGCCCTTGCCCAGGCCTCGCGCATCGATGATGCGGTCGCTGGCGTCGCTCATGAGACGGGGCTCCGGGAGGCGACCGGCGCGGACGCCTGGGTGTCGATGTGCACCGTGGCCGGCATGCCCAGCCGCAGCCGGTCCTGGGGATCGGCGACCAGGACCCGGACTTCGTAAACCAGGCTGGTGCGCAGGCTTTCGGTCTGCACGCTTTTGGGCGTGAATTCCGCTACCGACGAGATATAGCCAATCGAGCCGGCGATGGCCTGGTCGGGATGGCTGTCGGTATAGACCTGGGCCTGCATTCCCATCCGTATCCGGCCCAGGTCCGCTTCGCTGACGTAGGCGCGTATCCACTTGGGATCGTAGATGGCCAGGGTATAGGCCGGACGCTGGGGCGACGCCATGTCGCCAGGCTCCAGCAGGCGCGACCGCACCACCGCGTCGCGCGGGGCTTTCAGCTGCGCCAGGTCCATCTGGTGCTGCAGCAGCGCGGCGCGGGCTTTTGCGGCATCCCGTGCGGCGGCGGCTTCGGCAATGTCCTCCGCCCGCGGTCCCAATTGCGCCAGCCGCAGCGCCTGGCGTTCGGCTTCCAGTCGCGCCTGGGCGACATGCATGCGCGCCGCGGCGGCGTCGAGGTCTTCCTTGCTGACGGCGCGTCCGGCGGTGTGCCCGGCGACGCCGCGCAATCGCTGCCACTGGCGTGCCGCCAGCTCGGCATCCGCCTGGGCTGCCGCCGCCTGGGCCCGCGCCTGCTGGACTTCTTCGGGCCGTGTGCCGTTGCGCAGGCGCAGCAAGGCCTGCTCGCGTGCATCCACTTCGGCCCGCGCCTGCGCCAGTTGCAAGGCCACGGTCCGGGTATCCAGCAGGGCCAGCACCTGGCCCGCCCGGACACGGTCGCCTTCTTCCACGCGCATTTCCGCGACGCGGTCGCTGCCGTCGAAGGCCAGCGACACTTGCCGGATATCGACGTTGCCGTACAAGGTAAGGCGGCTCGGATCGGCAGCCGGGCGATACAGGGCCCACGCGGCGACAGCGAGCGCGACGATGGCCACGGCGAGGATAAGCAGCTTTTTCTTCATGGCACAGGGACGAATGCGTGGATGAAAGAGGGAGGCAACGTCTCGTACTGGCGTCCCGGATCGGCGTCCCGGATCGATATGGAAAGTACGGACCAAGAAAACTCTAACTCAAATTTGAATTTGAGATAGACTTTACGACAGTTTTTCCGAGAATGCACGTGCGCACTTGCGCGCCCTGGCCGTCATGTCCGTTCGCGATCCGCTTTCCACAGAATACAGGGCGCCCACCCTGCGCGCCCGCGCGGATGGCGAAGCCACCCGCGCCAATATCATCGAGGCGGCGGGCCAGCTGTTCGCCGAACGGGGCTATGCCGAGGCGACCAGCAAGGCCATATGCGAGCGCGCGCGCACCAATATGGCGGCGGTGAACTATTACTTCGGCAGCCGCGACGAGCTTTATCTGGCCTTGCTGCGTGAAGTGCACAAGCGGCTGATGAGCATGCAGTTCCTGCAGGAGATCGCCGATAGCTCCAGGTCTCCAGAGGAAAAGCTGCGCGTGTTCCTCGATGGCCTGGTCAGCACCGTGGTCGATGGAACCAGTTGGCATACGCGCCTTTGGGCACGGGAAATCCTGGCGCCGTCGCCCTTGCTGGGCCAAGTGATGCGCGAACAAGCCTTGCCCAAGTTCCAGTTGCTAAGCGGCATCGTCGGCGAAATCACGGGGCTGGCGCCCGGTACGCCGGCACTGAGCTGTTGCGTGTTGAGCGTCATCGCGCCCTGTCTGATGCTGCTGGTGGTGGATCGCAACATCGATACGCCCATCCGGTCCCTGTTCCAGCGGCCGGCTGCCGAACTGGCCGCCCAGATGCATGTGCTGGCCCTGCATGGCCTGCGGGCGGTCCGCGCTGGCGCGCCCCGCAAGCCCACCCAGGCTTCATCGAGGCGCCGACCCCGCGCCTAGCCGATTGCGGCCCCGGCGGTCCGGGCCCAGTCGCCTCGGATTCCGGCGCTTCGGATGCAGGCGCTCAGATTCCGGCACTTCGGGCCCAGGCGCTTCGGACCAGTCGATCCGGACCCAGGCGCTTCGGATCCAGGCGCTTCGGAGCCAGCTGTTTCCGGCGCAGCGCGTCACATCCCTTTGTTACCATAGCCGTTTGGCGTCGTGCTACCGCAAGCGGTGATCCTGCGGCAGGCGGCCAGGACCGCCGGATGGCGCGCTCGGCCAACGCTGCGGAAATGCGGCGCAGGAAGGCAGGCAGCGCAAACCAGGCGCGCGCAACCAGCGCCGGCAATCGGCGATACATGAAGAACAGGCCCAGACCGAGTACCGCGGGACAGCGATGAAAACGTGGATCAAGCGCATATCGATAGCCTTGGCAGTGGTGATCGGCCTCGCCGTCGCAGGTTTGGCGGTGTTTCTGCTGACCTTCGATCCGAACGCCTACAAGGACCGGCTGGAATCCTGGGTCCAGCAACGCTATCACCGCACCTTGACCATAGAAGGCGATATCGAGGCGACGCTTTTTCCCAGCCTCGGCTTGACGCTGCAGGGCGTCTCCCTGTCCGAACCGGGCGGCACGGAGACCTTCGCCTCGGTGGAGAACGCCCGCATGGCGGTGGCGATCTGGCCGCTGTTGTCGCGTAACGTGGTGATCGATCACGCCACGTTCAGCGGCGTGAAGGCGCGCGTGGTGCGGGACAAGCAGGGGCGCCTGAATTTCCAGGACCTGATGGGCAAGGCAAAGACGAGCGATGGCCCGGGCGGCGCCGATGCAGGCGCATCGGGCGACGAATCGCGCGCGGGCACGCCGTACATCGACATCGCCGGGCTCGATATCAAGGACGGCGAGGTGCTGCTGCAGGACGACGCCACCGGCCGGGCGCTGACCATTTCGCAGCTCAGCGCCCGCACCGGCCGCGTGCGGGTCGCCGAGCCCTTCGAACTGAGCGTGTCGGCACATATCGAAGGCAGCGCGCCGCAGTTCAACGCCGACCTGTCCGGCCAGGGCGAACTGACCATGGACCCCGATGCGCGGCGGTATGCCGCCCGCAAGCTGGACGTGAAGATCGCAGGCCAGTTGCCCGGGGTCCAGGCCAAGAACCTGGCGGTGCGCGGCGACATCGCTTTCGACGAAGGCCGCGGCGCCCTCGACGTGACGGGCCTGATGGCGGTTTTCCAGGGCGAGCTCGCGCGGTTGGCCGGTGGCCCGGCCAGCATGGACGCCAGCGTCGCGGCGCAGCGGCTGCAATTGGATCGCGCCGGCGGCGCCATGCGCGTCGACAAACTGGCGGTGCGCGCCAAGGGCGCGGCGCGCCCCGGGCCTTTCGAGCTGGCGGTCGATGCGCCTTCCCTGGACCTGTCGCCCAAGAGCGCCGCCGGGGTCGCCATGACGGCGCGCCTGCGTGTGGCCGGCAACGATGGCATGGACCTGCGCCTGGGCATCGACGGTGTCGGCGGCAATACCGGCGGCCTGTCGGCCGCGCAAGCCACGATCGCCGGGGAGATCAAGCAGGGCGCGCGCACGTGGACCTTGAGCGCGGCATCGCCGATAACCTTCGTCCCCGCGAGGCGCGCGATCGCTGCCACGGCGCTGGCCGGCGAGGTCGCCATCGCTGATCCCGGATTGCCGGGCGGCGCATTGAAGATTCCCTATACCGGCGCCGCGCAGGCCGACGGGGTCGCCAATACCGCGAACCTGCGCCTGGAGGGGCAGCTGGAAGGCGGCAAGCTGGCGCTGTCGGCCGACGTGGCGCGTACTTCCGCCCAGCCGGCCATACGCTTCGCCGTGGCGGCCGATACCCTGGACCTGGACAAGCTGATGCCCGCCGGTACGCCCGCGCAGCGCGCCGGCCCGGCAGCCGTTGGCGGCAAGGACAGCGGTACGGGAGCCGCCGTACCGGGGGCAGGGGCCGCGTCCGCGCCTGCCTCTGCGCCCGCGCCAGCGGCGCCCGGCGGCCCCAGCGCCGCGCCACCCGGGACCGCGGCGCCCGCATCGCCATCGGCCGCGTCCGCTCCGCGCCCCGGTGGCGGCATCGATCTTTCCGTGCTGGTGGGTCCCCAGGCACAGGGCACGATAAAAATAGGGCGCCTGGTCGCGCGCGGTCTCGTGGCGGAGAACCTCTCCGGCGCGGTACGGCTGGCGCAGGGCAAGCTGGATGTCTCACCGCTGGCGGCCACGCTGTATGGCGGCAAGCTGGCCGGCAACGTGTCCGTCGATGCGGCGCGCGACAATGCCATCGCCACGCGCTTCACGCTGGACGGCGTGGCCATCGGCCCGTTGCTGGCCGCGGTCGCCAAACGCTCGCCCATGACAGGCGTGGGCAACGTGGCGGCCGACCTGACGACGCACGGCCGGCAGGGCGATGCCTTGCGCGATAACCTGGGCGGCACCCTGCAATTGCGCTTGCGCGATGGCGCGATCAAGGGCTTCGACGTGGCGCGCACGCTGCGTGAGCTGAAGCAGGCCATACTTGGCGGCAAGCAAGGCGAGCAAGCCGACGTGAGCGCGGATGCGTCGCGGGAGACCACATTCAGCCGCATGGACGCGGACCTCGCGCTGGCGGCCGGCATCGCAACCATCAAGCGCTTGGACGTGGTGTCGCCGGTGGTTCGCGTCAGCCAGGGAACGCCAGCCATCATCGATCTGCCCAAGGGTACGCTGGACGTAGTCGCCAATGTCCGCATTGCCGACCCGCCGCCGTCCTATGCGGACCTGGCCGAGTTGCGCGGCCTCGCGGTCCCCGTCCATGTCGCCGGCCCTTACGACGCCTTGCGCTACCGTGTCGACTGGCGCGCCGTGGCGGGCGATGCCTTGTCGCGCGCCTTGCAGCGGGCGCTGCGCGACCGTGGCGCGGACAGTAATAGAAATGGCGAATCGCGCCAGGACGCCATCAAGGACCTGGGCAGAATGTTGAAAGGGATCACCGGAAAATGAGCGCCTTGTACCATCCCGTCGCCCACTGCGGCGGTCTCGACGATCCGCGCGCCGCGGACTACGAACGCCGCTGGCTGCTGGTGAACTCCGGCGGTCAATGGATGACGCGGACCGAATGCCCGGCGCTCGCGGATATCGCCGTCGAAATGCGCTTCGGGTACCTGGTGCTGCGCGCGCCCGGAATGCTGCGCATCGACATCCCCCTGGACGTAATCGAGGATGACGACAGCGTACGCAGTGCCGTGCTGGTGGGCACGCAGGCCGTGGATGTCGTCGATGAAGGCGAACTGGCCGCTGCGTGGGTGTCCAATTTCACGGGCATCCCGTGCCGCTTGATGAAGGTGCATCCCGACATGGGACCGGTCGACTGGCCGGAATAGGGTGTTGGCGGCCACGGCGCCGCATGGCACGATGGTGCCCGGCCTTCAGCCGCCGCGGCGCCGGCCCGTGATGATCCAATGGGCGACCAGGCCCGCCACCAGGCCCCAGAAGGCCGACCCCACGCCCCAGAAGCTCATGCCGGACGCCGTCGCCAGGAGGGTGATCAGCGCGGCTTCGCGTCCTTCCGGTTGCTGCATGGCGGCCGCCATGCCGCCCATGATGGGCGCGAGCAAGGCCAGGCCGGCCAGGGTGGCGATGAGCGCCGGGGGCATGGCCTGGAAAAACACCGCGACCGCGCCGGCCGCCACGCTCAAGGCAATGTACGACACCCCGTAGACGACGGCGGCCACATAGCGCCGCGCCGCATCGGGATGCGCTTCGCTGCCCGCGCAGATGGCGGCGATGATGGCCGCCAGCGTCACGCTGTGTGCCCCGAACGGCGCGGCCAGCAAGCCGATGCCGCCGCTCACGCCGATAATGCGCGATGCCGGCACCTGCTGGTAGCCGGCGGCCTGCAGCACCGCCAGGCCGGGCAGGTTCTGCGAGGCCATGCCCACAACGAAAAGCGGGATGGCCAGGCTGACGACGCCGCGCCAGGTGAACACCGGCGTGGTCCACACGAATTCGGTCAGCCGCCAGCCCGCGCTGTCGAACCGCAACAGGCCCAGGGCAGCCGCGACGGCCAGTCCGACCGCCAGGACGGCGAGGATGGCGTAGCGGGGGGCATAGCGCTTGAAGGCCAGGTAGGCCAGGGCCATGGGCAGGACCAGCGCGGCCTGCCGGCCCATGGCGCCGAACACTCCAACGCCGAAGTTCAACAGCACGCCAGCCAGCATGGCCGAGGCGATCTGCGGCGGAATGCGGCGCGCGATGGGATCGACCCAGCCGAACACGCCGCACACCAGCGCCAGCGCGGCCGCCACCACGAAGGCGCCGACCGCTTCGCCGAAGGGTACGCCGGCCAGGGCGGTGATGAGCAGGGCGGCGCCCGGCGTCGACCAGGCCAGCACTATCGGTAGACGGGTACGCAGGCTCAGGTACACGCCACCCAGCCCCAGCGCCAGGCAGATGGATCCCAGCCAGGAACCGATGCGGGCGGCGTCCAGGCCGGCGGTATGGCCGGCCTGCACCATCAGCACGGCGGTGCCGCCGAAGCTCACGAGCACGGCGACCAGGCCGGCGACGATGGCCGATAGCGAAATGTCGTTGCGGGACGGAGTGGTGGAACTGGTAGCGGTCGAGCCCGGCATCGGCCTATGCCCCTCCGGTCAGGCGGCGGTATTTGGCCATGAGCTGGTCCTGGCCTTCCTGCCACTGCGGGTGCAGTTCGATGCATTCCACCGGGCAGACGACCTTGCATTGCGGTTCGTCGTAATGCCCCACGCATTCGGTGCATTTGTCCGGGTCGATGACGTAATAGTCATCGCCCATCGAAATGGCTTCATTCGGACACTGCGGCTCGCAGACGTCGCAGTTGATGCATTCTTCGGTGATCTTCAGGGCCATGGCGGACTACGGCGACGCGCGCCGGTCGGGCGGGGCGCAGGGCGCGCCAAGCTGGTCATTGTAATCCCGCCATCATGCGACCCGGTCCATGATGGCTGCCGCCCCGGCATCGCGCGCAAGCGCGGCGGCCCCGCATGCCGGCAACCTAGCCGGGCCAGCTTTGTTCGCGGCGTTCCTTGGCTTTTTCCTGCAGCCAGCGCTCCACCGACGGAAACACGAACTTGCTCACGTCGCCACCCAATTGCGCGATCTCGCGCACGATGGTGCCGGAGATGAACTGGTACTGGTCGGACGGCGTCATGAACAGCGTCTCGACATCGGGCAGCAGGTGGCGGTTCATGCCCGCCATCTGGAATTCGTATTCGAAATCGGACACCGCGCGCAGGCCGCGCACAATGACGCGCCCGTTCTGGTCCCGCACGAAGTCCTTCAGCAGTCCGCCAAAGCTTTCCACGCGGACGTTGGGGTAATGCCCCAGCACTTCACGCGCGATCGAGACGCGCTCGTCGATGTTGAAGAAGGGCTTCTTGTTGCGGCTATGCGCAACGCCCACCACCACCTCGTCGAACAGC
This sequence comes from Bordetella flabilis, assembly GCF_001676725.1. Lineage (NCBI taxonomy): Bacteria > Pseudomonadati > Pseudomonadota > Betaproteobacteria > Burkholderiales > Alcaligenaceae > Bordetella > Bordetella flabilis. Next base: position 657,645 of record NZ_CP016172.1, read on the forward strand.
GCCGCGGCGCGTCGAACCAGGTCTTCGTGTCCCCGCGTCAGCGGGTCGAATGTGCCGGGGTAAATAGCGATGATCATGCGCCCTCCCTTGTTTTGTAGGTGTATGTCATCTCTCCGAATCGCCGATTATTGATCTATTTCTGCATTGCAGCAAACCGGAGTAACTGATAGTGGACGGCGCCTGCGCGATCCTTGCGCAATGTTTCGTAATTTTCGGGTGGGACGAGCTCCGATTCGCTCTCCACGTACACCAGGCCATCATCGGTCAGCACGCCCGGAAGCAGCGGCCACAGGCGCGGTAGCCAGCCCTGGCCGAAGGGCGGGTCGAGCAGCACCAGGTCGTAGCGCGAGGCGTCCATGCGCCGCAATGCATCGAGGGCGTCGCCGGCATGGATGCGCACGTGTTGGGCGTCGAGCTTGTCGCGCAGGGCGCGCAGGGCGGCGAGCGCGCCACGGTCGCGCTCGACCATCTGGACGTGCGACACGCCGCGCGACGCGGCTTCGAATCCCAGGGCGCCGCTGCCGGCGAACAGGTCCAGCACCGATTTGCCGGCGAATTCGCCGTTCCAGAAATGGTTGACCCAGTTGTAGAGCGTTTCGCGCACGCGGTCTGGCGTGGGGCGCAATCCCGCGGCGTCGACCACGGCGATCGGCGTGCGCCGGTATTGACCGCCGACGATGCGAATATACTTGTTCGTCATGCTGAGATTCTTCAAGAAAAAACCGCCCGCGCCCGTCCCTGAACCGGCGCAGGCCCCCCCGCCCGCCGATCCGGCCGGCCAGGCCGCACCCGTTCCCGCCCCGTCCGTCGACGCGCCCCCGGCACCTCCCGAGGCAACGCCAGCGCCGCCGCCCTGGCCGCAGGGCCATGCCGAGGCCATCGACCTGCAGGATGCCTCCGCGGGCGTGCCGCAACAATCGCCCGTGTTCCCCACGCCGGCCCCCCATACCGAAGCGCCCTTGCAGCCGGCGGCGCCGGTCGAGGCCGAAGCCCCCGCCCCAGCGGAGCCGGCGGCGGCCAGGACGTCCTGGCTGCAACGCCTCAAGCAGGGCCTGTCGCGCACGGGCCAGAGCATTGGCGGCCTGTTCGTGGGCGTCAAGGTCGACGAGAACCTCTTCGAGGAGCTCGAAACCGCGCTCATTATGGCCGATGCCGGTATGGAGGCCACGCAAAAGCTCCTGACCGCGCTGCGCGCCCGGGTCAAGAAAGACCGCCTGGAAGACGCCACGCAGGTGCGCGAGGCCTTGCGGCAGATCCTGGCCGACCACCTGCGGCCGCTGGAGCGTCGCTTCGACCTGGCGCGCGCCAAACCGCTGGTGGTCATGATTGCCGGCGTGAACGGGGCCGGCAAGACCACGTCGATCGGCAAGCTGGCCAATACCTTCCAGAGGCAGGGCGCCAGCGTCCTGCTCGCCGCCGGGGATACCTTCCGCGCGGCGGCGCGCGAGCAGCTCATGGAATGGGGCGCCCGCAACAACGTCACGGTCATCGCCCAGGAAGGCGGCGACCCGGCGGCGGTGGCTTTCGATGCGGTGAACGCCGCGCGCGCCCGGGGGGCGGGCGTGGTGATGGTGGATACGGCGGGCCGCCTGCCCACGCAGTTGCACCTGATGGAAGAGCTGAAGAAAATCCGGCGCGTGATCGCCAAGGCCGACAGCGCGGCGCCGCATGAGGTCCTGCTGGTGGTCGACGGCAATACTGGCCAGAATGCGCTGGCCCAGATCCGCGCCTTCGATGCCGCCATCAATCTCACCGGTCTGGTGGTCACCAAGCTGGACGGCACGGCCAAGGGCGGCACGCTGGCGGCCGTGGCGGCCGGCAGCCAGGGCGTGCGCCCCGTGCCGGTGTACTGGATCGGCGTGGGCGAACGCCTGGAAGACCTGCAGCCCTTCGTCGCCGACGAATTCGCCGCGGCTTTGCTCGGCATGTCCGCCTGAGGTCGCATTGCCGCGCCAGGGCCGGCTCCCCCGCCGGCCTGGGCAGCCCAGCCCGCCTGGAGCCGAACTGGCGCCATCGCAGCCGGCATGCCGGATTGCAGGCGGGTTTCAGCCGAATCGCCGCCGGCGCGCAGCGGCGTGCCGCCGCTACTTCCAGAACCGCTTCGCTTCGCCCAGCTTCTTGAAAGCCCGCTGGGCTTCGGTCACCAGCTTCTCCTGGCGCGCGCTGATCCAGCCCAGCGCGAACCAGGCCTGCGGATAGCGGCTGCTCCATTGGCGGTACAGGTCATGGGCCACCGCCAGGTCATTCATCTCCCCCAGCACGTCCTGCACGGCCGCCAGCCTGCGGCGGTAATCGCGCATCTTGGCCGCCGGCAGCAGCGACTCGGCAAAGCTCAGGCCATAGCGCAGGCGCTTGGCGCGCTTGCGCAGCTCATGCCGCGCGGGGATCTCCAGATCGGCGAAAACGGCGCCTTCGCCCAGTACCTGCTTATGCCATTTCCGCAGGCGCCGCGCCAGCAAGACCTGCAAGGGACGGGACTCGCGCGGCGGGTTGAGCGGAATGATGGTCGGCTGCAGCGGGGCGGCGGCGTGGCCTGCCGGGATCCCGCCGCCATCGTTCGTGCCGCGATCGGCCGTGCCGCCATCCACGGAACCGCCATGCTTGCCCTCGGCGCGCGCCGGACCCGCGCCGGGCGCCGCATCGGCATCGTTCCCGGGGCTGCCGGCGTCGGCCTGTTTCCCGGTGCTGCCGTCGTTCCCCGCGCCGGGCTGCACGGCAACGCTGGCGACGGCCAGGCGCGATGATCCGCGAGCCAGCGCGGGCGCGGCGGGCGGCGCCCTGCGCACGGGGCCGCGTGAGCCGGATGCGGCGTCGCCGGCTTGCGGCGCACTCGCGGCCGCCGGCTGCTGCGACTGCCCGTCCTCCGGCCGCACGTCCAGGCTCCATTCCAGCATGTCCAGCAGCCAGGCCTGGAATGCCGTGCTGGCGGCGTTCACCTGCGCGGTCTCGGGCGGCGCCCCGTCGTCGGGGATGGGAAAGGTCGGCATACCGGCCTTCACCAGGGCCGGAATGATCGACTCCTGCAGGACATCCTGGTCCCGGTTCGCACCGAAGTGCGCGAAATGCGCGCGCAGGGCGTCCTGCATGGTCTGGGGCGGCAACTGCGCCCAGCCCCTGAACAGGCGCCATGCCGAGCGCAGGCGCCGCATGCCGACCCGCAACTGATGCACGTGCTCCGGTTGGCCCGCGCTGTAGCGATCCAGCGTATCGACCTCCGCCAGCATGGCGGCGTTGCGGGCCACCTGGTCCAGGCATTCCCCGGCTGCCACGCCGAGGGCCTGCGCGGGCGTCATATCGGATGACAGCCGCACCGGCTTGGCAGAGCGGGGGCCCCAGAATTGCGCGATGGCGGCCGTGCGCGCCTCTTCGCCCAGGTCCGGCTGCGCCAGCGTATGGGCCAGCTGGGCCAGGGCGTCGCCGCGTTCGGATTTGCTGCGCGGATCGAGCACCAGTCCATGACGGGCCTGCCAGGTACGCGTCGCGGCGAAGATGGCCGCCGGACGGCCGGACATCAGTTCGAACTCCACTTCGCAGATGGGCAGTTCCAGCTCGCCCGCGCGCAACAGCCCGCTGTCATAGGCGATTTCCACCGTCCCATAGCGCGTGCGCGACTTGCGCAGCAGCCGGATCACGTCGGTTTCGTAGCGCAGTCCCAATTCGCCCTTGAGGCCGGCCAGCGTGTCTTGCACCTCGGTGCCGGCATAGACGGACAGGTCCAGGATCGGGCCGGGGCGCGGATGGTTTATTTCTACCCGGGTAATGGCGTTGGCCCCGGGCGTTTTCAGCGTCTGGATCCAGTTGCGCCCTTCCCGGCGCAGCCGTATCGCCACCCGTGCGCGGGCCAGTTCGCGTCCCGGGGTATCGAAATACATGGCATGGAGCGACACGCGCTCGGCCCCGGCCTGTTTGAGTTCCCGCTCGACGGCCGCGCGGGACGCCCTGGGCACGTGCAGCTTCAGTTCCTGTTCCGACATGACATTCCGCAAAACCACGAAAAGTACGGATCTTACGCATCCATGGCCGGATATTGATGACCAGTCATGAAGCGGTCATGTCGCCGGGCCCCGACGGCCAGGGCAGGCAGCGCCTGGGGGCACCATGGGCACCGGCTGCTGCTTCCGGGCTCCGGTTCCACGCCTACCCCTCGTGTCCACGCGTCCACCGCCTCCACCGCCCCACCGACGACACCGCCGCCCATGGCGCGGAGTCACAGGCGCCGCGGGTCCGGGGACGAGGAAATGCCAATTCAACGGCGCCGGCCGCGGGTTTTGCGCGCAGCGGTAAAATCCGCTTTTCTCCGCCCGTTCTTTCCGTCATGTCCGCCCAGCCGAACTCCGTCGCACCCGCCCCCGAAGCTGAATCGTTCGGCATCGCCTCGGTCTCCGAGATCATCGCCGAACTTCGTGCCGGCCGCATCGTCATCCTGGTGGACGAAGAAGACCGCGAAAACGAGGGCGACCTGGTCATGGCGGCCGAATTCGTCACGCCGGAGGCCATCAACTTCATGGTGACGCACGGCCGGGGCCTGGTCTGCCTGACGCTGACGGAAGAACGCTGCCGCCAGCTGGACCTGCCCCTGATGGCGTCCCGCAACGGGACTCGCTTCGGCACGAATTTCACCGTGTCCATTGAAGCGGCCGTCGGTGTCGAGACCGGTATTTCGGCGGCCGACCGTGCCCGCACGATCCGCGTGGCCGTCGCCCGCGACGCCAAGCCGGAGGACCTGGTCCAGCCCGGCCACATCTTCCCCGTGCGCGCCGTGCCGGGCGGTGTGCTGGTGCGCGCCGGCCACACCGAGGCCGGCTGCGACCTGACTGCCATGGCCGGGCTGACGCCCGCGGCCGTCATTTGCGAAATCCTGAAGCCCGACGGCGCGATGGCGCGCCTGCCGGATCTCGTTTCCTTCGCGCGCGCCCATGGACTGAAGATCGGCACCATCGCCGACCTGATCCAATACCGCAGCGAACACGAATCCATCGTCCAGCGCCTGGGCGCGCGGCCCATGCAGACGGCCTGGGGCGAGTTCCAGGCCGTGGCGTACCGCGATACCGCCACCCAGTCCATCCACCTGGCGTTGGTCCACGGCGCAATAGACCCGCAGCGCGAGACCCTGGTCCGCGTACACGAGCCGGCCTCCATCCTGGACGTGCTCGATACCGGCGCCAGCGGCCACAGCTGGGGTGTCGCCCAGGCCTTGCAGGCGATCGCGGCGGCGCCGGCCGGTGTGGTCGTCCTGATGAATTGCGAGGCCGGGGGCGAACACGTGTCGGCGCAAATCGCCGCCTGGAACGAAGCGGCCGACGCCACCCGCGAAGCACGCGGCGGCGACCGTCTGGGCTTGCGCACCTACGGCATCGGCGCGCAGATCCTGCGCGACCTGAACGTCGGCCAGATGAAGCTGCTGGCGCGTCCGCGCAAAATGCCCAGCATGGCCGGCTTTTCCCTGTCCATTACAGGTTACGATTGCGACCCTCCTGCGTCCCCGGTACGCTAGGGCCTGCTGTCATGTCCACCTTCGCCGGGCGGACACGGCACGCCGCCTCGGTCGGCCCGCTATCCGGTCGCATCAAACCCTTGCACCAACCGCCCCGCAACCATAAGGCAGTCATCGATGAACCCCTATACCTTATCCCCCGATCTGAACGGCGAGGGGCTGCACATCGGCATTGTCCGCGCACGCTTCAACGAGGAGATCGGCCAGGCCGAACTCGAGGCCTGCCTGGAGGAACTCGAAAAACTCGGCGTGGACGAGCGTGATGTCATGCTGGTGACCGTGCCGGGCGCGCTGGAACTCGGCGTTACGCTGGCCCGCATGGCCGAGACCTATGAATTCGACGCGCTGATCGCCCTGGGCGCCGTCATCCGTGGCGAGACCTACCACTTCGAGATCGTCAGCAACGAGATGGCCGCCGCGCTCACCCGTATCTCCATCGAGACCGGCATTCCCATCGCCAACGGCGTGCTCACCACCGATACGGACGAACAGGCCGAAGCGCGCGCGCCTGGCAAGGGCCGCGATTGCGCCCAGGTCGCGGTGGAAATGGCCAATCTGGTGGCCGCCCTCGAGCCGGAGACGGACGACGAGGACGAAGAAGACGAAGATTTTGACGAAGAAGACGATGACGACCGCTCCTGATCAAGCCGCGCAGGCGCGCGCCAATGCGCGCAGCGCCCGCCGGCGCGCGCGCGAGTTCGCCCTGCAGGGTGTCTACGCCTGGCTGCTACGCGGCGGCGAGGGCACCCAGGATGCCGGCGAAATCGATGCGCACCTGCGCGACGCCGAGGACTTCCCGGAAGCCGATGCGCAGTGGTTCAAGACGCTGCTGCACGGCGTCCTGCGTGAAGCACCCAACCTGCGCGAACGGTTCACGCCTTTCATCGACCGTCCGCTGAACGAGCTGTCGCCCGTCGAGCACGGCATTCTCCTGATCGGCAGCTACGAGCTGGTGCATCACGTCGAGGTGCCTTACAAGGTCGCCATCAACGAGGCCGTCGAACTGGCCAAGTCGTTCGGCGGCACGGATGGCTTCAAGTTCGTCAATGGCGTGCTGGACAAGCTGGCCGCCGTGGTGCGTCCGCACGAAGTACGCGCGGCTCCACGCCGCTAGGCCTGTCCGGGCCCTGACATCGGCGGCGTGGCGCTTGCCTTGCTCTTGTGCCCACGACCTTGTGCGAACCAAGTCCGGCCGTGATGTCGCGATACTCCAGGAGCGTCCGGTGGCTTCCGAATTTGACCTGATCGACCGCTACTTCAAGCGCAAGGCGCCGGCCGGCATGTTGGGCGTAGGCGACGACTGCGCGCTTTTTGCCGTGCCCGCCGGCATGCACGTGGCCACCAGCACCGACCTGCTGATCGAGGGGCGGCATTTCTTCGCGGATGTCGATCCTCGGGCACTGGGCCACAAGTCGCTGGCGGTCAATGTATCCGACCTGGCCGCCATGGGCGCCCAGCCCATCGGCTGCCTGCTGGGCCTGGCGCTGCCCCAGGTGCGTGAACCCTGGCTGGCTGCTTTCGCGGACGGCTTCCATGCCATGGCGCTCGCGGCCGGGTGCCCGCTCATCGGCGGCGACACCACCGGCAATCCCGGCGGCCTGGCCATCAGCGTGACCGTATTCGGCGCGGTCTATCCCCAGGCGGCGCTGCGCCGTGACGCCGCGCGGCCCGGCGACGATATCTGGGTGTCGGGCGTGCTGGGCGAGGCCGACATTGCCTACCGGCTGCTCAGCGGCCAGATGCCGGCGGACGACGCCTTGCTGGCCCGCACCCGCGCGGCGCTGGAATGGCCGCAGCCGCGCTATGCGCTCGGCCAGGCGCTGGCCGGCCTGGCCCACGCCGCCATCGATATTTCCGACGGCCTGCTGCAGGACCTGGGGCATATCCTGCGCGCCAGCGGGGTCGGCGCCCGCCTGCGCATGGACGACCTGCCCGTGTCGCCGGCCCTGGCGGGGTTGCCGGCGGACCGGCTGCGGCATGCAGTGCTGGCCGGCGGCGATGTCTACGAACTTTGTTTTACCGCGCCCGCGGCACACGGCGACGCCATACGCGCCGCCGCGACGCACGCCGGCGTCGCGGTCTCCCGCATCGGCGTCATCGACGCCGATGAAGCGCTGGTCGTGCTCGACGCCGACGGCGCGCCCCTGCCCGATTTGCCGCGGGGTTTCGACCACTTCCGATCCACATGACCCAGACCCCTCCTTCCGAATCCGTTTCCATGCGCGAACGCCAGCGCGTGGCCTATCCTTCCTTCGCGTGGATCTGCGGCGCTCCATCGCGCTTCGTCGCGTTCGGCCTGGGTTCCGGGCTGGTGCGTCCCGCTTCGGGCACCTGGGGCACGGTTCTGGCCTGGCTGATCTGGCTGGCGGTCGCGCGCTGGTTCAGCGATCCCGTCCTGGGCCTGCTTCTTGCTTTGGCGCTCGCCTATGGTTGCTGGGCCTGCCATCGGGCGGGCCAGGAACTGAATGCCCCGGATCATGTCGGTATGGTCTGGGACGAGATGGTGGCGTTCTGGCTGGTGCTGTGGTTGACACCAGGGGGCTGGATCGCGCAGACCTGCGCCTTCGTGCTGTTCCGGATCTTCGATATCGCCAAGCCGCCGCCTATCCGCTATTTCGACGCCCGCATGAAGAACGGTGTCGGCGTCATGTGGGACGATCTTCTGGCGGCGGCCTATACGCTGCTGGTCATGGCAATCGCTGTGCGTTTCGGAGCCTTTCAATGACGATGTTGGATACCCAAGTAATCGACCTTGCCAGGATGCTGGGCAAGGAACTGGCGCGGCGCAACTGGATGATGGGAACTGCCGAATCCTGCACCGGGGGCTTGCTGGCGGGCGCCATCACGGCGGTGCCGGGTTCCAGCGGCTGGTTCGACCGGGGCTTCGTGACCTACACCAATGAAGCGAAGGTGGTCGATCTGGAAGTCTCGCCGGATACCCTTAACCTGTACGGCGCGGTCAGCGAACCGGTGGCCCAGGAAATGGCCAGCGGGGTGCTGCTGGCCTCGCGCATGTCCCATGTGGCCGTCTCCACCACCGGCATCGCCGGGCCGGAAGGCGGCACGCCGGGCAAGCCGGTGGGGATGGTGTGCTTCGGTTTCGCGGTGCGCGCCGGCGACGGCATCACCACCCGCGCCGCCACGCATGTGTTTCCCGGCGACCGTACCCAGGTGCGCGAACAGGCCGTGATGTTCGCGTTGCGCGGCGTACTGGAAACCATCGGGGCCAGCGCGGAGATGCCCAGCCCGACCCTGGCCTGACAGGTCCGGGACCTAGCGCACGGCGTTGATGGCGTCGCGCAGGTCGGCGGCCGCCTTGCCGGCTGCCTCGCGCCAATCCTTGCCGCTGGACGCGTACAGGATCGCGCGCGATGAATTGATCAACATCCCCGTACCCATGGCATTGCGCGCATTGGTGACCGTGGCGGTTACGTCGCCGCCCTGGGCGCCGATGCCGGGCACCAGCAGCGGCACGCCGTCGCCCACGCGCTGGCGCACGGCGGCCAGTTCCGTCGGGTAGGTCGCGCCCACCACCAGCCCGCATTGCCCTTGGGCGTTCCATTTGTCAGCCACCAGCCCGGCCACATGCAGGTAGAGCGGTTCGCCGCTTTCGGTCTTCAGGAACTGCAGGTCCGAACCGCCGGGGTTCGACGTGCGGCACAGGACGAACACGCCGCGATCGGTCCAGCGCAGATAGGGTTCGACGGAGTCCAGGCCCATGTAGGGACTGACCGTGACGCAGTCGGCCTGGTAGCGCTCGAACGCCTCGCGGGCGTACTGTTCCGCCGTGGTGCCGATATCGCCGCGCTTGGCGTCCAGCACGATAGGGCGGTCCGGGTGCCGCGTGCGGATGTGGTCGCACAGGGCTTCCAGCTGGTCCTCGGCGCGGTTGGCGGCGAAGTACGCGATCTGCGGCTTGAAGCTGCAGGCGTAGGGCGCCGTGGCGTCGACGATGTCGCGGCAGAAGCGGAAGATGGCGTCCGGCTGGCCGTCCAGCTCGCGCGGCAGGCGGCCCGGATCCGGGTCCAGTCCCACGGTGAGCAGGGAGCCGGACGTTAGCCAGGCGCGATCGAGCTTTTCTTTGAAGTTCATCGTCAATGCAGTTTTACGCGGGGGCGTGTCCGGCGCAGCAGCACGCGGCCCAGGGCCAGGCAGGCGGTGCGCCAGATGCCCAGGAGGGCCCGGTGGTGCATCAGGTGCAGGCTCATGTACATGAACCGCGCCAGTGTACCGCTTACGAACAGGCCCCGGCCGGCCAGCTTGCCCATCAGGCTGCCCACGCCGGCGCCCTGGCCCAGCGACACCAGCGACCCGTGGTCCTTGTAGACATAGCCGCCGGGCGCTTCCGGCAGCCCGCGTATGCGCAGGCCGATCTTGCGCGCCAGGTAGGTGGCCTGCTGGTGCGCCGCCTGTGCTCGGGCCGGAACGGTGCCATGACCCTTCCACGGGGCGGCCGCGCAGTCGCCGAAGGCCAGCACGTAGGGGTCCGCCGTTTCGAGCCGTTCGTTGACTTCCAGTTGGCCGATGCGATTGACCGGCAGATCCAGTTCGCGCAATACGGCCGGGCCCTGGATGCCGGCCGCCCACAGGCACAGGTGAGCGTCGAAATGGACGCCGTCTTCGGTCCGCACGTCTTGCGCCGTGACTTCGGCCACGCGTCGCCCCGTCTGGACCTTGATGCCAAGTTCCGCCAGGCGCGCATGGGCGGCGCGCGCCAGCTTTTCCGGCAAGGCCGCGAGGATGCGAGGCGCGCCTTCGAGCACGGTGATGCTCAGGTCGCGTTCCGGCCGGAAACTGGGCAGCCCGTACGCGCCGATGACGTGGCTGGCCTCGTGCAGTTCCACCGCCAGCTCCACACCGGTGGCGCCGCCGCCCACGATGACGATGTTCAGGCGCGCCGTCGGATCGTGCACCTTCGCCTGGTCGACCTGGATCATCGCCTTCAACAGCGTCAGCCTGAACTGCTCCGCGCTTTCGGTGGAGTCCAGGGTGATGGCATGTTCGGCCGCGCCGGGCGTGCCATAGAAGTTCGATATGCTGCCGATGGCCAGCACCAGCGTTTCGTAGGGGAGCGCGCGTTCCGGGATGATGGGGACGCCGGAGGCATCCACCACCGACTGCACGCTGACCGTGCGGTTGGTGCGATCGACGCGCTGCATGCGTCCCAGGACGAAGGAGAAGTGGCACATATGTGCCAGCATCAGGTACGACAGGCCTTCCTGGTGGATATCGAGCGTACCGGCCGCTGCCTCGTGCAGGGACGGCTTCCAGATATGGAAGGGGCGCTCGTCCACCAGCGTGACACAGGCCGGTCCATGGGCGCGGCCCAGCCTGGCCGCCAGTTCGAGTCCTCCGGCGCCGCCACCCACGATCACGACGCGGTGGGGTGGGGCATGGAAGGGAGGGGTCGGCATGGCCGGGAGTATAGCGGTCTCCAGGGCCGGTATGCGGCCCAAAACGAGAGCGTGAATCGAGCTGTGAACGGGCCGTGACACGGAGCTGTGCCCCGGGCGGTGAACCAGCCCGTCAATGCGCGAAGCGGCCGATGGCCACGCCCGCCCAGACCGCCACCGTGAAAATCAAAAGCAGCAGTACCGCGGCGCTGCCCAGGTCCTTGGCCCGCCCCAGCAAGGGGTGCATTTCCACGGAAAGCGCGTCGGCCAGCGCCTCGATGGCCGAATTCAGCAGTTCGGCGACCAGGACGAGGACCACCGACATGATCAGGATAAACACCTCGATCACCGATCGGCCCAGGAAAAAGGCCGCTGGAATCAGCAGGATGGCCAGCACCAGTTCCTGGCGAAAGGCGGCCTCGTAGCGGATGGCGGCGCGCAGGCCCTGCATCGAATAACGCAGCGCATTGAAGATGCGGCGCACGCCGCCGGTGCTTTTGTAGGGTGAGTGCTGCGGTGTGGGCGTCATGGCGGGGGGAGGGAAGGCTGGCTGGACAGGCATCATAAGCACAAACCCTAATTGTTTCACGCATGGCAGCAGCGCAGTATTCGGTCAACTGGTAAGGCCACTTGACCTTTTGCCCGCATGCCCTTCCAAGCCATCGAACCGCGCCGCCTCTATCGCCAGATCGCCGACCAGTTGCGCGCGCTGATCGAGCGGGGAGAGTTCGCCGTCGGCACCCGCCTGCCGCCGGAGCGCGACCTCGCCCTGAAAATGGGCGTGTCCCGTCCGTCGGTGCGCGAGGCCCTGATTGCGCTGGAGGTCGAAGGGCTGGTCGAAGTCCGCATGGGTTCCGGCATTTACGTGCGTGCCCGCGATCAAGGCCACCACGGCAGCGTGGTGGCCGAGAGCCCCCTGGACACCATCCTGGCGCGCCAGCTTATCGAAGGGGAACTCGCCGCGCAGGCGGCCCTGGTCATGCAAGCGGCCGACGTGGACGGCCTGCGCGAGGCACTGGACGTGATGCGCGAGGAAGCCGCGTCGGGCAACATCCCCGCGCGCGGCGACCGTCTGTTCCATGTGCGCATCGCGCAGGCTACCGACAACTCCGTGCTGTTGCGCCTGGTCGGCGAGCTCTACGACGAGCGTCACAATCCCCTGGCCGTGCAACTGGGCAGCCATTTCGAAAACGCCGAAAGCTGGGCGGCCGCCATCGCCGAGCACGAGCGCGTCGTGGCCGCCATCGTGGCCGCCGACCCGGACGGCGCGCGGGCGGCCATGCGCGAACACATGGCGCGGTCGCATGATCGCTTCACCGCCAACTGGTCCCCGAGCGACGCGGGGCAGCCCGGGCGCTACAAGGTCCGCCCGCGCGCCGACAAGCGCACGGCATGACGACACGCCAGGAGAACGCATGAACAAGCGCGCAGCAGCGATGCAGCAGGCCCGGGGCGAGGTGGCGCGATGAGCCTGGCTTGCAGAATTCACGGCGCCCGCGATCTGCGGCTGGAGCCCGACGAGACCGCGCCGCTGGCGCCGCACGAGGTCGAAGTGCGCCTTGGCGCGGCCGGCATCTGCGGGTCCGACCTGCATTACTTCCTGCACGGGCGCGTCGGCGCCTTCGTCATCCGCGAACCGCTCATTCCGGGGCATGAGGCGTCCGGCGTCGTGCTGCGCGTCGGCGATGCCGTGACACGGGTCGCGCCCGGCATGAAGGTCGCCATCAATCCCTCGCATCCTTGCGGCCGTTGCGACTATTGCAGGGCCGGCCGCGACAACCTGTGCAGCAATATGCGTTTCCTGGGCAGCGCCAGCGTGTATCCGCACGTCCAGGGCATGTTTCGCGAACGCTTCGTCATGGGCGAACGTCAGTTGACGCCGGTCGACGAGGACATCTCCCTGGGCGAACTGGCCTGCGCCGAACCGCTGTCGATCGGCCTGCACGGCGTGCGCCGCGCCGGGGAACTGATGGGCCGCACGGTGCTCGTCACCGGTGGCGGCACCATCGGCTGCATGGCCGTTATCGCCGCGCGGCTGGCGGGCGCGGCGCGCATCATCGTTTGCGACATCGCCGACCGCCCCCTCGAAATGGCGCGCACCGTGGGGGCCGACGCCACGGTGCGCAGCGACACCACCGACGCCAGCGAGCTGGTCGACATCGCCGATGTCTCCATCGAAGCCGCCGGCAGTCCGGCCGCGCTCGCGACCTGCCTGGCGGCGACCCGGCGTGGCGGCCGCATCGTGCAGGTCGGCACCTTGCCGGGGGAGGGCATGCACTTCCCGGCCAACAGCATCATGGCCCGCGAGCTCGACTACGTCGGCGCTTTCCGCGCGGGACCCGAGTTCGACTGGGCGGTCGCCTACCTGCGCACGCGCAGGGTGGACGTCCGCCCGCTGATGAGCGCGCAGTTGCCGTTGGACCAGGCCGTGCAGGCCTTCGAGCTGGCGGCCGACCGTTCCCGCAGTACGAAGGTGCAGCTGGTATGTGATTGACGCCACCGGGGCGGCGCCAAAGAGCGCATGACGTCCTGACACAAAAGAGAGAGGAGACACACATGAAGCAAGGCCACGCAGTGAAAATGCTGTTCGCCGCCCTGGCGTTCGCCGTCTCGGCTGGCGCCACGGCGCAGACCAAGCTCAAGTGGGCGCACGTCTACGAGACGTCGGAACCCTTCCACACCGAATCGGTATGGGCGGCGCAGGAAATCGAAAAACGCACCAACGGGCGCTATCACATCGATGTCTATCCCGCCTCGCAACTGGGCAAGGAAAACGACATCAACCAGGGGCTGACCCTGGGCACGGTGGACATGATCATTTCCGGATCCAGCTTCGCCGCCAAGTCCTTTCCGCGCATCGGCGTCACCTACTACCCGTACACCTTCCGCAATCCCCAGCATCTGCTGGCCTACACCAAGAGCGACATCTACAAGGAACTGACCAAGGGCTACGAGGACAAGAGCGGCAACCATATCGTCGCCACGACCTACTACGGCACGCGCCAGACCACCGCGAACAAGGCCATCCACAAGTGCGCGGACATGAAGGGCCTGAAGATGCGCGTGCCCGATGTGCCGGCCTACCTGGCCATGCCGCGCGCCTGCGGCGCCAATACCTCGCCCATCGCCTTCGCCGAGGTCTATCTCGCCCTGCAGAACGGCACGGTCGAAGCCCAGGAAAACCCGCTGACGACCATCGAAGCCAAGAAGTTCTACGAGGTGCAGAAGAACATCGTCCTGACCGGCCACATCGTCGACCACCTGAACACCATCATTTCAGGCCGCCTGTGGAAGAAGTTGTCCCCGGAAGACCGCAAGATCTTCACCGAAGTGGCGCAGGAGGCCGCCGTGCGGGCGTCCAACCAGATCATCAAGCGTGAACAGGAACTGGTCGCCGAGTTCAAGAAGAAAGGCATCGAGGTCGACACGGTGGATGTCGCCGACTTCCGCGACACCGTGCTGAAGAATGTGCCGTTCAAGCAGTACGGCTACGAGAAGGCCGACTGGGAAAAGATCCAGGCCGTGAAGTAACGGAGGAGCCGACATGGTGACCGATGTACACGTTTCCCCGCCGGGCGGCCCTGCGGCGCAGGCCACGCAACACCCATCGTCGGTGGAGTCCATCGTCTCCAGTTTCGAGGAGGCCGACCACCAGGAAGTGGACCTGTCCGGGCATACCTTCGAGGACTGGCTGTGCCTGGGACTGTTCTGGATCATGGCGTTGCTGGTGTTCCTGCAGTTCTTCACCCGGTATGTGCTGAACGATTCGTTCGCATGGACGGAGGAACTGGCCACCTATGCCCTGATCGGGGTCGTGTTCATCGGCGCCGCCATGTGCGTGCGTACCTGCCGGCACATCCAGGTCGACCTGCTGTACCGCTACCTGCCGCGCGCGGCGGGCCGCGTGCTGTCGACGGCGATCGACGTGCTGCGCACGGCGTTCTTCGCCTATGTCGCCTGGCTGGTGTGGCAATACATCCAGCTGGTTGGCGACGAGCCGATGACCACCATCGAGTGGAACAAGGCCTATGTGTACTGGCTCGCCCTGTTCGGCTTCGTGCTGATGTGCCTGCGCTCGCTGCAGGTCACGGCGCAGAACTGGCGGCAAGGCTATTCCAACCTGGAACGGCCCGAAGCTTACGACAAGGTGGATTGAGGTGCGGCACACGACAAGGGGCTGGGCATGTGGATATTGATCTGTTCGTTTCTCCTGCTGATGATCGTCGGCGTGCCGGTGGCGGTGTCCATGGCCGGCGCATCGCTGCTGTATTTGCTGGTCTCCGGCGATGTGCCCGACGTCGTCGTGGCGCAGCGCATGATCGCGGGTGTGGAATCCTTTCCGTTGCTGGCGGTGCCCTTCTTCATCCTGGCTGGCAACCTGATGAACATCGCCGGAATCACGGGCCGCATCTATAACTTCGCCGTGGCGCTGGTGGGATGGATGCGGGGCGGGCTGGGCCACGTGAACATCGTCGGCTCCGTGGTGTTCGCCGGAATGTCCGGAACGGCCATCGCGGATGCGGCCGGCCTGGGCACCATCGAAATCAAGGCCATGAAGGACCACGGCTACGACACCGAGTTCGCGGTGGGCGTGACAGCCGCATCGGCCACGCTGGGACCCATCATCCCGCCTTCGCTGCCTTTCGTGATCTACGGCATGATGGCCAATGTATCGATCGGCTCGCTGTTCCTGGCCGGGGTGGTGCCCGGCGCGGTGCTGACCATCATGATGATGTTCACCGTGGCGTATTACGCCCGCAAGAACAACTGGGGCGGCGATATCAAGTTCGACCTGCGTCGCCTGGCCGCCGCCGGCCTGGAGGTCGTCGTCGTCCTCGCGTTTCCGTTTTCCATCTGGATGATGTCGCGCATGGGCGTGTCGACCAACCTGGCCGCCATCATCGCGTTCGCCGTGCTGCTGCTGCTCGATTGGCGCTTCAATTTCTCCGCGGTCATGGCGCTGATGGCGCCGGTTATCCTGATCGGCGGCATGACGCTGGGCTGGTTCACGCCTACCGAAGCGGCTGTAGCCGCCGTCGTGTGGGCGCTGTTCCTGGGGCTGGTGCGCTATCGCAGCATGACGCTGCGCCTGCTCGCCAAGGCGACTTTCGAAACCATCGAGACGACGGCTTCAGTGCTGTTCATCGTCACCGCCGCGTCGGTGTTCGCGTGGCTGCTGACCACCACCCAGGCCGCCCAGGCGCTGACGGACGCCATACTGAGCGTCACGCAGAGCAAGTGGGTCTTCCTGATGCTGGCCAACGTGCTCATCCTGGTCGTCGGTTGCTTCATCGATACCATCGCCGCGATCACCATCCTGGTGCCCATCCTGCTGCCCATCGTGCTCAAGCTCGGCATCGACCCCATCCATTTCGGCCTGATCATGACCTTGAACCTGATGATCGGCCTGTTGCATCCGCCCCTGGGCATGGTGCTGTTCGTGCTGGCGCGCGTGGCGCGGCTGTCGGTCGAGCGCACGACGATGGCGATCCTGCCCTGGCTGGTGCCGCTGTTCGCGGCCTTGATCGCCATTACCTATGTGCCGCAGATCACCTTGTGGCTGCCGACCGCGCTGGGCATGGGCAAGTAATTCTTAACCGGAGGAAGTAGCACTATGGGTCAGCGATTGGCGGGTAAGGTGGCATTCGTCACCGCGGCGGGCCAGGGCATCGGCAGGGCGACGGCGGAAGCCTTCCTGCGCGAAGGCGCCCAGGTCTTTGCCGCGGACATCAATCCGACCGGGCTCAGCGCCCTGGCGGAGCTGCCGCACTGCACCGTATGCGAACTGGATATCACCGATGCGCGTGCCGTGAAGGACGCGGCGGCGGCCGCCGGCACCGTCGATATCCTGTTCAACGGCGCCGGGTATGTGCACAGCGGCACCATACTGGAAAGCACGGACGAAGACCTGAGCTTCGCGGTGGACCTGAACGTGCGCGCCATGGTGCGGCTGATCCAGGCCTTCCTGCCCGGCATGGTCGCCAAGGGCGGCGGATCCATCATCAACATGGCTTCGGTCGCGGGCAGCGTCAAGGCGGTGCCCAACCGATTCGTCTACAGTACGACGAAGGCCGCCGTCGTGGGACTGACCAAGTCGGTCGCGCTGGATTTCGTCGCCAAGCGGGTTCGCTGCAATGCCATCTGCCCAGGCACGGTGGAGTCTCCCTCGTTGCGCGACCGCATCGCGGCGCAGGCCAGGCAAAGCGGGCTCACGACCCAGGAAGTCGAAGCGTCCTTCGTGGCGCGGCAGCCGATGGGTCGCCTGGGCCGTGCCGAGGAAATCGCCGCGCTGGCCGTCTACCTGGCCAGCGACGAATCCGCCTTCACGACCGGCACGGTGCAGGTCATCGACGGCGGCTGGTCCAACTGAACGTCCACACCTCTATCAACGCTGAAGGAAGCAAGCAAGATGAAACTCATGCGCTATGGCGCCAAAGGCGCCGAAAAGCCGGCCATCCTGGATCGCGACGGCAAGGTCCGCGACCTCTCCGGCGTGGTGCCCGATATCACCGCGGATCTGCTGACCCCGCAGGGACTGGCGCCCATCGCCAAGGTGGACCCGTCCAGCCTGCCCATCGTCAGCGACCCGGGCCGCATCGCGCCGCCGTGGAGCGGCATGGGCAAGTTCGTCTGCATCGGCTTGAACTATGCCGACCACGCCGCGGAATCGGGCCTGCCGATTCCCGCCGAGCCGGTCGTCTTCATGAAGCCGACGAGTTGCGTGGTCGGCGCCAATGACGCCGTCGTGCTGCCCAAGGATTCCGTCAAGAGCGACTGGGAAGTCGAACTCGGCGTGGTCATCGGCGCGCGGGCGCGCTATGTCTCCGAGGCCGATGCGCTCAAGCATGTCGCCGGCTATTGCATCGTCAACGACGTATCGGAGCGCGAATACCAGATCGAGCGCGGCGGCACCTGGGACAAGGGCAAGGGTTGCGACACCTTCGGCCCGGTCGGCCCCTGGCTGGTCACCACCGATGAAATTCCCGACCCGCAGGCCCTGGGCATGTGGCTGGACGTCAACGGTACGCGCGTGCAGAACGGCAACACGCGCACCATGATCTTCAACGTCGCGCAGGTCGTCAGCTATGTCAGCCGCTTCATGACCTTGTATCCGGGAGACCTCATCACCACCGGCACGCCGCCCGGCGTGGGGCTGGGCATGAAGCCGCCCAAGTTCCTCAAGGCCGGCGACGAAATGCGCCTTGCCATCGACGGCCTGGGCGAGCAGCGCCAACGCGTACACGCCTGGAACCCCGAACTGATCGACGGCTGAGCCGTCCGCCTGGCCGCGGCGAACGTTTCGCCGCGGCGTCACACCGGAAGTTTGGTATGAGCGCCATCGACAACCCCGTCATTCGCATCCATCCCGCCGACAACGTGGTCATCGCCCGGCGCCAACTGCTGGGCGGTACCCGGCTCGAAGCAGAAAACGTCACCGTGGTGGGCCTGATCCCGCCCGGCCACAAGATCGCCGTGCGCCCCATTGCGGCCGGCAGTCCCGTGCGCCGCTACAACCAGGTCATCGGCGTCGCCCGCCAGGACATCGCCGCCGGCCAGCATGTGCATACGCACAACCTGGAGTTCAGCGAATTCCAGCGCGACTATGCGCCGGGGCAGGACGCTCACCCGACGCCCTATGTCGATACGCCGGCCGTCTTCGACGGCATCGTCCGCCCGGATGGGCGTGTCGCCACGCGCAACTACATCGGCGTGCTGACCTCGGTCAATTGTTCGGCCACCGTGGCGCGCGCCATCGCCGATCATTTCCGCCGCGACATCCATCCGGAGGCCCTGGCCGCCTATCCCAACGTCGATGGCGTCGTCGCGCTTACGCACGGCGCGGGCTGTGCCACCGGCAGCGAAGGCGAGCCCCTGAAAGTATTGCGCCGTACCCTGGGCGGCTACGCCCGGCATCCCAACTTTGCCGGGCTGATGGTGGTCGGCCTGGGTTGCGAGACCAACCAGATCGGTGGCCTCATGGAGCAGGAAGGCCTGCAGGCCGGCCGCCAGTTCCAGACTTTCAACATCCAGGACACCGGCGGCACGCGCAAGACCGTGGCGCGCGGCATCGAACTCGTCGAGTGGATGCTGGAGGAAGCCAACCGCGTGCAGCGGCAGCCGGTGCCTGCCGGCCATATCACGGTCGGGCTGCAATGCGGCGGCTCCGACGGCTATTCCGGCATCAGCGCCAATCCCGCGCTGGGCGCGGCCGTGGACCTGCTGGTCCGCCACGGCGGCACGGCCATTCTGTCCGAAACCCCGGAGATCTATGGCGGCGAACATCTGCTGACGCGCCGTGCCGTCTCCGGCGCAGTCGCGGACAAGCTGCTGGAGCGACTGCGCTGGTGGGAAGACTACTGCCGGCGCAACGATGCAGAAATGGACAACAACCCGTCGGCGGGCAACAAGGCCGGCGGCCTGACCACCATCCTGGAGAAATCGCTCGGCGCCATCGCCAAGAGCGGCACGACGAATCTGGTCGATGTCTACGAATACGCCCAACCGGTGACCGCCAAAGGATTGGTATTCATGGATACCCCGGGCTACGACCCGGTATCGGCCACCGGCCAGGTGGCGGGCGGCGCCAATCTGATCTGTTTCACCACCGGCCGCGGCTCCGCATATGGCTGTGCGCCGGCGCCGTCCCTGAAATTGTCCACGAACACCGCCCTGTGGCAACGCCAGGAAGACGACATCGACATCGACTGCGGCGCCATCGTGGAAGGCGGCGCCACCGTGCAGGAAATGGGGGAACGGATCTTCCGCATGATGCTGGACACCGCATCGGGCCGGACCACCAAGAGCGAGGCGCACGGCTATGGGCAGAACGAGTTCGTGCCCTGGCAGCTCGGAGCCGTCATGTAGCCGCGGGCGGCGTCATGCACATCAGCTCATCCGGAAAAACCGCTCGCGGGATCTCGCACGTGTCACGGCCGAGGGGTATAAAGAACGCAATAGCCCCAGCGTTGGGAACGACCCGATGAGCAAAGCCCCCACTGCCGTCAAATCCCTGCGCTTCTACGAGGCGTCCACACCGCTGCACAGGCCGCTGTCGGACGCCATGCATACCATCCAGGCGCTGCGCTTCCTGATCGCGGAGGTCCAGCTCTACAACGGCCGCACCGGGCAGGGCTATCTGGTGGCCTTCCATTATTCGCACAACGCCATCCGCGGCGCCTTGCGCGACCTCGAGCCCCTGGTCGTCGGCCTGGACAGCGCCGCGCCCGGCCTGCTCCTGCAGCGCGCCAATCGCGAGCATGCCTACTTCGGCGGCGAAGGGCTGCAGCGCTGGGCGGTCGGCGTCGTCAACGTCGCCATGTGGGACGCCTGGGCACGCACGCTGGACGTGTCCATGCACAATCTTTTCGGCACCCACTGCGCCAGCATCCCGTGCTACGGGTCCGGGGGCTGGCTATCCTATTCGGACCAGGAATTGGTCGACGAAGTCACGTCCTTTGCCCAGCGCGGCTTTCGCGCCGTGAAGATACGCGTCGGCTCCTCCGACATCACCCGCGATGCCGCGCGGCTGCGCAAGGTGCGGCATGCCGTCGGGCCCAGCGTGCGCATCATCATGGACGGCAACGAAGGCCTGCAACGGCCGGACGCGCTCGTGCTGGCCCGGGTCGGTGTCGAGCTTGGCGTCGTGTGCTTCGAACAGCCCCTGCACCGACGGGACTATGGCGGCTACGAGGCGTTGCGCAGCCAGGGGGGTCTCTCGCTCGCCATGGGCGAACGGGAGCACGACGTCGAAGCCCTGAAGATCCTGGTGCAATGCAATGGCATCGACATGTGGCAACCCGACCTCATGCGGCTGGGCGGCGTGGAGAACTGGCGCGCCTCCACCGTCTTCGCCGCGGCCCACCACCTTGGCGTACTTCCGCACCACTACCGCGACTATGACGTCCCCTTGCTCTGCGGCACGCCCAACGGCATGGCCGCCGAAAGCTTCGACTGGATCGATACGCTTATCGACACGCCCATGCACATGGAGCATGGCAACGCCTTCCCGCGCCAGGGGCCGGGGTGGGGATTCCGTTTCAAGGAGGGCGCGTTGTCCGAAATGCGCTAGGACCGTGATGAGGTCCTGCCATGCGGACGGCGGCGCGCGCAGCAGGGCATCGCGCCCCGGGGACATGCGTCGGCCGGGCCGCGCGTCCATCGCCATCGCCCGGCCTGAACAGGGAAACGCTCGCCCATGAAAATTACAAACGCCCGCGTCATTGTCTGCAGTCCCGGCCGGAATTTCGTCACGCTCAAGATCGAAACCGATGAGGGGCTGACCGGTGTGGGAGACGCCACGCTCAATGGGCGCGAACTGGCGGTCGCCAGCTATCTTTCCGACCATGTCCTGCCTTGCCTGATCGGCCGGGATGCCCACCAGATCGAGGATATCTGGCAGTTTCTGTACCGTGGCGCCTATTGGCGGCGCGGGCCGGTCACGATGACGGCCATCGCGGCGGTCGACACTGCCTTGTGGGACATCAAGGCCAAGGCGGCCGGCCTGCCTCTGTACCAACTGCTGGGCGGCAAGTGCCGCACCGGCGTCATGGTCTACGGCCACGCCAATGGCCGCGATATCGACGAGACGGTCGACGAGGTCTTGCGCTACCGCGACATGGGCTACCAGGCCATACGCGCGCAGAGCGGCGTGCCGGGGCTGCAGTCGGTATACGGCGTTGGCCGCGGCCGCATGTTCTACGAGCCGGCGGATGCTTCGCTGCCGTCCGAGCACGACTGGTCCACCGAAAAATACCTGGACCACACGCCGCGCCTGTTCGAAAAGGTGCGCGACGCGGTGGGCTGGGACGTGCACCTGCTGCATGACGTGCATCACCGCCTTACGCCCATCGAAGCTGCGCGGCTCGGCAAGTCGCTGGAGCCTTATCGCCTGTTCTGGATAGAGGACCCGACGCCCGCCGAAAACCAGGAGGCCTTCCGCCTCATACGCGAGCACACCGTCACGCCCCTTGCCGTCGGCGAGATCTTCAGCTCCGTGTGGGACTGCAAGGACCTGATCCAGAACCAGTTGATCGACTACATCCGCGCAACCGTCGTCCACGCGGGCGGCATCTCGCATCTGCGGCGCATCGCCGACCTGGCCGCCCTGTACCAGGTGCGCACCGGCTGCCACGGCGCCACCGACCTGTCGCCGGTGTGCATGGGCGCGGCACTGCACTTCGACATCTCGGTGTCCAACTTCGGCGTGCAGGAGTACATGCGGCACACCGAGGAAACCGATGCCGTTTTTCCGCATGCCTACAGTTTCCAGGACGGCATGATGGTGCCCGGCGACGTACCGGGGCATGGCGTGGACATCGACGAGGACCTGGCCCGCAAGTATCCCTATAGCCGCGCGTATCTGCCGGTGAACCGGCTGGCGCACGACGGCACCTTATGGAATTGGTAAACACCATGGAAAACCGCTCTTCCTCCACGCCTGTGATGCGCCACTGCGATGCAGAGGCGCTCGTGCAATGGGGCGTAGCCTGCCTGCGCGCGCAAGACGTGCCCGACGATGACGCGCGCCTGCTCGCGCAAAGCCTGGTCCAGACCAGCCTGTGGGGCGTCGACTCGCATGGCATCGCGCGGTTGCCCCACTACCTGAACCGCCTGTCGCATGGTTCTATCCTGGCGCGCCCGGAGATCACCGTCAGCCGCACCGGGCCGGCCACCGCGCATGTCCACGGCGGGCAAGGCCTGGGCATTGTCGTCTCGCATCGCGCCAACCGCACCGCCATGGACATCGCCACCGAAACCGGCGTGGCCGCGGTGGGCGTTTCGGATTCGTCGCACTGCGGGGCCATGGGGCTCTACACGCGCGACGCGGCGCGTGCCGGCATGGTGGGCGTGGCGTTTACACATTCCGATTCGATCGCGGCGCCCTTTGGCGGTCATGTGCCGTTCCTGGGCACCAATCCCATTTCCATCGCCTTCCCCCGGGCGGGCGGCGAGCCGGTGTGCCTGGATATGGCCACGACATCCATCCCGTGGAACCGCGTGATGAACGCGCGCCGCGAGGGCAAGCCGTTGCCGGCGGGCGTGGCGGTCGATGCCGACGGCGCGGACGCCACGGACGCGGAGGCGGCCCGCGCCCTGCGGCCACTGGGCGGGCCCGAGTATGGACACAAGGGTTATGCGCTGGCCCTGATGATCGAACTGCTGTGCGGCCCCTTGAACGGCAACCCCTTCGGGCAGCATATTTCTCCCATGTACGAAAAGCTGGAGCTGCCGCGTCGCCTGGGCGCGTTCTTCATCGTGGTCGATCCCGCGCGGTTTCCGGGTGGTCCGACGCTGGCCGCGACCGTCGAACAGATGGCGCGCGAACTGGCGGCGGAACCGGGCCAGCCCCGCATGCCGGGCGATCCGGAGGTGGCCTGCGACGCGCAGCGGCGGCAGCATGGCATACCGCTCGAACCGGGCCTGTGGGCGGAAATAGGCATCTGGAGCGAGCGCCTGCGCGTAGCCCCGCCGGCATTGCGCGGTCCAGCGGCCTGAGCGGGCGCGACCCCGCCGCAAGGCTGTAGCGCGCGCCCGCATGCGGCGGGGTTGCGGCAATGTCGCGGTCCAACGGCGCCTGGCCGAGGGGCGCGGGCGTCGATCAGGCGACAGGCCGGCGCAGGCGCAGCAACAGGCCGCTCAGGCGCTCGACCTGTTCGATCGCCTGGCGCATAAGCCAGTAGGGACCTTGCAAGGCCTGCGGCAACGCCATCACGCCGCCGGGGTCCGGCTGCGCGGCCGGCGCGGGTTCGTGGGTCCTGCTATCGTCGTCCGCCGGCCCGCGCCCCGCGGCGGGCGGCAGCGGGGCGGCATTTCCGGCGCGCAGGGCCCGCGCGATGACGAGCAGCTTGCCGCGCATCGTATGCCCCTCGGCCCGGAAGGCCTGCAACACGGCCTGCCGCGATGCCTGATCCGGGCCCAGCGGCACGCCCGAGACCATCTCCAGCGTGGCGAGGATGGAGCGATGCTGGTTCTGTATTTCCTCGAGCTGCGACAAGGGCACCTGCATCTCTTTAGCGACCGAGGGCAGCAGGTTGCGCAGGTTGATCGAACGCCGGTTCAAGTCCGCGAAGGCCGCGTTGCGAGCCTCCGGCGTCAGCGCTTCGCCCGACAGAAGGCGGGCGATCAGGCGCGCCGAGCGGCGCAGGTTCAAGGCCATGTCGAAACGCCACGCATAGCTGGCGAGCAGCGGTAGCGCGAACGAGAACACCAGCGCCACCACGATGCCCATGGCGACGTTGACCGAGCGCCAGAGGCCCATTTCGATGGAGTTGTTGCCGTGGCCGCCCACGATAATCATGGTGATGGCCGTCAGCAGCGCCATATAGCCGCCACGGCCGATGGCGTAGTATCCGCAGATGCCGGCCGTCAGGGACAGCAGCCCATAGGTGATCGCCTCCGATCCCAAGGCCGCATGCACCAGGATCAGCGTCAGCCCGGCGGCCGCGCCCAGCAGGGTACCGATGGCGCGCTCCACCGCCTTCTTGCGGATATTGCCGTGGTGCTGGATGCCGCCGATGACCACCAGCATGGACACGGATGCCCAATCGCCGTGGGGCAATTGCAGCCCGCTGGTGAGCAGGATGGTGGTCAACATGGCAAGCGACACCCGTATCGCGTGCAGCGCCTGCGCGTGACGGTACCGCTGGTACGGAGAGGTGATATACCGCAGCGCCCCCGCCATGCGGCGGACCGGCTGTTGCAGGCGGGAAAGGGCGGCGGCGAACGACATGCGGCGGGGCTCTGGGCGGTAGCGGTACGTGCGACAGTGTACGGTCGCACGCCGCGGTGCGTGAAGGCCCTGCGCTTTACTCGAAACAGGCCGGTTCATCGTTCTTTTACCGGAGGCCGCGGCGCGCCGACCGCGCCCCTGGCCGCCGTTACGGGGTCGCCGGCGGCTGCTTCTCGCGGCTTAGATAAAGAGCGTATTGGCGAGTGAATACCGCGCCGAAGAAGAAGATCTGCGCCGAGTAATAGATCCATAGCAGCAGGGCCACCACCGAGCCGGCCGCCCCATAGGCCGAGGCCACCGCGCCGCGGCCCAGGTACAGGCCGATGCCCCACTTGCCAAGCAGGAACAAGGCCGCTGTCACCACCGCGCCGGGCAGCACGTGCCGCCACGGAATCACCGCGTTCGGCAGCAGCTTGTAGATGACGGCGAACAGCGCCGCCACCACCGCGAAAGAGAAGACACCCGACAGGATCTCTGCGGCCATCGCGAACGTGGAATTCGTCCACAGCGTGCCGTAGTAATCGTGCGCCGCGGCCAGTGCCGCGTTCACGGTCAGGGAAATCAGCAGGAACAGGGCCAGCACCAGCACCAGCCCGAAGGACAGCAGCCGGCTGTGCACCAGCCCGTGCACGCCGCTGCGGCGTTTGCCGCGCACGTCCCACAGTTCATCCAGGCTTTCCTTCAGTTCCGCGAAGGCAGTGGTGGCGCTGAATACCAGTACGGCCAGCGAGATCACCGTGGCCAGCAGCCCGCCGCCCGACTCATGGGCGCTGGCGAGCACGATCTGGATTACTTCCGCGCCCCGGTCGCCCATCAGGTCGCGCAATTGGCCTACCAGTTCCGACCGCACCGCCTGCTCGCCGAAGAACGCTCCGGCGACCGCGATCACCAGGATAAGCATGGGCGCGAGGGAGAAAATGGTGTACAGGGCCAGCGCCGCCCCTTTGCTGGAGGCGCGGTGCTCCGACCATTGCCTGGCGGATGCCACCAGCAGGCGAAGCAGGGCGGGAGGATGGGCGCGCAGGCGGGACAGTAAGGACATATGTGGACTCGCCTTTTTCGGTCGTTCGAAACGTGTGCCTGTCACCGGCCACGCCTTGACGTGTGGAGAGCAACCGATGTTCCCGTGGCGCCACACGCGTGCGGCGCGCAGGCCAGGGCATGATCGGTGAGCCGTGCAAGACCTTACCAGTTGCGTCGGCACCTCGCCACAAAGGCAGGGCCCCCGATAGGTGCCAGGGATTACCCGTCCTGCCGCGTTCCCTGCTAATAATACTGGCGCCTCGAAACCGTCAGGGGTGGGCCGGGCATGCGGGCTGCGGGGTTCGACGCGGTACGTGCCCGGGGAAGCCGGGTTCAGGCAGACACCACATCACGGCGTGACCATGGATGCGAGCGACGCGAATAACGCTGATCGGGCGGATAGGCGGGACGATTCCGGCGGACCGGAAGGTTCCGGGGCCACGGGACGTATCACCAATGCCCGTGCGCTGCCCGCGTACCCCGGCGCGCCATGGCATCTGCACGGGGATGCTTGCATATCGGCCTGGCTGATCGACACGGCGCTGATTTCCCTTCCTGTGCCCGGCACCCGCTATATGCGCATCGGCCGGCGCTGTTTCTTCTTCCTGGTCTGGGCCAGGTATCTGCCCGGAGGCACCCTCAGCTACGACGAACTCGCCGCCGGCGTACTCCTGCGCCATCCCGGCATGTTGCCGCCGGCGGCGACGCTGCACCAGGTCTGGGTCAGCGAACCCGCCGCCGCTGAAGGGGGCCTGGACCTGTGGCGCGTGCCCAAACGGCTGGGCCATTTCGACATGGATGGCGACGTGGGCGCCGGCGGGTTCGCCGGCCGCCTGGCCGCGCCGGGCGGGTTGGTGGCGGCGCTGCGTTTCACCCGCCGTCTGTCGATCCCGGTCGCCTTGCCCGCACGCGGCCTGATCGTGCAGGCCGGGGAGGGAGGTCCGCTGCCTACCCCTTGCCGTGCGCAGGGCAAGCTCGTGCTCGGGCACGCCGACTGGGATTTCGACGCGAACGGTCCACTGTCGTTCCTGCGCGGCAAGCGCCCCTTCGTCAGCGCACGGCTGACCTCCATGCGGCTGTCTTTTGGCGCCTGACGTGCGTCGCGCGTGGAGGGTGACCTGACGTGCCGCATGTGGCAGGCGCGCCTCGTCATGTTGGGAAGGTATCCCGATGCCGCCGCCATCGCGCCGGGCTAGCCCGCGACGCCATCGCGCCAAGGCTTGCGTCGCAACAAACGCGACAGGCCGCCCGGTTCAGGCGCGGGCAAGGCCAGCGCTACGTGACGTCCGCGCTCCGCCAGGACGGCCTCCGCTGCCAGTGCGCCAGCACGCGTCGCGCTTTCCATGCAGAAGGGCAAGCCCGTATCCGCCCAGTCGCCGGCCAGGAACAGATCCTTCTCCAGGCGCACCGGTGGACGCATGCCTTCGATGCCGGGCCGCGCGCAGGGCACGGACATCGGAATGCGGTGCACGGCGGTGGCAAGCAGGCGTGCGCTCCGCGCGAGGGGCGCGAAGTCGGCGATCTCCGCGACGGTCGCGGCGATGATCTCTTCATCGGACAGGTGGGCGGCGCGATGGCTCCAGATGATATTCGTCGCCATCATGGAGCCCGCATCATGGGTAACACCCGCCAAGCCCGTGCGGACGGCTGACATTGCGGGCGGCCGGACGTTGGCGAGATCATAGAAATCGGTATTGAAGGTGGCGGGAGACCATGGCCGCGCCCAGAAGGGGGTCGGCGTCAGCTTGCGGTCGAACCACAGGTAGCAACTGACGTAGGGGCTGGGCTCGAAATGCCGCGCCCGCGCGGCGAGAGGATGCGCATCGGGCAGAAGCGCAGGCAGGGCGGTGGGTGGAACGGCCAGGACCACGGGAGCCCGGAGATGCGTGCCGTCGCCCAGCACGACGCCGTCGACACGGTCGTCGGCAGTTTGCAGCGCGGTCGCGCCACAACCGAAGCGCACCTCTCCGCCGTGCCGCTCGATATCGGCCACGCAGGGCCAGGCGTACAGCTCGCTCAGGCCCGTTGCCGGAATGCCGAAGGCCACATCGTTATGTCCCATCATCTGCGCGAACAAGCGCATCAGGGCCGCCGCGGAGCACTGCTCTACCGGCAGATTCAACAGCGCCATGGACGCCGAGGCCCAAAACCAATCGATGAAGCTGCTGTTCACGCCCATGCGCTGCAGGTATGCCCTTCCCGATTCTCCGTCCATGGCGCGGATGTCGCCCGCGCTGCTGCGCAGGGTGCGCCAGGCCACGCGCATGTTCGACAACAGGTGGCGCAAGGGCACGCTGGGCAGAATGCGCGGCAGATTGCGGACGTAATGCAGCGGCGCGGGCAACGGCCCGCCTGCCTTGAAGTGGATCGCGCGGCCCTGGTCGTGAACGGTCAGCAATTCCTCCGTCTGCCAGAAAACCTGCTTCTCGGTGCCCAGGCGCGCCATCAGGGCGCGCATATTCGCGTACTTGTTCAGCAGGATATGGGGGCCGATATCCACGGTTACGCCGGTGCGCGGATCTTGCCAGCTGCGGGCGCGCCCGCCCGGGACATCGCTGGATTCGGCCACCAACACCCGGAGGCCCGCGCGGGCCAGCAGGCTGGCGCACGTCAGTCCGCCGATCCCGGCGCCGATGATGACCGCGTCGGGGTCCTGGCCAGTGCGTGGGGAAGCGGGTGGCATGCATGCTCCAGGCGACGAGCCAGGTGTGGGCGCGTCGGGTTGGTTTCCTTTGAACGGCTCGGCCGGGCGGCGTCCGCGGCAATGCGTGGGTGGCCGGTGGACTTGCGGGCGGCATGGGCAGCTTTCGTGCCGGTGCCGACCGGCCGGCAAGCGGATATGCCAAGCGGCTTCACCGGCCGGGCGGGATGCTCGTCCTTTTCCGCCTTATCATCCGCCATTGGATTTCATTGCCCAATACCATGACCGGAGCCAACACGAACGGCGGTGTCCTGCAGACTCCACGCCTCTGCTTGCGCCTGTGGCAAGACGATGACCTACTTCCATACGTCGCGCTCAATGCTGACGCACGGGTGACCGAGTTCCTGCCGGGGCCCGTCACGCCGGACATGGCGAGACAGTTCTTTGATACCCAGAATGGGCTCTATGCCCGCCACCGCTGCTGCTTCTTCGCCGCGGAACTGAAGTCATCCGGCGAGCTGGCCGGTTTCATCGGGATGAAGTACCAGGACTTCGCCGCGCCTTTTGCGCCTTGCTTCGAGATCGGCTGGCGGCTGGGCAGCAGGTTCTGGGGACTGGGTCTCG
This sequence comes from Bordetella flabilis, assembly GCF_001676725.1. Taxonomy (NCBI): domain Bacteria; kingdom Pseudomonadati; phylum Pseudomonadota; class Betaproteobacteria; order Burkholderiales; family Alcaligenaceae; genus Bordetella; species Bordetella flabilis. The sequence continues at coordinate 686,549 of NZ_CP016172.1, forward strand.
CCACCGAAGGCGCACGTGCTGTCGTCGCCTACGGATTCAATGAACTGGGGCTGGACGAGATCGTCTCGTTCACGGTGCCGGCGAACGCCGGTCGCGTCGGGTCATGGATCGCATCGGTATGACGCACGATCCAGGCGCCGACTTTGCACATCCGGCCTTGCCGGGCGACCACCCGCTGTCCAGGCACGTGCTGTACCGGATTTCAAGGGCCGGTTAAGCGGCGTGGCGAAGCCGCGGTGCACCCGCCACATCGCGGGTATCCCGCGACAAAAAAGCCCCGAGGTTACCCTCGGGGCTTTTCCATCAGGCGAAGGCTCCGGGCATGCCCGGAGCATCGGGTGACAGGACTCTTTAGAAGTCCATGCCGCCCATTCCGCCCATGCCACCGGGCATACCGGCCGGGGCAGCGGGCTTATCTTCGGCCAGTTCGACCACGGCGGCCTCGGCCGTCAGCAGCAGGCTGGCGACGGACGCAGCGTTCTGCAGGGCGGTGCGGGTGACCTTGGTCGGATCCAGCACGCCTTGCTCGACCAGGTCGGCGTACTCGCCGGTCGCGGCGTTGTAGCCGTAGTTGCCCTTGCCGTTCAGTACGGCGTTGACGACCACGCTGGCTTCTTCACCGGCGTTGGCGACGATGGTGCGCAGAGGCTCTTCCACGGCACGCAGGATCAGCTTGATACCGGCGTTCTGGTCAGGCGTATCGCCCTTCAGGTCGGCGATGGCTTGCTTGGCGCGCAGCAGGGCCACGCCACCACCAGCCACCACGCCTTCTTCCACCGCGGCACGCGTGGCGTGCAGGGCGTCTTCGACGCGGGCCTTCTTTTCCTTCATTTCGACTTCGGTCGCGGCACCGACGCGGATCACGGCAACGCCGCCGGCCAGCTTGGCCACGCGCTCTTGCAGCTTTTCACGGTCGTAGTCGGAGGTGGCTTCCTCGATCTGCACGCGGATCTGCTTGACGCGCGCTTCGATCGACTTGCTGTCGCCAGCGCCGTCGATGATCGTGGTGTTTTCCTTGCCCACTTCGATGCGCTTGGCCTGGCCCAGGTCTTGCAGCGAGGCCTTTTCCAGCGACATGCCGGTTTCTTCGGAAATGACCACGCCGCCCGTCAGGATGGCGATGTCTTCCAGCATGGCCTTGCGACGGTCGCCGAAGCCAGGCGCCTTGACGGCGGTGGTCTTCAGGATGCCGCGGATGTTGTTCACAACCAGGGTGGCCAGCGCTTCGCCTTCGACGTCTTCGGCGATGATCAGCAGCGGACGGCTCGACTTGGCGACTTGCTCCAGCACGGGCAGCAGGTCACGGATGTTGCTGATCTTCTTGTCGTAGATCAGGACGAACGGATCTTCCAGAGCCGCGACTTGCTTGTCGGGGTTGTTGATGAAGTAGGGCGACAGGTAGCCACGGTCGAACTGCATGCCTTCGACGACATCCAGCTCGTTTTCCAGCGACTTGCCGTCTTCGACGGTGATGACGCCTTCCTTGCCGACCTTGTCCATCGCGTCAGCGATGATCTGGCCGATGGAGGAATCGCTGTTGGCCGAGATGGAGCCGACCTGGGCGATTTCCTTGCTGGTGGTGACGGGCTTGCTCAGCTTCTTCAGCTCGGCGACGGCGGCGATGACGGCCTTGTCGATCCCGCGCTTCAGGTCGATCGGGTTGAAGCCGGCGGCGACGTACTTCAGGCCTTCCTGGACGATGGACTGGGCCAGGACCGTGGCGGTCGTGGTACCGTCACCGGCGTTGTCGGAGGTCTTCGAGGCGACGTCCTTGACCAGCTGGGCGCCGATGTTCTCGAACTTATCCTTCAGTTCGATTTCCTTTGCGACGGAAACGCCGTCCTTGGTCACCGTGGGGGCGCCGAAAGAGCGCTCCAGCACGACGTTGCGGCCCTTGGGGCCCAGTGTGGTCTTGACGGCGTTGGCGAGGATGTTCACGCCACGCACGATGCGCACGCGTGCGTCATCGGCAAACAGGACTTGTTTGGCAGCCATAGTCTTTCCTTACTGGAATTCGGTATTTGGGGGAATTACTGGATCACGGCGAGGATTTCTTCCTCGCGGATGACGAGCAGCTCCTCGCCATCGACCTTGACGGTCTGGCCGGCATACTTGCCGAAGAGCACCTTGTCGCCAGCCTTCAGGTCAACCGGCAGAACCTTGCCGTCTTCCGTACGCTTGCCGGGACCGACAGCGATCACTTCGCCCTGGTCGGGTTTCTCGGCCGCGCTTTCGGGAATGACGATGCCCGAGGCGGTTTTGCGCTCGTTGTCCAGACGCTTGATGATCACGCGATCATTCAGAGGACGCAGGGCCATGAAGAACTCCTGTAGTTCATTACGAAAGGGTTGTCTCACTAGGCCACCGGGGTGTTAGCACTCGGCGGCGGCGAGTGCTAATTATAGGGGCGGTTTCGGAGCCTTCAAGGGGCAAGGGCCGGCGTGTTACAAATACACCGGCAAGATGTCGAATGTCATCCAATTGTCGAATTTCATGTCGAATGTCATTCAACTTGGAATTCATGTCGTTCAAGTTGGAATTCGCGGCGTCCCCAATTTTCCGTGCTGGCCATGTTTGGAGAAGTTAAGGAACTAGGACTACGTGACGGGCGCCAGGCGAGTGGCCGGCTTCACGTGACCGGGGACCCCACGACATCCATTACCCCCGGCCCCAGAAAGGCGGACGAGCGCTATCGATCCATTTCGGTCCGTCGACCACAAAGACCGGGCGACCGCGGTTCGATCATATGCTGCCGTACAGGGCACGTGTGTAGTGAGCGCAGGACGCTGCGCACCGCAAAATCTGTACCGCCCCGTTGTTAATCACCGGGGAACGCGGTCGCGGTCATGGAAGTGTTGCATCCAGTGCGGAAACGGCTCTTGCGTCGCAGAGGCCTTATCGAGGCGCTCGAGCTGTTCAGGGGTCAGCAGAAGGTTTTGCGCATCGAGATTTGCCGCGAGCTGCTCGGGCGTCCGGGCTCCGACGATGACAGAAGTAATCTGCGGGCGCGCGAGTAACCACGCCAGTGCGACTGGCGCTGGCATAGTGGCCAGCTCGCTGGCCACTTCACGCAAAACCTTGAGGATCGGCTCGGCCCTGACTGCATCAACGGGCGGAAAGTCGAGTTTCGCACGGCGCCCGGCGGAATCGCCGGTCGGAGCGTACTTGCCGCTCAGGTAACCGCCTGCGAGCGGACTCCAGACCAGCAGGCCCAGCTTGTTTGTCGCAGCGACAGGCATGATCTCGTGCTCGATGTCGCGACTCGTCAGCGAGTAATGAACCTGATTGCTCGCAAGATGTATGCGATCTGTGCGGGTCGTGATGCCGAACGCTCGCTCGATATCAGCAGCGCTGAAATTGCACACGCCGATGTGACGTACCTTACCCTGTGTGACCAGATCATCGAGAACACGAAGCGTTTCATCGAGCGGCACAAGCGCGTCGCGATCATGCAGTTGGAACAGGTCGATGTGATCTCGGCCGATTCTCTTCAGACTTGTCTCCACCGTGCGCATGATATGCGAGCGGCCCAACCCCACATCGTTATGGCCGGAGCCGGTGCGTAGTCGGACCTTGGTCGCGACGAGCATCCGGCTTTCATCGAGGCCCAGCGTGCTTAGAACCTGCCCCACAACTTCTTCGGAGCTGCCCTGCGAGTAAGCGTCCGCCGTGTCGATCAGGTTGACGCCGCGCTCCACGGCCATCGCGACGAGCCGGGCGGCCTGACCGGCGTCCAGCCCGGCAATGTCGCCCCAGATGCCTGAGCCGGCACCGAACGTCATTGCGCCGAGGCTCAGCCGTGAGACGCGCAGGCCGGTTCGACCTAGTGTGCTGTATTCCATAGCGTATTCCTTGTATGTACGGCAATGTGATGCAATGGTCGGGCGACGTGCGGTTGCCCGCGTCGGCCGACCAGTCTCGTTCAGACGGGGCGTGACACGAGCTTGCCCAGAACCGTCTCAAGCTCGACATCACCGCGGGCTATTTCATCAGGATGCCCTTCACAATCGCTTTCGACATGGCGTCGATCACCGCCCGCGCCTCGGGAAATCCAGGCTCCGGATCGAACTCGGAAGGAGGCAGGATGAAAACACCCTTTGCGCCTTCGAACGCAGCGGTGAGCGACGCAGCGTCTTCCATGCGAGCCGTCGCGACTTCGCAGCCGCGCGCTGCCCACGGACCTGCTCGTGTTAGTTCGCGCACAACGGCACGCACCGGCTGACCTGCCGAGAGAAGCCGGCGGGCGACTTCGCCGCCGACCTTGCCCGTGATTCCCGTGATCGCAAACATTGCTCTTTCTCTTTACATGGGCAAATAAAATGGTTCCGCGCCGAAGCAGCGGCCGCCAAGTGGTCAGGCGCGCCGCAGACCGTCGTAAAGCGCCCGCTCAAACTGCCCGTAAAGATTCACCACTCGGGCATCGTAGAAAGGCAGCATCTGTGTAAAAAGCGATCCTGCGACGCGCTTGACGGGATCCACCCAGAAGTACGTGTTCAGCAGCCCGGCCCAGCTCACGCTGCCCGGACTGCGTCCGTGTGGTCCGGGCTGTGTGTTGATGTCAAACGAAAATCCCCACTTGTGCGCTGCGCCCGGAAACTGGTCGAAGCTGTTCGACCACGACGGTTGGGCCGTCTCCATTTTGCTAACCTGCAGATCACCGATTTGGTTGCGGAACATCATCGCGACAGTGTCGGCACGCAGCACGCGCTCGCCGCGATACGTGCCGCTGTTCAACAGCATCTGCAGGAACGCCATGTAGTCGCGCGGCGTACTGAACAGTCCACCACCGCCCATGAAGAACTCAGGTCGCTGGTTGATCTCGAACGGCTCGGGCGCCAGTGACCCGTCTCCCTGACGCCTGTGCATGGTGGCGACGCGTTGTTTCTGCGCACTGCCGATCAGGAAGCCCGTGTTACGCATGCCCAGCCGTTCGAAGATGTGCTCGCGGAAGTAGACCTCCAGCGACTGGTCCGTCACCGCTTCGACCAGCTTGCCGATCCAGTCCATGCTGATGCCGTACTCCCAGCGCTCGCCGGGCTCGAACTCGAGCGGCGCCGCGAATGCGCCGTTCATCGAGTAGCCGATGTCGGGCATGCCCGTCGCCTTTTCGTATTGGCTAAGCCTGTCGCTCCAGATGCTGTATGTGAAACCAGAGGTATGCGTCAGCAGATGACGCACCGTGATCGCGTTACGCGCGGGGCGCAGCTTCGGCTGCCCTGAAGCGTCGAACCCCTCGAGAATCCTCGGCGCCTTCAACTGCGGGAGGATCTCGCAAGCCGGCTGATCTAGCCGCAGCCTGCCCTGTTCGACGAGTTGCATGCAAGCGGTGGCAGTAATCGCCTTGGTCATCGACAGGAGCCAGAAGATCGTGTCGGGGCCGATGGTCTCCCGGCTATGAACATTAGCCCGACCGCGCGCTCCCTCGTACACGAGCCCGCGTTCCGTTGCACCCATGGCGACAACACCGGCTACCGTGCCGTCGTCGACCGCCCCTTGCAGGCATTGATCGATTGATGTGTAGGCGGGGTGCTGGATCAGCACCGCGTCTCCTGTTGAACGGGGTGGCGCAGCCAGTACATTACGGCTTGCGAATCCGCCAAGCGTCGCGACGGATAGCAGGCTCGACGCACCCTTCAGAAGGTGTCGACGATTCAGTCGTGCAGTCATTTGGAGTTCCTCTGAATGAACAATGTTTCGGTGAGGTGCATTCTGCGGAAATCCGCCAAAAGCAAAATGACATGGATAGCATTAGATAAGTGACGCTGAGTCACTAATGAGGCATGATTGAAATCTGTACGGCATGGCTGTCCGGTGCGATGATGCTGTGCTGTCCTTAAGTCGATCACTGGCGATCCATCATCCGCGGTACGAGCGCGACCATGAAATGCAGTAGCGAGAAGCTGTCCGGCGGCATCAGCGTGTTCGCTGCGGTAGTCGATGCAGGGCGCCGCTTCGGAAGTGCTGGGAATGTCGCCGCCAGGCGTCAGTCGGGCGATTGCCAGGCTGGAAAAGAAATCTGAAGATTCGGCTCTTCAACCGAACGACACGCTCCGTCTCCCTGACAGAAGAAGGCCGCCGATTTGCGAGCAGGTCATGCCCCATCTCACAGGGCTGGAGGAAGCAGCCGCTGCCGCCGCAGGTGGCGCGTCGGCTGTGCGCGGAAAGCCGAGAGTCAATTTGGACCCCGTTTCCCACCGCGTCATTCTCGGGCAACGGCTCAACGAGTTCGTGGACGCGCACCCGGAGCTCGAGATCGGGTTCATGGCGCGAGACAGTCTGGATGACCTCGTCATGGACGGCTTCGACCTCGCGCTACGGTTCGGCGAGCCCAGGACATCCACCCTGCGAGCTGACCAGAAATAACCGGCGCGTCGGCACGAGCTAGCGCTGCTGCGGCGAGCTGGCGAGGCGAGGTGAATCGGCCGATTACCCATTGTCAGCGGTCTTCCACGTCCAGGCCACGAACGTCAGTTGTGGGGCGTCGGCGGAAGTCCGCCGCCGACCGATGACATCAGTATCGACGAGAACCGGACTTCCGACGCTGCGTGCTTGATCGACACGGATATGCGGTCTGCGACTCAATGAGATGCAACGATTCTTGCGAGCGTCGCGCATGCGGCGTCTATGTTGCCGCGGTGCAGGTTCGTCACGCTGAGTAGCAAGCCACGTTGCGCGTGAGCGCGGCAAAGGTGCCAAGCGGAGAGCGCCGAAGGCGCGAGGCCATGTGCGCGGGCGATACGCACCACGGCGATGTCGTCGGCGGTGTGTTGCAGCGGTGCGATCACGCCTAGGCCCGCCGTCAGCGTGCCCGGCAGAAACCTGCTGACATGCGTTAGCGCGAGGCTGCGGCGTTCGGCATAGAGAGCCTTCATCTGCCGCAGGTGCCGCAGGAAGCGCCCATCGGATAGAAAGTCCGTAACAGCCAACTGGGTAGTCCGGTTCGGAGCCGGGGCCAACACGGCGGCGACTTCGACCAGACGTTCCGCCAGCGATCGTGGGGCGACGACGAAACCGAGGCCAAGCGCCGGGCTGAGAGTTTTGCTGAACGACCCGATGTGAACCACGCGCTCGGCGCCTGGGCCTGAGGCAAGGGCCGGTGCTGCCCGACCGTCGAGCTGAAGTTCTCCGAGATAATCGTCTTCGATGATCCAGGCGTCACTTGACGCCGCCCAGTCGAGCAAGGCGTGTCTCCGTGCTGGCGACAGGGTCACGCCAAGCGGTGCGTGTTGGCCAGGGGTGACCAGTGCCAGCATGGCGTCTGGCGCGCGGGCGATCCCATCTTCTACGCGCAGCCCCTCGGCATCAACGGGCACGGGTTCGAGCGCTGCGCCGATCAGCTCGAGCCCGCGTCTTCCCAGCGGATAACCTGGCTCCTCGATCCACGCCTTGCGCCCGTGCGCGCGTAGTGCCGTCAGCGCAAGCAGCAGACCCTGCCGGTATCCACTGGTGACGATGATTTGATCGGGATGGCATTGCATTTGTCGGCTAATGGCAAGGTGGCTCGCGATCTGGGCCCGCAGCGCAGGTTCGCCGCGCGGGTCAGCGTAGGCCGTGTAAGTGATGGCGTCGTCGCGTACGGCGCGCGTTCGCATACGGGCCCAGAGCTTGGCCGGAAACGCGTCGTGAGCTGGTACGCCCATTTGGAACGGCAACGGGGCGCTCGAAAATGGACGGGTGAAAGCCGCCAAAGGCCTGTCTATTGGCGCCTCGTCGACCGCTGGGCCGGCGGGCGGCGGAGCGCATACGCGCGTGCCTGCGGGTCCCGCACCGAATACCAGGTTCTCGGCGATCAGCCGATCGTAAGCCACGCGGATGGTGCCGCGGGCGACGCCAAGCTGCGCGGCGAGGTCTCGACCGGAAGGCAGACGCTGTCCCGGCGCAAGCCGGCCGTCGAGGATCGCCTGCCGCAGGCTCGCATGGATCTGGTCGCCGATTGGCGCGACGGCGGCACGGTCCACCTGGATGGATAGCACATTTAACGAGTTTAGGTCAGTCATCTTGGGTCAGTCGTTTCAGCAGTTTTTGGGCCTGTTTCTCCAATACCCGGTGGAGTAACGTCTGCTTATGACATGGATCGCGGTCGAAGTCGATAGGCGGCCCCCAAGGCGCGCCGGCCCCGATCCCAGGCATCATCCACGACAGGAAAGGACTGTGATGACCCGTTTGAACTGGCAAGAGATCGCACCCGAGGGCGCGAAGGCACTTTTCGGTATCCACCACTACGTCACGAAGAAGACGAACCTCCCGGAGGAACTCGTGCACCTCGTGTTCCTCCGCGTTTCGCAAATCAACGGCTGCGCACACTGCATCGACATGCACAGTCGCGATCTCAGGAAAACCATGTCGATCGACAAGATCACGTTGGTACCGGTATGGGACGAGGTGCACCATCTATTCTCTGACCAGGAGCGCGCCGCGCTGGCCTGGGCTGAAGAGGTGACCCGTGTCAGCGAAACGCACGCCTCTGATGAGGCGTATGCCGCCGCCTCGGCACAATTCACGCCCAAGGATCTGGTTGACCTCACGATCACGATCGCCGCAATGAACGCGTTCAATCGATTGGGCGCGCCATTTCGGCTTCCTGTCGCTGCCCAGTCGTGATCTGGTTTGCACACGCGGATTGGAAGTGTTGCTTCACGGCGGCCCCAAGATTTCGGGACCCTAGCGGCGGATTATGCAATTCAGGCTGCTAGTTCGAGCGGCGCTTCCTGGGCGGGATTGCGGCTCTGAATCCCCGCTGGACTGCAGCTGTTGAGCCTGATTTAGTTTTATCCACTGCTGTAGTGGGTCACGGGTGGCCTGCGTGATTTCAAACTGCACAGGGCGCCGAATCTTGCGCTGCATGACTATGGTGCGCGTCGCCATTTGATCGCCGTGGCAAACGTCCCGGACCTTGAGAGCCACGAGGTCGTATCCGCGAGTTTGCTGTCGATGCCGGGGTTTAGTGGCGCCAGTTCGCGTGTACGGCCTTCTACGTCACTCGCGGCCCTGTCCGCCTCATGACGCATTACTGCTCCATAGCGAACAGGTTGAAACTGGAAGGACCCGGATATTTACCCGCATGCACGCAGATCATTGTGCAGCCGCGGAATCCGACAGCATCATGTCGGCGATATCCAGCATCGCACGCAAGCGATCCATGTGCCGCAGGTCTTGGTGATAGCCGACCCATATATCCCGCGTCGGAGGTTCATCCGGCGTGTCGATGCGCTGCAATCCGGAGACGGCATCGCCAAGTGGCCTTGGCAGCACCGCGATGCCCATGCCCCTCAAGCACATCTGTGCCTGGACCGAACGGTTCGTGCTTCTGAAAGCACGTCGGCAGAGCGGAAACCTCTCCAATACCCAAGCCACATCGGGGAAATGCGATTGTGCGGTATTCATGAGAATGACCCCTGCGGATGCTGGATCGTCCTGCAAAGCCTGCTTGGTTCCCGCCGACGCATACACCCCATATGAAATCCGCATCAGGCGGCGCTGAACAATATCCGGTTCGCTGAAAGGCACGATGCGAAAGGCCACGTCGGCCTCCCGACGTGAGAGATCGAGTAACCGATGGCTTGCAATCACTTCCGGCACGACAGCGGGATGACGGCGTGTCAACTCGAGCAGGACTGGCGCCAGGACATAGCCAGCGAACCAGTCCGCTGACGAGATCCGCAGGATGCCTTCGAGGCGTTGGTCGTTGCCGGTCAAACGCCTTTCCATGGACAGCGCGGAATCCTCCATGGACTCTGCCAGTGCCCGCACGGTGTCGCCGGCGTCCGTGAGCACCAGTCCGTCCTTGGTTCTACGAAAGAGCGGTTGCTTGGCTTCGTCCTCAAGCACCTTTATGCGGCGACCCACTGTCGGATGGCTCACGCCCAGCACCCTGGCGGCTTCTCCGAAGGACCCGCTGCGAGCTACTGCCAGGAAGATGCGAACGTCGTTCCACTCCATGCCAAGCATATCCGTACAAAAATGTACGAAGAATTTACACGAATGGCAGTATTCGAACAATATTGTTTGGATCATCATGCGGCTCCATGACGAATGTTCTCTGCGAACCGACTGTGCGCCCACCTCAGGCCAGTCTGATTTGGACCTCAAGGTATGAATACTGAACCTCGGCACGTTGTAGGAGCGCTCGAAGCTGCGTTTGCGTCGCCCGAACTCTCCGCTGTGATGGACGATGTCCCGCGCCTCACCACCATTGCTCCGCTGCGTCTTCGACTGACTGCGCTTTGAAGACTCGCACGCCATGACTACATTGACTCAAACCACTGGGACGGCAGCCCCTGACTCCCGTCGCTGGCTCGCCTTGGCCGTCCTGCTGACTGGCACTCTCCTGCCACCTTTGGACTTCTTCATCGTCAACGTGGCTCTACCTGCCATACGGACGGACCTGCAAGCGTCTTCTGACGTCTCGCAGTTGGTGATTTCGGTGTATGCCGCAGCCTATGCCGTCACCCTGATCCTGGGCGGTCGTCTAGGTGATCTCTATGGCCGGAAGCGCGTATTCATGGCCGGCATGCTCGGCTTTGGCGTCGCCTCGGCGCTGTGTGGCCTGGCACCGGCGCCGGGCATGCTTGTCGTCGGCCGGCTGCTGCAAGGGGTATCGGCAGCGATCATGGCGCCGCAATCATTGGCCTCGATACACGCCATCTTTCCGGCGAACGAGAAGAATCGCGCGCTGAGTCTATACGGCGCGACATTCGGCCTGGCCTCCGTGGGCGGTCAACTGCTGGGGGGGCTGCTGGTTTCGACAAGCCCGTGGGGGTTGGGGTGGCGCAGCGTCTTTTTGATCAACCTTCCCATCATCATCGTTGCCGTTCCAGCTGCAATGATGCTGCTGCGTGAAAGTCGAGCCGAACGTTCGCCTCGCTTGGACGTGCCGGGGGCAATGCTGCTGGCGGTTGGTTTGCTTGCGCTCGTGGTTCCGCTTATCGAAGGGCAGGAACACCACTGGCCGTGGTGGTGCATAGTGCCGCTGGTTTTGAGCATGCCGTTGTTATGGCTCTTCTGGCAGTATGAAAAGGCACAGGAGAGCGCCGGCAGAACTCCTCTGGTTCTGCCATCGCTTCTGGCCATGCGTGGGTTGCGACGCAGTTTGGCATCAACGTTCTTCTTCTATGCGCTCGCCGCGTTCTTTCTGGTGTTCGCCGTGTACGAACAGGCCGGCCTGGGCCATGATGCGTTGACGGCCGGCTTGGCCATCCTGCCGCTCGGCATCGGGTTCTTCCTCGGCCCACTGTGCAGCCCGCACATCGCCCGGCGAATGGGCTCACGCACCGCCGGGTTCGGCATGGTTCTGGAGGTGCTCGGTCTGGTCATGGTCGCAGCGCTGGCTTTCGCCGGCGCGTCGTCGTGGCTTGCGTTGCCCTTGTTTCTGATTGGCGCCGGGCAAGGTATAGCCCTTCCTGCGCTGGTGCGCTTGAACGTGGACCATGTGGAAACACGCTGGGCGGGGCTGGCCTCGGGCTTGGTGAACGCCACCTTGCAGATCAGCGCTGCAGTAAGCGTCGCCTTGTTCGGCGGTCTATTCATCGCGATCGCGCCTGATGGTGCAAGCGCTCAGGACGTGCAGCTCGGCTTTGCGGTGGCTTCATTGGCCATAGGCGCGTCACTGGCACTGGCCGCCGCACTAAGTTGGAAACGCCAAGAACATGAAAAATCAAAAATCCTTTTGCATCGTGGATGAATGCTTCCGAGAGAACGCTCTGTCATGAACACTGCCTTGAAGAATCCCTTGCCTGGTCTGGCCCATAAACGGGCGCTTGTTACCGGTGCAGCGCGTGGCATCGGTGCGGCTATCGCGCTCAAGCTGGCCGAAGACGGCGCGGACGTCGCTATCACCTACGAGAAATCGGCCGGGAAGGCAGCGGCTCTGGCTGCCGAGATTCGCGCCCTCGGCCGCAACGCCGTCGCCATCCAAGCAGATGCGGCCAGCCCTGATGCCGCGAAGGCCGCGGTAGAGCAGACCGTGGGGGACCTAGGGGGGCTGGACATCCTTGTCAACAACGCCGGCGTCCTGATTCCAGGCCCGTTTTCCGAGCAGTCGCTGGAGGAGATAACCCTGCAACTCGACGTCAATGTGCGCGGCGTTCTCATGACCACCCAGGCCGCGCTGAGATACCTTCCCAATGGCGGTCGTATCATCACTATTGGCAGCAATGCCGGCCTGTCGGTGCCATTCGCTGGCATCGCAGTCTATGCGGCTACCAAATCCGCGATGGAGAGCTTTACCCGTGGGCTTGCCCGTGAGCTAGGTCCTCGTGACATCACCGTCAATCTGGTTCGTCCTGGTCCCATCGACACTGACATGAATCCTGCCGACGGCCCTCTTGCTTCCTCCATCCTGCCAAGCCTGTCTATTGCCCGCTACGGAAAGACCAGGGAGGTGGCCGAAGCCGTCGCCTTCCTGGCCGGGCCTGGCGCCGCCTATGTCACCGGTTCGGGAATCCTTGTCGATGGCGGCATAAGTGCCTAATGCGGCAAATCATGAATGGAGAGGGAGCATGAGCAGGATGATTGTTGTCTGCACTGGCGATGCCAGCGTGAGGTTTGATCGCGACTACTATGCGAATGATCATTTCAGGCTGGCAAGGGCATGCTGGGAGCGGTATGGACTGCAGTCTGTGGAGGCGTTCTTCCCGTACTCTGAAAGCGGTGACTGGAGATCCATTGGTGTTTACACATTCTCCTCGGTGCAAGATGTGAAAGACGCGCTGGAGAGCCCAGAGACAGAGCAAGTGATGGCGGACGTGAAGAAATTCACCGACGCGCCAGTCGTGTTACGCAGTCTATTCACGCCGTTTTGAGAAACATGCTGCTCGGCGCCGAGAAGTCGTCTTCTGAAGCATAGTATTCGCCGCCGCAGCGTTCTACTTGTACGATGGCAGGTTCTAAAACGAAGCCCGCGAGTGATGAACAACAACGCCTCTCAAGTTATCCAACCGACCTTGGTTGGTGAAACTGTCGAACTCCGGCCGCTTCAGCAGGAACATGGGCCTGAGCTGTTGAACGCCGCCGCGGACGGGGAATTGTGGAACCTGAAGGTGACGGTTGTTCCAAGGGCGGAAAGTGTCGATAACTACATCGCTTCCGCGTTGGAAGGTCGAAAGGCGGGCACTGTCATGCCTTTTGTGATCGTCAGGCGCGATACCGGATTGGTCGTCGGCAGCACCCGTTTCTGGAAAATCGACCGGGCGAACAGAAAGCTGGAAATCGGGCACACATGGTTGTGTGCCTCGGTCCAACGGTCGGGTGTCAACACCGAAGCGAAGTACCTTCTTCTGGTCCACGCATTCGAGGTAATGAACTGTGTTCGCGTGCAATTCACGACAGACGAACTTAACGAAAGATCAAGGGCAGCGATTCTGCGCATCGGCGCGAAACAAGAGGGAATCGTTCGGCACGAGCGGATCATGCCGGATGGAAGAAAGCGCAACTCCGTACGCTTCAGCATTATCGATTCCGAGTGGCCAGACGTGAAGGCGATGCTGCAGCGGAAAATCCAGCGATCAGTCCTGCGTTGATCAAGACCGACGTCAAGGTCAAACCCGCCCACGGGTCGTTCTCTGCGGGAAAACCGAAGGTCGCTTCCGGGCAAGCATCTTGGCGCAGACAGGATCTCGTTAGCAGCGCAAGAGCCCCGCTTCGCGATAGCTGCGGATCAATGCGTTCGATGTCCCCGCGACCGCGCGCCATCAGCTGCGCACCGGCGGCCGCTGCATAGATGGCACAAGCACGCCGATGCGTTTGCTCGCGGCTGCGAACACGCTATCGGCGTCACGTCGCCCGGTTAATGTCCGTTATCGACGTAGCTGCGGGCGTCCGGCCGCTCATGAGCGGCGGTCGACGAAGGTCCGATGGTGGCCGGCAGCAGCAGCTCGGAACTGTCCGATCCCTACTTCAAAGGCGGAAACTCGCGCAGAAGCTCCGCCGACGTCAAGAAGCACAAAACGTTTCATGGGCGCAACCCAAAAGCCGGATTCGCATCCAACTCTTGGGGGGCGATGAAATCCAGATTCTATTTGGAGTTTTTGATCACCCGGAATTCCGGCTGGACAATGAAGCCATCCCGGTTCGGCATTTGCACTTTTGGCAGACTTTCCTTGTCGAGCTTGCCGTCCTTGAGCTGGATTCCGTTCATGCTTAGTAGATAGGCAGTGACGGCATAGGTGTCGTCAACCGAGAGGGACCCTGGCGCCTGGTAAGGCATCGCCCGGTGGATGTAATCGAACAGCGTCGTGGCATAAGGCCAGTAGCTGCCGATGGTCTTTATGGGTTCGGCTGAAGCCAGCGTTCCCTGTCCTCCGACGAGGCGATCCTTGATGCCGCCTTGGCCGTCCGGACCATGGCAAGCCGCGCAGTTATTGGCGTAGACGGATTTACCCTGCAGGACCGTTCCGCTTCCGTCCGGCAACCCTTTCCCATCGGGGCGGACGTCGATATCCCACAGTTTGATTTCCTCCGGCGTTGCCGGACGGCCGAATTCTTGGGCGAAAGCGGATGACGTGAAGGCGGCGACGATCGCCGCGCCCAGACAGAGGAATTTAAGCGAGGACATTGCGCACCCTCCCACTCGCATCGATGCTCCACGTTTGTTGAGCGTTATAGTGAAACAGCGCGTTGGTTCCTACTTTCGCGATAAATGATGCGCGGTCCGGCTGTACGTTGCCCTTCTCGTCTGTCGAGCGGCTGACGATCTTGGTGGCTTTGCCGTCCCATTCCCAATCCATCTGGAAGCGCGACTGTGATTTCGGCAATACGGGAAGATTCAATTGCGCGGCCTTCCACGTCTTGCCGTCATCGACGCTGATCTCCACCTTCGTTATCTTGCCGTAGCCGCTCCAAGCCAAGCCTGTAATGCGGTTGTATCCCTTCTTGATCTCCATCATGCCGGATGGGGAGGTAATCACGGAGTTGACTTCCTGCCTTAACTGGAATTGCATTGCCTTGCCGTTGGCCAGCAATTGCGTATATCGCGACGTCTCCCAGCGGGTCATCCACGGCTCATCGCCAAACTTCAGGCGACGAAGCCACTTGATGTTGAGATTCCCCTCGTATCCCGGAAGGACCAGGCGGATGGGGAACCCATGGGCCGGCCGGAGCGGCTCGCCATTCTGGCCATAGGCCACGATCGCCTCGCGCATGATCTCGTCCGTGAGCGGAATGCTGCGAGCGACTCCCGCGGCATCGCCCCCTTCCGCCAGCATCCAGGTGGACTTCCGGTCCTTTTTCACGAGGTCGATCAGATATCCGAGCGGAACGCCCGTCCACTCGTTGGTGCTGATCAGCCCGTGCGTGTTCTGTACGGTCAGGTTCTCGTCCGCAGACTTCCAATTTTCCCAGCCGTTGCCCGTGCACTCGATGAACGCAATACGTGAAACCGCAGGCATCGCTTTCAGATCGTCGACCGAGAGAACGAGTTGCTTCTCGGCCATGCCATGAATAAGGAGCCGGTGCTTGGCGGGATCGAGATTGGGTACGCCTGCGTGGCTGCGCTCGTAGTGCAAGGCGGACGGTGTGATCGTACCCACCAGCTTTTGCAGGGGGGTCTTGGAGTTGATCGCGAGGCTCGGATCGACGTTGCGCATCCCGGGTCCCGCCTCGGGAATACGGCTGATATCGACGTATTGCGATCGCTCACTGTGTCCAGACAGGGCATCGCCCAGCACGCGAGGCGGCACATCCGCGAGCGTATCGGCGGAAGACGCGCGTGCAATCGCCGCGCCGGCCACCCCCGCCGATGCCGCCAGGAAGTTTCGCCGGGAAACGGCTTTCCGGTCCGATGGCGTTATCCCGTTATTGGCTTTCAGACTCAAAGCTTTCGAACTCATTGTTATCTCGTGTCTGGTTATCAGGCGCTGCCCGCTGGGCGGCGGTCCGGATCACTTGGCGTCTGGCTTCTTGATCGCGTCGAAGACGATCTTCTCGGCGGGAGCCAGTTTTTCAGTCATTCCCGCGGGTAAACCATGTTTCCCTTCCAGGTCCTTCGATGGATTCAGCGTGACATAGGTCTTCCCATCGCCGTCTTCACGAACCAGGACGCGCAAAGGAAGTTCAAGGGCGAAATCGGGCGCCGCAACCATCAGCGGCGTTCCTCCCCTGGGATTGCCATAGATAAGTACGGTCGTGGGCGGCATGTCGAGCCCGACCGATTGCGCCGCCGCGCGATGGTCTATCGTCGTGAAAATGGTCAAACCCTTACCCTCAAGCGCTGTTCGCAGGCGGGAAAGCGTTTCGGGGAATGAATATGCACTCTGAACTCTCATGGCTTGCTCCGCTACGGCTGCTTCGGTGACCAGTAAACCGCCCAACGTCAAGGCGATTGCCAACAGTTGCGAGATCCAACGCACGACACCCTCCTGCACCGCCCCAGGACCCGTAAGCGGCGTATCGAATTGATCAATGAATTTCGTCGACAAGATATAAGAGAGGCCCCCGATCGTGAAGGCCTTCAGTTTGAACTTGGTGTCCAATCCCCCGGACAATGCCAGGCGGCATGCCCGTATGCTGCCTGAGGGCCGCATGAAAATGGCCACCAATGGATGCCCGGTCGATTCAGCCACCGCGTGTCGGTGAAAAGGGAAAAGTCTCGCAAGGCGTGGGCGGCTACGGTCATGGGGATATTCTTGAGCTGAGCAGATCTATTCGCGAAACGTCTTAACTTCTATTGGAATGGCGCGGCGGCGTAGCGCTCGACATACTTTCCCGCTCGGCCGATACGCAAGGGGACCAACGATGTCCTAGTGTAAGAAGAAACTACTCTCGATGTCGATATATATCGTCATCTTGACCCTATCAACCATCGACTGCCTGGACTCCTTAGAGGGCGATGGCGCCAACAACGAATCCCCGGATGGAAAACCCATTGGCCCAAAAGCGTCAGGCGGGCGGACCCGACGGTTATACAGCCCATACTTCTAGGCTTACCAGGAGTGAATATCAACTCCGCGGGCTGTGTGCGGTCCGCCGTGTCGAGCGCCACTAGATAGCCATAAATTCCTTCCTCAATCTGCCCGAGGGCACTTCAGGTGTGAGCAGCCAGCCTTCTCGCGGCTCTTCCCGTGAGACGGTTCAATGGAAAGGGCCGATCAGCCACGCCAGCGGGCTTGCAGTTCCAGCACCTGGCGCTTCACGGCGATGAAGGCGCCCTGAGCCGGATCGAAGTCCCAGCGTTCGACCGCACAGGAAGGAACTTCCCCAGGCGGCGCCACCTCGGCGTGTTCGATCACGTTCACGGAGTTTGGGATGCCGCCGCGCACGCGGTCGGACACCGCCGTCCCGGCCTGCACGATCCAGGCGCGATGGCCTTGGAGCCCGGATAGGGCGACGACGTAGGGAAGATGGATATGCCCGCCCAGTACCAGGTCCGCGCCCGCCGCCGCCCAGGCGGGCGCGGCGAACTCGCGTCCGATAAGCAGATTCCGGTTGTCTTCCTCCACGATCGCGCGCAAGGGCTGATGCACGACCACGATACGCAACTGGCCTTTGCCGGCTTGCCGCAGCCGCGCGCACACGCGGTCCACCTGCGGCTGTGACACCTCGCCATTCTTGTGGCGGGCCGGACGCGTGGTATTGACGCCGATTACCAACAAGCCTTCGCTGCTGAAGACGGGCTCCAGCGTTACGCCCATTGCCCTCCTGTAGCCGCCATACGGATTGAACAACCGCGCGGCGATATTGAAGAGCGGGATGTCGTGATTGCCGGGTATGGCCAATACCGGGAATCCGAGATCAGAGACGAAACGCCGCGCGGCTTCGAATTGCTCCACCCTTGCTCGCTGCGTGATATCGCCGGAAAGCACGACCAGCTCCGGCGATATCCGGTGCGCCAGCGCCAGGAGCGCCTGCACGACGCGCGGTTGCTCCGTCCCAAAATGCGTATCGGAGATATGCAGCACGCGGGTCATGAGCGATCCAGCCGGCTGGTGTCCCGCGGCACAAGCAATTGAAGGCGTTGCGGCGAGACGGAAAATGAGAGCGGACTGTGGGTCCAGAATATCTCGCCGTCCATGGCGACCTTGATACGCCGCCGGCCTCGCACACGCACGGTCAACGACTCGAAGCCGAAGCTGATGACATTCGACGCTTCGCCCAGCCGGCTCAACGCCCCCATGACCATGAGCCAGTACAAGGCGAGCGTACTCACCGGTTGCGCCGCCATCGCGACCAGGCGGTTTTCCTCGAGATGCGCCACCTCGGGCAGACCCAGCTGCTCCAGCTGCAGCGCGTTGTTGCCTACGACGAGGGTTGGGGTGCGCAGCACCTTGCGCTCGCCATGCGAATTCAGTTCGAGCGACAGGTTCGTCGGGGTCCGCCACAACGTGACGATGGCCGAGATCAAGGCAACCCAGCGCCGCCGCCCTAATTTCTGCTTGTACGCTTCCCGGTCTTCCAGCAGTTGCGGATACAGCCCCAGGCTGGCATTCACCAGGAAGGGCCGGCCCTCCAGCAAACCGACCTGCACCGGTTCGATACGGGCGTCCAACAGGCTGGCTACCGCTTCTTCGGTCTCGCGCGCGATCCCGTAGGTACGGCCGAAGTAGTTGAAAGTCCCGCGCGGCAGGATGCCGAATGGCAAGCCGCTGGGAAGCACGGCGGCCGCCACCGCGTTCAAGGTGCCGTCGCCGCCCGCGGCGACGATCACACCGCCGGCTTCACGCGCAAGCTTCACCGCGTGTTCGGCGATTTGCGGCAGCCTGGACGGCTCGTCCACCGCCAGGAAGGTATGCGTCCTGCCCGCCTGGGTCAGCAATGCTTCGATCTGTTCGCGCGTACGCGCCGAATCGTCATTACCGGATCCGCTGTTGAAGACGATGAAAAACGGCTCGTGGCCGGAAAGCGTGACGGAGGAAGTCGGGGTATCGGTCACTGTATTGAAATGGGCGGTCGGGTCGCTCATGAATGGATTCCGAATGGGCGATCAGCTTGCTTTAAGCAAGCAATATACCCACGCGGAGCGCCTCAGCGTCCGGTACGGGTCGGATCCGCGGCGACACCGCTTCCACGGCGCACGCCCTCGCACCGGATCAGTGGGTCAGCCGGTCCCCGCTCACACTCTCATGGAAGCTGCCCTGCCGCCTGCGCGCGCAGCACGTACTTCTGGATCTTTCCGGTGGCCGTCTTGGGGAGTTCGCCGAAGACGACGGTGCGCGGTACCTTGAAGTGCGCCAGGTTCGCGCGGCAGAACTCGATGATGGACTCGGCCTCCACGTTGCGGCCCTCCTTCAGCGTGACAAAGGCGCAGGGCGTTTCGCCCCACACCGCATCGGGCCGCGCCACCACCGCCGCCTCCAGCACGTCCGGGTGCCGGTAGAGCACGCTTTCCACTTCGACGGTCGAGATATTCTCGCCGCCGGAAATCACGATGTCCTTGGCCCGGTCCTTGATCTCGATGTAGCCGTCGGGATGCACGACGCCCAGGTCTCCAGTGTGGAACCAGCCGCCTTCAAAGGCGCGCGCGGTGGCGTCGGGATTGTGCAGGTAGCCCTTCATCACGGTATTGCCGCGAATGAGGATCTCGCCCAGGGTGGTGGCGTCGGGCGGCACCGGCCGCATGCCGGGATCGACGACCTGCACGGCTTCCACATTCAGCTTGCGCACGCCGATGCGCGATTTCAGCGCCGCCTGTTCCCGCAGCGGCAGCTCATTCCATTCGTCGTGCCACGCACAGGCGATGGACGGCCCATAGGTTTCCGTCAAGCCATAAAGATGCGTCACCTCCATGCCCAGGTCCTGCATGGCTTCGATGATGGCCGCGGGCGGCGCGGCGCCGCCGGTCATGACCTTGACGGGGTGGGCCGCGCGCCGGCGCACGCCCTTGGGAGCATTGACGAGCATGTTCAGCACGACGGGCGCCGCGCAAAAATAGCCGGCGCCGTGGCTTTCGATGGCCTGGAAGATGACGGCCGGCTCGACGCGCCGCAGGCACACATTGGTGCCGGCCAGCGCCGCCATGGTCCACGGGAAGCACCAGCCGTTGCAATGGAACATTGGCAAGGTCCACAGGTAAACGGTGTGCGGCGGCATGCCGCAGGCCAGCACGTTGCCGGTGGCATTCAGGTAGGCGCCCCGGTGGTGGTAGACCACACCCTTCGGATCGCCGGTGGTGCCCGATGTGTAGTTGACGCAGATCGATTGCCATTCGTCGGCCGGCGGCTCCCACGGCGCTGCAGGGTCTTGCGCGGCCAGCCAGGATTCATAGTCGGTTTCCCCGACGGTCCCGTGGGGGCCGGGATAGACCGTGTCTTCGATACGGACGGCGCGCGGCGGCTCGGGCAGGCGCGCCAGTACCTCGGCGGCGAGCGCGGCGTATTCGCTGTCGAACAGCAGCACCCGCGCCCGGCTGTGTTGCAGGATAAAGACCAGGGTGGCCGCATCGAGCCGCGTATTCAGCGCGTTAAGCACGGCGCCCGCCATGGGTATGCCGAAGTGCGCCTCGTACAGCGCGGGGGTGTTCGGCGCCAGGACGGCCACCACATCGCCCGCGGTTACATCCCAGGCGCGCAGCGCTGCGGCCAGCTGCCCGCAGCGCGCCGCCGTCTCGGCCCAGGTCTGGCGCAGCTCGCCATGGATGAGGGCGACGCGATCGGGATACACCGAGGCCGACCATGAAAGAAAACCCAGCGGCGTCAGGGCGACATGGTTGGCGGCATTGGGTGCCAAGCCGGCATCGCCGCGCGGCAGGTGCGCTTTGTCCATTGTTCGTCCTCCGGTGCGGTTGCAGGGTGATGGTTGTTGCGCGGAATTTCAGCCGCGCAGTGCGGGGTCCAGTCTTTGCGCGGCCTGCACGCCCAGCTGCGCCAGCGGCGCCACGCGCGCGCCCATTTCCGCGGCATCGGCGCCGGCGGCGTTGCCGGCCTGCGCGCGCGCATAAATGCCCTGGAGAATGGCAGCGATGCGAAAGAAGCTGTAGGCCAGGTACACGTCCCAATCGCGCGGCGGCTCGATGCCGCGCGCGGCGCAGTAGCCGGCGACCACCTGTTCTTCGCTGGGAATGCCCAGCGCTGGCAGGTCGAGTCCGGCAATGCCGCGCCACAGGCTGGGCGGAATGCGCCAGCACATGCAGTAGTAAGCCAGGTCCGCCAGCGGATGGCCCAGGGTCGAAAGCTCCCAGTCCAGCAGCGCGGCAGCCTGTGTGCCGTGCGCGTGGAAAACCAGGTTATCGATGCGGAAATCGCCGTGCACCAGGCAGGTCTGGTCGTCGCGCGGCAGGTTGCGCGGCAGCCAGTCCATCAGCGTTTCCATGGCGGGAATGGATGCGGTCTGCGTGTCGCGGTACTGGCGGCTCCAGCGCGATACCTGCCGGCCCAGGTAGTCGCCCGGCTTGCCGTAGTCCTGCAGGCCCGCGGCAACATAGTCGACCTGGTGCAGTGCCGCCAGCACGCGCGTGCTTTCGTTGTACAGGGCCGCGCGTTCAGCGGGTTGCAGGCCTGGTAGCGCGGGGTCGATGAAGACCCGGCCAGCCGCGTACGACATCAGGTAGAAGGGCGTGCCGATAATGCCGTGGTCGGCGCAGTAGTGAAAGACCTGGGGCACGGGCACCGGCGTATCGCGCAGCGCGTGGATGACACGGTATTCGCGGTCCACCGCGTGCGCGGAGGGCAACAGCTTGCCTGGCGGCTGCTTGCGCAGCACGCGCTGCGCCGCGCCATCATCGAGCAGGTAAGTGGGGTTGGACTGTCCGCCCGACAGCGGTTCCGCGCGCAGGCCCGCAGCTTGCATCAGGCCATTGCGTTGCAGATAGGCGGCCAGGGCGGTAAGCCATTCCGTCTGTCCGGCGGCTCGTGACGAGTTCGATTCCGGCGCCATGGATTCTCCTGTTATCACGCCCGCGATTGCGGAATGATCGGCTTGAAGGGCGCATCGTGCGCATCCCAGCGCCAGAATCCATCGCCTTCCTCGATCAGGTAGCGCGCCAGGACCATCTTGTGCACCTCCGAGGCGCCGTCCACCAGGCGGGCCTGGCGCGCGTAGCGGTAGATCCATTCCAGCGGCGTGTCCTTGGAGTACCCGCGCGCGCCATTCAGCTGCAAGGCCGTATCCACGACCTTGTGAAGGGTCTCCGACACCACCACCTTCGCCATGGAGATTTCCTTGCGGGCATAGTCGCCCTGGTCCAGGCGGGCGGCTGCGCGCATGGTCAGCAGGCGCCCGATCTCGATCTGCATGGCGGCCTCGCCCAGCAGCCATTGCACGCCTTCCCGCTCGGCCAGGCGCTGGCCGAAACTGCTGCGCTTGTTCACGTACTCCACCGCGATCTGCATGGCGCGGCGGGCCAGGCCCAGCCAGCGCATGCAATGGGTCAGGCGCGCGGGGCCGAGGCGGATCTGCGTCAGCTTCAGGCCGTCGCCCACGTTCATCAGCCGGTTTTCGTCCGGGATCTCCAGCCCGTCGAAGACCAGTTCGCAGTGGCCCCCGTGTTCCTCGGGGCCCATGATGGGGATGCGCCGCTCGATGCGCCAGCCCGGCTGCGACGCATCGAACATGAACGCGGTAAGCCCCTTGCGGGCGTCATCCGAGGTGCGCGCCATCAGGATGAAGTGCTGCGCCACGCCAGCGCCGGTTATGAACCATTTGCGTCCGTTCACGCTCCAGCTGTCGCCCCGTTTCGTGGCGGTGGTCAGCATCATCGAGGGGTCGGAGCCGCTGCCGGGATGCGGCTCGGTCATGGCAAAGGACGAGCGTACCTTGCCATCGATGATCGGTTGAAGCCAGCGGTCCTGCTGGGCAGGCGTGGCCACCTGCGCCAGCACCCGCATATTGCCGTCGTCCGGCGCCGCGGCATTGAAGGCGACCGGCCCGAAAATAGAGCGGTTCATTTCTTCGTAGCAGGCGGCTAGCCCCGTCATGGGCAGTCCGAGCCCGCCGCGTTCACGCGGCATCTGCAGCGCCCACAGCCCGGCCTCCTTGACCCGCGCGCGAACGCGCTGCAGCGCCGGCTCGGCAATGTTTTCATGTTCGTCGTAGTTGGCGCGGTCGGCTTCCAGCGGGATGAGGACCGTGTCGACGAAGTCGCGCACGCGGGCGCGATAGCTTTCAATCTCGGGAGGCAGAGAGAAATCCATGTTCGTTTTCCTCAGATCGAGCTGACGGCATGGCCGCCGCTTACGTCCAGCACCGAACCCGTCATGAACGCCGAGGCGTCGGAGGCCAGCAGAAGCAAAGGGCCGTCCAGGTCTTCCGGCCGGCCCAGGCGGCGCTGCGGAATGCGCTTGATCAATGCCTGGCCCGCGGCCGTCGCGAAAAACTCGCGGTTGAGATCGGTCTCGATATAGCCTGGGGCCAGGGCATTGACGCGAATGCCGTAGCGCGCCCACTCCAGCGCCAGCGCGCGCGTCAGCTGGATCAGGCCCGCCTTCGAGGCCGCATACGCCGACACGTTGGCGGCGACGCGCAGCCCCAGCAACGAGGCGATGTTGATGATGGTTCCGCACTCGGGCGCCTGGGCAGGCGGGCCGGATGGCGTGGTACGCGATTGCGGGTCCGGGTCCTGGGCGCTTGCCCGCATGTGGCGCGCCGCGGCCTGGGCCACGCGCCAGGCGCCGCTCAGGTTGACGTCGATGACGCCAGCCCAGTCGGCTTCGTCCGTATCCAGCGCCGCCAGCGTGTTAGCCACGCCGGCGTTGTTGACCACGACGGATATCGGCCCCAAGGCGGAGGCAGCCTGGTCCAGCGCCTGCGTCACACTGGCGGGATTGGTCACGTCCATGCCGATTACCGCGGCGCGGCCGCCCTCTGCCTGGATCTGTTCGAGCACTTCGGCGCCCAGGTGCGTGCGCCGGCCGCACAGCGCCACCGCCGCGCCGGCGCGAGCCAGCGTAATTGCGAAATGCCGCCCCAGTCCGCTGTATGCGCCGGTCACCAGAACGGTTTTGGAACGCAGATCCTCAAACATGCACCGTGTCTCCCTGCCGGGGCCCGCGTAGTGAAGGCGCCAGGTCGTCGGGCACTTCCACTTCGACCCGCAGCACCGCGCTGGCCAATGCCTTGCCGTAGTTGTCGATCGCCAGGTTGCGGGAAACGCCGCCGCCCAGCGCGCCATGCAATACGAAATTCAGCGCACCCAAGCCGTCCACTTCGTAGCGCTCGACCTCGCCCTGCACGGCGTCCCCGAACAGCGCTTTTACGGCCTGCGCCGTGAGCACGCGCTTGATGTGCGGATAGAACGCGGCATCGTAGGCGATGACGGCGATGTTGGAGGTGTTTCCCTTGTCTCCGGCCCGGCTGTGGGCAATATGCCTGAGCGTAACCCGCATATCACTTTCCTCCAAAATGCTTGATGCGCGTATGGACGGACCCGCGCGGGACCAGGGTGGACCACAGGCCGATGACCTCGCGCACCCGGTCCTGGTGCGGCACCCGCTTGCCGGTGGAGGCCAGACCGCAGACGGCCATGCCGTCCACCTCGCGGCCCACCTTTTCCGCCTCGGCGCGCGTGGCGGTGCGCGCCGCCACGCGAACGGCCACCTCATTGGGCTCGCAGGCCGGAATGGGCGAAGCGGCGCCGTGCACCGCGTTCACGCCGATGAAGTCCACGCGCACTTCCTGCGCCTGCAGTCCGACAATGCGGAACCGTTCATGCAGGATGCGCTCGGCAAGCCGTGCCTTTTCTACGCAGCCCGGGCCGGCATAGAAGAACATATCCTCGCCGATATAGCCCTCCGCGCAGCCCATCGATACCTTGAGCGTGGCGGTGCGCGGCTTGCCGCCGATGCCGCTGACGCGCACGCGGTCCGGCCCCAGCTGCTCCAGCCGGGCGCTGGTGAAGTCGACCACCACGTCCGGCGTGATATAGCGAGAAGGATCGTGCACCTCGTAGAACATCTGTTCCTTCACCGTCTGCAGGTCGATACGGCCGCCGCTGCCTTCGATCTTGACGATGACGGCGCTGCCGTCCTCTTCGACTTCAGCGATGGGAAAGGCCAGGTTCCAGGGGTCGGGCACGTCCTTGAAGCCGGGGTCGCTGAAATAGCCGCCCGTCACCTGCGCTCCGCATTCCAGCAGATGGCCGATGCCGCTGCCCTGGCCCAGCCTGGCCCAGTCGTCCTTACGCCAGCCGAAGTAATGCATCATGGGCGCGAGGAACAGCGAGGGGTCGGCTACGCGCCCCGTGACAACGATATGCGCGCCCTCATCCAGGGCCTGGGCAATGGCCGTCGCGCCCGCATAGGGCTCGGCCGTAATCAACTCCCCGCGCAGGGTCGATACCGGCTCACCGCTTTCCATGATGGGCTGGTCGCTGTCCGCAATGGTGGCGGTCAGGTCGCTGGCGGTCACGGCTGCCACCCGCGCATCCTGCCATCCCGCCTCCGCGCAGAGTTCGGCGATGCGGCGCGCGGCGGCCTCCGGATCTATCCATCCCTGATTGGTGACGATGCGGGTGCCGTTGCGGTGGCAATGCGGCAGCACAGCACGGAAGCGGTCGTCCAGCCAGGTGTCGTAGCCCGGAAAGGACGGATCGCGGCGCTTGCGCACCTGGGCCGCGGACACCGTGGCTTCCGCCATGGTTTCGAAGCACAGGAAGTCCAGCCTGCCGTGTTCGGCATTCAGGCGTGCGGGGTCGATGCGGTCGCCCCACCAGCCGGCGCCCGAACCGATGCGCAGGGTTCTCTTGCTGTTCATGCGGGTCTCCTTCTACATGCGGATATGGGCGTCCTGTATGACCTGCCGCCACTTCGCGGTGTCGTCTCTGATGATGCGCGCGTAGTCGTCGGGGGTATCGGCAATCGGGATGGCGCCCAGGTCTTGCACCTGTTTGCGCACCGCGGGGTCGCCGAATGCCTGCGCCACGGCGTCGCGTATGCGCTTGACGACCGGCGCGGGCGTGCCGGCGGGCGCCAGCAGGCCGAACCAGGAGTCGACGGCGTAACCCTTGAGCCCGGCTTGCTCCATGGTGGGAACGCCAGGCAGCATGGGCGAAGGCGTGGTCGTGGTGACCGCCAGCGCGCGCACCGCGCCCGACTTGATCTGGCCGATCGCCGAGGGCAGGTTGTCGTACATGAGCTGCACTTGCCCGCCCAGCAGATCGGTCATGGCCGGCGCGGAGCCTTTGTAGGGCACATGGCGTATGTCGACACCGGCCAGGCGATTGAACAGCTCGCCCGACAAATGAGGCGTGCCGCCCACGCTGGTCGAGGCAAAGTTCAAGGTGCCCGGCTGTGCCTTCGCATGCGCGATTACTTCGCGCACGCTGCCGAAACCCTGGCCGGCCCTGACCAGCAGCACGTTGGGCGAATTGGCCACCAGCGTTACCGGCGCGAAGTCGCGGGCCGGGTCGTAAGGCATCTGGCTGTAGATGAACTGATTGGTCACCTGCGTGCCCACCGTTCCCATGACCAGCGTGTAGCCGTCGGGCCGCGAACGCGCGACCACCGCGGCGCCGATGTTGCCGCCGGCGCCGGGGCGGTTCTCGACCACCACATTCTGGTGCAGCCGGCTGCTCGTTTCGCGCGCGACCAGGCGTGCCAGCAGATCCGTGGTGCCGCCCGGCGGGAACGGCACGACCAGCGTGATCGGCTGCTGCGGCCAGGCATCGGCCGGGCCTGCGCCTGCGCAGGCCGGAGCAGCCATCGCCATCGCCATCGCCAGAACAAGTAGCGGTATCTTCTTCATGGTTGCTTGTCTCCAGGCATGCGGCGCGTGTTGTGGGCGAATTCCACCAGGGCATCCAGGGCGACCGCGCCTTCGCCGCGCGGGCCCAGCAGCACAGGATTGATGTCGATGGATTGCAGTTGCGCGGGCGCGTGCAGCGCGTACTGCGCGAGCCGCACGGCCATGCGGGCCAGCGCATCGACGTCGGCGGGCGGCTCGCCGCGCACCCCGCGCAACACGGGGCCTATGCGCAGCGCGTGTATTTTGTGCGCGGCCTCCTCTACGCTGAAGGGGGGAAGCAGCACCGCCACGTCGCCCAGGGCCTCGACGTACTTGCCGCCGCTTCCCAGCATGATTACCGGGCCGAACACCGGATCCCTGTGCATGCCCAGCGCGCACTCGTGCAAGCCCGAGTGCATCCGGGCGACGATCCAGGCCGCGTCGCGCACGCCCAGCGACTGCAGCGTGCGCGCCTGCGCCTGGACCGCCGCGCGTATGGAATGTTCGTCATCCAGCCCCAAGGCCACCAGGCCGTGCTCCGATTTGTGCGGGATGGCGGCGGAGCAGGCTTTCAGCGCAATCGGGCCGTCCAATTCGCGCCAGGCGGCCACGGCCTCGTGCGCGCCGGCGCATACCCGATGGCGCACCACCGGCAGCCCTTGTGCCTGCAGCAGGGCAAGACTGTCCGCTTCCGAGAGCACGCCGGACTGAACGGCAGCCGCCGGAAGACCGGACAGGCCGGGCTTGGACTCATGCGCGCGCGTCGCACCGGCAGTTGCCGAGCCGGCGGCCATGCGCGGTTCGCCTCGTTCATGGTCGCCGGCCGCAGCCGGGCGGCGGCTTGTCCCGGGCCATCCGGCCTCCGGACGCGCATGCAGCCGCGCCAGCCGGGCCAGGCCGGCCAGCGCGCCAATAGCGTGCTGTTCGTCGGCATACACGGCCAGGCCCGCATCGCGGAAGGCCGCCGCCACGGCATCCTGCCAAGCCACCACCGCCACGGGTTTCTCTGCTGCTCGGGCGAATGTGGCCGTGTCGGCGGCAAACGCCTGCACGTCGTAGCCGCGCCCTGCCACCGGAATGTCGATCAGGAACATGTCCGCCGCCGGATCCTGGCCGATGACCGGCAGCACATGGCCGAACAGGCCGTTGTTCGAAAGCAGGGCGGCAGTAATGTCCACGGGATTGCTGGTGGTGGCGAAGCCGGGCAGCCGGCGCATCAGTTCGGCCTGCGTTTCCTCGCGCAGCTGGGCGACCTCCAGCCCATGCTCCACGGCTGCATCGGACGCCAGCACGCAACTGGCGCCGGAGTTGCTGACGGCAACCAGGCGCCTGCCGCGCGGCAGGGGGCCCTTGAGCGCCAGCTCGGCGTAGCGCGCCATTTCATGCGGGTCGCGGGCGCGAAGGATGCCGTGGCGCTCCATGAAAGCCTCCACGGTGCGGTCTTCGCTGGCCAACGCGCCCGTGTGCGAGGCGGCGGCGCGCTGGCCTTCTGCCGTGCGGCCCGCCTTGACCGCGATCAGCGGCACGCCGCGCTCGCGCGCCAGGGCAGCCGCCTGTGTCAGCGGACCCGCATCCTGCAGCGATTCGAGGTAGAGCAGCACCACGCGTATTTCCGGATCCTGCAGCACCGCGCAGGCCAGCTCCGCGACGGTGACGTCGGCTTCGTTGCCGGTGGCATGCACATGACGCACGCCTATGCCACGCTGCCGCAACAGGCCATACACCATGGCGCTCATGCCGCCGCTCTGGCTCAATACGGCCACGGGTCCGTCGGCGGGCGCCATCTCCATGAACATGGTGGAAAAGCAGGCGACGGCGCCGTTGCCGAAGTTGGCCAGGCCCTGCGAATTGGGACCCACGATGCGCATGCCGGCGGCGCGCGCCCGCGCGGTCATCGCGTCCTGCAGCGCGCGTCCCGCGGCGCCCGTTTCCGAGAAGCCCGCGGCGATGACGATGGCCGCGCCCACCCCTTTCTCGATGCAGGCGTCCACCGCTTGCACCGCCATGTCGCCCGCCACGGCGACGATGGCCGCATCGGGCGCCTCCGGCAGGTCGGCCAGCGTGGGCCAGGTACGTTCGCCCTGCACTTCGGCGCGCTGCGGATTGATGGGATAGATCTTGCCGGCATAACCGTGGCGCCGCATGTAGAAAATGGGGCGGCCGCCGATCTTGTCGGGGTTGTCCGATGCGCCCACGATGGCGATCGACGCCGGATCCAGCAGGCAGTTCAGCCCGCGTTGTGCTGAAGTCATGAATGCTCCGTAAGAGGCCGTAGAGGGCTCGCAGGCCGGCGCGCCCCGGCAGGCTCAATTGACCGTGGCGCCCGAGGTTTTCACCACGTTTGCCCATTTGGCGACTTCCTTGTCGACGAAGCCGGCGTAGTCCTGCGGAGCCATCCATTGCGCGGTAAATCCCTGCGCGGCGAATTTCTCTTTCACTTCCGGCCGCGCCAGCACGTCCTGCAAGGCCTCGCTGATGGACTTCAGCACCCCGGGCGGGGTGCCGGCCGGCGCCATCAGGCCATTCCATGCGGTCGCCTCGTAGCCGGGCAGGCCCGATTCGGCGATGGTAGGCAGATCGGGCGCCGCCTCCGACCGTTTGGCGCTGGTGACTGCCAGGCCTTTCAACTTGCCGGCCTTCACATAAGGCAGCGACGACAGCATGGTGTCGAAGATCAGATCGTCCTGGCCGCTCATGACATCGGTCAGCGCGGGGGCGCTGCCGCGATAAGGCACATGCACCATCTTCGTTCCCGCCATGCTGTTGAAAAGTTCGGCGGCCAGGTGCGTGGACTGGCCGTTGCCCGATGAGGCGAACGTCAGCTTTCCAGCCTTGGCGAGCGCAATCAGTTCCTTCACATTGTTGGCCGGAAGGGTGGGGCGCACTGATAGCAACAGCGGACCGGAAGTAAGCAGGGAGATGGGCGCGAAGCTCTTGCGCACGTCGTAATTCAGGTTATGGAAAAGCGACATGTTGATGGCGTGCGCCGTGGTGGCGACAAGCAGGGTGTAGCCGTCGGGCGCGGCCTTGGCGACCATATCGGCGCCGATGTTGCCGCCCGCGCCGGACCGGTTATCGACGATCACGTTCTGGCCCAGCTTCTGGGTCAGGCCTTGCGCGACGACGCGCGCCACGATGTCGGTGGGTCCACCCGCCGGATACGGCACGACCAGCGTGATAGGGTGATCGGGCCAGTCCGCAGCGGCGGCAGTGGTGGCGGCCGTCAGGCCGAACGCGGCCAGCAGGGGCCGCCACATCGCGAAGATGCGCATGGTTGTCTTCCTCCTTTATTGCTTGTTGTGGTGCGTGGACGCGGTATGCGGCACACGCCTGTAGCCGCCCTCAGGCCGGCCCTGCAGCCGGAGGAGGGCGCGGCGAGAAGCGCAGCAACGTCCTTCCTCCAATCTCCACTGGCGCGCCGGTCACCCGGTCGCCGATACTCGCCGGGTCTTGTGCATGCGCCATCAGCACCGGCCCTTCATCCAGGCGCACCAACACCAGCGTGTAGGGCACGTGCGCGCGCCAGAAGCTGTCCGGCGCGCGCATCACTTTGCTGATCGCAGTGACGACGCCCGCGCCGCGGGCGCGTATCCACTGCAGTTCGGTGCCGCCGCACGATGCGCAGGCGTAAGGGCGCAGCGTCCAGCATGCGCCGCAGCCGGTGCAGCGCTGGATGTCCAGGGGATGGCGCGATGGGCTCACTGGTGTACCCTCCTGTCGCTGCGCGACGCCTCCCCGAGGGAGGGCAGCGCGCCCTTCGGGCGGCCGCGCGGGCCCGCTCATGCATGCTCCTCGGCGCGGCGCAGCACCAGGCTGACGTGGGAAGACAACACGCCGCCGTCGGCGTGCACCAGGGCGCAGCGGCGCGGCGAGACCTGGCGACCGCCTGCGCGGCCGGCCAATTGCAGCCAGGCTTCGGCGATGTGCGCCATGCCCCCCGCCACGCCGGAGTGCCCAAAGGAAAGCAGGCCGCCGTGCGTGTTCAATGGCAACCTGCCATGTGCATCGAAATCGCCGCGCCGCGCGGCGTCGCCCGCTTTTCCGCGCGGCACGAAGCCCAGCTCTTCGAGCAGCATCACGAGTGTGATGGTGAAGGAGTCGTAGATTCCCAGGTAATCGATTTCTTCACGCCTGGCGCCCGCCTGCTGCAACGCGCGTGCGCAGGCGCGGGCGGCGCCGGTGTCATCCAGGTCGCGCAGCGCGGACAGGTGCTGGTGCCGATGGGCCTGGCCGGCGCCGTCGATGGTGACCGGGCCTTCGTCCGCGCCCACCAGCACGGCGACCGCGCCATCCGAGATGGGGCAGCAGTCCAGCAAGCGCAGCGGCGACGCGATGGGCTTGGAGTCCAGCACCTGCTGCAGTGTTATAGGTTCGGCCAGGTGCGCGTGAGGATGCGTGCTGGCGTTGCGCCTCATCAGCACCGCGTATTCCGCCAGGTCTTCGCTGCGCAGGCCCGTGCGGGCCATGTAGGCGGACGCCAGCAGCGCGTAATAGGCGGGTACGCAGGCGCCGTTGGGTAGTTCGGTATCGGGCTCGCCGACCTGTGCCAGGGTTTGTATGGAGGTATCGACAGCCTGTCCCGTAAAGCGGTTTTCGCCGGCGACTACCAGCACTCGACGGCATCGGCCCGAGCGCACCAGATCGCTTGCCAGCATCACCATCGCGGCGCCAGTGGCCCCTCCCATCTGCATCGAGTGGGCATACTCGGGTTCGATGCCCAGTTTTTCGCTCAGCAGTGTGGCCAGCATCAGATGCGGAAACGTTGTTGCGTACCCGCACAGCACGCCGTCCATATCGCTGCGCGCCACGCCGGCATCGGCCAGGACGGTGTTGGCTGCCTCGGCCATCAGATCCAGGGCCGATGCGCCTTCGCGGCGGCCAAAGCGGGTGGTGGCGGCGGCTTGCAGGTACGCGGTTTCGCTCATCGGTCAGTCTCCCGGCATCCAGGCGTGTTCGATTTCTTGCGCCTGCGCGGCCAGGGCGGCGGCCAGTTCGCTTTCCCGGCCCTCGATCCGTTCATTCAAGGCGGCGATGCTCAGGGCGGCGATCGGGTGGCCGGTGGGGCCGCGCACCGCCACACCCAGCCCGCCCATTTTCTCGACCACCACGTCCAGTAGCATGGCGTGACCCAGCGCGCGTGCCCGGGCGAGTTCCTGGTCCAGGCGTTGCAGGGGATAGCGTGGATACTTCTGCGCCATGCGGGCATGCACCAGAGGCATGACGGCCGCTGTCTCCAGGGCGTCCAGACCAGCCAGCAAGGCCAGGCTGCCGGCGCCCACTCCCAATGGCCGCCGGCTACCGATATCCAGGTAGTTCGCGCGTATCGGGTAGTCGCCAAAGCAGATATCGAGGCACACGGATTGCCAGCCGATCGGCACCGAGAGAATGGCCGTGTCTCCGAATTGCCGCGACAGGCGGATCAGCGCGGGCCGGGCAAGCGCGCGCATGTCGAGCCGGTCGACCATGGCGTGATGCATGGCGTATACCTGCGGACCCAGCACGTACTGTTTGGTTTGCGGGTCTCGCTCCACGAAACCTTCGCCTTCCAGTTCCTTCAGGATGCGCAGTGCCGTTGATACGTCGATCTGCGCATGCAGCGCGATTTCCGTCAGCCGGTTGACGCGGGGATCCGTCAGCGCGCTTAGTACGCGGCAGGTTTTCTGGGTGGCGGAGGCGGAATTGGCGAGCGGTGACGGCATCGGGCGATCAGGCAAGCAGTGGCGCATTGAAGATAGGTCTGCCGCGCCGGCACGGTAAAGTTGCGTCGCAGCAAAATTTCGTCAGATGAAAGTCGCGCTTTCCATTGTCGCGCCCAAGGCAAGCGGGCCGCCTGGGCGTGATGATGGGAGTTTTCGGCCGGTCTTCCCATCTTCCGCATGGCGCCCGTTTGCCGCCGCCAGGGCGTCAGAAGACGGGCCGCCGCAACATCTGGCCGGCCAACAGCGCCGGATGTAGGCCGCCGCATCGGCCTGGCGTCGGCGTGCTCGCAGTCGTGCGCAGGAGGCTGATCAATATTCGGGCGCTGCCTCAGGTGCTGTACCCCCTGACCGCGAACGGCGCGATCACTCGATCATGGCGCCGCTGGCCGACCTACATGCTTCGCTATCTTTCCCGATAAGCACACCTCGCGTTCATGGCCACGTCGGGTTGATAGTCAGGCCTGGCGACCTTGTCACTCGACGTCCAGCGAAACGATACGTCCGCCTTCCGCCTGCAAGCGCGAAAGATACGTGGCGTGATCGATAACCTGGAACGGAAAATATAAACCTGTCGGAGTGGCCGCATTGCCGTCCAGGCCCGCCAGCCGCTCCAGAATCATGCTGACGCCGAGAGCGGTCAGGTGGGCCGCGCCGCGCGGATGCACGACCGCATGGCGGGTGCGTAGCGCAAGACCATCGTGGCCCTTACCTGCCAGTTCGATGATGATTTCCGTGGATTTTGGTTCGCCGCGACGCCGAGACGAACTGATTCCGCTTGCGATGTTGAACTGCACGTTCGACGCTCCCGTTGCGGCCGCCAGGCCGGCGACATCGATAGACGAGAAGCCCGTCCCTCGCATCGTGGTGCCATCGACCGCACGGAATTCGGCCTTGGCCTCGTCTTTGCCGCGCCACAGATAGCGGCCATCCCGACGTGTCAGCGCGTCCGGCAGCATTCGGTTCAGCCGCTCAAAATCCTCGGCGACCGCGGGGCCGCCTCCATCCTGATCATCGACGAGCGCACCGATCGTGATGTCGTCAAGCTGCGCAAAGGCCTTCGCGCACGAAAACGTGGCAACGGTCGTGGCGCCCACCAGCCACTCGTAGCCCAGCACGATCGCCGAGGCGTCTGGCGCCAGCATGTAGGCCGCGACTTCGGGGGCGATTTCATAGATGCCGGAAGAAATGCCCAGGTGAGGCAGGCCGCGACGTTGCGCGTAGCGCAGGCCGGCCAATCGATCGTCAGCGTAGAACACCGCCACAGCGGCTACCGGACGATCACCCAGACCCAGGTCGTCTGCGCCGGGGTCGATCGCCACCCCTTCGGCGTTACGCAAGTCGCCAGCCGCTTTAGCGCATTTCCCTGCATCGCGCCCGCCGATCAGCAGCGGCACATCAGGATGCACGGCGCGCAGTGCGCCGGCGCTCAGGCGGCCGATAGCGCCTGTACCACCCATCAACAGAATAGGTTTCGTCATCAAGGTACGTACCTCCGGGTGTTGGCCATGGCGCGGACGGCTGCACGTTTCGTGCGCTTTTCTTGCAGGCAATGTCGGAGCCGCCCCGACACGTTGCAAGCGTTAGCTATAGCTGATGCAAGAGATGACCGCGCATATCATGAAATACACTGCGCTTGGCGAGCAGGTCATCCCCAGCACGGTCAGCCTGCCGTGGCGGGAACCGGGGTGTTAAGCAACTGCTGTTCCCACAGATATGCGATGCCGCTGCCGGCGGCATGCTGGACCAGGATGTCGGTCAGCCCGGCGGCCGTATCGGCGCGCGCCCAGTCGCGTTGCCACTCGGCGGCCACTGCCATCCACGTCATCAGATTCACGCCGGCCGCTGTCATGCGCTGGAGGGCAACTTCGTGCGCCTCGACCGACACGCCGCCCGATGCATCGGTGACGACCGTCACATCCCAGCCTTCGCCCGCCGCCTGGATCGCCGGCATCGCGACGCAAATCTCGGTCCACAGCCCAGCGATGATCAACTGCTTGCGGCCCGTGGCTTTGGCCGCGTCGACCACTTTCTTGTCTTCCCACGTGTTGATGAACGTGCGGTCTATGACTTCCTGGCCCGGAAACACATCGGTGATCTGGGGAAAGATAAGGCCGCCGCGGGCCGCGATCACGCTCGTCAGAATCGTCGGCACGCCGAAGACCTTGGCGGCCTTTGCCAACGCCGTCGAATTGTTGACCACGGCATGCGGATCGTGGCTGTTCAGGTTGGTGAGCTGATAAGGCTGGTGGTCGATCAGGACGAGTACCGAATCCTCTGGACGTAGAAGCGAATCGAGGCCATTGCGAAAAGTCATTAGCGATCCCTGGTTTGCTGTGGTTTGTGGAAATTGCATCGCGGGTTGCGTTGCAAGTCACTTTCCGGAAAAACGCGCGTAGTCGGCGACGCAGCCCGGATTCAGCATTATGTTTTCGCCGATCCTGATGCGGTAGTTCCGTTCCAGGGCGAGCTGTGTCGCGCCATCAGGAACATCGTCGGCGCGCGCTGCTGTCCGATTCGATGCTGGCTACGTAGTGCTATCCTGCGGCGAACTGCGTCGCAAAACGGGGAGCAACGCAAAGTGGATATCGAAGAACTTCAGACCTTCATCGAAGTCGCCGATGCGGGCGGCGTGTCGCCCGCCGCGCTTCGGCTGGGCGTTTCCAAGTCGATCGTCAGCCGCCGGTTGCTGCGGTTGGAAACGGAACTTGGCGTCCAGTTGCTGGTGCGGACGACACGCGGGGCGGCGCTTACCGAGGCCGGGGCGATTTTCCGGGACCACGCGGCCAGGGCTTGCGCCGAAATCGACATGGCCCGGGAAACGATCGATCCGGCTGGCGAGCTGCAAGGCCGGTTGCGAGTCTCCGTTCCCGTGTCGTTCGGCCTGACGCATTTCGCGCCGGTGGTCGCGGAGCTGGCGCGGCGCCACCCCAAGCTTCATGTCCAGACCTGCTACAGCGATCGCTTCGTCGATCTCATCGCCGAGGGTTACGACTGTGCGATACGCGTTGGCTATCTGCAGGACTCCAACCTGATCGCAAGACGTGTCGGCCCCATCCACGGCAAGCTGCTCGCCAGCCCCGGCTACATCCAGGCGCATGGCGCGCCCGAAACGCCAGACCAACTCGCCGCGCATGAGGCCCTCATGCAGGGCACCGAGACCTGGCAGTTCATGAATGGCAACGAGACCATCGCAGTTCGTCCGCAAGGGCGCTTCAAGGCCGACAACGGCGCGGCCTTGGTCGCCGCCGCAATGGCAGGACTCGGGATCGCTTATCTGCCCGATTGCCTTACCCACGACTATGTGGCCGCCGGCGCGCTGGTGGCCATCATGACCGGTTATCCTCCGCCACCGGCCGGGGCCTACGTGGTTCGCCCGCCGGGCCAGCACCCCGCACGAAAGATACGGGTCTTGACGGACCTGTTGATCGAACATTTCGGGCAGTCGCCGCATTTTGCGGGGGTCGATGCGGGGTGATTGCATCGCGATGGACGCCCCGTACGTTCGCGACGCTGATTGCCTGGATCTTCCAACTTCTCTTGCGCGCCGAGTCAATTGAGGCGTTGGGCATCTTCACGAAGTGATCCGGCCCACTGGATGGCGTCGGCACCTGCCGGGATATGCATGGGCACCGACGGATCCGTCGCCGCGCGCCACACCGCTTCCGCAACGTCCTTCGCCCGCGTGCCGACGCCCGCTGACGCAGTCATGCGCTCCATGGCCTGCTTCATGAATTCGCCGTACACATCGTCGTCAATTCCCCGCAAACGGGTTCGGGCGGTGTCGCGAAAGCGGGTTTCGGCAGAAGATCCGGGCAGTACGATCCGGACACGCACGCCGAACTGCTCGACCTCGTTCGCCAGCGACTCGGTGAACGCATTCACGGCCGCCTTGGATGCCCGGTACACCCCCACGAGCGGCAAGGGCTTGTACGTCACCCCCGAAGTCACGTTCACGATCACGCCAGACCCGCGCGCGCGCATTTGCGGCAATACCGCTTGCGTGACCGCGATGGTACCGAAAGTATTGGTCTCGAAGAGCGCACGTACCGTTTCCATAGTCGTAAGCTCGAATGGCGCGGGTGCGGCAAAGCCGGCGTTGTTCACCAGCACGTCAACCCGGCCGGCGGCGTCGATGGCCTTTCGGATGCCTTCCGCATCGGTCACGTCGAGCTGCAGCACGCGCAAGCGTGGGGACGGCGGCAGCACGTCCTCGCGCGGTGATCGCATTGTGGCCACGACCTGCCAGCCGCGCTCGAGGAAGCAGCGTGCGGTTTCGAGGCCGAAGCCGGAAGAGCAGCCGGTAATCAGTACGGTATTCATGGACAGTCCTTGGTGTGTCGCGAAGGCATCCACGATACGTCGCCGAATCTGCACTCGCTACAATGCACCGTCCACGATTCATTCGCGACAGTCCAGCTCATGATAGATCCCCTCGCCGAAGTCGTGGCGCTCCTGCAGCCGGCCGCCCGCTTCTCCAAGCATGTCGTGGGCGCGGGTCCATGGAAGATCCGGCGCTCGGACGCCGGACAACCCTTCTATTGCGTCGTCCTCGAAGGCGGATGCCAGCTTGCGCTCGACGGCAACGAACCCATCGTGCTGCAGTCCGGCGACTTCGTGCTCATTCCGGCAGCCTTCGGTGTCGCGATGTCCAGTCTGCAGCGGCCGGCCGATATGGAAGACTCCACGCCCGTCGCGCTGGGTGATGGCCGGTTCAGGATCGGCACGCAGGAGGGCCCGGCCGATCTTCGCGTCCTTGTGGGACATTGCAGCTTCGGCTCACCAGACGCGACCCTCCTGGTGTCACTGCTGCCGCAGCTCGTTCACGTTCGCGGCGAGCAGCGACTGGCGACGTTCGTGGAACTGGTGGGTGATGAGTCTCGCGCGAACCGGCCCGCGCGCGAAATCATGCTCACGCGGCTGCTGGAGGTGCTGCTCATCGAGGCGCTGCGATCGTCGGCCGGCACGGCAGCTTCCCCGGGTATTGTGCGCGGGCTCGCTGACGAACGTCTCGCAGCAGCGATCCGCGCAATGCACGGGCAGCCGGCGCGAGCATGGACGGTCGCGGAGTTGGCAAAGGAGGCTGCACTGTCGCGGTCGTCGTTCTTCGTCCGCTTCAGGCGCGGCGTAGGCCTGAAACCGATGGAGTACCTGCTAGCCTGGCGCATGGCGCTTGCGAAAGACCAACTTCAGCGTGGGGACGGAGTTCGCGTGGCCGAGATCGCCGAACGGGTAGGGTACAGCTCGGCCAGCACGTTCAGCGTCGCCTTCACCCGCCACGTCGGATGTCCGCCGACACAGTACGCGCGCGAGATGGCGGCTGCGGCACAGGAAGGCGTGCAGGATGAACCGCCCGAGTTGGCTCTTACCAGGCGATAAAACGCATTCGTGGGACACGGACATAGCGTCATGCGGCGATCAATTCCGCCACGCCTGAACCTGGGGCACAGGCGTATCCCCAGGCCGCGCAGGTGCTGGATGGGTCAATAGCTCGCGAAAGCTGCGGGGGAATTTTCGCCCGGTGGTTCACTTGGTACCTGATATTCAGATGAGGAGCAGGGCAGCGTGATCGTGAAGTAGTTGTTGCTTCGCGGCCGCTCGGCCGGCCACGGTTGAACAGCCGACCATTCAGATGCGTTCAGCCAGCGCGGACGCAAAAAACTCGGTTACCTGTCGCACCTTCGCCGAAATGAATTTCCGATTCGGCCAGATGAGGCTGACATCACGTGTTTCACCGATGAATTCGTCGAGCACAGTGACGACATCTGCGTTACGCAATTCAGCGGCTAAGGAGGCGCCATGAAACATGCCGATGCCGATACCTGCCTGCACGGCTGACAGGATTGTTTTGACGGAATT
The DNA here is from genome assembly GCF_001676725.1 of Bordetella flabilis. Taxonomy (NCBI): domain Bacteria; kingdom Pseudomonadati; phylum Pseudomonadota; class Betaproteobacteria; order Burkholderiales; family Alcaligenaceae; genus Bordetella; species Bordetella flabilis. The sequence goes on from NZ_CP016172.1 coordinate 724,687, forward strand.
GGAAGAAAGATTTCCGCTCACCCGTACGCTGAATTTGCCGTGCGGGCCCTCGAACGCCCAGTGCTCCACGCCGTTGAAAATGATGCAGTTGTGGTGAGCCAGATATTCCGGCGTCATTGGCGTTCCATGCTGTTCGAAATAGCGGCGCGCCCCGACACACACCAATGAGGCGTTCGTCACGCGCCTTACCACAGCGTCGGGGCTATAGACGGGGCTGATCCGGATGGCCAGATCGACGCCCTCTGCCAGCAGGTCCTGGCACACCGTCCGCGAGATTGAGATCCAGTCTCAGCTTCGGATGTAGCGTCAGCAACTTCGGGATGAGGGAAAGGACGTGCAGCCGGCCGAACGTGGCGAAGTCGCGATCCTGACGAGCCCTGAAAGCTCAAGCGTGCTGTTCATCAGCTCGCCATCCGCCTGCGCCATTTCGTCGAGGAGAGGCTTCGTCCGCTCGTAGTATCTCCTTCCATGGTCGGTCAACGTGACGCTGCGCGTGCTGCGATTGAGCAACTGCACGCCAAGGTGCCTTTCAAGGACCCCGGTGAACGCGGGCGTGGCGGCCGCGAACCTCGGCGACCTGATCAAGCTGGCCAAGGACAAGCCCAACTCGATCAGCTTCGGAACGGCTGGCTTGGGCAGTTCGCCCTATCAAGGCATGGCGATCCTGCAGGAAGCGCAGGACATCCGGTTCCTGCACGTGCCATACAAGAGCGGCGCCGAGTCCGTGACCGGCGTGGTAGCCGGGCAGGTCGACATGACCTTCGAAGCGACGCCGCAAGTCGTGCCCTTCGTCGCTTCGCAGAAGCTGCGCGCGCTGGCGGTGGCCAATACGCAACGCCTGGCGAGCGCGCCGGACGTGCCCTCGACGACTGAACTCGGTTATCCGGGCATCGTGTCGGGATCGGTGGCCGGACTGATTGGCCCGACCGGCCTGCCGGCCGATGTCGTGAGCACGCTCAATGCGGCCGTGGCCAAGGTGGTGGTCGATCCCATATTCAAGGACACATTGCTCAAGCTGGGCACGGCCACCGCTTCGTCCTCGCCAGAGCAATTCCGGCGTCTGGTGGCGGAGGAAGACAAGCGCTGGTCCAAGATCCTGGCCGGCGCGAAGGAATAGTGACCGGTTGAGCCAGGCCCCCGCGGCTATCAACCCGCGGCGCTCCTTGCCCGGCCGACAGACACCCGCTACGGACAACCCCTTTCACTCTTCTCGAACCAGGAGACCGACATGGAAACCATGCAACTCAAAAAGGGCGAAATCGTCAGCGCTTCGCTCAAGAAAATGGAAAGCGACCTGCGCTCGGAAAAGATGCCGCTGCGCGAAGCGGTCGCCGAGACTTGCCGCATCCTCTTCGCGTTCGGGCACGACTCCGGCCTGTCCGGCCAGATCACCGCTCGCGCGGAGACGGCGGGCACCTACTGGACGCAGCGCCTCGGCCTGGGTTTCGATGAAATTACCAGCGACAACCTGCTGCTGGTCGACCAAGACCTCAACGTGCTGAAGGGCGAAGGGATGCCCAATCCGGCCAACCGCTTCCATTCCTGGCTGTATCGCGCGCGGCCGGACATCAACTGCATCGTGCACTCGCACGCGCCGCACGCATCCGCGCTGGCGATGCTGGAAGTGCCGTTGACCATCTCGCACATGGATACCTGCGTGCTGTATGACCAGGTCGCGTTCCTGGGCGAGTGGCCCGGCATTCCGGTGGGCAATGAGGAAGGCGAGATCATCAGCGGCGCGCTGGGGAACAAGAAGGCTATCCTGCTTTCGCACCACGGGCTGCTGGTGTGCGGCGCCAGCGTAGAAGAAGCCTGCGTGCTGGGCGTGATGTTCGAACGCGCAGCGCGGCTGCAATTGCTGGCGATGGCCGCGGGCGAGATCCAGCCGATTCCCCACGACCTGGGCGCGGAGGCGCAGAAGTGGGTCAGTACGCCGCGGCGGTACGAAGCCACGTTCGCCTACTACTCGCGGCGCGCGCGCCGGGAGCTTCCGGCGCTTTGAGTCGCAGCGGGCGCGCCCCGGCTGGATCAGCGCGCGCTCCGTGTTTACCAAAGCCGGCATCGAAGCGCGCCCCAGGGCGCCCTGGAAGAGGACCGGCGCCAAGGTCACCGACGAGGCGCCGGACTGGCAAGTAGGGCTCCTTCCGCTAGAAGTGGTAAGCGAAGCGGGCCGTTGCCGTCTGGCTGGTGAAGTTGCTGCCGATATCGGCCGAATACCCCGCTCTTACTTCGTAGCCGCCCGCGCGGAACAACTGCAGCCCCAGGTCGATCTTGGCCAGCACTTCAGGCGACTTGATGTAGTCGGTGAAGGTGCCGTTGGACGAATCCGCGTTCGAGAAGCTGGACGTTACCGTACGCGTATTGTCGGGTCGCCAGCTCAAGCCGAACGCCGCATAGGCGCGGATCGTCGTCTTCGGATCCAGGTCGCCGCGCCGCCCGAATTCGATCATGGGCGAGAACGAGACGTTGGTCTGGTTCGCGGTGCGCACCTTCAAGGCATATGGCGACGAGCCGCCTTCTTTGAAGCCGGGCGCATGCGTGTGGACGACATCCACGTCGGCGTAGGGCCTGATGTACCAATCGCCGCGATCGAACTCGTAGCCCGCGCGGAATCGGCCGCCGGCCAGGAAGATGTTGGAATCGCTGCCCAGCGATACCGAATCCCCGAACACGTTGACCTGGCGGTTGTTGTTGAACGATCCGGTCGCCATGGCCAGCGATCCGGCGAAATACCACGGGCCCCTCAGATGCTTCACCGTGAGCGAACCGTCGTATACGTCGCCGTCGCCGGACGACCCGCCCTTTGTGCGGGCGTAGGTCTGCCCGGCAGCCAGCGAGCCGCCTACGAACCAGTTGGGCGCAACCTGGTGCTGCACGCCGATGCGGTACGTAGTGCCCGAGACGTGGTAGCCCTGGATGTCGCTGGTGGACGATTGATCGGTCCAGCGGCCGCTGATTTGGCCCCAGACGCAGTTATCTTCGCCCAGCTGCACGCTGTCGCCGACGAAGATGGGGCAGCTCATGCCTGCGCCGAGGATGGTCCCTGCGGACTCGATGACGGCCATGGACTGCGCCTGCGTCGCCTTGCTCGACAGGTTGTTCAATGTGTCCTTATAGGTGCCGACATCGTCGATGTGCGAAAGACCCGCGAACGTCGTGGCCAGGCCACGATCGACGTTGCCCCAACCCCGGCTGTAGTAGTTCGCCAGCGAAGACTGGCTATCGTTGAGCGGGCTGATATTCGGCGTGAAGCTGGCAGGCGTCAGCGTGATCGTGTTGCCCGAGGTCCTGGCATCCCAATCGAACACCAGCGAATCCTTCGCCTGCGCGGTCGTGGCGAACGTATTGGCCGCGAATACGGCAGGCGTGGTGCCAGGCAGCAACGAAACGGCATTGGGCGCGATCAAGCCGTCGAGGGAAGCCGTACCGTCGACCTTGAACAGGCTGACCTGGTTGTTCAAGGAGTCGATGACCGGACTGAGGCTGCCCGTACTGGTCTGGATGAAGCGGCCGTGTACGTTGGTCGTCATCGCCGGGTTATCGAAGGCAATCGACCCCTGGTTCAGGATATCCGCGCGCGCGGACGCACCGGGGACCCATGTTCCGCGGTTCAGCAAAGTACCGCGATCGTTCTGCAGCATGCCCTTGCTGTCCACTGGGCCGGGAGTCCAGGTTCCGTTGTTATCGTTGTTCTCGGTGGTGTCGAGGGACATCGACCCCACGATGGTGCCGAGGTTCGTCACCGCGACGCTGCCGCCGCCCGTTGCATTGACGGCGAGGCCGCCCGAACCCAATACGGACGTGAGGACGCCGCCTTCCTGGACCTTGAGCCAGCCCTGGTTGTCGTTCGAGTCGCCGCCCGGACGATCGATCCACACGCCCGCGCCGTTACCGGAGCCGCCGGTGACCGTGACGATCGTGCTGGGATCCCCGCTTCCGATCACCACATTCGGCGTCGCATTGGTCAGCTGCGCGAAACCGGTTGATTGCGCGAAGATGCCGATGCCGTTCGTGCCCGTGGCCGATACCGATCCGCCGAGCAGCGTTACCGAGAAGTTGTCGCTGCCGTTGGCCCCCGTGCCGCCGCAGCTCGCTTGGCTGCAGCCGTCTGCCATTGGCGTTCCCGCATACAGCGAGGACCCGTTCAGTATCAGGCCGCCGCCGCCTCCAACGCTTTGCGCGAAGATGCCGATGCCACCGGGACCGTTGGCGCTGATATTGGCGTACGAGGTGATGATGACCGGCCCACCGTTGGCCTGGCTGGTGCTCGCCTGTTTCGAGAAGCCTGGCTGGTACCCGGTATAGAGGGAAGGGGTGGTATTGCTGCCGTCGTTGACGCGGATGATCCCCCCGCCGCCGCCAATGGATTGCGCCACGACGCCCATGCCGGCCGTGCCGCTGGCGGTGATGACCGAACCCGAGGTCAGATTGATGTAGACGCCGCCGCCGGACGCCCCCGATGACGTGCTCATGCTGCCCAGCTGGGTCGTCGTTCCTCCCGACGCGGCCTGGTTCGCGATGATATTGCCCCCGCCCCCGCCTATGCTCTGCGCCAGGATGCCATACGCGCCGTAGCCGGTCACATTGACGAAGAGCGGATAATTCTGGAAATTCTGGTTGATGTAGACGTTGGCACCCGATCCGCCCGAGTTGTTTCCCCCGCCTGCCGTCAGCGTCATGCTGCCCGACACCTGCTTCGATCCATACTCGGCCCACACGCTGGATCCGGCGCCTGCAATGCCGCCGCCGCCGCCGATGCTTTGCGCGTTGATGCCGTCGGCGAACGTTCCTGAAGTGGAAATCGTACTGCCGAGGTTGCCATCCTCCTGGATGTACACGTTGCCGCCCGAGCCGCCGCTTCCACCAGCGCCGCCGCCCGAGGCGCCCAACGAGATACGTCCACCCAGCGCATCGGAGCCGTCGGCACCCATGCCGCCGCCGCCGCCGATACTTTGCGCGACGACCCCCGTGGCGCCATAACCGACCGTTTGCACCACGCCGCCATCCTGCAGGTTGACCGTAACGGTCCCGCCCGATCCGCCGGCGCCTCCCGTGCCGCCCACTGCCACATCATAGGAGGCGTTGATCTCGGCCCAATCGCCGCCCCTGCTGGACGCGAGTGCAGTGCCGCCCTTGCCGCCGCCGCCACCGATGGATTGGGCCACGATGCCGTGTGCCCAGTCCCCGGAACTGGGCGCCTGGTTGCCTCCCGCGACGACGGGATTGCCGACCGTCGCGATTTTCGAGGCCAGCCACACCGTTACCGGACCGCCATCGCCGCCGGCGCCGCCCTGTCCGCCGACGTTCATGTTCAGCGTCGTGTTTTCCTGCGGCGTCGACTGATCGTTCAGCCAGCTGGTGACATCGCTCGTGAATTCGCGTCCCTGCATGGCCTGGAGCACCGGATTGTCCCCCGAGCCGTCCGACCCGGACGAACCGCCCACTCCGCCGCCGCCGCCGATCGACTGCGCCACCACGCCGGTTGAATCGTTGCCGTGCGTCGTGATGGGGGCCTGCACGTTGACCACCACCGTTTGGCCCGAGCCTCCGCTCGCGCTCGACGCATGGCCCATGCTTAGATTCACGCCGGGCTTCTGAGTGGGCCCGCCGTCTTGCTTGAATGACTGCGCGAAACTGAACGACCCGCCTTGCGAAGTGCCGCCGCCGCCGCCGATCGATTGGGCGATGATGCCCACGGCGGAAGACCCGTAGGTTTGTATGCCATTGCCCGGATAAAGGGCCACCGTGGTATTGCCTCCGTTGCCGCCGGGCGAACCGGAACTGCCCAGATTGATCGAAAGCGAAGTGGTCGAGCCCGTGCCGAAGTTCTGCGTATTACCGGCACCCACCCCGGCGTCGCCGCCGCCGCCGCCAATGGACTGCGCCTTGATCCCGGCGGCGTAGTCGCCGTAGGTCACGATGGAGGTCGGCGCTGCACCGCTGCCGTCCGCCCAGATCCCGCCCCACTGGTCGGTACCGCCCCCGATGGCAACCTGGACCGTGCCGCCCGCGCCCGCGCTGCCGCCATTACCCGAGACGGTGGCCGTCAAACTGATGCCGGGCGAGAAGCCGGTCGGCGCCGAATCGGATGTGTATCCGACGGCGGCGGACATGGCCGAAGAATCGCCGCCGTTGCCGCCTCCGCCGCCGATGCTTTGCACCATCGCGCCGGTTGCGCCGTTTCCAACCGTGGTGATCTTCGCGCCGGTGGACATGGCGAACATCGCCGTTCCGCCGTTGCCGCCACCGCCTCCGTTGCCGCCTACCCCCATCGACTCGGAGAGCGCCAGCTGGCTGCCATCGGGCTCGAAGGGGGTGGAGATGGCGATGGCCTGCGCACTGGCGGCGCCGCCATGCCCGCCGCCGCCGCCAATGCTCTGGACAACGACGCCGTAGCTGTCCACCGGCTGTACGTTGCAGGCGCCATTCGAAGTGCCGGGGCAGATCCCCGTTGCGGCAGACGATCCGTTGAGGAGGCTCGGGCTCTGTCCCGTGGCGATCGAACCTCCGGTCATGTTTATGGCCGCGATTCCGCCATAGCTGGGCGCATTGCCGCCCGCTCCGCCCACCGCAAGCGAAACGTCGTACATCGGACCCACGGAGGTGCTTGTCGCCGATCCACCCGTGCCGCCGCCGCCGCCAATGGACTGGGCGACGAGGCCGACGGACTTATTGCCGGCCGTCGATATGACCGCGCCGTTCGTATTGATGGTCACCTGTCCACCCGTGCCCGCCGCGCCGCCCGTGCCGCCGATCGCTTCCGACACGGATATGCCGTCTGCCACGGCATTGCCGCCGTTGCCGCCGCCGCCGCCTATCGACTGGAAGACGACGCCATGCGCGATGTCGCCTACGGTGATGACTTGGGTACCGCTGTTGAGATTGGCCGTGAGCGTCCCGCCGTTGGCGGAATTGCCGCCATTGCCGCCGATGGCGACCGATATGCCGGAAGCTCCGCCACCGTCGCCGCCGCCGCCGCCGACGGACTGTCCGAGTACACCTATGCCGCCCGCCGCGGTCGTCGACACGCTGCCGGTATTGGTGAAATTGATCGCCCCGCCATCGCTGCCGTTGCCGCCATTGCCGCCCACGGCGGCGATGATGCCGGACCCCGCGCCGCCGGCGCCGCCGCCGCCGCCGATCGATTGCAGCAGGATGCCTTGCGCGCTGTCGCCGGCAGTGCTGATGGCACCGCTGTTGGTCAGGTTGATCGTGCCGGCGGCGCCGCCGGCCGCCCCGCTGCCCCCACCCGAATGACCCAGCGACCAGCTCGAGCCGCCCGTCCCGCCGGTCCCGGCCATCGCCTGCGCCAATATGCCGCGGGATGTGGGACCCGCTGTCGAAATCGCGGCGCCGTTATTGATCGTTATCGTGCCTACGTTGCCGCCGGCGCCGGCGGTGCCATCGTTGCCGCCGAACCCTGCGTTCTTGCCGTTGTTATTGCCGCCCGCCGCACTCAGGCTTTGCGCGAATATCCCCATGGCATCGGTGCCATAGGTGGTCGTGATGGTGGAAGCGCTGTCCGTCGTGATGGTGATGTTGCCCGAGTTCCCTCCCGCGCCGCCGTCTCCTCCGTAGCCCTTGGCGGTGCCCGCGTCCGCGGAACCACCATCCGCGCCGACGCCACCTTCCGAACGCGCCATGATGCCCGGCGAGTTGGAGTGATGGGTAGTGATGAGAGAGTTCGTCACCGATATCGTGATGTCGCCGCCCGCGCCACCGGCCCCGCCGTTGCCGCCATGCGAGTTGCCGGCCGCCGACGTATCGGCATCGCCGCCGTACCCACCGGCGCCGCCCAGGCTGGAGGCATAGATAGCGGGCGAGCTAGGGGCATCCGTTGTCAGCCCTGCAAAGTTGCCGTTGCTTCCCTGGACCGTGATCGTTATGGGACCGGCATTGCCGCCCGCACCTCCGTCGCCCCCATGCGAAGCCGAGAATGCCGCGTCGTGGCTGTATCCCCCGAAGCCGCCCGCACCGCCAACCTGGGTTGCCGCGATCGCAGGCGAAAAGCCCACGCCATAGGATTGGGTGGTTATCGACGCCCAACGCGATGGGGCACTGAAGGTAATGTTTGCGCCGCTGGTGCTTCCGCCGGCGCCCCCGTTCTCCGATGGGTTCGAATCTCCGCCGACCTGGGAGGCCGGCGTGCCGCCGTTGCCACCGGCGCCCCCGACACCGTAGGCAACGAACCCGGGTAGATAATCGTTGTTGGTGGTAATGCTGGAATCAGCATGGGTGATGGTCACGAGGCCGGCGCTTCCGCCTTGTCCGCCGGAATTGTTGTTGCCTTCGACTGCTGACCCCGCGTTTCCACCGACACTTGCGGCAACAACCGCGCCGCTGGGTATGGCGGGCTGCGCACTCGGCGGCGTCCCGGAGACATTCACGTAAACGTCGCCGTAATAGGTCAGGTTCACTGTCGCGGAGCCGCCATTGCCACCCCAGCCGCCGTTGTTATTCGAATTGCCGGAGTCTGTGCTGCCGCCCTGGCCGCCTTGCGATAAGGCCTGGATGCCATAAACGCCGCTATTGCTGCTGCCTGCGTTCTGCCACGTCCAATTGAGTCGGGCGGCCTGGTTCAGGGTCACCTGCACCGTACCGCCATTTCCGCCTCCGCCCCAATTGCTGCCATTGCCACCGAATGACATCGCCTGGATGTCGGCGAATCCGGTCGATCCCGACGCCGTTGCGTTCAGGTTGTTGTCCGAACTGGTAATGGTGACGCCGGAGGACGCTCCGCCCGGACCGCCGTAGCTTGGGCCGCCGGAATCGACCGAGTTGCCGCCTTGGTCCGTCGCCCAGATTGCGGCGCCGCTTACGATCGGACCGCTGGCGTTCAGCGTGATCTCGGCGGTGTTGTTGATCTTGATGCCATTGGAGGTGGAACCGCCCGTGGAGCCGGTGGTTCCGCTTTGGCTTTGCCAGATCCCGAAGATGTATCCGTTGCCATCGACGGCGGTCTGATTAATGACGGAATTGTTGTTTACCGTAATGCCCGACTGCGCATCTGCTGCCATGACCGGCATGATCGCAAGGAGAGCGCCGGCAAGGACGTGAAGTTTGAAGGCGCCGGGGAAGCAGCCATGGATCGACGTTTTTATGAGGTATTGAGCGTTGCCGGTAGCCACGCATTGTCTCTTTCCCCCCGCATTGATCGACTGCCTCATCCCTGTGTTCCCTTTAAATGGCTTCCGGGCATACCGGCGGCTGACTCGCCAATCAGCGTGGGTTTTGTAATGAAATGATTCGTTATCGTTGCATTGCGTTGCGTGGACAGGAGATTAGCAAGGCTTTTTAAGGAATAAGACAGTAATCGTTCTTTGTTGGTACAAAACGACATATGGGGCCGGGTGACACGTACCGATGTGACCCGTCAGGCCGAACGGCAACCGCCGCCGCAATCCATGCGGCGCACAGTTCAAAGGTGTCCCGCAGGGGAATCCATATGGCTGAGGTCCGTCCATGCCATGGCGATATTGACCATAATGGGCCCCAGCCCGGCGCCGCGGGACGGCAGGTGCCTGCCTCGCGCTTCCTCATCTTGCCGATGGTGATACGGCCGGCCGCAGACGCGCACTGGGGATGTCTCGATGACGACACCGGAAAATCCTTGCGACGAGTCAGTGCGCACCCGCCGGCGGAGGCCGCCGGATCTGCCGCAAGGCTATCGGGCTGGATTGATCACCGCCATTACGGTGTTGCTGGGCTTTTCGCTGGGTTTCCTGCGTTACTGGGGCTTCGACGCGCCCGGCGAATGGAGCGTCCTGTCGGTGTTGCCGGGTATCGCCTTGTTCCTGGCCACCCTGCTGCAGATCGTTGCCCTTTACCGAGCCTTGCGCCTGGACGATGAGGCGGAGGACGAATACCTGAAAACCGTGCGATGGTTCATCGGGTCGGCCGTGTTGCTGCTTCTGGGCCTGACGGCGGCGTTATGGGAGGTGGCCTGATGTGACGATGGCGGCGTCTGCGCAAGTGGACTTGCGGCCATTGCGGGAGAAGAGGGATGAGCAGCCGATCGCGGTCGCGGCGTGCCGATGAAGGATTTTAGTTTCATCCGGGGAACCATCGGTCAGGCGAACCGATGGCGCGCGCGGCCCTCCGCAGTGCATGTCCTTGACGCGCTCATGATGACTTCCCCGCGAGTTGCTGGAGCAACAGCGCCGCGGTCGACGCCGAGGACGCGGGGTTCTGGCCCGTGATCAGGAGGCCGTCGCTGACGACGTAAGGCGCCCAGTCCGGCCCTTTGGAGTAGCTGCCGCCCTTCGCCTTGAGTTCGTCCTCCACCAGGAAGGGCACAACGTCGGTGAGGCCGACGGCGGCTTCTTCGGTGTTGCTGAAACCGGTAACCTGCCTGCCTTCGACCAGCGGGCGACCGTCCGGCGACTTGATGTGACGCAGCACGCCCGGCGCATGGCAGACCAGCGCGATCGGCTTGCCGGCAGCCAGGAAGGACTCGATCAGCGCGGCCGAGTCCTTGTCCTCGGCCAAATCCCACATCGGGCCGTGGCCACCCGGGTAGAACACGGTGTCGAAACCGGCCTGCGTCACGCTATCCAGGCGCACGGTCGCGGCCAGTTGTGCGGTGGCCTGGGCATCGCCCTCGAAGCGACGGGTTTCATCGGTCTGGAATGCCGGCTCGTTGCTCTTGGGGTCGAGCGGTGGCTGCCCACCTTTGGGCGAGGCCAGCACGATCTCGGCGCCGGCATCCTTGAAGGCGTAATAGGGAGCGGCCAGCTCTTCGAGCCAGAAGCCGGTCTTGCGGCCCGTGTTGCCGAGCCTATCGTGCGAGGTCAGGACGATCAGAACTTTCATTTGCTTCTCCAATTCAGACAATTAGGCCGCTGGTCGCATCGGGAGACGTAATAAGCGCTCCCGGCATGCGACTGCGGAATGCCTTTCTTAAGTGCCATGCGGATGGCTTCGGATGAGTCGACCACCTTCGCACCCAGCTTAACCGCCAAGCACTCGCCTCGGCAGTCTGCGAAAGACTGGGCCATCTATTGCGCGGCCCACGGCGACCTTGCGTCTGGACCAGCGATGACGCTGTTCGTCTGCATCCACGGCGCCCACGAAGTCGTACCAGCGCGCAGGTCGACGGACGTATCGCGCCCAACAACATTTCTGCGTGGTGTGTTGCCCGAGTTGGCGCTAGCGCGAGGGGGCGGGTTTCCCCCTATTTGCATACGTATGCAAGCGCCAAAAACTGCCGGCTTATCCAGTCATTCCGTCCGTAGGGAAGGAGATCCATGATCCGTTATCTGAAGCGCGGCCGTCCCGCCGCCGTGAAGACCCAGGCCGATGCCCAGGTGCGCGCCACCGTCGAAGCGATCGTCCACGATATCGAAACCCGTGGCGACGAAGCGGTACGCGAGTACAGCCGCCAATTCGACAATTGGGACCCGGCGGACTTTCGGCTTTCCCGCGCGCAGATCCAAGCCGCGCGCAAACAACTGTCGGCGCGCGAGATCGAGGACATCTCGTTTGCCCAGGCGCAGGTGCGCAACTTTGCGCAACACCAGCGCGACTCCATGCGGGACATCGAAGTGGAAACCTATCCCGGTGTGGTCCTCGGCCACAAGCATGTACCCGTGAACGCCGTCGGCTGCTACATCCCGGGCGGCAAATACCCCATGCTGGCCTCTGCCCACATGAGCGTGGTGACCGCCAAGGTGGCAGGGGTCAAGCGCATCGTTTCGACGGCGCCGCCTTACCAGGGCGCGCCCCATCCGGCGATCGTCACCGCAATGGACATGGCTGGTGCAGACGAGATCCTGGTGCTGGGCGGCGTGCAGGCCGTGGTAGCGATGGCGGTGGGGACCGCCAGCGTGGCGCCGGTCGATATGCTGGTGGGACCGGGCAATATGTTCGTGGCCGAAGCGAAGCGACAGCTGTACGGGCGCGTGGGCATCGATCTGTTCGCCGGTCCCACGGAGACACTGGTGATCGCGGACGACAGCGTGGACGGCGAGCTTTGCGCGGTCGATCTACTGGGTCAGGCTGAACATGGCCCGACGTCGCCCGCGGTGCTGCTCACCACCAGCGAACAGTTGGCGCGCGACACCATGGCGCAGATCGACCGGCAATTGGCCCGGTTGCCCACGGCCGGCATCGCGTCCAAAAGCTGGGAGGACTGCGGCGAAGTGATCGTCTGCGACACCGTCGAGGAGATGCTACAGGTGGCGGACGACCTGGCCTTCGAGCATGTTCAGGTCATGACGCGCGATACGGACTACTTCCTCGACAACATGACGAACTACGGCGCGCTTTTCCTAGGGCCGCGTACCAACGTCAGTTTTGGCGACAAAGTGATCGGTACGAACCACACCCTGCCGACCAACCGCAATGCCCGCTACACGGGCGGCCTTTGGGTGGGCAAGTTCCTGAAGACATGCACCTATCAGCGCGTGTTGACGGACGCGGCCAGTGCGGAAATAGGCGCGTACTGCTCGCGCCTGTGCCATATGGAAAACTTTGCGGGTCATGGCGAACAGGCCAATATCCGCGTGCGGCGCTATGGCGGCCAACCGGACCTGCCCTGGTACCAGCCGGTCGGGGCGCAGGCATGATCGCCTTGCCCCAAGCGCCGGACTTTCGTCTGGATGGCCGGCGCGCCCTGGTTACGGGGGGCAGCGCCGGCATAGGATTGGCGGCCGCCACCGCACTGGGCCGCGCTGGCGCGCATGTGACGGTGGCGGCGCGGCGTGGCGCCGAATTGACGCAAGTCTGTGACGCGCTCCGTTCAGAGGGCATAGAATGCGCCGCCCTGGTGCTGGACGTAACGGACGTCGCGGCGGTCGACCGCGCCATCGAGGGCGGCGCAGCGTTCGACATTCTCGTCAATAACGCAGGCATGAACCGTCCCAAGCTGCTCGTCGAGCAATCCGACGAGGACATCGATGCGGTGCTGGACCTGAACGTCAAGGCGGCGTTTCGTACCAGCCGCGCGGCGGCGCGCCGCCTGCTCGCGGAAGGCCTGCCCGGCTCCATCATCAACGTGTCGTCGCAAATGGGGCATGTGGGCAGCCCGAAGCGCACCCTGTATTGCGCCAGCAAGCATGCGCTGGAGGGGTTGACGCGCGCGCTGGCGTGGGAGCTGGGCGCGGCGGGCATACGCGTGAACACCATCTGCCCGACCTTTATCGAGACACCGATGATTGCCGGGATGCTAGAGCAGCCCGGCTTCCGCGAATGGGTCTGCGCACGCAATGCGTTGGGCCGCGTCGGCCGGCTGGACGAGGTTATGGGCGCGATCGTGTTTCTGGCGAGCGATGCGTCCAGCCTGATGACGGGCAGCGCGCTGATGCTCGATGGGGGCTGGACCGCAGCATGAAGGTCTCGCCCCGCGCCCAGGACGTTGCCGACTTGGCCAAGGTATCCCAGTCGGCGGTAAGCCGTACGTTCACGCCGGGCGCCAGCGTGTCGGAAGAAACGCGGAAGAAGGTGTTGGCCGCCGCGCAAAAGCTCGGCTACCGACCCAATGCGCTGGCTCGAAGCCTGATTACGCGGCGTAGCCGTATCGTGGCGCTGGTGATGAGCTATCTGGAGAACCAGTTCTATCCCCTCGTCATCGAGAAGCTCTCGCAGAAGTTGCAGAAGGAGGGTTACCACGTACTGATGTTCATTGCCGAGGTGGACGAGGCGGCGGACGGCGTGCTTGCCGAGATTCTCCAATACCAGGTTGACGGCATCATCATGGCTTCGGCCATGCTCTCGCCCAATATCGTCCGCAGCTGCGCGGACGTAGGCGTGCCGGTGGTGCAGTTCAACCGGATTTCGATACTGGGAGGCCTGGCCCGGCACGCCAGCAGCTCGGCTACATCGGACAACTATGGCGGTGGCCGCGCGGTGGCACGCTTGGTCGTGGAGCGCGGTTACCGGCGCTTTGGATATCTGGCAGGGCTGGAGGACTCATCCACCAGCATCGAACGGGAGCGTGGCTATCGGGAAGGATTGCGCGAACTCGGACATGAGGTGCGATGCCGGGCCGTAGGACACTACAGCTTCGACCTGGCTCAGGAGGCCTTGCGCGCTATGTTTGCCGCCGACGCGCCGGACGCGCTCTTCGTCGCCAACGATCACATGGCGATCGCGGCGCTGGACGTTCTGCGGCTGGAGCTGGGCGTGCGGGTGCCGCAGGATGTGGCCGTCGTCGGATTCGACGACGTGCCGCAGGCCGCGTGGGGCGCTTATCAACTGACGACGGTGCGCCAGCACCTGGAGCCCATGGTCGATGCCACGTTGACCCTGCTGCGCGAGCAGATGCGCGGCGAGCTGCAACCGCGCGACATCGTCGTGCCATGCACCCTGGTCGAGCGTGCGACTGTCCGTGCGGCTTCCTGACCTATCTGGTGATCAAACCTAAAGAGGGCGCGGATCGCGCTCGCAACATGTACAGAAGGAGACAATGTATGCGCAGTAAATTCCTGGGTGTTCTGCTCGCGACGGTGATCGGGTTCAATACCACTGCTGTTCAAGCGGCAGGCACGACGGCAGCGTGGCCTGCCAAACCCATCCGGTATATCGTCCCGTTCTCGCCGGGCGGCGTATCAGATGGCGTAGCGCGCCTGATAGCCGAACAGCTATCCAGCAGGCTGGGGCAGCAGGTCATCGTGGAGAATAAGCCCGGCGTGTCCGGCATTGTCGGCACGCAATTGGCCGCACGTGCCGAACCGGATGGCTACACGATCGAGGGCGGCACCATCACCACGCACGCGGTCAATCCCTTCTTCAAGAAGTCGCTGGGGTACGACCCTGTGAAGGACTTCACACCGGTCGCGCTGGTCGGCATGGTCAGCAATGCGCTGGTCGTGCGTGCGGACAGTCCCTATGACACCGTACAGCAACTGGTTGATGCCGCCCGCGCCCAGCCGGACAGCCTGACCTACGGCACGGCCGGACCAGGAACATCGCAGCATCTGTCCGGCCAGCTCTTCCAGTCCATTTCCGGCACGCGGCTGCGCCAGATCGTCTACAAGGGCGGCTCCCAATCCATGGTGGATTTGATAGGCGGGCAGATAGATATCGTGTTCGATACCGTCGCGGCGGCCCGCCCCATGATCGACGCCAAGCGGGTCAAGGTACTTGGCGTGACGTCGGCCGAGCCGCTGGACAGCCTGCCACAAGCCAAACCGCTGGCCGACCTTGGTTTGCCTGGTTTTGAAATGCAGTCCTGGCAGGGAATTTTCGCACCAGCCGGCACGCCAACGCTCATTGTCGACCGGCTGGCGCAGGAGATCGCGGCTGCGGTTAATACACCTGAACTACGCGCCAAGTTGTTGCAGCTGGGCGTAACGCCAGACGGACGTGGTTCCGCCGAATTTTCCAAATTCCAGCAAGCCGAGGTTGAAAAATGGGGCAAGGTTATCAAGCAGGCCGGCATCCAGGCCGATTGATCTTTCCCTTTCCCGTATCCAGGAGGTCAGTATGACTGATGCCCGCTCACCCCTAGACGGCCGCCTGCCGGAGATGCTGCGCAGCGGCAAGCCGCTGCGCGGCCTATTCAACGGTTTACCCAGCCCCGCCATCGTCGAGATGTGCGCCTACGCTGGCTTCGATTTCATCATTCTCGATAATGAGCACGGCAGCGCCGACCTCGGTCAGACCGAGCACATGCTGCGTGCGGCACGGGCGTCCGGTATTGCGCCCATCGTGCGTTGTTTCGAACACGACTTGCCACGCATTCTCGATATGGGCGCGAGCGGCGTTCAAATACCCATGGTGGAAAGCGCCGAACAGGCGCGGCGCTTGGCGGGTATGACGCGCTATCCGCCCTTGGGCCGTCGTGGCAGCGCCTTCAGCACTCGCGCGGCGGGTTATGGCGCGTTCGGCGGCGCGGCACATACGCAGCGCAGCAACGACGGTATCGTATTCGTCGCCATGATAGAAACGCCTGGCGGCATCGACGTCGCCTCGGAAATCGCGGCGGTTGATGGCGTTGATGCGGTATTCATCGGGCCCAATGACCTGGCGCATGCGATGGGGCACGGCAGCGATTGGAATGCCGCGCCGGTACAGCGCGCCATCGAACGAGGCCTGAAGGCCATCGCCGCCGCCGGGAAATGTCCCGGCATCATCGCATTGACTCCGCAGGACGAGGAAAAATACGGGCGCTTCGGCGCTCGCTACTTCGCCAATGTGTCGACCAGCATCATCTCCAAAGCCCTCGCCCAAGTAGCGTCCGCGGGAATGGAAGCGGGATTGCGCTATTGATTCCGCGCCTGGTACTGGCTACTGCGAGGAAGCGGACTCGGGCCCGGTCCCGGTCACGCCCATTGGCTAGCCGAATAAAGTAAGCGCCACTCCTCATTCACGAAAAGGGGCGCATTGGGCGTGGCCGGAGGGCATTGGGCGCTTATAGAACGGAGGACGCCAGGCGCTTATAGAAATAAGTCGTCGCCGCGAGTCCACCGTAGGGCTTCAATGCGTAATCCGGAATCACCCCTGCGCGCGTCCAGCCTAACCGCTGATAAAGTCGCTCGGCATCGCTGTCTGTCTCGGTATCCAGGACCAACAACGTCCGCCCGGCGCCCGCGGCAACAATATCCACCTGCGCCATCAGCTGGTTTCCAATGCCTTGACGGCGGAAGTCGCGGTGAACCAGCAGCTTCGACACATCGGCTCTATGGGGCTGGTTCTGGGGCTGTCCGATGACTATCTGGACCGTACCCATGATGCGCGCCCGGGATTCAGCGACAAGCAGAATCCGCTCGCCTTGCCTCACGCCGTCAGCGACATTCATCCAGAACCGCAGCGCCTGAGGCATCTCAAGAGGCGCTGTGAAACTGACAGAGGCGCCACCGGCGACGCAATCCACCAGCAGCTCGGCCAGCTTCTCCGCCAGGCCTGGAACCTCGTCGGCAGCGACAACACGGATCCTTGCTTGAGTCGTCATTTCAGATTCCTTTGTGGGCAACGGTCGTTAGCGCGACCAGATAGCGGGCCATTGCACGGCCAGGATTATGGAAGGTGGTGGGTTGATCCAGCTTCATCGTCAGGCAGTCGCCTTCTGCCAGTCGCCAAACCGTCTCTCCCATACGTACCTCCATCGTTCCGCGCATCATCCACAGTTGCTGGACAACATCCGGCTCCTGCATCGCCGTCTCGTACGACACGCGCTGACCGGCCGGAAAGTGGATCTCGACCAACTGGGTGGGGCAGGGCATGGGCGCCGAGAGGTGGCGGCGAACATATCCCGATGCAGGGTCTTTCCACACCGCTTGCGTGTCCGCTCGGGAGATGGGCGAAGGGCTGGTTTCGGGAGACGACTGCTCGAACAAGGATGCAAGCGGGACATGAAGCGCCGTGGCGAGCTTGTCCAGGACAATGGCGGTCGGGCTGCTTTCCCCTCGTTCGATCAACGATATTGTTGAGCGACTCACACCACTGCGATCCGCCAGGACGTCGAGCGACCAGGCGTGTTGGCTTCGCAGGTCCCGGACGCGCGTCGCGATAACGTGGTTGATGTCCATCGATGTCCATAATAATGGATAATTTTTCCATTATTATAGAAGTCCGCCGCGGCGTCAATCCGCGATGTCCTGAGCTCTTCGACATCGGCAGCGCAGAGGGCAGCCCCTCTCCGATAGGCAGTTGGACGCTTGTGCGTCAGCCTGCGGGCTTCGACTTCTCTCTAGCGGATGGCAGCAGACGCTCAGAACTCTTCCAGGAAGCGCATGCGGAACTTGCGCCCCTTGATATTGCCGTTGGAAAGCCGCGCGAAGGCCTTCTTGGCGGATTCGCGGTTCAAGGCCACATAGGAGCTGGACTCGGTGATGTTGATCTTGCCGACCTGCTCGAATGGCAAGCCACCCTCGCCGGTCAAGGCGCCGAGCAGGTCTCCCGGACGTAGCTTGTCCTTCTTGCCGCCCTGTATGCACAAGGTGATCATGGGGGCCCGCAACGGGCGGTCGGCCTTGGGTCGCAGGGACCTGAGGTCGCCCCATTTCAGCGGGGCACCCTGGTATTGCTCGATCAGCGTGGCCCAGCGCATCTCCTCGGGCGAACACAGGCTCAGCGCCAGCCCCTTCTGCTCGCCGCGACCGCTGCGGCCGATACGGTGGATGTGGACCTCGGTGTCCTTGGTCACGTCCACGTTGATCACGGCGGCCAGGTTCTGGATATCCAGGCCGCGGGCGGCGACGTCGGTGGCCACCAGCACGGCGCAACTCTGGTTGGCGAACTGGATCAGTATCTCGTCGCGCTCGCGCTGTTCGAGGTCGCCGTTGAGCGCCTGGGCGCTGATACCCTCTGCGCGCAGGCGTTCAACCAGATCATGGCAGCGCACCTTGGTGTTGCAGAACGCCAGCGTGGATAGCGGGCGGAAATGCGCCAGCAGCGTGACGACGGCGTCCAGCCTTTCGGCTTCGTCGATTTCGTAAAAGACCTGTTCGATACGGTCGGCGTCATGCTGCGCCTCTACCTTGACCTCGGCCGGGTTGCGCAGGAATCGGGCGCTGAGCTTGCGGATGTTGTCAGGGTAGGTGGCCGAGAACAGCAGGGTCTGGCGCTTGGCCGGGCAGTGCGAGGCGATCGCCACGATGTCGTCATGGAAGCCCATGTCCACCATGCGATCGGCTTCGTCCAGGACCAGCGTCTTCAACTCGGACAGGTCCAGGCTGCCGCGCTCCAGATGGTCTTTGATCCGGCCGGGCGTGCCTACCGCGAGATGCGCTCCGCGGGCGAGCGATTCGGCCTGGGGACGTGCGGCGGCGCCGCCGCATAGGGTCAGTATCTTGACGTTGGGAATCAGGCGGACCAGCCGGCGCAGTTCCTGCGCCACCTGATCGGCCAGTTCCCGGGTAGGGCAGACCACCAACGCCTGCGGCGCAAGACGGCTGACGTCCAGATTTTGCAGCAGGCCCAGGCCGAACGCCGCGGTTTTGCCGCTGCCGGTCTTGGCTTGTGCGATGAGATCGCGGCCTTCGAGAATGAGCGGCAGGCTTTGCGCCTGGATAGGCGTCATCTGTTCGAAGCCCAGGCCTTCAAGGTTGTCCAGCAAGGCGGGCAGGAGCGGCAGGGATGAGAAGGGAGCGTTGGTCACAATAGGGCGGATTGCCTGAATGGCGGAAGGCTGAATCACACAGTGTATGCCGTCGCACCCCTTTGCCGGCTGCCGAAGCCGAATGCCTGCCTACCGCGGGCAGGAGCGGCTCCAGGCACAGTAAACCAATAAGGCTGCAGGCACGCCAAACAATAAGAACCGAACCGATATTAATGGCGTGGCTATTTTTCATTATTGATCGACGGCTCGAATCGGGCTGGCATTGAGAAAAAAAATAGCTTTTCTGCGCGCCGTTCCGGCCTTTCGATCCGCACGCGGCTGTGGGGGGCCTTGCGCCTCAGGGGCTTAGCTTTCGCCTATGAAGAAGAGGCCCTTCTGCGGATCGGGCATATATATATTCCCAAACGGAACGCGCGCTTTATTGCGCTCAGATTAAATACGCACAAATGACACGCTTGTAAATATTTGACAATAAAAGCGCCGAGCGGCTTTGTTGCCATCCGTGTAATGAATGTAATTTATTACGCCGCAGCGCGGGCTTTATTGCATTCATGCCGATTCATTTCCAGAGCAATGCAAATATTTGGTCAAAAGTATTGCTCTACCTCGCGTTTAGGATTCGCCGGCCGGGGCGTTCGGCATCCGAAAGATGCGGACGGGTGACAAACAATATCTAAATGTGTGCAGCTCAGAGTATTGCTCGGATAAGACAAGACATTTCAGAGATATTTCGATTTGTTTACGAGCGTCAATTTTCAGTGTCCCCGACACGCCGACAAACAGTGAGGTACCCGTGGTAAAGAAAATCGCAGTATGTGGCCTGGGTTATGTAGGCCTGCCGGTCGCCGTGGCGTTTGCCAGGCGTTTCGATGTTATAGGCTTTGATGTAGACAAGCGACGCATCGAACGCCTGAAAGACGCCGACGACTGGACCGGCGAGATCGAGCGGCACGTGCTGCTCGATTCCACTCTACGGTTTACGGATGACGTAAGGGACCTCGAAGGCTGCGACTTTTTTGTCGTCGCCGTCCCGACTCCCGTCGACGAGCGCTGCAATCCGGATTTTTCGCTGCTGGTTCGTGCTTGCCAGTTGATCGGCCCGGTACTGCGCCCGGGCAGCATTGTGGTCTTCGAATCCACCGTCCACCCCGGCGCGACCGAGGAGATTTGCGGCCCGGAACTGGAAAAAGCCTCCGGCCTGCGCTGCGGAAAGGATTTCAAGCTGGGTTATAGCCCCGAGCGTATTAATCCCGGTGATCGGGACCATCCCCTGGAGAAAATCGTCAAAATCGTGTCCGGCCAGGACGAGGACGCGCTCGAAATAATCGCGAATGCCTACGAGAAGATTATCGACGCGGGTGTCCACCGGGCGTCTTCAATCAAGGTGGCCGAGGCTGCGAAGGTCCTCGAAAATACACAGCGTGACATCAATATCGCGCTGATGAACGAGATGTCGAAGATCTGCGATCTGGTCGGCATTCGCACATCGGAAGTATTGGCCGCCGCGGGAACCAAATGGAATTTCCTGCGATTTACGCCCGGTCTCGTGGGGGGGCATTGCATTGGGGTCGACCCGTATTACCTGACGTCCAAGGCGCAGGAACTCGGCTACCACCCCGAGGTAATCCTGTCGGGCCGCCGGATCAACGACGGGATGGCCAATCACGTCGCCTCCCGGGTGGCCCAGGTGCTGGCCCGCAATGGCCGCCTCCATACCTCGACCCGGGTCGGCATCCTGGGGATGACGTTCAAGGAAAACGTCCCCGACATCCGCAATTCGAAAGTGGTCGACCTCTACAACGCGCTTGGCGATTACGGCATCAGCCCGGTCGCCTGCGATCCGATGGCCGATCCGATCCAGATGGAGCACGAGTACGGCATCAAGCTCGTGCCTCGCAAGGATTTCCGCAGCATGGACGTGCTGATTCTTGCCGTTCCGCATCGCCAGACCATGGAGTCCATCTGGGACGACCTGCCCGAACTGGTCAAGAGCGGCGGCATGGTGTGCGACCTGAAGTCCGTACTCGACAGCAAGCGGCTTCAGTCCGATCTCGTGTACTGGACGCTCTGAGTTCGGGCCGTCAATCCATCACTAAAGGTGACCCTGAATGGCTACTTTTACGATCGCTCCGATCGGGACCTGCCGTATCCATACGCCGCTGCGCGACGCGGTGGGACGCTACCCGCTCAAGCTGCAGCTAGGGCGCAACTACGGGTTCGTGCATACGAGCGCGGAGGCGCTTCAGCAGGCGCGATTCATGTACGGCGAGCAGGAGATTCCTGCCGACATACAGCGCCTGGTTTTCCGGCCGTCGAATGGCGACCAGGCCCGTCGTGGGACGCATAAGCCAGCCGATCTGTACATGGTCGAACTGTCATCGCGCAAGCTCCTGACGATCGACGGTTATCCCATCCAGTCCAACTATCTGGTGCGCTACTTCAGCGAGTTTTTCGCCGATCGCGGTCGCAGCCGGATGTTCTGGTCCCTGGCCGCGACCGACCGCCTGGCGGAACGGCGCGAATCGCTGCAGCGGGACCCGGTATTCAAGAGCCTTCCGGCGGACGACCGGGAACTGCTCGCCCGCATCGTCAAGCGGGATCTCGCGGATGACGAGATCGAGGGCGAAATGCGCGAACTCGTCGGTCTGCTGGGCAAGGACAAGGTGGTATTCGTCACGCATGTCAACGCCTTGACGCCGGACAATGTGCCGATCGAGCAGCGGCAGCAACTGATATCCGCCGTGGCGGCTGGCGCCGAGCACATTGGCGTGCCTTGCTACGACCCGACGCCGCTGATGAACAAGATAGGCCAGGCGGATGCGATGGAGAATGGGGGGCTGGACCTTACCCATTACACGGAGCTCTTCGCCGATCGCCTGTGCGCCGATTGGTACAAGAACTATATGCGTCCCCGGATGGGCGAGTCCACGGCTCCTGCCGTGGTGGCGAGACTGTCCGCGGACGAAGCCGCCGAGCGCATCGAAAGGGATTGGGAGTCGGGCGAACTGCGCGAAGCCTCGCGGCGCGTGCGCGACGTGCTGCGCCGGTATCCCGGTCTGCCCGACCATGTGACGCTGCTGGCGCGGATGCAGGGAGAGCTGGGCGACCATGAAGGCGCGATTGCCCTGCTGCAAGACGCCGATGGCACGGTAGCCTCCGGCAGCAAGGCCGAGCAGATATTGATGCGCAGCCATTTCGAGCTTGGGCACCATGATGTGGCGTACTCGCTCGCGGCAGGCCTGCTTGGCGATGAGATAGAAACCCCCGAGATCGTGCGGGTCGCGGCGGCGTCCGCCAGTCAGCTCGGCAAGGCGGACGAGGCGCTGGGCAACTGGAGGCAGTTGTTCCGGATTTCCAGCGCTGACGAAGCCGTGGCGCTGGAGGCGGCAGATACGGTGCTTTCGATGTTGCAGGCCGGTGGAGACACGGAGGCCGCCATTCGCTGGGTGCACGAGGTTCGCGCAGCGCTCCCCACGTACGGGCGAGGTTTCGCCGTGCTGTGGCGCGACCGGCTGATGGCAGGTGATCGTGCGGCGCTGCGCGTTATGGCAACCGAATCGCCTGCCCTTGCGGACCACGACGCGCTGGAGCTGGTCAAGGAGGCCTCGTGGCGAGGCTGCATCGTGGCCGCCAGCGCGCTGGCTGTATCGTGCGGGTTGGCCAGGAGCGAGCGAGAGGATATCCGTGGCTGGCTGCTGGCGCAGTCGTCGGCATGGGCGGAAGAAGGCGCGCGCGCGCTGGAAGAAGGGCGCTTGCGCGACGCCGCGGAAAGAATCTGCGCGCATCGTCTGCTCGATCCCGGCGCGATGGCGGGCGTGCGGGCGCAGCGCGCGTTCGAGCGAGCCATGCGTTTGCGTGTGCGGGCCGCGCTCCTCGCGGGCAATCATCAAGAGGTGATCGAGCTCACGGATATCGCGCTCGATGCGCAGGTCGATTTCCCCGAACTTGACGCAATGCGCGGCCGGGCCGCGGATGCGCTTGGGGACAAGCGAACCGCCATGCGTCATCTCGAACGGGCGGCGGCTGACGCTTCGGCTCCGTTCAGCACGCAGCTGTTCTTTGCACGGGTGGCGTTCAATGGCGGCTGGTTCGGCGAAGCAATCGACGCCTACACCGCCGTCCTTGCCCACCCATCGGCCGACCAGAACGCGAAAGAGGAGGCGGAGCGTCAGCTGGGCAGGCTCGGCCCCCGTTCGATTCGCGCCGCCCGGGAGATGCTGTCGTCCGGCGAGCACCAGGCCGCCTGGACGCTGCTGGAGCGCATCGCGCAGTCCTGGCCCGACATGCCGGAAGTCGCCCAGGAGAAGCGGCGCATCCTCGCGGTGCTGTACGCAGAAGCACGAGCGCTGGATCCGTCCAGCGCGAGCGAACGCCTTGCCCTCGGCGAGCGGATCCTGAAACTCGTTCCCGACGATCCTATTGGACTGCGGGCGGCAGCCGTCGGGGCGATGCGTCTGCACCGATTCGAACAGGCCTTGCCGTACTGGGAACTGTTGAAGCAACGCTCGGACAAGCCGGAGCAGTTCGACCACTACATCCAGAGATGCCTGGTCTGGATCGAAAAAGCCAACCGCAGGAAGGCGGCATGAGCGGGCGCGCTCGGCCGTCCGGAGGGCGCGCTGCCCTCCCCCGGGGAGGCGTCGCGAAGCGACAGGAGGGCACCGACGACGCTCGCGCCCGGCCGCCCGGAGAGCGTACTGCCCTTTCCCAGGGTGGCGACGCGAAGCGACAGAAGGCCACCAGCGATACGCGCGCTCGGCCGCCTGGAGAGCGTACCGCCCTTTCCCAGGGTGGCGACGCGAAGCGACAGAAGGCCACCGACGACACTCGCGCTCGGCCGCCTGGAGAACGAAACGCCCGTCCGCGGGGAGGCCGCGCTGCCGGTCCGCGCGAAGGTGGCGCGCCGCTTCAGGAGGGCAGGCCAGTGCACCACCAACCTGTTACCGAGCTGGAGGACGATACTTCCGGTCTCCAGGAGGTTCGCGTCCAACTGGAGCAGATCGTGGCGTCGTCGGGCAGGGTCCAGCTTGCGCAGGCGAATCTGCCGCGCGCGGAGGCGCTGGCCCGCGATCACATGGCGGACCCCAAAGTCCGCTTTCTCCTGCTTCGGCTCAAGGAGTCGGCGGGTTTCAACGAGGGCATGTTCGAGCAGTGGTCGGCGCTTTTGAACGAGTGTCCCGATGATCTGCAGGTCGTCCGCTATTGCGCGACCCGTCTCGTCAAGGAGAGGCATGTCGATGACGCGCTGGCCCTGATCGAGCGCTATCTTCCGGAGTCGCCCGACAATCCGGACATGTTGCTCGCCAGGGCCAAGCTGCTCAGCGATGTCCGCGCGTATGAGCAGTCCGATGCGCTGTTTCGTCGCCTGATCGCGCGCCATGACGACCGCAATGTACGTATCGAATTCGCCAAGCGCCTGCGCAAGCGTGGGTTGCTGGCGGACGCGTTCGATACGATAAAGCCCGTGATGCACCTGCTCGCGCCGGGCAGCAAGGCCGCGGAACTCGCCAGCACCTTGACGAGCGACTATGAGTTCTACCGCGGTTTCGAGTCCGAGGAGGAACTCGCGGGAAAGGACATCAGGATCATTTCGATGAAGCACGCGATCCTGCACTTCAGGAATCGCGTAATCGCGGAGCAGCCGTCCGAAAACGCGGTTTCGATCGCGCTGGTCACAGGCAGCCTTGGCCCCGGCGGCGCCGAACGGCAACTGACGCGGCTCGCTGGCGAACTCCATCGCATGGCGGCTTCCGCCGAGCGTCCGCCGGCCTTCATGCGCGTGAAGCCGGAAAAGGTCGAAGTGCTGGTGAAACAGCACACCGAGCCTTCCGGCTCCGGGAAAAAACAAGGGCTGGATTTTTTCCTGCCCGTGCTGGCCGATGCGCAGATCCCTGTCACGGAGATCAATGGGCTGCCCGCGATTTCGACGTCCCATCAATCGGTCGCGGATCCCGTCCTGACCCGCTTGCTGGAGCAGTTGCCGCCCCCGGTGCACTACGGCGTCACGCGCCTTGCACCGCTGTTGCGCGAGAACCGCTTCGACGTCGTGAGCTTGTGGCAGGACGGAACGTGCCTGTTCGGGGCCCTGGCCGCGCTGCTTGCCGGCGTCCCGACCATCCATCTGGTATTTCGCGGACTGCCGCCGAACATCCGCAAGGATCGCTTCCGCGAGGAGTATCCGGTGCTGTACCAGGCACTGGCCCAGGTCCCGGGGGTGCACTTCGTCAGTAATAGCCGCACGGCCGCGCAGGAGTATGCGAAGTGGCTCGGCATTCCGATTGTGCGTTTCCACATTCTCTATAACGGCGTGCCCGAACTGGCCACAGGTGCGTCGCCCGAGGACGAGAAAAAGTGGAGCGCCTTCCAGGCATATACGGCGGATGCCACGGAGACGATAGGCGGCGTGTTCCGCCTGGAACCGGACAAGCGGCCGCAACTCTGGATCAAGCTCGCCGCGCAATATCTGAAGCGGCGGCCGCAGGCGCGCTTCTTCATCGTGGGTGACGGGCGCCTGCTCGACAACATGGTGGCGCTGGCCGAGGAGCTCAGCGTGAAAGACCGGCTGCTGTTCGTCGGCCTGTCGAATCACGTCGGGTACTGGTATTCGCAGATGGACGTCAAAGTCCTGCTTTCCCGGTATGAAGGCTTGCCGAACGTGCTCATCGAGGCGCAGCTCCTGGGCGTCCCGGTGGTTTCGACACCGGCCGGCGGGGCGGGCGAGTGCTTTGTCGAGAACGTGACAGGGCATCTGCTGGGCGATGTCGAACATCCCGACCTGACCGAGGCGTGCGACAAAATCGAATCCATGGTCGACCTGGTGCGCGGCAACGATGTGTTGAAACAGCACAGCCGCCAGCGGGCCCGGGATCTGTTTTCGCTCAATGCGATGTTGAGCAAATTCCTGAGTTTATGCGTGACAGTCATGGGCACGTCGAGAAACGACGAGGCCCTCGGCGTCGGGTCGATGCGTCTGATGGAGGCCTGATTGCTGCGCAATATCCCCGTGGTTCCGAAATTTATGGCTTCGATGCAATGGAATGGCCCGAGCGCCGCCCCGCGGGGCAAGGCGGCGCTCGTCATGGTGCTGCTTGCCGCGTTCTCCCTTACGGGATGCCAGTTGCCGCGTTCCGGGCCGATGTTGAGCGAGATGATGTCGGCCCACGATGACAAGGACGTCATCGTCATGCCGGTCTCCCGGGAGCTCGCGCGGGCGAGCAACGTGCCGGAAGTCATGGACTTTCCCGCGCGGTATCGGAATGCCAGCCAGGCCGAGTTCGACGTACTGGTCCCTGGAGACGGCATAAACATCACCGTCTGGGAGCGCGATGGGCTGGGCGTGTTCGCGGCCAATGCCGCGGGGGTAAGCGATCTGGGAAACCAGGAGATAGACCGGACGGGAAACCTCTATTTCCCCATTCTCGGGAAGTTCCGCGCCGCGGGACTGACGCTGGCGCAGTTGCATGACGCCGTCGTCGCCCGCCTCAGCAAGCTCATCGTCGGTTCCGACGTCAGCGTGACCCGCGCGGCCGACTCGCGCGGCCAGATGGTTACGGTCCAGGGCAACCTGGCCAAGCCGGGCATGTATCCCATTACGCAGACCACCCAGCGCCTGAGCAGCGCGCTGGCGCTTGCGGCGCCTGTGCAGACGAATCCCGAGCAGCTCGTGATTACGCTGCGCCGTGCCAATGAGATTGCTTCAGTGCGGCTGTCGGATATCTACCGCAACCAGGCGAACGATATCCTGCTGCGCGCAGGCGATGTCATTACCGCCCATGATGCCCGCGAGTACCTGACCGTGCTCGGTGCGGCCGGCACCCAGGGGCGTGTCGCCATCAGCAAGCGCAACTACAGCGTGCTGGATGCCCTGGGGGATTCCAAGGGGCTCGACGACAAGACGGCCGATCCGCGGTCCGTGTTCCTGTTCACGCCCGCCAAGCCGGGCACCCAGGGGGCGCCGGACACTCTGCCGATCGTTTACCAGTTCGATCTCACTCGTCCGGAGCAAGTCGCCCTGGCCGGCCAGTTCACGGTACGCGAAGGCCAGGCCATCTATATATCCGACGCTCCCTTTACCCAGGTGCAGAAGGTACTGTCGGCATTCCGGGTGACCATGAGCGCCGGCTTCAGCGCCACGCGCGCTATCGACAGCGATTCGGGCGGCTCCAGCTCCAGCTCCGGTGTAACCCAGTAGCCCCGTCGATGAGCAATGAGGAACGTATCAAGGGCTGGCGGGCGCGCCGGCAGGATCGGAACTACGCCGTAGGTGCCGGCGTTGCCGCGTGGCGCCTGGATCTCGCCACGCTGTTCGACGCCATGTCGTCGCCGGCGGTCATGGTCAAGCGGTTGGTGGCGCGACTGCAAGGTGAGCGGCACGATACCGTGGCCGCTCGCCGGGCGGTATACGAGGCCGTACAGGCGGAGCTGGAGCAAGAGGGCCAGCGCACGGGCGTCGAGGATACGTTCGCGGATTTTGCCCGTCGGCGCCTGCGTATCATGGTTCGCCTGCTCGAACAGGATCTGCGCGCGGGTGTCGATGTGTTCCAGCCTGGCTACGTGCCGTCCGCCCTGGAGGCGGAAGACGCGCGACTGGGCGTGGCGCATCAACGGCGCGTTCAGCGGCGAAAACTGGACGACGAGCGGGACGCCCGCCGGCATGCGTCCCGCAACGACATCGCGCTGCAACGCGAGCTTCCTGAAGACGAGGCCCAGGACCTCGCGATCCTGCGCGAACGCTTGCATGCATTGCACCTGGGGCAGCGGCCGCGGGCCGCAGACGAGGCCGGACTGCGCCTGCGCACCCTGCTGCCGCTGTTCGTCTATCAGTTGCACGTGATGCAGGGGGAAAGCCGGGTAGCCCTGCTCTGGGCGCTGGTCGGCCCGGTGGTGTTGCTGACGCTGATCTCGTCGCTGTATTTCCTGATGGGCACCCATTACATCCTTGGGATGGATGTGCGGACGTTCTCTCTGTTGGGCGCGACCACCTGGATCATGTTCAGGCAGATTGTTTTCCGCAGCAGCACGGGCTATGTGTCGGCCAGGGGTTTGCTGAATTTCGAAGGGGTCACGCCGCTGATGTGCGCGCTGGTGCAGGCGCTTATCTATGTGTCGGTGTATCTGGTGGTGTTCGGCGTGTTGATCGGGGCGGGCAGTGCGCTGGACCTGATCACGCTGCCCGTCAGCTGGGCCGGTTTCCTGTTGTATGTCGTGTTGATGGGGGCCGGCGGCGCGGCGCTCGGCGTGCTGTTCGGCGCGATTGCAACCGCCTGGCATTTCTTCCTCAGGCTCGCGCCGGTGATCGAACGGTTCCTGCAGATTTTCTCCAGCGTGTTCTTTGTCTCGGAGCAACTGCCGGAGCAACTGCGTCCCTGGCTCCTCTGGTCGCCATTCGCGCACGGCATGCAGCTTCTGCGATCGGCCTATTTCGCCAACTACACGTCGCAGGATGCAAGCTTGGGCTATTTCCTGACTTCGCTGGTTTTTCTAGGCGTTGTCGCCCTGGCCGGCGAGCGCCTGGCGCGCAGCCATATCCAGCCTATGTGAGGGGCAGCAATGATCCATCTCAACGGTGTAACGGATGAGCCTTATGCCTTCGGAAACAGGCAGCCGCTGCTTGCCAATGTCGATCTGGACATTCCCGTCGGGCGCTATGCGTTGCTCTCGCCCTCGCCGGAACTGCATCGCCAGATTATCGATGTGTTGTGCCGCCTGCGTCCCCCGCGCGAGGGCTTCGTCAGCCACGGTGGAAGAGTTTCCTGGGCGATAGGACGGCAAGGCTTCATCCGCGGCAAGGCAAACGGACTGCGCATGATCGAGTTCGTTTGCGAGATGTACGAGCTCGACGCGGATGCCACGGTCGACTTTGTCGCGGACCTCATCAGCGAGCCCGCAACGCTGGCCACGCCCATGGAACATTGGCCGCTGTACGTACGGCAGGAGTTCTCCTTCGCGCTCGCGCTGGCGCCTGCCTTCGATGTCTACGTCATCGAAGCGGCCATGCCCTTCGAGCCCTGCCGCTTCACCCGTCTCTGGCTGGCGCTGTTCGAAGAACGGCTGGTTGGCCGGACGCTTGTTTTTTCCAGTTATCGCCAGAACCAGCTGGCGGACTATTGCTTCAAAGGCCTGGTTTATGAACGAAGCAGTCTCAGAATCGAAGATGACCTCGACCGGTGCATCCTCAAGTACCCGCCCCGACGATCCAGGAGCGAATCCGGCAGCGCAGGAGAGGACACTTTCGCAAGCGACTTCGGGGAAAGCCAGCTCGGGCTCTGAGGGCGAATCCGAGATCGAGCGCCGCCAGCGCGAGCGTCACGCGGCGCTGCGCGAGCGCCGGCGCCAGCGTTGGATCAACGCGGGCATCGTCGTCGCGCCGGTAGCGCTCGTCCTGGCCTATCTGTTCTCCATCGCGACGCCGCGCTACGAAGCGGAGTCCCGGTTTTTCGTGCAATCGGGTTCCGGCCAGCAATCCGCGGGAGCAGGGGCGGGCAATCTGCTATCCACGGGGAACATGCCGGCCATGCTTGGCGGTTTCGTGGACGGATGGGCGGTCAGCGACTTTCTCAAATCGCGCGACTGCATGCGCCAACTTGACGAGAAAGTGGGATTGCGCCGCTACCTGGTCCATACCGGGCCGGACTTCGCCAACCGCCTTCCGCCGGACGCGAGCGAGGATGATCTCTATCGCGCGTACCAGGCCTCGGTTGAAGTCTCCTTCAATGTGCTGGAGCAGATCGATGTGCTGCGCGTGAGCGCGTTCTCGCCGGAAGACGCGGCGATCCTGTCGAAGGCCCTGATCGGCCTGGCGGAGGACTTTGTCAGCCGGATGAACGAGAAGGGTGTCGCGGACAAGCTGAAGGTGAGCGAGGAAGCGGTGAGACGGGCGGAGCGCAAGGCGCTCGAGGCCAGGGATGCCCTGACGGCGTGGCGGACGGCTCACGGCAATATCGACCCCACGGCGTCCGTGGCGATGCTGCTGAACCTGTCCAGCCAGCTCGAGGGCGAACTGAGCAACGCCCAGATCAATCTCGACAAGCTGCGCGCGCTGGGCAATAAGGACCATCCCATGCTGAAGCCCGCCCAGATGCAGGTCGCGGCCCTGCAAAAGAGGATAGTGGCCGTGCGTCGCCGCCTGAGCGGCGAGGGCAATACGGAAGCCAAGCAGCTTAAATCGTACGAGGCGCTGCGAAACGCCCAGGCGTTCGCCGATTCGAACCTTACCCTGGCGCAGCAGTCGTATCAGCAGGCGATGGTGGATGCCCTGCGATTGCAGCGGTACTTGTCCATCATCGCGCAGCCGGTTCCAACCGACCAGCCCAGCAGCCCGCGCTGGATGAACCTGCTGCTGCAAGCCCTCGCCGTGGGCTTTGTACTGATGTTCATCACTCGCATAGGGATGGCCTTGCTGAGGGGGTTGCGCCATGGTTGAAACGATTGTTGCGAGTCGTCCCGCGTCCCCCGACGCCACCGCCCGGCTGCTTGATGTCATCCAGAAGATCCGGTCGGCGACGGATCCCGCTCTGGATATGGCCCGGCTTGCCCCCGAGCTGGTGCAGGCCGCGGATGGCGGGCGCGACGTCAGGCGATTGCTGGTTTCCCCCTTCGTGCGAGAGGGCGCGTTGGCGCCCGCGATCGCCGCGATGGAGGTTCTCGTGGCCGCCTATCCGTCGCGAGCCGAGGAGCGCCGCTTTCTCGCCAGCCTGTTGGGGCGATCGGAGCAGTGGGGGCGGGCGATCGCCGAAGCGGACGCCGCTGCCGGCATCGAGCCCGATTCCGCGACGCTGCATGCCGCCCGGATCCAGCTTCGCCTGCAGGCCGGACAGGTGGCGGAGGCCGCGGCGGTTGCGCGGGCGACCGCCGGCATGGCGGCCAGCGAGCCGGGCGAGGCCTATTTCTGGATGATGGCATTCATGCGCGACGGGGATACCGCCGAAGCGGCGCACACGGCAGCGGCGCTGGATCCACAGAGGCTGCCGAATGAACGCGTGGCGGCAATGGCCGTGCGCGCCCTGTTCGAGGATGGCAGGACGGAAGCGGCGATCAGCCTTGGCGACGCGGCGCTGAAGGCAGGCCACGATTGCGCCGCGCTGCGTACCCAACTCGGGCAGGCGCACCTGCGGCGCGGCACCGAGGAAGACCGCAAGGTGCACGCGGTGGCGCATTTCGAGACCGCCTTGAGAGCATCGCCATCGGATGTGAGAGTGCTGTCGCTTTACGGCGAAACGCTGCTGCGGGCCGGACGCTACAAGGACGCCTTGGCGCCGTTGAAGCAGGCGATCGACCTGGCGCCGGAATTGGAACAGACCCGGGTGCTCTATGCGCGCGCCCTGCGCTATTCGGCCCAGTATGCCGATGCCGCCGAGCAGCTTGTGAAGGTCCTGGAGAAATCCCCGGAAAAACTGCTCTGGCAGCGTGCCGCCATCGGCGCGCTATCCCAGGCAGGCCGTAAGCAGGAAGCCGAAGCACTGTTCGAGCAGTATCTGTCGAAACGCAGCCAGCAGCTTCCGGACACTTTCCAGGAAGCCCTGGCGCAGCTGGACAAGCGGCTCGATACAGCTTCGATACCGCAGGCGCGCTTCGATTGGGCGTGGTCGATGCGAGGCAATACCGATGTCGATCGCGCGCAATGGGAGCGGGCGGCGCGCTGGGGCCACCTGGTGGACCATCTTCTGTTCGACTGGCTCGAATGCCGCGAGGATCGCGTCGAAGAGGCAATGACGCTGCTCGGAGAGCTCGATAGCGCAGAGCGCTTCTTCGCGCCCTTGCTGGCGTCGGGCCGGGGTGTCGTGGTCGCGACTGCGCACGTCGGTCCCATGTATGCGGGGCTGATGGCATTGGAACTGGTGGGCATTCCGTCGCGCTGGCTCGCGACCGCGCCCAGCATAGCCCGGACCAGCTACGCCGAGGCCTTGATCTCCACCGCCGACCAGACCGAAGCGCAGGTCGCCAAGGCGTGCATGCGCGCGCTCGGTTCCGGCTATGTGCTATGCCTGGCCGTCGACGGCGCAGCCAACCCGGCGGCGCCGCGCACGACCTTCGAGGGGCAGGAAGTGACGTACTCGGGTTTCGCCGCCCACATGGCGCATCGCCTCGACCTGCCCTCGGTTTTCTATACCCCCCGCTGGGAGAACGGCCTTGTCACGTTCACGCTCGAAATGCTGCCCAGGGTCACGCCCGGCGAGGACGCTGCTGCGTATGCGCATCGATGGCAGCAGGCGTATTTCGAAAAGCTGCGGGAGCACCTGGCCGGCCCGCCGGAGAACCTGCGCTTGAGCGGGGGCATCTGGCGGCACGTGAAGTCCCCGGACCGCAGCGTGCAGCAATAGGGAGCGAAGACTTGATGAAACCAACCGGACTTGAAAAAGATATGACCATCTCGCCGTGGCTGCTCGATGAAACTCAACGCGACCTTCGCGATGAACTGCTGGCGCAGCGCCGCCGCTGGCTGGTGACCGGAGCGGCAGGCTTCATCGGCTCCAATCTCGTGGAAACGCTGCTGCTCCTGGGCCAGGATGTGCACGGCCTGGACAATTTTTCCACCGGACATCGGCGGAACCTGGACGAGATCCGCAAGAACGTCGGCGAAGACCGCTGGTCGCGGTTTACGCTGCACGAAGCGGACATCCGCGACATGCCTGCGTGCGAACGGGCCGTCGCCGGCGTCGATTACGTGCTTCACCAGGCCGCGCTGGGTTCGGTTCCGCGTTCCGTGAAGGATCCGTTGACCTCGCACCAGGTAAATGTGTCGGGCTTCCTGAATATCCTGGATGCGGCTCGGCGGGCGCCGATCCGCGGTTTTGTCTATGCCGCATCCAGTTCCACCTATGGCGACGAACCCAATCTGCCCAAACGCGAAGACCGGATCGGCAAGCCCTTGTCGCCGTATGCGGCCACCAAGCTCATGGATGAGATCTATGCCGACGTCTTCCGGCGCACGTATGGATTCGCCTCCACGGGGCTGCGCTACTTCAATGTATTCGGTCCGCGCCAGGATCCGAACGGGGCGTATGCGGCCGTGATCCCGAAATGGATCTCTTCCATGATCGAGGGGGAAGCGGTCCAGATCAACGGCGATGGGGAAACCAGCCGGGATTTCTGCTTCGTGGGAAATGTGGTGCAGGCGAACCTGCGCGCCGCATTGCGTCAGGCCGCGGGCGCCTGCGAGGTATATAACGTTGCCGTCGGCGGCCGCACGACGCTCAACGATCTGTTCGGCATCATCCGCGACGGTTTGGCGCCGCATGGCTTCGAGTACGCGCGCGCGCCGGAGTACCGGCCGTTCCGCGAAGGCGATGTGCGCCATTCGCAGGCCGACGTATCGAAGGCGCAGGCAGGGATCGGCTACGCGCCGCTCGTCGATCTGCGGCGTGGGATGACGGAGGCGTTGCCGTGGTACATCGCTTTTCTGACCGCCCGGGCGGCCGCCTGAAAGGAGCCGATATGATGCGCTTGCTGCTTGCTTTGGCGTTGTTGTATGGCGGCGCGGCGGCCGCCAGCCAGTCGTGCGACATCCCGGACGAGCATTGTCCGGCCGTCTCGTCGCTTCTACAGCAACGGCAAGGCTACGGGGCGAAGGCCACAGGCGGCCTGGGCGGGCGGTTCGTCGAGGTGACGTCCGACAAGGACGCGGGGCCGGGAACACTGCGCGCCGCGCTGAAGCACGCGAAGGGGCCCACGTGGATCCGCTTTGCTTCCGACATGACCATCGTGCTGGACTCCCAGCTCCGCGTGCCGTCGAACATTACGATCGATGGACGCGGGCGGCATGTCACCTTGATCGACGATGGGCTCGGAATCTACCGCAGCAGGAATGTCATCGTTACCCATCTCACGATAGACGGCCGATTGAGCAGGCTCACGCAGGCCGTGAATGTGGCCAATGGCAGCCAGGATGTGTGGGTAGACCACCTGGATCTCTCGCGATTCTCGGATCGACTGCTGAACGTGAAGAACGGCTCGACAGATGTCACGGTTTCATGGAACAAGTTTCATGACTCCAACAAGGTCATGCTGCTCAACAACATTACTTCGTCGAATCTCTTCAAGAACTACGAACGGGATTCGATCGCCCGGGTGACGCTGCACCACAATTACTTCCTGAACACCGTACAGCGCAATCCGAGAGCCCAATTCGGCACTTTCCACCTGTTCAACAACCTGGTGGAAAACTGGGACTTCTACGGCATGAGCTTCAGCCTCGCCGCCCGGGCATTGGTCGAGGGAAACATGTTCAGCAACGCATCGCGGCGCAACTGCACCGAACCGAAATTCTTCCCGACCGTTGAAGGTATCAACGTGAACTACTGCCGCTATATACCGGAGGCCCCCGGGAGAAGCGCGCTGGCCAACGGCGAGTCCGACCGGCGGAATTACGAGAAATCAAAGGGCCAGTATGGCTACCAGCACGACTTCAAGGCATTCTTGCGCGTGAAGGACAATCTTTACCTGGGCGACGCGAAAGCAGTCCTGGAGGACTACCGCCCGGAGTCGGTGCCGAATCCGCCGTACTGCTACGGGTATGAGCGGCCGACGCCGGAACTCGCCGATAAGATCCGCAGGCTGGCTGGCAATACACAGGAAGTTGTCCCTGCCGTTATCGCGCGGAGCGGATCGGCGTGCCCCTGATCCGGATGGGTGGTCGGAAGGCGTGCGCGGATGCCGGCACGCCGGCGCTCAGCCGGGATAGTGGGCGAGGGACGTCTGGTCGAGTTCGAACACGTCCGCCAGCCAATCCAGCATCAGCTCCTGTCCCAGTGTGGGGTTGTCGTGCTGGCAGTGCTCGGCCCCGGTCTCTTCCTCGCTGGTCAGCCGTAGCGTGGCGTTGACGCCGTGCTCGACGGCATAGTCATGCACCTTCTTCACGGCTTCCACGCCCAGCACGTCGTGACCGCCATGGATGATCAGGTACGGGCATTTCATTTTGTCGAGAACGCCCTCCAGTTTGAACGGCTTGGCGATCTCGGTGGCCTCAGCCATGCTCTTGGCGCCGAACACCCATTTGATATGGCCGGCCAGGCCATGATTGTCGTCGCGGGTTTTCCAGCGCTCGTGAATGTCCCATATCGCGCCATGCGAGATGCAGGCCGCGAGCCTGGGCTCCATTGAGCCGGCACGCGCAGCATAGTAGCCCCCAAGGCTGGAGCCGCTCACCGCGATGCGGGCAGGGTCGACGTCCTTGCGCTGCGTCAGCCAGTCGATGCACTTGCCGATCGGCACTTCGTAGTCGTGGCGGGTTACCAGTCCGTGCCGGCGCAGCGCACCGCCCTGGCCGGGCCCATCGACCAGCAGCACCGACATCCCGCGCTGCAGGGCACCGCGCCCGGTCATGAACCAGAGCTCGTCCTTGAACGAATCGAGGCCGCCGACCGAGATCAGCACGGGCTGGCGATCGCCCCCGTTGGCCGATCGGATGAAATAGGCGGGCAGTGGCTTGCCCGGCTCATAGGGAATGTCGACGATTTCGGCCTTCGGCGTGAGTTGCCGCAGGAACTTGTGCGAAGCCTCTTCGCAGCGGTCGAAGGTGGGCAGCCGCCGCGGATCGTCCGCCGCCAGCCAGAATTCGGCTTCGCGGAAATAATTCGCGGCGCGCAGCCAGCAGTTCATGGCGGTACGTATGTGCTTGCGCCCGAATTCCTCGTCGCCGCGGAGATCGTTGCGTTCGCCGATATGCATCCATTCGCGATGCCAGCTGTCGAAATCGTTGGCGATGATCTTGCTGCCCGCCTGGAAGACTTCGCTGACCGCGCCGCCGCCTTCCTGGGTTTCGCCCAGGCCGCGGCGGAACTGGTAGGACATCCAGAAATCTTCGGGCCAATGGTGCCAGCCGAAGGGCTCATAGCGAGGTGGCTTAGCGGTATCGTTCATCGTTTTCTCCGTCAAAGTGAATTGCTGCCGTCTTGCGTTATTCTCGCGGCCGCTCCTATTGCGGGTCGTAGCCGATATCCGATACGAGCTTGGCGAATTTCTGGTTTTCGCTTTGCATCAGCCTGCCGAAGTATTCGGGAGATTCCGTCACGGGGATGAGCCCGAGGGTGTTCAGGGTCTGCAGCATCTTCGGTTGCTTCAAGGCCCGGTTTATTTCGGCATTGAGCTTGTCCACGATAGGCTTGGGCGTTCCCGCGGGCGCCACGAAACCGAACCAGCCCTCGGATGCGTAGCCCGGCACCGACTCGCCGATCGTGGGGAGCTGGGGCAACTGCGGATCGCGCTTGCCGTAGGTGATGCCGAGCAGGCGCATTTTTCCAGACTCGATCAGGGCGGCGACACTGGTGTAGGACGTCACAGCCAGATCCAGGCGCTGGCCGGCCAGGTCGGCCATGATCGCCGCGTTGCCCTTGTAGGGCACATTGATGAACTTGATGCCGGTCATGTGGGCCAGCAGTTCGAACGACATATGCGGCAGGCCTCCCATGCTGGTGGTGCCTATCTTCAAGTTGCCCGGATGTGCCTTGGCCCAGGCGATCATTTCCGTGACGTTCTTGAAGGGGGCGTCCGGCCGCGCCACCAGCGCGAGGTAGTTCACGGTAGCCAGCGCGACGGGCGCCAGGTCCTTCAACGGGTCGTAGGGCAAGGTCTTGTAGGTATGCTTGGCCAGCGCCAGATTGGTGACCAGCCCGACGCCCAGCGTGTAGCCGTCGGGCGGTGCCTTGGCCGTGGTCGTCATGCCGATCTGCCCGCTGGCGCCGGCGCGGTTCTCCACGATCACCGGTTGGCCGAGACGTTGGCTGAGCTCGGCGCCGACCAGGCGTGCGATGACGTCCGGGCCGTCGCCCGAGGTGTAGGGGCAGATGATCG
Organism: Bordetella flabilis; assembly: GCF_001676725.1. Taxonomy (NCBI): domain Bacteria; kingdom Pseudomonadati; phylum Pseudomonadota; class Betaproteobacteria; order Burkholderiales; family Alcaligenaceae; genus Bordetella; species Bordetella flabilis. The sequence goes on from NZ_CP016172.1 coordinate 761,474, forward strand.
TGATGGGCCGGCTGGGGTAGTCATCCGCCGCCGCCGACCATGATGTAGCCAGTCCGACGATCATGGCCGCGGCGCCAGTGAAGAGCTTGATTCTCATGAGCAACCTCCGTGACAAAATCGGCCCAGGGCTGGCCTCGGCCCCTGGACGAGGCTGTGTCCGCCTCGCCGCGTGGGCCGTTGCGCCCCCGGGTTGGCAGCGATGGCCCCTGCGCTTTTCGATGCATGGCCTCGCGGCGCGCTGGAACGTGCAATCCGGTTACTGCGGTTCGTAGCCGATGTCCTTGACCAAGGCGGCGAACTTTTGGCTCTCGGCATCGATCAACTGGCCGAAATATTCGGGCGATTCGGTCACCGGCTGCAGACCCATCGCGTGCAGGGCGTCCTGGATGCGCGGCTGCCTGGTGGCCCGATTGATCTCGGCGTTGAGGCGCTTGACGATGGCGGGCGGAGTGCCCGCCGGCGCGACGATGCCGTACCAGCCGACAGCGCCGTATCCCGGCACTGATTCGCCCACGGTGGGCAGATCCTTGAGTCTGGCGTCCCGCCCGGGATTCGTGATGCCCAGCAGTCGTATCTGGCCGCTGGCGATGAGCGGCGCGGCGGCCGTATAGGAGGGAAAGGCGACGTCGATGCGGCCGCCGACCAGGTCGGTCATCACCGCGCCGTTGCCTTTATAGGGCACATTCGTAAAGGTAAAGCCATTGGATTCCTTCGCCAGCAGGGCGAAGGACAAATGCTGCAGGCCCGCGGTCCCGGTTGTACCCAGGGTAAGGGTGTCCGGATGCGCTTTGGCCCATTGGGTCATCTCCGATACCGTCTTGAACGGCGCGTCGGGCCGCGTGACGACCGCGAGATAATTGGTCGACAACATTGCCACCGGGACGAAGTCCTTCAACGGGTGGTATGGCAGGTTCCTGTAGGTGGAGGGCGCAAGCGCCATGTTGGCCACCTGCGCCACGCCCAGCGTATAGCCGTTGGGGGACGCCTTGGCCGTCATGGCCAGGCCCAGCTGTCCGGTCGCCCCGGGCTTGTTCTCGATCACGACGGCCTGGCCCAGTTGCGCGCCGATCTCGGCGCCGATGAGGCGCGCTACGAGGTCCGTGCCGTCGCCCGGCGGAAAGGGCACGATGATGGTGATCGGCCTGTTCGGATAGTTGTCCGCCCAGGTGGGCGCGGTCAGCGGCAGTGCGGCGGTGAGCGCGGCCATGCCGAAGAGCAGGTGGCTTTTCTTCATGCGAACTCCAGCCTCGCGGATGGCCCCGGCACACCCGCGCGTTCTTATATCGTGGATGTCCGGGACGGCATCCGCGCCGTTGGCGCCGCTATCCTATGCCTATGCGGCCTTGGACACGGACTGCGCGGAGGGCGCGAGCTTCCTGACATGCTCCCAGCCCTGGCGCATATCCTCGAGCGCCTGCAGTTCGACGCCCGCGATTTCCTTGACCAGCAGGCCGGCGCTGCGCAGGTCCTTTTCGTAGCGCAGCGTGCGGAACAGATCCGAGGACTTGCCCATGGCCTCGCCGGCGCGCGCCACCGCGGCGCCATCCAGGCCGCGCTTGACCAGTTCCTTGGACGCCCGCTGCAGATAGCCGCTGGCGCCCCGCCGGCCCAGGACGCCATGGTTCGGGATGTTGCCATTGACGAATAGGGGTTCGCGTTGGCCCGACGGCATCAGCGGATCGCTGACCTTGCCGTCCAGTACGGCCTGCGCGAAGCGCGCCATGCCGGGTGCGCCGGTCTCCCAATGGGGGATCTGCCATTGATTGCCGTACAGGGCGTAGGGCTTGGGGTATTCCCCGCTGAGGATCTTGAGGTTGCGGCGGAAGCTGTTCCGGATGGCAGCCGCGATGTCCCAGTCCGGGTCGCGTTCGGGTTCGACCCAGACCATGAGGTAAGGGCCATAACCGTCGTGCAGGCTCCATTCGCCTTCCCACGCGCGGTGATGAGGCCATGCCTGGTAGTGGTCGCCGGTGCGTTGTTGCGACTGTTCCCACGCGGCTCTGAAGACATCGATCGGGCACTCGAACCGGGCATGCTCGGCCAGGTCATTCGGTTCCCAGATGACGACGGTTTTCTTTTCCAGGTCATAGCCGCTGACGACGACATGGTGGCCGAAGCCGGTGTCCTTCATGGTGGCCTTCTGGAAGGCCAGGCGCGGCGAACTCATCGCGCCGTACGGCAACAGCAGGCTGTAGTGCAGGCCCACCTGCACGGGAATGCCCCGGTCGATCAGCGCCCTCAGCTTGGAGAAAGCGCCTTCGAAGCCGTCCTCGTCATCCTCTTCCCAATGACTCCGGAAACCGAGGGTGCGCGGCGTGTATTCCCACATCTCATGGAAGGGACCGACCCCGCCGTTGAAGGCGGGCGCGCCGTATACCGGGCTCCAGCGGAAGGAAAAGCCATCGCCGCTGATGCCATCGGCAAACAGCGCGTCCTCTTCGCCGGAATGGCGCAGCATGCCGATGACGCCGGTGAAATAGCAGCGGCCCGAATTCCCGCCATCGGGATAGCCTTTCGGGCCCAGCCACGTCATAGAGAAATAGCTCGACGAGTAGGAAGCGATCTCGGGCATTTTGCTTCTCCAGGAAGATCCGTAGGGCAAGCAACTCGTGGGTCGATGCGGGGCAGGCCGGCGTTCGCGCCTGCCCGCTCGTCGCCGTTTTTTTTGATCCTAGCACCGCGTCCCAGCGGCCCGAGCAGGTTTTTTTCCTCGTTCTCGCATAGCAAGAAATTTAGGGGAAAACGATAGAACCGCGGCCATGCTATTGCCACCGCGCCGGGCCTGTCGATAGAATCGATTGCGGTTGCGCCGGAATACAGGGCGTCCGGGATACGCGCTGAACCTGAAGTCCCGATCGACTTTTACTTATAAAACCACCGGATCGGATTCGCGGCAGAAACGATTTCTCAGGTTCTGAGAAGTGCACAATCGCACGAAGGGGAAAACCTTGACTGGCGCGACATCCACTTCGCAGACCGTCGGCAGGGCCATCCAGCTCTTACGGCTGGTCGCGTCGAGCAAGTCGCACAATCTGCGATTGATCGATATCGCCGAAATGGCCGCGCTCGACAAATCCACCGCGCATCGCCTGCTGCAGCGCCTGGTGCACGAACGCATGCTGGAGCGCGACCCCAGCCGGCGCGGCTACCGGTTGGGCCCGCTGCTGCACGAGCTGGGGCTGGCCGCGTTGCCCGAGACCAATATCCAGACCGCTTCCGAGCCTGCCTTGCGCCGGCTCGCCAGGACCACGGGCGACATGGCCTTCCTGATCGTGCGCAGCGGATTCGAGACCGTGTGCCTGAACCGGATCGCCGGCGACTTCGAAATCCAGACACTGACCCGCAACGTCGGCGACCGGCATCCGCTGGGCATAGGCGCCGGCGGACTGGCGATTCTGGCTGCGCTGAACAACGCAGATGTCGATATCACCATCGAGGCGATCGCCTGCCAGCTCAGCCGTTACCGGCTGACGGAAGACGCCTTGCGCGAACGCATCGCGCGGACCCGCGAACGCGGTTATGCCATCGACGAAGGCAGCGCGGCCCTCGATGTCGTCGCGCTCGGCAAAGCCGTGCGCAGCCGCGGCGGCGTACCTACCGCGGCCGTGTTCGCGGCTTCCATCAGCAGCCGCATGACCGAAACCCGACAGTTGACGATTCACAGGCACATCTCTGAATGCGTCACCGCCATCGAGTCCACTCTTTCCTCCTGACTTGAAGAAAAGGCCACTCCTCCATGCGCATCGACATGCACAGCCATGTGATTCCAAAACGGGTCGTCGACGCCATCACGCGCGACGCCGGGACCTATGCCGCGCGCCTGAAGCTCGCGGAGGGCCATCCGCTCATGGCCCATGACCAGGGCTATGTCTACCCCTTGTTCCCGGAGTTTGTCGATCCCCTCGCCAAGCTCGATTCGATGGACCGCAAGGGCATCGATATTTCGGTGATCTCGCCGGCGCCACCGATGTTCTACTACTGGGCGGACGCCGACCTGGGCCTGAGGATTTCCGCCATGGTCAACGATGGCGTGGCCGACATGGTCGCGTCCCATCCGGCCCGCTTGCGCGGCATGGCCACCTTACCGATGCAACACCCGGACGCGGCGGTCGCGGAGCTGGAGCGGGTGGTGCGGGAGTACGGCTTCAAGGCCGTGGAAATCGGCACCACCATCGAAGGCGAGCAACTTGCCGATCCGCGTTTTCGTGTTGTCCTGAAGCGCGCGTCCGAACTCGGCGTATTCGTGTTCGCCCATCCTTACTACATCGGCTCGAAGGCGGGGCTGGAAAACTACTATCTCACCAACCTGATCGGCAATCCGCTCGATACCACGACCTGCGTGGCCAATCTGATCTTCGGCGGCGTCATGGACGAGCTGCCTGGTCTGAAGATACTGCTGGCCCACGGGGGCGGGTTCGCGCCTTACCAGATCGGCCGCCTGGTCCACGGCCACAAGGTCCGTCAAGAAGCGCGAGTGCATACCCACAGCGACCCGAAAGCGCTGCTGCGGCGCTTCTATTTCGACAGTCTCGTCTTCGAGCCCGCCGCCCTGCGGTACCTGATCGATCTCGTCGGCGCCGACCATATCGCGATCGGCACCGATGCGCCCTTCGATATGTGCGACGCCAGGCCGGTCGAGACGCTGGAACACGTGCCGCATATCTCGCACGCGGAGCAGCACGAGGTCTGCTGCGGAACCGCCTTGCGCCTGCTCGGCGAGGGGTCGGGCAGCTTGGCGTAAAGAGAGATGGTACGGCCCTTCAGGCCACCTCGCCGGCGATAGCCTTGCCCGATGGGACGGGCAGGCCCGCCTGCTGCGCGGGCGGGCCGCGCAGCAGCTCGCCACCCTTCACGGCGATGGATGCACGGCCGCCGCTTATTGCGGCGCGGGAGACATATCAGGTCCGGGATAGGCCCGCTTGAGCGCACGGCGTTCCCGCGAGGAAGCGCCGTGATAGCTCATCGACGCCATTTCCGCCTCGGCCTTGTCCTTCGTTTCCTCGTTGAACGTGAGCCTGGTGCCGCCTTTGTTCACGCGCACATAGCGTGTTTGCCCGGCGGCCAGGTCGAAGGTGAGCGGGGTCGAGGGGTTGTACTGGATGGTGACGGTGTACTTGCCGGCGGGGCGGTCCACGAAAAAGAAATTGCCCGGGGACGTGCGGCCTGCCTTCCAGCCGTTGACGAGCACATAAGGATTGCCCGTCACGGGGTCGCCCGGACTGGAGGGCTGGTAGACGTAGATGCGCCCCTGGCCAGCGGGCAGATTGCCGTACTTCATCTCGACGGTGTCGTAGCTGGGCCGGGCGCACCCGGCCAACACAACCGCCGTGATGGCAAGGATGGCGATCATTCCCGTTCGACGGTTCATGGCGTGCTTGCTCCTCTTTTTAAGATGTACTTACATTTAAGCACATCAAGCAAACACCTCCCGCCCCCGGCCAACCCCGGGAGCGTTCCGTCAATATGGGCGGACTGCCGATTTCCGGCCACACGGCGGTTGCCCGGCCCTGCATCGGCACTGCCGGCGAAGACCGGGAAGCGGCATGCCGGATCACTAAGTCGGTTGGGGGCTAGGCCGCAGCGCGCGCGGCGGTGCGGCCTTCCTGCAGCTTGTGCAGCTCCTCGCCCAGATAGGCCGCGATCGCGCGCATGCCATAGCGGCCGGCCTGCGCCTCGGCGTCGCTGTTGTAGTTGGTATTCGTGTTGACGTCGTAGGTATAGAGCTCTCCGTGTTCGTCGGTGATGAACTCGATACCCGAAATGCCGATGCCGTTGGCGGCAATGAAGCGACGATACTTGTCGATGATCGGGTTGCTGAAGCCTTCGATGATCTGGAAGCGTGGCGGGGCCGCCACCGGCGCCGTTTCGCCGACGGGGCAGAACGCATCGCCAATCTGGCACACGTCCGCCGGGCAAAGCTCGAAGCCGAGCGACGTATCCACCCGTACGGCGTATAGGAACTCTCCACCCACGAACTCCACGCGGGTGATGTAGGGCTGAGGTGCGCGGATGTATTCCTGGATCAGCGTGATGCCGTCGATCGAATCCTCGAATGCATCGCTGTCCAGATGCTGATTCAGTGCGTCGACGCTATGGAACAGGTGCACACCCAGGCCCTTGCCGGCGCGGTTGTGCTTGGTGATGAACGAACCGCGCATCTTGCCCGCGGCGACCAGGATGTTGTTGCGCCCGATGGCCGCCACCGTGTGCGGCGTCCGGATGCCGAAGTTCGCCAATGCCGCGTATTGCGCGATCTTGCTTACCTCCAGCTGCAGGGCGCGTCCATTGTTGATGACCCGGCGGCCATGCGATTGCAGCCACGCCAGTACACCGGCGGTGTACTCAGGGGCATAGCGGTGGCCGCGACTATGCGATGAGGCACTCATGCGGTTGTAGAACACGCCTTCGGGCGGCACGCCGGAAAGATCCAGCGTGCCTTCGTCCAGGAACCATTCCTCGAAGGGCAGGCGCAGTTCCTGGAAGGCGGCGCGCAAGGGTTCTACCCAGGCGGCGTTTTCATGAATCACGTGGATTTTCGGCATGGTCGCTTTGATATGCGCGGATGGCGCGAAAGGGGGGATCTGACTAAGGGTTATAACGAGGATACCGGCCGGGCCCCGCGTTGAATATGGCGGATACTGCATATAGTTATGGAGGATTCGTCTATGGCGCCGTAACCCGCCTGCGCGCCGGGCGGGTATAGGGAATCGTCCCGCAGCCCAACATCCAGAAGACACAAAGGAGGCAGTACTCATGGCCCAGTTCCACATGTTCATGCCGGACGCGCTGCGCGCGGCCGTGCGCGAGATCATGCGCGGCTTTCACAGCAGCGAAAGGGAAGGCGAGCTGGTGGCGGCGAATCTGGTGCGCGCCAACCTGACTGCCCATGATTCCCATGGCATCGGGATGTTGCCGCGCTATGTGCAGGCCTTCCAGGAAGGCAACTTGAAACCCAATGCGCAGGTAGGCATCAGCCTGGATACCGGCACGCTGCTCGCCCTCGATGGCGGAGCGGGTTTTGGCCAGGTCGTCGGCCAGGAGGCGATGAACCTCGGCATCGAGCGCGCCCGCCAGCATGGGGCTTGCATCATGGCGCTGGCCAACGCGCACCACCTCGGCCGTATTGGCGAATGGGCCGAGATGGCGGTGGCCCAGGGACTGATCTCCATCCATTTCGTGAATGTGATCTCGCGGCCCATCGTAGCGCCGTGGGGTGGCAGCGATGCCCGCTTCGGAACCAACCCGTTCGCAGTGGGCATTCCCCTGGCTTCAAGTGAACCCATCGTGCTGGACTTCGCCACGAGCATGATCGCGCAAGGCAAGACCCGCGTGGCTTTCAACAAGGGGGAATCCCTGGCGCCTGGATGCCTGCTCGATGCCCAGGGGCGGCCGACCACCGACCCAGTCTTCGGCGTGCTGGACCCATTGGGCGCACTGCTGCCGTTCGGCGAGCATAAGGGATTCGGCCTGTCCCTGGTGTGCGAACTGCTGGGCGGCGCGCTGGCGGGCCGTCATTCTGTAGACGGACCGGCGGACGGCAGACGGCGGGTGCTGAATGGCATGCTGACCATTCTTATCGATCCGTCGCGCATTGGCGATCGCGCGATCTTCGAAGAGCAGGCGCGGCGCACGCTGGATTGGATCAAGGCGTCGCCGCCGCAGCCAGGCGTGGACAGCGTGCTGGTGGCCGGCGAGCCGGAACGTCGAGCCACGGCGCAACGGCAGGCCGAGGGCATCCCCGTCGATGAACAGACCTGGGCTGACATCGTGCGGCACGCCGATATGCTGGGGGTGCCTGTGGCGACCGTCAATCGGCACGTCGGGCTGTAGCGATCGCGTCGAAGAGTGAAACGGGCTGGTTCCCCGGGCCTGACGGGTCAAGCCATTCCGCTATCCGGGTCGAAGCCGAGGCGAGTCGATAAGCGCAGGCAGACCTCGGACATGATTTCCCTGATCTTCGGGATATCCGGTCGCGGCATTCCGTCGATCCGGGCGATGTGCGGCACATTGACCGCGGCGACTACACGCCGGTTATTGCCGAAGATGGGGAAGGTGATATTCGTGACGCCGGCGATCTGGATACTCGCCATCGTGGCGTAGCCCTGGGCCCGCACTTTCTCCAATATTGCGAAAAGCTGCCCGGGATCCATCTGCAGTTCGCCTTCCACGTTGATGTGGCTGCTCAGCATGCGGGCGCGCTCCGCCTCGTCCTGGTAGGCCAGGAGGACATGGCCCGACGAGGTGTCGGTGAGCCCCATCGCTTCGCCGAGCTTCAACCCGAAGGACCAGCGCTCCGGACTGTCGACCTGCGCCACGATGATGACCCGCCCGCTGCGGAATAGCGACAAATGGCAGGATTGCCGTGCCCGCTCGGCCAATTCCCGCAGGAGCGGCAGCGCGGTCTGCACAAGCGACTTTATGGGTTGCTGCCGGTGCGCGAGCCGGAACATCTTCAGCGTGAGCGTATAGCGGCCGTCCGAATCGGCCTGCTCGATGTACCCCCGATCCTGCAGCGTCATGACCATGCGGAAGATCTGGCTGACGTTGCGCGTCAGCGCCTGGCTCAGTTCGTTCAGCGTATAGCCCTGTTCACTGCAGGCCAGGGCTTCGATGATGTCGAGGCCCTTTTCCAGCGCGGGCGCGCGATATCGGTTGACGATGCTGTCGTTCATGCGGTGGAGTTTTACCTATGAAAGGCCCGGGTGCCCCGTGCAAGCTTATCTGCTATTCGCGACGGGCTGAACAACGGGAAATCCCTGAAAGGAAGACCGCAACTTCCAATTGATCCGGCGCGTGCAACGGCTTAGGATATCCCTGCGACTGCAAATCCAGTTTTACTAATAAAAAGCGGGTGCGTGCTGTCCACAACTGGATAAGCACGATCGCCGGCGCCGCGTGACCGTGTCCTATCCAGGGACCGTCGGCATGCCGACGCAGCAGCAGACCCGCAGCAAAAAGCAGAAAAGAAACGGAGGAGACAATGAAGAGACACCGTTTAGCGGGATTGGCGCTGGCGTTCTGTGCCAGCATGATGGTGGGCGCCGCCCATGCTGCCTGGCCTGAACGACCCATTACCCTGATCGTGGCGTGGGGCGCAGGCGGCGGCACCGATGCCACGGCCCGTATCATCGCCTCGCTGCTGGAGAAGGAGTTGGGCCAGCCGGTGAACGTAGTGAACCGCACCGGCGGCAATGGCGTGGTGGGGCATTCGGCGATCGCCAAGGCCAAGCCCGATGGCTATACGCTGGGCATGCTGACGGTCGAGATCGCCATGATGAAGCACCAGGGCCTGACCAACCTCACGCCCGCGGACTACACCCCGCTTGCGCTCATGAACGTCGACCCTGCCGCGGTTTCCGTCAGCGCGACCTCTCCCTACAAGACCATGGGCGAGCTGCTGGATGCCATCAAGGCGCATCCCGGCAAACTCAAGGCTTCCGGTACGGGGCAGGGTGGCATCTGGCATATCGCCATGGCAGGCCTGCTCAAGACCGCCGGACTCGACCCCAACGCCGTGCCCTTCGTGCCGTCGAACGGGGCGGCGCCCGCCATGCTTGAGCTCGCGGCGGGGGGTATCGACATCGTTCCCACCTCGCTGCCCGAGGCCCGCTCGATGATCGATGCCGGCAAGGCCCGGCCGCTGGCCGTGATGGCGGACCAGCGCGAACCTTTGTATCCCGACGTTCCCACGCTGAAGGAGTCCGTCAACCTGGACTGGAAGATCGGCGTCTGGCGCGGGATCGCGGGTCCCAAGGGCTTGCCTGACGAGGTCGTCAAACGGATGGAACAGGCCCTGGACCGTGTCAATCACGGCCAGGAATTCCGCGACTTCATGAAGCAGCGCGGCTTTGGCGTCGGCTATGCGAGCGGCGCCGAATACGGTGCATTCATGAAGAAGTCGATGGACGATTTCGGCACGGTGATCTCGGCCATCGGCATGTCGCGCCCCGCGCCCAACTGATCCGCAGCCCTGCTGCCGTTCGTGCCCGGACCGGCCAATCGGCCGGGCGCGCATCCGTTCGCGAGCCGCCATGAAATTCAACGATATCCACATCGGCATCGTGCTGGGGGTGTTCTCGGTGATCGTGTTCGCGGCCGCGCGCACCTTCCCCGTCATCCCTGGCCAGCAGTTCGGTGCCAGCCTGTTCCCCATGCTCATCGCCGTGGGGCTGTTCATCTGTGCCGTCCTGCTGGTGGCGCACGGTCTGCGTGCCCGAGCGGCGGGCGCGCCCAAGGCGGCCTCGCCGTCCTGGCTGCGCGATCCGATATCGGTGATGCGTTTCCTGATGGTCCCCGCCTCGCTGGTCTTCTATTTCCAGCTTGGCGACTGGCTGGGGTTCGTACCTTGCGCTTTCCTGTTGCTGATCGTGCTGTTCCGCCTGTTCGGTGTACGTTGGCGCACCGCGCTCGTCGTGGCGCTGGCCACCACGCTCATCATCCACTTCATGTTCTACACCGTTCTGCACGTGCCGCTGCCCTGGGGCCTGCTGGAACCGATCGCGTGGTGAATCGATGGAACTGACGCATCTTTACGATGCCCTCGCACTGGTGACCCAGCCGTTCGTGCTGGGCGTCATTCTGGTGGCGGCCATTTTCGGCCTGTTCGTAGGGGCGGTGCCGGGCCTCAGCGCCACGATGGCGGTGGCCTTGCTGGTGCCCGTTACTTTCTTCATGGACCCCGTGCCAGCCATCGCCATGATGGTGACGGCGACCGCGATGGCCATCACCTCGGGCGACATTCCGGGCTGCCTGTTGCGCATCCCGGGCACGCCATCTTCTGCCGCGTACACGGACGAGGCATACGCCATGACGCGCAAGGGGCTGGCCAACGAGGCCCTCGGTGCAAGCATCGTGTTTTCCTGCATAGGCGGGCTGTTCGGCACCGTGGTGCTGATCACCTGCGCTCCCGTGCTGGCCGAATTCGCGTTGAACTTCTCGTCGTACGAATTTTTCTGGCTGGTCGTGCTGGGGCTGTCCTGCGCCATTTTCATTTCGCCCTCCAGCACGTTGCGCGGCTTCGTCTCGCTGCTGATCGGCCTGTTCCTGGCCTGCGTGGGAATGAACAATCCGGCGGCTTTCCCGCGTTTTACCTTCGGCAACGAGGACCTGCTCAATGGCGTCACGCTGCTGCCCATGATGGTGGGCATGTTCGCGCTGTCGGAAGTGCTGCGCTATGCCACCCATGCCGAGCAGAAACGCATCGACATCAAGGAACGGGTGGGCCATATTTTCACCGGCATGGGCCGGCTGATGCGCAAGTATCCCAAGTCCATCCTGCGCGGCAGTACGCTGGGCCTGATCGTGGGCGCCTTGCCGGGCGCCGGCGCCGATATCGCGGCCTGGATGTCGTACGGCATGAGCAAGCGCTTCTCGCGCGAACCCGAGAAATTTGGCACCGGCCATGTGGAAGGCATCGTGGAAGCGGGCGCGGCCAACAATTCCGCCCTGGCGGGAGCCTGGATCCCCGCTCTGGTGTTCGGCATTCCGGGCGATTCCATCACGGCCATCGTTATCGGGGTCCTGTACATGAAGAACATGGCGCCCGGGCCCATGATCTTCACCAATAGCCCGGTCGAAATGTATGCGGTCTTCGCCGTGTTCGTGCTGGCCAACATCATCATGCTGCCGCTGGGCTACCTGGCGGTGAAAATGGCGAAGAAGGTTCTGAATGTGCCCCGCAATATCCTGATGCCCATCATCCTTATCTTCTGCATCGTCGGGACCTTCGCGATCAACAACAGCGTGTTCGACGTCATGGTGATGCTCGGTGTCGGCGTGCTGGCGTACCTGATGGAAGAGAACGATTTTCCCATCGCGCCGGCCGTGCTGGGCGTGGTCCTGGGCGGCATGCTGGAAGAGAATTTCGTTTTTTCGATGATCAAGGCGGACGGCGATTTCATGATGTTCTTCAGCAGGCCCATCGCATGCGGCCTGGGCATCCTGGCATTGCTGGTGTGGCTGTTTCCCCTGTTCAGGGGAGCCTATCGAATGGCAACCGGCGCGAGGAGGGTACAGGCATGACGGGGCAGCAAAGCTATCCGGCGGAAGCGCTAAGGGATTTCGCGACACGGGTGCTGGAGAAGGCGGGCATGCAGGCGCAGTTGGCCGCCACCGTGGCCGACGTGCTGGTGGAGGGCGATCTGCTCGGCCACACTACGCACGGGTTGGCGCTATTGGCGCCGTATGTCGCGGACATCGAGAAGGGCCAGATGTCCTGCGCCGGCGAGCCGCAGGTATTGTCGGATAAGGGCGCGGCCGTGCTGTGGGATGGCGGGCGGCTGCCCGGGCCCTGGCTGGTCACGCAGGCCATCGAGGCATTGCTGCCGCGCGCGCGGCAATTCGGCGCCGCGACGCTGGTCATACGGCGCAGCCACCACATCGCCTGCCTGGCCAGTTATCTGCTCAAGGCCGTGGAGCAGGACATGTTGATCGTGTTGGCGTCGTCCGACCCTGCCGGCCGGAGCGTGGCGCCCTTCGGCGGCACGGAGGCCGTCTTCACGCCAAATCCGATCGCAGCCGGCATACCGGCCGCCTCGCCGCTGTTGATCGACATCTCGGCGTCGGTCACCACCAACGGCATGTCTTCCCGCTTGGCGCAGCAGGGCAGGCAGTTCGAAGAGGAATGGCTGATCGATGCCCAGGGAAATCCCACGCGTGACCCCGCCACGCTGTTCCAGTCGCCGCCAGGCACCATTCTTCCCGTCGGCGGCCTGTCGGCGGGCCACAAGGGATACGGACTGGCGTTGCTGATCGAGGCCTTGACCGGCGGACTGGCCGGGTATGGCCGCGCCGATGATGCAAGCGGCTGGGGGGCGACCGTCTATCTGAGCCTGTATGACACCGTGGGCTTCTGTGGCAAAGAGGCATTCATGCGGCAAATGGATTGGCTGGCAGACCAGTGCCGCGGCAATCGGCCGCGGCCGGGCGTCGAGGCGGTGCGCCTGCCTGGGGACCGCGCATTGGCGTTGCGCGCGCGGCAACTCGCGCGGGGTGTGGTCCTGGAAGACGTTATCGTCCCTGCCTTGCAGCGGCTGGCGCAGGCCCACGCCGTGCCGTTCCCCACAAGCCGTTGAAACCGTGGCGCCCCGCGCCGAAGGAGAGAACCCGCATGAACCAACTCGACCTGGACGGCCGCGTGGCCGTCGTAACCGGTGCGGCGCGCGGTATCGGCTTCGCCATCGCGCAGCGCACGCTGGCCTCGGGCGGCACGGTCGCCATCTGGGACAGGGACGAGGCACGGATGAGGCAGGCTGAACGGGAATTGTCGGCCGGGTCCCGGGTCAGTACGCACGTCGTAAACCTGGCGGAACCGGGCGCGGTCGAGGCGTCGATGCGCGAGACGCTGGAGCGCCATGGCAAGGTGGACATCCTGGTCAACAATGCCGGCATCACGGGTGGCAACGGCCTGGCCTGGGAACTGGAGCCGAGTGTCTGGCGGGAAGTCATGGACATCAACCTGTTCGGGCCGTACCACACCTGCCGCAGCGTGATACCGCACATGATCGCGCAAGGGTATGGGCGGATCGTCAATATCGCGTCCATCGCCGGCAAGGAGGGTAATCCGAACGCATCGCACTACAGCGCCTCCAAGGCCGCCCTGATCGCATTGACCAAGTCGCTGGGCAAGGAGCTGGCTGGCAAGGGGGTGCTGGTCAACGCGGTGACGCCCGCCGTCGCCCAGACCGAGATGTTCGGGTCCATGACGCAGCAGCACATCGACTACATGCTGTCCAGGATCCCGATGGGACGCTTCGTGCGCGTGGACGAGATCGCCGCCATGGTGTGCTGGCTGTCTTCGCCGGATTGTTCATTCAGCACCGGCGCGGTATTCGACATCTCCGGCGGGCGCGCGACGTATTGATGGCATGTCCGCTGGACCTGTGCGCGGGCACGGACAGGAAGCTCGTATTGTGACCAACCTCGCTGCCCTTGACGGGGCGACCATCGCTTTCGACCTTGACGGAACCCTCGTCGAATCGGCCCCCGACCTGATCAACGCCGTGAACGCCATCCTGGCCACGGAAGGGCTCGTACCCCTGGGCTACGACCAGGGTCGGCCCTTCATCAGCCGTGGAGCGCGGTGGTTGCTGCAGTGGGGCCTCGAGCTGGCCGGAGCGCAAGACCCGGCCGCGCGCACCGCGGCCCTTTTTGGTCATTTCATCAGCTACTACAGCGCCCATGTCGCGGACGAAACCAAGCCCTTCCCGGGCGCGGTCCAGGCCATGGAAATCCTGAAGGCGGCAGGTGCCCGGCTGGTCGTCTGCACCAACAAGCCCACCGGGCTGTCCCGCAGCCTGTTGAGCCAGCTCGACATGCTAAGACTGTTCGACGGCGTCGTGGGCATAGACGCCGTCACGGCTGCCAAGCCCGACCCGGCACATCTGATCGAAGCCGTGGACGCGGTGGGGGGCGATCTGGCGCGCACGATCATGGTGGGCGACGCGGACACCGACGCCGGCGCCGCGAGAGCGGCCGGGACGCCGTTGATACTGGTCGACTTCGGCTATACCGAAATCCCGGCGGCCGAGCTTGCGCCGGACGTGCTGCTGCATCATTTCGATGACCTGGTGGGAGCCTGTGCCGGCCTGCTGGATAAAGGCCGTGGAATCGATCGGCTTGGCGAGGCACGGGCATGACGCGATCGTAACAAGTCGAGTCTAGACATTTCGACGTAAAATCCCATGCCGCCGGGACACATCGGCGCAGTGCCCATATATCCAGGATGCACGTCGATCTCCTGACCCTCTATTTCCTTGCGATCGGAACACTGCTGGCGAGCGCCGGGATGACGTTCTGGGAGCATCGCGCCAATCCGACGCGCGGCCAGGCGTTGCGGATCCTGTCCGCAGGCTATGCAACGCTCGCATTCGGCTGCGTCGCGGTGCTCTTCCGTGGCGCGCTGCCGGCGCCGCTCGGATCCGCTATCAGCAATCTCGTTTTTCTCTCTGGATATCTTCTGGTCCTTGGCGGCGTCGCGTCATTGAGCGGCAGGCGGTACCGCGCCACTTCAGCCGCCCTGCTGATCGCGATGGCACTGGTATGGGCCGTGGCGGGCTCGCGGTGGCACGGTGTGGTGTGGAATTACATCAGCGCGGCGCCGATCGCGATCGCCAGCGGCCTGACGGCTTGGGAGATGCTGCGATGCGCGACCATGAAGCCGCTGGCATCGCGACACATCGTCGTGGTGCTGACCGGCCTGCATGCGTTCATCTATGCTGCCCGCGCCGTCGTACTGCCCGTCCTGGTGGCGGCGCATGGACCGGCGACGCAGGTGCTGGCCAGCCAGATCACCATGTACGAGGGCGTGCTGTACTCGGTCATACTGCCCATGGCCCTGCTCAAGCTCATACGCGACGAAACCCAGGTACAGCTGCTCCGGGAGTCCCAGACAGACTACCTGACCCGTCTTGGCAATCGTCGGTGGTTCTTTGAGGAAGGCGCGCGCGTCCTGAACGACCGGCAGCGGTACAGGTCCGCCGCCGTCCTCGCGTTCGACCTGGACCAGTTCAAGGCGATCAATGACCTGTACGGCCACCAGACGGGCGACAAGGTGTTGAAGTCGTTCGCGGAAATTGCACGTGGCGTGGTGGGCCCCGACACGATCTTCGCGCGTATCGGCGGAGAAGAGTTCGCCGCGCTGTTGGTGGGGGAAGACGCCGTGCGCGCCAGGGGGCTCGGCGAGACCGTGGCGAAGCGCTTCGCCGAAGTCGTACCCAACCAGGTCGAGAGCCATGGGGTCCCGGCAACGGTCAGCATAGGCCTGGCCCATGTCGAAAACGAAGCGCCGGGGCTGGCCGAGGCGCTTGCCGCCGCCGACCGCGCGTTATACCGGGCAAAATCACTGGGCGGCAATCGCCTGGAGCTGGCGCAGGGCCCCGCTTCACCTGGCGGTTGATCTCCAGCGGTTACTACGGCGTTTGCCCGAGTGCCCGTGACGCGATTGCCCCGCCCGGAGTGCTTGCGTCGACATCCGAGCCGGAAGGCCGCCCTCTCCACAAACGCGGGTCTTGTCGCTCCGCGAGACTTCCCAGGCGTTTGACATAAAGCCAACCAACTAGTAGATTGGTGGCATTGCAGGTTTTCACTATTCGAGTCGAGATCTATGAACGCCGAGTTGTCTCCCCGCGCGGTTGAAATCGCGGACCACACGAAGCTGCTGTTGGCGGCCGGTGGGTATCACGGGTTCAGTTATGCCGATGTGTCCGAACGCGTGCACATTGGCAAGGCCAGTATCCATCATCATTTCCCCAGCAAGGCAGATCTCGTCCTTACCGTCGTCGCGCGACACCGCGAACAGGCCCGGGCGGGTATGGCGGCGCTCGATCGGATGGATGACCCGCTGGCGCGGCTGAAGGCCTACACGGATTATTGGTCGCAGTGCATACGCGAGGGCAGCTCTTCCATATGCATTTGCGCGATGCTGGCTGCCGAATTGCCGCAGATTCCCCAAGTGATCGCAGACGAGGTGCGCGGCTATTTCGGCGAGTTGACCGCCTGGCTGGCCAGGACTCTTGCGCAGGGCGCACAAACGGGTCGCTTCCACCTGCGCGACAGCGCCTATATCGAGGCGCAGACCTTCATGTCCATCGTGCATGGGGCGATGCTGACCGCACGGGCTGTCGATAATCCAGAGGTTTTCGCGTCCATCACGCGGACGGCAGTCAGCCGGCTGGCTGGGGCGAATTGACGGCATAGTACCGGGCGAAGTGCCCGGCTTTTTTTAAGGAAAATATCGACCAACTAGTTGGTTTAAATACTGGCGGAACGCATAGGCTGGGACGATGCGCAATGACGACAAGCCCCCAGGACGCCCTGCAGTCGCAGGGTGGATTCGTGGCCGCTACGAGCCGGCTACCCAGACAATCGAAAGGAACACCATGAGCGACAGCAACAGCAGTTTTCCCGGTTCCCGCCAGCAGCAATGGCTCCAGCTGTATTACTACATGAGGGCCGCGTTTTCAGTCGTATGGGTATTCGCGGCCTTTACGCTGGGTCAGCATGCCCCGGCCCTCGCAGCCATCCTGCTCGTGGTCTACCCCGCGTGGGATGCCCTCGCCAACTATGTCGATGCGTCCCGCAGCGGCGGACTGCGAGACAACCGGACGCAAGCCATCAACGTGGTCGTGAGCATTGCGACTGCAGTCGCCGTCGTGGTCGCATTGCAGGAAAGCATGAATTGGGTGCTCGGGGTGTTTGGTGCCTGGGCCATACTGTCCGGCTTGCTTCAGCTTGGCACCGCGATCAGGCGTTGGAAGAGCTTCGGTGCGCAATGGGCAATGGTCCTGAGCGGCGCGCAATCGGCGCTCGCTGGCATGTTCTTCATTGCGCAGGCCGGCAAGCCCGATACGCCATCGATCGCGAACGTGGCAGGCTATGCGGCGGTCGGGGCGCTTTACTTCCTGATCTCGGCGGTATGGTTGTCGGTCAGCGAACTGCGCCGCAAGGCGGCCCGGTCGTCCTAGCATCCGAATCGCGCGTCCTCGGCAGGGCGAAGGAGGCGGCGATACAGATTCATATGCGAGAGCTTTTCTAACACGACTTGCCCATTTATCTGGCTTGCCGCGACCAATACACGGTGGATATCCTGTCGCACTCCTGGATCATCCTCCTGGCCGGCATTCAAGCGACCCCGGCCCTGAATCACGATCCCAACTCCAAGAAGGTCTGCTAAATGGATACCGTGTCCCAGGCGCCGCTGATTCTGATAACGGGTGGAAGTCGGGGCATGGGCGCCGCGACCGCGCGTCTTGCCGCCGCACAGGGTTACGACGTTGCGATCAGCTTTGTCTCCAGCGAATCTGCTGCCCTTGCGGTGGCGGCCGATGTAGAAGCTCTGGGCCGCCGGGCTTTACCCGTGCGCGCGGATAGCGCGGATCCGGAGCAGGTCGCCCGGTTATTCGCGGCGATCGATCGGAAGTTCGGCCGCATCGATGTACTGGTGAACAACGCTGCGGTACTGGCGCGCCAGTCCCGGCTGGAGGATCTGGACTTCGAGCGGATGCGTCGTATCTTTGCCGTCAACTCGATCGGCCCTATCCTGTGCGCGCAGCAAGCGGTGAAGCGGATGGCCTATCGTCACAATGGGCGGGGCGGCGCCGTGATCAATATCTCTTCGGCATCGGCCCGGCTTGGCAGTCCCAACGAGTATGTGGACTACGCTGCATCGAAGGGCGCCGTCGAGACATTCACGACCGGATTTGCAAAGGAGGTCGCCCGGGAGGGCATACGGGTCAACTGCATACGACCTGGGCATATCTATACAGAGATGCACGCCAGCGGGGGGGAGCCGGGACGAGTCGATCGCGTCAAGGACTCCATTCCCATGGGAAGAGGAGGGCAGCCTGAGGAAGTTGCGCGGGCGGTTCTATGGCTGGCCAGCGCGGAGGCTTCTTTCATCACCGGCACATTCCTCGATGTCACTGGCGGCAAGTGAGCGGGCAACGGTCGTTATCCAGCACTATCTGACCCGTCAATACACGCGAGCCTGGGTTTCCAGTAAAAGAGTGGCCTGATGGTGGCAAATCCCACTCGCAGTAGACTGCGTCCTGCGAGACGGCATTCGTCCGTGTCCCCGCTCCTTTACCCCAGGCTCCAATGCAAACCATCGAATTCGACCTCGCGCCCGGCGCTCTCCATATTGAAGTAAACCACCTGCTCAAGGTCACGGGCGTCTGCGATAGCGGTGGCGCCGCCAAGGCCATGGTGGCGGACGGCATGGTCAGCGTGGACGGGGCGGTGGAAACGCGCAAGACGGCGAAGATCCGTGCCGGACAAACGGTGAGCTGCGCGGATGTGCGCATCGTTGTGCGCCAGGGCGCCGAAGCATGAAGCTCAAGCCGTCCAGGAATTCGATTTTCGGGATACTGCTGCGTTCGCCATGGTGGATGAGTGCCGGTATCGCGGTCCTGCTGGTCCTCGGCGCCATTGCGGCGTTGCCCAAGGAGTATTGGGCGATTGGCGTTTTTGCCGCGATACCCTTCGCCGCCATTGCCATCCTGGCCGGCTTGCGTCAATTGCGGACCCCCTCTGCTTCACGCGTTGAAGCGGTCGCCGCGACCGTCGTGGCCATGCCATGGCCGGTATTCTCGAAGGCCATCCAGGCGGGTTTCGAACGCGACGGTTGCCAGGTGGAGCGTTTGAACGAAGCGGGCGCGGACTTCGCCTTGACGAAGAAGGGCCGCATCGCGCTGGTCAGCGCGCAGCGCTGGAAAGCGGCCCGTACAGGTATCGACACGGTCCGCAAGCTGCAAGCCGTCCGTGAGTCACGTGCCGCGCACGAAGCGGTCTACATCGCCCTGGGAGACATCTCTCCTTCGGCGCGGGAGTATGCGGCCGCGCATGGCATATCCTTCATGACCGCGCCGGACCTGGCGAAGCTATTGCGGGGTTCGGGAATCTGACCCCGCCGGCTTTCCGAAACCGCCGGCCACCCAGTCCGATGCGCGTTGCACGCCCAGTTTGTACGTCGGTGGGACATGGACCTGGGCCAACTGCTCGCCGAACTCATCGTACGCGCTCAGCACCGCATACGGCTCGTCTTCGTCGGGGACGATGTCCAGCTTGATGGTCAGGCGGCCCTGGGCGGTATCGACCTTCACGCTCTTGTGCAGCGTTGCATGCAGTTGCTGTTCGTGCCGGCGCAGGACTTCGTTGGCGGTCTTGACCAGGGTGAAGAAGGCAGGCGAGTCGAGCGGCTTCGGGTTCTTCTTGTCGCGTCCCATGGTCCAGGGGCCTACCAGGGCCGGTTCGGATTCGCCGTCCTTGGTCATCTCCACGGCCCAGCCGTCGTCGTCCTCGTTCTTGATTATCCGCGCGGTCCAGCCATCATCACACCAAAGCCGGGGCTCCTGCGTCTTGCGGTCTTCGGGCACATCGCTGTCCGGGATGGGGGTGTCGTTCACTGCGGTATTTCTCCTGCCCTTTGTTCGTCCGTAGACCGTCCCGCATCATACCTACAGTTGCTATCGGCCCGCTGGCGCGCCAGCCCGTTGCCGGAATTCGCCGCGGCGCCTCCACTGGACCGCGATGGCCCAGCGCGCGTCCGGTGCGCCACCGGCGCGCTGCACAAGGTTCCCGGCCTGCGTCCTTTCAAAAGCCGAACTTGCGCGCGGCGTCCAGCGCCAGCCCGGCGCCGATGCTGCCGAACAGGTCGCCTTCGACGTTGCGCACGCCAGGCAGCATCGCGCCTATGCGTTCGCGCAGGCATGAGACCCGGCTGGAACCGCCGGTGAAGAACACGGTGTCCACGGCCGACCTGGCGACGCCGGCCTCGCGCAGCAGGGCGGCGACGCTGCTTTCGATGCGGTCGATCAAGGGCGCCGTGGCCTGGTCCAGGTCGGCGCGCGTTATGGCCAGCGTGCGGTCCGGTGCGATGCGATCCAGGCTGGCCTCGGTGGCCGGCGCGTCGGACAGGTCGATCTTGGCTTGTTCCACCTGCAGCGACAGCCAATGCCCGGCGCGCTCTTTGACCAGCGTAAGCAGCAGCTCTATCTTGTCCCGCTCCGCCGCGTTGGCACGGATGTACGACAGCGTTTCCTGCGCCTTGTTGGTGTAGGCGAAATTGATGGTGTGCCACGACGCAAGGTTGGAGTACGGCGTGGAAGGTACGTCCTTGCCGCTGCGCAACTTGCCGCCGAGCCCGAGCAGCGGCATGAAAGCAGCCAGGTTCAAGTGGCGGTCGAAATCTCCACCCCCGATATGCACGCCACCGTGGGCAAGGATATCTTCGCGGCGGTCGGGCTTGCCGGCGCGCTCCGGCCCCAGGCGGATCAAGGAGAAGTCCGACGTGCCGCCACCGATGTCGATTACCAGCACCAGTTCTTCGCGGGCGATCTGGGACTCGTAATCGAAGGCCGCAGCCAGCGGTTCGTACTGGAAGGCGACGTGCTCGAAACCCACCGCGGCGGCGATTTCGCCCAGGGTCTCCTGGGCGTTGCGATCGGCCGCCTCGTCGCCATCGACAAAAAAGGCCGGCCGGCCCATGACCACGGAAGTGAAGGTACGCCCCGCGGCTGCCTCCGCGCGCGCCTTCAGCCGGGCGATGAAGTGGGTAAGCAGGACCCGGAATGGGACGGCGCGGCCGCCGATCTCCGTATGGCCGTCGATCAGCGAGCTGCCCAGCAGGTTCTTCATGGCGCGCATCAGGCGCCCGTCGTAGCCGGCCAGGTAATCCTCCAGCGCGGCGCGGCCGTAGCTGACGGTGCTGTCTTCTGCGTGGAAGAAGATTGCCGACGGCATCGTCGGGTGGCCGTCTTCCAGGGGCAACAGGGCAGATGCGCCAGGGCGGTACCACCCCACAGCGGAATTGGAGGTGCCGAAGTCGATGCCGCAGGCGCGGGCATGGGCGGAAGGATTCATAAAAATGCGCGCGCCCCGCGGCGAGCCGGCGCGGGGCGCGATGGTGTTGTCAAAGGGCGATTGTACGGCGAGGACTGTATGGATGCCCGGCTTGTCATGCACGCGGGCCGCGCAGCTTGACGATGCCGAAGCCCAGTGCCACCGCCGCGGCCAGGAAGGCGAGGGCGGCCAGCCAGCCGGACCCGGTCATGACATAGACGCCCAGGCCCGCGCCCGCCGCGACGACCGCGCCGAACCATTCCAGCACGTTATCCCAGCCGCCTCCGGCCTTGCGCGGCGTTTTCGCGGCGTGCGGCCGATGCGATTCTTCGCTTTGTGAGGGCATCGGCGGAGCGCCGGTCCTCTTTTTCCGCGGGTCGGGGAAGCGCTCCCGCAGCGCCGCCGGGGGCCAGGCTTCATAACCGGTGCCCGCCAATGTCCAGACCGGGTCCACATCATGCCTCGCAAGCTCGGACCTGATCTGTTCGAGCGCCTTGCCGCCGGGAAGGTTCTCGATCTCCGCGAGGCAGGCGCGCAGCCATGGCTCGGCGTCGGCGGCATCGGGCAGGCCGCGGGTACGGAGCACGATATGGTCCGCGAAGCGCTGCGCTATCAATGTCTCGAAGGATTCGTAAATCGCGCGGTAGCGTTCCCCAATGGCGCCGATGATGGCTTCTCGCCGTGCCGCCAGGCGCGTAATCCCGGTAGCCCGGTCGATGGCAAGGTAGGGGTAGGCGGCCTCGGCGCCAAAGTCCTCCAGGCATTCCTCGCGTTCGACAGCCGAGGCTTCGTCGTCAGCGTCGTACTCGTCGATGAAGCGCGCGTGCCGGATGTCGTCGGCGCCGAAGAGCGCCCGCCAGAAAAGCGGGAAGAAAGCGTTGGCTTCCAGCTCGACGCCATGACCGAAGAAGTCACGCCATTCATTGCGGCTGCCTTCGGGCATCCGGGGCTGTGACGCGCTCGACAGGAAGATGGGATGGGACATGCGCTCCGCTCCGTGTATCGGCTGCCGCGATCTTAGCAAGGACCGGGCAGGCCGCAGTAGTGCCGGGTGGGGACCGGCTCTGCGCGCCGACTACCGGCCTCAATGTGAGGAGACGAACTTCGCCTCCGGAAATGCCGGCGGCAGCGCGAAGCTCTCGCGCAGGCGCTTCGTCTCCGCAGCGGGAGTACGGCCGAAGAGTCGCTTGAACTCGCGGTTGAATTGAGACGGGCTGGCATAGCCGACGGCATGGCATGCGGCTTCCGCGGTCATGCCCTGGCGCACCATCAGCAAGCGGGCCTGATGCAATCGCGTGGATTTCACGTATTGCATCGGCGAAGTACTGGTGATGGCCTTGAAGTGGCTGTGAAACGTGGGAATACTCATCCCGGCCTGGTTCGCCAGGCCAGGGAGGTCCAGCGGCTCCGCATACGTGGCATGGATGCGCTCGAGCGCCTTTCCGATCTTGCCGAATTGTCCTTGCATGGCCAAAGCCGCACGCATTGTGTCGCCCTGCGCGCCGGTGAGAACACGGAAATACAGTTCACGTACCAGCCCCCGTCCAAGTATCGCGGCGTCAAGCGGCTGGTTCATGGCTTCCAGGAAGCGCAGTACAGATGCTCGCATCGACGCGTCCATGGGGCTCGACATCATCGGTTGCGGCGCATCCTGCGACGATGGCGGGCCATGACGATCTATCTGGATCATGAGCTCTGCCGCCACCTGGAAGTCCAGATGCATGTACAGCGCCAGAAGAGGAGACTCCGGCGTCGCGTCGGTTTCCATTGTGAAGGGGACCGGTACCGCGACGGCGAGGTAATGCTGGGCGTCGTAGACATACACCCGGTCACCCAGGAATCCCCGCTTCCTGCCCTGGCAGACGATCACGATGCCCGGATCGTAGAGCACCGGTGTGCGAGTCAACGGCCGGTCCGAACGCAGGATGCGCACATCGGGCAACACGGTCAGGTTGTAGCCTTCCTGCGGGGCGAGCGCGGTCAGCAGCGTCACCATCCGTCGTTGTTCATCGGCATCCGCGCAGGCAACGGGCCACTCGATGCGTTGAGCGCGGGGTCGTGGATTCATAGAATCAGGCAATAAAAACAGAGGTTTATGGCTGATTTCGGGCGAATGTCGAGAATAACATGCAGTTCTCGAAACTGATTCGAAGGGAGCACTTGCGATGTCATCAACCAGAACCATGCTTATCACCGGCGTCAGCAGCGGCTTTGGACGCGCATTGGCGGAGGAAGCGCTGGCCGCGGGATATCGGGTGGTCGGCACGGTGCGGAGCGAGCAGGCGAAGCACGACTTCGAATCGCTCAATGCCGCGCGCGCATTCGGCCGAATACTGGATGTCACCGACTTTGATTCCATCCCGGACGTCGTCAACGATATCGAGGCGAACCTCGGTCCGCTGGACGTGCTGGTGAACAACGCCGGTTACGGTCACGAGGGCGTCATGGAAGAATCTCCCCTGGATGCGATGCGCCGGCAATTCGACGTAAACGTGTTCGGTGCCGTTGCCGTCACGAAGTGCGTGTTGCCGCATATGCGCGAGCGCAGGCATGGCCATATCCTGAACATCACGTCGATGGGCGGCTTTATCACCATGCCTGGCATCGCCTATTACTGCGGCAGCAAATTCGCCTTGGAAGGGATTTCCGAAGTCCTGGGCAAGGAAGTAAGGCAGTTCGGTATCCGCGTGACCGCCGTGGCGCCCGGCTCGTTCCGCACGGACTGGGCAGGCCGGTCGATGGTTCGATCGCCGCGTTCGATCGCGGACTACGACTCCTTGTTCGACCCGATCCGCAAAGGTCGCGAAGAAAAATCCGGCAGGCAACTCGGGGATCCCGTGAAGGCTGCACGCGCGATGTTGTCCATCATCGACGCCGATGAGCCGCCTGCGCATCTGCTGTTGGGAAGTGACGCGCTCGGCATGGTCCGGGAAAAGTTTTCGTTGCTCAGTGCCGAACTCGATGCCTGGGAAAGCGTTACACGGTCCACGGACGGATAGCCGGGAAGGCGCCAGTCGCGCATCGGGGTGTCCGGCGCGTTGACAGCAGGCCGCGTGCGATAGGGATCGTGCAACCGCCGCAATTGGCGCGTACCCACTATGATAGGTCGCGACGGCGCGCGGGCGCCGCACGAGCCGGAGAGCACGTATGGATTACCTGTTATCGCTGACCCAGGACCCTGCCGCCTGGATTGCGCTGGCGACACTGATCGCAATGGAAGTCGTACTGGGCATCGACAACCTGATCTTCATTTCGATCCTCACGAACAAGCTGCCGGCGGCGCAGCAGGCGCGCGGCCGACGCATCGGCATCGGCCTGGCCCTGATCCTGCGGCTGGCGCTGCTTGGCACGGTGGCTTTCATCGTGCAGCTCACGCAGCCGTTGTTCGAGATATTCGGGCGCGGCATCTCCTGGCGCGATCTCATCCTGATCGCCGGCGGCCTGTTCCTGGTTTGGAAGGCGACCAAGGAAATCCATCACCATGTCGATCCCGACCCGGGCGGCGACATATTCGAAGGCAAGGCGGCCACCATCGGGTTTGCCGCGGCCATCGGCCAGATTCTATTGCTGGACCTGGTGTTCTCGATCGACAGCATCATCACCGCGGTAGGCATGACCGAGCATATCCCCATCATGTTCATCGCGGTGATCGTCGCCGTGCTGGTCATGCTGCTGGCCGCCGATCCGCTGGCTCGCTTCATCCAGCGCAATCCCACGGTTGTGATGCTGGCCCTGGGTTTCCTCCTGATGATCGGCATGACGCTGATCGCGGAAGGCTTTGGCGCCCACGTGCCCAAGGGTTACATCTACGCCGCCATGGCGTTTTCCGCCCTGGTCGAAGGCCTGAACCTGATGGCGCGGCGCGCCAAGGACCGACGCGGCGGTGGGGCGGGGGGCCACTGAGCGGAGAGGGCTGGCGCCAAGCCGATCGCCCCCACGCCGACGCCCTCAATGGGCGCTGGCTCGCGCGTAGAACCCGTGCTGGCCCAGTAGCTCTTCGTGCGTCCCACGCTGCGCCAAGGCACCGTTCTGCAGCACCAGGATCAGGTCGGCCTCTTGTATGGTCGACAGCCGGTGCGCGATGACCAGCGTGGTGCGATGCTGCATCAGCACCTGCAACGCACGTCGCACCTGCAGCTCCGAAAGCGTATCGAGGTGCGAAGTCGCCTCATCCAGGATCAGCACCGGCGCGTTCTTCAGGAAGGCGCGCGCGATGGAGATGCGCTGGCGCTGCCCGCCCGACAACTGCATGCCTCGCTCGCCCACGCGCGTCGCCAGGCCTTCCGGCAAGGCAAGGACGAAATCCGCCAAGGCAGCCTGTTCGAGCGCGGCCTGCAACTCGGCCTCGCTGGCGTCGGGGCGCGCCAGGCGGATATTCGCTTCCAGCGTGTCGTTGAACAGGTAAGTGTCCTGCGTGACCAGCGCCACGCATTCGCGCAGTTCGTCGAGATTCAACTCCCGCACGTCAATGCCGCCCAGGCGTACCGTGCCCTGGCCTGGGTCCCAGAAGCGCAGCAGGAGGCTGGCCACGGTACTCTTGCCGGCGCCGGAGGCGCCGACGATGGCCGCCATGGCGCCGGCAGGGACCTGGAAGCTGAGGTCCTTAAGCGTCGGCTCGCGATTACCCGGGTAGGTGAAGCGGACCCGATCGAATTCCAGCGACAAGCCTTCCGCCGCCTGCGGCGCCGTCCGGGGACCATCCGTGACCGGCTCGGGCTCATGGCTGACGACATGCAACCGGCGCGACGCCGCCACGGTGTCGGCCAGTTGGCGGCTTACCTGCGAGATTTCCGATACGGGCAGGAAGGTGGCCAGGGCGATCAGGATCAGCAAGGGCAGCATGCCGGGGGCCAGGGCGCCGGCCGATACGAGCATCGCCCCGACGATGGCCACGGCCAGGCCTCCCGATCCCATCGCGATCTCGAAGCGCGCGGTCTGGGACGAGAGGTCGCGCAGCATGTCCAGCCGCCTCAGGCCATAGCGTTCGGCGAGCAGCAGGAACTGCGCGCGGCGGCGGCCGGTAGCCTGGAAGGCCGTCAGCTCGCCCAGCCCCTGGATGGTGTCGGTCGTGTGGGCGCTCATCTCGCCCAGCGCGGCGCGCGCCTTGTCGCCCAGGGCATCGATGCGGCGGCGGCCGCGGATGGGCGCAAACAGGGCGTAGGCCAGGAAAGGCAGCAACGCCAACGCTACCGGCCAGCTATAGGCCGCCAGGAAACCCAGCACCGTCAAAGGAACCAGTAGCGAGACGATGGCCGGCCCGATGGTATGCGCATAGAAGTACTCGATCATCTCCACGTCCTGCGTCGCCAAGGCGACCAGGTCGCCGGAGCGGCGCTGCAGCAGGTAGGCGGGCGCCAGCCGTTCCAGCTTGTCATAGAGTTTGACGCGCATATCGCCCAGCAGCTGGTAGGCCATGGCATGCGCCAGCCATGACTCCAGCCAGTGGAACAGCGCGGCCAGGGGCGCCGCGATCAGCAGCCCGATGACCAGCCCGCCCGTGGGCCGGCCGTCGCGAATGGCGGCCACCACCAAAGCGCTCAACACACCGACACCGATATAGGCCGCCACGCGGGCTACGCCCAGCACGATGGTCGTCAGCAAGGTGCCGCGCCAAGGGCGCACGACAGCGAGCAGCGTCGCCAAGGTCTCGCGCCAGCCCACGTGATCGGCGTCTTCGTCCAGCGCGCGCGGTGCGGGGCCCGGGCGTGGCGTACCGGCCGCTTCGGTGCCATCCTGCACCACCTGCGTCATTGCGGTTGCAGCCTCCGCCGGCCGGTCCTGGGCCGCCTGGCGGCGCGCGGCATCCTGGTCATGCATCAAGCGGTAGTACAGCCCCTGGCGCGCCATGAGTTCGGCATGGGTACCCTGTTCCACGATGCTGCCGCGATCGAGCACCAGGCAGCGGTCGGCGCCGACCACGCTGGCCAGCCGATGCGCGAGGATCAGTGTCGTACGGCCGGCCATCAAGCGGTCCAGGGCCTGCTGGATGATGGCTTCGTTCTCGGTATCCACCGACGATAGCGCCTCGTCCAGGATCAGGATGGGCGCGTCGCGCAACAAGGCACGCGCGATCGCGATGCGCTGGCGCTGGCCGCCGGAAAGCTGCAAGCCACGTTCGCCGATGCGGGTTGCGTAGCCCTTGGGCAAGGCCTGGATGAAGTCGTCGATATTCGCGGCCCGCGCCGCCGCACGTACCTCTTCGTGCGTGGCATCGGGCCGTCCCAGGCGCAAATTGTCGTCCAGCGTGCCATGGAACAGCGTAATGTCCTGGCTGACCACGGCGATGCGCGATAGCAGGGCCTGTGCATCGAGTTCGCGCACGTCCGTGCCGCCGATGCGCACCGCCCCCTGCTGCGGAATTCCCTCCTGCAGCAGCAGGCGGACGATGGTGGATTTGCCGGCTCCGCTGGGGCCGACGATCCCCACCCGTTCACCCGCCGCGATCCGGAAGCTCAATCCCTGGTGTGCCGGACGTTCCGGCGTGTAGGAGAACGTCACGTGGTCGAATTCGATGGTGGGGTCCAGATGCGTGGGTGCGTGCGCGCCCCGCCGTGCCGCATGCGAACTGGCTGTCGACTCCGCATCCATCAGCGCGTGAATGCTGGCCGCGGCCGACTGGCCCAGCATGCCGCGGTGCAGGACCGCGCGCAGGTCACGCAGGGGACGGAAAATCTCCGTGCCCGCCATCAGGACGATCAGCAGCGCCTCCAGGCTCATCTGGCCCTGGCCGACGCGCCACGCGCCCAGCGTCAGGGCGAGCGCCGCGCCGAGCGCCACGCCCAGGTCGCTGATGCCGCGTGTCAGCAGGCTGACCGACAACACCCACATGGTGCCATCCGACAAGCGGCGTGCGCGTGCGGCCAACCGCCTGCCCCAGGACTTGCCCTGGCCGAAGGACTTCAGCGTGGGCAGGCCCTGCACCGCGTCCAGGAATTCCTCGCCGAAGTCCTTCAACGACTTCGCCCGCTCCAGGCTGGCGCGCTTGTCCAGCATATGCACGGCCATGGGACCGAACAGGGCAAATACGGCCGCGGCCAGGAACACCGCGGCGGTCGGCACGTCCCAGTACGCGATGACTGCGAAGATGGCGAAAGGCGCCGCGGCCGCGATGGCGACCTGGGGCAGGTATTGGCCGAAAAAAGTCTGGAGCTGTTCGACGCCGTCCACCACGGTCAGCATGACGCCGCCGGTGCGCTGGTTGGCGAACCATGCGGGTCCAAGCGCCACGATGCGATCGTAGAGCCGGCCGCGCAATACCTGTTGCACGGTCGCTGCGCAGCGGTTCGCCTGCTGCGTGCGCCAATGATCGAACAGCGCGCGCAGCACCACCATCACGACCGCCGCCCCTGCCGGCGCGGCCCAACGCTGCCATGGATCGCCGGCAAGAACGCGTGCCAGCATCTGGCCCAGGAAGACATAGCGCAGGATGCCCGCTGCCAATGCCAGCAGGCCCAGCAGGATCCCGCCGGCCATGCGCGCCCGCATGCCCTGCGTGAATTGCCACAGCCGGTAATCGAAATACATGCGGATGCCCCTGATTGCCGTGTACGGCGCAATTCCGGCGCCAGAACCGCATAGCGAGGTGGCGTGCCGGCGGTTCAAGCGGACGTTGTCTTCATTCCAAACCCACGCATTGTTGCCGTCGTCGGCCGCGGCGCACTAGTGATAGTTTTTCGATCTTCGGTTGAGTTAAATTACACCCATGGCAAGCCTTCCCAATCGCACACCTCCGCTCGCCGCCCTGCGCGCCTTCGAGGCTGTCGCACGCCTGGGCAGCCTGAGCCGCGCCGCCGCCGAGCTCAACGTGACGAAGAGCGCCGTCAGCCATCAATTGCGCGCGCTGGAGGCCGACCTGGGCGTCGTGCTGCTGCGGCGCGGGGGCACCACCCGGCGGGCGGAAACCACGGACGCCGGAGCCGACCTGCTGTCCTCGGTGCAACAAGCCTTGACCCTGCTGGCAAGCGCCTGCCGCAATGTGCGCGCGGCGGCCAGGGGCCGGCAGCCCCAGCGCCTGAACATTTCGGCGAACCCCTCGCTGGCGGCCTTGTGGCTCGCGCCCCGCATCGGGCGCTTCGTCGAGCTTCACCCGGATATCGACATCCAGGTCTATCTGCACAGCAACCAGGACCCGGCGTGGCAGGAACAGGATATCGACCTGGCTTTCCTGCATATGCGGGACGAAGGGCCGCATCGGCCCGCGGCAGGCGACATTCGGCTGATGACGGAGACGGTAGTGCCGGTATGCAGTCCGGTCCTGGTCGATACCGCCTCGCGGGATGATCCGGCGCTCTTCAGCCGCTGCCGCTGGCTCGAGGAGAAGCACATCGCCAGCCCGGAGACGAGTTGGCGGACCTGGTGGAAGCGCCTGGGCCTGCGCGATGCCGATTGGCAGGAGCCCTTGGTCCTGAGCGGACTGAGCACCGTGGTGTCGGCCGCGGTGGCCGGCGCCGGCATCGCGCTGGGCCGCTCGCCGCTGATCGACGAGGAAGTGGCGCGCGGAGGTTTGGTGCCCTTGATGCCGGCGTTGCGCATGGCGGGATCATGGGGCTATGTCATACGCATGCGACCGGATCGCCCCAACGATGCCGCCCTACCGGCCCTGGTGGAATTCCTGCTGGAAGAAGCCAAGCATGCTGGTTCTTAGCGGGGGCGGGGCTACCGCTGCTGGATCTAACAAGGAGCAGACGGCGAGCCGTGTGGATGTCGCGTCCACAAGCCTATGGCGGTATCCCCGTTCGGACGGTCTAGCGGAGAAACCGCTCGTAGAGCGATGCAATGTAGCCGCTGGGAAAGGGTTTCGTACCCACGCGCACGAAGCCCAGGGACTCATAGTACGCGCATAGACCGGTATTCCGGAGTTCACAGTCCAGCCTTAAGCGATCTCCATCGTTTGCCCGTACCAGATCGGCACACCAGTCGATTGCGTAAACGCCAAGCCCGAGCCCGCGGAAGCCGTCCCGTAGCGAAAGCTTGTGCACGTACCTGGCGTTCCGGTCCTGTGGTCCCCAGTATTCTTCATCTTGCCAGGCGAACGACAGCATCCCCGCCGGCATTCCGTCTTGCTCGATAACGTATAAACCGCCTTGATCCAGCATCCGCTGTGTCGCCTGGACCGTCCACGCGCTGGTGCCCCAAACGTAATCTCCGCGACCCAGCTTATACGCGATCGCCTCGGTTCCAATGACCACCAGATGGGGCAGGTCGGCTTCGGCGGCGCTGCGGATTGCCCTTTTTGTCATCTCTGTGCTGTCCAGGTTGTAATGCCACGCGCCCACGTTCTTCCAAACGGAGGCAGGGGCCGAGAACAAGGCGGAACTGCGCCAGGCAGCATCTTATACGGGTCCGCTTCCAAAAAAGTTCCAGCGCAAAGGCGATCCGCTGAAAGTCGAATGTCAGCCCGAGTCGAATAAATTCCTCCGCTTTCCGCGGGCGTCCTCTGCCCTTATCGTCGTATCTCCAACCTGAAAGGTAGAACGATGGCTGCCATGCACGGCGCTGCCTGGACCGACTTGGACCGCCTGGTCGATGATGCAATGGCATGCTGGGGTGTCCCAGGCGTCGCGGTTGGTGTCGTGGAAGGCGACGACATAATCCTGCTTCGCGGCTATGGCGTGCGTGACGTCGGCAACAATGCGCCGGTAACGACCGCTACCCAGTTCATGATCTGCTCCCTTACCAAATCCATTACCGCGGCGGGCCTGGCACTCCTAGTTGACGAGCGGCGCCTGCGATGGGATACGAAGGTGCGGGCGATACTGCCGGAGTTCGAGCTGCGCGATGCTGCCGCGAGCGCAGAAGCCACGGTTGCGGATTTGCTCACCCACCGCACCGGGCTTCCCGCGCACGATCGGATATGGTCGCCGCCAGGTGAGCGGTCTCGACAACAGATGCTGGAAGCCATGCGCTATCTCGAACCGAGCCGACGGTTCCGCGAGTGTCACCAGTATTCCAACCTGGGTTATGTGGTTGCCGGCATGCTCGCGGAGCGGCTAAGCGGCAAGAGCTGGGAGGCGTTCACGACGCAGCGGCTGCTGTCACCACTGGGGTTCAGCAGTTTCGGATTCTCGAAAGCGGCGCTGGAGTCTGCGCCCGACCACGCCCATCCGCATGAGTGGGATATGCGTAGTGTTCTTCGCGGCAAGCTGTGGCCAATGCAAGCCACGCCTGCCGGCGGCATCAATGCGTCCGTCGCCGATATGGCGCTTTGGCTACGGTTGCTGTTATCACGCGGCCGCGTCGATGGACGCCATGATGACCCCGCATATTGACGTCGGTGAGTCTGAATTCGCGGAGATCGGAAAGATCCAGTACGGGTTCGGACTGTGGTGTGCACATTACCGCGGCAACGCAACGATCTCGCACCCCGGGTCGCAGCCGGGTTGGGGCGCATTCATGACGATGATGCCCGAACGTCGGATCGGTGTGATCGTGCTGACCAATGGGGATTTCAGCCCAGTATGCGCTTTGATTGCCTATGCCACTTATGACCGGCTCCTGGCGCTTGGGTCGCTCGATTGGTTCACTGTATTCCGGAGCAAGCACTTAGCGCTACTGCAGGAGCAGGAGGCTCAAGAGCGTGGTCGCATCGCGAGATATCCAGCGGATCCGCGCGATGATGGACTGACGCCAAATATTGAGGGGATATATCGGCATCCGGCCTATGGCTGCATTTCGATTGTCCAGAAGGCGGCTGGGATGCATTGGGAGTGGCGTGGGCTCGAGGGGCTGCTCGTGCACCATGGCCGGCACTCATACCAGTTGAAGGAGCAGGGCGTGCCCCGATATCCAGCCGGACTTTTCGTCTCTCTGGAGATGAACGCGGAAGGCCAAGTCGTTGCACTGAAGTCGCCACTTGAACCAGTTGTGTCGGACATTGTCTTCCAGCGTGATCTGAACGGGGAAAACCCATGAGCCGCGCTCGGAAGCGGAGGGCCGGGGGCCGGTCCCGGCGTTGTTCGCGGACTATCCCCGCCTTGCCTTACCAGCGACTCTGGCAACTGTCTTTCGGGCTGGCACCTTCCGGGCGGCCGTCTTCGCCGTAACCTTCGTCGCCTTGCGCCCATCGCCTGAAGCCGCTTCCTTCGCCGGCGCGGTTCTTAGCGCCGGCCCCGGTGACTTCCGCTTTGCCGTGTTCGGTTCTTTCGAAGTTTCAGCGCGGTCTTCTACCGCCTTATCGTCGGAGCGCCTGCGCCGCACGGTGTAGCAGGCATTACCCAGGCCCGTACCCACGGTCAGCACGCCCCATCGGCGGACATCGTCCAGGTACGGCAGTTCGGATAGGCCTTGCACGACAGCGTCGTTGTGCAGCACAACCTGCGTCTCCTGGCCGTCGATGGGCGGCAAACGCTTGCACAGCGCGGCCGGCAGATGAAAATTGCGGTGCGCCCAGTCGCCGGGCAGGTTCTGGGTGCCGCGGCTGATGGACCCATCCTGGCGAATCCGTCCGGGGCAGGCCACGCCGATCCAGGGCGCAAGCTCGATCCCTCTCTTCCTGGCGTACTCGATGTGCTTGATGAGCATATCGGCGATGCCCTGGATGACGTGTTCCTTGCGCGTCGTGTTCTCGTCGCGCGCATGGCTCCATTTTTCCGAGATGACGACCTTGGCCTTGCGCGGGTCGCGGTTCTTGGGCAGCCGCACGATGCCGCAGCGTATGTTCGTGCCGCCGATATCGACAGCCAGCATGGCGCGGTAGCGCTCGGCCAGTTCCTCCGGCATCAGGTGCAGCCAGCCGATCAGCCCGCCCTCGTCGGCATGATGATGCAGCAGCCGCAACTGGACATGCACATCGTCGCGGAACAGCCGTTTCGCCACGGCCTCGACCGCCAGGGCGCCGATGTCGCTCTGCTTCAGGCCGCCGCCGATGATCACGCGCTGCACGCCTTTCCACGACTTCTGGCTGAGGAAGCGGCGTATGACCCGCGCCAATTGTTCGGCATAGTCCTCGAGCGCCCCGTGTATCGCCGCGGCCGCCGCGCCTTCGCGCGCCATCAGTTCGTCCAGCTTCTTCTTCGGAATGTCCTCCGACGCCTTGTCGCCCAGGGGGTCCTTGCCGTGCAGGATTTCGAACAGCACGCGCCAGGCGTCCAGGATACCGAGGAAGGCGGGGCGGCTGGCGTTGTCGCCCACGAAGCCTTTATCGTCTCGCAGCGCCACGCTGTAGCTTTCAATCGTAAAGGTGGGGAATTCCAGTGCGCCGTGCAGCAAAGGGCTGTCTGGGTCGGGCATGCTCGCTCCAGTGACGATGGGGTGGGCCGGCTCAGTTCATTGGATCGTACCGGGATTCGCAACCCGCCGCCGTCCTGCATACGGTGGGTGCCGCAGGGTCGCTAGCACGCCGCATGCCAGCTTCGATGACCGGGAAGGTTCCGGTACCACGGGATGCTGCGACCGCCGTACAGGCGGCGCAGGGCCGGAGCAGATTCCGTCGACGGGAATGTAGGAGGGCGGCAGTGCGTCAATGCGCGCCCGCGAACGCTGCGATCGACACCGCGGGACTGAGCGCGAACGATGCCCGCATGTCCCTTGCCTCATCGATCGGCGACCGGCCGAAGAAGCGCTTGAATTCCCGGCTGAACTGGGAGGGGCTTTCGTATCCGACGCGCGCCGACGCCGATGCAGCCGTCAGGCCGTCCCGGATCATCATGAGCCGTGCCTGATGCAGGCGCGTCGACTTGATGTACTGGATGGGCGACGTAAGCGTGACCGCCCGGAAGTTCGCGTGGAAGGCCGGGACGCTCATGCCTGCTTCCTGCGCCAGGCTGCCCACATCGAGCGGCTGGGCGAAGTCGGCGTGGATACGGCGCAGCGCCTTCGCGACCCGCCCGAAGCGGCCCTGGTGTGCCAGCGCGGCCTTCATTGCCGGTCCCTGGCTTCCGGAAAGAACCCGAAAGAAAATCTCCCGCCGGATGGCGGGCCCCAGAATGCGCGCTTCCACCGGCGAGCCCAAGGCCCGCAACAAGCGCAGCGTGGCGTCGGCCAGGTCGCCATCCAAGGGTGTCGATACCATGCCTACGGGGGTCGCCTTGGCGCCCGATGGCGCCATCTCATCGATCGCCAATATCAACTCGGTCAGCTCGGTCAATTCCAGCCGCAGCGAAACGGCGAGCATCGGCTCGGTCTCGCTGGCCTCGGTTTCGGTGGAGAACGGCAGCGGGACCGACAGTACGAGATAGTGCTGCGCGTCGTACACATGGACCGCGTCGCCCAGGAAGCCGAATTTGCGTCCCTGGCACACGATTACGATGCCCGGCTCGTAAAGCACGGGAGTGCGACCCAACGGACGGTTGGATCGCATGAAACGCACGCCGTCCAGCGCGGACTGCGTGTACCCCTCGTTGGGAGCAAGCCGTTCCAGCAGGCTTGCCATTTTCTCGCGGGTCGGGCGATTGGCGGTTGCCACGGCATCTCCTGTGCAGGTCGGGATGTGGGGAATTCTACCGTGCGTATCTGCGCAGCGCGTTCTCGATCGATAGGAATGGGCAAGGTAGGCATCGTCGTGGGTATGGGCGGGGCAGCCCCCGAAACCTAAGATGCCGTTGACGGCCGCGTCATTCGACGGGACTGCCCGAAGCAGGGTCATTTCAGGTCTTCCGTTTGCTTGCGGGAAACCGTGGCTCGCCCCGCGGCTGTCGATTCATCTATCCACACATGGAGAGTTGCACATGGCAGAACAACAGTCCAAGGCGATTCTGGTTACTGGAGCGAGTAGCGGAATCGGCGAGGCGGCGGCACGCATGCTGGCGGCGCAAGGTCATCGCCTGCTTATAGGCGCACGGCGCACGGAACGACTGGCCGAGCTGGCGGCCGAGCTGAAGGCGGCCGGGGGCTCGGTCATCTACCGGGAACTGGATGTGACGTCGGCGGCCAGCGTCAAGGCATTCGCCCAGCAGGCGCTCGATAGCTTTGGGCAAATCGACGTAATCGTGAACAATGCGGGCGTCATGCCGCTGTCACCGCTTCGAGCCATCAAGGTGGACGAATGGGACCGGATGATCGACGTCAACATCCGCGGCGTTCTCCATGGCATCGCGGCTGTATTGCCGGTCATGGAGCGGCAAGGCTTCGGCCAGGTAATCAACATGTCGTCCATAGGTGGCCTTGGCGTTTCGCCGACAGCCGCTGTCTATTGCGCCACCAAATTTGCCGTGCGGGCGATCTCCGACGGCCTGCGCCAGGAAACCGACAAGATCCGCGTTACGGTCATCTGTCCGGGTGTCGTCGAATCGGAGCTGGCCGATTCGATCTCCGACGATACGGCGCGGGAGGCGATGCGTGATTTCAGGCGTGTCGCGTTGGCGGCGGACGCGATCGCACGCGCTGTCTCCTACGCAATCGAGCAACCGGCCAGCGTCGATGTGAGCGAAATCGTCGTTCGCCCCACGGCCAGCCCCTTTTGAGCCTGAGCAAACCACAACTTTCTGGAGATTTCCACCATGAATACGCAAGCATCCGAGGTACTTCCCTTCTCCGGCAAGGTCGCCATCGTGACCGGCGCCGCCAGCGGAATCGGTCTCGCGACGACGGACCTTCTTCACGCGCAAGGCGCCACCGTGATCGCGGTCGACCGGGGCGCGAACGTCGAGGACCTGGCCCGGCCAGGGATACTGCCGCTCGTCGCCGACGTCTCGAAGGAGGAAAGCGCCGTGCGCGCCGTGTCCAGGGCCATCGACCAATGCGGCAGGCTCGACATCCTGGTGAACAACGCCGGAATTATCATCAACAAGCCGCTGGTCGACATGACATTGGACGACTGGAACGGCATCCTGGCTGTCAACGCGACGGGCGCCTTCCTGTTCTCTCGCGAGGCAATGCGCGCGATGGTGCCGGCAAAGTCGGGGGCCATCGTCAATGTTGGTTCGTATGCGTGTTATCAGGCCTTTCCCACGATCTCCGCGTATGCGGCCTCGAAAGGCGCGCTAGCGCAGTTGACGCGCGCCTTGTCGCTGGAAGCGATCGAGCACGGCATACGTGTAAACGCCGTC
Source organism: Bordetella flabilis (assembly GCF_001676725.1). Classification (NCBI taxonomy): domain Bacteria; kingdom Pseudomonadati; phylum Pseudomonadota; class Betaproteobacteria; order Burkholderiales; family Alcaligenaceae; genus Bordetella; species Bordetella flabilis. The sequence goes on from NZ_CP016172.1 coordinate 797,794, forward strand.
GGTTCGGGCGACGCGGTGACCAACATTACCAACCACATCCACGCCGATGGGCAGGCCTTCCTGGCCGAGCACGGAAAGAATGCGCCCATCAAGCGTGCCGCTCACCCCAGGGAAATCGCCGAGGTGATCGCATTCCTGGCATCGGAAAAGGCCAGCTACGTGGTCGGCGCCGTGGTGATGGCCGATGGCGGGATGAGCGTGGCGCTCAAGTAAGGCCGGCTTTGCGGCTCCCTATCTCAATGCGACGGCTTCGTCCACTTGTCGACGCACCGTGGATGCGTGCATGACTTGGCACGCCACGTCGGTCCTCAGGCCAAGGGGTTCGGCATCTTCAGGAATGGCTTCAACACCTGCACGATCTCATTGGTACTGTAGGGCTTGCGCAGCACCATATCGGGCGCGGAATCGGACGGCGCGTCCTGCCCGGTCGCGTAAACGATGCCGACGCCCGGCCACTTCTTCTTGACCTCGTTGGCCAGCTCAATGCCCGACATGCCCTGCAAGCCCACGTCCACCAGCATCAGGTCGGGCGTCTTTTCATCAAGGGCTGCAAAGGCGGCGTTCGCGTCGGCGGCTTCCAAGGCCACATGTCCGAGGGTTTCGAGCATGGCTGCGGTAATGGTCCGCACGTCCTCGTCGTCGTCCACCAGCAGGATGGTCAGCTGGCGTGCCGCCGACTGGACGGGCGGGACAGGCGCTGCGGGTTCTGCCCGCCCACGCAAACCATTGCGGCGATGCTTATGATTCGCGATGACATGCCGCACTTTGCGGGCCAGATCTTCCCTGGTGTACGGCTTGGCGATCAGTTCGACGCCTTTGTCCAGCCGGCCACCGTGCACGATGGCATTCTGGGTGTACCCGGACGTGAACAGTACCGCCATGTCCGGCTGCCGCTCCTGCGCCTTGCGCGCCAGGTCCGGGCTGCGTAGCGGTCCCGGCATCACGACATCGGTGAAAAGCAGATCGATTTTTATACCGCTGGCGATGATCGCGAACGCGCTCTCGCCATCGCCGGCGCGGAGTACTTGATATCCCAGGCCGCGCAACAATTCGACGACGGTCGTACAGACCTGTTCGTCGTCTTCCGCCACCAGGATCGTCTCCGAGCCGCCGGCTATCGGTATGGGCACGGAGTCCCCTCCAACGTCCTCTTTCTCGAAAGACCTGGGCAGGTACAACCTGACCGTCGTGCCGTGGCCGAGCTCGCTATATAGCGCCAGGTGCCCACCTGACTGCTTGACGAACCCGTAGACCATCGACAGCCCCAAGCCTGTACCCTGGCCTTCCGGCTTAGTGGAAAAGAACGGCTCGACAGCCTGCGCCATCACGTCGCTGGCCATGCCCGAACCCGTATCGGTGACCGCCAGCATGACGTACTGGCCCGCCTTCACCTCCGGATGCGTGCGGGCGTAGGCGTCGTCGAGGTATGCGTTGCCGATTTCTATGGTGAGTTTTCCTACACCGTTCATCGCGTCCCGGGCATTGATCGCGAGGTTCAGCAGTGCGTTCTCGAGCTGCGCCGCGTCTATCATGGTGTTCCAGAGGCCCCCCGCGACGATGGTCTCCACCTCGATCGCTTCGCCCAGGCTGCGTCGCAGCATATCGTCGAAGCCGCGCAGGAACGTGCGGATATTCACGACGCTGGGATCCAGGGGTTGCCTGCGCCCGAACGCCAGAAGATGGCTTGCCAGCTTCGCGCCACGCTGCACCCCGGAAAACGCATTCGCCAGCCGCTTCTTCGCACGGTCGGTATCCTGTATATCCGACGCCAGCAGTTGCAGGTTCCCGCCAATAACCTGCAGCAGGTTATTGAAGTCGTGCGCCACTCCACCGGTCAGCTTGCCGATCGTCTCCAGCTTTTGCGCCTGTTGCAACGCGCGCTGCGTACGTTCCAGTTCTTCCTTGGCTGCCTGTTTTTCGGTGATATCCCGCGTTACCTTCGCGAACCCGACATGATTGTTGTCGGGATCGAAGACCGGATCGATCACCACATGAGCGTAGAAGAGGGTGCCGTCCTTGCGCACCCGCCATGCTTCGCGCTCGTAACGGCCTTCGCGAAGGGCAGCTTGCAAGGCTTGTGCCGGCACACCTGCTTCCCGGTCATTGTCGGTGTAGAAGCGCGAGAAATGGCTGCCCAGGATTTCTTCGCGGGAATAGCCCTTGATCCGCTCGGCCCCGGCATTCCATGTGGTTACATGGCCGTTGCGATCCAACATATAGATGGCATAGTCCACTACGCCGCGCATAAGCAGCTGAAACTGCTCCTCGCTCCGACGCAGGGCTTCGTCAGACGCATCGATATCGGCGACATCGCATGAAACGAAGGCAAAGCCCAGTAACGTCCCATCGTCGTCGCGCACCGGGTCAACCGTGGTGCTCACGCGCACCTGCGATCCGCCCTTACGGCGCATGAAGCCATCTCGAACGACAACGCTTTTGCACTTCGCATCGTCCAAGAGCGTCGTCGGGTCTGTCGTCGCCTGGTCGGCCCGTTCGTAGGCCTCGGAATAATGGCGGCCAACGATGTCGACCGCATCCCACCCGGTCAGTTGGCGTGCGCCCGCGTTCCAGCTGAGCACCACACCGTCGGGCGACACCATGTAAACGGCATACCGCTGGATCGATTCGACCAGGCGTCGGAAGTCATGGGCCGGCGGCGGCCGTTTGTCGACAGCCTCTTGCCGTGACATGGTGTGCTCCGGAAAGATGTCGAACTACCCATAGTACCGCAGAGGGTGCCTCGGGCGGCCGGTGGAACGCGCGGGCGCCGGCGCGTCGCCTATATCCAGGCGACCGCCTTGCCCACTTGCTCCCGCGCTTCGATGCGCGCGTGGCCCTGGCTGAGCTCGTCGAAGGCGTAGCGGTGGGCGATTGCGATGGCCAGGCTGCCGTCCAGGATGGCCGCGAAGACCGCATCTGCGCGCCGTTGAACGGTTTCGGCGTCGCCCATGTGGTCGGCCAGCCGTGGCCGTGTCAGGAAGAGCGATCCGGCTTCGCCGAGCTCGTAAGGGTCGAGGTCCTTCACCGAGCCCGATACGTTGCCGTAATTGATAACCAGTCCGCGCGTGCGGGTGGCGCGCATGCTGTCGCGCAAGGTGGCCACGCCAACCGAGTCGAATACGACGTCCGCGCCCATGCCGCCGGTCAGGTGGCGCACGCGGTCCGCGAAGCCGCCGTTGTCATAGGGCAGGGCGGCGTCCGCGCCGCATCGCAGGGCCACCGCGCGCTTGTCCTCGGTGCTGGCCGTGGCGTAGACGGTAGCGCCGATGCCCTTGGCCATCTGGATCAGGATCTGGCCAATGCTGCCGGAAGCCGCATGCACCAGGCACCGGCTGTTCCGCGTCAGGCGGGCGACATCGTGAACAAGGTAATGCGCCGTGCAGCCCTGGAACATCGCCGAGGCGGCCGTATCGAAACCGATCTCGTCGGGGATGACGGCGGCAAGCCGCGCCGGGATGGCGGCATAGTCGGCAAAGCTCCCCCAGGCAATACACCAGGCCACCCGGTGTCCCACCCGCAGCCGGGATACGCCCGGACCCGTGGCCACGACGATGCCCGCGCCCTCCATGCCCAGGGTACAGGGAAGGCGTACGGGGTAGGTGCGGGACTCCGCGTATTTCCCCTGGCGCGTATGGATATCCATGAAATTCACGCCGGCACAGACGACCCGCACCAGGATTTCGCCGGGCCCGGCAATCGGCACTGGGGCGTCATCGCGAACCTGCACCACCTCGGGGCCGCCGTAGGTGTCGATGGTGATGGCGCGCATGGTCTTGGGCAGGGCAGGGCTCACGGAATGGCTCCAGGAGAATGGCGGAGGTCGGCGCTGACGTATGGGGCAACGCTACTCCGGATGCCTGCGCAAGAGCAAGATGCGTCGGCCCTGCGGGTCGCTTCCCGCGGCGCGAAGTCCCTAACCCGCCGACCGGATGGTGTAGTCGGCCATCACGGACCAGTCCTTCTCCCCGCCGCCCGCCTCTACGGCCCGCGCCATCTGGCCATGCACCGCATCGAGCATCGGCAGGGTGCGTCCCAGTTGCGCTGCCGCCGAACTGGCCAGCCGCAGATCCTTCAGTCCCAGCGAAGCCTTGAACCCCGGTTCGTAGTGATCCTGCATTATGTTGGCCGAATAGACCTGGTAGGAGCGGCTGCCGAACAAGGTGTTCAGGATCAATTCGAAGAAGCGCTCGCGTGCCAGGCCATTCGCCTGGGTCAGGACGACCGCTTCAGCCATGGCTTCGATCGCCATGGTGATCATCATATTGCAGGCAATCTTGGCGGCATGCGCCGTGGGCGGCTGATCGCCCATGTCCCAGATTCGCTTGCCGATCGCCTCCAGCACGGGCCTGGCTTTGCCGAGCGAAGCCGGCGAGCCGGCGGTGAGGATGTTGAGTTCTCCCTTTGCGGCCACATCCGGCCGCCCGAGCACCGGTGCGGCGACATAGTCGATTCCCGCCTGCTCGTGATGCTTGACCAGCTCCTGGGCGAACGACACGGAAATCGTCGAGGCCACCACATGCACCAGGCCTGGCCTGGCCTGGGCCAGCACGTTCGTATCGAGCAAGACGCTACGGATGGCTGCGTCATCGGAGAGCATGGTCAAGGCGATGTCCGCCTGCAGGGCCTGCGATGGCGTGCCGACCATGCCGACACCATCGACCTGGCCGCCCGAGCGGTTCCACGCTTTGACGGCGTGGCCTGCATTGACCAGGTTGCGCGCCATCTCGCGGCCCATTGCGCCAAGGCCAAGGATTCCTATGTCCATTCCATTCTCCCAACGATATGCGCGGACGCCGGCCAACCCGTTGTACATATATATCGATCGATACAGTATATGCCAAGGCGGTGATTGTCAATGAGTTATATATCACTTGATATATAAATCGGTAATGACCAGGGAACCTGACATGGGCAACCGGACGCCGCGAACCTTCGAGCGGGACAGGGCGATCGACGAAGCGATGCATCTGTTCCGGAAGAACGGATACGAATCGACGTCGTTGGCGCGACGGAAGGCTGGCATTGGGGGCGGCATCCCCGCGCCCAGCTTCTACGCAGCGTTCGGCTCCAAGGAGGCGCTGTTCCGGCAGTGCATGCAGCGCTACCTGTCTGCCTACGCGCGCGTGACAGGAATGCCTGTGCGATGCGGATCTTCCGCCTCGTGACGCCTTCGAAACCACGCTGCGCCGGTCGGCAAGGATGCAGTGCAGGTCATGGCGGCCTGGGACGCATGCAGAACTTCCACGCACACCGCGCTTGCTTCGCCCGCGGGCCCGGGGCGAGGCGCTTATTCAGGCTGCTGAAGCTTGGCTCGCGAAGCGGAGCCTGGACGCGTTCTGCGCGCCCCGTCTAGGGGCGTCAACGCGTCAGGAACTTCGCTTCGTAAATGGCGCGGGCACGTCCCATATGGGCCACCGACAGGGCTTCCAGCGCCGCGCGGTTGCCGGCGCGGACCGCATCGACCATGGCTTGATGCTCCCGGCAGGCCTGTTCGAGCGCACCCGCATCGGCTACCCCATACGCCCGCACCGGGAAGCTCAGCCAATCGTGCAGCCGGATGGATTCGGCCAGGTAGACGTTGTCGCACAGGCCGTAGAGCTCGCGGTGGAACACCATATTGCTGCGGTGTATGGCAATAAGCTCGCCCGACGCCGCGGCGTGCGCGTGCGCGTTGCATGCCGCCTCTACCGCTTCCAGCCGGCCGGGCGCCACCGGGAATTCGATCATTTCGATGGCGGTGTGGTGCAGCACGCTGCGCATGCGATACAGGTCGTCCAGCTCCTGCTCATCGAAGCGCCGGATCTGCGCGCCCAGGTGCGGTGGCTTGACCACTACGCCCAGGCGCTGCAGTTCCACCAGCGCCGCGCGCACGACGTGGCGCTTGGCCGCGTAGTCTTCCATGAGGTGGTCTTCGATGAGCCGCATGCGAGGCAGGATGCGGGCGCGGATAATGTCCGTCTCGATCGCCTCCATGACGCCGGTGACCTGTGCGGGAAGCGGGGTCTCGGCAAAGAGGAGAGAGGAAAAGCTATTGTGGCTCATGACGCTCGCAAATACCGCGCTGGCCAGATCGCGGCGGGGCCGGGGCGCACATTATCAATAATCCTATTATAAAGATTGGCGACAACGTGCCGGTTGTCTTCGCTGGGGTCTGTACCTAGACTTTTTCGGCTGAACAACCAGGACTAGCATGAACGCCTCAACCGAACCCCAGGACATCATCAGTATCGACCCCGCCAACGGCCAGGAGGTCGGACGCGTCAAGGCCACGACGTTGGCGGAGCTCGATGCCGCCGTGGCGCGCGCCTGGACCGCCTTCAACGAATCAGGGTGGAAGTCGCTGCTGCCGCACCGCCGCGCGCTGGTGCTCAATGCGATTGCCGACGGCATCGTGGCCGAGAAGGAGCGACTGGCCCAATTGCAAATGCGCGACAACGGCAAGCCCATCGCCGAATGCCGCGGCATGGTCGAATCGGCCATCGGCACATTCCGCTATTACGCGGCCGTGTGCGAAACGCTGGAAACCGACGTTACGCCCCCGCGTGGCGATTACGTATCTTTCACGGTGCTGGAGCCGTTCGGCGTGGTGGCCGCCATCACGCCCTGGAACTCGCCCATCATGAACGACGCGACCAAGGTGGCGCCCGCGCTGGCCGCGGGCAATGCGGTCATTCTGAAGCCTTCCGAAGACTCGCCGCTTCTGGGCCCGGAGCTGGCACGTATCGCGCGCGAAGCCGGCTTGCCGGAGAACCTGCTGCAGGTGGTGCAGGGCCGGGGCGCGGAGATCGGGGCGGCCCTGGTGGCGCATCCTGGTGTGCGCATGATCTCCTTCACCGGCGGTACGGTCGCAGGTTCGCATATCGGCAAGGTGGCCGGCGAACGGCTGGTGCCGGCGGCGCTGGAACTGGGCGGCAAATCGCCCCATGTGGTGTTCGCCGATGCCGACCGCGAGCATGCGGTGGCCGCGGTAGTGGCCGGCATCTTCGGCTCTTCCGGACAGTCCTGCGTGGCCGGTTCGCGCCTGTTCATCGAGGCCAGCGTGTACGACGAGGTGCTGGCAGCCGTCGTCGAACGCGCCAAGGCACTGAAGGTTGCGTTGCCCGATGCAGCCGGCGTGGAAGTGGGTCCTTTGGCGTCCTTCCATCATCGCGACCGGGTGGCGCGATTCGTGGATCGCGCCCGGGCGGAGGGAGGACGTATCCTTTGCGGCGGCGAAGCGCCGGCCGGCGGGGAATACGACCACGGCGCGTTCTACCTGCCCACCATCATCGACGGCCTGGGGTCGGACGCAGCCAGCTGCCAGGAAGAGGCCTTCGGCCCCGTGCTGGTGGCCCTGCCTTTCAAGGACGAAGCCGACCTGATCGCGCAGGCCAACGGTACTGTGTTCGGCCTGGCCTGCGGCATCTGGACGGAAAGCTTCAAGAAGGCCTGGCGCATCGGCCGTGCGCTGGAGGCGGGCTCGGTATGGATCAACACCTACAAGCAGTCCGTCACCAGCACGCCATTCGGCGGCTTCAAGAACAGCGGCATCGGCCGTGAAAAGGGCATCGACGGCATGAAGCTTTACGCACAGGTCAAGAGTATGTACTTCGGCCTTCACGCCCACCCCTTGCCGGTGGCGAAGTAAGGGCCGCAGCGCCAAGCCGTCGCGCCACGCGCGACCATCCTGTTCGTATCCGGAGTCATTTCCTATGAGTATTTCCAAAGTTGCCGTCTACGGCCTGGGCAACATGGGGTATCTGGTCGCCGAGCGCATCGCCGCCGCGCGATTCGTCACCAAAGTCGCCGACCTCGACAAGACGCTGGTGCAGCGTGCGCAGGACGGCTTCCAGGCCGTGCCGATCAACGGCCCGGAAGATCTGGCCGATGTCGATGTAGTGGTGCTGTCCTTGCCCAGCCCGGCCATCTCCCTGGCCGTACTGGGCCAGATCGCCGCCAGGCTGCCCAGCCATGCGGTGGTGCTGGAAACCAGCACGGTCAACCCCAAGGACATCCACGCCAGCAAAAAGCTGCTGGACTCGTTCGGCCTGCGCATCGTCGATGCCTCGGTCATGGCCGGTGTCAGCCAGATGAAGGCCGGCACCGCCATGCTGCTGATGGGCGGCGACCCGGCCGCGGTCGCCGATAGCCAGCCAGTGCTCGACGCCATCGCACCCAAGCAGATCTATTTCGGGGACTCCGGCGCGGGGGCGGCGGCCAAGGTCATCAACAATGCCGTGGCGCATGCCGTCATGGTGGTCGTGGCCGAGGCGGGCGCATTGGCCACCGCCTCGGGCGTGAGCTGCGAGAAGCTCGTGTCCTTGTTGTCCGATCCGCAAATGGGCCTGCATCGTCCGCTGACCCACCGCTATGCGGAACGCATCGCCCAGGGCAACTACGAAGGCGGCATGCCGCTGGACGCGGCCCGCAAGGATTCAGTGCTGGCGCTCGAACTGGCGCAGACGCTGGGTGTGCCGCTGTTCGCCATCCAGGGTTCGCACACCATCTATGAAATCGCCGCCGCTTCCGGCTATGGCCGTGACGACTACGCGGCCATCGCCAAGGTGTGGGCGGACTGGGGCAAGCCGGCGGTCCCCACGGCATGATGTGACGCGTCGCGAGGCCGCCGCAAGGGGACTCCTCTTGCGGCGGGCTTTTTTGCGTTAAGTGCGTATCGTGTGCGTGCGCATGGCAGCTTGCGCGGACCAGGCCGCCTGGCCACGGGCCAGCTTGATCAATCCACCCACTTCTGCCTGGCCCACATGGCGCGGAATTGCGTGTCCGCCGCTTGCAGGCGGGCTTGCCATTTGTCGCCCGGCAGGTAGTCCATCTCGGTGAATTGCTGCAGCATGGTCTTCTGGAACTCGGGGTTGTTGGCGATGCGTTCCAGTGCCTTGGCCAGCTTTTGCTCCACTTCGGGCGGCAGGCCCTTGGGTGCGATCACGCCGCGCTCGGAGGCGAAGACCAGGTCCACGCCCTGTTCCTTGAACGTGGGTACATCCGGCGCCAAGGGCGAACGTTTCTCGCTGGCCTGGGCCAGGATGCGCAACTTGCTGCCGCTGTAGGGCATGGCCTCGCCCAGGTTCATGCCACCCACGTCGGTGTGGCCGCCCAGCACGGAGTTGCGCAGCGGGCCGGCGCCGTTGAAGGGTACGTGGTTCAGATCCGTGCCGGTCGCGGCCTCGAACATCACCAGCGCCAGATGATCGTCGGTGCCGACGCCGGTCGAGCCATAGCTGACCAGGCCGGGTTTCGCGCGGGCCGCGTCGATCAGTTGCTTGAGAGACTGATAGGGGGAGTCGCTTTTGACGCTGAAGGCGCTGGGATCGCGCACCAGCGTGGCCAGGTAGGTGAAATCGGCGCCGGTGAAACCGGCATTGCGTTCGATGGGCAGCGTCAGCAGGCCGGGCATGTTGGTCATTCCCAGCGTGTAGCCATCCGGCTTGGCGCGCGCCACCAGGCTCAGCCCCAGCGCGCCCGACGCCCCGGGCTTGTTCACCACCACCACCGACGCGCCCAATTCCTTCTCCAGGAATACCGCCAGGGTTCGCGCCGTGATGTCGGTACCGCCGCCGGCCGCGAAGCCGACGATGAGTTCCACCGGGCGCTCGGGCCACTGGGCGGCGGCCGGCACGGCGGCCAGCGCCATCGTGCCCGCGGCGATACCCGCGAGCAAAGTCTTCATACCAAACATGGGAAAGGTCTCCTGGCCTTGTGCGGCCGTACTTGATCTAAATAATGGCGGCGCGGTGGTCGCCAGCCGCGGCGGCGGCCGGACCCGCCTGCACGGCAGTGTGCCTGCGGCCTTTCATAGCCACAAATAGATATTCTTGGGGGACTATTAGGTCTGCGCTATATCTGGCGCGGACGCAGCGGGGGCAGGGCGCTTTCGACCTCCGTCGCGACCTGGCGCAGCGTTTCGATGAGGGCTTGCGCTGCGGGAGAGAGCAGCCGGTCCTGCCGGTGCAGGACGCCTATGGTCCGCTTGGCGCTGTCGTCCTCGATCGGGCGGCTGCGCAAGGCGCCCAGGCCCAGCGACGGCAGGGCCAGCCGCGGCAGTATGGCGACCCCCAGTCCTTGACCCACGAGTCGCACCGCAGTGGTCATGTGGGTGACGTCGTAGCGCAGCCCCGCAGTGGCCTTGTCCGCGAACACTGCGCGGTCGAACTGGTGGCGGGCGCTGGAGCCTTGCGCCAGCAACACCAGATCGAACGGGATCAGGTCTTCCCAATGCAGCGATGGCAAGGCCACCACTTCATGGCGCGAGGGATATACGGCGAAGAAGGCGTCGGCGACCAGTGGCGTGAATTTCAGGTCGGGGGCGTCGGTGAGCAAGGTGGCCAGCGCGAACTCGATCTGGTTGATGCGCAGCATGCCGATCAACTCGTCATTGTGGGCTTCGACGACGCGAATCTGCAGTTGGGGATGCAGCCGGCGCAGCGCTCCCAGGGCCGGCGGCACGAGCGTCAGCGACGTGGAGGGCAATGCGCCGATGACTACGGCGCCGCGGCGCATCGAAGCCAGGTCCAGCATGCTTCGGTAGGCTTCTTCCAGGTCGGCGATGGGCCGCTCGATCCGGTCTCGGAATTCGACGCCCGCCGCGGTAAGGGCGATATGGCGCGTGGTGCGCTCGAACAGCTTGACCTCCAGCACCGCCTCCAGATCGGCTATCAGCGCCGTGAACGATGGCTGCGTCACGCCCAGGCGGGCCGCGGCATGCGTGAAAGACTTGGTTTCGACCGCCAACAGGAAAGCCTTGAGCGGCCGGTATTTGATGTTCAGCGCCATGCTGTCGTCGTTATGGAGGAGCTGAATCCCGCGCGGAAGGGGCGGGAAGTCCAGGCGTGACGCTGATTATTAACACTGGGCTAATACTCGACAAGGAATTTCTGCCGGGCGCTATCAATAGCGGTTCGCCGGTACTCCGACCGTGACGCGGTCCTGCACGCCGAGGGGCTGGATGACTTTCCGGTCAGCGATAGGTGTCACGCCTTGGCCAGATTCAAGGCAGCCTGCACGCCCCCTTCCAGGATTTCCTGGGCCAGGGCCGGGTCGGAAACGGCCCGCGCCATCTGCAGCGTGCCGACCATGAGGCTGAAAATTGCCGTGGCGCGCCGCCTGGTCTGGACCGACTTTGGGCTGGGCAGCAATGCCGCCAGGCTGCCGACATAGGCAAGGAGTCCTTCCTCGTACGCCTTCCTTGTGAGGGCGGGCTGCCGACCTAGCTCAGGTAACAGGGCAGCGGACGGGCACCCTTCTTCGGGACCTTCCAGGTGCGATTTGCTCAGGTAGCGCCGAATGGCGTCTTCGATACCGGTGACGCCTGCACCCGCGTCCGTCAATTGATCGAGCTGTTCCGTCAACGCGCTGGACACCGCTTCCCGGACCAGGGCGTCCTTGGAATCGAAATGAGGATAGAAGGCCCCATTCGTCAATCCCGACTCGGCCATAATACCGGCCAGCCCTGATGCTGAAATTCCGTCTCTGCGGAAACGCCTGGAGGCGACATCGACGATGCGGCGCCGAGTGTTTTCCTTGTGCCCTTTCTCAAAACGCATTCATTCCACCTGTCATCGGATACCTTGAAGCAGGAAGGGCCGGCGCCATCCCTGCTTCTTGCTCGCTACGCTACTTTACGACGCCGCTGCATCCAGGGCAGCCTGGAGATCCTGGTCGAGCTGACGCGCAACCGGATCGACCTGGTTATCGCCGAATTGCCCGAAGGTGGACGCGGGGCGATCATATTCGAAGGCTGCCATTCCATTTTCGGCTTCACGAAGGAGTACGCGAATCGGCGCGTAGAGTGCGGTGGACAAGTGATGCCGCGACATTTTCGCCGCGGTCAGCGGGTTGCCGATGTCGTACTGTATCGCTCGGCGTCGAAGGCCAGCTATGCCCAGCAGCGCGCCATGATCCCGGAATCCGAAGATCGAGAGGGTGGGCAGCGATTCCAGTTCTTTCAGTGCGCGTACGGTTTCTCCGTAGCGCAACAGCGTGAATATACCGTCGTCGATGCGCGGGAGCAGGCTTTCCAGCTTGGCTTTGACGATCTCGAACGAGTGATGCGACGGGATGGTGACATGTTCGATCGAGACCATGCTGCTGCGGTGAGTCGGTTTTTCCATTTTTCCAGCCTTTCAATAAAGAGGCGGCCCAGGGCTCTTCGTCCCCGGGCGTTGGGGGCCCAAGGGGGCGAATCAGACCGGTGACGACAACCTGCCGACCGCGGCTTCGATACGGCGCGCGAGATCGAGCAGGGACCTGTCCTTGCCATGTGCGCCATCGATTTCAAGCCCTATCGGCAGATTGTCACGGGTAAAGCCGATAGGAATGCTGATGCCTGGCAGTCCGGCGGCGCTCGTGGGAATCGTGTTTTGAGCGATAGCCACGTAGCTCACTTCCTGTCCCGCAATCAGGAATTTGGCCTGATGTTCGATGGCCGGCGCCGTGCAGGGGGTGGTTGGGAAAAGCAGGGCCTCGGCGCCGCTGCTGGAGAACGCCTCCTTGAAGCGACGCTTGATTTCGACGCGTTCAACGGACAGGACCTTGTCGTAGGCCTCCGCACTGAGAAACCCTGTGCCGCTGGGTACGACGAATTGCGCCCATACGTCCTTCAGCTCGGGTTTCAGGCAGGCGTGTAGCGCTTCGAAGGTGACCGGGATATTCTGCTGATGCAGGAACCCTGCGACCGCGTCCCGGGTTTCGCGGAAGAAAATATTCCACGTAGCCGACAAGGCCAGTGAAGAGAAATCATCGCCAAGGTCGATTTCGACGATTACCGCTCCCGCGTCGCGCAGACGGCGGAGGGTATCTTCGAAATGCGCCCCGACCTCGGGCGCGATGAGCTCCAGATACTGTCGAGGCGCGTAGGCGAGTTTTACGCCTCGCAGACCATGCCGGCCGGGAACATCCGGCGTCGCGTTTCGCGTGACGACATGGTCGATGAGGAGGCAGTCTTCCACGCTGCGCGCGAACACGCCGGTTGTATCCAGGGTATGGGAGATCGGAGCGACCCCGCCACGCGGCCACCGTCCCGTTGTCGGCTTGAAGCCGACCACGCCGCAAAACGACGCCGGCACGCGGATCGAGCCAATGGTGTCGCCGCCCAGGGATGCCGGCACGAGCCGCGCGGCAACCGATGCAGCGGACCCGCTGGAAGACCCGCCCGAGACATGGCCGCGGTCATGCGGGTTCTTCACCTGGCCATAGGCACTGTTGTGGCCCGTCAACCCATAGGACATCTCCACGAGGTTGTTCTTGCCGAACACGATGCCACCGGCGTCCTTGATTTCCGCGACAGTGTCGGCATCCTTTTCCGGTACAAAGCCATCCAGCGTCGATATGCCCAGCGTCGTGCGAAGGCCTCGGGTCAGATAGCTGTCCTTGATCCCGATAGGGACACCGAGCAAGGGAGCGCTCGCACCTTTGGCCCTCGCCTTGTCCGCCGACCTGGAGGCCTCCAACACCGCCTCCTCATCGATCGTGATAAAGGCGTTGAGGTCGGAATGCTTCCGGGCCCTCTCCAAAAGCGCGCTGGCATAAGTCTCGGACGAGATTTCGCCCTTGCGGATGGCATCGGCCGCCGCGGCGACGCCAAGTGATGCAAGCCCGGCGGTGTGAGCCGCCGCGGACATTCCAGATTTTTCCTGCATGAGATCCTCACTGGCCAGGGAATAAGCGTCGAGCTGGCGCCTGCCCACCGGCAACGGTTAAATTATGATCGTAATGTCATAGTACGATCGTAATTCCATGTGGCGCGGCGTGTCAAGCGCCGGAAAAGGGGATCACCAAGCCGCAGCTGGCCGGGCCAGCCCGGGGCGAAAGCGCTCGGCTATACCGCGATCACACGGCGCTTCTTCGCACCAGCGCCGCGTCGAGCGCCCAAACGAAGAGCAGGGAAATGCCCATAAGGGGAAACACCGCCCCAAGAAACGCCAACCCCGCGACCCATCCCCGCAGGGATGACGGTGCGGTCAGGCGTGCCGGCGCGCCCAGCGCATTCCGGGGGCGGCGTTTCCACCACATCACCGAACCCGTGACGGCCATGGCCGCCAATCCGATCGAGATCAACGCGCACAGCATCTGGTTCGCCAGGCCGAAGTAGCGACCCATGTGTAGCGACGTTCCGTACGACACGACCCTCGAGATGGCGCCATAGTCATCGTAGCCAATGTCTTCCAGCACCTTGCCGCCGTACTGGTCGATATGCAGCGTGCGTTCGTCTCGTGGATCGGCAGGGAAGTACGAAACCGTATAGACGCCGGTCGGGCCCGATGGAAGCGCGACGTCGTAGCCGGAAACGAGTCCGCGGGATCGGGCTATGCCGACCACCTGGTCCAGGGTCAGCGGAACGGCGGCAAGGCCCTCGTGGCCCGAGGTCGGCACGGCGCTGGCGCCGACCGCCCAGGGCGTCTGCGATAAGGGTAGATCGTCCATTACCATGCCGGGCATGCTCTCCGCCGCGTGTCCATGGTGGCCACCGTCGCCGTGGTCCTGTTGCAAGGCCGGATGTGCGGATTGCCCTGGAATGGCGGACCGCAACGGCGTATCGCCCCACGCCCCAGGGGGCGAGCCCATATTGACCCGCGTGGCCAGCGACTGCAGGTTCCTGCCCCACGATCCGCTCCAGGGCAATCCCGTCAAAATGAAGGCGACCGCGCCGACCGCCAGCCATATCCCCATCACTGCATGCACGCTCTTCCACAAGGGACGGCCCCGCAAGGAGAAACGCGGCCATAGCGTACCGCGCCAAGTGAATGCCGTCCTCGGCCACCATAGCGCGACACCGGTTCCCACCATGACCAGCGTCCAGCAAGCCGCGAGCTCCATGATGAGTTCCCCGGGTTTGCCGATCAGCAGCTTGCGATGGATCATCCGGTCGACCTGCATGAACCGGCGCTCGACGCTCAAGTTTCCCAGGACTTGGCCGGTGTAGGGGTTCACATAGACGCTGCGTTTTTCGCCGTCCGGATAACGGAATACGAACTCCGCGCTGCGCGCCGGGTCTCTGTCGATGGAGGCCGCGGCCGCCAGCGAACCGGCCGGAGCCGCGGCACCGGCGCGGGCCAGCAATACGTCATCGCTCAATCGCGCGGCCTGTACCGGCGCGACAGTGAGCAGGTGTGGATACAGCAACGGCTCGATCTGCGGCTGGAAGCAGTACACGGTCCCGGTGATCGCAAGCACGACCAGAAAAGGCATGACGAACAGGGCGGCGTAGAAGTGCCAACGCCAAAGCGTGCGGTAGTTGCCCGCGCTTGGGGACAGGGGCGCGGGCCGTGGATTTGTCGGAGTGTTCATGTTCTAGAACTGGTAGTTCATGGTGAGCTCGACGCGGCGGCCATCGTCGATGAGCCATTGCGTCTCGTTGTAATAGGCGGTCGTGGCATAGTGCCGATCGAACACATTGAATCCCCGCAAGGTAAAGCTCATGTCACGCCGTGCCTGCCATCGCAGTGCGAGGTCCGTGGTGGCGTAGGAGGCAAGCTCGAGCGTATTGGCGCGATCGGCGAAGCGGCGGCCCACATAGCGCAGTCCCGCTATCGCCGTCCAGTCGGGCAGGAAGCGCCAGCTCAGCCATACATTGGCCAGGCGTTCCGGCACATTGGTCGGCACGTTGCCATTCCGGGAAACGGCTGTTCCCCCTACGGACTCCGTGAAATCGTCATAGCGAGCCCTTAGCACGGTGGCGTTGGCGTCCAGGCTCCAGTTGCGGGCGAAGTCCAGCCGCAAGCTGGCCTCGATGCCACGGGAGGACTGTTGGCCGACCTGAACGCTGACCGTGGGGTCGGTCACATCCGCCGTCAATAGATTCTTTTTGACGATGCGATAGGCCGCGAGCGTGAAGTCGCCCTTGCCGTCCCAGAAATTCTGCTTGACGCCCACTTCCACCTGCTTGCCGGTGGCCAGCTTGAAGTCGCTGGTGGACGGATTCATCATGAGCAGCGCGCTGACCGGGTCGGCCATTTCGGAATACTGGCCGTATACCGCGAGGTCCGGCGTGAGGTCGTACACCGTGCCCAGGCGCCAGCCGACATTGGTGAAGGTCTTGTCGAAAGCGCGCACGTCCTGCACCAGATCTTGCCGCGTGACCTCCGCGTGGTCGTAGCGTATTCCCGCAAGGATCGACCATGCGTCCGTCAATGTCAGCCTGTCCTCGGCGAAGAGCGCGTACTGGGACGACTTGTTCCTGTAGCGTGGCGTCGTTCCCGCGACATTGATGAAGTCGCCATGATCGAAATCGTAGGGGTCGACGAATGACGTACCCGAGTACGGCGAATTATTGGTGTGTTTGAACGCGCTGTGGTTTACGTCGAAGCCTATGGAGACCTGGTTCTCCAATCCCAGCAGACGGCTCTTGAAGGTGACATCTGTGGTGTTGCCGATCTGGGATTGGTCGTGCAGGATTTCCGTGTAGGAGGATCGTTCAATAAGGCCGCTGGAAGGCAGGTAATCGTAGTACTCCGCGTCCCGCCAGTGGCGGTGGCTGTCTATCTGGTACAGCCGGCTCCGCACGGTGGTATTGGCGTTCGGCGTCCATTGCGTCGACAGCTCCAGCCACCGGTCGTCGTACTTGATCATCGAATCGCCGACGTTATAGTTCTTCCTGCGTATCGAACCATCCAGCTCGCCGTCTATCAGGGGCGTGCCGAAGTAGCGCATCGGCTCCTGCCAACCCTGCGCATAGCTCAACTTGACCCACAGGTCTGGCGAAACATCCAGCTGCAATGCGCCCGACACGCTCAAGTTGCGTGAGTCGCCCATATCCACCCAATTGCCGGAATGGTTGCCGCTGATATCGAACCGGTACGACAGTTTGTCGTTGATGGCGCCGCCGCTGCCAAACCCAAGCCGCTGCGTATCCTCGGTGCCGACGGTCGCCTGGATTTCGTTTTCGACGGGACCGCGCGTCGGCTTCTTGGGTATCACATTGACCACGCCGCCGATGGCGCCTTCCCCGTAGATCACCGAAGCCGGGCCCCGCAGTACCTCGATATGGTCCACGGACCAGGTATCGAACGGGAACGTGATGCCGATGCCGCCGTACTGCCGCACACCGTCATACAACTGCATGACGGAGGTCGAATCGGTGAAACCCCGCACCGACAGGGCGGATCCGCCATTGCCCGGATGCGCGATATTGCTGAACCCTGGTGCGCGGCTGATGGCATCGATCAGGCTGGAATCGCCGCGCTCATCCAATTGCTCGCGCGTAATGGTGTCGACGCTGGCCGGGGTCTGAAGGGGAGTGAGGCCCAGATTGGATCCGGTCGACGCAGGCTGGCTCAGCGGCGAAACATCGTCCGTGGTCACGGATATCGGGGCGAGCGTTGTGACGGCGTCGGCTGCGCGCGCAGCGCTTGCGGGGAAAAGGAACATGGGCAGGCAAAGCGATGGAAAAGCCAGGCGCGCGGCGAACAGTGCCGCGCCGGGAGCAGCTGGAAGGATTCTCATGGTTTCCTGAGGTACGGTGAGTCGCGCGCACGGCTCCGCCGCACCCCCCATGGGGAGGCGCGGATGGTGGCCAGCCTCGCTATCGGATATGCGGATCCGGGCCGGAGTGAGCGAGCCGGCAAGGCACGGTCACGGCGTAGGCCGCGGACTTGGGTCCGCCTTGGCGACGTCCGCCCGGCCTCGGAGATGGCTCATGGCCAGTCGAAGGTGAATCAGGAAATGAAGGGCGGCGCGCGCGGTGCGTGCGCGCGCCTGGGCTGGTGCGTCTGCGGCAGTTCTATGCCGGCATCGGTATAGACAGACGCCATCGCCGGCAATGCGGCAATGAACACCGCCGCGGTGGGCGGGATGAAGGGAAGGTGATGGACGAGCGCGCAATAAGGGCAATGCTCGTCGCCCGCGACTGGATGCGAGGACGGTTCTTCAGCGGCGATCGATATGGCAATCGCGTGCGTCGCACTCGTTTCGCTGCAGAGCTCGACCCATAGCGTACGGCCCGCCCCGGAGGCCAGCCACTTGGACACGGTAGGTGCGATGGCGCCGAAGCACATGGCGCAAAGTGCGAGCCATGTGGCGTATGTGCGCAATCGCATTGAAATTTGCATGCCGCTGTGAAGTGTCGAGCGGGTGTCCGGGGTCGGTGCGATTCTATAGACGTTGCGGTCTGTGTCAAGTGTGGAGTGTCAGTGCCGAGCTCGCCGGCCGATGCGCTGCTGGCGCGGAACTGCAGGATCAACTGCATTGGGTTGACCGGCGGATTCTTCAGCCCGTCGCTGCTTGGCTGGGTAAAGACGGCTACGGGCAGTCTCGACCATGGGCTTTATGCCATCGCCGCACTGTTGACGCTGGGAGCCTTGCTGATCGCATTCGTCGTCAAGATGGACGGGAGCGGGACAGCCTGATATCGGCAGGCTGCGGGCGCGGAGGCCAGGAGGAGTGAAGCAACCTGCCTCCCAGCGGGAACTATAGGCATTGTGTCGATCACGACATGCGGCGGCGGAGTCGCCGCCGCCGGAGACAGGCCGCACTGTTCCGATTCACCGAAAGTTTCGCAAGCGATAAGGTCCCGCACACGATGACATTTTCCAGCCACGTTACAGGCCGGTTGGCCGATGCCGCCATTGGCTCCTCCATTGACGCCGCGATAAGCCCCGCGAATACCCCCGCCGGTACCGACGGAGGAGAGGCGCGGCAAGCGCCGTGGCCCATGGCCACGGCGTTTTCGACGTATGAAGCGGCCGCCGCCCCCACCGGCGGCCAGGGCTCCCTCGGATACACCGATTCCTCGTCCGTCAGGCGTCGCCGCGAGATCTGCCGTGCCCCCAACTGGCTCGTCGGTGCCGTCACAACGATGATCCGGTTTTCCACGGCGGGAGCGTCCGACCTCGTGGTTGCGGCGAATCGGGAAGCCGTCGCGAGCACCTTGGGCGCGCCCTCCTCGAAGTTCGCGAACGCCGACTGCACGACAGCTCCCAGCATGTCCGACTGCCAGCGGCAGTCCGAGTCGGAGCCCTTCAGCGGCGGCACGGCTGAAGACTTGCAGCGGTGGCAGAGTCGGCTGGACCCGCTCGACGGTTTGATCTCTTTCCGCGGCAAGTATCGTAGCCTGGCCGTTATCCAGCAGTTGCGCCGCAAATGGCGCGATGGCCGGTTCGCTGTCCTGGCCCGAGCCCCTTACCAGGATTGGCGGCGCACCGATTCCTATGCCAGCTTCATGGATGCGGTGGTGGCGGAACTCAAGGATAGCGGCGACTACGACCGGCTGGTCGACCAGCGCCTGGCAATCGGCAGGCGAACCCCCAACTACGAGAAGGATATTCGCACCGAGCTGCTGCTGAACCCGGGCAAGGACCGCCACTGGGTGGAAACCGCCATGCATGATTTCCTGGCCGACTGGGAGCGGTTCAAGGGGGATACCGGCGAATCGGGCGTTCTGGGCAGGAAGCTGGTGCTATGGAAGCTGCTGGAGGGCGAACGGACCGCGACGCAAACGTAAACAGGGCCAACAGCGTCGATTGTCGATTCACATGCCCGTGGTTCGTCGTATCTGCGGACCGATCGGGTCCGTGGACCTGGAGAAGACCATGCGTACGCTCACCGTTTCCGCTTTCATCAGCCTGGACGGCGTCATTCAAGCCCCTGGAGGGCCGGAGGAAGATCGCAGTGGCGATTTCCGGCTGGGCGGCTGGATCGTTCCCTATGCCGACGAGGCGACCGGCCAGAACCTGCGCGACGTGCTTGCGCAGCCGTTCGAGTTGCTGCTGGGGCGACGAACCTATGACATTTTCGCGGCGTACTGGCCGCGCGTGCCGGCCGATTCACGCAGCGGGGCCATCGCCGAACTATTCAACCGCGTCCCGAAGCACGTGGCCACGCATCGATCCGCAAGCCTCGACTGGCGGAACAGCAATGCGCTGCAGGGCGACTTGACCGGCGCGATACGCCTGCTCAAGCGCCAGGAAGGCGCCAACTTATTGACGTTCGGCAGCGGCGACCTGGTCCGCCAGCTGCTGGCCGCGGGCCTCGTCGATGACCTTCGCCTTTCGATCTACCCCGTCATGCTCGGGCACGGCAAGCGCCTGTTCGGCGATGATGCGGCGGCGTCCGCCTTCCACCTGGCGCACTCGATCCAAACGCCCGGCGGCGTGCTGATCACCCGCTATACGCGCGCCGGCGAGGTGCGCACGGGCGCATTCGAGGAAGTCGATTGACGAGTCGTGCATACTGGTCACCGCAAGTACCTCCTGCACCATCCTGCGAAGTTTTGGAAAAATCCGCGCAGCGGGAGAAGTACTTGCGTGCGGGGCGCCCGGGCGCGACGGCGCCTGCCTGCCGCCGGCGCGGCTGGCGGCATCGTCTACCGAGGAACGCATACCTGCCATGTCTGACCCCTATTGGTCTCTTTTATTCGGTGCGCTGCTCATTGCCATGGTGCTGGGAGGGTCGCAGCTCGCCCGTCTTTTGTTGAGCGGCGCCGCGGTCTATCTGTGCATTGGATATGCGCTGGGTCCCGGTTTGCTCGGTTTGTTTACGCCGGACCCCTTTCGACATGCCGATGTGCTGGCACGGGTGGCGGAGGTCGCTCTGCTGATCTCGCTATTCACCGTCGGATTGCGCATGGGCGTTCCCATGCTGGACCGCAGGTGGATCCTGCCGGTGCGTCTTGCTTTCGTTTCCATGGCGATCACCGTGGGGCTGATCGCCGTGGTCGGCGTGTGGGGCCTGGGCATGTCGGTTGGCGAAGCGGTGCTGCTGGGTGGGATCCTGGCGCCGACCGACCCCGTGTTGGCTTCGGGCGTAAAGACGGATCGGGGCTCGGACCCGGATCACCTGCGCTTCAGCCTGGCAGGCGAGGGAGGCCTGAACGACGGGACCGCGTTTCCCTTCGTGATGCTGGGGCTGGGCCTACTGGGCCACCACGACCTTGGAAGCGGGGCATGGCGCTGGGCATTGGTCGACCTGGCCTGGGGCACCCTGGGGGGGCTGGCCATAGGGGCAGGGCTGGGGGCGCTGATAGGGCGGCTGGTCGTGTACCTGCGCACGCGGCACCAACAAGCGGTGGGACTGGACGAGTTTCTTTCCCTGGGCCTGATCGCGCTGACTTATGGGGCGGCCCAGGTCTGCCTGGCATCGGGTTTTCTCGCTGTCTTCGCGGCGGGACTGGCGCTTCAACGTGTCGAAGAACAGCCACGCCGGGGCAGCACGCCGCTGGGGGCGCCGGAAGATACGACGGGCCACAGCGACCGGGTGCTGGCAACGCATTCCCACCATGCAAGCGCCGAGATGACTCGTGCGGTGCATTCCTTCAATGCGCAGTTGGAAAGGCTTGCGGAATTGACCCTGGTACTCCTGGTGGGCGCCATGTTGCCCTATGCGGCGCTACGGACCATGCAATGGTGGTTCGTCCCGCTCCTCTTCGTGGTTCTACGTCCGCTGGCGGTGATCGTCGGCACCGCATGGAGCTCCCAAGGGTGGCGTCAGCGCGCGATGACGTCCTGGTTCGGCATCCGCGGGATCGGGTCGATCTTCTATCTTATGTTTGCCATCCGCCATGGTATCGAGCCCGGCCTGGCGGAGCAGTTGGTCACGATCACCCTGGTGACGGTCGCTGGCTCCATCCTGCTTCATGGGGCATCGGTGCGGCCCCTGCTGAAGCGGTGACGCACCTGGGTGCGCGAGGCGCGGCTTCCGCGGCGCCTCGGACGCTGGTTCACGCGGGAATAAGGCGTTCCGCCTTCAGCCGATCGAAGAGGTCGAAGAAGGCATCCGAGGTGCTCTGGTACAGGAGGAAGCCGGCCTTGCGGCTCTTCGTCATGTCCGTGACGACTTCCATCGGGCGTCCCAGGTCGGCATCGGTGTGCCACCAGGACGCCATCTTTCCGATGTCCGGTTCAAGCAGGCCGTGCTTGGCGGCGATCTCGGCCCAGGCAGGGCCGGCGTCCCGCATGCGGCCTTCCAGCGGCCGCACCGTGCCATCGAAGGGGGCGGCCTCCAAGCCGAAGTAATCGGCAATCTGGCGCCACATTGTCTTCCAGCGGAATACGTCGCCGTTCACGACATTGAAATCTTCGTTGCGCGCCGCGTCGGTGGTGGAGGCCCATTCGAGGTGACGCGCGAGCAGGCGCGCGTCGGTCATGTCCGTCAGGCCGTGCCACTGCGCCCCCGACCCCGGAAAGACGAACGGCTGGCCGGTATGCCGGCACAGGGTCGCATACACCGCCAGGGTCTGTCCCATGTTCATCGCATTGCCGACAGCGAAGCCGATGATGGTATGAGGGCGGTGCACGCTCCAGCCGAAACCATGGCGATCGGCGGCCTCGAAGAGGCGGTCTTCCTGCTCGTAATAGAAATTCTCGACCGGCTGGCGGCCCTGGGACTCCCGAAACGGCGTATCCGGCACGGCGCCGGATGCGTAGGCTTCGAAGGGACCCAGGTAATGCTTGAGCCCGGTCACGAGCGCGGCGTGCCTGAGCGTCCGATTGCGCCCGAGCGGTTCAAGGACATTGCGCACCATGGCGCCATTTACGCGGATGTTCTCCTGCTCGTTTGCCTGGCGGGACCATGCCGTAAAGAAAACGTGGGTGACGTCCAAACCCGCCACGGCGGCCGAGACGGCATCGGCCATGGTGAGGTCCGCGATGACCGGGGTGCACCCCGGGACGCTGGCGGTGCGCCCGCGCGAGAGTCCATGGACCGACCAGCCCGTCGACAGCAGGCGCTCCGCGAGTGCCCGGCCGATGACGCCGCTGGCGCCGACAATCAATGCTTTGTTCATCATGTGTTCGCTCCGCATGGGTATTGCGCCAGCATACTGCGATCGCGATGGTTGCCCGATCGGCTGGCCTGCGGGGCGCTTGAGCTGGCACCCCGTCAGGCCGGCCGCGCGGGGGCTTTGTAGGTCAGCGGCAGGCCGGCGTTCGCGACCGCACCCACGAAAGCTTCGCCGGGCAGCCAGGAAGCCACGGCGGCGCGCAAGGCCAGCAGCGCCGGCAGGTCGATGCCGGTGTCCAGCCCTTCGGATTCCAGCAGGAAGACCGTGTCTTCCGTATTGATGTTGCCGGTGGCGTTCGGCGCAAAGGGACAGCCTCCCAGTCCGCCGATGGATGCGTCGAAGGCGCGCACCCCCGCCTCCAGCGCGGCCAGTACATTGCTCAGCCCCAGGCCGCGCGTGTCGTGGAAGTGGCAGGCCACGGGCACGTCCCCGCAGCGAGCCATGACCTGCTTCATCAGGCCGCGCACCTGGGAAGGGTGGGCGTACCCCACGGTGTCGGCGATCGTCAGTTCGTCGGCGCCGGCATCCAGCAGCGCGTCGACCAGGCCCAGGACCTGGGCCGCCTGCACCTCGCCGGCGATGGCACAGCCGAACGCGGTCGCGATGCCCGCGCCCAGCCTGACGCCGGCGTGCCCATCTGCGCGCCGCGCGGCGACGATGCGGCGGAAGTCCTCCACCGATTCAGCAGTGGAACGCCGAACATTCTTCAGGTTGTGGGCTTCGCTCGCCGACAACACGTAATGCACCTTGGGCAGTCCGGTCGCCATGGCGCGCTGCGCGCCTTTCAGATTGGGCACCAGTGCGGCCGGCGTCAGGCCGGGGATTTCCAGCGCACCGCGCGCCACTTCTTCCGCGTCGGCGAACTGCGGCACGATGCGCGGCGGCACGAAGGAGGTGACCTCCACATGGCGGCCGCCGGCGTCGGCATAGCCGCGGCACCAGGCCAGTTTGCGTTCCGCGGGCAGTATCTGGCTTACCATCTGCAGGCCGTCGCGCGGCCCCACTTCCCTGACGTCGACTCGATTGTCCATGATTGTGCTTCCTGTTTCATGCCGGTGGCGCCGGCGCGCCACCGGAGTGCGGCGTTGGCCGCCTCAATGCCGGGCGGGCATGCCGGTGGCGGGCACGGCGGTGTCCAGCGGTTGGTGCTGGGGCCGCGCGGCCTTCTCGCTGGCCACCATGCCGGTGGCGAAGCGGATGACCGCCACCGCGCCCAGCACCATCAGCAGCGACACCGCGCCCAGCCCGCCGACCATGCTGCCGGTCCAGGTCTTGACCGACCCGATGATCATGGGGCTGACGAAGCCGCCGAGCAGTCCCACGCAGTTGACGATGGCCACCCCGCCGGCCGCGCCGCGTCCGCGGATGTAGTCGGTGGAGATGGCCCAGATCAGCGGATTCGGAGCCAGGATGCCGGCCGTGGCGACCGACAAGGCGATCAGCGACAGCGTCAGGCTGCCAGGCGTCATGGCGGCGGCGATCAGGCCAAGCGCGCCCACGAGCATCGCGCCGCCGCAATGCCAGCGGCGCTCCATGGTGCGATCGGAATGGCGATTGAGCAGAACGAGGGCCACCCAACTGACGAAATACGGAATCGCCGAGTAGGCGCCCACCGCCAGGGGAGTGCCGACGCCGGCGTTCTTGATAAGCGTCGGCAGCCAGAAACCGATGGCGAAGACGCCGGCGATCTGCGTGAACCATACGAAGCCCATGAGGTACACGCGCGGGTCGCGCAGCGCACGGGCGAATGTATGCTCCGCGTGTGCGTCCGTGACGCCGGAGCTGTTGCGCAGGTCCGCCGACACCTGCTCTTTTTCCGCGGCGCTGAGCCAGCGGGCGTCCTCGGGACGGTTGTCCAGGTAGAAATAGGCGATGATGCCCAGCACGCTGGCCGGCAGCCCTTGCACAATGAACATCCACTGCCAGCCGTGCAGCCCATGCCAGCCTTCGAAGTAGGTCATCAGCCAGCCCGACATCGGGCCGCCGAACAGGCCGGCGATGCCCGTGGCGCAGGTGAACAGGGCGATGACCTTTGCGCGCCGCTCCACCGGGTACCATCGCGTCAGGTAGTAGATGACACCCGGGTACAGGCCGGCCTCGGCCAGGCCCAGCACGAAGCGCACGACGTACAAGTGGCTGGGCAGCGTGACGAAGGCCGTGCCCGCCGCCACCAGACCCCATATGACCATGATGCGCGAGAAGGTCAGCTTGACGCCGATGCGCGCCAGCAGCAGGTTGCTGGGGATTTCCATCAGGACGTAGCCCAGGAAGAAGATCCCGGCGCCGATACTGTAGGTCAGGTCGCTGAACCCCACGTCGTGCTTCATGTCCAGCTGCGCAATGCCGATATTGATGCGATCCAGGAAAGCGAAGGTGTAGCAGAGGAACAGGAACGGAATCAGCCGGCGTGTGATGCGCCCGTAGGTCCGGTCCGCCTGTACGGCGTTCTGGTGTTGTTGCTCCATGGTCGTTGTCTCCTCCGGCTGCGGCCGGTTATGGAATGGCGCGGCAGCGTTCTGCCGTGCTCCGGGCGGTCCTGTGCGGCCGCAGGCGGGATTGCGCCGACGGCCGGCACGGCCTCTGTCGTCAGCGTCCGCTGAACACCGGCTGGCGCTTTTCGTTGTAGGCGTTGATGCCCTCCAGCCGGTCGGCCGTCGGGATGAGGCGGTTGTAGGCTTCGATCTCCACGAACAGGCCGGTATGCAGGTCGGCCTGCATGCCGAGGTCGATGGCTTTCTTGGCCTGCATGATGGACAGCGGCGCGCTGGTGCAGATGTCGCGCGCCGCGGCGATGGCATCGTCCAGCACCTGGCCCGGCTCGGACAAGTGGTTCACCACGCCCCAGGCCAGCGCGTCTTCGGCGCTGAACCGCCCGCCGCGGAAGATAAGCTCCTTGGCGCGTCGCGCACCGATTGCGCGGGGCAGTTGCTGCGTACCGCCGCCGCCGGGCATGATGCCGCGCTTCACCTCGGTAAAGCCGAACACCGCGTTGCGCGCCGCGTAGGCGAAGTCGCAGGCCAGCAGCAATTCCAGGCCGCCCGCCACGGCGGCGCCATTGGCCGCGCAGATCAGCGGCAGGGGACACTCCGTAATGGCGCGGTTCATGCGTTCGAACAGGTAATGCTGGCGGCCGAATTGCGCGTCGCTCATGCCCTCGCGCTGCTTCAGGTCGGCCCCGCCGCAGAAGGCTCGGTCGCCCGCGCCGGTCAGGATCACGCAGCGATAGCATTCGGGATCGGCATGCAACGCGCCGAACACATGCAGCAGTTCGTGGCCCATGGCGGTGCTGATGGCGTTGGCGACCTGCGGCCGGTCGAGGCAGACGACCAGTATCCGGCCATCCACTTCCCGCAACCGCAGCGTTTCGAGCGCTGCGGGGTCCAGCTGTTCCGTGATTTTCACCATGTCTCCTGTGCAGTCATCATCAGTCGGGGCATCATCAGTGCGCCGCCGGCGTGTCGTCGTCGCCCCGCGTGTCATCGTTCCCGCGCCATCGTCGATGCGTCGTCATCGGCGCGTGCCAATGTATCGTTGTGCTCGCCCAGGCGCGGCGTGCGCCCGATGGCCGCCGGCCGTTCACCGCCGAAGGACATCGGCAGGCCAACGATCCGGGCCGCGCCATCCGACGTCCATTTCAGGATGTCCAGCGCCTGGGTCTGGGGGTGTTCCACCACTTGGTCCATGGTGTGTATGGGCCCGCACGGCACGCCGGCCTCGTCCAGGGCGGCCAGCCAGCTGCGGGCAGGGCGGGATGCGAAGACCGGCATCAACCGGTCCATCAGCGCCTGCCGGTTGGCCACGCGCGCGCCGTTGGTGGCGTAGCGCGGGTCGCCCGCGAGCTTCGTGGTGCCCAGCACGTCGCACAGGCGGGCGAACAGGCGGTCGTTGCCGGCGGCCACCATGATGGGTGCGTCGGCGCACTCGAACGCCTGGTGCGGCACGATGGCGGCGGTGCCGGAGCCCCAGCGCCCCGGCAGCACGCCGTTGGCCAGGTAGTCGGCGATCTGCATGCCGGCCCAGCTGAGCGCCGTCTCGTACAGGGACACGGAGACGACTTCCCCCTCGCCGGTTTGCTCGCGCCGCAAGAGCGCCGCCAGCACGCCAATGGCGGCCCATAGCCCCGTGCCCATGTCGTTCACGGACACGGGGATGCGGCTTAGCGGCTCACCGGGGCCGCCCATCAAGCTCATCAGGCCGCTCAGGGCCTGGACCAAGGGGTCGTAGCCCGGTTTGTCGCGCAGCGGGCCGGCCTCGCCAAAGGCGCCCAGGTTGCAGTACACCAGCGACGGCTTGGCGGCGCGCAGTTGCGCCGCACCCAGGCCGTACTTGTCCAGGCTGCCTCGCTTCAAATTCTGCAGCACCACGTCGGCGCGCGCGTCGATCAGCGCGCGCAGCCGCGCCACCGCCTGCGGGTCGGACAGGGACATCGCCACGCTGGCCTTGCCATGGTTGACGGCGTGGAACAAGGCCGCCGCCCCGTCGATATACGGCGGCCCCCAATCGCGCGCGTGGTCGCCGCCATCCGGGCTTTCGACCTTGATGACTTCCGCGCCCAGGCCGGCCAGCACCATGCCGGCATAGGGCGCGGCCAGGCTGTGGCCTATTTCGACCACGCATATACCTTCCAGGGGCAGGGATCCGGCCATGGCGCGCCGCTCCTATTCCGCCGTGGCGGGCTGCGCAACATCGGCCTGCGCCTGCGCCGGATGCGGGTCCAGGCCATAGAGGGTCCGCGCGGCGTGGACGCTCACATAGCCGTCCGCCACGTCGGCCGCCACGTCCTCGCGTCGCCGTTCCAGCGGATCGCCATAGCCGCCGCTGCCCGCCGGACTGACGACCACGCGGTCGCCGCGCTGCAGGACGGTCTGGCCGCCCTTGGCCGCGATGGGCGCCTGCGTCCCGTCGGCGCGATGGACCATGCAGGTGAAGGGCGACCCCGCCATGCCGCCGAAATAGCCCTCCGGGGCGGAACGGCCGCGCTCGCCGGACACCGTGAAGGTGGCTTCGTCGTACTCCACCCGGTACACACGGCGCGAGGTCAATCCGCCTCGCTGTCGCCCCGCCCCGCCGCTGTCCGTCACCAGGCTCCACGCTTCCACGGTGAGCGGCGAAGTGCGTTCTATCATTTCGACCGGCTGGCTGCCGGCGTTGCCCACGTACACGCGGATGCCGCTGACGCCATCCTTGTCCGGACGCGCACCCATGCCGCCGGCATGCACGTCGTGCATGGTGACGAACTCCTGCCCGGTCTGCGCCACGCGGCCCGCGTGCGTATCGCGGCCGCTGAAAATGCCCGCGCAGGACGCGCAATTGCTCTGGCCGACGATGCGGTCCGGTATGGCGGGGGCGAGCGCCTTCAACAACATGTCGATCACGCGCGGCGAGGTCTCCGTATTGCCGGACACCACCGACGCCGGATACTGGCAGTTCAGCACGCTGCCCGGCGGCGCAATGATGGTGACCGGCCGATAGCAGCCCTGGTTGATCGGGATGCTGATGTCGGTTATGGCCTTGACCGTGAACCAGGTGCTATTGCAGGTGACGGACAGCGGGCAGTTGACGCCGCCACGCACTTGCGCGCCGGTACCGGTGTAGTCGAATGTCATGTGGTCGTCGTCGACCGTGATCTTCACTTTCAGCAGCGGCCGCTCCTGCTTCCAGCCCGGCGCTTCGATGGGATCGAGATACTCCTGCGCCTCGTAGACGCCGTTCGGTATGCGGCCGATGGCCGCGCGTATCAGCTTTTCCGAATGGTCGAGGCTCTGGCGCATGGCCGCCGCCAGGTCGCGGACGCCATACTTGGCGATCAGGTCCAGCAGCCGCCGCTCGCCGACATAGGTGCCCGCGTACTGGGCCTGGATATCGAGCAGCAGCTCATGGGCGTTGCGGCTGTTGCGCGTCAGGATCTCCAGCACGTCGCGCACCACCTTGTCCTCGCGATAGAGCAGCACCGGGGGGATGCGTATGCCTTCGGCGAAGACGTCCCACGTGGTGACCGTGTAGCTGCCTGGTGATTGGCCGCCGATGTCGGTCCAGTGCCCGCGCGTCATGACGAATGCCACGATATCGCCATCGACGAATACGGGCCGGGTGAACTGTACGTCGGGTTGATGATTGCCGCCACCGACGTAGGCATCGTTGCTGACGATCACGTCGCCGGGACGGAGGCGGTCGCGGCCGATGGCCTCCACGGACGCGCGTGTGGAGATGACCGCCGACCCCAGCATGGTGGGAATATCGTTGCCCTGGGCCACCAGTTGCATGTCGGCGTCGAAGATCGCCGCGCTGGAATCGCCGCTGGCATGCATGAGCGGGCTGCCCGCCGTGCGCATCATGGCGATCTTCATTTCCCGCGCAATGGCGAACAGGCTGTTGCGGATGATTTCGTAGGTGACGATGTCCATGCTCGTGCTCATAGTCTTCCTTGTTTCCTTGCCTAGGCGGCCAGCTCGATGACCAGGTTCAGGTTCTCGTCGACCACGGCGCTGTGGCGGGCGCCCAGCACGGCGCAACTGCTCTGCTCCTCGATCACGGCGGGGCCGTCGACGCGGCCGCCCACCGGAATGGCGCCCCGGCGGAACACGGGCAGCGAGCGTGTATCGCCGTCCTGGTACACCTGGCGCGAACCATGCGCGGCCACCGCGCCCGTCGCGGGCGGCACCACGCCGCCGCGCCAGCCCGTATCGGCCACCAGTTGCAGGCGCAGGTTCGCGACCACGATGGGCTTGTCCGCGCTGGTGAAGTTCCACAGGCGCTGGTGGGCCGCTTCGAACTCGCGTCCGAGCGCCTCCCGCATGCCGGTTTCCCCGGTTGGCGCGGGAACCGTAATCACGTCCGGCTGCCCGGCGTAGCGGCAATCCGCCAGTCGCAATACGCGCGCCGTGGAAGGATCCACGTCCAGGCGGCGCAGTTCTGCGCTGCCCTGGTCCAGCAAAGCCTGGAAGCCCTGCCACAGTTCGCCGTCGTTCAGTTGGTCCAGGCCGCGTTCCAGCGGGCGCTGGTAGTCGTACTGCTGGTCGGCCACCGTCATGCCGAAGGCACTGAACAGTCCCGGCAGCGGCGGCACGATGACGCGCCGGATACCCATTTGCTGCGCCAGGTCGACGGCGTGCACCGGCCCGGCGCCGCCATAGCAGATGTAGGCGAATTCGCGCGGATCGTAGCCACGCTCCACGGTCATGATGCGGATGGCCTGCGCCATCAGGGCATTGGCCACGGAGCGCACCGTCTGCGCCGCTTCCTGCACGCTCAGGCCCAGTGGCCGGGCCAGGTGCGTTTCCACGACGCGGTGCGCGGCCTCGGCGTCCAGCTTGAATTCGCCGCCAAGGAAGCTCGCGGGGTCGATATATCCGAGGACGACATTGCAGTCCGTGACCGTGGGCCGTTGTCCGCCGCGACCGTAGCAGGCGGGACCCGGGTCCGCTCCCGCGCTTTCCGGCCCGATGCGCACGCCGCCGCCGGCGTCGATCCAGACGATGGACCCGCCGCCTGCCCCCACCGAATCGATGTCGATACTGGGGCTGCGTACGGCATAGGTATGGAGCAGGCTTTTGTTGCGCACTTCCGGACGGAAGTCGCGGATAAGCGAAACGTCGAAAGTCGTGCCGCCCATGTCGCCCAGGATAGCGTTGCGCAGGCCGCCTTTCTCGCAACTGCGTATGGCGGCGCTGACGCCGCCCGCCGGCCCGGATTCCAGCAACACGATGGGGCGGTCCGCCACCATGGCCGGACTGGCCAGCCCGCCGTTGGACTGCATGAACAGGAAGCGCCCCTTGAAGCCCAGCTCGGCCAGCGCCTGTTCAAGGCGGTTGATGTAGCGGCCGCACACGGGACCCAGCATGGCGTTGATCACGGTGGAGCTGGTGCGCTCATACTCCATGATTTCCGGGTTGACCTGGTGCGATGCGCAGATGAAGCGGTCGGGCAGCAGGGATCGCAGCAACTCCAGCGCCTGCTGTTCATGGACCGGGTTGACGTGGGCATGCAGGAAGGACACGGCCACCGCTTCCACGTCGGAGCCGGCGATACGCCCGGCCACGGCGCGCAGGCCTTCCAGGTCCAGCGGCGTTTCGACGGCGCCGTCGAAACGCATGCGTTCGTCCACCTCCAGCCGCCAGCGGCGCTGTACCAGGGGCCGCGGATTGTCGAACATCAGGTCATAGAGGTCGGCGCGGTCGTGCCGGGATACGCGGCGCAGTTCCAGGACGTCGCGAAAGCCGCGCGTGGTGACCAGGGCGGTCAAGGCGCCGGCTGCCTCCACCACCATATTGGTGGCCATGGTGGTGCCATGCCCCAGAAAGCCCACCTCGTCGCTGCGGGCGCCGGAGATCTCCAGGATGCGCAGGTAGCCCTGCGTGGCGCCCACCACCCGGTCGCGCGGTGTCGTCGGAACCTTGGTCGACCAGATACGGCCTGTCACGTCATCCACCATCACGACGTCGGTGAACGTGCCTCCGACATCGATGCCTATTCTCTTCACGTTGTCTCTCCACTTCGGTTCTGCGTGGATCTGGCGGCGCAGCATCGCTGGCTCCGGATCATCGTGCCAGCGCGGCTTCTGGCGCGGACGGGGCTGCGCTATGATCGACGCCCGCCCGGCGACGGACGCCGATGGTGCGCCGCATTGCACGTCGCACCGGCATCGACAGGGAAAGTGTAGTGACGGGGAAGGGCGCCCGATAATGAAACGTTCCGATCGCGTGAATCACCGGAGTTATATCCGTGATAACCAGTACCGATTCCATCCTGCGGCGTCTGCGCGGCAGCCACATCGCGCTGCTGATCGCGCTGGACGACTACGGTTCCCTGCGCCAGGCGGCGCAGCACATTGCGCTGTCGCAACCCGCGACCACCAAGGCGTTGCAGGAGATCGAGTCCATGTTCGGCGCCGATCTGTTCAACCGATCGCCGCGCGGCATCGAGGCCAATGAACTTGGCCGCTGCGTGGTCCGGCATGCGCGGGCGCTGCGCGCCAGCGTCGGCGCCTTGCGCGACGAGTTGACGGCGATCTCGCGCGGCAGCGGGGGCACGATCACCATAGGGGCCGTCATGGGTTCGGTGCCGACATGGCTGACGCCCACGCTGGGCGCGCTGCGGCGGGCGCAGCCCCACGCCCTGGTGGAAGTCTGGGAGGACAATAGCGCGCGCCTGCTTTCTATGCTGGACCAGCGCAACCTGGATGTAGTGATAGGGCGCACCAGCGTCAGCGTCCATCCCGAGGCCTACGACTTCATTCCGCTGGAAGTGGAGGAAATGTGCTTCGTCATCGATGGGGCGCATTCCTATGCGCGGCGTACGGCGTTGCGCCTGCGCGATATCGCCGGGCATCCATGGATCGTTCCGCAGGCGCAGCTACCCTTGCGATCCCTGCTGGAACAATTGTTCGCCGACGAGAACCTGCCCTTTCCGGCCTATGCCATCGAGACGTCGTCCACCTTCGCCACGCTGTCGCTGCTGCGCGCGGAGGAAGGCACCATCGGCATGCTTCCATTGCCCGTCGCGCGCTACTTCGCCGATTGCGGCCTGATAGGCATACTACCGATCAGGATCGCGCGCACGGGCATGCCCTATGGCATCGCCACACGGCGCGGCGTCCCGCTGACGCCGGTGGTCGCGGCCTTCATACGCCTGTGCCAGGCGCGCGGAGAACGCCGATGGGTGAACGATGCGTGTGACAATGCGACCACGGAAGGCGGTACTCATGCGGCAACGCCGTGATGTACAACCCGGACATTGGAGTCCGGTAGCTTAACCAAAGCGACGCGAAGGCGAGATCGATGAACAGCAAGCATGATCAGGCGTTGGCGGCGTTCGACGCTTATAACAGCACGGATCCCCACGTTTTCGAATGGGAGGGCACGCGGCATCCGCGGGAGCTCTTCTTCGCCCGGCGCTTGTACGAATGGGTATTGCGCCTTTGCCCGCATGCCTCCGAGCCGTTGGTCCTGGCATCCCGCAGCCAGCATATCGGCCGCTGGGAGGTTCCGCGCAACAGTTATCCCGACGGCCGTGCGGGCTATCTCGCCTGGCGCCGGGACTTGATGCACCACCATGCCGATAAGTCGGGAGAAATCCTGCGCGGCCTGGGATACGAGGAACCGGTCATCGATAGGGTGCGCTCCATCA
Source organism: Bordetella flabilis (assembly GCF_001676725.1). Classification (NCBI taxonomy): domain Bacteria; kingdom Pseudomonadati; phylum Pseudomonadota; class Betaproteobacteria; order Burkholderiales; family Alcaligenaceae; genus Bordetella; species Bordetella flabilis. The sequence goes on from NZ_CP016172.1 coordinate 830,624, forward strand.
TCTCGAAGAACGGCATCAAGCGCGATCCGGACGTGCAGGTCATGGAGAACGGCCTATGCCTGGTCTTCCTGCAATACCAGTACGAAGATTTCCATAAGGCCAACGCCGACAAGATCGTCGATATCCTGAAGAAGTCATTGCTGAAGATGGATGCGGCAGGGCGTGGCGCGGCGCTGTCGCTATCCTATTCGGAGCAGGGCATGGTGTTCATCAAGGACGCATTGGCGCAGATTTCCGCCTAGACGTACGCGGTGCGCTGATAAGGCCCCGCCGGTCTCACGGCCGTCCTAGGGTATCCACCAACCCGCGCCGCATTGACACGGCGCGTCCGCAATCCTGATAATCCGCTACAAGCGTGCGACAACAGCGTCGCGCGCCACGCAGCAGGACTGCTGCTTCAAACACCGGCTATGAAAGCCCTCGAATCGCGCTTCCCGCGTGGTCGAGGGCTTTTTGTTTTTGGAGTTTCCATGTCGTCTACCGATCCCAACGGCGAGCGTGTGTTTCCGGATACCGTCGTGGCGGCTGTGCAGATGGACTGCCGCATCGGCCGCAAGGCCGATAACGTCGCGCGGTCGCTGGCGCTGATCGAAGAAGCGGCGGCCCGGGGGGCTGTCATCGTCGTCCTGCCGGAGCTGTCCAATACAGGCTATGTCTTCGACAGCCGGCCCGAGGCCTTCGCGTTGGCCGAAGCCGTTCCGGACGGCCCCACCACGCAGGCCTGGATGGCGGCCGCCGCACGCCTGAATATCCACATCGTGGCGGGTATCACCGAGCGCGCCGGGGACCGCCTGTACAACGCCGCCGCCGTCGTCGGGCCGCGCGGTTATCTGGGCACCTATCGCAAGCTGCACCTGTGGGGCGAGGAAAATCTTTTCTTCGAGCCCGGCGACCTGGGCCTGCCCGTTTTCGATACGGAGCACGGCCGGCTGGGCGTCGCGATCTGCTACGACGGCTGGTTCCCGGAGGTCTACAGGCTGCTCGCCATGCAGGGCGTCGACATCGTCTGCATGCCGACGAACTGGGTGCCGATGCCGGGGCAGGACCCGCGCCATCCCACCATGGCGAACACACTGGCGATGGCGGCCGCCCACAGCAATGGCCTGAACATCGTCTGCGCCGATCGCGTCGGCGTCGAGCGGGGCCAGCCGTTCCTGGGGCAGAGCCTGGTGGTGGACGCGCAGGGCTGGCCCTTGGCCGGGCCCGCCAGTCCGGACCAGGAACAGATTCTCTACGCCTCGATCAACCTGAAGCGTTCGCGCGCCGCCCGTCACTTGAATCCCTACAACGTCGTGTTGCGCGACCGTCGCGACGATGTCTATCGGGTGGTTCTCGGACCGGGACCCGCGAAGGCAGGCTAGGGTCCCCGTTCGCCCCGTTTCCCGCCGATGGCCCATGCATCGGTCAGCCCTTACCTTTCACAGGATCGACGATGAAAACCACCGCTGCTTTCCTTGCTTCCCTGCTGGCGACCGCCGGCATGCTGGCCCCGGTTGCCCACGCGGCCGACCCCATCCGGATCGGCGTCGCCGTCGGGCTATCGGGCGCCAACAGCGTCGTCGCGCCGGCCGCTGTCCAGTCCTCGCAGCTCGCCGTCGATGAAATCAATGCGGCCGGCGGCATCCTGGGCCGCCAGGTGCAGCTGGAAATCGCCGACGACGGTTCCGGCGCCGTCGGCGCGCAGAAGGCCTTCGACACCCTGGTGTTCCAGAAGAAAGTCGATGCCATCATCGGCATGGAAACCAGCGCGGCCCGCAGCGCGGGCCTGCCCGTGGTGGCGCGCGGCAAGACGCCCTACATCTACACGTCGTTCTACGAAGGCCGGTCGTGCAGCAGGTGGCTGTACGTCAACGGCTGGGTACCGGAGCAGCAGGTGGCCCCCGTGGTGGATTACTTCACCGCGCACCTAAAGGCGAAGACCTTCTTCCTGGTCGGCAGCGATTACTCCTTCGGCCGCGGCATGCTGGGCTTCACCCGAAAGTACATCGAGCAGAAGGGCGGCAAGGTGGTGGGCGAGGAATACCTGCCCATGGACGGCAGCGACTGGACCGCCGTGATCTCGAAGATCCGCTCCGCCCATCCCGACGCGCTGATCAGCTCCACGGCCGGCGGGGCGCCCAACGTGTCGCTGGCCAAGCAACTGAAGGCCGCCGGTATCGGCATTCCCTACGGCAACCTGGCCATCGACGAAGGCACGGCCAAGACCATGGGGGATGTCGCCGCGGGCATGTACTTGTCCGCTTCCTACCTGACCAGCATCGATACGCCGCAGAACAAGCGTTTCCTGGACGCGATGCGCAAGAAATTCGGCGCGGAACTGAAGACACCCAATGAATTGTCCGAGCCGCAGTACGAAGCCTTCTTCCTGTACAAGGCGGCGGTGGAGAAGGCCGGCACCACCGATTCCGACAAGGTGATCCCGGCGCTTGCCCAGGTCTCCTACGATGGCCCGCGCGGGACGGTCCGCATGGACAAGAGCCGGCACGCGGCCCTCAACATGAACCTCGGCCAGATCCAGTCCGACGGCTCGGTGAAGATACTGCAGACCTTTACGGCGGTGGATCCCGGCGTGCAGTGCCCCAACATCAAGTAATGCGTGCTGGCGCGGGCTGCGGGGCCCGCGCGCGGAGACCGACATGGCTTTACTGCTGGACGTACTGACAACCGCCGCGATGCTGTTCATCGTGACGGTCGGGCTGATGGTGATCTTCGGCGTTATGAAGATCGTCAACTTCGCGCACGGGGCGCTGATTACGCTGGGCGGATACGTCAGCTACATCGTGACCCGGCTGGGCCTGGACCCCTGGCTGGGATGGCCGCTGGCCGTGCTGTGCGGCATCGTGGTCGGGATGATCGTGGAGTGGGTGGTCGTGCGCCCGCTTTACCGGCGTCCGCTGGATGCCATCCTGGCGACATGGGGACTGGGCATCGTCATCGGCCAGTTGATCGTGCTGGCCTTCGGCCGCGAGGTGCAGTTCGCCGACGCGCCGGTGTCCGGCATCTGGACTGTCGCCGGCACGGAGTACTCCGCCTATCGGCTGGTACTGGTCCCGGTCGCCCTGGCGCTGTGGGTACTGCTGGCCGGCTTGCTGAGCGGCACGCGGTTCGGTGTCAAGACGCGCGCGGTCATCATGAACGAACCCCTGGCCAGCGGCCTGGGCATCAACGCCGCGCGCATCCGTTTCATCACGTTCAGCCTGGGCGCGGGGCTGGGTACGCTGGGCGGCGCGCTGGTGACGCCACTGTCCAGCGTCGATCCGAATATGGGCGTCGGCTGGCTGGTCAGCGCCTTCATGCTTGTGATGGTGGCGGGCCACTCCATATCCGGCCTGATGCTGACCTGCCTGGTTTTCGGGGCGTGCCAGGTGCTGGTCAGTATTTACCTGAATCCGGTCCTCGGCGGCTTGACGATCGCCGTGCTGGCCGCGCTGACACTGCGGGTGCGCCCCAAGGGATTTGCCCATGACTAAGGCCATGACGCACCAAGACGCGACGGCGGGGGCCGCCGGGCGGCCGCGCCGCCACGCCACCGGGCGCGGACTGGCTTTCCTTGCCGTCGGCGGCCTGGCGCTGGTGGCGCTCGGGCCCTTCATCTTCGACACCTATCTGCTGAACGTCCTGATCAAGGCGTATTTCTTCGCCATCGCCGCGCTGACCGTGGATGTGCTGTGGGGCTACACCGGGTATCTCACGTTCGGCCAATCGGCGTTTTTCGGCGTAGGCGCCTACGCCGCGGGCCTGGCCTTCACGCACTACGGGTTCTCGCCCACGGTCGTGGTACTGGCATTGGCGGCGGCGGTGGCCGGCACGGCGATACTGGCCGCCTTCGTGGGCTGGCTGTCTTTCTATCGCGGTGCGTCGCCGTTCTTTGCCACCGTGATATCGCTGGTGTTGCCCATCGTGCTGACGCAGCTGGTGCTGTCGGGCGGCGAATGGACAGGGTCGAGTTCGGGCCTGACCGGCTACGAAAGCTTCGACCTGTCCCTGGAGGGTTGGTACTGGGTGGCCGGCATCGCGCTCGCGGCGGTGAGCGTGGCGGGATGGGTCGTCACGCGCAGCGACGGCGGGCGGCTGCTGACCGCCATGCGCGACAACGAGACGCGCTGCGAATACCTGGGCGTACGCGTGCCGCGCGCGCGCATCCTGCTGCTTGTCGTCATGGCCGTGGTCGCTGGCCTGGCCGGATTCGGCTATGGCGCTTTCAGCGGCGTGGTGGCGCCGGAGTTGACGGGCTTCGTGCTGGGTACCGAACTCATCATATGGGTCGCGCTGGGTGGGCGTGGGACGCTGTGGGGCCCCTTGATCGGCGCGGTGTTGATCAATGTGGCCAGTGCGTATCTCAGCGGCAGCATGCCCTTTGCGTGGCAACTGATACTGGGCGTGGCCTTCGTCGCGGTCATCCTGCTGCTGCCGCACGGACTGGTGCCGCTGCTGCTGCGGCCGTTCGGTCTGGGGCGTCTGGCGCCCCGCGTGCCGGCATTGGCCTCGCGCGACCTTCCCGCGCGGCGCGACGATGCGGCGGCCGCCCTTGAAATGCTCGATGTCAGCCGCCGCTTCGGTTCGCTGCAGGTGCTGCGCGGCATCACGCTGACCGCGCGCGCCGGCGAGCTGGTGGGCCTGATCGGCCCGAACGGGGCGGGCAAGACCACCTTGATGCGCTGCCTGAGCGATGGGACGGACCGCAGCGGCGGCACCATCTTGCTGTGCGGACACGATATCGGTAGCCAGCCGCCGCAGGCCTGCGTGCGGGACGGACTGGGCCGCAAGTTCCAGAACGCCAACATCTTCGGCACCTTGACCGTGGCCGAGAGCCTGCGCATCGCCGGCTCCTTGCACGAGCGGCCTTCGTTCTGGCGGCGCTCGGACACGTTGCGCCTGCCGTCGTACGCGCTGGAAGTCGTGCATGCCACGGGCCTGGACCGCAAGCTGGATGCCGTCGCCCATGACCTGTCCCATGGCGAACAGCAGGCGCTGGAGCTTGCCATGGTGCTCGCGCTGGCGCCGCGCGTCGTCCTGCTGGACGAGCCCACCGCCGGATTGAGCAAGCACGAGCGGTCGCGGATAGGCGAGATCCTGGCCTCGCTCGCCCATCGCCATGGCCTGTGCTGCCTGCTCGTCGAGCATGACCTGGATTTCGTCGAGCAGATCGCCACGCGCATCGTGGTGTTGCACCAGGGCGCAATTGTGATGGACGGCAGCTTCGCCGAGGTCGTCGGATCGGATCTCGTCAAAACCATCTACGCCGGTACCGGCCAGACGGAGGAGGCGCCATGCAGGCCTTGAAGCTGGACAAGGTGACCAGCGGCTACGGCGCCTCGGTCGTGCTGCGCGAGCTTTCCCTGGATGTCGGCGAAGGAGAAGCCGTGGCCCTGCTGGGCAAGAACGGCATGGGAAAGAGCACGCTGCTGAAGACCGTCATGGGCTACCTGCCCAAGCAGGCCGGGACGGTCGCGCTGAACGGCGAGGACATCACGCGGCTCGCGCCGCACGAGGTGGCGCGCAAGCGGGTGGCATACGCCGCGCAGGAGCAGGCCATCTTCACGGAGTTGAGCGTACGCGACAACCTGCGGCTGGGCCTGGCGCGCGAGGCGGACTTTCCGGCCCGCTTCGCGGCGATCGAGCCGGTGTTCCCGGTGTTCCGGGACAGGCTCAGGCAACCGGCAGGCACGCTGTCCGGCGGCGAGCAGAAAATGTTGCTGGTCGCGCGGGCGCTGATGCTGCGGCCGTCCGTTATCCTTCTGGACGAGATCACGGAGGGCCTGCAGCCTTCGGTCATCGACCGCCTGGCGCAGGCGCTGCTATGGGAGCGGCGCGAGCACGGCACCGCCATGCTGTTGATCGAGCAGAATGTCGCTTTCGCGCTGCGCGTCGCGGACCGCTTCGCGGTTCTCAAGCAGGGCGAGATCGTCGAGCAGGGCGACGCCAGGGACGACGGCGCCGCCGTAACGGTATTTGCTCACCTGCGCGTCTAGGGCCTGCTGGCAGGTCCCGGGGCGCGGGTGGGACAGGAATGGGAACATGACGGGGACCAGGGGTTCGTCGGCGGACTGGCGTATCGGCATTCTGTTTTCGCGCACTGGCGTGACGCGGATTACAGGCTCGGAGCATTTCCTGGGCACCGCGCTGGCGGTGGAGGAAATCAACGCGCGGGGCGGGGTGCTCGATCGTGAGCTCGCGCCTGTCGTCTACGATCCGGCCAGCGATCCGGCGGAGTACCGGCGCCTGGCCACGCGCCTGATGGCCGAGGATGACGTCAACGTGATCTTCGGCTGTTCCACGTCGTCCAGCCGCAAGGCCGTGCTGCCGGTGGTGGAGCGCAACAACGGCCTGCTCTGGTATTGCTCTTTCTACGAGGGCTTCGAGTACTCGCCGAACGTGCTTTATATGGGCGCGGTCCTGAACCAGAACGCCATGCAACTGGCCGCCTACCTGCTGCTGCACAAGGGCTCGCGTTTCTTCCTGGTGGGATCGGACTACATCTACCCGCGCGAATCGAATCGCGTGATGCGCGACATGGTCGAGCAGCATGGGGGAGAGGTGCTGGACGAAGTCTACCTGCCGTTGACCGCCGGCCCGGCCGACGTCGCGGAGGTCATCCGCGATATCAAGGCTGCCCAGCCGGAAGTGGTCTTCTCCACGGTCGTCGGGGATTCGGCGCGCATGCTCTACCGGCAGTATGCGGAAAGCGGGCTGGACCCGCGCCGCATCCCGATCGCCAGCCTCTCCATGGCGGAAGAAGAGATCCGCCTGGTCGGGCCCTCGCTTTGCGCCGGGCACATCACGGCCGCCACCTATTTCAACTCGCTGGACAACGAGAGCAACCGCCACTTCACCGAGCTGTGGCGCAGCCGGTATGGCGACCGGCCCACCAGCACCTGGTCGGAGTCGGCTTACAACCAGGTCCACCTGTTCGCACGCGCCCTGGAGCGCACCGGCAGCCTGGATACCGCAAGATTGGTGCGCACGGCGCACTCCGTGCGCTACGATTCGCCCGAAGGGCCGCTCGCCATCGATTCGGAAAACAATCACTGCATGCTTACGCCGCGCATCGGCGTTTGCCGCGAGGACGGCCAGTTCGACGTGGTGTGGCAGGGGTCGGGACCGGTCCGGCCGGATCCCTACCTGTCCACCTTCGGCTTGTCAGCGTTCTGGCTGAAATGACGCAATGAGCAGCATACGCCGCCTGTTCGAGGACCTGCGCAGCATCAGCGTCGCGGTCGTGCACCCGCCCGGCGAGGACCGCGAACTGCTGATCGAGCAGCTGAAACGCATCGGCTGCCGCCTGCAGGTCTTCTGGCCCTACTGCCAGGAGCCGCCGCGCGGCGCCGACGTGGTTTTTTTTCATTTGTCCCAGGATATCCCGGGCAACGGCCTGTGGTGCGCCAGCGCGACCGACGCGACGCTGATCGCCCTGTCCGACTATGAGAGTCCCACCACGCTCAAGTTGTTGCTCGACAGCAGCGCGCATGGTGTTTTGACCAAGCCATTCCGCTCTTCCGGGGTGCTGAGCACGCTGGTGCTGGCCCGTTCGGCCCAGGGCTTCCAGCAGCGCCAGCAGGCCAAGATCCAGAAGTTGGAGGCCACCATCAAATCCCGGCGCCAGATCGAGAAGGCCATCAAGGTTCTGGTCGACCACCAGGGCATGGACGAGGTCCAGGCCTATGAGCACATGCGCGCCCGTGCGACCAGCCTGCGGGTGACCGTTGCCGAGGTGGCCTCCATGGTGGTCGAGGCGCAGGAGGTCATGGAAAAGCTGGGGCTGGGGCGAAGCGGGTAATGTCTCATCGACTGGGGCGCTCGCGAATCTGCTTGCGTTAGATGCCGTACTAACGCATCCCATGGTGATCGGCGAGATTGCGTGCGGCACACCCCCCAATCGTACGCAGACCTTGGCCAACCTGGAGCTACTGCAACCATTGCGTCGTGCGACATTGCCCGAAGCCATTGCTTTCATCGAGCGAGAGCGGCTTTACGGCCTGGGGTGCGGTCTCGTGGACGTGCTATTGCTGGCTTCGGTTCTGGTCAACCCGGGTACTGATCTCTGGACACATGATCGGCGGCTCGATGCGCTTTCGGCGCGTTTTGGCGTTTCCTGCCGCTCTCAGCCTCAGGACTTTCTTCGACACTATCACGCCAGTTTTCCGCAAGCCCGCCGCAGGCGCGCGCAACCCTCTTCCAGCATGGCCATGGATGTCGCGAACGAAATGCGGAAGTGGCTTTCCACGCCATACGCGGCGCCCTGCAACAAGGCCAGGTTCTCCTCGTCCAGCAGATAGAGCACGAAGTCCTCGTCCGTCATCAGGCGCTTGCCGCCTGGCGTCGTGCGCCCGAGCAATCCTGCGCAGGACGGGAAAAGATAAAACGCACCTTCCGGCGTATGGCAATCGATGCCGGGAATCGATCGCAGCAGCGCAAGGACGGCATCCCGGCGCGCCTGGAAGATGGCGCGCCGCTCCGCGATGACGTGCTGCGGTCCCGCCAATGCCTCCGTCGCGGCGGCCTGGCTGATCGACGAGGGGTTGGACGTGCTCTGCGACTGCAATTTCGTCATGGCCTTGATCAGCTCGCCAGGTCCGCCCGCGTAGCCGATGCGCCAGCCCGTCATCGCGTAGGCCTTCGATACACCGTTCACCGTCAAGGTGCGCGGCTTGAGCGACGGATCCACCTGCGCTGGGGTGACGAAGGGCAGGCCGTCGTAGATGATGTGTTCGTACATGTCGTCGGCGAGCACCCACACATGCGGATGGCGCGCCAACACGTCGGCCAGGGCTTGCATCTCTGCTTTCGAATAGATCGCGCCGCTGGGGTTGTTGGGCGCGTTCAGGATGAGCCAGCGCGTACGTGGCGTGATGGCGCGCTCCAGGTCCTCGGGCTGCAGCTTGAAGCCCTTGTCGGCGGGGCACTGCACGGTGACCGGCGTTCCCCCCGCGAGCAACACGATGTCCGGATACGAGACCCAATAGGGCGCGGGAACAATGACCTCGCGGCCGCGTTCCACCGTGCACATGAGCGCATTGAATATGACCTGCTTGCCGCCCGTGCCTGCGATGATTTCATCGGTGCGGTAGTCGAGGCCGTTGTCGCGCAGGAACTTGGCGCGAATCGCGGCCTTCAGTTCCGGGGTGCCGCCGACGTCGGTGTACTTGGTCCTGGACGCAGCCATTGCCTCGACGACGGCTTGCGTGACGTTCTCTGGCGTATCGAAGTCGGGCTCGCCCGCCGTCAGGCCGACAATGTCACGGCCCGCGGCACGCAGCTCGCGCGCACGCTGCCCGGCCATGGAGCTGGGGGAAGGCTTGATGCGATCCAGTCGTTGCGCCAGTACTGCCATGATTTTCCCGCTCCCCGTCGATGAAGGCGTGCCAAGCCCGATACGGAAAATTCTAGGGGGGCGGGTCATTCGGAACAATTTAATAGTTTTTGTTGACTGTTCGTTTTGGCAGATATATGTTCGACTGCTCCCCGACCTTCGGACTGGCTGCCATGTCTTTGCTGCGGACCGTCTCGCTGCGCCACTTGCGTTGCTTCGTCGAAGTGGCCGATTCCGGATCTTTCACTATCGCGTCATCGCGCCTGTTCCTCACGCAGTCCTCGCTTACCGCGACCATCCAGCAGTTCGAGGAAGCCGTGGGCCTGAAGCTGTTCGATCGCACGACGCGCCGTGTCGCAATGACCGACGCGGCCTTGCGCTTCAAGATCGAAGCGGACAAGATCCTCAATCACTTCGACAGCGCGTTGAGCGACCTGCAGGCCTTCTCGCAAAGCCAACAGGGTCATATCCGGATCGCCGCGGCCGCCTCGGTCATCGAGCAGTTCCTGGTCCAGGCCATCTCCACGTTCCGCGAGGCCTATCCGAACGTTACCTTCTCGCTGCGCGATGCCGGCGCGCAGGAGGTCGAACAGATGGTCTATAGCGGCATGGTGGACTTCGCCATCACGAGCCGCCACAAGGGCCACCCGGACCTGGTCTACACGCCCCTCCTGGAGGATCGCTACGGGGTCGCATGCCGCAAGGACCATCCGCTGGCCGGCAGCAAGTCGGCCCTCGGTTGGGCGTCGTTGAGCAGCGATGGCTTCGTGGCGTTCTCGGAAGACACCGGTATCGGGACGTACCTGCGCGAACAAGCCGCCGGATGGCGCCTTTTCGATGGGCGCCACGACGAGATATCCAGCACCACGTCTCTGTACGCCATGTTGCGCGGCGGGGGATGCTTTTCGATCGTGCCCGCGCTCGCGGCCAACGTGGAGGAATTCAAGGACCTGGCGTTCCGCCAGTTGAAGACGCCGGTACTGACCCGGCAGATATGCCTGATCACCCGGCGGCTGCGATCCCTGTCGCCCAGTTCGCAGCGCATATTGGACGTGCTGGCGAACTCGATACGACAAGCCCGGTTGCCGCCGGGTGTTTCCATAAGCGCCGTCACGCCGGCGAAGCGCACGGCGCGACAACCCACGGCGGAGCGCCCTACATCGGCGGAGCGCCCTACATCGCCTGCGCGCCGGAAGTCTTGATGACCTTGGCGAACTTTTCCGTGTCTTCCTGGATGGTCCGGGCGAACTGATCGGGTGTGGTGCCGACGGGTGTGGCGCCCAGGCCCATGACGCGTTGAGCGACCGTCGGGTCCTTGAGCACCCTGGCGAACGCGACGCTCAGCTTCTGGACCAGGGCGGCATCCGTGCCAGCAGGCACGAAGACGCCATACCAGGGGTCCACCTGCAAGCTCGGGTAGCCCGCTTCGGCCACGGTCGGGACGCCGGGTAGCTCCGGCGAGCGTTGCGCCGTCGTGACGGCCAGCGCGCGCAGGCTTCCTTGCCGGATCTGGTTCACCGCCGCCGGCATGTTGGCGAACGAGAAATCCACCCGACCCGCCATCAGGTCGACCAGGGCAGGGCCGTCGCCCTTGTAGGGAATATGCGATCCGGCGATCTTGCCTTCTATCTTCAGCATTTCGGCCGCCAGGTGCCCGGACGAACCCACGCCGGCCGAGCCGAAGTTCAGCCCGGCCTTCTGTCCGCGCGCGAGCGCCAGCAAGTCCTGAAGGCTGCGTGCCGGCGAGGTGGCGGGCACGACCAGCACCAGCGGTACCGTCGCGACCAGGCTGACCGGCTGGAAGTCCTTTACGGCGTCATAGCTCAGCGACGCGTACAGCGTGGTGTTGATGGCATGCGTCCCGTTGGTGCCCATCAGCCATGTGTATCCGTCCGGCAGGGAGCGGGCCACCGCGGTCGTTCCGATAGCGCCCCCGCCGCCGGGTTGGTTGTACACGACGACGCTCTGTCCCAGGGCTTGCCCCATGGCTTCCGACAGGATGCGCGCCAGCACGTCGGTGGAGCCGCCAGCAGCGTACGGGACGATAAAACGGATGGGATGGTCGGGGTAGCGAGGGTCGGCGGCATGCACAGGCCCGGCGGTCGCCAGGGACGCGCACAGGCACAGCGCGGCGAGAAAGCGGATGTTCTGGATCATGATTGTCGTACGAGCGCTTCCACACGCCATCCCGTGTTCTACGGCGACACATCGTGGCGTGATCGGTCTCGTATCCCCTTGAAGATGTTGGAAGGATGGTCCGGTGGCCCGCCTCAGGCCGCGGCGGCGGCTGGCCGCGGCAGCGACACGTCGACAGCCCCGCGGGCGGCGAACAATCGGTCGGGCCGACCCGGCATGTCCGCTTCCATGTGGCGCAGGACCGCCCATAGGGATGCCTGGTTCGAGGACACCACCGGCTTGTCGAGCTCCTGCTCGAGCGCCGCGATCTGGTCCATGGTCAGCAGGTTGGTGCAGCTGATGAAGACGGTGTCGCAGCGATCGATGCGATGGCGGTTGGCCAGCACGCGGTCCGCCACGCGTTCCGACGACACGGCGCGGATTGCCTCGCTGGTGGGGCATTCGAAGGTGTCCCAGCCGTCCGTCGCAATGCCGTAGTGCCGCAGGAAATCCACTTCGTGCAAAGTGATGTCCTTGGGATACGGCGTCAGCATGAACACCCGTTGTGCTCCTACCGCGCGGAGCGCGTCCACCACGGCCGTGGAGGTCGTGATCGAGGCTATGCCGGTAAGGTCCGCGATGCGCTGTGCGACTTCGGCTTCGCGCCCCAGGCCGGCCAGGAAGCTGCCGCTGGTGCAGCCGTACAGGATGATTTCGGGATGAGCCTGCGCCAGATCATGAGCGGCACGTTCGATCGATTGCGCCATGGCGAGCAGCGAGTCGGCGCTGATATCGGAGCCGGGCCGCGACAGCCGGTTGTGGTTCATGGTCACGCCGGCGGGCAGCGCCAGTGGCAACTCGCGTTCCAGCGCAATATTTCCGGGCGGGGCCAGCACGCCGAAGCGGCGCAGTTGGTTATTCATGGGACTCTCCTGTGAACGGGAAAGGGGACCGGCAAGCCGCGCCGGCTACTGTGCAACGATCTTGCCGTCGGTGATGACTTTCTTCCATTTCACGGTTTCGGATGCGATCAGTTCGGCGAAGCGCGGGGGCTGGCCGCCCGCGACCTCGAAGCCCATGTCCGTCAGCTTCTGCCGGACCACGGTATCCCGCAAGGCGTCATCGAACGCGAGATTCAGTTTCGCGACAATGGCGGGCGGCGTCTTCGCCGGCGCGAGGAATCCGTACCAGCCGATCAGTTCGTAGCCCGGCACGCCCGACTCCGCAACGGTGGGCAGGTCCGGATAGGCCGGCAGGCGCTCCGCGGTCGTCACCGCCAGTGCGCGCAGCTTGCCTGTCTTCACCAGCGGCATGGACTCCGGCAGGATCGCGAACATCAGCGATGTCTGGCCCCCGGCCAGATCGGTCAGCGCAGGAGCGCCGCCCTTGTAGGGCACATGCGTCATGGTGGTCCCGGTCATTATCTTGAACAGCTCGGCGCCCAGGTGGGCCGGCGTCCCGTTGCCGGAGGAGGCATAGTTGACCGCGTTGGGATGGGCCTTCAGGTAGGGCACGAGATCCGTCATGCGCTGCACGGGAAAGGACTTGTTGACCGCCACGATGCTCGGCAACATCGCGGCCAGGATGATGGGTGCGAAGCCGTCGACCCGGTAGGAGAGGTCGGGAAACAGCCCCGGGTTCACCGCCAGCGCGGTGGACGTTCCAAGGAACAGCGTATAGCCGTCGGGAGGCGAGTTGATGACATAGGTGGCGCCGATAGCCCCGCTGGCGCCGGCCTTGTTCTCCACGATGACCGCCTGCCCCAGGGTCTCGCCGACCTTCTGTCCCAAGGTGCGTGCCAGGACATCGGTGGAACCTCCCGCCGGATACGGCACGACGATGCGTATCGGCTTGTCCGGGTACGCCGCCGCGTCATCCGCGGCATGAGCCGGCGCCATGCCGAAGGCATGGCAAACGGCCGTCACGACAACACTCCCAAGTATCCGATTCATGTTTTCCCCTTGGATCGTTATGGAGTTGCTGGAAACGTCCGGACGCCGGCAAGGGCAGTGTGCTTTGCATCTCCCCTTGGCAGGCCCACGCTAGGCAGGTCCGCTTCGCGCGTCCGAAGCGCGCTATGTGCTCATCAATGCATATCCCTGTGCCGCGTCATGCGCGATACTTTGCCGGCTGCGCCGCTCGGCGAGGCCGTAACCGCCGCCGCCTGGCGTACGCAGAATCACTTCGTCGCCCGGCATCAATACATGCGGGAGCCGGCTGTTCACCGCGTTGCCGTTGATCAGCACCTCGCCCCGGGCGCCGGCCTGGCCACCGCCGAGTCCCGGCGCGCCGACGCGGACCCGCTCGGTCAGGAAGACCACCGACATGGGCGCATGGTGGCGACTGACGAAGCAGATTTCCTGTCCCAGGCCGCCGCGATGCTCGCCCCGGCCGCCCGAGTCGGTCCGCAGCGCCTTGCGGCGGAAGAAAACCGGCGAATCGCGCTCGGCGATTTCCACCGGCGTGGGTGAGATGTTGCTGGGCCAGGACATCGCCGACGCCCCGTCCTTCACCGACGTGGCGCCCATGCCGCCGTTATAGAAAAGTACCGTCGCGAAGGGTTTGCCGTCCTCGCGAGTGCCGCTCAGGTTGGCGATCCACAGCGGCGAACCGGCACCGGCCATCACCCTGTCCGGCAGCACGGCATGGAGCGCGCCGAAGATGACCACGGGCACGTAATGCCCGGTGCAGGCACGCCCCCCCACGGGCGCCGGCTGCGTCGGATTGAGCAGGGAGCCCAGCGGGGCGACGACGCGGATCGGCCGGAACAGGCCGTCGTTGTTGGGCAGGTCCGGCAAAAGCAGGCACTTGATGGCATAGGCCGTCATGGCGGCCGTGTAGGCCAATACGCAATTGATGCCTCGCGGCTGCTGCGGCGACGTGCCGGCGAAGTCGCATTCGATCTCGTCGCCCTGGATCCGGACCGAGACGGCGTAGCGAAATGGCTGGTCGAAACCGTCCGTCTCCATTTCGTAGCGGTACTCGCCTCGCGGCAGGGCGGAGATCGCCGCGCGCATCGCGGCCTCGCTGCGTTCGAACAGTGCATGGGCGAGCGGATCGATGCCGCTCAAGCCATACTCGCCGAGTATCTCCTCCAGGCGCCGGGCAATCAATTCCACCGCGCCGACCTGCGACCAGATGTCCCCGACGGTCTGGTCCGGCGTCCGCACATTCGTCCGTATCAGCGACAGCAGCGTTTCGTCCGGTTCGCCGTCGCGCAGCAGGCGCATGATGGGGATGTGGAAACCTTCCTCGAAAAGCTCGCGCGCGTCCACCGAGCGGATCTTCCCGCCGATGTCGGGGACATGCGCAGCCGTGGCCGCGAAAGCCACCAGATTTTCATTGTGAAAAATTGGCTTGACGAGGCTTACATCGTTTAGATGGCCTGTGCCTATCCAGGGGTTGTTGGTGATGTAGACGTCGCCCGGACGCATGGCGTCCTTGCCGAATCGCTCCAGTACGGCAGCCACGGTACGGGGCAGGGTGCCGATGAAGGACGGGATACTGCCGGCGTTCTCCGCCAGCGATCGGGCCTGCGAGTCGGTGAGCACGACCGCGAAGTCGTTTGCTTCGGTCGAAAGCGTGGAAAAGGAAGTCCTGACGATGAGCTTGGCCGCTTCGTTGACGACCGAGCAGATTCGGGTCCAGAAGACCTCCAGGAATATCGGGTCCGATGCCAGCGCCGCTTCGTCTTGCCGCTCGCCTGCCTTCATGCTTGCTCCTTGATGGTGATCATTAGGTTTCCGCTGGCCATCTGCTCCACATGACCAAGCGGGCCGACGACCAGGCAGGATCCGGCATCCTCGACCAGCAGGGGCCCCGCGCAGGAGAACCCGGCGCGCAGCGAATCCCGGTCGTAGACGGGCGTATCGGCATAGCCGGCGAACTCACGGAAGTACACCTTGCGGCGTTGCTTCGGCTGCGGTATTGCGCCCTGCTCCAGTGCCTGCCGCGCCCCGGCATGGCGCGGCGGCGCTTCGCCCGATACCCGCAGATTCACCAGTTCGACGGGCACGTTCGGCGGCGTGCGCCCGAACTTGTCGCGATAGCCGGCCTCGAAGGCCGCCACTAGGGCATCGCGCATCCGTTGTTCGTCTTCGATGTCGTAGGGGCCGTCCGGCAAAGGTACGGACAGCGTAAAACCCTGGCCGACAAAACGTCCATCGGCGTGTCGATGCAAGGACAGGGGGCCGAAGCCATCGGCCAGGGGGGCCAGCGTTGCGGCGACGTGCTTTTCCATATCGGCGAACGCGGCTTCCAGTGGCGCCAGCCCGTCAACGGCAGGGCGTACCGTGACGGTGCGCGAGAGGTCCGCGCGCGCCGGCGCGACGAGTAGCCCGTAAGCCGACGCAACCCCGGCCGAGGGCGGGCATATGATGCGGCGCACCCCGATCTTGCGGGCCACGTAGTACGCGTGCAAAGGGCCCCCGCCGCCGGTGCTCAGCAAAACGAAATCGCGCGGGTCGCGGCCACGTTCGGCCACGTGCACACGTGCCGCGGCCGCCATGTTCTCCGCGACGATGTCGTGCATGCCCCAGGCCACGGAGGTGACCTCCTGCCCGAGGCGCGCGCCCGCACGACCGATGGCGGCCTCGGCCATGCCGCTGTCTATCGCCATCGTCCCGCCGGCGAAGTAATCGGGATTCAGGTATCCGAGGACCAGGTTGGCGTCGGTGACGGTGGGTTCCGTGCCGCCGCGTCCGTAGCAAGCGGGTCCCGGTTCCGAGCCGGCGCTCGCGGGGCCGACCTTCAACAGGCCCATCCTGTCGGTATGCGCGATGCTGCCGCCGCCAGCGCCGATCTCGATCAAGTCGATGGTGGTGATGCGCACGGGCAGGCCGCTGCCTTCTGCGAAGCGCTTGCGCCGCGCCGCTTCGAAACCGAAGGTGATGGCGGGTTTTCCCTTCTCCACGAGGCAGAGCTTCGCGGTCGTGCCGCCCATATCGAAGGCGAGCAGATCGCCGTAGCTGTCGCGCACACTGTAGTGGGCCGCAGCGATCGCTCCCGCGGCGGGCCCGGACTCGAGCAGCTCGATCGGCTTGCTCTTGGCCTGCTGCATATGCGACAGGCCGCCGTTGGATAGCATCATCAGGACTCCGGTGCGCAGTCCCAGGGCTTCCAGCCGGCGTTCCAGCGCTTCCAGATAACCGTTGGCCAACGGCTTTATGTAGGCGTTGGCCGATGTGGTGGACATGCGTTCGAATTCCCGGATAACCGGCGCCACATCCGACGAGAGAGTCACTTCCATGGCCGGCTGCTCGGCCAGGACCAGCGAGCGCACCGCGCGCTCCTGGTCGGGGTTCGCATAGGCGTGCAGCAGGCACACCGCTACCGATTCCACGCCGCGGTTCGCCAGCGCCCGGACGGCGGCCCGTACTTCCTGGGGGTCTATCCGCTCCAGGACATTCCCGCGCGCGTCCAGCCGGCCACCGATTTCCGCGCGCAGGTCGCGTGGGACCAGCGGCGGCGCCGCCTCCATGTTCAGATCGTAGAGATCGTATTTGCGTTCATTGCCGATCTCCACCGCATCGGCGAAGCCGCGTGTGACCAGCATGCCCGTCACACTGCCGCGACGCTCGATGAGGGCGTTGGTGAAGAGTGTCGTGGCATGCACGACGCGCAGCACATCGCGTCCGGCGATGCCGCATTGCTCCATCAGCTTTGCCACGCCATCCGCGACGCCTTCCGCAGGGTCGCCGTGCGTGGTCAGAACCTTCAAGCCGTGCAAGCTCCCTGCGGTGTAGTCCAGCGCCACCACATCCGTGAAGGTGCCGCCGATATCGATGCCGATCGCCCACGTTGCCACGCCTGTTTCTCCACGTATGTCCAGTCCAGGGAGAATGATAGGAAGGCGGGCACCATAGAACTAATGAAAAATAGAGAAGGATAATTCGGGCAGGTCAATATATCGGGGTGGCGGGCGCCGTTCCTCCCCACGCACTCCGCGAGGTCGCCGCCCGCCGCATGCGGCCGGACAGCCTGTTCGCGTCAGCGGGCCAGCGGGCGCGGAAACAGCGGCCAGGTCGCCAGGGCAACCAGGCCGGCAAGCAGCCAGACGCCGGTCCATGAGCTGGCCGCGAGTACGTGCGGGATGGAAAGCGGCGCGAGGAACAGGCTCAGGTACACCAGGGTGTTGCACATTCCCAGTGCCGTGCCGGCGCGTGCCTGGCCCGCAAGCGTGGCCAGTTCCGTGTATGCGACGCCATGCCACGCCGACACCATGATGCCGGCCGCGATGATGGCCGCGACCAGCAGCGGCGCGGCGGCGCTGCCGGCCGTCGCCAGCGTCAGGGCGGCGAATGCACATGCGCTCAGCAGCACGAGCGCGCGCACATAACCGCGCCGGTTGCCGCGCACATCGGTAAGTCGTCCGCTCCACACCCGCATCACCATGGCGCCCAGCTGTACGCTCACCATGGCGAAGGTGGTGCCGGCGATGCCGACGCCGCCGAAGTCGTGCAGGTAGACCGTCGCGAAGCTCAGTACCGCGAATTGCGGGGCGCACAGCAGCCCGATGGCGAGGACCATGCGCCAGATCAGCGGGTCGCGCAAGGGGCCGGACGCGCCGGCGTCCACACGCGCTGTCGCCCGTACCGCCGGACGCGCACGGGTGTCCGGCTGCGTGGCGGGACCGCCGGCGCCGTGGCGATCGCCCGTGGTTGTTTCGTCCTCGCGCGGGTCATGCAGCCAGCGCCAGGCCAGCAGGGCCGACATCGCGCACATCGCGGCAAGCGTGGCGTACACCGCCCGGAACCCGCCGTCGGATGCCAGCCACGGGAGCAGCAGGGCGCCCAGGCCGCCGCCCAGCGGCACGGCGGTCTGCCGGATGCTCATGGCCAGCCCGCGCTCTCCCTCCTTGAACCAGCGCATGATGGCGCGGCCGCTGGATCCGTTGACGCTGCCGCCGGCCAGGCCGACCACGCATAGCGCGACCAGCAGCCAGTGGAAGGCCGGCACGGCGTGTGGGGACGGGACCATGAACAGAGTCATCGCCAGCAGCGCCGCCGTGGTGGCCGCCAGCCCGCTCAACAGCACCGGGCGATCGCCCCAGCGATCGGTGGCCACGCCCCACGGCAATTCCGTCAGGGCGACGCCCAGGCCGATCGCGCCGAGGGCCACGCCAAGCGCGACGTCGTCCAGGCGGTATCCGGAGCGCAGCCAGATCGCCGTCGTGGGAATGCCGGCTGCCGCGGCGGAGAAGCTGACATTCGCCGCGACGCCCGCGGCCAGGACCTTCCAGCGGTGCGACGGTCCAAGGGTGGCGCCTGCCTTGGAGGCGTGCGGTGCGGCCTTGGACGCCGCGGCCGCGGACAGGTCCAGGCCGGCGGGGCGGGGTCCGTGTGCGGCGGTTCCGTGGGGACGTCCCGCGCCATCGACGGGGACCGGTTCTACGGCGGTTGCAGGCATCGTATTGGCGCCTTCGTTGTATGCGATGGCATCAGTCTGAGCACTTTTAACGGTTTCGAATATCGAATAATATTTGCCAAATAGTCCAATAAAATGGGATGATCCATGCACGTGAACCTCGATATCGCCGCCCTGCGCACGCTGGTCATCGGGATGGAGTTGGGAAGCTTCGCCAAGGCGGCGGACCGTGTCGGGCGCTCCACGTCGGCGGTCAGCGCGCAGATCAAAAAGCTGGAGGAACAGGCCGGCGCGCCGCTGTTTCGCAAGTCCGGGCGAGGGCTGGCCCTGACCGACGCGGGAGAGGTCATGCTGGATTACGCACGCCGCATGGTGGGCCTGAACGACGAGGCCGCCGTGGCCACGCGAGGGCTGGATATGGAGGGCTGGATCCGCCTGGGGTTGCAGGAGGACTTCGGCGAAGCGTTGTTACCGCAATTGCTTGGGCGATTTGCGCGCGCGCACCCGAAGGTGCGGATCGAAGCGCGCGTGGCGCGCAATACGGATCTGCAGGAGCGTTTCGACGCTGGCCAGCTGGACCTGGCCCTGCTGTGGGACGGCAGCATGGACGCGCAGGGCAATGGCGGCCCGGCGCGACCGCGCGGGGACGGGTCTCGGGAAGTGATCGCGCGGCCGCGCATGTGCTGGATCGGGCCGGCGGCGGGGGCCTCGGCAACAGGGCGCAACGATTCCGCGGATGAAATGGACCCACTGCCGCTGATCGCCTTCGACCGGCCCTGCCTGTTCACCCATGCGGCGGTCGTCGCGCTGGACCGCGCGCGCATCCCGTGGCGACTCGTCTTCACGAGTCCCAGCTTGAGCGGCCTGTGGGCCGCGACCGCCGCCGGGCTGGGCGTCAATGTGCGCACGCCCTACGGCCTGCCGGCCGCGGTGCGCGTACTGGAGGGAAAAGCCGCCGGCCTGCCGGCCCTGCCCGCCATCCCCCTCGTGATGTTGAAGCGTCCCGGAGAAACACAGCCGCTGGCGGATCGCCTCGCCGCCATGATGCGCGAATACATACAGCCAGGCGGATAGCCGCCGCCGACGGCGCCGCGCTTTCCGGGTTGTGCCGCGCGCGTTTGCCGACGCGGTCTCGGCCGCGCTCGGCAGCCTATTTCTCCGCGATCCCGGCCTTCTCGATGATGCCGGGCCATTGCTGGAACTCGCGGTTCATCAGCGTGTCCAGATCCGCCGCCGTGCCGCCGATGGGTCGCGTGCCGCTGTCCTGCAGCTTGGCCGCCACACCGCCGTCGTGCACCGCGGCGACGAAGGCCTGCTCCAGCTTCTGCCGTACGTCGGCGGGCACGCCGGCGGGCGCAACAATGCCTATCCAGTACGTGGACTCGTAGCCGGGGTAACCGGATTCCGCGACGGTCGGAATGTCCGGCAATTGCGGCATGCGCTGCAAGCTCGTCACCGCGTACAGCTTCAGCTTGCCGGCTTTGACGAAGTTCGCCGCTGTGATGTAGGCGTCGATCTTGACCTGGTAAACGCCGCCGACGAGATCCGTCAGTGCCGGCGCCGCACCCTTGTACGGGATATGGGTCATGTCCAGCCCCGCCGCGGCCTTGAGCAGTTCCATCGAAAGGTGCGGGAATGTGCCCGATCCCGCGCTGCCATACGACAGCCTGTGGCTCTTGGCGTACTCGATGAATTCTTTGAAGTCGTTGGGCGGCATCGACGGGTGCGCCACCAGCAGGCCTGGCATGTCCCCGATCAGGGCGATGGACACGAAGTCCTTGCGCGTGTCGTAGGGCAGCTTCTTGTAGATCGACGGGTTGGCGGTGTGCGAGGTGGTCGCCATCAGCAGCGAATAGCCATCTGCGGGGGATTTGACGACATTGTCCGAGCCGATTACGCCGCCCGCGCCCGCACGGTTTTCCACGATGACCGGCTGGCCGAGTATCTGCGATACCTTGGTGGCGACCAGGCGGCCTACCAGGTCGGTGCTGCCGCCCGGCGAGAACGGCACCACCAGGCGGATGGGATGATCCGGGAAAGTACCTGCCTGTGCGGAGGCGCACAGCGCCAAGGCCGCCAGCATCAGCGCCGGCGCCAGTAGGGTCCTCTTCATCGATGTCTCCTGATGGGCGCAGCCGCGCCCTTATCGTTATTGGGCGGACGCTTACGCCGCCGCGTCTTCAGTTGTGCGCCGGCGCGCCATACAGGGCGTCCGCGTTGCTGACGAGAATGCGCTTGCGGTCTTCCGCATCGGGCGCCCAGTCCGACAGCAGATCGAACAGATCGCCGTCATTGGGCATGGCACGTCCGACCATATTCACGTGCGGCCAGTCCGAGCCCCATACCATGCGCTCGGGGGCATGACGAATGAGCGCGCGGGCAATCGGCGTCACGGCGGCATACGGCATGTCGCCCTTGGCGCATCGCATGGGGCCTGATAGCTTGATCCATACCCGGCCCGTGTCCAGCATCTTCAGCACGGTCTTGAATGCCGGCTGGTCCACGCCCTTGTCGGCCGGCACGCTGGCGAAGTGATCCAGCACGATTTTTTTGTTGGGCAGGGCCAGCAGCTTGTCGGCATAGGACACGATGTCCTCGCCATGCGGATAGAAATGCACCGGCCATCCCAGGTTCTCGACCTGGGCCGCCATGTCGGGCAGGATCTGGGGCAGGTTGGAGGCGCGCTTGGCGCTGACGAAGCGCACGCCGCGCACGCCGGCCCGGTCCAGCCGCAGCAGTTCCTCATCCGAAAGTTCATCGGGCGGCAGGATGACGCCGGCGAAGCGGTCGGGGAAGCGCTTCAGCGCATCCAGCATGTAGCTGTAGTCGCGGCCATAGCCCCCGCCGCTGACCACCACCGCCTTGCGCAGGCCCAGCGTATCGAGCATGTGTATCGCGTGCTCGGGCAGGGCCTCGCCGGAGACATAGGGGCTCTCCGGATCGAACGGCCACTTGTCTGCGGGACCGAACAGGTGGATCTGGCAGTCCCAGCCGCCCGGCGGAACGTCCATGGCGGGCTTCCGGGGATTGGGGTCGAAGGGCGGGGTCACGTACGGCATGCAAGTCTCCTGGGTCTTGTTCGGCGATGAGGCTCTGGCCCTTAGTATCCTTGCCCGCCGGCGCGACGGGTAATGCCTTCTGCGCGCGCGGCGCTGCTCTTTTGTTATCGGAAGATGTGGCGCTGCGGAAAATCCGCTGGCTTTGCGCGCGGCCTTGCCCTTTGCCCGCCCGCCGTTGCGCGGTTGGGAACGAGGTGGAGCGCCTGTCGGGATTGCCGCGACTGCGGCGCGACGGGCCTGTTGCCCAAGGGCAGCGGAGGTCCCGCGATTTACATGGGAAGGGCAGAATTGACCTGCGCATCGGTGCGCATGGACCGTGTCGTGACGCCGGCAATGCCCCACATAAAAAAAGCCGGAGCGCCGACCCGGAGGTCGGACGCGCCGGCTAGCGCCATGCCAAATAGGTAGCGCTTCACACGTCGCGTGGCTCCCTCGACGTGCCGGCAGGCAAGGATGTGCTCGTGCTGCTTGAGTCATTGCCGGAGGCGCCGGATGTGCCGGAAGTCCCTACCGTGCCACCGCCCTGGCCGGTACCCGGCGCGACGGACGGGGCGCCGCCCGCCGCGGTGCCGCGCGTGCCCGAGGTGCCGCCGCCCAGGCCGGTGCCCGTCGTCCCCGCAGCGGTACCGGTCGATCCCGGGCCACCGGTTGCGGTGGAGGGCGCGGAGGCCGCGCCCGGCGAGGACGCCGCATCCATCGTCGAACCGGTGGCACGGGCGGGCCCGCCAGGCTTGTCATCGGTGCGCTCCACTTCGACCTCGGTACCGCGCAAGGTTTCATGCACGGTCTCCGTGCGTTGGGACGCCTCCTTGCCGACAAGCACTTCTTCGACGACGCGCGAAGTCTTGCCGACCACGGCCTCCTCCGAGGTCTCGCGTACCTCTACCGTACCGCCTTGCAGGTCCGCCGCCGTCGCTTCCCGGTCCACCGGACGCCGTTCGATGGTCGCGCGCTCGTCCCGCAGATTCACCGACTCGCTGACCGGCGTCGATGTTTGCCGGGAATACACGCGTACACGGCCGGTATCGACTTCCCGCTTGCCCACGACCAAGTCTTCCCGTACTACAGGGATGGCCTGGCGCTCGGCCTCGATATCTTCCTGCGTATAGGGGGCCGCGTCGGGGTCGAATCCGGCGTAGCCCGTTGATTTCCAGACGGCGACCTTCGCGTCGATATCCTCGGCGCCACCTTCTTCCATCAGGGATTGCACGGTGGCCATTTGCGTCTCGTCCTGTACCTCGACGGAAAGCAGCGCGCCGCCGCGACGTACGGCTTCGCTATAGTGGCCGACTTCCTCGCGATGGTCTTCTTCGCCGAACAGATTCTTGAAGAAGTGCTGGACATTCTCGATGAAGCCACGGTCCGGCTCACCTGTTTCAGTGTCGGCTTCATACGCCGCATTGCCGTCCCGCGCATGGACTCTCACGTCCGAACGGGAAATGCCGGCATCCACCAGGCGCTCTACGACATCGTTCGCCCGCTCGAACGAATCGAATACTCCAACTATGTTCTGTGCCATGTTGCTTCCCCAAGAGTGGTAATAAACCTCAGCTCAGCCGCGAGGGATCCCGCGCAGCTACTCGGGCGTGTCTGGCGGCTGTTGCCGCCATGGGCCCGATGTGTCCCGCCGTTCAACCACGACTTCTTCACGCCGCGTGACGACCTCTTCCGTATGCGTGCTTTGCGTCATTTCCTTTGTTATCCGGACCTCCTCCACGAGGAACAGCCGCCGCTCGGCGACAACGCGGTACTCGAAAACGGGGATAACGGTGGTGTCGCCTTCCTGGCGGACCGGGAACTCGCTATCCACCTGCCGACTCATCGGAACCCGCACAATGGCGACCTTGCCTGTACGAACGGTGACCGGGACCTGGTGCACGTCCTCATGCACAACCTTGCGCACGCGCACGGCGCCCGTTTCGGTCTCGCGCAGCGAGACTTCCAGGTTCTCCTGGACCGCAACAACCTTGGCGTCGCCTTGCCTGGGGCGCGGCCGGTCGCCCGCGCACTCCGCATCATCTGTTGAGGCCATGCTTTCCACACCGATCGTGGCGCCGTGTCAGGCGCGCCTGGATGATTGCGATGGACTGGTTTCCAACGCCGCGCGTGCCGCGCTGTCGGGAAAAGCGACGCGCGGCGATGATTGCCTTGCGCACTTCACGTGCCCGTGAATCTCCGGGCCCGGGCCGAAGATTCCGGGCGAAATTCCAGGGACGCCGATGCCAGCTGAGCGACCGGCAGCCGACCATCCTCCAGTCGGGCGCATCGCATTTCATCCCTGTGGGGACGGCGCGGTCGGCGCGCAATGTCGGGAGCGGGCTGGCGGCGGAACTGGCGACGGACGTCGTGGAGAAGGGAGCCCGGCGGGTTGTGCCGGCGGATTAATTGGCGCATCGCTTCGCCGGCATTGCGCATCCTGGCTGCTGGCCAGCCCGCCGTGGGCCGCACGGTAGTCTCACTAGTTGGACTCGGGCGGCATGATGCCCGAAGCACACGGCTGGCGGGCACCCGCCGCTAAAAGAAGTAATCCGCCTGTAGCTCACATTGTGGTCTTTTTTGCGTTGCCGCCCGCCTGGGCGCTTCCTATTATTCGTGGACGTGGAATCGTTCCGTCGAGAACGAACGCGTCCGGCCCATGGCCGGCGACCCCATTGAATAAAAAACAGGAGACGTCCGTGCTTTCCATCAGTCCGTTCAAATGCCTGCTCGGCCTTGCGTCCCTGGCGCTCGCGCTGAACGCCAGCGCCGCCCAGCCTTTCCCCTCCGAACCGATCAAGCTCATCGTCCCGTATGCCGCGGGGGCCAGTACGGACACGCTGGCCCGCCTCGTCGGGCAGGACGTGGCGGAGGACCTGAAGCAACCGGTGATCGTCGAGAACCACGCCGGTGCGGGCGGAACGATCGCTGCGGACTACGTCAAGCGCCAGCCCGGCAACGGCTACACCATCATGCTGACGACGGACGGCATCCTGTCGGTGAACCCGTCGATCTACAAAAAGCTGGGCTACGACCCGCTCAAGGACTTCACTCCGCTGTCCATCGCGGTGAGCGCGCCGCTGGTGCTGGCCGTGCGCACCGACTCGCCATTCAAGACCGCGCAGGAACTGATTGCCTACGCCAAGGCCAATCCGGAGAAGCTCAGCTATGGCTCCGCCGGGGTCGGCAGTTCGCAGCACATGGCGGGGGAGTTGATGAAGGCCATGGCAGGCGTCAAGATTACCCACGTGCCCTACCGCGGCGGCAGTCCCGCCATGAGCGACCTGCTGGGCGGGCATATCGACATGATGTTCGTGCAGTCGGCATCGGCCAAGGACCTGGCGGACAAGGGGTCGCTGCGCATCCTGGCCATCGGCAGCGCGCACCGCAACAAGCAATTGCCGGACGTGCCGACTTTCAATGAGATCGGGCTCAAGGGCTACGACTCGGATACCTGGTACGGCTTCAACATGCCGGCCAAGGCGGACCCCAAGGTCGTCGCCACGCTCAATGCGGCCATCGTGAAGTCCCTGAAGAAGCGCCAGGAGCAGCTGGAGCGCCTGGGCTACACCGTAGTGGCGAGTTCATCCGCGGACATGCGCAAGGACATCGAGCGCAACATCGCCAAGTGGCGCGACGTGGCGCAGCAGGCGGGCATTTTCCACACGCAATAAGCCATTCCGCCTTCGCAAACGCCTCGGATTCCCATGCATCAATCCTTATCACCCAGCAAGGCCGCCCTGGCCGGCATTACCGTCCTGGATGTCGCCGGCCCGCTCGGCAACTACTGCGGAAAACTTTTCGCGGACCTCGGCGCGCGTGTCATCCTGGTGGAGCCCCTGGCCGGGGCGCCTGCACGGCAGCTGGAACCGCGGATCGCCGGCCGCGATGATGCCGATGCCAGCCTGACGTTCCAGTTCCAGAATACGAACAAGGAAAGCATCGCGCTGGACCTGGACAGCGAGGCGGGACAGCAGGTGTTCCGCGCGCTGGCCAGCCGTAGCGCCCTGGTCCTCGAAAGCGAGCAGCCGGGCACCATGGCGCGACGCGGCCTCGGATACGCAAGCCTGGGGGAAGTCCAGCCCGCGCTGGTCATGACCAGCATCAGCGCCTTCGGCCAATGCGGCCCCTTCGCGCACTGGCAGGCGACCGACCTGACCGCGATGGGGCTGGGCGGCATGCTGTACCTGGCGGGCTACCCCGATACCGCCCCGATGGTCGCGTGCGGCGAACAGGCCATCGGCGCGGCGAATGTATACGCCGCGGTCGCCTCCCTGGCGGCCGTCTACGACGCCGAGGTGAGCGGCAGCGGGCAGCACGTGGATGTCTCCATGCAGGAATGCGTGGTGCTTGGCATGGAGAACGCGGTGCAGTTCTATGAGTTGGAGGGCACTGTCCGCAAGCGCAACGCGGGCACGCAGCGGCTGGCGGGTACCGGCGTGTTCGCGTGCGCCGACGGCTATATCTACTTGATGGCGGGCGGCATCGGCAGCAATCGCTTCTGGGCCACGACCACCGAGTGGCTGCTGGAGGAGGGCGTGGCCGGCGCGTCGCAGTTCAAGGAGCCGCGCTGGAACGACCAGGCCTTCCTGGCGAGCGACGAAGCCAAGCGCATCTTCGGCGAGGTCTTCATGCCCTTCGCCGCGACGCTGACCAAGGAGGCGCTGCATGCCAAGGGCCGCGCCCGCCGCATACCGCTGGCGCCCATCTGCGACGCGCGCGACATCGCGCGCGATCCGCAGCGCGCCTACCGGGGCTACTTCGTGGACGTAGCCGATGCCCACGGCACGCCGCTGCGGATGCCGGGCGCGCCGTACCAGCTATCCGCCACCCCTTGGCAATTGCGCCGCCGCGCCCCACGCCTGGGTGAACAGACCCGCGATATCCTGGCTTGGGCCGGATACACGCCGGCGGGCCAGGAAGCGCTGATCCGGCAGGGAGTCGTGCAATGAGAAGCCTGCTTGCCGGCGTGCGCGTCGTCGATTTCTCCTGGATCGGGGCGGGCTCGTACACCACGAAGATCCTGGCGGACCTGGGCGCCGACGTCATCAAGATCGAAAGCTCGCAGCGGCTCGACACCCTGCGGGTAACCAAGCCGTTCAAGGACGGCAAGCCGGGGGTCAACCGCAGCGGCTACTTCGCCGACCGCAACGCCAGCAAGCGCAGCATGACGGTGAACGTCAAGGACCCCCGCGGACTGGACCTGGCCAAGCGGCTGATAGCCGGCGCCGACCTGGTCACCAACAACTTCACCCCGGGCGTCATGGACAAGCTGGGCCTGGGCTACGGCATCGTACGAGACTTGTCGCCGCGCATCGTCTTCGCGTCGATGTCCATGCAGGGGGCCGGAGGGCCCGACAAGGATGACCTGGGCTACGGCCTGACTATCGCCGCCCTGACGGGCCTGCAACACATGACGGGCCTGCCCGACCGGCAACCGGCCGGGACGGGCACCAATTATCCGGACCACATCCCCAATCCCGGCCATGCGGCCTTCGCCATCCTGGCCGCGCTGAGGCACCAGCGGCGCACCGGCGAGGGGCAGTTCATCGACCTGGCGCAGATGGAATCGACGCTCGCGATGGTGGCCCCCAGCCTGATGAACTACATGGTGAACGGCGCCATCGATGGCCGCCATGGCAATGCGCGCCCCGGCCATGCGCCCAGCGGCGTCTATCCCTGCGCCGGCGATGACCGCTGGATCGCCATCGAGGTCTGCAACGATGCGCAGTGGAACGCGCTGACGCGCGTGCTGGCCCTGGCCGCGCCGCCGGCGTGGGCGACGGCTGCGGGGCGCCTGGCGCAGCGCGGGGAGGTCGATGCGGAGGTCGCCAGGCTGACCCCGGCGCACGACATGATGGCCCTGATGCACGCCCTGCAGGACGCCGGCGTGCCGGCGGGCGCGGTGCAGGACGCACGCGACGTGATGCGCGACGCCCAGTTGGCCGAGCGCGGCCATTGGGTCACGCTGGATCACCCGGAAATGGGCGCCAGCACCTATAACTCCGCGCCGTATCGCTTCTCCAACGCCCGCTCGGCGCCGACCTTGCCCGCGCCCTTGCTGGGACAGCACACGGTCGAGATTTGCCGTGAGGTCCTCGGCCTGGATACGGCGGAGATCGAGCGGCTGGGCGCGGACGGCGTGCTGTCCTGAACGACACCGCGCTTGACGACAGAACCATGAGGAGCCTTGCCATGCCCTTGGATATCACCGTGGAAGACCATGTCGCCACGCTGACGCTGAATCGCCCTGAAGCCATGAACAGCATCGATCCCGAGATGCGCGCGGAACTCCATGCGGCGTGGCGGCGCATCAACGAGGACGACAGCATCCGCGTCGCCGTGCTGACGGGCGCCGGCGACAAGGCGTTCTGCACCGGCTCCGATCTGAAAAAGACGATGCCGCCGAAGGAAAGCTTCGCGGAACTGGCCTTCGGCCGGCCGCATTCGGACCACCTGCTGGAAGGCCTGGACACGGACAAGCCGCTGATCTGCGCGGTGAACGGCTATGCCATGGGCGGCGGGATGGAGATTGCGCTGGCGTGCGATATCCGCATCGCGTCGCCGAACGCGGTATTCGCCTTGTCGGAAGTCCGCATAGGCAGCATTCCCGGCGCCGGGGGAACCCAGCGCCTGCCGCGCGCCGTCGGTGGCTCCAACGCCATGCTGATGTTGCTGACGGGCGACCGCATCGATGCCGCCGAGGCCTTGCGCATCGGCCTGGTCAGCAAGGTAGTGCCCAGCGACGAGCTGCTGCCCGCCGCGCGCGCGATCGCGCGGCGCATCGCCAAGAACGCGCCGCTGTCGGTCCGCGCCATCAAGCGCCTGGTGCACCAGGGCATGGACATGCCGCTGCCGGCTGCGCTGGACCATGAGCGCTATGTCTTTGGCCTGCTGCGCGACACCGAAGATCGCATCGAAGGCCGCCTGGCGTTCCAGGAAAAACGTCCGCCGGTCTACAAGGGCCGTTGAAGCCGAATACAGGAGCATATATGGACTTCGAATTGCCCGACTCGTCGCGCATGGTGCGCGATACCGTGGCGCGCTTCGTCAGCGAGGAGCTCGTCCCGCACGAGGGCCTGATCATCCGGCGGGAAGCCGAGCGCGGCTTCACCGACACGCCGCTCATCCCGCCCGAGCTGGATGCCACCCTGCAAGCCAAGGCGCGCGAGATCGGACTGTGGGGCATCGACGTCCCGGAAGAGTTCGGCGGACAGGACCTCGGCATGCTGACCAAATGCCTGGTCATCGAGCAGTTGAAGCACAGCATCGTGCCCTTCGTCCTGCCGCCGGAGAGCCCCAACCTCTTCATGCTGAAGGCCTTGTGCAAGGGGGCGCAGATCGACCGCTACCTGCTGCCTTATGCGCGCGGCGAAAAGAAAAGCTGCCTGGCCCTGTCCGAACCGGGTGCCGGGTCGGACGCGGCGGCCATCAAGACCCGTGCCGAACGCAAGGACGGCAAGTGGGTGCTGAACGGCACCAAGCTGTGGATCAGCAATGCGCGCCGCGCGGATTTCATGATCGTGATGGCGGTTACCGACCCGAAGGCGGACAAGCGATCCGCATTCACGGCGTTCCTGGTGGACCAGGGTACGCCGGGCCTGACCATTCCGACCTCCTTCCCCATGATCGGCGAGTACCACCCGTACGAGGTAGTGCTCGACAACGTGACGCTGGACGACAGCCAGGTGCTGGGCGAAGTGGGGGCGGGCTTCGGCCCGCTGTCGCAGCGGCTGGGCGTGCGCCGCCTGGAAATCGCTTCCCGCTGCCTGGGCCTGGCCACGCGCTGCCTGAACATGATGATCGAACAGGCCAACACCCGCGTCACCTTCGGCGCGCCCCTGGCCGACCGCCAGGCCGTGCAGTGGTGGATCGCCGACAGCTATCAGGAAATCGAAATGGTGCGGCTGCTCGTATACCAGATGGCCTGGAAAATGGATGAAGGCCGCCAGGACGTGCGGCTGGATGGCTCCATCGTCAAGGTGCAGGGCACGGAGATGATTACCCGCGTGGTGGACCGGGCCATCCAGTTGTTCGGCGGCATGGGGGTGTCGAAGGAATTGCCGCTGGAATACATCTCGCGCATGTGCCGGGTCATGCGCATCGTGGAGGGCCCCAGCGAGGTACACCGCTGGGTGGTCGCGCGCGAACTCCTGCGCGGCGGCTTGCCGTCGGCCTGAAGCGGATGGCGCCCGTGGGCCGCTTTTCCTCCCTGTCTTCCGGCGTGCGCCTGCACGCCGGGGACGATGTGCTGGACATGCTGCCACGCGAAGCGGACCGGCTGGATGCGCGGCGCGCCTTCGTGGTCTGTGGCCACAGCGTGGCCACCCGCACGCCCTTGCTCGACAGGGTCCGCGGCGTGCTGGGCAGCCGCTACGCGGGCGCCTATACCGGCATGCGCAAGGACGCGCCCTTGGACGATGTGCGGCAGGCCGCGGCCGAGGCGCGGGCGCTGGGGGCGGACCTGCTCATCGCCATCGGGGCCGGCAGCGTCCTGAAGGCGACGCGCGTCGTCGCGATCGCGTTGGGCGAGGACCGTCCGCTGGAGGACTTGGCGACACGTTATTCCAGCAATGCACCGCCGGTCAGCCCACGGCTGCTGAAGCCGAAACCGCCGATCTTCAATGTACTGACGGCGCCCACGTCCGCGCAGGATCGGGGCGGAGCGGCCCTACGCCGCGCCGATGGCGGCGCGCGCCTGGAGTTCTTCGACCCCAAGACACGGCCCGTCACGATCTTCTGGGACTCGGCCGCTCTGTTGACCGCGCCGCCGGCGTTGGCCGTGTCGACCGGGCTGGGGGTGTACTGGCGCGCGCTGATGAACGCCGGCGCCATCCGGCAGGCCAACCCCCTGGTGCAGGCCGCGCGCCTGCATGCCTATACCTTGTCGCGGCATGCCTTGCCGTGCCTGGCGGATCCGCTGGACGCGCAGCCGCGCCTGGACATGTGCGCGGCCGCCCTGCTGCAGAACCGCGACGAGGACGACGGCGGGCGTCCCTTCGACGCGCACTGGATCGCGCGCGCTGTCTATGCGCTGGGCGCCGCCTTGTTCAACCGCGTGCCGCGCCTGGACCAGGGTACGGCCCATGCCGTGATGACGGCGCCCGCCATCCGCCAGTTCGCGGCCTTGTGTCCGGACGCCATCGAGCAGATGGGGCAGGCCCTCGGGCTGGCCGGCGCAGCCGCCGCATCGCCCCAGGCGCTGATCGACGGTGTTGGCCGGATCTTCGAACCGCTTGGCGTTCCGCACAAGCTGCAGGGCGTTTCCGAGCTGGATCGCGAACAGGCGCTGGACGCCTCGCTGTTCAATTTCAATGCCGACCGCGCGCGCGAGTTGGCCGGCCACCGCGACCGACTGCGTGCCATCCTGGATGAGGTGACCTAGCCATGCAAAGCAGCAAGACCACGATCCCCTTCAGCGTGTATAGGGGCGGCACCAGCAAGGGGGTATTCCTGCCCAGAACGCATCTGCCTGCGGAGCGCGCCGCACTCGTGCCCTTGCTGCTGGAGATCTTCGGCAGCCCCGATGCGCGGCAGATCGACGGCATGGGCGGCGGTGACAAGCTGACCAGCAAGGCAGCGATCATGGGCGCGCCGACCGTGCCGGACGCCGACATCGATTATCTGTTCGGCCAGGTCGGCATCCGCCATCCCGAGGTCGATTTCAACCTGAACTGCGGAAACCTGACGGCGGCCGCCGCCGCGTATGCCATCCACGAAGGCTATGTCCGGACCCAGGGCGACCGCGCGACGGTGCGCATCCATAACGTCAACACCGGACGCATCATCGTCGCCACCGTGCCGATGCACGATGGCGCCGTCCTGGAGGAAGGCGACTTCGCCATCGGCGGCGTACCCGGCACGGGCGCGCCCATCGACCTGGATTTCCATTGCGCCACGGGCGCCATCACGGGCAGGCTCTTGCCGCTCGGCGCACCGCTGAGCCGCATCGAGGTGCCGGGGCACGGGCCCTTGCAGGTGTCCGTCGTCGACGGTCCCAATCTCATCGTCCTGGTGGCCGCCGAGGACCTGGGCATGACGGGGGTCGAAACGCCCGACGAGATCGACGGCAATCCGGGATTGACGCGGCTGATGCAGGCCATACGCGAGACCGTCGCCCTTCTTACCGGACTGGGCGACTACTGGTACGCGCGCGCGGCTCCCTCGACGCCCATGCTTATCGCGGTGCAGGCGCCACGGTCCTACCGCGCCTACACCACGGGCGAACTCGTGGATGGCCGGGATGTCGACCTGATCTGCCGGCAGTACTCCACGTCGGCGACCAGCAAGGCGCTGGCCGCGACGGTCAGCGCAGCCGTGGGCATGGCCTGCAGCGTGCCGGGCACGTTGGCGGCGCGTTATGTGCGCGGCGGCGGTCAGGGCAGGATACGGCTGGGCCACCCATGCGGCACCATCACGGTCGAAGCCGGCGCGCGCGCCGGGCAGGACGCGGCGGATACCGTCATTACCAGGGCCACCCTGCAGCGAACCGCCCGCCGCATCGCCCGGGGCGAGCTCTTCGTCAGGAACGGGATGGGCGGGAGGTCGCATGCCTGAAGCCAGGACTTCGAATGCAGCGGCGCGGATCGCGCGGTTCTCATGCGGCTTTGCCCCGGAACGGCTGAGCCCGGCGCAGGTGCGGCAGGTTGGCCGCGCCGTGGTGGACACCGTGGGCGTTGCCCTGGCGGGCCGCGCGGAACCGGTATCGGAGGTGGTGTGGCGCTATGTCGCTGGCCGTAGCGGTGGCGCCAGCGGCGCCTTGGCGTGGGGACGCGGCGCCGCACTGCCGGTAGAGGACGCGGCGCTGTACAACGGCGTGGCCGGCCATGTGCTGGACTTCGATGACGTCAACAGCCCGCTGCGCGGCCATCCCAGCATCGCCCTGCTGCCGCCGCTGCTGGCGCTCGCGCAGGCGCGCGGCCTGCACGGCAGCCGGCTGGCCAGCGCCTATGTGGTCGGTTTCGAAGTCATGGTCAGGCTCGCGCGCGCGATGGTCCAGGACCACTACGCCAAGGGCTGGCACGCCACCACGACGCTCGGGGGAATCGGCGCCGCGGTGGCGTGCTGCCATCTGCTGGGGCTTACGGAGGCGAAGACGGTCAATGCCATCGGGCTCGCGGTCGCGCAGGCGTCCGGGTCGCGCATCAATTTCGGCTCCATGGCGAAGTCCTTCCAGGCCGGGCACTGCGGGGCGGGCGCCGTGCGCGCGGCCGTGCTGGCCGAGCTGGGCGCGGATGGCGCGCCCGACGCGCTGGACGGTGCGGAGGGTTTCAGCCACCTATACGGCAAGGGCGAGGACCTTACCCCGGTATTGTCCGACCTGGGACAGCCGGAACTGGAACTGGACCGCAGCGGCATCGAGGTCAAGAAATATCCGATGTGCTATGCCGCCCACCGCTGCATCGACGGCATGCTGGACCTGCGCGACGAGCAGGGCCTGCATGCGGACGCCGTAAGCGCCGTCCATGTGACATCCAATCATCGCGGCATGGTGCCGCTCATCCATGACCACCCGCAAACCGGGCTGGAGGGCAAGTTCAGCATGCAATACGCCATGGCGGCCGCACTGCTGGACGGCCACGTGCGCCTGTCGAGTTTTACCGACGAAGCGGTGCGGCGTCCGGCCGTGCAAAGCCTGATGCGCAAGGTGACGCGCGCGGAGGCAAACGGCGCGCCGACGCCGCGCTGGAACAGGCTCGACATTACCCTGGCGTCCGGCGCGGTCCTGCACAAGGAAATCCGCCAGCTTCGGGGCTCCAGCGCCTGCCCCTTGACCGACGAGGAACTGTGCGCAAAATGGCGCGATTGCCTGCGCTTCGCCGGCGCCGCGGAGGACGGGGATGCCTTCTTCGAGGCCGCCTTCGACCTGGCATCCCTGCCGGTGCGGGACCTTATGCGGCGGCTGCCTGCTCTGGCTTGAGGGTGAACTTCGGCACCCGATACCCATCGGGATGATCGGCATAGACCAGGCGCACCGGCGCATCCAGGCCGATGTCGCCGAGTTCGCCGTGGTCCATGTATGACACCATGATGGGGCCTTCTTCCAGTTGCACGGCAATGACCAGATGCGGCGCCGGGTAGGCGGGCAGGTATTGCCGGTGGAACACGGTCCAGGAAATGATTTTCGCGTTGCCGGAGATCGGCACCCATTCATAGTCCATGCTCAGGCTGACCGGGCACATCGGGCCGGGCGGATAGCGGAACACGCCCGACTCCGGGCAGCGTTGCAGCTTCATTTGGCCTTCTGCAATGCTTTCCCACATGGGGGCATCGTAGGGCGAATAGAGACGGGGCGTCTTGCTCATGGTCGTGGCCTCCTTCAACGTCCATAGATGATGGACATGGCCTTGCCGGCGACGTCCGATACATACTGCACGGCCCGGCAATTGGGCACCTGCCGCTCGCCGAG
The DNA here is from genome assembly GCF_001676725.1 of Bordetella flabilis. Classification (NCBI taxonomy): domain Bacteria; kingdom Pseudomonadati; phylum Pseudomonadota; class Betaproteobacteria; order Burkholderiales; family Alcaligenaceae; genus Bordetella; species Bordetella flabilis. Next base: position 864,858 of record NZ_CP016172.1, read on the forward strand.
CCCGCCGCGCACTTGCCGCACGGCCTCGACCTGGTGGCTCCAACCCTGCATATAGGATTCGGACAGATGGCCGCCGTGGGTGTTGACGGGCAGCGCGCCGCCCACCCCGATCCCATTGTCCGCGATGAAGCGCGCCGCCTCGCCGGGCGCGCAGTAGCCGAAGCCTTCCAGCGCGAAGAAAATGTGCGGGCTGAAACTGTCGTAGACCAGCAGGGCGTCGATCTCGTCCGGGCCGATGCCGGCCTGCGCGTACACCTGTTCGGCGGCGCGGCGCTGGGCGGGCAGGTAGAAGTCCATCAACCGCGGTCCCAGGCTGGTGGCGTGGTGGTTCAGGTCGCTGCGGCCCAGGCCCTGGATCATGACTGCCTTGTCCGAGGCCCGGCGCGCGCGGCCGGCTTCCATGATGATGAGTGCGACGCCGCCGTCGTTGATCAGGCAGTAGTCGTTCATGCGCAAGGGCTCGGCGATGTACTTGACCGCCAGGTACTCGTCCAGGCTCAGCGTCTTGCCGCGCATGATGGCGTTGGGATTCAGGTTGGCCCATTGGCGCTGGCCGACCGCGACCTGGCCCAGGTCGCGGTCGGTGATGCCGTGCAGTTCCTTGTAGCGCTGGAACATGAGGGCATACAGGGCGCCCTGCGAGGTTAGCCCCCAGGGGCTGTGATACACGTACGACAGGAAGGCGCCGCCGCCCATGGCTTCGGGGCCGCCGTACTGCACCGCGGCCGAGCGCTGGTCGTTGCCGTACACCAGGGCCACGACCTCGGCCATGCCGGACTTGATCGCCATGACGGCCTGGAAAACGGCCTGCACGGCGTCCGCCTGCCCGCCCCACCGCGGGTCGATATTGAGGATCTCGCCCATGCGTTCGTAGGCCGTGGTGGGGCCGACGATCAGGCCGTCCACGTCGTCGCGTTCAAGCCCCGCGTCCTCCAGCGCGCGCCGGAAGGCGGCGGCGGCATAGCCATAGGAGTCGTGCGGTTTTTCGCCATTGCGCACGCGCCGGTAGTCTTCCACCCAGTCCGTGTGGCCGATGCCGACCACCGCGGAAATCCGCGCTGTACTGGTGTCCAAGGTTGCAGTCGTCACCTCATCGGTCTCCCTTAATGTGGACTCTTTTTGCCGAAGCGAATTAAGCTCGGCTTTATTATGGGCCGGCGGATCGCGATCCGAGGCTTCAGGTTGTCCACAAAGTGAGATTCGATGAAGAGCGAGGAAGTTACGGAGGATGGCCGCACCGGCACGCAGATGGTTCACCGCTGTGCCGCGCTGCTCAAGCTCATCACGGCGGAGAACCGTCGGGGCATGCGCCTGGTGGACCTGTACCAGGCCTCCGGCCTGACGCGGCCTACCACGCACCGTATCCTGCAAGCCCTGGTCACCGAGCGCATCGTGCGCCAGGATGAGCGGTCCAAGAAGTATCACCTGGGCTCTCTGGTCTACGAAATGGGGCTGGCGGCGGCCTCGTCGTTCGACCTGCGCGACGTTTGCCAACCCTTCCTGCAACGGGTCGCGGCGGAGACGGGCGACACCGTGTTCCTGACGATACGGTCCGGCTTCGATGGCGTCTGTGCCGGCCGGGCGGAAGGCGCTTATCCCATCAAGGCCTTCGTGCTGGACGTGGGGCGGCACCGGCCGCTGAACATCGGCGCGGGGTCAGTGGCTTTCCTGAGCGGCCTGCAGGACGACGAGATCGAGCGCATCTACCAGGTCAACAGGAAACGCATCGCGCGCGACTACCCGACGTTCGATGTGAAGCACATGTGGGCGCGCATCGAACATGTGCGCAGCGAAGGGTATCTGATCAACGAGGTCCTGGAAGTGCCCGGCATACGCGCGGTCGCCATGCCCATCTTCGGTCCGCACGGCGCGCCTGTTGGCGCGCTGAGCGTGTCGGCGTTGAAGAAGCGGCTGTCCGGCAATGACCTGCGCCAGAAGGTTGCCGTGCTCACCAAGGCAACCGGGGATATCAAGGCCCAGCTGCACGCCGAGGACAGCCTGGAAGCGAAGCGGTAAGCGGTAAGCGGTACGCGGACGGGCATCGGCGCAGCCGGTCCGCCTTACGCCGCCGCTCCCTCGCGCTGCTGCGTCCACGCCGCGATTTCCGACTTCGTCGCCCACCATACGCCCTGGTGCCCGCGCGCATATTCCAGGCAGCGCCGCAGCGTGGGGATCAGCGTGGGACGGCCCGCCATGTGGGCGTGCAGCGTGATCTCCGTCCACTTGGGCCGGCCCGACCTGCCTTCACGGTACAGCTCGTCGAAGGTGTCCTTGAACCCGTCCCAGATGATGCCGGGCGGATTGCGGCCCCATACCCACATCCACAGGTCGTTGTGGGGGAGGTTGGTGCGCGGCATGATGACGATGGGACCGTGCGCGGTCTGCCGGATGAAGGGCAGGTCGTCGCTGGCATCGTCGGCGTTCCACAGATAGCCTTCCTGCTTGAGGAAGTCCAGGGTGTTGACCGAACCGGCACTGCCGGGGCTGGTCCATCCCAGCGGTGCGCGGCCGGCCGTTTCCGTCAGCACGCGGGTGCAGCGGCGGATCTCTTCCAATTCCGCCGCGGGGTCGTCGTCGCGCATCAGCACGTCGTTGGCCCAGGCATGTCCCGCGATCTCATGGCCGGCCTCGACCAGCGCGCGGATGACATGCGGGTGGCGCTCGGCCGCCAGGCCATTGGTGGAGACATTGCTCCTGATGCCGAACTCGTCCAGCAGGTCCATCAGGCGCCAGATCCCGGCCTTGGCGCCATAGTCCGCATAGCTGAGCGAAAAATGGTCGGTCTTGTTGGCGGTCTTCTCCAGCGTGATCTGGCTGTGGTTCACAAACGATTCGAAGGCCAGGCTGACGGAGACCGCCACGTGTTCGCCGCCCGGCCATTGCCATGCGCGGGGATAGCGGGAAGCGGGTTTGGTCATCGTGATTTCCTTTACTTTCATTCCGGCTGGATACCCGCCTGCCGCAGCAGGTCCGAGTACAGCGCCATGCGGTTGGCCACCTGCTTGTCCAGTACGGAGGGCGGACCACCGGCGATATCCAGCGCCAGCGTGGCAAAGCGGTCGCGGATCTCGGGCTCCTTCAGCACCGCGTTGAAGGCCTCGTTCAGCGTGGCGATCACCGCGCGGGGCGTGTTCGTGGGCGCATAGATGGCGGCCTGGATGCCGCCGTCGAAGTCGTATCCCGGGTAGCCGGATTCGGCGATGGTGGGAAGCTCGGGCAACTGAGGAATGCGCTTCGGGCTGGTGACCGCCAGGCCGCGCAGCTTGCCGCCCTGGATCAGCTCGGCGGCCTGCGGCGGGCCGAGGAAAGCGGCCTGGATCTCGCCCGAATACAAGCCGGCGATGATGGCGCCCGCGCCCTTGTACGGCACATGCAGCATGCGCGCGCCGGTCGCGCGATTGAAGTATTCCCCGGCCAGGTGCAGCAGATTGCCGTTGCCCGCCGACCCATAGGCAACCGAGGCGCCGGGTTTGCGCGACAGATCGACCAGCTCCTGCACCGACCTGGCGGGCACCTGGTTGCCGACGACCAGTACCAGGCCGGCTGAGTTGCCGATGTAGATCACCGAGGTGAAATCGCGCACGGTGTCATAGGGCAGCTTCTTGTACAGGCTGGGATTGATGGTATGGGATGTCGGCGCGAGCAGCAGCATGTAGCCGTCCGGCGCCGCCGTGGCCACCGCGCCGGTGCCGATGATGCCGTTGGCCCCCGCGCGGTTTTCCACCACGATGGGCTGGCCCAGGCGTTGGCCCGCGTGCTGCGCCAGGACGCGCGCGACCATGTCGGTGGGGCCGCCCGGACTGAAGGGCATGATCAGCCGTATCGGACGGTCCGGAAAATCGGCCGCCGCGACCGGCATGGCGAGAAGCGCGGCCATCAGCGCAAAGCAGGTTCCCAGTAATCGCTTCATGGTGTATTCCCCTTGCAGGCGGGCTTGGGCCGCCAGTTCAGCGCACGGCGTCCGCGAACGCGGAAACGATGGCGTGGAAGGCGCCGGGCTCATCCCGGAAGGGCAGGGCGCCCGCCCGGTTGACCAGATGGAAATGCGCCACGGGCTGCCGTTGCGCCAGGATGCGGTACAGCCATACGCCTTGATCCACGGTGGCGGTCGGGTCGTTCGTGCCCCAGACCACCTGCACCGGCGCTGGCACGCCTGCCTCGCGGCACAGCTCGAACAAGCGCGCCTTGGCGCGCGACACGGAGCTATTCCAGGCTCGCCGGGTGGCGGGGTCGGCCATGCGGGCGACCGCTGTCTGCTGCGGGGCCTGTTGCGCGGCGCGCACGCATTCGTCCAGCACCTGGGGTACGTGATGGTGCGAATAGGACAGTCGCTCCAGCGCCCAGCGCTGCGATTCCGGCGAACCCAGGGGCCGCGGCGGATGAGCCAGCGCGACGTTTTCCACGCCGTCGCCGGTGGGCGCCGCGGCCACCGATGACACCACGGTCACTGCGTCGATGTAGCCGGGTCGACGGCAGGCCAGCAGCAGCGCGGCCAGGCCGCCGGTGTCGTGCGCCACCAGGTGGCAGCGGCGCACGCCCGTGGCGCGCACGACGGCGTCGACGTGATCGGCCATGGCTTCGATACCGTACGGCGCGGCGGATGCCTCGCTGCCCCCGAAACCGGGCAGGTCCAGCGCCAGCACCGCGCCATCCCGGGCGAAGCGATCCAGCGCCGGCCCCCAGATGTGGGCGCCGCTGCTGTAGGGGGTCAAGCCGGGCGCGCCGCCGTGCACGAAAAGGGTGACGGCGCCGGTCCCGGCATTGGCGTCGCCGTTGCGTACGACGCGGGCGGCCAGGCCCCCGATTTGCAGCGTGTGGGAATGCAAGGTGGCGGCGGTCCTGGATGCAGTGTTCATGGAGTCCCCCTCACGCCTGCAGGGCGAAGAAGCGCGCGAGCAGGGCGTTGAACTGCGCCGGATGTTCGCGGAACGGGAAATGTCCGGACTCATTGATGACATGGAAATGCGCGTCGCGCTGGTGACGGGACACCATGCGGAATAGCTCCATGCCGCGTTCCAGCACCGCCGTGCGGTCGTTGTAGCCCCATACGACCTGCACCGGGCGCTGCAGCCGGCCTTCGTCCAGCCAGCGCAGCGTCTGCCCCTTTTGCCGGGCCAGTTCGGGCAGGAACACGCGTTCGGCCAGCCCTTCGCCCACCATCTTCTGGACGGTGTGGCGATACTTCTCCAGCGACAGAATCCGCATGACGGCGTCCACCCATTCCTCGGTTACCACGCCGGGGTCGTGGCTGTAGTTTTCGTAGACCCAGCGCACCGCCTCGCGGCTGCCGCGCGCATGCGGCGGGTTGCACAGCACCACTTCGTTGGTGCCTACGCCGGGGCTCAGCGTGCCGCTGTTGACGATGGTCAGCGTGCGCACCGCGTGCGGGTGCTCCAAGGTCAGGCGGGTCGCCGCGTAGCCTCCGCGCGAATGGCCGACCAGGTGCACCGGCGGCAGGTCCAGCGCGCGCAGGAAGCCGGCGGCATGGTCGACCACCGCCTGCATGGTGTAGTCCTCGTCGCGCGTCGGATTGCCGGTTTCGCCCTGGCCGAGCTTGTCGAAGGCGATGGCGCGATAGCCGGCCCCGGCCAATGGCCCCAGATTCAGGTTCCAGGTGTAGGCGCTCGACGCGCCGTCGGCCATGCCGAAATTGCCGCCGTAGATGAAAACGACCGGCTGGCCCGTGCCGGCTTCGAAGTAGCGGGTGGGCACACCGGCCACGTCCACCCAGCGTCCTTCCGGCAAGGCATGGCGCGGGTTCTCACTGGCGGGCGGCGGGACGGGCTGTCTCATGTCGTCGATCCTGAGTCGAGGCCAGGCCAGATTAAGAACGTAGCCGTAAGTCGTCCAATATATAATTGGCACTGCCGTAATGCGGAAAAGGTATTACATGGAACTGCGGCAACTGCGGTATTTCCTGGCCGTTGCGGAAGAACTCAGCTTCACGCGCGCCGCGGCATTGCTGCATGTTTCGCAACCGCCCGTCAGCCGCCAGATCATGCTGCTGGAGGCCGAGATCGGCACACCTTTGTTCGAGCGTTCCAAGCAGTACGTCCGGCTAACCGCTGCCGGCCAGCATTTCTACGAGCAGGCGCGCGCGCTGGTGGCGGCGGCGCAGGCGGCCGTGGCCTCCACGCGGCGCGTGGCGGCGGGCCAGGTCGGCAAGATTTCCCTCGGCCTGGGCGGCACCGCCGCCTATCTGTTTCCCGATGCGCTGGCCTTGTTTCGTCGCCGTCATCCCGAAGTGGAGCTGGTCCTCAACCCGCTCAACCTGGCGTATCACCAGGCGGCGCTCATCGAGGGCAGGATCGACGTAGGCCTGGTCGTGCTGCCCGTCAGCGACGACGACCTGGAAACCCGCCAGCTGACCCGCATGCGGCTTCTGGCGGCCTTGCCCGCGGACCACGCCCTGGCGGCACGCCGCAGGTTGTCGCTGCTCGATCTCGCGGACCAGGACTTCATCATGGTGCCGTGGGCCAAGGGCCGTGGCTTCGGACGCCTGGCGTTGCAAGTTTGCCGGCGCGCGGGCTTCGCTCCCAACGTCGTGCAGGAGGCGGAACCCATGGAATCCGTGCTGGGCATGGTCGCCGCGGGGGCGGGTGTTGCGCTGGTGCCGGAAACCATGGAGAACCTGCATGGGCGCAAGGTTGCGTATCGCCCGATCAGGGAAGACTACGCCGCGGCCGATATCGCGATCGCGTGGCGCAAGGGCGATAGCTCGCCGATACTGCGGGCGTTCCTGGCGTGCTGTCCGGACGGCGCTGCGCCCCGGCGGCGGCGCCCAGCCCGCGCCCATTGAAGGCTGCCCCGCTGGTGCCGGCGGCATGCCGTTGCGTCGCGGCGAAGCCATCGTCGCCCGGACGCATCCTGTTCTAGAATGCGACGGTTCAAACGACCCCAGCCGAACCGATGTCATTCGCTCTTGATTGGCCATGGATGGGAATCGCGCTCGCCGCGATATTCCTCGCGCTGCTTTTGCTCACGGACCGGTTCCGCACCCCCGGCGTCGCGTCCCGGTGGCATGACCCGGCGTGGCTGGCGGTATTCGGGCTGCCGCTATACATGGTTCATCAGTTCGAGGAACACGGCATCGATATGGCGGGCGTGCACTACGCTTTCCGCGGCGGGTTGTGCGACGCGATGGGGTATGCCGATGTGGCGGGCTGTCCCATCCCGCTGTCCTTCATCACGACGGTCAATGTCGGCTCGGTGTGGGGCGCATCGGTGCTGGCCGCCGTCTTCGGGCTCCGAAAACCCCTCATCGCCCTGAGCGCCTACGGCATTCCGCTGGTCAACGCCGTCATGCATGTGGCCGGCGCCCTGAAGGCGCAAGCCTATAACCCCGGACTGCTGACGGCCGTGCTTTTGTTCGTGCCCGCCGGCCTGTGGGCCTTGCGGGTGGGCCTGCGGGCGGGTATCGGCCGGTCCGGCGTCGCCGCGATCCTGGCGGGTGGGGTGCTTACGCACGCGGTACTTATGGGATCGCTGCTGGCCTTTCTGCACGGATGGATCGGCGCCATGCCGCTGGCGGCGATCCAGATCCTGAACATGGGCGCGCCAATCGCGATCGCCCTGCTCGCCGGCAGCGTCGGCGGTGCGCGGCAGGGCTCAGCGGAATTCCCGCAGGCGCGTTGAAGGCGGGATGCCGGGTAGCCCGGCGGTGGTCTCGACCGACGCGCGCGCCTGCGCGCGCTCCGATGCCGATCCGGATCCCGACAACGTTCAGTTCACCGTGATGTTCGCCGACTTGATAACCTGCGACCAGTGCGCGGTGTCCTTCGACACGGTCTCGCCAAGCTGCGCCGGGTTCTGGTAGCTCACGCGCACGCCGGCTTCTTCAGCGGTCTTGATGACCTCGGGCTTTTGCAAGCCCGTCTCCAGCGCCGCGCTGATCTTCTGCACGACGGCGTCGGGCGTGTTGGCCGGGGCGAACAGGGCTACCCACGCGTCCAGCTCGAAACCCGGATAGCCCTGTTCGGCCGCCGTCGGCACGTCGGGAATCATGGGATGGCGCGCCGCGCCCGCGACGGCGATGGCGCGTAGCCTGCCCGTCTGGACATGGCCGATCACCGAAGGCGGCGTCGTCACGAACAACTGCACACGTCCGGACAGGACGTCCTGGATGGCCGGGCCGGAGCCCTTGTACGGTACATGGACCATGTCCGTGCCCGTCATCTGCTTGAACATTTCGGTGCCTACATGGGGGACCGACCCGCTGCCCTGCGAGGCATAGTTGATTTCGCCAGGATGCGCCTTCGCATAGGCGACCAGCTCCTTCAGGTTGTGCACGGGCAACGACGGATGGACAGTCACCACGTGCGGCGCCACCGCGACCATGCCGACCGGCTTGAACGATTCGGCGCTCCAGCGCAGTCCGGTGAACATGGACGGATTGCCAACGTGGTACATGGAGTACGACGCCAGCAGGGTATAGCCGTCGGGCGGGGCCGCGGCCACCAATGCGTAGGCGATGTTGCCGCTGGCGCCCGCGCGGTTGTCGATGACGACGGACTGGCCCAGGGCGCTCGTCAGCGGCTCGCTGGTCAGCCGCGCCGCCAGGTCGACGATGCCGCCCGGCGGAACCGGCACGATGATGGTGATGGGATGGGTGGGGAAATCCTGGGCCGCGGCGAGCGGCGCCAGGAGCGCGAGGGACAGCGCAATCAGTTTGCGGATCATTGCGAGGGCACCTTGGCCATGCTGCGTTAGGGTTATTGTGCGGGTGGCCGGATAGGCCGGAAGCCCGCGTCCGGAGCCGGCGGTGACCGGTTCGGCGGGGCCGGCTCCGGAGCCGGTGATGAGTAGTTTGGGCTCAGCTGGCGGCGGCCAGTTCGGCCCGCACGATCCTCGCGCCCTCCACCATGGCTTTCATCTTGCCGAAGGCCACTTCGCGTGGCAAGTACTTCAGGCCGCAATCCGGCGCGATGATCAGCCGTTCGGCGGGCACGTGGGGCAGGGCGCGCCGGATGCGTGCCGCCACGGTCTCGGCCTGCTCGATCTCGTTGGTCGACAGGTCCAGCACGCCCAGCATGATCTGCTTGTTCGGCAGCGATTCCAGCACCGCGCAGTCCAGGTTCGACTGTGCCGTTTCGATCGAGATCTGGTGTGCCGAGCACGCACACAGCTCGGGCAGGAAGGAGTAGCCCGCCGGCCGGGCATGGATCACGGCGGCATAGCCGAAGCAGATATGCACGGCGGTGCGGCCCTGGATGCCTTCCAGCGCCCGGTTCAGCACCTGGACGCCGTACTCGCGCGCCTTTTCCGGACGGGCCTGCATATAGGGTTCGTCGATCTGCACGACGTCGGCGCCGGCCGCGAAGAGGTCGCGGATCTCGGCGTTGACCGCGTCGGCGTAGTCATATGCCATGTCCGCTTCGTTGCCGTAGAAATCGTTCTGGGCCTGCTGGGACATGGTAAAGGGCCCCGGCACCGTGATCTTGATCTGCCGATCGGTGTGCGCCCGCAGGAATTCCACATCCCGCACCTGGACCGGATGCTTGCGCCGGATCTTGCCAACGACGCGGGGAACGGGATTGGGATGGCCGCTGCGGTCCAGCGCGGTACCCGGATTGTCGATGTCGACGCCTTCGAGTGCGGTGGCGAAGCGGTTGGAATAGCTCTCGCGCCGCATCTCGCCGTCGGTGACGATGTCCAGTCCCGCCGTCTCCTGGTCGCGGATGGCCAGGAGCGTGGCGTCATCCTGCGCCTGCTCCAGCCATTCCGGCGCCACGCGCCACAGTTCCTGGGCGCGTACGCGCGGCGGAAAGCGATCGCCGAGGCGCTTGCGGTCGATCAGCCAATCGGGTTGGGCGTAGGAGCCGACGAGCGTGGTGGGCAGAAGCAGGGACATGGGGAACTCCGGACGGTATGAGGCATAGAGGACAACCTCGCTTTATATGCGATAGAGCATGAATTGAGCGGGGCCTTAACTTGAGCCAAATTTGTGCTGGGCGCCCGCGGCCGGCACGTTGCCGCGGGCGCACCTCGTCCTGCCGGCGGCGCCGACGCGGTATGCGCGTCGCCGCTGGGGTCATCCGGATGGATGACCGCGCTTCAATGGTCCTGCATCAGCAATTGCCGGCCGTTCGGCGGGATATAGGCATGCTGGAAATAGATGGCGTCGCCGTTCTGGTCTGCCGCGACGATATCCAGCCGCACGCCTACCGTGTTGCGGGGCAGCTTCAGGGCCTGCACCACCATGGGCGGCAGCTTGTGGACGCTCATGCGCTCGGTATACGAGGCGGTGGGCTGGCCGTACTTGCGCGACAGCAGGTCCTTGAAGCTGACGCCGTTGAGTTCGGCCGGCGGCACCGACGCGAGTTCGGGGAAACGGATGCTGCAGAAATAGATCTGCACGTACAGCGAGAACTCGTTATTGATGGAGAAGTCGCGGTCGATACAGACGATTTTCTCGCTCTTCAGCAGATCGTCCCAAGGCCCCGCCTGGTCGACCTCATAGCGGCGCAGCACGCTGGTGTATATGGGCAGGATGCCCTCGCCCGTGTCGTCCACGAAGCGGAAATGCTGGAACGGGCCGCCCATCGGGTACTTGCGCTTGGCCACATAGGTGCCCGCGCCATGGCGTCGGATCAGGACACCTTCGTCGACCAGCATCCTCAGGGCTCGCTGCACCGTTCCCAGGCTGAGCCCCGTCGCATCCACCAACTGGTCTTCCGCCGGCAGCTTGTGCCCGGGTTCCCATCGCCCGGCGGCGATTTCCTGGGCGAGCGCATTCTTCAACTGGAGGTATTTGGGCAGGCCGTCCGGGCCGGCAAGGCGAACCTGAGGCAGCGGGTGGGAAGCGGTCTTCGGCATCGCGACAGTTTATCCCCAAGCAATCGGCTGGACCGTGCCCCGGCTGTTGACAGCGGCCGGTGTTTGCCAGACACTAAGTCCTATACAGGACTATAGCACTGTCATCTTTTCACCACGCACGGGGAACCCATGAAGATTGTCGACGTCACCCTCACGCTGTTCGCCTGGGACGATATTCCGCCCACCAGCTATGCCGCCCACACCGGCAAGTTCGCGGGTTCCAGCAAGATCGGCCTGCTGAAGATCGAAACCGACGAGGGCATCAGCGGACACGCCTTCCTGGGCTCCGCCTACTACGGCGGCGACCTGGACGGACCCAACCTCATCAAGTACCTGAAGCCCATCCTGATGGGGCAGAACCCGCTGGATCGCGAACGCCTGCACCAGGCCCTCTGGCGCCGTGCGCGCACGACCACGGTGCGCACCGTCGGCGCCTGCGACGTCGCCTTGTGGGACATTTGCGGCAAGGCGGCGGGCATGCCCATCCATCGCCTGCTCGGTTCCTACCGCGATCGGGTCAAGGCCTACGCCAGCTCCATGATCCTGGACAGTCCCCAGGCCTATGCGGAAGAGGCCCTGCACTACAAATCGCTCAACTGGGCCGCGTACAAGATCCATCCGCCGCACCCCTGGCAGGAGGACATCAAGGTTTGCCAGGCCGTGCGCGAAGCGGTCGGCGACGATTACCTGGTCATGCTCGATGCGGCATGGAGCTACCAGTATCCGGAGGCCGTGCGGGTGGGGCGCGCATTGCAGGACCTGAATTACTACTGGTACGAGGATCCCCTGCACGACGCGGACGTCTACAACTATGTGAAGCTGAAGCAGCAACTGCATATTCCCGTCATGGCCACCGAGTTCCCGGCGGCGGGGCTGGACTCCTATGCCCCCTGGGTGCTGCAGCAGGCCACCGATTTCCTGCGTGGCGACGTGGCCCTGAAGGGCGGCATCACCACCATGATGAAGACCGCGCACCTGGCCGAGTCCTTCCGCATGAATTACGAGGTCCACCATGGCGGGAATTCCCTGAACAACGTGGCCGGCCTGCACGTCATCATGGCCTTGAAGAACACGGAATTCTTCGAGGTGCTGCTGCCCGATGGCGCCCAGAAGTATGGCCTGGTGCAGGACATCCAGGCCGACGCGGATGGCTATGTGTACGCCCCGACCGAACCCGGGCTGGGCGCGGAGATCGACTTCGAGCTGATCAAGCGGAAACAGGTGGCGGTCCTGTCATAGACAGGCGGCCGTCCCACCAGGAAAGCAGATAAGGCCGTCAAGGCCCATAAAGGAGGAAGACATGCGTAGCTTGAAAAATGGCCTTGCGGCCGCCTGCGCGGCGGTATTGACCCTGTACGCGGGCGGCGCAAGCGCCGCCTACCCGGACCACGCCGTCAACATCGTCGTGCCGTTTTCCGCCGGCGGCAGCACCGATATCGTGGCGCGTATCCTGGCCCGCGGCTTGACCAAGGCCATGGGCCAGCCCGTCGTCGTCGAGAACAAGCCGGGCGCCAGCGGGAATATCGCCGGCGACTATGTGGCGCGGTCCGCCCCCGACGGCTATACGCTGTTCATGGGAACGAGCACGTCGATCGCCAACATCGCACTCTTCAAGAAGCTGCCCTTCGATATCCTGGCCGACTTCATCCCCGTCTCCCAGATCGCCCACACGCCGCTGGTTTTGGTCGCCAACAACAGCCTCCCGGTCAACGATGTGGCCGGGCTGATCAGATTGGCCAAGGAAAAGCCCGGACAGCTCAACTATGGCTCCGGTGGGCCGGGAACGTCCCAGCACCTGGGCGGCGTGATGTTCTCCAGCATGGCGAAGGTCCAGATGACCCACGTGCCCTACAAAGGCGCCGCGCCGGCCATGTCGGATCTCATCGGCGGGAACATCCAGGTGATGTTCGCGCCGCTGATCGACGCGCTCGCCTTCATCCGTGGCGGCAAGGTCAAGGCGCTGGGCATCACGACCAGCAAGGCGGCGCCGCAGATTCCGGACGTGCCGCCCATCGCCAAGACCTTGCCGGGCTTTGAAATCGCCACCTGGAACGCGGTGTTCGTACCGGCCGGGACACCGCCGGCGGTGGTCGATGCGCTGTCGCGCAACATCGTGGAGGTAACCCGCAGCGCCGAAATGCGTGAATCGATCGAAACCCAGGGGTCGGAAGCGGTGGGCAGCACGCCCCAGGAATTCAAGGCATTCCTGGACCGGGAGGTGGTGTTGTGGAAAGGGCTGGTGCAGTCTTCCGGCGCGTCGGCGGACTGAGGCTTGAGCAATCCGGGCGGGCATGGCAGCATACGGCGATGCCCGCCTCCCCGCCCGATACTTCCCTGCGCGACCTGGCGCGCCTGCGCCGCGTGCGCGACCGCATCGACCGCGACTACGCCCAGGCGCTGAATGTCGAGGCGCTCGCCCAGGGTATCCATATGTCGGCGGGACACCTCAGCCGGCAGTTCCGCCTGGCCTATGGGGAGTCGGTCTATTCATACCTGATGACTCGCCGCATCGAACGGGCGATGGCCTTGTTGCGCCGGGGCGACCTGAGCGTTACCCAGGTTTGCCTGGAGGTCGGCTGCGCGTCGCTGGGCACCTTCAGTACGCGGTTCACCGAACTGGTCGGCGTGCCGCCCCGTGTCTACCGGCGCGATTACGCGGGCGAGGCGGAAGGTATTCCGTCCTGCATCGCCAGGCAGGTGACGCGGCGCATCCGCAATCAGCCGGTCAGGAATCGAGAAGCGCTCGAAACGGCTGGCGCTTAGACTGTCTTCCTGGTTCCAGGCCAGGGCCGCGACAACCGCGGTCCGCGCCGCTCAACACACCATGGAGACCCGTCATGGGCGTCACGATCCATTCGACTTTCCTGCCTCACACCGATCCGGAGGTTTCGCTGGCCTTCTATCGCGACGCGCTGGACTTCGAGGTCCGCAAGGACGTCGCCTACGCGGACTATCGCTGGATCACCGTCGGGCCCAGGGGCCAGGCCGGCACATCCATCGTCCTGTATCCGCCCAACGCCACGCCCGGCCTGACCGACCAGGAGAAGCGCAGCATCGCCGAGATGATGGCCAAGGGCACTTTCGCGACGCTGCTGCTGGGCGCGACAGACCTGGACGCCACCTTCCGCCGCCTGCGGGAACGGAATGCCGAAATCGTCCAGGAGCCGACCGACCAGCCCTACGGCGTGCGCGATCTCGGCGTGCGGGACCCGGCCGGGAACATGATCCGGATCCAGCAACTGGACTGAAATCGACGGACCGGCTGTCGTGCCGGATTCGCTTCAGTCGGCAATCCAGGAGCCGTGCAATCCGGCGGGTACGCGGCGCGGCAACGCGATGGTGGCGACCGGCTCTCCCGAAAGGTTGCGCGCATCCAGGATAAGAAACAGGCCGGTCTCGCTGCCGGCGTCGTGCACGAAGGTCAGGATATATCCGTCCTCCTCGCGGCTGCCTTGCGGATCGGCCGCGAACACCGGTTCGCATGCGGTCATGCCGGGTGCGAACCGGTGCACGACCTTCTGCCCCGACGCCAGGTCATAGCGGGCGATGGCCTCGAAGGCGCCGGGCTGGGCGGGCTGCTGGGGATAGGGATCGCGCAGGCCCACGTAGCCATAGCGGGCGTTGCGGCCCAGATACGCATCGTTGATCCGCCCGAACTCGCAAGGCCGGTCGTCCAGCACGCGGTCTTCCACGCGCCCCTGGTCGATATGGACGGTCAAGCGATGCAGTTCCAGGCGCTTGGCGGGGGCGCCCAGGGAAAACGACTCGTACCACGGCAGCACGAGTTCGATGCGGCCGTCTTCTTCATATGCGTTCACGATATGCCAATTGAAGAACGGCGGGGCCGATATCCATTTCACCTGCGACGCCTCATGGGCGTCGCGGGGTATCAGCGCGACCCGGGCGCCGCGTCCGGGTTGCCAACTGGCGGGCGGGCCCTTGCCGGAGAAGTCGAACACGAAGGGACCCAGTATGGCGACGACGTAGCGTTGCGTGATGGCGATGTCGTGCACCATGGCCGGCCACGGCGCCGGAAAGGCGACGCGGCGGTCCAGGGTACCGTTACGGCAGGCGCGCAGATAGTGCAGCATGCCGGTGTCGAGGTCGTACTGCACCGATAACAGCTCGCCGGTGACCGGATCGGCCTTGGGATGGGCCGACATCACGTCCGGCAGCGCCCCCTGATAGTCGTACCGGCCCACTGTGGCCAGTTCGCGGTCCATTTCGTAGGGCGCGCCGCCCTCGTACAGGGCGAGATAGCGCCCGCCATGGTGGACGATGTTCGTGTTGGCCAGGTTGGCATGCGGCGGCGCCGAAAACGTCGAATTGAACAGGCGGCGGCCCGCTGCCCGCTCCCGGGCCAGTTCGTCGGTGAGGACCCAGCGGTTGCGGTAGCGCGCCGCGCCGTTGTCGAGGTAGACGGCATGGACCATGCCGGTGCCATCGAAGGGGTAGGCATAGTGCGGGTCCGGCTCGAACTGCGGGTTGGGTCCATTGCGCATGAAGACGCCGTCGAGGCCGTCGGGAATCTTCCCGCGCACCCGCAGGTCCACGTCATTGCGCTCGTCGAACACGGGCTGGTAGGCCCCTGTCAGGAAAGGATTAGGGCTGGTCCATTGCATCGTCGTTCCTCCGAGGGCTCAGGTCCGCAAGTTGCCGGCCGCCGTCCTGGCGCGCATGATCCGCCGGCCCGTCCGCCGCTTGCGCCGTGCCGCCGACCGCGGCCAGCAAGTCGTCCGTGTGGACCATCAATTCACGTACCCGGTACAGCCTCGGATACTGGTCAAGCACCGCCCGCCAACGTGGCGACTGCAGCAACCGATGCCAGACCGGCTCCAGGTTCGCGGCTCCCGCTGGTTGTTTCCGCGCGAGGGCCGCGGCGAATTCCAGGCTGGCGTCCGCGGATAGGAGTTGCATCCGGCTGGCGGCGCCGAGCAGGCGAGGGGGCGTCTCCGCGGGCGCGTCGCAGCAGTAAAGAATCGTTCCAGCCAGGCCGGCCGGGTCCATCGGCAGCGCAGCCAGCGATGCGCCGTTCAGGTTTATTACCCCTTGTCGCGTCTCGAACGGATAGACGGCGGTTTCGTCCGCCTGCGCAAGCAACCGCAGTCCGCGCAGCAGGCGCGGAAGGTCGGTTGTCGCGGCGTCCACGGATGCCTTGGCTTCGACCAGCAGGCACACGTCCCAGCCCGTGGCGGCATCGCGGGCTGTGGGCCGTCTTAGCAGGACAACGTCCCACTCCGTCTTGGCGCGGTCCGGGTCGGCGGGTATCGAAGGCGGTACGCGCATCGACGTGACGACCCGGTATGAGGCTTGGCGCCCGTCCACCTCGTCGAGCCGGCGGGCCAGGGCTTCGAGCGCCCGTGTCGCGGCAGCTTCCACGGCGACGCCGCGCCGCTGCGAGGCCATGCCCTGCGCCGCTGCCGCACGGCTGCCGGAGCGGGGTCCATGCCGTTCCCATAGGCTCAGGTACTGATGCACGGCGTCATCCGACGCCAGCGCCTGCAGACGCCGCAGGCGTTCCAATGCGGGGCTGCCTAGCAGCCGGTTGACGGCCGGTCCCAGGGGCGATTCGTCCGCCATCCCCGGAACGCGCAGGAAACGCTGCGCGGCCTCGTGCACGCTCGACCACGCGTCCCGGGCGCCGGCCGCATGCAGTTGCGCCAGTATGTCCCGCCGTGGACCAGGGGCGGTCCGCTGCTGCTTCGCCGGATGGGCCATCGCGTTGATGGCCGCGCGAACCGTACGGCGATCCTGGCCGGCGTGCGCGGAAAGCGATGCGTATTCCCGCACCGTGGGGACCCGGTGCCGAAGCGCCATGGCCTTGAACGCCTGGTCTCCGGATTCCTCGCGCAGCGCCTCATGGATCAGGCGCGCCAGCGCTTCCGTGAAATCCCGCTTCAGAGCCGTTGCCGGCACTTCACCGCGTTCCGTGGTCCGGCGCGCCTGGTCGATGGCCAGTGCGAGCGCCGTCGCGGCATTGCCGGTTTGCAGGTCCGCACATTCCCGGGGCAGCGGCGCCAGGCGATAGCGGCGCGCAACCCGGCGCAGGATATCGTCCACCAAGGGGTGCGATGACATAAGGCTTCCGGCTGAAGCACACCGTATGCGGCTCCGCGCGACGCAACCGAAGCGGGCCGATGCAGCGGTCCTCGCTGCGGCAAGGTGTCAGCCGCGCCGCGCCGCTTCGATCGCCGCGATGTCGATCTTGGTCATCTTCATCATGGCTTCGAAGGCGCGCTTGGCCGCCGCCTGGTCGGGATCGGTAACCGCGGCCGTCAGGACGCGGGGCGTGATCTGCCACGAGATCCCCCATTTGTCCTGGCACCAGCCGCATACGTTCGCGCGTCCGCCGTTCTCGATGATCGCGTTCCACAAGCGGTCGGTTTCGGCCTGGTCGTCGGTAGCGACCTGGAAGGAGAACGCCTCGTTGTGCTTGATCCCGGGCCCGCCGTTCAAGCCCAGGCAGGGAATGCCCATCACCGTGAATTCGACCGTCAGAACATCGCCTTGCTTGCCGGCCGGATAATCGCCGGGGGCGTGATGAACGGCCTTGACCGCGCTGTCCGGAAAGGTCGCGGCGTAGAAGTTCGCCGCGTCCAGCGCGGTGCCGTCGTACCAGAGACAGATTGTGTTCTTGCTGACCATGTTCGTTCTCCTGGGTTGAGAGAGCTGGGTGCATCCCGGTTGAATCGTATCCGCAAACGGGTTCGGACTGACGGCGGCAATGGATGCGGCGCAGCGCGTCGCGCCCCGGGGCGCGACGCGCTGGAGTCCGCGCCGCGATGCGGCGTCAGGCGGCGGGGCCTTGCGCCCGCAGCCGGCCGATGTAGCCGGACAAGGCCTGCGCATGGCCTTGTTCGGCGCGCAGGCCGACATGGCCATCCGGGCGGACGACCACCAGCACGATATTCGTGACGCCCAGGCTATCGGCCGCCGCGGGCTCCAGGTAGGCATCCGCGTCCGGCACGCTCAAGTTTGCCGTGACGGCGATCATGCGCTCGATCAGGTGCCCGTCGGCAAGCGCCGCCATGTCGCGGCGCATCCGCGCCAATTCCGGCGGCGACGTCGATGCATCGCCGATCAGCAGGGCCGTATGCCCCGGGCGATGCGTGTACCGGTGCAGCCGGTCCGCGCCGCCGTCGGCGCGGCGTACGTCGATCTGGTCAGGCAGCCGGGCGCCGGGCCAGAGCGCGGTGTGCACGTCGCCCATCACCAGGGGCGAGCCGGCGTAGTCGACGTCCAGCTCGGCTTCCGCCACCGCCTCGTGGTGCCGCTGGGCGGAATCCGAGAAAGCCGCGCGTATCGCTGCGTCGCGCTGCCGCCGTTCTTCGGCGGTGCGTATCAATTGCATGGCTTCGGCGGCGTCGCCCTCGGCCATCACCATGTCGGCCACGGGACGCCGTTCGGCGTGATAGCTGTCGAGCAGCGCATCCGGGCAATGTGCGTGGCATACCAGGGCCAGTTTCCAGCCGAGGTTGTATGCGTCCTGCAAGCCGCTGTTCATGCCGTGGCCTTGCGCGGGGCTGCAGGTATGCGCGGCGTCCCCGGCCAGCAGGACGCGGCCCGCGCGGAAGCGCTGCGCCACTTTGGTATGGCAATGGAACCGGGTCGGATGGGAGATGTCGTCGAAGCTGGCGTGGGGCAGATAGCGCTGCAAGGTGGAAAGCGCGTCCGCGATCAGGTCGGAGTCGCTGGCGCTCGGCCTCAGGTACACCCGCCAGCGCTTGTCCGGCAATGCGGTGAGGATGACCGGTATCTCGTCGAGATAGGCGTAATTCGCTTCGAAAGGTTCGGGCCAGTCGCGTATGGCCGCGTCGAACACCGCCCAGGGCTGGCTGATATCGTGGCCATCCTGCTCGATGCCGGCCAGGGCGCGGACGGTGCTGTGGTGACCGTCGCACCCTACCACCCAGCGGGCGCGAATCTGCGACTCGACATCGTGGTGTCGTACGGTGGCCTGCATGCCGTCGCCGCTTTCTTCAAGCCCGATAAGCGTGGTGGCCCGTGTCACTTCGCCGCCGTGGCTGGCAAGGTAATCGGTCAGTATGGCTTCCGTGACCTCTTCCGATATGCCGATATTGAACGGATAGCGGCTTCCGCATAGCGCCAGGTCGATTTCCCCGAGAACTGCGCCGCCGGCATGGATGCGGGCGCGTCGCTGTTTGACGCCTGCCGCGAGTAGCGGCTCCGAAAGCCCCAGGGCGTCCAGGATTTCCAGCGATCGAGGATGCACCACCGTTGCGCGGTCCCACTCCATGGGTTGTTCATGCGCGTCGATAAGCAGGCAATCCACGCCGCGCCGTTGCAATTCGGCCGCCATGAGCAGGCCCGTAGGTCCCGCACCCACCACAAGGACGTCTGTCGCGATCACCATATCTGGTTTGCCCGGCTGTTGGACCCATGCCGTTATACGCGCAGCCGGGCGACGCAGCTAGGGCGGTTTTCCCCATCACCTAAATGGCTAGCGAGAGCCGGACGGGCCAGCGTCCAGTGAAGATGCCCTACCTGTCCAGGCAGTCTATTTCCATCAGGATTGACAAGCTGGTCATCAGGCAAATCTAGGGAATTTCCCTTAGCAATCTCTAATATTCTTCCCGGCCGTGGTTCCGTAGTAATTGACTATTTAGTCAAGTTTTATTAATCTGGACTCCATGCCGGAACCGCTGAGCGACGTACCGGAAACTACACTTTGGAGTGCATGTAATGGCTATCGCCCGTCATCCGCGGCCCCCCGAACTGGCCAATGCCACGTTGGAAGAGATCGAACAGAAGTACATCGCACGGTTCTCCAACCGCGTGCCGGACTGGAATGCTTTCGAGGATGCCAAGATCGAAGGTTTCAAGCGCGCCCAGCACCGGTTCATTGGTGCCGGCGGTTCGGGCAAGGTGGGCGACACCGCCGTCATCCCGGCACGTGGTTTCACGCTGAGCATCATGTACGTCAACCCGGGCCAGGGGAACGCAGCGCACACGCATGAAGTCGAGGAAGTCTTCTTCGTGTTGAAGGGTTTCCTGGACGTATTCATCCAGGACGAAGGCGGTGAACCGCGCTGGACGCGGCTGGGGCCGTGGGAATGCATCGCCTGCCCGCCGGGGGTCATCCATGGCTACGAAAACCGCAGCCTTGAACCCGTGTATTTTCAAGTAATGCTGGGACGCGCCAAGCCCGAAACCATGGGCTACGCCGACGAGGACCTTTACAAGCGCCGTTCTGCCCATCTGGACGCCAAGCACCTGTAGCAGGTGCGCGGCTTGTCCGCGCAAACTCGTCTAGAATGGCGGCAGTGTGCCTGCGCAGGCGCTGCCGCCTACCGGCCGCATGTCGCCGGGCCATCGAGGAAGACCAGAAAAACGCCCACATGACCTCCCCAGACGCTCCCACCGAGGCACGCCCCCAGCGCGACAAAGCACGGCCCGTGGTGCGTCGCGAAAGTTCCCGCAAGACGCGTGAAACCATCATCCAGGCAGCCCTGGACGAGTTTTCCAGTAAGGGATATGACGGTGGCCGTGTCGACGAGATCGCCTTGCGGGCTGGCATCAACAAGAACGTGCTGTACCACCATTTCGGCAACAAGGATGACCTGTTCACCGCCGTGCTGGAGTACACCTACGATTCCATCCGCTCGCGCCAGAAGGACTTGCAGATCCGCGGCATGGATCCCGTCGATGGCATGCGGCGGCTGGTGGTGTTTACCGGGCAGGTCTGGGTGCGCTTCCCGGAATTCCAGCGCATCCTGTCGAGCGAAAACCTGAACCAGGGCAAGCATATTGTCGGTTCGGCCACCATCCGCGAGATGTACAACCCGCTGCTCGACACGATACGCAGCCTGCTGGAGCGCGGCCAGAACGAGGGGCTGTTCCGCGAGAACATCGACGCGGTCGACCTGTATATTTCCATTACGTCGCTGACGGCGCATTACGTCAGCAACCGCTACACCTTCGAAGCCATCTTCGGCCAGCGCCTGATGACCGCCCAGCGTATCAAGCAACGCCTGGAACATGCCGCCGACATGGTGCTCAGGTATCTGAAGCCCTAGCCGGCAGGCGCAATCGGCCTGCGGCGGCGTGGGCCGCCCTCTGCGGGCATCGCATATCTGACGGACGGGAATCCCTCTGGGGGCGGCGGTGACCAGCCCCGTGCAGGCCCGGCCACCGCCGTCGTTCAGATCGCGACTGCGGCCACGCGGTTCCGCACGGCGCGCACGATGGACAGCGCCGCAAGCATCGAAGTCTTGGGATTGTCAGGCAAGGTTTCGCCGGCGGTCCGAATATCCAGCTCGCCGAAGGCGCCGCGCGCGACAATCTGATGGTTGTTGCGCGTCACGCCAGGGTCGGCGATCAAGGTTACCCGGGTGCGGTCCATGCCGATACCGGCCAGGCCCACCATGGCGGCCACGTTGGCGTTCTTCGGAAACAGCGAGGCCGCTTCGCGCGCCGTACCTTCGAAGAACACCGTCGGCTCGGTCAATCTTTCCAGGTCGACATGTGCTTCGGCCGCTGTGCCCCGCCAACCGGCGGGCGGCTTGCGGCCGACGTACTCGACCGATTCCAGGCCTTGCTGGCGGGCGGCGGCAAGCGCGTCGATGCCCGCGACAGCGCCCGGCACGAGCGTAAGCTGCGCACCGCCGGCCCGCGCCGCCGTTTCCAGCGATTCCGGCAAGCCACGCTCGCTCAGCGCCCCGACCGAGGCGATGATCACGTCTACGCCACGGCGCAAGAGCCTGGGTACGGCGCCAGTCACCGCGCTGTGGCCGGCGCACTCCAGCGCGAAGTCCGGCGTGGCGTCGAGCTGGTCGACGTCGCCGACGACGACCGCGGCGTCTTGCAGTTGCGCCTGTGCATCGGCGACGAATTCCGCCGGCACCACGACATGCGTGATACGCAGGCGGCCGTCTCCAGCCAGGGCACGATGGACGTAGCTGCCCATCGCGCCATAGCCGATGAGCACTATGGATTGCGGTCCGCTTCGCCGCGCCTCAACCACGATCCTGCTCCAGCTTGCGCCAGCGGGAGAAGCGCCGCTCCACCAGTTGCACCAGTTCTGTCAATACGACGCCCAGGACCCCGATCACGATGATGGGTACGAAAAGCTTGGCCGTGGCGAACAGGTTGGCGTAGTAGACGATCATGCCGCCCAGCCCGGTCTGGGCGGTCAGGAATTCGGCCACGATGATGCCGATAATCGCCTGCCCCACCGTCAGCCGGATGCCGGTCATGATGAACGGTACGGCCGAGGGCAGGAGTATCTTGAAAAAGATCTGCGGCCGCGTCGCGCCATACGCCTTGCCTACTTCGAGGATGGACCCTCGAACGTCACGTATGCCCGCATAGGTGTTGATGATGACCGGAAAGATGGCGTTGGAAACCAGGATGACGATTTTGCCGGTCGTGTCCAGGCCAGCCCAGAGCATGATGAGCGGCACCAGCGCGATACGCGGGATCGCGTAGAAAGCGTTGACGAAGGGATCGATGATGTATTCGAACAGGCGCCACTGGGCCATGGCGATTCCCAGCGCCACACCGGCGATGATGCTGATCACCATGCCGATGGCGAACGGGTACAGGGTGGCCATCAGCGCCTTGCCCAGCTCGCCGCTGGCGGTCAGTTCGACCGCAGCGTCGAAGATCCGCGTGGGCGGGGCCAGGAACAGGGGGTCGATCTTGCGTCCGAAATACTCCCATAGCAGCAGGAATGCCACGACGGACAGCGTGCGGACGATATTCGGGTGGGCGACCCACCACTTGGGGGTCGGGCGGCCGGCATCGATGGCGCCCTGCTTCGATACGGTGGCGGCGGAACTGCTCATTGGGCGGTCTCCATCAGCATGGCGCGCAGGTCGTTGCGGGCTTCGCCGTAGGCGCGGTGCGCGCGCGGGTCCCCGCCCATCCGCTCGTCCTTCAACGGCGAGTCGACGATGGCCTTGAGGCGCCCGGGGCTGGGTGTAAATACGAAGATGCGGTCCGACAGGACCAGGGCTTCGTCGATGCTGTGCGTGACGAACAGCACGGTGGTGCCGATGTTCGCCCAGATCTTGAGGAAGTCCTCTTGAAGTTTTTCACGCGTCTGCGCATCCAGGGCGCCGAAAGGCTCGTCCATGAA
This sequence comes from Bordetella flabilis, assembly GCF_001676725.1. Lineage (NCBI taxonomy): Bacteria > Pseudomonadati > Pseudomonadota > Betaproteobacteria > Burkholderiales > Alcaligenaceae > Bordetella > Bordetella flabilis. Next base: position 887,773 of record NZ_CP016172.1, read on the forward strand.
CAGTACCTTGGGCTGCCGCATCAAGGCGCGCGCGATGGCGACACGCTGCTGCATGCCGCCAGACAATTCGTGCGGATAATGGGTCGCATACTTGCGCAGCCCCACCAGGTCCAGCAGTTCCAGGCCGCGCTCCTTGCGTTCTCCGGTAGCCACGCCGTCGAGTTCCAGCGGAAACCCGACGTTGTCGATTACGCTGCGCCATGGCAGCAAGCCGAAGTGCTGGAACACCATGCAGGCGTCCTTGCGCGGGCCATTGACCAGCTGGCCGCCGATCGTGATGGAACCTTCAGCCCATTGCGTCAGGCCCGCGGCGATGCGCAGCAAGGTGGTCTTGCCGCATCCGCTGGGGCCCAGCAGGGAAATGAATTCGCCGCGCGCAATGGTGGCGCTGACATTGTCCAGGGCGACGATGCGTTGTGGCATGTCGCCATTCGCGGTATCACGGCCGTAGTAGTACTTGCTCACGCCGCGGATATCGACCATCGGCAGGGCCGCTGCTGCGCTGGTTTCCGGCATGGCGAAGGTGTCGGCTCTTAGCACTGAAAGGCTCCCCATGTCATTTGCTCCCGCCCAGGTCCTTCATCGCCGCGTCGATGAAGCGGTAGTCGAAGATCTGGTTGGTGTCTACATCGGTCTTGAGCATGCCGGTGCTCTTGAAAATGTCCAGGGTGGCGTTGACCTGCTCTTTGGAAATCCCCCCGTTCACGCCCCAGACCTTGTTGCGATTCAGTTCGGCCACTACATCGGTGGCCAGGCCCTTGTCGATATCCGGATAGCGTTCCAGCAGGATCTGCACGGCCTCGTCCGGATGGTCCATGATGAAACGCGAGGCCTTGATGCCGGCGGTGGTGAGCGCCTGCAGCTTGGGCTTGAGGCCGGGGTCGTCGATGCGGTCGTTGCGCACCAGGTTGTAGACATAGCCGATCTGCGGGTAGGCGCTGCCCATGCTGACCAGTATCTTTATCTTGCCGGTACGCACACCCGTCACGGCGCTCAGGGTGTTGACCATGCCAGCGCCAGCACGTCCGGCCAACAGCGCCTGCACGATGTTGGCATGCCCGCCGGACACGGCGATGAAGCGGATCTTGGAGATGTCGACGCCGTTCTTGCGGAATAGCAGCTTGCTGAACTCTTCCGGCGGCCCGCCCGGTCCCGTGCCCGCGAATATCCTGCCTTCGATTTCCTTCATGGTGGCGATGTCGCTGGCGACCACCAGTTCGTAGTCGTTGACTCCCTGCCAAGTGCCGATGGCCTTGAACTTTGCGCCTTCCCCGGCGGCGGCGAAGGCGTTGAAGGCACCCACGATGGCGACGTCTCCCGTGCCGGCGAGCAGTGCCCGTACGGCGTTCGAGTCGCCGCTGACCTGTATGGCCTCGGCGTCCAGCCAGCCCTTCTTCTGCGCAACGAGGTACGGCAAGGCGAGGGTCGCGGACGAGGTGGGGAAGACGAGCTTGAGCTTATCGGCAGCGGACGCGATCCCGCCCGAGACAATGCCCAGACAGATGGCCGCGCCCATGACGGCGCGCTGCAGGAAGGTTGCGGATTTCATATGCCCTCGCGATGTCGAATGATCCATGCGCCGCCGATATGTGTGGGCGGTCGGAAAATTATTGACTACATGGTTAAGTAACACAAGATCAAAAGCGGTTCTTCGATGCAGTGTTTACCCTGACCACGCGCTGTTTAGCGAACGTCTTGAGGGCGTATGGGGCGCCGCAATATCGACGTTCAAGGCAGAGAAAGTCAGGCGGAACACACGTTGAACATCATGAATTTTAAGGGAATAATCCGATATGGGTGAGGCGGGAGCGGGGGCCGGCATACGACCGAGGCGAGTCGCCATGCACCGCCGCGACGCACGGCGCACCAATGCATCGCTACCTGCACTACCTTTGGGATTTTCAGGCGAATTATTGACTGTATGGTCAAGTTAATCTAGAGTTACAGGCTTCGATGACCCGGAGACCGCGGCAATGGAAATGACCGGCGAACAGCGCATCCCCGCCTTGCAGGATGCTGTTTGGGCTGCGCTGAACGACCCCGATGTATTGAAGGCTTGTATTCCGGGGTGCGAATCGATCGAGAAGCAGGCGGATGACGAATACCGCATCAGCATGCTCGCGGCGGTCGGGCCGGTCAAGGCGCGCTTCAATGGCAAGCTCTGCATACGGGACGTCAATGCGCCGCACGGCTACGCGCTGGCCTTCGAAGGGTCGGGTGGCGCGGCGGGGTTTGGCAAGGGGGGCGCCACGGTTGCGCTGGCGCCAGCGGATGACGGTACGGACCTCCGCTACGTCGCCACCGCCGAGCTCAGCGGCAAGCTGGCCCAGGTCGGGTCCAGGCTCATCGACGGCGTGGCCAAAAGGATGGCGGCGGAGTTCTTCGCGCGGTTCAAGGCGACGTTTACGCCGGGCGGCGGGCAGCCGCCCGGGAGCTCGGCTATCCCCGTCCCGGCAGCCCCGGACGCGGCTTCCTTCTCGCGAGGCGCCGTCGGCGGCCCTGCATCCGCCGCTCCGGAGACTGGTCCGGGTTCGTTGGCCGGCACGCGCGCGGGCTTGCATCCCGGTGCCATGCCTGACCGGAGTATCGAGAAAGAATTGCGGCTATGGCAGACCGTCGCTGTCGTCGCCATCGCCGTCGCCTGCCTGGCAATCGGCTATATCATCGGCGCGCATTGACGCGCGCGACGGAAGCCCGGAACCCGGATCAGGGCGGCACCTCCTCCGGCGCCGCCCCGACAGGACCGGACGCGGCGAATCACTTCGACGCCTGATCCAGCTGCCACACCAGTTTCACCGGATCCACCGGTATCGCGTTCACATGCAGCCCGAACTCCGATAGCGCGTCGTCGATGGCCGAGCATATCGTGGAGGTGACCGGTATGGTACCGACCTCGCCCACGCCCTTTACGCCCAATGGGTTCGCGTCGGTCGTCGTCTGGGTGAAGATAAGTTCCAGGTGCGGAATCTCGGTCGACGTCGGCAACAGGTAGTCGGCAAACGTCGTGCTCAACGGCTGCGCGTTCTCGTCGTAACGCATGAACTCGAACAAGGCGTTGCCGATGCCGTGCACGATACCCCCGTGGATCTGTCCTTCGACAACCAGGGGATTGATCAGGCGGCCGCAGTCGTGCAGCGCGACATAGCGAAGCAGTGCCACGTTGCCGCTATTCACGTCCACTTCGACCTCGCAGGCATGAAAGGCATTCGCATAGGTCATCGCGTCAGGTTCCCAGCACACCGTGGCCTCCAGGCCCGCGCCGGCGCCCGGCGGCAGGTCGTAGCCCGGGATGCCACGCAGCGTGCGGGCGATTTCCGCGAGCGTCACAGCCTTGTCGGCCTGGCCTGGAACGTAGACCTTGCCATCACGCACTTGCAGTGACTGCTCATCGACCTTCAGCAGGTATGCGGCCACCTTGCGGGCCTTGGCTTGTACCTGGCGGGCCGCCAGCAGCATCGATGAGCCGCCCGTGACCGTCTGGCGGCTGGCGAAACCGCCGATGCCCATGGAGATGGCGGCGGTATCGCCCGAAACAACCTGCACATCGTGCACGGGCACGCCGAGGACGTCGGCGACGATCTGCGCCATGGCGGTGCGCAGACCCTGGCCCATCGCCATGGCGCCGGTTGCAGCGCTGATGCGGCCCGTCGCGGATACCTTCACGGACGCCGATTCAAACGGGCCGCGCCCCGTTCCCTTCACGGCGTGGGCGAAGCCGATGCCGATGTAGCGACCCTGGGCCCGCGCCGCCGCCTTGCGTTCGGCGAAGCCGGCATAGTCGATGGTGCGCAGTACGGCTTCCTGGCTTGCCAGGTAGTCGCCGGTGTCGAGCGTGATCGGTTTTCCGGAGCGTTGCTTGAGCGGTTTGACGTAGGGCAGCTTGTCCGCGGCCACGAGGTTGCGGCGGCGTACCTCCGCGCGGTCCAGGCCCATGCCGTAGGCCACGCGGTCCAGCAAACGCTCCATGACGAAAGCGCCTTCCGGATAGCCGGCCCCGCGCACGGGGATGGTGTAGACCTTGTTGGTCTGCGCCACCGCGGCGTCGATGGAAAAACTGGGCACCACATACGGCCCGGTGACGCCCGTCGCGGCGTTGTACGCGCAATTGATGCCCTGCGGCGTGTACGCGCCCTGGTCATGCACCAGGCGTCCGCGGATGCCGAGTACCCGGGCCTGGTCGTCCACCGCGATTTCGACGTCCCAGTACTGGTCGCGTTCCTGGATCGACGCGACGAAGTGTTCGGCGCGGTCCTCGATCCACTTGACAGGCTGGCGCATATTGAACGCCACCGCTGCCACCGCGATCTCCTCGGGATAGATCAGGAACTTGGCGCCGAAGCCGCCGCCCACGTCGGGCGTGATGACGCGGATGCGCGACTCGGCCAGCCCGAGCAGCTCAGCCAGCGTGAACTGCAGCTCGTGGGCCATCTGCGTGGACGACCATACCGTGAGCGTGTCCCGCAGTTCGTCGTATTCGGCGACCACGCCGCGACCTTCCATGGGGTGGGCGCCGCCGCGATGCTGGTGCAGGGATTCGCTGAATACATGCGCCGCCTGCGCGAAGGCCTGGTCGCAGTCGCCATAGGCGACGGTGAAGCGGGTAAGGATATTATCCGGGAACTCGGTGCGCACGCGCGGGGCCTGCGGATCGAGCGCCTGCCGGCAATCGGAAATGGCGGGCAGCGGCTCGTAGTCGATCTGCACATCGCCCGCGCCATCCTCGGCGGCGTAGCGGGTGGTAGCAAGCACCATGGCTACCGCTTCTCCGACGAAACACGCCTCGCGGGGGGTAAGCACGAAAGGAGTGATGCCGGAGGGCAGCGCCGTTGTCGGGAAGCCCAGCGGCATCCGCAGATTGCTGAGATAGCCCGCCATTTCTGCGGCGGTGACCACGGCCACCACCCCTTCGCGGCGCATGGCCTGGGCCGTGTCGATATGGCGGATCATCGCGTGCGCATGCGGGCTGCGAACGAAGGCCGCGTACAGCGCGCCCGGCACATCCACGTCGGCCACGTAGCGGCCCTGGCCCCGCAACAAGGGCCCGTCTTCGATGCGTTGCGTGCGGCGGCCGATATGTCCTTCGGCTTGCGTCGCCGCCGGCGTGCCCGGGGCGTCCCTGGCGGCGCGCACCGGGGCTGGCGCGGGGGCGCCAGCCCCGCCGATGTCCTGGTCGTGGCGATAGCTGGGGTTCATGCTGCCTGGCTCCGCTGGTTGCGCTGGCGGCGCAATGCTTCCATGGCCGCCGCGACGATATTCTGGTAGCCGGTGCAACGGCATAGATGTCCTGACAAGGCGTCGCGAACAGCGGCTTCATCGGCATCCGGCTGGTCGCGCAGCAGTTCGGTCAGCGTCATCAGGATACCGGGCGTACAGAAACCGCATTGCAGGCCGTGCAGCTCGCGAAATGCCTGCTGTAGGGTGTTGAGTTCGCCCTGCTTCTCGAGCGCTTCGACGGTCTGCACTTCGTGGCGTTCGGCCTGGCGCGCCAACATGAGGCAACTGCGAGCGCTGTGTCCGTCTACCAGCACGGTGCAGGCGCCGCACACGCCATGTTCGCAGCCCAGGTGGGTGCCTGTCAGGCCGAGTTCGTTGCGCAGGCAATCGGCCAGCGTGGTGCGAGACTCGACAATGGCCGGCCGCTTTTCTCCGTTGACCATGAGCACGATGCCGTGCAGTGCGCCTTTGTCCCTGTTCATCACGCTCTCCCGTGCGCGCCGAGGGCGCGCGCTAAGGCCTGCTCCATTGCCTGCTGCAGCAGCCGGGTCGCCAGGCGCTGGCGATACCAGGCAGGATAGGCCGGGTCCTCCAGGGCGTCGCAGTGGCCGGCCACCGCTGCGGCGGCATGCAAGGCCTCGGGCTCGCCATTGCCCTCGACCAGCAGCCGTTCCGCCTGAGGCAGGCGCAGCGGCGCGGCGCAGACGCCTCCCAAGGCCAGCGCTGCCCGTGCCAGCTTGCCGGCGTCATCCCGTTCCAGCAGCGCACAGGCCGAGGCCACCGCGAAATCGCCGTGGCGTCGCGCATACTCGACGAAATGCCAGCCATGTCCGCGCCGCCATGGCCGCAGGCGGATCTCGACCAGCAGTTCGTCCGGCGCCAGGCAGGTCGACATGAGCCCCACGCCGAACTCGCGCGCGGGCACCACCCGCCGTCCGCGCGCGCTCTGGATAACCATGCGCGCGTCCAGTAGCACGCACATGGCGGGCAGCTCCGCCGACGGATCCATATGGCAGACGCTGCCGCCTATGGTGCCGCGGTTGCGTGTCTGGCGGTGGCCCACGTTCAGGACAGCCTGGTGCATGACGGGTACGCGGTCCGCGATCAGCGGGGAGAACTCCAGATCGCGCTGGCGCGCCATGGCGCCGATGACGATCTCATCGCCTTCCTCGCGGATATGGGACAGGTCTTCGACTCCGTTGAGGTCGATCACATCGTCCGGCATGGCCAGCCGCATGTTGAGCATGGGCATGAGCGACTGTCCGCCGGCGATCACGCGGGCATTGGACGCCCCGGCGAGCAGGTGCAAGGTTTCCTGCAATGTGCGTGGCTGGTGCAGGTTGAATGGCGCGGGTTTCACATCGGTCCCCGGTGTCGTGCGCGGCGTATCGCTAGATTTTCGTCAGGTCCAGCGAGGACTGGACGAATAGTTCTTCGGGCGCCACCTTACGCGCCGACAGACCCTGCTCGTAGTGATACCGGGTGAAGGTTTCCAGCACGTGCCTGTTGTGCTCGTAACCGTAGCTCCAGTAGTCCTCGCCCATGAGCTTGCGCGCTTCCTCGAACTCCGCCACGCCCCAGGGCAGGCTGTTGAAGAGGTGGCCGATTTGTCCCAGTTCGTACATGGCGAACTCCTTGGCCTTGATGAAGGCCTTGAAGACGCTCACAGGCAGCCAGGGATGCTGGTCGACCAGCGACTTGCGGATGCCGATGACGTGCATGGTGGGAAAAATCCCGGTGCGGCGGAAGTAGTCGGCCTCGGTCTCGCGGTAATTGGGGAAGAGGCGGTCGACATGGGGCGCTCCCTTCAGGAAACACGAAGGCGCTCGAGCGCTGATGAGCCCGTCGAGTTCGCCGGCCTCCAGCATGCCGGACAGCGTCTTGTCGTCCGGGATCTGCTGGAGGTCGATATCGTCGGGAAGCTTGATGGGCGCGCGTTCGCCGCGGCCGGCATCTTCCAGGCCGCCCCGGCGCCAGTGCACCGAAGCGGGCTTGAGACCGAAGTCGTCCTGCAGGATGCCGCGTATCCACACGTTGGCGGTGATCTGGTATTCCGGCAAGCCTATCTTCTTGCCAGCCAGGTCCGCGCCGCTGCGGATGCCGCGATCGGTGCGGATGTACACGCCGGAATGACGGAACAGGCGTGAGACAAAGGCCGGGATCGCCACATATTCGTTTTGGCCGCGCGACGTCATCATGGTGTGGCTGCTCAGGGACATCTCGGTGATGTCGAATTCCTGGAAGCGGAAGGCACGATGAAATGCCTCTTCCGGTTCCACGGCCACGCCGATGATGTCGCAACCTTCCACCGGCGCACGTCCGTCCAGCACGGCGCGCGTGCGGTCGTAGTCGCACACGCCCAGACTCAACTGCAATTTAGCCACGATTTCTCCAGCTGCTTGGTTGATGATGAATGCGCCGTGCGGCGGCTAGCGGACCGCCTGAGTCGCGCAGTCGCGCATGAAAGCCATGATTTCCCTGCCGAGTTCGTCCTCGGCGGTGTTGAAGTGGGCGATGATCGACGTATGGTTGTGGCCGCGGGCATAGGCCATGCGCGGCGCCTGGCGCTTGGCCACCGCGAGCCGGTGCGCCAGCTCCAGGCAATATAAATCGATCAGCGGGTTTTCGTATTCGGCGAAGGCGATGAAGGTAGGGACGCTTTCGGGGCCGACGTGGGTCACGGGCGATACATCGTCATAGACCGAGGGGTCCGAGCCGTAATAGGCTTCCACCTTGCGGGCGTTGGGATTTTCCGGGATGTTCTCGGCACGCACCCGGCCGCTCACGACGATAAGGCCCGCCACGCCGTGGCCCGACGACGGCTGATGCCGGGCGTCATAGGCATACGAGGCGGCGTGCGCCGCGCCCGCGGAATGTCCCATCAGGAATATCCGGTCGGGGTCGCCGCCGTGTTCCGCGATGTGCTCGCGGACCCACGCCACCACGCCCGCAACGTCCTGCGTGCCGCTGGGGTAGGTATTCGCGGGCGCCAGGCGGTATTCCATGTTGACGCCCACGCAACCTTGCCGGGCGAAGTAATACAGCACGTTGGCATAGACCTCCGGGCTGCGGTCGCGATGACCGTCGACGAAGGCCCCGCCGTGCACGAACACCACGACCGGACGCGCGCCGCCGGTATCGGCGCCGCTTCCGCCCGGCGTGTAGATATCCAACTGCTGGCGCGCGTCGCTGCCGTAAGGCAGATCGCGCAGGACCTCGACGCCAGACTTCGGCGCTTGCGCCAGGATGGGGGAATATGCCTGAACGATGCGTCGCACATTATTGGCGACGTCCTGGCCCCACCGAGGGCCGAGTTCCGCCAACAATTGGCGCAGCGAATCCGGGATATGAGGGGCGCCTGGCATGCTCAGGCTACCGGCCGGATGCCAATGAACTTCAATTGCGAGAGCTCTTCCATGGCATAGCGCACGCCTTCGCGGCCGAAACCGGATTGCTTTACACCGCCGAAGGGGTAGGTATCGAGGCGGAAGCGGCTGGCTTCATTCACCCACATCGAGCCCACTTCGAATTCGTCGGCAAATCGCAGGGCGCGTGCAATGTCGCGGGTGAAGACCGCGCCTTGCAAACCGAACGGGGAATCGTTGGCCAGGCGCAGCGCCTCGTCGACATCGCCGGCGCGTTCGACCACCACCAGGGGGCCGAAAACTTCGTCGCACCACAAACCTGCGCTGCGCGGCACGTCCACGAGGATGCCGGGACTGACGATGCATTGCTCCTGGCGCGGTTCCAGCGCGTAGCGACCGCCTCTGGCAATGGCGTCGCGCGCCATTGCCATGACTCGTTCGGCCTGCGCCAGCGACACCATGGGGCCGAGATCGGTCCCGGCGTCGTTGGGGTCGCCGGCGCGCAGGGCGCTTGCGGCCGTGACGAAGTGGTCCAGGAATTCATCGTAGACCTTCGTGGCGACGATCACCCGCTGCGCCGATACGCATTGCTGGCCGCTGGCTTCGAAGCCGGCGGCCGCGATACGGGTGGCGGCGTCGGCCAGGTCTGCATCGTCCAGCACGATGTTGGCGGCGTTGGAGCCCAGCTCCGCCACGAATTTGCGGGCGCCGGCGGCGCGTATCAGCGCTTCGCCGGCCTTGGTGCCGCCCGTGAAAGTGACCACGTCCACCTGCGGGGCGCCAGCCAGCGCCTGCGCGGGCCCGCGGTCGCCGGTGACGACGTTGAAAAGGCCGGCCGGCAGCCCCGCCCGCACGAACAGTTCGGCAACCATCAAGGTCACGCGTGTCGCCGCCGGGTGCGGCTTGACCACGACGGCATTGCCGACCGCCAAGGCAGGCGCGACTTTCTGAATCAATAGATTGATCGGCGCGTTGAAGGGCGTGATCGCGGCGACAACGCCATAGGGTACGCGCCGGGTGATGCCGATCCGGCCGCTGCCCGCCTGCGTCACGTCCAGCGGCAACGACTCGCCGCCGAAAGTCTGGGCTTGCGCGGCGGTGGCGCGCAGGAATTGCGCTGCCCGGCCCACCTCGAACGTCGCCGCGCGGCGCGGCTTGCCGATGTCGCGGATGATCAGGTCGACGAGCCCGGCCGCGTGGGCGTCGATAGCGTCGGCCGTTTTTGCGAGCCATCCGATACGGTCGGCCACGGGCAGCTTGCGGGTGGCGTGGTACGCCTGCGCGGCGTCCTGCACGGCCCGCGTGACGATATCGCCCGGCGCATCGATGAGTTCGCCGGTGTGGGTGAGGTCGACCGGTGAGACGAAGGATAGGGCGTTGCCCGCATGGTCCACGTTCGCGCCATGGATAAAACTCTGGATCTTTGCCACTCCATCCCCTTGCCGATGCGCGCGGTAGCCTCACGATGGCACCGCCAGACCGCTTCAATAGTTAACCAACTGGTCAACAATGTCAATACACGGAAGGGATTACCCTAGGTGATAAGAGGCGTATACGCTATGCGGCGGCGGCATGGGCAGTGGGTTGGTCCATTTCAAGGTGACTGGTTAGTCAATAACCTGAGGCTGGTGAGGCATGGCACGGCACCAACCTGGCGCGGCGCGGGGCCGTCGGCGGAGAAGTCCGTCAAGAGCGGCAAGCTGCGGGCCATTGGCGTCAGCAGCCCCACGCGCGCAGCCTTGTTGCCCGACGTCCCGGCGATCGCCGAAGCGTTGCCCGGCTTCTCCGGCGACTTGTGGGTGGCCTTCTACGCGCCGGCCGGCACACCGCCGGCCATCGTCGAAAGGTTGTATCGGTCGGTCGAATCGGCGCTCGCCTCGCCGGCGGTACAGGAGCGTTTCCAGCAGTTGGGCGTGACTGCGCTGCACGATGGTCCGGCCCAGCTTGCGCGGCGGCAGGAAGCCGAGTTCGAACAGTGGCGCAAGATCGTGAGGGCATCCGGCGCGACGGCGAACTGAATGGGAGGACGCGGACCGCGAGCGGCCATGGGGCGCCGCCGCTGTCCGGCTCGCACAAGATCCGTATCGACAATCCGGCGCATTCCCGCGCGAAACGCTTCGCGGTTTTCCCGGCAGGCCGTCACGCCATGCCGTGGGCCTGTGATAGCGCGGCGCTTCCTTCCTCCTCCAGCCACGCGCGGAACAGGCCCACCATCTCGTTCGCGGACTGGCCTTCGGGAACATAGGTGCAATAGCTGCGCGATGGCAAACGCGGCGCGGCGAATGGCGCGACCAGGCGACCCGCGGCAAGATCATCCGAAACCAGCGCCGTCGGCCCCATGGCGATGCCTATGCCGTCGATGGCGGCCTGGACGGTCAGGTAGAAGTGGTCGAAAGTCAGCGTGGCGACGGGGCGCAGCGCAGGGATCTGCGCCTGCGCAAGCCAGTCCGGCCAGAGCCGTGGAAGGCTGGAGGTGTGGAGCAGGGTGTGTTGCCCCAGGTCCACGGGGTTCCGGAGCGGCACGCGCCGCAACAGCGCGGGACTGCCGACCGGAACTCTTTCCTCGGTCAGGAAAGGTCGCATCGAATAGCCATAGAAGGTATCCGGCCCGCCGCGGATGATCACGTCATGGCTGTCCTTCAGGCTCTCCACCGGCTCGTTGGATGTCTCCACCCTGACGTCTACGTCGGGATGCCGGGCGCGGAATTCCGCCAGCCTGGGCACCAGCCAGCGCAAGGTGAACGTGGCGGGCGCATTGACGGACAGAGTGCGGGCCATCGGCTCGGCTATCCCGTATCCGGCGGTCGCGCGCGCAAGTTGTTCGAACAGGGGCGTGACGTGCGCCAGATAGGCCCGGGCGGCGGGCGTCAGCACGACACGGCGGTTGTGCCTTTCGAATAGCGATGCGCCCAGCCACGTTTCCAGCAGGCGTATCTGCTGGCTGACCGCGCCATGCGTCACATGCAGTTCGGCGGCCGCGTCCTTGAAACTGCCGAGCCGTCCCGCGGCCTCGAAAGCACGCAATGCGTTGAGCGGGGGCAGTACACGCTTCATTTGGAATAGTTTTCCTATCTTGAGGCGCCAATTTATCTGGTTTGTTGGCGGTGGACAAGATAGATATTCTGTTCGCCAGTGCCCCCCGCCTCGGGGCGTCTTTCCACGGCTTTCACCTCGCAGATCACCCATGCTGACTTACACCGGCGGTGCCGTCCTTTTCGCCGCCTTGCTCCACGCCGGCTGGAACGCGATGTTGCATGGCAACCGCGATCGCTTCCTGTCCATGACGTGGATGAGTGTCGCCATCGCGGCGGTCGCCACCGGCGTGGTGCTGTTCGTGCCGCTGCCGGCCGTGGCGGCGTGGCCGTACATCCTTGCATCGGGCCTGCTGCATGTCGCGTACAACGTCAGCCTCGTGCGCTCCTATCGGCGTGGCGACCTGACGCAGGCGTACCCGATCGCGCGCGGGTCTTCGCCGCTGCTGGTTGCGCTGGGCGCGGCCCTGTTTGCCCACGAGTCCATCCGTGCGGTGCAACTGGCCGGCATCGCGATGATATCGGGCGGGATCATCGCGCTTGCCTTGCACGGGAACCGCCCGGGACGCGCGGGCCTGGGGGCGGCCCTGACGACCGGCGCCTTGATCGCGCTCTATACCGTTATCGACGGGATAGGGGTGCGCTCGACCGAAGGACAGGCCCTGGCCTATACCGCCTGGATGTTCCTGTTCTATTGGTTGATGCCCATTCTGTACGTCCTCGTGCGCGGATGGGACACGCTCTGGGCACCGGTACGGCAGACTCCGGTAGCGGTGGCTTCATCACTGGCCGGGGGCTGCGTGTCGCTGGCGGCGTATGGCATCGTGATATGGGCGTTGCAGGCGGGCGCAATGGGCGCGGTATCCGCCTTGCGGGAAACCAGCGTGGTATTCGCGGTGCTGATCGGCCGGCTGTTCCTGCGCGAGACCGTCACGCCGGGACGGTGGTTCGCATGTGTGACCGTCGCGGCCGGCGCGGTCTGCCTGGGGCTGTGATATCAAGCGGAGCGGCGCGCCAGTTCCTGGCCCTGCTCGATGGCTTGGGCAATGGCGTCCACGATTTCTTCGCGCCGGGTCTCGTTATCCACGCGCAAGGCATAGGAGGGGTGCCATGTGGCCACCAGCCAGGTATCACCCAGGCGCACGGGCGCTTCCATGTAATCGCGCATGCGGGCCTTGCGACGCAGGATGGCGCCCAGCGCGGTGGCGCCCAGGGTGACGATCACCGCGGGACGCACTCGCGCCAGCTCCTGTTCCAGCCAGTGCAGGCAGGCATCGACCTCCTGCTGCGCGGGCGTCTTGTGCAAGCGCCGCTTGCCGCGCGGAATCCATTTGAAGTGCTTGACGGCATTGGTCAGGAACACATGGTCGCGCGCCACGCCTGCGCGCCGCAGCGCGTCGTCCAGTACCTGGCCGGCTGGGCCGACGAATGCGCGCCCGGCCAGGTCTTCCTGGTCGCCCGGCTGCTCGCCGACCAGCATGATGCGCGCCGTATCCGGGCCGCAACCCGGCACGGCCTGCGTGGCGTGGCGCCACAGATCGCAGCGCCGGCATTCGTCCAGCGAAGACGGCGCCTCACGTTGCGGTTGCGCGCGCTGCGCGTCGACGGCGACCTGCTTGCCGGCCATGGTGCCGACCGCGTTGGCCTGCGCCACGCGGCGCGCGCCGTTGCGGGCTTCGGCGATCATGCCGGGTATCAACGGCGCTTCCGGCAGGCCTTTCCAGAAGCGCACCGGCATGTGCTGATGCAGCGCGGCTTCGTTCAGGCGCGCCGGATTGAACGTACTTTTGTAATACGCCAGCCACAGCGGCTCTATCTCGTCGGCCGGGGCGTCCGCCCGTATCGCCGAGGCATCGGCGGGTGCCTCGGATAGTTGCACGGCATGGCCGTCCCATAGCGCGGCGCCTTGCGGTGTCCCGATCCACCACGACGTGGCGCCCATGCGGCGCGCGAAGTGTTCGGCGGCGTACGCCAGGACGTCGTGCTCGGGCTCGTACCACGCCAGGTATTCCGGTATGCCGGGCGCGTCGCGGCGATGGAAACGCACGTAGGCGATCATGTCATGCTTGGCGCGCCGTACCGCCTTCGCCATGGCGTTCAGGCGGCCGCCATCCTCGTCCGCCGGTGAGGCGACCGCGCGATCGCCGCGGTGCCATCGCCACAGGACCCGGTACATAAAGGCCCAACGTTGCGGGGAGCGGTACAGCGCGGCGTCCTGCAGCAGGGATGCCAGGGCCTTAGAAACGCGGACGTTCGCGTCGCCCCCTGCCGGGGAGCCCTGGTGGTCCGGCGGCGCCGCGGGTTGCGCATAGTCGAGCGCCATTTGCTCCGCGGCGGCCGTCGGCGCCGCGACACGCTCGGTCCACGTCACCGATTCCGGCGGCCATCCCGCCGCAAGCGCGCGCAAGGCCTGCTGCCGCCAGCCCGCGTAGCCGCCGTCGACCACAAGCGTTGGCGAGCCGGCGCCGTGGCCGTTCATCGCGGCGCCACGTGGAGGAAACAGGAAGGCCGCGTCCGCCGCAACGCTTCCGTATGCGAAATCCGCAACGGAGCATGGCCGGGCAGCGGAGAGGTTGTGGAATCGAGCATGCGCGAGCAGGAAATGCCGGTCTGTGACCCTGGAATAGTACCGTTTTCACCCAGCCGTTTCGGACTTGCCGCAGGAACCGGCATGCAACAGCTGTTTCAGACACAAGCTCTGTCCGTGCCCCATGCACGGACCGTGTATTTGGAGTCCTGCCGTGTCTACTGTCGCTGCCGTGCCCGTCGCCAAAGACGGTTTTTTGCCCCATTCCGCCCGCGCACGATCATCCGAAATATCCCCCCTGGCACCGGCGCCCGGCCGCGCAAACTCGGCGAAACATCCGTCGGGGGCGGAACACATCCCTGCAGAAGATATCGCGGCGCGTATCGCGAAGGTTGGGGAGCTCAAGGCCGGCGACACGCAAGACGCCGCGCGCACCGGCGTGGCAGAGCACACGGAAACGGCGCAGCGACTGGTCGCGGCTTTCGTGGAGCACGCGCGCGCGGACCTTGGGCTGGCCGGCACCGATCCGGACCGCGTCGTCGCGGCGTTCTTCGCATCGCGCCCATACGCAGGCGCGGACACCGCCGACCGGTGGCTCGAAAAAGACACGCGCCTGATGCTGCGCCTGGCCAGGGCGTCCGGGCTTTTTGCGGGCGAACCTGGCCAGGCCGACCTTGGTCCCGGCCATCGCCGTCTACTGGCCAACGCACTTGCGCTTGCGCTGACCCATCCTATCGACTGGAATACGGCGCTGAATGCCGATACGGCCGATCGCAGCGCGGTGTGCTACGACGGCATCACCCTGCGCAATGCCGCCCACCTGACGATCAAGGAGGCGGCCGCCGCGATCGATGCCCGCATCGGCCGCGTGCTGGCAGCCTCCGCAGCCACCCAGGGGCTCGCCGGCCTCATCCCGCAGCTAAGGGCCGCCCTCGTCGGCGATCCAACGCTCTCTTTCGAGCCGCTGCCGCACACCGTGCGCTATGGCAGCCGCGATTGGATGAAGCTCTGGACCGGCATTCACAGCTGCATCGCCGCCGGCCTGGATGCCGCGACGCTGTCGATCGCGGAGGTCATGGCGTTCGGCCAGGCAATCGACATGACCGGCCGGCTGCCTCCTGAAAACGGCCTCCTTCTCATGGCGCATGCCGGCGGGAAGGTGGACCTGACGCAGTTGCGGGAAAATAACCAGGCGGAATTCACACGGAAAATCCAGGCCTTCGCCGCCGAGGAATTCAAGGCCGAGATCGCGCTGTCCGAAGCGATCGAGCGCGTGCTCGCGCTCAGCGAACCGCCCACCGCGCGCCGCATCGCCGAGGACGCGCTGAAAGCCCAGGGCCTCGATCCCATGGCTGTCGTCATTGAAGAGCCGGTTACATCCAAGGGAAAGCGGCTGGGCTATAAGCTGCATGACTTCTACGTCAAGTTCAATGACTTGTCCGAGATAGAGTCCAATCAGTTCAATGGCGATCTGATCGCGAAGCGGGACAAGAACGCTCCGCGGTACAGGGACGTCTACAACCGCGTGTTCGACACCTATATCTCCGACTATATAGACGCCCATAAGCGGATCGTCAGGTTGGTGGTCGATATGGCCGCGAAAGATGGCTTCCTCGAAAGCGGCAACGGGTCATCCGTCAGTATCGAACGCATCCAGGTCACCTCGCATCGGGATGTCCAGGCGCATGGTTTCTTTGTCTGCTGCAAGGACCGGCAGGGATTGCATCGATACTTTTTCTCGCCGGCCGGGATCATCGAGAAAGTACCTTCCGGCATGGGGTGGCAGGAATGGCTGGTACAGAACCGCCATGCGGCGCTGACGCAGGACAGCCTCAAGAAGATCCAGGCCGCTTCCGGGTCTGACACGAGCTTTACCTGTTCCCTGGAGTCGACGCTGTCCGGTGCGGCCGCTCGAATCGGCGAGGTCATCGACGAGTATTTCCGGCCCAGGCTGCTGCAAGTCAAGAAACAGAGCGAGCCGGTCCAGGACGGCGTCACCAAGGTCGATCGTGTCCTGGAGATGGTGGTGCCGTTTTACGGCACTTATACCGGCATAAAAAGAGGCGACTATGTTTCAGCGTACCTGTCCTTCCTGACCGGGATGCTGGTACTCGTCCCGACCGCCATTGCCGCCAGCAAGCTGGCGGCGGTCAGCAAGCGCGCCCTCATGATGAGTATCCAGATGACCATCGCCTCGATCACGCGGCGTGGTGTCGTTAAAGGAACGATGCTGGGCATCAGGCACGCCGGCGCCCATCTGCCATCGATAGGGGGCCATGCGCTGCACACCGCGGGGACCCTGCTCGATGCCGTGGTGCCCGTGCCGATCGGCACCCGCTCATTCGGCGAGTTGTTCGCCCAATCTTATAAATACCTGCAGCCGTCCGCGCTAAGCAAAACCGCCGCGACCCTGCGTGACAAGTTTCCGCGCCTGGCCGCCCGGCTTCGGATGCATATTGCCCGGCCCAAGGCGTCCGGCATGAAGTTCAAGCTTTCTCCGAGGTCCGGGACGCGGCCCGCCATCGCGCCAGATGTGCCCACGATCGGAAGCATGCAAGCGCCGTTCGTCAGGACGGTGGCTGACGACGGCGGCACACGATGGCTGCGCCGCTTCGGCAACGGCTATACGATGTTCGACACGCATCGGCTCGCGCCTGTCGGCCCCATATTCGTCCGGGGTAGCGACGGCGCCCTTGCGCCCTCGTTGCAGGTCGCAGAGTTCTCCCGCCATGCCGTCGTGGATTCCACCGTGCTCGCCATACTGCGGCGCACGCCGGTATCCGCCGACGGCACCATCGCGGTGAACGGCAAGACTTTCGCAGCGATCGCCGGATCCTATGTCGAAATCGTGCCGCGCGCGCCGGGGGTGGCCGGGGAACCCATCGCCTGGCATACGCCGGCCGCCACCGGCGATATGCCGACGCTGCTGACCTACAAGCCAGGTGAGGGAGGCTGGATCAGCCTGGTCCGGCCATCGGATGGCGACGACGCGCTGGTTGCGACACTCGATCGGTGGGCCATCGCGGGTCGATCCGCGCCGCCGCCCAAGGCCGATGCGATCGCGCTTATCCGCGAACAGGCGCTGAAGCGCTATGGAGACGACTACGCCGGTTTCCTGCGTGCCAGGGGTGTGAACCTGCAGGACGATCTGGCCGCCGCGGATACGCCCGTGGACGCGGCTGTCGCCTTGCTCGGCCATGGCCGTTTTCTGCATGCCATGCTGGCGCTTGACGCCGTACCGGCCGAGCGTGTCGTCCTCGTGCTCGACAGGCTCAGGCAATATCCGATGGCGGGGCGCGGCGGACTCGCGTCGATGTCCCAGGTACGGTCGAGGATCGCAGGCTATTTCGACGGCGCCCTCAAGGATCTCGGCGCTGGCGAACTGCGGCAACTGCGCGAGGTGCTAGCCGCCCATGGCGACCGCGCCACCGCCCTGCTGCGGCATGCCCGGACCGGCAACGCCGCGCAGCAGCGCCGCGCGGATGAAATCGCCGAAATGGTCGACATTCTGCGCCAGGCCGTCGTTGCCCGGTTGGAACCCGGGGGGAGCGGCGTCCTGGACGGCGCGGCCAGTCTCCTGCCGGGGCCGTCCGCGGCGCCGCTCACAACGAACGAATATCTTGTCCTGGAAAACCTGGGCCTCGCGCCCCGGCCCATCCCGCAGGCCACGCTGGACGAAATGTCCACGGCGCTGCAGCAGGCCGACACGGCGTTCGACAATGCCGTAGCGCAGGTCGACGCGCTGGCGGAAAGCCAGATCCGCGAGCAACTGGATATTGCGCGGACGACGGTGCTGGCACGCCTGGATGAAACGCTGCGCAAGCTTCGCCCGGCGAATGCCGAAGATGCCCGCCTGTTGTATCGGGCGCTGTTGGAGAACAGGGTGATGTCCGTGAACGGACAGTCGTTCGCAGGCCTGGCAGGCAAGTACGGCATCGAAGCCGACGACATGGCCCGCCATCTGTTTCCAAACCCGGGCGCGGCGCGGCCGACATCGGCCGCGCCGCTTGCCGGCTTGGACCGGGCCGCGGCGTCGAGGTACCGCGTCGCGCGGCCGACGAACGTCGTGGCGTTGGCCGGTGACCTGCCCCTGTTCCTCGAAAAACGCACAGGCCGGTTCTTCATCCGCCAGGGGAACGATTGGTTCCAGGTGCGTTGGGACCCGGACAACGACACCTGGCGTATGCTCCATCCCGGCCAGGCCGCCCAACCCGGCATGCCGGTGCGGCGCCGCGGCGGTGGCTGGGAAATCCATAACGCCGTCGGACTTGCAGGCGGCAGGCCCGGCGTGCCCGCCGAGGTCGTGGAACGCTACCGGATCGTGGACGCGGGCCTGCGCAAGACGCTGGAAGATGCGCAGGTTTCCGGGGATGGCACCATCATGCTCGGCGCCAAGCGGTACGCCCGGGTGAACGGCGACTATCTGGAACTGGTGGCGGACCATGCGGCCAGCACATCGGAGAAGCCGATATGGCGGATTGCCGGCGCGTCGTTGCCGGGAACACGGGATGGCGCGCCACGGCTCGCCTGGGACAGGAGCCTGGGCGCATGGCGCGAACCGGAGGCCATTCCCACGGTCAAGGGAGGGGGCGGACGCCACAGCACGCCGGTGCCGGTGGACACCACGCCCAGGATCACCCGGGTCATCAATGTCGATGCCACGAAGGAGATGGCCGAGAGAATCGTGATGCAGCCGCAGAGCGGGTTGGTAACGCCGATACGCCTGAAGAACACCGAGACCGTCAAGGTATCGGAAGAGGTTCTCGCGGCGGCGACGGATCTCACCCACTACCCATGGTGGAAAGAAGAGTTCGACGATTTCTTCGACCTCGTGGTGCTGGACCTGGAGACCTCCGCTTACGTAAAGCTCGATCCGAGCCTGATCGATCCCGCGAATGAGGCGCGCGTCAGGAGGACGATAGAGAATGACATGCGTACCTTCCTGACGGAGCTTTATGCCCGCTCCGAAACATTCCGCGGCCTGGTGAACAATGCGAGGGCCAAAGGCACCCTCAGGAAAGACCGGGCATGGGTGATCCAGATTCTCTTGCCCGATACGCTGAAGGGCGGAAAAGCGACCCTTGCAGGCGTTCCCAGGACGGCCGGTTCCCTGATTCCCGGAACGAGAATCGCCGACGTGAAGAAAATCGTCGTGCCGGATATCAAGTCGCCGCCGATCATGTGCCGTAGCTCCTGCGACGAGATAACCGTTATGACGGGGGTGCTCGTCGACGGTGGAAAATACCAACATTTTTCCTCCGCCACCACGATCACTCATGAGTTCATGCATTTCCTTGCGCTCAAGGATGATCCGCATGACACCCCGGCCCGCGGGGCAATCGAATATTTGACGCAGCGCGTTCTCAAGGAAGCCGGCATCGCGGAACCGCGTCGACTGATGTATATGAACACCGTCGATGAAGATGGCATACCCATCACCCTCATGAAGAACGAGATAGAAAGGCTGCATCGATACGTCGACGCAGAGGACGAGTATCTGTCCACGCGTTTTCCGATGCCGAACCGCCCGCCTGCCTGGAACCCGTCCGCGGGCAACGAACGCTGGTTAAAGGCCGACACGAGTCGTGCGGACGTCGCGCGGACGGGATCGTAATCAGCGCGGTATGTTCGCCAGTCCCCATGGCACCTGGGCGGGCACGCGTCAGCCCGCGCGCAGCCTGACGACCATGAGTGTGGGCCGCCCGGCACGGCTCATAGCAGCGCCAATTGCCGGGGCCGCGGCGACAGCGCGCGCCGCAATTGTTCCGACGGCGGCTCCGCCAGCGCCGGCCGGTAGTCGCGCACCACGATAAAAGGGCGCACGGTGTCCATGGGACAGCGCAGGCGTATCAGATCCTGATAGCGGACGGCACGCACGCGGCGCAGTTCCACCAGCCGCTTCGCGTTGCGCACGCCTATGCCGGGCACGCGGGCGATCAGTCGTTCGGGCGCGCGGTTGATGTCGACCGGAAAGGATTCGCGGTGCGCCAGCGCCCACGCCAGCTTGGGGTCGATGTCCAGCGGCAGGTCGCCAGCCCCTTGGAACAACTCCTCGGCGCGAAAACCATAGCCGCGCAAGAGAAAGTCGGCCTGGTACAGGCGGTGCTCGCGCAGCAGTGGGGGGGCCTGGGAGGGCAGGCTGGAAGGGCTGTCCGGAATCGGGCTGAAGGCGGAGTAATAGACGCGCTTCAGCTTGTACGAGCCGTACAGCGTCTGCGCTGTCTGCAGGATGGTACGGTCATCCGCATCGTCGGCGCCCACGATCATCTGCGTGCTCTGGCCGGCCGGCGAGCTGCGCGGCGCGCGTTTATCGCTCTCCGCTTCTTCCTGGGCCAGCCGGATCGAACCCATGGCCCGTTTGATGGTGTGGGCGTTTTTCTCCGGCGCCAGCCGTTGCAGGGCGCCGTCGGTAGGCAGTTCGATGTTTACGCTGAGGCGATCCGCATAAAGCCCGGCCTCCGTGATAAGCCGGGGATCGGCGTCCGGGATGGTCTTCAGGTGGATATAGCCGCGAAACTGATGGTCCTCGCGCAGCGACCGCGCCACGTGCACCAGTTGCTCCATCGTGTAGTCCGCGCTTCGTATGATTCCGGAGCTGAGGAATAGCCCGTCGATATAGTTGCGGCGATAGAAATCCAGGGTCAGGTCGACCACTTCGCGCGGCAGGAACCGCGCACGCGGGACATTGCTGGAACGCCGATTCACGCAGTACTGGCAGTCGTACTGGCAGAAGTTGGTCAGCAGGATTTTCAGCAGGGAGACGCAGCGGCCATCGGGCGTGAAACTGTGGCAGATGCCGGCGCCGGTACTGGCGCCCAGCCCGGGACGCGCCTGCGAGTCTCTCCTGGGCGCGCCGCTGCTGGCGCACGACGCGTCGTACTTGGCCGCGTCCGCCAGGACCTCGAGCTTTTTGAGCAGTTCCATTGCCATCCGAAAACTGTATGGATATACAGCATTGTACGCAAGGCAGCAGGGCTCGCAAGGCAGCGCCAACGGCAGAGCAGTGCGCGGCGGTCGGGGCTCGGAGGGACGATCCCGGCCGCAACCAGACCATATTCGCCACCCCCTTTTCAAGTGGCCGTCGCGGGAGGTGAAGCGGCGACGCCGGCCGTAGACCGCGATATCGGCGCGGCACCGGAGGCCTCGGGTTGCGCCGCGTGGTCGTATCGCGCCGCGTTTGTTTCCGGATCCATGTCATCGTTACGGTGCGCGCGGTTTTCCCTGCCGAGCCGGCGTATGAGCTGCGGCGGTTGGCCCAGAACGCGCAAGAAGGCGCGCCGCATCCTTTCACGGTCCCCGAAGCCTGCTTCAGCCGATATCACGTCCAGGGAAAGACGGCCTTGTTCCAGCATCAGGCGCGCTGCCTCCACGCGCAGCCGCTCCACGGCCTTGGCGGGCGATTGGCCGGTCTCCATGTTGAAGGCCCGGCTGAACTGGCGGGGACTCAGGCTGGCCACCTCGGCGAGTTCCTCGACGGACAAGGCGTTGCGCAGATGGGCGCTGGCATATTCGATGGCTTTCTGGATTCGGTCGGATTTCGGTTCGAGCTCCAGCACGGCGGAGAACTGCGACTGGCCGCCGGCGCGCCGGTGGTAGACGACCAGCTTGCGGGCCACGGTACGGGCCACGTCCTCGCCG
The DNA here is from genome assembly GCF_001676725.1 of Bordetella flabilis. NCBI lineage: Bacteria > Pseudomonadati > Pseudomonadota > Betaproteobacteria > Burkholderiales > Alcaligenaceae > Bordetella > Bordetella flabilis. The sequence continues at coordinate 909,549 of NZ_CP016172.1, forward strand.
TGGTCCTTCTCGATCATCGCCAGCGCCATATCGACCGTGGCCGTCATGCCCGCCGACGTCCAGACCGATCCATCAACGATAAAGATCTGGTCTTCCTCCACGGACACCTTGGGAAAACGGCGCTGCAGGTCGCGCGCAAAACGCCAATGGGTGGTCGCGCGTCGTCCGTCCAGCACACCGGCTTCGGCCAGGACGAATGCGCCGGTACATGGCGCGGCGATACGCCTGGAAGATGCCAGCGAACGCTGGACGAAGGCGCCCAACGCAGGCGAGGCCATATGGGTTTCGAGACCCGAGGCGAAGATGACGGTATCGAAGGCGTCCGTGCCGAAGGGCTGCGTTTCGATCCGCATGCCCGCGGAGGCCCGCACCAGTCCGCCGGTTTCGGACAGGACCGTCACTTCGTAGGCCGGTTCACCGAGCGCGACATTGGCCAGCTCGAAGGCAGTGACGGCGGCGAAGCCCATGAGATAGAAGTCGGGAAATACGACAAAGCCGATTCTGTGCATGGAAGACTCCTGGCGCCGTCATGTCCGAAAACGATGGTGTATATGACATTTGAGACGCCGTCAACAAACCATATCCTTGCAGCCATGCCGTCGTGCCACAGGCTTCGCCGGCTCGAACGTAGGGGCATGCCGTGCCTCGTGGACATCCGGTCCACGGAGAGGCCGCCTTACCCAACCGCACAGGACTCGATATGGACCGTCGACTGCTCATGCTTGCGCTGGGGATGTTCGCGATGGGAACGGACAACTTCGTGGTTGCCGGCATCCTTCCGAGTGTCGCCCGGTCGCTGAATACATCCGTAAGCCTGGCCGGGCAGATGGTGACCGTTTACGCCCTTACCTACGCGGTCATGGCGCCCGTAATGGCGGCCGTGGCCGGCGGCTGGCCGCGCAAGTTGCTGCTGGTCGTGGCGCTGGGGATATTCGTCGCCGGCAATGTCGTCACTGCGCTGGCGACCGACCTGAATACAGTGCTGTGGAGCCGCGCGCTGGCCGGCTTTGGGGCGGCGTTGTTTTCGCCGACGGCGCTCGGCGTCGCTTCCGCGCTGGCCGAACCGGCGCGCAGGGGCCGCGCGCTCGCCACGGTCACCGCGGGACTGACGGCCGCCACGGCGCTCGGCTCGCCTGTTGGTACGTTTGTCGGCGGGTTCGGAAGCTGGCGGACTTCCCTATGGTTTGTCGCGCTGCTGGGACTGGCCGCCATGCTGGGTGTGTGGGCCATGCTGCGAGCCGTACCGCAGCCCGCGCCCGTCTCGCTGCGCGACCGGCTGGCCCCCATGCGCGATGTCCGCATCGCACTGACGCTGCTGACCTCGCTGTTCGCCTTCGGCGGTTTCCTGATGGTCTATACCTACGCCGGCATCGTGCTGGATCGCGTGACAGGCGGCGACGAAGGCATGCTGGCCGGCTTGTTTCTCTTCTGGGGGGTATCGGGCACGGTCGGCAACGTCATCGCCGGTCGCCTGGTCGATCGCTTCGAAAGCCACCGGATTATCAATGTGATGCTGTCCGTGGCCGTGGTCAACTTCTGCCTGCTGCCCTGGACTTCCGCCCATATCGCGACCACGGCCATTGCCCTGACAATCTGGGGCGTATGCGGTTGGGGGCTGCTGGTGCCGCAGCAGCACCGGCTGGTCAAAATCGCGCCGCACGTGGCGCCGCTTCTGCTGGCGCTGAACAACACCGCAACCTACACCGGACTCGCCTGCGCGGGCGTCCTCGGGGGTTTGGCGCTACTGTTCATCGATCCGCACTACTTGAGCATGTTCGGCGCGGCGTTGATCGCCATCGCTTTCATCCTGGCCGTCGCCGCGCATCGACGCATCGTGGGGCCAGGGCCGGCGGATGGCGGTCCCATCGCGGGCAGCGCCCGGGCCACTTGAACAATGCGGGCCTCCCGCCGGACACATCAGCCTCAATCACCAGGAGTGGAAAATGGCCGATTCGATGCATGCGATACAAATCGATCAGTATGGGGGCCCAGAGGTTCTGCAACTTCGCCGGCTGCCCAGGCCGGAGCCGGCAGAGGGCGAAGTGGTCGTCAAGGTCGCGGCGGCCGGGGTGGGCCCATGGGACGCCTGGATACGCGCGGGCAAAAGCGTCCTGCCGCAGCCCCTGCCATTGACCCCGGGTTCCGATATAGCGGGCGTCGTGGTTCAGGCCGGCGCCGGGGTGCACGCATTCCGGCCCGGCGACGCCGTATTCGGGGTAACGAACCGCCGCTTTACCGACGGTTATGCCGAGTACGCGCGTGCACAGTTGGACATGATCGCCGCCAAGCCCGACGGCGTGTCCTTCCAGGAGGCGGCGTCGATGCCGGTGATCGCCGTCACTGCGTGGCAGATGTTGCACGATTTCGCGGCGGTTCGAGCCGGACAGCGGGTGCTGGTGCTGGGCGGTGCCGGCAATGTGGGCAGCCATGCGGTACGACTGGCCAGTCTGGCCGGCGCGCACGTGGCCGCCACGGCGTCCGCTGCACAGGCTGGTTTCGTTGCCGCGCTGGGCGCTGGGGAGATCATCGACCGCGGCATGAGCGGCCTGGAATCCCGGCACGGCAGCTTCGATGTGATCGTCGACACCGTGGGCGGCAAGCCCCTGGAGCACGCCTATCCGCTGGTACGCAAGGGTGGCGTGGTCGTCTCCGCGGTCGAGAAGCCCGATGCGGCCAGGCTGGCTGCGCAGGACGTACGTTCCGACTTCCTGCTGGTCGCTGTCAGGACCGGGATACTGGAAAAGCTCGCCGCGCTCATGGTGCAGGGTCATTTGCGGCCGCATCTGGGCGACATTCTGCCCCTGAGGGAAGCCCGGCTGGCGCACGAGATGCTGGAGGGCCTCGAGCACAAGCCGGGAAAGATCCTTCTTATCCCGTGAGCGTGGGCCGGTGAACGACGCCTTGCCCCTTGCCAGGGCGCCGGCAATGCCGGCTGCCCGGCCCCGCCCGGGCCACGTCTTCATGCGTGCATGGGGTGATTGGGCGCGAAGCGCGTGCGGTACTGCTGCGGCGTGACACGCAGCCGGCGCAGGAAGAGACGCCGCAAGTTTTGTTCGGTGCCGTGCCCGGTATCGGCGGCGATCCGCTTCAAGGGCGCCGGACTGGCTTCCAGCGCCCTGCAGGCCGCCTCGAAACGCATGCATTCCACTGTCTTGGCCGGCGTCCGGCCCACCGCCGCCGCATACGCCCGGGCGAATGTGCGGGGCGTCATGCCCACCTGTTCGGCCAGGCGTTCCACCCGCAGGTCTTCGTGCAGGTGCGCGGCCATCCAGGCGTGCAGCTCGGCGAACTGGGCCTGCTCCGAACCCCGCTGCGCAAGCAGCGGCACGCTGAACTGCGATTGACCTCCCGGCCGCTTGATGAACATGACCATGTCGCGGGCGGCGGCGAGCGCGATGCGATGCCCCAGGTCGGCCTCGGCCAGGGCCAGCGCCAGGTCGATGCCCGATGTCACGCCCGCCGAGGTCCAGATGTCGCCTTGCCGGATGAATATGGGTTCGGCATCGACGCGCAGGGTCGGATACATCGCCTGCAGGCGCTGCGCCCAGCGCCAGTGCGTGGTCACGCGCAGCCCGCGCAGCAGTCCGGCCTCGGCCAGCAGGAACGCGCCGGTGCACACCGAACACACCCGCCGCGCCTGCCCGGCGCGCGTGGCGATCCAGTCGACCAGCGCCGGCTGCGCCACGGGCGGCTCGCCATCCGGGCTGCCGCCCGGCGCGATCAGCGTATCGATGGCGAGCCCGTCCAGGGCCGCCAACGGTACGGTGGCGATCGCCACCCCGGCGCCAGTCACGACCGGGCCGCCGGCTTCCGAGGCGATGATCGTCTCGTAAGGCGGGGCGGCCCATTCGCCGGACGCCACCGCCTGGCGGTTGGCCGTCTCGAAGGCCTGCACCGGGCCGGTGATGTCCAGCAGGTTCGCGCCGCGGTAGCTCAGCATCACCACAGGCCGGCGCCCCACCGGCCATGTATCCCCACCTGGGGCCTGCCTGTCGCTTGTCATCGGGTCGTCGCTTCCATTCAAATCCATGGCGAGTGGGCCGGCCTGCGCATCCTTCCGGCGCGGGTCGCGCAGCTTGCCATGCGGGGCGGAGTCAATCGCGCCATCCGGCCGTCATGCCCCTCGTACGCACCGGATCACGCCGCCGCGCCGGCCACACGGCTTCGCCGCGTCGCCAGATGCCACCATAGGGTCATGCCGGCGGCCAGCGCAACCACCGGCAGCATAGCGGCGTTCAGCGTGAACCAACCGAAGTACTCCAGGGCCGGCCCCGCGGCCAGCGTGGCGAGCGCCGTCGCGACATAGCGCAGCAGCTCGGCACAACCCTGCGTGGCGGCGCGCTCGCTCGGACGATAACAGCGTGCCAGCAGCGTGGTCCCGCCGACGAACATGAAATTCCAGCCCACCCCCAGGGTGAAAAGCGAGACATGGAACGCGGTCAAACTGGTCGAGGCCATGGCCGCCAGCGCGCTGATGATGTTCAGCGCCATGCCCGCGTAAAGCACCGGCGCCAATCCGGCGCGCGCGATCAGCGCGCCCGCGAAAAAAGAGGGCGCGTACATGCCGACCAGGTGCCACTGGATGATGCCCGCCCCCTGGTCCATCGTATGAGAACAGGCCACGGCCGCCAGCGGCGCCGCCGTCATGATGGCCATCATGGAGACCGAGCCCACCACGTTGTTGGCGACGGCCGCCACGAACACCGGCTGCCGCGCGATTTCCGCGAGTGGGCGCGCAGGCAGCGCCGCGGCTTGCGCATCGGCGTCGCCCGCGGCATCCGCGGCCGGCGCGTCGCGATATCCCAGCAGCAGGATCACGGCCGTTGCCACGCCCAGCAGCGCCACCATCAGGTACGCGCCCGCGAACAGTACCGCGGGAAACAGGTCCTTGGCCCAGGCCGCCAGCGCGGGGCCCAGTACCGCCGCCAACACGCCGCCCGCCAGCACCATGGAAATGGCACGGCTTTTGGCGGCGTCGCCGACGGCATCGGCGGCCGCCAGCCGGTAATACTGCGCGAACGCCTGGAACACGCCGACCGCCGCGGTGCCCGCGCAGAAGGCCCAGAAGTCGGCATGGAACACCGCCCAGACGGACACCAGGCCGCCGGCTGCCCCGGTCAGTGCGCCCAGCACGAAGCCCGCGCGCCGCCCCCATCGCTGCAACAGGAACGAGGCGAACCACGTCGTCACCGCGCCGGCCACCGTGATCAGGGCGAAGGGCAGGGTCGCCAGCGCCTTGTCGGGCGCCAATTGATAGCCGGTCAGGCCGGTCAGGGTCAGGTCGATGGATATCGCGCAGGTATAGAGCCCCTGGCAAAGCGCCAGGACCCGCGCGTTGCGCCTGCCCTGGACCGAGGTGGTGGACATCGTGGAGCCGTCCCTTTCATGCCGGGCGCCGGTATGGCGCCCACACGCGGGAAGATTATCCGGCCGCTCCGCCGTGCGTAGGACAACAAACCTTCAATTCCTGCCAAAACGGGGGGGCCGTTCGGCGCAGGGTGACGCCGCCGGCACGTGCGTCATCCAGGTTCGGCATGCGCCCGATGCGGCCGCCGGCCTGGGGGCCACGGAACCGCTCGGTCACGCCGCCGGAATGCAGGCGCCGCGCGATACGCCTCGCCTGGACGGACCGCACGCCGTGCGGCTCAGGCGCGGTCGAGACCGTAGCGCGGGCTCGGCTTCTCGTTGGCCAGCAATTGCGTGAGTGCGCGGCGCTGTGCGTCGAAGCGAAGCCATTGCTCGCCATCCTGCAGCGACGGTATGGTCACGGACTCGCCCTGGTCCAGTCCCGCCAGGGAAGCCGCCACCATGTCTTCGGCGCTCATCACCCAGCCTTGTGGAAGATCCTTGTGCTCCACGCCCGCGACGCTCCAGAAGCCCGTTGCGGTCGGCCCGGGCAGCACCGCCTGCACGCGCACGCCCTTGCCGGCCAGCTCTTGCTGCATGGACTGCGTCAGCGCCAGTACATAGGCCTTGGTGCCGCTGTACACGCCGTTCAACACGTCTATATTGATCGCGGAGATGGAGGAGATATTGATGATGGTGCCCTTGCCACGCGCCACGAAGGCGGAGGCGGCGGCATGGGTCAGCCGGGTCAGGGCCGTGACGTTGATATCGATCATCGCCTCCATGCGGTCGAGGTCGGATTGCAGGAAGCGCGCCGCCAGCCCGAACCCGGCGTTGTTCACGAGCGTGTCGATGGCGGCATCGTCCCGCAGGAGCGCTTCGACGCGTTGCCGGCCGGCGCGTTGGCCCAGGTCGGCCACCACCACCGTGGCCTTGCGGCCATGGGCGGCTTCGAGGTGCGCGGCCAGCGCACGCAGCCGTTCCTCGTTGCGGGCAACGAGAATCAGGTCGTGGCCACGGCGCGCCAGGCGGTCGGCGTAGACGGCGCCAATGCCGGATGACGCGCCGGTGACCAGGGCGGTGCCTTTGGATGCGGGGGTGTTCATGGGTGTCGGTCCTGTAAGCGTTGCGATGCCGCCATTGTGGGGCGCGGCGGCGGAGGCACAAATGACATAATTCCCACTTTTCAGGACAAGCCGGAAACGGCGCTCGGCGGCCCTTACGACCGTACAATCGGCCTCCGACTCCCGCATGGACCGCACATCATGCCCGCGCGCATTGCCCTGATGGTATTTCCCGGCTTCCAGATGCTGGACCTGAGCGCCCTCACCGTATTCGAGCTGGCAAATCTTGCCGTGCGCGGGCAGGGTGGCCCCGCGGCGGACGGCTCCCCGGGCGTCGCGCCCGGCGCTGTCGCTTCGTCGGTCGGTGCGACGGGCCGGCGCGGCGCCTCCGCCCGTCGCCGCCAAGGCCATGATGCCTTCTACGCCATCGAGGTCGTGTCGCAGGAGGGCGGTCTGGTGCTGTCTTCATCCGGCATCGCCATCCAGACTCAGGCCATCGGTGCCAGGCGTTACGACACGCTGATGATCGCCGGCGCCGTGGAGATCCCGGCCAGCACGCCGGCGCTGTTATCCACGCTGCGGCGCGTCGCACCTCGCGCGCGCCGCGTCGCCAGCATCTGCACCGGCGCCTTCCTGCTGGCCGAAGCCGGGCTGCTGGAGGGGCGGCGCGCCACCACGCACTGGGCGCTGGCCCACGAACTGCAGCGGCGTCATCCCGGCGTATGCCTGGATGAAGACAAGATCTTCGTCTGCGATGGCGTGTTCTGGACGTCGGCCGGCATGACGGCCTGCATCGACCTCGCACTGGCCTTGCTTGCCGAAGACCTGGGGCCGGACGTCGCGCGCACCGTATCGCGCAAGATGGTCATCCATTACCGCCGCACCGGCGGTCAATCGCAGTTCTCCACGCTGGCGGAACTGGAACCGGACTCCGACCGCATCCGCGCCGCGCTGGACTACGCCCGCGAAAACCTGCGCGAACCGCTGAGCGTCGAGCAATTGGCTGCGCAAGTACATTGGAGCCCGCGGCATTTCAGCCGTGCCTTCCAGGCGCAGACCGGCCTGTCGCCGGCCAAGGCCGTGGAGAAACTGCGGCTCGAAGCGGCGCGCGCCCTGATCGACGAAGGCGAAAGCTCCATCGCAAGAGTGGCTAGCTTGACGGGCTTCGGCGAGGAGGAACGCATGCGCCGCGCCTTCCTCCGCACGCTGGGCCGCCCGCCGCGCGACCTGCTGCGCGATGCGCGAAGCAGTCCGCGTCGCGGCGGGGTCGCGCCGCCGGCCGGCGTTCCAGCTTGACGGCCAACGCGCCGTCGCGGATCAGAAGTCGTAGAGTCGCGCCGGATTCTCGACCAGCAGCTTGTCGATGCGCTCGGCCGTGCCGGCCCATTGCATCGCGCGCTGCAGCGCGCGTGCATTGTCCTCCTGCCGGAACGGCGTGATATCACCGACCGGCCGCGGCGCGCCGGCGGCCGAGCCGGGGTGGGGCCAATCGCTGCCCCACAGGACGCGGTCCGGGTTGGCGTCGATGAGAGCCCGCGCAATCGGTTCCGCGTCGCGGTAGTCGGGCGCCGTCGAGATGCGATACGCCGCGGACAGCTTCACATAGGCGCGGCCGGAGGCCACCGCCGCAAGCAGCGCATCGAAGCCGGGCTGCGACACGCCCGCGGCCGCCTGCGCGCGGCCGAAGTGGTCGACCACCAGGGTGACGGGGATCTGTTCCAATGCGCCTGCCAGCGCGGCGATCGTCGCCAGGTTGGTGTAGGTCTGAACATGCCAACCCAGCGGCGCGACCCGTTCGGCCGCCCGCGCCAGATTGCGCCACGCTACCTCGGGGTCGTGCTGGCCGGCGGTTTCCAGGTTCACGCGCACCCCGCGCACGCCGGCGCGGTGCATCGCCTGGAACTGGACATCGGAGGTCGCGTCATCGATGACCGCGACGCCCCGGCCTGCGCCGGCGAGTTGCTCCAGCGCATGCAGCAGGCAGGTGTTGTCCGTGCCGTATGGGCTGGGCTGCACGATGACGGTGCGCGCGATGCCCACGCCGCGATGCATCCGGACCAGGTCCGCCAGCGTGGCGTCGCCGGGCGTATAGCTGCGCGCCGGGTCGAAGGGAAAGTCCGACGCAGGGCCGAACACGTGCACATGGCAATCGCACGCGCCCGCGGGCGGCCTGGCGATGGCAGCGGTCATGGCTGGTTCTCCAAGGAGGATCGGGCCGTCCCGGAGGCGGCCTTCGTGGGTTGGAAGCGAGCGCTGGTCAGCTGGCGTAATGCCGGTAGCCGTCCGGCACGGCATCGAGCAGTCGCAGCATGGCGTGCCATTCCAGCTCCCCGTAGGGCCGCCGCGTACCGGGCTGGTACAGGTGCGCCGAACGCTCCAGGGTCTGCGCGTCCGGCACGGCGACGTTTTCCAGTCCGCCGGCCATCGCATCCACCTGGGCGCGGCAGGCCATTTCCAGCTGGTACATCAGGTTGAAGGCCTGCGGCACCGAGGCGCCGCATACCAGCAGCCCGTGATTGCGCAGGATCATCGCGTTGTGCGGACCCAGGTCGCGCACCAGCCGCTCCTGCTCGGCGATGTCCACCGCGGGGCCCTCGAAATCGTGATAGCCGATGTGGCCATGGAATCGCGAGGCCGTCTGCGTGATCGGCAGCAGTCCGCAACGCATGGCCGACACTGCCATGCCGGCGCGCGTGTGCGTGTGGATCACGCAATGCACGTCCGGCCGCGCACGGTGGATGCAGCCGTGGATGACATAGCCGGATTTGTTGATGCCGTAGTCGGTGTCCTGCTTGCGCAGCACATTGCCGTCCAGGTCGATCTCCACCAGGTTGGAGGCGGTGATCTCCTTGTACAGCAGCCCGTACAGGTTGATCAGCAGCCGACCGGGCTTGCCGGGAATCTGCGCGGTGATGTGGTTGTAGATCATGTCCGTCATGCCGTAGCGATCCATCAGCCGGTAGCACGCGGCCAGGTCCTTGCGGGCCTGCCATTCGGCCGGATCCACATCGCCTTCGAGGCTGGGGAAATCCGTGCTGTAGCGCATATTCATCTGCATACTCCTTTGCGGGGGTCGTCTTGCCCCATCAATGCCGTGGCGCCGCGCCGCGGGGATGCAGCGAGCTTGCCGGCCCTGCCGCATTCCCATGGCTGCCCCCCATGCCGCGCCGCGGCCTACTGGGCGCGGATATCCTGTTCCCGGATGATGCGCGCCCACTTGGCGCTTTCGTCGCGGATCAGCTTGCCGAACTGCTCCGGCGTGTCGCCCGCCGGGACGGCGCCCATCCTGGCCAATTGTTCCTGCACGGCCGGCTGGGACAGCACCGCGCGGACATCGGTATTGAGTTTCCTGATGCGATCGGCGGGCACGCCGGCCGGCGCCACCAGTCCGAACCAGTTCGCGAAGTCGTAGCCCGGGACGCCCGCTTCGGCGAGGGTGGGTACGTCCGGCAGCAGCGCCGAGCGCCTGGATGCCAGCACCGCCAACGGCCGCAGCTTGCCGGCCTGGATGTACGGCAGCGCCTGCACCAGGCTGTCGAAGGTGACGGCGACCTGGCCGCCGATCAGGTCCGTGAAGCTGGGCGCGCTTCCCTTGTACGGGACGTGGGTCAGCTTGACGCCGGCCATCTCGTTGAACAGCTCGCCGGCCAGGTGCGGCGCGCCGCCCACGCCGGAGGACGAAAAGTTGATCTGGCCCGGCTGCTTCCTGGCCGATTCGATCAGGTCCTTCACGGTTTTCGCCGGAAACGACGGGTTGGCCACCAGCACAAAGTTCACATCCACCACGTTGGAGATGGGTGCCAGGTCCTTGATCGGATCGACATTCATTTTGTACAGGTGCGGGTTGATCGATAGATTGCCCAGCGTCGCCATGAAGATGGTGTAGCCATCCGGCGCCGAGCGCGCCGCGATTTCGGTGCCGATCACGCCGCCCGCGCCGCCCCGGTTATCGACGATGACCTGCTGGCCCCAGCGGGCCGTCAAGCGCTCGGCGATCAGACGCGCCACGATATCCGTGCCCCCGCCTGCAGGAAAGGCCACCACCATACGCACGGGCTTGTCGGGAAAGGTCTCGGCCTGCGCGACGCCCACGGAACAGGCGACCGCGGCCAGCACCAGCGCCGCCCGGCGGAATACGTCGAGGCAACGTCGCCGGGCCGGTCTCATCGCGCGTCCCCGCCGCTCGGTGTCTGGGTCGCCAGGTAGGCCTTGGCCGTGTCCTCGTCAAGCAGGGGGAAGACCTCGAAATGCGCCGGGATGATGTCCGACCATTCGTTCATCAGGCGATGCAGGGTGGCATTGGAATCGACATCGAACAGGGCAACGGCGCCGCGGCCGACGCGGGCGTGCACCGAACGCGCCAGGCCGGAATCCAGCAAGGGGCGCATCCAATCCCAGTAACGGCTGCGGGAGTCGATCAGGGAGGTGGGGCGCTCCGGGCGGGGCGTGCTGATGACGAGGAATAGCATGGTTGTCTCCTACCATTGTGTTGACGCAAGCGAGGCAGGGAGCGCAGGGACTCCCGTCCTGCGGCATGGTGATTATTGGGATTTCTCATGTCGGTCCGGCTTGGACCCGCCATTGCCGCCGTGCTCCCGTGAGGCATGCGCTTATGGTAGCGACGCCCCTCGGCTTTTTATAGCGACGATATTTCATGCCCTCATTAGTGCAGCTAATGAGGGCCTCGGTGGCGGGCTCGGATCGATGCGCCGCCGCCGCGCCGTTTTTTGCTTTACCCCGGCCCGTGCCCAGGTATAAGCTCGCGTTCAGCTAACGTGATCAGGTCGTCATATTGCGTCACCCGGTAGCCAGCCGCGCCTGTCCGATCGATGTCGGGCTGGCGCCCGGCCTCCGCGGCTTTTCTGATCCGGCAGCACCGATTTTTCCGCGGACGGGCGGGCTCCTGAGTGGGGTGGCGTGATGATCCTTGTGGACGATGTCGTTGTCGCAGCTGCCCTGATCACCTTTCTTGCCATTTCCCGGTACTTCAGGCGGGGGCGCGCGGGCCGGATGCCTCCGCTGTTGCTTTCGTTGCCGCATGCGCTGGATCCCGGGCACGCTCCCATGCCGGCGCCCGTGCCTGGGGCCCAGGGGGACGCCCCGTGGCGGCGCAGGGTCCGGCGCGGCGGCAAGCAGGCCGGGGCTGGCAGGGTTCGGGCCTCGCTTGCGCCTGTGCGGAAACTCGAAAGCGACGCGCTGTTCCATGGGGTATTGGAGCTGTTTCCGGTCGCCGCCCTCGTGGCGGATCGGCATGGCCGGATCATTGTTGCCAATGCCGCCGCGGTGAAATTATTCGGCTATTCCCGCCACGAGCTTATCGGCGCTCCAGTAGGCATGCTGGTTTCGGCGTCCCGCGGCGACTCCCATCCATCCCTGTCCGGCAATGTCACGACGGGGTGGCCGCCGTATCCGGCGGATCATTCATGCGACCGTTTCGCCCGGTGCAAGGACGGCGGAGAATTTCCGGCCGAGATCACAGTGGTCCCCTTCTGCGCTGCCGGGGGCTCCGATACCTTGACCATCGTCATGGACCGGACGGATCGATATGAACTCCTGCGCAACCGGCAAGAGCTCGTGCACCTGTCGCGTGTCTCCACGCTGGGCGAGCTCGCGGGCTCCCTCGCGCATGAATTGAACCAGCCTCTCACCGCGATCCTGAGCAACGCACAGGCGGCGCAACGCTTCATGGCAGCGCGCCCGAGCAACCTTGACGAAGTGCGGGAGATACTGGAGGACCTCGTCAAGGACAATCGCCGCGCCAGCGAGGTTCTCCGAAAAATCCGGCTGCTGGTGAAGAAAGGGGAATCGGAGGCCGCACTGCTCCGAATGGACAGCGTCGTGGCCGACGTGGCGCTATTGGTGCAAAGCGATGCGATCCGGCGCGGCATCAGGATGACCCTCGACATCCCCGCCGACTTGCCCTGTGTCCTTGGCGACAGGGTGCAGCTCCAGCAGGTGCTTTTGAATGTACTGCTCAATTCTTTCCAGGCCTTGGACGGCTGTCCCGCCCAGGATCGGGTGGTCATGATCGGCGCGGCGCTCGATGGGTCCAGGGAGATCCGTATCGCGGTGCGCGACCATGGGCCGGGCCTGACGGCGGAGAAACTCGGAAAACTGTTTTCGCCGTACTTCACGTCCAAGCGCGACGGACTCGGCCTGGGGTTGTCGATCAGCCGCTCCATCGTGCAGATGCACGGCGGGCGTATCTGGGCGGAAAACAACGAGGAACAGGGCGCGACGTTCTATTTCACCCTGCCGGCCGTGGCGGACGAACGGTGCGTGCAATCCCGGGGTGGGTCATGAGCGCGCCAGGTCCGGTTGTCTTCGTTGTCGACGATGAGGACGCCGTGCGCCGGGCGCTGTGCCGTCTTATCGGCGCAGCCGGCTACCGTGTCCAGGCGTTCGGATCGGCGGCAGAGTTTCTCCGCGATCGTCCTTCCCTGGACGGCGCGGCCTGCCTGGTTCTGGATGTGCAGATGCCGGAACTCGGCGGCCTGGAGTTGCAGCGGGAACTGAGCGCGGCAAACGCGTCGCTGCCGATCATTTTCCTGACGGGACATGGCGACATCGCCATGACGGTCCGCGCCATGAAGGCCGGGGCCATCGACTTCCTCGCGAAGCCGGTGGACGACGTGGACCTGTTGCAAGCCGTGGAGACGGCGGTGCGACAGGCTGCGCGCGCGGAGGCGGCGCGCGCCGAACTCGATTCGATCAGGAAGCGGCTTGCCCGCCTCACGCCGCGTGAGCGCGAAGTACTGGGGCTGCTCCTGGGAGGCCGCCTGAACAAGCAAGCGGCGTACGAACTGGGCATCGCGGAAAAAACCATAAAAGTGCACCGGGCCCGGGTGATGGAAAAGATGGAGGCGCAGTCCCTGGTCGAGCTGGCGCGTGCCGCCGACAAGGCAGGTCTTCCATATTCGCCCAGCCGGCCCGGACGCTGAGGCGCGTGCCGCGGCGCTGAACCCCCGCCTCGGCGTGCCGGCATAGGACCAAGGTCCTATATCTACGCTCCGGCACAGCCGTCATAGTTTCCTCCGAGCGTCGATTCACGTTTCGGGCTGCGGTGCCCGTGTGGGGAACATGCGCCATGGATAAAGCCAGCCCGCTGGTCGCAGTGATCGACGACGACGAATCCGTGGGTCGGGCCATAAAACGCCTGTTGCGTTCCGCCGGGCTGGCGGCGGATATCTACGAAACCGGAAATGACTTCCTTGCAAGGTGTGCATCGACGCCGTCATATCGCCCCGCCTGCGTGGTGCTCGACGTGCAGATGCCCGGACTGAACGGACTGGAGGTCCAGGGAAGGCTTGCGGGGAGCGGTATCCCGGTGATCTTCATAACTGCGCATGACGAGACGGAGGTACGCGAGCGGGCCCTCGCAGCCGGTGCGGCGGCCTTTCTGCGTAAACCGTTCAATGATGAGGTCCTCATCGAGGCGGTGCGCAGCGCGATCGATCCGGCGCCAAGGGCTGGAGACGCGGCGACGTGATAGCGCGGATCGCTATGAAGGGATGATGGGACCAAAGTCCAATAGTGTCGACGAGCCCCATATTCGAATATTGAGGCGGCCCGGACGAACTGCCGGTGGCGCAGCGTTTTGCATGTGACGTCATTTCCAGGATGGAGACACATCATGATCAAGTACCTACGGCTTGGTTTCGCTATTCCGCTGTTGCTGGCCGCGATGGCCTGTTCCACGAACTCGACGGTTGCGGATCGGGGCGACCCCCAACTCGACGCGGAAGCGCGCCAGGCGCTACAGCAGTTGTTCGACAGTACGCCGAAGGCGATGGACCTGCGGTCCCAGGCCAAGGCGGTGCTGGTGTTTCCCAGCATCGTCAAGGCTGGCTTGATCGTGGGTGCCCAAGGTGGAAAGGGGGTGATGTTTTCCCCCGATGGAAAGGTGATCGGGCATTACCGGGCGCGCGGCCTATCCTACGGCCTGCAGGCAGGCGCGCAGACTTTCTCCGAAGCGATGTTCCTGATGACCGACGCCGCGATCACCGAGCTTACGAGTGACGCCGGATTGTCCGTGGGCGTCGGGCCCAGCGTCGTGGTGGTCGATGAGGGCATGGCCAAGTCGATGACCACCACCACACTGAAATCGGATGTCTACGCCTTTATCTTCGGGCAGGAAGGCCTGATGGCCGGCCTGGGCGTGCAAGGCCAGAGGATAGTCAAGCTCGACTAGCGTATGCGCATGATCCCGTGCCGGGAAAGCCGCACGCATGATCCGGCCGGACCTGCGTATCCAAGGTTGGCCCGCCCACGATGCGGCGCTGGCGGGACACCAATGCGGGGGAGGGCGCGATGACGCGCGCGGAGTTGATCGCCTGCCATGAATGCGACCTGCTGCAGTACGAGACGGTGCTGCGGGATGGGGGCATTGCGCGCTGCCGGCGTTGCAATGCGGAGCTGTACCGGCACCGCCCGGACGGCATCAACCGGGCGCTTTCGTTCGCGCTCACGGCCATCGTGCTGCTGGCGATAGCCAACACCTTCCCGATACTCGGGCTCAGCGTGAACGGCAATCTCGTCCAGACCACCTTGTTCGGCGCCGTACGCATCCTGTACCGCGATGGCATGTGGCCGATCGCGGCGCTGGTCTTCTTCACGACCATACTGACGCCGCTGCTCGAAATCTACGCGGTCGTCTACCTGTTGTTGCCGTTGCGTATGGGCGGCGCGCCACGCAGGCCCGATGTGGCATTCCGCGTCCTGCACCTTGCGCGGCCCTGGGGCATGACCGAAGTGCTCATCCTCGGCATACTCGTCGCGCTGGTCAAGCTGGTGCATATCGCCACCGTGGTGCCGGGTGTCGCGCTGTGGGCGTTCGGCGCCGCGATGGTCGCCATCGCCGCCATGGCCGCCGCATTCGATCCACGGGAGCTCTGGGCACGCATTGGCGCGCGCGAAGGCGCCGCTCACGGTCATGGCGGCGGGCGGGGCGCCGCCTTGTCCTCGGCGACGACGGCCGCCGGCGCCGGCCTGTTCGTGTGCCACGCCTGCGGCCTGCTGTCGAAGCCGGCGCCGCACGCCCACGAGGGAAATTGCCCGCGTTGCGGAACACGTCTGCACTTCCGCAAGCCCAACAGCGTGGGTCGAACCTGGGCGTTACTGGTGGCCGCGATCGTTCTCTATGTCCCCGCCAACGTATTGCCCGTGATGGATACGAGCTCGCTCTTCGGCGCCCAGGAGGACACCATCATGAGCGGCGTGGTTTACCTCTGGACCTCGGGCTCGTGGCCGCTCGCGGTCCTGGTCTTCATCGCGAGTATCGCGGTGCCGCTGCTGAAGATACTCGCCCTCGTGTTCCTGGTTGCCGCGGCCCAACGCCGCTCGCGACGGATTCCCGCACACCGGGCACGCATCTATCGAATCGTCGAACTCGTCGGGCGCTGGTCCATGCTGGATATCTACGTGATCACGGTGCTGGTCGCGCTGGTGCAATTCAGCGCGCTGGCGACAATCAAGGCCGGACCGGCGGCGATCGCATTCGGCGCGGTGGTGGTCTTGACGATGGCCGCCGCGAAGTCGTTCGACCCCCGGCTGATCTGGGATTCCACGGAGAAGCGTCATGGTTAGCCCACCGGAGAACCGCGACGCGGCCGGCAGCGCAGTTTTCCCCGAGGCGGTCGCCACGACGCGCTCTCGTTGGAGCATGCAGCTCGTCTGGCTGGTTCCCCTCGTCGCGGTGCTGATCGGCGGCTGGCTCATGGTGAGATCGGCCTTGGAGAAAGGCCCCACGATCACCATCGCCTTTGCGACGGGCGAGGGCCTGGAGGCCGGCAAGACCAAGATCAAATTCAAGAATGTCGACATCGGCGTGATCCACACCGTCGACCTGGCGCCCGACTACAAGAACGTGATCGCCACGGCCGAGTTGGCGAAGAGCGCGACCAATCTGCTGGTGGAGGACACCCGGTTCTGGGTGGTAAGCCCGCGCATCTCGGGCGGTACGGTATCCGGGCTGGGTACGCTGCTGTCCGGCTCGTATATCGGCATGGATGCGGGTGTCCAGGCCGGGACGCGGCGTGATTTTGTCGGGCTGGAGACGCCGCCCGTGTTTGCGAGCGGGGTGCCAGGTCGGGAGTTCGTCCTGAAGAGCGACACGATGGGGTCGATCGATGTAGGCGCCCCTGTGTTCTTCCGGCGGCTGCAGGTGGGACAGGTGGCGTCCTACGCGCTGGACCCGGACGGATCGGGCGTGACCCTGCGCGTCTTCATCAATGCGCCGTACGACCGGTACGTGACGGTGGACACGCGTTTCTGGCAGGCGAGCGGCGTCGATATATCGTTCGATGCCGGCGGCGTGAAAATCAACACGGAGTCGCTGGTGGCCATCCTGACGGGCGGGCTTGCATTCCAGCATCCACCGGATTCCACCGATACCACCGAAGCGAAGTCCGGCGCCGAGTTCCGTGTCTACAGCGATCGCGCCGAGGCGATGAAACGGCGGGATCGCATCGCCGACACCTATGTGTTCAATTTCAAGGAATCGGTCCGTGGGCTCGCGGTGGGCGCACCGGTCGATTTCCGCGGCATCGTGATTGGCGAGGTGACGGGCATCTATACGCGCTACGACCCGGACAAAAAGGAATTCAGCATTCCGGTCGAGGTGCGCATCTATCCGGAGCGCTTCACCTCCCGCTACTCTGCAACGGCGAAGGGAGGGCGGCTTAGCGACCAGCCTCACCAGATGGCGCAGTGGCTGGTGGCGAACGGGCTGCGGGGTCAGCTCAAGACCGGCAACCTGCTGACGGGCCAGCTTTATATCGCGATGGACTTCTTTCCGAATGCCGCAAAGGCGACGATGGATTGGGACAAGACCCCGCCCGAACTGCCGACCGTGCCGGGGGGACTGCAATCGCTCCAGGATTCGATCACTAGCGTGGTAGACAAGCTGAATAAGGTTCCCATCGAAGGGATCGGCAAGGACTTGCGCAAGACGCTGCAGGATGCCAATGCACTGATGACGACGCTGCGCACCAGCGTGGCGCCCGAGGCGCGTGGAGCGCTGGCGGCGGCGCGCACGGCATTGGAGTCGGCCAACAAGGCGCTGCAGCCCATGTCGTCCGTCGCCCAGAGCACCAGCGACACCATGCGGGAACTATCGCGCACCGCGGCGTCGTTCCGCGCACTGGCCGATTATCTCGAACGCCACCCCGAGGCGCTGCTTCGTGGCAAGCCGGAGTATAGATAGTGATGCGATCCCTGTTCGTGACAATTGTCCTTGCCCTCCTGGCGGGCGGATGTGCGGATTCGCCGCAGGCGAAGTTCTATACCCTCGGCGTGCAGGCGCCGCAGGATCCTGTACAGGCCACGGGGTCCCTCAGGATCGCAATCGAGTCGGTCACCGTGCCCGACCTGGTGGACCGCCCGCAGATCGTGGTGCGCGTCGACGCGGCGCAAGTCGACATCAACGAGTTCGCGCGCTGGGCAGAGCCGCTGAAGTCGCAAGTGACCCGTGTGCTGGCTTCCGACCTGTCCCGGGCGTTTCCCGGTGCGCTGGTGTCAGGGTATCCGACATGGTCGGGGGAGACGAAGGCTTATCGCGTGTCGGTGGATGTGCAGAGCTTCGAGTCGGCGCTGGGCGACACGGCGGCAATCGTGGCGGTGTGGACGGTGCAACCGTCCGATCGAGGTCATCCGGTAAGCGGGCGCACGGTCGCGCGCGAGCCGACGGGCGGGCCGGGCTATGACGCCCTGGTGGATGCGCACAGCCGCGCACTCGGCGTTGTCAGCGCGGACATTACGCGTGCGATACGCGCGACACAACGACCTTGACGCATGAGCGCTGCGTATGGAACAGCCGCGGATCGGGTTACTGCTTGCCGGCATCCTCTGCATCAGCGGTTGCATGCGCGTGGGGCCCGATTTCCAGCAACAACGCCCACCCTGGGCCGGACACTGGGCGACGCCGGCGCTTGAGCGGGCCAGCGAGCAGGGCGCGCAACCCGACGCCGGACAATGGTGGAAGGTCCTGGGCGACCCGGTCCTCGACCGCATGATGGCCGAGGCCGACGCCTACAATGGCAGCGTGCAGATTGCCGGCCTGCAAATCATGGAAGCGCGTGCGCAGCTGGGCATCGCCAGGAGCGGTCGCTACCCTCAGGTGCAGGTCGCCAGGGCCGACGCGCTGTACCAGGCGCGCCGGCAATCCAACCAGGCGAACCCCCTGCCGCGCAGTTTCTGGGATTACAGCGCCGGCTTCGACATCGGCTGGGAACTGGACTTCTGGGGACGTTTCAGCCGCGCCATCGAATCGGCCGATGCCTCTTTCTTCGCGTCCGAAGCCAACCGCGAGGATGTGCTGGTTCTGGTGCATGCGCAAGTGGCGGAGACCTACTTCGCGCTGCGCACCGCGGAGGCGCGCCTGCGCATCGCGCGCGACAACGCCGTGCTCCAGCACCGCAGTTATGAGATTACCGATCGGCTGTTCAAGAGCGGAGAGACCGACGAACTCGACCTGCAGCAAGCGAAGACCCAGTACCTGGGCACCCTGGGCAGCATCCCGCAGTTCGAAAGCCAGATCGCGCGGACCCGCAACGCCCTCGCGGTATTGATCGGCCGGCCGCCCGGGCCCATGCCGGAGCTGGCCCACAAAGAAGGGGTGATCCCCCTGGTCGATCGCGCCATCCTGCAGGACGTGCCCGCGAAACTGCTGCTGCGCCGTCCCGATATACGCGCCGCGGAAATGCAGATCGCCGCCCAGTCGGCGCTGGTCGGTGTGGCCGAAGCCGATCTCTACCCATCGCTCAGCCTGCTCGGCAGCATCGCCTGGTCGGCCACCTCGCTGCCGGGAAGCAGCAATGTCGTGGCGCTGGTCGGCGGCCCCAGCCTGAGCTGGAACGTGTTCGACCACGGACGCCTGACGAACAATGTGCGAGTGCAGGACGCCCGGCTGCAGCAGTTGATCGTGGCTTACCAGAACGACGTGCTTGCGGCGGCGCGCGAAGCGGACGACGCGGCCAGTGGACTGATCCACGCACTGGAGCGCGATGGCATCCTGCGCGATGCGTCGGTGGCGGCCCAGCGCTCGCTGACGCTGGCGAATGCGCTTTACCGGGAAGGCTACTCGGATTTCCAGCGCGTACTGGACGCGCAGCGCGCCCTGGCCAACCAGCAGGACGCCTATGTGGTGAACCGCGGCAATGCCGTGAGCGATGTGATCGCCTTGTACAAGGCGCTCGGCGGCGGCTGGTATAGCGGCCAACCGGTGGTGAGCCAGGCAATGCGCCGGCAGATGGAGCAGCGCACCGATTGGGGTGAATTGTTGAACGAGACGGGACGTTCACCCGGCAGCGCCGCGATGCCCGCCGGCAGGGCGGTTTCCAATGAATGATCCCTCCGGTCAATCCACTGCCGGCCCCGCGGCGTCGCCAGCCCCCGCTCAGGCGGCCGCGCCCGCGGTATCCGCCGATCCGGCCAGGAAGGCAGTCCGGTGGGTCGTACTGCTCATCCTTCTCAGCCTGGCCTGGTACCTGTTGGCCGACCGCTTCACCCCCTACACGCAGCAGGCGCGCGTGCAGGCTTTCGTCATCCCCGTGGCCGCGGAAGTCTCGGGTCGGGTGACCCGGGTGTATGTGCGCAATAACCAGGACGTCCAGGCCGGCGCGCCGCTGTTCGATGTCGACCCGGAGCACTACAGGATCGCAGTCGACCGTGCCCGCGCCGAGCTGGAGTCCACGCGCCGTCAGATCGGCGCGGGCACCGCCGGCGTGGACGCCGCGCAGGCCTCGCTGCGAGCCGCCCTGGCGAATGAAACGCGGGCCCGCCAGGATAGCGGGCGGCTGGAGCGCCTGTACCGCGACGACCGGGGAACGGTTTCCCTGCGTCGCCTGGAAATGGCGCGTGCCGGCCTGGAACAGGCCACGAGCCAGGTCTCCGCGGCGCGTGCCGAGGTGCAGCGCGCCCGCGAGCAGGAAGGAGGCCGCGACGAGGACAACGCCAAGCTCCGCAGCGCCGCCGCGGCCCTGGAGAAGGCCGAACTGGACCTGGCGAACACGCAGGTACGTGCGCGTTCCGCCGGCCTGATCACCGATCTACGTACCGATACGGGCCAGTTCGCCGCGGCCGGTGCCCCCGTCATGACGCTGATCGCCATCCATGACGTGTGGATCAATGCGGACATGACCGAGAACAACCTCGGATATGTCGAGCCCGGCACGCCGGTGGGCATTGTCCTGGACGCCTTGCCCGGACGGATACTCGCGGGCCACGTGCGCAGCGTCGGTTATGGCGTCAGCGTCGGCCTGAACACCGCGCCCGGCAACCTGCCCATGGTGCAGAACAGCCGCGATTGGCTGCGCCCCGCGCAACGCTTTCCTGTCATCGTGGAGATCAAGCCGGGCGAACTGGCGACGTTCCGGGGCGTTCGCGCGGGCGGGCAGGCCGAGGTCATGGCCTTTCCCATCTCGGGTAATCCGCTCAATTTCCTTGGACGGCTCTACCTGCGGGTGATGAGCTGGTTCTCCTATGTCTACTGACAGCGGACTTGGCCTGGAAGAGCGGCGGCGCGGCCAGCGCGCGTTGCGCCTGGGCACCGGCACCGCGCTGTCCATGGCCGTCAGCTTCGGCCTGGACCTGCCGGTGCCGATGATCGCCCCCGTACTCGCCGCGTTCGTGCTTGCCATGTTGAACCGACCCCTGTCGTTCAAGGCGACGCTGGGTCTCTTGCTCATGGTCCTGTTCACTACGGGTAGCGGCCTGCTGCTGATACCGCTGTTGCGCCATTACGCCTTCAGTGGCGTGCTGGTGATCGCCTTGTGCCTCTTCCTGGCGTTCCGCTATGGCCTGCGCGGCGGCAACAACCTGGTTTCCCTGTTCCTCGTGATCGGGCTGACCATGATTTCCGCGGCGGGCACCGTGGCTTTCGAGCTTGCGCTTCTGGTTGTCGGCGCGCTGGTAAAGGGCTTATCCGTCGCCCTGCTGGCGTTCGCCTTCTGCCATTGGCTGTTTCCAGAGCCGCCGGGGGCGCCGGCCTTGCCTGCGCCGCCTGTCCCGACCGACCGCGAGACCGGGTGGATGGCCTGGCGCGCGGTCCTGGTCGTGCTGCCCGCCTACCTGCTCGCCTTGAGCGATCCCATGGCTTACCTGCCGGTCATCATGAAGTCGGTAAGCCTGGGACGCCAAAGCTGCACCACCACCGTTCGCGGCGCCGTGCGCGAATTGCTGGGCTCGACCCTGCTCGCCGGCCTGCTGGCCATCCTGTTCTGGGGCGTGCTCGGGCTGGTCGTGAACCTGTGGATGTTTTTCGTATGGACGCTGCTATTCGGTTTGTCGATCGGGCGCAAGCTCTATGGATCGAGCCCGACGCGACAGCCCCCAAGCTTCTGGTTGAACACCCTCGTGACCATGATCATCCTGCTGGGTCAATCCGTTCAGGACAGCCTTGCAGGCAAGGACGTGTACACCGCGTTCGCGGTGCGCATGGGCCTTTTCATCGCTGTTTCGCTATATGCCTGGCTGATGTTGGTCCTGCTGGAGCAACGACGTCGGGAGCCGCGGTCCGCGGCTTTCAATTCGCCCTAGAGGAGTAAGGCCATGACAACGTCGAACATCGACCCGGCGGTTCGCAAGGAGACCACGTGGCGTTTCAAGGCCGGGATAGGCATTTTCATATTCGCATTCGCCTTGTGGCTCGCCATCCCGCTGGCCGCCGCCGCCGGAATGTCGGGGCCGCGCCTGGCGGCGCTGACGGGCGCCCTGTTCGTCGCCAACAAGGTCCTGCTGCTCACCTGCATCGCGGTCATGGGCAAGGACGGGTTCCAGCAACTCAAGGCGATCCTGTCCGGCCATGCAAGACGATTGGCGCCGGTGCAAAAGGTGGGGCCGACCCGGCACGCCATCGGCATGGTGATGTTCTGCCTGCCCCTCATATCCGCGATGCTCGAGCCTTACGTGGACAATATCTGGCCGGGGCTCCGGCCCAACCTGTGGCAGCTCCAGCTCCTGGCCGATCTCATGCTTGTAGCCAGCTTCTTCGTGCTGGGCGGAGATTTCTGGAACAAGATCCGCGCGCTGTTCAGTCGCACGGCGTGAGGGCCGGACGCGGTTGCAAGGGAAGGCGGGTACGGCGGATGGCGCGGCTTGACTCGGATCGTGGCTGGCGGCCCGCGCAAGGATGCCCGGGCGGTCCCATGATGCGGGGCCAGGGATGCGACAATCGCATTCCTGGTCGCGCCTGCGCGAACCCCACCTTCTTTCCGTTTGCCATTGCGACTGATCATGTCCCGGAAACCCGCATCCGCGTCTTCGGACTGGGTAATGCGCGCCTACCCGATGGAGGGCGTCGAGCGCATCGAAGCCTGGTTCCAGGACAAGGCGTATGCCATGCATCGCCACGATACGTATGCCATCGGACGTACGCTGGCGGGCGTGCAGAGCTTCAATTATCGGCGCGGCCGGCGCGACAGCCTGCCGGGCAACACGATGGTGTTGCATCCGGACGAGGCGCATGACGGCCAGGCCGGTACGGCCGAGGGCTTCCGCTATCGCATGGTCTACGTGCAGCCCGCGCTGTTCCAGGAGGTCCTGGGCGGTTGTCCGCTGCCCTTTCTCGAAGGCGGCGTGACGACCGATCCCCGCCTGGCGGAGGCGACCGAGACCCTGCTGCAGCATGTCGGCCATACCCTGGAGCCGCTCGAACAAGGCGATGCGCTGGCCGAGCTGGCGCACGCGCTTGCCGCGGCGGCCGGCGTGCCGCGCGCGCGGGGCAAAGGCGATTATCTGGCGGCGTGCCGGGCGCGCGATTTTCTCCACGCAAACTGCGCGCATGGGGTCACGCTGCAGGAAGTGGAGGCCGCCACGGGTCGCGACCGGTGGAGTCTTGCGCACGATTTCCGCACCTTTTACGGCACGAGCCCGTATCGCTATCTGACGATGCGTCGCCTCGACGCGGTGCGCCGTATGCTGCTCGCGGGTACTTCGCTGGCGGATGCCGCCGTGGACGCCGGCTTCGCCGATCAAAGCCATATGACCCGTCACTTCCTGAAGACGTTCGGGCTTACGCCCGGGCGCTGGCTGCGGATTGCGGGTAACGTTTCGCGGGATTGAGACCGCACCCACGATCGTTCAATACCGCTTCGGGTTGGCGACGTATGCTGCGCGCATCGCAGACCAAACGGAGAGAACGATGCCCAGGCTTACGAATCCCCACACTGGACCCGCCGCGCGCGGGCAATGCCAGGTCATCGACCTGGTCGGCAAGATCGCGCTGATCGAGGACCACTGGCAGCCCCGCGTGGTCGCGGAAATGAACGACTACCAGTTCAAGGTGGTGAAGCTCGCGGGCGAGTTCGTCTGGCATAGCCATGCCGATACCGACGAAACCTTCATCGTGCTGGACGGCGACTTGCGTATCGACTTTCGGGGAGGGCCTGCCGGCGACGGCTCGATGGTGCTGCGCGCCGGTCAGATGGCGGTCGTGCCCAAGGGCGTCGACCACAAGCCCGTCGCGCAGACGGAAGTCAGGCTCCTGCTGATCGAGCCGCGCGGCGTGGTGAATACCGGCGACGGCGCGGCGACTGAACGCACCGTTTTGAACGACCAGTGGATTTGAAGCGCTGCCAGGGATAGCGAACCGGACCCGCATGTCAGCATGCCCGCCTGCCCGCATGGCGGGCGCGTAGTGGCACGGCATTCAGCTATGTCGCCGTCACGCCCGGAACGCCACGGCGGATGTTGCGCGAATACTCCTCCGCCCGCAAGGTGGCACGCGCCCGGTCTGTGTAACGGCCGGCGCGCCGGTATGCCGCCGGGCTGTTCGCGCCTTCGAGTGCGCCCAGGCGGTAAAGATATTCAGGCAGGTAGCCCGACAGCAGCAGCCGGTAGTCCATGGGCAGGCCGGGCACGATCTGCCTGGCCAACTGATAGACGATGGTCGTGCAATTGGCGGTCAGGGTGTTGTAGAAACGCGGCTCGCGGACGAGTTGGCTGGCCGTCTGCACATACGACAGAAACAACGCCCGCGCGGCGTCCTCCGGCATTTGCACCCGGTACAGGTAGCCGTCTTCGGCGCGCACATTGGTGCGTACCCTCAGGCTGTCCTCTTCGGTGGAGGCCAGTACCGCCAACTCATACTGGCGAAAAAAGCCGCCGATCTCGGAGAACTTGTCGCCCCGCTTGCGGCGGATTTCGACCGAGAATACGACGTACTGCCCATCCCCGAAGCCGAACGACACCATGGCGTGGGCGATAGCGGGCCGGCCCCAGTATGAGAGCGCAAGGTCCACGGAGTGGAGCTGGGAGAGGTCGTAGACCCTAGTTTCCCAGCGGGCGTCGTAATCGGTCGCCGAGCGCCATTCGAAGTTGCGGACGTTGTGCAAGCTGACCAGGTCGCCGTGCACCGAGCCATGCGTCTGGCGGGCGACCTCGGGCATCCATGGGCGCTCGTTGGAAGGGCGCACACCCAGCCACCACCATGCCAGAAGGACCAACAGCGCAGCGGCGGACAGCCACGCAGGCAGTGAATGGCCGTAGGCCAGGCCCGACAGCGCGGCCATGGCGAGCGCAAGCCACGCCGCCGGCAGGATGGCGCGCGGTCGGCCTGCCCAGGGCGGACGAAACCAAAGGGCGAACGCTCCCCAGGCGGCGCCGGCCAGTATGGCGAGGATGATCGCCGTCTGCAGGATCATGGCGTGGCAGGCATGCGCTGGAGCCGCGATAGCCCTGCGGCCCCGGGGAGGACTACTGCGCCGGCACGGGACAATTGAGCGAACCCTCTTCGCACTCCAGGTAGGTACGCAGCGTGTCCGTGCGCGCGCGGGTCTGGCCGTCCAGGCACATGGCGACCGCCATCGAATGCGCGCTGCCGCCTTCCGTACCGGCGGTCTGGAAGCCGCATTCGGCATCCCGAAAGGCGACCCAGGCACGCTGCGCCGCCACCAGCCTGCGCGACAGCGCCTTGTCGTCCTTCAGGCGTCCCATGACCGTCGTGTAGACCTTGTTGAGTTCCGCATCCGAGTCCTTGTAGGCCTGGCCGACGCACTGGTTCAGGGCGGCCTGGTTCGCCGCCTGCTCGCATGAAGACGCGGCATGCGCCGCGGACGCCACGGCAAGGAAGAGCAGGCAGGAAAAAGCAATACGCATTATCGGACTCCGTTGGAGGACTGCCCACGCGCGTTGCGCGCGCTGGCTTCGCGGTCCTCGCTGCGCCAACCGGCGCGTCGCGCGGTGATCTGCCGCAGGGCGGCTTGTGTCATCTTCCACCAGCCGAAGGGGCGGGGATCGGCCAGCATGCTCAGCGCGCGGGCGTAGTCCAGCGTCAGGCCGGGAGTCCACGCCATGGTCAGGGCGCGCTTGCGGATCTGCGCCGCCACCCACAGCTCGGGCGTGAGCAGCAGGCGCAGCAGGACGCGCCAGCCGGCGGCATCTCCGTGCAAGCGACCCACCACGCCGTCGAGCGCCGCTTCCAGCGCGCGGGATACCGAGCTGGAGCAGTTGCGGTGGGTCAGGTTGTAGGTCGTGTCGCGGCGATACTCATCCCAGAATGCCTGCAGCCTGGCCGCGTCGTAATTGCGAATGCGCACCTGCACCGTAGATGGGCACCAGGCCTTGGACTCCGTCGGATAGTCCGGCTGGAATACCCCCGGCACATTGTTATCCGCGGTGGCGCGCAGCAGCGCGCCGAACTGGTCCGGGGAGTGGTCGATCTCCTGGGCCGGATACAGGCTGACGTACACGCCTTCGGGCGATTCCAGTGCGGCATGGCCCGTCGATACCACGCCGTTGACGTCGACTGCCGCGATGTAGCGGTCCACCACCGGGTAGTGGCGCGTCTGGGCCTTGGCCGAGCCGGATGGTGTCCAGACATGCACTGTCAGGGCACGTTCCGATTCCAGGGGCGGGCCGTCGAACACCGTCTGCACGGGGCCTTCTGCGCGCGTCGGCATGAACCCTGGCGACGGATTCGCGGCGAGGGCAGGATTGGTGTCCAGGTTGCGGACGCGTCGCGCCAGCCACAGCAGCTTGAGCCCCGAAATCGCCAGGAACAGCCCCAGGCAATACGGCACGGTGCCCACATAGTGCGTGGGATAGGGCTGGAAAAAAAAGATGGCCAGCAATACCTCGGCCACGCCGGAAGCGAAGACGTAGCGCCAGCGCTCATAGCGGACGACATAGGCGGCGATGCACTGGATCAGTCCGTCGACCAGGAACAGGCTGCCGAAAATCATCGATAGCGCGAAATGGCCGTGATGATGGCCGGCCAGTATCAAGGCGCCCGCCAGCAGTACGAATACCCCCTTGGCATAGCGAAGCACGCGCTGCCCGCCCACACCGGACTGCGCGATCACCAGCGTCGCCAGCCCGTCGACGACAAACAGGAGAGCGAACAGATTGAGGGGGAAATACAGCGCGTTGTCCAGCGCATCGATGAATACCACGATGCCGGCCAGCAGGAACAACGACCCGGTGATGAGGAGGGCCCGGGCGCGCTCGCGCAGATAACCGACACCCAGCAGCAACAAGACGAGGCTGCCCATGGTCAGCGCTCGGTCGAGGGAGTGGGACGGTGTTGCATGGGGCTTTTCCTTTTGACGGTGCGGGGCCCTGGCCGTGGGCGCACGACGCCTGGGGGCTTGGTAAAAATAAGGGGCGGCACCCTGGGCGTCAATGTCTGGGACGGCCATTACATAACCGGATATTTCTGCGCCGGCCCTGTCCGCTCGAACCGTCGCGACGCGCCCCCGCCGCACAGCTGCGGGTGCCTGCGTTTCCCATATGCCGGGACGGGGGCAATGCCGGACCGTATGGGGTTTTCCCGTATTTCGCGTATTGTCCTTGGCCAGCAAGGGCTTACGCGTGCCGTGGCTCCCACCGTCGCGCCTCAAAAACGTGCGCCTTGTCCCACTCCGTGGGAATATGGCCTTTGCTTGCCGCCGCGTCTGCCCGGATACTCCATCGCAATGTCATCCCCCACGTCGTATCCCGTCTCCCAAGACCGCGTCCTGCTCGTCCTCGCAACGCTGGCTCAGTGCGGTGGGCCCGTGACGGCGCAGGAGCTCGCACGCCTGACGGGCTTGCCGCGCAGCTCCCTGTATCGCCAATTGGCGCGCCTGAAGCACTGGGGGTTTGTGCAGGAAGAAGAAGGCAGCTACGCGCCCGGTCCCATGGGATTGCAACTCGCGCAAGGTTTCGACGCCAGTTCGCAACTGGTCAACATGGCCCGTACGGACATGCAACGCCTGGTGGCGCAGTCGCACGAAAGCGTGGGCTTGATTGTCGCGGTGAACGACCGGGCCATTTGCCTGGACATGCTGGAGAGCCCGCAGGCCTTGCGCTGCTCCTTCGAAAAAGGCCGCAGCGTGCCGCTGCGCAAGGGAGCCACGGCCAAGTGCCTGCTGGCGCACCTGCCCCCTGCACGGCGCGATGCCGTGCTCGATGCCTGGAAAGGCGAGGATCCCGACCCGCAGCGTCCGGACCGGGCCGCGCTGGCGGCCATCCGCAAGGCGGGGTACGCCAGCAGCCAGAATGAAGTGGACGAGGGCGTGTGGGGGACGAGCGCACCGCTTTTCGGTCCCGGCCAGCGGTTGGCGGCTTGCATGACCTTGATGGCGCCGATTTCGCGCGCGCTGCCGCGTGAAGCCGAATTGATCCAGCTGGTCGTCGTGGCCGCCGCGCGGGTGTCCCGTTTACTGAGCCTGAGTTGAACCCATCATCCCGGACCGACGTGTCCTGAATTCCAAGGAGCTGTACATGAAAGCCCTCCGTCGCCGCGTCCTTCAGGCCGCACTCGCCCTCTGTCCCGTGCTGTGGGCCGCCGCCCCCTTGCCCGCCCATGCCCAGCAGGACGTGCTGCGCGTGGTCACCGACGCTACCTTCCCGCCCATGGAGTACGTGGAGAACGGCAAGCTCACCGGCTTCGACATCGAACTGGTCGAGGCGCTGGCCAAGGCCATGGGCAAGAAGGTCGAATGGACCCAGATCGACTTCAAGGGCCTGATCCCGGGGCTGGTGGCGCGACGCTATGACATGGCGGTCTCGGCGATCTACATCACCGACGAACGCCGCAAGGTCGTCGACTTCGGCGACTCGTACTACGCCGGCGGCCTGGTCGCCATGGTGAAGGCCGACAACACCGCCATCAAGACGCCCAAGGATTTGAACGGCAAGCAGGTGACCGTGCAGGTCGGGACCAAGTCGGTGAGTTTCCTGAAGGAGCACTTTCCCGATGTGAAGCTGGTCGAGGTGGAGAAAAACGACCAGATGTTCAACCTGGTGGCGATCGGCCGGGCCGACGCAGCCGTCACGGGCCTGCCCGCCGCCTACCAGTACGTGCGTACCCGGGGCGGCCTGCGCGTGCTGCCGGAGCAGCTCACGACCGAGGCCTACGGCATGGCCGTGCGCAAGGACCTGCCGGAGGTGACCGCCAGCCTGAACAAGGCGCTGGCCCAGCTCAAGGCCGACGGCACCTACGACGCCATCGTCAAGAAGTGGTTCAGCAACTGAGGCCCTGAATGGATCTGGATTTCTCGCCGGTCTGGGCAAATTGGCCCGACCTCGTCCGCGGCGCACTGGTGACGGTGGAGATCGTCTCGGTGTCCCTGCTGTGCGGCTGCCTGATCGGGCTGATGGTGGGCATCGGCCGGTTGAACCCCCGCCGGCGCGTGGTCTACAGCGTGTGCTCTGCCTATGTGGCGGCCATACGCGGCACGCCGCTGCTGGTGCAACTGTTCATCCTGTTCTTCGGCCTGCCGCAGTTCGGGATTATGTTGCCGGCCTTCGTATGCGGCACGATCGGGCTGTCCGTCTATTCGGGCGCCTATGTGTCGGAAATCGTGCGGGGTGCGATCCAGTCCATCGACCGCGGCCAGGTGGAAGCCGCGCGTTCGCTGGGCATGCCGGCGCACATGGCCATGACCAGCGTGGTGCTGCCGCAGGCCTTTGTGCGCATGATTCCGCCGCTGGGCAATGAGTTCATCGCCCTCATCAAGAACTCCGCGCTGGTGTCGCTGCTGACCATCCACGACGTGATGCACGAGGGCCAGAAGATTATTTCGGTGTCGTACCGTTCGCTGGAGGTGTATCTGGCCATCGCCGTCATCTATTTCATATTGACCGGCGCGACGACATTCCTGCTGCGGCGTATCGAGCTGCGCCTGCGCGCGGGAGGGATGGTGCAATGAACGCAATCGATCAGCGCCCCATGGTCCGTATCCGTGGCCTGACCAAGGCCTACGGCGACAACGTCGTGCTGCGCGCCGTGGACCTGGACGTCATGCCATCGCAGGTCGTGGTGGTGATCGGACCCAGCGGATCCGGCAAGAGCACGCTGCTGCGCTGCTGCAATGGCCTGGAGCTTGCGCAGGGCGGCGACATCGAGGTCTGCGGACAGCCGCTGCTTGCGGACGGCCGCATGCTGCCCGATGCCCGGCTGAACAAGCTGCGGGAAGAGGTGGGCATGGTGTTCCAGTCCTTCAACCTGTTCGCGCACCTGAGCGTGCTGGACAACATCGCCCTCGGCCCGCGCAAGCTGCGCGGCCTGCCGCGGCGGCAGGCCAAGGAAGAGGCGCGCGCGCTGCTCGACAAGGTCGGGCTGGCGCACAAGGCGGACGCCATGCCGGCAAGCTTGTCGGGCGGGCAGAAGCAGCGCGTGGCGATCGCCCGCGCGCTGGCCATGCGGCCGCGCGTCATGCTGTTCGATGAACCGACTTCGGCGCTGGATCCCGAACTCGTGGGCGAAGTCCTGAAGGTGATGAAGGTGCTGGCCGCCGAAGGCATGACCATGATGGTGGTCACGCACGAGATGGGTTTCGCCGAGGAAGTCGGCGACGTCGTGGTCGTGATGGACGGCGGCGGCATCATCGAAGCGGGGCCGCCCGCGCGGATCTTCTCCGCGCCTACGCAACCCCGTACCCGGGAATTCCTGCAGGCGGTGCTGAAACGTGGCTGATGAATCGCAGAACGGCCGGCCGTTGGGCGGCGTGGCGCCGCGCGGTTTCCGGCTTGCCGATGTGCCGCCGCAGCCATGGAAGAACGGCGGCGGCGTCACCCGCGAGATCGCCTGCTGGCCTCCCGGGGCCGGCCTGGACGACTTCCTGTGGCGCATCAGCGTGGCGCGCATCGACGCGGGCGGTCCGTTCTCGCGCTTCCCGGACGTGGACCGCGTCATCATGCTGCTGGACGGTCCCGGCGTGGTGCTGCGCGGCGACATCGCGACCGGCATGCATGCATTGACGCAACCGCTCGCACCGTATGCCTTCCCCGGCGACGTAGGCATCGACTGCATCTTGCAAGGCGGCATGTCGCAGGATCTCAATGTGATGAGCCGGCGCCGCCGTACGCGCGCCAGCCTGACCGTGCTGCGTGACGGCGCGGCCTTGCCCACGGCGTCCTGCGGGATGTTGCTCGCGGTCGAGAGCACATGGCGGGTGGCGTCGGACGAGGGCGGGGACCACGTGTTGTCGCCGTCGGCGGGGCTATGGTGGGCGCAGGCGCCGCGAGGGTGGGATGTGCGGCCCGAAGGGACGGGGCCCGTCGCCGACGGCGCAGGTCTCGTCGCCGTGGCCATCGAGATACTGCCGTCAAGCGACGGCGCACACATGCGGGATGCGACATGACACAAGCAAGCAGTCTGTGGGCGGCGGACGCCCTGCTTCCGGAGGGCTGGGCGCGCGATGTAACGCTGGCCTGGGATGCGCAGGGCCGGTTGACGCAGGTGGCCGCCGGCACGTCGCCCGAGCCGGGCCAGGCGCGCGCCACGGGCCCGCTGGTGCCCGGAATGCCCAATCTGCACTCGCATGCCTTCCAGCGCGGGTTCTGCGGCCTGACGGAATATCGCGGCCAGGCCGCGGACAGCTTCTGGAGCTGGCGCGAGCTGATGTACCGCTGTGCCGCGCGCCTCGAGCCGGCGCAGGCCGAGGCCATCGCCACATGGCTGTATATCGAGATGCTGGAAGCCGGCTACACCAGCGTGTGCGAATTCCATTATTTGCACCACGATCGCGAGGGACAGCCCTATGCGCCCGCGCCGGAGATGGCCTTGGCCGTGATGCGCGGCGCGGCCAGGGCCGGTATCGGCATGACGCTCCTGCCGGTGCTGTACCAGGCCGGCGGCTTCGGCGGCGCGGCGCCGCACGCGGGCCAGCGCCGGTTCCTGCACGACACCGCCGCGATGCTGCGCTTGCTGGAGACGCTCAAGCCCGCTTGCGACGCACAGGCCGCGCGCCTGGGACTGGCGCCCCATTCGCTGCGCGCCGTAGGACCCGCGGCGCTGGCCGAGGTGCTGGCCGGCCTGGACGCGCTGGACCCGACCGCGCCCATCCACATCCACGTCGCCGAACAGGTGAAGGAGGTGGAAGACTGCATCGCCTGGAGCGGCCTGCCGCCCGTGCGCTGGCTGTTGGAGCATGCGCCCCTGGGACCGCGCTGGTGCCTGGTCCACGCCACCCACATGACGCCGGACGAAGCGCGCGACGCCGCCGGCACCGGTGCGGTGGCCGGCTTGTGCCCGACCACGGAAGCCAATCTGGGCGACGGCCTGTTCGACATGGCGCACTGGCGTGAGGGCGCCGGCCGCTGGGGCATCGGTTCGGATAGCCATTCCACCGTCAACGCCGCCGAAGAATTGCAATGGCTGGAGTACGGCCTGCGCCTGAGCACACGGCAGCGCAATGTGATGGCCGAACCCGGCCAGCCGCACGTCGCGACCGCCATGACGCTGTCCGCCGTGGCGGGCGGCGCGCAGGCGAGCGGCCGCGCGGTGGCCGGGCTGGCGCCGGGCCAGCAGGCCGATTTCCTGGAGCTGGATCCCGGGCATGTCGCGCTGGCGGGCCTTGGCGCACGCGATATGCTTTCGGCCCACGTATTCGGCAGCCATCGCACCTCGGCGATACGCACGGTGTGGGCGGGTGGCCAGGCGCGGGTGCAGGCGGGACGGCATCCCCTGCACGACGCCGCCGCGGCGGCTTTCGCCGAGGTCCGCCGCACCCTCGTGGCCGAGGCCTGAGGCCGCGCCGTTCTAGGATTCATCATCAGCCGGAGATATTGACATGTCCCAACCCCTGACCGACCGCCCCGCCTTCACCTTTCGGCAAGGCACCGCGCCGCTGCTGGTGTCCATGCCGCATGTCGGCACGTATGCGCCGCCGGCGATCGCCGCGCGCTGGACCGACGACGCCCGCCATGTGCCCGACACCGACTGGCACCTGGAGCGCCTGTACGATTTCGTGGTGGGCATGGGCGCGTCGGTGCTGGTCGCCACGCATTCGCGCTATGTTGCCGACCTGAACCGTCCGCCCGACGGCAGCAGCCTGTACCCGGGGCAGAGCGTAACGGGGCTGTGCCCCGTCGACACATTCGACGACACGCCCGTCTATCGCGATGCGGCCGATGTGCCGGGCGATGCCGAGGTCGCCGCGCG
Organism: Bordetella flabilis; assembly: GCF_001676725.1. Taxonomy (NCBI): domain Bacteria; kingdom Pseudomonadati; phylum Pseudomonadota; class Betaproteobacteria; order Burkholderiales; family Alcaligenaceae; genus Bordetella; species Bordetella flabilis. The sequence continues at coordinate 942,324 of NZ_CP016172.1, forward strand.
CCGCGCCCAGGTCTGGCAGCCGTATCACGATCAACTGGCCCGCGAGCTGGCGCGCCTGCGCGCCGAGCACGGCGTGGTGCTGCTGTGGGACGCCCATTCGATCCGCTCCGTGCTGCCGCGTTTTTTCGAGGGCAAGCTTCCGGACCTGAACCTGGGCACGGGCAAGGGCATCAGCTGCGACCCGGCGGTCGCGGAAGCGGTCTACGCCGCCGCGCGCGAGGGCGAGGCCATGGGCTACACCAGTGTGCTGAACGGCCGCTTCACGGGCGGCTACATCACCCGCCACTATGGCAAGCCGGAGCAGGGCATCCACGCCATCCAGTTGGAGATGACGCAGTCGAGCTACATGCAGGAGGCGCTGCCGTTCGACTATCTGCCGGCAACCGCCGCGCGCGTGCAACCCTTGCTGCACCGCATGGTCAAGACCGCGCTGGACGGCGTACTGCGGCTGCGCGACGGCGGTTAGGCCCGCGGCCCTGGCGCCCGCGGCGCGCGGATTCAGCGATCGCCGTCCTGGCGGGGAGGGTCGATCGCGTAGGAGTAGCCCGCACCCGCCTGGATGCTCAGCAGCGTCGAAAGAACCGGTCCTCCTGCCGCCACGGCCACGGCGTATCCCGTCGACAGCAAGCGGCCCGTGAGGACTCGTCCGCCGTTCTCCGGGTCGCCGCTCTCCCACGGGAAGCGCAACGTCGCCGAGTTGCTGGCTTCGTGGTAGGTGAGGGACTCGCCAGCGGCGATGTCCGCGATAAGGACCACGTCGTCCCGCGTCGCTGGTTCCAGCGCAAGCGTCGGCTCCGACGTCGGCCAGTTGTAGCTGCCGGCAGGAAAATTGATGGACATGGGGATTCTCCTGGCGATGCGCGTATGCGCTGGCGCTGGCATCGGCGCCGGACCGGGATGCCCCCGCCTGGTCCAGGGGAAGCAACACGGGTATCTATGGAACGGCGGACTTAGTGGGTGACGTGGCGGGGGAGTTCCGCGTGCCGCCTCCGGGTACGCCACCGCCGGCTTGCTTCTGGCCGCCACACCTTTAGACTGGTGCCTTCGCGTTGAACCGGTGCCGCCAGCATGACCATCCGCTCTGTCTCCGCCATCCCGCTGACCCTGCCTTTCAATATCTGGGGTCCGCCGCCCATGCTGGCGGGCAAGCCGCGCCAGATGGAAATGTTGCTTGTCCGGGTCGAGACGGACCAGGGCATGGTTGGCTGGGGCGAGGCATTCGGTTTCGCGGTATGGCCGGCGACGCGTTCGGCCATCGAAGCCTTGATAGAACCGATGACGGTGGGCCGGGATGAAGCGGACATCGACGGCATCATGTCGGACCTGGCGCGCAAGTTCCATCTGCTGGGCCGGTCCGGACCGGTGGTCTATGCCCTGTCCGGTCTGGATATCGCCCTGTGGGACCTGGCCGGCAAGACCGCCGGCAAGCCGGTGGCCGAACTGCTGGGCGGCCGGCGACGCGACAAGGTCCGCGCCTATGCCAGCCTGATGCGCTACGGCAACGCGGAACTGGCAGGGCGCAATTCGGCGAAGGCCGTCAGCGAGGGCTTCGGGATGATCAAGCTGCACGAGATCACGGAGGAACCGGTCAGGAGCGCCCGTGCCGCCATTGGCCCCGATGTGAAGCTGACGGTGGATGCCAATTGCCCCTGGTCAGTGGAGCAGGCGATGTCCATGGCGCGCGCCCTGGAGCCGGAGCAGCTTTTCTGGCTGGAGGAGCCGATCTGGCCGCCGGAAGACTATGCCGGCCTGGCCCGCGTGCGGCGCGAAAGCCCCGTGGCGACGGCGGCCGGCGAAAACGCCTCGGGCTACCTGGATTTCCAATCCATGTTCGCCGCCGGCGCGGTGGATTATGCGCAGCCCAGCGTGACCAAGATCGGTGGCATCGGCGAGATGATGCGCATCGCGCAGCTGGCGCGCACATGGAACGTGGCGCTGGCGCCGCATTCTCCGTATGTGGGCCCGGGCTTGCTGGCCACCGTGCACATACTGGCCGCGCTGGAAGAAGACATTCCCCTCGAATATTGCTATTGCGAGCTGGATGGCAACCCCTTGGGCGATTCGGTCGTGGCATCCGGCGGTTTTGTCGATGTGCCGACAGGGCCGGGCCTGGGCCGCGATCCCGATCCGGCCTTGATCGAGCGCAGCCGCATCGCATAGCTTTCCCCGGCAAGCCATCAGTCCATAACAATGACCTGGAGACACCCATGAAACCTTCCATCCGGCGTGGCGCTCATGCCCGCGCACTCGTGTCCGCCGCGCTGTTCGCCGGTGCGGTCCTGGCCGGCGCCCTCGCGCCTTCGGGCCCTGCGCAGGCCCAGGCCTATACCCGCCTGGTCGTCGCGTTCCCGCCCGGCGGGCCATCGGACCTTATGGCCCGCGTCATCAGCGATACGCTGGGCAAGGCGCTCGAACAGAATGTGGTGGTGGAGAACCGCCCCGGCGGCAACGGCGCGGTGGCGGCGCAGTACATCCTGCACGAGCCTGCCGACGGCAAGACGCTGTGGCTGACGACGGCCGGCGCCATTACGGTGAATCCCTTTCTCTATCCCAGGCTGTCGTACTCGGTGAAGGATTTCGCACCCGTGTCGCTGGTGGTTAACACGCCCGAAATGCTGGTCGTGAATCCGAAGAACCCGGCCACCGACGCCAAGTCCTTCGTCGCGAATGCGTCCAAGGCCAAGCAGGTCAACTTCGCGTCGTCGGGGATCGGCAGCATGCCGCATATGGGCATTGCGCTGCTGTCCAAGGCCACCGGGGTTGCATTCCTGCACGTGCCCGAAAAAGGCGCCGCGCCGGCCATCAGCGATCTGCTGGGCGGCCACGTCGAGGCCTTCATCGGCGACATCCCCGGGCTGGTCGGCCAGGTCAAGTCGGGCGGGCTCAAGCCGCTGGCGATCGCGGCGCCCAAGCGCAGCGAGCTGTTTCCCAACGTGCCGACCTTCGCGGAGCAAGGCATACAGGGCGTGGAGCTGAACAACTGGAGCGGCCTGTATGTTTCCGCGAAGACCCCACCGGCGCTAATCGACAAGCTGAACCGTGCGATCCATCAAACGCTGGCCGACCCCGAGGTGCGGAAGAAGCTGGTCGAGCTGGGCGTCGATCCCCAGGCCACTACACCCGCCGAAATGCAGGCCCTGGCCGCTCGCGATAGCGCCAAATGGAAGCAGGTGATCGAAGAGAACCAGATCAAGGCGGAATAACAGCGTGTCGGCGACCTTGGCGCCTGTTGCTGATACGCCCTGAGCCGCGCCGCCTTTAGCGCGCCGGCTTCAGTCCCCGCTGCCCGATGATCGTCGTCCACCTTTCGGTTTCCTGCGAAATGAGCTCCCGCAGCGCCTGGGGCGTGTTCGGATGCAGCGGCGGCACATAGGCGAGCTCCATGTAGGCTTGCTGCAAGACGGGATTCATGAGCACCGCATTGAGGGCATCCCCCCAACTTTGCGACGACATGCGCGGGTGTGCCGGCAGGTACCATCAGGCCGTACCAGGAATCCAGGTCCAGGCCGGGCAGGCCCGCTTCCTCTATGGTCGGGACGTCCTTGACGATGGCGAGCCTGCGTCCCGAGAGGGCCGCGACGGGTCGCACCCGCGAGGGTCATGATGTCTTCGAGATCCGCGATGGGCGAATACGCCGCGACCAGGACCACGTACGGTACGGTCGCCAACAGGCCCATGGGAACCAGGTCACGCGCGAAGTCGTAGTCCAGACGCTCGTACATGACCTTATGGATGGTGTTCGGCCGTCCGCCGATGAAGACGGTGTATCCGTCGGGCTTCGCGCGGGCCACGGACTGCGCCGCGATATTGCTCGCGGCGCCCGGACGGTACTCGATGAGCACCTGCTGTCCGATGTGCCCGGACATGTGCGTGGCTATCAACCGGGCCAGGGTATCCAGGCCCGCTCCAGGGGGATAGCCGCGACGATGGTAATGGGACGTGCTGGATAGGGCGATTCCGATTCGGCGGCAGACGCGCTCGTGCAGGCCAGGGTTGCCATGAGCATGACGGCGGCCCACTCGCGCTTGCGGAAGTCCATGCGTCTCTCGATCCGTTTGTGGCGGGATAACCGCCGCGATGCGGCGGTCCAAACGGAGCGGTGAGTGCCGCGGGCACCCATGGGGTTCCGGTATTACGGCGCGGGCGCCGGATCTTCCTCGAGGTGATGCGCCGCCACGGCGCGCTGCAGGCCATTCTGCACATGTTGCCGCATCGCGCGGGCGGCCACGTCGGCGTCCCGGGTGGCGAGGGCCTGCAGGATGGCGCGGTGCTCCGCATGCGAGGCCGATGAACTGCCCACCAGGGAAAAACCGCGCCGCCGCAGCAGGTGCATGCGGTTCACCACCTGGCGATATATCCCGAGCAGCGTGGCGTTGCCGACCATTTCGACGATCCGGTCGTGGAACGCCACATTCAGTTCGAAATGGCGGTTGAAGCCATCGCGTGCCGACGAGGTTTCCAGTTCCGTCAGCATCTCGCCAAGCTCCGCCAACTGGTCGTCGGTAATGCGGGGCGCCAGGCGGCGGCCGACCATTTCGTCCAGGCCGGCGCGGACGTCATAGAGCTCCGCCGCCTCGTCATCCGACAGGTCGCGGATAAAGACGCCGCGATTCTTTTCCAGGCGCACCAGCCCGGCTTCTTCCAGCGCGCGGAACGCCTCGCGCAAGGGGCTGCGGCTGACGCCGAGCCGCTGCGACAGCTCGCTTTCGTTCAGCCGGGCGCCCACCGTCAATTCGCCGGACTTGATGCCGCGCAGGATCTCCTCCTGCACCAGGCCGGACAGGGTCATGGAGCGCAACAGATCGAATGGCGTGGCGGAAGCGGAAGGCATGACGGATACGGCTCAAAACGGTTCGCGGCGGGCACCCCGCAGGGGGCGCCGACTTCAGCGGAGGGTAAGGATAACAAAACTAAAGTAATGGCATATCGTCTGATCGTCGACAATCTTCTCATGCCCTCCGCGCGGATCGCCGCATGTCCGCGCCAGCCTGGGGACCTCCACGACAAGGCGATGAACAAGAAAGGCGTGGCGCGGCCCGGCGCATCGCTACACGTGGAGTCGAGACAATGGCGGCGATCAAGGCAAGGATGTTCCGCGGCACGGCGGGCAGGGTGTTCATCCTGTTGTGCGCCATGTATTTCATCGAGTATGTGGACCGCGTGAACCTGTCGGTCGCAGCCCCGCTGATCAAACAGGAATTCGGTTTGAGCAATACCCGGCTGGGTGTGGCGCTGGCCGCTTTCGGCTATTGCTATGCCGTTTTCCAGATCGTCTGCGGTTACCTGGGCGATCGTTACGGCCCGCGCCGGATGCTGGCTGTGTCCGGGATCCTCTGGGCGCTGGGGACCCTGGTGACCGGCCTCGCCACGGGCCTCGGCGGCCTGATCCTGGCACGGCTGCTGGTCGGTACAGGCGAAGGCGGGACCATCCCGGTCGCCACCCGTGCCATGAGCAACTGGATTCCGCGCGAGCGGCGCGGCTTCGCGCAGGGGTTCACCCACTCCGCCTCGCGCGCGGCGGCGGCGCTGACGCCGCCGCTCGTCGTCTTCATGATTCCTTTCGTGGGATGGCGCGGCTCCTTCGTGGTGATGGGCGTCGTGAGCCTGCTGTGGGTGGCGCTGTGGTACAGCTATTTTCGCGACGACCCGCGCGACCATCGCGGCATGACGCTGGAAGAACTGGCCGCGCTGCCGCCCTATGCGGATGCCGCGCGCGACCGCGACGGGCGGCGCGAGCCCGTGCCCTGGCTGGCGCTGCTGCTGCGCATCCTGCCGGTGACGATCGTCTTCTTCGCCCACGCATGGGTGCTGTGGATGTACCTGAGCTGGTTGCCCAGCTTCTTCGTGTCGCACTTCCACATCGACCTGAAGCATTCGGCCTTCTATACCGCCGCCGTCTTCCTGGCCGCCGTGGTCGGCAATACCGCCGGAGGCATGCTGACCGACTGGCTGTACACGCGCAGCGGCAAGCTGAACGCCTCGCGCCGCAATGTGGTCATCCTGGGCTTCGCCGGCTCCATCCTGTGCATGGCGGGCGTCCTGTCCGTGCATGGCGACACCGTGGTGACGGTGTGCCTGGCGGCCGCGCTGTTCTTCCTGGAACTGAGCGCCGGACCGGTATTCGCCACGCCCATGGATGTGGCGCCGGCCCATGCGGGCGTGGCCACCGGTTTCGTCAGTACGGCGGCGGGGCTGGCCGCGGTCGTCTCGCCCATTACCTTCGGCTACATCGTCGATGTGACCGGCAGCTATACCTCGCCTTTCGCCGTGTCGATCGCCGTGTTGCTGGTGGGCATCGTGATGTCCTTCTGGATGAGGCCCGACAAGCCGCTGCAAGCCACGACGCGCAGGCCGGACAAGGTCGCCGCATCCGGACCGCCCATCATGGAATTAAGGAGCAGTGCGCATGAGTGAAGCAGGAAGCCCGGCCATGGCCGGACGTGTCGCGATCGTGACGGGCGCCGCCCGCAACATCGGCCGGGCGATCGCGATCGGGCTCGCCCGCGAGGGGGCGAACGTGGTGGTGAACGCGCACAGCGCCGCCGATGAGGCGGCCCAGACGGCCGCCTTGGTCGCACGGTCCGGCGGACAGGCCCTGGTGCATCTTGCCGACGTGTCGAACCCCGCCGGCGCGCAAGGGCTGGTCGATGCGGCCGTGGCGCGCTTCGGCCGCATCGATATCCTGGTGAACAATGCCGCCGTGCGCCGCGAGTCGCGCTTCGACGACCTGGACTGGCGGCAGTGGCGCGAAGTCACGGGAGTCATCCTGGACGGCGCCTATCTGTGCGCGCATGCGGCCACGCCCTGGTTGCGGCGCTCGCCGGCTGGCGCGATCGTCAATATGGGCGGCATGTCGGCCCATGGGGGCTCCGCGGGCCGCGCGCATGTGATCGCCGCGAAGATGGGCCTGGTCGGCCTGACGCGCGCGCTGGCCCACGACCTGAGCGACAGCGGCGTCACCGTCAACTGCGTGGTGCCGGGCCTGATCGACACGGCCCGCGGACGTTCCGCGCAGGGGACGCCGGCGCATCACGCCAGCCATCGCACCCTGCTGGGACGCCGGGGCGCGTCGGAGGAAGTCGCCGACCTGGTGGTTTTCCTGTGCGGGCCCAAGGCCCGGTACCTGACCGGACAGACGCTGCACGCCAATGGCGGGGCTTATCTCGGCTAGCCCGGGCGGAATTCTCCAGGAGTGGACATGAAGACAATGGGTACATCCGCGCGCAGGCTGGCGCATGCGGCGCTCGCGCTGTCCTTATGCATGGGCGTGCGTGCCGTGCTTGCGCAGGGCGACTACCCCGACCACAAGGTGCGCGTGATCGCGCCGCAGGGCGCGGGCGGCGGCGTCGATGTGGTGGGCCGCCTGCTGGCCGAGGCGCTGTCCAAGCGCCTGGGGCAATCGTTCTATATCGAGAACCAGGGCGGGGCGGGCGGCATCATCGGCGCCGCGGACACCGCCCGCGCCGCGCCCGACGGCTACACGCTGATGATTGCCTATGTGGGCACACACGGCACCAACCCGGCGGTGCGCAAGACGCCCTACGACCCGGTGAAGAGCTTTACGCCGATCGCCATGATCGGCGGTACCGCCAACATGCTGCTGGTCAGCCCCACGCTGGGCGTGAAGACGCTCAAGGATTTCATCGCATACGCCAACCGGAATGCCGACAAGATGAGTTATGGCACTTCGGGCAACGGCACCCTGAATCACCTGGCGATGGAGCAGTTCAAGCATGAAGCCGGATTCGAGGACCTCCCCGTGCCGTACAAGAGCATGAGCGAAGCCCTGACCGATGTGCTGGGTGGACGCGTGGAGACGGTCTTTCCCGGCGTCGCGGCCGGCTTGCCCATGGTGCGCGCGGGCAGGGTGATCCCGCTGGCCGTCACCGGCGAGCAGCGGCAGGCGGTGCTGCCCGAGGTGCCCACCTTCAAGGAACTGGGCTTTCCCGCCATGCAGGCGCTGACCTGGTACGGCGTCGTCGGCCCCGCCAGGCTGCCGCCCGCCATCACCGAAAAACTCAATACGACCGTCAACGCCATCCTGGCGACGCCGGACTTCGCGGACAAGCTCCGGCAACTGGGCATCGAGCCCATGCCCATGGCCCCGCCGCAGTTCGGCGACTACATCGCCAGGGAGGTCCAGACCTGGACCGACGTGGCACGCATCGGCCATATCCAACTGGACTGAGGCACGGACACTACACAGGATCAACCATGTCCCAAGATCGCAACAACAACGAAGCTTCCGTATCGCAGCGCCTGGCCCGCGGCATCGTCGCGGCCAACCCGCAGCATGAAGCGGGGGCGCGCGCCGCCGGCCTGCGCATGGTGCTGGATATCGCAGGCATCTGCATCGCGGCCCGCGCGCAACCGTATGTGCACGCGGCGCTCGCCGCGATAGACCCGGACGGTCCCTGCACGGTGCTCGGCCACGCGCGCAAGCTTGGCGTCGAGGGCGCCGCCTTCATCAACGGCATCGCCGCCCATGGCGAGGACTTTGACGATACCTACGAAGGGGGGCCGGTGCACGCCGGCGTCGTCATCGTGCCGGCGCTGCTGGCCGCGGCGGAGCGGCATGGCTTTTCCGGCGAGGATTTCCTGCGCGGACTGGCGATCGGCACGGAAGTCATGTGCCGGTTGTGCAGCGTGGCGCCCACCAAGGTGCACAAGGCGGGCTTTCATCCGACGGCGGTGTTCGGCGTGATGGGCGCCGTCGCGGGCGTAGGCGCGGCCCTGCGCCTGACGGAAGGGCAACTGGTGGACGCCTTCGGCATCGCCGGCAGCATGGCCTCCGGCATCATCGAATACCTGGCCGACGGATCCTGGACCAAACGCATGCATCCGGGCTGGGCGGCGCAATCCGGCTACCGCGCGGTGCGCCTGGCCCGGGAAGGGTTCAAGGGCCCGCGCACCGTGTTCGAAGGATCGCATGGCCTGTTCCACGGCTTCGCCAATACCGCGGCGGGCGACTTCGACGCCATGATGGCGGGCTTCGGCGCAACCTGGATCTGGCCCACCATCGCGTTCAAGCCCTATGCCTGCGGCACCATGTGCCATCCCTACATCGACTGCGCGCGCGAGTTTGGCAAGCTGGGCATCGATCCGGCCGCCATCGCCGGCATCGAATGCGAGGCCGCCGAAGGCGTGCTGCATCGCCTGTGGGAACCGCTCGACCAGAAACGTTCGCCGCCGAACGGCTACGCGGCCAAGTTCAGCGTCCCGTATGCGATCGCGGTGGCGATCGTGCGCGGGGATGCGGGGCTGCGCGAATACGACGACGTTATCGTCGAGGACCCGACGATCCTGGCGGTGGCGTCGAAGGTCTCGTACGTCGTCGATCCGCACAATCCTTATCCCCGCCAATTCACGGGGCATGTGCGCGTGCGGCTGGTCGACGGCAAGGTGCACGAATTCCGCCAGGGCTACTTCAAGGGCGGGGTCGACCACCCGCTCAGCGACGAGGACCTGACGCGCAAGTTCCAGGCGAACTGCGCGTATGGCGGACTGGCGAAGGACGATACGCAAGGCTTGCTGGCGCACGTCCACGCGCTGTTCGACAGCCCGGCCGTGGATTTCGCGCCCTTTGCCCGCTAGCGGGCGAACGGCGCGATGGCTGCCGCCCTTCAACTGCCGATCGGCGCGCCGTCCTTGCGGCGTATGGCGAGCGTGGAGGACCGCGCGACCTGCCCCGGCACCGGCCAGGCCTGGGTGGGGTGCTGGATATTGACGAAGAAGGTGGTCAGGTCCGGTGTGTACGCGATGCCGGTCAGCTCGCAGCCTACCGGCCCCACCAGGAAGCGCTTGGACACGCCGGTCGCCGGATCGATGCAGTACATGCCGTTGTTGCCGAACACCTTGGGCGTGGCCACGGCCCCGAGGTTCATGTCGGTCTGCACCCACAGCCTGCCCGCCGCATCCTGGCGCAGGCCGTCCGGGCTGCTGAAGTCATCGCCGTCGATATTGCCGGCCAGCGCCGGCTTGTCCTGCGCGGCCGCCTGTTCGGGGTCGCCCGCGAGCAGGAAGATGTTCCACTTGAAGGTGGTGGCCAGGGGCGAGTCGTCCGTCTCCTTCCAGCGGATGATATGGCCGTGGTGGTTCTCGGCGCGCGGATTGGCCTCGTCCACGGGCGCCTTGCCGCCGCGGCCGGTGTAGTTGGTCAGCGTGACGTAAATGTCCTTGGCCGGGCCGACGGTGATCCATTCCGGGCGGTCCATGACGGTGCCGCCCGCCGAGACGGCGGCTTGCTGGCACTCCACCAGTATGTCGGCCTGGGAGTGGAAGCCCTCCGCCGCGGTCAGCCCCTTGCTGCCGTGCGACAGGGCGATCCACTTGCCTTCGCCCGAAGGGTTGAACTGCGCCACGTACAGCGTGCCCTGGTCCAGCAGGCCCAGGTTGGCCGAGCGGGCGCTTGCGTCGAAGGGGCGATCGGGAACGAATTTGTAGATGCAGCCCGGCGTGCTGTCGTCGCCCATGTAGAAGGCCACGCGGCGGGCGTCGTCGGCCAGCCACGCCACGTTCTCGTGGTTGAAGCGGCCCAGCGCGGTGCGCTTGACGCCGGTCTCCAGGATCTGCCGCTGGGGGTCGAGTTCCACCACCCAGCCGTAGCCGGCCTTGGGCTGGCTGCCGTCGAAGTAGTTGTGCGTGACTTCTTCGCAGGTCAGGTAAGTGCCCCAAGGCGTGGCGCCGCTGGAACAGTTGTTCAGCGTGCCAACCACCTTGTCGCCGATCTTCTCGCGCGCCGGTCCGCTGACGGCATAGACGGTGTTGCCGGTATAGCGGCGGTTGTAGGGCGAGTCCTGCTTCACGCGCCACGCGCCGCCGGCGTATTCGACCTCGATCACGGAGACGCCGACGGCCGACAGGGCGAGACGCTTCTGGTCCGGCGTGGCGGTCTTCTCGTCGAAGGTGTTCTTCGGGAAGGTGCCTTCCGGAAAAAGCACCTGCATGTCGAGCTGCTCGTGGTTGATCGCCAGTAGCCCGCCTTTCTGCGGGTCCACCCCCGCAAGGGGAAAGTAATGCATTCCGTCGTGGTCGCCGCCCGCGCGCTTGCCGGCGATATCCCAGGCGGGAAAGCTGCCCTGGGTCCACGCGGGCGCGCCGGCTTCGACCGGATCCCCGGCGGAAAACAGCACTTGCACCTCATAGCCCGGCGGCACCACGACCTGGTCGGCCGTGGAACGGGCCACGGGCTGGAACCTGATGGAATAGTCCTTCTCGGGATCGAGGCCGTTGGCCGGGCGCGATGCGGCCGCGCCCGAGCCGCCGCGCGTACCGCCATCGCCCGGCACGCCGGCCTGGGCCAGCGTGGCGGCGATGGTTTCGCCACCGAATACGGAGAGCGCCGCCATGCCGAAGCCGGACTTCAGCAGTGTGCGGCGCGCGGGATTGACGGCCAGCACTTCGGCCAGCGTCTGGCCGGGTCGCGGGGACACCGGGCTGACCATCGTCGCGGAACGGGCTTTTGCATCGTCGGTGGAACGGGACACGGCTTTTCCTTGGTGGAAGGTATGAATGCACCGGATATTGCGCCCGAAATGCGACAGCTTTCTGTCAGCTCGGTGCGACGCTGCTCCAGGGAATCCCCGTGTGCGTACTACCGGCACGGCGACCGTAGAAGCTTCTCGTTGCGCTCACTGGCGCAAATACGACAATTTGTGAAAATATTTCGCTGGCGCAGACATAGTTTGATAATCTCGCTGCCGATTCAGACATGCCGCACCTCAAACAGTTGCAAAGCGTATTACCGCTCCCCGCATAGCGGGTTGCCAAGGTCCCGGGGGGGACAGTAGCCCTGCAAGCCATGCCATGGGGGTCGGGCGCAGGGGTTCAGGGGACTCGCGATGAAGGCAAGGCTGTGCTACGCCAACCGTTCCAGCAACGATTTGCAGTCTGAACCGGGCCGCCGGCCCCGACCTCACCTGGCCTTGTTCAAGCACCCGGCGATTGTGGCCGCCGTGCTCGGCGCGGGCGCCGTATTCGCCCTGCCGTCGGTGGCGGTGGCGCAAAGCCAATACTGCTCCACGCAAAACGGCGTCTACACCTGCAACCTGCCGTCTTCACCCAGCGGGTCTTCCATCACACTGAGCAATACCGGCGGGGACACCGGCGGCAATGCCTTGCCCATGTCGGTGACTTCGCCCGGCGGCGTGAGCTATGTCGCGCCCTCCACGGCAAACGGCGCGCTGCAGTTTTCGTCCTATGGCCAGAATGCCGGCAGTGGCGCGGGAACCAATACGCAGGGGCTGACCATCACGAGTTCCGGCCCCATCACGGTGACCGGGGGACAGCAGACCATCAACGGCTATGTCTTCGGCATCTGGGCGCAGCAGTGGGCGGGGACCAGCAGCAACGGCAATGGCGGATCGTCGACCGCGGCCCTGACGATCAACAACAGCAGTCCGATTTCCCTGAGCCTGTCCGGCGTCGCCGCGATCGGCGGGGCCGGCATATGGGCGGACGACCAGGGCGGCAGCGCGTCATCCGGCTACACCGCGGGCAGTTCTGCCGGTGTCGCGATCAACAATAGCGGCGCGATCGACGCAACCCTGTCCGGCTGGGGGGGCTTCGCCGGCATCCAGGGCTTTTCCTTCGGCGGCAACGGCAACAATGGCACGGCGGCCGGAGGCGCCGCCGGCAGTGCCAGCGTGTCGAGTTCCGCGGCGGTCGATGTCGACTGGACTTGGCAGAACGCCGGCAGCAGCAGCAATGGCATGTGGGGCGTCCAGGCCTATTCCGCGGGCGGTGTGGGCGCGAACAACGGCAACGGCAACGGCGGCGTGGGCGGCAATGGCGGCTCGGCCACGGTAACGCTGACTGCGGGGGCGAATGTCAGCCTGCAGATCAGCGGAACCCCGCCGGCCAATGCGCCGTCCGTACCGAATGCCGCCGTCGCGGCGCAGGTAACGGGCGGGGCGGGCGGCTACGGGCAGGGCCAGAACGGCGCCAGCGGCGCCAATGGCGGGGCGGTCAGCGGCGCGGCATCGATCTATGTGACCGATGCCAGCGTGGCCGCGACGGGTGACGCGGTATCGGGCATCCTGGCCTTTGGCCAGGGCGGCGCCGGCGGCGTGGGGGGCTTTCCGGACGTCGGCAACGATCCCTCTGAAAACGGCGGCGCCGGCGGTAGCGTCGGCGCCGCCGGGCAGAATGCGGCCACGATCAACGTGACGGCCCAGACCGCGCCCATCGCGATCTCCACCGCGGCGCCGAACGTGGGCAATTCACCCGCCATCGCGGCGGTGCTTCTAGGGGGCGCGGGCGGCGACGGAGGATGGAGCCACGATACCGGCGCTTCGACCTCGCATGGCGGCCAGGGCGGGAATGGCGGCAGCGTCAATGGCGCGATCGGGATCACGCTGTCCGGCAGCTCGTCGCTGCCCATCACCGTGGGCACCACAGGGCAGACATCGCCAGGTATCTACGCGGCCAGCCTGGGCGCGGTGGGCGGCAATGGCGGTTACGCGGATACGGGCATCGCCGGCAGCGCCGACGGTGGCGATGGCGGCATCGGCGGGTCGGGCAATGACGTCAACATCTGGCTGGCCGGTACCGGTATCTCGACCAACGGGCAGAACTCGCCCGGCATCGTCGCGCGCAGCGAAGGCGCGACAGGCGGCTGGAGCGGGTATGCCAATGCGACTTCGGCCACCGGCGGGAACGGCGGCAATGGCGGGAACTCGGGCAATGTGACGATTTCCCTGGACAGCGCTTCCGGCATCAACGCGCAAGGGTCCAATTCCATCGGCATCCTGGCGCAGAGCCTGGGCGGCGCCGGCGGCGACAATTCCGGCGACAACGGGCGGTTTACCGGGACGGCGGGCAGCGCGGGTTCGGCCGGCAGCGCGCAATCGGTCACGGTGACCAACAACGGCACGATCAGCGCTACCGCGCAAGGCATACTGGCCCAGTCGATCGCCGGCTCCGGCGGCACGGGCGGCGCCGGCTGGGACCTATTCCACGGCAATCCCAGCTCGGGCGGCTCGGGCGGTACCACCGGCACGGTGACCGTGACCAATAACGGCAACGTCATCACCAGCGGCGCGAGCGCCGACGGCATCGTGGCGCAGTCCATCGGCGGCGGCGGCGGGGTAGGCGGATCGCAATCCGGCACCGCCTACAGCGTCGGCGGTCCAGGCGGCGCCGGGCAGGCCGGCAATACGGTCACGTTCAATTCGACCAATGGCTCCATCACGACCAATGGCGTGAGCTCGATCGGCATGCTTGCCCAGTCGATCGGCGGCGGCGGCGGCGATGGCGGCAACGCCGCCGGCCTATTGGTCACCATCGGGGGCAATTCCGGCACCAGCGCGCCGGGCGGCGCCGTCACCGGAACGCTGGTGGGCGGCAGCATCAATACGAACGCCGAAAATTCCGCCGGCCTGGTCATGCAGTCGATAGGCGGGGGCGGCGGCAATGGCGGCAGCGCGAGCACCGAAGGGTTGTTCGCATCCGTGTCCATCGGCGGCAACGGCGGCGGCGGAAGCGATGGCGGAACGGTCACGGTGACCACGAACGGCACCAATATTTCCACCGCCGGCACCAAGTCGCCCGGGATCCTGGCGCAATCGATCGGCGGCGGCGGGGGCTCGGGCGGCAATGCGCTGTCCGGCAGCATCGGCGCCGGCTTCGACGCCAGCGTGGCGCTCGGCGGCGCGGGCAGCGGCGGCGGCAACGGCCAGCAGGCCGCCGTGACCCTGGTAGGCGGTTCCATCATGACCGGCCAGGATGTGCGCCTGACGCAGGGGCTGGGCTCCAGTTCGATTCCCTGCTCGCCCACGGCGCCGGCCGGCGGCCCCTGCAACACGCTGCCCGTGGACAGCGATGGCGTGGTCGTCCAGAGCATAGGCGGTGGCGGCGGCTACGGCGGCTCCGCCATGGCCCAGGCGATCGCGGTGTCCGTGCCGGTATCCGAGGCGGGCAGCCAGGCGTCGCTGGCGGTTTCCATTACGCATGGCGGCAAAGGCGGCCAGGGCGGCAATGGCGGCCCGGCGCAGTTCTCGCTTTCGAATGGCGCTTCCATCACCACCTCGGGCCAGGGCGCCAACGGCGTGCTGGTGCAGAGTATCGGCGGCGGCGGCGGCAAGGGCGGCGATTCTTCCGCGTCCGCGGCGGCGATCGGCTATACCGGCGCCTCGGTGCCCGAGAGCGGTACGGCCAAGTCCGCGACCGTTTCGGTTTCGCTGGGCGGCGGCAAGGGCGGCGGCGGTGGCTACGGCGGGCCGGTGCAGATCGCCATCGGCGGAACGGTGCCCACCGACAGCCAGAGTGCGCCATCGGCGGACCCTGGGGGAAGCGCGCCCACCTCGATCACGACCTGGGGCGACTTCGCCAACGGCGTAAAGGCGCAATCGATAGGCGGCGGTGGCGGCGATGCCGGCCTGGGCAGCGGCAACACGCAGGGCTTCGGGACGGGGAACAACCAGAGTTTCAAGATGACCCTGGGCGCGACAGGCGGCAACGGGGGCAATGGCGGCAATGTCTACGTCGCCATGTACAGCGGCAACGGCATTACCACCTGGGGTTCGGGCGCGCTCGGCATCGTCGCGCAATCCATCGCGGGTGGCGGGGGCACGTCGCAGGCTTCCTCGTTCAGCCTGCAGGGCTCCTTCACGAACAGCGACACCAAGGAAACCGACCAGCCGGGCGTGACCTTGCAGCTCGGTACGACCGGCGCCCCGGGCGGCACGGCGGGCGCCGTGACGGTCCTCGCGCAGGCGCCGATCATCACGCACGGCGGCGATGCGACGGCGATCCTGGCGCAGTCCATCGGCGGCGGCGGCGGGCTGGCGGGCGGATCGGGTTCCGATGCTTCGCAGGACAATCCCATCGTATCGGCGCTGGCCGGCCGCGAATGGTTGAGCAACGCATACGGCAACATCAAGAACGGCAGCACCACCTATGACCCGATGTTCACCATGAGCATAGGGGCAACCGGGGGCACCGCCGGCAACGCCGGTACGGTGACGACGTATCTGGAAGCGCCCATCGCGACTTCGGGCGACTGGGCGCATGGCATCGTCGCCCAATCCATCGGCGGTGGCGGCGGCAAGGGCGGTACGGCCATCGCAACGGGCGGTGGCGGCCTGCCGGCCGAAGTCCAGATCAACCTGGACTTCGCCATAGGCGGTGGCGGCGGCCCCGGCGGCGACGGCAATACGGTCGACGTCTACCTGGAACCGAACGGCAGTCCCTCCATCACCACGGCCGGCTTTGCCGCTTCCGCGGTGCTCGCCCAGAGCATCGGCGGCGGCGGCGGCATAGGCGCGGACGGCTCGGACGGCGCCAACGGCAATATTTCGGTCGGCGCCGGCGTCGACGGCAAGGGCGGCAGCGGCGGCAACGGGGGCACCGTCAATTTCTATCCGGCCAACGGCGGCACGGCGCCCATCACCACCACCGGCGATGTCGCCGACGGCGTGATGCTGCAATCGATAGGCGGCGGGGGCGGCCTGGGCGGTGCCGGCGCCACGGTGTGGTCGCAAACCACCGGCTCGCTCAAGCTGACGGCCGGCGGCGGTACGTCTTCGGGCGGCAGCGGCGGCACCGTCAACTTCAATCCCGGCCAGAACGATAATCCGCTGTCGATCACGACTTCGGGCTATAGCGCCTACGGCATCGTGGCGCAAAGTATCGGCGGCGGTGGCGGCGCCATCGTCGCCCGGCCCACCGGCAGCAGCACGCCCGGCACCTATATCGAAGGCTGGACCGGCAGCGGCAGCGCCACGGGCGGCCCGGTCAATGTGTATCTGGGCAGCCAGACCACTATCGCGACGTCCGGCGTCGGTGCGCACGGCGTGGTCGCGCAGTCGGTGGGCGGCGGCGGGGGCATCATCCGCGTCACCGGCACGACGTCCGATGTGCCGACCCTCAATACGGGCTATGTGTCGGGGATCTCGAACGGCAAGAACCCGGCGGGCGGCGATGGGGGCGCCATCACGGTCGTCTCGGACGGCAACATCACGCTCACCGGGGCGGGGGCGATCGGTATCTTCGCGCAAAGCGTCGGCGGTGGCGGCGGATTGATTGTGAACGGAACGTCGGTCTACGCCGGCGCGCCGTTGCAGTACGAGAAGAATTGCACCGACAAGGCCTGCGGCGGTGTGCCGGGCGCTGTATCGGTAACCGTGAACGGCGCGGTGGCGGCCACCGGACAGAACGCGATCGGCGTGTTCGCCCAGAGCGCTGGTTACGGCTTCAGCCCGGCGGGCGGTCCCACGCTGAATGTCAACGGGCCGGTGATGGGCGGTACGGGCGCGCAGGGCACCGGCATCTGGGTCGACACGGTACCGAACCAGGCGGGCGTGTTGAACATCAACAGCGGCGGCAGCGTGGCGACGGCCGGCGGCTCGCAGGCGATCGCCATACTGGGCACGGGTGGGCCGCTGAACGTGTACGGCATGGGCCATCTGACCGGCGGCTACAAGCTGAACGGCGGCTCGATGCTGCTCGAAGGGAGCTGGACACCCGGCCCGCTGGCCGATGCCGTCCTTACAACCAACAACGGCATCATCGCGTTCGACAATCCCACGATGGTCACGCGGGTCACGGGCAATTTCGTGCAGAACCGCAGTGGCAGCATGAGCATCATGATCGACGCGCTGAACAGGACATCGAGCCGCTTCCAGGTCGACGGCAATGCCTCCGTGGACGGCACCATCGTTCCCAATGCCGTCACGCTGCTGCCAGGCACCTTCTCCGTCCTCAGCGCGTCCAACCTGGGCACGACGGCGCAGGCGCAGGATACGCTGGTGTTCGACTGGGATGCCAGGACGGCGGGCAACACCATTACGCTGACGCCGAACTCCAACTTCACCCCCGCCGGCGTACCGCTGACTTCCAGCCGCTCCTCGCTGGCCAACTACTACACCCGTGCGTGGAACAACGCGGACCCGACCTTCGCGTACGTGTTCGCGGGACTGTCGCAGATCAATGACGCCGGCGAATACAAGGGTACGCTGGACCGGTTCTCCAGCAAGGCCACGCAGGCGCAGTCGATCGCGCTGGCCAATTCGGCCGGCACGATCCTGGGGTCCTCGATGAGCTGCCCGGTCTTCGAGGGCAAGGGTGTGATGCTGGACGAGGACAATTGCGTGTGGGGCCAGGTGAACGGCCGGTGGAGCGATCAATCCAGCAACGGCGATACGCAGGGTTATCACGTGTCGGGCACCACCTACCGCTTCGGTGGCCAGCACCGGATCGCTCCGGACTGGTACCTGGGGGCGTCCGTCGCGGCCGGCCAGACCTGGGCGCGCATGAGCGGCGGCTCCAACGGCGACGGCGATACCTATGATGGCTCCATCACGCTGAAGCACACCATGGGGCCGTGGTATTTCGCGGGGTCCCTGGCCATGGCCAGCGGCTCCTTCGACAGCAACCGCAAGGTCAATGCCTTCGGTGGCACCCAGACGCTGACCAGCGAGCCCAGTATTTTCCTGGCGGGAACCCGGCTGCGAGCAGGCTACGAGTTCGCCTACGACGACTGGTATGTGCGCCCGTACGGCGACCTGGACTTCATCTATACGCACCTGCCCGGCTTCGAGGAATCGGGCGCGCCGGGCTATGCGCTGAAGGTGCGCGGCAGCGACCAGTTCAATGTGGTGCTGTCGCCGATGGTGGAGGTGGGCCATCGCTTCGACGTCGATGCGAAGACGACGCTGCGCACCTACGCCGCGCTGGGCTTCAGCTATCGCCCCGACAGCACCTGGACGCTGAATTCCAGCTTCGTTGGCGCATCGTCGGCCAATGGCACCTTCACCGACTACATCAAGTCGCCGGAGGTCCTGGGCAAGGTCGACCTGGGCGTACAGGTCTTCCGGGCCGGCGGTTTCGAGCTGAAGGCAGGCTACACCGCCGACTTCGGCCATTCCTTCCTGAGCCAGACGGCAAGCGCGCGGTTCGCGTACCACTTCTGACGGATTGCGGCGCGCGCCATCGCTGACGGAGGCGGCGCACGCCATCGGCTATGGCGCGCGCCGTGGACATCCGGTTCCGCGGGGGGGCGCGCCGCCCGCGGGTGCGGAACGATGGCGCGGGACGAGTCTTCGCGGCGTGCAATCACGCCAGCACGGCCGCCCCAGGGGTCTGGTGTTCCAGCAGGCGGCGGTAGCGTCCACCATCGAGCCGGGCCAGCGCGTCGTGGCTGCCTTCCTCGACGATGCGGCCGCGGTCCATCACCAGCAGCCGGTCCAGCGCCCGCACCGTGGACAGGCGGTGCGCCACGACCAGCGTGGTGCGGCCTTCCATCAGGCGGCCCATCGCCTGCTGTATCAGCGCTTCGCTTTCGCTGTCCAGGCTGGATGTGGCCTCGTCCAGGATCAGGATGGGCGCATCGGCCAGGAAAGCCCGCGCGATGGCCACCCGTTGCCGTTCGCCGCCGGACAGCTTCACGCCGCGTTCGCCCACCGGCGTGTCGTAGCCTTTGGGCAGCGCCATGATGAAGTCGTGGGCGCTGGCCAGCCGCGCCGCCTGCTCGATCTCCGCGCGCGTGGCGCCGGGCCGCGCATAGGCGATGTTTTCCGCCAGCGTGCGGTGGAACAGCAACGGCTCCTGTTGCACGATGGCGATCCGCCGGCGCAGCGAGGCCTGGCCGACCTGGGCGATGTCCTGGCCGTCGATGGTGATGCGTCCGCCATCCACGTCGTAAAGGCGCTGGATCAGCTTGACCAAGGTGGTCTTGCCGGATCCCGAAGGGCCGACCAGGCCCAGGCGTTCCCCGGGCGCGATGTCCAGCGTGAAGCCCTGGAACAGCGGGGCGGCATGGCGGCCATAGCCGAACGACACGTTATCGAAGCGGATGCGTCCGGCGCTGACCGTGAACTCCGCCGGCCGTGGCGCGTCCCGTACGCCCAGCGGCTGGTCATGCAGGGTGGCGAGTTCTTCCATGTCATTGACGGCGCGCTGCAGGTCGCGCAGGTCCATGCCGACTTCGCGCAGATAGCCCTGCAGCATGAAGAACATGGTCAACGCGAAGGTGATGTCGCCGACCGTCGCTTGCCCGCGCACCCACAGATACAGCGACGTGCCCAGCATCGCGGCCTGCATGGCGGTCAGCATCGCGCCCTGCGCGCCATTGCTGAACGTGGAGCGTATCCACGTGCGCCGGGTACGCCTGCGCCACTTCTCCACCACCTGGCCCAGCCGCGCCTCCTCGCGTTTTTCCGCGCCGAATGCCTTGACCACCGCATTGCAGCTGACGGCGTCGGCCATGGCGCCGCCCATGCGGGTATCCCAGGCGTTGCTGAGCGTGGCGGCCGGCGCTACATAGTTCAGCGTCATCAGCACCGTTACCGCGATGTAGAGCGCCGAGCCCACTCCCACGACCAGGCCCATGACCGGCCAATAGAACGCCAGCAGCGCGGTCGCGCCCACCAGCATGACGCAGGAAGGCAGCAGCGCGCCCAGCAGCGTGTCGTTCAGGTCGTCGGCGGCCCATATGCCGCGCGTGATCCTGCGTACCGTGGAGCCGGCGAAGCTGTTGGCATGCCATTCCGAGGAAAGGCGCTGGACGTGGGAAAACGCCTGCGTAACCATGCCGCGCATCATGCCCAGCGTGAATGGGATGATGGCGTGATAGGCGGCCTGGCGGAACAGGATGCCGGAGACGCCCAGCGCCACCAGTTGCCAGAACGCCGCGAGCGCCGTGCGCCAGCGGCCCTCGGTGTCCGATGCGTCGGCGGCCACCGCGTCGATCAGCCGGCCGGCGAAGAGCGGGGTCAGCACGTCGGCCAGTGCGGACAGCAGCGCGAACAGCATGATGGCGAGCATGCGCCAGGGCTGCTGCCGCCAATACCGCGCCGCGAAACTCAATACCTTGGGGAACGTCCGTTGGGCCGTCCCTTGACGTTGTTCATGATGGGTTTGTGTCATGGCCATGGTGTTCGCCGGCGCATGGTGGAGCGCCGGCATTCTCGATAGGAAGAACCGGAAGCGGCAGCGCCCGCGCGAAGGCGCAGGGCGATGCCGTCGAATGACGTTATCGGTTTATCGGTACGCGGGAAGGGGCGTGGCGGGCCGGTCGCCGGACAGTAGTCAGGCGACAGGCCCACGCGGAAGACGACCTAATGCGGTCGTCGAGGTACGCGCGGGATGGCGATGGGCGTGGTCTTGATCATCATGCGCCTCCCTGGGATGAAGTTGGAAAGAAACGGATGGCTGTGTGCCAAGCCGCAGATTATGTGTCGTCGCCGGGGCAAGGTCAATACGGTGGCAAAAGGTCAGACGCTTTCGCTGCGTTGCTTCGGTCTGGCTTATGCCCTGCTTCAGCCCTGAACGGCGAACCGCGCCACCGCCTGCGGATCGAAGGCGTACCCCCATCCCGGCGCGGTGGGCACGACCGCGTTGCCATCGGCGTCCAGTTCGATGGGCGCGCCGTACAGCGGCGCGAACCAGGGCATGTGCTCCGCATAGATGGCATTGGGCAGCGCCGCGGCCAGGGACAGGCTCATTTCGGTGAACAGGTGCGGCGAGATCGGCGTGTTGTGCACCTCGGCCAGATGCGCCACCTTCAGGAATTCCGTTGGGCCGCCCATGCGTTGCAGGTCCGGCATCAGTATGTCGGCGGATCGGTGCCGCAGCATGTCCAGCATGCCGAAACGCGCATACTCGCTTTCACCGCTGGCGATGGGAGTATCCAGGGCCGCGGCGACGACGGCTTCCGCCGCGTGGTCGTGATACGGCACCGGCTCTTCGATCCAGGCCAGGTCGAATTCCTCCAGTTGCCGTCCCAGCCGGATCGCACGGTCGGCGGTGAACTGCTGGTTGCAATCGGCCATCAGCCGGACGTCCGGGCCCAGCGCCTCGCGCACCGCGCGCACCCGCGCCACGTCTTCGCGCGCGGACGGCTTGCCCAGGGACATCTTCATGGCGCGGTAGCCGTCCTTGACGAAGCCGGCAGCTTCCTTTTGCAACTGGTCGATGGAGGAGGACAGGCGCAGGCTGCCGCTGCGGTAGATCGGCACCCTGTCGCGGCATGCCCCGATAAGCCGGCTTACATTCAGGCCGGCCTGCTTGCCGCGCAGGTCCCACAGGGCCATGTCGATGGCGGACAAGCCCACCACCGTGGCGCCGCGATGGCCGAGGAACGCGATATCGGCCCAGGCGCGCGACCAGAAGGCGCCGCTCATGCCCGGCTCCAGGCCGACCACCAGCGGTTCCAGGCTGCGCAGGGTTTCGTGCAGCACGGACAGGCGATGGCCGTTCAGGGTGAACACCATGCCTTCGCCGACCGGCCCTTCGTCGGTCTCCAGCATGGCCAGTATGCAGTCGGCGCTCTTGATGACGATGCGCGCGCTGGGGATCGGCGTGGGCAGCGGAACGCTCACGACCTTCAAAGTCAGCCTGGTGATTTTCATGGTGTGGATCTCGAAAGAATGCGGGCGGTCATTCGGGCACGACGCCGGCGCCGTGCAGGATGGGCCCCCAATAGGCGATGTCGGACTGCACGACCTTGCCGAAGTCCGCGTTATGCCGGCCGTCCGCATTCACGCCCAGCGCCTCCAGGCGCTTGCGCACCTCCGGCATCCTGACGATCTCCGATATGTCCTTGCCCAATTTCTGTGCAATGGGGTCCGGCGTGCCGGCCGGCGCGAAGATGCCCTTCCACGCCACCATTTCGAAGCCGGGAATGCCGAGATCGGCTACCGGCCGTACGCCCGGCAGCGCCGCCATTTCGTGCTTGCTGGTGACCGCCAGCGCCTTCAGCCGGCCGGCCTTGATCAGCGGCTCGGCCACCGGAATCACCTCGAAGGCCATATCGATGCGCCCGCCCATGAGATCCGTCATGACGTTCGGACTGCCCTTGTAGGCGATCTGCCGCATCTTCGTATGCGTCATGCTCTGGAAAAGCGAAGCGGACATATGGTGGAAACTGCCATTGCCGCTGGTGCCGTAGGTCAGCGCATCCGGGTGCGCCTTCAGTTCATCGATGATGTCCTGCACCGAGTTGAATCGGCTGTCCGCCGCCACCACCAGCACGCAGGGACCGCTGTCCACCATGGTGATCGGCTCGAAATCCTTGCGCGGATCGTAAGGCAGGGTCTTGTAGACGAACAGATTCGACACATTGGTCGTCGTGTTGCCGGCCAGCAGCGTGTAGCCGTCCGGCTTGGCGCGCGCCACCAGTTGCGATCCCACCATGCCGGAAACACCCGGGCGATTGTCGATCAGCACCGCCTGGCCCAGGCGCTTGGCCAGCAGGGGCGCGATGATTCGGGTGACGGTATCCACGCCGCCGCCGGCGGTATAGGGCACGACGATGGTGACGGGCCGCGTCGGGTAGTCAGACTGGGCGCGGGCGCCGGCGGTGGGCAGTGCGCAAAGCAGGGCAAGTATGGTGGGCCAGAACCGCATGGAATTCTCCTTGTTGGTCGGCGGATGAAGCCGCCCTCTTTTCATTGATGCAGGCAGGCGTAGCGGGCGAGCCGGGCAGCGCGCAGGGCCGGCAGTCATGCCGCGGTTCACGATTCATGTATGGGCTGCCGAAGCGCGGGTGCACCCGCGGCACGTCCGGCGTAGCGCGCCAGCGCCTGCTCGTCGAGGTCCAGGCCCAGTCCGGGCGTATCGGGCAGTTCGATATAGCCGTCCACGGGCCGCAATTGCGCCGGGCAGATGCGGTCGCCGAATTCGACGAAGGGCAGGTAGTACTCGGTCAACAGGAAATTCGGCATCGTGGCCGAGGCGTGCACCGTGGCGGCCAGCGCCAGGGTGGTGGAATTGAAGTTGTGCGGCGACACGCCGACCGCGTGCGCTTCCGCCATGGCCGCGATTTCCTTCATTTCGAGGATGCCGCCGACGTTGCACACATCCGGGTTGATGATATCCACGGCGCGGCGCTCGAACAGTTCGCGGAACGCCGGCTTGCCATACAGCGTTTCACCCGAAACGATGGGGATGGCCACCGCGTCGCGAACCTCGGCCAGCGCGCCGATGTGGTCCGCGGGGCAGGGTTCCTCGTACCAGTACAAGCGGAACGGCTCCATCGCTTTCCCCATGCGGATGGCGCTATAAGGCGCCAGGCGGCGCAAGGCATCGAACAGGATCTCCACATTGGGCCCGACCGCCTCGCGCACGGCGGCCACCACCGCGATGACGTGATCTTCGTGCGCGCGCGGGACGTGCGTGCGCCAGGGGCCGGGAATGGGCGACAGCTTGATCGCCGCATAGCCCCGGTCCACCACGCGTCGCGCCGCGTCCGCATAGTCGGCCGGCGTCTTGCAATCGTCGCTCCAGCCATTGGCGTAGACGCGTATGCGGCGGCGGTAGGCGCCGCCCAGCAGGTTATAGACCGGTTGCCCGCAGGCCTTGCCCACGATGTCCCACATCGCGTGCTCGATGGCGCTTTGCGCGCAATACAGCTCGAAGGAATGGCGGCGCTGCGCGAAATCGTCATTGACGCCCTGCGTGAAATGCTTGATGTCGAAGGGACTGCGGCCCACCGTGGCGGCGCCCAGTTCCGCGACCGCGCCTTCGATGGCCAGGTCGCGGCCGCGCAGGGTATAGGCCTCGCCCCAGCCGTGCAGGCCGGCGTCGGTCTCCACCTTCACGAACAGCCAGGTCCGGTTGCGGAATCCCGGATCGATGGAATAGGACTTGATCGAAGTGATTTTCATGCGTCTGGGTCTGCGTCTGCATCTGCGGCCGCGCGGATGGCCGCCGGGGAACGGGATGGGCGCGCGCGTCCCGATTACTCGGGCTTGATGCCGGCGTGCCGGATGACTTCTCCCCAGCGCTGCGTTTCGGCCTGGATCATGGCGCCGAATTCGGCCGGCGTGCTGGCGACGACGATGGCGCCCATGTCGGTCAGCTTGCGCTTGACGCCGGGGTCGTCGAGCGCCGCGATGAAGGCCTTGGCCAATCGGTCGCGCACCGGCGCCGGCGTGGCCGCCGGCGCGACCACGCCATACCAGTTGTCGAAGGTCGCGCCCGGATAGCCGGCTTCGGTCATGGTCTGCAGATCGGGCAGCAGGGGCGAGCGGGCCTTGCTGGTAATGGCCAGCGCCTTCAGCTTGCCGGCCCTGACCTGGGGCAGCAGCACGGGAAGGTCCAGGATACCCATTTGCACCTGTCCGCTGATCAGGTCCGTCATCGCGGGCGCGGCGCCCTTGTACGGCACATGCAGCAAGTCGATATGCGCGACGCTTTTCAGCAGTTCCACCGCCATGTGCGGCGGCCCGCCGAATCCCGCCGAGGCAAAGGAGATGCGCCCCGGTTCGCGGCGCGCCATCTGCACCAGGGTGTTCACATCGTTGGCGGGAAAGGCCGGCTGCACCACCAGCAGGGCGGGCACGCTGACCGCATGGGTAATTGGCGCGAAGTCGCGCTTCACATCGAAGCCAGGGTCGGCGTACAGGAAGGGATTCATCGACAGCACGCCGGCCGTGCTGAAGAAAAGCGTATAGCCGTCCGCGGCGGAGCGGGCCACGTAGGCGGCGGCGATGTTGCCGGACGCGCCGGGCCGGTTCTCGACGATGACGGGCTGGCCCAATGCCTGGGATACGTGCTCGCCGACGATGCGCGCCACCGCATCGGTCGGGCCGCCCGGCGGAAAACCCACGATGACGCGGATCGGCTTGTCCGGAAAAGCCTGGGCCTGCGCCGTGGCGGCCAACAGCGCGACCGCGCAGGCCAGCACCGCGCCCAGCACCTGGCGCAACGGCATCCATCGATGAAGCATTCCTGTCTCCTGGTCCTGCGTCTTGTCGGCGGGGCGGCGGGGCGTCCCATGGCAGGTTCGGCTCGATTATGGGTGTGCCGCAGGCATTCTGAATACGGATAGAGCGGATATCAGATATGCTGTTTCTCGATGGAGCTCAAGCAACTCGAATACTTCGTCCATGTGGTCGATACCGCCAGCTTCAGCCGGGCGGCGCTGGCGCTCAACGTCGCCCAGTCCACGCTGAGCCGGCAGATCGCGCTGCTGGAAAACCAGACCGGCCAGCGTTTGCTGGTACGCACGGGCCGGGGCGCCGTGCCCACGGCGGCCGGCGCGGCCCTGCTGCCTCATGCGCGCACCATGCTGCACGTGGCGCGGGTGGCCGGCGAGGAACTGCGCGATATGCACGCCAGTCCGTCGGGCCGCATCACGCTGGGCCTGCCCTCCGTCGTGGCCTTGCGCATCGGCGTGGCGCTGGTGCAGCAATTCCGAGAGCGGTTCCCGCGCGCCGTGCTGTCCATGTCGGAAGGCGTCAGCCCCCAACTGACGGAATGGGCCATCGATGGCCGGCTGGATCTGGCCCTGGTGCACAACCCGCTGCCTTCGCCGCAACTGACCTACCTGCCCATCGCGAGCGAAAAGATGGTGCTGGTTGCGCCCGCCAGCGCCGCAAGGCTGCCGCGCCAGATCGATCTCGTCGCGCTGGCCGCCTATCCCATGGTGGTGACCAGCGCGCTGAACGCCGTGCGCGACCGCGTCGAATCGGTGCTCAAGCCGCGCGGCATCGCGCTGCAGATCGTGGCCGAGGCCGGCTATGTGCATACGGTGTTCGGGCTGGTGGCCAGCGGCGTGGGGTACACCATCCTGCCCGAGGGCGCGCTGGCCCTGTGGGAGCACGCCGACCGCCTGCAATGGGCACCCATCGGCGCCCCCGTCATCCGCAACAGGCTGGTGCTGGCCGTGCCGAAGGCCAGGCCGGCCACGCGCCTGACCGCAGGCGTCGTCGCCATCCTGAAGGGCTTGTACCGGCGCTAGGCGCCAGTCAGGCCGCATCGCGGGCGGTCCCTCGCCTGTCACCGGCGCAGGCCTCGGACAGGGGCCGGGCAGGGGGTTCATTGCGAGGCGGCGCGGGATAATACTGAAATAGATATGTTTCAGATATTTCCAGTCGTAAAATACCACTTTGCCCCTGGACCGGTGGGAACCGGCGGTGACCAAGATGCCTGCACCGTGCGCCCGCCCCTGAGAACCCATGTTCAGTCCCGTCGCGCTCTACGTAGTCGGCATCATGTCTGGCGTGGTGAGCGTGGTCGTGCTCGGCTCGTTGTTGCGCTCGGAGGTGGCGGGCCTGTATCGCTGGATCGCGGCCAACATCATCATCGTGGTGGCGATGCTGATATTGGCCGTGAGCGGCGATGCGCCGGGTGCCGCGAGCATCGTGGCTGCGAGCTGCCTGTCGGCGGGCGCGGGCTTCGCGGTGGTGCAGGGTTGCCGGCTGTTTTTCGGCCTGGCGCCCTCGCGGCTGTATGAGGTCGCGGCCTACGGGGCCGTCGTGGCGGGGCTGGTCTACTGGACGTATCTGGCGCCCAATGTAAACGCCCGGATCGTCCTGATGTCGGCATTCCTGGCCTACGTCCGCTTGCAAGTGGGCTGGACCGTCTACACGATGCGGCCGCCCCATCGGCCCCGCTACAGCTATCAGTTCGTGGCCGTCGTGGCTGCGCTGGGCGGGATGGTGCATGTCGCACGCGGGCTGGCCGTCGTCCTGGGGTGGGAGCATCACACGCGTTTCCTGGAGCCGACGACCATGAACGTCGCCTTCCTGGGGATGGGCATCATCACGCTGCCCTGCCTGTCGATAGGTGCGGTCATGCTGGCCTATGACCGCATGGCCGAACGCATGGAGCGCCTGGCGACCATCGATGAGCTGACCGGCGCGCTGGTGCGCCGCGAGTTCATGGCGCGGGCGCAGGCACAGCTGGCGCGGGCGGACGGCGCCAACGCTCCCTTGTCGATGGCGATCCTGGACATCGACAACTTCAAGGCGATCAACGACATGCACGGACATGCCGCTGGAGACCATGCTCTTCACTACTTTTCCTCCATCGTGTCGGGGGAAATCCGGCAGGGTGATACCTATGGCCGCCTGGGGGGCGAGGAATTCGCCGTGCTGTTGCCCGCGACATCCAAGGCCGAGGCCGTCAGGCTGGTGAACCGCTTGCGCCTGCGCGTGGCCGGCTCCGTCCTGCCGCTGGCGCGCGGCGAAATCGCGTGCACCTTCAGTGCCGGCGTGGAGCAGTATCGGAGCGGCGAGACCCTGGCCAGCCTGATGGCCCGGGCGGACGCGGCGCTCTATCTGGCCAAGGCCATGGGCCGCAACCGCGTCGTCTCGGCGGTCCCCGTCACGGATTGAAGAGCGGCCATTGGTTGTCTCGGGCGTCGGCAGGGTCGCGGCGTTCAGGTGCGGGACAACACTTTTCCCTAAGATCGGGTGTGTCCCACCGGGCGGCATGGCGCGCCCGGCTCACCGTATCGCACTGCCCATCATGGCCACCGAACCTGTCCCTCATCCGCCCCTGAAAGGCGGCCAGCTTGTGCTGGCAACCGTGGCGGTGGCGCTTGCCACCTTCATGAATGTCCTGGATACCTCCATCGCCAACGTGGCGATTCCCACGATTTCCGGCAATCTCGGCGTATCGGTGGACGAGGGGACCTGGGTCATCACGGTATTCGCCGCGTCCAATGCGGTGTCCATTCCGTTGACGGGGTGGCTGACCCAGCGGCTGGGCCAGATACGCCTGTTCGTCGGCGCCATCGTGCTGTTCACCCTGGCATCGTGGCTGTGCGGCATTGCGCCCAGCCTGCCGATCCTGCTTTTCGCGCGCGTGCTGCAAGGGGCCGTGGCGGGGCCGCTGATCCCGATGTCGCAGGCCATCCTGCTGGGCTCCTACCCCAAGGAGAGAAGTTCGATGGCGCTGGCGCTGTGGGCGATGACCGCCACGGTCGGCCCCATCGCCGGTCCGGCCCTGGGTGGCTGGATCACCGACAGTTTCAGCTGGTCGTGGATTTTCTATATCAATATCCCGGTGGGCCTGTTCGCGGCGTCGGTGACCTGGGCCATCTACCGCAGCCGCGAGACGCCGATCCGCAAGGCGCCGATCGACCTGGTCGGGTTGATCCTGCTGGTGACCTGGGTGGCGGCCCTGCAGATCATGCTGGACAAGGGCCGCGACCTGGACTGGTTCGATTCTTCCGTCATCGTGGCGCTGGGTGTGACGGCCGTCGTCAGTTTCTGCTTTTTCCTCATATGGGAACTGACCGAGCCGAATCCCGTCGTGGACCTGCGCCTGTTCGCGCAGCGCAATTTCAGCGGCGGCACGATCGCGATCTCGGTGGCCTACGCGGTGTTCTTCGGCAACCTGGTGCTGCTGCCGCAGTGGATGCAGGAGTACCTGAACTATCGTTCCATCGACGCCGGCCTCGCGCTGGCGCCGCTGGGAATATTCGCCCTGGTCCTGTCACCCGTCGTGGGGCGCCTGCTGCCGCGCACGGACGCGCGCATCGTGGCCACCGTTGCCTTCGTCTGTTTCGCGGCCGTGTTCTATATGCGCACGGACTACGTGACAGAGATCGACACGTGGCACCTGGTACTGCCGACGCTGCTGCAGGGCATCCCGATGGCCCTGTTCTTTGTGCCTTTGACCGTCATTATCCTGTCCGGGCAGCCACCGCAGCGGCTTCCCGCCGCGGCGGGCTTGTCGAACTTCGTGCGGGTCTTTTGCGGCGCGATCGGCACCTCCATCGCCGGCACGGTCTGGAACAACCGTACCGTGCTGCATCACGAGCGGCTTACCGAGGTCGCGAATGTGGATAATCCGCTGTTCACGCACCAGATCGACGCGATACGCGCGCTGCTGCACGTGGACGCCGCCGCGGCGCGCGCCATGTTCGATTCCGCGCTGACGGCCCAGGCGGCGATCATGGGGCTGGACGACATCTTCTACGTGTCCGCGGGGATCTTCCTGCTGATCATTCCGCTGATCTGGATCACCCGCCCCGCCAAGGGCGGCGGCGGTGCGGACGCGTCCGCGGCGCACTGACGCTGGCGGCGGACCGGGGCGGCCAGTGCTTGCCTTGCACGGGCCATCTGCGCGCGCGGCGGTGTGTATCGAAGCGATCCATCGCCACGGCAGCCGGGGCGAGGGCGCGCCGGGGCGGGGAATAAATGGTGACGGCGGGTGTTGTCCTGCCATGAAAGGCAAAGCGGCCGGGCGGGCCGCCGGCGCCGCCGTACAACACAGGGCGTGGGGACGCGCCCGGAAGGGAGAACTTCGCCATGGCCATCGAACATCGGTATTTTTCCGAGGACGCTTCCATCGATATCGTCACCGGGCGTCATCGCCATGCGCCGGACGCGCGCATGAAGCAGGTGATGGACGTCGTCGTGCGCAAGCTGCACGAGGCGGTCAAGGAGATCGAGCCGACGCAGGAGGAGTGGATGCGCGCCATCGCCTTCCTGACCCGGACGGGTCAGATGTGCGATGCGTCGCGCCAGGAGTACATCCTGCTGTCCGACGTGCTGGGCGTGTCGATGCTGGTCGACGCGATCAATCACCGCCACCCCGCCGGCGCGACCGCCAGTACGGTGCTGGGGCCTTTCCATGTCGTCGGGGCGCCGGAACGCCCCATGGGCGCCAATATAAGCGTGGGCCAAGGCGGGGAACCCCTGGTCGTTTCGGGCACGGTGCGCGACACGGCAGGCCGCCCTGTCGGCGGCGCCACGCTGGATGTCTGGATGGCCAACCATGAAGGCCTGTATGACGTGCAGCAGCAGGGCGTACGGCCGGAGGGCAACCTGCGCGGGTTGTTCCGTACGGGCGCGGACGGCCGGTACGAATTCCGCACGATCAAGCCCATGTCCTACCCGATTCCCGCGGACGGCACCGTCGGCCGGCTCCTGGAAGGCCTGGCCCGCCATCCCTTTCGTCCCGCGCACATTCATTTCATCGTGCAGGCAGCCGGATACGCAGGGGTGGTGACCCATATCTTCGACCAGACAGACCCCTACCTGGCCTCCGACGCGGTATTCGGGGTGAAGGAAAGCCTGCTGGCCAACTTCGAGCGGACGCACGACCCCGAAGTGGCGCGCCGGCATGGACTGGACGGCGAGTTCTGGCGCGTGCGGCAGGATTTCACGCTGATGGCCGAATCGACGGCGGCGGCCGCCGCCTGACCATACCCGGCGCGACTAGAGCCCGAAAACGCGCATCGCGTTGCCCGCGCGTACCGCCTCGCATTGCGCCTTGGGCAAGGCCGCGGTGTTGGCGAACGCGCCGCGGGTGTCATGGACCTGGTGCGGCCAGTCCGTTCCGAACATCACCCGGTCGGCGCCGACCACGGAGATCAGGAACTCCAGCGTCGCCGGGCTGTAGCAGATGCAGTCGTAATAGATATGTCGCAGGTAGTCGATGGGGTTGCGCTTCATCTGGCGGCGCTGCGGAATTTCCACCTCGTTGCCCTTCTGGAAGCGTCCGGCCAGGTAAGGCAGGGTTCCGCCCGCGTGCGAGGCGATCAGCTTCAGGTTGGGATACTGGTCGAAGAAGCCTTCGAAGATCATCCGTGTGATCGCCAGCGTCGTATCGAACATGAATCCGACCGACCAGCTCAGGTCGAATTTGGTCATGTCCATCAGTTGCGCGCCCGGCGGGTCCGTCGGGTGCACCAGCACCGGCAGCGCGCGGCGGTCGATCTCCGCCCAGATCGGGGCGAACATGGGATCCGTCAGGCTGCGGCCGTCGATGTTGGCCAGCACCATCACGCCGCTGGCGCCCTTGTCGCAGCTGCGCTGCAGCTCGTGCAACGCCGCCTGGGGATATTGCCACGGCAAGGAGGTGAACCAGCGGATGCGTCCGGGATAGGCGGCCTGCGCCTGCGCCATCGTATCGTTGGATTCACGCGCGGCCTCGCAGCTGGTGGCCTCGTCGCCCCAGTACACATTGGGGCAGGTGAGCGAGACGACCGATATGTCGATGCCCGCTTCGTCCATGTGCCTGATGCGCAGGTCGTAGTCGAAGTGGCCTTTCTGCGGAATCACCACGGGCGTGTTGCCGCGGAATATCTCCTGCTGCCCGTCGGGACGCGTCTGGATGTTGTACACGCCTCCTTTCCGCTTGATGAGTTCCAGCCATCCGTGGGTGAAGGCGTGGGTGTGGACATCGATGACGGGCATTTCAGGTCTCCTGCCGGGTCGGTTGGGGCGATGATGCGGATGGCGGGGCGGACAGCGCGCCCGGCTCGGCGTCGCGCAGCATAAGCGCGCCCACCAGGCCTATCGCGAAGAAGATGGCGCAGTAATGGGCCGGCATGAGCGGGTCCGCGCTGACGTGCAGCAGCCAGGTCAGTACGAAGGGAGAGAATCCGCCGAATACGGCGGCGGCGATGTTGTATGAAATCGCCAGGCCGGTGGAACGCACTTCGGTGGGGAACAGCGCGGCGACCGCGGTCGGGATCGGGCTGGTGGATGCGCCGATCAACAGCGCGAAGACCAGTTCCACCGTCATGATGGACAGCATGGAAGGCGCGCTCACGATCCAGTAATAGGCCGGATAGAGCGACAGCAGGAACAGCAGCAGCGCGCCGCGGATGAGCCGCTTGCCGCCGAGCCTGTCGCCCAGGTGGCCGAACAGGGGAATCGTCAGCACGCGCAACAGCACGCTGGCCACCAGCACATTGAATGGCAGCGTCACCGGCATATGCAGGTTCTGCACGGCGTAGATAGGCAGATACGTGATGATGACGTACTGCATCACGTTGAGCGCGGCGCTCAACGCGGTGGCGATGAACAACTCGCGCGGGTACTGCGTGAAGACCTGGCCGAGCGGCACCCGGACCCGCTTGTCCAGCCGCTGGAAGGCTTCCGTCTCGGGCAGCCGGCGGCGGATATAGAATCCCACCGGCCCGATCAGCAGCCCGAACAGGAAGGGTATGCGCCATGCCCAGTCATCCAGGGCCTGTGGGGTGAATACATGCGTCAGCGCGCTTCCCATGGCGACGGCCAGCAGCGCGCCCATGGCCTGCGCGAACATCTGCCAACTGCCGTAGAACGTGCGCCGTCCCTTGGGCGCGTACTCCACCAGCATTGCCGTTGCGGTGCCGAACTCCCCGCCCGCCGATATCCCCTGCAGCAGGCGGGCGCACAACACGATGGCCGGCGCGATCAGGCCGATCTGGTGGTATGTGGGGGTAAGCGCGATCAGCGCCGCTGACACTGTCATCAGTGCGATGACCAGCGTCAGGCCGGCCTTGCGGCCCTTGCGGTCGGCATACCGGCCCAGCAGGATGCCGCCCAGCGGGCGCACGACGAAGCCGGCCCCGAAGGTGGCCGTCGTCAGCATCAAGGCGGCATATTCGCTTTCGCTGGGAAAGAACTGCTTCGCGATGATGATGGACAGGAATCCGAACACCACGAAGTCATACCACTCCAGCACATTGCCCAGCGTCGAGGCCACGACGCCTCGCCAATTCCCGGCCGTATCGTTCTTCTGCATGCATGTCCCCTGCGCCAAGGCCATTTTTTTGCCGCGCGCCGCGGCGCGTGCCTTCCGGCAATGGGCGGCCAGGTACGCCGAAGCGCCAGCCCGTCCCACCTCGTGACGGCGAAATGTAGGACGCT
The DNA here is from genome assembly GCF_001676725.1 of Bordetella flabilis. Lineage (NCBI taxonomy): Bacteria > Pseudomonadati > Pseudomonadota > Betaproteobacteria > Burkholderiales > Alcaligenaceae > Bordetella > Bordetella flabilis. The sequence continues at coordinate 975,644 of NZ_CP016172.1, forward strand.
ATAGTCATGAAGACAATCGAATAAATTCAATGGCTCCATAAAGTGACTTTATGAATCCCACCCTCAAGCAGTTGCAGGCCTTCGTCCACGCCTGCCGGTTCGGCGTGCTGACCCGCGCCGCTGACGAGATGTTCATCACGCAGCCCGCGGTCAGCGTATTGATCCGGCAGATGGAGGAAGCGCTGGGCGTGCGCCTGTTCGACCGTACCTCGCGATCGCTGCGGCCCACCGTGGCCGCACGCGAGATCCTGCCCACGGTCGAGCGCATGCTGCGCGACCTGGAATCGCTGAAGTCCAGCGTGAAGGAACTGGTGGGCCGCCAGCGCGGCCATCTGCGCTTCGCGGCGACGCCGTCGATCGCCGGCGCCATCGTGCCGCGCCTGATGGCGGAATACCGGACGCTCTATCCGAATATCGAAGTGTCCATCGACGACGCGGCGCCGGACCGGCTGACCGCGCCCACGTTGACCGGCGATGTGGAGTTCAGTATCGGCACGATCGACGAGGCGCCCGAGGGCCTGACCCTGCAGTGCCTGGCGCGCGACCGCCTGTGCGCCATCTGCAGGAAGGACGCCAGGCTGGCGCGCAAGCGCCGCCCGACATGGGAGGATGCGCTGGCCTATCCCTGGATCGCCATCAAGGCCAACAGCGGTATCCGCAGCCTGATCGACGATGTGCTGTTCACCCTGGGCGTGCGCAAGCCGGTGCAGTACGAGGTCTCATACATGACCACCGGCCTTTCCATGGCCCAGGCCGGCCTGGGCATCGCTATTTTCCCGGGGATCCTGCTGTCCGCTTTCCCGCATCCGGACCTGGTCGCCTGCAAGCTGGAGGGGCCGGCCGTCACGCGCGACATCAGCCTGATCCGGCGCGCCGAACATTCGCTGTCGCCGGCCGCGGAGTCCTTCGTGGACCTCTGGTACAAGCGTATCGGCCGGCCGGCGCAGGCCTAGCCGCGCGCGCCGGCCCGGCCATTAGCCACGGGCCGGCGGACCGCCTACTCGGCGGTGGTGATATGCGCCTTCTGGATGATCTCGCGCGAGGCGGCGATCTCCTTGTCCAGGAAGCTCGCGTAGTCGGCCGCCCCGCCTCCGCCTGCTTCGAAGCCCAGTTCCGCGATGCGCTGCGCCAGGGCCTGCGTTTTCAGCCGTTCCTCGAAGCCGGCGGCCAGCTTGTCTATGACGGCGTCGGGCACCCCCTTGGGCGCGATGACGCCGAACGAGATCACCCCCGTCTCTTCCGGGACGCCGGCTTCCGCGAAGGTCGGCACGTCCGGCATGGAAGGCAGGCGGTGCGTGCCCGTGACGGCCAGCGCGCGCAGCCGGCCCGACTGAATGTGGGGCAGCACCGTGGAAGGCGCCGAAAAGTTGACCTGGGTCTCGCCGCCGACCACCGCCATGACCGATGGCGCGCCGCCCCGGTACGGTACATGGACCAGGCCCGCGCCCGTCGCCATGTTGAACCGTTCGCCCGCCAGGTGCAACGCCGTGCCGTTGCCCGCCGAGCTGAAGTTCAGCCGATTGGGCTGCGCCTTGGCCAAGGCGACGAGCTCGGCGACGCTATGCGCGGGAACATCCTTGTTGACGGACAGCACGATGGGCGAGGTCGCCACCAGGATGACGGCGCGGAAATCCTTGCGCGTGTCGTACGGCAGCTTGTCGCCCAGCAGCGTGGCGTTGATGGGAAAGGCGCTGTCCACCACGCCCAGCGTATAGCCGTTGGGTTGCGCGGTGGCCACTGCATTGGTGCCGGCCACCGAGGCTCCGCCGGCGCGGTTCTCGATGATGATGCGGTCTCCCAGCGCCGGTCCCGGCGTGCTGGCGAGCAGGCGCGCCAGTACGTCGGAGGCGCCGCCCGGGGCGTAGGGCACGACGATGCGTATCGGCTGCGCGGGAAAGCTGTCCGCCGCACGCGCGGCGGGCATAAGCGCGCAGGACAGCGCCAGTGCCGCCCCCCACGCAAGGGTATGTCGTGTCATCAGTGTCTCCTCATGGGTGGTCAGGCCTGCGCCGTTGCCGCATACCTGCGCAGCACGTCGGGATCGGGGTCGAACCCCAGGCCGGGCGTCTGCGGCACCTGGACCATGCCGTTGCGCGGCAGGGTAGCGTCGCCAGCAAGTTCGACCGGCATTTCGCAATAGAAGCGTTCCAGTATCGGCGCCGTCCGGATGGTGCCCAGCACATGCATGGTGGCCAGCAGGCCGGGTCCGAAATAGGCGCTGTGCGGCATCAGCCGGACCTGTCTTTGGGCGGCGTCGCGGGCCACCTCCAGCAGGGCGGTGATGCCGCCCGTCTTGACGACGCTGGGCTGCGCGAACGATATGCCCGCGGTGTCTAGGACGCGGCGGAATTCCATGGGATTGCCGACGTTCTCGCCCATCGCCAGCGGGATGTCGATGCGGCGCGCGAGCTCGGCCATCGCATCGAAGTCGTCGACCGGGAACAGCGGTTCCTCCAGCCACATCGGGTCGTAGGCGGCGACATCGGCCGCGAACTGCTCGGCGGCCGGCACGTCGAAGGGACAGTTCAGGTCCACCATCAAGCCCACGTCCGCACCGATGGCGGCACGGGATTCACGCACGGACGCGACATCGCGCTCGTGCAGCTTCACATAGCGGTAGCCCTGATCCACGGCGCGCGCCGCGAAGCGCGCAGCCAGCGCGGGGTCGCGATAGGGCAGCAGGCTGGCGTACACGGGAAGGTCGGGCGTGCGCAGCGGACCGATCAGGGCGTGGACCGGGAGGTTGGCGGCCTTGCCCGCGATGTCCCACAAGGCGATGTCGATGGCGGAGAGCGCGTACTGCAGCACGCCGGCGCGGCCGAAGTGGTAGAGGGTGCGGTTCAACTTGTCCATCACCTCGTCGCGGCGCAGCGCGTTCTCGCCGATGCACAGGGGCGCCACCAGGCGATCGATCATCAGCCGGGTGATCGGCCACACGCGCACGCCGAAGGCATCGCCCCAACCCACCAGGCCGCTGTCCGTGGTGACCTTGACCAGCAGGCTTTCCATGTTGGTGCGCGGCTTGCCGCCCAGCGGCAAGGGCGCCGCGCCGCTGTCGTAGGGCAGGGCGATGGGCAGGGTATCGATGGAAACGATTTTCATGGGACTTCCTCAAGCCGGGCGGCTGTCTGCGGCGCCGGTGAAGGCGGACGGCGTGGCATCGTTTTCGAAGGGCTCGGCGTTGAGCCAATGCATGAAGTTGCGCAGGAAGATATCCGTGGTGCGGGCGGCGTTGCCGGGCGACACCGACGCGTTGTGCGGCGATATCCAGGTGTTGGGCGCGGTCCACAGGGGCGAACTGCCGGGCAGGGGCTCGGTCGCGAAGACATCGAGGTAGGCCGAGCGCAGGCGGCCTTCGTGCAGCGCGGCGGCAAGCGCGGATTCATCCGTCAGTTCGCCGCGCCCGACATTGGCGATGCCGGCGCGCGCCGGCAGCAGGCCGATGCGCCGGGCGTCGAGCAGGCCGCGGGTCTCCGGCGTCAGGGGACAGGCCAGCACCAGCCAGTCGCATGACGGCAGCAGCCCGTCCAGCGCATCGAGCCGGCAGACCCGGTCGAAATGCGGCACCGCGCCCGTGCCGCGCCGCACGCCTATCGTGGTCAGGCCGACCGCCTTGAGCAGCCTGCCGGTTTCGCGGCCGATGGGCCCCAGGCCCACGATGACCGCCGTCTGTTCATGCAGGTCCCGCGTCATCTGGGCCGGCCCGAGTGGCTGCCAGCGCCGCTCGGCCTGCGCCCTCAGCCAATAGGTGAAGCCCCGGGTCTGCGCGAGTATCGCGCCGACGATGGTCTGGGCGATGGGAACCGCGTTCGAGCCCGACGACGTGGTCAGGCGCACGGCGCGCCGCAGGGTCGGCTGGTACAGATGGTTATCGATACCGGCGGAACACACGTGCAGCCATTCGGCGCGCGGCGCGGCGTCCAGGATATCGAAGAAGGCCCGGCTGGCGGGGCTGGGCGCGCCCTTGCTGCTGCCTTGCATGATGTCGCGGGAATAGAACGCCAGCCGTATCGAGGCATGCGCATCGGCAGGCGGCGTATGGCCTGGCTGTTCGGGCGCGATGACGAAACGCACGGTGTGGCCGGAGGCGCGAGCCAGGGCGCCCAGGCGGTCGCCGATTTCGTCATGCACGGTCTTGGAGATCAAGAGCCCGATGCCCTGTTCTTCATTCATGGGATTCCTTCGAGGGTAGGCGCCCGCACGGCCGTGTTCTCATCGTTCGATGACCGCGTGGCGTTTCAGGTAAGGGCGCAGCGCTTCGGGGTCCGGGTCGATGCCGATGCCGGGCTCGTCGTCCAGCGTGATATGGCCGTTCACCGGGGCCGGGAAAGCCGGCGCGGCAAGCGTGCGCAAGGGATTGGGATTGGCGTCGAGTTCCAGCACGCCGTCGCCGCCGGCTGCCGACAGGACATGGGCGGCCAGCGCGGCGCCGACATGGGAGCCGAAGGCATGGGGGCAATAGCGTCGCCCGCTGGCCAGCACTTCGCGGGCGAGCGGCAGCACCTTGCTGATACCGCCCCATTTGCCCAGGTCGGGCTGGACCACGTCCAGCCACGCGAATGCCGTCCGGAAGGCTTCCAGGGTCAGCAGGTTTTCGCCGCCGGCCAGCCGGTGTCCGCCCTGGCGCAGTGCCAGCCATTCGCTGGCCGGGCGCTCGGGGCCGATGGGTTCCTCCACCCATTGCAGCGGCAGCGCCCGGATGCGGGTCAGCGCCCGCAGGGCCCCGTCCATATCCCAGCCGCAGTTGGCGTCGATCATCGCGCTCTCGCCGCGGGCCAACCCGGCCACGTTGCGTTCCAGATCGTCCAAGGCGCGTTCATCCTTCAGGGCGGCCTTGAACTTGAACGCGCGAAAGCCGCGTTCGCGCAAGGCGTCCAGGCCGGCGCGCGATATCGACGGCGACACGCCGCTGGCATAGACAGGCAGGCGCCGCGCCTGGCCGCCCAGGAGGCGGTACAGCGGCACGCCACGCGCGCGCGCGGCCATGTCCCACAGCGCGCAGTCCAGGCCCGCCAGGGTATGCGCCAGGGGGCCGGCTTCGCCCGCCAGCCGCAGCATGGGGATCATCCCTGCTTCCAGGTCCGCGGTAAGCGCGGGGATGGAAGCCAGCGGCTGGCCGAGCGCGCGCGGCGCCAGCAGATGTTCCAGGATGGAAGCGCGATGGTAGGCGCCGAAGGCCGGATGCCCGCTCCATATCTCGCCCCAGCCATGATGGCCGTGCTGGTCTTCGACCTTGACCAGCACGGAGGTGCGTTGCGTCGATACGCCGAAGGAGGAGGCCACCGCGGGCGGCGCGTCGTCCTGGAAGACGTAGACCTGGATGCGCGAGACGATCTGTTCGGCCGAACAGATGGCGCCGTGCGGAATGCCGGAGTTCATTGAAGCGGTGTCCTCTGTCGGTACGCCCGGGTGCCGTGTCGCCATGTCCGGGTGCAGTTCCTAGCGATTGGTCAGGCCCGGCGAGCGCGAGACCACGTCGGCCCACAGGCGGGACTGCGCCTGCCATTCCTGCTGGAAATCGTTGCTGCTGCCGCCGCCGGGCTGCAATCCCGCCCCGCGCAGCAGCGCCTGCACTTCCGGCGCCTCCAGCGCGCGGTTCATCGCCGCGTTGAGGCGGTCGACCCGATCCGCCGGTACCTGCGTCCGGGCGAAGATGCCGGCCCAGGAAGAGATTTCCATGCCGGACACCCCGGCCTCGGCCATGGTGGGAAGGTCGGGGAAGGCGGCGGATCGTGCGCGGCCCGTCGTGGCCAGCCGCTTCACCCGCCCCGAGCTGACGAAAGGCTCGGTTACCGTCTGGGTTTCGATCAGCATGTCCGCGTTGCCCGAGGCCACGGCCAGCGCGGCTGCCGGGCTGCCGTTGAAGGGCACCTGGTAGATGTCGACGCCGGCCTGTTGCTTCAGCACTTCCGTGGCCAGTTGCGCGGCGCTGCCCGGGCCGCTGTTGGCGGCGACGAAGCCGCCCGGCTTCTCCCTGGCCCGCGCAATCAGCGCGGACATGGAGTCGATGCCGCTATCGCTGCGCACGATCAGGTAGAAGTCTGTCGAGTACATCTTGCCCACCGACTTCAGGTCCTTCAGCACGTCCACGGCCTGGCGCGGATAGACGTGCGGATTGATCGCCATCGTGCTGCCGGCGGCAACCAGGACGGTGTAGCCGTCGGGCGGATTCTTCAACACTTCCTGCGCGGCGATCTGGCCGTTCGCGCCTGGACGGTTCTCGATCACCACCGGTTGCCCGAGCGCCTGCGCCATGGATTGCGCCAGGGCCCGCGCCCCCGTATCCGGCGTCGATCCGGCCGGCGAGGCGATCACCATCGTGATGGCGCGTGCGGGATAGTCCTGTCCGGCGGCCTGGGCGGCGGCGCATGCCGACAGGCATGCCAGGGTTGAAAGCAATCGGCGCATGGTCGTCTCCTGGGCCGGACGTCGCGCGCCCTGGGACAGGCGCGTCGCGTCGCGGTCGAATAGAGCGGATGGTAGGGATGTCGCCGGCGGTGGTCTAATACCAAATTGGTCCTGGGCGATACGCGCGGCGTTTCACCGCGCGGCGCGTGGGCGAGGCAGCCAGCCGGCCGGGGCACCATGCCGGCTGCCCAATACAGCGGAAACCCTCCATGTCGACGCGCGCATCCAACCTGGACCTACGCATGGTCCAGCAATTCCTTGCGGTGGCGGAAACCCTGAGTTTCCGCAAGGCCGCCGAGCAGATGCACATGGCGCAGCCGCCCTTGAGCCAGGCCATCATGCGGCTGGAGTCGCTGGTGCAAGCCCGGCTGTTCGAACGGTCCCCGCGCGGCGTGCGGCTGACGCCGGCTGGCGAAGTCTTCAAGATGGAAGCCACAAGGCTGCTGAACCAGGCCAATCGCGCGCTGGAGCGCACGCAACAGGCGGGGCGTGGCGAACTGGGCACCGTGCATGTGGGCTTTATCGGGCCCGCGATGACCGTGCTGCTGCCCAAGGTCATCCTGTCGTTCCGCGAACGGTTCGCCGGTGTGGAGCTGACACTGCACGAAGGAAGCTCCATGCAGGTGGCCGCGATGATCAACTCGGACACGGTGGATATCGGTTTCCTGGTTACGCCGGCTGAACTCGAGGCCGACGTGGCGACCGAGGATATCGTCGTCGACGCGCTGAGGGCCGTGCTGCCGGCGGGGCACCGCCTGGGAGGCGCGTCGCAGATTCGCCTGGAGGAATTGGCCGACGACGCCTTCGTGCTGTTTTCCGCGCAGGGCGTGCCCACGCTGTCATCGCGCATCGCACAGTTGTGCCGGCAGGCGGGTTTCGAGCCGCGCATCGTCCAGGAGGCGGTGCAGATCTCCACGGTGCTGGGGCTGGTCGCGGGCGGACTGGGTGTGTCCATACTGCCCGGATCGATCAGCGCGCTGGCGACAGGCGGCGTGGTGTGCAAGCCCATCATCGCGGACGCGGACCTGCTGCGCGTGCGCATCAGCGCCGCCTATCGCCGCGACAAGTTGAGCGACGCGGCCCAGGCCTTCCTGATGACGGCGCGCCTGCACGCGGACACCGCGCCGGGACCCAGGCGCTAGCGGGCCTTGCCGCGTGCGCTTTTTTTGGCGGGGGCGGGGCGCTGCGCTTCCCGGGCTGGCGCGGTGGCGCCGGCGTTCAATCGTTCCATCCAGGACAAGGCGTCGGCGTAGGCCAGGAACTGGTGCAGATAGGCCGGCGACAGCTCGTGCATCACCGACAGGGCGCGGTGCACCAGGTGGCTGGAATTGAGCGGACCGGCATTCTGCGGAACCTGCTCCAGCGATTGCCGCAATTGGCCGTTGGCGCTGACGCGGGCCCAGACCGCGCGGACCTCATCGAGCAGCGGCACTTCCGGATAGGACGGGCGGGGCGGCAGGGCCGCGTCGGGTGTGGCGTCCTCGGCGCCGCCAGCGCCCCGCGCCATCGCGTGATGACGGGCGAGGTCGGCCAGCAGGCCGGCAAGCGTGCCGGGTTGCGGGTCGCCGCCGGCGACGTTTTCGGCCTGGCCGAGGCCTTGTGCATCGCCGGCTCCGCATGCGCCGCCTGCGGCATCGTGCTCATAGGCGCGCAGCAACTGCGCCAGCTTGTTATCGAGTACGCGCCGCGCCTCGCCGCGCTGGGCCGCAGCCCGGCGGGCCAGGGCCTCGATGAAATGGAAGCGTACCGGGTCGCGGCGGTCGGCGCCGCGCGCCCGCCATGCGGCGAGCGTCTCCAGGGCTTCGCTGGACGGCTCGCTACTCATGGGAGGGCACGGGCGCGCCCGACAGCCTGGGGACCGGGGCGATTTCCACGCGGCGGTTCTTCGCCCGCCCTTCGGCATCGGCATTGGATGTGACCGGCTGCTCCGAGCCGAACGCCGCGGCGAACACGGACGAAGGCGGGACGCCGTCATCGATCAGGGCTCGGGTGACCGTCAGGGCCCGCTGGGCGGAGAGTTCCCAGTTGTCCGCGAAAAGCCGGTTGCCGCCGCGCACCTGCTGGTCGTCCGTAAAGCCGCTGACCATCAGGATCTGGTCATTGGCCTGCAGGTAAGCCGACAGCGGCTGGACCAGGCTCTTCAGGAGTTCGCGCCCTTCCGGCTGCAACTGGGCGGAGTTCAGGGCGAACAGCACGCTGCCGCTGATGCCGATGCGGCCGTTCACCAGCGTCACGCGCCCGGCGGCCAGCGGACCGGCCAGGGCCTGCTCCAGGGTCTTGCGGCGTTCGGTCTCGGCCTGCCGCCGCTGCACTTCGTTTTCCAGCTTGGCGGTCAGTTCCAGCTGTACGCCGATCACCCCCACCAGAATCAGCACGAAGGCCCCAAGCAGGGCGGACATCAGGTCGCCGAACGCCGCCCACGTCGGTACGGCGGGGTCGGCGCCGCCGTCGATATGCTCGCTCATGCCGCTTCCGTGCCCGTGGCGGCGCGCTGGCTGGCGAGCGCCTGCAGGTCTTCGAGAATCTGCTTCTGCGACATCATGCTCAGGTCGACGACTTCGCGGGCCTGGGCGACGTAGTACGCCAGTTGCTCGTCACTGCGCGTCATGGACTTGTCCAGCGCCGCTTCGATGCGCTTGAGTTGCGCCAGCAGGGTGTCGTTCGATTCCGCGAACATGTGCACCGCGGCGCCGAAGGCTTCGCCCAGGCTCGCGACCTCGACGGCGCTGCCCGTGACCTGCGCGGCCACTTCGGACAGCTTGCCGGTTTCGGCATGGACCTTGTCGGTAAAGCCGGTGCCGACCCGTTCCAGCAGGTCCGCGGAAGAGGCGACCAGCGCGTCGACGGCCTGCCGTTGTTCGGTCGATGCATGGTTGACGGCATCGAGCAGCGTACCGACCGTTTCCAGCAGGCGGCCGCGCTCTTCGAGCATCGCGTTGTCGCGCGCCATGCTGTCCGTGAGTTTCTGGCGCAGCTCGGCGACCACCTCCGCGGCGGCCTTGGGCGCCTCCGATGCCGCCTGCACCAGTCGCGTGACCTCGGCGATGGTGTGGCTGGTGTGCGCCTGCGTCTGGGCGGAGATATCGCGCACGGTGCCGGCCAGCATGTCGCAGATTTCCTGCTGGCGGCTGGCGCTGCGCGCGCCGGCCTGTTCCCATTCCCGGCCCAGCGTAGCGCCCATGGCGGCAAGCGTTTCGGTCCAGGCCGCCAGGCGCTGCGCATCGCGCGACGCCAGTTCGGCCTGCAGGCCGGCATGCGACCGGTCCATCGTCGCCAACAAGGAGGCGGCATGCTGTTCGAAGCCGGCCGAGACCGCGGCCAGGGATTCGCGGTTGTCGCGCGTCAGTTGTTCGCTGACGCGCGCGTGCTGCGCCAGGGCCTGGTTCCAGGTCGCCGAGACCTGGTCCACCGCGGCATCCAGGCGTCCCGAGACGCCATCCAGCAGGGTCGCGGAGTGTTCGGACATGGACTGCAGCAGGTCGCCGGAACGCTGCGACACGTTGCCCAGCAAATCGGCGGAGCGCTCGGCCAGCGTGCCCAGCAGGCTATCGGACCGCTCGGATACCTTGTCCAGCAGCTTGTCGGCCCGGTCGGATACGTTGTCCAGCAGCGTGGCGGAATGGCCCGACACGCCATCGAGCAGGGCGGCCGAGCGCTGCGACATCGTGTCGAGCAGCGCCGCGGACTGTTGCGCCACGCCTTGCAGCAGGCCGGCCGAGCGCTGTTCGAACGTCGCGGTGTACCGGTCCATCGTCGTGCCCAGGTCCCGCGTCATCGCTTCGGTGGTGCGCTGGTGGCCGGCCAGCGCCTTGTCCCAGATGTCGGCCACGGTCGCGGTGGTGGACTCGAAGCGCGTGGACAGGCCCTCCAGTTGTTGCTGGACAGCCTGCGTCACGGTGTCGTGCCATGCGGCGGTCTCGCGGGCCAGGCCCGCCATGGTCGCCTCCACCGCCGGCTGGATCGCGGCGCCGGCGGCGCGCGCGCTTTCCGCGACGCTTTGCTTGATGGCCTGGTCCACGGAGGACGCCAGGCGGCTGTACGCGATCTCGGCCTTGCCATGGAAGGCATCCTGGCCGGCCGCCAGGCGCTCGTTCAAGGCCTGGCTGTGCTGCGTCATCGCCGTCATCATCGCGTCCAGCCGCTCGACCAGGGCAGGCATTACCTCGGCTTGCCGCTGCAGCAGCCTGAAGGCTTCGTCGCGCTGGCTGGCGTGCGAATGGACGCGCAAGGTGGTGGCGATGGCGCCGTCCAGCTTCTGCGCCGCCTGGATGCGGTCGCGCCGGCACAGCGCGGAAAGCAGGCCCAGCATGGCCGAGGTGGCCACGCCCGCCACCGAAGTGCCGAAGGCGAAGCCCAGGCCCTTGACCGGTGCCGCGAGCGAGGCGCGGATGGCCTGCAGGTCCGTGGCGCTTTCGAGCGCCAGGCCGGTGCCGCGCAGCGTGGCGACCATGCCCAGGAAGGTGCCCAGCATGCCGAGCAGGACAAGCAGGCCGACCAGGTAGGGCGCCAGTGTCGGGCCCGGCAAGGCCACGCGGTCGCCCTGGATGCGCAGGCGGGCCGCGTTGCGCAGGCTGGGATGCAGGCGATCCAGCCAGCTGTCCAGGCTGGGCGGTGCTTCGGTGAGCGCCGCGAGCGCCCTTTGCAGCGTGCCCGTGGCGCGTTGATAGCGTTGCAGTTCGAGGGCGCCGGCCAGGTAGAAGGCGCCCACCAGCAACGTGACCGCCAGGGCCAGTGTGTTGGAGCCGGCATAGGCGGCCCCGACCCAGCCGACGACGGCCAGCCCTGCCACGAAAACAGCGAAATTGATCAAATATCTAGCCATGGCGTCCTGGTTGGCGGGTGCGCAGGGCGGCAAGCAGCCCTTCGACCGGTTGTAAGCGAACATCCAGTTCGGCGAGTAATACGTTGCGCATATCCTGTCGGAAGGTGTCCAGCCATGCGCCGGGGGCCAGCGTCGCCGGCGTGCCCGCGGCCTCGGCCTCCGCCATTGCCGCTGCCTCCGCCAGGCGCAGGCGGTGGAAATGAGCTTCCAGCAGGCCGGGGATGGTGCCCAGCAGCGCGCGCTCACGTTCCCCCAGGGCCTGCTCCATGACCGCGTCGACCCGCACCAGCCGGCTCATGCCGGCATGGCTGGCGGCCAGCGTGGCGCGCAGGCGGCCGCGCAGCTTGCCGATGGCGGTCTCCATGGTGCGCTGCAGGGCAAGATACCGCTGCCGGTAAACCGCATAATCCACGGTTTGCGCGCCGGTCCGCGCGGCACTGTCGGCAGCGGCAGGCGTCAGCGGGGCGGGGCCGGGCGACTCCGGTGCCGCGCGTTGCGCCATTGCCTGTGCCGTGCCCCGCGCTGTCGGGAGGGGCCGAGGCGCCTGCTGGCGCCGGCGGGCCGCCGAGAATGCACCGTCGTTGGCGATGGCCTTGGCCAATGTGGTCCGCACGCGGGCGCACTCCCGCTCCTCGTCTTCGGCCGGGGTGGGCGCACCGCCGGGCAAGGCCGGCGGGTCGCTGTCCAGGACGGTCGACAAGGCGATGGCGTGCGTCCAGCCCAGCCATTGGCTTAGCCGGTCCGGCAGCGATTGCCTGGATTCCGCGGCGTTGAGGTCGGTCAGGCGCGCAAGCGAGCGTATGAGCGTGGGCCCGCTGAAACTTGTGCGTCGTGGCGCTTCGTGCACCATACCACCAGAGGGAAAAATCCAGCAGTTTACACGGCGTTGGCGCGCGTAGCGGCCTGGCGGGCCGTGTATCCGGGAAGGGCGCCGTTACACTGTCCCGGCGATAGCGAGGTCCGCGGCGGTACGTCCGCCCGGGGCGGACCGGGGCGGGCGGGGTGCCCGCCTGGCACGCCGGGTGTCATGATTCCTGAGGTGATCGGCCATGCAGATCAGGGATATCACCAACGAGTACGCGCTTTTGAAGTCCTACAAGGCCGTATTCGTGGACAGCCAGAAGGCGGAGCTCCTCAAGCTCTACCATCAGAACAAGCGGCGCTTTCCGGTATTCGGCGCGCGCGTGTTCACCGCGGCGGGCGCCGCGCCGGCCGCCACGCCCGTGGCGCTGATCGATTACCGGATGCGCGAGAACCTGGACGACGCCGCGCCCGGCCGGCTTTTCATCCTGGAGCGGATCGACAACCCGTCGGATAAAGGCAGGACACGGCTTTTCTGGGTCTGGATATCGCCTGCCCTGGTCGCGCAAATGGCGGCGCCGGCAACGGGGGAAGTACCCGTCAAGGCGCACGTGCTGTTTCATCCGTTCGGCAATATCCACGAGTATCCGGCGTATTGGCAGGGCGGGATCGACCCCTTGCAGATACCGAATTTCCTGGAGCTGGGCGCGCGTTATCTGTGCAAGGAAAAGCAGACGGTGACGCAGCATTTTTGCGCGGTACGGCCGGGAGGATCGACGCCGGGCGCCGATGGATTCGCGGACAGGAAATGTCCCTGGGCCATGATGGTGGTGGTGCCGGTATCCAGCAGTGCATCGTTCGCGAGCCTGGGCGACCCGGCGGAGTTGCAGGATGCGCTGGAGCAGATCGCCAGGCGGTGCCATGAAGGGATTACAGGAAGGGTCGTGGCGGGCAGCCCGGTGAAGCTGCAGCGTGTGGCCGTGTCGGGATACAGCCGCAGTGGCGCGGTGCTGCAGGCGCTGCTGTCGCACGCGGGCCGGGGCAGCCGCTTCATGGATACGCTGCTGAAGGAAGTCTATGCCTTCGACGTGATGCTGGACGAGAAGGGCGGGAAGGATAAGGCGCCGGTCAGCAAGAAGCAGGGGTATGAGACGTTCTGGGCCAGGCTGAAGACCTGGCAGGGGGACGACGCGGACAGGCGGATACGGTTGTACAGCGCGGAGCCGGATACGGTGGGGGGGATTTATGCCGAGCTGAAGGAACGGTTGAAGCGGTATGGAGGGGGGTATCACCGGGCGGGGGTGCCGTTCTCGGGGTTCAACGGGAAGGCGATGCCGGGGGGGAAGCAGACGTATGCGGGGTTGATGGACGGGTTCGAGATTTACTCGACGGATAACTCACGGTCGTTGGTGGTGTTGCCGTCGGGGAATGCAGAGGTTTATCTGTCTTCGGAGAATTTACGGAATCCGCGGGGGTTTGCCTTCGGGGGGGATTACGAGGCTGGGCTCGAGGGGCATAGCTGGTTTGTTTCGCGGTTGCAGTCGCATGCGTTGTTTCATAGCGGGTTTTAGGGGTTGTAGCGGGGGATTCGCGGGGCGGAGGATGTGGGAGTGGATTGTTGGCCGGCGGGTGTTTGGTTTTGGTGGTGGGGTCTTTGCGTGTTCTTTTGACGTCTGGTGGGGTGGTCGCCTGCCGGGGCCGTGCCGGGCGGCCGGTCCGGCGCCCCGGGGCGCCGGACACCGGGTCGCACGCTCGTCCGGCCGCCGCTGCGGGGTGGGGTTTTTGTGTGGACCCGTGCGGCAGGCCTCCCTTCGCGCCAGCTCGCTCGGCCTTTACGGCCCGTCCCCAGCAGGCGACCACCCCGCCAGACTGCGGTGTCCGCCCATGACGGCCGCTGGGGAGGGGTAGGTTCTTGCCGCTTCGATGCGGGGCGGTTGGTGTCGGAGGATTTGCGATTGTCCGCGAAGGTGCGGCGGGCGGTGCGTCCGCCGGGGCGGGGACTGCCCTGTGCTGCCGGGCGCGGCGCGGGAAGGGCATCGTCCGGGAGTGGTCAGGGCCTACTCGTCAGGTGGGGATGGGGGTGGGGGCGTGGGATCCAGTTGGCGGCCGGTGCGGGGGTCGTATTGGACTTCGACGGCGACGATCTGGTCGGTGGGGACGATTTCGAGCCACTGGTCGAAGACCTCGAAGGAGCCGTCCGGGTGTTGCGGGTCGGTGGCGGTGGGTGTGGCGCGGAAGCCGCCTTGCAGGGGGTAGAAGCCGTGTTCGAAGACTTTGTCGACCGGGGTGGCGCTGACTTTGTTGTCGTCGTCGGTTTCCTGGGGCGGGTATTGGCCGACCTTGCCGGAATCGGTTTGTTTGTCGCTGACTTTCTGGGCAAGGATTTCCAGGGCTTGCAGCAACGTCTTGCCCTGAAGGTCGGGCTCGCTGCCAGCGTACATGTCGGTGGGGCCGATGCCGTTCATGCCTTCGACCTGCTTGAGCCAGTTGAGGGCGGCTTTGTTCTTGCCGGGGCGGATGGGGATGACGGCTTTTACCCAGGGGGCGTTGAGGAAGGCATTGCGCAGGTCGTCGCCGTCGAGCTGCAGGAGCCAGCCTAGCGATGCGCCGAGGCGGGCCGGGAGGGAGTCTTCGGTGATGTAGTAGTTGTCCTCGCGGCGCGAGTGCGCGCCGCCCCAACTGACCAGGCTGTCGCGGCTCAGGGCGGTGGAGGGGGGCTTGACCTTGCCCAGGGGATGGAAGCCGGTCTGGGTGATGGGCAGGGCGGCTGCGGGACCAGGCTGGGCGGCGAGGTACTGGCCGTAATGCGCGCGCGGCTTCCACCATTCGGGCGCGACGAAGTAGAGCATTTTGTCGACGTCGAAAATGGAGTCGAGCAATTCGGACACGGCATGGCGCGTGGCGTTGTCCTTGATGGGAATGCCCTTGGTAAGCATGCGCTGGATCAGGGCGCGATAGACCACGATGCGTTCTTCCTCGCGCAGGTCCTCGTAGCGGCGCGGCGATATCTTGCTGGCGAGCTTGATGCGGTCGCGCGCGGCGGAGAGGTATTCCTTGCGATTCAGTTCCGCTTTCTGTTCGGTGAACTCCTTCGCGCGCTGGGCGTTGTCGGTCTCCACCTGCTCGATCAGCGCGCGGCGTGGCAACCAATTGAGCTTGGCGCCAATGCGGATGGGCGAATTGCCCTTGAAATTGACATAGTCGAGATGAACGACGAAGGAGACTTCGGTAATGGGCGTGGCGCTGTCGGGATCGGCTTGCGTCAGGTCACGCACGGACAGTTCGACATCGGCGCCGCCCTTGTCGAACAGGATGTTCGGGTCCAGGTAATAGCCGGGTTGCGGCGGCGATACGACCTGGCGGAAATCCGCCTGGATGGTTTCCCGGTCGCCCTCGTTCAGGTCGGAATCCACCTCGCGGCCGTTGCGATAGGCTTCGTCCATGTCGCCGCGGTCGTCGGAGGTCTGGACGAAGGGGATCTCGATGGATACGTCGACGGGGAGAGGCTGGGGTCGCGCCAGCGCTTCGGGGTGCTGGGGTTCGGCGTCCGGCGTTTTCGCGATGTGGACGAGTTCCGCGATGCCGAGTTGGGCGCCGGGTTCGTCGACGTAGGTCTGCCAGCAAAGATAGGTGCCGATATCCTGCACCTGGACGCCGACCTGGCGCATTTTGCGGCGCAGTTCGTAGTTGACCAGCTGCTTGCTGTTGTTCGTCAGGACATAGCGCTTGCTGGAGGTGTCGGTGGTTTCGGTGATGACGCGCAGCGTGCTCTTGTAGTTCTTGCGGATTTCGGTGGCCAGCTTGTCCGATTGCTGCCGCATCCGCTTGTGCGCCTGTTCGCGCGCGGTCTGCTGGGTGGCCGACATATCGAAGCTGGCGCTCTGGTTGGTGGTGCCCCACACCCACTTCTGTTCGCCTTTGACGTTGGCGCCGAATTTGGTCTCGGAGCGGTTGTCGGTCTTGACGGCCTCCGACAGTTCGTCCTGCGTGGTGGTGGCGCTTTCGGTCTTGACGATGGACTCCGCGAACTCCTCCGTGACCCGCTCGGTGTAGACGCGTCGCGTGCTGACCTCGACGAGCTCGACGGTGGAGCCGGGGCTGATCCAGATATGGCCGACGGGCGACCCCAGGAAGGTGTCGAACTCGAAGAAGTACTGGCGAAACAGATGGACGATGCCGATGGGGGAGAGGCCGACACGGTCCAGGTCTTTCTTGGGATCGATGACGTCGAACGGATCCTCGTAGGCGAGCGGCGCCAACAGCTCGGTCAGTGCTTGCGCCGGTTTGCCGTAGAAGAGTTCGTGCAGGATCGGATGGAGGCCTTCGGCGCGCAGGGACGCGAGGATGCCGGCGGTGGCCGATTCGCGCGTGGCCTGCGCGTCGACCCAGTCGATGGCTGGCCGGGAATCGCCGCGGTAGGCTTCGCGTACGGCTTGCCAGTTTTGCGCATACCAGGCGACATACCAATCCCGCACGGGGTTCTGCAGGATGTCGTCCAGCTTGGCGGGGTCCAGGAGATCATCCCAGATGGCGGGATCGTAGTCCTCAGGGGGCGGCAGGCGCCGTGCCAGTTCCCGCATCAGTATGGTGTCGTGGCGCGGGGTCGGCTCGCGGTCCGCGGTGAGGAAAGGCTTGATGTCCTCGAGGAAGTGGTCCTGGTTGACTTGCAGGATGTAGCGGGACTTGAATTTGGGCCGGAGCCTGTCGAGCACCGACGCGTGTTCGCCATAGAGTCCCTTATGCAATCGGTCCAGCGCGCTTTTTGCTTTCCAGCCCAGCAGGGGCTGATAGACGCCGAAGATCTCGCTGGCATAAGGAAGCGTCTGGGTGAAGCGCTTCAGAAGAGCGTCCCGAATCATCGCAGTGTCCCCGCACGTTATGACTGCCGAAGCTCAGATGGCTGACGCACAGTAAAACAAGGGCGACCGGAACGGCAAGGCTGTACTTTCGGATACGCCTATTGTCGGAACCGCGATGGGGGAAGTCCTGGGGACCGCCGGGCGGCGGGGAGAGGGGCACGCCTGCGCCGGACAGGGGGTCTGGGTGGCCGGGCGGAGGGCATGTGGCGGCGTCCGTGCGGGAGTGACCGGATGTCCGGCCGCGTCCGCACGGACACGCCGAGGTCATTTCTTTTGCAGTTGCGCGCGCACTGTTTCGACCGCGGTGGACTCCGCCTGCCGTATGGCCAGGCGCAGCTCGTCAGGGGTGCAATGCAGCTCCTTGGTCCAGTAGCGCAGTTCCCAATCCTCGTTGACGTTGATACGGGAGCGGTCGCGCGGTCCTCGATCGTTCAGGTCATCAGCCATCATCGTTCTCCATAAAAAACGGTGGCCTCGGAGCAAACGGCATGCCGGCCTTGGGAACGCTGGCCTTGCCTGCGCTGCGACCCTGCCGGGCCCCGGCCCCTCCGCTGCGCCATGGATGCCGGGGGGAAGGTCCGCGCCGCGACCGCCTTATCCACAGCATCTGTGGACAACCCATGGGATAGGCCGCTGGCAAGCCAAAAAAACAGTGCGGCGCCAAGGACTTACCGGTACTGGGCAAGGCGGGCGCAGGGTTCGGCTCCCTGGCTTGGGCCTCGCGCTCCGGCGGTGGCCGCCGGCTTTACGCGAGACCGTGGGCTTCCCTCGCGAAGGCCGCCAGTTCACGATTGAACCGCCCCACGTCTTCCTGGAATGGCGAATGGCCGCAGTCGTCGAACCATGAAATCCGGGCATGCGGGATCGCCTGCGCGATCATGCGCGCCCCTTCGGGCAGCACCACGGTGTCATGCGTTCCCTGCGTAATCAAGGTCGGGACCCGGACCTTGCGCAATGCCGCGATCGTCGCCTCCGGATCGGTCCGCCACCCCGACGCCGCCCGGCGTACCTCTGGGGGCACCAGCATGTTGTAGCAGAGCGCCCGCTCGTACAGCGCCGCGGCTGGCCGCCGGTGATAGCACGCATTCAGGAAGTCGATGGTCTGCTGGATCTGCTGCGCCAATGCCGGCTCCGCCTGCGCCTGAGGTGGCGCCTGCGGCGTGGCCGGCCCCGCGGCGCGTGGATCCTCGATGACCCGCGACCCCACGAAATTGATGCCCGCGAGCGCCGCGTCGCCGTAACGCATCAGGTACTGGCGCAATATCCGCCCACCCATGGACCAGCCCACCACGACGGGCCGTTGCAGCGACCTGGCCTTCAACACCGCGGCCAGGTCGTCGGCCCAGGCCGTATCGTGCCGGTACGCCTGCGCCTGCAGCGGCTTGTCGGAGGCGCCGTGGCCGCGCACGTCGTACGCCACCAGGCGGAATTCGCGCGCCAGCTCGCTGGCGATCTGCGGTGCGAAGCACAGGTGGCATTGCGCCACGCCGTGGATCAGAAGTATCTCCGGGCCATCCCGTTTGCCCCATTCATAGGTGGCGATGCGAACGCCGTCCGCCCCCGTCGTCATCTGCGGCGCCACCGGCGGCAGCGCCGCGGCGTCATGCTGGTCGGTAGTGTCCATCAGCGTGAAATCTCCTCCAGTGGGCGGCGCAATGTGCGCGGCCCGAATATCGCGATGACCAGGATCATCAGCACCATCGCGATTCCCATGAAGAACGCCACGCCGGGCGTGCCGCCTAAATGCAGGAAAAACCCGATCAACAGGCCGACGATGGCCGCGCTGGCGCGGCCCCATGCGTATACGAAACCGACTGCCCGCGCCCGCAGCCGCGTAGGGAATTGCTCCGCCTGGTAGCTATGGAAAATGAAAGAAAGCCAGTTGTTCGATAGCGTCACCAGGATGCCGAACGCAATCACGGCGACGGGGTGGACCTGCAGCGCGAAGAACAGCATGAATATACCAATGCCTATCCCCGCGCAGACGATTTGCCATTTGGGTTCCATGCGGTCGGCCACCAGCAAACCGAGCAAGGGACCGAAGGGATTGATGATGGCGATGATGAATGCATACTGCAGGCTCGTGGTGATAGCCACGCCCTTGGCGATCAGCAGGGTCGGAACCCATGCGCTGAAGCCGTAGAAGCCGACTACCGCGAGCAGGTTGAACAGGGACATCACGATCAGGCGTTTGCGGTAAGGCGGGCGCAGCAGCTCGGAAAACCGCCCCGTCGTCTGGGCCCGCACCGATGTGGACGCGGCCGGCGGAGGCAGCGGTCGTCCCGTTTCGCGCTCCACGCTGGCCTCGATATCGCGCATGATCTTTTCCGCGCGGTCGCGGAATCCGTGCAGGGCCAGCCAGCGCGGGCTTTCGGGCAGCCGCCGGCGCAGCCACCAGGCAGCCAGCGCCCCGGCCGAGGCGATGATGGCGACCCAGCGCCAGCCGTCCAGGCCGAACGGCTGGCGCGGAACCAGCAGCCAGCCCAGCAGGGCGACCACGGGCACGATCAGGAACTCGATGAACTGGTAGAAGGCGAAGGCCCGGCCGCGCGCCGTCGGCGGCACGAGTTCAGGAATGAAGGTGTCGATCGTCACCTGTTCCAATCCCAGCCCGATCGACGCGATGAAGCGGAAGAGATCGATGCCCCCCGCGCTGTGCTGGAACGCCATGATCAGCGTGGCCAGGGAGTACCACACCAGGGATACGGTAAAGATCGAGCGTCGGCCGACACGGTCGGCCACGAAGCCGAAACCGATGGTTCCGACGAACATGCCGGCGAAGGTGCAGAACACGAAGAAACCGACGCCGCTCAGCCCGAAGAAGTGCAGGGAACTGCTGGCAAAGAGCCCGCTTTTCACCAGCCCCGGGGCGATGTAGGCCGTCATGAAAAGGTCGTACAGCTCGAAGATGGCGCCGATCGAAATAAGCAGTACGAAGTGCCTGGCGGTACGGGAATAGGGTAGCCGGTCGAGGCGCGCGGCGACTTCCTGCGCATAGGCGTCGTCGGGGTCCATCGTCACGGCGTCCAGGCCCTGCGCGTTCGCTGTACCGGCGGCAGCCGGCCCCGCGCCATTCGCCGATGCGCGTATGTCCATGTGCTCTGTCTCCTGGTTGTTCTTGTATGTTCGTCCGGGAATACTCCCCGAAAGCTCGTGCGGTCTCGGGCTTGTGCCAGAAGCCGCATGCGCCGTCAGGCATGTTCCCGGAAGCGCACGCGCTTTCGCAAGCCAAATAAATGCACAAGCCGTATGAGGAAAAGTCATGCCGGCAAGGGCAAGCGGCCTTGCGGAGGCGGCGCGCCGCGCCGGGTATCAGCGGGAGCGGGTGTGGCAGGCACGGCGCGGTGCCTGGAGACGGGTTCAGTCCTGCAGGCCGCGCACGTTGCGATAGGCGCAGCGGCGCGTATCCACATAGCGCCGCCGGAATTCCACCGGTCGGTCCTGGAAGGTGAAGGCGGTCCGTTCCACTTGCAGGACCGCGGCGCCGCGCTTCAGGCCGAGCGCCTTGGCCACGCCCTCGTCGGCCTCCGCGGCCGTGACGTCCTCGGACACGCGAACGACAGAGACGGCGTAGCGTTCCTGGTAGAAGCCGTAGATCGATCCCCGCCGCGCGGCGAAGTCCTGTGCGCCCAGGTTGGCGAAGACATTCAGCGGTATCCACAGCCGGTCCAGCATGACCGGTGCGCCGTCGATCGTGCGCAGGTTCTCCACACGGGCGACCGTACCGCCGCGCTCCATGCCGAACAGGGCGGCGAACCGTGCGTTGGCGCGTTCCTTGGCGAAAGACAGCAGTTCGGCGGCGACCTTCACGGGCGCGCCGGCAGCATCCACGTAGTTGAAGTACAGGTCGAACGCGTGTTCGTCGGTGAACCGGGCCACGATGGTGCCGCGTCCGGCACGGCGGATAAGCAGCCGCTCGGCGACCAGCGACTCCACCGCCCGCCGTATGGTGCCTATGCCGACGCCGAACAGCCGCGCCAGTTCCGGTTCGGGGGGCAGGCGGTCGCCGGCGGCCCAGACGCCCGTGCGCAGCTTGTCAAGGATGTTGCCGCGGACGACTTCATAAAGGGGCTGGTCGAAGGAGGAGGCGTTCGCTTGCATCGGGGCGGGAGGGACAGTCGGGTTGGTGCAAGAGCATACCGGATCCCGTCCGCGTCCTGCCTTCGTCATTTCACTTCGAATCATTCGAATGATTCGATTGACGACGGCAAGTCGCGAGCCTACACTCGTCCGCGGGCTTGCCGGTCGTCGGCATGCCCGCCACGGAGATTCCAAATGCCCAACCCGATCAAGCACATCGCCTTTCGCGTGGAGGACCTGGACCGCGAACGCGCGTTCTACGAGCAGGTCTTCGCCTACAGGCATGTCAATACGGTGCGCCGCAAAGGCGTGCGCGGCGACCATATTTCCTGCCATATGACCGATGGCTACATGGACCTGACGCTGATCCACTATGAAAGCGCGGACGCCGACGAAGCCGATTTCGCCGGCCCGTCGCCCTGCATCCACCACATCGGCATGGAGGTCGACGACCTGGATGCCTTCATCCAGGCCATACGGGACAACGGCGGCGAAATCCTTACGGCGCCGGGCCACTTGCCGGTGAAGTTCCGGTCGCCGGGCGGCCCCGTGGCCGAGGTCGTGCCGCGCAAGCGCTGGGAAAGCCAGACGCTGGCGGCCGGCGTACACGGCGAAGTGCTCAGCTAAGGATTACGGTGAGCGACACCGCGGCGCGGTGCGCTGCTTCCGCACGGCACCACGACGGGACACCACGGCGGGGCACCATCACGCGGTAGGGCCGCGCGGCACTACCACGCGGCACCACGACGCGTGACTGCCACGCGGTACATCCCCCCGGGGCCTGTCGCGCTCGCCGCGCAGCGTGCCAACCGGGATGCAACGCCACGATGCCGGGTGCTAGAACCGGATGTTCCGTCGCCGTGCGTCGCACGTGGCGCAGGTTTGCACCATCACGGTGAAGCTGCGCGTGCCGGTCCATTTCAAGGTTTCGGGCTGGATGCGCCAGTTCTCCCGCGCCTTGTCGCCGGGGAAGCTGCGCGTCTTGCCGCTGGCCGGATCGATCACGTGCAGCCAGGAGGCGCCGCCCCCCTGGCTGGCCAGTACCACGCGCTGCCCGTCCGGACTCCAGCTTTGCCAGCGGTCGGGGCCATACTTGCCGCCGTAGGCCTGGCGCACGCGGCCTGCCCTGGCGTCGAAGACGAATACCGACCAGCACAGCGCACTGGCCGTGGTGCCGTCGCAGGCTTGCAGCACGCGATACTGCCCGCCGGGCGCGGGCGGGAACAGGATGACTTGCCGCGCGCCCACCGGCGCCGCGCCGCCCGGACCCTGCACGTAGGAGACCGCCAGGGGACGGGCCAGCGCCTTCTGGCGATACGAAAGCATGCCGTCGCCGTCCAGCGCGAAATCGCATGCGGGCAGTGCCGGCCGCACGCCCACGAATTCGGCGACGCACGCTTTTTCGACTTGCGTATGCGATTGGGCAACGGCGGCGCCGGCCAGCAGGGCGCACAGGACGGCGCCGCTGGCGAGCGCTTGCGGATAGAGGCGCGGCGGCAGGGCCATGACAGGGGCCCTGCTACGGCAGGTTCAACTGCCAGGAGACGCCGAAACGGTCGTTCAGCCATGCGAAGCGGCGGCTGAAGCCGTAGTTGTCGGGCGCCATCAGCATGCCGCCGCCCTCGGAGAGCCCCGCCACCAGGCGCGCGAACTCCTCCTCTGACTGGCAGTCGACGAAGAACGAGAAGGACGGCGTGAAGTCGAAGTTATGGCGGATCGGGCTGTCGATGCACCGGACGGTCTGCCCGCCCACGCGCATCGTGGCCGTCTTGACCGTTCCGGCCGGGCCGGCTTCGCCGGCCTCATACCGGTTGATCTCCACGATCCTGCTGTCCGGTATCAGGCCTGCATAGAAGTCCATCGCTGCTTCTGCATCGCCCTGGAACATCAGGAAGGGGGTAACGCTGGCCACCATGATTCCTCCTTCGGGCCGACGCCCGGCTGCCCGGGCGCCGAACGGCGCGGTCGAGTGCGTAGTCGCTGCACGCAACGATATCACTGTGACGCCGCGGTCGGGAAAGGGATCTTCGGGGTGGCGTCCGCGCGGATGCCGGTGACGCATTTTGTGGCAGCAGAGGGATGCAGCGCGTTGGCGACTGCGCCGATTCGATGATGCAGTGGGGCCGCCAGAAGCGGCGGGCGGGCTATACCGGCGGGCCGGATATACCGAGGGTCTGCGTTATGCCGACCCGCCCGGGGGCGTGGCCCGGGAATCGGACCATCGCGCCCGCGCGTCCGTCAGTTCGGCGCGGCGCTTGCGCTGCGCGTGCTATCGCCGCCCGGTGCCGCGTCGCTGGCCGTATAGGCTTCCACGTTGAACCACGTGTCGCCCAGTTCGCCCGGAAACAGGCCCGCCGCACCTGGAGCGAGCCGGTGCTCGGCGCGCTGGGTGCCCTCCGACTCCACGTAGAAAACCAATTCCTGGTTGGTCGTATTGGAGATGTAGATGTGTCCCGGCGACCGCGCTGGCGTGGCAGCGGGCGCGGCGGGGGCCGTCGATTCGGCCTGGCCCGGTGTGGAAAGCGAGAACAACAGCGCGGCGGCAAGAAGACTGCGTGCATGGGCGGACATGGAGGGACCTCCGGATGGGCGCGGCAGGGCCGCGGATGGTCCGTCAGGGCATTATGCGCCGTTGGCGGGCCTTCGGACCGTGGAGCCGCCGCGGTGGCGCGGGCCTCCGGGATGCATGGGCCGGCAGGCATTAGACTGCGCGCGCAACTCCCCCGCAATGGCCGCCATCCTCGTGTGCCGGGCAGCCGGAAGCGCGTCTCATCTCTTGGGCCACATACTGCCGCGCAAGGCTGCGCGTGCCGCACGGCGATTCCTGCAACGTTTTTCATCCGTGCGGCGACGACTATGTCCGGGGGCAGGAGGCAAACCGCGCGCACCCTGCGTCGGGGCTGGCGTCAAGCCAGCCGGTTTGCCCTGTTTGGTGGACGGCACGGTCGGGAGCCGCGACACCGGGGGGACTTCTTCATGGCAACGTATCCGGGGTTGTCCGTTTTGCGGGTGCGACGTGGCGACAGAGCTTGGCTAACGCCGGAAATCGTTCAAAATGCCGGACTCCTCGTCCTTGCTTCCACATCGACCCCGATGTCACGCGCCCAACGCTTGCTGGATCTGCTGCAGACACTGCGCAGCCACCGCTACCCGGTGAGCGGCGGGCAACTGGCCGCCGAACTGGGCGTGAGCCTGCGGACGCTGTACCGCGACATTGCGCTGCTGCAGCAGCAGGGTGCGCATATCGAGGGCGAGGCGGGCGTCGGTTATGTGCTGCGGCCCGGCTTCATGCTGCCGCCGTTGATGTTCTCCGAGGATGAAATCCAGGCGCTGGTGCTGGGCACGGGATGGGTGGCGGACCGCGCCGATGCGCAACTGGGCCGCGCCGCCCGCAATGCGCTGGCCAAGATCGCCGCCGTCCTGCCGCCGGAATTGCGGCGCGAGTGCGAGGACGGCGCATTGTTCGTGGTGCAGGGCGAGCAGGTGGCCGATACGGCCGATGTCGCCCTGATCCGCGACGCCATCCGCAGGGAGCGCAAGCTGCGCATCGAATACCGTGACGAGCGCGAGGCGCGGACGGCACGCACGATCTGGCCGTTCGCCCTGGGATTCTTCGACCGGGTGCGCATCGTCGCCGCATGGTGCGAGTTGCGGGGCGGTTTCCGGCACTTCCGCACTGACCGCATCGTCGCCCTGGAGGCGTCCGGCGAACGCTATCCCGAGCGGCGGCAGGCCCTGCTCAAGACCTGGCGGGCGCAGCAGGAGTGCGGCACGAAGCCGGAATAGCCAATCGCGCTCGCGGTGCTGCGCAGGCTGGGGACTTATGGGGGCTTCAGGCTGCTGACAAAACCTGACAGTGGCGGCCGTTAGCCTGCACAGGCGCCCGGACCGCCGGGCGTTCTGTCCGGCCGCTGCGGCCGATCAACCAGGAAAGCGCCATGCACCATCCAGCCGTGCATCATCCCAATTACATTCTGCTGTTCGTCGAAAATCCGCCGGCCAGCGCCGCATTCTACGGCGCGCTCTTCGATTGCAAGCCGGTGGAGTCCTCTCCCACGTTTGCCTTGTTCGAACTGGCGTCCGGCATCAAGCTGGGCCTGTGGTCACGGCGCGATGCCGAACCGCCCGTCATTTCGCGCGGGGGCGGCAGCGAGCTCGGCATTCCCGTGGCGGACGATCACACCCTGGACGCCCTGCATGCGGACTGGGAGGCACGCGGGCTGGCCATCGTGCAAGAACCCACGGACATGGACTTCGGCCGTACCTTCGTCGCGCTGGACCCCGACGGCCATCGCCTGCGGGTGTTCCGGCTCGCGACGCCAGGCGCGGCCACCTCGCGGCAGGACGAGGACGCGGTGATCGCAGCCTAGCGCAGGGCAGGCAAGTACATGCGCGAACAGGGCGCGGGCCGTACCGGGCGGGCCATGCCCAACGTCGCGCCGGTCATGCCCGCGGCGCGCTGCACTCGCGCGCGGCAGTCGGCAGCGGCCATGCTGGTCGCCGTCCGCGCGCCATTGGCATATCAGGCCGCGCTATATCCCTCGGCAACCAGCATAGGCGTGGCGCCTGGCCGGGCGGGGGTGGCCTGCAACTGCACCACCGGGCTTTCGCTGAGCAGAAACACGCGCACGGCGTCCAGCAACTGGGCCGACTGGCTTTCCAGGGCGGCGGAGGCACTGGCCGCGGCGGTGACGAGTGCGCCGTTCTGCCGTGTCAGATCGTCGATCTGCGCCACGGCCTCGTTGACCTCGTCGATACGGGTGCCTTGGGCCTGGCTTGCGTGGCCGATCTCCTGGATCAGCCCCACCACGCGGTCCACGCTGGCGACGATTTCCGTCATGACACCGGCGGCATCGTCTGCCTTGCGCGTGCCGTTGTCGGTTTTTTCCAGCGAGGTGCTGATCAGGCCGCGTATGTCTCGCGCCGCAGTCGCGCTGCGCTGGGCCAGCGCGCGCACTTCGGAGGCGACGACCGCAAAGCCGCGTCCGCTTTCCCCGGCGCGCGCCGCTTCCACCGCGGCATTGAGCGCCAGGATATTGGTCTGGAATGCGATGCTGTCGATCAGGCCCGTGATTTCCGAGATCTTCTGGGCTTCCTGGCGGATCTCGCCCATGACGCTGGCCACGTCGGTGACCGCCTGGCTGCCGGCGCCGGCGACCGCACGGGCGGCCCCGGCGAGTTGCGCCGCCTTGTCGGCGCTGGCGGCGTTGTCGTGCACGTTATCCGCCAGCGTGCGCATCGATTCCACCGTGCGGGCAAGGGATTCGGCCTGAATGCGCGTGCGTTCTTCGAGTTCCGCGTTGCCCTGGCGGATGTCGCGCGACGCGCCCGAGATGGCCGTGGCCGCGCTGCGCGCGCGGCTCATGGTCCGATGCACGGCATCCATGGTGGTCTTGAACGAGCTGCCCAGCATGCTGTTCATGCCCAAGCCGCCAAAGCGCAGATCGAACAGGCCGGGCTCGCGTCCTAGGTGTTCGCTGAGGTTGGCCAGTTCGGCCGCCGTCACGGCGTCTTTCTCCATGCGCCAGGCGAGCCAGCCCAGTGCCGCGGCCTGGACGACCACAAAGGCGGCATGCAGCAGCACCATCCGCAGGCCCGGCGCCGTGAAGCAATAGATCCCGTAGCCCCATTGCTGCAGATAGCTGAACGACAGGTGATGCACGGCGATGACCAGCGCGGCGCACAGGATGGTGCGCCAGTCCCGATACGCCAGCAGGATGGACAGCAGCACGAAGATGCCGAAGTGCATTTCCGTCATGCCTGAGGTGAGCTGTATGTTCAGTGCCGCGAACGCCATCAGCGCCGCCGCCACCGCCAGGCGGGTCAACAGACGCCCGGGATGGAAAAGAATCAGCAGGGTCGGCAGGCCCGCGGCGACAAGGCCGACGGCCAATGCCGAGGTCCAGCGCCCGTACTGCGGCGCCAGGCTGAGCGCGACGACGAACAGCAGCCAAAGGATGGGCAGCATGGCTCGGTCGGTGCGGCGGTAAGAATCGTCCAGCAAATCGGCGGTGTCGTTCATGGGCGTGTCCTTGGGGAAGGGCGCCGACCTGGCGCAACCTCGTCGGCCGCCAATTTACTTCATTTTGTGAATGCCCATTGCTGATAATTTCCGCAAACTTCATAGCTTGCCTCGGAGACCGGTCCCGACGTGGCGCGTTCAGCGCGGATTCAGGCTGGGCAGTCGTATAATCGTATACGATTCTACAAACTACACTGTGACGACGGATGGACTGGCTCTCCCCGCCCATGGGCGATGACACCTTCGAGGAACTCAAGAACACCTCGCTGGGCAAGCTGGTACGCGACAGGCTGCTGGGCCAGATCCTGTCCGGCGAGTTCGCACCCGGGCAGGCCCTGAGGGAGTCCGAGCTGGTCGAACGGCTGAAAGTATCCCGGGTGCCGGTGCGCGAAGCCCTGCGTGAACTGGAGAGTTCCGGCCTGGTCGTGTCGCGCAAGCATTCCGGCGTTTACGTGCGCCAGCTGTCCGACGACGAGGTCCGGGACCTGTACCAGTTCCGCTCCCTGTTGGACAGCCATGCCGGCCGCATGGCTTCGCAATTGCCCGATGAGAAGCGGCAGGCGCTGGTGCAGGCGCTGGAGCCTTGCACCGAGGCCATGGATGCCGCCATACGCGACCAGAACCCGCAGGCCTACTACCGCGAGAACCTGCGGTTCCACGGCTTGTTCATCGATTACGCGGGCAACCGCGAGATTGCGAAGACATATCGCGAAGTCATACAGAAGCTGCATCTGGCGCGGTTGAAGAACCTGTCGACGCAAGTCCATCGCGAGCAATCCAACGCGGAGCACAAGCGGATCGTCAAGGCGCTGCGCGACTCGACCACGATCGCCCATGCCGAATACTGCGCGGAACTGCTCGCGCACCACGTCATCAACGCGCACGACCGGCTGTCCGGCATGTAGGCGGATGACACCCAGGAGACCGGGCCGCCCCGTGTCCCGTTTCAAACTCAGAAGAGGAGACAAATCGTGAATCGTCGTTCATTCCTGCTTGGCGCCGGCGTTACCGCATTGGGCCTGCCGTACGCATCCTTCGGCGCGTCGAAGTATCCGGACCGTCCCATTACCTATATCGTTCCGGTGGCGCCCGGCGGCGGCAGCGACTATGTCGGCCGCGCGACCACCAGCGCCTGGGGCAAGGATCTGGACGCCACCTTCGTGGTGGAAAACCAGAGCGGCGGCGGCGGTGTGATCGCCTGCCAGAAGACCATGCGCTCCAAGCCCGACGGCTATACGCTGATGCAGGGCTACGTCGCCACCCTCGGCACCGCGCCGGCGACCCGCAAGGTGCCCTACGACCCGGTGAAGGACTTCACCGCGGTGGGCATGATCGGCGGCACGCCCAATGTGCTGGTGGTCAACGCCAAGTTGCCCATCCACAACCTGAAGGAATTCATCGCCTACGCCAAGCAGCACAGCAACATGAACTACGGGTCCGCGGGCGCCGGTTCGCTGACCCACCTGTTGATGGAGCTGCTGCAGCAGCAGGCCGGCACGCACATGGTGCATATCGCCTACAAAGGCATCGCGCCGGCGTTCACCGATTTGCTGGGCCAGCAGACGCAGGCCATGTTCCCCGGCCTGGCGGCCGCGGTGCCGCACCTGCGTTCGGGCACCGTGCGGGCCATCGCCTTGTCGGGCGACCGCCGCAATCCGGGCTTCCCCGACGTGCCGACCTTCAAGGAACTGGGCGTGCCCGGTTTCGACGACGTGCTGCAGTGGTACGGCGTGTCGGGTCCTGCCGGCATGGATTCCGGTATCGTGCAAACCTTGAATACATCGCTGAACAAGGTGCTGGCCGACCCGGCCCTCGCCAAGCAGCTGGACACCGAAGCCATCGTGCCCATGCCGATGTCGCCGGCCGAGTTCGCCGCTTACGTCAGCAAGGATTTCGAACGCTGGTCGAAACTCGCCAAGGAACAGAACATCCGCCTGGATGCCTGATTTCCTGCCGGCAGGGCCGGCCTGACCATTTTCAACGCTCACAACCTAGAGACCTCGCATGGCTTTGAACACCAAGATCGATGCCGATCACAATGCGCCCCCGGTGACCCGCACGCTGGCCGAGTACATCGTCAACCATCCGTCGCGCGGCTGGGGCGAGGATGTCGACCACGAGGCGCATCGCACCTTCATGAACTGGCTGGGCTGCGCCGTCGGCGCCGCGCACCACGAGGCCGGCGTCGCCGCGCTGCACGCCGTGCAAGTGCTGAAGCCCTCGGAGCAGGCGACCATACTGGGCCGCAGCGAACGCGTGGATATCGCCAGCGCGGCGCTGATCAACGGCATCACCTCGCATACGTTCGACTTCGACGACACGCACCTGAAAACCATCATCCATCCGGCCGGCCCGGTGTGCTCGGCGGTCCTGGCGCTGGCGGAACTGACCGGCGCCAGCGGGCGCCAGGTCATCGACGCGATCGTCATCGGCATCGACGTGTCCTGCCGCATCGGCAACATGGTCTACCCGCATCACTACGATCGCGGCTGGCACATCACGGGAACCACGGGCGGATTCGGCGCGGCCGCCGCCTGCGCCCGCCTGCTAGGCCTCGACGTGGAGCAGACCACCATGGCGCTGGGTATCGCGGCATCGCAGCCGGTGGGCCTGCGTGAACAGTTCGGCACGATGACCAAGCCTTTCCATCCCGGCGGCGCCGCCAAGGCCGGCCTGATGTCGGCCCTGCTGGCGCGCGAAGGCTTTACCGCCAGCAAGCGCGCCATCGAGGCGCCGCGCGGTTTCGCGCAGGTGCTGTCGACCAAGTTCGACTGGAACGAGATCACCGACGAACTGGGCAAGCGCTTCGAAATTTCCTTCAATACCTACAAGCCCTTTGCCTGCGGGATCGTCATCCATCCCAGCATCGACGCGTGCGTGCAACTGCGCGACAAGGGCGTGACGCCGCAGAACCTGGCGCGTATCGACCTGCGCGTGCATTCGCTGGTGCTGGAGCTGACCGGCAAGAAGGAGCCCGCGGACGGCCTGCAAGGGAAGTTCAGTGTCTACCATGGCTGCGCGGCGGGACTGATCTTCGGCCGCGCGTCGGAAGACGAGTACGCGGACGACATCGTGAATCGCCCCGACGTGGTGGATGTGCGCCGCAAGGTCGTCGCCACGGTGGACGACGGCATCGACGAGGCCAGCGTGGACGCGGTGGCGACCCTCACCGATGGCCGCACCGTACACGTGCACGTCGAACACGCCATCGGTTCGCTGCAGCGACCCATGGCCGACGCCGACCTGGAAGCGAAGTTCAGCGGCATGTCCGACGCCATCCTGGGCGCCGAGCAGACCCGCAAGCTGATCGACGCATGCTGGAACCTGGGCAAGGCGGCGGACGTGCGCGCGCTGACCGCCCTGGCGCGGGCATCATGAGCGCAAAGCCGTTGATCGTCGTCCTGGACGATAGCGAAAACGCATTGCGGGAGCGCGTAGACTGGGCGGCCGTGCGCGAGCGCGCGGAGGTCGTCGTGCACAACACGACGCTGCGCGGCGACGCGCTGCTGGCGGCGCTGCGGCCGGCGCAATGCGTGGTGCTGATCCGCGACCGAACGCCCATGCCGCGCACCCTGCTGGCGCAGTTGCCGGCGTTGCGCCACATCGTCTTCACGGGCACGCGCAACAAGACGCTGGACCTGCAGGCAGCACTGGATCTCGGGATCCAGGTGAGCCACACCCAGTGGGGGCCGTCGAAGGCCAGCACCTGCGAGATGACATGGTCGCTGATCCTGGCGGCCGCGCGCAGGCTGCCGGAGCTGATGCTGACGCCGTCGCGTCCCACGTGGCGCGACCCCAGCCGCGTCGCCTTCCTGCCGCCGGTGCTGCATGGCCAGCGGCTGGGGCTGGTGGGCCTGGGCCAGATCGGCCAACGCGTGGCCGCCGTGGGTCGTGCACTGGGCATGGAGGTGGTGACCTGGAGTCCGCACATGACGCCGGAACGCGCGAGCGAACATGGCGCCACGTCGGTAAGCCTGGAAACGCTGCTTTCCACGTCGCAGGTGGTAAGCCTGCATCTGGTGCCATCCGGCCCGACACGCGGCCTGCTGAATCGCGAGCGCCTGGCCCTGATGCGGCCGGACAGCATCCTGGTCAATACCTCGCGGGCCGACCTTGTGGATACCGCGGCACTGGTGCAGGCCTTGCGGGAGGGGAGGCCTGGCTTCGGGGCGTTCGATGTGTTCGACACGGAGCCCTTGCCGCCCGACGATCCGCTGCTGTCGCTGCCGAACGTGCTATTGACCCCGCACTACGGCTTCGTCAGCGAGCAGGTCTTCCAGGAATTCGCCCGGGGCGTACGGGGGAATCTGGAGGCTTGGCTCGCTGGAGAGGAAGTGCCTAATTTGTTGACGATGGCGGGGTGATTTTTCTGGGGGGTGGTTTCGTGTTCCGTCCGGCGGGGTAGTCGCCTGCCGGTGCCGTCCCGGTCGGCCGCTGCGGCGCCCGGGCGCCGCAGACCGCATCGCTGGCCTCGTCCGGCGGCCGCTCGGTGGTGGTGTGCTTGCCGGATGGGTTGCCGGCACGCCTCCCTACGGCATCCACTCGCTCGGCCTCTGCGGGCCGTCCCCGGCAGGCGACTACCCCGCCGGACTCCGGCATCTTCCATCCACGGGCGCTGGCACCGTCTGGGTTCTTGCCGCTGCGCTGCGCAGCCTTTGGGGGTGGAAGAGTTGAACGCGCCCGCCGAAATGCGGCCCGCGGGGGCCGCATTTCGGCATACATGCTGTGCCATGCAGCGGGTGTTGGTCATGCGGCGGACGCGGATCGCGCGACGGCGGGTACGGTTCTGCGACGGACGCTAATCAGGCGACGGCGGGTACGGTTCTGCGACGGACGCTAATCAGGCGACGGCGGATACGGTCACGCGCTGGACGCGGATCATGCGATGGCGGGTACGGCCATGCGACGGTACCGATAGCCCAGCCGATACGTCACGCGACACAACCGCGTAGGCAAATCGCGGACCCCGCGGGCCGCGATTTGCGGGCAACGGCAGATCCCCCAAAACCGGGTTCCCATCGAAGCAGCAACTCGTCGATCCGATCCCGACGCAACCCCACCAACGATCCAGCACCCGCCGCATACAGACGCCGCGTAGGCGAACGCCCGGACCGCAGGGGGCCGGGCGTTCGCGGGCAGCATAAACTCTTCCACCGCCCCACCGCGGTCGATCGAAGCTGCAAGAACACGACCGGTCGCAGCGACGGGGGTTAAAAAACGCTGGAGTCCGGCGTGGGGTGCGCCTGCCGGGGACGGCCCGTAGAGGGCGAACGAGCGGATGCCGAAGGTAGCCGTGCCGGCAACCCATCAAACAGAAAACCAGCAGCGAACGGCCGGCGGACGAGGCGAGCGAAGTGGTCTCCGGCGCCCGGGCGCCGGAGCGACCGACCGGGACGGCACCGGCAGGCGCGCCCCGCGCCGGACGTCTCAAGAGCACCGATCATCAACCACCGAAAAACCACCCGAAAAAACACGAACCCTAGTCGATCCACCCAGCACCCGCGCCCTCGACTCCCCACATCGGCTACGCTCCCAAGATCGACCAGGAGAACAGCATGCAACCGCGAATCTCATTCATCACATTGGGCGTCGACGACCTGGAAAAAGCCGTGGTCTTCTACCGCGATGGCCTGGGCCTCCCCACGCAAGGAATCGTCGGGAAGGAGTTCGAGCACGGCGCCGTCGCCTTCTTCGACATGCAGCCGGGCCTGAAGTTGGCCCTGTGGGCCCGCAAACATCTGGCCGCCGATACAGGGCTGTCGATCCCGCCCGCCGGCGCCGGCGGCTTCGCCCTGGCCCACAACGTGCGGGACAAGGAAGGGGTCGACGACACCATG
This sequence comes from Bordetella flabilis, assembly GCF_001676725.1. Taxonomy (NCBI): domain Bacteria; kingdom Pseudomonadati; phylum Pseudomonadota; class Betaproteobacteria; order Burkholderiales; family Alcaligenaceae; genus Bordetella; species Bordetella flabilis. The sequence continues at coordinate 1,008,473 of NZ_CP016172.1, forward strand.
GAACAGGCCCTGCAGGCCGGCGCCACCTTGGTCAAGCCCGCCGCCCCCACCTTCTGGGGCGGCTATGCCGGTTACTTCCAGGACCCGGACGGTCACCTGTGGGAAATCGCCTGGAATCCCGGGCTCGCGCTGCCTGACTGAGCGCGCGCCGTTCCCTCTACCTCTGCATGCCGGCGCGCGATCCACTGCGCGCGCTCGTGCATCAGCGCCACCGCCTGCGGCAGCCGGCGTTCGTTCAGGCGATCCGCCATCGCCGTGATCGTCACGGCCGCCAGGCCCTGGCCGTGTGCATCGCGCACCGGCACCGCCACCGCGCTCGTCCCCGGCATCAGGCCATGCGGCGCGTGGGCGTAGCCCAGCGCGCGCGCCGTATCGACACGGCGGCCGATCTCGCGCGGGCTTTCCTTCATCACTTCCAGACGGCGCGTATTCGAGCGGATCAGCGCCTCGCTCTCCTTCGGCGGCATGCATGCGAGCAGCGCCACCCCCGACACCCCGATTCCCAGCGGCCGCCGCACACCCACCTCGATCGACAGCACCTGGATCGCGTAGTGGCCGGTCCGGCGGCCGATGCAGATCGAATCGGCACCGTGACGCACGCTCAGGAACACCGTGTCGCCCACCTGCTCGGCCAGGTCGTTCAGATAGGGTTCGGCCAGCGTCAGCAAGGGGAAGCGCCGCGTGCGCGCCAGGCCCAGCAAGGCCGCCTCCGGGCCGATCCGGTACAGGCGGGTGTCGGCATCCTGCTCCACCGCGCCTTCCTGCACCAGCGTCCGCAGCAGGCGGTGCACCGTGGGCTGGTTCAACCCTGACATGCCGACCAGGTCGGTCAGGCGGACCCCGCGCTCCTGCCCGCAGGCGACCAGCCGCAGCAGCGCCAGCGCGCGCTTGACGGTCTGGCTGCCGCCGCTGTCGGCGTCGCCGGCGGCTCGATCGCGGGCGGACCGCGTCATGGCCGAGGCGCGTCGCCCATGACGGCCTTGGGGGTCTGGCCGATGGCGCGCTTCGTGATGATGGGACCCAGGCCGGCGTAGTTCGGACCGCCGAGGCGACACACGGGCCGCAGGCCGGCGGTATCGATCTTGCCGTCGCGCAGCAGGCCGTCGCGGATGTGGAACACCAGTACTTCGCCCACCACGAATTCCGCCCCCGTCAGGCCGAACGGAATGATCGAGTGCAGACGGCATTCCAGGCTGACCGGCACGTCGCGCAGGCAGGGGGGCGCGATGGAATCGCTGGGATGGAGGGCAAGGCCAAGCAGGTCCACCTCGCTGACCTCGGGCGGATGTTCGACGGCGCTCATGTGGATGGCGTCGATCATGGTGTCGTCGCCGATGTTCACCACGAACTCGCCCGATGCATGGATATTGTGCGCCGTGTCCTTGCGCGCGCCGGCCTTGCGTCCGATGCTGATGCCGACCATGGGCGGCTTGCTGGATACGAAGGTGAAGCAACTGAAGGGCGCCAGGTTGACGACGCCGCGCTCGCCCAGCGTGCTGATCCAGGCGATGGGACGCGGCACCACCACGCCGGTCAACAGTTTGTAGGTTTGTTCGGGGCTCAGCTCCGTGGCGCGTATCTGCATGATGGCCTGCTTGGGTTGTGGGATGCCGGGCGATCCGTGCCTGGACGACAGAAGCGGACGGGCGGCGCGGGTCTTGGAATCCGTGCCGCCCGGCCCGGGGTGCCTGTCTGATTAATGGACTATTCCGCAAGGCCGCGACGCAAGGCGTATCGCCCCGCAATAGCGGCTGCATGGCCGAATCATACGTAGGCTGCCCCGCCATCGTCTTTAGGGGTTTCCGATAAAAGTCCGACATACGGACTTTTTCAGGGGGGATTGATTGTTGAAGGCCAAGGCCGTCGCTACATTGCCGGCACAACGAAGACCTGCGATGTTCGCACGGGTCCCGGATACGGAGACAGACAAATGAAGCCCCTGCTGATCGGGTCGCTGTTGGCCCTTGCCGCCGTATGTTCCGCGCCGGCCGCGGCAGCAAGCTGGCCGGCCAAGCCGGTGCGCATCGTGGTGCCTTATCCGCCCGGCGGAAATGTGGACGTTGCCGCGCGCATCATCGCTCCCGGGCTGCAGGCCGCCTTCGGCCAGCCCTTCATCGTCGACAACAAATCCGGCGCTGGCGGCATGATCGGCGCCGAGGACGTGGCGCGCTCCGCGCCGGACGGCTACACGCTGTTCCTGGCCGCCAATGGCCCGCTGCTGTTCAGTCCGCTGATCTTCCGCCGCGCCGCGTACAAGTGGGACAAGGACTTCGTTCCCATCAGCTCGGTGTCGTTCACGCCGCTGGTGCTGCAGGTGCGCCCATCGCTGCCGGTGCACAACGTACAGGAATTGCTGGCGATGGCGCGCAAGGATCCGGGCAAGCTCACCATGGCGTCGCCCGGCGCCGGCACCACCAACCACCTGGTCAGCGAGCTGCTGCAATCGCTGACCGGCGTGCACTGGACCACGGCGCACTACAAGGGCAACGCGCCCGCCACCACGGACCTCCTCGGGGGCCAGGTCGATTTCAACTTCGACCAGGTGTCCGTGTCGCTGCCCTTCATCAAGGAAGGCAAGGTTCGGGCCCTGGCCGTGACCACCGCCACGCGCGTGCCTTCGCTGCCCGACGTGCCGACCTTCGCGCAAGCCGGCGTGCAGGGCATGGAGGCTTCCACATTCACCGGGCTGCTCGCGCCGAAGGGCACGCCGCCGGAGATCGTGCAGCGCCTGAGTGCCGCCCTGGAAAAAATCCTCAAGGAAAAAGACGTGATCGCCCGCTTCGACGGGATGGGCGCCGAGGCGCGCGGCAGCACACCGGAAGCCTTCGCGCAATACCTGGCCAGGGAGGATGCGCGCTGGACGCCCATTATCAAGAACGCCAACATCACCGCCAATTGAGGATCGCATGCGACGCACCAGCATCTACGCGGAAGGCTTCAGCCACAAGAACCCGATACCGGCCGCATGCCGGGTCGGCAGCATGCTTTATTCCGGCAGCGTGCAGGGGACCGATCCGGCCACCGGCGCGTACGGCGCGACGCTGCAGGCGCAATGCCGGCTGATGTTCGAACACGTCCAACGCATTGTCACGGCAGGCGGGGGAAGCATGGACGACATCATCAAGATGACCGTATGGATGAATGACCGCTCGCAGCGCGCGGCGCTGAACGAAGTGTGGCTGGAATTCTTTCCCGATGCCGCCACGCGGCCGGCGCGGCACACCATGCAGGCCTCGCTCGACGGCGGAAAGCTGGTCGAGTGCGACTTCATCGCCGTGATTGCCTGAGCCCGCCATGCCCGACTACCTGCCATTCCACCCCCATCCCACCGCACCGTCGCGCCGGCCTCCCGCGCGCAGTTGCGACAGCCAGTTTCATGTCTTCGGGCCGGCGGAGCGGTACCCGGTACGGCCGGGCGCCGCCTACGAAATGCCCAGCGCCACGATAGACGTCGCGTTGCGGCTGCACCGCACGCTGGGCATCGAGCGCGGCGTCATCGTGCAGGCCACTACCTATGGAGCCGACCACCAGGTCGTGCTGGATGGACTGGCCGCGGCCGGTCCCGGATACCGCGGATGCGCCAATGCCGCCGTGCTGCTGGAGCGCGACGATGCCTACCTGGCCAGGCTGCACGATGCCGGCGTGCGCGGGGCGCGCTTCACGCGGCAGGGACTGGGCATCGTCATGGACCAGGCCGCCTTCGATCGCGCGGTGGCCCGCATCCGCGAGCTGGGGTGGTATGCCAAGTTCCAGCCGGAACCGGACGGCATCATGGCCCAGGCCGCGCAGTTCGACGCGCTGGATATCCCCGTGCTGATCGACCACATGGGCCGCGCCGATCCCGCGCGGGGCGCGGCGGACCCCGGCCTGCGCAAGCTGGTGGAGCTGCTCGGGCGCGGCAACTTCTGGGTCATGCTCTCCTTGACCGAAAAGCTGTCCCGCCAGGGCTACCCGTGGGACGACGTGGTGCCGGTGGCGCGGGCCTGCATCGAAGCCGCGCCCGACCGCGTGGTATGGGGCAGCGACTGGCCGCATCCCGTTTCGGTCAAGCAGCCGCCGGACGAAGGCCGGCTGGTGGACCAGCTGTACCGCTATGCCGGCGACGACGCGACCCTGCGCAAGATCCTGGTGGACAATCCCGCGAACCTCTTTGGATTCGACGCATGAAGCTGATTTCTTTTCGCGCCCGGGGGGCGGACCGTTTCGGTGCCGTGGTGGACGACGGCGTCGTCGACATGACGCAAAGGCTGGCGCCGGAAATCGCCACGCTGCGCGCCGCGCTGGCGGCGGATGCGCTGCCGCGCATGCGGGCCCTGGCGCGCGCGACGCCCGACTTCGCGCTGGCCGACGTCACCCTGCTGCCGCCCATCGTCGATCCGGAAAAGATCATCTGCGTGGGCGTGAACTACGGACTGCGCAACGAGGAGTACAAGGACGGCAGCGCGGCGCCGGCGTACCCCAGCGTGTTTCCGCGCTTTCCCGGATCCTTCGTCGGCCACGGACAGGGCCTGGTGCGGCCGCGCGAATCCGGACAACTGGACTACGAAGGGGAAATCGCCATCGTCATCGGGCGGGGCGGGCGGCGCATTGCCGAGGCGGACGCGGAATCGCATATCGCCGGGCTGACCTGCGCGAACGAGGGCACGGTGCGCGACTGGGTGCGGCACGGCAAGTTCAACGTCACGCAAGGCAAGAACTTCGACGCCAGCGGCGCGATGGGGCCCTGGCTGGTCACAGCGGATGCCTTCGACGGTTTCGACGAGCTGACCGTCACCACGCGCGTCAACGGCGAGGTGCGCCAGCATGATACGACGGCCAACCTGATGTTCACGTTCCGCCGCCTGATCAGCTATATCTCCATCTGGACGACGCTGAAGCCGGGCGATGTGATTTCCACGGGCACGCCGGTGGGCGCCGGCGTGCGCTTCGATCCGCCACGGTTCCTGCTCCCCGGGGACCGGGTGGAGGTCGAGGTGTCCGGCGTGGGCGTATTGTCCAACCCGGTGGTTGACGACGCGGGAGCGCCATGATGCTGACCGCAGAGCAACGCAGCCGGGCCGCGCAATCGCTGCTACAGGCCGAGCGCAGCGCGACACCCATCACGCAACTGGACCAGACCTATCCCGGGATGGACATCGAGGATGCCTATGCCATCCAGCAGGAGGCGATCGCGCTGCGCATCGCCGCGGGGGCGCGGCTGCGCGGCCACAAGATCGGCCTGACGTCCAAGGCGATGCAAAGCACCGTGGGCATCGACGAGCCGGACTACGGCCATCTGCTGGACGATATGTTCCACAACGATGGCGACACTCTCGATGCCGGCCGCTATATCGTGCCGCGCGTGGAGGTGGAACTGGCCTTCGTGCTGGGCAGGCCGCTGCGCGGACCGGGGGTGACCCTGGTCGACGTGCTGGACGCCACCGATTATGTGATGCCGGCCATGGAGCTGATCGACGGGCGCAGCAAATACCCGCGCCGTATCGTCGATAACATTGCGGACAATGCCGCCTGCGCCGGCGTGATCCTGGGTGGACGACCGGTCAGGCCGCTGGACATCGACCTGCGCTGGGTGGCGGCGCTGCTTTACAAGAATGGCGTGATCGAGGAATCCGGCGTGTCGGCCGCCGTGCTCGGCCACCCGGCCATGGGCATCGCCTGGCTGGCCAATAAACTGGCGCGCTTCGGGACCGGGCTGGAGGCGGGCCACATCGTGCTGGCGGGGTCCTTCACGCGCACGGTGGCGGTCGGCAAGGGCGATGTCATTCATGCGGACTACGGCCCGCTGGGCAGCATCGGGCTGCGCTTCGCCTGAGATTAATATGGCGCATGCAAATCGACTTCCTCGGCATGCAGGCCTTCCTTGCGATCGTGGAGCAGGGCGGCTTCCAGCAGGCCGCCACGCACCTGCACCTGTCCCAGACCGCGGTCAGCCATCGCATCCGCAAGCTTGAAGCCAGCCTGGGCGTGACGCTGCTGGCCCGGACCACGCGCGATGTGACGCTGACCGACGCGGGGCGTGCGCTGCTGCCGCGCGTGCGCGGCGCCATGCGCGAGTTCGAGCTTTCCTACGACGCGCTGCGCCAGCACAGCCGCACGGCGCCGCAGTGGCTCGCCTTCGGCTGCCTGCCGACGCTGGCGGCGCACCGCATCGCACCGGCGCTGGCGCGGTTCCGCGACCTGCATCCGCACATTGCGGTGCGGGTCTTCGACAATTCCATCATCGAGATCGCGGAACTGGTGCAGGCCGAAACCACGGCCTTCGGCATATCGGTGGCGACATCGAATCCGTTCAATCTGGCGGTGGAGCCCTTCGCCGAAGAGCCCTTCGTGCTGGTGTGCCGGACCGACCATCCCCTGGCCGCGCTGCGCAGCGTGTGCTGGGACCAGCTGGCGGACGAGGTGTTGATCCGCATCAGCCTTCCTGCGGGCAACAGCACCGCGATCGACGACGCCCTGGGCGAGCGTCGGCTGCGGCTGCGCTGGGCCTATGAAACCCAGCATACGGCGGTGGCGCTGGATTTCGTGCAGCAGGGACTGGGTTTGACGGTGGTGCCGGCCTTGTCGCTGGACGCGGCGGGCGGACTGGCGGCGCTACCCTTGCAGCAGCCCGGCATCGCGCGGCGGCTGGCGGTGCTGACGCGTCGCGGGGCGGTGTTGACGCCCGTCGCGCTGACCTTGCGCGATCTGCTGGTGCAGGCCCTGGCGGCGGGCCTGGCCGATGAACGCCACGAATAAATCCTCCCAAACAATTCATTTGTCCGCGCGCTGACGCCTGCCTAGACTGCGTCATCACGAGATGCCATGCCGCGCGCGCCCGCCGTTGCCGGCCGGCGGACAAAAAAAGGGAGACTCACCATGATGCGATCGATCGCGGGTCCGCTGTGGCGCGCATGCCGGCGCGCGGGCCGTCGTGCCTTGCCGTGGCTGGCCGCCGCCCTGGCCGCGGCGCCCGTCGCCCACGGCGCGGACTATCCCACGCAACCGATACGCATCGTCGTCCCCTTCGGCCCCGGCGGCCTGGCGGATATTTCCATGCGCCTGGTGGCGCAGAAGATGGGCGAGCGCTACGGCGAAAAGATCATCGTCGAGAACCGTCCGGGGGCGGGCGGCATCGTGGCGGGCACGGCCACCTTGAACGCGGCGCGCGACGGCTACACCTTTATCGCCTTTTCCAACGGCACGGCGATCAGCAAGTCGCTGTTCAAGCTGCCGTACGACCCGGTGAAGGATTACACGCCCGTGTCCACCGTGGCCTATTTCGACCTGATCCTGTTGACGCATGCCAAGGGAACGCTGCATTCGGTGGCCGACGTGCTGGCCCTGTCCAGGCAGCGGCCGGTGGTGCTGGGCACCATCAATCCGGGCAGCACACAGAACCTTTCGGCCGAGCTGTTCAAGTCCACGGCCCGGCTGAACGCCTCCATCATTCCCTTCAAGACCACCTCCGACGTGGTGGCCGCCCTGATCCGCGGCGATATCGATGTCGCCTTCGAATCGTATGCCGCCGTCAAGGGCATCGTCGACGCGGGCCAGATTACCCCCATCGCGGCGACGGGCACGGGACGCTCCTCTTGGCTGCCCCAGGTGCCGACCGTGCGCGAAAGCGGCGTGCCGTACGACGTGACCGGCTGGAACGCGCTCTTCGCGCCCGCCGGCGTCCCGGCCGAGGCCGTGCAGACGCTGAACCGGCAACTGAACGAAGTGCTGCGCCTGCCCGAGGTCAGGCAACGATTCCAGGACCTGGGAACCGAGGCCAAGGGCAGTACGCCGGAAGAGATCGGCGCCATCCTGCGCAGCGATATCGACAAGTGGGCCGCTGTGATCCGGGAGGCCGGCATCCAGCGTCAGTAACCGGCGTTGCCGACCGGTATGCCGCCCGTGGCGGCACGGCATTGGAGCCGCCCAGGCGGCTGGAATGGAAGCAAGGAGCCTCGCGTGACCACATTACAAGCCAGGGAAGGACTTCTGGTCGATACCCACGTGCATGTCTTCAAGACCGACATGCCGCTGATTCCCACCCCGCGCCACAGTCCGACGTACAGCTTTACGGTCGAACAGCTGACCGACGTCATGGACCGGCACGGCGTGCAGTACGCCGTCATCGCCGCGGCCAGTCCATGGGGCGACTACAACGACTACGTCATCGATTCGGTACGCGGCAACGGCCGGCTGCGCGGCACCGTCATTGTCGAGCCTTCGATCGAACGCGTGGCGCTCGACCAGATGGATCGCGACGGCATCGTCGGGGTGCGCCTGCCGTTCATCAGCATGCCGCACCTGCCCGACCTCGATAGCTGGGACTATCGCAAGTTCCTGCGCCGGCTCGTCGATCTGGACTGGCATGTCCACGTGCATATCGACGGGCCGCGCCTGCCGCTGGTGCTGCCTTATCTGGAGCGCTCCGGTGTCAAGATCGTTATCGACCATATCGGCCGGCCGGATCCGGTCACGGGCGTGGACAGCGACGGCTTTCGCGCCATGGTCGCCGCGGTGGAGAAGGGCCGGACCTGGGTCAAGCTGTCCGGCGCCTACCGCCTGGGGGCCAACGCCCTGGACTGCGCGCAGGAGCTGTGCCGCCGCGTGGGCTACGACAAGATGCTGTGGGCCAGCGACTGCCCGTTCGTCGGCGGGGAGAAGGACACCGATTACCGGCGCGCCATCGACTGGCTCGCACGGGCCATACCGGACGAGGCCGCGCGCCGGCAGGTGTACGGCGAGAACGCGTTGCGGCTTTATTTCTCCTGACCGCGCGCCCCGGCCCAGGGCTGTGACGAGCGGGCCTCGCGGGCCGGCTGAGCAGGCCGGGCGAGGCCGGCCTAGGTGCCTGCGTCGGCGGCGGCATTGCGGGCCTCCGCCAGCGCCACCGTCAACTGCATCACTTTTTTCTTCAGTTGATCGCGCTCGTCCGTCAATGCCGCGACCAGGGTGCGCAGGCGCTTGATCTCGCCGGGCATGTCCTCGATGGCGTCCATATCGACCTCGGGCGCCGCTTCGCGCGGCGGCGGCGCCTTGGCCTGGCGCACCAGTTTGGCCGCCTGTTGCAGTTCCTTCTTGCCGCCGGCGACCGCGGCGACCTGCTTTTCCGGCGGAAGGGTGGCGACCGCGGCGGCCGCGTTGATCGAGATGGCCCCTTCCTTGACGGCCTTCACCAGCTCGGGCGCGGCGGCCTGCTGGATTTTCTCGATCTGCCCCAGCGTGTTGCTGCTGATGCGCGCGGCGCGGGCCAGCGCCTGGCGGCTCAGCGGCGGCGCCGCGGCCGGGACGGCGGGCGCCGGCGGCGGCGGACTGCTGCCGTCGTCCTCCCATGGCGGGACGCTGCGCGCCTGCAGGATTTCCTTCTTGCGCAAGGCCAGGACGCCGCGCTGGAAGTCGGATACGCTGCGCCGGCCCAGGTGGTTTTCGATCATCCATAAGTGCACATCCTCGATCGAGCGGAAGCGCTCGTTCTGGCGCGTCTGGAAATCGATGCCGTGCTTGCGGCAGATGGCGTAGCGGTTGTGGCCGTCCACCAGCAGGTCGCCCCAGAGTATCAGCGCGTCGCGGCAGCCTTCATCCAGCAGGCTGCGTTCGAGCGCGGCATATTCGTCGTCCGTGAGCGGGTCTATGTAGGCGCGCAGGCCCTCGTCTATCCTGATATCCATCGTTTCCTACTTGACGTCGAAGGCCTCGTCCACCGGCACCTGCAGCGCCGTGACCATCGCATTGGTCTGCGCCGCCATGCCGATAACCGCCAGGAGTTCCGCATGCTGGCCGTCCGTCATGCCCTTGGCCTTCGCGGCGGCGGTATGCGAGTGCACGCAATAGGTGCAGCCGTTCGCGGTCGATACGGCGATGTAGATCATTTCCCGTACCAGCGGCGGCAGTTCGCCCTCGGCCACCATGACCTGCTTCAACTGCGTCCAGACGCGCTCGAGCTGTGCGGGGTCATGTGCCAAGGCGCGCCAGAAGTTGTTGATGAAATCCGACTTGCGCGTGGCGCGGATATCCTCGAAGACGGCCCAGGCCTGTGGCCGTTGGCGGACTTCCTCGTCCGTAAGCAATCGTACTGTCGCCATGATGTTCTGCTCCCTGATCGACGGGGCGCCGGCATGCCTGCCGCCGGCGCGGCGGGTGCGGAAGCGGCGCCCGTGACCGGGACGATAACAGGGCTTGCGCGGCGCGGCCCGGCCGGTGCGCGGGGCGGTGTATATACAGCGGTCGCCCGAGCGGCCACAATACATCCCGTGCCATGAGGGCATGGGCAACGCTTCGTGGTGAAAGCGGCCCACAACGACATCGCGCTGCGGGGGGCGTCCGTCCTTCGCTTCAGGCGCGGCGGGAGACAGACATGAACGATCATTCATTGCACAACGATGGCCGGCGGCGCTTGCTGGTGGGCGGGGCCGGGGCCATCGCGACATTGGGCCTGGCGGGCGCCATGCCGGCCGCGCGGGCCGCGGATGGCGCCGCTGCCGGCCCGGTGGGCGGGGCCGCGGCCCCGGCGGCGCCGGCGCAGCCTGCGGCCAAGCCCTTGCCTGCCTACGTGGCGTGGAAGAATGCCGACGCGGTGATCGTCCACAGCAGCAATACCATCGAGACCCGGCGCACCGCCTTCGGCGACGGCGTCGTGACGCCCGCCAACCAGCTGTACATCCGCAATAACGTGGCGCCGCCGGATGCGTCCATCCTGAAGGACCGGGATGCCTGGGCGGTCAGTGTCGAGGGGGTGAAGTCTCCCGGTGAAATCACCGTGGCGGAACTGAAGACCATGGGTATCGCCACGGTGGCGATGGTGCTGCAATGCAGCGGCAACGGACGCAAGTTCTTTCCGCACAAGCCCAGCGGCACGCCGTGGAACGTGGGCGCGGCCGGCTGCGTCATCTGGACCGGCCTGCCGGTGCGGCAATTGGTCGAGGCGCGCGGCGGCATCACGGGCGGCGCGCAATACATGACCGGACGCGGCGGGGAAACGCTGCCCGCCGGCATCGACCCCAATACCGTGATGGTCGAGCGTTCGGTGCCGCTGGAGGCGATGCAAGATGCCCTGCTGGCGTGGGAAATGAATGGCGAACCCATCTCCCTGGCGCATGGCGGGCCCCTGCGCCTGATCGTTCCCGGCTATTCGGGTGTCAACAACATCAAGTACATCAAGCGCCTGGCGTTTACGCCCGAACAGACGCAGGCGGCGATCCAGTCCGTGCGCTACCGCCTGGCGCCGGTCGGTACCAAGGAAACGCCGCAGATGCCGGCGGTGTGGCAGATGGACGTCAAGTCATGGATCAACGGCTTCGACAGCGAAGGCACGCTGCGGACCGGTCCGTATGTGATACGCGGCGTGGCGTTCGGCGGCATGGAGGCCGTGAAATCCGTGGAAGTCTCCATCGACGGCGGCCGTACCTGGACCCAGGCTCCTTTCATCGGGCCCGACCTGGGCAAGTACGCCTGGCGGCAATTCGCCCTGCCGGTGGACCTGCAGCCCGGGCAGTACACCTTCGCCAGCCGCGCCATGGACGTCAAGGGCAATATCCAGGTGGAGAACCGGCGCGAGAACGATGCGGGCTACCTGAACAGCAGTTGGCGCGACCATATGTTGAACATCACGGTGGCGGAGGGGCGCGCATGACGGGCAGGATCTTCCGGTCGTCCACGGCGCGCGGATGGACCGCGGCGCTCCTGCTGTGCGGGGCGGCATGGACGGGCGCGGCCCAGGCGGGCGACGCCGATGCCGCAGCCCTGGACCGTGGCCGCATGCTGTTCACGGGGGGCGCCACGCCGGCCTGTGCGATTTGCCATACCCTGGCCGACGCGGACGCCGCGGGGGCCGTGGGGCCATCGCTGGACGAGCTGAAGCCGGATGCCGAGCGGGTCGCCAATGTGCTGCGCAAAGGCATGGGGGTGATGCCTTCCTATGCGGCGCTGGGGGAGGACGACATCGCGGCGCTGGCGGCGTATGTCGCGCAGGCGGCGGCCAAGCCTTAGCCCCATATCGGGGCGGAGACCCCGTCAAGGGTCTCCACCCCGGAGCGGCCCCGCCCATGGCCTTACACCTTGCTCCCGGCAGGGTTGTCAGTGCTTCGACAGACTCCGCGGGATAAGATCGGCGCCCGATGTCATCCAACGTCGCCCGCGCCGTCGGTCGCACCGCGCCGTTGGGGATGTCCCCCACTTACAGGATCACGTCATGCCCCTTTCGATGTATCAGGCTTCCATTCCCGTCTTCGTGCGCGGCTTGACCGTGCTGAACGCCCTCCTGGGCAAGGCGCAGGCGCATGCCGCGGAAAACGGCCTCGATCCCTCTGTCCTGGTGAACGCCAGGCTGGCCCCCGACATGTACCCCTTGTCCGGACAGATCCAGCGCGCCAGCGATGCTTCCAAACTGGCCGTGCAAAGGCTGAGCGGCGTGACCGCGCCGCGTTTCGAGGACGTCGAGACGACTTTTCCGGAACTGCACAAGCGCGTCGCCGATACGATCGCCTATCTGGAAAGCGTGACCGAGGCCCAGATGGAAGGTTCCGAATCGAAGACGGTGGCGCTGGCCTGGGGCGACTACAAGCCGGAATTCCAGGGCGACGCCTACCTGCTGTCCTTCGCCTTGCCGAATTTTTATTTCCACGTGACCACGGCTTATGACATCCTGCGCAATGCGGGTGTCACGGTCGGCAAGCTGGACTTCCTGGGGTTCAGCAAGCCTGCGTAAAGCGGGTCAGGCCAATCAGCGGATCACGCCAATCAGCCATCGCGCGCCACGGTCCCGGACCGGCGGAGGAACACAATGAACCGACGTAATCGTCTACGCATGAGCTGGGCGCTGGCAGGCACGGTCTGCCTGGCGGCCTCCTTGTCGGCACAGGCGGCGCAGCCCTCCTTCACGCTGTCGGCCAAAGGCCTGCATGACAACAGCACACTGCCGCGTGCCCATGCGGCCAGCGCCAAGGACGCGGCCGGCCGCATGTGCGGCGGCGACAATGTGTCGCCGGAGCTCGGATTCAGCAATGTCCCGGCCGCGACCAAAAGCTTCGCCGTAACGATCTACGACCCGGATGGCGGGCAGGGCCTGGGCATCGTGCATTGGGTGCTTTACGGCATACCGGCGGCGACGCGTTCGCTGCCGCGCGGTATCGGTGCGCAGGGTCCGGCGGGATCCACGCCGGGCACCAACCGCACCGGCGGAGGCGGCTATTACGGTCCGTGCCCGCCCGTGGGCGACAAGCCGCACCATTACATCTTCCAGGCCTACGCCCTGGACCTGGAGCCCGGTGCGCTCAAGCCGGGCCTGACGCGCGATGCCTTGATCGAAGCCATGCGTGGGCATGTGCTGGGCTCGTCCAGCATCATGCTGCGCTACGCGCGCTAGCGACAGACCAGGCGAGAAGCGCGCCGGCGCGGGGTCAGGCCTGGGCCTTCGCAGCGCCCCGCAGGGGGAAGATCCACATTGCGGCGGCCAGTCCCAGCGCGCCGCCCAGCAGGGTCTCCCAGGCGCGGGCCGCCAGCAAGGCAATGGAATGCTCACCGCTGGCCGCCAGGGTGACGACCAGCGTGAACGCGAATGCGCCGCAGGCGATGTCATAGCGGGCCGGCAAGGCCATGCCGTAGACGATCATGGCGAGCGCCGCGGCGCTCCAGAGCAACGCGGGTGCGTGCACGGCCAGGGGCAGGCAGGCCAACCCGAGCGGCACGCCGATCAGCGTGCCGATGATGCGGCGGCGGACGCGCTCCGCCGTGCCCGTCGCGGAGCCGGCGACCACATAGGTGCAGGCGGTGACGGCCCAGGCGGACTCGGTCAGGTCGAAGGCGTCGTTGAGCGCGACGACGATGAGCGCGGCGGTGGCCGCCTGTATCCCCATGATGGTTTCCGACCGCAGCGGCCAGGGCTGCGGGATGCTGGCCGGCGTCAGGGCACTGAGCGCCGCGATGGCGCCCTGCCGCTCGATGCGGCCCGTCAGCAGCCGGGGCAGGATTGCCGCAGCCATCGCCATCAGGACGGCGATGCCGACGGCGTGGAGCTCCGCCGGCCCCAGGTTGACGCCATAGCCCAGCAGTTCGCCGATGTAGATCTGCGATCCAAGCCCGGCGCCCAGCGCGCCATATCGTTTCAGGTAGCCGACCAGGAAGGCCCCCAGCACCAGGGTGAGTTCGGCGCCGGCGCGCGCGTAGGGCGCGAGCATCGGCGCGAGCAGGATGTACAGCACCGCGCCCAAGCCCGCGCCGGCGCACAGGACCGCGAGATCCCGGCATGCGGGCAGGGGCGCCGCGCGGGTTTCCGAAACGCTGGCCCACAATGCGAAGTTGCCGGCCAGCACCGCCAGCGTGGCGGCGGGGAAAGCCTGCCCGGGTACCCCTATCGCGGCCGCCAGCGCCGCGGCGATGCCATAGGCCGCCACCAGGCGCAGCCCCTTGATGCGGCCGCGGCCATCGGGATCGAGTTGCTGGAGTCGTGCGAGCGGGGCAAGGGCCATGGCATTCCGGCGTGGAGTCGGGTCGGCAGGGCCCTAGTCCAGGACGATCCAGGTGGGCGCGTGGTCGCTGGCCTTTTCCCAGCCGCGCACGTCGCGGTCGACGCCGGCGTCCTTCAGGCGCGGGGCCAGGGTGGGGCTGAGCAGCAGGTGATCGATGCGCAGGCCCGCATCGCGGCCATAGGCGTTGCGGAAGTAATCCCAGAAGGTGTAGATGCGTTCGTCCGGATGCACGGTGCGCAGCGCGTCCGTCCAGCCCTGGCCGGCCAGCGCGTGGAACGCGGCGCGGGTTTCCGGCCGGAACAGGGCGTCGTTGACCCACCGTTCGGGCTTGTACACATCCATCTCCGTCGGCATGACGTTGTAGTCGCCGGCCAGCACCGTGGGCTCGCCGGCGGCCAGGAGTTCGGCGGCGTGCTGCGTCAGGCGCTCGAACCAGCGCAGCTTGTAGTCGAATTTCGGGCCGGGCGCCGGATTGCCGTTGGGCAGGTAGAGGCAGCCGACCACGATGCCGTGCACCGTGGCTTCGATATAGCGGCTTTGCACGTCTTCCTCGTCGCCGGGCAGGACGCGGCGCGATTCGGTCGGGTCGCAGCCGCGCGTCAGGATGGCCACGCCGTTCCAGCTTTTCTGGCCATGCCAGATGACGCCATAACCGGCGTCGCGGATGGCGGCCTCGGGGAATTTTTCCTGCGGGGCCTTGAGCTCTTGCAGGCAGGCGACGTCCGGGCGGGTTTGTTCCAGCCAGCGCAGCAGGTTGGGCAGGCGGCTATTGATGCCGTTGACGTTGAAGGTCGCGATTTTCATCGGCAGGGTCCGGAGAGGGGTGACGCTGCCAATGATAGCGGGATGGAGGCGCCCGCACCGCTATGCCGATGCGCCCAGCGAGTAGGTGGTCAGCACCTCCAGCACGCGCCGGCCGGTTGCCGTGCCGAGCTGTACGCCGACGACCGCCGTGGCGCGGCCGCGGTGCACCAGCCGCGCTTCGGCCATCAGTTCCGCGCCCTCGCCGGGACTGACATAGGTGGCGGTGATGCTGGTAAGCACCCAGCCCTGCGGCAGCGCTGCGCGCGCCGTTGCCTCGGCGTAGCCCAGCAGCACCCCGCCCTGCACATGGCCGACGCGGTTGCCGATGTGCGGGCCGTTGGCCAGCGTGCCGGTCGCGCCGCTATCGTGCGCGCGTGCCCTGTAACCCCAGAAATGCCGGCAGAAATCCCCGTCGGCGGGGCTGTCGCGCAGCGCCGTGGCGGCGCGTTCGAAGATGGCGCGCTCGTCCGCGCGCAAGTCGGCCCCGGGGTCGAGCAAGGGAAGATCGTCGGCCTCGGCTTCCATGGGAGCCAGGAAGGGAATGGGCGTGCCGGGAGGCAGGTCCAGGACCATGAAGGTCGCCGTGCCCAGCGCCAGCTCATGAGCGCCGCTGCGCACCGTGACGCGGCTGATGGCCTGTCGGCCCGCTGCGCCCTGGACGTAGCCATGGAAGCTGCTGTCGGCCTGCAACGGCCCCAGGCAGGGCGCGCAGGTCAGTTGCAGCTGCATATTCACGGTGGCCAGCCGCGTATCGCTGGGCAAGGCTGCGCGCACGGAGGCGGCCAGCGCGAGGTCGGCGAATACGCCAAGGGCGGTGGGGTCGATGGTGCCGTCGCGGCTGGTGGCCAGGTCCTGCGCCCGCAGGCTGACCACGCTGTGCTCGACGGTAACCCGGTCGAACGATATGCCGAGGAAGTTGCCGGGGAAATGAAATCCGTGGGCACGCCCGCGCTCGATGGCGCGTAGCACGCGTTGCAGGACGGGGTGGAGGGCGGGGACGGCCTGGGCGGCGGGAATGGGATTCATGGAGAAGGGGGACGGAATACGGGGAGCCGGCTGGAACGGCGCCAGCGTATCGCGATGATATCCCGCAGTCTGCCTCCGCGCTGGCAGCAGGCGGTAGCCATGGGCCGCCGGCGCGATGATGCCGTCGTGGCGCGGCGGCGGGTGCCGATGTATATTGGTTGCGAAGCGCAACCTTCATTCCGACAGCGAGTACCGCCATGGACATAGCCGAAGATCTTTCCCAGTCACGCGACGAAACCATATTGGCCTTGCGCGAGCTGTCGCGACGGTTGGTGCGTGAACTGGGCTTCATGCGTCCCGCCCTGGCCGACAGCGGCCTGGCGCCTTCAGCCGTGCACGCCATTATCGAAGTGGGCATGAAACCCGGCATTCAGGGACGCGACCTGGCCGAGCTGTTGCGCCTGGACAAGTCCAATGCCAGCCGGCAGGTGGCCAAGCTCGAAGCGCTGGGGCTGCTGCGGCGCGAGCCCACCCCCGAGGACGCGCGCGGGCTCGGCCTGTTCCTGACCCGGCAGGGGGCCGCGCTGCGCACGAAGATCGACCGGTTCGCCACCGGGCAGGTATCCAGGGCGCTGCGGCAGATCGCGCCGGCGGACCAGCAGGCGCTCCTGAGATCGCTGGCGCTGTACGCCAACGCGCTGTCGCGCGACAATCCGAATTGGGTCGACGCTACCGCCGCCGCGCTGGCGGGCCACATACATGAAGGCTGCATTCCGGGGTGCATCGGCGACATTGCGGCGCTGCATGGCCGCTATTACGCGCGTGCCGCAGGATTCGGTGCGTACTTCGAGCGCAAGGTCGCAACGGAATTGGGTGCGTTCGCGGAATCGCTCCCCGCTTCCGGCAAGTCCATGTGGTTGTATGTCGAGGGCGGGCGCGTGTTGGGGTCCGTGGCCATCGATGGCCACGGCAAGCCGCGCCTGGGCCACCTGCGCTGGTTCATCGTGGATGAATCCCTGCAGGGAATGGGCGTGGGGCGCAAGCTGTTGGCGTGCGCCATGGCGTTCGCCGATACCCATTACGAGGAAACCCATCTGTGGACCTTCAAGGGGCTGGAGGCGGCGCGGCATCTCTACGAAGCGGCCGGTTTCGTCCTGGCGCAGGAGGCGCCGGGCACGCAGTGGGGCAAGGCCGTCGTCGAGCAGCGCTTCGCGCGTCGTCGGGCGCAAGACCCTGCCGGCACTCAGTCTCGATCCGGCGCGCCCAGCGGGAAGAACCCGCGATAAGGGCGGGCTTCGTCCACGGCCCGCGCGAAGCTGGGGCGTTGCAGCAGGCGGCGGCGGTAGGCCAGCACGTTGGCGTAGCGGGCGTCGATGGGGTGGGTCCAGTCCGCATAGAAGAGGAAGGGCGCGGCCGCGCAGTCGGCAAGGCTGAATTGTTCACCCGTTGCCCAGGTGCGCCCGGCCATGGTCCTGTCGAGCCAGGCGTACGAGGTGTCCAGCATCTCGCGCGCTTGCGCGACGCCGTACGGGTCGCGTGCGTCCTCGGGCCGCAAGGCGTCGAAGACGATGCGTTGTTGGGGCGTCGAGACATAGTTGTCGAAGAACCGGTCCATCAGCCGGGTCTCCAGCGCTTCCTTGGGGTCGGCCGGGATCAGGGACAGGGGGCCGGGGTAGTACAGGCCCAGGTATTCGATGATGCAGGTGGCCTCCATGATGGTGCGGTCGCCGTCGACCAGCACCGGGAAGCGTTTCATGGGCCACAGCGCCGCCAGCCGCTGCATGGCCGGGCTGTCGGGTCCGTCCAGGATCTGGCGCTCGAACGGGACATCGTTCTCGTACAGGGCGACAAGGGCCTTCTGGCAGTAGGAAGAGAAAGGGTGAAAGTAGAGTTGCAGGGCCATGGCGGTCCTCCCGTTGAGCGGCCGCTGATTCGGCGCGTACTCCAACGACGATCGGCGGGCGATGGAATCGACATCCCCGCAAACACCCCGGCACAGCGGATGGAGGTCCCCTGCCGGAATCGCGGTGCGTCCGCGGCGCGGGCTCCAGACTCACGCCAACGTCACGCCATCGTCGATCGGCCGCCTCGGTCTACCAGCCCGCCGCATAGGCGGGCCGGCGCGGGTCGGCGCCGCCCCATCGTATGCCGGTGGCCAGGTCGTGCCGCACCGCGCACATCGCGCCCGCGCGCCAGTTGCGGTCGCGCCACCATTTGACGGCATGCCCCATGCCGGCCAGCGCGTCGCCGACCTCGTGGGCGATCAGGTCTTCGATCATCAGCCTGCCGGGCTGCGTCGTATGGGGTTCGAACGACGACGGGAAGCTGAAGCTGGCGAAGCGCGGGGCTTCGATGGCCTGCTGCAGTTCCATGCCGAACACCTCGATGTTCAGGAATGTCTGCAGCATGGCCTGGCACTGCACGTCGCCGCCGGGCGTGCCGAAAGGCATGACATACTCGCCCGGCCGGATGGCCAACGAGGGGTTGGGCGTGAGGCGCGGCCGGCGGCCGGGGCCGATGGCGCAGGGGTGGCCGGCTTCGGCCCAGGATTGGCTGCCCCGTGCGGACGGGCAGATGCCGGTGCCGGGAATGACCGGCGTGTTGTAGGAGCCGTCGCTGGGCGTGGCCGAGAAGGCGTTGCCGTGCCGGTCGACGACGGCGACATACGAGGTGTCCAGCCTGGGATCGGTGCGCGCCGTATCGCCGTCGCCGGCCTCGCGCACGTGGATGTCGCGCGCCGTGGGCAGGCGTCCGGCGGGCGGCATGTCCGGCCCTGCGCGGCGCGGATCGATCAGCGCCAGTCGTTCCCGCGCATAGCCCTTGGACAGCAGGGCCTGTTGCGGCACCGCGGTGTGCCGGGGATCGGCGTAATGGACTTCGCGATCGGCGAAGGCCAGCTTGATGGCCTCCGTCAGAAGATGGACGTAGGCGGCCGAGTTGTGGCCCAGCGATTTCAGATCGCAGGTTTCCAGGATGTTCAGCATCTGCAGCAGCGACGGACCCTGGCACCAGAAGCCGCAGCTGTGCACCTGCGTGCCGCGGAAATCGGTCGCCAGCGCCGCGTCCACTTCCACCGCGAAGTCGCGCAGGTCCTCGTGCGTCATCAGGCCGCCCTCGGCCTTGTGGTAGTCGACGATGCGGGCCGCGATGTCGCCCTGGTAGAACGCGCGCCGCGCTGCCGCAAGGCCCGCCAGGCGGCCCGCGGACGCGTGGGCGCCTTCTTCGTCCACCATGTACTGCAGGCTGGCGGCGAGGTCGGCCTGGCGGAAGATCGCGCCCGCGGGCGGCGGTCGGCCGCCGGGCAGGTAGACCGCCGCGCTGGACGCCCAGCGCCGGTAGTTGTCCGCGTTGTCGGCGATCACTTCGGCCATCAGCGGGTACATGACGAAACCGTCGCGCGCCAGGCGGATCGCGCCGGCCGCGACGTCGCCGAAACCCATGGTGCCGAAGCGCTCCAGCGCCGTAATCCACGCGTCCGGCGCGGCCGGGATGACGGTGCGCAGGATGCCGGCGGGAATGGTGCCGGCATGGCGCTGCAGGAAGGTCTCCAGCCGTGCGGCGCGCGGCCAGTAGCCCAGGCCGGAGATGCTCCAGACCTTGCGGCTTTCGGCGTGATAGACCAGGCAGGGCGCGACGCCGCCGAAGTTCACGATGTCGCTTTGCACCACGCCCAGCGCGATGCCCGCCGCCACGCCGGCGTCGATCGCGTTGCCGCCGGCCTGCAGCACCTGCATGCCGGCCTGCGTGGCCAGGTAGTGGCCGGCGGAAATCATGTGGTCCATGCCGGCCAGCGTGGGCCGCATCGTCAGGGGCGCGCTGCCCGCGGTCAGGTCGGGTGCTTGCTTGGAGTTCGCCATGCGGGTCTCCCGGTATGTCGTGACGCGTGAAAGAGCGGGACGCGGCGCCGTGGGCCGCGCCAAGGTGCGTTGCGCCTTATTGCGGGACGACGCCGAGTTGCGTCGTCACCGCCTTCCAGCGAGCGTATTCGGATTCGATGAACTGCTTGAACTGGGCCGGCGTCGTGCCCTGGACGACGACATCGCGTTCCGCCATGGCGCGGCGTACGTCTTCCTGGGCCAACGCCTTGCGCGTGGCGCGATAGAGGGCGTCGACAATGCCCGGCGGCGTGTGCCTGGGCACGAGCAGGCCGTACCAGGAGCCGCCCACCAGGTCGGGAAAGCCGGCTTCGACCGTGGTGGGGATGTCCGGAGCCCGGTCCAGCCGTTTCTCGCTGAAGATGGCAAGCGCCTTCAGCTTGCCCGCATGGATCAGGGGCAGCGTGGTGCCCGGGGTGTCCAGCGTGTATTGCACCTGGCCGGCGATCAGGTCATTGATGAGCGCGGCGCTGCCCTTGTAGGGGATGTGCGTCGTCTCGATACCGGCCTGCATGTTCAGCAGCTCGGAGAAGAAGTAGTTGGCGGTGCTGTTGCCGGGCGAGGCGTAGTTCACCTGGCGCGGGTGGGCGCGGGCGTAGGCGACCAGCGCCGGCAGGGTATCGGCCGGAAAGGCGGGATTCGCGACCAGGATGAAAGGGCCGCCGCCGATCAGCGTGACCGGTACCAGGTCTTTCATGGGGTCGTAGGTCAGGCCCTTCATGGTGAGCGGTGCGCCCGTCAGCGGCGAGGCCGTGGCGAACAGCACCGTGTAGCCATCGGGCTCCGCGCGCACCACCTGCTGTGTCGCGATGGTTCCGCTGGCGCCGGCGCGGTTCTCGACGATGACCGATTGCCCCAGCACCTTGGTCAATTGCTGCGCCAGGACGCGCGCCACCGTGTCGGTGCCACCGCCCGGTGGATAGCCCACCACCATGCGCAGGGGTTTGTCGGGCCAGTCGGCCGCGTACGCCGACGTCAGCAGGCCCGCCGCCCAGCAGGCCAGGATGCCGCCCAGCAGGGCGCGAAGGCAGCGGGGCGGCCGCGCCGCCTCCGGGTGGCGCGCGGGTTCTGCGGCTCTGCGGCGGCGCACCGGCCACATTGCATGTATGCGCGACAGGTAAAGCTTCATGGCGAATACTCCCTGGCTTGTCGTCGGCCGTGCGCCGGCATGCGGCGCCTCCGCGAGATGGGCGAGACACGCAAGACGCACGGCACGTGCGGGCGGATGGCGCGGGCGATCGCCAGCGAACCGGCGATCGTCAGACTCATTTCTGCGTGGCCAATCCGAGCTTGTGCACGATGGCGGCTTCCTCCGCGAACTGCCTGGCGGCATAGGCCGCGTACTCCGTGCCGTCCATGTACACCAGTTCCTGCCCGTACTGCGTCAGCACGGCCTGGAACTGCGGCGACTCGGCGACCTGCTTGAATACCACCTGCAGCCTGGCCAGCACGTCGGGCGGCAATCCTTTGGGACCGGCGATGCCGAAGGGCGCGTTGGCGGGCGGTGTGCCGTCGATCTCGTGCAAGGTGGGTGTGTCGGGATACTGCGCGCTGCGATGCGCGCCCCAGGTGACCAGCATGCGCATCTTGCCGGCCTGGACCAGGGGTTGCACCGTGGTGGACCCGGCATAGGCGGTGACCTGTCCACCCATGACGGCCGTCAGCACATCCGACTCGCCTTTGTACGGAATGTGGCGCCATGCCAGCCCGTTGCGCGTGGCGATGTCTTCCATCATCACGTTCGACGCGCTGCCCACGCTGGCCGTGCCATAGGTGACCTCGTTGGGGTGCGCCTTGGCGTAGCCGACCAGGTCGGCCCAGCTCTTGAAGGGCGACGCCGCGGGCACCGCCACGCCCAGCGTGTAGCCGCTGAGCATCATGATGTAGGTGAAGTCGTGGACCGGGTCGTAACCCATGTCCTGGATATGCGGCATGCGGAAGACCGGGCTGGGCAGGATGGCCAGCATGTAGCCGTCCGGGCGTGCCGTCTTGATCGCCCGCGCGCCCAGCGTCGCGCCCGCGCCGCCGCGGTTCTCGATGACGATGGATTGTCCCAATCGCGGAGCCGCCAGTTCGGCGAACCTGCGGACCACGATATCGGTGGATCCGCCCGCCTGGTACGGCACGACGATATGGATGGGATGGGCGGGATAGGGATCGGCCGCGCGGGCCGGCGTCGCGGCGAACACGGACGCCAGGGCCAGGCCGGCCGCGCAGCGCCGGACGAATCGGACAAGCGTAGTCATGGCGAGTCTCCCGGTTGCGTTCAGGCGGCGGTCCAGGCCTGGGCGAAGGCGCGCTGGAAGTTGCCCCCCAGGACACTGGCGATCTGGCTGTCGCCCAGCCCGGCCTTGTGCAGTGCCTGCGTGAAGGCCGGGAAATGGCTGGGATCGGGGGTTTCGACCGGATAGCGCGCTTCCATGACGTCGCCGAAGGCGTTGGAGAAGTCGCCGCCGGACGCCGCGTACTTGGTGCGCGACATCACCATGACGTGCCGTACCGCTTCATACGTATCGACGGACGGGAAGTCGGTGCCGATGCCGACATGTTCATAGCCGACCAGCTTGCCGATATGGCGCACGTTGGCGACAAAGTCGTCCAGCGTGGGCTGCTGGCGCGGGTCGCCGCGCCAGTTGAGGTAGGCATGGATGCTGCAGCCGATGACGCCGCCGGTCTGCGCCACCGCCTTGATGACGGCATCCGATTTGTTGCGCGGGCGCGGGATGACCGCATTGGCGTTGGCGTGCGTCAGGAAAACCGGTTTGCCGGCGTGCCGCGCGGCGTCCAGGCAGGTCTGCTCCGCGCAATGGCTCAGGTCGATGGCGATGCCGACGCGGTTCATCTCCTTGACCATCTCCACGCCGAGATTGCTGAGTCCCGCGTTGCGCTTTTCCAGGCAGCCGTCGCCCAGCAGGTTCGCTTCGTTGTAGGTGAGCTGGATGACGCGTATCCCCAGTGCATGGAAGAGGGAGACGCGATCAAGCTGGTCGCCCAGGGGACGGCCGTTCTGCCAGCCCATGATCAGACCCAGCCTGCCGGTCTGCTTGGCCCGTGCGATGTCGTCCACGCGTTCGACCAGCAGCCAGGGCGAGTCCGGGGCCTGGCAGCGCTGGCGCCATGCCATGGCGTCCTTCAGCGCCTGCTCGAAGTCCGCGCCCATATCGCTGACCGTGAGATTGATGGCCGTGACGCCGCCCGCGCGCATATCGCGGGCACTGCCGTCGCTGAAAAAGACCAGCCCGTCGATGATGACCGATACGCGGTGCAAGGCTGTGGTTGGATCCATCGATGACTTCCCCTCGTTTTGCATGAAGTGGTCGCGCGGCTATTCGGTGTAGCGTTCGAAGCGGAACGGGCGCAGGTCGGTGGCCGGTGCATGGCCCTGGATCAGATCGGCCATGGCTTCCCCGGCCGCGGGTCCGATGCCGAAGCCGTGCCCGGAAAAGCCGGACGCCAGATATAGCCCGGGCAGGCCCGGCACGGCCGACAGGACGGGAAGCGCATCGGGCGTAACGTCGATATAGCCGGCCCAGGCTTGCGCGACGCGCGCCGACTCGAAGACCGGGAAGGCGTCCACCAGCCGGCGCCAGGCCTGCGTGACGCCGCCGCGCGATGGGCGCGGGTCCAGCACCCGATGGCGCTCGAAGGGCGAGACGCGGTCCGGCGCGAAGCGACGCGGTATCGCCATTTCCTGTAAGAAGCGCTTGCCGAGACGCAGGCGCACCAAGGTGTTGTTGGCCAGCCAGGGCCGGAGGAAATGGTGCATCAGCCGGAAGCTGTCCGGCACCAGGTCGGCCATGGAGGCGCCGAATTGCGACACCGTGTAGCCGCCATCGGCCCGTTTGCGGCAAGTGAAGTCCTTGCCGTTGATCGTGGCCGCCAGGCCGGCCTCGAAGGGCTGCGTGCGCAGCACCGAGCCGCGTACCTTCAACTGCGGGAAATCCGCGCCCAGGTTGCCGCAGAACAGCCGCGACCACGCCCCGGCCGCCACCAGCACCGCCTGGGCGCCGACCCGGCCGTGTTCCGTGAGGACGGCCGCAACCTTGCCCGCCGCCCGTTCGACCCCGCGCACGGCGCAATGCTCCACGATGATGGCGCCGTGCGCGCGGGCCAGCGCGGCGATGCCTTGCGTGGCCAGATGCGGTTCCGCCACGCCATCGCTGGCGCTGAAGAGCGCGCCCCGCCATGAGCGCCGCGATTCGGGAAGGTATTGCAGGGCCGCTCGGCGGTCGATCAACCGCGCGTCCAGCCCATGGTCGCGGGCGGCATCGATCCATGCCTGGTGGCTTGCCGCGTCGGCGTCGTTCTCCTGCAGGTACAGCATGCCCGTGCGGCGGAAGCCCACGTCGGTCATGGCCTGGATTTCGCCCCACAAGCGATTGGCGCGGATCGCCAGGGGAACTTCCGGCAGGTCGCGCGTCAGCGTCCGGACCCAGCCCCAGTTGCGCGAGGACTGCTCGCACGCCAGCGTGGCCTTCTCGAATACCGCGACGCGGATGCCGGCCTTGGCCAGGGCATAGGCCGCGCTGACGCCCACGATGCCGCCGCCGACGATGGCGACATCGACGGCATCCGGCAGCGGCGGCCTGCCCGCGCCGGGCCGGCCGGTCGCGGCCAGGGCGGGCTCGGCGGCATCGGCGAGGTCCGAATGGGGCGTCCCGGCGGCGGTGGCCGTGCGAGCGGGGATATGAGGAAAAGCCAATCTGGTCCTTGTGCGAGATGGGAGGGGGGCGAACCTGCGAAGCGGGTCGATGCCATGGCCGCTGCGATGCGGCGTCGTGGCCGCGACATCGGCACCACGGCATCGGCACCACGGCACCGGCAAGCCGCGACATCGGGGCACGACCTCAAATTCGTTATCGCTGTGCGATAATCAAAACCGTATACCGATATTTATACCGCGCCCCGCCGGTCCGTGGCCTGCGGGTTTGCCCTAGGCCGCCGTAGAACTGGAGCGCCGATGACCGCTTCCCCCTTATTGATCCAATCCCTGGAGAAGGGCCTTGCCGTGCTGGCGGGCTTTCGCCCGTACGAATCCATGAGCCTGCAGGAAATCGCCCAGGCCAATGGCATCACAATGGGATCGGCGCAACGCGTCGCCTACACACTGGAACAGACCGGCTATCTGCAGAAGGATGCGCGCAGCAAGCGCTACAGCGTAACGGTGAAGGCCGTGGGACTGGGCTATGGCTATCTCTACCGGCGGCCGCTGTTCCAGCATGCGCACGCGGTGCTGCACCAGTTGAACCAGCAGTGCGGCGAGATCGTGAACCTTTCGGTGCCGGATACCGAGGACCACATGGTCTTCGTGATGCGGGTCGCGCCGGCGCGGCACATCCCGGTGTACATGCCGGCCGGCACCCGCATACCCTGCTTTTCTTCGGCATCGGGCCGCGCGCTGTGGGCGCATCTGGAGCCGGCCGCGCTGGACGCCAAGCTGCGCGCCATCGCGCGCCCGCGGCATACGCCACGCACCACCACTGGAATCGGCGAGCTGCGGGCCCTGATCGAGGCGGCGCGCCGCGAGCACTATGCCTATGCCGACGAGGAGTTCTACCCGGGCGACATCAACGTCGCCGCGGCGATCCTGGACGGCGCCGGCGAGCCGGTGGCCGCGCTGAACATTTCAGTTCCCAAGCCGCGTTGGTCGCTGGCGCGCGCGCGGGCCGAACTGGGGCCCCTGGTCATCCACGCGGCGCGCGCCATCAGCACGCATACCTGACGCGTCAGCGCGCCGCCGTCGGCGCCGGCCCCGCGCCTATCCTGATGCGGAACAGGCTGTAGGGCTTTTGCCGCAGGTCCTTGCCGCCGTGGAACTGCGCCTGCCGGTGCAACTGGTTGGCGGTGAAGTACAGGTAGCCGTCCTTGCCGACCGACAGCGTGTCGGGCCACAGGATGCGCGGGTCGTGCACCAGGCTTTCCCATTCGCCGCCCGGCTTCAAATAGCGGATGGCGTTGCGTTCGTAATCGCCGGCATAGACCACGCCGTTGGCGTCGCTTTCCAGCCCGTCGGATGCGCCTTTTTCGCCCAGGTCCTTCACCGCCGCGGACAGTTGCGCTTCGCTGACGGCGGTATCGCGCAGCATGCGCGTCGGCACCGAATACAGATGGCGGCTGGACAGCGGCGAGTAGTAGAGCGTCTCGCCATCCGGAGAAATCGCGATGCCGTCGGAGGCGATCTTCAGCGGCGCCGTGCTGCCATCGGGATTGCGCGTGCGCAGCGATGCGCCTTCCACCACCGGCAGGAATTGCGGATCGGCCGATGTCGAATGGTCGCCGGTGAGGCGGCGTATGGCCGTGCCGCTGTCCAGGTCCATGACGATGATGCCGCCCGTGCCGGACGGCGACGAATCGGTAACGTATGCCACGCCGGCCTTGCCCTGCCGGAAGTCGAAGCGCATGTCGTTGACGTAGGTCTGCGGGCCCATCACCTCGGCAGGAAACACCAGCGTACGCGTAACCTTGTTCGTCGCCAGGTCGATGCGAACCAGCTTGGCTCCGCCCGGTTGCGGCGACTGGAACTTGGGCGCTGCGGTGTCCAGCACCCAAAGGTTTCCCTGGTGATCGACGACCACGCTTTGCACGCTGATGAATCCCTTGGCGGGATCGCGCGG
Source organism: Bordetella flabilis (assembly GCF_001676725.1). Taxonomy (NCBI): domain Bacteria; kingdom Pseudomonadati; phylum Pseudomonadota; class Betaproteobacteria; order Burkholderiales; family Alcaligenaceae; genus Bordetella; species Bordetella flabilis. Next base: position 1,035,167 of record NZ_CP016172.1, read on the forward strand.
ATCGGGCTTGTTGATGGCGGCGTTGGGATAGGGATAGGCCTTGCCGTCGCGGATCTCGGCCACGGTGTAGGGCACGTCGTCGCCCCAGCGCGGATAGTTCACGAAAATGCGGCCGTCGTCGCTCACCGTGACGCCGGTCGGCATGGCCTCGCGGAACGTGGCCACCTGCTCAAGCTGGCCGAAGTAGTGCTCGCTCGGCAAGGCATTCGTCGTCGCGGGCGGAAGATTCCTGGGCGGCGCGGCCACGCCGGGCTGCATCGCGAGCGCCATCGCGGCGCTGAAGAGCGTAATGGGAAAGGCGCGGGACATGGCGGGACTCCTGTGTCGGCCACTGTGCAGTGGCGGCGGTTGAATGGATGACAAGAAACTGGCGTCGAGCGCGCTGCCGTCGTCTCGGTCCCCCAGGCGGGCCTTGGGGTGCACCTTCATGCCGACGACCTCGATGCCTGCATCTTGCCGATCGCCCATCCCGCGGACAACCGCCATGCAAGGACATGTTTTTCTCTATCGCGGAGTAAATCAGTGCGCCTCGTGCCAGCGCATCGCGCGGTCGAACATGTCCAGCCCGATGTTGCGGCCGCAGAGGACGACAGCGACTTTCCCGCCGCGCCACCGCTGCGCGTCGTGCGCCTGGCCCGCAAGCGCCACGCCCGCGGCGCCTTCCACCATCCAGTGCTCGGCTTCGGCGACGGCGCGCATGGCGCTGGCTATCGCCGCTTCCTGGACCGTTATGCGCTCGTCGATGCCACCTTGGCAGATCGGGAAGGTGATCGAGTCCTGCTCGACCGCGCGGGATGTTAGACAATCCGGCCGACGTGGATGCGCCATTGCGCCCGGACAGGCCTCGGCCGGCGCGGAGCGCCGACGCGCCGTGCCGGCCCGGACGCGGCCGCCGCGCGAGGAGCGCTCCTGTCCTCGTGGACCGCCATAGACGGTCCACGCCTCGCTGTTTATCATGGGCCCGGCCATGGCGGCGGGCGCCATGCCGCCGGCCGCCGCTCGCGGTGCACGTCCGTCCTCATCACCCATGGAACTCCGGCACCTGCGCTACTTCCTGGCCATCTGCGAAGCGAAAAGCTTCTCTCGGGCCGCTGACCGGCTGCACGTCACCCAGCCCACCTTGTCGCACCAGATACAACAGCTCGAAGAAGAACTGGGCACCCGGCTTTTCGAGCGCCGCGGCCCGCGCACCGAACCGACCGCCGCCGGCGAGATCTTCCGCGTGCATGCCGCGCAGGCCTTGCAGGACGTCTCCGCCGGCGTCATGGCGGTCCATGAACTCGAAGGGCTTATACGCGGCAACCTCTCCGTCGCCGTGTTCCACTCCTTCGCCAGCACCCGCTTGCCGGCCGTCTTCGCCGAATATGCCGCCCGCTATCCCGGCGTGCGCATCGTCGCCCGGCAGCTCTCGCGCAGCGATATGGAGAAGGAATTGCTCAGCGGCCGCCTCGATTGCGCCATCGGCTACTGGGAACCGGCCGACGCGCAGATCGAGGCGCAGGCCTTGTTCGACGAGGCCCTGGTGCTGGTCGTCGGCGCGCGCCACCCCTGGGCCGGCATGCGCACCGTTTCCATGAAACGCCTGGCCGAACTGTCTCTCGTCCTGCTGACGCCGGAGTTCGGCGCGCGCGCCTGGCTGGACGACTACTTCGCGAGCATCCGCGCGACGCCGCACATCGTGCTGGAGATGAACGCCATCGCCCCCATCCTGGCCACGCTGCGCAACACGGCGCTGGCCACCGTGCTGCCGCAGGGCGCCGTGGGCCGCACGCGCCAGGTGCAGGTCGTCAGGCTGAAAGACCCGGTGCCCCAGCGCCGCGCCGCCATCCTGTGGCGCAGCCATGGCACCCGTTCCGCCGCGGCGGTGCGGCTGGCGGAAATGGTGGCCGCCGAATACGCCATGCGCGGCGTGGACTGAAGCTCGCCGCGCCCGGCGTGCGCACGGGCTTTTGCTTTTTCTTTCCCGTTTTTGCTTTCTTGCTTCCCCTTTGCAGCGTTTGTCTTTCCTGCGTTTGCCTTTCTTGCGCGCCCGGGGTTGCCGCGCGCGGCGCGCAAGGCCGCATCAGGCCTCGTTCTATCGATGTCGCTTGCGTGCGGGACAGGCACCGGGCATACGGACGAGACCCGGGGCTCCCCGCCGGCCGCTATAGCTGCCATCGATATTCCGCATCGAAATAAATCATTGGTTCTATGGACCATGCGCGCCGCAGAATGAGTGCGCCAAGAATGAGTCCGCAGGACCGCTGGCGTCATTTCAAGGGGAATTGATATGGCATTGCGCACGATCGCCCTCCCGGGCCCGACCGCACAGGCGCGTATCCGCGCCTGCTCCCGCACCACCCCGACCCGGATGCCGGGGCAAGGGTGGCCGGGCATCGCTGCCGGCTTCAGCGCCGGCTTCGTTGCACGCTTCAGTTCGCACATCGGTTCGTACTCCAGTCCGCACATCGGTGCGCCGTCCACCGCGGCGCGGGCGCGCGGCATGGCCGTGGCCATGGTGACGGCCATGGTCGTGGCGATCGCCGCCCCCATGGCGGCCCGGGCCCAGGCGCCCGCCCAGGCGCAGGAATGGCCCTTACGTCCCATCAAAATGGTGATTCCGTTTCCGCCCGGCGGCGTGTCCGATGTCATGGGCCGCTTCTGGGCGCAGAAGCTGTCGACCGGCCTGGGTACGCCGGTAGTTGTCGAAAACCGTCCCGGCGCCGGCACCACCATCGCCGCCGGCGTGGTCGCCAAGTCGCCGCCGGACGGCTATACCCTGTACTTCGCCGACGTGACGACGCACGCGATCAATGCGACGCTGTACCGCTCGCTGCCGTACAAAAGCGACGAGGACTTCACCGATATCGCGCTGGTGTCGGCCGCACCACTGGTCCTCGTGGTCCCGCCGCAGGTCCCCGCGCAGGATCTGCAGCAATTCATCGCGCTGGCCAAATCCCGCCCCGGCTACCTGAACTACGCCTCCTCCGGCAACGGCACCATCCTGCACCTGGCTGCCGAAACGCTGAAGCAGAAGGCGGGCGTCGAGATGGTGCATGTTCCCTATAAAGGCAGCTCGGAGGCCGTGATGGCCACGCTGAGCGGCCAGAGCTCGGCGACGTTCGCGGCCTTGCCGCCGGCGCTGCCGCAGATCGCGTCGGGCAAGCTGCGCGCGCTGGGCGTGACCTCGACCGGCCCGAACGCCGCGCTGCCCGGCGTGCCGCCCATCGCGGGCACGCTGCCGGGCTTCGACGTGGTGCTGTATTCGGGCATCCTCGGGCCGGCAGGCATGCCGCCCGAAGTGGTCAAGCGCATCAACGCAGAGGTCAGCAAGGTGCTGAAGGAACCGGAGACGCGGAAGTTCTACGCCAGTGTCGGCGCCGACCCCGTGGATCTCAGTCCGGCCGCCTTCACGGCCAGGATGCGCGAGCTTATCGCGGCGATGAGTACGGCGGTGCGCCAGTCCGGCGCTGTCATCAACTGATAACCAGGAGACAGACCCATCATGCCTAGCAACGATCCCTTGCGTATCGCGGGGCTGGACGTCAAGCCCGGCGAGCGTGGTTTCGCCATGCTGCCGGTCACGCGCACCCTGCGCGGCGACCTCGCGGTGCCGGTGCATGTCATCAACGGCACCCGGCCCGGCAAGGTGTTCGCGATACTGTGCAACGTGCACGGCGACGAAGCCATGCCGCTGCTTGCCGCCCTGCAGTTGTTCCGCGAGACGGATCCCGCCGTCATGCGCGGCGCGCTGGTCATCCTGCCCGTGTGCAACCCGCTGGCGTTTTCGGATTTCCGCCGCGAAAGCGCCGAACAGCGCGAGAACACCGACCTGCATCGCTGCTTTCCCGGCAATGCACGCGGCTCGGTGACGGAAATGATCGCGCGGACGCTGACGGACCAGGTGCTCGACCACGTCGACGCGTTGTGCGACATGCACTCCGGCGGGCAGGGCGGCCGCATCCACCAGCGTGCCGACCTGAACGAGGACGCCACGGGCGAGGTGCGCGACGCCAGCCTGAGCCTGTGCCGCGCTTTCGGGACGGGCGCGGTGCACGTGAATTTCCTGCCCCCGTCGACCGCGGTCGGGTATTTGAACAGTACCGGCCGCCCGGCCGCCGGCGTCGAGGTGGGCGGCACGTACATGGGCGGGCCCATGACGGATGTCTTCCAGGCGCGCGTGGTGCGCGGGCTGCGCAACCAGATGAAGGCGTTGGGAATCCTGGAGGGCGAGCCGGAGCTGGACGGGCCGCAGTTCCTGTTCACCCGCAAGGAGCGCAAGGAAGCAAACCCCACGCGCGGCGGCTATGTCGTGTCGCTGGCGAACCGCGTGGAAGACCTGGGTCGCCGCGTGACCAAGGGCGAACGGCTGGGGGTGGTGGTGGACCCCTACACCCTGCAGGAGACGGAGTCGCTGAACGCCCCGTGCGACGGCATCCTGTTCTTCAGCCGCATGTCCGGCCCCGCGGAAGCGGGCGCCAAGGGCTATGCCATCGCCGACGCGGCCGGGCTGCGCGAAATCTGATGGAAGACGATCGCCACTATGCCGCCGCGGACCTGCACGCCTTCTGCGTCGCCGCGCTGCATGCGCAGGATGTCCCGCCTGCGCATGCCGAACTGGTCGCCGATTGTCTGGTGGCGGCCAACCTGCACGGCGTCGACACGCATGGCATGGCGCGGCTGCCGACCTATCTGCGCCGCCTGGCGCAAGGCGCCATCAATGCGCGCGGCGTGCCGCGCGTGGTGCGCGAGTTCGCCGGCACGGCGGTGGTCGATGGCGATAACGCGCTGGGACCGGTGGCCGGGCATGCCGGCATGAAGCAGGCGATGGAACGCGCCCGCCAGCACGGCGTCGGCTATGTCGCCGTGCGCGCGAGCAATCATTTCTCCTACGCGGCCTGGTATTGCGAGCACGCCGCGGCGCATGGGCTGATGGCGATGTGTTCGTCCGGCGGCGAGCCGACGGTGGCGCCGTGGGGCGGCAAGCACGCCTTTTTCACCAACAGCCCGCTGGCCTTCGCCGCGCCGACCAGCACGGAGCCGCTGGTGGTCGACCTCGCCACCAGCGTCAGCTCGCGCGGCAACATCCTGCTGGCGAACCTGCTGGGCCAGCCGATTCCCGCCGACTGGGCGCTGGACGCGGAAGGCAAACCCACGGTGGACGCGGCCGCGGCGCTGAAAGGCTCGGTGCTGCCCATGGGCGGGGCCAAGGGCTACGCCCTGATCGTGGCCCTGGAAGTATTGAACAGCGTCCTGGCGGGCGGGGCGATGGCGCCGCTGGTGGGTTCGCAGGCCGCACAGGACGGCTTGCCGGCGTGCGTGCCGCATTTCTTCATCGCCATCGATCCGCGCGCCCTGATGGACAGCGCCGACTACCTGGCGCGCATCGACACGCTGCTCAAGCAGACGCGCACCGCCCCGGCGGCCGACCCGGCCCGGCCCATCCGCCTGCCCGGCGAACGGCGCCGCCAGGTCGCCCGCCAGCGCGCCGCCTGGGGCATCCCCATGCCCGCCAAAGTCATCGAAGAACTGCTTGCCGCGGCCGACCGCTATGCGCCGGCCGCAAGAGGATTGCTATGAATACGCTCATGGCCTATACGCGTCCGGACGGACGCCGCGGCATCCGCAACCTGCTGGCCGTGGTGGCCGCGACCGACGCCGCAAATCCCGTTGCGCGCCGCCTCGCCGCCGCGCTGCCCGATTGCGTCGCCATCACGCCCCTGTATGGCCGGGGCCAGCTGGGCGACGACCTGGCCCTGTCGGTACGCACCATGATCGGCCTGGGCAGCCACCCCAATGTGTATGCCACCCTGGTGGTCAGCCTGGAGCGCGTGGCCGGCACGCGCGTGTATGAAGGTATCCGCGCCGCCGGCACGCCCTGCGAGGTCATGGGCATCCAGGAAGAGGGCGGCACGCCGGCGCTGTTTCGCCACGGCCTGGCGCTGCTGGAGCAGTGGCGCGCGCAGGCCCAGGACCTGCGGCGCACGCCGGCGCGCCTGGCCGAGTTCGTCATCGGCCTTGAATGCGGCGGCTCGGACACCACGTCGGGACTGGTCGCCAATCCCGCCATCGGGCTGGTCACGGACCGCATCGTCGATGCGGGCGGCACGGCGATTTTCTCCGAGCCGGTGGAATGCCTGGGCGGCGAGGCGGCCCTGGCCGCACGGGCCGCGAGCACGGCGGTGCGCGACCGCATCGATGCGACGATCCGCAAGTACGAGGAGATCGCGCGCCGCGCCGGGGTCGACCTCAACAAAACCAATCCCGCGCCGGACAATATCCGCGGCGGACTGACCACCATCGAGGAAAAATCGCTGGGGTCGATCTGCAAGACCGGCAGCCGCCGTATCGAAGGCGTGCTGAGCTATGGCGAAGCGGCACCCGGGCCGGGCCTGTACCTGATGGACGCGCCCGCGCCGGCCACCGAGAACATTACCGCGCTGGCCGCCGGCGGCTGCCACCTGATCCTGTTCGCCACCGGAGTGGGCAATTCCATCGGCAATCCGGTATCGCCCACCGTGAAGCTATGCGGCAACGACCGCACCTGCCGCACGTTCGCCGACCATATCGATGTCGACCTGAGCGCCGTGCTGCTGCACGGACATTCCCTGGAGCAGGCCGGTAAGCAGGTCGAGGAAGCCATGGCGGAAATCATCAATGGCCGACCCACCTGCTGCGAGATCCTGGGCGAAACCGAAACCGCCATCAGCCGCATAGGGGAGTCCGTATGAACCCGGCGGAAAAGATATGGGTCATCCATCGTGACGACAATGTGGGCACCGTCGTGGGCGCCGACGCGCGCGCCGGCGTCGACGTGCCGGTGGCCGGCGTGGTCCAGGGCTCGCTGGCCGTGATCGAGCAGGTGCCCTACGGGCACAAGGTGGCGCTGCGCGCGCTCGCCGCCGGCGAGCCCGTGGTCAAGTACGGCGTCGTGGTGGGCAGCATGAGCCGCGCCGTGCCGGCAGGGGGACACGTCCATGTGCACAACGCCGAGTCGCTGCGCGGCCGGGGCGACCTGGGCGGCTGAGTGCGGACGGGCCGGCGCAACGGCGCGGAGCCGGTGCGTCGGGCGGGTCGGATAGAAGTCCGCCGCCAGATGTCAGCCGCCGGCCAGGCGGCGCGGCGCGGCGCGGATTCCGGCTGGCGAATGGGCGACTGGCCGCGACGGCCGGCGGCTAGCTGGCGGCGCGCGACGTGGCCGGTACCGGTCCCGCCCCCAGGTCCCAGTACAGCCCGGTCATCAGCTTCAGGCCTTCCTCCAGCAGCTCCGGCGGCAGGTGCTCGTTGGGCGCATGCTGGGAGCAGGACGGGTAGGAGTGCGGCACCCAGATCGTGCGCAGGCCCAGCACCTCCGTGAAGATGTCGTTGGGCAGGGAACCGCCCAGGTTCGGCAGGATGGCCGGCTTCTTGCCGCTGGTCTTCTCCAGCGACGCCACCGTCCAGTGCACCCAGGGATCGTCGGGATCCAGGCGGGTGGCCTTGAACATGTTCTCGCGCGTCAGGCTCAACTGGACCATGGGGAAGCCGTGCCGGTCCAGGTGCCGCCGCAGCGCCGGCAGCAGCCCGTCCGGATCGACGCCCACGACGAAGCGCAACTGGCAGTGCGCCCTGGCGCGCGGCGGAATGGCGTTGACCGGCGTTTCGGGGTTGCCTGTCTTGAAGGCCAGGACTTCGAAGGAGCACCAGCCGTATACCTGCTCCGCCGGCGTCAGGCCCGGCTCGCCCCAGCCAGGGTCTATGGTGGGCCCGTCCGCGCCGCCGTCGACTTCGCAATCGGCCAGGACGCGGCGCACGGACGCCGGCAGTTCGGCGGGCACCCATTCGGGGATGCGGATCTGCCCGGTGGGCGACACGATACAGGCGATGGCATGGGCCAGCTGGATGCCGGGGTTGGACAGCAGGCCGCCCCAGTTACCCGAATGATGGCCCCCCTCGCGGGCCTCGATGGTCATGTCGAAGTTCAGCCCGCCGCGCGCGCCCAGGAAGACCGTCGGGCGTTCGGCGCGCAGCCGCGGCCCGTCCGAGGCGATCAGCAGGTCGGCGGCGAAGCGCTCGCGGTTGGCCTCGCAGACTTCGCGCAAACCCGGCGAGCCGGTTTCCTCGCCCATCTCCACCAGGTACTTGGCATTGAAGCCCAGCTTGCCGCGGGTTTCCAGCACCATGCGCAGCGCTTCCATGTTGACGGTGTGCTGCCCCTTGTTATCGGCGATGCCGCGGCCGTACCAGCGTCCTTGCGACGCCGTCAGGGCCCAGGGCGACAGGCCTTCGTGCCACTCCGCATCCAGTCCCCGGATGACGTCGCCATGTCCATAGCCGAGCACCGTGGGCAGGGCCGCGTCCTCGATGCGCTCGGCGTAGAGAAACGGCGCTTTGGCCTTGGGATGGGCAAGCGTCCGGCAGGCGAAGCCCATGGACTCGAAGGCGGGTTGCAGTTCCTCGTGCAGGTAGGCCGCCAGGTCGCCGGCCCGGGCCGGATTCTGGCTTTCGGTGGGCATGGCGACACGGCGGGCGAGCCGTTCGCGGAAGGCTCCGGAGGCGAAACACTGCTCGGCATGGGCAATCGCTTGGGCGCGGGTCATCTGGAAGTCCTGGGCTGGCCAAGCTGTGTGTATACCAGAGTGTCGCGCCCCGCGCGATTGGGGACGTCACGTGTCCGGGAGTGGCCCGGAGGTCGCCGGGCGATGGCTGTGGATCGGCTATCGCCCGGCGTGGACGTTACTCGCTCGCCTGTTCAGGGTCATTCATGGACTGGAGGGCGGGCAGCGAACTGACATCCTGAGGATCGTCATGGAATCCCAATTCGACGATTTCGCGGGGGAGGGGCAGGGGCGAGTCCAACTGGATGCTCAGCGAGCGCTCGCACTTGTGCTTCTCTTTCGTCTCGTTCGGGTGCTTGTTCGCGCAGACGTCCGAAATGAGGGCAAGCGCGTCCGCGACGTCGTTTGCCGGCGCGGAATGGGGCTTTTCTGGAACACCCTGCTGACGCCCGATGATCTGTACGCCTGAAGTGCCGGTGATCGTGGTCATTTGAGTCGACTCCTGCTCGTTGAGGAGCAGGCTAAGTCTCCCGACGAGAGAGGCGGTTCCGCGCTCGGAAGGGTCCGATCCTCCAGCCGCGGTCCTGCCCGTTCTTGCGCGATGGACGATACGCACAAGAACGGGCGGAACACTGCGGGGCATGGACCCGTCACGCGTCCAGGACGATCTCGAAACCGCCGAAGATCATGCGCTTTCCGTCGAACGGCATCGGGGTCTCCTCGGGGTTCAGGCGCGGGTCGGCCATCACGGCCTTCATGCCCTCGTCGCGCACCTGGCGCGATGGCCAGGCGATCCACGCGAAGACGACCGCTTCGCCTTCCTGGCGCTTGACCGCCATGGGGAAGGACGTCACCTTGCCCTCCGGGACGTCGTCTTCCCAGCATTCGACCACCTTCAGCGCCCCATGCTCCTTGAATACCACCGCCGCGGCTTCCGCATGCTTGATGTAGGTCTCGCGGTTGGCGATGGGTACGGCCAGTACGAATCCGTCTATGTAAGCCATGAATAATCTCCTTTTGGGTGGAAAGCGGGACGACGCGGCTGCGAGCCGGATTGGCGCCGTCCCTGTGCCACGACGAATGAAGGCCGTGGAAATCGACATGGCGCCGATGGGCGATGGGATCCGGCACCGCGCCGGACCCACGGCAGGCGTCCGCATCGGGGCTTGTTGCTTCGCCGCCGGCCGCTCGGGTACAACGTCAGGCTGCTATTACGGACGGGCCCGGTCTTGAATCTACGGCATCTGCAGTTTTTTGTGGTGTTGGCCGAAGAACTGAATTTCACGCGCGCCGCGCGGCGCCTGCACGTGGCCCAGCCCGCGCTGAGCCAGCAGATACGCGCGCTGGAGGAACGGCTGGGGGCGGCCCTGATCGACCGCAGCAGCCGGCCGATGCGCCTGACCGAGGCCGGCACGTATTTCTTCGCCGAGGCGCGGCAGATCCTGTCGCAGTACGAGCAGGCCTCCGGGGCCGCCCGCGATATCGGGCAGGGCGTGCGCGGGTGGCTGGGCATCGGGTTTACCCGCTCGGCCATGTACAGCGTGCTGCCGCCGGCGCTGAAGCGGTTCAGCGCGGCGCATCCCGGTATCGAGCTCAAGCTCTACGAGATGCTTACCGAGGAGCACGCTCCCGCGCTGCGGGAGCAGCGCATCCACGTCGGCATCGGCAGGCAGGCGCAGCCGGTGGACGGATGCACCACGCGCGTCCTGCTGCAGGAAAAGCTGATGGCCGCCGTGCCGGCGGACCATGCGCTGGCCTCGGCGCGCCGGCTGCGCATCCAGGACCTGGCCGACGCGCCCTTCGTTTTCTATCCCAAATACCCCAACGCTCAGTTCCCCCGCCTGGTGGAAGGCCTGTGCCGGGACGCCGGCTTTACCCCGAAGGTCGTGCACCAGGCCTACGAGATACAGACCGCGATCGCGCTGGTGGCGGCCGGCCTGGGGGTGACGCTGGTGGGCGAATCGGTGGCCCGGCATGGGCGCGCGGATGTCGTCTACCTGTCGCTGGCCGGGAGCAGCGCATCGGCGTTGACGACCTTGACGGCCACCTATCGCACTGGCGATCCATCGCCGGCCTTGCGCGATTTCCTGGCGGTGCTGCTGCCCTGAGCCCGCGGCCCCGGTCCCGAGCCCCGGGTCCCCGAGCCCGGAGCCCGGAGCTCCGAACCCCGACCCTTGAATCGCCGCATCACCCGGTCCCTGCGCCCTCGCGCGGCGGCTACCGCCGCCACCGTCCCACTATAAGCAAATCGCTATGGAACGATAGGGTACTTGTCTTGGACCGGGCAACGGCCCTTGCGTAGGATGGCCGCATCCATTTGCCACGCAGCGAAACCAATGAGCCCATCCTCGTCCGACGCGCATTGCGTCCCGGCCGTGAGCCTTCCCATACCCGCTTCCTATGCCGGGCTGTCCACCGCCGAGGTCTCCGATGCGCTGGATCGCCTGAACCTGCCTGGCAGTGCGCTGGGCCTCGCGCCGGTCGGCGCGGCGCACAGCCTGCTGGGACGCGCCTATACGGTGCGCTATACCCCTGTCGATATCGATCCGGGCACCGTGGGCGACTATATCGACCATGTGCCCGCGGGCGCCGTGGTGGTGCTGGACAACGGCGGCCGCGTCGACTGCACGGTATGGGGCGGCATCCTGACCGAAGTCGCGTCGCGGCGCGGCATCGGCGGCACGGTCATCAACGGCGTCTGCCGCGACGCGGATGCCGCCGCGCAATTCCAGTATCCATTGTTCAGCCGCGGGCGCTTCATGCGCACCGGCAAGGACCGCGTCCAGGTGGACGAGGTGAACGGCCCGGTCAGCCTGGGCGACGTGCGCGTGCGGCCCGGCGATATCCTGATCGGCGATAGCGACGGCATCGTCGTGGTCCCGCGCGAACGCGAGGACGAAGTCCTGGCCGTGGCGCTCGGTACCCGCGACGCCGAGCAAGCCATCGTCGACAGCGTGCGCGCCGGCATGAGCCTGACACAGGCCCGCGAAGCCCATCACTATCACGTCCTGCAGCGGCGCGGCCGCTGAGCGGCGGCGTTCCCTACTAGAAATACAGGAGGAGACCCATGAAAGTACGATTCCCCGGCCCGGCCCGGCGCCTGCTGGCCTTCGCCATCGCCGCCGTTGCCGTCGGCGCGGCCTCGCCCGCGCATGCCGAGCCCTATCCCTGCCAGAACCTGAAAATCGTCTCGCCCTATCCCCCGGGCGGCACGACGGACATCCTGGCGCGGCTGATCGCGCCGTCGTTGCAGAAGTCGCTGGACCTTCCCGTCATCGTCGAGAACCGCGGCGGCGCGAGCAGCAATATCGGCACGGAGTACGTGGCGCGGGCGCATCCCGACGGTTGCACGGTACTGTTGGGCAACAACACGGGCGTGGTGATCAACCGCAACCTGTATGCGCTGCGGCTGGATCCGGTCAAAGCCTTGCGTCCGGTGGCCGAAGTGGCGGCCATGCCGCTGGTGCTGTACGTGAACCCCAAGGTTCCGGCCAGGACGCTGCCGGAGCTGGTCAAATTGCTGCGCAGCGGCTCGACGCCCTACAGCTTCGCTTCGGGCGGCAGCGGCAGTCCGCAGCACCTGGCCGGCGAGTTGTTCAAGCTGGCCACCGGCACGGACATCCTGCATATCCCCTACAAGGGCCAGGCGCCGGCCATGATGGACGTGGTCGGGGGCCAGGTCCAGATGGCCTTCGAGACCACGGCGGCCTTGTCGCCGCAGGCCAAGGCAGGCAGGGTGGTGCCGCTGGCCACGACGGGCGCGACGCGCGCCGAGGGATATACCGACATTCCGACCATGACCGAGGCCGGCTTCAAGGACTTCGTCATTACCAACTGGTATGGGGTATTCGCGCCGGCCGGGACCAGCGATGCGCTGGTGACCCGCCTGAACGCCGCGGTCGACGCCGCGCTGGCGTCTCCCGAGGTCGCGGGCAAGCTGGCCGAGCTGGGATCGGAGAAAGTGAGCGGTTCGGCCGCGACTTTCGCTGCCTTCGTCGACAGCGAAGTACCGCGCTGGGAGGCGGTGGTCAAGCGCTCGCATGCCAAGGTGGATTGAATACGAGAACGGTGGTCCGCCAAGGCGGGCGGGCGCTTGATGCACGCGTTCAGCCTGGGCGCGAACCCGCTGTGCCCGCCGGCGCCTGGCGTTCCGGGACTGCCGGCCGGCGGCAGCGCTGCGGCAGCATCTGGAACGCGCAGGTGGCTGCGACGAACTGCGCGGTGTGCAGCCGCTGGCCGGTAGCCGGCGACCGCACGAATGACCTTCCACGCCAGGCGTGGATTGGTCTTTGCGGCCGCCACCGGATAGGATAGGACCCTTCGCGCCGTCGCGCGTAACGCCACATGGGCCGATCCGGCATGAATGGAATGACCGCCTTTGCTCCCCTGACCGACGCCAGTGTCGCCGACCTGCGCGCGCGCACGCCGGGCGTGCGCACCACCGTTCATTTCAACCATGCCGGCGCGTCGCTGCCGTCCGGCGCGACGCTCGCGGCGGTGCAGGCGCACCTGGAGCGCGAAGCCACGATGGGGCCCATGGAAGCCGGCGTGGCGGCGCGCGAGCAGACCGAAGCGGCGCGCACGCTGGCGGCGCGCCTGCTGGGCGCGCGCCCCGCGGAAATCGCCCTGACGACAGGCAATTCGAGCGGCTGGAGCGGGGCCTTCGCGGCCCTGGGGCCGTGGCGCCCGGGCGACCGCATCCTGGTCGGGCGGCACGAGTGGGGCGGCAATATCGCGGCGATGCGCATCGCGGCCGGACGCGCCGGCGCGTCCATCGAGGCGATTCCTTCCGACCCGAGCGGGGCGGTGGATGCGCGCGCGCTGGAAGACATGCTGGACGCCCGGGTGAAGCTGATCGCCTTGACCTGGCTGCCGGCCAACGGCGGGCTGATCAATCCGGCGGCACAGGTGGGCGCGGTGGCGCGCCGCCATGGCATCCCGTATTTCGTGGATGCGGCGCAGGCGGTGGGCCAGCTACCCATCGACGTCGCGGCGCTGGGATGCGATGTGCTGAGCGGCGCGGGCCGCAAGGCATTGCGGGGCCCGCGCGGGACGGGCCTGCTGTACGTGCGCCAGGATTTCCTGCATCGCCTGACGCCGGCGGTGGTGGACGCCCATTCGGCCCCATTGGACGATGAGGGCGCGCCGGCCCTGGTGGATAGCGCGGCCCGCTTCGAGCCGGCGGAAACCGCCATGGCCTTGCGTTGCGGGCTGGCCCAGGCCTTGCGCGAAGCACTCGATATCGGGCTTGACAACATCCGCGCGCGTGTCGATCGCAATGCACGCGCGGTGCGCGAACAACTGGCCGGCCTGCCGGGCGTGGCGGTGCTGGATCAGGGGCGCGAACGCTCCGGGCTGGTGTCTTTCGCCGTGGTCGGTTGGGAAGCGGGCGCGGTGCAGGCGGAGCTGGCGCGTGGGGGTATTTCGATCAGCAGCAATGGCGTGCGATATACGCCGCTGGATATGCAGGCGCGCGGATTGAAGGAAGTGGCGCGGGCCTCGGTCAGCTATCTGACCACGGACGACGAGATCGACCGGTTGACCGAGGCGATCCGGGCGCTGTGCGGAAAGGGGACGGCAGGGTCACTGTAACGCTGCACCAACACAACCCTTGCCGCCGTTACCCCGCCATGACCACGCCATTACCCCACCGTTACGCCGCCATGATGCCGCCATGACGCCGCCTTGGCGCCGGCCCAGGGCCGCCGTAATTCCGTCAGCGCAGTCGCGCGCGTAGCGCGGTACCGAACCGTTCGTCCGCGAGCGCGCCGACATTGCAGCGCGACCGCGCCGATACCTTGTCGGCATCCACGCTGAATATGCGTCCCGGCGCAAGCAGGATTTTCTCCGGCATCAGTTCGCGCGCCAGCCCTACCGTATCCTCGATGCCGGGGAAGGTCGGCCACAGGTAGAGCGAACTGGCCGGACGCGCGAACACGTCGGCGCCCAGGTCATCGAGCACTTGCAGCGCCTGCGCGGTCGCCGCCTCCAGCCGGCGGCGCAAGCGGAACAAGTGACGCTCGTAATGGCCGTCCCGCAGCATGACGTCTACCATGCGCTCGCAGTATTCCGAACTGCTGACATGCACCAGCGCCTTCAGGTCGGCCAGGTCGCTCGCCAGCGCGGTGTCGCAGGCGATGAATCCTACACGTAGCGCCGCCGAAAACGACTTGGAAAAGCTGCCGATATAGAGGGTGCCCGCCAGCTGGTCCAGCGCGGCCAGGCGCACCGCCGAAGTCGGCTTGAAATCCGCCAGCGGATCGTTTTCCACCACCATCGCGCCATGGGCCTGGCATAGCTGCAGCACGCGGTAGGCCTTGGCCGGCGAGATGTCCGACCCGGTGGGATTGTGCGCCAGCGACTGCGTGAAAAATAGGCGCGGCCTGTCGCGCGCCAGCAGGCGCTCCAGCACCGCGAGGTCCGGGCCGTCCGGCAGGCGCGGCACGCCCAGCATCCGCGCGCCCGCCAGTTTCAGCTTGCCGAACAGCGGGTAATAGCCGGGATCGTCCACCAGCACGGCGGCGCCCGGCGCCACGAAATAGCGGATCACCAGGTCCATGGCTTCGTTCGCGCCATGCGTCAGCACCAGCTGGGCGGTCGAGGCGTTTACGCCGATGTCGCCGAGCTTGCGCACCAGGCTTTCCCGCAGCGGCGCGTAGCCGTAGCGGCTGCCATAGCGGAACAGGCTGCCCAGCCCGGTGCGCACCACCTTCTGGTGATAGCGGTCCATGCGCATATCCGCCAGCCATTGCACCGGCGGAAAACCGTCGCCGACGGCGACCGCGTCAGGCTGCGTCTTGAGCTGCTCGCGCATCAGCCACACGATGTCCATGGCGCGGCTCAACTGCCCCGACTCTTCGTCCACCGGCTTGCGCGCTTCGTGACGGTCCACGACGTAGAACCCCGAGCCGCGCCGCGGCTCGACCAGGCCCTGGGCCACCAGTATCTCGAAGGCGACCACGACCGTGTTCTTGGCGTAGCGGTGCAACTGGGCCACCTCGCGCAGCGATGGCAGTTTGTCGCCGGCGCGGTACACCCCATTGGCGATCTGCTGCCCGATCAGGCGGGCCAGGCCCTCCGCGATGGGCGCCTCGCGCGGCGTGCGCCCGTCGCGCCGGCCGGCCGTTTTCCTGCTGTCGTCCATGGCCACGATACGCCGGGCGCTCCTCGAAATTGGTGCAGTGCGATGGTACTGTTGGCCCAAACTGTACCTGTCAAAGGCGGTACAGTTTACCTAGGATCGACCCGTTGATTCCAATACGGAGCTTTGCATCGTGGTCGATTCGCGCCTGTCCAACTTCCGCGCCCTGTCCCCTTCCGAACGACTGCAGGCCATCGTCCGCGCCGTTGGCCTGAGCGAGGAAGAAAGGCTTGCCCTGGCTCGCCCCGGCGCGCTGGCCCTGGATCGCGCCGACGGCATGATCGAGAACGTCATCGGCACCTTCGAATTGCCCATGGGCGTGGCCGCCAATTTCCAGGTGAACGGCCGCGACGTCCTGGTGCCCATGGCCGTCGAAGAGCCCTCCGTCGTTGCCGCCGCCTCCTATATGGCGAAGCTGGCGCGCGCATGCGGCGGCTTCGAGACTTCCAGCACCGCGCCTGTCATGCGCGCGCAGATACAGATCCTGGGCCTGACCGATCCCCAGGGCGCGCGGCTGGCCCTGCTGCGGGAGAAGGATCGCATCCTGGCGCTGGCCAATAGCCGGGACAAGGTGCTGGTCGAACTGGGGGGCGGCTGCCGCGACATCGAGGTCCATATATTCGCGGATACGCCGCGCGGCGCGATGGCGGTGGTGCACCTGATCGTCGACGTGCGCGACGCCATGGGGGCCAATACCGTCAACACCATGGCCGAGGCCGTCGCCCCGCTGGTGGAAGAAATCAGCGGCGGCTCGGTGCGGCTGCGCATCCTGTCCAATCTGGCGGACCTGCGCCTCGCACGCGCCCGCGTCCGGCTGACGCCCGCCGTGCTCGCCACCCGCGAACGCAGCGGCGAGGAGATCATCGAAGGCATCCTCGATGCCTGGGCGTTCGCCGCGGTCGATCCTTATCGCGCCGCCACGCACAACAAGGGAATCATGAACGGCATTGACCCGGTCGTCGTCGCCACCGGCAACGACTGGCGCGCGATCGAAGCGGGCGCCCATGCCTATGCCGCGCGCACGGGACGCTATACCTCGCTGACCGCCTGGGAGAAGGATGCATCGGGCGCCTTGGTGGGGTCCATCGAAATGCCCATGGCGATGGGGCTGGTGGGGGGCGCCACCAAGACCCATCCCCTGGCGCGGGTGGCCTTGAAAATCCTCGGCGTGCGCTCGGCGCAGGAACTGGCGGAAATCGCCGTCGCCGTCGGCCTGGCGCAGAACCTGGGCGCCTTGCGCGCCCTGGCGACGGAAGGCATACAGCGCGGCCACATGGCGCTGCATGCGCGCAATATCGCGCTGACCGCGGGCGCGACGGGCAAGGAAGTGGACACCGTCGCACGGCGCATGGCCGAGGAAAAAGACGTGCGCACGGACCGCGCCATCGCCTTGTTGAAGGCGCTGCGGGAGCAGGCGTAGCATCGGCGGCCCGGCCCGCCATCACCCGAGACGACAGCAGAAGAACGACGGCCGGTGCGTGGTTCGTTTCCATAACCGGCCGCAACCAGAGGGAGGAGACCATCATGAACACAGACCCCCGCCCATACGGGCGCCGCGCCGCGCCGGACCGCGAACCCGCATGGCGGCTCGCGGAGGTGTGGAGCGACACCGTCGACCTGCGCCACCTGGCCTGGTCCATCGTCATAGGCGTCATCGTCAGCGTCGCGGCCTTCGTCGCGGCAGGCCGCTGGCTGCGCGGCCTGGCCTCGTCCACGGAACTCGCCCATGCCTATGCCATGCTGGCGGGCCTGGCGGGCAGCGTGATCGCGGGCGTGGTCTGTGCGCGCCTGTTCCCGCCCAAGCGCGAAGTCGTCGAGGACACCTCGCTCGCCGACCCCGCCTGGCGTGAAGAAGTGCTGGCCGAGCTGGCCAACGAACCCGGCGGGCTCGGCACCCTGGCCGACTTGCCGCCCGCCGCCTTGCAGGAACTGCGCGAGCTGGGCCTGGAGGAACTGTTCGCGGGCCAGCCCGAGGCGCGCGGCACGCGCCTGGTGCAGGCCAAGGAGGCGCTGGCATGAGCGATCCCGTGTTGTTGAACCAGATCCTGGCCGCGGCCGCGATGGGCCTGGTCGGTGCGGTGGTCTTCGCCGCCATCGGCCTCATTTCGGGCACCGATGAAACCACCACCATTGCGCCCCTGACGCTGCTCGTGGCCCTGCTGGGCGTCCCGCCCGCCGGCGTCTTCACCTTCTTCCTGGCGGGCGCGGTGGCCAAGCATATGACCCATGCCGTGCCGACGGCGCTGCTGGGCATTCCCGGCGACACCATGGCGACGCCGCTGCTGCAGGACGCCAACATGCTGCGCAAGCTCGGCGTGCCCCATATCGCCCTGCGCAAGATGATCTCCGGTGCCATCATCGCCGCCTTCGTCGCCGTCCCGCTGGCGGTGCTGTTCGCCGTGCTGCTGGCGCCCTTCGGTCCGGCCATCACGCGATCGGCGCCGTGGATATTCCTGGCGGCCGCGGTGCTGATCGCCTATTTCTCCGCCGGGCGCTGGGCTTCGGTGGCGCTGCTGGTTCCTTTCGTGGTGGTGATCATCGCGCTGCAGAGCCTGACCGCCCGCTACGGCGTCAAGCTCAGCATCAGCTATTTCCTGGGCATCGCCATCGGCCCGCTGATCGCCGACCTCTTCGCCGTCATGTCGCCGCAGGGCCGCAAGCGGATGGCGCGCGAGAAGGTGCATACGCTTTCGCTGGCGCCCGACGTGAAGGGATGGTCCGGCTACTTCCCCAACCCCTTCAAGGTCCTGGACCGCGCACAGACGCGCTGGACGCTGGCCACGGCGGCCATCTCCAGCGCGACCTTCGTGTTCAGCCCGGTCGCGATGACGGTAGTCATGGGCGAAATGGTCGGCGCGCGCGTCCGCCATGCCTATCACCGCCTCACGACGGTGCTGAGCGCCCGCAACGGCGTCACGGAAGCCACCTATATCGCCGAAGCCCTGATCCCCCTGATCGCCTTCGGCCTGCCCCTGAGTCCGGTCGCCGCCGGGCCGGCCGCGCCGCTGTTCAATGCGCCGCCGCGCTTCACGGTGGACAGCGCGACCGGCCAAACGCACAACCTGCACAACCTGATGAACCACTGGGAATTCCTGGGCTACGGCATGCTGGCGGTGGTCATCGCCTCCCTGGTCTCCTATCCCTTCGCCATGAACTATGCGCGCCGCGCGGCCCTGTTCGTGTCGCGCAAGGTCAGCCATGAGGCCATCATCGCCACCTTCGTCGGGCTGATCGTGGTGATCAGCGTGTGGGAAGGACAGCTGCTGGGCCTGCTCGTCATCCTGACGATGGGGCTGCTGGGCGGCCTGTTGTCGCGGGCCTTCGCGTTCAATACGGGCGTGCAGTTCATGGGCTACTACACGGCTGTGCTGACGGTGCCGGCGCTGGTCAAGCTGATCGCATAGGCATGGCCATGCACGGGCTCAACGCGAGGGGGATGGCTTGGCAGGGGGCCGGCCGGAACCCTGCAGGTCCATCCACGCAACCAGGAGCAGTCCGCCCGCCAGGCCGACATGTTCGAAGAAGGCGTTGGCGGCCATGAACCGTTCCTGGCCGGCCGGCATGTCCCAGAAGCGCAGCGCGATGCCGGTGGCCGCGAGCGTGAAAGCGGCCAGCGCCAGCGCGCCCAGCCAACGCAGGCGGCCGGCCAGGATCATCGCCGACGCGACCAGTTCCAGCGTGATCACCAGTACGGCGTATAGCGGCGCGGGGGACAGGCCGAAATGCGCCATCTCGCGCAACGCGCCAGGAAAGTCGGTGAGCTTGACCAGTCCGCCCTGGAGATAGGCGGCGCACAGGCCCAGACAGGCAAGCCGGCGCAGTACGGAAGAACCGAACACCGGGCGGGCGAGGTCGGCCAGCCGGCATTCCCATTGGTAGGGCGCGCTCAAGCCGGTCTCCTCAGACAGCCCAGCACGAGCAGCCCAGGGCGCCGAAAAAGCCCTGCAGGTCCGAACTCGGCGCGCGCGACGCCCAGGCACGGGCGTGGTCATGCCCGTGCAGGCCGCAGGCGCTGGCGCATCCGCAGGCGGCCAGCTTGCGGTAGCCCAGGGAATTGCGGCCGGCGCCGTCCGGATCGCCCCAGGCGGCGTAGCCGCCGAACAGCCGCGTGGGCGACCAATCGGGCATGGCGGGCGGCAAGGAGTTGTCGTCGAGTGCTCCGAACGCGCCGGCGCCGTAGACCACGCGCCCGCCGACCACGGTCAGGTCGGAGGTCAGGAAGGAGATATCGTCCTCGGCGCAGTTGAAGTAGTCCTTGCTGGGCACGATGAAGTCGGCGAGCTGGCCGGGCTCGATGCGGCCGCGCCTGCCTTCCTCGTTGGAGAACCAGGCCACATTCTCGGTCCACATGCGCAGGGCCGTCTCGCGGTCCAGGCAGTTGCGCGCGGGATAGAGGCGCGTGCCGCCCACCGTCCTGCCGGTGATCATCCAGGCCAGCGATACCCAGGGGTTATAGGACGCGACACGGGTGGCGTCGGTGCCCGCCGATACCTTCACCCCGCGCTCCAGTATCTTGGCGATGGGCGGCGTGGCCTCGGCGGCCGCCGCGCCATAGCGCTCGATGAAGTACTCGCCCTGATAGGCCATGCGGTGCTGTACCGCGATGCCGCCGCCCAGGGCGGCGATGCGGTCGATCGATTTGTCCGAGATGGTCTCCGCATGGTCGAAGAACCAGTTCAGGCCGGTCAATGGCGTGTCGCGATGCACTTTCTCGAACACATCCAGGGCCCGTGCGATCGTTTCGTCATAGGTGGCATGCAATCGCCAAGGCCACTTGTTCTGCGCCAGGACACGCACCACCTCTTCCAGCTCGCCTTCCATTTCGGTGGGCATGTCCGGCCGCTCCACCCGGAAGTCCTCGAAATCGGCCGCCGAGAACACCAGCATCTCCCCGGCGCCGTTGTGGCGGAAGTAGTCGGTGCCTTGCTTGTACTTCACGCTGGACGTCCATTTGAGGAAGTCTTCCTTCTCCTGTTTGGGCTTCTGCGTGAAGAGGTTATAGGCCAGCCGCACCGTCATCCGGCCTTCATCGGCCAGCTTCTGGATGACGGCGTAGTCGTCCGGATAGTTCTGGAAACCGCCGCCGGCGTCGATCACGCCGGTCACGCCCAGGCGGTTCAGTTCGCGCATGAAATGGCGCGTGGAGTTGACCTGATAGTCGAAGGGCAGCTTCGGCCCCTTGGCCAGCGTGGCGTAAAGGATGGTGGCGTTGGGCCTGGCAAGCAGCAGCCCGGTGGGATTGCCGTGCGCGTCGCGGATGATCTCTCCACCAGGCGGGTTGGGCGTCGTCTTCGTATAGCCGACCGCCCGCAGCGCCGCGGCGTTGAGGAGAGCGCGGTCGTACAGGTGCAGCAGGAATACCGGCGTATCGGGCGCAATGGCGTTGATTTCTTCTATCGTGGGCAGGCGCTTCTCCGCGAACTGGTGCTCGGTAAAGCCGCCGACCACGCGCACCCATTGCGGCGCGGGCGTAATGGCGACCTGCCGCTTCAGCATGGCCATGGCGTCGGCCAGCGAGCGCACGCCGTCCCAGCGCAGCTCCATGTTGTAGTTCAGGCCGCCACGCACCACGTGGGTGTGGTTGTCGAACAGGCCGGGCAGCACCCCGCGGCGCTGCAGGTCGACGACGCGGGTGCCGGGGCCCGCCAGCGCCATGATCCCGGCGTCGTCGCCCACCGCCACGAACTTTCCATCCTTGATGGCCACCGCGCTGGCCAGTGGATTGGAACGGTCCAGCGTGGTGATCCTGCCGTTGTGAAAAATGATATCTGGCACAGTGTTGGACACAGCGGATTCTCCTTGAGGACGGGCGGCGGCACCTGCTCCCAACATGGTGTTGAGCGCCAATGCGGAAGCGGCGCCGATAAGATGGCGGCGAGTGGGCATGTGATCTCTCCCTGGGCGTATGGGGGGTTAGCCTTGGTCCTTGTTTCCCGGCTGCCTGCCAGGCAATTGCCCGAACACATGGCTCACCGTCTTTTCCTTGTCGCAGGCGGCGAAAAACGCGGTTCCGCCGAGCATCTGCCTGGCCACCGGAACGATCTGCTCGCCCACCAGGATGCCCAGAAGGCCTATCAGCGCCACCAGCGGCGGAGCGGGCGACCGCACCTGCAGAAGGCTATAGACGACGCCGACCAGCAGTCCGGCGCCCAGGGAAAGCAAGTAGATCTTCATGGTCAGCAGCCTTGTTTCATGGTGGGTCGATTCATATTCAGTGCCCGGCGACGCGGGGCCAAGGTGGGCGCGCAGGACGGCGCCCTGGGTGTCGTTCAACCGTGCGTATCGGCCAGCAGCGCCTCGGCGTCGTCCAGGGCCACGATGCGCACATCCACTTCGTCCCGGATGGCGACGCCGTCTCCCTGGTCGATCTCCACATCGTTGACGATGAGCCTTCCCTTGGACGCCACGAGGTAACCCCGGCGCCTGCCGCTTGCGAAGCGATAGGTGGCGGCTTCCCCGGCCTTGAGCGCAACGGCGAGCAGCCGCGTGTCGCTGCGGATAGGCAGCGCGTCTTCGTCCCCCTCGATCCCGCTGGCCAGCGTGACGAAGCGGCCCTTGCATGCATCGCGCGGAAACGACTTCCTGCCCCAGCTCGGCGGAAATCCACGGCGGTCCGGCTCGATCCAGATCTCGAAGACACGGGCGGGGCCTTCTTCCATATTGAATTCGGCATGCGTCAATCCGCTGCCGGCGCTCATGACCTGCACATCGCCGACCGTGGTGCGTCCACGGTTTCCCATGTCGTCCTCATGGGTCAGCACGCCGCTCCGGACACAGGTGATGATCTCCATATCCGTATGCAGGCGGGGAGGAAAGCCAGCGCCCGGCGCAATGGTTTCGTCATTCCATGCGCGCAGCGCGCCCCAGCGCATGCGTTCGGGATCCTGGTACCCGGCGAACGAAAAGTGATGTTTCGCGTCGAGCCAGCCTTGGCGGGCCCGGCCCAGGGTTGCAAAGGGACGGCGCTCGATCATGGGGAACCTCGTCACAACGCGATCAGGTGAGATGGATCGGGTGTATGAAGCCAGCGGCGGGTCTTCGATGATGCGGCTCACGCTGCGTCATCGCGTCAATGCCAGGAAATGGTGCACCTCCGGCTTGCCGGGGCCGACGTGCAGGCGCAGCGCCTCGGCCTGGATATCGGCATCGGCGTGGGATACCCGGTGGTGTTGGCGCAGATGCTCGGCCCAGGATTCCACGAAGAACCACTCGACCACGCGTTCCGCATCGCCCGTATGCTCGACCACGCCCCAGGCGTATGCGCCATCGCGCAGCCGCTCCTCGGACAGGCGCCTCATCGCATCGAGAAATGCGGGGCGATCCTGCTGCCGGATGCGGTACTCCACCTGGACCAGGACCGGCCCGCGATCGCCGCTGACCGGTTCGGCCACCAGGGGCTCCGGCCAATGATGCGAAGCCTGCAGGTCTGCCTCGCCCACCGGAAGGCGGGCTCGATGGAACAGCAGCGAGACCACGACCAGGCCGACGGCGCTTGCGACCAGCGCGTAGGGCACGCCGATTTCCCGCGCGATCAGGCCCCAGCCCAGGCTGCCGGCCGCCATCGCGCCGTTGAACACCATCAGGTACACCGCCAGGCCACGCCCACGCACCCAGTTGGGCAGTATGGCCTGGGCCACGCTGTTGAAGGTCGTGAGCGCCGCGATCCACCCCATGCCCAGGAATACGAGCATCAGGACCGCCAGCCATTTCGGCGGCGCGAATACCAGGACCGCCATGACGGCGGCGCTGGTCATCGAAGCCAGCAGTACCAGGCCGTTCGAATCGAGCCGCTTGCCCAGTCGCGGAATGATCAGCGCGCCGGCGATCGCGCCTGCGCCCACGGCGCCCAGAAGCACGCCGTAGAAGCCCGAGGATCCTCCCAGCATCTGGCGCGCGACCAGCGGCAGCAACGCCCAGACTGCGCTGGCGAACAGGAAGAACACCGCCGCGCGCAGCAGCACGCGGTGCAGTTCCTTGCTGGCCCGGGTATAGCGCAACCCCGCGCGGAAGGCGCCGAAGAAGTTCTCGGACAGCGGACTGCGGACGGCGCTGGGGCGCTTCCACCACAACAGCGCACCGATGACGGCCACATAGCTCAGCACATCCATGCCATACGTGACCGCCGCGCCGAAGCTGGCCAGGATCAGCCCGCCCGCCGCGGGGCCTATGGCGCGTGCAATATTGATCCCCAGCGAGTTAAGCGCGACGGCGCTCTTGATATCCTCTCGCTGCACCAGCTCGGGCACGATGGACTGCCAGGTCGGCCCCATCAATGCCGCGCCGATGCCGCCGACAAAGGTCAGCGCGATCAGGTATTCGACCGTCAATGCGCCGAAGTGCGACAGCAGCAGCAGGGAGCCGCTTACGGCGGCGAGCAGAAGCTGGACGAATATCAGAAAGCGGCGACGATCCAGGATGTCCGAAAGGACACCCGCCGGGATCGCGAGCAGGAAGATCGGCAATGTCGCGGCGGTCTGGATCAGCGCCACGGCGGTCGGACTGGCCGATAGATCCGTCACCAGCCAGGAGCTGGCCACATCGCGCATGAAACTGCCCACATTGCCCAATACCGTCGCCGCCCAAAGCACGGCGAATACGGATTGACGCAACGGCGCGAAACTTCCCCGCGCGGAATTCGTTGTCTTGTCCTGCACGGGATTCTCCTGAGGCGCGCCGGCGCGGCGCAAGGTATGCGC
Source organism: Bordetella flabilis (assembly GCF_001676725.1). Lineage (NCBI taxonomy): Bacteria > Pseudomonadati > Pseudomonadota > Betaproteobacteria > Burkholderiales > Alcaligenaceae > Bordetella > Bordetella flabilis. Next base: position 1,059,520 of record NZ_CP016172.1, read on the forward strand.
CGCGCTCCCCGCCGTGTTCGATGGAAAATCTGCCGGAGTTTCCAGTCGAATCAGCGTAGCGCTCGACGTGGCGGACTCCGGTCCTGGACTTACTTCACCTTCGCGGGGTTGGGGCCGATGCGTTCGCCATGCTGCACGCGCTCGGTCAGCTTGTGGACGTGGGTCACGGCGTAGTCGATCCCCATGCCGTAGGCGCCGGAGTGCTCCTTGACGATGGCGGTGACGGCATCGTAGGTTTCCGTGCGAGCCCAGTCGCGCTGCCATTCCAGCAGCACTTGCTGCCACGTTACCGGCACGGCGCCTGCCTGCACCATGCGGTCCATGGCGTACTTGTGCGCATCCAGCGAGGTCCCGCCGGAGGCGTCGGCCACCATGTAGATCTCATAGCCACCTTCCAGCATGGCGCACAGGGCGAAGGTGGTATTGCAGACTTCCGTCCACAGGCCCGCGACAACAATCTTCTTGCGGCCGTTGGCGGCCAGCGAGTCGCGCACGTTCTGGTCGTCCCACGAGTTCATCGAGGTGCGTTCCAGGATTTTGTTCTCGGGGAACACCGCCAGCAGTTCGGGAAACGTGTTGCCGGAGAAGCTGTCGGTCTCCACCGTGGTGATGGTGGTCGGAACATTGAAGACGCGAGCGGCCTTGGCCAACCCCACCACATTGTTCTTCAGCGTCTGGCGATCGATGGACTGCACGCCGAACGCCATCTGGGGCTGCTGGTCGATGAAGATGATCTGGCTGTTCTGCGGGGTCAGGACTTCGAGGTATTTGCTGGACATGGCTGATCTCGCTTTCAAGGAAGTAATCGGCGGTTGCGGCTGAAGTGGGATTCGGTATGCTCCGCGAGCCGGGCCGGCTTGCATCGGCTACCGCGTGCAAGAGAAGGGCCGCTCGAACCTTCCGCACACGCTGCATCTGGTTCGGATGTTAGAGACCGGCAGTTCGCTTGAGAACCAGCTGAAAAGAATTGCATCCTTTCCATTTCTTATATGGTTGGAATGAATGCGGACAGACCGTGGAGATTGCTATGGCCAACGGCGATCTTGTCCCTCCTATAGCCAGTCGCTATCATCGCCACGGTCTCGTTGGAGAAATGAAATGAAAGCGTTGCCGGATCTGGAAGGCTGGGCGATCTTCGCCAAGGTCGCCGAAACAGGCTCGTTCGCCAAGGCGGCGGCCGGGTTTTCTCTGTCCCAGGCCACGGTGTCCAAGGCCATTACGCGCCTGGAAACCCGCATGAAGGCCACGTTGTTCCATCGGACTTCACGCAGCATGTCGCTGACCGAAGCCGGCTACGCGGCGCTGGAACGCGCCGCCCGCATTCTCGAAGAAGGCGAAGCCGTCGAAGCCGAGATCACCGAGAAATCGAACAGCCTGCACGGAAGAATCAGGCTCGCGGCGCCCATGTCGTTCGGCCTCTCCCACCTGGCGCCCATGCTGCCGGACTTCATGCGAGCGCATCCCGATGTCGGCCTGGAGGTCGACTTCAACGACAAGCAGGTGGACCTGGTGTCGGAGCGTTTCGATCTCGCCTTGCGTATCGCGAATCTGGTCGATTCGACGCTCCTGGCCCGCCGCCTGTGCTCAGTTCGCATCCTGCTGGTCGGTGCGCCCGCGTATTTCGAGCGGGCGGGGCGGCCCAGGCATCCACGGGATCTGGCGCAGCACACCGCCCTGCAATACATGTATGCGCGCAATGGATCGAGCTGGCGCTTCCGGCACGACAAACAGGGCGAGTTTTCCCAGACCTTGCCGGTGAACCTGAACGTGAACAACGCCGAAGCCCTGACGCCGGCGCTGCGGGCGGGCCTGGGGCTGGCGCTGCAGCCGGAATTCCTGGCCTGGGAGGACCTGCAATCCGGCGCGCTGGAGATCGTCATGGAGGACTGGCAGGTCGATCCGATTGCCCTGCACATCGTGACGCCGCCGGGACGCAGGCGGCCCGCGCGGGTGCAGGCGCTCATCGAATACCTCGCCGACCGCCTGACCGCCGAACCATGGGCGGGGGATGTGGCGGGTTAGATCTGGGTGTTTTTTTTTGGGGGTATTAGGGGGAGTTTGTGTTCTGGGCCGTCCGGCGAGGGGGGCGCCTGCCGGGGCCGTCACGGTCGGGCGCTGCGGCGCCCGGGCGCCGCAGACCACTTCGCTCGCTTCGTCCGGCGGCCGATCGGTGGCGGGTTTCTTCTTGATGGGTTGCCGGCACGCCTTCCTTCAGCATCCGCTCGTTCGCCCTCTACGTGCCGTCCCCGACAGGCGCCCCCCTCGCCGGACTCCGGCGTCTTGAATCCACGGTTGCCGCGACCGGTTGTGTTTTTGCCGCTTCGATCTAGCGCGGTGGGGGGTGGAAGAGTTTGCAATGCCCGTGCCCGCACGGCCCCCAGCGGGCCGCGCGGGCGCTTACGCGGTGTGGGCTTGCGACGGGTGCTGGATCGTAGGAGCGATTGCGGCGGGATGGTGGGAGGGTGCTTGCTGCTTCGCTCGGTGGTGCGGGCTGCTGGAAGATTTTGCATGGCCCGCAAATCGCGGCCCGCGGGGTCCGCGGTTTGCTTACGCGTTTGTGTCGCATGACGTAGCGGCTGGACTACGGTACCCGTGTTGCATGACCGTACCCGCCGCATTATCGGCGTCGGCTACGTGACCGTGTCCGTCGCATTATCGATGTCGGTCGCATGACTATGTGCGGCGCGTCACCAGCGTCCGTCGCATGGCCGTGTCCGTCCCATTATCAGTCGCCGCCGCATGACATACCCGCTCCATTCTCACTTGACATCGCATGACCGGCAACCGCCGAATGGCACGGCGTGTATGCCGGAATGCGGCCCCCGCGGGCCGCATTTCGGCGGGCGCGCTCATCTCTTCCACCACACCCGGCTGCGCAACGCAGCGGCAAGAACCCGGAAAGTCGCAGCGGCCGTGGATGGAAGATGCCAGAGTCCGGCGGGGCAGTCGCCTGCCCGGGACGGCCCGTAGAGGGCGAGCGAGCGGATGCTGAAGGAAGGCGTGCCGGCAACTCATCAAGAAGATACCCACCAGTGAACGGCCGCCGGACGAAGCGAGCGAAGTGATCTGCGGCGCCCGCGCGCCGCAGCGCCCGACCGGGACGGCCCGGGCAGGCGACTGCCCCGCCGGACGTCGCAAGAACCCCACCGACCGCCAACCAAAAGCTAGCACCCAAATATCACATCCCCATCGACAGGAAGCCGCCATCCACCGGCACGGTTATGCCGGTCACATAGCTCGCGGCGCGGGACGACAGGAATACGGCCGCGCCGGAGAGCTCGTCGACATCGCCGAAGCGTCCCATCGGCACGCGCGCCAAGGCGCGGGCCTGGCGTTCCTCCGTCATCGCCCCGCGATTCAGGTCCGTGATGAAGAAGCCCGGCGCGATGGCATTGACCCGGACCCCGCGCGGCGCCCATTCGGCCGCGAGCGATTCCGTCAGCGCCCGCACGCCATGCTTGCTGATGCAGTACAGGCCGTTGCGTGGGAAGCCCCGGAAAGATGCCATCGACGCAATGTTGATGATGCTGCCGTCACCCCGCGCCTGCATCGCCGCGCCGAAGCGCGTGCAGGCGAACCAGACGCTCTTGACGTTGGTGTCCATGATGCGGTCGTAATCGCCGGGAGTGAAGTCCTCGGCATTGTTCAGGGACATCACGCCCTGGGCGTTCACCAGGATGTCCGGCACGCCGCTGGTGTCGCGCACCGAGTCCACCAGCCGCTCCAGCGCCTCCATGTCGCGCGCATCGATCTCGAAGGCGCTCGAGCGCTGGCCCGCCGCGCGGATCAGGTCGCCGGTTTCCTCCAGCTTGTCTGCGCGGCGGCCGGCGACGTCCACGCCGGCGCCGGCGCGCGCCAGCCCCAGCGCGATCGCGCGCCCTATGCCGCTGCCGCCGCCTATCACCAGCGCCTGGCGCCCGTTCAGCGAAAACATTGCCTCGTTCGTCATGGTCTACCTCTTTTGGGTGGATGGACTGCGCACGGCTTCTCGCCGCCGGACTGCGCGGCGTACACGCATGCCTCGCCGTGCGTCGTTGTATCGGCCCGCGTCACGTCATTCCAGCCGTGGCCGCCGGACAGCACCGGTCAGCGCGTTCGCGTTTTGCCGTTGCCGGTCCGCCGGCAGACCGGCGTGCTTCATCGGCTCCCCGGAGCGTCCGCCACATGGCCCAGCCGCTCGGATAATTGGCGGCTGCAGCGTTCCAGCGGCGCCCGGACCGCCTGCAGTTTCTGGTGTGTCATCCGGTGGCGGGGCCCGACCACGCACATCGACCCGATCACCTCGCCCGTGTAGCAGAACACCGGCATGGCGATGCAGCGCAGTCCCTCGTGCTGCTCGGCGTCGTCGATGGCGTAGCCCGCCGTGCGGATGCGCCGCAATTCGGTCTCGAACGCTTCCGGCGTGGTGATCGTCTTCGGCGTGTGGGCCACCATGGTCGTGCGCGCCAGCGCGGCCTGCACCTCGGCGTGCGGCAACCACCCGGCGATGGCCTTGCCCACGGCGGTGCAGTAGATGGAACGCTCCGCGCCCACGCTCTGCACAACGCGCAGCGGCCCATCCGTCTCGCGCTTGGCCGCAATCGTCACGGTACCGTTTACCCAGGCCGCCACGCTGCTGCCTTCGTCCGTGGCGGCGGTCAGCATTTCCAGTATGGGCTGGGCCAGCTCGCCCAGTTGCTCCACGCTCCATTTGCGCCCCGTCATCTGGTGCAGCTTGGGTGTCAGCGCATAGCCGCGCGTCACCTCGTCCTGCCGCAGATAGCCCAGCGCCACCAGCGTCTGCATCAGGTGGTGCGCCGTGCTGCGGTGCAGGCCCAGGCGGCGGGCGGTATCGGCCAGCGTCACGGGCCCTGTGGCGCCTGCCACGGCCTCCAGCGCCGCCAGGCCGCGTTCCAGCGATCGATGGGTGCTGGCGGCGCGCGGGGACGCCGCCGGCGGCGTGCCGGCGGGTGGAGGCTTGCGGCGTGTGGACGGGGGTTGTTTCATACTATCGAACAATGTTCAGATGGGCGTTTCAGCACATAGAATGGTATCACCATAGATCGCCAGCAGGCGGCCACGAGGAGACGAACCATGACCATCACATGCAAGCGCATGGGGCCGTTGGCGGCCCTGCTGGGACTGTTGGCTGTACTCGGCGGCACGCCGGCCCAGGCGCAGAAGACCTACACCCTGAAGTTCAATCACGTACTGGGACCCAAGGAACCCTTCCATGAAGGTTTCCTGGCCTGGGCCAAGGCGGTGGAAGCCCGCACCAACGGCGGCCTGAAGATCCAGGTTTTCCACAGCGCGCAACTGGGCGTCGAGGAAGACGTCATCGAGCAGATGCGGCAAGGCGCAGGCGTCGGCCAGAACACCGACTCGGCCCGCCTGGGCAATTACGTGCCCGGCATGGCGGTGATGAACGGGCCGTATTTCGTGGAGACCCTGGACGAGGTCGCCAAGCTGCGCACCTCGCCCACCATCGCCAAATGGCAGGATGAACTGGCGGCCAAGCATGGCCTGAAGGTCGTGTGCTTCAACTGGGTGCAGGGTTATCGCAACTTCTTCACCAACAAGGCGGTGCGCACACCGGCCGACCTGCAGGGCCTGCGCATACGCACACCGCCCGCGCCGATCTGGCAGGAGTCGATACGCGCGCTGGGCGCGTCCCCCGTGGCGCTCGCTTTTGGCGAGATGTACCCGGCCCTGCAGCAACGCGCGATCGACGGCGTGGAACTGGTCTACAACAATATTCCGGGCGGCCGCTTCTACGAAGTGCTGAAGTTTGCCAACGAGACCCGGCACATCATGCTGCTGAACTTCGAGGTGGTCAGCGCCAGGTTCTTCGACAGCCTACCGCCCGACTACCAGAAAGCGCTGGTCGAGGAGTGCAACAACGTGGGCGCGCAGACCTCGACGCGCGTGCTGAAGCTGGAAGACGAGGTGCGTGAACAACTGCGCAAGCGCGGCATGACCATCGTGCAGGATGTGGACATCGCGGCCTTCCGCAAGGCCGGCGAGCAGGCGTACCAGAAACTGGACCTGATGGACGCGCGCCGTGCGGTGTACGCCGACATCGGCAAACAGTAGGCCTGCCGGCGGGCTGGCGGGCGAGGGGGCGGGAATGACGGGCTTTCTGATTGGCTTGCGCAGGGTAGAGGCCGTGGTGGCGGCGACCTTCCTGGTGCTGATGGTCGTGCTGATCTTCCTGGGCGGGGTGGCGCGCCTGATGCACTACCCGCTGAACTGGACCACCGACGTGGCGACCTGCCTGTTCGCCTGGGCCTGCTTCCTGTGCGCCGATATAGCGTGGCGCAACGACAGCCTGATGTCCATCGACCTGCTGGTCAAGGCCTTGCCGGCGCGCTGGCGCGCTGCCTGCATGGCCTTCAATTACCTGGTTATCGTGGTCTTCCTGCTGTATGTGGCGGTGATGGGCACGTGGCTGGCCTGGATCAGCCGCGCGCGCAGCTTCCAGGGCATTCCGGAGGTCAGCTACTCCTGGGTCACCCTGAGCATGCCGGTCGGTGCCGTGCTGCTGCTGATCACCACCTGGCAGAAAGTGCGCGCCGCGCGCATGCGGGGCGAACCCATGCATCTTGACGGGGAGAAGACGGCATGCTGATCGTGGCCGGCGCTTTCGTGGTGCTGTTGCTGACCGGTATGCCGGTGGCTTTCGCCATCGGCATCGCGGGCGCCTTGTTCTTCGTGCAGAACCCCGACCTGCCCGCCACCATTCCCATCCAGTTGACGGTGTCGCAGACGCAGAACTTCGCGCTGCTGGCCGTGCCGCTGTTCATCATGGCCGGCAACTTCATGAACAAGTCCGGCATCACGCACCAGTTGCTTTCGCTGGCCGCCGTGTTGACGGGCCGCCTGCGAGGCGGTCTGGCGCAGGTATCGCTTGTGCTCTCCGGCCTGATGGGCGGGGTCTCGGGATCGTGCATCGCCGACGCCGCCATGCAAGCCCGTATGCTGGGGCCCGAAATGATGTCGCGCGGCTTTTCCAAGGGCTATGCCGCCGGCGTCTTCTCTTTCGGATCCTTGCTGACGCCCATCATCCCGCCGGGCATCGGCATGATTCTCTACGGCACGGTCGGCCAGGTATCCATCGGCCGCCTGTTCGCCGCGGGTTTCGTGCCGGCCTTTCTTCTGTGGGCCGTCCTGGCGTTCGCCATTTCCGTCACGGCCCGGCGCCGCGGTTACCAAGCCGAACGCACCGAACGCGCATCGGTGCGCGAGATGGCCGGCGCGGCGCGCGCCGGCATCTGGGCGCTGCTGTTCCCCATCTTCCTGCTGCTGGGGCTGCGGGCCGGCGTCTTCACGCCATCGGAAATCGGCGCTTTCGCGGTGGTCTACGCGGTCTTCGTGGGCTGGTTCGCCTATCGCCAACTGGGCCGCGCAGCCTTTCGGGAAGCGCTGGAGGGCAGCCTCAGCGACGTCGGCGCCGTGATGTTCCTGCTGGCCCTATCCGGCATCTTCAGCTACGGCATCGTCTTCGAGCAGGTGCCGGACACCATATCCGGCGCCATCCTGGATATGACGCACAACGCCCACCTGGTGCTGTTGCTGATCGTGCTGTTCACGCTGGTGGCCGGCTGCTTCATCGACGGGGCGGTGCTGATCATCATGCTGACGCCGATCTTCCTGCCCCTGGTCAGCGAGCTGGGCGTGGACCCGGTGCATTTCGGCATTGTGTTCATCGTGGCCGCCACCATCGGCAACTTCACGCCGCCGGTGGGGGCAGCCATGTATGCGGTGTGCTCCGTGCTGCGCTGTCCCATAGGCGTCTATACCCGGGAGTCCTGGCCTTTCCTCGTGGCCGTGTGCCTGGTCGCGGTCGCGCTGATTTTCATCCCCGGGCTGGTGCTGTGGGTGCCCAACCTGTTGTTCGGGATGGACTGAACGGGTATCCGCCATACCAGTATCCCTGCTGGCCTTGCTGGGCCGCGGGGCTGGCTCACAATGGCGTCGCCCGGCGTCCATGGCACGCCGTGGCTTCCATCCACTGCGCCAGGACAACCCACATGCGACTCTCCTTCCTGCACACGATAGATATCAACCCCGGCATTTTCGAGCAGGCCGCGCTGGACCGGGGCCTGCGCCGCGACGACCTGCGCCACGAAATCCGCGCGGACCTGCGTCTGCGGGCCGAGCAGGGTGGTCGGGACGCGGAGGCGGCGCAGGCCGAGGTGGCGGACTGCGTGCGACGCCTGGCGGCGGATGCCGACGCGGTCGTGGTGACCTGCGCCACACTGGGGCCGCTGGTCGACGGGATGGAGTCGGCGGCCGTTCCCGTCCTGCGCGCGGATACGGCGCTGGCGCGCGCGGCCGTGCGGCAGGGGCGGCGGGTGACGGTGTTATGCGCCGCGCCTTCGGCAATGGAGGCGAACCGCCGCTTGTTCGAGGGCTACGCGGCGGTCGCAGGCGCCGAGGCGAAGGTGGCGCTGCTCCCCGAGGCCTGGGATCTGTTCCGCCAGGGTGATATGCCGCGCTGCCTGGAAGGCATTGCCCGGGCGGCGGAGCAGGCGTACCGGGAGGGCGCCGACGTGGTGGCGTTCGCCCATCCGTGGATGGCGCCGGCGGCTACGCGGGTCGCGCAGGGGCCGGCTCCGCTGCATGGCGCTGGCGCGGTGCTCGACACGCTCGCCGAATGGGCCGGGCAGGGCAGGCTGCCTTCGCGACACCGCGCGCCTTGATCCTTGATATCGGCGGGGGATGGCCCTAGTATCGCGGGACACACCCCGACGGGCCGCGATGCCGCCTGGCGCAGCGTGACGGCGCAAGCCACACGGCGCGATGCATCCACGGCCCGCATCCCTACGGAGACTATCCCGATGAAACGCGATGCCTTGCTGGCCGGCGTACTGGCTTGCGGCCTGATGGCCCTGGGTTCCGACATGGCACGTGCCCAGGCCGTACCGGTCTTTCCCAAGATGATGACCCTGGTGGTGCCATTCCCGCCCGGCGGCAGCAACGACGTCTTCGCGCGCGTACTGGCGGAGCAGCTGTCGGCGCGCCTGCACAATTCTGTGGTGGTCGAGAACCGCCCCGGCGCGGGGGGCGCCATCGGGGCGGACTATGTCGCGCGCGCCGCACGCGACGGTTCGGTGCTCATGCTGACTTCGTCCACCTTCACCACCAATGCGGCGGTGCAGCCCAAGCTGCAGTACGACGTGGTCAAGAGCTTCAGCCCCATCGCCTTGCTCGCTTCCAGCCCCATGGCGGTGACCGTGGGCAAGGCATCGAAGTACGACAGCCTGCGCACGCTGCTGGACGAGGCGCGCAAGCAGCCGGGCAAGTTGACCTACGGCAGTGCCGGCGTGGGGTCGGTGAACCAGATGGCCAGCGAGATACTGGCCGGCACCGCCAAGGTGTCGTTCACCCATGTCCCGTACAAGGGGATGTCGCCCGCCATGAACGACCTGTCCGGCGAACGCCTGGACATGATCGTCGCCAGCTTCGCGTCGATTTCCTCCATGCTGAAGAGCGATCGCGTCCGTGTGCTGGCCGTTACCTCTGCCGGGCGCTCGCCCTTCTACCCGGACGTACCCGCCGTTGATGAGGTCGTGCCGGGCTACGCGGTCGAGCTCTGGTGGGGCGTGCTGGGTCCCGCCGGCATGCCGCAGGACATGGTCCGCAAGCTCAACTCGGAGATCCGCGCCATCGTGGCCGAGCCGAAGATGCGCGACATGTTCGCGCAGGAAAGCGCCGTCGCGGCGGATATGACCGTCGAGCAGGTCGCGGAACTGGTCAAGCGCGACGCAGCCACCTGGAAGCAGGTCGCGCGCGAACGCAACATCTCCGTGGAGTAGCGCGCCACCCCGCGTGCCGTCGGGCGTCGCGGTCCCGGCATGACGATTGCCCCTCCGGGCCACCGCACTGACCGGCGGGAAGAAGGGGGATACATGCATCCGATCATCCAGTCGGCCTGGAAAAGGCCCGCCGCCGCGCGGCCGGGTGTGCGCGCAGTGTGGACGGCCGGGGCGGCGCGGGCGTGGCTGCTCGCGGCGCTGGCCGTGTTCATCCTGGGCGGTTGCGCCATCTCGCCCCGCATCGGGCCGGGCGACCGTGAACACATCGCCGGCAAGACCTTCGTGGTGACGGGCGCGTCCAGCGGCTTCGGCCGCGGCGTGGCGCTGGAACTGGCCGCCCGGGGCGCCAACGTGGTGCTCGCGGCCCGCCGCGTGGAAGTCCTGGACGAGGTCGCGGCGCAGGTGCGGCAGCGCGGCGGCGTGCCCCTGGTGGTGCGCACGGACGTCGGCGAAGCGCGCGATGTGCTCGCCCTGGCCGATGCGACGGTGGCGCGCTTCGGCCGTATCGATGTGTGGATCAATAATGCCGGCGTGGCGGCGCTGGGGCGCTTCGAGGATATCCCGCTTGAGGACCACGCCCGCTTGATACAGACCAACGTCATGGGCGTGATCCATGGCAGTTATGTCGCCATGCGGCGCTTTCGCGCGCAGGGCAGCGGCACGCTGGTCAATGTCGCCTCCATGGAGAGCGTCGTGCCGCTGGCGTATCACGCTTCGTATTCCGCCAGCAAGGCGGCGGTATGGAGCCTGGGCCGCGCGCTCAACGAAGAGATCCGGCTCAGCGGGCAACGCGATATCCATGTCGCCAGCGTGCTGCCCTGGGCCGCCGACACGCCGGTGCTGCAGCATGCCGCGAACTACACCGGGCGCGAGCCGAGGCTGGTCGCCATGGACGACCCGCAGATCGTGGTCGACGCCATTGTGTGGATCGCCGTGCATCCCCAGGAGGACCTGCCCGTGGGGTGGAAGGCGCGCGGCGTGTATGTCATGCACCGGTGGCTGCCGGATACCACGGAAGAAATCGCGGCCGATATGGAGCACAAGGCCCAAATGGAAGATGTGCCGGCCGCGCCCGCCACCTCCGGCGCGCTGCATCGTGCCCTGCAGCAGGGCAGGGGAGTGGAAGGCGAAAGTCCGCGCCCATGAGGCGGCGCCGGGCACGGCCCATGCTGAACCGCTGCTCCACGACTTTTCACCCCAGGAGCCACCATGAAACTGTACCGTGCCGCTTTATTGGTCTCGTTCGCCTCCCTGCTTGGCATCGCCGGATGCGCCATGCATCGGGATGGATCATCCGACATGCTGTCCATGCAGGACCGCACCTTCCTCGAAAACGCCGCGCAAGGCAGCTTTGCGGAGATACAGGGCAGCCAGATGGCCCTGGACAAGAGCACGAACGCCGATGTGCGGGCTTTCGCCACGGCCATGGTCAAGGACCATACCGCCGCGAACCAGAAGTTGACGGCGCTGGCCGCCCGCAAGGGTTACAACCCGCCCACCGGGCCGTCCGTGATCCAGGCCACCGAACTGAAGGCGCTGGGTCTGCTGTCGGGCAACGCCTTCGACAAGACCTATATCGACCGCATCGGCGTGGCCGCGCATGAAGCGACCATCCAGCAGTTCGAGACGGCCGCCTCGGGCGCCGATGACCCGGACGTCCGCTCTTTCGCGCGCGGCCTGCTGCCGTCGCTGCGCCACCACCTGCAGATGGCGCAGGCGATCAACGAGAAGCAGAAGTCGCAGTAATCCCTGCATATACGCCGCCAGTGCGGCGCCGCGGACGGCCTTGCCCCGAGCGTGCGATGGGGGCGCCGTCCGGCCCCCCGGTCCGATGGCCATCCCGACGCCACGGGGCGGCGTCAGTATCCCAGGGCGATCGCCAGCCCAGCGGCCACCACGCCGATTCCCACCACCCCGGCGAAGACGACCGCCAGTTCCACGGGCCGGAACGATTTCGCCAGCATCGCCAGGGAGGGCAGGCTGATGGGCGGCAGCGTCATCAGCAAGGCGGCGGCGGGGCCCGCGGCCATGCCCAGCGACAACATGGCCTGGACGATGGGCACCTCGCCCGCCGTCGGGATCACGAATAGCGCGCCGGCGACGGCCAGCCCTGCGATCCACAGCAGGTGGTTGTCCACGTCCGGACCCACATGCGGAAACATCCAGGCGCGCGCGGCGCCCAGCAGCAGGACCAGCACGATGTACTCGGGCACAAGGCGCAGCGTCATGCGGCCGAGAATGGCGAGCCAGCGTGCGAAGGCATTGCCGGCCTGGTCGTCGGCCGCTACGCCGGCCGGCAGGGCGGGGACCTGCGCCAGGTCCACCATGCGGTTGCCTTTCGCGCTCATGCGGTTCAGCAGGTAGCCCAGCCCGAACACCATGGGAATGCCCAGCGCCAGGCGCAGCGCGGACCAATGCCAACCCAGCACAAAGCCCATGAAGACCAGCGTGGCGGGATTCAGCACGGAATTGCCCAGCCAGAAAGCCACGGCGCTGCCGGGCGCCGCCTGGCATTTGCGCAGCCCGGCAACGACGGGGGCCGCGCAGCAGGTGCACATCATGCCGGGCAGGGCCATCAGGCCGCCGGCCACCACGCTGCCCAATCCCGTCCCGCCGAGCGCGCCGGCGATCCATCGCCGCGGCAGCAGGGCCTGCACGGCCGATCCCAGCAGCAAGCCCAGCACCATGGCCTGCCAGATCGCCTTGCCATACGCCCACGCGTAGTCGATCGCCGCAGCCCACGATGCCGCCGGGTACCCATCAGTATCGACGGCCCGATGGCGTGATTGCTGGCCGCGACCCATGCCCGGTTGTAGTAGGGCAGCCACTTCACATAGAACAGGCCGGCAACGGCAATCAGCAGGAAGACCGCGATTCCCAGGACGGGGCTGGCGGAACGTCGTGCGTCGAGCATGGATTTCATGGCGGAATCAATCATCAGGATGTGACCGGCGGATCGCCGGCCGGGCGACATTTTAATTATCATTGTCGTCGCCATGAATCTGCCTTTCCCCATCCGCGAAGAATGTCCTCCGGGCGCCTGCGTCTGTGATCGCGATCGCCTGCTGTCCGAACCGGGCGGCGATATCCGCGTCCTGCGCCTGACCAAGCTGGAAGAAAAGCGCCTGATCACGCGTATCGAGGCCATCGCCAGCTATGCGGAATTGCAGCATGTCGGGGAACGCATCCATGTGCAGCTGGGCGTGCGCCTGCATATCGAACCCAGCCCCAATGAAGTGCGCACCGTGCGCGGCTTCAACATCCGTCTGGAAGAATGCCCCGGCCTGTGCCGGCTCACGCGCAAAAGCATCCCGGCCGCCGTACGGCGGTGCCTGGACGCGCATCCGGACATTGCCTACGAATTGCTGAACGCGCACGACCTGCTGCGCGACGCCTGAGCGCCCGCGGGGGGATACAGCGCGCGACGACGTGCCCGCGTCCACGATGCGTTTGATGTGGATGCGTTTGATGTAAGCTGCACACCGCGCCGCCCCGGCGCGCAAGCAAGGCCGATATCCGGAACCATGGAATCCAGCAGCTGTACGCAGGTACTCGAAACACTGATCGCACTGGGCGAGACCGGCCGGATTCCCTGGGTAATGCTGCGGCCGCGTACCGTCGATCCGAGCGACGCGTTCGAGGGCGATTTCGATTTCATGGTCGACGGCCGACGCTTCGATGAGGTGCTGCGCACCGTTTTTTCCGTATGCCAGGCAGGTGGCGTCAGCTTCGTGCTGCGGCAGCTCTCGGCATTCAAGCGGCAGATCGAACTGTTGGACGAGCGCGCGCGCTGCGTGACCATCGAGTTGTGGACGCATGCCGAGTTCCGCACGCGCGACCGTCGTGGCCACCTGACGCGGGCGGCGGTGAACTACGAGGCATACGAGAAGCTGGATATCGAGGCGCGTGGCGCGCTGCTCGCGGCGCTGTTCCTGCTGCACCTGCATCACAAGGACAAGGACCTGGACGCGCCGCTGGTCAGGCAGCGGATCCAGTACTTCGCGCGGCTGGCCGGCGGCGAGCCGGCGCTACGCCAGGCGCTGGACGACTTGCAGGCCGGCACCCGCGATACGGGCCGGGCGCGGCAAGCCGCGCTGGATTTCCTGCGCCGGCGGGGCATTCCCATCGACAGCCCCTGGCGCATCCTGGCGCAGCGCACGCGCTGGGCAGTGGGCGCCGCTGTGCATTGGCCGTCGTGGCGGACCACCGCCGTGGTGGGGCCGGACGGCAGCGGCAAAAGCGCCTTGATCGAAGATATCAGGCACAGTCCGCTGGGCAAGGTCTTCCGCTTCCAGCGGTTCAAGCGCTTCTTTCGCCGGCCGTTGTTCTACCTGGCGCAGCGCGAGCCGCGCAACGTGCGCGACGAGAAAATGCTGTGGCTGATCCTGCCCGTGGCATGGGTGTATTTTTCGCTGTCGCGCCTGTTCACCGGCTGGCGCCGTCCGCTGGTGCTGGATCGCTATTTCTATGACTACTTCGTGCGCAACGTGCGCAGCGACACGCTGCCGTTCCGGCGTATCGCCGCATACGGACTGTGCAGCGCCCTGACGCCGCGTCCGCAACGCCTGATCGTCGCGTCCTGTCCGGCCGATGTCATCCACCAGCGCAAGCTGGAGATGACGCAGCCCGCCATCCTCGCCATGTACGACATGTACCTGGACCAGGTGCACCGCGGCCGGTTGCCGCTGACCTTGTTCTGCTACACCGGCGCCAGCCCGGCGCTGTCACGCCGTCACGTAGCTGCCTTTCTGGGGCTCCCAGATACGGCTTGAGTGGTCGCGCAGCAGGTGCAGGGTCTTGTTGCGGAAGTACAGGGCCTTCTGGCGCGCGGCCCAGCGCTCCAGGAAGCCGAACGTACATCGCGCCCAGTATTTCAGGTCGAAGTGGCGCGTGCCCAGTCCGTCGATGAACACCAGATAGGGCCTGCCCTCCGGCGAGTTGCGCACGAGGAAATTGCTGACGCCGTAGTCCGCCAGCATGACGCCGTTGGCAATCAGCCAGTCGAAGGCCTCGTAGACCAGGCCCACCGCTTCCATTTCGGTAATCATGCCGCTGCGCAAGGCTGCCGGCAGCGTGGGACAGGGCGTGCCGTCCGGTTGCTGGACCAGGTCCACCACCAGGCCGCGGCCATGGTTGGTCCGTACCCACCCGTGCACGCGCGGCAAATGCGGTCCGGCCACGGCATGGTGTGCAAGGTGGCTGCTGTAGTGGAAGTCGATTTCGTTCTGTGCGCGTTCCTGCTCGGGTTTCGGAACCTTGATGCAGAGCGCTGCGTTCAGCGGATGACGCCAGCATTCCCTATCGTGGCCCGCGCCGATCTTTTCGGACAGTACCAACGTGACGTCACGCACGCACGACGGGTCCGTCGGAGGTTTCAGGGGTGAAGTGCTCATAGGATGTTGTCATTTGTTTGACATCATTTTGATGTCCTTTCAATGCAAATGACAACCACGTATCCGTGTGCCGTGGCATCGGGGCAACGGCTGGCCGCCGTGTGCCTTCGTATCGTTCGTGCGCTGTCGCGCCCAGGCCGCACGAAGGCCGTTTACCGCGGTTCAGCGCCGGGAAATTGCTTGATGGCCGGATTCTTTGACGAGAATTCGACGCCGCCCGTGATAGGGGTAGAGCGCGTCTCGAAGGGGCGTCGCGCGATGGTTGGCCGCGCCGCTGGCGCCGCTACGCGAACGCCGCGCTAATCCTGTCCCGCGCCGTTGCGCGGCCGCGGCAGCACCGTCGCCCGGGTTTCGATGCCGAATACGCTGCGGCCGCCGTAGGACGCCGAGGCCTGGCGTTCATCCTGCACGAAGGACTCGAAGTCCGGGCCCGTCGCGTCGCGTTCCAGGAGGCGCGCCTGGCGATCGAGCCGGCGCAGTGCGTCCAGCCTTTCTTCGTTGCCGAGCCCCGCCTTGGCCACCGCGGACTTCAGCACATCGATGGTGCGGTCGTAGACCTCGCAAGGGACGGGATAGGGGTGGCGGTCCTTGCCGCCATGGGCCAGCGAGAAGCGCGCGGGGTCGGCGAAACGGCAGGGCGCGCCATGGACCACTTCGGCCACCAGGGCCAGCGACCGCACGGTGCGCGCGCCCACGCCCGGCACCAGCAGCAGGTCGGCGAAATCCGTCGGCCCGCATTCGGCCGCGGCGGCCAGTGCGCCATGCAGCCGGCGCAGGCTCACGTCCTTGGGCCGCACGTCATGGTGTGCCGGCATGACTAGGTGAGGCAGCGCCAACTGGCCTTGCGCCGATATCGCGGGCGCGGTGTCCGGCGCCGCGGCGCGCGCCAGCGCGGCGGCTTCGTCCACGATGAAGTCGGGGCCCTGGTCCCGCAACAGGGTCAATTGGCCATGGCGCGAGGCCTCGGCGCGGCGGTCCGTCAGATTGACGATGTCGCCCTGGTTCGGTCCGTCGATCGCGGCGTGCGGCGTGTCGACGAAGCTGCGCAGGTCCTGCGACAGCCAGTGGTAGCGTCGCGCGAGCCGGTTGTCGCCATTCATGCCTTGCTGCACCACGACCCAATTACCATCGTCCGTGACGATGAAGCCGTGCAGGTACAGGTCGAAGCCGTCCTGCACGGCGGCACTATCGACCTTGGCCACCAGGCGGCTGGCGCGCGCCAGCGCGTCGCCATCCAGGCCGACGCGTTCGCCGATCATGGCCAGTTCGAGCGGCGTCTTGCGCGAATGGCTGCCGCGGCCACCGCATACGTGTATGCCCAGTTCGCCGGACAACGGCCCGAGCCCGCGCTTCAACGCGCCGATGACGCTGGTCGTGATGCCCGAAGAATGCCAGTCCATGCCCATGACGGCGCCGAAGGACTGGAACCAGAAGGGGTGGGCGAGCCGTCGCAGGAACTCGTCGCGGCCATAGTGATGCACGATGGCCTGCGCGATCACCGCGCCCAGCCGCGACATGCGCGCGCCCAGCCATGCCGGCACGCGGCCGCCATGCAAGGGAAGATCGGCGCTGCCCGAACGTCTCACCGGACCTCCTTCGGCATCAAGCGGGGGCGCCAGGCGTGGGGCAGGCGGACACCTTCCATCCGCGCAGCGGCTGCCACGGAAGGCCGGGGGCGGCGTGCATCGGGCCTGGCCATCATGAGCGGC
The DNA here is from genome assembly GCF_001676725.1 of Bordetella flabilis. Classification (NCBI taxonomy): domain Bacteria; kingdom Pseudomonadati; phylum Pseudomonadota; class Betaproteobacteria; order Burkholderiales; family Alcaligenaceae; genus Bordetella; species Bordetella flabilis. The sequence goes on from NZ_CP016172.1 coordinate 1,076,419, forward strand.
GGTGCAGCGCCGCCAGGTCGTCCAGCACGGGCACGATGGCCAGCACGACAAGCAGGGCCGCGAGCGGTACGGTGACGACGAAGCCGGCGTGCTTGAAGCCGAGCGCGCCCACCAGTCCGCCGAACAGGAACATGGCGAGCAGCGACAGCAGCAGCCGCAGCCGCGAGCGGTTGGCCAGCACGCGCGCGTCAAGGGGCCGGTCGCGCCGGTTCCAGTACAGCAGTTTGCCGAGCTCGATGCCAATGTCGGTGATGACGCCCGTCATGTGCGTGGTGCGGATCTCCGCCCTCGATATCTTGGTGATGATGGCGTTCTGCAAGCCCATGATGAAACAAAGCAGCGCGACAGTGGCCGGGACGAAAAGCATGCGACTCTGCGCGAGTTGCGAACCGAGCAGGCCGAACACCAGCAGCAGGGCGGCCTCGATCATCAAGGGCAGGGCGTATTCGCTCTGCGCCCCGCGCAGCCGGCCCCAGTTGATCAGGATGGCCGAGGTGGCCGAGCCCGCCGCGAAGGCGATGACCGCGCACACACATGCAACGACCAGGTCCGTGTCGCCCAGCACGGCGTGGTCGGCCAGCGCGGAAACCAGCCCGGTCATGTGCGAAGTGTATTGGCCCACTGCCAGGAAGCCGCCCGCATTCGCCGCGCCGGCGACGAAGGCCAGCGACCGGCCCAAGCGGCGGTTGCTTTCGGAGGTGCGTCCCGGACTGGTCAACGCACGGAGGTAGTGCACGGGCATGAGGGCCGGTGGGCTGGAGAAAAAAGGGAATCGCCTGGCCCGCCATTCTAACGCCCGCCTACCACGCGATGCGCACGCCCAGGGAAACGCTGTGCTGCGTGGATACGCGCTGCGCGCCGCCCAGTGCGTACATGTGGCCGAGTTCGCCGTACAGGGCGATATGCCGGTTGACGGTCCAGGTGCCGCCGGCCGCGATATCGGCCGAGGTATGGCCGCGGCCGGTCTCGATATCGGTCTGGCCCGCCGGACCGCGCACCGCCAGGGTGTCGTGGCCGCTCAATCCCTGCCACAGGTTCAGGCGGGAATACGGCTGGATCCGGCCCGCGCCGGCCGCGTAATCGCCTTTCAGGCGCAAGCCGAGGCGCGTCGTCAACGTAGTGCGGGGACGCTGTTGCAAGGTCGCCGCCGGTATCTGCACATCGTCCAGGTGCTGGCGCGCGGCGATCAGTTGCGCTTGCGGTTCAAGCTGCCATCGGCCGCCGAGGCCGACGGGCTTGCCCACTTCGGCCGACGCCAGCGCGCCGCGCGCGCGGATGTCGGCGCTGCCGCCGCCCGTCGCGCTGCCGCCGCCCGTCGCGCTGGCGCCGCCGCGTTGGCGGCCGTATTGCAGCACCACGTCGCTGTACCAGCCGCTTTCCGGCATATAGCTCCAGTACAGGCCGGCATAGTTGCCGCGTCCGCTCAGGTGGCCGACCGCTGCGTCGTCGACACCGCCTGCGTCGCCCCTGACCTTGCTGCGCCATCCCAGGGTGGCGCCATAGAGGCCGACGCGATGGCCGCCATCCGCGTACACGTCCACGCCGAGCTGCATCCCCGTAAACCATCCGTCGCTGCGCGGGGATACCGTGCCGGACTGGCGGATCGCCGCGTCCTGGTCGATGACGCGGCCCCACGCCCGCCGGCGCGGCGCCTCCGGGTCCGGGGCAATCGCCACCGCGCCGTCGCCTTCGCGCCGGTGCAGGGTGCCGAGCACCGCCATGTCGCCGCGCCCCAGCACGGCCGGGAGGGCGGCATTCAGGGCGACTTCAGGGCGATATGCGGTGCGCCCGGGACCTGGCGCCCGCGCGGCGGCGCCGGCCGGGAGAGCCGCCGCAAGCGGACCGGCGGCGTCCAGGCCGGAGGAGAGGCCGGACGGCAGGGCAAGCGCCGGCACGGTCGAGCGCAGGTACCAGCTTTCCCCCGCGCCGCGGGCGTCGCCCGGATACAGGCGGTATTCATATGCGCCCGCGTCGACATGGTCGTCCGCCAGGACGAAGGCATCCCGCGTGGTCTGCGCCGTGGTGGTGGCGCCGTTGAGGGCACGGATGAGTTCAATGCCGTCGCCGCGCGTGTGGGAGCCCAGGCCGCCGGCGTTGACGACTTGCACGATGGTGCGGCCGCTGGCGCGTCCACCGTCGATGACCAGGCGATCCGTGGCGCTGCGCTCGTCGCCCAGGACGGTGCGCATCAGCAGGGTGCCGTTGCGGCCGACATAGTCGCCTCGGACGGTGAGCGTCGTACCCGGGGCAACTGGCGGGGCCGATGTACCCGATGTAGCCGGCTCAGGCGCCGCCCATGCGCTGCCCATGGCCACCATGCCCGCGTTATCCAGGCCCGCGATGACCTGGTCGTGTCCGGCCAGGTCCAGCGTGGTCCCGGGCTGCAGGGCGTAGCGCAGGGCGGCTCCCAGGGCCGCGGGATCGGCGGCCCGGACGCGGCCGGCGGCCAGGTTCACCGTGCCCCGGGCCGTGTTGGGCCCGGCGAGTTCCAGCGTGCCGCTGCCTTCTTTCACGAGAGCGCCAGCGCCCGTCAACGGCCCGCGTAGACGCACGGTATGGTGCATCGTGTCGACCGCGCCGCCTCCGCCGCCCAGCGCGACGCGACGCGAGGTGTCCAGCGGCGCCGTGGTGCGCAACCGTCCTCCGGCCAGCGTCAACGGCCCGCTTGCCTCGCCCAGACCGGCGTCCCTGGCGATTTCCAGGGTGCCGGCGCGCAACGTGGTGCCGCCGGCATGGCGGTTGTCGCCGGCCAGCACCAGCGTGCCCAGGTCCGATTTGACGATACCGCCCTGGCCGGCGATGCCGGCGTGCACGGTCGCGCGCATCGCCGCGCCGGCCGGCGTGCCGTCGCCTACGCGCAGTTCGGCCGGTGCGGGGCCGGTCGTCAGTATGCCCGGCCCCGTGACGGCATAGCCGTCCGCCGCGAACTGGGCGCCGCCGAACACCACGGGGCCGGCGCTGTCGTCCACGCGGATCGTCCCCGGCTCGCCCAGGAAAACCGCCACCGCGCCGGGAACCCAGCCCATGCCTCGCGCGGTGCGGCCGTCGGACCATATGGGCGGGCCGCCGGCGCGCCATACGCCTTTGCCGCCCGGCATGCCGGCCTTGCCCTGGCGGGCCTCCGCCTGCGCGGGACCGGCGCCTTGCCAGAACCGCACCGGACGTCCGCCCGTATTCAGCAGATTGACCTGTCCGGGCACCGTCGCCTGTACGCTCAGGGCCGCGCGGTCGCTGTCCGCGGGGATGTGGCGGATATCGATCGTGCGGTCGGTCAGCCGGCCGCGATAATCGATCAGCCGGTAGACACCGACATCGAAGTTCCCGCCAGGCGGCGTCGCGATATCCAGGAAGCCGTCCAGCGTCAGGTCGCCGTTGACGCGGAGACGGTCGTGCGCATTGACCAGCTGGTCCGGCGCGGCGCGGGCGATGTGCATCTGCAGGGTGGCACCCGGATGCAGCGTCAGGCTGCCCGTGGACAGCATGCCGACGGGGTGGCCGGGCGCCAGCGTGCCGCCATCCTCCACGGTGACGTGGCCGCCGATCCTGCCGTGTCCTTGCAGCACGGCGCCACGCCGCACGGTCACCGCACCCGTGGCGTCGGCCTGGTCGCCGTTGACGACCAGGATTCCTCGCCGGATGTCGGTCGGCCCCTGGTAATCGTTCGTCCCGGCCAGCACGGTGGTTCCCGTACCGGCCTGGACCACGGAGCCGCTGGCGCGGCCATGGACGCCCTGGGGCAATACCATCGTGTCGGCACGGTCGAAGACCAGATGGCCGTCGCTGTAGATGTCTCCGTGCACGTGGCCCGAGGTGCCGCCATCGCCAAGTTTCAGTGTGCCTTTGCTGACGACGGTGACGCCGGTGTAGGCGTGGTCCGCCGTGAATGTCGTGGTGCCGCGCCCCAGGTGGACCACCGCACCGGTGCCGGAGATGTGCCCGGGAAAAACGACGGCGTCGCTGCGATCGAACACCAGCAGGCTGTCGTTGCGTACGTTCCCGTCGATGTGGCCGCGCGTGCCGCCGTCGCCGATGCGCAGGGTCCCGTCGGATATCGTGGTGCCGCCTGAATAGGTGTTGGATCCGGCCAGGATCAGCGTGCCCGGACCGCGCTTGTCGAGCGCCCCGCCGCCGTGCAGGTCCTGGGCGATGGTGAAGCGATGTCCCGGCTCGGCGATGTCCAGGCCGCCACCCTTGTCGCTCCAATATACGGGGCGATCCAGGCGCAGCAGGTTCGTGCCCGAGACGCGCAGCGTTCCCCCGGCGAATGTAAGCGCGCCGGTGGAGGCGCCCAGGTTGGCGTCATGCTCGACCTCGAGTGCGCCTTCGTGGAGGATCCACGGTGTGGTCGCGGTGGTGACGCCATGCAGGCGCCATGTGCCGGCGCCCAGCAGCTCGAAGTGGGCGAAGCCCTGGAACTGGGCCGCCTTCCCGGCTCGCGCGATATGCGAGACGGCGAAGCTGTTGTCCTGCGTGCCGCTCAACACCAGGGTGTCGCGTCCGGACCCCAACACCGGCCCGGTGATGCGCCAGCCGTCGCGCAGCTCCAGCACATTGTTGCCGCCGCCGAATTCAATGGCGGGCGCGCGGCTGTAGCCGCCGGCGTTACGGCCTCCGGCGATGTGCCCGCTATTGATGACGGAGGAACTCCTTGCCACCACGCCGGATCCGCCGGGCTGGGGCGCCGCCATGCCGCGCCCGGGGTTGTCGCCGCCTTCGATGACGCCGTCGGGCCCATTGACCAGATTGCCGTACTCCATGATGACGCCATGGCCGCCCGCGCCGCCGGCCACGACGGCGTTCTGTGCGCCCGTACCCGGGCTGATGCCGCCATGGCCACCACGCAGGACGCCCCGGTTGTGGAGCATGGCACCGGTGAACTGCACGCCATGGCCCCCGCCGCCGTTGCCCGTGCGCTGCGCGCTTGCGCCGACGCCGCCATTGCCGCCCGCGATAATGCCGTGGTTGGAATGCGAGCCGGCCGTCAGTTGGGCGCCCTCGCCACCTCGGCCCGACATGGCCGGCGCCTTGGCCGCGATGTGGTTCGTCGCGTCGCCGCCGTCGCCGCCGACGAGGATGCCTTCGTTCTGGAGGCGGCCGCCATGGATCAGCAGGCCGGTGCCGCCGCTTCCCGCCGCCTGGGTCGCGCTGCCCGGGTCCGCGGCGTCGTAGTGCCCGCCCTGGCCGCCGGCGATGCGCGCGTGGGCATGGTTGTGCAACACCACGTTGGAGCCCGCCATGCCGACGCCTCCCGGGCCGGCCTGGCGAACCGGGCCTGCCAGCGCGCCGCTGCTGGCGCCGCTGCCCGCCGTAATGTTGGCGCGGTTGGCAAGCTCGCCGCCCTGGACGACCAGCGCCATGCCTCCGCGGCCGTCCTCGCGGGTGTGGGCGGCATGGCCGCCGCGGAGCGTCCCGATGACGGTATAGGCCCCACCGCCCAGGACAGGGCCCAGGCCCGCGTGGCTTGCGTCGGCGCTGCCGGCGGCCAGCGAGAACGGGCCCGTGTCGACCGTGATGGGTTTGCGTGCCGGCGCAAGCACGGTCGGGTGTCTCAGGGTGATGTCTCGCGTGAGCGTGATGCGGGCGCTGCTGTCGCCATCGAGATTTGCCCGGATTACCGCCTGCACCAGTTCGGTTTCGCTGCCGACCTCGTAGCGGCCCGCGGCCGCCTCCCCCGACAAAAACGGCGCAGCGAGGAAACCGCCCATCGCCGCGCCGACCGCCGCGGCCCGCTTAGGCCGTTTGCTTCCAACATGCCTGCGCACTGCCACCTGAAGATTCATCATGCGTGTAGTCCCCGCTCTGGCAACATCGGATCCACGCGCAGAGGCTGGCAATCCTCGGGGTGCCAAGCGGTCCGCGCGCGAATCGGGAAACAGCTGACACGGCGGCTGTCCGTGGCGCACGGGCAGGCCGGTGGAACGCGCAGAGTCTAGGTTTCGGCGGGACAGGCAGATGGCGGTGCGGCAAAAATGGGACTTAGTCCGATGATTGCGCCTGGGAAGTGAAGCTTGGGGGCAAATCCTACGTGCGGCATGTAGGACATGGCGTAGCTCGTGTCCGGATCGACCCGTGGCGCCGCGTTCGGCAAAGCAGGGAGCGACGTGCCGCGATGCGGGCTACGACGCGCATCCGGGTGGTCGTTGGGCAGCCGCCCGACCCCCACCGCCACCGCCGGGTACGGCGGTGGGAGGCGGCGTCGATATGGGTTTCGGAGGCCCCGGGCCTGCGCAGGGCGGGCCCGGGATTGCGCGCGGCGGGACAGCCTACGGTGGGGAGCCGGGCTTGTCGGGGTCGAGGCGTTCGGGGTCCAGGCGCATGCCCGATTTCCGGTGCGTGGCCAGGGTGATCAGCCACATGACGATACCCAGCAGCAAGAGCCAGCCGGCCACGCGGTATTGCACCGGATCGCGTCCCGTCAGCGGGGTGACCAGGAACAGGCAGGTCGCCGCGCCGAGCCACGGAACCCAGGTCGGGGTACGGAAGTGCTGGTGCTCCACGCGCTTGCGCCGCAGCACCAGCACGCAGATGTTCACGAAGGTGAATACGCCCAGCAGCAGCAATGCCGTGGTGCCGCCCAGGGCGCGCACGGCCTGCGATTCCGAGCGCGAAACCAGGATGGTCAGGCCCAGGCCGATGGCGGTGGTGAACAGGATCGCCGTCCACGGCGTGCGCGTGCGCGCATGCACGCGCGCCAGGAAGCCGGGCAGCACGCCCTGGTTGGCCATGCCATACAACAGGCGGCTGGCCATCATCATGTTCATCAGCGCGGTATTGGCGACGGCGAACATGGAGATGATCGGCATGATGGTTTCGGTAGGCAGGCCGGGCGCGGCGCGCTTTACCACCAGCACCAGCGGCGTGGCGCTGGCGGCCAATTCGCCCACCGGCACCAGGGCCACGGAGCAGATCGACACCAGGACGTAGATGACCGCGGTGATGCCCAGCCCCGTCAGCATGACTTTGGGAAAGATGCGGCTGGGCGAGTGCGTCTCCTCGGCCATGTTGACCGAATCCTCGAAGCCCACCATGGCGAAGAACGCGAGCGTGGTGGCCGACGTGATGGCCAGGAAGATGCTCTTGTCTTCCGGCGTGTCGAAGGCAATGGCGCGCGACAGGTCCGCCTGGCCGCCGGCAATCGCATAATAACCCAGCACGATCACCAGCAGCAGCCCGCTCAGCTCGACGAGTGTCAGGACCACATTGGTCTTGATGCTGTGCGCCGCGCCGCGCAGGGTCAACAGCATGATCAACAGCAGGAACCCCAGCGCGCCCGCCATGACGACGCCGCCGTCGGCCTTCACGCCGAGCGCCAGGAACATATTGGCGGCGAAGGCGCGCGATGCGGTGGCCGCGGAGGTCAGGCCGGAGCACATCACGGCGAAGCACACGATGAACGTCAGGAAATGCACGCCGAAGGCCTTGTGCACATACAGCGCCGCGCCGGCCGCCTGGGGATACTTGGTGACCAGTTCCAGATACGACAGCGCGGTGAGCAGCGCGACGCCGAAGGCTACCAGGAACGGCACCCACGCGGCGCCCCCGACTTCGTGCGCCACCTGGCCCGTCAAGGCATAGATCCCGGTGCCCAGGATGTCCCCGATGATGAACAGCAACAGCAGTTTGGGGCCCATGACGCGGGCCAGGCGGTTGTCTCCGGGCGGCGCCCCGGTCGGCGTGGCGACGGCTTCCATATCAGTTGTCCGCGTAGCGGAACTCTGGCAGCGCGCGCAGCGATTCCTTCGTCGCGCCTTCCATGCGCATATGCTTGTCGACGACCTGCAGCCGCTTGAACGGTACGGCGACCAGGCGCGTGCCCATGCCCAGGAAGCCACCCACGGACAGGATGGCGTAGGGCTCCTGATCCGCCGAGGTGACGATGATGTCGTCGATGGTCCCGATCTTGTCCCTGTCGCTGTTCTGGACGTCGGCCCCCAGGATCTTGGAGGCGCGATAGCCGGTGGCCAGGGGCACCACATCGACGCGTTTTTCCGTGATCGATTGCTGAACGCCTTGCGCCAGCAACGGGGTCGAAGACATCGCCGCGGCCATGCCGATGGCGAAAAGCAAAGAGGTTGCGGTTTGCTTCATGATGATCCTCGCTTGGTGCGGGCCCGGGGGGCCGGACGCAGCCGCGTACCGGTCCCTTCGGTGGAATGCGCGCCGGCTCGGGCCGGCCCGCCGGTTTGCGGTCGCGCATAAGCAAGCGCCGGGCCCGGTGTTGAACCGGGATGGCTTTCCGCGATCCATGCATGCCGCCCATGCCAGCCACTCATGCCGGCATCCGCTGCCAGCCACCCAAGGCCAGCAATGGTTGTCGACGAGTTCAATTTTGCCGCGCGGACGCGGCTTTGCCGCGTCGTTCCAGTTCGTCCGGCGGCACATCCTCGATATGCGTTCCGATCCACCAGACGTTGCCATAGGCGTCGTGCACGCCGGCGTTACGGTCGCCATAGAACTGGTCGGCCGGCGCCATGATCGACGTGGCGCCGGCCGCGACGGCTCGCGCGTAGACGGCATCGACGTCCGGCACATACAGATAGAGCGCGGCCGGCATGGCGGGCCATTGGTCGCAGGACTCGCTGACCATGACCATGGAGTCGCCGATGCGGACCTGCGCATGCCGGACCTTGCCCTCCGGCGTATCCATGCAAAACAGCAGCCGTGCGTCGAATGCCTTTTCAAGGAAGGCGATGAAGGCCCTGGCGTCCTTGATGTTGAGGAAGGGCGTGACGGTGTGGAAGCCCTCGGGGATAGGTTGAATGGCCATGATGGGTCTGCTCCATTGTGGTGGGCAGGCGTTCGTGCCCCTGTCCTTTAATGCGGCCGTCAGGTGGACGGTCTAACGTGTGGCCTCGCGGCCGACGGAAGCGCCGGGCCGCCTGCCCAGCGCCGCGTGCGGCCGGCGATATGAAGTATTTGCCAAGCGCGCCGGAATCGCTGTAACGATCTGCGTTCGAAGCAATTTGTTTCGTTTCACTCCCTTCAGCAATGCTTGTGGCCGTGTTGGGATGTGTGGCACACCCAACCAGGAACCCGCGAGCATGCCGCAAACCAGCGCCAGTACCCACCCTTCAGCTACATCGGTCGCCCGTATGGTCGTGCGCGTCACCGCGGGCAATTTCCTCGAGCAGTTCGACTTTTTCCTGTTCGGCTTCTATGCCACGCAGATCGCCGCGGTGTTTTTCCCCGCGAGCAGCGATTTCGCGTCGCTGATGCAGACCTTCGCGGTCTTCGGCGCCGGCTTCCTGATGCGGCCCCTGGGCGCGGTGGTCCTGGGCGCCTATATCGACAGGGTGGGGCGCCGCAAGGGCCTGATCCTGACGCTTTCGCTGATGGCGACCGGTACGGTGCTGATCGCTTTCGTGCCGGGACACGCGTCCATCGGCCTGTTGGCGCCTGCGCTGGTGCTGCTGGGGCGGCTGCTGCAAGGGTTCTCGGCCGGAGCCGAGCTGGGCGGTGTGTCGGTGTACCTGTCCGAGATGGCCACGCCCGGCCACAAGGGTTTCTACACCAGTTGGCAGTCCGGCAGCCAGCAGGTGTCCATCGTGGTGGCCGCCGCGCTGGGCTTCGGCCTGAACCGCTGGATGGACGCGGCGACGATCGCGGCGTGGGGATGGCGGGTGCCGTTTTTCGTCGGCTGCATGATTATCCCTTTCATCTTCGTGCTGCGCCGCCGGCTGGAGGAAACCCAGGAGTTCAAGGCGCAGACGCATCGGCCCACCCTGCGCGAAGCGGCCACGGCGCTGGCCGCCAACTGGAAGCTGATGCTGGGCGGCGCGCTGCTGGTGGCCATGACGACCACAGCCTTCTATCTCATCACGGTATATGCGCCGACCTTCGGCAAAACCGTGCTGCATCTCAGTACCTCGGACAGCCTGCTGGTGACGCTATGCGTGGGCGTCACCAACTTCATCTGGCTGCCTGTCGGCGGCGCGATCTCCGACCGTATCGGCCGCAAGTCCGTGCTGTTGACCATGACCGCGCTGACCATCCTCACCGCCTATCCCGCGCTGACCTTCCTGGCGCATGAGCCCACCTTCTTCAAGATGCTTGCCGTGCTGTTGTGGCTGTCGTTTCTCTATGGCATCTACAACGGCGCCATGGTGGCGGCCCTGACGGAGGTAATGCCCAAGGCGGTGCGCGTGGCCGGCTTTTCGGTGGCCTACAGCCTGGCCACGGCCCTGTTCGGCGGTTTCACGCCGGCGATATCGACAGAGCTTATCCACATCACCGGCGACCGCGCGGCGCCCGCCTACTGGATGACGTTCGCGGCGGTCTGCGCCTTTGGCGCGACGCTGGTGCTTTACGCACGCACGGGCGCCGCCGCGCGCGTCGCCACGCAGGCGCAATAGGTGTCGCGCGAAGCGGCCCGGCGCGAAGATTTTCTTCCCACTGTCATACCGAGGAGACCATGAAACCTACCCTACGCACCCTTTTCGCCGGATCCCTGCTGGCTTCGTCGCTGGTGTTCGCGCCGGTCCACGCGGCGGAACTGCATGTCCTGATCTCGGGCGGTTTTTCCGCGGCGTACAACAAGCTCGGTCCGCAGTACACCCAGGCCACGGGCAATAAGCTGGTCACCGAGCACGGGCCTTCGATGGGCAAGACGCCGGAAGCCATCCCGAACCGCCTGGCGCGGCACGAACCGGCGGATGTGGTGATCATGGTGGGCTATGCGCTGGATGACCTGATCAAGCAGGGGATGGTGGACCCGGCCTCGCGCGTGGAGCTGGCCGATTCGGCGATCGGGATGGTGGTCCGCAAGGGACAGCCGAAGCCGGATATCTCCACCGAGGCCGCGCTGAAAAAGACGCTGCTGGGCGCCAAGTCCATCGCGTATTCGGACAGCGCCAGCGGCGTGTACATCGAGAAAGAGCTGTTCAAGAAGCTGGGTATCGAGACGCAGGTCAAGTCCAAGGCCACCATGGTGCCGAAGATCCCGGTGGCCTCGCAGGTGGCCGATGGCAAGTACCAACTGGGCTTCCAGCAGGTCAGCGAACTGTTGCCGGTCCCGGGCATAACGTTCGTTGGGAAGATCCCCGCATCCGTGCAGTCCATTACGCGCTTCGCCGGCGGTGTGCCGGTTGGCGCGGCGCATCCGCAGGAGGCCGCCGCGCTGCTGAAATACCTGTCGTCGCCACAGGCCGCCCCGGTCGTGAAGGCGACCGGCCTGGACACCGTCGCCAAGCCTTGATTCCTGCTCGGGTAACCGGCCGTCCTTGGGGGCGGCTCGCGTAGGCCGGCCGTGGCGGGCTGGCGCCGGCGGTTGGCGGCGAGGGCGGCAATGCCGCAAAGGCTGCCCCTAGCCGCCAAGGCGGTCAGACCCGGAAGGGGCGGGAGGGCCCTGGAAGGTGGCGGTGGGGCCGGCCACCCGCGCTCCTGCCCTCAGGCCTGGCCGCCCGCGACGGGGCCGGACGGCGGCGCCAGCGTCGGGCACGCGCGGCTTCCGTCCTTGAGCAAATCCAGGAACCGGCGACCCGCCGGTCCGGGCGGATGGTCCTGCCGATACACCGCCAGCACCGCGATGGGCTGGACGCGGCAAGTCGCGCTTTCCCGCGTCAGCGCGACCAGTTCGCCGCTTTGCAGCTGGGAATGCACCATGCCCAGCGGCATATGGCCCCAGCCGAATCCGGCGCAAAGGAAGGCGTGCTTGGCGCCCATGTCGGCCAGGCGCCAGGTCTGTTGCGAGAACACCCCGTAGTTATTGCCATCGGTCAGCTCGGTGCGGTCGGTCAATACCAGTTGCACGTGGCGCGACAGGACGGCTGGCGTGATCTCGCCGTCGAACGAGGCCAGGGGATGCGTAGGCGCGACTACCTTGACCATGGGCACGTCGAGCAGCGGTTCGGCCTGCACCGTGTCTGGAATGATCGGCAGGCTGCCGATCACGCCCAGCCTGCAGGTGCCGTCGAGCACCGGTTTCAATACGCCGCCCAGCGCTTCCACATACAGGCGCAGCGGCGTATGCGGGAAGGCGACCTTGAACTCGCCGACCGCCTGTGTCAGGGCCTGCATGGGATACATGACATCGATGACCACGGACAGTTCGGCTTCGAGCCCCTCCGCCATGGACCGGGCCTTGGCCTTGAACCCATTCACCCCGTTCAGGACCACGCGCGCCTCGTGCAGCAGGGCGGTGCCCGCCTCGGTCAGTACGGGGTAGCGGCCGGTGCGGTCGAACAGCCGCACGCCGGTCTGCGCTTCCAGGTTCGCCAGCGTGTGGCTCACTACCGATTGCGCGCGGCGCAGCTTGCGGCCCGCGGCCGAGAAGCTGCCTGTTTCCGCGGCCGCCACGAAGGTACGCAACTGGTCCAGCGAGATGGCGTCCAGCATAGATATCCAGAAATTGGATGGAATGGATCGAAATATATAGGCTTCCTAGAGTAGAGGGCAATGCCTATGCTGGCCGCCATTCTTCTTTCCCAAGGGTCGCCATGAAGACGTCCACCTCCACTTCTTCCGCAAGGCCCGCTGCTGCGGGGCCCGCCAGTCCCGCGTTGCCCCAGTTCGTCAGCCGCATGCTGCTTGCCGCGCTTTTCCTCGTGGCCGGTGTCGGCAAGGCCATCGCGCCGGCCGGCACCATCGCCTACATCACGGCGGCCGGACTGCCCATGCCGCTGCTTAGCTACGCCGCGGCTTTGCTCATCGAGCTGGGCGGCGGGACGCTGCTGCTGCTGGGCTACCGTACCCGTCTGGCGGCCATAGTGCTGGGCGTCTTCAGCATCGTGTCGGCGCTGGTGTTCCATCGTGCGATCGGCGATCCCGTCCAAATGACGAACTTCCTGAAGAACCTGGCCATCGCGGGCGGCATGTTCATGGTCGCCCTGCACGGTGCGGGCCGCTACAGCATGGACTACCGGAGCGCGCGCGGCATGAAGGCGGTGCCGGCGGTGGGCTGAGGTCCGGGCATATCGGTTGCGCCTGGCTCGGGTTTTGACAGGAGAGCAATATGGCCCGAGCCACCACCCACGAAGTCACGACGTGCGCCACCGCCAGTTTCGACACCCTCCGTGGGAATGCGCGCGAGCACGGCGGCAGGCCCGCGCGGAATGGCGATCGACTGGCGCGCGCGTGAGCCGCGGGGCGCGCGATACCGACGCCGGCGCCATCGGGCGGTCCGGGCATAACCTGTCCACCCCGGGCGCAGGCGGGATGTCCGGTGTCATGGACCCGCCCGGCAGGGCCGGCATCACGGCCCCGCGGGTGGCGGTGTTCCGGGCCTTGAACCTGGCCGATATGCTGTGCGCCGTGCCGGCGTTCAGGGCTTTGCGCAAGCGGCTGCCCGGCGCCGACATCGCGCTGGTCGGGCTGCCATGGGCCCGCGCATTCCAGACCCGCTATGCGCACTACCTGGATCGCTTCTTCGAATTCCCGGGCTATCCCGGCCTGCCGGAGGCCACCGCACGGCCTGACGACCTGGATGCCTTCTTCGCCTGTATGCACGCGCAGCGCTTCGATCGCTGCCTGCAATTGCATGGCGCCGGGCCCACCAGCAATCGGGTTGTGGCGCAGTTCGGCGGCCGGGAGGCGGTCGGCCTGGGCAACGCGGACGATGCCGCGTCGGTACGGGTATGGCCTTATCCATCGGATCGCCATGAGGTGCGGCGCACTCTCTATCTGCTGGAACAGTACCTGGATGCCGATGTCTCCGACGAGCGGCTCGAATTTCCTTTGCTTCCGGCGGACCGTGCCGAGCTGCATCGGTATCCCGACCTGGAATCGTGCACGCATCAGCCCTATGTTTGCCTGCAGCCGGGCGGACGGGACAGCGCCACGTGCTGGCCGCCCAGGTACTTCGCGCAAGTCGGCGACGTGCTGGCCGCGCGTGGCCTGCGGGTGATATTGACGGGCTCGCAGGGGGAGCGGTTGCTGGCACAGAAGGTCGCCGCGCAGATGCGGCATCCCGCCTGCATCGCGGCCTGCGATATGTCGCTCGGCGGTCATGCGGCGCTGCTGTCGCGCGCGCGGCTGCTGGTGTCCAACGATACCGAGGTAGCCCAGCTGTCCGCCGCCTTGCACGTGCCCAGCGTGGTCGTGTTCCTGGCCACGGACCCTTTGCGCTGGGGTCCGCCGGCCGGCGGCCCGCACCGCGTGGTCGGGGGCTCTGCCATGCCGGAGGTCCCTGCCGTGCTGGACAGCGCGCTGGCGCTGCTCGAGGAAGCGTACCTGCCCGACGCCGCGCCTGTCCCGTAGCGGCGCCAGGCCGGCCCGGCGGCGCCACCGTTATTGCGATGGCCTCGCCCGGCTTACGGCGGCGCGTAATTCCTGCCCAACGTTGGGCCCGCATTGCGTTCGGGCGGGACGCAACCGCCAGCGGCGGGGCCGTGATCCGCGCGCCGCCACACGACGCGGAGCTGCATCGATGCGGGCCATCGCACATGGACGGGCATGTCGAATGCGGGCGCGCCAAGGCTGGGGGCACCGTTTACCTTTGGTTCGGGAGGACCTATGAAACTGAGCGATTCGATCGTGGCTGTCGCGCTGGGCGCCGCCGCCATGTACTACCTGGACCCGGAACTGGGCCGCCGCCGGCGCGCCATGCTGCGCGACCAGATGGTCGCGCGGCGCAACGAAGCCAGCCGCTACCTGGCCCGCAATGCGCGGCGCGCGGCCGGGGAATTGCAGGGCGCCGCGTATGGGGCGCGTTCCGCCATGGGCATGACGGGGGGGCCGGCCACCGATGGGCAGTTGCGCGAGCGCATCCGCAGCGCGCTGGGACGCCTGGTCAGTACGCCGGGCTCGATCAATGTGGGCGTGGCCGGCGGCAATGTGCTGCTGACCGGGCATGTGCTGGCCGGCGAACGCGACAGGCTCGTCTCGTCCATCGCGGGCATGGATGGCGTGGAGCGCGTGTCCGACCAGATGGCGGTGTACGACGAGCCCGGCAATGTGCCGGAGCTGCAGGGCGCCAAGTCCTGACACGCAGGCACCCCGGGTAAACCCCGCAGGCCGGATGGCATGCGATGGGTATCGCGTTGCTAGAATGGCCTGCCATGACGGGCCGAAGATGCCCGGGGCAGGCCGGTACCGAGACGCGCCCAGCGGCTCGCGGCCCGGGCGACGCGAGGGGTAACCATGATCGTACGTACGTTGATCGCCGCCCTGGCGATGTGGTCCGCGCTGGCGCAGGGCCAGACCTTGCGCATCGGCCTGGCCTCCGAGCCGACGTCGATGGACCCGCACTATCACCAGGCCACCCCCAACGATGCCCTTGCGGCGCATGTGTTCGAGACGCTGGTCGCGCAGGATGCCGGCATGAAGCTGGTGCCGGGCCTGGCGACGTCCTGGAAGCCGGTGGACGACACGACATGGGCGTTCACCCTGCGGCAGGGCGTGAAGTTCTCGAACGGCGCGCCCTTCACGCCGGAGGACGTCATCTTCACGTTTTGCCGGGTGCTGAACAATCCCCAGGCCATTGCCGGTTCGTACGCGAATATCGCCCGCAAGATCGACAAGGTGCAGGTCAAGGACGGTTCGACCCTGCTGGTCACCACGAAGGCGCCGTATCCGCTGTTGGCCAACGACTTGTCGCGGATGTGGATACTGTGGAACGGCATCGCCGAACACGGCGCGATCAGCTTCGACCCGGACCGCAATTGCGGGGTGACGGGGCCGTGGCCGAAGATGGAAGACTTCAATTCCGGCAAGAATGCGATCGGGACCGGCCCATTCACCGTGAAGTCCTTCGTGCGGGGCACCGGGATCACGCTGGCCCGCAACGAGGCCTACTGGGGCGGCAAGCCGGCGTGGACCGAGGTCCGCATGGTGCCGGTGCCCAGCGCCGGCCCGCGCCTGACCGGCCTGTTGGCGGGCGACTTCGACCTGATCGAAAACCCCGCGGCGCGCGACCTGAAGCGGCTGCAGGGCGATCCCAAATTCAAGTACGTGGTCACGCCTTCTGTGCGGGTGCTCTTCCTGCAAATGGATGTGGCGCGCAGTCCCAGCCCGCAGGTCAGCGCGCCGGACGGGAAGAATCCCTTGCAGGACCTGCGGGTCCGGCAGGCGATCTCGATGGCGATCGACCGCAAGGCGATCACCGACCGCATCATGGACGGCGCGGCGACGCCGGCCAACCAGTTCCTGCCCGACGGCATGTTCGGCACCTTGCCGCACGCGCCCGTGCTGAAGTACGACCCGGCCGAGGCCAGGAAGCTGCTGGCGCAGGCCGGGTATCCTAATGGCTTTTCGATGACGCTGGCGGCGACCAACGACCGCTACATCAACGATGCCGGGGTCGCGCAGGCCGTGGCGCAGTATCTGTCGCGCGTGGGGATCAAGACGGAAGTGGACGCAATGACGCGCTCCGTGTTTTTTCCGCGGCGGGCCAAGCGCGAGTTCAGTTTCGCCATGGGCGGCTGGGGCTCGGATACCGGCGAGGCTTCATCCTTCCTGACGTATTGGGTGACGTCGACGGATACGGAGCGGGGTCTGGGGACCAGCAATTACGGCGGGTTTTCCGACGCGGAGCTGGACAAGGTGTTCCGGCAGGCCATTACGACGGTGGATCCGGCGCAACGGGAAAAG
The DNA here is from genome assembly GCF_001676725.1 of Bordetella flabilis. Taxonomy (NCBI): domain Bacteria; kingdom Pseudomonadati; phylum Pseudomonadota; class Betaproteobacteria; order Burkholderiales; family Alcaligenaceae; genus Bordetella; species Bordetella flabilis. The sequence goes on from NZ_CP016172.1 coordinate 1,092,943, forward strand.
CTGCTGCAGGAGTCGGTGCAGCGCACGCTGGCGCTGCTGCCCAGCATTCCGCTGCATTTCGAGAGCAGCACCTGGGCGTTCCGCTCGGATATCGCGTATGAAGGACGCGCCGATCAACTGACGCTGTCAGCTTCGGCCAGGCCCGCGCGCTGACGCGCCGGGCCCGCCGCGTACCGGTGTGCCCCAGGGCGCGTATCCGCCGGCGGACCGAAGGCTGCATGCGGCCGCGGCGCGCCGTGCCTGCGGCCTTGCGCCATCAGCGATTGCGGTCCGGGGAGCCGACGTACAGGGCGGTTTCACGGGACGAGACGATCGCCTGGTAGCGTTCGAACTGGGTCAGCACATCGTTGATCAGTTGCCCGGCCGTACAGCCCATGACATCGTAGCCGGCGCGGCCGCCGGGAAAGACCGTGCGGGCATGCCATTCGTGCGGCCGCCGTGCATCCGATCCGGTGGTGCCCGCGGCCGAGAAAACGGGGAGCAGGTGCCGCTGCGCCTGTATTCCATAGCTGAAGTCGCGCGCGCCTTCCGCCGGCACGGTCAGGGTGAGCATGCCGTCTTCCTGGCGTGCGACGTGCGCCGGCCGGCCGCGCCGGCTGATCTCCGCGGCCACGTCGCGTAGCGCGGGCGCGGCGACCTCGTCGATGAAGCGCAGCACTTCTTCGCGTGTCGGGGTGTGCAGGATGGCATGCACCCGCGCGCGCCAGTTCGGCTCGGCGCCGGGAGCCCGGGACGGGCTGGCGACCAGGGTCTGCGTGCGCGCCATGTCGGCGCGCATGCCGCGCACCAGGCCGACGACCAGCAGCAGCATGATGATGGCGAAGGGCAGGGCGCTGGCCAGCGTGACGGTCTGCAAGGCGGACAAGCCGCCCGCCAGCATGAGCAAGGCGGCGGCCAGCCCCTCCAGGCTGCACCAGTAAATGCGTTGCCATACCGGTGCGTCTTCCACACCGCCGGCGGCCAGGGTGTCGATGACCAGCGACCCGGAATCGGCCGACGTGACGAAAAATACCGCCACCAGCAGCACGGCCAGTGTCGACGTCACGCCCGACCATGGCAACCGCTGCAGGAACTGGAATAGCGCGATCGGGACATCCTTGGCGACCTCGGCGGAGATCTGGCCGGCCGCCGTACCCATGTCGAGGAATATGGCGGTGTTGCCGAAGACCGTCATCCACAGGAAGGTGAACAGCGCCGGCGCCAGCAGGACGCTGAGGACGAACTGGCGCACCGTGCGGCCGCGCGAAATCCGCGCGATGAACATGCCGACGAAGGGCGACCACGCGATCCACCACGCCCAATAGAACAGGGTCCAGCTGCTCATCCAGTCGCGCGGGCGGTAGGCGTAGATGTTGAAGGTGCGCAGGAAGAAGTTGTCCAGGTAGGCGCCGATGTTCTGCACGAAAGCTTTCAGCAGAAAGACGGTGGGCCCGGCGGCAAGCACGAACAGCATCAGCGTAATGGCCAGGAGCAGGTTCAGTTCCGAAAGCCGGCGGATGCCGACATCCAGGCCGCTGACCACGGACAGCGTCGCCAGGGCCGTGACCCCGGCGATCAGCACGACGTGCACCCAGTCGTTCTGCGGCAGGCCCACCAGGTGCGCCAGGCCGGCGTTGATCTGCAGCACGCCGAAGCCCATGGATGTGGCGATGCCGAACAGGGTGCCGCATACGGCGAAGATATCGACGGTGTCGCCCATCCAGCCGTTGATGCGCTCGCGCAGCAAGGGATACAGCCCGGAGCGTACGGTCAGCGGCAGGTTGTAGCGAAAGCTGAAGTACGCCAGCGACAGGCCGACGATGCCGTAGATCGCCCAGGCGTGCACGCCCCAATGGAAAAACGTGATGACCATGGCCTGGCGGGCGGCGGCGATGGTGCCGCCCTGGCCTTCCGGCGGCGCGGAGAAATGCTGGATGGGTTCGGCCACGGCAAAGAACATTAGGCCGATGCCCATGCCCGCCGCGAACAGCATCGCCAGCCAGGTGGGATAGCTGTATTCAGGCGTGGCGTCGTCCGGGCCCAGCTTCAGGTTGCCGTACCGGCTGACGGCCAGGAAAACCGCCGCGCCCAGGAAAATGGCCACCGCCAGGATGTAGAACCAGCCGAAGCCGTTGATGATCCCGCTTTGCAAATGGCTGAAGAAGCTTTCGGCCCGGTGGGGAAACAGGACGCCCACCGCCAGGAACAGCGCAACGATGCCCGTTGCGCCCCAGAAGACCCGCGGATTCATCGTCGACCGCAGTTTCATTGGCATGTTGCCTCCTTCCGTACATCAAGCCGGAAGTATAAAAGCGCCCCGCGCGTGGTACGGCGCGAAGTGTTCGTCACGGCGGGCAGGGCGTCGAGCGTCTTTGGGTTGATTGCCCGGCCGGCTGCCGCCGGCACTGGCGCCAAACCGTAGCAGCGCCTACGCCCGCATGGCCGCCGTCCGGAAGGCCAGCTGCGCCACGGGCAGGGCTTCGATCATCACGCCATAACTGCCGATGGCGGCCAGCGTGGCGTTGTGGTGCAGGCGTATGCGGTCCGCGTCCGCATGCGGCTTGTCGTGCGTGGTGTGCGCATCGGCCACCAGCGTCACGTCATAGCCCAGTGCCGCCGCGTGCCGGACCGTGCTGTCCACGCAGAACTCGCTGGCGTAGCCGCACACGACCAGATGGCGCGTACCCTGCGCTTCCAGGATCCGCGCAAGGCCGGTGCGCAGGAAGGCGTCGGACGCGGACTTGCGGATCCGCGGGTCGTCGGCCGCGGCCTGCAGGGCGGCGTCCAGTTCCCAGGCCGGCGTGCCCGGCACCAGATGGCGATCCTCGTGCTGGACGAAGATCACCGGCGCGCCGGCGGCGCGGGCCGCCCGGATGGCGGCGTTGATCTGCCCCAGCGTTTCCTCGGCACGGCCGGGGCGCGGCTGCGGCGCGAACAGTCCGTGCTGGACATCGATGATCAGCAAGGCGGAGGTCATGGCGGCGCGGGCGAAGGGGTGCCGGCTGTCCGAGGCGGCGCGGTAAGCAGCGGATACGGATTGATGGCCCCGCCTGGCGCGTAGACGCCGTAGTGCAGGTGGGGCGGCGTCGTGCGGGCGTTGCCGGTGTTGCCGACATAGCCCAGCGGCGTTCCCGCGACGACATGGTCGCCGGGCTGGACGTCCGCGTAGTCATCCAGGTGGGCATAGTAGTGCATCTGCCGTCCGGGGCCGTAGACCCAGACCACCTTGCCGCCCAGGCTATTGGTGCCGACGCGCGTGACCACGCCTTCGGTCGCGCTGAGCACCGGCGTGCCGCGGCGCGCGAAGATGTCGATTCCCTGATGCTTCCGGCCTTCCGATCGTGCGGCGTTCCAGGTGTCGACGAGCTGGCGTGGCGTGACCCCGGATACCGGTACGGGCAGCGAGTTTGGCGCCTCCTGCAGGGACAGCCGCGCCATGTGCCAGGGCGCGCGCCACGCATCCGGCAGGCGCGGCCATAGCCACCAGGCGCCGGCGGCCAGGGCGATCACGATCAGCAGACGCAGGACGGTCGCCATGGCGGCACGCGTCTCATGCGCTGCGCAGCGCGTGGGGCAGGTCCTGCGCCTGCGGCCCGCTGGTCAGCGACAAGGCTTGCCGCTCGTACAGGCGGCGGTATACGCCATCGGGCAGCTGGACCAGGGCGTCGTGGGTGCCTTGTTCGACGATGCGGCCTTTTTCCAGCACGATCAGCCGATCCAGCGACCGCACCGTCGACAGGCGGTGCGCAACCACCAGCGTGGTGCGGCCCACCATGAGCCGTTCCATGGCTTGCTGGATCAGCATTTCGCTTTCGCTGTCCAGGCTGGAGGTGGCCTCGTCCAGGATGAGGACACGGGCGTTGGCCAGGAAGGCGCGCGCAATGGCCACGCGCTGGCGCTCGCCGCCGGAAAGCTTGACGCCTCGCTCGCCCACCAGGGTTTCGTAGCCGCGCGGCAGCGTCGTGATGAAGTCATGCGCGCTGGCCAGGCGCGCCGCGGCTTCGATATCGGCGCGCGAAGCGCCCGGACGCGCGTAGGCGATGTTCTCGGCCAGGGTGCGGTGGAACAGGATGGGTTCCTGCTGCACGATGGCGATCTGTTCGCGCAGCGACGACTGCTGGACTTGCGCGATGTCCTGTCCGTCGATGGTGATCGCGCCGGCGTTCAGGTCGTACATGCGCTGGATGAGCTTCACCAGGGTGGTCTTGCCGGAGCCGGAATGTCCGACCAGGCCCACGCGCTCGCCGGGCGCGATGTGCAGGGTGAAGTCCTTGTACAGCGGCGTGGCGTGGCCGCCGTACTGGAAGGTGACGTGGTCGAAGCGGATATCGCCCCGCGTGATGGAGATGGGCCGCGCGCCGGGCCGGTCCGCGATGCCGAGCGGCTGCCGCGCCATGCCGACCAGTTCCTCCATGTCGTTGACCGAACGCTGCAGGTTGCGCACGTGCATGCCGACGTCGCGCATATACCCCTGCAGGATGAAGAACATCGTCAGCGCGAACGCGATATCGCCCGCGTTGGCGCGGTCGCCGGCCCACAGGAGCAGGGCGGCGCCCACCATGGCGGTGCGCATGACGACCAGCATGATGCCCTGCACGCCGCCGTTCAGCGTGCCGCGCAGCCAGGTCCGCAAGGTGCGGCGCTTCCACTTGTTCACGATGCGGCCGAGTCGCGCTTCCTCGCGCGCTTCCGCCCCGAAGGCCTTGACCACGGCGTTGCAGCTGATGGCGTCGGCCAGCGCGCCCCCGAGCCGCGTGTCCCAGCTATTGGCCAGCCGCGCCGACGGCGCGACATAAGCCAGGGACAGCGTCACGGTGACAGCCAGGTAGATAAGCGCGCCGCCCCCCACGATGGCGCCCATCACCGGCCAGTGCGTGCCCAGCAGCGCCGTTGCGCCCACCAGCATGATCAGCGACGGGAGCAGCGCCACCAGCAGCGTATCGTTCAGCAGGTCCAGGGCCCAGATGCCGCGCGTGATCTTGCGCACGGTCGAGCCGGCGAAGGTGTTGGCATGCCAGTCGCTGGAAAACCGCTGGACGCGGTGGAAGGCGTCGCCGCAGATGCCGCTCATCATCCTGAGCGTCATGAAGGATATGACCGCAAAGGCGTATTGGCGCAGCAGCATGCTGGCCAGCCCCAGGCCGACCAGCAGGCCGAAGGCCCAGACCGCCGCATGCCAGGTGGCCGGATTGTCGGCGGTGCCCGAGGTGACCGCGTCGATGAGCCGGCCGGCGTACATGGGCGTGACTACATCGGCCAGGGCCGACAACAGCACCAGGCTGCCGATCAGGAAGATGCGGCCGGGCTGCTGCCGCCAATGGTGAAAGGTGAAACCGAGGACATTCTTGAAAACGTGTCCTCGCAGGTCGATTCGGGTGCGCTTCATGGGGGAGCTTCGATGGGCCGCGCCCGGTGGGCGCGGCAGGGAGACCTGCCTATTATCGCCCCGGCAGCGGAGGGCCTTCGGCAGTCAGGGCGTTCGCCGGCTGTGCGCCTGCCTGCGACATGGCGCGGCGCGACCCATGCTCGTTCGCATACACCCACGTGAATTCCGCGCCCAGCAGGAAGACCTGGGCGGCGTAGTAGACCCAGATCAGCACGACCACCAGGGAGCCGGCCGCCGCATAGGATGAGGCGACCGAGGCCTTGCCCACATACAGGCCGATCAGGAACTTGCCGATCTCGAAGAGCACCGCCGTGACGAAGGCGCCCGTCCAGACATCGCGCCATGCGACCGATGCCTGTGGCATGAAGCGGTAGATCATCGCGAACAGCAGCGTCAGGATGCCCAGCGTGATCACGATGTTCAGGGCCTGCAGCATGATTTCCCAAACAGGCAGCAGGCCGGCGGCCCAACTGCCCAGCGCCCCCAGGACGGTGCTGATCACCAGGGAGACCATCAGCAGGAAGGCCAGCGCGAGGACCAGGCCGAAGGACAGCAGGCGCGCGCGCAGCATGCTCCAGATGCCGGACTGCTTTTTCGCTTCCACCCGCCAGATCCGGTCCAGGGCGCTTTGCAGTTCCGCGAACACGGTCGTCGCCCCAACCACCAGAACGATGACGCTGATGATGGTCGCCACCATTCCCTGGGTCGGTTCCTGGGCGCCCTGCACCACGCTCTCCACGGCCTTGGCGCCGTCGGGACCGACCAGGGCGTTGATCTGCTCGAACAACTGCCCTTGTACCGCTTCGCGGCTCCAGAAAAAGCCCGCCACGGCGATGACGATGATGACCAGCGGCGCCAGGGAGAAGACGGTGTAGAAGGCGATGGCGGCGCCCATGCTGGGCGCGTAGTCGTCCAGCCAGGCGCTGACCGCCTGCTTGACCAGGCCGAAGAATCGTTTGATGTGCATGGCGGGCTCCGCGGCTGTGAATGCGCGCGGGGCGCAAACACTGTGCCGGGTGCCCGGACAGCGCGGTGGCCGCACGCACGATGTCCGGACCGCCACGCCCGCAAACCTCAACAAAATTCTGTTCTGAACCATGCAAAACATGGGTTTCGCGCAGGTTTGTGCATCAATAATGGACCCGGGCGCCGCCATCCGCGGCGCGTCCGCCAGAAAACCTATACGGAGACGACTTATGCCTATCACCGCTTTCGCGCCGCGCCGGCGCTTGCTGACCGTTGCGGCGGCAGCCCTGGCGCTGGCCGCGCTACCGGGTCTTGCCCCCAGCGCGCAAGCCGCCTATCCGGACCATCCCTTGAAGCTGGTGGTCCCTTACCCGCCGGGAGGCGCGACCGACGTGGTGGGTCGCGTCATCGCCATGAAGCTCGCCGAGGAGTTGAAGCAGCAGGTGGTCGTGGAAAACCGCGGCGGGGCTGGCGGCAACCTGGGGGCCGATGCGGTGGCGCGCTCGGATCCCGACGGCTATACCCTGCTGATGGGGGCCATCACCTCGCACTCCATCATGTCGACGCTCGAAAAGAAGAGCATCTCCTACGACCTGATGCGCGACCTGACGCCGGTGGCCACCATCGCCGCCGTGCCGCTGGTTTTCGTCGTCAATCCCAAGCTCCCTGTCCATAACCTGAAAGAACTGGTGGCCTACGCCAAGGCCAATCCGGGCAAGCTGACCTATGCCTCGTCCGGGGCCGGCGCGCCCCAGCGCATGGGCGCCGAACTCTTCAAGCGGCAGGCAGGCGTCGATATGCTGCACGTGCCGTATCGCGGCAGCGGCCCGGCCATGACGGACCTGGTGGGCGGACAGGTGCAGACCATGGTCGAAACCGTGCCGGCCGCGCTGCCGTTCATCAAGAGCGGGCAGTTGCGCGCGCTTGCGGTTACGATGCCGGAACGCATTTCCATGCTGCCCGATACGCCGACGGCCGCCGAAGCCGGCCTGCCGAATTTCAATGTGGCCTCGATGTTCGGCGTGCTGGTCCCGGCCAAGACGCCCAAGCCCATCGTCGATACGCTGAATGCCGCCTTGTCGCGCATCCTCGTCATGCCGGACACCAAGGAAAAACTGCTCCAGCAGGGTGCTTACGCCGTCGCGCCGGCCTCCGCGGACGAGGCGCGCAAGCGCCTGCAGGCCGAGGTCGACCAATGGGCGCAGGTGATCCGCGACGCGAATATCACGGTGGACTAGTCCGCCCCGCAAGGGCCCCTGGTGCGCCGATCTGTCTGTCTCAATAGCTGAAGGAAATTTATGTCATCGAAGTCTTCCTCCTCGTCCGATACCCCGGCCGCCAGCGGCATGCGCAAGGGTTTGACCAGCTACGGAGATGCCGGTTTCTCGCTGTTCCTGCGCAAGGCCTTCATCAAGGGCGCGGGCCTGACGGACGACGCGCTGGGGCGGCCCATCGTCGGCATCGCCAATACGGGCAGCGGCTTCAATCCCTGTCACGGGAACATGCCGCAGCTGGTGGAGGCGGTCAAACGCGGCGTGATGCTGGCCGGCGGCCTGCCGGTGGAGTTCCCCACCATCTCCATCCACGAAAGCTTCGCCTCGCCCACCAGCATGTTCCTGCGCAACCTGATGTCCATGGATACGGAGGAGATGATCCGCGCCCAGCCCATGGACGCGGTGGTGCTGATCGGCGGTTGCGACAAGACCGTGCCGGCGCAGCTGATGGCCGCGGCCAGCGGCAAGGTGCCGGCCATCCAGTTGGTGACCGGCTCGATGCTGACCGGCTCGCACCGCGGCGAGCGGGTCGGCGCGTGCACCGACTGCCGCCGCTTCTGGGGCAAATACCGCGCCGAGGAAATCGACGACGCGGAGATCGCCGATGTCAATAACCAGTTGGTGGCCAGCGTCGGAACGTGTTCGGTGATGGGCACGGCCAGCACCATGGCGTGCATCGCCGAGGCCCTGGGCATGGCGGTGCCCGGCAGCGCCTCGCCGCCGGCGGTCACGGCCGACCGTATCCGGGTGGCCGAGCGCACCGGCACCGAGGCCGTGGCGATGATCGGGAAGTCCCTGACACCGGATCGCATCCTGACCCCCCAGGCCTTCGAGAATGCCTTGCGCGTGCTGCTGGCCATCGGCGGCTCGACCAACGGTATCGTGCACCTGACCGCCGTCGCCGGCCGGCTCGGCATCCGCATGGATATGGAAGCCTTCGACCGCATCGGCAAGGAAACGCCGGTGCTGGTGGACCTGAAGCCTTCCGGCCAGCACTACATGGAAGACTTCCACAAGGCAGGCGGCCTGCGCACCCTGTTGCGCGAACTGCGTCCGTTGCTGCACCTGGACGCGCTGACCGTGACCGGCCGCACCCTGGGCGAGGAACTGGACGCCGCGCCGGCGCCTTTCGAGCAGGACGTGGTGCGGCCGTTCGCGCGGCCGATCTACGCGCAGGGCGGCATCGCGGTGCTGCGCGGCAACCTGGCGCCGGGCGGCGCCATCATCAAGCAGTCGGCGGCCACCGCCGCGCTGATGGAACACGAAGGCCGCGCCGTGGTGTTCGAGGACCTGGAAGACCTGGCCAACCGTGTCGACGACGATGCGCTGGACATCCATGCGGACGACATCATGGTGCTGAAGAATATCGGTCCCGTCGGCGCGCCCGGCATGCCGGAGGCCGGCTACATGCCCATCCCGCGCAAGCTGGCGCGCAGCGGCGTCAAGGATATGGTCCGCATCTCGGATGGCCGCATGAGCGGCACGGCGTCGGGCAGCATCGTGCTGCACGTCACGCCGGAGTCCGCCATCGGCGGGCCGCTGGCGGTGGTCCGCACGGGCGACCGCATCAGGCTGAGCGTCAGCCGGCGCGAGCTCACGCTGCTGGTCGACGAGGCTGAACTCGCCGGGCGCCTGGCCGAGTGGCGGCCCCGGCCCCAGCGCGAAGAGGACGAGCGTGGTTACCGCAAGCTGTTCCTGACCACGGTTACCCAGGCCGACAAGGGCTGCGATTTCGACTTCCTGCGCAGTCCGCGCGATAACGGCAGCACGCCGGTCGGCAAGCCGTAACCTGGACGGGGCGGCGGCCACGACGGCGGTGGGGCGCCGATGAAACGCGGCGCCACGGCCACGCGCCGGGTATCGGGCAACAACCGCACGTACCGCAGCGGTCGCGCCCGCGCGCGGCCAACCCTTCAGTCGCCGTGCGGGCGCGGTGCCGGGTGCGGCGGAAAGACGGCCTGGGCTTCCTCCAGGAAGGTTTCGGCCAGCGCGCTGCGCGCGCCCTGTGCCTGCCAGACCAGGCCGACGCGCCGCACCGGCGCGCGCCCCGGCAGCGGGATGCGGGTCAGGGCGTAGCGCGCCGACCACATGGAGGACCAGTCGGGCAGCAGCGCCACCCCCAGGCCCTGGTCCACCAGGGCGGCCACGCCCAGCAGGCTGTCGATTTCGAGCCGCTGGTGCGGCACGATGTTGTGGTCGCGCAGGTAGCGGTCGGCCAACTGGCCGCCCAGCACGGCGCGGTCGTAGCGGATGAAGGGCCGCGTGCGCAGCAGTTCGTGGGCGTCGCGTCCTTCCATCGCGGCCGGCGCGACGACGACCAGGGGTTCTTCCATGATGGCGTGCCAGCGCGCCGTCTTGCCGATCGCGAATTGCGGCTCGACGACGATGGCGGCGTCCAGTTCGCCGCCGGCCACGCGGCGGCACAGGTCTACCGACGAACCCGGCATGACGAAGACCGACAGGCTGGGGTAGCGGTCGTAGACCCGCTTCAGGACAGGCGGCAGCACGCTGGTCATGGCCGACATGAAGACGCCCAGCCGCAGTTCGCCGAAGGAGGCCTCGTCATCGGCCAGCGCCGCCAGGTCGCGCGCATCGCGCAGCAGCGCCCGGGCACGTTCCAGGATGCGCATGCCGGCCTCGGTCGGGCGGACCGACCGCCCGGCGCGTTTGATCAGCGACAGTCCCAGTGCTTCCTCGAGCGCCTTGATGCGCGCGGCCACGGCCGTGGGCGTCAGGTCCAGCCGTCGCGCGGCCTGGGCGAACGAGCCGCTTTCGGCTACGGTGACGAAACTCTGCAGATATCGGGTGTCCATGGGGCGCCGCTGGGTTTAGGGCCGTGCTCAGACGGAAAAGCGCCGCCCTACGAGGCGGCTCGATCCTGAAAAATATTGCGGTGTGATATTAATGGAACCCGCTTTTTCTTTGTTCCGCCGCGGTCCAGACTGTACGCTGCCCCGCCATGCCCACCCAAGGTCGTGCCCATGTACGCGACCGGATCCACCCGGAGGAAGTCCCCATGTCCCAGCCTGATCCCCAGCGTGACCGCTTGCGCGGCGTCCTGTCGCCCGTCCTGACGCCCTTCAATACCGACCTCAGCCCGAGCGCGGATGGCCTGGTGCGGCATTGCCGCGCGCTGGTCGAACAGGGCGTGAGCCTGGCGGTGTTCGGCACGAATTCGGAAGCGGCTTCGCTGACGGTGGCGGAGAAGCGCGGCCTGCTCGATGCGCTGCTGGCCGCGGGAATCCCGCCCGAGCGGATGATGCCCGGCACCGGCGCCTGCGCGATGCCGGACGCCATCGAACTGACCCGCCACGCGGTGACGGCGGGATGCGCGGGCGTGCTGGTGCTGCCGCCGTTCTATTACAAGGGCGTGAGCGACGAAGGGCTGTTCCGCGCTTTTGCCAGCCTGATCGATGGCGTGGCGGACGAGCGGTTGCGCGTGTACCTGTACCACATCCCGCAAGTGAGCGGCGTGCCGATCAGCCTGAAGCTGATCGAACGGCTGCTGAAGGCCTATCCCGGGCAGGTGGCGGGCGCCAAGGATAGTTCGGGCGAGTGGGACAACACGGCCGCGATGGTGCGCGAGTTCGCCGCGGCGGGCTTCGACGTGTTCCCGGGCAGCGAGGTGTTCCTGCTGCCGGGCTTGCGGGCGGGCGCAGTCGGCTGCATCACCGCGACGGCCAACGTCAACGCGGGCGAGATCATGCTGGTGTATCGCGAATGGCAGACGCCGAAGGCGGACGCGCTGCATGACCGCATTTGCGAGATCCGCGCGATCTTCCAGGCTTTGCCGATGATTTCCGCCATGAAGGAAGCCGCCGCATGGCAATCCGGAGACGCCGCCTGGCGTACGGTGCGGCCGCCGCTGGTCGAACTGACGGACGATCAGGCCGCCGAACTGAAGCGCAAGCTTACCGACGCGAAGTATGAGATGCCGCTGGCGGGGACGTTGGGGTATTCGGGAAGGTGATTGTGTCGTTTGACGGGTCCGGTTCTTGAAACGTTCCGGGTGGTGGGATGGCGGTGGTTGCCGGGCATGCATCGGGGTTCTTATCCCGTCCGGCGGGGCAGCCGCCTGCCGGTGCCGTCCCGGTCGGGCGCTGCGGCGCGTGGGCGCCGCAGACCGCATCGCTGGCCTCGTCCGGCGGCCGCTCGCTGGTGGTGTGCTTGCGGATGGGTTGCCGGCACGCCTCCCTACGGCGTCCACTCGCTCGCCCTCTACGGGCCGTCCCCGGCAGGCGACTGCCCCGCCGGACTCCGGCATCTTCCATCGACGGCCGCCGCCGAGATCTGGGTTCTTGCCGCTGCGATCGCCAGCGGTGGGGGTGGAAGAGTTTGCAGTGCCCGCCCCCGCACGGCCCCCAGCGGGCCGCGCGGTTGCGTACGCGGTGTGGGCTTGCGACGGGTTATGACCTCGTAGGTGCGGGCGCGTCGGATGGATGGGGCTGCCGCTTCGATGGAAAGTGGGGGCTGATGGAAGATCTCGGCGTGCCCGCAAACCGCGGCCCGCGGGGTCCGCGGATTTGCTTACGCGTTTGGGCCTGCGACGGTAATGGCGCAGATCGCATGTGGCCTCCCACGCTTGGATCGTCGCATGGCCCTGGCTTGAATTGCCCGATGGCCCGAGCTTGAATTGCCGCATGACCAGCTTCTGCTGCATCACAGGCGCCTGCCGCCGACAAGCACCGGCTGCATCAAGCACCCGCCGCATTACACCACCGGCCGCGTGTTCACCACACGCGTCGCATGACCAGCATCCGCCGCATTACACCACCGGCCGCGTGTTCACCACACGCGTCGCATGACCAGCATCCGCCGCATGGCACAGCGTGTATGCCGAAGTGCGGCCCCCGCGGGCCGCACTTCGCCGGGCGCGCCAATCTCTTCCACCACACCCGGCTGCGCAACGCAGCGGCAAGAACCCAGACGGTCGCAGCGGCCGTGGATGGAAGATGCCGGAGTCCGGCGGGGCAGTCGCCTGCCGGGGACGGCCCGTAGAGGGCGAGCGAGTGGACGCCGTAGGGAGGCGTGCCGGCAACCCATCCGCAAGCACACCACCAGCGAGCGGCCGCCGGACGAGGCCAGCGATGCGGTCTGCGGCGCCCGGGCGCCGCAGCGCCCGACCGGGACGGCACCGGCAGGCGACTGCCCCGCCGGACGGCCCAACGAACACGAACGCCCAACGAACACGACCGACCGACTGCGCCCTCCTACTTCGAACCCTCCAGCCGTATCACCTCCGGCTGCAGCTTCAAAAGCCGTCCGATCTTGCCAGACGCCTCTTCGGCGGCCTCGCGGTTGGTGTAGCCGTCCACCCGTATCTGCCGATACTCCACGCCCTTCAGCGTGATCGCCGACTCCTGCACCGGATAGCCGTTCTTCTTCAGCGCCTCCCGCACCTCCTCCGGATGGGAGAAGATCCCCACCTGCACTGCATAGGCCCCCGTCGCGGCGCGCGGCTTGGGCGGGGAGACCTTCATGCTCAGCGCCGGCGTCGGCGTGCGCACCGGCGGTGCGGCGGGCACCGGTACTGGCGGCGGCGCGACCGCCGGCAGCACATCGTTCACCGGCCCCATGCAATAGGACACGATGCGTTGCGGCACCGCTGGCGCGGGCGCCGGTGCCGGCATCGTCGAACCGGGCGCCGTGCCCGGCTGCAGCGCGGCCAGCTTGCCCTTGATCTCCGTCACCTGCGCGCCCAGGCGCGCCGCTTCCGAGAACGCCGCCTGCAGCGGCGCCTGCCCCTGTTGACGGTAGGTGACCACCAGCCACTGCACATTGGCCTGCGTCATCAGCGTCTTCTGGTCGGGGAAATCCGCCGGTGTGTAGCGGCGCGTCCCGCTCGCATAGTCGCGCAGGAAATCCACGAAGCCCTGCGCGCCGCTCCATTGCTTCGACAGCTCGAAGCCCGAGTACCGGATGCGTAGCGTGGTATCGCCGCACGTCGCCATCGACCACGGGAACACCGCGCTGTTCGGGAAATTCAGGTTCTCCAGCGTGATCGCGCCACTCGCGCATTGCAGGCTCAGCGTCACGCTTTCCGGCAACATGTGAGCGTCCGGGTTCGTCTGCGGCGGCACGGTGGTCAGGGTCACCGTGCCGGTCGTCGTCTCCAGCTTGGTGATCTGCTTCTCCAGCTCGGCCTGCTGCTGCGTCAGCGCCTGCGCCTCGTCGGAGGCCCGTTTCGATTGCAGCTGCTGCGACGCCAGCGTCACCTGGCGCAACTGCGTCATGCTGGCGAAGGCATAGAACTGGCCGTTCAGCGGCACCTTCTGGTCCATCGCCGCGCGCGGCTCGTAGCGCACGCTGTCGCGGTCCACGAAGTACTTGATATCGCCGTCCAGGAACGCCTTGACCTGCCCGCGGTCGCCATACAGCAGCTGGTTGGACAGCTCCGCGTCCGTCACGCCCTGGATCGCGCTCAGCACCGTGTTCTCCCAGGTCTGCTGCAGCCGGCAGCCCGCGTTGCGCGCCGCGTAGTCCAGCACGAAGTTCATCGGGCCAGCCGCGATATCCCAGACCACCTGCGTGCGGTTGCCCGGCGTGCCTTGCTGCTTGCGCAGCGCGTCCAGCGCGTCGCGCGCATTGACCAGCGGCACGTTCTTCACGCTCGGATCGTGGCCGAAGGACCAGATCTCGATCGCGGCTTTCATCGCCGTGCCGTCGCCTTGCTGCAGCGGCACGATGGTGTCGCGCACGCCCTGCTGGTAGGTCTGCAGCAGTTGCAGCCCCGCGTTATCGCTGCGCAGGCTGGCCAGGCCCTTGTCCAGCGAGCCGCCCTGCGGCAGCTGCTTGATCACGTCGCCGCCGAAGCGCTGCACCAGGCCGATCTTCTGCATCGCCGTGCTGGCGCCGTTCTCCTGCGTCTCGCCGGCCAGCTCGTCCAGCCCGTGCAGGCGGCCCGCCTCGACCAGCCATTCCGGACGGGACGCCAGCGGCAGCCGCTCGCCCACGGCCTTCAGCAGATGCATCAGCCGCCGGTACGGGTCGTTCGGCGTCAGCAGCGAGGTCATCACGGCGCGCCGGGTCGTGCCGTCGGGCAGCAGGTCCGGGACGCGTGCGAAGACATCGGTGAACTCGTACCAGGCCTCCAGGCCGGCGCTCTGGAAGTGCTGCTGGAACTCCCTGCGCCGCTTCGTCCATTCGGCGGTATTGCCGCTGGCGCGCCCGAGCTCGTCCAGGAAACCGGTGGCGCTGCGCGCGCCGTCCGGCGTCAGCGCGGCCGGGATCATCGGAAAGTCCGGGCGATCGGGGATATTCCAGAAGTCGGTGAGCCGCACGGGCTTCAGATTGCCCTGCAGGTCCACCCAGGCGTAGATCCAGCGGATGGAGCGGTCCGTCAGCTTCAGGCCGGCCAGGACCTGGCGCAACCCGGTCACCTCGTCGCGCAGCAGGCCGTGGTTGTCCTGCCAACTGAGGTAGTCGCGGTACATATTGCCCAGCAGAAGGGCGTCCATCGGGTCCTGCAGGGTCTGGTGTGCGCTGGACAGCAGCAGCGGCAGCTCCGTTCCGGGCGCCGGCATGGCGTAGATGTCCTGGCCCGCCAGTTCGCCGTCGATCAGGTTGATCCGCCGTACCAGGGTCTGCGCCCAGGCGGCCAGCAGCGTGTCGTTGTTCCCGCGCGCCAACTGGGGCAGGCTGGTCAGCAGCAGCGGGTCCAGGTCGGCCGCGATGACTTCATGGTGGAACTGGTGCACGAAGCGGTACATCAGCTTCTGCTGGACCTGATTGACGCGGCGCTGGAAGGGCATCCAGCGCTGTTGCCAGGAGGGCCGCGCCATCAGTGCATGGATGGCGCTGCGTTCGCCTTGCAACGCATGCAGGTCCGAAGACATCGGCCCGGAGAAATCCTGCGCGCCATAGCCCGACAGCGCCGCGACGCGCAGTTGCTCGCTGGCGATGCGGCTGGAATGCACCAGGAAGGCGCCCACGCCCACGCAGGCGCCCAGCCACGCCACCACCGCGGCATGGCGCAACAGGCGGCGCCAGTGGCGCCAGCGTTCCATCGGTTGCCAGGCGTGCCGCTGCCCGGGCAGCGCCTGGTGGAACAGGCCGGGACTGAACCAGGCGGCCTGCGTGCGGTCGCTGCTCGGCGGCTGCCCGGTCAGGAACAGGCCGCGCATCAGCGGTGTTTCGGCGTAGGGCGTGGTCTGGAAGGCTTGCCGCAGCACCTTGGCGAGTTGCTTGGCCAGCGGCGCCAGCCGTTCGGGCAGGGCGAAGGCCTCCGGCGCGGGAGGCATGCGCACGCCTTGCAGCACTCGCAGGTCGAACATGCGGTGCACGATGCTGTTGAACGCATCGCTGATGAACTGGCCGACGCCCGCGTTGGGCGTCGGATTCACATAGCCCATCGCATGGCGGTTGATGTCCGGCCCCAGCGCGGACGCCCAGTCGGCGAAGCCCGGCACGGCCTGGCAGCCCGTCAGGACCACATAGACCGGCACGCGCGCGTCATAGATGCGGGTGAGTTCGTCCAGGCGCTTGCGCAGGCCCTGGCCGGTTTCGTTCAGTTCGACGTCGGGGGTGTTGGCCAGCCACCCGGCATCGAAGGCCAGGATGAGGCCGTTCAGCGGCTCGCGCCGGCGCGTGCGCATCAGCCAATGCAGCAGGCGCCGCCAGTTGGCGGAATCGGGCGCCTGGTGCTCTTCGCCCATGGCGTCGGTGGGATCCAGCACGATGCCATTGCGCAGCAGCCACCATTGCA
Organism: Bordetella flabilis; assembly: GCF_001676725.1. Lineage (NCBI taxonomy): Bacteria > Pseudomonadati > Pseudomonadota > Betaproteobacteria > Burkholderiales > Alcaligenaceae > Bordetella > Bordetella flabilis. Next base: position 1,109,252 of record NZ_CP016172.1, read on the forward strand.
GCACGGGCGGCTCGTCGCTGCGGCCCTGTACCGGGGCGGTGCCCGCCACGCGGCGCAGCAGTTCGGCCCTGCCGGCGTCGCGGGGGCCGAGGATCATGTACCAGGGCAGCACATACAAAGGCGAACCGAAGCGCGACAGGCGCGACTGCCGGATCGCCGCCAGGCCCGCGCGCCAGTCCTTGTCCAGTCGCTCCGTGCTGACCGCGGTGCTGCCGACGGGACGCGCCAGCCGGCGCCGCAGCCGCCAGGCCAGCCACTGGCCGCGCAGCCACCACAGCAGCCACGCGCCCACCAGGATGCCGACGAACAGCAGCGCGGAACGCCACAAGGGCCAGTCCAGGTACAGCCCGAATATCCAGCAGCCGAGGGCCAGCAGCAGCAGGCCCAGCAACCACACAATCAGGTAAAGAAGTTTTTTGATCATCGCGCAAGCAGCAGCGTAAGCATTTCAATCAGGATCGTGCGGCGGCGGGGGCGGTGACCTGCGCCGCCTCCGTTGCAACGCGATAGTCCAGGAACAGGTACAGGCCCAGCAGCAGGCACAGCGGCAGCACGACCAGGATGAAGGTGGCCAGCGAAGGCGCCATGCCGCGCCGGTAGCGCGCCGTCCGGGGGCCGCGCCCGCCGGCCTGCGGAAACAGCGGCAGGCTGGGGTCCAGCGGCGCCATGCGGCGCTCCTCGGCGATGCGCTCGAGCACGGCCGCGCGGTATTGCGCCAGTTCGGCGGGCGGCCGGTGCGTATAGCGGCCGGCGAAGCCGGCCAGCAGGGCCAGCCCGTAGACCTCGCGCACCTCGATGGCGTCCTCGGGCAGCGCTTCCAGCTTCTCGAAGAACTCCGCGCCGGCGCGTGTGGTGGAGAAGTAATGGCGCTGCAAGGGCGACAGCCGCCAGGCCGGGCCGCCCGGCCATTCGCGCGACATGGCCAGTTCGTCTATCCAGGCCACCACGGCGAACAGGCTGGCCTGCGTCTCGGCGCTGGTATAGCCCTGCGCCTGCGCGCGCCCGACCGCCGCGTCCAGGGATGCCTTGAGCTGCGCCGCCACGGCGGCCGCGTCGGGGTTGGCCACCGCGCCCGTGCCGCCGATGTTGGCGCGGGCCAGCTCCATGGAGGAAATCCAGATATTGCTAAGCCGCACGGTTCTATCCTTTGATCACGATCAGTTCCAGCCGCAGGTCGCCCGGCGCATCCGGCAGGAACAGCGACAGCCGCCCGTCGCGCACCACGGCGTCCCAGTGGTCCGACAGGCTCTCGATACGGAAATAGGCGCTGCCCGCGCGACGCGGCATGCCCAGTGGCAGGGTCTGCAGGGGAATGACTTCGATGCCGGGCAGCGAGCGCGTCACCAGGGTTTCGATCTGGTCGGGCGTGCCCAGCTTCGCTTCCAGCGTCATGTTTTCGGACAGCGCCTTCGGGTCCAGGCCGCTGCGCGCCATCAGGTAGTAGCGGTGGCGAGGCCCGAAGAAGGCCGCCGGCATGTCCGCCCGATACAGGTTGCCCGAGGCGCCGTCCTGCTCGAAATGCACCAGCATTTCGGGGCCGATGGTGATCTCGTTCAACAGCCGGCGGATCAGGTCGATCACGCCGCCGAAGACGGGGCCGATATCGGTGTGCTTGTACGGCGCGACCAGTTGCTGGTTGTCGCGGGTTTCGCCCAGCAGGTCGCAGTATTCGGAGAAGGTGCTGAGCTCGCCGGCCAGCTGGCGCAACACGCCATAGACGGTCCATGGGTGGGTCTGCACGGCCTCGACCAGATGCGTGATCTGCGGCCCGTAGCGGTTCAGCACCGACAGCGCCAGCACGGGGCCGAACTGCCCGTCCTCGCCGGAGCGGTTGGCCACCGGCTGCTTGAAGACTTCCAGCTGGCGCGCGCGGCCGATGACTTCGTCGCGCAGTTCCATCAGCATGTGCTGCAGGGGCGTCGAGGCCGCCAGGTTCAGGCAGGGCGGCACGAAGCGCGGCACCAGGCGCACGACCTCGCCGTCCTGCTCCAGGCGCGCCACCGGCATGACGTCGTAGTCGCCCAGGCTGGCCAGTTCCTCTTCCCAGAACAGCCGTAGCACATAGCTCATCAGCGTGACGCGGCCCGGCGGTCCGCTGGCGTAGCGGTCGGCCACCTGCTGCGGATCGGCCGGGACCACCAGGCGCGCATCGGCCTGCGCGGCGTCGTCCAGGTTCTCGTACTTCTGCACATTGACCTGGTCCTCGACGTGGCGGCGCAGGCCCACATACAGCGTGCGGGCGCCTTGCGAGAAATCGGCCAGTTCGAAGCGGCGCGACTCGATGCGGGCGTTGCCCGGCACTTCGGCCAGGGTGCCGTCGGGCCAGCGCAGCGCCAGGTGGTCCACCACGACCTGGCGCGCGGCCAGGGCGGTTTCGTTGATCTGCAGCGCGCCGAAACCCCAGCACCATGGCGTGGTCAGTTCGACGTGGCGCGCCAGCAGGCGTTCCGTCCAGGCGTCCTGGTATTGGAAATGATGCGGCTGCAGGAACAGGCCCTGGTGCCAGAACAGCGGTTGTTTCAGGTAAGTGCTCATGCTTGGGGAAACCGGTTCATTGTTTGGCGGGCGCCGCCGGGCTCGACTGCGGCAGCGGCGTCGAGACCAGGCCGCCCTTGGGACGGACCGGCTCGACGGGCGGGGTACGGGTGCCGGGCGCTTCCTGGATACCGTCCGCGCCCAGGCGCAGGTCGATCTTCAGCGGTTCCGGCGAGGCGTTGCGGGTCTTGACCACGATGCCGCTGGAATCGACTTCCACGCCGATCTGGTAGAGGCGCGCGCTGCGGATGGGATCCAGGTGGTAGTAGCCCGTGACCAGGCCCACGTACTTGGCCTTTTCGACACGGGGCAGCGTGACGGTGCGGTTTTCGCCGGGCGATACGAAGATGCGGTCCAGCGACAGCAGACCCTGCGGGGGGCTGTCGGCCAGCAGCAGGGCCGACATCCGGGCGGAGTTGGCGGCGTACGGCGCGAACACGCTGGGGTCTTCCATCTGCACCACGGTCAGGGCCAGCGTGTGCGGCTGTCCCGTCGACTGGTTCAACTGCGGATCGGCGGTGATGGCGACCTGCACGCCGTCGGCGGCATAGGTCCATTTCATGGCCTTCAGCGCATCGGTTTCGGAATTGCCGCCCATCATGCTGTTCAGGGAACTGCACGAAGACAGCGCGACGCCGCACAGCATGGCGGGCAGCAGGCGCGGGATCAGGGTGCGGAAGAAATGCATGGGGACCATCCTCAACTGAGAAACATCACGACGACCTGGCTGGGCGAAGCGGACAGGCCGATGGTGTTGTTGGTGTTCTGCGTGGTCATGGACGTCAGCCCGACCGCCGGCGGGCCGGCCACCATGACGGTGACGCTGCCGGTGACGAAGGCCGCTTCGCCCATGATCTCGCCGCAGGCCACGCCGCCGCCGGCGGTGCCGCCCTGGTCGCCGTTGCTGAGCTGGATGATGGACGCCTGGTTCAGGGCCGGCATGCCGCAGATCAGCACGGTTTCGGCGATGGTGCCGGGGTTCGCCATGTCGCTGGTGGCGATATTCGGATAGGGCACCGGAATGGGCGAAGGCGCGGCCGGTGTCAGGCACACGTCGGGGACAGTGGCGACGGCCATCGCGCCGCCGGTATTCAGCAGGAACATGGTGGGCTCCCTTTCATCCGATCTGCACGGTGCCGGCGTCGACCGCCACGCGGTCGCGCGCCTTGAGGTCGGCGCTGCCGGCCTGCACGGACCAGTCGTCCGCCACGCTCTGGCGCAACGACCCCGCGCTCACGTCCTCGTGTCCCGCGATGCGCCGTATGCTTTCGGCGGCATGGGTTTCGCTGTGCGTGGCGATGTCCATGCGCGTTCCGCTGACGTCGGTGCGGGTGTCCCAGCGGCTGTGCAGGGCTTGTCCCGCCACGCGCAGGTGGTCGCAGGAGACCTCGGCCTGCGTGAAGGTGGCGCTGGCCTGCTGCGCCGACAGCGACAGCGCCGCGCCGGCGTCCAGCGCCACGCCCTGCGCCGCCTGCAATTCCAGCGTGCCTTGGGGCAGGCTCAGCCGCAGGCTGCCGGGCAGCTCGATGTGGGCGACCGCTTCGGGCGTGCCGCGTTCGAGCACGGTCAGGATGTAGCCTTGCCCGCCTGCCAGGCTGAGCAGGGCCAGGTCGCCGACTTCCGGCTGCAGCAGGCAGCCGGCGGCCGGGCTGACCCAGGATGCGCCTTCGTCGGTCAGGGCGGCGTAGCGCTGGCCGTCGCGCATGACGAGCCTGGCGTGGTAGAGGCGGGCGCCCGGAACGGCGGCGGCCGGTCCCGTATCGGGGCCGGGGTCGGATCGAAGCGCAGAGGTGGGACGGTTCATGGCAAGTCCGATCACAGGGTTAGACAGGAGGCCGCCACAGTTCGGCGGCACGGAGTTCGGGGTCGTCGTAGCGCACGTTTTCCAGCACGGTTTCCCGCCACGAGGCATCCGGCAGTTCGACGGCGTGCAGGCGTGCGCCGGTCATGTCGGCACGCGCGAAGTCGGCGTGCGCGGCGCGCAGGTGGGAAAGGTCGGCGTCGACCAGCTTGGTGGCGCCGAAGGATATCCCAACCGAACTGGCGGCGTAGAAGCGCGCGCCCTGCAGCGAGGCGCGGGCGAAGCTGGCGCGGTCCAGCCGGGCCTCGTCGAAGATGGCGCCATCGAGCACCGCGCCGTCGAAGCGGGCGTTCTGCAGCACCGCGCTGTAGAACGAAACGCTGGGCGCGGTCACGCCGCTGAAGTCGGCCTCCGGCGCGTGGGCCCGGTTGAAGGAGCACTGCGCCAGGACGGCGCCGGCCAGCGAGGTGCCGGCCAGCCTGGTGTCGGGCAGATGGGATTGCTGCCAGGCCGCGCCGGACAGGTCCAGGCCCGATAGATCGCATTGCGACAGCCAGGTCTTGTCCAGCTTGGCGGTCTTCAGCCGGGCGCCCGGGAAGGCGGTGTTCGTCGCGGCCAGCCGGGTCAGCCGGGCCAGGTGGAAATCGCCATCCTGCCAGACGCAGTCCTTCATCCAGACCTTGGTCAGGTTGGCCTCGCGCATCGACACGGCGTTGCCGTGGCAGGCGGTGAAGGACGCGCCTTCCAGCACGGCGCCCTTCATGCTGACGTCGTCCAGGCGGCAGCGCGCCCAGATGGTCCGGCTCAGGTCGGCGCCTTCCAGTTGCGCCCCGCGGGCGTCCAGGTTGGCCAGCCGCAGGCCCGACAGGTCGGCATGGCGCAGGTCGGCGCCGGCCAGCGCGTCCGCCGGCACGGAATCGCCGGCGCGCAGCGCTTGCACCAGCGGGTGGACGTTCTGCGCGGCGTCACTCACGAGCGTAGTCCTCCAGCAGCCGGCAGCGGGTCAGCAGCGCCTGCTCCAGTTGCAGCCCCTGCACCGTGGCTGTGCGGGTGTCGGCGGCGTGCAGGTTGGCGCCCGTCAGGTCGACATCGTGCAGCACCACCTCGTTCATGCGCGCCTTCATCAGGTTCGCGCCGCGCCAGCTGGCCTGCTCGATGCGGCCGCCGCTGAACTGGCAGTCGCGCGCCACCAGGTGCCAGGCGTCGGTGCCCGACAGGTCGCAATTCTTGATGAAACCGCGGTCCATATGCGTTTCGCGCAGCTTGGCGCGGCCCAGGTCGGTATCCTGCAGGACGGCCTTGTCCAGATCCGCGCGGTTCAGGATCGCCTGGCGCAGGTCGGTGCCCTTGAGCGTGCGCAGCCGCGCCATGCGCGCGCCTTCGAAGCGCGCCCCGGCGGCCTGGCAGGTCATCAGGGTGGCGCCCTGCAGGACGGCGCCGTCCAGGCTGGCGTCCTGCAGCGTGCATTTATCGAACATGGCCTTGTCGAACCGGGCCTGCGCGGCATCCGCCGCCGCGAAGCGGCAGTCCTTGAAGCGCGCGTCGCAGGCCTGCGCCTCGCGCAGCACGGCGTGCTCGAAATCGCAGGCCTTCAACTGCGCGGTGGTCCAGCGGCTGCCGGTCAGATCGGCCTGGGCGAACACCGTCTTTTCCAGGCGCGCCTCGGAGAAATCCGCGGCGGGCATGGCGGCCTTGGCGGCCTGGCAGCCGGCCAGCCGGGCGCGCACGAAGCGGGCCTTGCCCAGGCGGGCGTCGCTGAAGTCGCAGTCTTCGACCTGGCATTCGGTGAAGTTCGCGCCGTCCAGGTTCGCCCCGCGCAGCACGCAGGCGCGCAGCACGGACCGGGACAGGTCCAGGCCGCTCAAGTCGGCGCCGGACAGGTCCAGTCCCTGCAGTTCGCACCATCCGCCCGGGGTGCCGGCCGCATGGCGGGCCAGCAAGGCGTCGCGATCGAGCGGCGTGCGCGGGCCCGGCGGCAGGGTGCCATCGGGCAGCGGACGCGGCGCCGGTTCCTGTCCCTGCGCGCGCAATTGCTCGGCCTGCCTGGAAATCTCTTCCGCCTTGGCCTGCACGCCGGCCATCTTGGCCTCGAAGGCCTGGTAGCGCTTCATCAGCTCGGCTTTCTTTTCGGGAGGCAGTTTCAGGTTGGCGATCAGGTCCGCCGGGTTCTGCGACATGGGCGGCTGCGCCTTCGCACGGGCGACCGCCGCATCGTAGTCGGACCCGTATTTCTTCCATTCGGCCCGCACTTCGGCTTCGGCCTTGGCCAGGGCATCGGCGACGTACTGTTGGACGGCGGCCTTGAAGGCGACGGGGTCCTTCGGCCACACAGGGAGGGGAACGGCGCTGCCGGCCGGCGCGCCGCCGGCCTGCGCCAGGCGGGTGGACAAGGGGGTGAAGCCGTAGGCCTGCATGGCCTGGTCGGCCTCCGCAATGGCCGCCGCGCGCGTGTCGGCGATGGTCTTGGCGACGGCGGCCTTGTGCGCGGCGCCGGCCTGGGCGGCCGCCGCCATGGCGGCCTCGATCCTGGCCGATTGCGCCGCGGCGTCCGGCACCGGCGTCACGGGCTGTGCCGGCTGCGCCTGCTGTTCGCGCGCCTCGTCGGCTTGCCGCCACACGGCGGCCCAGTGTTCGGTGGACTGCGCCGGCTCGACCAGGGTCTCCGTGAACACGGCCACGCCCAGCATGTCTTCGGCATCCTCGCGCCGCACGGCCGCCTCTCCGCGGTACATAACGAGCACGCGCCCCTGGTTCGGGAACAGCCACACCGTATCCAGGTCCAGCGGCAGTTCGGCGCGCCGTTCCGGCGCGGCCTCGCCGCGCACCAGCACGCGCGGCCGCAGGCCGGGCAGCGTGCCGCGCAGCACCGGCTGCTGCGGATGCATGTTCTCGGCGAACCAGGCTTCATCGCCGCGCCAATAGCCTTCCCGGCACTGGTCCTGTTCGAAGCGGTCGAACCAGCGCGGGTCGGTGTCGTCCGGCAGCCAGGGCAGGCGATCGCGCTGCCAGCGCTTGTCCAGCGTGCCGAGCCAGCGCGCCTGGTCCGGGCTGCCCTGGGGCAGGGGGCCGAGCAGGGCGGGCGCGGGCGTATCGGAGGGCCGCAGCACCGGCGCCTCGGGCCGTTCCACGTTGGGCAGCGCCACCCCATCGGCGCGATCGGGGTCGGCGCAATAGCCCTTGCCCAGCGGGTTGCGGGCGTAGCCCTTGCCGCCGTAGGCGCGTGCCGGCCCGATGGGCATGCGCGCGTAAGGCTGCGGCGCGCTGGCCTGCCAGCCGGTCAGGCCGCGCGTCCAGTAGCGATCGCCCAGCACCAGGATGGATTTCTGCAGCGTCCCGACGCCGGCGCGCACGGTCAGGCCCGTCACCTGGCTGCCGGCGGGCGCGCAGGCATCGCCGGCCACGCCGTAGCCGCCGCGCGATTTCTTCTGCGCCAGGTCGAAGGGGTCGTCGGCGAACTGCGCGGCCAGCCAGGCCCAGGCGTCCTGTTCGGACAACCGCGTGCCGTCGGCATTGCAGCAGTACGCCACCGTTACGGTCAGGGACGGCTGGCCGCCGCGGGACTGGCGTCCCAGCAGCAGCATCGCGTCGGCGGGTTTGTGGATGCGCATCGTCTCAGCCCAGGGTGATGAGGGGGGCGCTGACGATGATGTCGCCCACAGCCAGGATGTCGACGTCGCCCGTCGCGTTCAGCGAGATCGCGTCGCTTTCCAGCATGGCGGTGGCGGGCGTCATGTTCAGGAAGGTGTCGCTGACGGTGATGGTCGTCGAAGCGGTGGAAATCATATTGGCGGTGGTAACTGCCTCCATGTACAGGGACTCGCCGATCACGCTGACGCCGGCGGGGCCCAGTCGCATGCAGGCGGTCGGGCCGCCCAGGAAGGCGCTGGGGGTGAGGAGGTCATAGTTCTCCAGCACCGTCACCGTCATCTCGCCGACCTCCTCGGTTTTCTCGGCGGCGATGCCGTTCCACTTGCCGACGACCCACGAGGTCAGCGCATTGCTATAGCTGGCCGCATCCCGCACGATGTTTTTTTCCAGCAGGTTGATCTCCTTGGCGCCCACGCATTCAATCCCCAGCTTGAAGCCCAGCGTCGATTCGAATACGGCGGCTTCGGACATCTCCGCCTTCGCGCCAAAGAAGTGCTCGACGCACACCGCCTCGACGCTTTCGATCTTCACCCCCAGGAAATTCTCGATGACGATGCCGCCGCTCTGGCCGATGGTGACGCCCGAGGGCAGGCCCTCCACTTCCGAGCCGAGGAAATTCGCCTGGCTTTCGTTGCTGTCCGTGCCCGCGGCCACGCGATAGTGGCCGGGCACCTCGATCAGCATGCTGCTGCCGGCATACAGCTCGCCGTGCAGGTCCGTCTTGATGTGGAAGCCGTCGTCCACGCCGGACTCGTCGGACTTGCCGAGGTTGAGCGAGGTATTTTCGGTGGGACTGTAAAGCCGGATGGCGGGGGCGCCGTCTCCACCGGGCTGGGCGTCGGCCAGCACCATGGTGTTGCCGCCCGGCGTGCCCAGCACGTGCTGCGCGGAATTCTCCGCGTTGACCACGCTGGGCGCTTCGGTGTTGGGCAGGGCCGATACGATCACCGGCCGGTCCGGGTTGCCGTTGAGGAAGGCGATCAGGACCTCGGTGCCTTCGCGCAACGGGAAGTGCATGCCCGCGTCCGACAGCCCCGCCGAAGACGTCCCGCCGGCGTAGGGCGTGGCCAGCCGCAGGAAGGCGGAGTTCTGCTCGCCGTCGTAGCGCTGGCGCGCAAACAGGAAGCGCACCTTGTAGCAGCCGTTGGCGTCCGGCTGCGCGAAGCGCTTGGGCGAGCCGGGCGTGCCTATGTCCACGAAGCCGTTGATCAACTGGCTGATGCGCGGTATCGGCGTGGTGCGCGCCGCGCGGAACTGCAAGGGCGCCGAATTGCTGTCGCCATCCAGCCAGCGCGGCAAGGCCACGAACGTGGCGCGGTAGCTGTCCAGGTCGGTCTGCGGCGCGGTCTCCACCGCCTGCGTGCCTTCGTGGGTGACTTCGATGACGTAGTACTGGCGCGGGCTGACGCCGCGCAGGTATTCGGACACGTCCAGGAAGCGGCCGGCACGCAGGCCCGGCGTGCGCGCCTGGCCTTGCACGCGCTGGCTGGCGCAGGCGATCTCCTGCGCGCGCCAGGTGGCCAGGGCGCTGCCGGAAACGCTGGCGCTGCCATCCAGTTGCTCGAAGTGGTCCGCGGCGCTGTGGAACTCGCCCAGGGCCGGCATGTCGCCTGGCGTGGGCACGTTGGCCTGCGCGGACAATGTCAGGGTGGTGTTGGGATGCTCCGGCGTGTCATGCAGCATCACCAGGCTGGCCGGCAGGCCGACGCTGCGGTTCAGCTGCATGATGGCGATCTGGCCGGCGTCCGGATCGATGGTGCCCTTGGGGTAATACACCGCCGTGTCGGCCTGCGTGGGCTGTTGCTCCACGCCATTGGCGAAGACCACGGATTCCTGCGACGCGCCCTGTTCGAACCAGAAGTAGACGCCGTAGTGCTCCAGCTTGCGCATCAGGAAATCCAGGCAGGTTTCCTCGAACTGGCAGGTGAAGTCGGTCTGCGTCTGCGACAACTGCGTGGCGGCGATGCGGTAGTCGTAGGGCGCGTTGTCGCTGCTATAGGGTTCGGTCAGGCCGGCATGGCCCAGCAGTTGCTTGATCAGGTCCGCCAGGTCGCGCTTCAGGTAGATATCCGACCAGCGCAGGTTGCGCAGGCGCGCCATGCGCGGCTCGAGCACCAGTTGATAATAGTGATGCGTGTCGTCGCGGCCTTGCTCGGCGCCTTGGGTCACGATGCCATGCCACTGGCGGCGCGCGCCGTCGGGCGCCCATGCCGCGAGCGTGGCCGGTTGATTCAGCAATTTCTCCAGGGCCAGGTCGCCCTGCGTCACCGCGATGGTGATGGTGTAGCGGTACAGCCGCGACACGCCTTCCGTGCCCTGCCAGCGCGTGACGATGACCGGGGAGGCCGGCCCGAGGGACGGCGGCAGCAGCGCATCCAGCGCGGCGCAGCTGAAGGTGTAGTCGTAAATCGTGGTCATGTAGGTATCAGCCATGTCCTTATCCCAGCATGACGACGGTTCCGCTGACGGTGATGTCGCCCAGGCTGGTCACCGCCACCGAGCCCGAGCCCTCCACCGTCACCGTGCTGCCCTCGATCTCGGCGCCCGCGGCCGTCAGGCTGATGGCGGCGGTGCTGCCCGACAGCGAAGTCGATATGGAGCTGCTTACGGTGCATTCGCCGGAGCCGTCGATGGTGGTCGTGGCGCCGGACAGGATCACGCCGGCGGGTTGGAGCTGCAGGGAGGCCGGTACCGAGCCCATCCAGACGCTGGGCGAGAACACCTTGTAGCTTTCCAGCGCCGTGGCGGTCATCTGGCCGGCTTCGTCGGACTTCTCGGCGGCGACGCCGTTCCATTTGAGGGCGATCCACGAGGTGTTCGCGTTGGTGTAGTTGGCCGCATCGCGGACGATGCTCTTTTCCAGCAGGTTGATTTCCTTGGCCGCCACCCCTTCCACCGCCAGCTTGAAGCCCAGCGTCGATTCGAATACCGCGGCTTCGCACATCTCCGCCTTGGCGCCGAAGAAGTGGCCCACGGTTATCGCCTCGACGCTTTCGATCTTCATGCCCAGGAAGTTCTCGATGACGATGCCGCCGCTCTGGCCCGCGGTGATGCCCGAGGGCAGGTCCTGCGCTTCCGATCCGAGGAAGTTCGCCAGTTTGTCGTCGCTATCCGAGCCCGCGGCCACGCGGTAGTGGCCGGGCACTTCGATCAGCATGCTGCTGCCGGCATACAGCTCGCCGTGCAGGTCGGTCTTCATGTGGAAGCCGTCGTCCACGCCGGGCTCATCGGACTTGCCCAGGTTCAGCGATGATTTTTCCGTCGGGCTGTAGAGCCGTATGGCCTGCGCGGCCTTGCTGCCTCCGGGCGGGGCATCGGCCAGCACCATGGTGTTGCCGCCGGGCGTGCCTATCACATGCTGCGCGGAATTCCCGGCATTGACGACGCTGGGCGCCTCGGTGTTGGGCAGCGCGGACACGATCACCGGGCGGTCGGGATCGCCGTTCAGGAAGGCGATCAGTACCTCGGTGCCCTCACGCAAGGGGAAATGCATGCCGGCATTGGACACCTGGTCCATGGGCGCGCCGCCGGCGTAGGGCGTGGCCATGCGCACGAAGGCCGAGTTCTGGTCGCCGTCGTATCGTTGCCGGGCGAACATGAAGCGCACCTTGTAGGCGCCGTTGGCGTCCGGCTGGGCGAAGAGCTGCGGCGTTCCGGGCGTGCCCACGTCGATGAAGCCGTTGACCAGCCGGTCCACCTGCGGCACCGGCGTGACGCGCGGCGGACGAAACTGCAAGGGATCCGATGTCGTGTCGTCGGGATCCAGGTAGCGCGGCAGGGCGACGAAGTCCGCGCGATACGCGTCGATATCGGTCTGCGGCGCGGTCTCGACGGCCTGGGTGCCTTCGTGCGTGACTTCGATGACGTAGAACTGGCGCGGGTTCACGCCGCTCAGGTATTCGGAAACGGTCAGGAAGCGCGCCGGGCGGATACCCGGCGTGCGTGCTTCGCCTTCCACGCGCAGGCGCCTGCACGCCAGTTCCTGCGCCCGCCATGCGGCCAGCGTGTCGCCGGACACGCTGCTGTTGTCCTGGACCTTCACGAAGTGGTCCGCGGCGCTGTGGTATTCGCCGACAGCGCGCGTCGACGGCGGCAGCGGCAGGTTGGCCTGGCCGGACAAGGCCACGGTCGTGTTCGAGTGCTCCGGCGTGTCGTGCAGCACGACGCGCTTGGGCGGCAGGCCGACGCGGCGGTTCAGCCGCATGATGGCGATCTGGCTGGCGTCCGGATCGATCATGCCCTTGGGGTAGTACACCGCCGTGTCGGCTTGCGCGGGTTGCTGCGCCACGCCGTTGGCGAAGACCACGGATTCCTGCGACGCGCCCTGTTCGAACCAGAAGTAGACGCCGTAGTGTTCCAGCTTCCGCAGCAGGAAATCCAGGCAGCTTTCCTCGAACTGGCAGGTGAAGTCGGCCTGGGTTTGCGTCAGCTGCGTGGCGGCGATGCGGTAGTCGTAGGGCGCGCTGTCGCTGCTGTACGGTTCCGTCATGCCGGCGTAGGCCAGCAACTGCTTGATCAGGTCGGCCAGGTCGCGATTCAGGTAGATGTCGGACCAGTGCATATCGCGCAGGCGCGCCATGCGCGGCTCCAGCAGCACCTGGTAGTAGTGATGCGTGTCGTCGCGGCCCTGGTCGGCGCCCTGCGTCACGATGCCGTGCCACTGCCGCAGCGTGCCGTCGGGCGCGCGCGCCGTCAGCGTGGCCGGCTGGTCCAGCAGCTTCTCCAGCGCGAGATCGCCCTGCGTTACCGCGAAGGTGATGGCGAACTGGTATAGCCTCGACACGCCCTCGGTGCCCTGCCAGTGCGTCACGATGACACGGGCGGCGGGCGCGGTCGAAACCGGCAGCAGCGCGTCCAGCGACGCGCAGTCGAAGGTGTAGTCGTAGGGATTAGCCATCAGTTGGCCGCCTCCGTCGGCGTGATCGTCCAGCCGCCATCGGCGGCGGTGTCGACATGCAGGGCGCTGAGCGTGCGGCCTTCGGCCATGGCGGACAGCACCGCGTCCGACAGCACCGGCGTCAGGCTCTTGCGCAGGATGAAGTCGATGTTGCGCGCTCCGCTATCGACTTCCGTGCAGCGCGCTGCGATCGTGTCGGCCACCGTCGGCGCGAAGGTCAGCTGGATGCGGTTGGCGGCCGCCAGGCGCTGCTGCAGCTTGCCCAGCTTCAGGTTGACGATGCCGGCCAGCTCCGAGGGCGGCAGGGTGTAGTACGGGACCACCGTCATGCGCGCCAGCAGGGCGGGCTTGAAGTGCTTGGCCAGCACCGGGTGGATGGCCTGGGCCAGCGTGTCGGGATCGGGACGGCCATCCTGCGCCAGCCGCGTGATTTCTTCGGTGGCCAGGTTGCTGGTCAGGAACACCACCGTATTGCTGAAATCGATCACGCGGCCTTCGCCGTCGGCCAGGGTGCCCTTGTCGAAGACCTGGTAGAACAGGTTGACCACGTCCAGGTGGGCCTTTTCCACTTCGTCCAGCAGGACGACCGAATAGGGGCGCTTGCGCACCGCTTCGGTCAGCACGCCGCCTTCGCCGTAGCCGACGTAGCCGGGGGGCGAGCCGACCAGGCGGCTGACGGTGTGCTTCTCCTGGAACTCGCTCATATTGACGGACACCAGGGCCTGGTCGCCGCCGAACAACTGGTCGGCGATGGCCAGCGCGGTTTCCGTCTTGCCCACGCCCGAAGGGCCGACCAGCAGGAACACGCCCATCGGCTGCTGCGGATCGCGCAGGCCGGACTGGGCCGCCTTCACCGTGGCAACGATCTGGTCCACGGCATGGTCCTGCCCGCGGATGCGTTCCTTGATGTGTTCGGCCAGCGTCAGCACGCCGCTGACCGCGTCGCGCTGCATCTTGCCCAGCGGCACGCCGGTCCAGTCGGACACCACCCGCGCGACCGCGTCGGGATCGGTTTCGATGAAGACCAGCGGCTCGCGGCCCTGCAGCGTTTTCAGATGGGCGCGGGCTTCGTCCAGGCGCGCGTTCAGCTCGGCGGTGTCGGCAGGGGCGGCGGTCGCGGCGCCGTTGCCGGAGCCGGCGCCTTGCGTGTCGGCCGATGCGGGCGCGGATGCGGCGCCCGCGCCGCGGCCTTCATCGGACCCGGCCGCCTGGTCCTGCGCATCGCCGGACGAAGACGTGCCGGCTTGCGCATCGCCGCCCGCTGCGGCGGGGTTGGCGCTGGCGGCTACGCCGGCCTGCGCCAACTGCTTGCGCAGGTCCAGTACGGCCAGCGCGGCTTCCTTTTCGGCGGTCCAGCGGGCGTGCAGCGCGTCGCGCTGCGCTTCCAGCTCCGCGCGCTCGGACACGATGGCGTCCAGCCGCTCGCTATGGCTGCCTGGCTCGAAGCGCACGTCGCGCTCCAGGGCCTCGCGTTCCCGCTCCAGCCCGGCCAGGCGGCTTTCCAGGTTTTCCAGCTCGGCCGGCTTGATGCCCAGGCCGATGCGCACGCGCGCGGCCGCCGTGTCCAGCAGGTCCACGGCCTTGTCCGGCAGCAGGCGGCCGATGATGTAGCGGTCGGACAGCTCGGCCGCGGCGACGATGGCGTCATCGCGCACGGTGACCCCATGCGCGGCCTCGTAGCGGTCCTTCAGCCCGCGCAGGATCTGCACCGCCGTGGGCACATCGGGCTCGTCCAGCTTCACCACCTGGAAGCGGCGCGCCAGGGCGGGGTCTTTTTCGAAGTACTTCTTGTATTCGCTCCACGTGGTGGCGGCGATGGTGCGCAGCTCGCCGCGCGCCAGCGCGGGCTTGAGCAGGTTGGCGGCGTCGGAACCGCCGCTCTGCCCGCCGGCGCCGATCAGCATGTGGGCTTCGTCGATGAACAGGATAGTCGGCCGCGCCGCGCCCTTGATCTCGTCGATGACGCCGCGCAGGCGGTTCTCGAATTCGCCCTTGACGCTGGCGCCCGCTTCCAGCAGGCCCATGTCCAGTCCCAGCAGGCGCGTGTCGCGCAGGAAGTCCGGCACATCGCCATTGACGATGCGCAGCGCCAGGCCTTCGACCACGGCCGTCTTGCCCACGCCCGGTTCGCCGACGCAGATCGGGTTGTTCTTGCGCCGGCGCGCCAGGATGTCGATCATCTGGCGGATCTCGCTGTCGCGGCCGAATACGGGGTCCACCTTGCCGGCCGCCGCCTTGGCGGTGAAGTCCTCGCAAAAGCGCCCGATGGCGGCTTCGCCCGCGGCGGAGGCCTTGCCCGCCGCGCCGCCCGCGCCGGCGCCGTCGGCGATCTGCGTGCTGGCCTCGTTCGAGCCGTCCACGATGGCATCGAATTCGGCTCCGAGCTTTTCGCGCGAGACGGCGCGCAGGGTCTCGGCGTAGCGAGTGCCCGCGCCGTAGTAGCTCAGGCGCGATACCAGGGCCAGCAGCATCGCGCCGCTGCGCACGCGGCTTTCGCCCAGCGTGATGGACGCGGTCAGCCAGGATTCCTGCACCCACTCGGTGAGCAGGCTGGAGAACACCGGGCGGCCGGGATTGCCGTTCTTCAGCTGGGCCAGGCTTTCGTCCAGCTGGGCGCCCAGGCGCAGCGGATCGACATCGAAGTGGGCCAGGATGCGCTGCACGTCGCCGCCGGGCTCTTCGACCAGCCGGCGCAGCATGTGCTCCACCGCGATCTCGTAATGGTTGCGTGCCAGCGTCAGGCCGGCGGCGCCTTCCAGCGCGGCCGAACACGCCGGGTTCAGGCGCGCGAACAACGGTTTGAGTTCCACCAGCATCATTGCAAAGCCCCTTCGGTTATCCGTGATGAATCGGTTTCGATCGGCAGGAATACTTCGTCGTAGCGCGGCCACGGCGCGCCGGTATCGCCTGGCGTGGATTCCGGCAGCCAGGTGTTCAGGCCGAGCTGGTGCCACCCTTCGCCCAGGCGGGCGCCGGGCCGCTGCTCGGGACGCACATGCAAGGCCAGCGCGCAGCGCAGGGGCGTCTTCAGGTACAGCGCGATGGCGTCGACCAGCTCCGCGTGCCGGGCCGTGCCGGGCAGCATCTCCGCCAGCCGCGCCGCCGGAATGGGACCGACATGCACCAGCAGGCCGCCCGCGCGTTCATCGATGAGGCTGCCCAGCAGGGCGTCCTCGCCCAGGCGGCAGGCCTGCTCGCCCAGTACGCAGCGTGCCGGCCGGGGAATGAAGACGGTTTCGGTGACGCAGGGTTCGACCTCCACCGGCAGGTTGTCCAGCAGGCCGGACACCAGCGACTGCAGGCCCAGGGCCGAGCGCGGGAACTGGTTGAAGTTGCCGGCGTGCGGCAGCAGGGCCCGCGCGGCCTGCCAGCGCGTGCCGCGGTTGCCGCCCAGCCCGACCAGGGAAAACAGCTGGTCCAGCCGCGTCTGGTCGCGGCGCTCGGCGACGGCCAGCCACAGGCGGTTCTTTTCCCAGGCGCGAAACAGCAGCGGATAGAGCGCCGCATGCAGGATGTCCAGGAAGTCCCGTGCCGTCGAGTTGCCCTGTAACTGTTCGTCGATCAGGTCTTCGGTATAGAAGGTCGGCAGCGGCGACGTGACACCGTACAGCCCGAAGAAGTTCGCGGTGATGCGGTACTTGCCCGCGGCGTCGCGCTCGATGGTTTCGATGTCGCGGTCGGGGAAGGACAGCGACACGGCCGGGCGCACGCGCACCTCGCGGTGGAAGACGTCCTCGTCCGCGTTGCGCAGGCGCAGCAGCCGCAGCGCCTGGAAGAAGGCGTAGCGGTGGCCTTCGGCCAGCAGCGGATCCGTGGACGGATCCGCTACAGGAGGCGGAAACGGCCGATCTTCGCGGGCCATGTCAAGGTCTCTCCGTTGACGGTATCCACCAGCGTCAGCGCACTGAAGGTGTTGAGGGCGGTGGTGCCGGCCAGGAATTCGTCCAGCACGGTGCCGAACAGGAACAGGCTGCCCGGCCCGGGGAAATGGTCGCCCCGGCATTCGATGCGCACTTCGCTGCCTTGCACCGGCATGCCGCGCACGATGCGCCGCGCCGGGTCCACCGTGACGCGCGTAATGGATTCGATGCTGCGCCGCGCCGCGGCGTTGCGCTGCGCGTCCACCTGGCGCGGCGGGATGTACAGCGACAGCAGGTCGCGCAACTGCCCCTCGGAGGCCAGCGCAAGATGGTTGGCGTTCAGGTGCGACAGCACGCGCCACAGCAGGGCGCTGTCCACCATGGGCGGGCAGTGCGGCGTCACGCCATGGATGTTGCGAAAGCCCACGCGCGGCGGCGAGTTGTCGGTCGGCTCGCAGATGTCGCCCAGGCGCAGGCCTTCCGGCAGGTCGCCATGCGTGCAGGTCAGCCGCGTGGACAGCGTCTGCGGCTGCGGCGTGCCGCCCTCGGCGTAGGGCAGGCTCAGGTAGTGGTCGTAGCCGCGATGCAGGGCCGAGGCGCGGATGCTGATGTTGTACGAGGCATCGTCGCCGCCGCGGAAAGCCGAGAACGGATGGTAGTCGCGTTCGGTGCCGTCGGCGGCACGGGCGCGCACGCCGTCCACCGAGAAAATGCGTTCGATCGGCTTGTTGCCGCGCGACACCGGATGGATGCGGTAGTCCGGCTGCAGGTGATCCACGCGGATCGGATGCGCATCCTGGGCGAACAGGTTGGCCGCCGGCGTCGCGTTCAGGATGAAGCTGGACGCGCCCACGGACGGCGCCCAGCCGGGCACCTGGTCGAACATGATCTGGATGGAAAAGCCGGTGGCCTTGCCGCGCGCGGTCCAGGAAGACAGGCCGGTCAGGTCCAGGAACAGCAGTTTTTCCGGCAGGGCGAAGTATTCGTGCAGCACGCGCCAGGCGGGATGCGCGCCGGCTGGCCAGGGCAGCAGCTCGAGGTCGGGCCGCAGGCCCGCGGGCTCGATGCTGGCGGGCGGCAGCACCGTGATGGGGCCGCCCTCGGCGCTGATGCGCACTTCGCTGACATAGCGCTGCAGCAGCAGGTACAGGCGCGCGGCGTCCGCGGGCGCATCGCCCAGGAACACGCGCAGCCGGTCGCTTTTCCAATCGGCCGCCGTGGGGCCGACCATGTTGAATTGCAGGCGCAGCGAACGCGGCTTCGTGCCGCCGCCTTCCCACTGCACGGACTTCAGTTCGACCGGCTCCAGCGTGACCGGAAAGGAGGCGCGGAAGATCGTGCGCTGGCCGTCCACCGGGACGGACGCGAACTCGGTGCCGGCCGGTATGGTGACCGAGTCCTCCAGCGTCGAGCGCGGCTCGTAGCGCATGATGGTCATGCAGGGCAGCGGCCGCAGCATGTGCGGAAACAGCAGTTGCGCCAGGTTCTGGATGAACTCGGGGAAATCGTCGTCCAGGCGGTGGCGGATCAGCCCCGTCATGAAGGCCACGCCTTCCAGCAGGCGCTCGACGTCGGGATCGCTGGCGCTATCGGCGCCCAGGAGCGGCGCAAGCGCGGGGTTGCTGGCGGCGAATTCGGCCGCGAGCGTGCGCAGATAGCCCAGTTCCTGTTCGTAATAGCGGTTCAACATGCCCTTATTGCCTCCGGAGCGAAACCTTGCCGTTGGACGCCACGTGCGACGTCAGCCGCACGGGTATTTCGCGATCGTCCACCGCGATGAAACCGCTGATCGCGAACGCCAGCGACAGTACTTCGTCCTGCACCGCCGTAAAAGTGATCTGCGGCTGCCGCAGGCGCGGCTCGTAGCGCTGGATCATGCGGCTCATATCCTCGATCATCTGGCCGGTGGTGCCGCTGCTGAATGACCCGGCCAGGTTGGTGAAATCCGGCACGCCGAACGACGGATCGATCGGGACGCTGCCCTGGCGCGTGTTCAGGATGCGCCGCAGGTGTTCCAGTATCGAGTCGACCAGGATCTCGGCACGCGTGATATGCGAGCGCTCGACGTCCGATCCCAGACTGGCGATGCGTTCAAGCAGACGGTGTTCTCGCATGGCTTCGATGAGGCGGGCGCGTGCGCCCGCCCGCAGGATGTAAGGGGGCTCCGGCGGCCGCGGGGCAGTCCCGGCATGGGACCGCCGCCGCGGCCTGGAGCGGCCCGGGGGCTATCAGGACTTCGGCGCGAGCCAGGAATCCTCGGCTTCGATGCCATCCGGCACCCACGTCCAGACGATCTTCTCGTAGGTCATGGCGACATCTTCCATGTGGCCCAGTTGACGGTTGTCGGGTTGCAGGCAGTTGGGCACCCACAGGCGGGTCCCTACGATGACGGCGTTTTCCAGCTGGATCGTGTAGTACTTTTCCTCGGTGCCCTTGGGGCTGATGCGGTAGAACTCCAGCGTGACGGTCTTCATCTGTTCGCCGGAGCACAGCGCCTGGTAGATCTTGGGCGAGGACTTGTCGATTTCCTTGACCAGGGTCAGGCCCAGGTGCTGGCGCTTGCCGGACGGCAGGCCGCTTTGCGGGTTCTTGGGGATCTCGATCGTGTGATCGACCGCCTGGATGAGGATCTTGCCGGTGTGGCCGGTGATTTCGCAGGAACCTTCGATCTTGCCTTGGTTTTGACCTTCGAGGGTCAGGTAGCACGGCATGGCCATGGTAAATTTCTCCTTGCAGTTGTTGACGCTAGATGCAATTGCACGTGAAACCGGCGGCGTGCCGGTGGCAGCCGGCACGCCAGTCCCGGTGAGTCATCGGGTCAGCTCTTTTCGAGCTTGCCCACCAACGAAAGCGTGAAAGAAGCGCCCATGTACTTGAAGTGCGGGCGAACTTTCAGGCCGACGCGATACCATCCCGGGTCGCCTTCCACATCCGAAACGGTAATTTCCGCCTGGCGCAGCGGACGGCGGCTACGCACGCCCGGCGCCGGGTTGTCCATATCCGCCACGTACTGGCGGATCCAGTTGTTCAGCTCGGATTCCAGGTCGGTGCGTTCCTTCCAGGTCCCGATGTTTTCGCGCTGGATCACCTTGATGTAGTGGGCCAGGCGGCTGACGATGAAGATGTAGGGCAGCTGGGTGCCGAGCTTGTAGTTCAGCTCCGCGTCCTTGCCTTCCTTGTTGTTGCCGAAGAACTTGGGCTTCTGCACCGAGTTGGCCGAAAAGAACGCGGCGTTGTCGGTGTTCTTGCGCATCGTCAGGGCGATGAAACCCTGCTCGGCCAGTTCGAATTCGCGGCGTTCGGAGATCAGCACCTCGGTGGGGATCTTCGTCTGCGTTTCGCCCATGGCCTCGTAGTTGTAGATGGGCAGGTCGCCCACCGTGCCGCCGCCCTGCGGGCCGATGATGTTGGCGCACCAGCGGTACTGCGCGAAGCTGTCGGCCAGCCGGCTGGCGAAGGCGAAGGCGGCGTTGCCCCACAGGAATTCCTTGTTCCCGCCCGTCACGTCCTCGTTGTAGCGGAACTTCTTGCTCGGCACGGTATCGTCGCCGTAGGGCACGCGCAGCAGGAAGTTCGGCAACGTCAGGCCCACGAAGCGCGCGTCTTCCGTCTGGCGGAAAGCGTTCCACTTGGTGTACTGCGGCCCTTCGAAGACGGCGGACAGGTCCTTCAGGTTCGGCAGGTCGGAAAACGAATCCATGCCGAAGAACTGCGGGCCGGCGGCGGCGATGAACGGCGTGTGCGCCATGGCGGCCACGCTGGCGATCGATTGCAGCAGCTTGATGTCCTGCCCGCCGGGGTTGAACGAATAATTGCCCACGATGGTGCCGAACGGCTCGCCGCCGAACTGGCCGTATTCCGCGGTGTAGACCGCCTTGTACAGGCCCGAGCGGGTGATGTCCGAGGCGTCCTCGAAGTCCTCCAGCAGCGCTTCCTTGGAGACGTTCAGGATCTCGATGCGGTTGTTTTCGCGGAAATCCGTGCGGTCGATCAGGAACTTCAGCGAGCGCCACGACGATTCCAGTTTCTGGAACTGCTCGTTGTGCATGATCGCGTCGACCTGCCGGCACAGCTTGCGGTCCAGGCCGGCGATCATCTCGTCGATCAGGCCCTGGCTGACCTTCTGTTGCGAGCGGCTCGGCTCCAGCAGTTCGGCGACGAAGGCTTCCAGGCCCTGCCGCGTGATCGAATAGGCTTCATCGCCCGGCTTGACCCGCGTCGATTCGATCAGTTGATCGATCAGCGAACCGCCTTCCTGCGCCGCGCCCTGCGCGGCTCCCTGTTGCTGCGGGGATTCCTGGCTCATCGTTTACTCCTTTTTGTCCGACGCATCGTCGGCCGCCTGTACGCCCAGTTCGCCCAGCAGCCGTTCGCGGGCGCCTTCGTCCTGGATCAGCATCTGCAATTTCTTGCGGAATTCGGGCAGGTTGCCCAGGGGACCCTTCAAGGCCTTGAGCGCCTCGCGCAATTCGATCAACTGGCGCAGTTCCGGCACCTGGCCGACGATGGCGTCCGGTTCGAAATCGCGGATGTTCTCGAACTTCAGCGACACGGCCATGGCTTCGTCGGACTCGCCTTCGGCCAGGCGGTTGGGAACCGACAGCGTCAGGTTCAGGTTCTGGGCCTTCAATACGTCGTTGAAGTTGTCCTTGTCGACCTGGATGGGCTTGCGCTCGTCCAGGGGGGTGTCCGACTGCTGGAGCGTGAAGTCGCCCAGCACGAGCTGCTTGAGCGGCAGCTCGACCTGCTCCTGGGCATCGCCCGTGGCCGGCTTGTAGACGATATTGACGCGTTCCTTGGGGGCTACTGATCCTTCATTGGCCATGTTTCTCTCCTAGGTTCCGGTGGGTCAGGCAGCGGCGGTTGACTGCGAAAGTTGCCAGGCGGCCCGGCAATCCACGCTGGCCAGCCTGGCCAGCAGCGTGTTGGAGGGCCCGGCGTCATCGGCGCCGTATCGCAGTTCGACGGCCGCCGCCAGCGCCAGGGTTTGCCGGGCGAGTTCCGGTTCCCATAGCGGCAGACGGTGGGCGTCGAGTTCTTCAATCAAGGGGGTGAGCAAGGGCCGGATATCGGCGCGGCCGTCGAAGCGGTGCAGCAGCGCGCACTGCGCCAGCCGCAGGCGGAAGCGCGCGCGCAGGCCCTCTGCGCGGCGCGATGCCTGTTGCAGCCGCTCCAGCGCTTCGTCCAGCTTGCCGGCCACGGCGTCGGCTTCCGCCGCGGAGGACAGGGCCGCCAGGTCGTCGCCTTCCCTGGCGTTGCCGACCGGACCGGAATCGCTGCCCGCCAGGCTTTCCAGCCAGGCGCGGGTTTCGTTGTCGGCGAAAGGCTGGCCGTCGCTGAATTTCAGTTCGGCCATGCCCGGCAGGCGCGCGGCCAGGCGGCCGGTTTCGAACGCGACGGTGGCGGCGGCCTCGGTGGCCCCCATGCGGGTCAGCGCGGCGTGGCTGGCGCGGTTCAGGTCCAGCCAGTAGCGATGCGCGATGAGGTGGGATTCGGCGAACTGCACCACGGCCTGCGGCTCGCCGGTCTGGGCGATCTGCTGGAAGCCGCCGGCAATCTGCAAGGGCGGGGGCATCAGCAGCGTCGTGCCGCCCTGCACCGGGGGCAGGCGATCCAGCGTGGCCCAGGCGCACACCCGGTTCAGCCGGAACAGCAGGGGCAAGGTGGGCTGGGTCTGCAGATACCAGTCGATCAACGGGCGCAGGCCGGCCAGGGCGGCATCGGCCGCCGCTTCGGGATCGGCGCCCGCGGCCGGCGCCACGGTTACGGCCGGGCGCGGAGCCGCGGCAACCATGGCGCCACCGGCGGCAGCCTGCGCGGTATTGCCGGCGGGCGCCGCGCTGGAAGGCGCCGCGCCGGAAGGCGGGGCTGCATCTCCCTGGGCGGACTCGGCCGCGGCAGTCGGCGGAGCCTCCACCGGCAGGGCGCGCAGCGTCGAGCGCAGGCCATAGAAGGCGGGCGCCTCGTCATCGTGACCCTGCCATGCGCTGTCCAGGGCTTCCCAGTCCTCCAGCATGGCCGCGTGCGTGGCGGCCGGCAGCGCGGGATAGCCGTCGCGGTTGGCTTGCAGGCGGTCGCTCAGGTGATCGAGCAGCCATTGCATCTGGTTGCGCCGGCCCCGCAGCCGGGCGGCCGGCGGCGACATATCTTCCCAATAGGTGTCGACCAGCTCGCGCAGCACATGAATGCCGTCGGCCAGTCCCGGCAGGCGCGCGGTTTCGAGCAGGCCGGCCACCAGCCAGGTGCCGGCGGCGAGGTCCTTGCCTTCGTGGCCCAGGATCTGGACCGACAGGTTGACGACCGCGTTCCAGTCGACGGCGGCGCTGGCATGGATGTCGGTGAGCAGGTCGATCTGCGCCTTCAACGCCGTGAAGGCGTCGCCATCGCGCGGGCTCTCGCCGGCGGGGTGGTCGGCGCGGATGGGGCGATTCCCCACATCACGGTCGAAGCTTGGTGTTGACACAGTGTTTCACCTTTGTATCCACCCCTGCGATACCGTCTGATACACGGTGTGGCCTGGGTGGGATGCCTGCCGCCGCTGCCGCCTCGGGCAAACGGTTGATGGAACGCATCCTAGACGGACGGCGTTAACACACCGTTGAAGCAAACAGGCATACAATCGTTACACTGTGAAATGGATTAAACGCGGATTAAACGGCCGACAGGTACAAAGAGGATCGCATCGCAGCACCTCGAAACGGGTCGGGAAACAGTTCATCAGGGGGAAGGGCACTGCAATGTTGACGTCCACGACGCTTGGCGGGGACCCGCGCTGACCGCGCGGCGCTTCGTTCCGCCCCAGGCCGCCATGCATCCCAGCCTCCTGCGACCCGTGCAACTCCGTCTGCTGGGCGAATTCGACGTCGCCGTGGGCGATGTCCAGAGCACGCGCGCCATCACCTATAACAAGCCGAGGCTGCTGCTGGCGCTGCTGGCGCTGGCCCAGGGCAAGCCGTACACCCGCGCCGAACTGGCGGACATGCTGTGGCCGGACGAGCTGCGCGACGGCCGCGCCAATCTGCGGCATGCCCTGTTCGTGCTGCGGCGGCTTTTCGAGCGCGTGCCGGACGTGTGGCTGTCCAGCAACAACACGCTGGCGCTCAACCCGCGCGCCATCATGGTGGATGTGCTGGCCCTGACCGGTGGCCCGGGGTACGAAGCCTTGAGCCTGGAGGAGCGCCTCTCCTACGACCGCGGTCGCCTGCTCGAATACACCGAATTGCCTGAAAGCCCCGCCTTCATCAGCTGGCGTACCAGTTGGCAATCCCGCATCGAGCGCGAGATATCCGAATGCCGCAAGGCGCTGCTCAGCCGCCAGATCGAGCAGGGCCGCCATGCGGACGCGCTGGAGCACGCCAAATCCTGGGTGCAGGCCCATCCCGACGATGAGGGGGCGCACCGCCAGTTGATCCGCCTGCTGCGCGACAGCGGCAACCGCGAGGCTGCATTGCTGGCCTACGACGATTGCGTTGCCGTGATGCGGGAACGCTACGACTCGGAGCCCTCCGAGGAAACGCGCGAACTGGTGCAGGACGGCATGGCCGTGATCGAGCCGCCGCCTCCAGAGCTGCCCGGGGAGCGGCAATACCGGCCGCTGGCGGTGCTGGCGGTGATCCTGTCCCCGGACGACGCGGGCATGCATCCCGAGCAGACCCTGCACGGCCTGCAGATGGCGCGCAAGCATCTGCTGGATCTCGCGCGCAAGGAAGGCTGCCATGTCCTGCGCGGCATGGCCAGCAACCTGGCCATCGTGTTCGGCTATCCCTCGCTGACCGAACGGCCGACCCACGCCGGGGCGCGCCTGGCCTGCGCTTTCCGTAATGTGGCCCTGCCGCCGGGGGTGCGGGTGGGCATGGGCCTGCACGCGGACATCGCCCTGATCGAATCCGACGAGCGGCCCGACGCGGGAGCCCTGGTCACGCAGGAGGCCATGCGCCTGGGCTATCTCGCCGAGGCGGGCGAGGTGCTGGTGAGCGCCGCCGTGCGCGATCGCCTGGCGGATCAGTTCGGGGTGCGCAGCGAGAAACGCTATGGCCGCGACCTGTGTCTCCTGGAAGCGCCGCTGGAAGGACAGGGCGTGCACCGCATGTTCGGGCGCGTCCGTGAATTCGACAGCCTGGTGCGCATGTGGGCGCGGCTGCCGCCCGCCCATCCGCCCACCGCGATGATGATGCGCGGCGAGCCGGGCATCGGCAAATCGCTGCTGGCCGGCGTCATGGCGGAGTACGTGCGCCGCACCGGCGGCGAAGTGTGCCTGCTCGCCTGCCACGAAGGACATGGCGACACGCCGTTCCATCCCGTGCGCGAGTACCTGTTGCGACGCCTGTCGCTGGAATGGGGCGCGACCGACATCAGCGACGCCCCCGCGGGCGATCTGCGCTCACGTTCGGTGGACATTCTCTGCAAGCGCGTCGGCCTCGATGCCTCCGTGCGGGACGGGCTGCGGCGGGTGCTGTTCCCGGAAAGCGGCCGGGGCGGTCCCGGGGAGCCCGTGCCGGGCGATGCCTCGCGCGGACAGCTGGTGGAGGTGCTCGCCGCCATCCTGGCGCATCGTGACGAACCGGGACGGCCACGGCTGTTGATCTGGGAGGACCTGCATTGGGCCGACCAGTCCAGCCTGGCGCTGATCCAGGCCCTGATGGGCCGGATGCAGGCGGCTCCCATGATGGTGCTGACGACCGCGCGCGAGGAATTCTCGCGCACCTGGCAGGCGCACGACCTGGTGCTCAAGCCGCTGGACCGACAGGCCATGGCCGAACTGGTGGTGCATCGCTCGCGCGGGCAGCGCCTGGCGCCCAGGCTGCGCAGCCAGATCGTCAGCGGCGCCGAAGGCATCCCCTTGTACGCCGAAGAAATGGTGCGCCAGGTGGCGCTGGGCGGGGACATCGGCGTGACGCCCGTCGTCGCCGACCTGATCGCCTCGCGCCTGTCGGCGCTGGACCCGGCGGCGCGCCGGCTGGCGCAGTTCGCCGCCGTCGCCGGCCGTCTGGACGACGCGCTGCTGGCACGGGCCGCCGCAGCCGGTGGCCTGAGCAGCCGCGATATTCCGCGCCTGCTCGGCGAACTGCACCGGCGCGGCCTGATCGATGACGGCGTGCCGGCGAGTTTCCGCCATGAATTGATCCGTGCGGCCATCTATACGACGTTGAATCCCGGCGAACGGCGCCGGCAGCATGAACAGGTTGCGCAGTACCTGCTGGACATGGATCCGCGCGCGAAGGGACCGGAACCCGCCTATATCGCCTTGCACCTGGACCAGGCCGGCCGGCCGGAAGCGGCGCGCTGGTGGTGCCTGGCCATGCGCGACGCCCTGGCGCAATCGGCGATCGGCGAGGCGCAGGCGCTGTCCGAGCGCGCCCTGGGCGCGCTGGCCTTGATCGAGGACCCGGACGCCCGCCGCAAGGCCGAACTGGAGTGCCAGTTGCTGCGCGGTGCGCTGTTCACGGCGCTCAAGGGCGGCGGCGCGCCGGAGACATCCCGCGCCTACGCGCGCACGGCGGAATTGCGCGACAGCGGCGATGGTCCGCACACGGAATTCCAGCAGCAGTGGGGCGACTGGATGGTGGCGTTCTGCACGCGTCCGCATGCGGACAGCCTGCAACTGGCCGACCGTATGCATCGCGATGCGGCACAGGCGGCCGAAGGCCTGCACCTGGGCTGGGCGCAATACGCCTACGGCTATACGCGGCTGTGGATGGGCGACGCGGTGAACGCGGAGCGCTGGATGCGGTTGTGCATCCAGACGCTGGGCGGGCAGCCGCACCATAGCCTGCGCTATGCCTGCTGCGGGGCCGATGGGGTGAGCCTTGCCAGGACGATGCTGGGGCTTGCGTTGACCTTGCAGGGCCGCGAACAGGAAGGACTGGCGAGCGCGCGCGCGGGTGTCGAAAGCGCCGAGCGGCTGGATCACCTCGCCACCCGGGTGCTTTGCCTGAGCATCCTGACGAAGGTGCACTGGTTGCGCGGGGACGAGGACGCGACACAGGAAGTGGCGCAACGCCTCGCGCCGGTGGCCGGCAAGACGGATTTCCTGTTGTGGAACGAACTCGCGCAGGGCTGGGCGGGCTGGGCCCGCGCGCGCGGCGGCGACGCGACGGCCGTCGCCGATATCGAAAGCGCGGTCCGGGCATGTGCCGAGGGCATGCCGGTGTTGCGCTCCACCATGGAATTGCTGCTGGCCCAGGCGCACCTGGCCTGGGACCATGCCGACGCGGCCATGGGCGCGTTGGAGCGCGCGGGCGCCATTATGGAAATGTTCGGTACGGAGTTCCTGCGCGGCGAATACCTGTGCCTGCTGGGCGATGCCTGGGACAAGCAGGGCGACGGCGCACGCGCGGTCGCCTGCTGGCGCCAGGCGCTGACGGAAAGCCGTCGCCTGGGCCTTTCGCTGTCGGCCCGCAAGGCCGAGGCGCGGGTGTGGGCCGAGGCATCCTGGGCCGCTTGACGCGCTGGGTGGCGCCGCAACGGGAAGGCCGCCGCCTGAAACTGGCCGAAGTTGGCTGATGCCGTCCGAGGATCCGCGGAATGTCACGGATGCGCGCGGAGGCCGGAGGACGCACCATGACCCTTTGCGCTCAGTCGGCGAGCTTGTCGGCCGAAGCCTGCAGTCCTTCCAGGATGCGCTCGGCCAGCGGCTAGGGAAACCCTTGCGGCAGCCTGGCGCGGACCGCGTGTACGACTTCCGGCGTGCGCGCCACCAGATCGTCGACCACGAAACGGGCGCCGCGTCCATCGGGCGTGACGACGCCATGGCGCTCGCCGGCGATCAGCCAGTGCCGCCGCCCGATCTCGCGCATGAGCCAATGCGCGTTTTTCGACCGCACGGCCATGGCCATCTTCGCCCTGAAGGGAGACAGCTTGCCGGGTCCCTCGCCCAGGAACGGTAGCGCGGACAACACGCCATACAAGGGTGTGAGCCCATAGCCACCGCCAGGCCGCAGGAACACGCTGAAGTTCTTGGCATGGCCATCGGGTGCCCACAACATCCACAAGAGCAATTGCGCCTGGAAAAAGAGGCGCTTATCACGCTCGGCTTGCATGGAGGTATCGAGCAAACCCATGACGCGGCCCATGCCAGGCCCTCCGTCGGCCTCGTACTTCAGGTGCGGTGGCGTGCCTGTGGCCTGGCACATGTCTTCCTGTGGCAGCCGGACCAGCCACGTGCGCTTTTTGTCGTTGGTAAACCAGGCGCGGTCGAAGCGCGTCACCGACAGCACCTTCATGTCTTCGAACTGCAGCGGTTCGCACTCGGCCACGGGCAGGCCGTGGGCGCGCAGAATTTCTGCGCAGAGCCACTCGTTCTCCACGGACTCGGCGAGGTCCAACTGCATGTTGCCTACCCGCCCCATGGGTAGCTTGAAAATGTGGGTGGTCGGCGTCACGCCATGTGGGCGGCACCACCGCCCTTCGTAGCGCAAAAGTGCCGTTTTCTCCTGCGCGCCGGCGATGGAAATGCGCAAGTCTTTCGTCCCGGCATGCGCGGCGCCGGCCATAGGGCCGGGTGCAAGCGCCGCGCGCAGCAATCCGGCCACGTCGGCCTCGCCCAGGGGGTCGCCTGGACCGATGTGGCGTCCTCCGGTGCCATGCCCTCGGGCAGGAGCTGGAGCGCGCCCGCGCAATCGCGCCCCACCTGAGCCAGCAAGTCGAAGGCATCGGTGGAATCGGCCCGGTATCTGCGCGCCACCCGTTCACGGATGTCTTTGCTGTCCGGCAACAAGTTTTCGAAGTAGGCCCGCACCGCACTTCCACGATGGGGAGGATTGCCAGGGGCAAAGGGAAGCGACAAGGACAGGGCGCGGCCTCGCGCTGAGGCGACCCAGCGATCGTCATACTGCCTATATGCTGTATTTGCCTCCGCCGGCATGGTGCTGCCGATCGGGAGGGGACGGAACAGGCGGCGAGCATCGGAAGCCCCGGTGGGCGGGCATGGCTTTCCAATTAACAGAAGGCCTGTTGCGAAAAACTCTAATGGACAGTCTCCGCATCGACTTCCAGAATCGGTCGTCGCCCACCGTCCGTGCGATCCATGCCCCAACCCCTGACTTCCTGGTCCGCCCTCGAACTGCGCCACGCCATCGGCGCCAAGGCGATCTCGCCCGTCGAATTGTTGCAGGCCTGCCTGGCGCGCATCGAGGCCATCAACCCGTATCTCAACGCGGTCACCGCGACCTGCTTCGACCGCGCGAGGCAGGAAGCCCGCGCCGCCGAAGCCGCCGTATTGCGCGGCGACCCGCTTGGCGTCCTTCATGGGCTGCCGTTCGGCGTAAAAGACCTGGAAGAGACCGAGGGCCTGCTCACCACCTATGGATCGCCCATGTATCGCAACCATGTGCCGGCGGCCGACAACCTGATGGTGGCGCGCATGCGGGCTGCGGGCGCCATCGTGGTCGGCAAGACCAATGTCCCCGAACTGGGCGCGGGCGCCAACACGCGCAATCCCGTGTGGGGCGCCACCGGCAACCCCTTCGATCCGCGCCTGAATTGCGGGGGCTCCTCCGGCGGTTCCGCGGTGGCACTGGCCACCGACATGCTGCCGCTCTGCACCGGCTCGGACACCGGCGGATCGCTGCGCATCCCGGCGGCCAAGTGCGGCGTCGTCGGTTTCCGGCCTTCACCCGGCCTGGTGCCGGTCGAGCGGCGAGCGCTGGGATGGACGCCCATCTCCGTCGTCGGGCCCATGGGACGCTGCATGGACGATGTGGGCCTGCATCTGTCCGCGATCGCGGGGCGTTCCGACAACGACCCGCTTTCGTACGACGTGGACGCCACGGCCTTCGCCCGGTTGCGGCAACGCGATCTCGCCAGCCTGCGTGTCGGCTACACCGTGGACTTCGGTGTCTGCGATGTCGACGACGATATCCGGCGGGTATTCCTGTCCCGCATCGAGTCAATGCGGCATCTGTTCAAAAGCTGCGCGCCCGTGCAGCCGGACCTGGCGGCCGCCGACCGCTGCTTCGACGTGATCCGCGCCGCCAACTATGTGGCCCGTTATCGCGATGCCTACGAACGGGACCCGGCGAATCTCGGCCCCAACCCGCGCGCCAACTACGAGATGGGCGCCTCGATGACGCTGGCCGACCATACCGCCGCGCACCTGGACCAGACCCGCATGTTCAAGTCGTTCCAGTCCCTGTTCCAGGACTACGACATCATCCTCTCGCCCACCACGCCCGTGACGCCCTTCGCGTGGACGCAACTGGCGCTGGACCGGATCAACGGCAAGCCGCTGGAAAACTACTACCGCTGGCTGGCTCTGACCTATGTCGTTACCCTGATGACCAATCCGGCGTTGTCCATGCCTTGCGGGCGCGACCACGCGGGCATGCCTTTCGGCATGCAGGTGATCGGCGGATTCCGCCAGGACCTGGCGCTGCTCGAAGCCTGCAAATCGCTGGAATGGGCTTGGGCGCGGATTCCCGATCTGGGCCGGCCCTTGCCGGACCTGCAGCGATTGCGCGCGCAGCCGCCACTGGATTTCCGTGGCGGCCTCGTCACCGCGCCGCCGGACGCGGCCTTGGTCCGCGCGGGCTAGGCCGAAGCGCCGCATCGGGCGCCGCGCGCCGGTATCGATCATGCTGGGGATATCCCCATCAGGGCGACTACGGGGTCCGCCGAAAGCCGCGTGTTCATTGGCCTTCCGGCGCGTTCTAATTTGGGCAACGGCTTCTCGACAATATTGAAATTGTTGCGCGCACGGGCCGACCCATAGAATTTGTGCGCCGCGCCAGGGCCTGTACGCGTCATGCCAGTCAGCATGAGGCATCGCGCCCGGGGTCCACTGTTGTGACGCTTATCGACGAGGTCCGATGTTCTCGTACATCCTGCGCCGCCTGCTCGCGACCTTGCCCGTCATGCTGTTCGTCGCGCTGTTCGTGTTCGGCCTGCTCGATCTGGCGCCTGGCGATCCCGCGGCGCTGCTGGCGGGCGAGGATGCCACCGCCCAGGACATCGCCCGCATCCGGGCCACCCTCGGACTGGACCAGCCCTTCCTGCTGCGCTTCGGCCATTGGATATGGGCGGTGCTGCATGGCGACCTGGGGACCTCGCTCTTCACCAGCCAGCCCGTCAGCTACATGATCGGGCAGCGGCTCGCGCCGACCTTCAGCCTGATGGTGATGACGCTGATCCTGTCGGTACTGGTGGCCGTGCCCCTGGGCGCGCTGGCGGCGTGGCGGCACAATGCCTGGCAGGACCGCGGCATCATGGTCAGCGCCGTGCTGGGATTTTCCGTTCCGTCCTTCGTCGTGGGTTATCTGCTGGCCTGGGTACTGGGCCTGCAACTGCGCTGGTTCCCGGTGCAGGGCTATGTGCCCTTCGCGCGCGGCGTGGGGGCGTCCCTGCACACGCTGGTGCTGCCGGCCCTGGCGCTGGGCAGCGTCTATATCGCCCTGATCACCCGCATTACCCGCGCCACGCTGCTGGAAACGCTGTCGCAGGACTATGTGCGGACGGCGCGCGCCAAGGGCGTGCACGACCGCGCGCTATTGTTCCGGCATGCGCTTAAGAACGCGGCCGTGCCCATACTCACCGTGGTCGGCAGCGGGGTGGCGCTGCTGATCAGCGGCACCGTCATCACCGAAACGGTGTTCTCCATCCCCGGACTCGGCCGCCTTACGGTAGACGCGATCCTGCGCCGCGATTACCCCGTCATCCAGGGCGTCATCCTGTTGTTCAGTTTCATGTACGTGCTGATCAACCTGGCGGTGGACCTGCTCTATCGCGTCTTCGACCCAAGGATCAAATACTGATGCGGGCCTTGCTGAAGGCGCTGCGCGCGCATCCCACCATCGCGATCGGCGGCGCGCTTCTATTGTTGCTGGCCTTCGTGGCCTTGCTGGCGCCCTGGCTCGGCACCGTGGATCCCACCGCGCTGTCGCCCGTGAACCGCACGCGGCCGCCCAGCGCGCGCTTCTGGTTCGGCACGGACCTGCTGGGCCGCGACGTGTATTCGCGCGTCATCTACGGGGCGCGCGTATCGCTGATCGTGGGCTTCTCCGTCGCCATCCTGTCCACGGTGATCGGCGTGGCGATCGGCCTGGCGGCCGGCTTCCTGCGCTGGGTCGACGCGGTCGCCATGCGCATCATGGACGGCTTCATGTCGATACCGACCATCCTGCTGGCGATCGCGCTGATCTCGCTGACGCGCGCGTCCCTGCACATAGTCATCATCGCCATCACCGTGGCCGAGGTGCCGCGCGTGGTGCGCCTGGTGCGCGGCCTGGTGCTGTCGCTGCGCGAGCAGCCTTATGTGGAATCCGCCGTGGCGGCCGGCGCGGGCAAGCTGCGCATCGTGCTGCGCCATATCCTGCCCAACACCATCGCGCCCCTGACGGTGCAGGCGACCTATATCTGCGGCGTGGCCATCCTTGCCGAGGCCGGCCTGTCCTTTATCGGCGCCGGCGTGCCGCCGGCGATTCCGTCGTGGGGCAACATCATGGCGGAGGGCCGCGCCCTCTGGCAGATCAAGCCCTACCTGATCGCCTTTCCGGCGGTCTTCCTGTCCATCACGATACTGGCCGTCAATATGCTGGGCGACGGCCTGCGCGATGCCATCGATCCGCGCATGGCGGGGAGGATCTGACGCATGGACCAGCAGGCCCCATCCGCCGGCCGACGCGTGCTCGATGTGACCGGCCTCAGCGTGACCTTCGGCCATGGCGCCCGCTCGGTGCAGGCGGTGCGGGAGATCAGCCTGCATGTGGACCGCGGCGAAACGCTCGCCATCGTGGGCGAGTCGGGCTCGGGCAAGTCGGTGACGTCGCTGGCCATCATGCGGCTGGTGGAGTTCGGCGGCGGCCGCATCACGCAGGGCAGCATGGTGTTCCACCGGCCCGACGGCGCGCGCGTCGATCTGGTCAGGGCAGGGCCGGAGCAGATGCGCGCCATGCGGGGCGCCGACGTGGGCATGGTGTTCCAGGAGCCGATGACCTCGCTCAATCCCGTGATGACGATCGGCGCCCAGATCGTCGAGGCCATCCGTTTGCACCAGCCGGGCGATGCGCGCTCGGCCCAGGCCGAGGCATGCCGCATCCTGGACCGGGTGCGGATACCGGACGCCGCGGCGGCGCTGCGCCGCTATCCGCATGAATTGTCCGGGGGCATGCGGCAGCGCGTGATGATCGCCATGGCGCTGTCCTGCAAACCCGCCCTGCTGATCGCCGACGAGCCGACCACGGCGCTGGACGTCACCATCCAGGCGCAGATCCTGGAGCTTATCCGCGCGCTGCAGCGGGACATGGACATGGGCGTGATCTTCATTACGCACGACATGGGCGTGGTGGCCGAGGTGGCCGATCGCGTCATGGTGATGCGGCATGGACGGGCCATCGAGACCAACGACGCCGTCGCGCTGTTCGCGCGGCCGCGCGAACCCTATACCCGGGCGCTGATGGCCGCCGCGCCCAAGCTGGGCGCGATGCGCGGCACGGACGCGCCGGCGCGCTTCGACCTGGTGGAGGCGGAGCCGGCATCCGAACCAGCATCGGCACCCGTGTCCGCATCCGAGCCCGAGCCCGAGCCCGCACCCGAGCACGTGGCTCGACCCGCGTCCGCAGCGGCAGCGCAAGCGACAGCGGAACCGGAACCGGAAGCAGCAGCATCGGCCCCGCCTTCCGGCATGGCGCCCGGCAAACACCCTATCCTGCGGGTGCGGGACCTGGTCACCCGTTTCGACGTGCGCGCCGGCATCCTGGCACGCGTCAAGCGCCGGGTCCATGCCGTGGAGAAGGTCAGCTTCGACCTGCACCCGGGCGAGACGCTGGCGCTCGTGGGCGAGTCGGGCTGCGGCAAGACCACGACGGGGCGCTCGATATTGCAGCTGGCGCGCATCACGTCGGGCACGGTGGAATTCGATGGCCGCGCGGTGCGCCGCGACGATCCCGTGTCGCTGCGCTCGCTGCGGCGCGGCATGCAGTTCGTCTTCCAGGATCCGTTCGCCTCGCTCAATCCGCGCATGCGGGTGGGCGAATCGATCAAGGAGCCGATGTTGATCCATGGCGTGGCCGGCGGCGCGGAAGCCGACCGCCGCGTGGCGTCGCTGATGGCGCGCGTCGGCCTGGATCCCGCCACGGCCGACCGCTGGCCGCACCAGTTTTCCGGCGGACAGCGCCAGCGCATCTGCATCGCGCGCGCCCTGTCGGTGGATCCGCGCGTCCTGATCGCGGACGAGTCGGTGTCGGCGCTCGACGTTTCGATCCAGGCCCAGATCGTCAACCTGCTGATCGACCTGCAACGCGAGCTGGGCGTCTCCTACCTGTTCATCTCCCACGATATGGCGGTCGTCGAACGCATCAGCCACCGCGTGGCCGTGATGTACCTGGGGCAGATCGTCGAAATCGGCCCGCGCCAGTCGGTGTTCGAGAACCCGCAGCATCCCTATACCCGCAAGCTGATGCAGGCCGTGCCGGTGCCCGACCCGACGCGGCGGCGCCCTGCGCGCGCCGACAACAGCGAACTGCCCAGCCCGGTGCGTCCGCTGGGCTACGAACCCGAAGTCCGTCCGCTCGAAGAGGTGGGGCCTGGCCATTTCGTGGCCCGCCACCGCGTCGGCGGGCTGTATTGAGTCTCTATGCGTTGAAGGCTGCACCCCTGGTTCTCCAGGGCTAGTCCACGCGGCAAGGAGTCTTGCGCCGGCACGCCGAGGCTTCCGTCGTACCCCTGGCGCCGTCCCCGCCGCGGCGATGGCCTCATCCTTTCTTTCCTGGAGCTAAGCATGGACCGCAGGAAATTCCTTATCGCTTCGTCCGCCAGCGCGGCGGCGTTTACCTTGCCCGGCGTCCTCAGGGCGGCGCCGCGCGTCGAGTTCCGCTGGATACCGCAAACCGACCTGACCTTGCTGGACCCGACCTTCACCACCGCCACGATTACCCAGAACCACGCCCAGATGGTGTTCGACACGCTGTACGGCATGGACGCAAGCTATCAGCCGCATCCGCAGATGGCGGCCGGCCACCAGATGGATGCGGACGGCCTGCGCTGGGTGATCACGCTGCGCGAAGGCCTGGTGTTCCACGATGGATCGCCGGTGCGCGCCCAGGATGCGGTGGCGAGCATCCGCCGCTGGGCGCTGCGCGACCTGATGGGCAAATCCTTGCTGGGCGCCACCGCGGAGATGACGGCTTTGAGCGACAAGCAGTTGGAGTTCAAGCTGAAGAAGCCGTTCCCGCTGCTGCTGCACGCCCTGGGCCGCCAGACCGGCAGCATGGCGGCCATCCTGCCGGAACGCCTGGCCACCGGTCCCGAGGACAAGCCCGTGACGGAAATGATCGGCAGTGGGCCGTTCCGCTTCATGCGCGACCAATGGGTATCCGGCTCGCGCGTGGTGTACGAGAAATTCCAGGGCTATGTGCCGCGCAAGGACAGCTTCCCGCCGTCGTTCAGCGCGGGCCCGAAGATCGCCCACATGGACGAAGTGCGCTGGAACGTGGTGCCGGACCGCGCCACCGCCGTCGCGGCCCTGCAGGCGCATGAAGTCGACGGCGTCGAGCAGGTGGACAACGATTTCCTGGGCATGCTCAAGAGCGACCCCAGCATTGCGCTGGTCAAGCGCAGCCTGCCCACGGTGGCCATCATGCGCTTCAACCAGTTGCAGCCGCCCTTCGACAACGTCCTGATGCGCCGCGCCATCCTGGCGTCGGTCAACCAGACCGAATACATGACGGCGATCAACGGCACCGAGTTCCCGGAGTATTGGAGCGACCGCATGGGCGTGTTCGTGATCGGCACGCCGATGGCCACGGAAGCCGGCATGGACAAGCTGACGGGCAAGCGCGACCTGGACAAGGTGCGTGCCGCCATCAAGGCGGCCGGCTACAAGGGCGAGCGCATCGTGCTGATCGATCCGGCGGACTTCCCGGCCTACCACGCGGCGGCGCTGGTGACCGCGGACCTGTTCAAGCGCATCGGCCTGAACGTGGACGTGCAGACCATGGATTGGGGCACCGCGGTGCAGCGCCGCAACAGCCAGGAGCCGATCTCCAAGGGCGGATGGAACGTCGCCTTCACCGGGCTTACCGGGCCCAACAACCTGGATCCGGCAGGCCATCTTGCGCTGCGCGGCAATGGCAAGCAGGCCTGGTGGGGCTGGCCGACCAGCGCCAGGCTGGAGGAACTGCGACAGGATTGGTTCAACGCGCCGGACCTGGCAAGCCAGAAGAAGATCTGCGAGCAGATCCAGCTGCAGGTGATCGAGGATGTGCCGTACATCCCGTTGGGGGCGTCGTACCAGGTCAGCGCCATCGGCTCGGAATGGAAGGACTTCCAGCCGCAACTGCCGCTGTTCTACACCGTGCGCAAGGCGTGAAGGAGCTACCGCGATGACCGTCGATGATCCAAGGGTTGCCATCCTGGGCTTCCATCTCGAATCGAACGCCTTCGCGCCGCTGTCCGTGGAGGCGGATTTCCGCGCGCAGTGCTGGGAAGAGGGCGAGCGCATTACCGAGCTGGCGCGCCAGGTAAGCCATCTGCCCAGCGAATTGCCGGGGTTCTACCAGCGCATGGATGCGCGCGGCGCGTGGCAGCCGGTGCCGCTGATCGTGGTGGGCGCCCCACCCGGCGGTCCGGCGAGCGCGGACGTATGGCGGGAATTCCTGGACCAGGTGCGCGCGCGCCTGCAGGCGGCGTTGCCGGTGGACGCGATCTATGTGGCGAACCACGGGGCGTCCAGCGCCGAAGGCGAGGACGATACGGAAGCGGTATTGATGGAGATGCTGCGGCGGATGGTGGGCCCGGACGTGCCGATCGTCGCCACGCATGACCTGCACGCGAATGTGTCGGCGCGCACGGTGCAGGCGTTGGACGCGCTGATCGGCTATCGCACCAATCCGCATGTGGACCAGCGCGAGCGCGCGGCGGAGGCGGCCGACCTGCTGCACGAGATGTTCGGCGGGATGAAGACGGCCACCGCGCACATCCGGCTGCCGTTGACGCCGCCTTCGGTGACGCTGGGCACACGGCAGGGTCCTTATGCCGACCTGATCGCGCAGGCGCAGGCCTGTATGGCTGCGCCGGGGCAAGGGCCTATCGCGAATGTGTCGGTGATGGGCGGTTTCGTGTTCGCGGATATTCCCAAATGCGGGTTGACGGTTACGGTGACGGCACGCGGGGACGAGCGCGCGGCGCGCCGCACCGCGCTGGCGCTGGCGCGCGCGGCTTGGGCAGACCGGCATCGCTATGTGCCGGACATGATCGATGTGGAGCGGGCAGTGGCCTTGGCGCGCGGGTCCACGGTGCCGCTGCTGTTCGCCGACGTGGCGGACAACCCCGGCGGTGGCGGGCGCGGCAATACGTCGTGGCTGTTGGCGGCGTTCCACGAGGCGCGGATACCGGGTGCGGTGCTGGGGGTTTTCGTGGACCCGGCGCTGGCGGGACGAGCGCACGCGGCGGGGGAGGGGGCGGTGCTGGACGCGGTGTTCAATTCGGAGGAGACCGAGTATTCGCGGCGGTTCGAGGCGCGGGCGACCGTGGTGCGCTTGACGGACGGGGAGGGTGTGGGGCGGCGCGGGGTGATGCAGGGCCGGAAGTTTTCTCTGGGCCCTAGTGCGTTGCTGCGGTTGGAGGATTCAGGGATGCGGGTGGTGGTGGGAAGCCTGCGGCGTCAGCTTGCGGAGCCGGGGATGGTGGAGATGCATGGGGTGGATCTGGGTTCCGTGCGGTGCCTGATCGTGAAAAGCCGGGGGCATTATCGGGCGGGGTTCGATGAGTTCTTTACGCCGGATCGGATTCATGATGTGGATAGTCCGGGGCTGACGACGCCCAACCTGAAGCGGATGGATTTCAAGCGCCTGCCGCGTCCGGTGTGGCCGATCGATACGGAGGTGGGTTGGGTGGAGCCTGCGTGGGCCGCGGAGATGGGTGATTAGCTTTTGTTCTTCATTGGGCCCGTGGCACCGCTTTGGCGAGCCGTGTGGGGTGGGTGGGATTGGTCGGGTGGTCTGACTGGCCACGTAGGAGTGGCGGTGGTTTGCTTGGCCCGTCCGGCGGGGTGGTCGCCTGCCGGGGCCGTGCCGGGCGGCCGGTCTGGCGCCCCGGGGCGCCGGACACCGCGTCGCACGCTCGTCCGGCGGCCGCTGCGCACCGGTGTCCCGGTCCGGACCCGTGCGGCGCGCCTCCCTTCGCGCCAGCTAGCTCGGCCTTCACGGCCCGGCCCCGGCAGGCGACCACCCCGCCAGACTACGGTGCCAGCCCGCCACGGCTGCTGGAGACGGGGTGGGTTCTTGCCGCTTCGCTGTGCGGTGTGCGCTGATGGAAGAGTGGTCGGTGCCCGGCCGTGACCGCCCCCCAGCGGGGCGGTCACGGCCTTACGCGGGGGATGCATCTGGTGCATCTGGTGCATCTGGTGCATCTGGTGCATCTGGTGCATCTGGTGCATCGGGTGCATCGGGTGCATCTGGGGCGTCTGGTGCACTTGGGGTGGAGGTGTGGGCGTGGTGTAGATGTGACGTGCGTTGCGGGTTGTGCGCGTCTGCAATTTGTGCCGTCTGCAGTTTGTGCCCGGCTGCGGCTCGTGCGACGGCTGGGGCATGGGCGGTGCGGGGCCTGGGGCGTGGCTGCTCAGGTTTCCGCGGCGACTTCTTTGATGATGGCTTGGACGAAGCGGGTGATGCTGGCGGGCAGTTCGCGGCCGAGCATGGTCTGGATGTGGAAGTGGCGCTGGTGCAGGTCGGCGTTGGTGATGGGGACGGCGACGAGCTCGCCGCGCTGGATGGCGGCCTGGACGGTGAGGCGGCTGCCGAAGATGATCGGGCCGTAGGTGCGGCTGAAGTTTTGCAGGGCCCCCATGTTGTTGCTGGTCATGATGACGTTCAGGTCGATGCCTTCGTGCATGCAGCAGAGTTCGACGATGAAGCGGATGGTGCTGCCGTGGCCCATCAGGGCGACCGGATGGGCCGCGACTTCCTGCATGGAGACCGTGGCGCGGGCGGCCAGCGGGTGTTCGGGGGGCATGATGGCGCAGACGGGCAGGATGCCGACATACTGGACGTGTACGCCTTCGGGCGCGGAGAGGCCGTAGCT
Source organism: Bordetella flabilis (assembly GCF_001676725.1). NCBI lineage: Bacteria > Pseudomonadati > Pseudomonadota > Betaproteobacteria > Burkholderiales > Alcaligenaceae > Bordetella > Bordetella flabilis. The sequence continues at coordinate 1,148,004 of NZ_CP016172.1, forward strand.
GACGCCGATGTCGTCCTTGCCTTCGCGCACGCGCCGGTTCACTTCCGCGGACTGCAGGATGTCCAGCTGGAAGTGCACGCTGGGCTCGATGCGGCGGAATTCGCCGATCAGGCGCGGCAGCAGGTCGCGGCCGAAGGCCTGGTTGGCGGAGATCTTGACCATGCGCTGGCCGACCTGGCTCAGGTCGCGGATGTCGGAGCGGGCGCGTTCGGCCTCGAGGTACGCGCGGCGCGCGTAGGCGGCCAGGAGTTCGCCGGACTCGGTCAGGACCATGCCCCGCGCATGGCGGTCGAAAAGGACGGTGCTGTATTCGTCTTCGAGCTTGCGGATCATGCGGCTGACGGCAGAGGGCGCGACGTGCAGGGCCTGCGCGGCCACGGTCAGCGATCCGGTGTTGACGACTTCGAGGAAGTATTTGAGCGCGGTGTTCAGCATGGGCGGCGGGGTGCCGGGCTGGATCGCGCCGGCCGACAGACTATGGCGTAAAAGGGCCGGGGCCGCCATGGGGCACATCCCGATGGCCGGAAAGGAGCGGCGCTGGCTAATACCTGGCGCAACGGGTGGCGCACTCGGGCCTTGGCTTGTACGGGGGGGCGGGCCGGGACGAATCCGCCGTCAGGGCGTCGCGCCCAGGTCGAGGCTGGCGAAGAGATCGGCCAGGGTGGGCACGGAGCGGGCCGGCCAGATGGCGCTGAGGTCGAAGCTGGGCAGATCGCCGCCATCGGCGACCTCGCAGAAGCGTACGCCGCGGAAGTCCAGGGAGCGTATCCAGCTGGGGAGCAGGCCGACGCCGCAGCCGCCGGCCACGCAGGCCAGCACGGTCAGGGTGCGGTTGGCTTCCTGCGCGACAAAGGGCGCGTGGCCGGCCTTGCGCAGGGCGTCCATGATGCCGGCATACAGCACGGGCAATTGGGCCTGGGGGTATAGCACCAGGCCGGCTTGCGCCACCTGCGCCAGCGTGACGGTGCCGTCGGGCGCCACGTCGAACTCGTCGGGTACCGCGGCGACGAGCCGATCGCGCAGCAACTGGCGTTCGCGCATGCGGCCGCCCACGGCGACCGGCGTGTGCATCAGGCCGATATCGATCTCGCCGTTCTGCAGGGCCTCGGCCTGCGCGGCATTGCTCATTTCGTGCAGGATGACGCGCACGCCGGGCGCGCGCTCGCGCAGCTGGCGTAGCGCGCGCGGCAGCGTATCGAACAGGGCGGAGGAAACCAGGCCGACGTTGAGCTGGCCGGCGCTGCCGCGGCCGATGTCCCGGGCGCGCTGCTGCGCGGCGTCGATGCGCGCCACGCTGGCGCGCACGTCCTCCAGGATGGCGCGGGCGGCCGCTGTCGGCAGGGCGCCGCGCCGCGAGCGCTCGAACAGCCGCACGCCCAGGTCCTTTTCCATGCGGGCCAGCGCCTGGCTGAGCGCCGGCTGGGCCAGGCCCAGCCACGCGGCCGCACGGCTGACGCTGCCGTGGTCGACCACGGCCAGGAAATAGCGGAGATGCCGGGTCTCCATATCGAAGCGATATATAAAAAGCCAATTGGATGGATAGATGACTATAGCTGGCTTTCCTAGAATGCGGCGATCGGGCGGGGTGTATCGAGCGCATCAAGCCTGTACCGAGTACTCAGCGTCCTTATCGTCTCGCCGGCCTGCCACCTGTCCTGGAGCCCACATTGCCCGCCGTTCCCGCCGCTGCCGCGCCCGCCGTCGACGCGCATGCCCATGTCTTCGTACGGGGCTTGGGGTTGTCCGAGGGCCGGCGCTACACGCCGGACTACGAGGCGCGGCCGGAGGATTACCTGGCGCTGCTGCGCACCCATGGCCTGTCGCACGGCGTGCTGGTGCAGCCGAGTTTCCTGGGCACCGATAACGCATACCTGTTGCGCGCGCTGCGCGCTTGCCCTTCCGCGCTGCGTGGGGTCGCGGTGGTCGCCCCCGGGGCCGCCCAGGACACACTGACCGAAATGGCCGAGGCGGGCGTGGTGGGCATACGGCTGAACCTGATGGGCCAGCCCACGCCCGCGCTGCAGGACCAGCCGTGGCGCGGGACGCTGGAACGGGTCGCGGCCCTGGGCTGGCACGTGGAAGTGCATCTGCCCGCCGCGCGCCTGCCCGAAGTCATGCCCGCGCTGCTGGCCGCGGGCTGCCCCATCGTGGTGGACCACTTCGGGCGGCCCGATCCCGCGTCGGGTATCGCCGATCCGGGCTTTGCCTATCTGCTGCGCCAGGCCGACAGCGGCCGCGTGTGGGTGAAGCTGTCGGGCGCCTACCGCAACTGGCCCGCCGGCGAGGCGGCGGATGCGGGCCGCGCGGCCGCGCGGCAGCTGATGCGCGCGTATACCGCGGCCCGCCTGATGTGGGGCAGCGACTGGCCGCACACCGAACACCGGCACATTGCCTATGCACCCGTGCGCCGCTGGCTGGACGCCTGGGTGGAAGACCCGGACGAGCGCGCCGCGGTGCTGGGCGATACACCCGCGCGCCTGTTCGGATTGGCCCGCCCGGCGTCGCCAGTCCTGCCGCCCGCCCGGCCCGGCACGCCATCCGAAACCTAGGAGCGCGCTGGCCGCGCCCGGCCCCTGTTCCCGAGTGAAGGCGATAGCCTCGCAGCGATACCACCCCCAAGGAGACTCCAGATGAACCTCAATACCTTGCCCCGGCTGGCGCGCCGCGCCGGCCGCTGGTTTGCGGCGGCCGTCATGGCCACCGCGACGGCCGCCGCGGCCGCGGCATACCCCGAGCGCCCCATCACGCTGGTGGTGACCTATCCGCCCGGCGGTACCGTGGATGTCGTGGCGCGCCTGCTCGGGCCACGGCTGGCGGCCGTGCTGGGACAGCCGGTCATCATTGAAAACCGTGGCGGCGCGGGCGGCATGATAGGCGGCGCAGTCGTGGCCAAGGCCGCGCCGGACGGCTACACGCTGATGCTGGACGCGTCCAACCATGGGCAGAACCCGGCCTTGCACAGCAAGATGATGTTCGACACCTTGCGCGATTTCGCGCCGGTGTCGCTGCTGCTGCGCGTGCCCAACATACTGGTGGTGACGCCCTCGTATCCGGTCAAGACCGTGGCGGACCTGATCAAGCTGGGCCAGAAGACCGATGGCGAAAAGGTGTACTTCGCATCGGCGGGCCCGGGCTCCGCGCAGCACCTGGCCGGCGCATTGTTCAACCTGCTGGCGCACACGGATCTGCAGCACGTTGCCTACAAGGGCGGCGGTCCGGCCATGGTCGACGTCATGGCCGGCCAGGTGCCCGTGATGTTCGCCAGCATGGCCTCCTCGTGGCCGCACGTGAAGGGCGGCAAGCTGCGCGCGATCGCGTCCGGCGGCGCGCAACGGTCCCCGGCCATGCCGGACCTGCCGACCATCGCGGAATCCGGTGTGCCGGGCTACGCCTCGTACGAATGGAATGCCGTGTTCGCGCCGGCCGGCACGCCGACCGCCGTCACCGACAAGGTCTCCCAGGCGCTGGCCCAGGTGCTGAAGGACCCGCAGGTCGCCACGCAACTGCAGGACATGGGCGCGGAGATCGTCGGCTCCACGCCCGCCGCGCTCGACACCTTCCGTCGCGCCGAAATCGACAAGTGGAAGAAGGTGGTTTCCGAGGCGCATCTGCAACTGGATTGACCTGCCCATGCGGCGGCCATCAGCAGGCCGCCGGGCTGCTGGCGAGCGGACAAGCGCGCGGCATGCTTAGCGTCCGCGCGCCCGGCGCTGCGCCTCAGCCGGCCGCCTGGCGCACCAGCCATTCACGAAAGCAGGCGATCTTCGGCTCGTCCGAGCGGCCTTCCGGGCACACCAGGTGGTAGCCGCGCGGGCGCCGCAGCACCAGCGGATGCGGGGCCACCAGGCGGCCCTGCGCCAGGTCTTTCTCCAGATAGCGCAACTGTCCCAGCGCCACGCCCAGGCCTTCGGTGGCGCACTGGTAGATGATGCTCAGGTCTTCGTAGTACATGTCGCCGAGCGCCAGCCCGCGCGTCGCGCCGGCCAGCCGGATCCAGTCGGGCCAGTGCTGCGGCCTGCGGTTCGAGTGCAGCAGCGGCAGGGCCAGCACGGCTTCGGTGGTACAGGGCGACGGCAGGCGCGCCGCCAGTTCGGGCGCCATCACCGGCGTCAGCGCGTCGCTGAACAGCAGGTCGTCGCGCAGCCCATCCCACGGGCCGTCGCCGTAGATGATCCCCATGTCGGCGTTCTCGCGCTTGAAGTCCACGCCTTCCACGCTGCTGGTCAGCCGCACGTTGATGTCGGGATGCGCGGCCTGGAAGGCCGGCAGCAGTGGAATCAGCCAGCGCACGAACAAGGTCGTATGGCCGCGGACCGTCAGCACCTGCTTGGCGCCCGTCGATACCACTTCACGCGTGGCGCGCGAGATCTGCGCGAAGGCGCCGGATAGCGCGGCGGCGTAGCTCGCGCCGCCGCGCGTCAGCCGCAGCCGCCGCCCGGCCCGCTCGAACAGGTCGAACCCCAGCCACTCTTCCAAGGCCTTGATCTGGTGGCTGACGGCGCCTTGCGTGATGTGCAGCTCCTGCGCGGCCGCGCTGAAGCTCTGGTGGCGTGCCGCGCTTTCGAACACGCGCAAGGGATTGAGCGGAGGCAATTGGGGATTCATGGCCTTCATGCACGGCATCGCGGCCCCGCGCTGTCGCGGGAAACCGCTCGGGCTTCCTGTCGCGGTCGTCCGCCGTGGTCTCTGCTATTAGGGTTATTCATGTGCCATTGAGAAATTCTCGATGGCCCTGTCGGTGTGCCGCGCCTAACATCCATAAAACCGGCTCGCGCCATCATGGCCCGGCACGGCGTTTCGGACAAGGTCCGGATTGGTATTAGTTTTACTGCGTCTGGCCAGAGACCACGACGCGCGCCCCTCGGTCTTCGGCCGCGCGTCGCCTACATAAAACAACACAGGCGGGAGACACCCATGACTTTCAAAGGACCGGGCCATTTCATGCTGGCATGCGCGCTGGCCTGCCTGGCTGCCCCGGCGTATGCCGCGGACACCTATCCCGCCAAGCCCATACGCATCGTCGTCCCGGTGGCCGCGGGCGGCACCGTGGACCAGGTCGCGAGGCTGGTCGCCAAGGGCCTGTCGGAAGACCTGAAGCAATCGGTGATCGTGGAGAACAAGCCCGGCGCGAGCGGCCTGCTGGGCACGCGCGAGGTGGCGCGCGCCGCGCCGGATGGCTATACGCTGCTTGCCGTGGCCAACACCTTCGTGTCCGCGCCCGCCTTCGTCCCCAACGCCGACTACGATCCCCTGCGCGATTTCGAACCGGTCACCCAGACCTGCCAGATCCCCATGGTGCTGGTGGCGCATCCTTCCGTGCCGCAGCGGACCGTGAAAGACCTCATCGACCGCGCCCGCGCGCATCCCGGCGAGGTGTCGTTCGCGTCTTCCGGCGTGGGGTCCACGGGCTATATCGCCGCCGAGCTTTTCAGCCGCCAGGCCGGGATCAAGATGCTGGGCGTGTCGTACAAGGGCAACGCGCAGGCGATCACCGATCTGGTCGGCGGGCAGGTGATGGTGATGTTCGACCAGGTCAGCACATCGGGGCCCTACGTGCTGGCGGGCAAGCTGAACGCCTTGGGCGTCACCACGGCGTCGCGCTCCAGGATGCTGCCCGACGTGCCGACCATCGCGGAGTCCGGCCTGCCGGGCTTCGAGGACGACACCTTCAACGCCATCCTGGTCCCGGTGGGTACGCCCGCGCCCATCGTGGCCCGCCTGCACGAGGCCATCGCCAAGGTGCTGCAACGGCCCGAAGTCTCGGGTCAACTGGCCAAGCAGGGCATCGAGGTCAAGACCAGCGCAAGCCCGGCCGCCTTTCGCGCCTATCTGCAGCGCGCCGCCGAAAAATATCGCGGCATCGCCGCCGTGGCGGAACCCCGCAGCTAGCCGGGGCCGCGCAGCTAGGGTGGCTATGCCGGCGGTGCCGCAGCCGGGCAGGAAAGCGAAGTTCGACTCAGGTCGGCGCTGATTCGGCGCGTTTCTCCCGGCCCGTTATTCCGACGATGATGAGCAGCGCGCTGGCGATGGTGAAGCCCAGGCACACTGCTGCAATCGGCATAAGGCCCAGCGTCAGGTAATCCGCCACGCCCTGGGTCGCCACGGCCGCGAGGCAGAAGGCCATGAACATCATCAAGCCCGCGGCGCGGCCGGCGAGACGGCCCGGGACATCGAGGGCGCGCGTCATCGTGGCCGGCCCGCGCAGGCCCAGGGCGCCGCAAAATATCGACCAGCCCGCGATCAGGCCGGCCAGGGACCTAATGTCCAGCCATGCCAGCGCCAGGAAGCCGGCCGCGGCCACGACCTGCAGCGCGACACCGGCCATGATGATGCGATCCACGCCATACCGGTCCGCGCAGAATCCGCTGGAGGCCGCCATGAGTACGAAGGCGGAGACGCCGAACGCCTGCAAGAGCGCGAACGTTGCCGGGCCCGCGCCCAGCCAGACCGCGACCACTTGCGGCGCACTCGCCACGAAGGATATGAGCGCGCCGAAGCAAAGCGCGTGGCCCAGCGCATAGCCGGCGTAGGCCCGATGGGCAAGCAACTCGACGTAGCCGCCGCGGGTGGGCGGCGCGGCCGCGCGCTGGTGGGGCGGTATTGCGCGCCAGGCCCACGGCCACACCACCACGAGCGCCGCCAGTACGATCCAGAAGCTGAATCTCCAGTCCGACCGCGTCAGCAACAGCGCTCCCGCGATCGGCGCGAGGGCGGGAACCATGCTTTCCGCGATGCCGAGCCACGATAGGGCCCTGACGGCTCGCGTGCCGTGGAACGCGCTTCGGAGGACGGTGGGAACGACCACCATCGCCGCCCCGACGCCCAGCCCCTGGACGGCCCTGGCAACGATCAGCGCGGTCATTCCTGGCGCGAGCGCGCATGCCAAGCCGCCGAGCGCCTGGAGCAGCATGCCCGCGGCCAGCACGGCGCGGTGGCCGAACCGGTCCGAAGCGGCGCCCCAGAGCAATTGCGATATGGCAAGGCTGGCCGTGAAGGCGGTAAGCGTGGCCTGGGCAGAGGCGATGGTGCCGTTCAGCGCGGATGGCAGCCCGGGCAGGGCGGGCAGATAGAGGTCGGTCGCCAGCAGGCCGACGGCCGTCAAGCCCACCAGGGGCAGTGCGGTCCGGAGGGTAGTCCACATGAAGCGGCAGGTTCGGTGTGATGCGCGTGATGGGAACGATACGGCGAACACCGATTATGCGGCATGCCGACCTTGCCACCGGCTTCAGCTACCTGCCAATAGCAGTGGCCGGTCAATATGCTGACTGCCGCCTCTGCACGTCGCGGTCCGGACTGCAGCGCAGGGACGCGCAAGCCATCCGCGTACAGGCCGCGGTGTGCGCCATGGCTTGCCGACCGCGCAATGCCGCTGTCGGCAAGCCATGGCCGCGTCACGCAAAACGCGGGCGCGGCCCGTTCAATCCGCCGTGATGCCCGCCGACTTGATCACGCCCGACCACTTGTCCGATTCGGCCTGAAGGAAGTCTCCGAAAGCCTGCGGCGATTCCGGCTTGGTGCGCACGCCCATGCCTTCCAGGATTTTCTGCGCGTCCGGGTTCGTCAGCGCCTTGTTGATCTCGCTGTTCAAGCGGTCGACGATTTCCTGCGGCGTGCCCTTGGGCGCCATGAATCCCCACCACACCGTCGCTTCGAAGTCGGGGTAGCCGGCTTCGGCCGCCGACGGCACATCGGGCAGCAGGGGCAACCGCTCCTTGCTGCCGACCACGATGGCGCGCAGGCGGCCCGACTTGAGTTGCGGCATGGCCTGCAGCGGATCGAGCAGCATGAAGTTCACGCGGCCCGCCGTCAGGTCCACCAACGCGGGGGCGCCACCCTTGTAGGGCACATGCAGCATGCCGACCTTGGCGACCGACTTCAGCAGTTCCGAACCCAGGTGCGCCGAGCTGCCCGGCCCGGCCGACGCATAGCTGATCCGGGATGGATCGCCCCTGGCCACGTCGATGATGTCCTTCAGCGACTTGGCCGGGGAATTCTCCGGCACCACCATGATCAGCGGCGCGGAGCCCACGTAGGCGACCGGCGCCAGCGATTTCAGTTCGGAGAAAGTCCGCTTGGGATACAGCCAGGCGTTGGTGGCCAGCCCGTTGGCGCCCAGCAGGATGGTGTAGCCGTCCGGCGCAGCCTTGGCGGCCGCTTCGTTGCCCACGCTGCCGTTGGCGCCGGACCGATTCTCGACCACGATGGCCTGCTTCATCTGCTCGCCCAGGTGCTGTGCGACCAGGCGGCCCAGGATATCGACCGCGCCGCCGGGCGGGAACGGCACGACCATGCGGATCGGCTTGTCGGGATAGTTGGCCTGCGCCTGCGCCGCGCCCAGGGGCATCAGCGTCGTGGCGGCCAGGGCGGCGGCCAGCAGCCAGGTGGGCGTGCGGAATCGTGCGGCTTTCATGTCGGTCTCTCTTCGTTCTGGTGATTGAGGGGGCGGCTGGTGTCAGCGGGCATCATCGAAGGCGGATTCCGGCCAGCGCAGCGCCTGCGCCGCCGCCTTGCCCATGACCCATGCCCGGCTGTCGTCGTCGAGGAAATCCAGCGCGACGCGGAAATGGTCCACGCATTCCTGGTAGGTGCAGGGCAGGCGCGTGTAGTCGGAGCCCCACATGGTCCGCTGCGGACCGAAGGCGTCGAAGATGCGCTTGAGGAAAGGCGTCAGGTTGGCAAAGGGATAGGGCTCGTTGCTGTAGCAAGGGGCGGCAGACGCCTTCACGTGCACATTCGGATGGCGAGCCAGCGCCAGCAGTTCGTCCAGGTCCGCGAAGGCGGCTTCGTCGCGCAGATTGCTGCGGCGGGCCATGTGGTCGAGGATCAGCGTCAAGCCCGGGTGGCGTTGCGCCAGGCCGGGGATTTTATCGACATGGCCCGGCACGAACACCATCAACGGAATGCCGTGCCGCTCGCAGTCGGCCCAGAACCAGTCCATGGCCCCCTGCTCCAGCCAGCCGCTCCACCTGGGCTTGTGAAAGGTCAGGCGTATGCCCAGCATATTGGGCTGGTCCAGCCATCGTTCCAACCGTTCGCGGGCGTCCGGCGCTTCGGGGTTGAAGCGGCCCATGATGGCCAGGCGGGCGGGATGGCGGGCAGCGGCTTCCAGCGCCGTCAGGTTGTTGTCGCCGACCGGCGAGGGCGGAACGATGATGGCGCGCTGCACGCCGGCCGCGTCCATGGTGGCCAGGAATTCCTCCGCGCCCAGCGGTTCTTCGCGGTGCGGCCGGGCGCCGTCCACGGCGACGAAGACTTTGCGCTCCACTTCCTCCGGGGGCCAGGGCCGGTCCGGCCGGTGGGCTTCCCACAAGTGGACCTGTGTATCCGTGATGAGCACGTCCTGTCTCCCGTCTCGTCGATCGTATGTAAAAGTAACAACCGAGAACTATACGGAGGAGTGAGACAGAACGGAACGGCATTACTGATCTAGCTGCTATTCCCGGAATGAATATCCCGCGCGGGCATCGACCTGCCGCGTGCCGCGCGCGCCAGCGCCTTCGGCACGAAGGCGGCGATCAGCGCGGCGGTCTCGCGGCCCAGGGCGGTGGCGGGTCGCTCGGCCGACGTCGCCAGCGCGAGCAGGCTCGTCATGCGCGGCGACACGATGCGGCGCGCGGTCAACTTGGCCGCGTCGGCGCCTATGAGCAAGGCGTTCTGCGTAACGATGGCGCGGCCATAGCCCTGCATGACCAGGTCGACGATCGCCCCGACGGCGTCGATCTCCAGCGCGACTGAAATCTTCTTGCCGAGGTTGGCCAGTCGTGTCTCGACCAGCATGCGCAGCGGGTGCGGCCGGCTCGGGATGATCAGCGGGATGTCGGCCAGCGCCTTGACCGGTATCGACGGCCCGCTGGCGCTGCGCCGCGTGCCGCGCTGTTCGACGAGGAACAGCGGGTCCTCGCGCAGCGGCACGAATTCCAGGCCGGGCGAGGGGATGGGATCGTGCAGCACGGCCACGTCGATGCGCCCGGACAGCAGCCATTCGTGCAGATGGACGGTCAAGCCTTCCGTAATGGATAGCGTGGCCCGTGGAAAGGCCTGCTTGAACTCGGCAACGAAGGGTGCGGTGATAAGGCGGCCGATGGAATGCGGCAGGCCGACCACCACGCGGCCCACTGGCGAACCACGCGCGTCTTCGACTTCCTGGCGCGCGCGGTCGAACTGCAGCAGGATGCCGCGCCCGTGCGCCAGCAGGCGCTTGCCCGCCTCGGTCGGGCTGACACCGCGGCCGTTGCGGTAAAGCAATGTCTGGCGCAGCTCGATTTCCAGGCGCCGCACCTGGCGGCTGAGCGCGGGCTGCGCGACGTCCAGGATGGCTGCGGCCTTGGTGAAGCTGCCCAGTTCGGCGACGTGGACGAAGTATTCGAGCTGGCGTAGGTCCATGCGTTTCTCCGGCGCGCCGCCGTGCGGGCGGCGGGCAAGGGCGACGATACAACATGCCGCGCGTGGGCCCGACGCCATGGGTATGCAGCGTGCTACGGTCCGCCGCGCCCGTGCCCAGGGCCCCGGCTTCGATCGCGTGCCGGCGCATCCGCCTGGTCCTTACCGTCCGAAGGAGATCCGCCGATGAAATTCGACCAAAGTTATTTCGACGAGATCTTTGCCAGGGAAGCCGATCCCTGGGGACTGGAACGCCACTTCTACGAAGCCCGCAAGCGAGCCGTGGTGCTGGCCGCCTTGCCGTCGGCCCGCTATGGAAGGGCGTTCGAGCCGGCGTGCGCAACGGGTGTCCTGACGCAGGCGCTGGCCGCTCGTTGCGATGAATTGCTGGCGGCGGATGTCAGCGAGGACGCCGTAACGCGTGCGGCGCAACGGCTGCGCGGGTCGACGAACGTTGCCGTGCGTCGCCTGCAGGTACCGGCGCAATGGCCCGAGGGGCGTTTCGACCTGATGGTGTTCAGCGAGTTCCTCTACTACTTGTCCGCCGAGGACCGCGCGCAACTGGCGCTGCGGGCCAGGGAAACGAGCACGGAAGGGGGAACCCTGGTCGGGTGTCATTGGAAGCGAAGGATCGACCCTGCGATTCCACTGGGTGACGCGCTGCACGAAGAACTGGCCACGGCCCTGGGCTGGCCCTGCCTGGTCCGCCACGAGGAAGAGGATTTCGTGGTCCATGTGTGGAGCCGGGACGGGCGGTCGGTGGCGCGGCGCGAAGGCATCGTGGCGGGCGGCTAGTCGCGGTCCATCCGCGGGGCCGCCCGGACGCGCGGCGGCCCCGCGGGACGGCCGCGGCCCTTGCCGTGCTGGCTACTCAACCCTGATGCCGGCGGCCTGGATCAGCTTGCGCCATTTCTCGATTTCGGCCTTCTGGAAAACGGCGAGCTGCTGCGAGTTCATGCCGCTGCCATCGATGGCCATGTCGTCGAACTTCTTCTTGACGTCGGGCTCCTTGAGGATCTTCATGATCTCGGTGCTGAGCCGCTCCACGATGGGCTTGGGTGTGCCCGCCGGGGCGAAGACCGCCTGCCAGGAAACGACCTCATAGTCTTTCAGGCCGAGCTCCTGCAGGGTCGGCACGTCCGGCAGATGCGGGTCGCGCTTGGCCGAGGTCACGGCCAGGGCGCGCAGTTTGCCCGACTGGATCAGGGGCAGGGCCGGCGGGATGTTGTCGAAGGCCATCGACAGCTGGTTGCCCAGCAAGGCCTGCAGCAGCGGCGCGCTACCCTTGAACGGGACGTGCATGATGTCGACCTTGGCCGTGACCTTGAAGAGTTCGCCGGACAGGTTCTGCGACGTGCCGTTGCCGGAAGACCCGTAGCTCAGCGCGCCCGGCTTGGCCTTGGCCGCGGCCAGCACGTCCGCGACGCTGCGCAAGGGGCTGTCGGCGTTGACCAGCAGCGCGTTGCCCAGCTTGCCGGTCAGCGCTACCGGGACGAAGTCCTTCTGTGCGTCGTACGGCATGTTCTTGTACAGGCTGCCGTTGATGGAGTGCGAACTGATGGTGCCTCCCACCAGGGTATAGCCGTCGGGCTTGGCCTTGGCGACGTAATCCGACCCGATGTTGCCCCCGGCGCCCGGGCGGTTTTCAACGACGACGGTGGTGCCCAGCGCGGGGCCCAGCTTGCTGGCGACCAGGCGGCCGATGATGTCCGTGGCGCCGCCGGGTGCGAAGGGAACGACGTAGGTAATGGGCTTGCCGGCAGGCCATGCGTCATCGGCATGGGCGGCGCCGGCTGCGCCGAATGCGCAGGCGGCGGACAGGGCAAGTCGGATGGCAACGTGCATGGTGTCTCCTCGGTCGTTGTTGGACGCGTTATGGGTCGTGCCGCATATCGAGGCAGGGCCGTGCATGCCATGGTGGCGGGGCGTTGCCTCCACATGCGCGCCGCGCGTGGCGCCCCGTGGTGCGTGGGCCGCCGCGGCCGCGACGCCATAGCATATACGGTGGCAGCGTGGATTGGGCCGCGCCCTATACTGGTTCGCATCAGGGTAAACGCGGGTTGAACGCGGTTAAACGCGGAAGGAGTGCGCGATGCGAACGAGTGGACCCATGGACGATGGCCGCACGCAGCGGCAAAGGATGGAAGCAGGCGACCTGTACATCGCGGACGACCCGGAATTGCAGGCGGCATCGCGGCGGGCGCATCGCCTGGCTCATCAGTACGAAGCGCGCTACGTCGAGGATCGCGAGGCCGCCCGCGCCATCCTGGTCGAACTGCTGGGCGGGCTCGGCGCGGATGCGCATGTGAAGCCGCCGATCTACGTGGACTACGGGCGCTACATCACGATCGGCGAGGGAACCTTCATCAACTACGGGCTGGTCGCCCTCGATGTGGCGGCGATCACGATAGGCCGCGACGTGCAGATCGGGCCGAATGTGCAGCTGCTGACCCCCACGCATCCGGTGGATCCGGAGCTGCGCCGCGCCAAGTACGAGGCCGCCGAGCCCATCGTCATCGAGGACAATGTGTGGCTGGGCGGCGGGGCCATCGTGCTGCCCGGCGTCACGGTGGGGCGCAACAGCGTCGTGGGCGCGGGCGCGGTGGTGACGCGCAGTATTCCGCCGAACTCGGTGGCGGTGGGCAATCCGGCGCGCGTGATCCGGACCCTGTGACGCAGGCGGCAGGATGCTCCGCGCGAGCCGTCCGGCGACCGCGCCGGCCCCCCGCCATCAACGAAGCAGGGTGGCCGCCAGGCCCAGCACGGCGCAGGCCGCGATGACCTGGATCACGCCGCGCTTGTAGCGGAACAGCGCAATGGCGGCGCCCACGGCCAGCAGGGCGGAAAAGACGTCGAAGCGTCCGTGCAGGCCCTGCGGCCACAGCACGTGGTAGCCGAAGAAGACCGCCAGGTTCAGGATCACGCCGACGACTGCCGCCGTGATGGCGGTGAGCGGGCCGGTGAAGGCCATTTCTTCCTTGGTGGCTTCCACCAGCGGTCCGCCGGCCAGGATGAAGGCGAAGGACGGCAGGAAGGTGAACCAGGTGACGATGAGCGCGCCCAACGCGCCGGCCAGGAATAGCGCATCGGGGCCGAGCAACGCCTGCGCATGGCCGCTGACATAGCCGACGAAGGCGACCACCATGATCAATGGTCCCGGCGTGGTTTCGCCGAGGGCCAGGCCATCGACCATCTGGATCGGCGTCAGCCAGCCGTAGTTGGCCACCACGGCCTGCTGGATATAGGGCAGCAGCGCGTACGCGCCGCCGAAGCTGACCAGGGCCGCCTTGGTGAAAAACCAGGCCATCTGGGTGTAGGCGCCCGTCCAGCCGTAGAGCGCGGCGAGTATGGCCATGGGAATGGCCCACAGCGCCAGCGCGACCACGCAGATCTTCGCGAGTCCCGACCAGCGGAAGCGGGCGTGCGCCGGCGTGGGAGTATCGTCGTCGATGATGGCGCGGCCGTAGCGCCGTGCCGCGGCATGCGGGGCGCCGCCCGCCGAGAAGCGCGCCGGCCAGCGCCTGCTGCCCAGGTAGCCCACCAGCGCCGCGCCCGCCACGATAAGCGGGAAGGGAACATTCAGCGCGAAGATGGCGACGAAGGCCACGGCGGCGATGGTCCACAGCGTACCGTTCTTCAGCGCCCGCGAACCGATGCGGTGCGCGGCGTGGACCACGATCGCGGTGACGGCGGGCTTGATGCCGTAGAAGATGCCGGCGACGACCGGCAAGTGGCCGAACGCCATGTAGATCCAGGACAGCGTCACCAGGATGAACAGCGATGGCAGCACGAACAAGCCGCCGGCCACGATGCCGCCGGCGCTGCGGTGCATCAGCCAGCCGATATAGGTGGCGAGTTGCTGCGCCTCGGGGCCGGGCAGCACCATGCAATAGTTCAGCGCGTGCAGGAAGCGCCGCTCGCTGATCCAGCGCCTGCGCTCCACCAGTTCGGTATGCATGATGGCGATCTGGCCCGCGGGTCCGCCGAAGCTGATGAATCCCAGCTTGAGCCAGAACCAAAAGGCCTCGCGCAAACTGATCGGCGCCGGCGCGGCATCTGCCGGCGTGTCGGGCGTGGGTATATCGGCGGCGGGCGAGGCAGTCATGGGATGGGTCTTGACGCAAGTGCAGCAGGGGCTCGGGGGCGGATAGCGCGGGCAGTCTTCGGGCCGGCGCGTTGGCGGTGCGGGCCGTCTCCAAAAATGGAGGCGATCCGCGGTGTGGCGACGGCGCGCGCGCGACGTGCGCGATTGTCGCACCGTAGCGCGTCGGATTTCTGTCACCCGGCACCCGTGCGGTAAAAAAAAAACCGCGTGGCCCTCGGCGGCCACGCGGCAGTCCGCATCGTGTCGGCGCAGCCCATCGCGAGCGATGGGCGAAGCCGTGCTCAGCGCATCATGCTCAGTAGTCCATTTCGGGCGCGGGCGCGGGGGCCTTGTCTTCCTTGGGAAGTTCGGCAACGGTCGCGTCCGTGGTCAGGATCAGGCCGGCGATCGAAGCGGCGTTCTGCAAGGCCGTGCGGGTGACCTTGGTCGGGTCGACCACGCCGAACTGCAGCAGGTCGCCGTATTCGCCGGTCGCGGCGTTGTAGCCGAAGTTGCCGGTGCCTTCCAGGACCTTGGAGATCACCACGGAGGGTTCTTCGCCGGCATTGGCGACGATGGCGCGCAGCGGCGCTTCGAGCGCGCGCAGCACGATCTTGATGCCGGCTTCCTGGTCCGCGTTGGCGCCCTTGAGCTCGCCGATGGCCGTGCGCGCGCGCAGCAGGGCGATGCCGCCGCCCGGGACGATGCCCTCTTCGACGGCCGCCCGCGTGGCGTGCAACGCATCGTCGACACGGTCCTTCTTCTCCTTCATCTCGACTTCGGTCGCGGCGCCCACCTTGATCACGGCCACCCCGCCGGCCAGCTTGGCGACGCGCTCCTGCAGCTTCTCGCGGTCGTAGTCGCTGGTGGCCTGTTCGATCTGCGCCTGGATGGACTTCACCCGGGCATCGATGCGGGACTGTTCGCCCGCGCCGCCGATGATGATGGTGTTCTCCTTCTGCACCTCGACCCGCTTGGCGCTGCCCAGGTCTTCCAGCGTGGCTTTTTCAAGCTGTTTGCCGGTTTCCTCGGAAATCACCGTCGCGCCCGTGAGGATGGCGATGTCCTCCAGCATGGCCTTGCGGCGGTCGCCGAAGCCCGGCGCCTTGACCGCGGCCACTTTCAGCACGCCGCGCATCGAGTTGACCACCAGCGTGGCCAGGGCTTCGCCCTCCACGTCCTCGGCCACGATGAGCAGCGGCTTGCCGGCCTTGGCCGACGCTTCCAGGACAGGCAGCAGGTCGCGCACGTTGGAGATCTTCTTGTCGTGCAGCAGCACCAGCGGATCGTCCAGTGTGGCGACCTGCTTTTCCGGGTCATTGATGAAGTAGGGGCTGAGGTAGCCGCGGTCGAACTGCATGCCCTCGACCACGTCCAGCTCGTTGTCCAGCGACTTGCCGTCCTCGACCGTGATGACGCCTTCCTTGCCGACCTTTTCCATGGCGTCGGCAATGATCTTGCCGATGGCTTCATCGGCATTGGCCGATAGCGCGGCGACCTGGGCGATTTCCTTGCTGGTGGAGATGGGCCTGGACTGCTTGCGCAGGGCTTCGACGACGGTCGTGACGGCCTGGTCGATGCCACGCTTCAGGTCCATGGGGTTCATGCCGGAGGCCACGTATTTCATGCCTTCCTGCACGATGGCCTGCGCCAGCACGGTGGCCGTGGTGGTGCCGTCGCCGGCCACATCGGCGGTCTTGGAGGCGACCTGCTTGACGATCTGCGCTCCCATGTTCTCGAACTTGTCCTTCAGCTCGATTTCCTTGGCCACCGACACGCCGTCCTTGGTGATGGTGGGGGCGCCGAAACTGCGTTCCAGCAGGACGTTGCGGCCCTTGGGACCCAGCGTCACCTTGACGGCATCGGCCAGGATGTTGACGCCTTTGACCACGCGGGCACGGGCGGTGTCATGGAATTTGACGTCTTTCGCGCTCATGTTCTTGCTCCGGATGCGTAATGACGAGTGGCGGGATCAGGCGGCTTTCTTCAGTTCGCCGGTGCCGGCATCGAAGACGGCGAACACGTCTTCTTCGCGCATGACCAGCAGTTCTTCGCCATCCACCTTGACGGTCTGTCCGGCGTATTTGCCGAACAGGATGCGGTCGCCCACTTTCAGTTGCAGGGGGCGCACCGTGCCGTCCTGCAGCACCTTGCCGTTGCCGACGGCGATGACTTCGCCTTGTTCGGGTTTTTCAGCGGCGGAGTCCGGGATCACGATGCCGGAGGGCGTCTTGCGCTCTTCTTCGACGCGCTTGACGATGACCCGGTCGTGAAGGGGACGAATCTTCATGATTGATCTCCTGATCGATGACAAATGACAGCTCACCCAAGAGGGAATCCGGCGGCGCCCGCCGCGCAGCCGTCGCGGCGGATCGTCACGCCATCACGCAGCCCGTCCGGCTGCGGTCATGATGTATGGATCGGGAAAAGAATCTTCAAGACCGGTTGTGAGCGCGAGTTTGTATCAGTTTGATTCAGGAAGGATGAGGTGATCCACCCGACCCAGCCGATACACCGTCCGGCCGGTGCGCCCGGCCACGCAGGGCTGCGGTGGCACGGGGCAGGGCAGGCTGCGTCCGCCCGCCGGGTCAACGGTACTGTCCTCATCGTCCAGTTCCGCCCAGACGCCGCCCTTGCGCGGGCGGAACATCCAGCGGATATAGCCGCGGTTGGCCGCCATGCGCAGCATGTCTTCGCGGTCGGGCGCGTGCGCGACCACCGTTTCCTCGTTTTGCGCGTCCGGGTAGTCTCCGAAGGCGCGGCGGCAGGCCAGCGCTTCGCTGGCGGGCGCGCCCAGGCGCCACCATGGCGGCCGGGTCTCGCGTTCCACATCCCAGGCGCCGAGCTGCCAGGCCGCGTCCAGCATGGCCTGGTCCAGGGTCGCGACCGTATCCCAGTCCTCGTCGATCTGCACGGCCGAGCCCGGGACGGCATGCGGGGGCAGATCGACCCCCGGCACCCGCACCGCGGTTTCGCGGCGAAAGCCGTGCCAGTGCAGCATCAGCAGCACCGGCGTGTGCGCGCGGGCAGGCGCGGTGACCGTGACGGCGTACAAAGGCAGGCGCATCGCGCCATGGTGGGACTGGATGGTTTCGAGCAGCTCCATGGGGCCTCCTGAAATGCTTGGTGCAACCGTCCGCGTCGGCATCGGCATCGTCGGCGGAACGGCGGTGGCGTTTTGCGGCGGCGCGGATGCCGCGTGGCGTACGCCGAAAAATGTAGGCATTCCGGGGCGACACGGCAATAGGCGCCTGTCCCGGTTGCCCGGCGGCGGACCGGAGCGGTTTTGCAAACCGCATGCCGGCGCGCGCCCGTCCGGTAGCCGCCAATCCGCGGGCCCGGAACGTGCTGCCGGCCCGCTTTGACGCGCGGGCGCGCAGGGCGGCGCAAGAGGCCCTTGGCGTACCGCGGGAATGTCTCCATACCGGGACGAGGACCGTATGAACGCGACGCAGTCGACCTTCCGCGCGGAAACCCGATATTCCGCTTCCTACACCTGGGCAGGCTATGCCTTGGGATTCGCCATGAGCGGCTTCTTCGACGGCATTCTGCTGCACCAGATCCTGCAATGGCATCACCTGCTGTCCGGCGTGCAGTCGGCGCGCTTCGGGGATCTGCGCGTGCAGATCATGGCCGACGGCCTGTTCCACGCCGCCATGTACCTGGTCGCGGCAGCGGGCCTTTACATGCTTTACCGTGCGCGCGCCGACCTGTCGCTGCCGCGCGGCGGGCGGCGCCTGATGGCGAACTTCTGGATCGGCTTCGGCGTGTGGCATGTGCTGGATGCGGTGCTGTCGCACTGGGTCACGCGGATTCATCGCATCCGCATGGATGTGTCGAACCCGCTGGCCTGGGATCTGGCCTGGCTCTTTTTGTTCGGCGTGATCCCGCTGCTGGCGGGATGGCGTCTGCGGCGCCGCCGCGGTGGGCGCGGGCACGGCCACACCGGCATGGCGCTGGGCCTGGCCGGCGCCTGCCTGCTCGCGGGGGCATTGAGCCTGCTGCCCGTACGCCAGGCCGGCAACACGGTCACGGTGGTGGTGCGTCCCGGCGCCAGTGGCGCCGATGTGCTGCGGGCGCTGGACGGCACGGGTGCGCGCGTCGTCTGGACCGATCGGGCGGGCGCCGTCTGGGTCTTGTCCGGGGACGGCGAAATCGACACCTGGCGCTTTTATCGCCACGGCGCGCTTTATGTCGCCACCGGCGGCGGGCCTGCCGGCTGCGCGGCCTGGATTGTCCCGGGTCCGGGTGCCAGTCCCTCTGCCATCCGCTCCGCCTCCCCGACCGAAACCTGACAGGGCAGGGCCGCCTGCATCGCGGCACGCCCGCGCCGGTGTCGTCGCATCAGGAGACGAGGGGCGCCAGGATCGAACGGAAGGGGTTTCGACGGTTGTCGGGCGCCACTGCTTCAGTCGTCAGGACCGGGCAGGCCCGGGCAGGAGCCCTGAGGCCCGGACAGGACCCGCCAGACCCCCTGAAGCCGGGACAGGACCCGCCAGGCCCGCGCAGGACAGGCTGATTGGATCAGGCATGCGCCAGCGCCGCCCGGGTCTGCGCGGGTCGCGCCTGCGCCGCGGCGTCGGCGGGTGCCAGCGTAAAAAGGCGCACCGCTTCGTCCAGCACGGCTGCGCGTTCCGACAACCGCGCCGCGGTGGCGGCGGCCTGCTCGACCAGCGCGGCGTTCTGCTGGGTCGCCCCGTCCAGTTGGCTCACCGCCTGATTGACCTGCAGGATGCCATTGGCCTGGTTGCCGCTGGCGTCGGCGACCTCGTGTATGACTTCGGCCACGCGATGTACCGCTGCGTCGATGGTGGCCATTTGCCGGGTGGTGCGCTCCACCAGTTCCGTTCCCGCGGCGATCTGCGCCACGCTGGTCTGCACCACCTCCTTGATCTCGCGGGCCGAGGCCGCGCAGCGCTGCGCCAGGTTGCGGACCTCGCTGGCGACCACCGCGAAGGAGCGGCCGACCTCGCCGGCGCGAGCCGCTTCCACCGCCGCATTCAGCGCCAGGATGTTGGTCTGGAAGGCAATGCCGTCGATGACGCCGGTAATGTCCGCGATGCGCTGCGATGCGCCGGTAATACCGAGCATGGTGTCTTCCACCTGGTTGGCGATGCGGCCTCCGTCGGCCGCGGCGGCCTGCGCCTGCTTCACCAGGTCCAGCGCGCGCACCGTGGCGTCGGCGTTGCCTTGCACGGATCGCGTCAGTTCGTCCATGGTGGCCGCCGTCTGTTGCAGCGAGCTCGCCTGCTCTTCGGTGCGCTGCGACAGGTCCAGGTTGCCGCTGGACATTTCGCGCGATGCGTCGATGACGCCGCGGATCTGCCCGCGCACATCCAGCACGATGGCGGTGAGGTTGGCCTGCAGTTGGCGCAGGGCACGGACGGCTTCGCCCATGTCGTCATTGCCGCCCTCCGGCGGCTCGGCGGTCAGGTCCCCGGCCGCCATGCGTCCGGCGAATTCGGACATCGTGCGTACGGGTGCGCCCACCTGGCGCGCCAGCAGCGCCCATCCCAGGGCGCTGACGCCGGCTGCCACGCCACCCGCGATCCAGAAGGGCGGGGGCGCAATCCCTCCGTAGGCGGCACAGCCGGCCAGCGCCAGCGCGCCCAGCGTGACCGCGTAGCCGGTGCCGATACGCGCCGCCAGCGGCATGCGAGCAAGTTTCTGGAACACGCCGCCGATGCCGGTGCGTACCAGCATGCCTTCCTGCAGGCGCCATCCCCGCAGATTGCCCTCGCGCATCCGGGCATACAGTTCGCCGGCTTCCTCCACCTCTTCGCGGCTGGGCCGCACCCGCACGCTCAGGTAGCCCACTGTCGTGCCGTGTTCGATCACCGGCGTGACATTGGCACGCACCCAGTAGTGGTCGCCGTTCTTGCGGCGGTTCTTGACCATCGCCGTCCAGGTGCGGCCGGCGCGGATGGTCTGCCACATATCGGCGAAGGCTTCGCGCGGCATGTCGGGATGGCGGATGGTGTTGTGCGGCTGCCCGACCAGTTCATCCTTGCTGAAGCCCGACACTTCGATAAAGGCAGGATTGCAATAGGCGATATTGCCGGACAGGTCCGTCGCGGACACCAGCATCTCCGCGTCGGAAAACACATACTCGGTCTGCGTGACCGGCTGATTGATACGCATGCCTTCCCCCGGCAAGCGTCCACCGCCGCCGGTCCTGTAAACATCGGAAATGTGATGTTACTAGAAGACAATGCATGGGCACGGCGACGGGAAACTGAGTGGCCGAAACGCAACAAGGGTGCCGCGCCGCCAATAGCGCTCGCGATGCGCGGCGCCGTGCTCTGCCGTGGCGGCTAGCGCGGCCGCAGCGCACAGCCCATTGCCAGGACGGCGATAGCGCCCAGCGCGAAGGTGGCGAAGGGCATGCCGCGCGCCATGTCACGGGCGATTTGCGGCGCGCGCGGGCCGGCCAGCTGGAAGCGCCGCCGGGTCATTTCGCGGCCTAGCGCCTGCAGCCGCTCTTCGGAGAAAAGGCGTTCCGCCTCCGGCAGCATGACGGTTTCCTCGTCGGCAACGTGGTGGATGACATCGCGCATCAGCGCCATCAGGGTTTCGTCGTAGCGCGGGTCCTGGGGGCGCATGCCGCGCAGTTCACCGATCAGCCGCCGCATCTCCATATGTTCGGGCACGCTCTTGCGGATCACATCGTTGTCCGCGACGGCTCGCATGGCGGGGTAGAAGATTTCCTCTTCCAGGGTGGCGTGGATCTCCAGCGCCGTACAGATCATGCCCACCAGCCCCGCCTTGCGCGACGACGGAAGGTCCGCGCGATAACGGTGGAAGGTGGTCAGGACATGGGTGTGGTCGAGCCGGATCATGCTGGTGGCGCGGGGCAGCAGCCGCTGGTACAGCGGCTGGCGGGCGTCATGCGGGTGGGCGGCGCCGCCCGGCATGTCGGCGTGCATCTCGGTATTGTCCATGGCGTTTCTCGCTGATCGTCGTTGGCGAACGGGTCGGAGCCCGGCGCGGGCGTCGCGCAAGCGACGTTCCCATCCTGGCCGGATCCGCGCCGGGCCTGTCCCTTGACGCGCCAACGACGCGCGCCCCGCAAAGCCGTCAGGGCACCACGCCGCAGGCTACCCGTCCGCCTCCGCCGCCCAGGGCGGCAGGGTGGTCGCTGTGGTTATCCCCGCCGGCATGGACCATCAATGCACGGCCGTGCACGTCGTCCAGCTTGAGCCGCGGCGCGAGGACGGGGTTGGCCGCGTTGCCTTGCGCGTCCACGTACAGCGCGGGCAGGTCGCCGCGGTGTCCGTCGCCCCAGGGCGTGCCGTGTTTTTTGCTGCCGTCCGGATCGTAGTGCCCGCCCGCCGCGCCGGCGGCTACGGCCTTGCCGTTCTGCTCCTTGGGGCCGCAGTCGCCGTGCTCGTGAATGTGGAAACCATGCAGGCCCGGCGGCAGGCCCTTCAGGTCGGGCGTAAGCACGAGCCCGTATTTATTGTCCGACAGGGACACCGTACCGATGCGCGCTCCGGGGCCTTGCTCGGTGGCGAGGAACATGGGCACGGCGACGTCGGCCAGGGCCGTCGTGCTGAGGGCGGCCGTGCTTGCGGCCATGGCGGCAAGCGCCAGTGTCAGACCTTGCGTGGATTTCTTCATTGCACCTCCTTCTGGAAAGCCGGCGCGGTATGCGCCAGCCCGTGCCGGCGCCGCCGGCGAGCCGGGCCTACCCGGGGACTATACTTTTTGGCGGCCATGCCGGTGTCCTCCATTGTGGTTAGTTTCGTGGCGGACGCGGCCCTCTAACCGCTGGGCAAGCTGGCTACGCGGCGCGGACGCGCCATTCCTGACTTCATTTGTCCATGTCGGAGCACCATGCCTACCTCAGATGCGCCACGGTACCGCGGTATTTTCCCCGTCGTGCCCACCCCTTTCACCGAGTCCGGCGAACTGGATCTGGAAAGCCAGAAACGTTGTGTCGATTTCATGATCGACGCCGGTTCGGACGGCCTGTGCATCCTGGCCAATTTTTCCGAGCAGTTCCTGTTGACGGACGACGAACGCGAAGTGCTGACGCGCACGGTCCTGGAGCACGTGGGCGGACGGGTGCCGGTCATCGTCACGACGACGCACTTCAGCACGACCGCCTGTATCGCGCGCAGCCGCCAGGCCCAGGAGATGGGCGCCGCGATGGTGATGGTGATGCCGCCTTACCATGGCGCCACGTTCCGCGTGCCGGAGACGCAGATCTTCGAGTTCTATCAGCGCCTATCCGATGCGCTGCGCATTCCCATCATGATCCAGGACGCTCCCGCCAGCGGTACGGTGCTGGCCGCGTCCCTGCTGGCGCGCATGGCGCGCGAGATCGAGCAGGTTTCGTACTTCAAGATCGAGACCGCCGGCGCGGCCGCCAAGCTGCGTGAGCTGATCCGCCTGGGCGGGCAGGCGGTGGAAGGTCCGTGGGACGGCGAGGAGGCCATTACGCTGCTGCCGGACCTGGACGCGGGCGCGACAGGCTCGATGACCGGAGGCGCCTATCCCGACGGTATCCGGCCGATCATCGAGGCGCATCGCCGGGGCGACCACGAAGAGGCTTTCCGGCTGTATCAGCGGTGGCTGCCGCTCATCAATTACGAGAACCGGCAGGCCGGCTTCCTGGCCGCCAAGGCGCTGATGAAGGAGGGCGGCATCATCGCCTGCGATGCGCCCCGGCACCCCTGGCCTTCCTTGCATCCGCAGACCCGCGAGGGATTGATGGCAACCGCTCGCCGGCTGGATCCCCTGGTATTGCGCTGGCGTTGACGCGCGGGAAGACGGCACGCGCGGCCGCGCGCCCGCCCCGGCGCGCGGTGCTTCGCAGCGGCGCGCCGGGGCTCTTCAAACCTGGCCTTCGCACAGCAGGTTGCCCTTGAGCATCAGGTCCTTGATGATGGCGGCATCGTGCAACATGCCGTTGTTCGTCAGGTCCACGTTTTCCAGAGTGATCTTCTGGTCGAAGCCGTTGTTGGGCCCGGTGCCCGCCGTATTGACCTGGATGGCCGTGCCGTTGCCTTCTTTGGTGAAGTGCAGATAGCGCGTCAGGTCACCCTCGGCCGGATCGTCCAGCAGGTCGCGCAGATCCAGCACGTCGCCACCGCGCGAGACCGCATCGGTGGAGAAATTGCGGATCGTGTCCAGCGCCGGTGCTTCGCGAGTGCCCTGGTCTCCTTGTTCCCAACGGAAGCTGTCGCCGCCCTTGCCGCCGAGCAGCAGATCGTGATCCCTGCCGCCGATCAGCACATCGCCCTCATCGCCGGCGATGAGTGTGTCGTTCCCGGCGCCGCCATGCAGGAAATTCCGGCCCGCTTCGCCGTGCAGGTGGTCATTGCCGCCCTGTCCATAGATGGAGTCGTCACCGTTGCCGCCACGGATGCTGTCGTTGCCGCCATGCGTGTCGTCACGGACGTTCAGCGTGTCCGTATGCTGCTTGATGTAGTCGTACAGCTCCTCGGCGGTGGGGCTATGCCCGGTAGCCGCGGCCAGGTAGCCGGCAAGTGCGTCCATGCCCTGGCCGTCGTGCGTGCCGGACTGATGTCCCGCCCAGGACAAGGCGTCGGTGTTGGGTGTGTCGCCGAAGATAAGATCCGCCCCGTCACCACCCACGATGGTGTCGTCGCCGGGCGCCAGCCGCTCGGTTTTTATCAGGCCGCGGTTCAGCGCTGCTTCCAGGTCGGCGGCTTTATGCACGTTCAGGGTTTCCCCCGCCGGTCCGGTGATCGTCGTAACGTCGACCCGCGATAGCCCGGAAACGGCAATCGTCGCGGCGTGTCCGTCGGGCGTACGGTCGTGCAGCTCGAACATCAGCCGGTACTCGCCGGCCTCCGTGACGGAAGGGGTGCGGACGGCATTGACATTGCTGCCCCGGTATATGCCATGCTCGGGATGGACTTCCTCCCAGCCGTTCGCCGTCGCGCGCTGAAGCACCCATGTATAGCCGTCCTCGCCGCGCGGCTGGAATTTCACCATGAAGATAAGCGCCGACCCGCTATCCAGGTGCACCGACGGTGTATGGGCGACGGCGGGCTCCGGCCGTTCGCCGTGCCGCGGATCTGGATCGGCGAGTTCGAAAGGATCCCATATCTGCGTCTGGCGGTAGGCCCGGGCGGATTCGGGGCCACGTTCCGGGGTATTGCCCATGAGTCGGAAGAAGGGTTCGCTGCTGGGCGGAACCCCCACGCCTATGGTCCGCACGGCGCTGATTTCCTTCAGGGGTTCGCACGCCTTGAGCGTGTCGGCCAGGACCCGTTCGTCGTCCGCGATGTCCGGGCGCAGGCCGTTCGTCCTGCTCGGCATGCCGTCACTGAGGAAGTAGGTCACGTTCTCGTACTGGTTCCCCGCCGGATCGATGGCGCGTTGTTCCTTGAACCAGGCGACCGCCATGGCCAGGGCCGATTCGTAGTTCGTTTCGCCGTGGTCGGCGGATATCTTGCCGATCTCGGCGATAAGTTCCTTGACGTTGGACGCGCTCAGGCCCGAGATGGATTTGATGGTATGCGCGGTCTGGCCAAAGCCGATCAGTGTCAGGTTCACGGCGCCATCCGCATACTTCTCCAGGTTATTGACCAGGTTGACCAGGGCCGCCTTGAGCAGCGAGATTTTCTCCTGCCCTGGCGCCGGTTTCTGGCTGCTGTCCAGGCCGGCGGCCATGCTGTCGGACAGGTCGACGATCAAGGCGATGTTGTAGCTCTTGCCCGGAATGACGGTGGTTTGCGCACCTCCCTTGTCGCCGACGATGACGTCGTCGCCCGAGCCGCCGCTCAGGGGCACCGTACCGCCCTGGCCGCCGCCGCCGCTGCCTTCGTTGCCGCCGACCACCAGGTTATGGGTGGCCATGCCGAAGCTGTACCCGGCAGAGGTATCGCGCCCCCCTTGATCCGTGCCGCCGGTGTCGCGCACCGCGAAACCGAAGGACGTGTCCTTGCCGTCGGTGGCCGGTGTGTAGGCCAGCTTGCCGGCCGCGATGTCGGCCGCCCGGATGACCTGGCCCTGCGTCACGGCCTGGCCGTTCAGCGCCAGGCCGCCGCTGTCCGGCGTGCGGGTGACGACGACGCTTTGCAGGCTGTCGTGCTCGCCATGGCTGTCGCTGAAGGCGAACTCGTTGATCCCGAAGGTATGGGATTGGCCCAGGCGCACGGTGGCCGCGTTGTCCGCGGAGCTCGGCGCATCGTTGGTGCCAGCGATGTTCACCGTCACGGTGTGCGTCGTCGTGCCATCCTGCGAGGTCACCGTGAAGGTGCGCGGGCCCAGCGTGTCGTTGCCGGACAGGGCCTGCACCGCCGGATGGTCGTTGTCCAGCGTGTAGGTCCAGTTGCCGTTGGCGTCCACGGTGAAGGTGCCGTAGCCGTCCTGCACGGTCTGCGGTTTGAAGAAGGCTTGACCCTGGTCGGCATCGGTGATGTCCAGCTTGCCTTGCGCGCTGGGCCGGGCGTCCTCGATGACCAGGCCGCGATCGCCGCCGCTGGCATGCGGCTTGATGACCGGGATGTCATTGGTGCCGGTGATGTTCACCGTGATGGTCTGCGTCGCCGTGCCGCCATGGCCGTCGTCGGTCTTGATCGTGAAGACATCCTGAACCTCCTGGCCGGCCGCCAGGGCCTGCGTGGCCGGGGTGTCGACCGCATAGGTCCACTTGCCGGTGGCGTCCACCGCCAGGTAACCGTAGGTGCCTTTCGGATTGCCATCCACCGTCCAGGTGTGGCCGTCGCGGATGTCGACGTCCGCCACGCTGAGCTGCCCCGTCACCTTGGAGGCGCCATCCTCGGCGGTGGCGCCGGTGCTGACGCCGCTGATCGTCGGGATGTCGTTGGTACCGACGATGGTGACCGTCACTTCATGCCGCGCGCTGCCGTCGACCGACGATACGGTGAACTTCTCGACCAGCGTCTCGCCCTTGCTCAGCTGCTGCACGAGCGGATCGCTGTTGTTCAGGTCGTAGGTCCAGTTTCCGTTGGCGTCGATGGTGAACGTGCCGTGCTGGCCGGGGGTGTTCGGCTGCGCCACGAGCTGGGACTGGCCGGGGTCCGGATCCTGCACGTCCAGCCTGCCGCCGGTCGTGTAGGCGACGTCCTCCACCACCTGGCCCGTGTCGCTGTCCGGGCTGTGCGGCGTGATGGTGGCGCCATCCTCCGTGCCGTTGATGGCGATGGTGATGGTGCTGGTGGCGGTGCCGTCCTGGCTGGTGATGGTGTAGGTTTCGATGATGCGTTCGCCGGCCTTCAGGCCCTGCAGGCTGGGATGACCGTTCTCGACGTTGTAGGTATAGGAGCCGTCCGCGCTGAACACCAGTGTGCCCAGCGGCAGATTGCCATTGCCCGTGCTGCCGTTGAAGCGCGCCTCGGGCTGGAAAGCGCTTTGGCCCGCATCGTGGTCGGCGATGGTGAGCCGGCCCCTGGCGCTGAGCATGCCTGTGGCCTCGTCCACGCCGAAGTCCTCGGTCAGGTCTACGGTGCCGCTGCTCAGCACAGGCACGTCGTTGGTGCCAACGATAGTCACCGTCACCGCATGCTGCGCGCTGCCGTCGGTCGACGAAACCGTGAACTTCTCCGTCAGGGTCCGGCCCGCCCCCAGGGCTTGCACCGCCGGGTCGCTATTGGCCAGCGTGTACGTCCAGTTGCCGCTTTCGTCGATGGAGAAGCTGCCATGGTTGCCCGCGTGCAGGGTCTGCGCCACGAATCCGTTCTGGCCCGCATCGGCATCGTGGATGTCGAGCTTGCCGCCGGTCGTGTCCTGCACGTCCTCGGTGACCATGCCGTGGTCGCTGGCGCTGCCCGGTATCCGCGGATCGCCGGGATCGTGCGGGGCGATGGCCGCGCCGTCGTCCGTGCCGTGGAGGGTAATGGTGATGGTGCCGGTCTTCGTGCCGTCCAGGCTGGTGACCGTATAGGTTTCGATGATGCTTTCGCCGGCCTTCAGCGCCTGCACCGCCGCGTTGGTATTGTCCACCGTGTAGGTGTAGGAACCGTCGGGGTTGAACACCAGCGTGCCCAGCGGCGCATTGCCATTGCCGGTGCTGCCGTCGAAGCGCGCGTGCGGCTGGAACCGGCTTTCGCCTTCGTCCCGGTCGGCGATGGTGAGCTGGCCGTGGGTCGTCAACCGACCGTCGGCGACATCATGGTCTTCGGTGACGGCGCTGGCGCCGCTGCCGATTCCAGGGATGTCGTTGCTGCCCTTGATCGTCACCGTTACGGTGTGCAGGGCGGTACCGTCCAGCGATGACACGGTGAACCGCTCGATCATCGTTTGCCCGGCGCCCAGCGCCTGCACGGCCGGATCGTCGTTGTTCAACAGGTAATACCAACTGCCGTTCTCGGCGATGGAGAATGCGCCGTACAGGCCGGCTACCTTGTCCTGGGCGGCGAACCTGTCTTCGCCCGCGTCGACGTCCCTGACCTGCAGCGTGCCGCTGGTCCTGATGGTTTCGTCTTCCACCACCACGCCGTGGTCGTTCGCGCCGCCACGGCCGAAGGGATGGCGCATATAACGGACCGTAATGTCGGCAGGGTCGTTCGCGCCATTGATGGCGATGGTGATGGTGCTGGCAGCGGTGCCGTCCAGGCTGGTGACGGTGTAGGTTTCGAGGATGCGCTCGCCGGCCTTCAATGCCTGGATCTCGGGCCTGGCGTTATCGACGGTGTAGGTATAGGAGCCGTCGGGGTTGAACACCAGCGTGCCCAGCGGCGCGTTGCCGTTGCCGGTGCTGCCGTCGAAGCGTGCTTGAGGCTGGAAGCTGTCCTGCCCGGCGTCCTGGTCGGCGATGGTGAGCTGGCCCTTGGCGGTGAGCAGGCCCGTGGTCTCTTCCACGTCCAGGTCTTCGGTGATTTCCGACGTGCCGGTGCTCAATTGCGGCACGTCGTTGGTGCCGTGGATGACGATGGTGATCGTGCTGGTGGCTGTGCCGTCCAGGCTGGTGACGGTGTAGGTTTCGACGACGCGCTCGCCGGCCTTCAGGGACTGGATTTCGGGTTTGGCGTTATCGATGGTGTAGGTGTAGGCGCCGTCGGCATTGAACGCCAGCACGCCCAGGGGCGCGTTGCTGTTGCCGGTGCTGCCGTCGAACCGTGCGTGGGGCTGGAAGCTGCCCTGACCGGCATCCGCATCGGCGATGGTGAGCTGGCCCTTGACGGTGATCAGGCCGGTAGATTCGTCTACGTTCAGGTCTTCGGTGATTTCAGACGTGCCGCTGCTCAATTGCGGCACGTCGTTGGCGCCGTGGATGACGATGGTAATGGTGCTGGTGGCGGTGCCGTCCAGGCTGGTAACGGTGTAGGTTTCGACGATGCGCTCGCCCGCCTTCAGTGCCTGGACGGCGGGATGCGCGTTACTCACGCTGTAGGTGTAGGAACCGTCGGTATTGAAAACCAGCGCGCCCAAGGCCAGGTTGCCGTTGCCCGTGCTGCCCTCGAAGCGCGCCTCCGGCTGGAAGCTGCTTTGCCCGGCATCCTGGTCGGTAATGGAGAGGCGGCCGGTGGTTGTCAGCAGGCCGGTGGCCTCGTCCACGCCCAAGTCTTCGGTCAGCTCCGACGTGCCGCTGCTCAACCGGGGCGTGTCGCGGGCGCCGTGGATGATGATGGTGATCGTGCTGGTGGTCGTACCGTCCAGGCTCGTGACGCTGTAGCTTTCGACGATGCGTTCGCCGGCATCCAAGGCCTGGATCGCTGGATGGGCATTGTCGACGCTGTAGGTGTACGAGCCATCGCTGCGCAGGACCAGCGTGCCCAGCGGAGTATTGCCATTGCCGGTGCTGCCGTCGAAGTGCGCTTGCGGGCGGACGCGGCTTTGGCCCGTATCCGCATCGACGATGGTCAGCTGGCCCTGGGCCCTGAGCAGGCCCGTGCTTGCATCCATGTCCAGGTCTTCCGTCAGTTCGGCCGTGCCGCTGCTCAATTGCGGCAGATCGTTGGTGCCGTGGATGACGATGCCGATCGTGCTGCTTGCCGTGCCGTCCCCGCTGGCGACGGTGTAGGTCTCGACGATGCGCTCGCCGGCATTCAAGGCCTGGATCGCGGGATTGGCGTTATCGATGGCGTAGGTATAGGACCCGTCGGCGTTGAAGACCAGTGCGCCCAGCGGCGCGTTGCCGTTGCCCGTACTGCCGTCGAACCGCGCGTGCGGCCGGAAGCTGTCCTGGCCGGCATCCTGGTCGGCGATGGTGAGCTGGCCCGTGGCGGTGAGCAGGCCGGTGGCTTCGTCCACGTCCTGGTCTTCGGTGAGTTCGGCCGTGCCGCTGCTCAGGTGGGGCACGTCGTTCGTGCCGTTGATGACGATGGTGATCGTCCCCGTGGCCGTGCCGTCCACGCTGGTGACGGAGTAGGTCTCGACGATGCGTTCGCCGGCCTTCAGGGCCTGGATTTCGGGCGTGGCGTTATCGACGCTGTAGATGTACGAACCGTCGGCGTTGAACACCAGGGTTCCAAGGGGCGCGTTGCCATTGGCGGTGCTGCCGTCGAAGCGCGCGTCCACCTGGAAGCGGCCTTGGCCCGCATCCGCGTCGGCGATGATGAGCTGGCCCCTGGCGGTGAGCAGGCCGCTGGCCGCGTCCACGTCCAGGTCTTCGGTCAGCTCCGCGGTGCCGCTGCGCAATACAGGCACATCGTTCGTGCCCTTGATGACCACGGTGATGGTGCTGGTGGCGCTGCCGTCCTGGCTGGTGACGATGTAGGTTTCGACGATGCGTTCGCCCGCATTCAAGGCCTGGACCGTGGGATGCGCGTTGTCGACGCTGTAGGTGTACGAGCCATCGGCATTGAACACGAGTATGCCCAGCGGCATGTCGCCGTTGCCCGTGCCGCCCTCGAAGCGCGCGTCCGGCCGGAAACTGCTTTGGCCGGCGTCCTCGTCCACGATGCCCAATCGACCGCCGGAGACCAGCAGCCCGGTGGATGCGTCGACGTCCACGTCCTCGGTCAATTCGGCCGTTCCGCCGGTCAAGCGCGGTATATGGTTTTCCGCCATGGATGCCTCGCGCTTTGGCGGGACCTCCAGTGCGCCTTGCCCGACCACCGCATGATGCGCGACCGTGGTCTTTTCGGCACCTGCGTCGGTGGCCTCGAGCTCCTTGCCGGCGCGCGGCGGCATGGACGCAGCGGATCTGGATTCGAGGGACCCGTGAACGTCCGGGTGCACCGCCCGAAGGGATCCGAGCAGCAGGGGATTGCCTGCGGTTTCCACGATGCGGCCGACGCGCACGAAGCTGTTGCCGCCGTCATTGTCCCCGCTCGCGATCACGCGCGCGCGCTGTTCATCATCGGCTAGGGCCTGCTGCACATGCGCGATCGGCGTGCGATCGGGCCATTCGTCTTCGACCGGCGCCGCGACGGCCGTGGATGGCGCCTGCTCGTTCCGGCCGGCCTGGTGGGCGTCGGTGGCGGGTTGGGGATCGCCGCCGATCAGCACCGGCATGCCGCCTTCCATCCGCACGGCGACGGAGGCGCCCGGCGCAGTGAACATCTCGGCGCCCGGGGGAATACGGCTGCCTGCTTGAAGCATCGACAGGGAGCCGTCGGGATTGCGTATCCAGGCTTGGCCAGTGACGTTCATCACAACCGCAGGAGTGGCAAAAGCCATGTCCAATCTCCAAATTGAAAAATGGGTAATCCTAGAAGCAGGTATCGCGCGTTCACAGAGCGCTTGATCTGATTTTTCGTGCGCGGATGACAAATCCGGTTAGATTGCGGCGCGTGTCGGGGATTGGTCCTAGCAGAGCAGGCATGCACGGGCGTGACGAAGCCGGTGAAAGGCATGGCGCGCATGCGGCGCCACCATGTCGGGCTGGCGGTGTAGGGATCAGGGAGGCCCGGGACGCGCGCGAGGCGGCGCTTCGTGGCGCTCCGTGGCGCTTCGTAGTGCGCGGCCTTCAACGTTCCGTGAAGGCGTTTTCCTTGGCGCGCAGGATGGGCTTGAGCAGGTACTGCATGACCGTCCGCTTGCCGGTAAGGATATGCACCTCGGCCACCATGCCGGGGATGATGGGCAAGTGCTTTTCGCCGACCGAAGAGCGCGCCGTGCGCACCCGCACGATGTAGAAGGAGTTGCCGCGTTCGTCCGTGATGGTATCGGCGCCGATCTGCTCCACGACGCCTTCCAGCCCGCCGTAGATCGCGTAGTCGTAGGCGGTGAACTTGACCTCCGCCTTCTGCTGCGCGTGCAGGAAACCGATGTCGCGCGGCAGCACGCGCACTTCCAGCAACAGCGAGTCGTCCGTGGGCACGATCTCCACGATGTCCTTGCCCGGCTGCACCACCCCGCCCACCGTGTTGGCCAGCAGGGTCTTGACCGTGCCGCGCACCGGCGAGCGGATCTCCGCCAGCTTGACCTTGTCGGCCAGCGCCAGTTTGCCTTCGCTCAGCGTGCGCAGCTTGGTGGTCGTGTCCGAGAGCTCGCTGCGCGCCTGGTTGCGGATATTGAGTTCCGCTTCCTCGGTCTTGCTCATCGCTTCCTTGATCGAGGCCTCGATGCGGTCGATCTGCGCCTCGGCCGCCTTCTGCTCGCCGCAGCTCTTGGCCACGTCGCGCTGCAGGCGCAGCAGGTCGACCTCGGACACCGCGCCGCTCTTGAGCAAGGGCCGCGTCACGGTCAGCTCGCGCGAGGTCAGGCTGCAGGTGGTGGCGGCCTGGTCGCGCCTGGCCTGCGTCTCGCGCAGTTCTTCCTGGCGCTGCTTGACCTGCTCCCTGGCCACGCTGACCGTGGCGTTCAATTCATTGGTGCGCTGGATCCAGGCATTGCGCTCGGCCTCGACGGCGACGGGCAATTGCGCGATCACCTCCTCCGGGGCCTGGAAAGGCTGGCCCGTGGCCAGGGCACGCAGCCGCGCGGCCTTGGCCAGCAGCGACAGGTATTCGGCGTTGTTCTCGCCCAGGGAAGAATTGAACCGGGTCGGGTCGATCTTCAGCAGGATCTGGCCCGGCTCCACCGCCTGGCCCGGCTGCACCAGGATTTCCTTGACCACGCCTCCGTCCAGGCTCTGCACGATCTGCACCTGGCGCGACGGCACGACCTTGCCTTCGCCGCGCACGACTTCGTCGATGGGACTCAGCGCGGCCCAGGCAAGCAGCGCGGCCGCGGCGGCCAGCGAACACCAGACTAGCAGTCTCGCGCCACGCGCGCCGCCGTGGTGCAGGGTCCATTCCGGACCGCTCGCGGGCGCCAGGCCCGGGGGCGGGTGCACGCGTTTGCGCCCTTCCAGCAGAAGGTCCGACAGGAAAGCCAAAGATGCCACGAAGAACCGTGCCGGCGCGCGCAGCAGATGCCCGGCCGTGAATCTGCCCGGCATGGCGGCGGGTCGGGTCATCGCGTCGCCTCCGCGCGCAGGCGGCCGGTACGCATGGCCTCGACGACAGCGTCCTTGGGTCCGTCCGCCACGAGCTTGCCGCTGTCCAGCACGATCATGCGGCTGGCCAGGTCGAGCAGCGCGGTGCGGTGGGTGGCCATCAGCATGGTCTTGCGGGCACTGGCCTTGTGCAGCCGCACGCGCAACAGGGCTTCGGTCTGGCTGTCGATGTTGCTGGTGAGTTCGTCCAGCAGCAGAACCGGCGGGTCGTTGACCAGGGCCCGCGCGATCGAGACGGACTGACGCTGGCCACCGGACAGGGATTCGCCGCGTTCGCCGATGACCATGTCGAACCCTTCAGGGTGGACGTTGGCGAACTCGCTGACCCCGGCGACCTCGGCGGCGGCCAGGATGCTTGCGTCGTCGGCATGCGGCGCCCCCATGGCGATGTTCTGCCTTAGCGTGCCGTAGAACAGCAGAGGGTCCTGCGGCACATGGCCGATGGCGCCGCGCAGCTGCGCCGGGTCGATCTGCCGTATGTCGACGCCGTCGACCAGCACGGTTCCCTGCGTGGGTTGGTAAAGTCCCAGGATGAGTTTTTGCAGCGTGCTCTTGCCCGAACCGATGCGGCCGATGAAGGCCACTTTTTCACCGGGCCCGATCGTGAATGACACATTGCGCAACGCCGGCTGCGTCGCGCCGGGATAGGTGAAGCTGACGTCGCGGAATTCGATGGCGCCCCGGACGACAGGCCGGTGCAGGAATGCGCCGCCCGGGGGACGCTCAACGGGAAGCCGCATGTATTTGTCGATGGACTCCAGCGACGCGCGAGCGTTCTGGTATTGCATCAGCAGGCTGGCCACCTGGCCCAGCGGCGCCAGGCAGCGGCCGGCGATCATCGACGCGGCGATGATGCCGCCCATGGACAGGCTGGCGTCGCGCGCCAGGTAGACGCCGATCGCGATCACCGCGATGGAGACCAGTTGCTGGAGTCCGCCGACCAGGCCCACCGTGGTGTTGGAGATCAGCCGCAGTTGGCCGTTGATGTGCGCGATGTACTGGGTGGCGCGCTCCCAGTGGCCTTGCATGATGCCCTGGGCATTCAGGATTTTCACGGTTTCGAGACCGGCGAGCGCTTCGACCAGGATGGCGTTGCGCTGCGAGCACGCCTGGTAGGACGATGCGGTGAGTCCCCCCATCCGGAACTGTGCGGCGATCGACACGAGCACGGCAATCATGGCGGCGAGCAGGGGCGGAAAGATCATCCATGGCGATATCCATGCCAGCACCGCCAGGAACAGGATGATGAAGGGCAGATCGACCAGCGTGGTCAGGCTGGCCGAGGCGATGAAGTCGCGGATCGCCTCGAAGGAGCGCAGATTTGCCGCGAAGGACCCGACCGCCGGGGGCCGGGCTTCCATGCGCAGGTCCAGCACGCGCTCCATGATCGCCGACGACAGGCCGACGTCGATACGCTGGCTCGCGCTGTCGACGACATGGCCGCGCGCCGCGCCGAGGACCATGTTGAACACCACCACGATGCCGATGCCGGCGACCAGCACCCACAGGGTCTCGACGGCGTTGTTGGGGACGACACGGTCGTACACATTCATCGTGAAGAGCGGCATGGCCAGGCTGAAGATATTGATCAGCAGGGCCGCCAGCAGCGCGTCGCGATACAGCCGCCGGTTCTGGATGATGGCGGACCAGAACCAGTGGCGGCCCCGCGTGCGGACCGGCTCGGGCGAGCGGGCGTCGAACTTGAACACGGGCCGCGCATAGCAGGCGATGCCGCGGTATTCGCGGGCCAGGCTCGACGCATCGACTTCGACGATGCCGCCGCCCAGCTCGGGATCGCTGATCAGGTATTTGTCCTGGCGGACCTCGAGCAACAGGCAGGCCCGTTCACCGCGCAGCAGCAGGATGGCGGGCAGGATGTCGGCCGGGATGTCGGCCAGCGCGCGCTTGACCCAGCGTGCGGCCAGCCCCGCCCGCGCGGCCGCGCGCGGCAGCAGCGCGGGAGTCAGGCGCTGGTCGGCCAGCGGCAGGCCGGCGGCAAGGGCCTGCGGTGTCCTGGGCACGCCGAGGATGCGGGCCAGTTCCGCCAGGCAATCGAGCAGCGGGTCTTCATGCGGAATCGCCGGGTCGGCGTGCCGCGGATGTACAGGCTGGTCCAGCAATTCGTCCGTTGTCATCGCGGCAGGCAGTCACGGGGGGCGGTGGCGTTCAGGGCCGGGCCGGGCGGGAGCGGCCGTCCGTCAGGGCCGCCGTGGCGGGCAGCAGCGTGGGCGGCAGGGTGCCCTCGCTGTAGTGCACGCGCACGGGTTCCAGCCGCGCGGCATCCGGTACGGTGGAGTTGCACAGTTTGATGACGTCATCGCCGATCTGCAGCTTGCGGGACTCTTGCGGCGAGTCCTGCTGCGCCGGCACCAGGCCGAGGGTGGGCAGCAGCTTGTGCGACAGCGCGAGCCAGCGGTATTGCGCCAGTTGCAGGTCATAGGTGGCGTTGGTCAATGCGCGGCGCGATTCGAAGAGCTCGTTCTCGGTGTCCAGCAGGTCCAGCAGGCTGCGCTGCCCGATCTGGAATTGCTGCCGGTAGGCTTCCCGGACCTTGGCCGTGGCGACCTCGTGATCCCGCAGGAAAGGCAGGGCGCGGCGCAGGTGCGCGTCGTTATTGAAGGCGATGGCAAGGTCCTGCTGGATATTGCGGCAGGTATAGTCCCGCACGTCGCGCGCGGCATAGGATTGCGCGGCCGACTGGCGGATGCGGGCGGAATCCGCGCCGCCGCGGTACAGGTTGTAGGACATGACCAACTGCACGTTGCTGCCCCGCACGTTCCTGTATTCCGGTCCAGGCTGGGAGGTGTCCGTGCCGGTGGACCCGACCAGTTCGAACTTGGGCGCCAGCGCGCCCCGTGCCGAACGGGTGCCCGCATCGGCGGCCTGCAGCAGGGCCTGCTTGGCAAGCAGGCCCGGGTTGATGCGCAACGAAGGATCGAAATTCCCCGGACGGGACGGCAGCCGGTCCTGTACCTGCGGCGGCTCGGGCAGATCGGCCGGGGCGCTCAGGCCGGTGATGCGCTGGAAGCGTTGCAGGACGTCGTTCAGATTGGCGCTCGCGGTCATCAGATTGGTCTGCGCGAGGGCCAGGCGTCCGCTTGCCTGCACGTGATCGACGCGGCGGCCGACGCCGGAATCGGCGCGGGTGCGCAGTTGCTCGAGCGTCTGCTCGTGCAGCGCGTAGTTCTCGCGGGCCAGCGCCTCCAGTGCGCGGTAGCGCCGCACGTCGAGGTAGGCCTGTGCCGCCTGCAGGGCGATGTTGTCGCTGGTGGCCAGCAGGTCGTAGTACCGGGACAGCTTGTCGAAGCCGGCCTGCTCGTAGTCGCTGCTGGTGCGAAAGCCATCGAACAGCAACTGGCGCAGTTCCAGGTTGTAGCCGGGCCGATTCCAACTGGCCGACCCCTGGCCGGGCAGGTTGCTGCGCCATTCCCGGCCCAGGTAGGCGCGTCCGTTCAACTGGGGCAGGAAGGCGCCGCGTGCGATGCTCTGGCCTTCCAGGGCGGCCTTGAAGTCGTTGTAGCGGGCCTTGATCTCGGGATTGCCCAGCAGGGTCTGGGCGACGACCTGCTGCAGCGTCGTGCCCCCGTCCTGCTGTGTCGCCGGCTGCGCGGACGGCGCCGGCTCCGCCGGCAGGGCCGTTTGGGCGGTGGCGGATGCGGTAAGCAGAAGCGCGACGAGCGCGGCGTAGGCCTGGGCGGTGTGGGTGCGGTCCATGAACTTGTCGGGGGTGAGGGATGTTCTGCTGAGGGCTGCACGAGCCGGCGGCGCGCGCCATGGCGCGGCGCGGAGGGACGATGCGTGCAGCAGCCAGAAAACGGGAACCCGCGATTCTGCTTGGGTCGGCCGCTAGGGGCTTTCCCTAGTCGGAAATTCGGACCTTTTCGGTCTCGGCGTGCAAAGGCGGAGCGCGGCGGATGGGGCCGGCCGACGCCAGGTCGTACGCCCTGGCAGTCCGGTTTTCCTGCGCGGCGCGGTGTCCGCGCGGCGCCGCCGCTGCCGGTAGTCCCGTGCGCAGGCCGCGCGGCGGGCGCTCAGGCCAGAACGCTGAAGCCGACCGTCGTGACGCCGTCGCTGCTGGCGGCGAACACTTCGCCGCCATGCATGGTGGCCACGGCCTTGACGATGGCCAGCCCCAGGCCATGGCCGTGTGTCTGGCCGGCA
This sequence comes from Bordetella flabilis, assembly GCF_001676725.1. Lineage (NCBI taxonomy): Bacteria > Pseudomonadati > Pseudomonadota > Betaproteobacteria > Burkholderiales > Alcaligenaceae > Bordetella > Bordetella flabilis. The sequence continues at coordinate 1,184,954 of NZ_CP016172.1, forward strand.
TCATGGCGCGCCGCGTCGACGCGATAGAAGCGGTCGAACAGGCGGGGGAGGTGGACGGGGTCGACTGGCTGCCCCGGGTTGGAGACGGCGATGACCACCGCGGCGGCCTGCCGCGTGATGCGCACAACGATGCGTTCGCCGCGGGCCGTGTGCTGGATGCTGTTCTGCAGGAGATTGGTCATGGCGCGCCGGAAGCGCGCCGTGTCCAGGGCTGCCTGCGCACGCGTGTCGCCCTCGATGTCCACCGTCAGGCGCATGTCGTCCAGCACGAACTCGAAGAACTCGATCGTCTTGGCGACCTCGTCCGCCACGGAAGTGCGCACCAGTCCGGTGGCGGCCTCGCCCTGGTCGGCGCGGGCCAGGAACAGCATGTCGTTGACGATGGCGCGCAGCCGGTCCAGTTCTTCCAGATTGGATTGCAGCACTTCCTCGAAGTCCCGCGCCGAGCGCTGCCGCGAGAGCGCCACCTGGGTCTGGCCGATGAGGTTGGTCAGCGGCGTGCGCAATTCATGCGCCACGTCGGCATTGAAGGCTTCCAGCCGCGTGTAGGCGGTCTCCAGCCGGCTCAGGGCGCCATTGAAGGCGCTGGCCAGGTCCGCCAGTTCGATCGGCAGCGTGGTCGTGTCCAGCCGCTGCGCCAGGTGGCGGGGGCTGAGCATGCGGGCCTCGCTGGACAGGCGTTGCAGCGGCCGCAGCCCGACGCGTGCGACCCAATGCCCCAGCAGCATGATCAGCAGCACCGCGCTCAGCAGCAGGCCGGCGAGCGCGGTGAGGAAGGTGTGCAGGGTATGGAAGTAGGGCGCCGTGTCGATGCCGATGACCAGCTTCACCTCCGGGCGATCCAGCAGCGCCGGGACCGTGCGGGTCAGGATACGCATGGGATATTCGCGCTGCGGCATGGTGACGGTTCCGAAGCCATCCGCCGGCGCCGTCGTGCCGGCGGGCAGGGGCAGGTCCTTGCCATAGGCATAGCGCGGGTCGGGACTGATGATCCAGAAGCGCAGGCTGCCGTCCGCGGGCGTCAGGGTGTCCATCTTGGTTTCGGCGTGCGACCAGCGTTCGGTGTTGCCCATGCGCACCAGCGAGAACAGCATTTCCGTCGTCGTGGTGGTCAGCACATCGGCCTGTTGGCGCGCCAGTTCGTTGCGCAGCACGCCATACAGCGCGACCCCGATGAGCGAAAAGGTCAGCAGGGCCACCGAGGCGAACATCAGGGCCAGCCGGGTGGTGATGGACCGCTTCATTCCGCGGGCCCTTCGTCGCGCTGTTCCAATACATAGCCCATGCCGCGGATGGTATGCAGCAGCCGGGTGTGGAAGGGGCCATCGATCTTCGCGCGCAGGCGCTTGATGGCGACTTCGACCACGTTGACGTTGCTATCGAAGTTCATGTCCCAGACCAGTTCGGCAATGGCGGTCTTCGACAGGATCTCGCCCTTGCGCCGGGCCAGTACGGCCAGCAGCGCGAACTCCTTGGCGGTCAGGTCGATGCGTACCCCGCCGCGCTGCGCCTTGCGGCTGGCGAGGTCGATGTGCAGGTCGCCGATGCGCAGATGCATGGGCTCCTGGGCGCGCCCGCGGCGGGTCAGCGCCTGCAGGCGGGCCAGCAGTTCCAGGAAGGAAAACGGCTTGACCAGGTAGTCGTCCGCGCCGTCGTGCAGGCCGCGGATGCGGTCTTCAACGGTGTCGCGCGCGGTCAGCATGATGACCGGCGTCTGGCGCACGCGACGCAGCTCGCGCAGCACCTGGAAGCCGTCGATGCCCGGCAGCATGGCGTCGAGCACGATCACGTCGTAGCCGTGCTCCAGCGCCAGGTGTTGGCCGTCGATGCCGTTGTGGGCGAGATCGACGGCGCAGCCCTGCTCGGTCAGGCCCTTGTGCAGGTAGTCGGCCGTTTTGAGCTCGTCTTCGACGATCAGTATCTTCATGGCGGGTCAGGGTCTGTACGCGGAGTCGGGAGCCTGGCGCCGGCGTCCTTCGGGTGCGAACGGGCCCTGGGCTGGAGACGCACCTCTTTTACTCTATTTCTGCACCAGCGGTTCAGGCGGGCCGTCCCGGGGAACGTCCGGGTGCGCGGGCGGCGCGGCGGCCCCCGCGCGGGCAGCGGCGCGCCCCTGCTTGCGGCGCATGTACCAGTGGTGGGCGCGATCCAGGTACAGGTAGACCACCGGCGTGGTGAACAGGGTCAGCGCCTGCGACACCAGCAGGCCGCCCACCATGGCGTAGCCCAGGGGACGGCGCAATTCGGCGCCCTGGCCGTTGCCCAGCATCAGGGGCAGGCCGCTTAGCAGGGCGCACATCGTGGTCATCATGATGGGCCGGAAGCGCAGCAGGCAGGCCTGGTAGATGGCTTCCTGCGGCGGCATGCCGCGTTCACGCTCCGCATGCAGGGCAAAGTCGATCATCATGATGCCGTTTTTCTTGACGATGCCGATCAGCAGGATGATGCCGATCAGGGCGATCACGCTTAGGTCGTAGCCGCCAGCCCGCAGGATAAGCAGCGCGCCCAGGCCGGCCGAAGGCAGGGTGGACAGGATGGTGATGGGGTGTATGTAGCTCTCGTAAAGCAGGCCCAGCACGATATACACCGCGATCAGCGCGGCGGCGATCAGGTAGGGCTGCGACTTGAGCGAGTCGCCGAAGGCCCTGGCCGCGCCCTGGAAGGAACCGGTCAGCGTGTCGGGCACGCCCATCTGCGCCTTCGCGGCGTCGATGGCCTTGACGGCGTCGCCCAGGGAGGCGCCGGGCGCGAGGTTGAACGACAGCGTGACGGCCGGGAACTGGCCCTGGTGGTTGATGGCCAGGTAGGCCGTCCGCGTGGTGTCCAGGGTGACGAAGGTCGACAGCGGCACCTGGGTTCCGGTCAGCGGCGAGGTCAGGTACAGCTTGCTGAACAGCGAGGGGTCGCGCTGCAGCGCGGGCGTGACCTCCAGGACCACGTGATAGCTGTTCAACTGGGTAAAGTACTGCGCCACCTGCCGCTGGCCGATCGCGTCGTAGATCGTCGAGTCGATCAGGGCCGGCGAAATGCCGAAGCTCGATGCGCGGGCGCGGTCGATGGTCAATGTGGCGGTGGGCGCGTTGCTTTGCTGGTCGGAGGCCACGTCCGCCAGTTCGGGCAGTTGCGAAAACCGCGCCAGCAGCCGCGGGGCCCACTGGTTCAGTTCGTCCAGGTTGGAGTCGGTCAGCGTGTACTGGTACTGGGTGCGCGACAGCCGCCCCCCCACATTGATGTCCTGGCCGGCCTGCATATACAGGGTGACGCCTTCCACCTGGGCCAGCCTGGGCCGCAGGCGCCGGATGATTTCGTCCGCGCTGGCGGTGCGCCCGTCCTCCTTGGGCCGCAGGCCGATGTAGAAGTTGCCGGTGTTGAACTGGGTCTGGTTGCCGTTCATGCCGAAGGCGGATACGTCCTTGTCCTGGCGCACGATGTCCGCCAGTTCCAGCATGCGGCGGTTCATCGCCGCGAACGAGGAATCCTGCGACGACTGCGCGAAGCCATAGATGAAGCCGGTGTCCTGCTGCGGGAAGAATCCCTTGGGTATGGTGGCGAACATGACGCCGGTCAGCGCCACCGTGGCGATGAAAACCGCCAGGGTGGCGCGCTGGTGGCGCAGTACCCAGTGCAGGCCATGTTTGTACCCGCCCAGCATGGCGTCGAAACCGCGTTCGAACAGCAGGAATAGCCGGCCATGCCCCCGGCCGTGCTGGTTCTTCAGGTAGCGCGAGCACAGCATGGGCGTCAGGGTCAGCGAAACGATCACCGATACCAGGATGGTCAGGGTCACGGTGACGGCGAATTCGCGAAACAGGCGGCCCACGATGCCGCCCATCAGCAGCAGCGGGATGAAGACGGCGACCAGGGACACCGAGATCGAGATGATGGTGAAGCCGATTTCGCCGGCGCCCTTGTATGCCGCCTGCAGGGGCGACATGCCTTCCTCGACGTGGCGGTAGATGTTCTCCAGCATGACGATGGCATCGTCCACGACGAATCCGACCGCGATGGTCAATGCCATCAGCGACAGGTTGTCCAGGCTGAACCCGGCGACATACATCATGGCGGCGGTGCCCATCAGCGCCAGCGGCACCGTCACGCAGGGAATCAGCGTGGCGGCCATGTCGCGCAGGAACAGGAATATCACCATGACCACCAGCACGATGGTCAGGACCAGGGTGAACTCCACATCGGCCACCGAGGCCCGTATGGTCTGCGTGCGGTCGATGACGGTATTGATCTGTACCGTCGGCGGGATGGCGGCGCGCAGGCGCGGCATGGCCGCGTTGATGGCGTCGACCGTGTCGATCACATTCGCCCCCGGCTGCTTGCTCACCTGCAGCACGATGCCGCGGCCGTTCGTCAGGGTGTTGCCCGGCGCGGCGGCGGGGCCGGCATAGGCCCAGGCCGCCAGCTTGTTGTTTTCGGGGCCGTCCACCGCCACGCCGACGTCGCGCACGCGGATGGGCGCGCCGTTGCGGTAGGCCAGCACCATGTCGTTCCACGGGGCGGCCTTGAGCAACTGGTCGTTGGTGTAGGTGGTGAAGCTTTGCGTAGGGCCGTCCAGCGTGCCCTTGGGCTGGTTGACCGTCGTCGACGCGATGACATTGCGGATGTCCTCCAGGCTGAGGCCCAGCGACTTCAGCTTGTCCGGATCCACCTGGATGCGGACGGCCGGCTTCTGCTGGCCGGCGATGTTGACCAGGCCCACGCCCTTGATCTGCGAGATCTGCTGCGCCAGGATGTTGTCGGCGTAGTCGTTGACTTGCGTCAGCGGCAGCGTGGTCGACTGCACGCTCAGCACCAGGATGGGAGCGTCCGCCGGGTTGACCTTGCGAAAGGTGGGGGCGTTGGGCAGGTTGGCCGGCAGTTGCCCGGATGACGCATTGATGGCGGCCTGCACGTCGACCGCGGCCGATTCGATGCTGCGGTCCAGGTCGAACTGCAGGGTGATCTGCGTCTGGTTCTGTGCACTGACGGATGTCATCTGCGACAGCCCGGCGATCAGCGAGAACTGCCGCTCCAGGGGTTGCGCGACATTCGACGCCATGGTCTCGGGACTGCCTCCCGGCAGGTTGACGGTGACCTGGATGGTCGGAAAGTCGACCTGGGGCAGGGGCGCCACGGGCAACAGCGGCCAGGTCGCGATGCCGACCAGCAGGATGGCCAGCGCCAGCAGGCTGGTGCCGATGGGGCGCTTGATGAAGGCGGCGGAGACGCTCATTGGCCTGCTCCCGGGGCGGTCGCCTCGGCCATCGAGGTCGGGGCTTTGGATTCGACGGTGTGCAGTCCGGGCCGCAGCTTGTACTGGCCGTCCACCACGATGCGTTCGCCGGGCTTCAGGCCGCCCTCAACCACCGCCACGTTGTCCTGGATCACGGCGACGCGGATGGGCGCGATGCGGGCCACGCCGTGGTCGTCCAGGGCATAGGCATAGGTGCCGTCCTGGCCGCGTTGGACCGCGGCGGCCGGTACGGTCAGCGCCTGCCTGCGGGTCCCCAGTTGCAGGCGTGCGTTGACATACTGCCCCGGCCACAGCGCATGGCGCGGGTTGGGGAATACCGCCTTGAGCTGCACCGTGCCGGTCGTCGTGTCGATCTGGTTGTTCACCAGCACCAGCTTGCCCGCGCCCAGCTCCTGGTTCGATTCGCGGCCCAGCGCCGTCACGGGCAGGCCGGCCGGCGTGTCGGCCATCGCGGCATTGATGGCGCCGACGGCCGATTCCGGCAGGGTGAAGACCACGGATATCGGGTCGATCTGGTTGATCACCACGAGACCGCCGGCATCGGTGGCGTGCACGATATTGCCCGGGTCGACCAGGCGAGCCCCGACCCGGCCGCCGATGGGCGCGGTGATGGTGGTATAGCCCAGCTGGACCTGGGCGAAGGACACCTGCGCCACATCCATCTCCACGGTGGCTTCCAGTTGTGCGACCAGCGCCCGTTGCGTGTCGAGCTGCTGCCGGGTGGCGGCATCCTCCTTGGTGAGTTCGGTGAAACGGCGCAGATCGAGGCGGGCGTTGACCAGTTGCGCCTGGTCCTTGGCCTGCGTGGCCTTGGCCTGCGCCAGTTGCGCCTGCAAGGCCCGCGGATCGAGTTGCGCCAGCAACTGGCCGGCCCGCACGTCCTGGCCTTCGACGAAGCCGACCTTGTCGAGTTCGCCGTCCACCCGCGTCTTGACGGTGACCGACTGGTTGGCCGTCACGGTGCCGACGCCCGTCAGGTAGATCGGCACGTCCTGCTGGCGGACGGACGCGGAGGTGACGATGACCGGCGGCGTGCGCGGGGCCGGCGCGTCGGCGGAAGCGGCCTTGCGGGCCATGCCCCAGAACGCGCCCGCGGCGACGGCCAGCGTCACGATAACCGCCGTCCAGCCGGCGCGGCGCCGGAACATTGCATTAGCCATGGTCTTTGCTCTCGTGTTGCGGACCGCGTGGGGCGGTATTTCCCATCGGATCGTCCAGTTGCGCGGTGGTCCAGCCGCCGCCCGTCGCCTTGACGAGCGCGACGCTTGCCAGCAACTGGCGGCCGAGCAGGTCGGTGGCGGTGCGCTCGTTGGACAGCGTCAGGGCCTGCGCGGTGACCACCGACAGATAGGTCGTGGTGCCCGCCCGGTATTGCGCCGTCGCCAGTTGCTCCGACAACCGCGATGCCGCGACGGCCTGCTCCTGCGCGACCTGCTCGTCGGCCAGCACGCGCAGGTTGGACAGGTTGTCCTCGACCTCCTGGAAGCCGCCCAGCACGGTCTGCTTGTACTGCGCCACCGCGGCGTCGTAGGCCGCCACCGCCTCATCCACGCGGGCCCCGCGCAGCCCGCCGTCGAACAGGGTCTGGGCCAGGGTCGCGCCCAGCGACCACACCCGGCTGGGTGTGTTGAACCACTGCGCCAGCCCGGCCACGCCGCTGGCGAAGCCGACGCCGCCGCTCAGCACCACGTCGGGGTACCAGGCCGCGCGCGCCACGCCGATCTGCGCGTTGGCCGATGCGGCCAGGCGTTCCGCCGTGGCGATGTCGGGCCGTCGCTCCAGCAACTGCGAGGGCACGCCCGTCGGGATCCGCGGCAGGCGCGGCTGCCAGTCGTCGCCGGCCGGCGGCAGAGAGAATTCCGCGGGCGAGCGGCCCCGCAGGATGGCGATCGCGTGTTCCAGCTGGTTGCGCTGCGTGTCCAGGTCGATGGCCTGCGCCTGCGTGGTCTTCAATTGGGCCTGGGCGAGCGCGACATCCGACCGCAGGGCCACGCCCGCTGCGTACTGGCTTTGCGTGAGCTGCAGCGAACGCTGGAAGGCGACGATGGTGCGGCCGAACAGCGCCTTCTGCCGGTCGGTGATGCGCAGTTGCAGATAGTCCTGCGCCACGCTCGCCTGTACGCTGAGCCGCGCCGCGGCGAGTTGCGCGGCGCTGGCCTGGGTGCTGGCGTCGCTGGCCTGCACCGAGCGGCGCACCGCGCCCCACAGGTCCGGTTCCCAACTGGCATCCAGCGACGCGGTGTAGGTGTTGTCCAGCCGGCTGCCGCTGCTGGCGCCGCTGCTGGCGCTTTGCGTGCGAGCCCGGCCCGCCGCGATCCCGGCGGAGACCTGCGGCCAGAAGGCGGCCCGCGCCTGCGCCGCCACCGCGCGCGCCTGGCGGTATTGCGCGGCGGCCTGGGCGATGGTCTGGTTGGCCTGGTTCGCCTGTTCGATCAGCGCGTCCAGCGTCGTGTCGCCATAGACCTCCCACCAGTTCCGGCTGGCATCGATCTGGCCCGGCGTGGCGGTTTTCCACGGGCCAGCCTCCTTGTAGGCGGCCGGCAGCGGCATGGTGGGGCGCACGTAGTCCGGCCCCACCATGCAGCCGGACAGCAACGCGAGCGCGCACAGCGCGGCGCCGGCGAGCGGTGCGCGGCGGGGCCTGCGGCGGGATGGCGGGAAGGTGGGGGTGGTCATGAGGCGCGACTTTACGAAGGACCCCGTGACCGTACGCTGTCGGAAAACTGACATTCCTGTCAGTTACAGCGGCGCGCCCGGGAAGGGCAGGCGCAAGTTCCACACTGTGGGGGCGTCCTCATCGAGCGAAGGCCCGTCGTCGGGCCGTCATGGCTTGCCAGGCGTGTCGCCACGGCGCCATTGGAAGCCGCCGGCTCCGCCGCCGCGGACACCCGCCGCGGCACGCCATGACTGCCTCAGTCCTCGATGGGGGACACCGGCCGTGCCGGTTTGCGCCGCGTGGCGGCGCGGCGCGACATCTCGGAATCCAGGATCAACCGCCCGCGCAGCTTGCCGTTAAGTTTCTTAACGAAGCCGGACGCCTCGACCATGTGTTCGGCCATGAGCCGGCGTACCTCGTCGGCATCGCCGGCGCGCGCGGCCGTGACGATGGCCCGGTGCAGGCGTACGTTGGCCTGGCCGAAGCGGCGCTGCGTGGTCACCGGGGTGTCGTTCTCGAACACCGTCAGCTGGCGCAGCATTTCGTTGATCAGCTGGCAGGTGAAGCGCAGGAAGGGATTGGGATTGGCCAGCGCCAGGATGTCGTGGAAGTTCAGGTCCTCTTTGCGCTGGGCCACGACATCGGCCGTCTTGCCGGAGGACGGGTCGCAGCATTCGATGCTGTGAGTCAGCGCTTCCAGGTCCGCTTCCGTCAGGTGCGGCACGGCGCCCGCGGCAAGCTCCGGTTCGAGCAGCTTGCGCGCCGTGTAGATGTCGTCGATCGTGACTTCCTTGAAGAACAGGTAGTTCTGCATGAGCTGGAACGTCCGGTCCAGCGATACTTCGACGATGCGGCCGCCGCCGGCCGGACCCGTACTGATGGTGACCAGGCCCTGCACCTCCAGCGACTTGAGGGCTTCCCGCATGGTGCTTTTGCTGACGGCGAACAGCTGCTGCAGTTCGGGTTCGCGCGGCAGCCTGTCGCCTGGACGCAGGTCGCGTTCCGTGATCAGCCGCTTGATCTCCTCGGCGACCAGGTCCGCCCGCTTGGATTTTCGCTGCGTGGCGGGCGCGGACGCGGCGGGTGGCCGAGCCATGTGTGGTCTCTCTCCTGGAACGTCGGGCGATGTCGTGCCCGGTATCCTGCGCGGCACTGAAATGCCATCAAACGGGACTAGGGTAATTACGCCCCCTTTGCGGCGCTCGTCGTGTTGACGCGCAATTTGTGCCCCAATATTATCAGCTCATCGTATTTATCATGATAAATAAGGGGAGTGCCTTGAACCGCCGTGACCTCCTGAAAATCGCCGCCTTGTCGGCCCTGCCCGGTTCCATGGCATGGCGCCACGCCTATGCGCAGGCCGCGCAGGCCATCCAGTTCGGTTGCCCCGTTCCCATGTCCGGCGCTTTCGCGGCCAACGGCAAGTACGCCGACCTGGGCATGAAGCTGGCCATCCAGCAGTACGGCAGTATCCTCGGGCGCCCGCTGGCCTATACGACGCTGGATACAGAGGGCAAGCCCGCCACCGCGGTGCGCAAGGTGCAGGAACTCGCGCAGCAGAAAGGCGCGCGCTACTTCGCCGGCGGCATCCTGTCCTCCGAGGCCCTGGCCATGGGCAAGGAAGTGCAGAAGGCCCAGGGCGTCTTCATCACCACGGCGGGCGCGGACGAGATCACCGGCTCGGATTGCAACAAGGCGACATTCCGCTGGTCGGTGCCCACTTATGGCGCCATCGAGCAGACCGTGCGGCCGCTCATCGACAAGCTACCCAAGGCCAAGCGCTGGTACACCATCACGCCGCAATACGTCTTCGGCGATGGCCTGCTCAATGCCGCCAAGAACATCTTCAAGGAAAAGGGCATCGAGCACGTCGGCAACAGCTACCATTCGTTGACGGAAAAGGAATTCAGCGGCTACCTGACCAACGCGATGGCGGCCAAGCCCGACGTGCTGCTATTGCTCAATTTCGGCTCGCAGTCTTCGGACGCGCTGCGCCAGGCGGTCAGCTTCGGCATGAAGCAGAACACCACCATCCTCATGGCCTGGGCCTCCGGCCTGGAGCAGTTCGAGGCGCTTGGCGCCGACCTGTGCGAAGGCGTTTACTTCGGCGCCCAGTACTGGCACGGCATAGACAGCCCGGGCAACAAGGATCTGGTCAAGCGCAGTCAGGACGCCTTCAAGTCCAATCCCAACTACAGCCTGGCGGGCTCGTATATCTGCACCAAGATCCTGATCGACGCCATCGTCAAGGCGGGCACCGACGATCCGGCCAAGGTCATCGCCACGCTCGAAGGCATGCAATACACCGGCCTGACGGGCGAGGAGCGCATCCGGGCCGAGGATCACCAGGTGCTGAAGAACTACTACCTGCTGCGCGGCAAGGCAAAGTCGGCCATGAAGGACAAGGACGATTACGCCGATATCCTCAGTTCCGGGCAGTCCTTCCTGCCCGTGGCGCAGACCGGCTGCAAGCTCTGATCGCCCTGGGCCGCGCGCCGGTGCGGGCTGCGGCCGCGCCGCGCGCCTACGAGGCCGCTCGCTGAACCCATGAACGTTTATCTGCTGCAACTCGTCAACGGCGTCGGCATCGGGATGCTGTATTTCCTGCTTGCCGTCGGCCTGTCCATCATTTTCGGGCTGCTGCGCTTCGTCAACTTCGCGCATGGGGCGTTCTATCTGCTGGGCGCCTACTTCTGCTACCAGGCGGTGGCCTGGGGACTGAACTTCTGGCTCGCGCTGTTCGCCGTGCCGCTGGTCGTCGCGCTGCTGGCGTGGCTGACCGAACGCACGCTGCTGCGGCGCATCTACGACCAGGCGCATGAATTCCACATCCTCGTCACCGTGGGCCTGGCCCTGGTGCTGCAGGAGGCCGTAATCCTGGTCTGGGGGCCGCTGGGAGACAACGTGGCCACGCCCGGCCTGCTGCAAGGCGTGGTCATGTGGGGCGGCTTCGTCTATCCGAAGTACCGCTTGTTCGTCATCGCCTTCACGGCGGTGTTCGCGGTGCTGCTGTGGTGGGTGCTGGAAGGGACGCGGCTGGGCAGCGCCGTCCGGGCGGGCAGCGAATCGACCGAGATGGTGTCCCTGCTCGGCATCAACGTGTTCCGGGTGTTCGGGCTGGTGTTCGCGCTGGGCGCCGGAACGGCGGCGCTGGCCGGCGCATTGGCGGCGCCGATACGCGGCGTCGACCCGTTCATGGGGCTGGAGGCCCTGGGCGTGGCTTTCGTCATCGTGGTCGTGGGCGGCATGGGCAGCTTCGCCGGCGCCCTGGCGGGCGGGCTGCTGATCGGCATCGTGCAAAGCGTGATGAGTACGCTGTGGCCCGAAGGGGCGCGCCTGATGATTTATGTCGCCATGGCCGCGGTGCTGCTGCTGCGTCCGCACGGCCTGTTGGGGAGAGGGTGATGCGGGCGTTGCGCGATCATGCCGGCCTGCTGCTGGCGGCGGCCGTGGTGCTGTTGCTGCCGCTGGTGCTGGATTCCGGCACGCTGGCCACCGAAGTGCTGGTGTATTCGCTGGCGGTGCTCGGCTGCAACCTGCTGTTGGGCTATACCGGCTTGCTGTCTTTCGGCCAAGGCATCTTCTTCGGCATGGGCAGCTATACCCTGGGCATTCTGATGACCCGAGGCGGGCTGCACCTGCCCGCCGCGGTGCTCGCCGCCATCGTCGTCGGCGCACTGACCGCAGGCCTGGTGGGCTGGTTCGCCATCCGGCAGCGCGGCACCTATTTCGTCATGCTGACGCTGGCGTTCGCGCAGATGTTCTACTTCCTGGCCTACAGCCTGCCGAGCTGGACCGGCGGCGACAACGGCCTGCTGGACATCCCGCGGCCGCCGCTGTCCCTGGGCGGGCTGGCAAGCCTGCCGCTGGATACGCCGTGGCGTTTCTATGCCCTGGTGGGCGTGTGCTTCCTGCTCGTGTTCTGGCTATTGCAGCGCGTGACCAATTCGGTGTTCGGCCGTACGCTGCTGGCGATCCGCGAGAACGAAGCGCGCGCGCGCGCCGTGGGCTACGACACGCGGGCGCTCAAGCTCGCCGTGTTCGCGCTGTCCGGCGCGGTGACCGCGCTGGCGGGCGCCTTCCATGCCTTGATGACCGGCATCGCGCCGCTGTCCAATATCGAATACCACACCAGTGAAATGATCCTGGTGATGACGGTGATCGGCGGCACGGGCAATCTGTTCGCGTCCGTGCTGGGCGCGGCTTTCTACGTGCTGGTGTCGGACTGGCTGTCGACCCTGTGGCCACGCTGGCTGCTGTTGTTGGGGCTGCTGCTGATCGGCGTCAGCCTGTTCATGCACAAAGGGCTGTGGGGCCTGGGCCAGCGGCTGTGGAGCGCGCTCCGTGGCGCGTCGGGGATGGCCAAGGAGGACCAGGCATGAGCAACGCGGCCGACTCCGCCCGCAAGCCGGCGTCCGTGCCTGGCCCCGGCGGCCATGCCGGCGCCCATGCCGGCGCCCATGCCGGCGCCGTCCCCATCCTGGACGCGCGCGGCGTGGTCAAGCGCTACGGCCGGTTTACCGCGCTGGCCGGCGTGGACCTGTGCGTCATGCCGGGTACGGTGCACTCGGTCATCGGGCCCAACGGCGCGGGCAAGACCACGCTGTTCCACACCTTGACGGGTACCGTGCCGGTCAGCGCCGGGCGCATCGTCTTCGACGGCCACGACGTTACCCGCGAGCCGGACAACGTGCGCGTGCGCCGCGGCATCGCCCGCTCGTTCCAGGTGACCAGCCTGTTCGCCAACCTGGACGTGCGCGAGAACCTGCGCCTGGCCGCGCAGGGCGCGCACCCGTCGGGCGCCTTCGACATGTGGCGTCCGCCGGGCCGCGACGCCTCGCTGAACGAACTGGTTGACGGCTTGCTGGAACGCCTGGGCCTGCGTGCGCGCGCCGGCGTTCAGGCCGCGGCGCTGTCGCACGGCCAGCAGCGCCGGCTGGAGGTGGGGATGGCCATGGCGGCGCGCCCGCGCGCGATCTTCCTGGACGAGCCGACCTCGGGCATGGGCGTGGACGACCTGGACGGTATGAAGGCGCTGATCCGCGGCCTGGCGGCCGACCATACCGTCCTGCTGATCGAGCACAATATGAACATCGTCATGGATATCTCCGACACCGTGACCGTGATGCAGCAGGGCCGCATCCTGGTGGAGGGCCCGCCGGCCGCCATCCGCGACGACCCCCGCGTGCGGGCGGCCTACCTGGGCAACATGATTACCGGAGGCGGCGCATGAAGCTGGAAGTGCGCGACCTGCACACCTACTATGGCAAGAGCCACATCCTGCAAGGCGTGTCGCTGGCCGTGGGTGAAGGGGAACTGGTGACGCTGCTGGGCCGCAACGGCGCGGGCAAGTCCACCACGCTGCGGACGATCGCCGGCGCCTTGCCCGCGGCGCGCGGCGAAGTGTGTTTCGACGGCGCGCGGGTCAGCGGGCTGCCGGCGCACCGCGTGGCCGGGCGCGGCCTGTGCCTGGTGCCGGAACACCGCGGCATTTTTCGCCTGCTGACCGTGGAGGAAAACCTGTTGCTGGGCGCGCGCCGCGCGTCACCCTGGCAACTGGCCGACGTTTATCGCATCTTTCCGCGCCTGAAGGAACGGCGCCGCAACGGCGGTGCGCAGTTGTCGGGCGGCGAGCAGCAGATGCTGGCAATCGGCCGTGCCCTGATGAACCATCCGCGGCTATTGATGCTGGACGAACCGGTGGAAGGCCTGGCGCCGGTCATCGTGGAGGAAATCGTGGCGCAGCTCAGGCTGATCCGCGAGCAGGGCGTGCCCATCCTCCTGGTGGAACAGAATCTGGAGGTCTGCACGCAATTGGCCGATCGTCACTACATCATCGAGCAAGGCGCCATCGTCTATGAAGCCGGCAACGCCGACTTCGTCGCGGACGATGCGGTCAAGGACCGCTACCTCGGCGTCGGGGTGTGATCCGAACCGCCGCGGGGCGGCCGCAGCCGGGCTGTCCCGCCGAACATCCATGGGAACCGAACATGTCCGATCCTGAAATTTCCGCACGCGCGCAGCATGACCTGCGCGACTTGCAACAGCTGCGCGTCGATGGCGGCCGCCTCTGGGATACGCTGATGACGCTGGCGCGCATCGGCGCCACCGACAAGGGCGGCGTGCGCCGGCTGGCGCTGACCGACCTGGACCGCCAGGGCCGCGAACTGGTCATGCGGTGGGCGCGCGAACTGGGTTGCGCCGTCAGCATCGACGCCATCGGCAATATCTTCATGCGGCGCCCGGGCCGCCGCGACGATTTGCCGCCCGTGGTGACGGGCAGCCATATCGACACCCAACCCACCGGCGGCAAGTTCGACGGCAATTATGGCGTGCTGGCGGGCATCGAGGTACTGCGCACGCTGCACGCGCACGGCATCGTCACCGAAGCGCCGCTCGAAGTCGCGGTATGGACCAACGAGGAGGGCTCGCGCTTCGTTCCCGTCATGATGGGCTCGGGCGTATTTGTCGGGGCCTTCACGCTGGAACACGCCCTGGCGCAGCGCGACCGCGACGGCATCAGCGTGGCCGAAGCCTTGCGGGACATAGGCCAGGACGGCAGCGCAGCCGTGGGCGGCCGGCGCGTGGGCGCCTACTTCGAGGCGCACATCGAGCAGGGTCCCATCCTGGAAGCCAACGGCAAGGTCATCGGGCTGGTGCAGGGCGCCCTGGGCCAGCGCTGGTTCGACGTCACGGTCACCGGCATGGAGGCGCATGCCGGCCCGACGCCCATGGCGCTGCGCCACGACGCGCTGCTGGCGGCGGCCGATATCGTCAAACAGGTGAACCGCATCGCGCTGGACCACGCGCCGCATGCGCGCGGCACGGTGGGCTGCCTGGACACCTATCCCAATTCGCGCAACGTCATCCCGGGCCGCGTGCAGCTCACCGTGGACCTGCGCGCCGCCGACGACGCCACGCTTGCGGCCATGTCCGCAGCGCTGCGCGAGTTCTGCGCCGGGCTCGCCGGCGTGACGGCGGATGTGCGGGAGGTCGTGTATTTCCCGCCGCAGCCTTTCGACGCCGGCCTGGTGGGCGCCTTGCGCGCAAGCGCCGACGCATTGGGCTACCCGTCGATGGAGGTGGTGAGCGGAGCCGGCCACGACGCCGTCTACCTGGCGCGCGTCGCGCCGACCGCCATGATCTTCGTGCCTTGCAAGGATGGCATCAGCCATAACGAGATCGAGGACGCGCAGCCGGAGCACCTGGAAGCCGGATGCAATGTGCTGCTGCAGGCGGTGCTGCGCGCCGCCGGCGTCGCAGCCGGGCGGGAGGACGCGGCATGAAAGCGCTGATCGCCCGGATGAACCACGAAACCAATACGTTTTCCCCGGTGCCCACCCCGCTGGCGGCCTTCGGGCGCCATGGGCCGGCCTACGGCGACGATGCGCGCCGCGAGAACGAGGGCGCGCGCACGGCCATGGGCGCCTTCATCGACCTGGCCAGGGAGCACGGGGCGGAGATCGTGACGCCGCTATCGGCGTGGGCCTATCCCAGCGGGCCGGTCCATGCCGACGCCTACGACGAGATGTGCGCGCGCATCCTGGCCGCGGTGCCCGGCTGCGACGCGATATTCCTGGACCTGCACGGCGCGATGGTGGCGCAGAACAGCGACGACGGCGAAGGCGACCTGCTGGCGCGCGTGCGCGCCGCCGCGCCGGGCGTGCCCATCGCGGTCGCGCTGGACCTGCACGGCAACGTGACGGCGCGCATGGTGCGCAACGCCGACGTCATCGTCAGCTTCAAGACCTATCCGCATGTCGACATGTATGAAACCGGCGAACACGCCGGCCGCCTGCTGTGGCGCATGATCGCAGGGGAGTTCCGGCCGGTGATGGCGTGGCGCCGGCCGCCCCTGATGACCCATACGCTGCGTTCGGCGACCGATACCGGCGCGATGCGCGATGCCGTTCAGGCGGCGCGCGAGGCCGAGGCGCAGGGGCTGGCGGCGGCGTCGGTCCTGGCGGGCTTCGGCCTGGCCGATATTCCGCATCCGTGCATCAGCGTGGTGGTGGTCGCCGACGGGGACCGCGCGCTGGCCGAAGCGGCGGCCGAACGCATCGCGGCCGGGATATGGGCCGGGCGCGATGGTTTCGTGTATCGCAGCGAGCCGCTGGCGGCGTCGCTGGAGCGCGGCGCGACGCTGGCGCAGGGCGCGGAGCGCCCGGTTTTGCTCCTGGACCATGGCGACAACTGCAATTCGGGCGGCACCTGCGATACCACGGCGGTCCTGGAAGCGGCGCTGGCGCGCGGCATGCAGGGCATCCTGGCCGGCGTGCTGTGCGACCCCGAGGCGGTCGCCCGCATGGCCGAAGCGGGCGTGGGCGCGCGCGTCACCCTGCCACTGGGCAACAAGCGTTCGCTGGCGGCGCTGGGCATCCATGCGTCACCGATGCAGGCGACCGGCGTCGTGCGGGCCGTCACGGACGGCGAATACGTCATCACCGGGCCCACATATACGGGGATGCGGGTGGGCATGGGGCGTACCGCGGTGCTCGACCTGGGTGCGGCGCGCGTGGTCGTGTCCGAGCAGCCCCACGAGCCCTGGGATCTCGCCGTGTTCGAAAGCGTGGGCGAGGATCCGCGTGCCGCGCGCTTCCTGCTGCTGAAGTCGCGGATGTATTGCCGGCCGGTATTCGTGCCGATTTCCGGCGGCCTGGTGGAATGCGACAGTCCGGGCGTCACGACGTCGGACTACGGCATTTTCCCCTATGTGAAGCGCCAGCCGCCCCTGTATCCGCTGGAGGCCGCGGAGTTCGACGCGCGCGCCACGCCGGCCGACGCCTGAAGACCGCCGGCGCCCGGACGGCGCGCGGCGATCATTCCAGGCCGACGAAACCGCCGGTCTGGTGCCGCCACAGCCGCGCATACAGGCCGTTGCGCGCGAGCAGCTCGGCATGGGTGCCGGTTTCCACGATGGCGCCGTGGTCGAGCACCACCAGGCGATCCATGCGGGCGATGGTGGAGAGCCGGTGCGCAATGGCGATCACCGTCTTGCCCCGCATAAGCGCTTCCAGGTTCTCCTGGATGGCCGCTTCCGCGTCCGAATCCAGGGCGGATGTCGCTTCGTCCAGCACCAGGATGGGCGCGTCCTTCAGCAGTACCCGGGCGATGGCGATGCGCTGGCGCTGGCCGCCGGACAGCTTCACGCCGCGTTCCCCGACGTGGGCATCCAGTCCGCGCTGGCCCTGTCCGTCCGTCAGGTCGAAGATGAAGCCGTCCGCGTGGGCCTGCCGGATCGCGTGCAGCACGGCCGCTTCGTCGGCGTCCGGCCGGCCATAGAGCAGGTTCTCGCGGATGGACCGATGCAGCAGGGAGGTGTCCTGTGTGACCACGCCGATCTGCGAGCGCAGGCTTTCCTGCGTCACGTGCGCGATGTCCTGGCCATCGATCAGGATGCGCCCGGACTGCACGTCGTACAGCCGCAGCAGGATGCTGACCAGCGTCGACTTGCCGGCGCCGGAGGGACCGATGAGGCCGATTTTCTCGCCCGGTTCGACCTGCAGGTCCAGGCCCGAGAAGACGGGATCGCCCTTGCCGTAGCGGAAGTGCACGTGCTCGAAGCGTACGCCGCCGCGCGTGACGCCCAAGGGCTCGGCGCCGGCGCGGTCGGCGACGATGCGCGGATGCGAGATGGTCTGGATGCCGTCCTGCACCGTGCCGATGTTTTCGAATATGCCGTTGACCACCCACATGATCCACCCCGACATATTGCTGATGCGTATGGCCAGTCCGGTGGCCAGCGCGATGGCGCCGGCTGACATCCGGCCCTGGCTCCACAGCCAGAGCGCCAGTCCCGGCGTGCCGGCGATCAGAATGCCATTGAGCACCGCGATGACGAAGCCCATGGACGTCACCAGGCGCGCCGCCATCTGGGCCTTGCCGGTCTGCTCGGCCATGGCCTGCTGGGCGTACTGCTCTTCGCGCTGGCTGTGCGCGAACAGTTTCAGGGTGCCGATATTGGTGTAGCCGTCCACGATGCGGCCCATCAGCTTGGAGCTGGCTTCGGACGCCTTGACGGAGCGCGCCTTCACGCGTGGCACGTAATAGGCCAACGTCAGGACATAGCCCAGCAGCCAGACGAGCAGCGGCAGGGTCAGGCGCCAGTCCGCCTGGAAGAACAGCACCAGCGCGCTGCCGGAGTAGATCACCACATGCCAGACCGCGTCCACCGCCTGGATGGCGGAATCGCGCAGCGCCGTGCCGGTCTGCAGGATGCGGTTGGCGATGCGGCCGGCGAAATCGTTGTGGAAGAAACCCAGTCCCTGCTTGAGCACATAGCGGTGGTTCTGCCAGCGCACCAGCGTGGTCAGGCCCGGCGCCAGGGTCTGGTGCACCAGCAGGTCGTGCAGGCCGGTCAAGGCAGGTCGCAGCACAAGCACCACCAGGGCCATGCCCAGCAGCGCCTTGCCATGCTGGTCGAAGAACGCCGCGCTGGGCGTTTCGCGCGCAAGGTCGACGATACGGCCGAGGAACTGGAACAGCGCCACGTCGACCAGCGCGGACACCAGGCCCACGGCCAGCAGCAACAGCAGGGCGAACCGCACCTGCCGCAGATAGTGCCGGTAGAACGACATCACGGACCCGGGCGGCGGCTCGTCACGCGTGGCGCGAAACGGGTCGATCATGCGTTCGAAGCGGCGGTAGATGGGATGCGGGCGGGTGGAAGGCATGCGGGGAATCTTCTATACAGGCGCGATGTGGCGGCGAAGGCGGCGCTATGGAGGCGTGGCGAGGGCCAGGAAGTGCGGCAGGCAGGGATTGCGGTTGCGCGGCGACCACAACAGGATAAGCTCGCTGGTGGGCGCCTGGGCCAGCGGACGGAAAACCACCCCGGGCAGCCGCGATTTGCGCATGGAGGCGGGCACCAGCGCCACGCCCACGCCTTCGTCGACGAGGTTCAGGACGGTCTGCTGCAGTTGTACTTCCAGGCTGACCGTCGGCTCGAAGCCGGCCTGGCGGCACAGGGCGTCGATGCTGGCGCGCAGGGCGGGCGCGGCGTCGCTGGCGGTCATGACGAAGGGCTCGTCCGCCAGTTGCTCGATGCGCAGCCTGCGCGCCCGCGCACGGGGGTGATGGCGCGCGAGCGCCACGCACAGCGGCTCGCGCACGACGACGCGGCTGGACAGTTCGCCGTAATCGCCCCCGGCCATCACCACGGCCGCGTCGATACGCCCGTCCAGCACCTGCGCCACCAGATCGTGCGAAACGACTTCGCGCAGTTGCAGCGCGACATCGGGCCACGCCTTGCCGAAGGCGCGGGCATAAGCCGGAATGACGCTGTACGCCGCGTACATGGTGAAGCCCACCGATAACGAGCCCGCTTCGCCGCGCCCGACGGCCCGCGCATTGCGGCCCGCCTGCTCCACCGCGGCCAGGATGGCCTTGGCGTCGGCCAGGAAGCGCTCGCCCGCCGGGGTCAGCGCCACCGTGCGGGAGTTGCGCTCCAGCAGGCGGACGTCCAATGCGGCCTCCAGCGCGGCGAGCTGGCGGCTGAGCGGCGGTTGGGACAGGTTCAGCCGTGCGGCGGCCCGGCCGAAATGCCGGATTTCCGCCAGCGTCACGAAATACCGCAGGGGCTTGATATCGAGCACGATGCGTAAAAGGTATTGGTGGGGGACGAATAAAGAATTGGATTGTATCGCCGGCCGCCGCTACGCTGCGTCTGCATCGAACGCCGTCATGCCATACCCGCCCGGACGGGCCCCGTCCAAGGTAGTCCCCGCATCATGTTGTCCACGCTGCAAATCCTGGTTCCCATCTTCGCCCTGATCCTGGCGGGCTTCGTGTGCCGCCGCCGCGCCATCCTGGGGCCGGCCGCCTGCTCCGAGCTGAACCGCTTCGTGGTCTGGCTGGCGCTGCCCGCGCTGCTCTTCCGCATCATGGCGCACGCCTCCTGGCAGCAGCTATACCAGCCCCGCTTCATGGCCGCCTTCGGCCTGGCGTGCGCCGCCGTGTTCGTGGCGACGCTGGCCTGGCGCATCCGGGCCGGCCGCCACCTCGCGGATGCCAGCGTGGAGGCGATCGCCGCGTCGTACGCGAATACGGCGTATATCGGTTTTCCGCTGACACTGATGGTGTTCGGCGATGCCGGCCTGGCGCCCACCACGGTGGCGACGCTGCTCGTGGTATCGGTGCTGTTCGCCATCGCGGTGGCCTTGGTCGAACTGGGATTGCAAACGGAGCGCGCGCTCCACAAGGCGGGCCTCGGGGTGCTGCGCGGCATGTCGCGCAATCCGCTGATCGTGGCGCCCGTGGCGGGCGCGCTGCTCGCCGCGTCGGGCGTCGGCGTGCCGGCCGGGTTGGATACCTTCCTCGGTATGCTGGGCGCGGCCGCCAGTCCTTGCGCGCTGGTGTGCCTGGGATTGTTCCTGGCCGAAAAGCGTACGCCAACGGATACCGCGCGCGAGTCGCTTGCCCTGGTGGCCGGCAAGCTGCTGGTGCAGCCGGCGCTGACGTGGTGGCTGGCGGCGCGGGTATTCGGCATGCCGGCGGCGCTGGTGAATATGGCGGTGCTGCTGGCGGCGCTGCCGACCGGTACGGGACCTTTCATGCTGGCCGAGTTCTATCGGCGCGAGGCCCACGTCACGGCGCGCACCATCCTGCTATCGACCGCAGGTTCGCTGATATCGCTGACGGTGTTGTTGCGGCTGATGTCGCATACGCCCTGAGGCGCCGGCCGCCGTGGGATGCTCGTCCGTGCCGGGGCAGACAACTCTGCGTGGCGCGGTGGTACGCGCATGCCGATTCCCGCGCGGCGAAGCGGGCCGCGCGGAGGCTGCGCGACGCGACGGCGCCCGGCCCGGCGGCCGGGGCACCGTCGCGGGCCACTCAGGTCCTGTTCATGGACGCGAGGCGTGCCGCGTAATAGATCAGGTACAGCGCGGCGAGTCCCACCAGGATGTAGATCACTCGCGAAATCGCCGATCCGGCGCCGAAGATCGCGGCGACGAGGTCGAAGTTGAACGCGCCGACCAGTCCCCAGTTCAGCCCGCCGATGATGGCGAGCACCAGGGCGATCCAGTCCAGGGGGGTCACGACACGCGCAGTGGTCATCGCGGTGGTGGATGAAGTGGGATGGGTCGTATTCAGGGCCATGGCTGACTCCATAACGGTGGATGCGGACCCCGGCCGTTCCAACGCTGGCGGCCGGGCCGCCAGGTCTCCGTAGCAACCGGTGTTCCCACCGGTGTCCATGTCGCCCGGTTTGACAGTGCCGGGCCGGAGGGGGTACACCGTTACCCGCTTCGGGCCGGTACGCATCAGCTTGCGCCGGACCCTTCCCCACCTTCGGTGCCTGATGTTCCTTTCCTTCGCGCTTCAGCAACCTTATCCCTTCGGCACGGGCATGCCCGCAAACCAGCGCTGGGTCGCCGTGCTGGCGCTGCTCCTGGGCGTATCGATGGCCAGCCTGGATACCGCCATCGCCAACACGGCGCTGCCGGCCATGGCGCGGGACCTGGGGGCCAGCGAAGCGCGGTCGATCTGGGTCATCAGCGCCTACCAGCTTTCCATGGTGGCGGCCCTGCTGCCGGCGGCCACGCTGGGCGAAATCATCGGCCACCGGCGCGTCATGCTGTTCGGGCTGGTGTTGTTCACCCTGGCGTCGCTGGCCTGCGGCCTGGCGCCCACGCTGGGCTGGCTGGTGGCCGGCCGGGTGTTGCAGGGGCTGGGCGCGGCGGCCACGATGGC
Organism: Bordetella flabilis; assembly: GCF_001676725.1. Lineage (NCBI taxonomy): Bacteria > Pseudomonadati > Pseudomonadota > Betaproteobacteria > Burkholderiales > Alcaligenaceae > Bordetella > Bordetella flabilis. The sequence continues at coordinate 1,206,544 of NZ_CP016172.1, forward strand.
GGTGAACGGCGCCATGCTGCGCTTCATCTATCCCGAAAAGCTGCTCGGCCGCGGCGTGGGCCTGAACTCCCTGACCGTCGCGCTGGCCTTTGCCGCCGGCCCGACCGTGGCGTCGCTGGTGCTGACGGTGGCGACCTGGCATTGGCTGTTCCTGATCAACGTGCCGGTCGGTATCCTGGCCATCCATTTCTGCTTGCGCGCCATGCCGCCCACCCTGCGCAGCAAGCGGCGCTTCGACACGCTGGGCGCGCTGCTGTGCGCGGGCTTCCTGGCCTTGCTGGTGTTCAGCCTGAACGAGGGCGCCCAGTTGGCGAGCTGGCAGGTCATCGTCGGCACGTCGGTGCTGTGCCTGGCCTGCCTGGTCGCGCTGCTGCGCCGCCAGGCCGGTCATCCGGCGCCCTTCCTGGCCGTGGATCTATTGCGGCGGCCGGTGTTCGCGTTGTCGGCCGCCACCGGCGTGGGGTCCTTCGCGACCCAGTCGCTGGCCTTTGTCTCCCTGCCTTTCATGCTGCAGAACGTGCTGGGCTATACGCAGGTCGAGACGGGATTCCTGATCACGCCGTGGCCCGTGATGGTGGCGATCATGGCGCCGCTCGCGGGGCGCATGTCCGACCGCTTCTCGGTGGGCGGCCTGGCGGGCGTGGGACTGGCCATGCTGGCGGCCGGCATGGCCTTGCTGGCCACCATGCCAGCGGAGCCTTCGGTGTTCGGGCTGTGCTGGCGGCTGGCTATCTGCGGGGCGGGCTTCGGATTCTTCCAGTCGCCGAATGTGCGCGCGCTGATCACGGCGGCGCCGCCGGAACGCGCGGGCGGGGCAAGCGGCATGGTCGGGACGGTGCGCTTGCTGGGCCAGTCCAGCGGCGCTGCCCTGGTGGCGGCGTGCTTCCATGCATCCAGCGAACAGGGCGCTATCCTGTCGCTGTGGATGGGCGCGGCGTGCGCCGCGGTGGCCGCGGTCGCCAGCGTCATGCGGCTGAAGTACCAGCCGCGGACGGCATCGGGTTCGGCGCCGCCCAAGTCTTGAAGAGGGGGTGCGATCCCGAGCCCGGCGCCAGCGCGGGAAGGGGGAAGGTCACTGCCGCATGGCATCGGAACCGCAGGCGAATGGTACGCAAGCCTGTTGCGGAAAGCATGTTGTCCATGCGTGTGGCCGGGCCGCCCGATAGGATGGGTGGATTCATACCAAGGTATGAGCCGCCGGCCGGGGCGGCAGGGTGAAGGACACGGTGGCGCCCGGGCCGTCGTCATTGTTCTCGGCCCACAGCCGTCCTTCGTGGGCGTCGATGATGGAGCGGCTGATCGACAGGCCCATGCCCATGCCGTTGGCGCGCGTCGTGTAGAAGGCGTCGAACATGCGCGCCAGGTCGCTGTCGCGCAGGCCGGTGCCGCGGTCCTGCACCGATACGCACACCGAGCGGTCTTCCAGCACGCGGGTCCGGATGGTGATGAGGCGGGGCCGGTCGGAGACCTCCGCCATGGCCTGCATGCCGTTGATGATGAGATTGATCAGGACCTGCTGCAATTGGACCCGGTCGCCCATGACGCGCGGCAGCGCGGCCGACGTTTCCGTGCGGATCGGGCACCGTTGCCGGGCCGCCTCGTGGCCCACCAGCAGCAGGGATTCCCGCACCAGCTCGTTGACATGCAGCATGTCGTGGCATGGGGCGCGGTTCTGCGCCAGGGCGCGGATCCGGCCGATGACTTCGGTGGCGCGCACGGTTTCATCCACGATGCGCGCCATCGATGCCCGCGCTTCGTCCAGGTCCGGCTGCGCACGGCCCAGCCAGCGCAGGCCGGCTTCGCCATTGGACATGATGGCGGTCAGGGGCTGGTTGACCTCGTGGGCGATCGAGGCCGTCAGTTCGCCCAGCGTGGAGACCCGGCTGGCGTGGGCGAGCTCCGATTGCAAGCGCTGCAGCCGGGCTTCGGCCTGCCGCGTCTCAGTGATGTCCATCAGGGCGCCCAGGTATTCACGATTGCCATTCGCCGCCGCGCGCGCCGCGGCGAGGAAGCGCACATGCTTGATGCTGCCGTCGGGCATCAGCAGCCGGTGTTCGATATCGATGGCGTTTTCTCCTGCCTCGGCGGCGCGGAAAGCGCGCAGCACGGCGGGGCGGTCGTCCGGATGGCTGCGCGCCAGCACCAGTTCCATGGACGGCGTCACGGACGGATCGTGCCCGAAGATGCGTGCGGCCTCATCGGACCAGGCCATGCGCGTACCCGGCATGGCGCAGGACACGCTGCCCGTGCGGCTCAGGCGCTGCGTGCCCGCCAGGAAGGCCTCGCTGCGGCGCAGTGCCTCTTGCTCGGCCAGCAGGTTTTCCGTGACGGCCATGTTCTGCAGGGCCAGGCAGCAGGTGGTGGCGATGGCGGCCAGGCTGACCACGCAGCGCGCCAGCGCGAAAGAAGTGTCGCCCTGGGCGGAGGACATGACATAGCCGACCACGGTCAGGCCCATGCAGGCCAGCGTCAGCGCCAGTACGCCTTTGCGCGACAGAAAATTCACGGACAGCAGCACCACGGTGACGTACATCACGGCGATGGCGATATGCAGCGTGGTGAAGGCATCGACCGCGAAGATCGCGGCCATGATGGCGATCGAGACAGCGGGCAGCAGCACGCGGCGACGGCCGGCGGGCGCGGCGGGAAGCAAGGGGGGCATGGCGGCAGGTGACCAGGCTGGACGTGCGCGGGTACGCAAGAGGGATAGGGAAGGCATGCCCTGGGCGGGCGGCGATCGTAGACCGGCATCGTAGCAAGGCCGGTATCGCGGTGCACGCCGGCGTAACCGGTTCGGGCCATCCGGCCGGCGTTGTCCCGTTTCGGGCGCATATCGGGCCGGTTTCAGTCGAGGGGCGCCGGCCGGGGCGCCGTCCGTCTCGCGGCGCTCGCCGGCAGGATGCGATACTTGCCGTTTCGCCGGCAGGCGGATGCCGCGGCAAAGCGGCGCCCGGGCGGCGCGGCGCTGGCAAGGACATGGGGACATGGCGGGACGGATATGAGCAAGACGGATGGCCAGGAAGAGGCGCTCGTCGTGGTGGTGGACGACGATGACAGCATACGGACAGGCTTGGGCGCGCTGTTCCGTTCGCTGGACATGCGCGTAGAACTATTCGCGTCGGCGGACGACCTGCTGGCGTTCCCCTTTCCGTCCGTGCCGACCTGCGTGGTGCTCGATGTGCGGCTGCGTGGCACCAATGGCCTGAACGTGCAGCGCCAGTTGCGCGGGCAGGGCGTGCACGTTCCCATCGTTTTCATGACGGGGCACGCCGACATCCCCATGACGGTCCAGGCCATGAAGGACGGCGCCGCGGATTTCCTCACCAAGCCCTTTCGCGAGCAGGATCTGTTGGACGCCGTCGCCGCTGCGCACCGGGCCGACCGCGATCGGCGTGGCGCCGAAAGCCAGGACGTGGCGCTGCGCCGGCGCCACGCCAGCCTGACGCCGCGCGAACGCGAGGTCATGGGCATGGCCGCCGCCGGCCTGATGAACAAGCAGATCGCCGCGGAAATCGGCCTGAGCGAGGTCACCGTCAAGATCCACCGTGGCAACGCCATGCGCAAAATGGGCGCGCGCACCTTCGCCGATCTGGTTCGCATGGCGCAGCAGCTGGAGCTGCCCGCGGCCACCGACTCCACCGTTCCACGGCGTTAGCGCGCCTTCAGGCGCATCCACAGGGTCGGGTGCCGCCCGCGGGGGACGCCGCGGCGGACGCGGGCGATGCGGACCTCTCGGTCGACGCGCAGGACGCGCAGGACGCGGTCGTGGCCACGGCGTGCAGAATGGCCTGGAGCAGGGCGTCGGCGCCGAACGGCTTTTTCAGGATGTCGACGACGCCGGCCTGCATCGCCTGTCGTCGCAGGTGCGGGCGTGCCGCGCCGGTCACCAGGATGAGCGGCGTCGCGTCGCCCCGCGCGCGCAAGGTACGCCGCAACTCGATCCCGGTCATGCCGGGCATGTGGATATCGGCGACGATGCAGTCGTCGCGGCGCCTGCCGTAATGCGACAGAAAAGATGCGGCGGAATCGAAACCGGTTGGCTCGTGGCCGAGCGCCCGCAACAGGGCGACGGTGGCACGCAATACCGGCGCGTCGTCATCGATGACGGAGATTGCAAGTCGCTTGCGCAAAGAAAGGTCCTCGGCCGTCGGGACCCCCATCCCTCACACAGGCGGGAGCGTACCGCGCCGCCGCCCGCGGCGAAATCATACGGGGGTATGGCGCGGAAAACCCTGATACCGAGGGGGCGCCGGCCCCTGTGGGCCCGCGCTGCACGCATCTCGCCCTCAGCCCGGGCGCTGCGCGCGCCATGCGGCCAGGTCGCGCGGCAGCATGGGGCGGGCGAAGCGGTAGCCCTGCGCATATTGCACGCCCTTGTCCCGCAGATAAGCTTCCTGCGCCTCGGTTTCGATGCCTTCCGCGATCATTTCCAGGCCCAGTTGGCTGGCCAGGCCGATGATGGTATCGAGCACCACATTGCTGATCGCGTCGGTGCCCGCGGCGCTGACGAAGGCGCGGTCGATCTTCAGGTAATTGGCATGGAGCCTTTCCAGGTACGACAGGGAGCTGTGCCCCGTGCCGAAGTCGTCCAGCGCCCAGCGCACGCCGCGCTCCCGCAATTGCGCCATGTGGCCGCGCAGTTCGGGCGTGTCGGGCAGGGGATGGCGTTCGGTGACTTCCAGCACGAGCGTGCATGAAGCGTCGGCCTCGTGGAGCACCCCGTCGGGCGCGGCCTGGTGTGCCGGGCGATGTACCTGCCCGTGCGCCTGCCCGTGTGCCCGTATCCGCGCCAGCAGTCGCTCGACATCGGCGACGAAGCGCGGCTCGGCCATGTGCGGTCCGCACACGTTCACGCCCAGATGGCTGCCGGGCGGCAGGTCCAGCACCTCCAGGTCATTGGCCGCGATATCGAACATGTGCCGCGTCAGGTCGCCGATGATGCCGTGTTCCTCTGCAGCCGCGATGAAAAGGTCGGGCCGCACATTGCCCAGGCGGGGATGGCTCCAGCGCAGCAGGGCCTCGACGCCGGAGAAGCGCCCGCTGGCCATGTCGACGACCGGCTGGTACACGAGGTGGAACTGGCGCGCGCGCATACCCTTGCGGATTTCGCCCGGTATGGAGACGCGCCAGCCATACAGGCGGTACGCCGCGTAGCCGCACAGCAGGCTGGCCAAAACCAGGAAGGCGAAGTAGCCGCGCCAGACGTGCTCGCGCACGGCATCGCGCTGCGCCTGCAGCGGCGTGACGCGCACCTGCACCGGGAAGCCCGACGACCTGGACACCTGCGTGTCGGCGGAGATCGGCCGGGCCGAGCGTTGCCGTTCGCCGGCTTCCAGCAGAGGCTGCTGGTGGGGACCGAGGACGATGTCGACGTCGTAGATGCCGTCGCGCGCGGCCGCCGATTTCAGGTCGAAGAGGTATTGCGCGTCCAGGAAAGCCACCACGCCGTGACCGTCGCGCAAGCCGCGCGACACCATGACGGCGGGGCGGTCCGGCACCAGCAGGGTGCCCGGGACGGCCGTGATGTACATGCCCCGCGGCACGTGCTCCTGCGGCGACACGGCGATCAGGGGCGAGTGCAGCATGCCGTAGACCGACGAGCAATAGACAATGTCGTCGTGTACCAGCATCAGGGAACGGAAGTAGGGCTGCAGCGCACCGGTCTGCCGCAGCAGGTTCAGGACTTCGGCGCACGGGCGGTAGAGGCTGGGCGTCAGGACCTGGGTAAGGTCTTCCGCCCGAAGCAGGATGTTTTCGATCTGGCGCCTCAGCACGCTGGCCGTGACGCGCGCTTCACCGTCCACCTGGCGCTGGGCTTCATGCAGCACGACCGGCACCACGAGCAGCGCGGGAAGGGCCGTGGCGAGCAGCGTCAGGGCGATAGCGGCAAGCTTGCGCCGGATCGATAGGCTGATGGGCACGCGGGTCCTTCGAGGGATCGAGGGCGGTGCCCCGGGAGTGGGCGCCGACGCCGCGCTATGTCACCAGACTTCCAACAATATGTAAATGGGTAGAGCATGACGCCGTCGCGCCGGCATTTCACGCCTGGGCGCGTCCGGGAAGGCGCCAGGCGGGCCTAGCGGCCGCCGGATACGTCCAGGAAGGCGCCGGTGGAGTAAGCGGCTTCGGGCGCGAAGAACCACAGGATGGCGCCCGCCACTTCCTCGGCCGTCCCGCCCCGGCGCAGCGGCACACTGTGCTTGACCCGGTCCACCCGGCCGGGTTCCCCTCCGCTGGCATGGATTTCCGTGTCGATGACGCCGGGCCGCACCGCGTTCACGCGGATGCCTTCCTCCGCGACTTCGCGCGACAGGCCGATGGTAAGGGTGTCGATGGCGCCCTTGGAAGCTGCGTAGTCGATGTATTCCCCCGGCGAGCCCAGGCGTGCCGCCATCGAGGACACATTGACGATGACGCCGCCCTGCCCGCCGCGGCTCTGCGACATGCGGCCGATGGCCTCGCGGCAGCACAGGAAGGGCGCTACCACGTTGACGTCGAAGATGCGGCGTAGCCGGCCGGCATCCATGTCGACCAGCCGCGCCTGCCGTTCCAGGATGCCGGCGTTGTTGACCAGGCCGTCGAGCCGCCCGAAGTGTTCGTCCACCGCCGCGAACAGGGCCAGGATGTCCGATTCGACCGCCATGTCGCCCTTGATCGCGACGGCGCGGCCGCCGGCGGCCTCGATGCGCCCGACGACCGCTTGGGCGGCGTCGGCGTTCTGCTTGTAGTTGACGCAGACGGCATAGCCGCGCTGAGCGGCCATCACCGCCGTCGCCGCGCCGATACCCCGGCTGGCGCCCGTGACGAGCATGACTTTCTGCATGACGTGTCTCCCTGGTTCAATCCCGTGGCCGCGCCGGTGGCGCTGAGCCGGATTATCCACGCAAGCGCGGAAATGCGCCCGCGCCCCGCCGGCGGATCACGCAGCGGGATACGCCGGGCGGGGCGAATGGGAGCCGGAGGGCGAGGCTGGCCGGACTGCCGAGGGACATCCGGGTGCGGGCCGATACCGCGATCGGGCCGCTCACACGGCGAACGGATAGGTTTCCGGAACGCCAGGGCGCGCTTCGCCGGCGAGCGGCGTGACGGCGCCGGTCTGATCGAACCATACGTAGCCGTCGTATTGCTCGGCCAGCACCGCTTCGGCGTAGTGGCTGTACAGCTCCGTCTCGGGGCGGTAGATGACGCCGATGTAGCGTTCCAGTCGCGGCCGGGCCAGGGTGGCGCGCAATCCGTCGTGCACGCCGGGACGCAGGTCCAGCAGGAAACGCGGCTGTCCCGCGCGGTGCATCAGGTGTTCATAGCTGTCCGGCCGCGCCGGGCGCACGCGCATCAACCGCATGGGGCCGTCCCAATCGTCGGCGGCGGCCACGGTGCCGGCATAGGTGCCGAAGCCGATCAGGGCGACCTCGTCGCCATACCGTTCGCGGCACAACTGGCCGATGTTGATTTCGTCGCGCACCCGGCCCATCTCCGTTGCGGCCGCGTTGCCGATATGCGAGTTGTGCGCCCAGACGACGGCGCGCGCCTGCGGGCCCTTGGCGTCGAGCAGGGAGGTCAAGGTCTCGAACATATGCGTATCGCGCAGATTCCAGCTTTGCGCCGGCCCCTGGTACATGGTGCGGTAATAGCGTTCGGCGGCGGCCACCAGGCGCGCATTCTGGGTGGCGTCCAGCAAGGCTTCGCCGTTGTTGCCCGCGTCTTCCAGGCGCCTGGACAGCAGATCCTGCAACTGGCGCAGCACGGCGTCCTCGCAGGCCTTGTAGCCGCGCGTCATGACGGCGCGCGCGTAGACCGCCGGATCCTTCTGCCAGGGCGTCAGGCATCCGTAGCGCTGGCGCGCGATACGCGCCGCTTCCGGGTCGGTCTGGTCAAGGTAGGCCAGCACGGCGGCGATCGAGGCGGACATGCCGTACAGGTCCAGGCCATAGAACCCGGCGCGTTCGTCCGGCGCCAGGACGCCGTTATAGGCATGCAGCCATTCGATGAAGGCGGCCACGTCGGTGTTGCGCCACATCCACGTGGGGAAGCGGCGAAAGGGCGGCTCTGCCGCTTCGGCGGGGGGGCGATGCCGGACGTAGCGGTCGATGGCGGCCGCGTCCGGCCAGTCGGCTTCGACGGCGACGATGTCGAAGCCATGCACCTCCACAAGGCGCCGCGTGATCGCGGCGCGCGCCCGGTAGAACTCCGTGGTCCCGTGGCTGGCTTCTCCAAGCAGCACGATGCGTTTGTCGGCGTAGCGGTCGAACAGCGGTGCGAACAGGGGATCGCCGATATCCGGCAGCGCCTCGGCGGCTTCCCAGACGCCTTCGGTGACCTCGCGGTCCGCCATGCCGGCCGGACGAGACAGGGCTCGCGCGGGCCGTTTGCGGCCGGCCGCGGGACTGCGGCGCGCCGACGGCTCGTCCGCTGCCTTGGCTGCCGATACGGCCCCCGGCTCACCGGGCTCGTCCGCCTGCGTCCCGGCATCGGCATCCGCCTGCGGATCGGGCCAGCCCTGCAGGCCCACCAGCGGGACGAAGGCCACGCCACCCAGGTCTTCCTCCTGGAACGCGTCGTGGGCGGCGCGGGTGACCTTGACCAGCCGTTGCGCGCCATGTTCATCGCCTACCGGCATGACGATCCGGCCGCCCACGGCCAGTTGTTCGCGCCAGGCCTGCGGTACGCAAGGCCCCGCGGCCGCCGCGATGATGGCGTCGAAGGGCGCCGCGGAGGGCAGGCCGAGGGTGCCGTCGCCCGTATGCACCCTGACGTGTCCATAGCCTTGCCGTTCCAGCGTGGTGCGGGCCCTTTCGGCCAGCTTCGGTACCCGCTCCACCGTATCGACCCGGTCGGCCAGTTCGGCCAGGACGGCAGCCGCGTAGCCGGAGCCGGTTCCGACTTCCAGCACGCGGTCCGAACGCTGCAGCTGCGCGGCCTGCGCCATCAGGGCCACGATATAGGGTTGGGATATCGTCTGCCCGGCCTCCAGGGGCAGCGGGGCGTCGTCGTAGGCGAACTCCGCCAGGGGCGGCGGCACGAAGGCGTCGCGCGCCACGCGCCCCATCGCCGCGAGGACGCGCTCGTCATCGATTCCGCGGCCGCGCACCTGGCGCTCGACCATCCTGCGCCGCAATGCCGTACTGTCGCTCATGGAGCCTCCATGGATGATGGACCGGGAAGCGCCGCAACGGGCGTGCCGCGCGCCGGTTCCTGCACTTTGTCCTCAACCTTGTGGCGGAATGAAACTGGCCAAACCGTGCGCGGCGGCGCGCCGACACAAACCGCTACAACGTAGGCATGCGGTGACGTATCATCGGTGTCAGGCTCTGGCCTGCGGGTTAACCCGGATCAGTACGTGCACGGGCCGACCCAATGCCCCAGGAATTGCCATGAGCTCCTCTTCTCCCTCCAATCTGCCTCGCCTTTCCCCGTCGGCTGTCCCAAGCGTCGACGGGTCGGCCGCAGCGGCGCGGCCGCGCCGGTGGGAGCTGGACGCCCTGCGCGGATTGATGCTGGTGCTGATGCTATCCACGCACCTGCCCACGAATTTCGGTATTCCGACCAGCCAGCCGCTGGGCTTCGTATCGGCGGCGGAAGGCTTCGTCATGCTGTCCGCCTATATGGCGGGCCTGGTCTACACGCAGCGCTACCTGCGGCACGGGTTGCCCGCGATGCACCGCGCCTTCACGCAGCGCGCCATGGTGGTGTACGGTTGCCAGGCCGCGTCGCTCCTGTTCCTGTTCACGGTGATTGCCGGGCTGGGCCTGACGCTGCCGCAGCCCGCCGTGCAGAACCTGATCTGGTTCTACCTGCAGCAGCCAGTCACCGCCTTCGTTTCCGCGCTGGGGCTGGTGTACAACCCGCCCTTGCTGGATATCCTGCCGGTATACGTGCTTTTCATGCTGGCCAGTCCCTGGGTGCTGTCGTACGGCCTGCGGCACGGCTGGCGCACCATCATGATCCTGAGCGGCCTGCTGTGGTTCGCCACGCAGTTCGAACTGTCACGGTTCCTTTACGGCGGCGTGGTCTCGCTGACGGGGCTGCCCGTGCCGTTCAAGGAAACGGGCGCGTTCGAAACCTTCGGCTGGCAGTTCCTGTGGCTGTTCGGCCTGTGGCTGGGGTCCACGCACGCGCGTACGACGCCGGCCCAGCGCCGGCCCTTTCCGCCCGCGCTGGTGTTCGCCGCCGCGGTCATCGCGGGAACTTTCTTCATCTGGCGCCACATCGTGGGCCTGAGCGCCTTTCCCGCAGGCAACCCCTTCAATTTCCTGTTCGACAAATGGCACCTGGGACCGCTGCGCCTGCTGAACTTCTTTTCGCTGGTGGTGCTCGCCATGCATTTCGGCGACTGGCTCAAGACGCACCTGCCGCGCATGCGCTGGCTGGAAACCATGGGGCGTGCCTCGCTGTCGGTGTTCTGCGCCCACCTGGTTATCGTCCTGCTGGTGCTGTGCGTGGTGGGCGAGCCCGCGCCCGACCGGGCCTTGTGGAAGGACCTGGCCTTGTTCGCCGGAAGCGTCCTGGGCCTGTATATCGTGGCGCGGCTGGTGTCCGACAACAAATCCCGCCGTGCCCCGCCGGCGGTGGCGCCGCGCGCGCCCGCCCTCAATCCAGATGGGCAGTGATCACTTTTTTCCACAGCGCGTACCCGCCGGCATTCAGGTGTAGCGCATCGTCGCGGAACAGCTCCGCCCGCGGCCGACCTTGCGTGTCCAGCATCGGCGTGTAGACGTCGATGAAATCGGTATTGCGGGTTTTCAGCGTGTACGCGCGAATGAGCTCGTTCGCCTCGCGGATGCTGGGCATCAGCGCCACACGGGCGGGGCTGGGCTTGATCGAGATATAGGAGATGCGTGTGTTCGGCAGCGTTTCCCTGACCCCGTCGACGAAGGCCGAGAACGCTTGCAGCACCTGCGCCGGCGTACGCCCTTCCGCCAGGTCGTTGTCCCCGGCGTAGACGAGCACCTGGCGCGGGCGATACGGCACCACCAATTGGTGCAGGTGCTGGGTGCAGTCCAGCATCCGCGAACCGCCGAAGCCGCGTTTGACGACGACCGGCAGGGACTGGAATTCGGTTTCCAGGCCGTTCCAGAGCCGGATCGAAGAGCTTCCCACGAAGAGCACGCCGCCCGGTGCAGGCGGATGCGCCTTGTCCGCGGCGGCGAAGGCCGCCAGTGTTTCGTCCCAGCGGCGGTCGGTAGCCAACGCGGGAGCCGCGGTCGGTGCAACGGCGGCCATCAGCGGCGTGGCCCCTGCGGGCAGGGCGGTTGCATCGCGGGCCGCCGCCGGGCACATCCATGCCCCGCCCGCCAGGGCGGACAAGAGGACCCAGGCCAGCAGGGGGCGACGGTGGGGGCGGCGAGTCATCGGGGCAAGGCCTTGTCTGAGCGTCGGAACAATCCTCCGCCATGATGCGGCCTTTTTTGTATCGCCAGTATTAGCGCTTGCCCTGCCTGGCCCGGCGGCCTGGATTTTCGTGGCGTATTGGAGACGGTTCCGCCTTGGGATGGTGCGCGCGCACTGTCCTGGCGCGTGTGGTGCGGTGCGCTGCCCCCGACTCGGACGCCGTCCGCGGTCCGGGCCCCGCGCGCCCCCGGGGGCAGCGAGGCACTCCTGCGAATTGGCATGGGTTTTGCATGGATGGGGTAACCAGGAGAATGCCCCATGTCCAGCCTCTCTTCGCCGACCCCGCCGGTGCAACTCAGTATCCGCGATGTGTGCAAGTCCTTTCCCGGCAAGGCGGGCGCCGTGCAGGTGCTGGACGGCCTGAGCTTCGATATCTACGAAAAAGACTTCGTCAGCATCATCGGTCCCAGCGGCTGCGGCAAATCGACCATCTTCAATATCATCGCCGGCCTGTTGCAGGCGGACCGCGGCCAATTGGTCTATCGCGGCGAACCGGTGACCAGCATGCGGGGCCGCGTCGGCTACATGATGCAGAAAGACCTGCTGTTTCCCTGGCGCACCGTGCTGGAGAATGTGCTGCTGGGCCTGAAAATAAGAGGCATCGCCCAGGACGAGGCGATCGATACCGCCCGCGAATACCTGTCGACCTTCGGCCTGTCCGGCTTCGAGAAGGCTTATCCGCAGACGCTGTCGGGCGGCATGCGCCAGCGCGTGGCGCTGATGCGCACGCTGATCATGGATCCGGACATTCTGCTGCTGGACGAGCCGTTCTCCGCGCTCGACTACCAGACGCGCCTGTATCTGGAAAGCGTGCTGCTGGAGGCCGTCGAAACCTTCCACAAGACCGTCATCCTGGTCACCCACGACGTCGACGAGGCCGTGGCCCTGTCCAAGCGCGTCGTGGCCCTGAGCGGACGTCCCACGCGCGTCAAGAACGTGCACGACATCGACATCGCGCGCGGCAGCCCGATCGAGGCGCGCGCGGATCGCCGCTTCTCCGAATACTTCCATACCCTTTGCGGCGAGCTGGACATCCAAACCCGAAAGAAGGCGGCCTGACCATGTCATCGATTCCTCATCGTTCGGCCGCGCCCCCGGCGCTCGACGCCGGCGCGCAACCGCGGCCGGCACGCCGTGCCGTCTTCGATACGCCGGCCGGCCGGGGCTTGCTGCAACTGGCGGCCGTGCTGGTGTTTTTCCTGGCCTGGGAGGCCGGTGTCCGGGCCGGCTGGATATCGGAGTTCCTGGTCGGCAAGCCCAGCGGAATCTGGGCGATCTTCGTCAAGAGCCTGATGGACGGCTCCCTGTTGTGGGACACCGGCTATACGCTGTTCGAGGCACTGCTCGGCTTTGTCGCCGGCACGGCCATCGGTTCCGTGCTGGGACTGGCGATGTGGTATTCGGTCTTCGTCGCGCGCCTGGTGGAGCCCTTCATCGTGGCCATCAACAGCGTCCCGAAGATCGCCCTTGCCCCCATCGTGCTGTTGTGGTTCGGTACCGGCCTGGTGTCCAAGGTGGCGCTGGTCATCTCCATGACGGCCGTGGTGGCGCTGATCGCCGCCTACCAGGCGGCCAAGGACGCCGACAAGGATTTGCAGGCCCTGCTTTTTTCCATGGGCGGCAGCAAGCACCAGATCTTTCATGGCGTCGTCGTGCCGTCCGCGCTGCCGGCCATTATCGCGAACTTTCGCATCAACATCGGCCTCGGCCTGGTCGGCGCCGTGGTGGGCGAGTTCATCTCGTCCAAGTATGGCCTGGGCCATCTCATCTACACCGCTTCCAGCCTCTACGACCTGAATTCCGTATGGGTCGGGCTGTTCGTCCTGATGCTGGTGGGCTTCCTGCTGTATCACGCCATCGACGCGCTGGAGCGCAATCTCCTGCCATGGAAGATGGACGACGGCCGCCCGCATATCCAGGTGTAGTGATCTTCCGGGATGGGCGCCGCCATGCGGGCCCGCCCCGTTCCCCGCTCGTTCTCCCCGGAGGTTGATAGTCATGCGCTTTTCCAAGAGTAGCCTGGCGGCATTTTGCGTCGCCGCGTCGCTGGCCGTAGCCGCCGCCCCCGCCACGGCGCAGGTCAAGAAGGTGACGGTGTCGCAGGCGTTCCAGTCCATGCTTTACCTGCCCCTCTACGTCGCGATGGACCAGGGCTTCTTCAAGCAGCAGGGCCTGGAGGTGACCAAGGAAACCGCGGGGTCGCCGACGGCGGCGTTGTCCGCGGTGATTTCCGGCAGCGCGCAATTTTCCATACACGGTCCCGAATGGACGGCCATCGCGGCCTCCAAGGGCGCCAAGGTCGGGATCATCAGCAACGTCGTCAACGGCGCCGCGGTATATATCGCGACCGCACCGGACTTTCCTTATGATGGCGTCAAGAGCCTGAAGGGCCAGAAGGTCGTGACCGGGCTCATGCCGACCACCAGCACTTCGCTGTTCATCAAGCTGCTGAAGGAAAATGGAATGGACGCCGACAAGGATGTCGACATGATCCAGGTGCAGACCGGATCGGAAGCCGGCCCCTTCCTGGGCGGGCAGGCCAAGGTGGCCGTCCTTTATGAACCCGGCCTGGACCAGGTCGCCGCACAAGGCATGAAAGTCGTGCTGGGCTTTCCCAAGCAATACGGCCCGTACGCGTTTTCTTCCGTTACCGCTCGTTCGGACGTCGATCCGGATGCCGCGCAGCGCATGGTCAACGGCATGGAGTTGGCCTTGCGCTTCATGCAGAAGAACCATGCCCGGACGCTGGAAATCGCCGGGAAGGAGTTTCCCTCGCTGGACCCGAAGGTGGTGCGCAACGCCGTCGAGCGCATGCTGAACGATGACGTCTACCCGAAGAGCGTGGAAACCACCGCAGCTGCCTTCAAGACCGGCATGGATACGCAGATCGCCCTGGGCAACCTGAAGGCGCAGCCCGACTACGCGACCTTCGTCGTGCCGACCTACGCACAGAAAGCCGTGGCCCTGCCACGCTAAGGCCATGATGAACCCGGATCAGAATCGTCCTGCAGGCTTGCTGGAGGCACTGCGCGGTTTTCGCAGCGGCGCGCTGGATCGCGACGCCTACCTGCAGGCATGCGCCGCGCGTGCCGACGAATGCGAGCCTGCGCTGAAGGCCTTTGTCACGCGCGTGCCGGCCGACCTCCTGAGACCAGCCGCGGGCGGGCCGCTGGCGGGCATTCCCATAGGAGTGAAGGACATCATCGCGACAGCCGGCCTGCTTACGACCAACGGATCCGCCATCTTCTCCGGTCATGTGCCGATGGAAGATGCCGCCATCGTGGCCAGCATCAAGCGGCTGGGCGGCACGGTGTTCGGCAAGACCGTCACGACCGAATTCGCCTTCCGTCATCCCGGTCCAACGGTAAATCCCTGGCATCCGGGCCACACGCCGGGCGGGTCGTCCAGCGGTTCCGCGGCCGCGGTCGCGGCGGGTGTGGTGCCGCTGGCGCTGGGCACGCAGACCATGGGCTCCATCGTGCGGCCCGCTGCCTATTGCGGCATTGTCGGATTCAAGGCGAGTTTCGGCGCCGTGCCGCGCGAAGGGACGCACCCGCTGTCGGGTTCGCTGGACCATGTCGGCTTCATGGCGCGCGGCGTCGATGACGTGGCCTATGCCTTCACGCTGCTGGGCGATCCCGGCTATGTCTTTGCGGACGGTTCGGATCTGGCCGCGGTTTCATTCGATATGGAGCAGGGCCTGGCGCCGCTGGCCGCCCCGCGGCTGGCCGTGATCCGTGGCCCGCATTGGGACAGGGTCGGCGCGGAACAGGCCGCGGTGCTCGATCGCACCGTCGCGCTCCTGGAGCAGTCCGGCGCGACGGTGAAGGACATGGTGCTGCCCGAGATCGGCGCGCCGATCCTGAACGCCTTGCAAAACATCCTGGGCACCGAGGCGGTCGATATCTATGGCGATCTGGTCGCCCGCCATGGCGACCGCGTCAGTGCGCCGCTCAGGGCCCTGGTGGAAGAAGGGCGGGCCATCCCGCCGGCTGACTATGTCGCGGCCAGGCGGCTGCAGCGCAGGCTGCGCACCGAGCTGTCCGAACGGCTGGCCGGCTTCGATGCGGTGCTGACGGTGCCGGCCGACGGCGCGGCGCCCGCCGGCCTGGGCAACACGGGCGATGCGACGTGGTGCGCGCCCTGGGCCTTCCTGGGCTTTCCGGCCCTGACCCTGCCGGTCGCGCGCATGCCGGGCGGGCTGCCGCTCGGCGTCCAGGTACTGGGCGCCTTCGGCCACGACATGCCGACCCTGCGCGTGGCGAAGTGGGTGGAAACGACGATAGCCGCCGCGCCGACAACCTAGAGTGGCAGCCCCGGGCGCCGCGGCGCCAGGCCACGCGTAGGGGCCCGCCCCGGCGCGTTCAGCCGTGGGTGGCTTCGGGCGGCAGTGGCAGCGGCGCGCCCGCGCCGGTGCGCTCGACGATCAGGCGATATTGCTCCGGGCTGCGATGCTTGGCGAAGTTGAAGACATGCTGGCGGAAGGTGCGGCCCAGGTCCAGGTCGATGCGGGCGGCGATGACCTCGTCCTCCTCGCCGCTGGCGCGCGCGACGATCTCGCCCGAAGGGGCCACGATCATGGAGCTGCCGATCATGTGGAAGCCGTCCTCCGACCCGCACTTGGCCGCCGCCCCCACCCAGACCGCGTTCTGGTAGGCGCTGGCCTGCAGCACGATTTCGTGATGGAAGGTGCGCAGGTGCACGGGCTCGTTCCAGTGGATATTCCAGGACGGCGTGTTGTAGCCCAGCACGATCAGCTCGGCGCTCTGCAAGGACATGGCGCGCCACGTTTCGGGCCAGCGCCGGTCGTTGCAGATGCACATGCCGACGTTCACGTCCTGCGTGTTCCAGACCGGAAAGCCGAGGTTGCCGACCTCGAAGAACTTCTTTTCCAGGTGCTGGAAGGGGGCGTCCGGCTTGTGGTCGTCATGGCCCGGCAGGTGCACCTTGCGATACTTGCCCACCACCTTGGCCGCGCGGTCGACCAGCACGGCCGTATTGAAACGACGGCCGTCGGGCGTCAGCTCCGCATAGCCCAGGTAAAAGCCCACACCCAGTTCACGCGCGGCGTCGAACAGCGGCTGGGTATCGGCGTTGGGCATGGCACGTTCGAAGTAGCGTTCGACGGCTTCCTGCTCGGTCATCCAATAGCGCGGAAAGAAGGTGGTCAGGGCCAATTCGGGGAACACCACGAACTGCGCCTGCCGCGCCGCCGCTTCGCGCAGCATGGCGACCAGGCGCTTGACCACGGCCTGGCGGCTGTCGGCCAGATGGACCGGCCCCATCTGGGCAACGGCCAATCCGAATTTGCGGGCGTCGGTGGTGGACATGGGCAGGACTCCGGGGAAAACATTTCAGGGATGAAAGCGCCCCGCGCGGGGCGACGTGCCCGCATGATGCGCGATCGCCGGCGCGGGGAAAACAGTGGTTCGGGCGCGCGACGCTGCGGCGCAACATGCGACCTGTCGCGCCAAGCGTTTGTTATTCCAAGGGAAATCGGCGGCGGAGGGAGTCCGGCGTGGCGCTGACCATAACGCTGCCTTATGGTCGCCGCACAAATCTCGATGGCTGCGCGGCTACTCGCTGCGCTGGTAGCGGTCGTCGGGGCCGGAGTGGTAGTGCGTGACCTGCCTGCCTTGCGGGCCCAGGTAAACGTACATCACCGAATGCCAGCGCTGGTCCAGCACATAGCGGTACGACCACACCACCTCGTGCTTTTCGCCGAGGCCCGCCGTGCGGACCTGCGCCGGCGGCCCGAATTCGCAGCGCACGGCATCCGGCGTCCATACGCCCTGCCGCAGGACCTCGAAATGTTTGGGCGTGAGCAGCGGCTCCATGCCGACCGCCCGGCCCTGGCTGTCCAGGTCGGTGCCCCAGGCGTAGCTGCCGGAGGGTTGTTGCGACCAGATCGCGCGCCGCACGCCATCGGGGCGCGTACAGGTATAGCTCGGCTTGCCGTAGTGTGATTCCAGCTCGGCCAGCGGGGTGCCGGCGGGCGCGGTGGCGATGTCGGCGCAGCCGCCCAACACCGCCAACAGCAATGCGCCGGCGGCCACACGAGGCGAGCGGCGGCGCGGGGAGCGGGCGGGCAGGGCGATCATGGCGGTTTCCTGGGCGGGGCGCGTGTAGGGGAGCTTACCGCCGACCGGGGTTGCCCGCTACATGCCGGCGGCGCATACCGCGTCGGTACGTATGCGGCCGTTACGCCGCCAGCCGGTAATGGACGGGCCGGCCAGCCGGCGCCCGGCCGGAGCTACCCCGCCAGCCATCCGGCGCCTTGCGCCAACCGCACGCAGGCATGCAGTGCCAGGCCGATCAGGCCGCCCACCAGCATGCCGTTGAAACGGATGTACTGGAGATCGCGTCCGATGCTCAGCTCGAGTTCGTCGACGAACTGCCGCTCGTCCCAGCCCTTGACCGTCTGCGCGATGTGGTCGGTGATGCCGTGGCGCAGGCCGCCGGCCAGCCGCTCGGCGCCCTCGAGCACATGCTGGTTGATGGCCCGGCGCAGCTCCGGATCCTTGCCCAGGTTGCGGCCCAGTGCAAGCAAGGTCTGCTCCAGGTGCCTGCCCAGTGTCGAGTCCGTGCTGGACAGGTCGCGCCGCAGGCTCTCCTGCACGGCGCTCCAGATCCCCTGCACGTAGTCGCGGACCTGGGGATGCGCGAGGATGCGTTGCTTAAGGCCGTCGACCTGGCGTTGCAGGTCCGGATCGTCGCGCAGGCGGCTCACATAGCCGCCGAGCCAGGCTTCGTAGTCGCGTCGCAACGGGTGGTCGCGCCGGGCCAGGACGTCGTGCAACTCGTCCAGCAGCGCGCGCGCCAGTCGGTCGGCCAGGCTGTCGCCGATATCGTCGACGGGCCGCACCAGGTTCAGGGCCTTGGCCATGCGCGGCCATTCCTTGCGCGCGTACTTCACCATCACTGCCGACGCGCGCGCCTTCACCGGCTCGCCCTGCAGATAATTCGCCAGGCGGTTGAGCGCCTCGTCCAGCAGTACATGATGGCGGCCGTCGCGCGCCAGCAATTCGAAAAGGTCGCCGGCCGTCTGGGCGGCGTTCCAGCCTTCCAGCCGCTTGACCACGAAGCCGTGGATTGCTTCGCGCACCGCCCGCTCGTCAAGCAGGTTCAGCGCGTGCAAGGCCCAGGTGCGCGCCGTGCCCGCCACCACCCGCGCCTGGCGCGGATCGCTCAACCACTGGCCCAGGCGGGCTGCCGGATCGAAGACGCGCAGGCGCTCCAGCAAGGAGGCCGGATCCAGGAAATGATCGCGCACGAACGTGGCGAGGTTGTCCGCGATGCGCTCCTTGTTCGCGGGAATGATGGCGGTGTGCGGAATGGGCAGGCCCAGCGGCCGGCGAAACAGCGCCACCACGGCGAACCAGTCGGCCAATGCGCCGATGGTGGCGGCTTCGCAGAAGGCCCGTACCCAGGCCCATGGGCCCGCCCCGCCCATGGCGTAGCTCAGCGCGACCCCGGCCAGAGTGGCGGCCAGCGATGCGAGGGCCCAGTTCTTCATGCGGCGCAGGGACACCCTGCGGAGGTCGACAGGCAAAAGCGGTCCTCCCGGTAATACGAGGGCCGCGACACGCGCGCGGCCGGACCCCCCATTCTAGAGGGCCCGCGTACGGGTTCCCCGGTTGCGCATAGACCGTTAGTATCAGGCGCAGGATCAACAGGAGAACGTCATGAGAGTCGCAGTCATGGGGGCGGGAGCCGTAGGTTGCTATTACGGCGCGATGCTGGCGCGCGCGGGTCACGATGTGGCGCTGATCGGCCGTCCGCGCCACGTCGATGCCGTGCGCGCTCAGGGCTTGTTGCTGGAGATGCAGGGGTTCCAGGGGCATGTTCCCATGGCCGCGAGCACCGGCGCCGACGCCGCCCGCGGCGCGTCGGTCGTCCTGTTCTGCGTCAAGTCGGCCGATACGGAAAGCGCGGGCCGCGCGCTGGCGCCGCACCTCGGGCCGGACACGCGGGTGCTCAGCCTGCAGAATGGGGTGGACAACGCCGAGCGCCTGCAGGCCATCCTGCCGCAGACGGTCCTTCCGGCCGTGGTCTACGTCGCCACCGAGATGGCGGGGCCTGGCCACGTCAGGCACCACGGGCGCGGCGAACTGGTCATCGGCAGCGGGCCGGGCAGCGAGGGTATTGCGCGCGATTTCATCGCGGCCGGCATTCCGGTCGAGGTATCCGACAACGCCATCGGCGCGCTGTGGGCGAAGCTGATCCTAAATTGCGCCTATAACGCGCTGTCGGCCATCACGCAGATGCCGTATGGCGAGCTGTCCCGGGGGCAGGGCATGGAGCAGGTCTTGCGCGACGTGGTGCACGAATGCCTGGCCGTGGCGCAGGCCCAGGGAGTGACCGTGCCGGGCGACAGCTGGGCGGCCGTGCAGAAGATCGTCCAGACCATGCCGACGCAGTTGTCGTCCACCGCCCAAGACCTGGCGCGGGGCAAGCCGACGGAGATCGACTACCTGAACGGCTACATCGACCGCAAAGGCCGGGAGCGGGCCATCGCGACCCCGGTCAACCGGGTGCTGCATGCCCTGGTGAAACTGCTGGAAAGCCGGGCCGCTGCCGCGCCGCGCTAATGTTGCGGGGCGCGGCCTGGCCGTTCCTTCGGACGCCCGCGCCGGCCCTGCGACATGGCGGCCGGGGCGCTTGCACGCCCCGGGTCGCGCGTGATCAACCGAACAGCTTCGCCGCCGTCCGGGCCACCAGGGCGCCCTGGTGGCGCGCGCCGGCCAGGTCGATTTCGCTGGGCTGGCGCGAACCGTCGCCGCCGGCGATGGTTGTGGCGCCATAAGGCGCGCCGCCGACGATTTCCTCCATGCTCATCTGGCCTTGATGGCTGTAGGGCAGCCCGACCACGATCATGCCGAAATGCAGCAAGTTGGTGATGAGGGAGAACAGCGTCGTTTCCTGGCCGCCGTGCTGCGTCGCCGTGGACACGAAGGCGGCGCCCACCTTGCCGTTCAATGCGCCGCGCGCCCACAGGCCACCGGTCTGGTCCAGGAAGGCCGCCATCTGCGACGACATGCGGCCGTAGCGGGTACCGGTCCCCAGCACGATGGCGTCATAGTTTTCCAGGTCCGCCACGGTCGCCAACGGGGCGGCCTGGTCAAGCTTGAAATGCGCATTCTTGGCCACTTCCGCCGGCACCGTCTCGGGCACGCGCTTGATATCGACCTGGGCGCCTTCGCCACGCGCGCCTTCGGCGATGGCCTGGGCCATCTGCTCGATGTGTCCGTAGGAGGAATAGTAGAGAACCAGTACCTTGGCCATGTGTGTCTTTCCCTTGTCGTTCCGTGATGTGGGTGGGGGCGGCGGACGGGACGGCCCGCACGGATACGACTAGGTTAAAAGGCTGGAACTCCCCGCGGAAGCCTATCTATATCGATGGAATCCATCCATGGTCACGATAGGTCGGCGGACGCCCGTGCCGCAGGCCCGGGGCCATCGTGGCGCACGGTTCAGCGTCGTGCGGAACAGCGCGCGCGCGCGGCTTCCAGGCTGGCGGCGGCGGCTTTCAGGCGCGCGGCCTGTTCATTCTGGTCCGCGGGCAGCTTGTTCGTGGCGAAAGCCAGCACGACGTTGTCCGGCATGTTGGCCACATAGGCCTGGCCCACGCAGCTGCAATAGGCGTCGCGGGCGCTCGTCGCGGCCGGTGCGTAGGAGTCCAGCTGCGGACGGCGCTGCAACAGGTCGCGGCATTGCTGCACGCTGGTCGGCACCAGCTTCTGGCGCATGGCGCCCAGGTTGGCCTGCGCCTGCACGCCAGGCAGGCCGGCCAGTGTCGCGGCGCCCAGGCCCAGCATCGCGGCGGCCCGTCGCAAACGGCGGCGCATCATCGCATGTCCTCGTTCCATCGTTCCCTCGTTCCCGTTTTGCGCGCGCCGCGTATTCGCGCGGCGGGGCGCTCGCCGCTGCACCTGGCCGGGCCGTTCGGGGTGGCGCGGCGGTGCGGACGGTCAAGTCACCATCTTTGCAGACCGCCGGACGGCGCCAAGCGCGGAACAAGACGCGATATTGGCCGGTGATCGCGGGCGGGCATGACGGGCGGGCATGAGGGGCATGTGCGAGCGCCCGCCATCGCGGCAACTACGCTAGACTGAGAGCCCGGCCCAGCCGGCGCGGGTGGACGGTCTATCGCGACTGTCCCGGCGCCGGTGCATCCCGCCGGCATCGCCACCGCCCAGTGCGCGTCTGCCTGCACGGCGCGGGCATCCACCTATCGAGAGGCATACATGGCTTATATGCTGCTTATCGTCGAGCCGCGCGACCAGCGCCTGCAGCGTTCGGAAAGCGAGGGTCGGGCCGTCTACGACCAGATGTGCCGTTTCGCCGAGGGCCTGCAGTCGCGCGGCAAGCTCCTGGCCTGCGAATCGCTGGTTTCCGACAAGGAAGGCACCCGGGTGCAAGTACGCGAGGGACGCCAGCGCCTGGTGGACGGCCCCTTCGCCGAAGCCAAGGAAATGGTGGGCGGATTCTTCCTGCTGGATGTCGAGACACGCGAGGAGGCCCTGGCTATCGCGGCCGAATGCCCCGCCGCACAATGGTCCACCGTGGAAGTGCGCCGCACCGCACCCTGCTACGAGTAATGGCTGCGGCGTGCCGCCGCCGGAACCTTGGCCAGCATCCTGGCGCAGTCCGCCCCGGTGTAAGCCGGGCCCGATCGCGCCGGTCGATGGACCTGGGGTTTTCCCGGATGCGCCTTGCGGATTGTCGAGCCCGCGGCGTCCCGCTCGTCGTGTCTGCGAAGGCCGCCGCGCGGCCGCAGGCAGACACGGAGGCGTCCATGCGATTCCTGATTTTGGTAAAGGCGGAAGCGGCCGACGAGCCGGGTGCCCGGCCGCAGGAGGGTCTTTCGGCCGCCATGGCGGCCTACCACCAGGCCCTTGCACGGGCGGGCGTGCTGCTCGACGGCGCGGGCCTGCAGCCCAGCGCCAAAGGGTGGCGCATCCATTACGACGAAGGCCACTGCCTCGTCTGCGAAGGGCCGTTCGCCGGATCGCCGGCCGGTCTGGTGGCAGGCTATGCCGTGATCCAGGTCCGTACCCGAGAGGAGGCGCTGGAATGGTCGCGCCGTTTTCCCGCGCCGCACGACGCCGCCGCCGCCGTCCAGATCGAGGCGCGGCCCCTGTACGAACGGGACGACTTTGCCGCCGCCGTCGCCGCGGACCACGCATGCGGGCTGACCAACCGCCCGGCCTAGGCCACGCCCATCGACGCTTTCGAGGAGATCCCCATGCATCGACAGATTTACGTCAACCTGGCTGTCCAGGACCTGCCCCGCGCGCGCCGCTTCTTCGAGCAGCTCGGCCTGGGTTTCGAGCCCCGCTTTTCGAATGACGACGCCGCCTGCCTGATCCTGGGCGAAAACATCTACGCCATGCTGCTGCGCCAGCATTTCTTCAAGACCTTCACCGACAAGCCGCTATGCGATCCGGCTGCCGCCACCGAGGTGCTGGTATGCCTGTCGTGCGACAGCCGTGCGGAGGTGGACGAGATCGTCGGCAAGGCGCGCGCGGCCGGCGCCCGCGTGCCGCGCGAACCGCAGGACTACGGCTTTATGTACGGCCATGGCTTCGAGGACCTGGACGGGCATATCTGGGAACTGGTCTACATGGACGCCGACGCGGCCCCCGCGGACGCCGGCGCGGCGTGACGGAGCGATGACGACACGGGCCACGCACGCCGCCATCGAGGCGGTCTGGCGCATCGAATCGGCCAAGGTGATCGCCGGCGTCGCGCGCCTGGTGCGCGACGTGGGCCTGGCGGAAGACCTTGCCCAGGACGCCCTGGTGGCGGCGCTGGAGCATTGGCCGCGTACCGGCGTGCCCGACAATCCGGGAGCCTGGCTCATGAAGACGGCGAAGAATCGCGGCCTGGACCGGCTGCGGCAGGACAGCTTGCATGCGCGCAAGCAGGAGCAACTGGGCCAGGATATGGACGCCCTGGAAACCAGCGTGGAGCCGGACTTCGTCGACGCGCTGGACGCGGCGCGCCAGGACGATATCGGCGACGACCTGCTGCGCCTGGTCTTCACCGCCTGCCACCCCGTGCTGTCCACCGACGCGCGCGTCGCGCTGACACTGCGGCTGTTGTGCGGCTTGACCACCGACGAGATCGCCCGCGCGTTCCTGGTTCCCGAACCCACCATCGCGCAGCGCATCGTGCGCGCCAAGCGCACGCTGTCCAAGGCCGCCGTGCCGTTCGAAGTGCCGCCCGCGCATCTGCGCGCCGAGCGCCTGGCTTCGGTCCTGCAGGTCATCTACCTCGTGTTCAACGAGGGCTACGCGGCGACCGCGGGCGACGATTGGACGCGGCCGGCGCTGTGCGAGGAGGCGATGCGCCTGGGGCGCGTGCTGGCCGGCCTGGCGCCCGATGAAAGCGAGGTGCATGGCCTGCTGGCGCTGATGGAGTTGCAGGCTTCGCGCATGCACGCCAGGGTGGACGCCGAAGGCCGGCCGGTGCTGCTGCCGGACCAGGATCGTTCGCGCTGGGATCCCCTGCTGATACGGCGCGGCCTGGACGCGCTGGCGCGCGCGACGGCGCTGGGCGATACGGGCCCCTATGCCCTGCAGGCCGCGATCGCCGCATGCCACGCGCGCGCCCGCACGCCCGCGGAAACCGAATGGGCGCGCATCGTCGGGCTGTATGACGCCTTGATGGATCGCGCCCCTTCACCGGTGGTCGCGCTCAACCGCGCCGTCGCCGTGGGCATGGCCCACGGCGCGGAGCAGGCCTTGCCGCTGGTGGAAGCGCTGGCGCGCGATCCCGCCTTGCGCCAGTATCCGTGGTTGCCCAGCGTACGCGGCGATCTGCTGGCGAAGGTCGGCAGGATGCAGGAAGCACGCGACGCCTTCAACGAGGCCGCGGGCATGACGCGTAACGCACGCGATCGCGAGCTCCTGCTGACGCGCGCGCGGGCCTTGCAGGACGGCGCCGCGGGCCCGAAGTAGAAATCAGTGGCCGGTACTGTCGCCGCGGCGGCTCGTCTCGAACAGGAACCAGGTGCGCTGTTCGGTTTCGTCGATCCAGTTTTCGATCAGGCTGGCCGTGGCGATGTCGCGATGCTCGTCGCACAGGTCATGCACCTCGCGCATGAAGGTGGTCAGGTTCTTGTTGTCGCCCTGCAGCTCGGCCAGCATGTCCAGCGGTTGCACGTAGTCGGCATCGTTGTCCAGCAGGCGCTGCGTGCGCGCGATATGGCCGATGGACTTCAGCGTCGAGCCGCCCAGCTTGCGGATACGCTCGGCGATCGGATCGGTCATGGCGAAGATTTCCGTCGCCTGTTCGTCCAGCAGCAGGTGATAGTCGCGGAAGTGCGGTCCGCTGACGTGCCAATGGAAATTCTTGGTTTTCAGGTACAGCGCGAAGACGTCAGCCAGAAGCCGGTTCATGGCGCCCGCGATATCGCGCGTGCCATCCGCGGAGATATCCGAAGGGGTCGCCAGGGGAGCGAGCCGGCGCTTGGCGAGGCTGCTTTTCTTGTCCGAATTCTTGGAAGCGCTTGCGGGTTTCTTCATGGGTCTCACCTGGGAAGCGGAGCTGTGGGGGAGCGACGAACCCCTGCCGCGCAGGGCAGGGGAAGCGGCAGTCTAGCTCAGCTTTCGACAGCCGGGGTCGCTGTCTTGCGCGGGCGGCGCGTACGCGCCGGCGATTTGCGTGCAGCCTTGGGCGCGTCATCGGCGGGCGGCGTCGCGTCGGCCTGGACCGCACTATCGCGGTGCGTCGGCGCGGCAGCCGCATCGGTGGCGGCGTGCATCCCGGACGTGTCCGAAGAGACGGTATCGGCCTCCGTGGACGCGGAGGCCGAGCCGCGACGGGACTTCGTCGCGGCCGGCGTGCGGGTGGTACGCCGGCGGGTATTCGCGCCCGCGCGTTTGCCCCGGGTCGTGTCGCCGTTCGAGTCCTCCGCCGTGCCCGCAACCGTGTCCGCAGTCGTGCCGGCAGCCGGGGAGCGGGCAGCCTGGGTGTGGGCCGCCGCGCTCGCGACCTCGGCATCCGCGGCGGTCGTGATCGGTGCGGCGTCCATCCAGGGCACGGTCGTGGCCGTATCCTGCGGCGCCTCGGCGGCGTCCTGGCGCGCCGTTTCCGCCTGGGTCGTCTGGACGTCCTGGTTCTTGCGCCCGGAGCGGCCGCCCCGCGTGCCGCGCCGGCGTGATCCCGCAGGACCCGCCGCCGGGCTCGCTGGTGTACCCGCGGCTGGGGCTGCGCCGGCATGGTCGCTGGCGGGGAGCTCGGCCTGCGTCACGCCGCCCAGGGCCGACCCGTTCCGGGTCTCGGCCGGAGCGCGCATCTCCATGCGGTCGCCCGCCATGTCGTCGAAACCGCCGTTCCGGGCGCTGCCCGCGGCGGCCTGCGCACGATAGACATAGGTTCCCGACTTCTCGTCGCGTCCAACCTCCAGCAGTCCGCGCGACTGGGCTTCCTCCAGCAGGTTGCCGAACGCGCGGAAGCCGTAGTACGACTCGTTGAAGTCGGGCTTGCGCCGCTTGATGGCTTCCTTCAGGACCGAGGCCCACATTTTTCCGCTGTCGCCGCGTTCGGCGACCAGCGCGTCGAAGGTCTCGACGGCCATGTCGACCGCCTGCGTGCGGCGGGCCTCGACGTCCTCCTTGCGCCGCTTGTCGTCTTCGGGCGCGCGGCGGCCGGCGCCGTTATCGCGGGCGGCGCGGCGCGAGGTTGAGCGCGCGCTTTCGCGCACCAGGTCGTCGTAGAAAATGAACTCGTCGCAGTTCGCGATCAGCAGATCGGAAGTCGATTGCTTGACCCCCACGCCGATCACATGCTTGGCGTTCTCCCGCAGCTTGGAGACCAGTGGCGAAAAATCCGAATCGCCGCTGATGATGACGAAGGTGTTGACGTGGGACTTGGTATAGCAAAGGTCCAGCGCGTCGACGACCAGCCGGATGTCGGCCGAGTTTTTCCCGGACTGGCGGACATGGGGGATCTCGATCAGCTCGAAATTGGCCTCGTGCATGGGGGCCTTGAAGGCCTTGTAGCGGTCCCAGTCGCAGTAGGACTTCTTGATGACGATGCTGCCCTTCAGCAGCAAACGCTCGAGCACCAGGCGGATGTCGAATTTTTCATAGTTGGCATCGCGCACGCCCAGCGCGACGTTCTCGAAGTCGCAGAACAGGGCCATGCTGACGTTGTCGTGGGGGGAAATCATGGATCTATGCTCCAGTGGGACGCGGCGCGGGCAAACCGCCGCAATGTGCGTCAGGCCGGACGCGGCGCGTCGCCGAAGGCCAGTTTCAATGCATGGTCGCGGATATCCGGGGGCCACGCCGCCATGCGGGCGCGCATGCCGTCGTGGTCATCGGCGAAGAGCGCGCGCGTGGCTTCCTCGAAGCCGGGCATATCGCCGGCCATGGCGGACATGAAGCGATAGGCGGCTTCGCGCATGTCCTGCGCGCGGCCGCGCGGATCGCGCATGGCAGTCTCCACCAGTTTACGCAGCGCGACGGACGCCCCGCCAGCTTGCGCGTTCAGCCATTCCCAGTGGCGCGGCAACAGCGTGACTTCGCGCGCCACCACGCCGAGCCTCGGCCGCCCACGCCCGCGTGGCGCTTCGCCGGCCGGCGGGTCGGCGGCCAGCCGCGCCAGAACGTCATCGCGGCTGCCGCGCAGGTCCAGGTCCACGACCCGTCCGGTGCTGTCGTCGAAGGTCAGCACGCTGTCCGGCGCGGCCGGGTCGCCTTCGAGGGCGGCCTTCACGGCCAGGGCGACATCGGGCAGCGGTCCGCTGGCCAGGCGGCGATGGCGCGCGAAGGCGGTGCAGGAAGTCTGGACGGAGAGGGGCATTGCGGTTTTCCGGGGAGGGGCGTCATGGGCCCTGGGGGAAGCAGGTCGGTAAACGCGCGACGGTGTGTGGACCGTAGTGCGTGCCGCGGCAAGTGCAAGAATTATACCCGGGTTAAAATAAAGCGTCCAGGGTTGGGTGCGACTTCCGCCGTGTCCTTCACCAGGCAGCAAGGCGGGCCCGCCGCGTGCGCCAGAAACGAGCTGAAACCTCGGTAGCACCGCCGGCACGGAATTCGCACGTGTGGCGGCGCTCCAAGTGAGTACAGTATGCGAGTATTCTTCCGCGCCTGCCCCGCTCGCGCGGGCAGGCTGGAGCAGCAACATGAAACCCTTTGCATTACGGGCCGCCATCGTGGCCCTGGCGCTGGCGACGGCCAGTGTCTCATCGCCCGCGTTCGCCGGGCGCGGCTACTACCATGGCGGTTACCACCATGGCGGCTACCGCGGTTCCTCCAGCGGCTGGTGGGTAGGCGGTGCGCTCGCGCTGGGGGCGGCGGGCGCCATCATCGCACTGAATTCCCGGCCGGCCTATTACGGTCCCTCCGTGGTCTACACCACACCGTATTACGCGGCGCCGGTGTACGGCGCCCCCGTGTATGCCGCACCGCCGGTGGTGTACGCGCCGCCGCCGGCGCCCGTGTATGTCGCGCCCCCGGCGCAATATACGGCCCCATCGCCGTCCGCCGGCAACCTGATTGCCTATCCAGCGCGCGGGCAAACCCAGGCGCAGCAGACCCGGGACCGCAGCGAATGCCAGGGCTGGGCCATGAACCAGAGCGGCTTCGACCCCGCGCATGTCACCGAGTACACCACCAACGTCATGGTGGATTCGTACAACCGGGCCATGGCGGCGTGCATGACGGGAAGGGGCTATTCGGTCAGCTGATAGTCAGCCAGGCCGGCCGCGGGGCGCAAGCCTTGCCACGGCGCCACGCCAACAGTGTTGTGCAGCCATCGGCAAGGTCATTCGACCTTGCCGATCTTGCGTACGGCGTCGGTCATCTTGGCGGCGTCTTTGCTCCAGTAATCCTGGAATTGCGGCGCGTCCAGGTATAGCAGCGGGCTGCCCGCCGCCTGGATGGTTTCGCGCACCTTAGGGTCGTTTGCGGCCGTTGCCGCGGCCTGCCGCAGTTTCTGCACGACGGGCTCCGGCGTGCCGGCGGGAACGAACAGCCCCGACCATTGCGCGAACGTCACGTCATAGCCGAGTTCCTTTAGCGTGGGCGTATCCGGCAAGGCGGCAAGGCGGGTGTCGCCCCATGTCGCCAGCGGACGCACCTTGCCTGCCTGGATGTATTGCAGCACGGAGGCCGGCCCGGTCGACAGCGCCTGCACCTGCCCGCCCAGCAGCGCCACCACCGCGGGCCCCGCACCGCCATAAGGCACGTGCAGCACGCGTATGCCGGACGCGCCCTTCAGCATTTCCATGGGCACGTGCATGGTGCCGTAGTTGCCCGAGGAACCGTAGCTGGCGGGCTGCGCGTCCGGACGCCGCAGGTCGTCGATGAATTGCTGCGCGGTCTTCCAGGGACTGTCCGCGCGGACGACCAGCACCGTGGGGTCCGCGGTAAACCGCGCGATGGGCTTGAACTGGTCCAGCCGGTACATCGGCGCGCGGCCCAGGATGCGGTCGGCCTCCGGAATGATCGAAATGGAAGACAGGGCCATCAGCACCGTGTAGCCGTCGGGTTCGGCGCGCGCCACCACGCCCATCCCCAGCCCGCCGCCCGCGCCGGCGCGGTTTTCCACCACCACGGTCTGCTTCAAGGCGCGGCTCATGGCGTCCGCGACAGGTCGTGCGACCGTATCGGCGACGCCCCCCGGCGGAAAGGGCACGATCATGGTGATGGAGCGTGTGGGCCAGTTGTCCTGCGCCAGGCAAGCCGTCGCCGCGCATAGCGTGATTACGCCCGCCATCATCCTCAAGGTCGATTGCATTCGTCTTCTCCAATTGTTCTCATGGACGCCTGTGCCGGCGTTCGGGACGCCGCGCGGCGTCTTCGTGGTCAGGTGCTTGAAATCGCACCGCGCTAGTCTAGTCCTTGCCGCAGCGGGCAGGAAGCAGGCCGGACGCCCTACGCACGGCGAACGGTGGAAGAGCATAGGCGGCTTCAATGGTCTCCATAAAATGAATTCGCTTCCTGTCGGGAACCCGGCTCCGCATAATCTGTCCATCAGAGATGCCGGGCGTTGTGTTGCCGGCGACAAGGAGTCGTAGATGAACGAGCTTTTGAAAGGATTGATCGGTGCTGAATTGACCTTGCTCGGCGTGCCGAATCAGGCATGGTCCCAGGTCGATGCCCGCGCGCTGGACCCGGTGTGGTTGCCCACCGGTGCGGACGGCGAGCGTGCCGTTCAACAAGGCGTCAGCATCAAGGAGGAAGCGAGCTCCCAGGTGCAGTTCAACACCGACCACTACCGCATCGCGGCGGGCTGATTGCCGCCGTCGCCGCGGCCGCCTTCGACGCGTGCCGCGGCTGCCAGGCCTGTGCCTGGCCACCGCCCGGCGCGGGAACAGCGCTCCTGCCTGGCCGCCGCGTGGTCCCTGAGCTACACCTGAATGAAGTCGCCGCCTTGTCCGCGCGCTGCCCCGTCCGGCGTGCGCGATGTGCGAGCGGCGCCATAACGCGCCCCGCACGGTCTTGAACCGCGCCGGCGCATCAACGCCGCGGACCCGTGATGATGGGCCGCGGCGTCGTCTTTTCCAGCGCCGAGGCGCCCGGTGCGTCGATGCGCAGATCCGCGCGCGGCCGCGCCACGCAGGCCAGTATCCATCCTTCTTCCATCTCGTCCGCCGTCAGGCCCGGCCGCCCGCCGGGATAGGCGACCTCGCCCTGCGCCAATCGGCACATGCATGTGCGGCAGGTGCCATTGCGGCATGCGCTGGGAATACGGACGCCGGCACGCGCGGCCGCGGCCAGCAGCGTGTCGTCGCCGGTGGCGAGGAAGCGCCATTGCCCGGGAAGCAGTG
This sequence comes from Bordetella flabilis, assembly GCF_001676725.1. Lineage (NCBI taxonomy): Bacteria > Pseudomonadati > Pseudomonadota > Betaproteobacteria > Burkholderiales > Alcaligenaceae > Bordetella > Bordetella flabilis. The sequence goes on from NZ_CP016172.1 coordinate 1,236,719, forward strand.
TGACGGCGTAGGCGGCGGAGTCGGTGGGGTCGGGTGTGTCGGTCATGTACGGGGCGCCGGCGCATCCTGGCGGCTGCCGCGATTCTAGCGCCGCAGCCGCCATGCCGATGCGGCGCGCGGCGGGTGACGCCGTGCCGCCAAGTCGCCAAGTCGCCAAGCCGCCGGCCGGCGCGGCCGGATGCGCTACACTCTGGATTCCAGTCAGTTATCGATTCCATAACTTTCGTTCATGGATATTTCGCTGCGCGACCTCTCGTATTTTCTTGCGGTGGTAACGCACGGCCATCTGGGCCGGGCCGCGTCCGCGTGTGCCGTGACGCAGCCCGCCTTGTCGAAGTCGCTGAAGCGTCTCGAGGACGAAACCGGCATCCCGCTGTTCGACCGCGCCGGTCGGGCGATCCGGCCGACCTCGGCGGGCCTGGCCTTCGCCGAGCATGCGCGCAAGGTGGTCAACCAGTACGAAGACGCCGTGCGCCACGCCGAAGGCCTGCGCGCCGGAACGGGAGGCCTGTTGCGCCTCGGGGCCACGGCCGCCACCATGGACACGGTCATCATGCCGGTGCTCGAGGTTCTGCTGCCGGCGCAGCCGGGGCTGCGGGTCGCCCTGACCCTGGGGCTGTCCGATGAACTGCCGGACCGCGTGGAGCAGGGCGACCTCGATCTCGCGGTCGCGCCCGCCGACGCCACGCGCGGCGGCGTGCTGCGCCATGAGGCCGTCGGGCAGGACGTGCTGCGTCTGGTGGCCGGCCGGCGCAACCCCTTGTTCGCGCAAAAAACGATCGGCTTGCCGGATCTGGCCGGGCAACGCTGGATTCTTCCCAAGCGCACGTCGGTGGCGCGCCAGCGCCTGGACGCCTTGTTCGCGGGCGCGGACCAGCCCCTGCCCCGCGCCGTCCTGGAAGTCGATTTCATATCGGCCGGCGCATTGAAGCTGGTGGCCGGCACCGACCTGCTGACCGTGGCCCCAGCGGCCCTGCTCGAAGACACCGGCGAGACAGGCGTGGCGGCCCTGCCGGTCGGCGCGGTGTTGCCCCTGACGCGGGATATTTCGCTGTTGAGCCGCCGCAATGCCGTGTGGTCGCCCATGATGAAGGCGTTTCGCCGTGTGCTGAAGAACCGTCCATGAAAAAGGAAAAGGCAAGGGCAGGAATGGACGCGCCGCCGCTCGACCGCGAAGGCCGGTCGGTGGCGGACTATCTGCTCGGCATGGCCCTGGCCGCGATCATGGGCGTTCTGGGCGCGCTCGCCGCGCACGGGTTCCGCTGGAGCCTGGAGCACGCTTCCGAGGCCCTGTTCGGAACGGCCGACGATATCACCCGGCTGTTCGCCGACCTGCCCTGGTATATCCGGATCGCCTGTCCCACGCTGGGCGGCGCGATCGCCGCCTTCGTGCTGGTGCAGGCGCAGCGGCGCGAACAGCGCGATGGCGTGGTGTCGGAATACCTGGAAACCATAGACGGCAAGATGTCGCGCATCCCGGTAATGCCGTCGTTGCTGCGCTGCCTGTCTTCCTTCTTCTCCATCGTGTCGGGCGGCTCCATCGGCAAGGAAGGCGCGATGGTGCAGTTGTCGGCAACCGTGGGCTCGGTATTCTGCATGCGGCTGCGCGGCCTGCGCGGCGAGGACTTCCGCCTGGCCGTGGCCATGGCGGCCACCGGCGGCCTGGCGGCGGTGTATCACACGCCGCTGGCCGCGGCCATCTTCATCGCGGAAATCGCGTTTGGCGGCATCGAGCTACGGCGCATCGGATACCTGTTCACCGCGGCCGCCACGTCGACCTGGGTGACCAGCGCGATGGGCCATTTCACGCCCCTGTATGCCTTGCCGGCCTACGCGTTCGATGTCACCGGCCCCGGCGTGCTGGCCGTCGCGGCGCTGGGCGTGGCGGCTGGCGTGTCCGGTTCGGTCTTCCTCTGGTGCACCCGCATGGCCAAGCGCCTGTTCACGCGGCTGCACCGGTCGGTGGTGGTGCGCATGACCCTGGGCGGACTGATCGTCGGTTTGATCACCCTGGTCGCGCCCGACGTGACCGGCAACGGTTTCGCGCCCATCGCGCGGCTGTTCGACGGCGACACGCTGGCGACGCCCCTGTTGATGCTGCTGGCGCTGAAGATCGTCGCCACGGCGGCGACGGTCGGTGCGGGCGCCATCGGCGGATTGTTCACGCCGTCGCTGATGATCGGCGCCTTGACCGGGGCGGTGTGTGCGCCGGTGGCCGCGCATGTGTTCGGCGTGGAGCATGACCTGGTGCTGATGGGCGTGCTGGGCATGGCGGGCTCGCTGGCGGCCACCACCCAGGCGCCGCTCATGTCCACGCTGATGGTCTTCGAGATGACGCAGGAGCCTTCCTTCGTTTTCCCGCTGATGGTCGCCACGGTGGCGGCCTACGCGACCTCCATGCTGTTCCGGCAGACGGGCACCTACGAGGTCATCGCCCGCCATCGCGCGCGCTACGAACGGCGCAGCCGGCTGGCCGACGCCACGGCCGGCACGGTCATGCGTACGCCGGGCCTGCTGGCCCCGACATCCGCCATGCTGCGCGACGCCCTGGAAGTCGGCCTGTCGCAGAAGAACCGCTTCGTATTCGTCGTCGACGAGGCGCAGCGCTTCATCGGCGCGGTCTGGACCAATGACCTGATGGCGCGCGTCAATGCCGGGGAGGGCGCGGCGACCACGCTGGCCGACATGGCGGCCCGCGATTTCCCCGTGGTGTACGCGAGCCAGCGGCTGCTCGACGTGTGGCAGACCGTGGTGGAGTCGCCGGCGGAGCGAACCCCGGTGCTGAGCGACCCCGATGGCCGGCGCGTCGTGGGCGTATTGCAGAAGAGCGAACTGCTGAAGCAGGCGCGCTATCTGTTTGCCTGACCGGCGTCGGTGAGCTCACTGCTGGCCGCGTCCCTGTAGGGGCCACACGGATGGGCACACTGGTTGCGGTCCCTGGCTGCGCGCCCCGCGCCTAGGGAGATCGAGATGAATCACTTCAAAAAAGCCGTTCTGGCCGCGAGCCTGCTGGGCATGGTTGCGATGGCCGGGGCCGCCGTCGGGCAGGCCGCCGATATCAGCCGCGGCGACCGTGAATTCCTGCGGCAGGCGGCGCAGGCCAACACCTTCGAATCCGAGGCCAGCCTATGGGTGCAGCGCAACGGCGAACAGGACGAGGTCAAGCGCTATGCCGGACTGATGATCCAGGACCACGCGACGGTAGCCAGGCAGTTGAAGGAATTGGCTGCCGCCAAGGGCGTGGAATTGCCCGCCGAACTGCCGCCGGCCCAGGCCAGGATCCTCAAGGAATTGCGGTCTGAAAACGGCACGCGGCTGGACCGCAGCTACGCCGACAAGGTTGCCGTCGCGGCGCATAAGGACGCCGTGGAGCTCTTTTCCGACGCCAACCAGAAAGCCAGGGATCCGGAGATCAAGGCATTCGCGCAGCAGACCCTGCCAAGCCTGAAGGCGCATCTGGATGAGGGCATCGCCCTGCAGAAGAGCGTGGCCGCCAGCGGGCAGGCCAGCCCGCCCGAGCGCGCAGCACCGAACGCCACGGTTCCCGGCGGCGTGTCGCCCGCCTCACGCGAGGCGCCGCCCAGCCTTTTGCCGGGCGACAAGGGCGCGCCGACCCGCTGACCGCCTGAACCTCTGCCGGAATCCTCGCGCCTGGGGCACGCATGCGCTATGGAGGCCGGGCGTCGCGGCAACGCCCCGGCCGGCTCTCCAAGAAAAAGCGCGCCGCTAGGGCGGCGCGCCATTCCAATCAAGGGATACCTCTTCGCTCACGGCGGTACGGCCAGCGCTTCCAGCGCACGGATGCCGTCCAACGCCGCATCGGTTGGCGTGCGGAACACGAACTCGGATTGTATGACCTGTGGCGCAGCCGTCTTACCCGTATCAACGACTTCCACTTCCCAACGGAAACCCCCCTCGTTGGCTGGTGCCAGCCATAGGGTCGCTCTCGAGCTTGGCGTTTCCTTAGTCAATATCTTCATCGCGCTCCACGCCCCACCGGATCGCCGGTGTCATACCAAATGCGCTTCGACGGTAATCTCTTCTTTGCGTTGCAACATCTGCTTGGCAATATTGCGAAGGTCGACGTTCAGCACGATCAGCTTGGGAAAGAGCTCGCCTTCCTCTTCCTCGATGTGATGGCTGATGTATTCGCCCAGCACGGTGACCCTGGCGGTGAACAACGGGTCATCGGTCGTCATGCCCTGGATTTGCGCGATGAGATTGCGCGCGCAGCCATGTTCGACGATCGCCTTGTCCAGCAGCCGCCCGAAGGCAACCGGATTCTGGCTGCGCAGGAAGGGATAGAAAAGCTCTTCTTCGATCTGCGCGATGACGGTCAGGGTCAGGCAGGCCTCGTGCGCGATGGACTCGCGAATTTCCGGATCCGCCGCTTTGCCGAAATCCTTGAACAACTGTTTGACCTTGCGATGGTCATCCAGCATCAATGCCAGGGCGTCACGCTGAGCGAGGGGTATATCCGCCTTGTTCATACTGTTCTCCTTGTCCACGGGGTGTGCCGCAACGTTGCGGCGGGGGACAAGAGCAAGTACCGTGCCTGGGCCGAACGAGCGTCCGGCGAGGCGGCAAAAGGGGCTGTCGTGCCGTCGCCGGGGCACCCGTTTCATGACTTCGAACCGGAGCGGTTGTCGACCGGGGGCGCGCCGGGGGTTTGCCGACCGGGGTCCATGGCGTCCTTGGGATCGACGCCCGGCGGGAAGGTCTTGGCATTGACGGAGTTGGGGTCGGCCGGGTGGTTGCCCAGCGTGCGCTCGGGCTTGTCCTCCCGCGGCCCGGTATCGGGACGCAGTACGGCGTGGTCCAGAGGGTCGCCGCTGTGGTCACTGGGCGCTCGATCGGGGCCCGGATTGCGCGCCTTCGTCATATCGTTCTCCTCATGATTTCGTCGCCGTCCGCACACGTCATGCCTGGCATGCCGGGCGGAAGATACTGCCCGGACGCGCCGGGCGAGGCCCTCGGAAGTCCCCGCAGAGCCCGCGGTGCGACCGCAACGGCCGCGCCGGGCATGCAGGGACGTCAAGGATGAGTATGGTCTTCCCGCGCATGTACGGGATAGGAAAGGGCGCCGGCCATGGACGCCGGGGTGGCGGCCGAGCCGTGCAGCGGCCCGCCGGCCACGCAGCGTCGCTGGCTTTCGACCTGGGACGGGATGACCCGGCGATGCCTCCAGACCCAGGGTCCCCCTGCCAGGGCGGCGCGCAGAACGCGCCAGCCGGTCCCGCGCCGTGCCGCCTCGCGCAGTTCCGCTGCCGTTTCGCGGCAGGCGGCGCGCCAGGGCAGCCGCAACCACGCCGTCCAGATGGCGTTACGGCTGAGCAGGTGGGTGCGCAGGGGGCGGTCGCGCAGGGGCGAGGGGTGGTGCCAGGTGCAGATATGGGGCGCATACAGCATGTCCCATCCCAGTGCGGCCAGATCCAGGGCCAGCAGGGCTTCCTCGCCGCCGATGAAAAAGCGTGGCTGGTATCCGCCCGCCGCCAGGTAGGCCTGCCGGCGGAAGATACAGGCGCCCGCCATGAAACCCAGCAGGCGCATGGTCCCGGCCGGGCCGGGGCCCAGCGGACTGCTCGCCATGACGTGGCAGGTGGGGTCCATCCTGCCGTCCGGACCGATGCGCACGGCGGCGCTGATCACGCCCGCGCGGGGGGCGGCGTCCAGCAGTCGCTCCGCCGCGGCAAGCGCGCCCGGCTCCCAGCAGGTATCGTCGTCGCAGAACGCGACGTACGGCGTGCTGGCCGCGGCCGCGCCCAGGTTGCGGCCCGCGGCGCCGAGGTTGGCGGGCGCGCGCACCAGGCGAATCCCGGGAAAAGCCTGCCGGACCGCCGCGGCCGTGCCGTCGCCCGAGCCATTGTCGACCACGATGATGGGCACGCCGGGCGCATGGCGGCCCAGGCGCGCCAGGTTGCCGAGCAGCTCCTCGCGGCGGTTGTAGGTCAGTACGACGATGGAAAGTCGGGGAGCGCTCATGTCGGGTCCTTTCCTTCGCGCGGCGGCGGGGTGCGGGGAGCGGCGCGCCGGGCGGCCTGCGCGATCATGGTTGTTGTTTGACCGATTCGCTCAGCAGCCAATAGCGCTCGGGGGCGGCGGCATCGCCTTCGCCTTTCTTGACGCCAAGTTCGCCGAGCTGGCTGGCATAGGCCGATACCGCCGTGGCCTTGCGGTGAATGTTGGAGGGGGCCCCGAAGACAACGGGGGTCAGGCTGTAGCCGCGCGTGTAGAACTGCACCAGGCGGGCGTGCAGCAGCCCCGGCTTGGTGCGATACAGCGCGTCTTCGTAGGCCACCCACAGGCGGTCCGACGTGGCGGCGACCAGGGCCAGCACCGCGTCCGAAGCCAGCACATGGTCGCTGTGGAACAGGCCCATCGGAAACAGCACTGTGCGAGCCTGTGCCTGGTCCAGGGCATTCGCCAGGGCAGGCGCGATCTTTTCGATCTTGGGACTGACACGGGTCATCGCGCGGATGTATTGGTCGTCCAGGAAGGGCAGCCGCACCGGCCGTGCCTTGAGCAGGTGCAAGGCCTTGTCGTCCTCCGCGCAACGCTGGGCCATGGCGGTCGCGCCGTCCGGGAAGCCGCAGCGGCGGTCCCAGTCGGTCTGCGGCGCCCCCGCCGCCGGCGCCCCGGCGAAGACGGTGACGACGGTGCTGCCAGGGTAGGCAGCCAGCAGCGCGCCGCAGCTGGCTACCGCATCGTCCAGATGGGGCGAAATCGCCGCGATATGTCCGGGATCATCGATGCATTTCAATGTCGTCTCCTCTGGAGCGGCGCCTGTGCGGGGAGCCGCCCGCCGCGCCGCCTCACAGCGGCGCGGCGGCGCGGGTGTGCGCCCGCATGAGGTCCGCGTTGACGAACTGGCTGAAGTACCGGATGGTATGCCGCAATCCGTCCTCCACGTGTACGCACGGCGCCCAGCCCAGTTCCCGTGCGGCCAGGCTGATGTCCGGGCAGCGCTGCACCGGGTCGTCGGCCGGCAGCGGCTTGAAAATCAGCGGGACATCGGTGCCCGCCAGGCGCTGGATGCGCCGCGCCACCTCCAGCACGGTCAATTCTTCCGGGTTGCCCAGGTTGACGGGCCCGCTGAAGTCGTCGGGGCTTTCCATCAGGCGTTCCAGCGCATCGACCATATCGTCGACATAGCAGAAGGCCCGAGTCTGGCTGCCATCCCCGTAGATGGTCAAGGCCTGGCCCTGCAAGGCCTGGACGATGAAGTTGGACACCACGCGGCCGTCATCGGGGGCCATGTTGGGTCCGTACGTGTTGAAGATGCGCGCGATCTTGATCTTCACGCCGTACATGCGCGCATAGTCGTGGAAAAGCGTTTCGGCGCAGCGCTTGCCCTCGTCATAGCAGGACCGCACGCCGACGGGATTGACGTGGCCCCAGTAGCTTTCGCGTTGCGGATGGACCTGGGGGTCGCCGTAGACTTCGCTGGTCGACGCCTGCAGGATGCGCGCGCCCGTTTTGCGCGCCAGCTCCAGCATGTTCATCGCGCCCATGACGCAGGTGCGCAGCGTGTGCACGGGCTGGGTCTGGTAGTGGATGGGCGATGCGGGGCAGGCCAGGTTGTAGATGCGATCGACCTCCGCGTCGAACGGGTCCACCACGTCGTGCGTGACCAGGGTGAAGCGCGGATGCCGCTTCAGCGGTTCCACGTGCTGGATCTGGCCCGTGTGGAAATTGTCCAGGCAGACCACCGTATGGCCTTTGGCCAGCAGCCGCTTGCACAGGTGCGAGCCGATGAAGCCGGCCCCGCCGGACACCAGTACGCGCAGAGGACTCGGAAATGCTTGGGTCATCGTTGATCTCCCATCAACCCGGAAAACAGGTCCTGCCAATCCGCCACGAAGCGGTCCATCCCATAACGTTCCAAGGCAGTCTTCCTGGCTTCGGCGCCCCAGGCCGCGGCCATTGCGGGGTCGTCGATCAGTGCCTTCATCACGGCCGCCAACTGCCCCGGGTCGGTATCGATATAGCCGTTGCGGCCATTTACGATGACGCGCGGCAGCTCCGTGGCGGCGAAGCCGACCACCGGTACGCCGGCCATCATGGCTTCGATCAGCGCCAGGCCCAGGCTGGTGTAGCGGATGGGGCTGAAGAAAAAACGGTAGCGCGAGACGAAGTCGCCGACCTCCATGTTGGGAACCTCGCCCAGCCCGCCCATCGATTCCGCGTCCATGCCGATCAGGTCCAGCGGCACCTGTTCGCGTATCTGTTCGAACAGGTCGGCCCCCATGCGGCGACCGCGCCGCCGCAGATGGTTCAGCACCACGATGCCCTTGGGCAGCGTGTCCTTGCCGGCGACGTTGCGGGGCGCCGGCACGCCATGCTCGATGACCGCGGCACGCGTGGACCCGTTGTCCCAGGCCGCGCGGTTGTAATGGGTCACATGGACCAGGATGCCGCGCTCATGCCGGAACCAATGCCGCGTGTCCGTGGGGTGCGGCATCGGTGGGTCGTGCTCGATATAGACGCATGGCAATGCGAGCTGGCGTGGCGTAAGCAACTGCTCCCGCGTCTCGTAGGTGGCGCGGGACTGGTAGACGATGCAATCGAAATCCTCGTTGCGCAGCGCGTCGGCGTCGGCCTCGCGCACGTGCGGTCCCCAGGGGATGCGATGTCCCAGCGCGCCGTAGCCCGGCGGGTTGCCCTCGCGCACGGGAATGACGAACTCGTGCGGCACGCGCGTCAACGCGTACAGGTAATTGCCGTGGACGTGCCACGTAAGGATGCGCAGCTTGCGCGGCGTCGCCGGTTTATGCATGGTCGGGTGTCGCTTCCTTGAGATCGCTGAAAGTGCGTGCGGGAGGCGCAGGCCGGGCCGCGTTCGCGCCGGCTGCCTGCGGATCCGCGGGCCGCGCCGCCGTGAGCTGTCGTTCCACTTCCTGCAACACGGCCTGCACGGAGACGTTGCGGGCGCAGACGTGGCCGACCGGGCAGATGTCATGCGCGCAGGGCCGGCACGGCGGGTGGTCGGCGAGCACCGTGTGGCGGGTGCGATCCAGCGGCGCCCAGCGGGACACGTCGCTGCCGCAGGCAATCACGACGCTCGGCGTGCGGACGCCGGCCGCGACATGCGAGACGCCCGTGTCGTTGCATATCAGCAGTGGCGCCCTCGCAAGCAAGGCCGCCAGGCCGCCGAGCGAGGTGCGGTCGGCCAGGTCCACGGCGGCGCTGCCCGCCGCCGTCGCCACCGTGGCGGTCAGGTTGCGCTCGCTGGCGCTGCCCGTGACGGCGATCCGCCAGCCGCGGCGCGCCAGCGTGCGCGCCACTTCGGCGTAGCGCTCTGCCGGCCAGCGGCGCGATTGCAGGCGCGCGCCGGGGTGGATGAAGATGGTGGTCGCCGGGTCGATGCCGCAGGCGCGGGCGGTGCGGCGGGCTTCCGACCTGTCGTTGTTCGTCAGCGGCATTTCCAGCGCCTCGTCGTCGACCGGCACGCCGAGAAAACGCATCAACGCCGTATAGCGCCTGGACTCGGGCAGGTCGTCCGGCCAGGGAAACAGCCGTCCCGGCTCCGCCATGCCGGCCTCCGGCACAAAGCCGGCATGTGCGCGCGCACCCAGTTGGCGCACGATCTCCAGCGATTGCGCGCCGCTGCCGTGCATCTGCAGGGCCAGGTCGAAACCACGGGCATGGGTCTCGCGATAGAACGCGGGCAGGGCCTGCGGCCGGGCCGCCTGCTCGGGGAACGCCGGGATGCCCGGGAACACCAGCAGTTCGTCGATATACGCGGAAAAGCGCTGGGCGAAAGGCCGCACGCTCTCCAGCCCGACCAGCGTGATGTGTGCCTGTGGACAGTGGCGCCGCAGGGCGCGCAGGGCAGGTACCGCGCACAGCATGTCGCCCAGCTGCAAGGCGCGGAATACGGCGATGCGGCGTGGCGCCGGATGCCACAAGTGGGCGTGCGTCATGGAAACCCCGCCCGGAAACGCAGCGATCCCACCACGCGCCAGAAGATCGACGCTGGCGGTATCGTCGCGGACGTCATGGCCATCTCCACGATGTGGTCCAGCGTGCGCCGGGTGCCGCGCAGCCGTCGCGCGCAGAACCAGGCCGTCAGCGCCAGCCAGCCCGCGCCGGCGATGGCGCCCAGCGTGCCCTGCCCGGCGGCGAAGGCCGCCAGCGCGACGATCAGCAACGCGGTCACGGACAGATAAAACCACGGGGGATGCGGCCGGATGCGTTCGCGATACAGGCGTGGATGCTTCTTGTACAGCAGCGTGTCGAAAACGATTTTGCGCTGCATGCCGATGCCAGCGCCGAACGGGGCGGGGCGCACCGGATGCACGACGATGGCCTGGGGCGCCCTGACGATGCGGAACCCATGCTCCATCAAGGAGAAATGCAGGTCGGAGTCCTCCCGCCATGCCAGCGTGAAGCGCGGGTCGAAACCGCCCACGGCTTCCAGCGCATGACGGCGCACGAAGACATTGGCCGTGGCGAACTCCGCATCCTGCAGTCGGCTGGCATCCAGTTCGTAATCGGTGGGGTTGGCCGGCAGCGGCATCACGATACGGCCCGACAAGGCGTCGACCTCGGGCGCCAGCGCGGCCAGGCCGGCGGCCAGCCAGGCGGGGTCCGGCACGGTGTCGTCGTCGGTAAAGGCGATGATGTCCGCGCGCGCCTGGCGCCAGCCGGCGTTGCGGGCGCCGGCCGGCCCCTGCGTGTCCGTGACCGGGACATAGCGCACCGTGGGCCCGCCCGCCACGGGCGCCAACCGGCGGACCACGTCATGCGCCGCCTGGCTGGGCCCGTCGTCGCACACCACGATCTCATAGTCGCGCACGGGCAAGGTCTGCCGCAGCAGTGCGCCGAGGCAGCGTTCCAGCAGGTCCGGTCGGCGGTAGGTCGGCACCACCACCGAGATGCGCGGTTGGGTCTCTGCGTTCATCGAATATCTTTCCTCAGTATCGGTTGCCCGGGCCTCAGACCGGCTTCTCGACCAGGTAGCTGCCGATGACCAGCGCGTCCAGCGGTGACGTCCAGAACGACTCCACGGCATCGCGCGGCGTGCAGACCACGGGTTCCCCCCGCGTGTTGAAGGACGTATTCACCAGCACCGGCACCCCGGTGCGTTTTTCGAAGGCGGCCAGCAGGTCGTAGTACAGCGGGTGCTGGTCGCGCCGTATGGTCTGCACCCGCGCGGTGCCGTCAATGTGCCGGACCGCCGGAATCTTCTGCGCCCGATGCGGCAGCACGTCGTAGACGAACAGCATGAACGGCGCGCAGATGTTGCCCTTGCCCTGTCCGTCGAACCACTCGTGGGCGCGCTCTTCGATAACGACGGGGGCCACGGGACGGAAGTCCTCCCGATCCTTGAGTCCGTTGAGCCTGGCCTGCATGGCGCTGTCCAGGGGCGAGGCCAGAATAGAGCGGGCGCCCAGCGCGCGCGGTCCGAACTCCATGCGGCCCTGGAACCAGCCCAGAATCTTCTCCTTGGCCAGCAGTTCGGCGGCTTCTTCGGCGACATTGTCAAGGCGTCGATAGACGAGCTTGGAACGGTCGAGGAAGCGTTCGATTTCGTCGTCGGAGTATTCGGGGCCCAGGTAGGCGTGCTGCATGGTCCAGCGGCGTTCCCCGCGCTCGCGCCGTTCATAATCCACCCACAGCGCGGCCCCCAGCGACGTGCCGGCATCGCCGGCGGCGGGCTGCACCCACACGCTTTCGAACGGGCCCTTCTGCGCGATGCGGGCATTCATGACGCAGTTGAGCGCGACGCCGCCCGCCATGCTCAGGTTGCTGGAGCCGGTCTGCTCGTGCAGCCACTTGACCATGTGCAGCGCGGTCGCCTCCAGCACCAGCTGCAGGGAGTGCGCGATGTCCATGTGCCGCTGCTCGAAAGGCGTGCCACGCTTGCGCGCCGGGCCGAATTTCGTCACCAGGTTGACCGGCTCGATGCGGTAGCCGCCTTCGGCATCGAGCCGCACGATTTCGCGGAACACATCGGCGTACTCCGGCTTGCCGTAGGAGGCCAGCGCCATCACCTTGTATTCGTCGGAGGAACGCAGGAAACCGAGATACTGCGTAAGGTCTTCGTACAGCAGCCCCAGGGAGTGCGGCAGGTCGATCTGCCGCAGGCGGCGGTAGCGGCCGTCGACATAGTGGCCGTAGCTCGTGGTGGCGCGCTCGCCGCGGCCGTCCATGGTCAGTACGGCGCATTCGTCGCAGGGCGCCGCCAGGAAGGCGCTGGCCTCGTGGGAAAGATGATGCTCCACGAACTGCCAGCGCGCCTGCATCTGCTCGAGGCTGAGGCCCTCGAACCGCTCGCGCAGATGGTGCGGGGCGCCGCCGATCAGTTGGCGCGGGGCGTTCACGATATAGGACAGGAACAGTGGGTCCCACGGCGACTCGCCGCCGGGGCCGCGCGGCTGGCGCGAAGGTTCCAGGGGCAGGGTGATGGTGGCGGGGAGCGAGCCGGCGCCCGCCAGCAAGGCGGGATCGAAGGAGTATGCGACATGGTCGACGTCGCGCAGCGCGATCCCGGCATGGCCCAGGCAATAGTCGATGGCGTGGTAAGGCAGCTGCCAGGTACTGAAGGGGACCGGCCGCTTGCCGTGCTTGATGCGCGTGAAGCGTTCTTCCTCCGCGGCGGCGATCACTTCTCCGTCGCGGACCAGGGTGGCGGAACAGTCGTGGAACGCGGCGTTGATGCCCAATGTGTACATGGCGTTATCCTTCTAGTGCGGCTGGCTACAAAACATGGAATCCCCTCCGCGGCTCGCTCACGCCGCCTTGATGAGGGTTGGGGGGCGCCCGCGGGCAGGGTCTTCCAGCAGTTCGAACGCCGCTTGCGCAACGCGCCATGGCTCGACGGCGCTCAGGCAGGCATGGTGGCCCTGGGGGCAGACGCTGCGATAGCAGTTCCTGCATGGCACGTCGTGGTAGAGCAGGCGATGCGGCACCTGCCAGGGCGTGTGCTGCGGATTCGTCAGCGCATACAGGTCGACGACCGGCGTGCCGAGCGCCGCGGCCAGGTGGACCGGACCGCTGTTGTTCGACACGAGCACGCCGGCGCGTTCGATCAGGGCACCGAGCTGGCCGAGGGTAAGCCTGCCTGCCAGGTTGACCAGCCCGCCGGGGTTGCCGCTGCGGGCGATGACTTCCTGCACGAGCGCGCGTTCGCTATTGCCGCCGGTGAGGATCACGCACTCGCCCGCGCCCTGCAGCATGTCTATCGCCTGGGCGAAGAGCGCCGCGGGATATCGGCGCGACGGCGCGGTGGCGCCACAGTGGGCCAGCACCCAGCCGCCTGCCGATCCCACGCCATGCGCATGCAACACTTCATTCAATCCGGCATGGTCCGCCTCCGTGGTGCGGAAGGACAGCGTCGTCTCGTCCGTGCGTGCGTCCACCGTGCCCACCAGGTCCAGTTGCCGCTGCACCTCGTGGCGCGGTTCCGGCAGCGGTTCGACCTCGTGGACCCAGTCGGTGACCAGGTGATAGGGGTTCTCGCGGCTGTGCGCGAGGATGCGCGGGATGCCGGCGCTATAGCACATCAAGGCGGCGGGCAGGGCGCTCTGGCTGTACACCGTAAAGATGACCGCGGCGTCGAAACGCTGCGTCTGCAGGCGCGTCAGCGTGGCGTGGTATTCCTCCGGCGGGCTGCACGCGTTTTTTACCCAAGGCGCCTCGTAGGCGATGACGGCGTCGATCTCCGGCACGTAAGGCGCCACAGCGGCCCCGGACTGCGAAGCGAGCAATGTCAGCCGACGACCGGGATGCTGCGCCTTCAATGCGCGCAGCGCGGGCGTAGTCATGAGTACGTCGCCCATGTTGTCCAGCCGTACGCACAGGATGTTGCGCGCCTCGGTCCAGTGCCGCGCGCCCGTCGTCTGCCTGGCGCCGCGCGGCGTTACGATCGCGGCTGCGCCGCTGCCGGCGGCATGGTGCGCGGTGGGAGTCGATGCGCGGTCCGGGGTAGGCTCCAATGCACTCATGCGGCCTCCTTGCCGCCCACATGGACGGGCGGGAGTTGGCGCGCGATCAGGCGCGCCGCGGCGTGCATGTCGGCGGCCATCCCGTCCGGCGTGCGCAGGGGGCCGCGTACCCATTCGGTTTCGTTGCCGTTGTCCAGCAGCATGGTGTGGCAGCCCGCACGCCGACCGGCCTCGACGTCGTCCAGGATGTCGCCGATGAACCAGGAGGCCTTCAGGTCGATGCCATGTTCGGCAGCCGCGCGGGTCAGCATGCCCGGCATGGGCTTGCGGCACAGGCACGACACCGCATACTGCGGCTGGGTGCCGCGCGGATGATGCGGGCAATAGTAGAAGCCCGCCAACCGCGCGCCCTCGTGCTGGAACATGGCGCGCAGCTGCGCCTGTACGGCGCCAAGGGCGGATTCGTCGAAACGGCCGAGCGCCACGCCGGCCTGGTTGCTGATGACGATCAAGGGGTGGCCCAGGCGCCCCAGCAGGGCGACGCCGGCGCGGGCGCCCGTCGCCCATTCCATCAGCGCGGGGTTGACGTTGTAGGGGCGGTCCGCCAGCAGGGTACCGTCCTTGTCCAGGAAGATCGCGGGTTTCAAGGCCATGAGGTCTCCCGCATCGGCAACACCATGACTTCGGGAATCACGGTTTCTTCGGGCTGGGTCAGTACGAAGCGCACGGCGCGCGCCACATTGGCCGGATCCTGCAGGTTGCCCGGGTCGATGTCCGGGAAGCGATCGAGCAGGAAGGGCGTGCGCATGCCGCCGGCGAGCACCGCCGACACCTTGATGCCGGCCGGACGCAGTTCCGCATGCAAGGCATGCGACAGGCCGAGCAGGCCCCATTTGGTCGCGTGATAGACCGAGGCATTGGGCCAGGCGCGCCGCGCCGCGGTCGATGCGATGTTGACGATGTGTCCGCCCTTGCCCAGGTACTCGAGCGCGTGCTTGGACATGAGGAAGGGGCCGGTCAGGTTGGTCCGCACCACGCGGTCCCAATCCATGGCGCTGAGCTCCTGCAAAGGCGCGGTGACATCGACGCCGGCGTTGTTGACGATGGCGTCCAGCCGGCCATGGCGTTCGACCGCCTGGCGCAAGGCATCGCGCACCTGCGCCTCGTCGCCTACGTCAAGGGTGACGGCGTACCCGCGTTCGGCCGGCAATGCCTTCGCCACGTCCTGCGCCGCCTGCGGGTTGCGATCGGCCACGACGACGCGCGCGCCGTCGCCGGCGAGCAGCTCGCAGATCGCCTTGCCCAGCCCGCTACCGCCTCCGGTCACGAGCACAATGCGACCCGACAGCGTGGAAGTATCGACATCGCTCATTCACACATCTCCTTAAGCTATGGCGCGCGCAGCGGTCGCCGACGCACGGTTGGCGGTCGCCGGCACGTTCGCCGGCGCCATGATTTCGTCAAACACGTTCAGCAGCTCGCCCGCGACGCGCTCCCAGGTGAAGTGCTCGCGGGCGCGGCGCATGCCGGCCTCGCCCATGCGCCTGCGCAGCAGGTTGTCCTGGGCGAGCAGGGCAAGCCGTTCGGCCAGGGCATCGGGGTCCTTGGGCGGCACCAGCCAGCCTGTCTCGCCGTGGCGGACGGAATAGCGGATGCCGCCGGTGTCCGCGCCGATGACGGGGCGCGCGCAGGCCATGGCTTCCACCGGCGTGATGCCGAACGGCTCGTACCAGGGCGTCGTCACGAAGACATCGCTCGCGCAGTAGTAGGCGCGCAATTGCAGGCGGTCGCGCCGGCCGGTGAATTCGACGTGATCGAACACGCCCTCTTCGCGCGCGATCGCGCGCAGCCGCGCGAGTTCGGGCGTCGCCTTCTCCGAAGGTTCGCGGCTGTTGCCCCCCACTACGCAAAGCCGCGCATCGATGCCATGCATCGTGCGCATGCGGCTCAGCGCGCGGATGACGTTGTCCACGCCCTTGCGCGGCACCATGCGGCCCAACTGCAACACCGTGAACGTATCGTCGTTCCAACCCAGCTCGGCCCGCGCGCGGGCGCGATCCATGGGACGCATCTCGACCGGGTCGTACCCGCACGGCACGATCGAGATGCGGCTGGGGTCCGCGTTGTAGAGCTCCTTCATGTCGTCGCGGTCCTGCGGACATTCGGCGATGATGCGGTCGGCCTGCGCGATGATGTCGTCCTCGATATCGAAGCGGCATTCGGGAAACAGGTCGGCTTCCTTCTGGAATTTGCGGCGCACGCGCCCGAGGGCATGGAAGGTCACGGCGAAGGGGATGCCGCAGGCGCGCGCCGCCGGCAGCGCCGCGAGGGCCGACATGAAGAAGTTCGCGTGGACGATGTCGTAGGGACGGGACTGGCTGGAGAAATACCGTTCGAGGAAGTCGCCGAACGCGCCCATGTAGGGCAGAAGCTCTTCCTTTGGGATCTGGCGCGCAGGCCCCGCCGGCACATGGATCACGCGGACGTTGTCCTGCCAGTTCATCTCGGTGGGCAGGAAGGGACTGTCGGCGCGGGTGAACACGTCGACCTGATGGCCCATCCTGGCGAACTGCCGGGCTACCTGCGCGACATAGATGTTCTGTCCGCCGCTGTCCACGCTGCCGGCCAGCGCCAACGGCGACGCATGCTCACTGACGATTGCGATTCTTCGCATGACCGTTCTCCATGTCGGATGAGTTGTCGCGCTGCTCTGCTGGAGAACCGGGAGGGTCTCGCGCGCCTTGCCGTGCGCGTTATTGATCGAATCAGCCCAACAGTTCGGGCCCGGCCGGTAAGGCAACTAGCGTGCCGACGCGGGCCGGCTTTGTAACGCTTCTGGGGATGCGCTTTTCACGCGGCGCGGCCCCGGTATGGTTTACAAGCGACGTAACTTTCCACCCACCAGGCCCGCTGTCGTGCTGATCACGACGTGCGGGTCCACGGGCTTGGGGCAATGCATCTGGAAGCCCGCCATCAATGCGCGCAGGCGGCCTTCGGATGCGGAGTGCCCGGACAGCGCCACGGCGGGCAATCGTTGCGACAAGGCCACCGCGCGCTCGGCCTCCATCTGCCGTATGGCGGCGATGACCGCATATCCATCCATGTCGTCCAAGGTCACATCGCACACCAGCGCGTCCGGCCATGTGTCGGGCGGCATGCTCTGCAACGCCTCCAGTACTTCGCCGCCGGTCTTGAAGACCTGCACCTGCGCGCCGGCGCCGACCAGCGCCTCGCTGATGCGCGACTGTTCAGGGGTGTCGTCATCGACCAGGAAGATGCGCGCCTCGCGCAAGGAGAGCGGCGCCGCACGATTGCCGGTGTATGGCAGCGTAGCGGCGGCGGGCGCGCGCAGCGGCATCTCCAGCCAATGGGTGCGCCCGGGCCCGCTGGTGGCGTCCGCACCGAAGCGGCCACCGAACTTTTCGACATCGGCGCGGGCCCGTACGGGGTCCAGCGGCGGCCGATCGGCAAGCACGGTCTGCAACTGCTCGGCAGGCTCCAGCGCCGCCGCATCGGCCGGCGGCAGCCGGGTGTCGGTCACGGACAGGCGCGCCGCTTCGCCGACGCGACGCAGCGCCAGTTCCACGCGGCCGCCTGCGGGCGTGGCCGCGATGGCGTTGATGCACATATCCCAGATCACCTGTTGCAGCACGCTGGGATCGCCCAGGACGCGCGCGTTCTCCAGACTGAGGTGGGTATACAGGTTGATGTCCTTCTCCTCGATGGCATGACGCACGCCATCGAGCACGCCTGCCACCAGCGTGGCCAGGTTGATGTGCTGGGAAGACAGGCGCGAGCCCGTGGTTTCCAGCTCGCTCTGTTGCCGTTGCAGGTTCCACATCTGCGCGTAGATCCCTTGCCTGGCGAGCAGTTCGGCATGCGTGCCGCGTTCGACGATGCGTCCGTGTTCCAGCACCACGATTTCGTCCGCGTTCACCACGGTGGACAGCCGGTGCGCGATGATCAGCGTCGTGCGGCCTACGGCAATGCGGTCCAGTTCGGCCTGGATCGCGCGCTCCGTTCGCGTGTCCAGCGCGGATGTGGCCTCGTCGAACAGCAGGATGGGGGGATTCTTCAGAATGGCGCGCGCGATGGCGATGCGCTGCCGTTCGCCGCCGGAAAGCTTGACGCCGCGTTCTCCGACGACGGTGTCGTATTGCGCAGGCAGGCTTTGAACGAAGTCATGCAGGCGCGCGCCCTTGGCCGCTTCAATCACATCCGAGAGCGAGGCGCCCGGCTTGCCGTAGGCAATGTTGTACGCGATCGTGTCGTTGAAGAGCATGGTGTCCTGTGGCACGATGCCCAGGTTGCGACGCAGGCTGCTGGGGTCGATGGTACGCACGTCGACGCCATCCACGGTCACGCGGCCGCTGTCGGCCTCGTAGAAGCGAAAGAGCAGGCGACCCAGCGTGGACTTGCCTGAACCGCTGCCTCCGACCACGGCCACCGTTCCGCCCGCCGGCACGCGGATGTTGACGTCCCACAGTATCTGGCGGCCCGGTTCATAGCCGAAGTTCACCGACTCGAAGCCCACTTCCCCCTGCGTCACCGCGATCTCCGGCAAGGCATGGGCAGGCTCGGTTTCCGGGGGCAGGCGTAGCAGCGTGCACACCTGTTCGGCATTGATCATGGCTTCCTTGGTTTGGCGGAAGACCAGGCCCAGGGTGTTCAGCGGCAGGCAGATCTGGATGATGTAGGCGTTCACCAATACCAGGTCGCCTACCGTCATCGTGCGATGCGTGACCTGCAAGCCGGCCAGCAGCATGACGGCGCCGACACCCAGCGCGATCACCGCGCTCTGCGAAATATGCAGCGTGGACAGCGCGCGCTGGTTCTCCACGCCGACGGCGCGCCAGCGGTCCAGCAGGTCTCGCAGGCGGCGAGATTCGCCGGCTTCATTGGTGTAGTACTTGACCGATTCGTAGTTGAGCAGGCTGTCCACCAGCCGTCCGCCGGCCGCCGAATCCAGCTCGTTGATCATGCGCTGGTAGAAAATGCGGCGCTTGGTCAGGACATACGTCACCACCGAGTACACGACGAAGGTAATGGCGACGATGATGGCGAACCAGGGGTCGTAGCCGCTCATCAGTATGGCGACCACTGAGCCGATCTCCACCAGGGTGGGCAGCAGCGTGAAAAGCGCCGTACTCATCAGGAACCCGACGCCGTTGGTCCCGCGTTCCACGTCGCGTGCCAGCGTGCCGGTCTGCCGGCTCGCGTGAAAGCGTGCGCCCAGCCGGTGCAGGTGCTCGAAGATGCGCAGATTGAAATCGGCCACGGTGGCTTGCGTCACCGGCGAGAACACGGTGTCGCGCAGCTCGGTGAACAGGCCGCCTGCGAAGCGAAGCAGGGAATAGCCGATGAGCAGGAAGACCGGCAGCGCAAGCACCGCGTCGGGGCGGCTCAGGCTGTCCACCACCATCTTCAGGGCCACCGGAACGGCAACCGCGAAGAGCTTGGCCAGTACCAGCAGGACCAGGGCCGCCAGCGCGCGGCGGCGATATTTCCACAGGGCCTGCCCCAGGATGCGTAACACTTCCGCGCGCGCGTAGCGGGATGCCTGCTCTGCCATTCTCCCTCCAACGATCGAGTCCCGACGGTGGGCGCGTGGCGGCAAGGCTTGTGCCCATGGTTGGGCAGCAGGCCCCAGGGACTACACCTTTCATCCTCCATCTGCGCGAATTGAAGGCGTGCTGCGTTGCGTCTAAGGTAAGGCGACGCGAATCATTACGCCCATGCCGAAGACTGCATCCCCTGCGCTGCCCAGCGAATCGCCGCCCCCTGGCTACGACTACCCGCGCCCCACGCCGGGGCAGGCGTCGCGTTTCCTGGCGCAGGCCACATTCGGGCCCACGCCGCGCGAGATCGAACGCGTGACCGGCATGGGGTACGCCGCGTGGCTGGACGAACAGCTCTCCATGCCGCCCTCGCAGACGCACTTCGACTGGCTGCTTTCCGTCGGCGCGAATAACGAAGCCAACAAGGGCAACGGCATCAATGCGCCGCTGGAGTCGACGCTATGGCGCAAGTTCATCAGCGCCCCGGACCAGGTGCGCGTGCGGACCGCGTTCGCGCTGTCGGAGATCTTTGTCGTCGGAGTTTCGGCGGTCACGGCATCCTGGCCGCTGTTCGGCGCCGCGTCCTTCATGGACATCCTGGCTCAGCATGCCCTGGGCAATTATCGGCAACTGCTGGAGGCCGTGACATTGAACCTGTCCATGGGTTGCATGCTGACCTACCGCGGCAACCGCAAGGAAGACCCGCGTACCGGGCGGGAACCCGACGAAAACTACGCGCGCGAGGTCATGCAGTTGTTCACCATCGGCCTGTACGAACTCAATCCCGATGGCACGCTGAAGCTGAAGCAGGGCAAGCCCATCGAGACCTACACCAACGACGACGTGCGGGGCTTGGCCAAGGTCTTCACCGGCTGGGACCTGAACGGCAGCGAGAACGACGTCGAGTTCCAGCGCCGCCCCATGGCGCTGAACCCCTCCAACCATTCCATGAGCGAGAAGCGCTTCCTGGGCGCGGTGATTCCGCCCGGAACCGGCGGGGTGGCGTCGCTGGGCAAGGCCCTGGACGTGCTGTGCGCCCATCCCAACGTGGGGCCGTTCATCGGCACCCAGCTGATCCAGCGGCTGGTGACCAGCAATCCCAGTCCGGCTTACGTCAAGCGCGTCGCCGCCGCCTTCGCCGATGACGGCCGGGGCGTGCGCGGCAACCTGCGCGCCGTGGTGAGGGCCGTGCTGCTGGACCCGGAGGCCCGCTTCCCGGACCTGGATTCGCCGACCTGGGGCAAGGTACGCGAGCCCATCCTGCGCTTCGCCGCCTGGGCGCGCGCCTTCCAGGCCACGTCGACAAACGGCAAGTGGGCCATGCCGGACACCACGGACAATACGGTGCGGCTGGCGCAAAGCCCCATGCGGTCCGCCTCGGTGTTCAACTTCTTTCGTCCGCGCTACACGCCTGCCGGCAGCGCCATCGCGGCGCGTGGGCTGGTTGCGCCGGAACTGCAGATCACAGATGAAACCAGCGTGGCCGGATACCTGAATTTCGTGGCCATCTACGTGGATCGCGGCTGGGAGGACTTGCAGACCTCCTATGCGGCGGAAGTGGCCATCGCGCAGGACACGTCGCGGCTGGTCGACCGTATCGTGCTGCTGCTGGCGGGCGACGCCTTCAGCCGCGATACGGCGGCGGCCATCGCGCAGGCCGTGCGGACCATTCCCGCCGAACGGCCGCGCGATCGCGTGCGGGCCGCCATCACCCTGGTGGCCGCGGCGCCTGAGTACCTGGTGCAGCGATGATCACGCCGTTGACGGCGGGAGGGCAGGACGATGGCTGATCGGTCTGGCAAGGCGCGCCGCGACGCGCAGCATGGCGTACCGCGTACGGGCGATGCCTCGCGCCGCGAGTTCCTGAAGCGTGCATCCGCGCTGGGCATGGGCGGCGTCGCCGGTGCGGCCGCTCCTTTTGCCTTGCAGTTGGCGGCCGCCGGTGAAGCCGCCGCGCAGGCCCGGCCCCCGGCACATGGAAGCCCCGCCGCCGAGGACTACAAGGCGCTGGTCTGCGTATTCCTGTATGGCGGCAATGATCCCTACAACACGGTCGTGCCCTACGACCGCGAAAGCCATGCGCGCTACTTCCGCACGCGCGCCGACATCGCGCTGGCGCGCGAAAAACTGGATGCAACGGTGTTGCAGCCGCGCGGCGGCGGCGCGGATGGCCGCGTGTATGCGCTGGCGCCCACGCTGGCCGCGCTCAAGCCGTGGTTCGAGCGCGGCATGATGGCGGTGCAATTGAACGTCGGGCCCATGGTGGTGCCGACCCGCAAGGCCGACTACATCGGCAACCGCGTGCCCATGCCACCCAAGCTGTTTTCGCACAACGACCAGCAGTCGTACTGGCAGGGACTGGCGCCGGAGGGCGCGGCCTCCGGCTGGGCCGGGCGCATGGCGGACCTGTTCGTCGCCGGCAACGGCGCCAGCACCTTCGCCAACGTGACCGCGGGCGGCAGCGCGCTGTTGCTGTCCGGCCAGCACGTCTCCGCGTACCGCGTCAGTCCCGCGGGATCCACGCCGATCGAGCTGCTGCAACGCGACACCTACGGTTCGACTGCCTGCACCGACCTGCTGCGCGAACTGCTGGTCCAGCCGGGGCAGCACCTGTTCCAGCAGCAGATCGCCGCGACCCTGGCGCGATCGATCCGCGCCGATACGCAATTGCGGGCCGCGCTGGAGGGCGTGGCCATAGCGGGAGATTTCGGCACGCCCCTGGGCGCGCAATTGAAGATCGTCGCGCGCATGATCGCCGCACGCCGCGCGCTGGGCGTCAGGCGCCAGGTCTTCTTCGTGTCGCAGAACGGCTATGACAATCACGATGGCCTGAATGGAACCCACCCGGGCTTGCTGCGCGAGCTGGGCGGCGCGCTGGCCGCATTCCAGCAGGCGATGACGGACCTGGGCATGGCGGACCGCGTGACCACGTTCACCGCTTCGGAGTTCGGCCGCACGCTGGTGTCCAATGGCGACGGCTCCGATCATGGCTGGGGCGGCCATCACTTTATCCTGGGCGGCGCCGTGCAGGGCGGCCGCTTCTATGGCACCCACCCGGACTGGGACATCGAGGGGCCGGGCTTCGTGGACCATGGACGCCTGCTGCCCACCACGTCCGTAGAGCAGTTCGGCGCGGCGCTGGGCGCCTGGTTCGGCGCGGGCGCGGATGCCTTGAACGATGTGTTCCCGCACCTGCGCAATTTCGATCGGAACGGCGCTGCCTTCATGCGTGCGACTTGAGCGGGCCGGCGCCATCCGGCCCCTGCGAACGCGTCAGCCAGGCGCATTAGTGCTCGCCTGGACGTGCTAGGCCATTGACCCGGGAGACAGCCGCCGGGGGCTGCCCCATCATCAGGGGCCGGGGGAGAGACGAGACGGCGCACCGCGCCGCCTGGGGCCGTGGACGCGCGGCGGGCCGCGCACTTGTGAAGACCATGAGAACACACTGGCGAACCACCGCGAAATACGATGGGCGACGATGGCTGTTCCTGGCGGCGATGGCGGCATGTATCGCACTGGCGTTCGCCGCGACGGCGGCACAGGCGGGCGAAAGGTACCGATACAAGGATCCTTTCGGAGTCTGGCGCACCATGACCGTCGCCAAAGGCATGGCGAAGTACTACAAGCGGGCGCAGGTACGGGCGTATGGACGCGCCGCCGGCGCGGACGCGCGGTGTCCCGACTGTCCGCGTCGCTACCTGACCGCGGGGCCGGGCGGCAAGATCACCGCCGCGATGGCCTATGAGCAGGCGGACGACGCACGCGTGGATGCACTGACCGCGCACCGGGGCCTGGACGACTACCGCGTCGTCATCGCGAAGGCGGCGGCCGACTATGGCGTGGACAGCGCGCTGCTGGGTGCGGTCATCGCCATCGAATCGGGTTTCCGGAAGGACGCCCGCTCCCCCAAGGGCGCACTGGGACTGATGCAATTGATGCCCACCACCGCCGCGGCATGGGTCAGCGCGCCCGATGTCGAGCGGGCCCTGGTGGATCCCGCCATCAATATCAGCGCCGGTTCCCGCCACCTGCGCAGCCTGATCGACCAGTATCCGGGCCGGCTGGACCTTGCGCTGGCCGCGTACAACGCGGGACAGGGCGCCGTGCAGAAGTACGATGGCATCCCGCCCTACGCGGAAACGCAGCAGTACGTCCGGGACGTCATCGCGCTATATGCGCGATACAAGGCCGATTGGTAAGTGGATTGGCGGGCCGGGGCCCGGCGCCAGCCCTGGCCACGGCCCGCGCCATGCCCGTCATGTAGGAGCGCCGCCATTGCCAGCCGGTCCCGACGAAGGCCTTTGACCATTCTCGCCGGTCCCGCGCGTGGGTAGGGTCGAGGCGGGCTGGCCCGTCTTGCCGGTCGCGTCGCTTTGTGCGGTCGTCCCGGTCCTCGCAGTCTGCCGGGTATCGTCCGTCGGGCCTTCCTGGCCCCACGGAGCCAGCGCGGCCGGTACCCGCATGTCGTCCGGCATCTCGAAGTCCTGGAGCGCCGCGCCGCGCATGGCGTCGGGCGGGCGCGGCAATCCACTGCGGTCCGCATAGCTGTACTGGCTGGGCGGCGGAGGCGGCGCGGGGAACGATTCGGCGGCATAGATGTCCAGCGCGGCGATGGCGCCGACATTCATGGCTGCCATGCCGGTGCGCACCGCGTTGGGCGCATCCTTGTCGGCCAGCGCGAGCGAGGCCAGGTCCACCATGTCGCCCGCCGTGCGCGCCCACAGCCAGGGGCGCGGATCGCGGCTGGTAAGTATGCCGATGCCGCAGGCGATTTCGCGCAGCCCGTAGAGGCGCACCGTGGCGGGCCGAGCCCGCAGCCCGCACACCGAATTGACCAAGGCCGGCGCGGCCAGTTCCGCCACACCCAGCGCGATGCTGAACCAGCCCAGCCCGCGCGCCAGCCTGGCCGGCCTCGATTCGGTTTGCGCGGTCGGGAATTGATATACGTCGTTCATAATGGCTCCAGAGGCGCGGACGCCCGCGGGTTTACGGCTTGAGCACCACCTTGATGCATCCGTCCTTCTTGTCGCGGAAGGTCTTGTACATCTCCGGACCCTGTTCCAGCCCGACGGTGTGCGTGATCACGAAGGACGGATCGATCTGGCCGTCGGCGATGCGTTTTAGCAGGTCGTCGGTCCAGCGTCGGACATGGGTCTGCCCCATGCGCCACGTCAGGCCCTTGTTCATGGATGCGCCAAAAGGAATCTTGTCGATCAGTCCACCGTAGACGCCGGGGATGGACAGGATGCCGGCGGGGCGGCACACGTAAATCATCTCGCGCAGGACATGGGGGCGATCCGTTTCGGCCATGATGGCCTGCTTGGCGCGGTCGTACATGGAATCGATGGAGCGCGTCGCATGGGACTCCATGCCGACGGCGTCGATGCACTTCTCGGGACCCTTGCCGCCGGTCAGGTCATGCAGCCGCTCGAGCACGCTTTCATGCTCGAAGTTGATGGTGATGGCGCCCGCCGCACGGGCCATCTCCAGGCGTTCCGGCACGCGGTCGATCACCACGACTTGCTTCGCGCCCAACAGCACGGCGCTGCGGATGGTCATCTGTCCCACCGGGCCGGCTCCCCAGATTGCCACCGTATCGGTGGGCTGGATATCGCACTGGACCGCCGCCTGCCAGCCGGTGGGGAAGATGTCGCCCAGAAACAGTACCTGCTCGTCGGTCAGCCCGTCGGGCACCTTGATATGGGTGCTGTCGGCATGGGGCACCCTGACGTACTCTGCCTGGCCGCCCGGGTAGCCACCGGTCAGATGCGTATAGCCGAAGAGACCGGCCGTCGTATGGCCGAACATTTTGTCGGCGGCGTCCTTGTTGCGGTTGGTGCGCTCGCAGACGGAGAAGTTGCCACGCCGGCATTGCTCGCATTCTCCGCAGGTTATGGTGAAGGGCACGACGACGCGGTCGCCGGCCTTGAGTCCCTTCGCTTCGGCGCCCACCTCGACGACCTCGCCCATGAACTCGTGGCCCATGATGTCGCCATGCTTCATGCCAGGCATGAAGCCGTCGAACAGGTGCAGGTCCGAGCCGCATATGGCGCAGGACGTTACCTTGACGATGGCGTCGCGCGGATGTTCGATCTGGGGGTCGGGGACATTGTCGCAACGGATGTCGTGCTTGCCATGCCAGCGTAGTGCTCTCATAGGGATCTCCTTGCAGGGGCGGCGGTGCGGATCGTGGCCGGCAACAGCAAGCTGCATGCCCTGGCAGGGGACAAGGCGGTGGCATATCGGGGATGGAAATGGGGGCACGGCCAATCTACGGATAGGCAAGCGGCCCGGGATGTGTTGGGATATCGCGCTTGGCACACGCACATGGGATGGACAGGCAATGCATGGTTCCGGTTTCTGGGTTGCGCTTTCGGCGTTCGGCGAATCGCGGCTCCTGCTGCCGGCGGCGCTGATCGCGATGCTCTTCGTTGCGATGTCGGAGCGGCCGCCGGTTATTCGCTGGTTGTGGACCTTCGGCGTGGCTTGCGCGCTGGTGCTGGCGTCCAAGCTGGCCTTTCTGGGCTGGGGCGTGGGCTGGGCGGCAATCGATTTCACCGGATTCAGCGGCCACTCCATGGTGTCGGCGGCGGTGTACCCGGTGCTCGGCTATGCCGTGGGCAACAGGCGCTCTGCCGGGACTGCGTGGGTACTCGCGGCGGCAGGCGCCGTGCTGGCGCTGCTGATCGGTATATCGCGCCTGGTGTTGCAGGCGCATTCGGTGTCGGAAGTCGTCCTGGGCCTGCTGATCGGCGGCGTGGTGTCCGGCCTGGTGTTGGCGAGTTGGCCCGCCGGCCGGGCCGGCGTACGGCTCGGCGCGGTGGCCCTGGGCTTCGTGGTATCCGCGATGGCCAGCTATTCCGTGGCGCCGCAGTTGCGCACGCACGATGTCGTGGTGTCGCTGGCGCTGGCGCTGTCCGGCGCCGATGCTCCCTACACCCGCGAGGCCTTGCACCGGCGCGGGTCTTGACCGGCCCTCGTCATCCCGCTGAAGCGCACGCCCCGCGACGCGCCTGCTGATCCGGGCCAAGCAGGACTGCGCTGGCGCGCGGGCGCGTCATGCTCCAGGGGCGAGCGGCGCGTGCTGGTCCAGCCAGCTGCGCAGGTTCGCCAGGAAGATCCCGTCGACGCGCGCGGCGTTGCCATCCGAATGGCCGGCCATGTGCGGCGTCGCGATGACGTTCGGCATGCGCCACAGCGGCGAGCCGGCATCCAGCGGCTCGTGCTCGTATACGTCGAGGTAGGCCCCGGCCAGGCGACCGGTCTGCAGCGCATCGATGAGGTCGCTCTGTGCCACCACTTCGCCGCGCGCCACGTTGACCAGATACGCGTTGCGCGGCATCGCGTCGAAGGCGCGCGCGCCGATGAGCGCACGCGTGCGATCGGTCAGCGGACATGCCAGGATCAGCCAGTTCGCCTGCGGCAGCACGGCGTGGATGTCCTCATAGGCCACGCTGCGCATGCCGTCGGCCATCGCCGTGGCGCTGCTGCGCACGACGACGACCTTCAAGCCGAGCAGGCGCAGCGCCGCGCCCAGGCGCTGCCCGATATTGCCCCATCCCACGATGACGGCCGTCTGGCCGGTAAGGTCGCGCAGCGGCGGCAGCTCGGTAGCCTTGATCCACACATTCTCGCGCTGCGCCGCCATAAGTGCGGGAAACTGCCGCGCCAGGGCCAGCAGGCCGGCGAGGGCCGTCTGCATGACGGGCTCGGAATTGGCGCCAGGAGAAGGCGTGACCTGGACGCCGCGCCCCTGCAATTCGGGAAAGATCGGGCGATCGAGCCCCGCCGAGTGGACGTGGACCCAGCGCAGGTTCGGCGAGGCGCGCAGCGATTCGTAGAACGCCTGCAAGGGTTCGGTCACCACATGCTTGGTGGAAGCCCCCGTCACATCGCGGGAGATGAACCCGATGTCGATATCACCGTGCGCGTGCCCCAGCGTCGGCTCCGCCACGCGCAACTCGTGCGGGCGGCCTGACATCACTTCTGCGATGGGTCCGCGCATGCGTTCGGCGGTACTTCGGGAAAGCAGAATACGTATCGTCATGGTGGCTCGGTAATGACACCTATCGTTACTTGGGAAGAACCCGCAAGCGCCTATCCTTACGCGGTCCGCAAGCGGGGCGGCCTTGTCGCGCGTGCGGTCACCCCTTGACGACCGGCACCGCGACTCGGCGCCGGCCATTATCGCCCGATCCGGGCCACCCGCCTTGCGCCGATGCCTTGAGCCCGCGCCGAGCCGGCCGGATCGGTGCCGCGGCCAGGAACAATGGCCCTCGAACAGGAGTGTTGGATATGAAGATACGCAACCGCGTCCGTGTGGCGCTGATCATCGGCGCGCTCATGGCATCCGCCCACGGCCCGGCCATCGCGCAAGGGTTCGATTCCATCAAGGGCGCGCTCGGCGGGCTGGGCTCGGGGTCGGCCTCCGGCGGCGCGGGCCTGCAATCGGGGAGCCTGGCCAACGCGGCCGGCGTGCTCGAGTACTGCATCAAGAACAAGTACCTGTCCGGCGGCAGCGCGTCGTCGCTGAAGGATCAACTGCTTGGAAAATTGAGCGGGACCACCGGTCAGCCCGCGCAGAAGGACGAGGGGTATCTGGAGGGCGCCAAGGGGTTGCTTCAGACCGGCAGCGGGAACACGGTCAGCCTGGGCGGCGACGGGTTGAAAGCGGCCGCCACGCAGCAGGCCTGCGACGCCATCATGAACCAGGCCCGGGCCTTCCTCTAGGCCCGGCTCAAGGCACGGGGTCAGCGGCCCCGTGTCAGTTCGCCGCCGGCGCCGCGTGGCATGCGCGCCGTCACCGGTATGGAGGCGGCCGAAAAAAGACCCAATACCAGGAAGGCCGGCCAGAAATCCGTCCATACGATGCCCGCATGCCCCTGCACATAATGCGAGAGCTGCAGCACGATCCCGGCCACGGTCACCCCCAGGCCCAGCGACATCTGCTGGATTACGCTGGACACGCTCGTCGCGCGGCCCACGTCGCCACTGTCGATGTCGGCATAGGCCAGCGCATTCAGGCTGGTGAACTGCAATGACGGGAAAATCCCGCCGAAAAGAACGATCACCCAGATCAGTCCGCGTGACATGCCCGGATTGAAAACGCCATACATGGCCAGCGCGATTCCGGCCAGCGCCGCATTGGCCATCAGTACGGGGCGAAAGCCGAAGCGACGCAGTACCGGCTGCGCCAGCATCTTCATGAACAGCGCGCCGAACGCCGACGCGCAGGTAATCATGCCGGCCTCGAACGGCGTCATGCCCAGGCCTTCCTGCAAGGCCAGCGGAAGGAGAAACGGCACCGCCCCCAGCCCGATGCGGAACAGCGATCCGCCGATCACGCTCGTATGGAAGGTGGGGATGCGCAGAAAGCGCAGGTCCAGCAGTGGATTCTCCACGCGCCGCGCATACAGCACGTACAGTCCGGACAGCACCAGGCCTGCCACGCACAGGAGGGCGGTCACGCGGTCGCTCACCACGTCGCTGCCGACCAGCGACATGCCCAGCATGAACAACGAGGCGCCGCCGGCCGACAGGATGAAGCCCGGCCAGTCCAGATGCCCGGGCTCCGTATCGCGCACGTCGTTGATATGTCGATTCGTCAGGTAAATGCCGACCAGGCCTATCGGCACATTGATGAAAAACATCAGGCGCCAGTGCAGATACGTCGTGATGAACCCGCCGAGCAGCGGCCCGACCACGGGCCCCAGCAGCGCGGGAATCGTCAGGTAATTCACCGCCCGCACGAAATCGGCGCGCGCCACCGACCGGAAGATAATGATGCGTCCGACCGGCACCATCATGGCGCCGCCGACGCCTTGCACGAACCGTGCGAGCACGAAGGTGAATAGCGTGTTGGCGGCCGCGCAAAGCAGCGACCCGACGACGAAAATGCTGATTGCCGCGCGGAAGACCGTGCGCGGCCCGTAGCGGTCGGCCACCCAGCCGCAGATGGGGATGAAGACGCCGAGCCCAACCACATAGCTGGTAACCGCCAGCTTCAGGGTGATCGGGTCTTCTCCCAAGTCCCGTGCCAGGGACGGCAGCGCCGTCACGAGCACCGTCGCGTCGAGGTTCTCCATGAACAACGCGCAAGCCACGATAAGCGGAACAATGAATGCACCGAGTGCGAGCGGCATGGCGAAGGACTGCGTGGGAATGAACGATGGAGCGGGATTATGACATTCCGCTCCGCGGCCACCGTTCAGTTTTCCTTCAGATTTCCGGCGCGGTCACGCGATGCGCATGACGGCAAGGCGGCCCCGCGCGACGTCTGCCGCCGGCGCCTCACTCCTGCAGCGTAATGCCGGTTTCCGCGATGACCTTGGCGAATTTGGCGGTCTCCGCGCGCCGGAAGGCGTCGAAGTCCGGCCGCGAGGAAGACGCGGGTTCGGCGCCCTGGTCTCTCAAGGCCTGCAGCAACGCCGGGTCCTTGAGCGCTGCCAGCGCCGCCTGGTTGAGTCTGTCCAGGATGGCGGGAGGTGTCGCCCCCGGCGCGAACAAGCCGAACCAGTTGACCACCTCGTAGCCCGACAGGCCCGGTGTTTCCGCGAGCGCGGGTACGTCGGGCAGCGCGCCCAGCCGCTGCGACGACGTGACGGCGATGGGCCGTACCTGTCCGCTCCTGATGAAAGGCATGGCCGCGGCGGCGCTGGTAAAGGTCATGGTGACATGCCGGGCCACGACATCGGCGATCTGCTGGGCGGCCCCTTTGTACGGGATGTGGCGAATATCCACGCCCGCCATGCGGTTCAGCAATTCCCCGGAGACATGCTGCAGGTTGCCCACGCCGCTGGAGGAAAACGTCAGGTGGCCGGGCTGCGATTTCGCATACGCCAGCAATTCGGCCGGCGTCTTTGCCGGTACCGATGGGTTCACGACGAGCACGTTGGGGATGCGCGCGACCAGCGATACCGAAGCCAGCTCGCGGCCCGGATCGAAGGTCATTTTCTCCTTGTACAACGACGGGTTCACCACGATCTCACCGGCGGCCGACAGCAGGATGGTGTAGCCGTCGGGCTTGGCCTTGGCGACGTAGTTGGCGCCGATCATGCCGCTGGCGCCGGGCTTGTTCTCGACGATGATCGGCTGCTTCAGCGTGTCGTTCAGGCGCTGCGCGAGCAGGCGTCCGATCAAGTCGACGCCGCCGCCGGCCGTATAGGGCACGATGAGTCGGATCGGCATGGCGGGATAGTGGTCCTGCGCCTGTGCCGGTGTCTGTGCCTGCGCCGTGGTGGCGGCGAGCACGACCGCGACGGAAAGGCGCCGCATGGCGCGGGCGAGCGGGATAAGGGCTTTCATCGTTTGTCTCCGGGTTATGTATGTATGTCTGGCTGCGCGGTCTCGCGCTGTCTGGATGCACCGATGTTTCGATCTACTTGCGCAACACCATGCAGACCGGGCTGCCGGTGCGGGCGGGCGTGCCATGGGCGGCCAGCGCGCCCGTTTCGGCATCCACGCGGAACGTGACGATGGTGTCGCTGTCCTCGTTGCACGCGTACAGGAAATGGCCCGCGGCATCGAGGGTGAAGAAGCGCGGCGTGCGTCCCTGCGTGGGATACGCGGCCACGAAGCGCAGGTGGCCGGTGGCGGCCGCGATTGCGAAGCAGGCGATGCTGTCGTGGCCCCGGTTGGAGGCGTACACGTAGCGGCCGCGGGGGTCGACGGCGATGGCCGCCGCGCGGTTGTTCCCCGTGTAGCTATCCGGCAGCGTCGTAAGGATCTGGAACGGCTGCAGCGTTCCCGGCCCCGCATCGTAGCGATACGCGGTCACGGTGGAGTCCAGCTCGTTGACCGTATACATGCACGGCGCCTGGGGATGGAAGGCGACATGGCGGGGACCCGCGCATTCGCGCGTCGGTACATGCGCGGGCGTGGCGGGCGCGAGCGCGCCATTGTTCCAGTGCAGGACATGGATGCGGTCGAGCCCCTTGTCCGGAACGATCACATGGCGGCCTTGCGCATCGAAGTGATTGAAGTGCGGCTTGGCGTGTGGCTGCTCGACGCGATGCGGGCCGGGCTCGCCTTCCAGTATCCGCGTGTGGCTGACCGGCAGCAGCGCGCCGTCGTCGGCGAGCGGCAGGACGGCCAGCGAGCCGCTCAAGTGGTTGGAGACAACGATATGGCCGCCGTCGGGCGCCACCGCCAGGTGTACCGGGTTGCGGCCTTCCGTGCTTTGCCGGTTCAGGAAGCTCAGCCTGCCGCTATGCGCATCGATGCGGAAGGCGCTGATATCGCTGGCGTCGCCATGGATGGTATAGAGGACGCGCCCCGCCGGTCCCAGGGCCAGGTAGGAGGGATTGACCAGCCCGTCCACCTCCTGGACCGGTTGCAGCGCGCCGCTCACCGGGTCGCGGTGCCAGGCCGTGATGCCCCGGCCGCGGGCGTTGCGCTCGCGGGTCGTGCGGCTGCCGACATAGACGGTGGCCGGCAGGTCGGGCGAGGGCGCGAAGGGCGTTGCGCTCATGCCGGAACCTCGCCCATGCCGGCGATTTTGCGGACGACATAGGGCAGCACGCCGCCGTGCCGCAGATAGCGTATTTCCTGCTCGGCATCCAGCCGCAAGGACAGCATCAGCGTGCGTGGCGGCCGTTGTGCGTGCCGCGTTTCCAGGACGACGGTGTGGTCGCCCACCCGCAACGCGTCCAGCCCCCGCAGCTCGAATGTTTCGGTGCCGTCCAGGTCCAGCGCCTGCGCACTGTCGTCACCGTGGAAGACCAGGGGCAGTACACCCATGCCGATCAGGTTGCTGCGATGGATGCGCTCGAAGCTGCGTGCCACGACGGCACGTACGCCCAGCAGTGCCTGCGCCTTGGCGGCCCAGTCGCGGCTGGAGCCGGCGCCGTAGTTGCGTCCGGCGAACACCAGCAGGGGAATTCCGCGCGCCATGTAGGTGGCCGCCGCATCGTGCACCGGCAGGACTTCACGCCGGTCCGCATCCCATGCCCAGGCGCCCGGCCTGGCAGCCGGGCCGGCTGGGGCGCTTGCAAGCCGGTTGCGCGCCGCCGCGTTGGTGTAGGCGCCGCGCAGCATGACCTCATGGTTGCTGCGGCGCGTGGAGTACTGGTTCAGGTCTTCGACGGCTTCGCCGCGCGCCAGCAGCCACCGGCCCGCCGCGCTGTCCGGCGGTATGGCGCCCGCCGGCGAGATATGGTCGGTGGTCACGTTGTCGCCCAGCACCATCAAGGCGCGTGCGCCCGTTATGGCGGCCAGCGGCGCGGCGCGCGCAGCCACGGCTTCCAGATAGCGCGGCCGGCGCAGGTAGGTCGATGCGGGATCCCAGGCATAGCGGACGCTGGGCGCGGCGGACAGTGCCTGCCACTGCGGGGTGCCCGCCCATACCATGGCCGCGCGGCGCTGGAACAGCGCGGGGTCCAGGACCTCGCTCGCCAGCGCGGCCACCGCCTCGTCCGCCGGCATGATGTCGCGCAGCCAGACCGGCCGGCCTTCGGCGTCCATGCCGATGGGCTCCTGTTCCAGGTCGACACGGATATTCCCGGCGATGGCATAGGCCACGACCAGCGCCGGGGAAGCCAGGTAGCCGGCCGGCACCTTGGGATTGACGCGGCCCTGGAAATTGCGGTTGCCGGACAGCACCGCGACGCCCTGCAGGCCCGCGTCGACCATGGCATCGGCCGCGGCTTGCAGGCCCCCGGAATTGCCGATACAGGTCATGCAGCCGAAGCCCGCCACGTCGAATCCCAGCGCGGTAAGGTCGCGCAGCAGTCCGGCGCGCTCGAGGTAGTCGGCCACGGTGCGCGAACCGGGCGACAGGGAGGTCTTGACCCACGGCTTGCGCGACAGTCCCCGCGCTACCGCGGCCCGGGCCAGCAGTCCGGCCTGCAGCATGAGCAGCGGGTTGGCGGTGTTGGTGCAACTGGTGATGGCGGCGATCAGGACGGCGCCGTCGACGGGCTGGGTGGCGTTCCGCTCCCACAGCGCGGCGGGGGCCGGAGCGGCACGCGCGGTTGCGTCCAGCGTCGCGATGAAGGAAGCCGGCGCGCCGGCAAGCGGCTGCCGCTCATGGGGCTGGTGCGGGCCGGCCACGCTGCGCTGGACCGTCGCCAGGTCCAGGGCGACCACCTCGTCGAAGCGCGGTTCGGGCATGTCGTCGCGTCGCCACAGGCCCTGGGCCGCGAGGTAGGCATGCACGCGATCGCGCACGGCCGGCGTGCGCCCGGACAATGCCAGGAAACGCATGGCCTCGTCATCGAAGGGAAAGAACACGACGGTCGCGCCGTACTCCGGCGCCATGTTGGCCACGGTTGCGCGCGCCGCCCAGTCCAGCGTGGACAAACCGGGACCGCAGCACTCCACGAACTTGCCGACCACGCCGTGCGCGCGCAGGCGTTCGGCCAGGGTCAGCGCCAGGTCGGTGGCGGTGACGCCGGGCGCAAGCCGGTTGGACAGGCGCACGCCGACGACCTCGGGGTAGGCGATGGGAACCGGCTCGCCCAGCAGGGCGGCCTGGCCTTCCAGCCCGCCCACGCCCCAGGCCAGCACCCCGATGCCGTTGATCATGGGGGTGTGGCTGTCGGTGGCCACCATGTCGTCGGGATGCAGCAGGCTGGGGCCGCTCCCGCGTGGGGCTTCGCACACGACCTCGGCCAAGGCCTCCATGTTCATCTGGTGGATGATGCCGGTGCCGGGTGGGATGACCTTGAAATTGTCCAGGCTCTGCTCGGCCCAGCGGATGAAGCGATAACGTTCGCCGTTGCGCCGGAAGTCGATGTCCAGGTTGGACTGCGCCGCGTCGGGTTCGGCGTAGTGCTCCACGATGACGGAATGGTCGATCGTCAACACGGCCGGGATATGCGGGTTGACGCGGCGCGGGTCGCCGCCCAGCTCGGCGACGGCGTCACGCATCCCCGCGAAATCGGCCAGCGCCGGCAGACAGGTCGTGTCGTGGAACATCAGCCGGTTGGGATGGAACGGCACTTCGCAGGCCGGTCCCCGGCCCTGCGCGCGGGCCAGCACGGCGGGAAGGGCGTCTGGCTGGCACCGCGCGACGTTCTCGAGCAGCAAGCGGATGGAGTAGGGCAGGGTCGACAGGACTTCCGGCGGCAGGATGCGGTCTAGCGCTACATAGGCATGGTCGCGTCCGTTGATGACCAGGCGCGCGAGGCTGGAGGGATGGGGCTGGTTCATGGAGGCGGTGATGGCATGCGGCGGGCAGGGGGAGCGATGGCCCGCATGGTAAGCCGCCCCCCGCCGCATGGAAATTGCCGCTTCGCCAAGCGAGCGTTTCCGGATGGCGAACGCTGTGCCGCCGGCGGAGCCTCCTGCGGCGCGCCATGCCTTCCCCGGAGGGGTTCAGCCTCGCAGGTAGCCGATCAATGACCGCACGGTGGGCGGCAGCGTTTCCAGCTGGCGTACGCCGATCATCAGCGTACGGGTGGCCCAGGGCTCGGCCAGGGTCAGCGCGCGCAGCTTGCCCCCGCGCAGATAGGGCGTGGCCACGGCGCGGGGCAGTACCGCGATGCCCATTTGCGCCGCCACCAGCTTGCACATGCAGTCAAAGCCGCTGATGCGGATGCGCGGGCGCAGCGGCTTGCCGCGCTGCTTGGCCTGCGCGGTGAGCAAGGCATGCACGGAGCTATCCAGGTGCGGGCCGACGAACTCGTAATCGAGCAGCGTATCGAAGCGGACCTTTTGGCGCCGCGCCAGCGCGTGGGTGGCGGGCACTACGGCGACCAGTTCGTCCTGCCGGTAGGGGAAGACCTGCAAACCGTGCGATGGCGTCTGCTCCGCGAAAATCCCCAAATCGGCATGACCGTCCGCCACCGCACCGACCACGGCGCTGCCCACGCGCTCTTCGATGTCGAACTTGATCTGGGGATAGTCCGTGGCGAAGCGTTCGATATCTCCGGGCAGGAACTGGGCCAGCGCTGAGGTGATCGCATGGATGCGCACGTGGCCCTTGACGCCGGCGGCATACCCGGCCAGTTCTTCCTGCATGAGCGACAGGGTGTGCTGCATCTGGCGCGCGTAGTGCAGCAGCGATTGCCCTGCCGGCGTCAGGTCGACGCCGCGCGCGTACCGCACCAGCAGGGGCGAGCCGGCCAGGCTTTCGAGTTCGGCGATGCGTTTGCTGACGGCAGACACCGCCAGATGCTTGCGCCGGGCGGCCTTGGTCAGGTTCTTTTCTTCCGCCACCGAAGCGAACAGTTCCAGGCTCGTCAAGTCGTAACGCATGTCGACAATCCATCCTTCAGGTGCGCTTCGATGAAGGCGCCACAAGGCGCGGTTTCCAGGAGCATAATGGCGAACCTCGGCACATCTATCGGAGCTGGTTCAGTGACCGCCGCATCGGTGCAAGCGCGCCGCATGCGGCCAGACATGGGCATTTCACGGGTTATGCGATGAGAGTGCAACCGCTACGATTCGATCGCAACGTCATCGACGACATCCTGGAAGGCAGGAAAGTGCAGACGCGACGCATTCTCAAGCCGCAGCCCACGGATGCGACGGTGGCATGGCTGCGTGAGGTCGGTCCCAACGGCAAATGGATTGCCGTGGAGGACCCCGTGCCGCCGCCCTCGCGGCGCCGCATCCGGCGCATGTCCTGCCCCTATGGCGAGCCGGGCCAGTCCATCCCGCTGTATGACGACAGTGGCGTATCTTTCGCGCAAGTATTGCTGATCGGCCTGCGCATACAGCGCCTGCAGGACATCAGCGAGGCCGACGTGGCAGCCGAAGGTTGTGCCCGGGGCCACAGCGCACACGGCGGCTTTCTTCCGGGCATTCCCATGAAATCGGTATTCGCGCTGGCCTGGTGCGAGCTTTACGGGGCGCGTGCGTGGGCCGTGAACCCCTGGGTGTGGGCGCTGGAATTCAGGCTGGAGAAGGCCTTGCCCTGGCCGGCTTCGGGGGACGCGCCGGACTCGGGGTCTCGAAGTGCAGCGCCAGGAAATCGATGAAGGTGCGCACGCGGGCCGATAGATGGTGGCGGCTGGGGTAATAGACGAACAGGTCCGCGGGTGCGAGGCTATAGCTGGGCAGTACGCGACGCAGGCGCCCCGTTTCCAGGTACTTGGCCAGGTCCCATTCCGAACGTACCAGGACGCCATGGCCGTCCAGGGCCCAGCCCAGGACGATATCGCCGTCGTTGCTGCCCAGCGCCCCGCTGACCTTCACCGCCTCGGTTTCGCGGTTGCGCGTGAAGCGCCACACGCCGTAGGCGTCGTCGTTCTGGCGGTGGATGATGCAGCGGTGGCTGGCCAGATCGGCGGGCCGCTGTGGCGTCCCATATCGGTCCAGGTAGGCCGGCGACGCGCACAGGAAGCGGCGGTTGGTCATCAGGCGGCGCGCGCTGAGCCGGCTGTCGGGCGGCGCGCCGAAGCGAACGGCAAGATCGCAGCCCTGTTCGACAAGGTCGACCGGCCGGTCGGTGACCTCCAGCTGGACCTCGACATCCGGATGCAGGCGCGCATAGTCGGACACCAGCGGCGCGATGACCGTGCGGCCGAAGCCCAGCGTGGTGTTCACGCGCAGCAGGCCCTTCGGTGCGCCGCGGCTGCTGGTGACCTGGTCTTCCATGTCGCGTATTTCGGCCAGGATGCGGCTGGCGTGGCGCAGATAGGTTTCACCTTCGCTGGTCAGGCTGACCCGGCGCGTGGTGCGGTTGACCAGGCGCACGCCCAGCCGTTGCTCCAGTTGCGCCAGGCGCTTGGTCGCCGCGGGCGGGGTGATGCCCAGTTCGCGCGCCGTCGCGGATAAATTGCCGTGCTTGCCCAGCAGCACGAAGAACACGAGTTCGGAGGCGGTGTCGGTCTTCATGGAGGCGGCGCTCCTATAATTCAATGAAAGTGAATAATAATTTTCCCGCAGGTGAATGAAAAGCAGGGTTTGATTCGTTAATCTGCGATTCATCCGCTCGCCTTCCGGCCGGGCCGACACAGGAGACGCCATGAACATTGTTGAAATCCGCGAACAGACGATGCCGATCAGCTCGTCCATCCGCAATGCCTACATCGACTTCAGCAAGATGACCTTGAGCCTGGTCGCCGTCATCACCGACGTGATACGGGACGGCAAGCCGGTGGTGGGCTATGGCTTCAATTCCAACGGGCGCTATGGCCAGGGCATGCTGATGCGCGAACGCTTCATCCCGCGCCTGCTGTCCGCCGAGCCGGGTTCGCTGGTCGACGCGAGCGGCGAGAACCTGGACCCGCACAAGATCTGGGACCGCATGTTCATCAATGAGAAGCCCGGTGGCCACGGCGAGCGTTCGGTGGCCATCGGCACGCTGGACATGGCGGTGTGGGACGCGGTGGCCAAGATTGCCGACAAGTCCTTGTTCCAGCTGCTTGCGGAGCGCTACGGCAATGGCACGCCCGACCGCAAGGTCTTTGTGTATGCCGCGGGCGGCTATTACCACCCTGGAAAGGACCACAGCAAGCTGAAGGACGAAATGCGCAGCTATCTCGACCGCGGCTACTCGGTGGTCAAGATGAAGATCGGCGGCGCCACGCTGGACGAGGACCTGGGGCGCATCGATGCCGTATTGAGCGTGCTGCAGGATGGCCAGCGCCTGTGCGTGGACGCCAACGGACGCTTCGACCTGAAGACGGCGGTGGCCTACGCGAAGGCGTTGTCGCAGTACGACCTGTTCTGGTACGAGGAAGCGGGCGATCCGCTGGATTATGAATTGCAGGCCGAACTGGCCAGGCACTACGACAAGCCCATGGCGACCGGGGAGAACCTGTTCTCGATGCAGGACGCCAGGAACCTGATCCGCTATGGCGGCATGCGCAAGGATCGCGACTGGCTGCAGTTCGATTGCGCGCTCAGCTATGGCCTGGTCGAATACCTGCGCACCCTGGATATGCTGCGCGAGTACGGATGGTCCGCCAGCCGCTGCATTCCGCACGGCGGCCACCAGATGTCCCTGAACATTGCGGCGGGGCTGGGCCTGGGCGGGAACGAATCCTACCCGGACCTGTTCCAGCCTTACGGCGGGTTCCCGGATGGCGTGCGGGTGGAGGACAGCTATATCACCATGCCCGACCTGCCCGGGATCGGCTTCGAGGGGAAGGCGGACCTGTATGCCCAGATGTGGAAGTTGTCCGCCTGAGCGGCCGGCCTGGTTTCAGCGAGAGCTTCCCGATCGTCGGCTCCTGCTTCGCCATCGGTTTGCGGCCGCAGCCCCTTCGGATCCTTGCTAAGCGGCCCCGCCGGAGGCGTTCTGGTCCAGGTACCACAGCAGTTCGCCTTCGCAGGACACGCGTCCGGCTGGCACGGCGGGATCATGGGCGCGGGCCCGTGCGACCGCCGCGCGTTTTTTGTCGCCGGCGGCCAGGAACACCACCGCGGCCGCGCTGCCCAGCACAGGCAGCGTAAGCGAGATGCGGGGTTCGGGCTTGACGCCCACCACGGCGGCAGTCCACGCCTGGGTTTCCTCGACCTGCGGCGCGCCGGGGAACAGGGAGGCGGTGTGGCCGTCATCCCCGATACCCAGGAGGTTCACGTCGAACAGCGGCCTCGCCGGGTCCAGCCGCGTTGCGCCGTAGAAATCCTGCAGGGTTTGCGCGTAGCGCTGGGCGGCGGATTCTGGCGTGCCGTCGGCCGGTATGGGATGCACGTTGGCCGCGGGAATCGGAATGTGGTCGATCAGCGCGTGGCGCGTCATGCCGTAGTTGCTCTGCGGATCGTCGGGCGCGACGAAGCGCTCGTCGCCCCAGAACAGATGCACGCGCGTCCAGTCGATGCGGCCCGCCCGTGGCGCGGCGGCCAGCAGTTCGTACAGCGGCTTGGGCGTACTGCCGCCGGACAGGGCCAGCGCGAAGCGTCCCCGGCTGGCGGCGATGCGGTCCACCAGCCAGTCCGCCAGATGGGCCACCAGGCTGGCGTCGTCCTCGAAGATGCAGGCGTGTTCGGCGCTCATCAATGCACTCCCGGCAGGATATAGCGTTGCACCGCGGCGGCCAGGCCGTCATCGGCGTTGCTGGTGGTGGTCACCATGGCCCGCGCCTGGACCTCGGGCGCGGCCTGCCCCATCGCGATGGAAAAGCCGGCCCGTTCGAACATCGGTACGTCGTTGGCGCCGTCGCCGATCACCGCCGTTTCGGACAGGGGCACGCCAAGGTGGCGCGCCAGCGCCGCCACGGCGTCGCCCTTGTTGGCGCGCGCATGGTTGACGTCCAGGTAATAGACCTGCGATCGGACGGCGTGACCGTCGGGTGCGATCAGGGGATTGAGTTCTTTTTCGAGCTGGACGAGTCCGGCGGCATCCGCGCTGGCGGCGACGATCTTCTCGATGCGGTCCAGGTAGGGCTCGAAGCTGTCGACCACGGTGCCGTCAAAGCCCAGCGTGCGCCGCTCCAGCGGTACATAGTGGCCCTCCGGATCGCGCAGCAGCCACAAGTCGTCGGCGAACACCCAGGTCTCGACGGGCCGGCTCAGGAAGAGGTCCAGCGCCGTGCGCGCGTCGCCGCGCGACAGGGGATGCGATTCGATGACCCGCCCCTGCGCGTCCACGATGGCGCCGCCATTGAAGGCGGCCGTGGGGGTGTCCAGGCGCAGCATGCGTATCAGCGGAAGCATGCCGCGTGGCGGCCGGCTGCTGACCAGGGTGAACAGCACGCCGGCCTCGCGCAGGGCCTGGACGGCGGCCAGCGTGGCCGCGCTGATCTGCTTGTCCGGCCGTACCAGCGTGCCGTCGACATCCGAAACCAGCAGGCGGATGCGGCGCGACGAGCGCGCGTCGCCGTGGGTCATTTCAGGCTGTGCCATGCGCGTCCGTCCCGCTTGAGCAACTCATCCGCGGCTTGCGGGCCGTCCGTGCCGGCCGGATAGGTATGCACGTCGGTGCAACCCTGCCAGGCGTCCAGGAAAGGTTGCACGGCCCGCCAGCCGTTCTCGATATTGTCGGCACGCTGGAACAGCGTCTGGTCGCCGATCATGCAGTCGTACAGCAGGGTTTCGTAGCCGGTGGAGGGGCGCATCGCGAAGAAGTCCGCGTAGGCGAAGCCCATCTGCACGTTGTCGATCTCCAGCGTGGTGCCCGGCCGCTTGGCCTGGAAGTCGAACCACATGCCTTCGTCCGGCTGGATCTGGATGATCAGGTAGTTCGGCCGCATGCCGTGCACGTGCGTATCGCGGAAGGGCGACATCGGCGCCGGCTTGAAGCAGATGGCGATTTCGGTATTGCGCACGCTCAGCCGCTTGCCGGTGCGCAGGTAGAACGGCACGCCGGCCCAGCGCCAGTTGTCCACCCAGAGCTTCAGCGCGGCATAGGTTTCCGTGCAGCTGTCGGGCGCGACGCGCGGCTCCTGCCGGTAGCCGGCGACCTGGGTGCCGCCCACGTCGCCGGCGGAATACTGCCCACGCACGGAATTGCGGCGGGCTTCGTCGGGCGACTGTGGCCGGATGGCGGCGATGACCTTGGCTTTTTCGCTGCGCACGGCATCGGCGCCGAAGGCAGCCGGCGGCTCCATCGCCACCATGGCCAGCAGCTGGAACAGGTGGTTGGGCACCATGTCGCGCAGCGCGCCCGTGCGTTCGTAGAAGTTGCCGCGTTGCTCCACGCCCACGGTCTCGGCCGCCGTGATCTGCACGTGGTCGACGTAGTGGTTGTTCCAGAACGCCTCGAACAGCCCGTTGGCGAAGCGGCTGACCAGGATGTTCTGCACCGTCTCCTTGCCCAGGTAGTGATCGATGCGGTAGACCTGGCGCTCATCCATGACGGCGAGGATGCCGGCGTTCAATTCCTCGGCGGTCTTCAGGTCGGAGCCGAACGGTTTCTCCACTACCACGCGGCGGAACTGGTCGTCGCCTTCCTTGAGCAGGCCCGCCTGGGCCAGCCGGGTGATGACTTCGCAGAAGAAGCGCGGCGCGGTGGCCAGGTAGAAAATCGCGTTATTGGTTCCGGACGCCTCGATGCGGCGCGCGATGGCCTGGTAGGTGCCCTCATCCAGGAAGTCGCCCTCCAGGTACGTGGTGCGTTCGGCCAGCCGTTTCCACAGCGCCGGGTCCAGCCCGGCCGAGCTGTCGCCTTCGCCTTGCGGCTTGGACTTGTCGGCCTGCGACTGCATGAATTCGGCCAGCTTGTCGCGATAGGCCTCGTCGCTGACCTTGTTGTGGTCCACGCCTATGATGTGCAGCGCTTCGCCCACCAGCCCGTCGCGCGTCAGGTTGTACAACGACGGGATCAGCAGGCGCTTCACCAGGTCGCCGTGCGCGCCGAACAGGAACAGGTTGACCGGCGGCGCCATCTGGGACCGCGGTGGCCGTGCCGATTGAGCGTCTGCCATTACTTTTTCTCCTCGACATGCCCGCCGAAGCCGAAGCGCATGGCCGACAGCAGCTTCTCGCCGAAGGTATGGTCCTGGCGCGAGCGGAAGCGGGCGAAGAGGGCGCTGGCCAGCACGGGCGCGGGCACGGCCTGTTCGACGGCGGCATCGATGGTCCAGCGGCCTTCGCCGCTGTCCGCCACTTCACCGGAAAAGCCGGTCAGCTTGGGGTCCTTGGCCAGCGCGATCGCGGTCAGATCCAGCAGCCACGACGACACCACGCTGCCGCGGCGCCAGACTTCGGCCACGTCCGCCACTTCGATGTTCAGGCGCTCGCCTTCCGGCACCTGCTCGGAACCCTTGGTGCGGAGGATGTCGAAACCTTCGGCATAGGCCTGCATCAGGCCATATTCGATGCCGTTGTGGACCATCTTCACGAAATGCCCGGCGCCGGCAGGACCGGCGTGGATGTAGCCGCGTTCGGCACGGTCGTCGCGGCCTTCGCGGCCCGGCGTGCGCGGGATATCGCCCAGGCCCGGCGCCAGGCAGTCGAACAGCGGATCCAGGTGCCGCACCACGCGGTCCTCGCCGCCGATCATCATGCAATAGCCGCGTTCCAGCCCCCAGATGCCGCCCGAGGTCCCGACATCGACGTATTCGATCTTGCGCGCGGCGAGGGCCTTGGCGCGGCGGATGTCGTCCTTGTACATGGTGTTGCCGCCGTCGATGATGATGTCGCCCGGATCGAGCAGCCCCGCCAGCGTGTCGATCATGTGTTCGGTGACATTGCCGGCCGGCAGCATCACCCACACGGCGCGCGGCTTGGCCAGTTTCGCGACCAGGGCCTCGACGTTGTCGACGCCGGCGGCGCCCTCGGCCTGCAGTTCCTTCACCTTGTCCAGGCTGCGGTTGTACACGACGACTTCGTGCTTGCCCCGCATGAGACGACGCGCGATATTGGCGCCCATGCGCCCAAGTCCAATCAATCCGAGTTGCATAGGGATTCTCCGCGATAAGCAGGGGGCGTGGCGGGCGCCACGCCGGGGTCAGCTGGAAGTCCTGTCCTGGAAGCCCGATTCCGGGACGTTCAATTCAATACTTGCTTGACGGCTTTGGCCAGGCGGGCCAGCCCGCTTTCCACGTCGCCGCCGCGAATGTGGACGCGCAGGTAGCGGCGTCCGCGTTCGGCCAATACCTGCAGGTCCCCAAGCGCCTGCGCCGCCTGTACGGTGCCGAAGCTGATCTTGCGGCCGGGCACCTGCAGGTCGTGCGCGGGGTCGGCGGTGATCTGCAGGAAGACGCCGCTGTTGGGCCCGCCCTTGTAGGCCTGCCCGGTGGAATGGAGGAAGCGCGGTCCGAAGCCGCCCACCGTGGCGACCTTGCGGCGGTCGCGCAGGGCAGTGCGCAGGGCGGCCAGCTGCCGTTCGTGGGCGGCATTGCGCGCGATATAGGCCAGCACCGCGGCATAGTCGCCGGGGCGCAGGCGTGCCAGGTGCGCGCCCACCACGCCTTCGACGGTGCCGTCGCCGGCCAGTGCCGCGTCGCCGAAGAACGCCAGTTCGCCGTCCTCGGCGATGGGCGTCTCGGGAGGCAGCTTGCCGGTTTTCTCATAGGCATCGGTCAGGGCGCGGGTCTTGACCTTGCTGGCTTCCACGTCCGGCTGATCGAAAGGATCGATGCCGATCACGGCGCCCGCGATGGCCGTCGCGATTTCCCAGCGGAAGAATTCCTGCCCGATTGCCGTCGCGCGCGGCAGCGTGATGCGTATCACCGGATGTCCCGCCGCCGCCAGGGCCTGGACCTTGGCGTCGAGCTGGGTGGTGTCGTCGGTCGCGCAGCGGACGTAGGCAAAGACGCGATCCTGGCCGTAGACGTCCGGCGCCCCGATGGGTTCGAGGTCCACCGGCACGATGCCCTTGCCCTGCTTGCCGGTGGACTCCGCCAGCAGTTGCTCCAGCCACGAACCGATGCTGGCGACGGTGGGGGAAGCAAAAACCGTCACCTTGTCGCGGCCGGCCTTGGCGGCTTCGCCCAGTATGGCGCCCAGGCGCAGGCCCGGGTTGATGGCCGGCGGCGAGCTGGGGCCGCAGGCGCGCACCATGGGCTGGGTGCCATCCATGAAGTGCGCCACGTTGTGGCCCATGACGCCCAGCG
Source organism: Bordetella flabilis (assembly GCF_001676725.1). NCBI lineage: Bacteria > Pseudomonadati > Pseudomonadota > Betaproteobacteria > Burkholderiales > Alcaligenaceae > Bordetella > Bordetella flabilis. The sequence goes on from NZ_CP016172.1 coordinate 1,280,555, forward strand.
GCACCATGCCGAACACGGACAGCACCGAATAGCGGCCGCCGATGGTGGGGTCGCCATGGAAGATGGCGCGGTAGCCGGCCTGTTGCGCGGCCGCTTCCAGCTTGGAGCCGGGGTCGGTAATGGCGACGAAATGGCTGCCGGCCTGCTCCGCGCCCAGCGCCGCCACCGCGGCGGCATGGAAATACGCATTGAGGATTTCCGGTTCCAGCGTCGAGCCGGATTTGCTCGAGACGATGAACAGGGTGCGCGCGATGTCGATGCCGCGCTCCACGGCGCAGATTTCGTCCGGGCTGGTGGAGTCCAGCGCATGCAGCGCCAGTCCCTGGCCGGCCTCGCCCAGCGTCTGCCCCAGGACTTCCGGGCCCAGGCTGGAGCCGCCCATGCCCAGCAGGACCGCGTGCGCGTACCGCTCGGCTTGCAGGTCGCGGGCCAGCGCGGCGATGGCGTCCGCGTCGATTTGCCGGCCCTGCCCGGCGGCCAGCCAGCCGACCCAGCGATCTTCCTGCTGGCCGGTCCACAGCGTGGCGTCGCCCTGCCACACGCGCCGTGCCCAGCCGTCGACGCGCGCACGATCGAGCGTGCGTTCCACCGCTTCGCTCAAGGCGGCGGGCAGTTCGTACGCCGCGCCGTTGATGCGATCACCCAGATAAGCCAGCCGTTTGGCGCCCACCGCGCCCAGCAGGGCGTCGAAGGCGTCGCTGAATTGCCGCGTGCCGTCCTCGACCAGTTCGCGCGTGACGGCGTCCAGGTCCAGGCCCAGGCGTTCGGCGTCATCCAGCACACGCCGCGCCGCGTCGATATCGGCGGTCAGCGAGGCCTTCACCTTGCCGCCGTCGCGGAAGGCGTCCATGGTGCCGGCGGGCATGGTGTTGACCGTGTCGGGCCCGATCAGCTCGTCGATGTACAGCGTGGGCGGATAGGCCGGGTTCTTGGTGCCGGTGGACGCCCACAGCAGGCGCTGCGGCTGCGCGCCGCGCTGGGCCAGGGCTTTCCAGCGCTCCTCGCCGATCAGCGCCAGGTAGTCCTGGTAAGCCAGTTTGGCGTTGGCGATCGCGACCTTGCCCTTGAGCGCGCTGAGCGCGCCGCTGTCCGCGCCGGGGCGCTGCAAGGCATCGTCGATCTTCTTGTCGATGCGCGTGTCGATACGGCTGACGAAAAAGCTGGCCACGCTGGCCAGGCGGTCGACGGGCTTGCCGGCGCGCACCCGGGCCTCGAGCCCGTCGATGTACGCCAGCGCGACTTCCCGGTACGCCTGGCGCGAGAAGAGCAGCGTGACGTTGACGTTGATGCCTTCCTCGATCAGTTGGCGTATCGCCGGCACGCCGGCCGGCGTGCCGGGCACCTTGATCATCAGGTTGGGGCGGTCCACCGCCTGCCACAGCCGGCGCGCTTCCGCCAGCGTGCCCTCGGTGTCGTAGGCCAGGTAGGGCGAGACCTCCAGGCTGACGTAGCCATCCTTGCCCTGCAGGCGGTCGTACACCGGGCGCAGCGCATCGGCGGCGGTCCGGATGTCGTGCACGGCCAGGCGCTCGTACACATCGCCGGGCTCGGCATCCGCCTGATACAGGATGGCGTGCAGTTGTTCGTCATAGACCTCGCCGTGGCCCATCGCCTTTTCGAAGATGGACGGGTTCGAGGTGACGCCGGTCAGGCTGTCTTCGCGCACCAGCTTGTCCAGCCCGCCCGCGGCCAGAAATTCGCGGCTGAGGAAGTCGAGCCATATTGCCTGGCCGGCTTCGGCTAGCCGTCCCAGGGGGTTTTTCGCGGTCTGGTTCATTGGGTGCTCCTGTTTTTCTGCGCCTGTTCGCGCGCGACGCGAACGACATTGTCTACCGTGAATCCGAATTTCGCTTGAAGCTTGGCGATGGGGGCCGACGCACCGAAGGTGTGCATGACGATTTTTGCGCCCGTCGCGCCCACATAGCGTTCCCAGCCCAGCGGGCCGGCCTGTTCCACCGCCACGCGACCGCCCACATCGGGCGGCAGTACGCTATCGCGATAGGCCTGGTCCTGTTCCTCGAACAGATCCCAGCTGGGCATGGATACCACGCGCGCCGCGATGCCCTCCGCCCGCAGCTGGTCGTAGGCTTGCAGGCACAGGGCCACTTCGGTGCCGGTGGCGATCAGGATGACCTGCGGCCGTTCGGGCGCGCAGTCGGCCAGGACGTAGGCGCCCCGCTCCAGTCCCGCTGCGCTCGCATAGCGCGTGCGGTCCAGCGTCGGCACGGGTTGGCGCGACAGCACCAGCGCGGTCGGGTGGTTCGTCTGCTTCAGCGCGACCTTCCATGCCTGCACGGTCTCGTTGGCATCGCAAGGCCGCAGCACCCGCATGCCCGGTATGCCGCGCAACTGCGCCAGTTGCTCGACCGGCTGGTGCGTGGGGCCGTCTTCGCCCAGGCCGATGGAGTCGTGGGTGAACACGAAGATCACCGGCAGCTCCATCAGCGCGGCCAGCCGGATCGGCGGCTTCATGTAGTCGCTGAAAATCAGGAATGTCGCGGTGTAGGGCCGCACGTGCGAAAGCGCCATGCCGTTGGCGATGGCCCCCATTGCGTGCTCGCGCACGCCGAAGTGCAGGTTGCGGCCGCCGTAGTTGTCGCGCTGGAAGCTGCCGGCGCCGTCGAAGGTCAGGTTGGTCTTGGTGGAGGGAGCGAGGTCGGCCGCGCCGCCCACCAGCAAGGGAATGTGCTTCGCGTAGGCGTTCAGGGCCTTGCCGCCCGACTCGCGCGTGGCCATGCCCTTAGGATCGGCGGGAAAGACAGGCGCGTCCTGATCCCAGCCTTCGGGCATCTGGCCTTGCCGCATCCGGCGCAATTCCTCGGCCACGGCCGGCTCGCCGGCCGCCAGCCGGGACAGCGTTTCCTGCCATTGCTGGTACGCCGGGGCGCCACGCGCGGCCATGCCGTCCCGCAGGCGGTAGCGGACCTCATCGGGAACGCGGAAGAAGGCGTCATCGGGCCAGCCGTAGGCCTGCTTGGTCAGCCGCACTTCGTCGTCGCCCAGCGGCTCGCCGTGGGCCGCGGCGGTGTTGTGCTTGTTCGGGGAACCGAAGCCGATCACGCTGTCGACGACGATGAGCGTGGGCCGGTCCTGGGTCGCCTGGAACTGGCGCAGGGCCGCCGCCAATGCCATGCGGTCGTTCGCATCGCTGACGCGCAAGGTGTTCCAGCCATAGGCGGCGAAGCGGGCGGCGACATCCTCGCTGAAGGCCAGATCGGTATGGCCCTCGATGCTGATGGTGTTGTTGTCGTAGATCCAGCAGAGGTTGGACAGACCCAGGTGGCCGGCCAGCGATGCCGCCTCGCCCGATACGCCCTCCATCATGTCGCCGTCACCGCAGATGACATAGACGTTGTAGTCGAACAGGTCCAGGCCCGGGCGGTTGTAGCGCTGCGCCAGGTGCCGCTGCGCCATCGCCATCCCCACGCTGTTGGCGCAACCCTGGCCCAGCGGGCCGGTGGTCGTTTCCACACCGGTGGTCATGCGGTATTCGGGATGTCCGGGGGTCTTCGAGTCGAGCTGGCGGAATTGCTTGATATCTTCCAGGCTGACGGCCGGCTGACCGCTGGGCTTGCCGTCCGCGTCGATCTCCACCACATCGGCCAGGTGCAGCAGTCCGTACAGCAGCATGGAGGCGTGGCCGGCGGAAAGGATGAAGCGGTCGCGGTTGGGCCAGTCGGGATGGGCAGGGTCGTAGCGCAGGAAATCGCGCCACAGTGTGTAGCCGACAGGGGCCAGGGCCATCGGCGTGCCGGGGTGGCCGGACTTGGCCTTTTGCACCGCGTCCATGGCCAGGGTACGCAGCGTATCGATGCACAGCAGGTCCAGGCGTTCGTCGTCTTGCGGGGAGCCGGGGGGCGATAAGGTATTCATGTGACCTCTCTCTGGCATAAACGCAGATGAATTGGCGCTCGCCGCAAACACCATGCCCGCGGCACGGGCGTGTCAGCGGCGGCGGGGTTCGCGCCACAGGGCGGCGCCGCCCTGCAACCCGGCGTCGTTGGAGCCGATGGCGATATGACCGTCGGAGGGCACCTCCAGGCGGGCGGCATTGCCGCCACCAACGAAGATGCGATCGGGCGTGAACAGCATATCCACCAGTTCGAGCGCCCGATGCACCCGCCGGTTCCATTGTTTTTTGCCGACGGTCTTGCGCGCCGCCTCGCCGAGGTATTCGTCGTAGGTCTTGTTCTTGTGGATAGGGTGGTGCGCCAGCTCCATGTGCGGCATCAGTTCGCCCTCGCGAAACAGCGCCGTGCCGACGCCGGTGCCCAGCGTCATCACGAACTCCAGTCCGCGGCCGGAGATCAAGGCCAGTCCCTGCATATCCGCGTCGTTCAGCACCCGCGTCGGCAGCCCGCCGAAGGCGCGCGATATGGCGGGGCCCAGCGAGAACCTGGCCCACAGGCTGGTATCGAGGTTGGGCGCCGTCAGGACGCGGCCGTCCCGCACCACGCCGGGAAAGCCGACCGAGATCCGGTCGAAGGGTGGGAGATCCGCCGTCATGCTTTTGACGGTGGCCAGAAGGACTTTGGGGGGGCAGGGGTGCGGCGTCGGCACGCGCACGCGCTCGACCAGCATGCGTCCACGTTCATTGACGACGGTGGCCTTGAGGCCGGTGCCTCCGATGTCGATGGCCAGTATGCCGGGCTTCATGCGTTGGGTGCTCCTCGCGACAGCGGCGCTGCCGGGGGTCCGGCAGCTCCGCAGTAAGGTACACCAATAAGCGCGCGAAATGGTATCCGGGCCATCGGGCCCTGCGTACTATTTCAGTATCGTGACGCCGTCGGCGGCCCGTACGCCGCGGCCTTCTTCAAGCACGAACAGCGGATTGATTTCCGCGTCCATCAAGCGTTCGCCCAATTGCTGCGCCATCGCGGCGAAACGCAGGACTGCATCTTCCAGGGCCTGTACATCGGCCTTGGGCCGTCCGCGATAGCCGTCCAGCAGGGGCCAGGCCTTCAGGGACCGGATCATGTCGCGCACCGTGGGGTGGTCCACCGGCAGCAGGCGCAGCGCGGTGTCCTTGAACAGTTCGGCGGTGACGCCGCCCAAGCCCAGCAGCAGCACGGGTCCCAGCTGGGGATCGCGGTGCATGCCCACGATCATCTCCACGCCCTGCGCCATCTCCTGCAGCAGGAAGCCTTCCGGCTCGATGCCGGTGCGCGCCCGCACCCGCGCATCCATGGCGGTGATCGCTTCGCCGATGGCATCGGGCGCCACGCCGACGGCGACGCCGCCGGCTTCGGTCTTGTGCGTGATCCTGCTGGACAGCACCTTCACCACGACCGGACCGTCGAAACTCCCCGCTTCGTCCTGTCCCTGCGCCGCATCGGTCACCACGCATTCGCGCACGGACGGAATGCCGAAACGGCCGAACAGCGCCCGGGCCTGGGTTTCGTTGAGCGATCCGGATGGCAGCGGCAGGCCTTGCAGGTTCACCGGGCTGGCGGCTTCGGCCGGCCCCGCATCGGCGGCGATGTCGCGCGTGGCCCGTGCATGCAATGCCGTCAGGACCGAAGCGAAGCTTTCCGGCGCCGTGAAGGCGGGCGCGCCGCCACGATTGATATGGGCCAGTACGGCCGGGGCATGCGGGCTGACATACGCGAGCACCGGCTTGTCGCTTTGCGCCAGCGAGTCGGCGATGGCGCCGGCGGCCAGGGTGGGATGGGCCAGGGCCGATGAACCCACCACGGTGATGACACCGTCATAGTCCGGACTGGCCAGCAGCGTCGCGATGGTGTCGCGCAGCAGTTGCGGCTGCAGCCCGGCCAGGGTGACGTCGATGGGATTGCGGTCCAGCACGATCTGGTCGTTCTGCTGCAGCTCGCGCAGTTTGGCGGCGGTGTCCGGCCCCGGCGCCGGGGTCTCGAAGCCGGCTACCCCCAGGCTGTCGGCGACCAGGGTCCCGGCGCCGCCGGTGGAAGTCAGGATGGCGATGCGCTTGCCGCGCAACGTGCGCCGCGTCGCCAGTGCCGCCGGGATGTCGAGCAGGTCCGCGAACGTCTTCGCACGGATGGCGCCCACCTGGTGGAACAGGGCGTCATAGACCTGGTCGGCTCCTGCAAGCGCGCCCGTATGCGAGGCCGCGGAGCGGGCGCCGGCTTCGGAGCGGCCGACCTTGTAGATCACCAGCGGCTTGCCCGCCTGCGCGGCCTTCAGCGCCGCGCGGCGGAATTTGTCAGGGTTGCGCAGCCCTTCCATATAGACCGCGATGACGCGGGTTTCCGCATCGTCGGCCAGGCTGTCGATGAAGTCCGCCACATCGAGGTCGGCTTCATTGCCGGTGGACACCAGCTTGGAAAAGCCCAGGCCGCTGGCGGCCGCGCGTGACAGCAGGGAACCCAGGATGCCGCCGCTTTGCGATACGACCGCGATACTGCCGCCCTGCAGCGCTTCCATCTCCAGGGCGCCGCTGGCGCACAGCATGATGCGGTCGGTCAGGTTGACCAGGCCGATGGTATTCGGTCCCAGCAGCCGCATATCGCCGGCGGCCGCCTTCAGGGCCTGCTGGCGCCGTACCCCCAGCTCGCCGACTTCGCCGAAGCCGCTGGCCAGCACGATGGTCGCGGCGGTGCCGCGCCGCGACAGGGCCGCGACGGCGTCGATGGCGCGCTCGGGCGCGAGCAGCACCAGTGCGACGTCCGGTACTTCGGGCAGCGCATCGATATCCGGATAGCAGGGCAAGCCGCCCACGGTGTCGGCGCGTGGATTGACCGGGTAAATGGCGCCCGCGTAGCCGTGCTTCTGCAAATAGGCCACCGGCCGGCCGGCCGTCTTGGTGGCGTCGGCCGACGCGCCGATCACCGCGATGCTGCGGGGCTTGAGCAGGATGTCGATGGCGCTCATGGTCAGCCCTTCTTCGCGGTCTTGTCCAGGAACGCCGCCACCGACGCCTGGTGCGCCTCGGTGGTGTAGCAGATGGCCTGCGCCTGGCTGCCCAGGGCGAACACCTGTTCGGCGCTCAGTTCGAAGCTCTGGTTCAGGACGGACTTGCTCAGCGCCAGCGCGGCGGCCGACCCGGCGCCCAGCGTGCGGCCCCAGTCGCAGGCCTGCCGCAGCAGCTCGTCCGGCGGCACCAGCCGGTCCGCCATGCCGAGCGCGTGCGCCTCGGCCGCCGCCACGGTGCGCCCGCTGAAGATCAACTCCTTGGCCCGCGCCAGCCCGACCCGGCGCGGCAGGAAGTACATGCCGCCGCCGTCCGGGATGAGTCCGCGCAGGATGTAGGTCATGGCGAAGGTGGCCGATTCGGAGGCCATCACGAAATCGCAGCACAGGGCCAGGTCGCATCCCAGGCCGGTGGCCGCGCCGTTGACGGCGGCGATCGTGGGCTTGCCCAGGTTATGCAGGGTCGCCACCGCATGGTGGGTGCGTTGCTGGCGGCTCCAGCCGTTGAACGCCACCTGGCCGGCGGGCACGCTCATGCGTTCGCGCATGGAGCGGATGTCCCCGCCCGCGCAGAAGGCCTTGCCGGCGCCGGTCAGGACCAGCGCCCGGATGGCGCTGTCGCGCCCGACCTGGTCCAGCATGGCGATCAGGTCCTGGCGCATGTCGTCGTCGATCGCGTTGCGCACCTCGGGGCGGTTCAGGGTGATGACGGCGACGCCGTCGTCGATGTCCATCTGTAGGGTCGGATTCTGCATGATCTCTTCCAGCAGGCAGGCGCCTGCGTTGTGGGGTGTGTCGTTCGGGGACGGCGGCAGGGCGCCTTACTGGCCGGCGATGCCGGCGTCCTTGATGATGCGGCTCCAGCGGTCGGCTTCGCTGCGCACGAAGCCGGACAACTGGCTTGGATCGCCGACGTCCAGCACCAGGCCCTCTTCTTCGACATTGCGGCGGAAGTTCGGCGCCTGCACGGCGGCCTTCAGCGCCGAATTCAGGCGCGCGATCGCGCCGGCCGGGGTGCCCGCCGGCGCATAGACGCCGTACCAGCTTTCGACGATATAGCCCGGCACACCCGACTCGGCCACCGTGGGCCAGTCCGGATGCGATGGGGAGCGCTGCGCCGAGGTGACCGCAAGAGCGCGCAGCTGCCCGCTCTTGACCAGCTGGCTCACGCTGGAGACGGTGGAAAACATGATATCGATCTGCCCGCCCATCAGGTCCGTCAGGGCCGGACCCGAGCCGCGATAGGGGACGTGCACCATATTCACATGGGCCAGGCTTTTGAACATTTCGCCGGCCAGATGTGCGGAGGTGCCATTGCCGTAGGAACCGAAGGTCAGCTTGCCAGGGTGTGCGCGCGCATAGGCCAGCAGCTCCTGCACCGTCTTGAACGGCGACTTCGGTGCAACCACCAGCACGTTGGGCGAGCGGCCGATCAGCGCCACCGGCGCGAAGGCGTCGAAGGTGGAATAGGGCAGCTTGGCGTGCAAGGCCGGATTGACCGCATGGGCGAAGGTGGCCAGCAGCAGGGTATAGCCGTCCGGGGCGGCCTTGGCCACCGCTTCGGTGCCGATGATCGTGCTGCCGCCGCCGCGGTTTTCCACGATGACGGTCTGTTTAAGGTCCTGGGTCATGCCCTCGGCCAGCTGGCGGGCGATCAGGTCGGTTCCGCCCCCAGGCGGGAAGGGAACGACCAGGCGCAGCGGCCGGTCGGGAAACGCCGCCTGCGCGACGCCCGGCGCGATGACGCACCAGGCCAGGCTGCACGCGGCCAGCGCAGCCAGCCCGAGCCGGCGTAGGGGTAGGGGAAAAGCCATGCAAGTCTCCAGTGAGGCGCGGCCAACGCCGGCGCGATGTTGTATGTACAGGCCCTGGGCGATGCGGCCAGTTTAGGTGACAATGTCCCGCCTATCCGGACGGAATTTCCACCTGATGGAAATGGTGGCCGGCGCCCGCCGGGTCATTCCACGCCGAGCTCTCCATGCCGGGCCCCTTCATGCCCCGTTCATCCATGCCGCGTTCTTCCATGCCCGATTCTTCCCGGCCGGCCCGGTCATCGCCCCCACGCCCGGCTTCGACGCCACGGGCACCGGCGCCGCCGCCCGGTGGGGCGCGCGTACCGGGCAGTTCTCCCTCCAACCGTTCGCTGGAGCGCGGCATCGCCTTGCTGCGCGCCTTCCGTCCGGGGCTGGAACTGCTGGGCAACGGCGAATTGGCCGAACGCACCGGCCTGTCGCGCGCCACCGTCAGCCGCTTGTCGCAGACGCTCGTGCGGACCGGCTTCCTGGAGTACGACGCCGCCTCGCGGGCCTATCGGCTCGGCGCGCCGGTGCTCAGCCTGGCGCATGCCATGCGCAGCGGGTCCCCGGTGCTCAGGGTGGCGGCGCCGTGGATGCGCGAATTGGCCCAGGCGCGCCGTATCAATGTGGGCGTGGCCGTGGCCGACGGCGACGATATGGTCTACCTGGAGTCGGTGCGCTACAGCCGCAAAATCTCCCTGCGCAACGTGGTGGCTGGCCAGCGTGTCCCCATCGAGCTGACGTCGCTGGGCCGCGCCTATCTGGCCGCGTTGCCCGACGCGGCGCGCAACGCCTGGATCGCGGCGATGAAGCGGCGCCGTCCGGGGCACGGGCCCGCGCTGGTGGCGGAGATCGATGACGCGCGCGACAGCATCGCGCGACGCGGCTGGTGCATGGCTGCCTGGCAGCCCGGCGTGGTGGCCTTGTCCACGCCGCTGGTTCTGGACGATGGCGCCATCTATGCGCTGAACGTCAGTGTGGCGACCGGCGATCCGCCGCAGATCGCCGCCCGTACGCTGGCCGAGGATCTGCTGCGGCTCAAGCGGCGCATCGTGCAGGCGTTGGAGGCGGAGCTGGGCGCGGGCGCCTGAGACTCCGCCGTTAAGCCCGGGATCCGCCCTTTACCTTTATTTCGGCACGACGACGGCGCGCAGGGTCTGGCCCAGGAAGGTCGCGGTCAGCTCCGTGTGGCCGGGCGCGATATCGAAGGGTTGGGCCACCGCGCCCGCTGTGACCATGTCGCCCGCGCGCAGCGTGATGCCCTGGTCGCAGGCGTGGTCGAACAGGTAGCGCAGCGCCTGCACCGGGTCGATGCCATCCTCTCCCGTCAGGCCGCGGGCTTTGGGCTCGCCGTTGGCCTGCACGGACACCGAGGACACGCCGCGCTTGATGGCGGCGGGATCGATCTGCGGTCCCAGGATGGACGCCTCGAAGCCGACGTTGTCGCCCACGAAGCTGGGCCATCCCACGGCCCGGCGATTGATGAAGCGCGACAACACCAGTTCGAATGCGATGTGCGTGGAGGCGACGGCGCGCATGGGGTCGGCCGGGGCGGCGCCCGGCGCGATGTCCCGGCCCAGCACGAAGGCGATTTCGAACTCCACGGTGACCGGCGCCTGGCAGAGCGGCGCCACGGTGGCCTCGTTCGGGTGGCGGCGCGTTTCCAATACCCTCCCGACCAACGGGCGGTCCGTGCCGGCGGCGCGCATGGCGCTTACGCTGCCCACGCCGAGTTTCCAGCCCGCCACGCGGTCGCCGCCGGCAGCGATGAAGGCTTCCTGCACGGCATAGCCCTGCTTCAGGGTCGTCGGACGGATGTCGGCGGGCAGCTCGGTCAACTGCCGGCCCTCGCGCCATGCCTGCGCCAGCAGGGCGGCGGCGGGCGCGGGATCAAAAACGTCGGTCACGGTGATAGTCCTCTCTGTCTCTCTCTAAGGTGAGCGCCGCCATTCAGCGCTGGCGGTCATGAGCATCTTAATACCGTCCGCGGCGCCCGCGCCGGCCGCCGTGCCCTGGACGTCCGCCTCGTCTGCCCCGTTGCGCGGGCACATCATGTTCAGCGCAAATGAGGTTGAGTTGCAATATCATCCGGCCCATGGACCGTACCTTGATCTCCCACCCTCCCGCGACCGCACGGCCGCTCGCCACCCCGTCCACCGGCGCGTCCGCGAACCGGCGCGGGACTTTCCTGAAATGGCTGCGCAAGGCGCACAGCTGGATCGGCCTGTGGGGCGCGCTGCTGGGCCTGCTGTTCGGCCTGACGGGGTTCTTCCAGAATCATCGCGCCGTCATGAAGATCGGCGGCGGCGCGCCGCAGGTCTCCACGCTGCAATTGAATCTCCCCACCCCGGCGCCGCGCACACCCGCCGAACTCGGCGCATGGCTGCAGGGCGAACTGAAGCTGCCCAGGCCTGCGGAGAGGGTGCAGCGTGAGCCGGCCAGGCCGGTCGCCTGGGGGGACAAGGCTGTTCTCCAGCCCGAGCATTGGCAACTGATGTTCCGCTCCCCACAGTACGTGGTGCAGGCCGAGTACTGGGCCGGCGCGGCCCAGGTACAGGTGCGCCGCAGCGAGCCGGGGCTCCTCGCCGTGCTGGAAAACCTGCATCGCGCCAATGGCGTGGGGGTGGGCTGGGTGCTGCTGGCCGACACGCTGGCGGGCGGAATGATCCTGCTGTCGTTGACCGGCGTGCTGCTGTGGACGGGCCTGAACCGGCGGCGCACGGTGGGCATGGCCATCCTTGGCGTGTCGGTGGTCGTCACCCTGGCGATGGCGGCGCATACGCTCTGAGCCGCACCGGTGTGCCGCGACGTGGCGGCGCGGTCGATGCTCCGCTGTGCGCGGATGGGCCCGACGCGCTGCAATCCCGTGGCTGGGGTCGATTTCCGGCGGACCGATGTCAGCGCGCTTTCAGGCGCCACAACGACGTGACCTCGCGCGACCGGGCGGCGTGCAGCGCATCGTCCTGGTCCCCGGCCTTGGCGTGCCGCGGGCGCGTATCCAGGCGCCCGATCACGGCCAGTCCGGCGGCCTCGATCCAGGCGAGCAGCTCCTCGCGCGAGCGCAGCGCCAGGTGCTCGGCGAGGTCCGACAGCACCAGCCAACCTTCGCCGTCCGGCGCCAGATGCGCCGCCAGGCCATCCAGGAAGCCGCGCAGCATGCGCGAATCCGGATCGTACACGGCATGCTCGATCGCAGCGGAGGGCCGGGCCGGCACCCAGGGCGGATTGCACACGATGAGCGGCGCCCGGCCCGGCGGGAACAGGTCCGCCTCGCAAAGCGTGACGCGCTGCGCCAGCCCCAGCCTGTCCAGGTTGTCGCGGGCGCAGGCCAGCGCGCGCGGATCCCGGTCCGTCGCGACGATGTGCGCGACGCCGCGGCGGGCCAGCAGCGCCGCGATGACCGCGCTGCCCGTGCCGATGTCGTAAGCCCGATCCAGCGCCGGCAGCGGCGCCTGCGCAACCAGTTCCAGGTACTCGCCGCGCACCGGCGAGTACACGCCGTAGTGCGGATGGATCGCGGCGTCCAGGGCCGGTATGGGCACGCCTTTCTCGCGCCACTGGCGCGCGCCGATCAAGCCGAGCAGCTCGCGCAGCGACGTCACATACGGGGCGTCGGCGGCGCCGTAGACGTCCACGCACGCCTGAGAGACGTCGGGCGCGCGGCGCAAGGGCAGGACATGCCCCGGTTCCACCGGGATGAGCAGCATACCCAGCGTGCGGGCGCGCTGGGCACGCCCCTGCCGGTGCAGGTGGAAGGCAAGCGGAAATTCCGGCGGCGCGTCCGCCGCGCGCTTCCGGGCCGCCGACGCGCGCCGGTCCATGCGGCGGGCCATGGCCTGCAGCAACTGGCGGGCATTGTGGAAATCGCCACGCCACAGCAGCCCGGTGCCTTCGCTGGCCAGCCGGAAGGCGGTATCCGCCGGCATGCCGTCGTCCGCGACCACGACGCGGCGCGGCGGTGGCGCGCCGTTCTCGGCCCGCCATGCGGCCCGGCATTCGATGCCGTTTTCGGTCCAGGCGAGGTCGGGAAGCACGGGCGAGGCGGGAGAGGAAGTCACGGTACATCGGCCTTGCGCGGCGGGTGAGCCGGACATTTTAAGCGGCGTGCCGAACTTTCCCCTGCCAGGTCCCTCCAAGCCTGCATTCATGGGGCCGGATGGCGGCTCCGGCAGGAGCGGGATCATCGAACGTGCAGGTATTGTTGCCATGGCGCAACGTGTGCGCGACGCGCGCGGAGCGAGCGGCCGCGGGCGTGTAAGCCGCGTGGAGGCGGCTGTGTCGCATGCCGCCGGACGCGCTGCAATCGGTCGTACGCAAGGGCGGTCCCTGTGTCAAAATTCAGGGCGCTTCAGCCCTGATGCGCCCGCCGCGCCCGCTGTTCCCTGGCGCGCTCCCCCTGATTCTGCGAGATATTCTTTGAATCTTCTGTCTTTCGCCGGCGGCGCCGTGCTCGCCGCCTGCCTGGCCTTCGCCACACCCGCCCAGGCGGCTCCGACCGCCCCGGCCGGCCACACCGGCCCCATATTCGTCCTGAACTCGCTCGACGCCTCGGTCAGCGTCATCGACCCGGTCACGTACAAGGAGCTGCGCCGCATTCCCACCGGCAAGGAACCGCATCACCTGTACTTTTCCCCGGACCAGAAGTCACTCATCGTGGCCAACTCGGTCGGCAACTCGCTGACACTGGTCGACCCCCGGACCGGCGAAGTCCAGCGCACCCTGACCGACATCGTGGATCCGTACCAGTTGCGCTTTTCGCCCGACATGAAGTGGTTCGTCACGGCGGCCAACCGGCTCAACCATATCGATATCTACCAGTACATCCCGGGCAAGAACGGCTTCGACCTCAAGCTGATGCGCCGCGTGCCGGCAGGCAAGACGCCCAGCCACATCGGCATCGACAGCAAGAGCACCACGGCCTACGTGTCGCTGCAGGACAGCGACGAGGTCATCGCCATCGACCTGGCGACCCAGCAGGTGCGCTGGACGCTGCCGGTAGGCAAGACCCCCGCCGATGTCTACATCGTCCCCGGCGACAAGGTCATGCTGGTGGCCCTGACGGGCGACAGTTATGTCGAGGCCTATGACATCACCACGCCCACGCCCAAGCTCATCAAGCGCATCAAGACCAATGCCGGCGCGCACGCCTTCCGTTCCCAGGGCGACGGCCAGCATATCTTCGTCAGCAACCGTGCGGCCAACACCATCAGTCGCATCGACACCAGGAACCTTACCGTGCTGGCCGAATTTCCCGCCCCCGGCGGTCCGGACTGCATGGACCTGCTGGCCGACGGCAAGACGCTGCTGGTGACATCGCGCTGGGCACGCAAGCTTTCCGTCATCGATATCGACAGCGGCAAGCTGCTGCGGCAGGTCAATGTCGGCCGCTCGCCCCACGGCGTGTGGACGCTCGATCATGTCTCGATGCACTGAACGCGCGTTCGCGCTTGCCTGCGGCGTCCTGGGCGTCGTCATGGCGGCCACGGCGGCGGCCGCGCCGGCGGCCGCAACGCCGGTGTGCGGCAAGCCGGTCTACCTGACCTTCGATACCGGGCACATGGGCGTCGCGCCCCTGGTCGCGGACGTCCTGGCGCGCCATCACGTGAAGGTCAGCTTCTTTCTGGCCAACGAGCGCACGCTGACCAACGGCTCGTCGCTGGATGACCACTGGGCGCCCTGGTGGCGCGCCCGCGTGGCGGACGGCGATGTCTTCGGCACCCATACCTACGATCACGTCTACTGGCAGAAGGACCTGCCCGGCGGCAAATTCATGGTGCGGCCCAGCGCCGGCCCCAATGCCGGCAAGCGCGAGGTCTACACCGCGCAGCAGTACTGCGATGCGCTGCGGCAGTCCGCCACGCGCTTCAAGCAGATGACCGGGCACGCCATGCTGCCGTTGTTCCGGGCCCCTGGCGGCCGGACCTCGCCAGCCCTGCTCAAGGCCGCCGAGACCTGCGGCTATCGCCATGTCGGCTGGTCGGATGCCGGGTTCCTCGGCGACGAACTGCCCAGCGACAAATACCCGAACAAGCAATTGCTTGCGCGCGCCCTGGCTTCGATCAGGCCCGGCGACATCCTGCTGGCCCACCTCGGCATCTGGTCGCGCCAGGATCCCTGGGCGCCGGCCGTTCTGGAGCCCCTGATCACCGGCCTGCAGGCCAAGGGCTATTGCTTCGCCACGCTGGACCAGCATCCGGCGTATCGCGACTGGATCGCGGCGCATCGTCAATGACCATTTTTCCCCGATAGCGATGGATACCTTCAATCACCTGATCGGCATGGCGCAGGAATGGCTCTTCGAGTCGCTGATCCAGCCCGTGCTTTTCAAGCTCGGTTTCGCCAGCGTGCTGGAAGACGCCTACGACGCCACGCTGTGGCTGATCGCCGGCATCCTCCAGATCGCCGTCCTGATCTGCGTGATCGGGCCGCTGCAGCGCTGGCGGCCCGTCGAGCCGGTGACCGACCGCCGCGAAGTCCGGCTGGACATCCTGTACACGCTGATCCACCGGCTCGGCGTGTTTCGCGTGGTGCTGTTCTTCGCGATCGATCCGTTCTGGGACAGCATCTTCGGCGAACTGCATATCTGGGGCTTGTCCACGCTGCAGCTGGACAATCTCTGGCCCGGGGTAACGGATAACGCGCTGGTCAGCCTGGCGATCTACCTGGTGGTGTTCGACCTGGTCGAATACCTTTACCACCGCGCCCAGCACAACATCGAGTGGATGTGGGCCCTGCACGCGGTGCATCACAGCCAGCGCCAGATGACGATGTGGAGCGACAACCGCAACCATCTGCTGGACGACGTGCTGCACGACGTGGTCATCGTGATCGTCTCGCAACTGATCGGCGTTCCGCCGGCGCAGTTCGTCGCGGTGGTGGTCATCCTGCAATTGGTGGAAAGCTTCTCGCATGCCAACCTGCGCCTGGGCTTCGGCCGGCTCGGCGAACGCCTGATCGTGGGGCCGCGCTTTCATCGCGAGCACCACGGCATCGCCTATGAAACCACGCCGACCGGCAAGGTGGTGGGAAGCAACTACGCCGTGATCTTCCCGATCTGGGACATCCTGTTCCGTACCGCGCGTTTCGACGGCGACTTCGGCCCCACCGGTATCGCCGACCAGTTGCCCGAGGCGGGCGGCCGGGATTACGGCCGCACCTTCCTGGCGCAGCAGTGGCTGGGCCTCAAGCGCCTGGTGGCGTCGCGTCCACGGCTGGTCCGCCGCCGGTCGCGGCGCGCCGCGGCATGACGATCTCGAACACGGTTCCGGCCTCGCGGCTGGAGGTAACGGCGACTTCGCCGCCATGTGCGTCCACGAACTTCTTGACGATATAAAGCCCCAGCCCCAGCCCGTTCTTGGACGCCCGGCTTTCCAGGCTGGCCTGGAAAGCGTTGAACAGGTTCGGCAGCTGCATGGGCGGAATGACGCCCTGGTTCGCGACGCGCACCACGATACGATCCGCCGGACCGCCATCCACATGCAGCGCCACCGGCGCGTCGGCCTCGCCATGCTGCAAGGCATTGCCGAGCAGGTTGGAGATGACCTGCGAGAAACGGTCGACGTCGACGTCGCCGTGCGGATCGCCGGTGACGGTTACCCGCACGCGTTGCCGCTGCGCCGGCTCGGCGATTTCATCGATGATGGCCCTGCACAGTTCGCCATAGTCCGCGCGCGCCCATTGCAGCACCAGGCCCTTGGAACGGATGCGCGCGACATCGAGCAACTGCTCCACCATCCGCGCCATGCGGCCGGCACTGAACTGGATGCGGCGCGCGTTGGTGACCACCTTGGGGTCGTCCGAGCCGCGCAGCAGCAGTTCCGAACCATGCAGGATGGCCGACAGCGGGTTGCGCAGGTCATGCCCCAGGACGGCCGTGAACATGTCGTTCAGCGTCAGGGCCTGCCGCAACTCCTCCAACTGGCTGGCCAGCAGCTTCTTCTGGGTATGGAGCTCGACGAAGACGTTGACCTTGCTGATCAGCACATCGGTATCGAGCGGCTTGTACAGGAAGTCCACCGCGCCGGCTTCATAGCCGCGGAAATGCGCTTCGCCTTCCTTGCTGCCGGCCGTCAGGAAAATCAGCGGCACGCTGCGCGTCCGTTCGCTGCCGCGGATCAGTTCGGCCAGTTCGAAACCGTTCATCTGCGGCATCTGCACGTCCACCAGCGCCAGCGCCACTTCGTGCGTCAACAGCAGCTCCAGCGCTTCGATCCCGGAGTTGGCCTTGAGCACGGTCACGCCCCGCCGGGACAGCAGGGCTTCGATCGCGATCAGGTTCTGCGCGATATCGTCGACGACAAGGATGTTGATGTTTTCAGTCACGGCTACGAAATTCCAATGTCGCTCGGATGCCTGCCCAGCCCGGCCAGCGCCTGCGCCAGCGTTTGCACACTCATGATTCGATCCGCGCCCGCCGTGGCGATGGCGCTGGCCGGCATTGCCGGCGCATCCGCATTATCCGGGTCCTGGACCCAGGCCAGGCCACCCGCTTCACGCACGCATTTCAGTCCCCTGGACCCGTCCGGGCTGCCGCCCGTCAGGACGATGCCGAGCAGCCGTTCCCGGTATGCCGCGGCGGCCGACTCCAGCAACAGGTCGACGGAAGGCCGCGAAAAATTCACGGCTTCATCCTGGGACAGGGCAAAGCACCTGTCCGGCTCCACCAGCATGTGATAATCCGGCGCGGCCATGTAGACCACTCCGGGAACGATGGGCTCCTTGTCCTCGACTTCCTTCACAGGCAAGGCGCAACGGGGGGCGAACAATGCCGGCAGCAGGCTGTTGTGGTCCGGCGGGATATGCAACACGATGGCAATCGCCGCAGGAAAATCCGCGGGCAGGGCCTCCAGCAACGCGCCGATCGCCCCCACACCGCCAGCGGAGGCGCCGATCGCGACGAGTTCGGTTTTGACGGGTTGCAAGGTCCTGGACATAGGCGTCACAGACGTTGATAGATGCGCTGGCGGGGCGCGATCTCGACGAAGCGCTCCGACTGCGCCGTAAAGCGCAGGCTTTCCTTGGCGCCCAACCCCAGAAAGCCGCGACGGACCAGCGCATCGTGGAACAGCCGCGTCGCCCGATCCTGCAATTCGCGATTGAAGTAGATCAGCACGTTGCGGCAAGAGACGAAATGCACTTCGGAGAACACGCTGTCGGTGGCCAGGCTGTGATCGGCGAATACGACGTGCTCGCGCAGGCGCCGCTCGAAGCGGGCATCGTGCAGATTCGCATTGTAGTAGTCCGATAGGGAGCGCAGGCCGCCGGCCTCGCGATAATTCTTGCTGAATTGCGCGATACGGTCCACCGGGTATATGCCGCTTTCAGCAATGTGCAAGGCATTGGCATTGATATCGGTGCCGTAGATCAGCGTGCGTTCCAGCAGGTCCTCCTCGTCCAGCAGGATGGCCAGCGACCAGACTTCCTCGCCGCTGCTGCAGCCGGCCACCCAGAGCTTCACGGACGGGTAGGTATGCAGCACGGGCACCACATGCTCGCGCAAGGCGCGGAAGTAATCCGGGTCGCGGAACATTTCACTGACCTGCACGGTGAAATATTGCAGCATCTGCGCGAACACGGCGGGCTGGTGCAGGACCAGGTCCTGCAGCTGCGTCACCGTCTTGCACTGGAAGCGCTCCATGGCCTGCTGTACGCGCCGCCGCATCGACGCCACGGCGTAGCCGCGGAAGTCATACTGGTAGCGCAGGTAGACCGCTTCCAGCAGCAGCTTCAACTCGATATCGAACAGCGTGTCCGTCGCCATGTGCGCTCCGCCTATTTGGGCATCCAGACCCGGCACAGCGAAACCAGCTTGTCCACGTCGATAGGCTTGGAGATATAGTCGTTGGCCCCGGCCTCCAGGCAGTTCCTGCGATCGTCCATCATTGCCTTGGCCGTCAAGGCGATGATCGGCAGGTCGCGCAGGGCGGGGCGCTTGCGGATCTCGCGCGTGGCGGTCAAGCCGTCCATCTCCGGCATCATCAGGTCCATCAGTACGATGTCGACCTGCGGATCCCTGGCCAGCGCGTCCAGGGCCTCCCTGCCATTGCGGGCCACCAGCAACTGCGCGCCCAGCGGTTCGAGGACGCTGGACAGCGCGAAGATATTGCGCACGTCATCCTCCACCAGCAGGATGCGCCGACCCTCGAACACCATGTCGCGCTGGCGCGCCTGCAGCAGGAGCTTCTGCTGGTCGGGCGGCAACGTCGCCTCGACGCGGTGCAGGAACAGCGTGACTTCATCGACCAGGCGCTCGGGGGACTTTGCGCCCTTGATGATGATGGAACGCGAGTATCGGCGCAGGCGCTGTTCCTCGTCGCGGGTCAGCGCGCGGCCGGTATAGACAATCACGGGCGGAAAGGCGTACTTGCGGCCCGAGCCCATCTGCTCCAGCAGGTCGTACCCCGAGGCGTCCGGCAGCATCAGGTCCATGACCATGCAGTCGAAGGTCCGCTCGGACAGGTGCTCCAGGGCTTCCGCCACCGTGCCCGCCGTCGTGATCTCGATGTCGTCCGCCTGCAGCAGCAGCGAAATGCTGGTGCGCAGGTCGGGGTCGTCCTCGACCACCAGGATGCGGTTGGCCCTGCGATGCAGTTTTTCCTCGACGCGCCTGAAGGCTTCGACGAGTTCTTCGCGCGCCACCGGTTTCAGCGCATAGCCGACCGCGCCCAGTTCCAGGGCCGTCTGCACGTGGTCCGCCACCGACACCACATGGATCGGGATATGCCGTGTATCCGGGTCATGCTTCAGTTGATCGAGGACGCTCAGCCCGGACTGGTCGGGCAGGCCCACATCCAGCAGGATGCCGTTGGGGCGCAGCTCGCGCGCCAGCCGTACGGCGTCCGTGCCGTTGGAGGCCAGCACGCAATCGAAGCGCAGTTCGTGCGCCAGTTCGTAAAGGATGTCGGCGAAGCGCTCGTCGTCCTCGACGGCCAGGACCAGGCGGTCGTGGCGCCGCTGCTGGATATCCCCGCGTGCCGGCTTGAAGCTGCCGCCCGCCGGTAGCGGCAGCGCCGCGCGGCGCTCGTGCTCCACGGCATCGCCGGTTTGCCCCGGGGGCGGGCCCCCGTCCGTGGCTGCGGCGGTATGATCGCGCGCGGCGGGGGCCGTGGCGGCATCCGCGGCCGCAGCCGCTGCCGCGGCGGCGGCCAGCGTGCCCGGGGTCATCGGCGTCGTAGCAGTGCCAGTCCGATCCACCGCCTTGC
Organism: Bordetella flabilis; assembly: GCF_001676725.1. NCBI lineage: Bacteria > Pseudomonadati > Pseudomonadota > Betaproteobacteria > Burkholderiales > Alcaligenaceae > Bordetella > Bordetella flabilis. Next base: position 1,300,440 of record NZ_CP016172.1, read on the forward strand.
CTTCCTGGCCGGTCGGACGCAGGTCCGTGGCGATCTCCGCGGTAAACGTGCTGCCTTGCCCTACCTCGCTCTGGACGCTCAGCGTGCCGCCCAGCAAGCGCGTCAGTTCGCGCGATATCGACAGGCCCAGGCCCGTGCCGCCGTATTTGCGGCTGGTCGTGCCGTCGGCCTGGCGGAAAGCCTCGAAGATGGAGGCTTGCTGCTGCGGGGCGATGCCTATGCCCGTATCGCGCACCGCGAATGCGAGCCGGCCCGCGTCCGCCGCCCGTACCGACAGCGTGACCCCGCCTTTCTCCGTGAACTTGAAGGCGTTGGCCAGCAGGTTCTTCAAAACCTGTTGCAGCTTGGCGGGGTCGGTCACGAAGGTCGGGGGTGCATCCTCGTCGATGTCGATGCGGAACTCCAGCTGCTTGTCGGCGGCGATGGGTTCGAACATCTGGCGTATCGGTTCGAGGACCCCGGCAGCGGACACCGTTTCGGTGGCCAGGTCGATATGGCCCGCCTCGATCTTGGAAAGGTCCAGGATGTCGTTGATCAAGGAGAGCAGATCGGCATTGGCGGAATGAATGGTCTTGGCATAACGGCGGATGTCCTCCGACGTCATCGTTGCCGACTTGGGATCCGCCAGCATCTGCGACAGGATCAGCGAACTGTTCAGGGGCGTACGCAGTTCGTGCGACATATTCGCCAGGAACTCGGACTTGTAGCGGCTGGCACGGGCCAGCTCCTTGGCGTTGGTTTCCAGCGTCGCGCGCGCCTTCAGCAGATCCTGCTTTTGCCGTTCCAGCCGCTGCGTATGTTCTTCGAGCTGGACGTTGCTTTGCACAAGCTCCGTCTGCTGCTGTTCCAGGCGCGCCTGCGATTCGCGCAGCGCACGGCCCTGTTCCTCCAGCTCCTCGTTCGATACGCGCAGCTCTTCCTGCTGGGTCTGCAGTTCCTCGCTCTGGCGCTGGGTTTCTTCCAGCAACTCCTTCATATGCTCGCGGTAGCGGGCGGAGCGCAGTGCGATGCCGATGACTTCGCCCGCCGCCTGCATCAGCTCCAGTTCCTCGGAGAAGTCCTTGTCCGGCCGCAGGAAGCCCAGCTCCACCACACCCTGGACGCGGCCGTCGGCCATGACGGGCGCGATCAGCACCGTGCGCGGCGTCGCTTCCCCGATGGTCGACCGCACCCTGGCATATCCCTCCGGCACGTCGTGCAGCAGGAGGGGCGTGCCCAGCGTGGCGACCTCCTGGGCGAGGCCGGCGCTGGGGCCCTCCACCGGCGTGCCGTCGGCCTGCGTGCGGGCATAACCGGCGACCCATTGAAGCGTGCCCCGTTCCAGCCGGTACAGCGCGCCCATCTGCGCGTTCAGATACCTGGACAAGGAGGTCAGCGCGTTGCGGCCGATGTCCTGGACGCTCTGCTCGCCCAATAGCTCCTGCGACAAGGCCGTTTCCCCGCGCTGCTGCCAGATCAACCTTTGCGCCCGCAGGCGCGTGGCAATGACCTGCATGCCCAGGAGCGCCGTCACGAACAGCGTGACGACCCCGAAGCTGCGGTTCACCATGTTCTGCAGCGGCACCTCGCCGCCCAGCGGCAGGAAAGTTCCGCACACCACCAGAACCAACTGGACCAGTGCGACCAGCAAGGGCAGGTATTTGTGGCGCTGGAAAACGCTCAGCACCACCGGGACCATGTAGAAGACCCAGATCGCGATGCCTATCGGCAGCACGATGTCTATGGCGAAGATCAGGGTACTCAGGGCGGCTATGCCGACGTACGTCGGCATGTCGTCTTTCTCGTTCGGCTGCATCGTGGTCGGCAACATCGGGGGACAGGGAGCAAGAGGCGGAAATAGTACAGCACGTTACCTTCCGTAGCGCGGGGCGCGGCAGAGCAATTCCCGTGCCTGGGTATGGTGTAAAGGCCGGGGAATCCGTCCGGCAGAGCCACTGATATGGTTGCAAACTCAACCATCTGCATCTGTTCTGTTTTACTGCGTCGCACTACAGTTGGAGCGCAGCAGAAAAACCTGCGCCGGAACCGCAGAACCGTAGAACCGCAGAACCGCAGAACCGCAGAACCCTAGAACCGCAGCCCCGGCATCCATGGCAGCACGCCTGGCCTGCCCCGGAGACTTCCCGGCGCATCGCCCAGGCGCGCGGCGCCGGTACACGGAACCATCATGAGAGATTCCGCCCATGGCGACGGACGCCTGAAGCGCTACGAGACCGTGGCCGCCGACATTGTCCGGTCCATCGAAACAGGGACCCTGCAGCCGGGCGATCGCCTGCCCTCGGTACGGCAGGCCAGCGCGGCGCGCCGCGTCAGCGTATCGACTGTTTTCCAGGCGTACTACCTGCTGGAAGCGCGTGGATATATCCAGGCGCGCGACCGGTCCGGGTATTACGTCAGCGCCCGCAAGCGGCCGCCGCCGGAACCCGAGAGCTCCCGGCCGGACGGCAATCCCGGTCCTGTCGATGTGGCGGCGCTCGTTTTCGACGTGCTGGGATCCGTCCGGGACCCGGCCACCGTCCCCCTCGGTTCCGCCTTCCCGTCGCCGACGCTTTTCCCGCTGCTCCGGCTGGCCTCGTCCCTGAAGGCGGGGCTGCGCCGCATGGATCCGTGGAGCAGCGTGTCCGACATGTTTACCGGCAATGCCAGCCTGCGCAGGCAGGTCGCCGTGCGCTACCTGGTCGATGGCATGGACGTTCACGCCGACGACCTGGTGATCACCAATGGCGCCATGGAGGCGTTGCAACTGGCCCTCATGGCCGTGACGCGGCCGGGCGATACCGTCCTGATCGAATCCCCCACCTTCTACGCCACCCTGCAGTCGCTGGAACGGATGAAGCTGCATGCGGTGGAAATCCCCACCAGTCCGCGCACCGGCATCGAATTGGACGCGCTGTCCGAAGCCATCACCCGCCACCGCCCCAAGGCGTGCTGGATCATGTCCAATTTCCAGAACCCCACGGGCAGCCTGATGACGGACGAGGACAAGCAGGCGCTGGTGGCGCTGCTGGCCCGGCACGGCATTCCGCTGATCGAGGACGACGTCTATGGCGAGCTGTATTTCGGCCGCGCGCGGCCCTTGCCCGCCAAGGCCTACGACCGCGAGGGCCTGGTCCTTCACTGCGCGTCGTTTTCCAAGTGCCTGGCGCCGGGCTACCGCGTGGGATGGATAGCAGCGGGCCGCTATGCGCGCGAGGTGGAGCGGCAGAAGCTGATGACGACGCTGGCGTCTCCCAGTCCCAACCAGCTGGCCCTGGCCGAATATCTGGACCATGGCGGATACGACCGCCATCTACGGCAGTTGCGCGCCACGCTGGCCCGGCAGCAGCAGCACATGATGGCGGCGCTAGCGCGGTATTTTCCGGAGGGGACGCGCGCGTCGCGGCCGCAAGGCGGCTACTTCCTGTGGGTGCAGCTACCCAAGGGGGCCGACGCGTTGCGCGTCTACCACGCCGCGCTGGCGCAGCGCATCAGCGTGGCGCCGGGGCCGATCTTCTCGCCGCGCGGCGGCTTCCGCGATTGCCTGCGATTGAACTACGGCCACCCCTGGGACGAGGCGGCCGAGAACGCCATGCGGCTGCTGGGCGAAATCGTCACGCGCGACATACAGGGTTGAAGTGCGCGTGAGCGCAAGCGGGCAGGCAGTGCAATGCGCCGGGCGCCGGCGGGCAAGCAGGTTCCGTTGGCGGCGGTCTGGCCCTGGCGCGGGCGAAACGGCAACTAGGCCCGGCCGCCGGACGATCCGTCGCCGCTGTCGTTGCCGTTGCCGCTGAGCCGCTGCTCCAGGCGCCGCAAAAGGCCCAGGATCACCAGGGCGATCAGGGCGCTGAAGATGGCGACGAGTTCCTTGCCCATGCCGGCCGCGATGCCGAGCGCCGCCGTCAGCCAGATGCTCGCCGCTGTCGTCAGGCCTTTGACCTCTGCTTCGGCGCTGAGCTTGATGATCGCGCCGGCGCCCAGGAAGCCGATGCCGGCGATCACGCCCTGCAGTACGCGGCTCAGGTCCGACACCTCCATGTCGCCTTGCAGCGGGGCGAGGACGAACAGCGCGGCGCCCAGCGCCACCAGCATGTGGGTGCGCAATCCGGCGGCCTTGCCGCTGCGTTCGCGTTCGTAGCCGATCAACCCGCCCAGCACGACGGCCACCGTCAGGCGGGTAAGGATGCGCGTGTAGCTTTCCACGTCGCTGATATCCGAGAATTCCGATTGCAGCGTTCGCCAGACGATTGCGCCGAAGTCGTTCATGGCGTCTGCCGCATCCCGGCGGGGACGCGCGTGCTGGCGGCATTGAAAGGGCGGTGTGGCATGGGCGGTTCCGGCGGCGGCGAAGACGAGGTGTTGTACCACGAAGGCCCGGGATGGCGGCCCCGACGTGCGCAGGGCGGGGAGACCTGTCGGGACTACCTGTGTTGCGCTGCCGATGTTGGGTTAGTTGGTCCCAGCCATGTGGTGAATGAGTCCTACAGCAGACGGGATATTTGGATCGGCTCATCGTCCCGTGCCCGCGCCCGGGTTGGCATGGCGCCTGCGGTGGATCGCCGCTTGGCCCGACAGACAGCGGCTCCCGCTGCCTTTACATTCAGCTGCTCGCCGAGGCCGGATGGCTGCATCGAGCCGCGCCGGCTTCGGGCGCTGCCCGGGCGGCGCCGCGCGATGCCGCGATGTCCGGGGCAGGCACTTTGCAGGGGTCATTATGTTTTCGTGTATCAGCGGCGGGTCGCTCCCCGCAAACGGCAGTGTGGCAGCCGCCGGCGGCCCGCAGGCGCCGGTGGGAGTGGTGAATGGGCGCGCATTCAAAGCCTGTACGGGCCACCCGGGCCGCGTGGCGCAGTTGGCCAGCGGTGCGGTTCACCGCGTCGCCCGCTCGTGGCCGGATAGCGCGAAGCTGGTCGGAACGCGCGAGAACCGCCTTACCCGCGCGGCCGCCAAGCATGCGCGCGCGGGTGTCGGCCCGCACCCGCCTATGCCCGCTGCGCGCGGACCTATTGCGCGAGGAAACGGCGTACTGCCTCGTTGAAGGCGCGCGGGTTCCCCAGGTTCATGCCGTGCGAGGAGCCCGGGATACGCAGGTAATGCGAATGCGGCAGCCATTCGTGCAATGCCGCCAGTATGGCGGGATAGGGCGGAGGGCTTAGCGCCCCGCCCACCAGCAGCACCGGCTTGTCGAGCGCCCGGGCGTCCGCCTCGGCCAGCAGGCATGGCGCCTCGCCCACCTGCCCGAACAAGGTACCTGCGTTGTCCATGGCCATTTGCTTGAACCACGGCACCATGCGGCGCCAGGTATCCTCGCCGCTGACGGTGTCGATGAACAGCGCCAGGCCCTGCTCTATGTCGCCCGCCTCGATATGCCGCAGTGCGCGCTGCCGGAAGTCGTCGCGGCGGTCTCCGCGTTCATCGAGCACCAGCCCCGGATCCGCAAGCACCAGTGCCTCTACCTTGTGGGCATGGCGGCGCGCCAGTTCGTAGGCCACGCGTCCACCGCGGGAATGTCCCACGACATGCGCGCGCCCATTGCAATGGCGGTCGATGAAAGACGCCAGCGCGTCCGCATGCGCGCCCGCCTGGAAAGTGTCCGGGTTCGCTTGCCCGCTTTCCGGCCAGTATCCCGGCAAGCTCACCGAGAAGACCTGGAAGTCGCGCGACAGCGCACCGATCTGGGCCTTCCAATAGCGCAAATCGCAAAGAGATCCATGGACGAGAACCAGCGGCGTGCCGGCGCCGAGCCGCACGTGCGACAGGCCGGGCTCGGAAGACGACGGGAATTGGATCGGGAACGGAAAGTCGGCGGGCATGGCATCGGGCGGGTCGGGAGCGCCCTGCTGTTCGGGCGCTGCCATTCTAGCCCGGCGACCGCCGGCGGCGCGGCAGCGCCAACCCATATAGGCCGCGCCATGCACGGCGCAAAAAAATATTCGTGGGCGTGGATTTTTCTTATATCTGGCTCATCACCGCGTCGCTATCTTTGAGTCCGTGGATGCGGTCACACCCGCTTGCCACACCAGTGCCCGGCATACCCAGTCCGGTGCGTACGCAATACGGCGCCAAGGGGAATATCCGTCCCGGGGCGCCAGGTCCAAGGCTGCACCAGCGATGTCAACCATCGATCTGTCTCGTTATCAGCAGGATGTCTGCGCGGACCAGCCGTGTGGACCCGACCTGCTGTATGACGCCGAGTATGTCCAACTGACTCAGATCATGCAGGGCACGCCGGAGGTCGAGTACGGCGATATGCGCGTCGATGCGGCCGACCCCGATTGGAAGTCGGCCGAAGCCCTGTCGTTGAAGCTGTTGGCGCGTACGCGCGATCTGCGCCTGGCGGTCTGGCTGACGCGGGCCTTGGTCGGCCAGCACGGATACGACGGCCTGGACGACGGCCTCGCGCTCATCGAGGATTACATCGAGCGGTACTGGGACCATGTGCATCCCATCCTGGATCCGGAGGACGACGACCCCACGGAACGGCTCAACACGATCGTGGCGCTCGACGACATGGATGGCCTGCTGGGCCAGGTCCGCCTGGCCGCGCTGGCCCGCTCGGCCGCGTATGGAGCGGTCTGCCTGCGCGACATCGACCTGGCCACCGGCGAGCTGCCGGCTCGCGCGGACGATACGCCGAGGAAAATGGCGGCGATCGATGCGGTGTTCCACGCCGTCCCGTTCATTGATCTTGAGGCCGTCGCCGATACCATCGAACGGAGCTGCGAGCGTCTCGAGCACATCGAGGCCGTATTGGGCAGGCACCTGGACCGCGTGAACGCCGCCGGCCTGCAGCGCCTGCCCAAGACCTTGCGCCATGCGGCCAGGCTGGTGCGCGACCAGTTGCGCCGGCACCCCGGCGCCCCGCGCGCACCCCTCGAACGCGGTGCGGACACCGGCGCCGTGCCGGCCGGGGACGACAGCGGCCCGACCGCCCGCGCCAGCGGCGATATCAAAAGCCGCGACGATGTCGCGCGCCAGATCGACCGGATCTGCGAGTACTACGCATTGGAGGAACCCGGAAGCCCGGTCCCCATCCTCCTGCAGCGTGCCAAACGGCTCATCAATATGAACTTCATCGAGCTCATGTCCGAGCTGTCTCCGCAAGGACTTGCGGAAACCTGCTTCCTTTTCGGTGTCAGCCCCGGCGCGTCGAATTCCGACTCCGCCGACGAGGAAGCGTTCTCAATCAACGAACGGAGTTATCCGGATGCCTAAAGAAAGTAGCCAGAAGGCCATTGCACGCACGCGCCCACCTCGTGTGCAGATCGAATACGACGTGGAAGTAAACGGCGCGGCCAAGAAAGTACAGCTTCCCTTCGTCATGGGCGTGATGTCGGACCTGTCAGGACAATCCGTGGAGCCCTTGGCGCCTATCGCCGAGCGCAAATTCCTGGAGTTCGACAGCGACAATTTCGACGACCGCATGGCGGCGATCAAGCCGCGCATGGCGGCCAGCGTGCCCAACGCCTTGACCGGCGAAGGCAATATCGGCGTGGAACTCGTCTTCGAGAAGATGGAGGATTTCTCGCCGGTCGCGATCGCGCGCAAGGTCGAACCCCTGCGCCGGCTGCTGGAGGCGCGCACCCACCTGTCGAACCTGCTCACCTACATGGACGGAAAGGTCGCGGCGGAAGAAATGGTCGCCAAGTTGTTGGCGGACCCTGCCTTGATGCGCGCCCTGGCGACGCAGCCCCAGGGCGCGGCGCAGGACGACGCCGGGGACGGCGAGTCCAAGCCGGAGTAAATCCACCGAACCCATGAAGGATAGACGATGAGCGACGCTACGGCTGTGGCCGAACAGGCCAACGAAAAGACTGCAATCGAAGAAGGCGGGGGCGATTTCTCGTCGCTCCTGCTGAAAGAATTCAAACCGAAGAACGACGAGGCGCAGCGTGCGGTGGAGCAGTCCGTGTCCACCCTCGCGGAATTCGCGCTGGCCGATACCACGCTGGTATCCACCGACGTGATGGACACGGTGGAAGCCATGATCGCCGAGATCGACCGCAAGCTGACCGACCAGATCAATGCCATCCTGAACTGCGCCGAATACCGGCGCGTCGAGGGCGCCTGGCGCGGCCTGCATTATCTCGTAAGCAACACGGAGACCGGCGAGCGGCTGAAAGTCCGCGTGATGAATGTCTCCAAGTCGGAGCTCTACAGGACACTCAAGAAGTACAAGGGTTTCGCGTGGGACCAGAGCCCGCTGTTCAAGAAACTATACGAAGAGGAGTTCGGCCAGTTCGGCGGCGAACCCTATGGCGCGCTGGTGGGGGACTACTACTTCGACAACAGCGCCCAGGATGTCGACCTGTTGTCCCAGATCGCACGCATCTGCTCCGCCGCCCATACGCCGTTCATTTCCGGCGCGGCGCCCGCCGTGATGCTGCTGGACTCCTGGCGCGACCTGGCCAACCCACGCGACATCGGCAAGCTGTTCCAGACGCCGGAGCACGCCGCCTGGCGCGCGCTGCGCGAATCCGAGGACTCGCGCTATATCGGCCTGACCATGCCGCGCTTCCTCGCCCGCGCGCCGTATGGGGCGAAAACCAATCCGGTCGACGAATTCGCCTTCGAGGAGGATACCGGCGGGGGCAATCCCGAACGGTACACCTGGGCCAATGCCGCCTATGCGATGGCGGTGAACATCAACCGGTCGTTCGCGGAGTTCGGCTGGTGCTCGCGCATCCGTGGCGTCGAATCAGGCGGCGCGGTGGAGGACCTGCCGGTCCATGTCTTCCCCACCGACGATGGCGGCGTGGACGTGATTTGCCCGACCGAGGTGGCGATCAGCGACCGGCGCGAGGCGGAGCTATCGAAGAATGGCTTCCTGCCGCTGGTGCACATGAAGAACAGCGGCGTCGCCGCCTTCATCGGCGCGCAGTCGCTGCACAAGCCCGCCGAGTATGACGACCCCGAAGCCACCGCCAACGCCAACCTGGCGGCGCGCCTGCCTTATCTGTTCGCATGCTGCCGCTTCGCGCACTACCTGAAGTGCATCGTGCGCGACAAGGTGGGCTCGTACAAGAGCAAGGAAGAGATGCAGAGGTGGCTGCTCAAGTGGGCCATGGAATACGTCGACGGCTCGCCGAAGCTGTCGTCGGACCTGGTGAAGGCCATGAAGCCGCTCAGCGATGTCGCGGTAACGCTCGAAGAGGTCGAGGGCAACCCGGGCTATTACACGTCCAAGTTCTATCTGAAGCCCCACTACCAGCTTGAAGGACTGACCGTTTCGCTGCGGTTGGTCAGCAAGATTCCCGCCATCAAAGGGAAGTAAGTCGGAGGCGCATCGTCGCCTCGTACAACGGTCGGCGCGCCACGCGCACCGGCCTCATTTTTGGAGTAATCGATCGTGAGTAACAACGTATGGACCGGCAAGCTCGGAGATAAATTCCAGGGCGAAAGTCAACGTGAGGGCTGCGACGGCCACATCGATCTGGAGTCCCGTCCAAGGTTCATGACCTTGCAGAACGACCATCATGCCTTCGGCTCGGGCCTGTCCGCGCCGGGCGTGCCCATCTATTCCAATATCTCCGTGGTGAGCCGTTGGAGTTCGGCGAGCCCTGGACTGCGGCTGCTGCAGGACGGTGAGCCGATGGATGTCCAGTTCTTCAGCTGGTACATGGACCCGTCCGAGAAGAAGCCCGCCCAGCGCGTGATCTGGACGGTGACGGATTGCGTCATGCGGCACGTCAACGAAGGCGACCTGGACTTCGAGCCCGATGCCTTCGAACTTGACTGGACGGTGCTAAAGGTCGAGACCAAGAAGCAGGATCCCAAAACCGGCGCACTGGGTGCCGGCACGATCGTCGTCTACGACCGCTACAAGGGTGTGCTCACCACCAGCTGAGCCGTCCTGTTGCCGGGGTGCGCGGCCTGCCGTTCCGGCTTTCCTCCGTCGCGCCGCGGACCTTGCACGCAAGGCCCGGCGCGGCGACACCGCCTCGCGGCAGGTATCGATTATGGCCGAACTCGTCAGCAGGAACCGCCTGCAACCCGCGCTTCTGGATCGCTTGACCGACAACAATCCCCTCGTTGCAGCGGAATCGCGCGAGCACAGGGTCGTATCCCTACGCCAACTGCGGGAAGGGGTGCTGCGCGATATCGGCTATCTGCTCAACGCAAGGCGCTTGTCCGGGTGGAATGTCGATGCCTATCCCCTTATCGCTTCGTCCGTGCTCAATGCCGGCCTGCCGGACTTCGCGGGCAAGATCGCATCGGACCTGGACAGGAAGGCCTTCGCGGAGGAGATCGCGCGCACGATCGTGTGCTTCGAACCAAGGATCATGCGCGACAGCCTGCGCGTGTCGGCCGTTGCCTCGGAGGAAAGTGTCCGTGGCAACGTGCTGGCGTTTCTCATCGAGGGGGATCTCTGGGCGCAGCCCTACCCCGAACGCCTGTACCTGATGACGGAGCTGGATCTCGAAGACGGCCAGATCTCGGTCATGCCTCGCCATGGAGCTGGTCGAAAATGAACGGCGACCTGCTGCGGTACTACAACGAGGAACTGCAGTACCTGCGGGAGATGGGTGGAGAATTCGCGGCCGCCTATCCGAAGATTGCCGGACGCCTGGGCCTGGAGAGCTTCGAGTGTGCCGACCCGTATGTCGAACGCCTGCTGGAAGGCTTCAGTTTCCTGACGGCGCGGACGCGGATGAAGGTGGATGCCGAGTTCCCCCGGTTCACGCGGCACCTGGCGGAGATGGTGTATCCGAACTACCTGGCGCCGACGCCCTCGATGATCGTCGCCGAGTTCCAGCCCGACTGGGGGCACCCGGGCTTGGCCAAGGGATACTCCGCGCCCCGCCATAGCGTGCTTAAGAGCAACCTGGACCGGAACGGCACGACGCGCTGTGAGTACCGCACCGCCCGGGCCATGACGCTATGGCCGCTGCGGCTGACCGGCGCCGAGTACAGGCCTTATATGGGGAACATTGGCGGCGTCGTCCCGGATACCCCGCGTCGTCCCCAGGCCATGCTGCGCCTGCGCTTCGAACTGCACGGCAGCACCCCCGCAGCGTCGCTGGATCTCGATCGCCTTCCCCTGTTCCTGCGCGGCGCCGATGCCTTGCCCGTCCTGCTCTACGAACATCTGGTCGGCCATGTGCTGGGCGGCTGCGCGACCTCGGCGGGGCAGGCCACCGCATGGCGCGGCGCGCTGGACCCGGCCTGTGTCGCGGCAATGGGCTTCACCGACGAGGAAGCATTGCTGCCGCCGTCGCGCCAGGCTTTCCGCGGCTATCGCCTGCTGCAGGAGTATTTTGCCTTTCCAGAACGCTTTTTGTTCGTGGAACTCCGCGGCCTGCGGGACGCCTTGCGGCGCTGCGACCAGGCACGCTTCGAAGTCATCCTATTGCTTGATGCCTACGAGTCGCGCCTCGAGCAGAGTGTCGACGCCTCGCACTTCCGCCTGAACTGCGTGCCGGCGATCAATCTGTTCCCGATGCGGGCGGACCGTGTGCCGCTGGATCCGGGCAAGTTCGAATACCAGGTGGTGCCGGACCGCAGCCGGCCGATTGACTTCGAGGTCTACAGTGTGGATACCGTGCGCGATTACGCGTCGTCCAACGCGGAGCCGCGCGTGTTCGAACCTTTTCTGCGGGCGCGCGATCCCCAGGCGGAAAGCATCACCGGCGGCGCTTTCTTCCAGCAGCGCCGCGACACCCGGCGTCAGACCGAAAGGGAATTGCGGCATGGCGCGCGATCGCGCTATCTGGGCAGCGACGTCTTCATCGCGCTGGTCGATGTGCAGTCGGCGCCGTTCAGCGCCGACCTGCAGCAACTCGGCGTGGATGTGCTCTGTACCAACCGCGACCTGCCCTTGTCGATGCCGGTGGGCGTCGGCGCCACGGATTTCTCCTGGGACGGCGAACTGCCCGTGCGCAGCATCCGATGCGTGGCGGGCCCCAGCGAGCCGCGTCCCGGGATGCAGGACGGCGTGGCGGCATGGCGGCTGCTGAACCACCTTGCACTGAATTACCGATCCCTGCTCGAAGACCGGCCCGAGGCCGGCGCAAGCGCCGTCCGCGAACTCCTGGATCTTTATTGCCATGAGTCCGACGCCGTGGGCAAACGGCAGATCGCCGGCGTCGTCGGGCTGAGTTCGCGCGCGGTGACCCGACGCTTGCCGCTACCCGGACCCATCTGCTTCGGCCGCGGGCTGGAAGTGACGTTGACGCTGGACGAGGCGGCCTTCCAGGGCGGCGGCGCATTCCTGCTGGGCGCGGTGCTGCAGGCGTTCTTCTCCGGGTACGTCTCGGTCAACCACTTTACCGAGACGGTCGTGCGCAGTCTTGCCCGCGGCGAAATCATGCGATGGCCGAGCGGGGAGGGCCTATGCCACACCCTCTGAGCCTGGTGAGCCGGCTGTCCGGGGAAACCGCGCGGTTCGGCTTCCTGCAGGCCCTGCGCCTGATCGAATCAACTTATCCGCATCGGCCCCGTCTGGGTAGATCGCTGCGTCCGGCCGATGATGCCATCCGCCTGGGCCAGGACCCGCAGTTCGCCTTTGTCGCAGCCGAGCTGGGCAGGTACCAGCCGGCCGCCGGCGGCCGGCCCGGCAGGCTGGCCGTCAATGTCGCCGGCCTGTTCGGGCCCAACAGCCCGATGCCGCTTTACTTCGCCGAGTACGCGCACAGCCGCATGGTGCATGAGCGTGACCCGACGCTGGCCCGCTTCCTGGACATCTTCCATCATCGCCTGCTGAGCCTCTTCTACCGCGCGTGGGCCAATACGCAACCCGTGGTCGGGCTGGATCGCGGGCCCGCGCGCGCCGAAGGCTATGTCGGTTATGTCGGCAGCCTGTGCGGTCTGGCCCCGCCGCCGCGCGGGCGCGCGCGCGCCATGGCCGACCTGGACAAGCTGCAGTTCAGCAGCCTGCTTGCCTCGCGCACCCGCCATGCGAGCGGCCTGGGACTTCTGTTGTCGCAGTACTTCGGTGTTCCCGTGGCGATACGGCAGTTCGTGGGCCAGTGGCTGACGCTCCCGAGCCAGGACCGGTCGACCCTGCGGCGCCATGGCGCGCGCCGCCTGGGGGAGGGACTGGTGCTGGGCGGACGGGTGTGGGACCGCCAAAACAAGTTCCGCGTTGTCATCGGCCCGGTGGGCGCGCGCGATATGCGACGCCTGTTGCCCGGAACATCGGCCCATCGGCGGCTGCTGGAGTGGGTCGACCTGTATACGGGCGGGCTGCTGGATTGGGATGTGGAACTGCGGGTGAAACCCGAAGAGGCGCCGTGCCTGCGGCTCGACGGCAGCGCGCGCCTGTCGCGCGTCGGCTGGCTCGGGCATCGAAGAACCGCCGACAAGCCCGCTGCGCCGTGCGTCCGCCTGCGCAGCCATGTTCGTACAACGCTTTGAAGGACACTGGATAAATGGCAGAAATCAGCCGCGCCGCATTGTTCGGCAAACTTGCCCCGCTGGGATACCGCGCGATCGACAGCGCGACCACATTCTGCAAGCTGCGCGGGCATTCCAACGTGGAACTGGAACACTGGATCCACCAGATCCTGCAAGCGCAGGACTCGGACCTGCATCGCATCCTGCGTCATTTCGAGGTCGACACGTCCGCGCTGGCGCGCGACCTGACCGATGCACTCGACCGGCTACCGCGCGGCAGCAGCGGTGCGATGGACCTGTCGAGCCAGGTCGAGGAAGCCGTGGAGCGCGGCTGGATGTACGCGTCGCTGCAGTACGGGGCCACGCGCGTGCGCACCGGCCATCTATTGCTGGGCATGTTGCGCACCCCGGCCCTGCGTCGCGCCCTGATCGGCATATCACGCCAGTTCGCCCAGGTCGATCCCGCCCGCTTGAGCGAGGGTTTCGCGACCTGGCTGCACGGCTCCCCCGAGGAAAGCCCGATCGATCCGGCCGGCGCGACGCCGCCGGACGATATCGCCGGCGCGATACCCGGCGCAGGGCGGCGACAGGCGCTGGATCGCTATACCGTCGACCTGACGGCGCTGGCGCGGGAAGGCAAACTCGATCCCGTCGTCGGCCGCGACGACGAAGTCCGGCAGGTCATCGACATCCTGCTGCGGCGGCGCCAGAACAATCCCATCCTGACCGGCGAGGCCGGCGTGGGAAAGACCGCGGTGGTGGAGGGGCTGGCGCAACGCATCGTCCACGGCGACGTGCCGCCTGCGCTGCGCGAGGTCGTGCTGCGCACGCTGGACGTCGGGCTGCTGCAGGCCGGCGCGAGCATGAAAGGCGAGTTCGAACAGCGGCTGCGGCAGGTGATCGAGGAAGTGCAGGCGTCGGACCGGCCGGTCATCCTTTTCGTGGACGAAGCGCATACGCTGGTGGGCGCCGGCGGCGCCGCGGGCACGGGGGACGCCGCCAATCTGCTCAAGCCCGCGCTGGCCAGGGGAACGCTGAGGACCATCGCCGCCACGACGTGGTCCGAGTACAAGCGCCATATCGAGAAAGACCCGGCGCTGACACGGCGCTTCCAGCCCGTGCAGGTGAGCGAACCCAACGAGTCGAAAGCGCTTTGCATGCTGCGCAGCCTGGTGTCCTCGATGGAGTCGCATCATGGAGTGCAGGTGATGGATGACGCCTTGCGGGCGGCCGTGCAGCTCAGCCAGCGCTATATCGCGGACCGGCAACTGCCGGACAAGGCGGTCAGCCTGCTGGATACGGTATGCGCGCGCGTCGCCGTCAGCCAGCATGCCCGGCCCGCGGCCATGGACCGCAGCCTGGCCAGCATTGCGGCATTGCGTGGCGAGCTTGCATTGGTCGAGCGCGAGACCGCCATCGGGGTGCAGGACGGTGCCCGCGCGGCTCGGATCGCCCGCGACCTGGCCGTCGAGGAACATGCGCGTGCGGCGTTGGAACGCCGATGGGACAAGGAAAGGGCGCTGGTCGCCGCCATCACGCGCCAGCGCCTGGCCCTCTATCCGCAACAGGCGGACGGCCACGACGGGACAACAGGAGCGACCCATGCCGTTCCGCCGGACGCCGGCGGAGCCCGGGCGCGCGACCCCAGGGCGGAGCTCGCGCGGCTGGAGCAGGAACTGGCGGCATGCCAGGCGGAGCAGCCCTTGGCGCTGCCCGCCGTGGACCGGAACGCCGTCGCGCAGGTGGTGCAGGACTGGACCGGCATCCCGGTGGGCCGCATGGTGAACGACGAAATCGACAGCGTGCTGGACCTCGACCGGAAACTGCGGGAACGCATCGTGGGTCAATCGACGGCGACGGCCTGCATCGCGCGTTGCATCCAGACGGCCAGGGCGGGGCTGGACCGGCCGGGGCGCCCGGTGGGCGTATTCCTGTTGGCCGGGCCGTCCGGCGTGGGGAAGACCGAAACGGCGCTGGCGCTGGCCGACGCGCTATACGGCGGCGAGCACAACGTTATCACTCTCAACATGAGCGAATACCAGGAGCGCCATACGATCTCCACCCTGAAGGGCGCCCCGCCGGGCTACGTCGGCTACGGGGAAGGCGGTGTCCTGACGGAGGCGGTGCGCCGGCGGCCGTACAGCGTCGTGCTGCTCGACGAGGTGGAAAAGGCTCATCCGGACGTGCACGAGGTTTTCTATCAGGTGTTCGACAAGGGCTGGATGGAGGACGGGGAAGGACGGGTCATCGATTTCCGCAACTGCCTGATCCTGTTGACGACGAACGCCGGCTCCGATGTGATCGAACGGCTGTGTGCGCCGGATGCCGCCCGGCCGCCGGCGGATGAGATCAAGGCGGCGCTGCGCGCGCCATTGAGCCGGGTTTTTCCGCCGGCGCTGCTGGGCAGGATGACCACGATCCCTTACTACCCGCTGGACGGGAACATCCTCGACGCCATCGTGCGCCTGCAGCTGGACCGCCTGGGCCACCGCCTGCGCCGGGAGCAGGAGCTGTCACTCGAATACTCCGACGCCGTGGTGAGCGCCATCGCCGCGCGATGCGACGAACGGCAGAGCGGTGCCCGCCTGATCGATGCGGTGCTTATGCAGTCGGTGCTGCCCGATATCGGCCGCGAGATGCTGGAATGGCGCAAGCAGCGTCGCATTCCCAGGTCGGTACGGCTGGACGCCGTACTTGGCGATTTCCGTTTCGAACTGAGCGATGCGCCTGTCCATGCATGATCGCGTGGCCAGGAGGGCAGGCATGAAAGTGAATCCGCTGGGCTGGCGCCGTCACCATCCGCTGCAGGGAGATATGCCTGATGTCTGACATCGGGGACGCGCGCCCGCTGCAGATCGGCGGCCCACAGCTTCCGCAGGATGCCCGGCTGCACGAATTCCGGGGGCGTGAACGGCTGGGACGCGCCTTCAACTTCAAGGTTCTTTTCTCCAGCGCCCGGTCCGACCTGTCGCCCGATACGGTGCTGGGCAGTCCCGTCACCATCAAGCTGAAGGACAGGCACGGCGACCGCATCTTCGCCGGCATCGTCGCCCGGTTCAGCTTCCTGGGCGTGGGCGGCCTGACCAAGGACGCCGTTCCCGCCCGGACGCGTTACCGCGTCGTCATACGGCCACGGCTGTGGCGCCTGACGTGGTCCTCGCACAGCCGCTTTTTCTACGACAAGAGCGTGCTGGATATCGTGAAACTGCTGCTGGACGAGCAGGAGGTCGACTACCGCGTCGCCTGTACCGCCAATTATCCGAAGCGGGACAACTGCACGCAGTATCGGGAGACGGACTTCGATTTCCTGAACCGGCTGCTGCAGCGGGAAGGGATCTATTACTACTTCGAATACACGGCCCACGGCGACCGGCTGGTATTGGTCGACGACCCGCAGCAGCATGCGCCCATCTCCGGGGACGCGGACGTTCCCTACAATCCCGTGCTGGACGAGAACGGCATACCTTTCGGCGATGTGGTCTACCGCTGGAAGTCGCATCGCCGCATCGTGCCGGGCAAGAGCGAAACCAACGCCTTCGATTTCCTGAATGTCGCCCGCAGTACAAGCCAGGGGCTGCTGGCGCGCGCCACCTCGCCGCAGCAGGAAACCCCGTCCTATGTGATCGAGGAACCGGGGCTTTGGTATGTCGACGAGGCGGATGGCCGGCGCTATGCGCAGGGTCGCCTCGATTCCTGGCTCGGCCGCGCGGCACCGGTCGCGGGCAGGTCGAGCGCCGCGCGGATGTGTACGGGCGGCGTCTTCCGGCTTGGCGGCCATCCCTACAAAGATCCGGATGGCGAGTATCTCGTCACCGAAATGAAGTACCGCATGAGTGCCGGCGATCCCATCGCGGGCAGCCGTGTGCGCGCCGTCGCGTCGGCGCCGGCCGGCGCTGCGGAGCGGACCGTCCCGGGGGCGTTTGCCGGCATCCCGGCCAGGAAGCGCAGGAAGAACAGCCTATTCGACTGCACGTTTCGCGCCATTCCGAAGGGCTGCCGCTTTCGCGGGTCCTGCTGGGCGCCCGTGCCGACCATCGGTCCGCAGACCGCAGTCGTGGTCGCCGCATCTGGCGACGATTTCGCCACCGATGCGCACGGCCGCATCAAGGTCCAGTTTCATTGGGAACAGTTCAATCCGCCCGGCGCGAGCCAGCGGATGCAGCGATGCTGGGTGCGCGTGGCGCAGGCCTGGGCGGGCAAGGGCTGGGGAGCCATGTTCCTGCCGCGCGAAGGGCAGGAAGTCCTGGTGGACTTCCTCAATGGCGACCCGGACGTGCCAGTGGTGGTGGGAGGCCTTTACAACAGCAGCAACAAGCCGCCGTACACCTTGCCCGGGGCGGGCGCCGTATCGACGATCCGGACCAGAGGAACCGGCACGCAGGACGGCGAGCGCAATGAGCTGCGGTTCAACGACGAGAAGCTGCAGGTGCTGCTCTACACGGATGGGCGCTACGACAACTATGTGAAGGGCAGTGGGCTGGCCTGGATCGGCAAGGACGCGCACACCATCGTCAAGGAGCGGCAACTGGTCGAGGCGGGGTCCCAGCACATTACCGTGCAGGGCGATCACAGGATCAAGGTCGGGCAAAGCATTTCCGTACAGGCCGGGCAAAGCCTGACACAGAAGGTCGACGAGAACTACGTCGTCGAAGGCCTGGTCGCGCATATCAAGGCGCTGGAGAAGGTCGTGATCGAGGCCAATGCGCAGATTTCCCTGAAGGTCGGTGCGAGCTTCGTGACGGTAACCCCCGAAGGGGTGCAGATCTCCGGCCCGATGGTCATGCTGAACAGCGGAGGCGCGGCCGGAACCGGGCCGGGCGGCTCGCCGGCGTCGCCGGAGCAGCCCGAGCAGGCCGACGACGGATCGTCCGTCAAATGACACTCGCGTGCGGCGGCGCATGTCCACGGTGGCGCGCGTGCGCGCGGATGCCTGGAAGGCGCCGGAGCGTTGAACCGGTGCCAGCGGCCGGCGAGTTCCCGCTGCGATCGGTATGCGAATTTTCCCAATGTGCTGGCGCGGCAATAGTGCCATTCTGCATACCTGGATCTCTTGGCACGTCCGCCCGTCGTGGCGCGACGCGCGCAAGGCTCGGCCAGGTTTCGGTTTCTGGCGTTCGCGTAGGGAGAGGCTTGAATGTCTCAGCAAGTCGTGATGGGCGCGCAGCTTCTGTGCACCTTCGGAACCATGCCCGCCGTCCTGGCGGTCCTGCCGGAGTCGCGCGTCATGGTGGAAGAGCGGCCCGCCGCCACCATCATGGACCACGAACCCATCGTCAACATTCCGACCTTCGGGATGTGCGCCTCGCCCGCCAACCCGGAGGTTGCGGCGGCGACGGCGGCGGCGATGGGCGTGCTGACGCCCATGCCCTGCGTGCCGGCCACCGTTACGCCATGGCTGCCAGGCGCCCCGACCGTCCTGATAGGCGGCCAGCCGGCGCTGGATAACCTTTCCCGCTGCATGTGCATGTGGGAAGGCGTGGTGTCGATCGCGATGGCCGGCAGCGTGCGGACGATGGTGCCATGACGGCCGGGATTTTCCGGTGTTCCGGCTGCATCCCGGTCTGGACAACTTGCAGGTAGTGAGAAAGGAAGATGATGATCACCAAAAAGGATTCCAGCGCGGGCGGCAGTATCACGCGTCCCGCCCCGCCGCTGTTCGGACGCGGCGGCGTTGCCCCGGGCCCCGCACCCGTCATCATGTCGTACCAGCAATGGCTGGGGCGGCTGGGCAAGAGCGGACAGGCAGCGCCCCGCGGCGAAACGATGATCGCGATCGCGAACGCACTGCAGGCGTACACGAATGATCCGAAGGGCCAAACGCTGAAGCAACTCGGCGATGCGCTGGCGCGGTGGCACCGCCAGTGGCAGTCCGGACCCGTGTCCATCACCGACCCCACGGTGGACCTTTACGACCAGGTGAAGCGGACGCTGGGCATGCAATGGGGCGACCCCGCGCACCTGGTGCGGCGGCTGGCTTACGAAACCCGTGTCGGCGTGCTGGCGCTGTTCGCCAACATGCATGTCGACATGAGCGTGACCGCGGATCTCTTCGAATCCGCGATCACGGGACTCACCTTGGGCCTGGATGCCAGTCCCGCTGGCGAAAAACTCATTGCGCCGTTGACTTCCAAGGGCGCGCCCGCACCCCTTGCCACCGATGTAATGGAAAAGGCGGTGTCCGGATACAAGGCGAACGTGTTGATCGGATCGGCGGAGAAGGCCTGGATCGAGCAGAAGCACGAGGCCCTGTCCATGAAGGCAGGGAAGGTGGCGGAACGTGGGGGACATGCGGAAAAGGCGGCGCTGTTGCAGAAGCTGCAGGCGCTGGTCACGAAGATCTGGAATTGCGTGCGTGACTGCGCGCGCCGCACGTTCGGCATCTTCGCCGAAAAGATGTTCGCGTATCTGGAAGACCCCATGGGGTTCAGCCGCGAACTTTCGCAATTGCTGCTCGAAGCGCTGGTGCCCGGCGTGCCGGGATACAGCGTTCCGTTCCAGAATGCCATCCGGCTTTGGACGCCCATCGCGTCCACGCTGCTGGAGCGAGGATCCAACGCCGGCGGGCACGCCCTTGCCGTAAATAACGACCTGCACGCCGGCATCCTTGAGAGCGTGAACCGGGGGCTGTACTGGAAGGCATGGGAAAGCGTGGTGCTGGGAACCGTGCAGGCGGTGACAGGCGCGCTGCATGTCGCCCACGCCATCCCGGCAAAACTCGCGAGGACCGCTGTCGGGCTGGTCGATATCATCGTCCGGCTGATCGTGCGCCGCTGGGAGCGCGGCCATTTGCGCGCGCTCATCGGCGAGGCGCGGGCCAGGCTGAGCGAAAGCGGACATCTCAACGCGGCCTTCATCAATGTCGACGTGGAAGACGCGGGACAGAAAGAGGTGGCGGCGGCGCGCCGCGCGGCGGAGTTCGACGAATGGTTCCTGGGCCACCTGCGGGCGCCGGCCGTGGGCGCGCTCGTCCTGAAGCACAAGGTATGCGACCCTGCCGCCTTTTTCTGGGTGTTCGACAACCGCGGATACGTTCAACACCATTCCTACGTGGCCGCCCAGGTGCGCCTGGACCGCTTCCAGGCCGCGGCGCAGGCGTATCTGGGCAGCGCCGGCCTGCACACGGCCACGATCGGCAAGCCGAGCGCGATCACGGGAAGATGGGAAGCACCCGCCGACGTCAAGGCCGCCGCGATGCTGGCGCTGCCGCCGCGCGAGGATGAGCAGGCCAAGGCGCGGAAGCTGGCGGCGACCCGGGCGCTGCATGCCAATTATTTCGCCATGCGTTGACCCTTCCGCCGCGCGCGCCCGGGCCGGCACGGTCGTCCAGGGCGATGGCGCCGGCCTACATCTCCGACAAGACGGCTATTGCAATCATGGACTTGATGGACTTCTACGAGCTTGACCGCAGGGATGCGCCTCGCGGGATGCTGGATGCCTTGGCGCGCGCCGACCTGCTGTCCGGCGATCCCGCGCTGGACCGCCGCTTCGCGGTACTGGCGGACGCCGATCCGCTGGGCCTGCGGATTCCGCGCCGCGCGGCTGGCTTGGGTGGACCAGTCTGGATGCGGGACACCGCATCGCCGGAGCGGCAGGCGTATCCCATCCCCATGCCTGCCGGCGGGGATGGCGCGCGGAGCAAAGAGACCGATGCCTGACCGCGCGCGGCGGCTCGGACGAGCGTTGCTGGCGGCATGCCTGGCGGCTTGCGTGGGCGCTTTCCTCTCGGCTTGCGCCACGGCGCCGGCGCCGCAGCGCACGGTACGCATCACGGTGCTTGCCTCGCCGGCATTGAATCCCGACGGCGACGGCCGTCCATCGCCGGTGATGGTGCGCCTTTACGAGCTGGCCGACACCGACGGCTTCCAGCAGGCCGGATTCTTCGATCTGTCGGACCATGATAAGGAGGTGCTGGGCGCGAACGCGCTCGCACGCATGGTTGTCGCCGTCCGTCCCGGCGAACGGCTGGCGCTGTGCCATGCACTGGAACCGGGCAGCCGCCACCTGGCCGTGATGGTGGCCTATCGCGACATCTATCGCGCCCGGTGGCGCGGCGTGGTGACCTTGCCGCCGTCGGCGGACAGCGCCTGGACCGTCGTCCTGGGTCCTGACAGCGTCGCGATCCAGCCAGGTACCGGCCCCGACGCAGCGACCGGCACGTCCGCCGCCAGGAAGCTCCAGCCGTACTGGAGCAAATTGAGTGGCGCGATCGGATCGGTGGCGGGGTCGGCTCGCCCCATCCAGCCGCCGGCCATGCTGAAGGGACAAGCCCATGTACTGGAACAGTAAGGTGGTGTGGTCCGAAGGCATGTTGCTGCAGCAACAGCATTTGCAGCAGCAGGATCGCTATTGGCGGAACTATATCGAGTCGCGCTGCGGGCGCGGGACCGCAGGGTGGGGCTTTTTCCGGCTGGAGCTGGACGAGCACCAATTGGCGTTGGGCAAGCTGGCGCTGCTGGCGTGCGAAGGCGTCATGCCGGATGGAACACCCCTGTCGCTGCCCGCTGATGACGACTTGCCGCTGGCGCTGGATATACCCGAAGACGCGCGCGATGCGGTCGTGGTCCTGGCCTTGCCGCTGATCCGGCCGGGCGCTCCGGAAGCCGGCGCGGAGGGACCGGACACCGAGCACGTGCGGTACCGGTCGGTGGAGTGCGCCGTACGCGACAACAACGTTGCCGAGGAGCAGGAAGCGGTCATGCATGTGGGCCGGCTGCGCTTGCGCCTTGCCTTGCGGGAAGATGTCGCGCAGGGCTACGTCAGCATGGGCGTCGCGCGCGTGGTGGAACGCCGGGCCGACAACACGGTGGTGCTGGACCGCTCGTATTGTCCTCCCTCGCTCGATTGCCGGGCCGCCCCGCGGCTGGCTCGCTTCATGGACGAACTGGTCGGGCTGCTCGGCCAGCGTGGCGCGGCGCTGGCGAACCGCCTGACGCGGCCGCATACGCATGGCGCCGCGGAGCTCGCCGAGTTCCTGCTGCTGCAGTTGGTCAACCGCGCCGAAGCGCTCTACCGCCACCTGTCCGCCCTTGGCGGCGTACATCCCCGCGACCTCTACCGCGAGCTGGTCCAGTTGGCAGCCGAGTTGTCATGCTTCACCACGGGGGACAAGCGGCCTGCGGTATTCGCACCTTATCGCCACGACGACCTGGATGGCACCTTCCAGCCGCTGATGGACAACCTGCGGCGCGCGCTTTCATCGGTGATCGATCCACAGGCCATCGCCATCGCGCTCGAAGAAGACCGGTTCGGCACGCGCGTCGGGCGGGTCCCGGAACCCGCATTGCTGCGCACCGCGAGCTTCGTGCTGGCGGTCAGCGCCGACCTGCCGCCCGACGCCCTGTGGGCCGGCCTGCCAGCCCAGCTGAAAGTCGGTCCCGTGGAGAAGATCCACGATCTCGTCACGTTGCAGCTGCCCGGCATCGCCGTCCGGCCCTTGCCCGTGGCGCCACGGCAGTTGCCGTTTCACGCGGGCCGCAGCTATTTCGCGCTGGATGCCACGAGCGAGCTGTGGAGCGAGCTGGCGACGTCCGCCGGCATCGCGCTGCACCTGGCCGGCGACTTCCCCGAACTGAGCCTGGAATTGTGGGCCATACGGCAATGAACATAATCGATCCTGCCTTGACGGAACTGGTCCCCGGCTTGCCCGCCGGGACCGCGACGCCAGTACTGGCGGTATTCAGGCCCAGCCATGGCTTGAATCCGCTGGTCCAGGCGGCCCATCCTTTGCTGGAAGTGGGCAGCCTGCTGCGCCATGTCCAGGCCCAGCCCCCCATGGACCTGGAGGCGCTGCGCATGCAACTGGCCGGCATGGTGCGCGACTTCGTCGCTGCGTGCCCCTCCATCGATACGGAAACCGTCGCGGCCGCGCGCTATTGCCTGTGCACCTTTGTCGACGAAGCCATCGGGGCCACGGCATGGGGCGGGCAGGCATGGTCCACGCGCAGCTTGCTGGTCCTGTTCCATGGGGAAACCTCCGGCGGGGAACGCGTCTTCACGATCCTGCACAAGCTGTCGCAGAACCCGGCCGCCAATATCGACGCGCTGGAACTGCTATACGTGATCCTGGCTCTGGGTATGGAAGGGCGCTATCGCCTGACCGCTGGCGGTGGCGCCGCGCTGGTCCAGGTGCGGGAGCGGCTGCATGCCCTGATCCGCGCGACGCGCGGCAGAACCGATGCGGTCCTGTCACCGCATGCCCGCGGGGAGGCGGCACGGCGCGGCCGGGCGCGGTCGGCGGCCTCGACGGCATGGCTGCTGTTCGGCGTCGTTTGCATGTGCGCCATGCTGTATACGGTCCTGGACGCGCGCCTGCGCCGGCAGGCGCGGCCCGTGGCGCTGGCGCGCGAAGCCGTGCACGTGCTCCGGCCTGCCGCCATCGCGCCGGCGCCGCCCCAGGCGCCGGCCATCGCCGGACCGGTGCATGCGCCGGCCGTGCCATCCCTGCCTGCGCCGTCGACTTTCGCGCCGCAACTGCGCGATCTGCTGGCCGCCGATATCGCCGCGCACCGGCTATCCGTGGGCCTGTCCGCGGACCGCGCCATCCTGACGCTGCATACGGACGGCATCTTCGCCTCCGGAAGCGCCCGGGTCAGGCCTTCCTATGTGGCCTTGATACGCCGCATCGGGGCGGCGCTGCGGGACGTACCGGGGCAGGTCATCGTGGTCGGCCACACGGACAACCAGCCGCCCGCGCCGGGCACGCCCTCGAACTGGGCCCTGTCGCTGGCGCGCGCGACCCATGTGGTCGACCTGCTGCGCGAAGAGACCGCGCAGCCGGGGCGCTTCCTGGCGCAGGGCAGGGCCGACGCCGATCCCGTCGCGCCCAACGATACGCCTGCTGGCCAGGCCCGCAATCGGCGCGTCGTGATCACCGTGCTGGCGCCCGGCGCGGCCCTGTAGCGGCCGGCCGCGCCATGTCCGTGCCCACGCCCGCCTCCATGCCATTCCTGTATCGGGACTCTCGCCTATGATCCGGAACGTTCTTCCCCGGCTGACGCTGCGTGGCGTCGTGACGGCGCTGCTGGTACTGCTGGGCATCGGCCTGGTGGTCCACCAGTCGCCGCGCTTTGCCTACGCCGGCTATGCGCCCTTCCAAACTCCCACGGGCAGGGCGTGGTTGACGCTGGGCCTGCTCGGCTTGTGGCTGCTGTGCTGGGGCATCGGCCTGCTGGTACGCCGTGTCTCGCGCGTACGCATCAGTTGGGAGCCCGCGCCGTCCGCCCCCGCGATCGATACATCCGGCGAGGCGCGTGCGACGGCGATCGCGCTGGCCCGGGTGGACCATCTTTTTCGCTGCGCCCAGGCGGTGTTGCGCAAGGGCGGTCCGCTGTGGAGGTTGGGGCGCCATAGCCTTTATCGCCTGCCGTGGTACGTGGTGCTGGGCGAAACCGGGAGCGGCAAGACCTCGCTGCTATCCTCGTCGCGCCTGGCCTTCCTGCACGCCAGGGAGGAGGCGGCCTGGCAGCCCGGTGACCCCTGCCGGTTCTGGCTTGGCGACCAGGCGGTGCTGGTCGAGACGGACGCTTCCTTGACGGGCACCGCCTCTCATTCCGCGTGGCAGCGTGTACTGACGCGCCTGCGGCGGGCGCGCAGACGCTGTCCGGTGAACGGGGCCATCGTCGTGGTGGATGCGGCGCGTCTATTGGCGGCCGGCGAGGAAGTTGTCGCCCGGGCGGCGGCCATGCGTGCCCAGCTCGAAGCGATGCAGGGCCGCCTGCGCGTGCGGTTTCCCGTTTACGTCATCATCACGCACTGCGACCGCCTGGACGGATTCGACGCGTTCTTCCAGCAATTGGACCGCCGGTCGGCCGACCAGGTCTGGGGCGTCACGCTGCCCGCCGGGGCGGACGGCCGCGGGCAGCATGCCCTGGCGATGTTCCCGGCGCAGTTCGCCGCACTGGTGCGGCGCCTGCAGGACCGCGTCGTGGATGCGCTGGCGGCATGCGGCGATGCCGCCCGGGCGGGCCAGGCCTATGGATTTCCCGCGCAGTTCGAAGCGCTGGGACAGCCCCTGGGCGCCATGCTCCACGAGGCCTTCACGGCGTCGCCCTATGCCGTCACGCCATGGCTGCGCGGCGTCTACTTCACGAGCGCGGCGCAGGATGGTGGCGAGCCGCTGCGCTGCGCCAGCCCGCTCGCGGCAGCCCTGCATGCCGGAGCGCGCCCGCCGGCCACGGCCATGGCCGCGCGGCATGGCTATTTCGTCAGTCATTTGCTGCGGCAGGTGATCTTCAGGGAACCCGGGCTGGCGGGCCGCGGGAGCCCGGTTTCGCGGTACGGCCGGGCGGCGGGTTATGCAATCGCGATGATCCTGATGGGCGCCGTGGCGCTGGCCGGCGCTGGCCTGGTATCGAGCTATCGACACAACGCCGAATGGGTCGCCCGCGTGCAGGAAGGCAACGCCCGGCTCGCCGAACTGGCCGCCCAGGCCGGCGGCAGCACCGATCCGGCCGCGATGGTCGCTTTACTCGACGCGGCCGGATGGCCCGTGGGTGGCGCGGGGTTCTTGCTGCGGGGATTCGGTCTGTACCAGGGCCAGCCCCTGGACCGCGCGGCGCAGGCCAACTATCGGGCTTTGCTGCGCGAGACCGTCCTGCCATTCGTGCAGGCGCGCGCGCACGCGGTCATGCTGGACCGGCAACGAGATGAAGACGACCGGTTCGATGCCTTGCGTGTTTACCTCATGCTGGGCGATGCGGGCCACTATCGCGCGGCCACCGTGATGGACTGGGTGCGTGCCGACGCGCGCGCCTGGCCCGTGAACGACGCGCAACGGGCGGACCTGTTGCGGCATGCGCAGGTCCTGTTCGGGATGCGCGGATTTCTGCCGGAACTGGCGTCGGACGCGCCGGCGGTCGCGCAGGCGCGGGCGGATATCGCGGCGCAGCCGCTGGCCGACCGGCTGTTCGGCGCGCTCATGCCGCGGTTGCGGGCGGAATTCCCCGCCACCCTGTCGGTCGCGCAGCTGGCCGGTCCCGAGGCCGCCCTGGTGCTGCGCCGTGCGAGCGGAGAACCTTTGTCGAAGGGCGTGCCGGCGCCGTACACGCGCGACGGCTACGCACGTTATCGGGCGCTGCGGGATGCCGCGGTCGCGGCCGTGCGGCAGGACCAATGGGTGATGGGCGCGGAGGCCGGCCCGCGGCCCACGGCCGGGCAGTTGAAGGCGCAGATCGATGCGGCCTACTTTTCCCGCTATATGCAGGCCTGGGATGCGCTGCTTGGCGACATCCGGGCCGTGTCCCTCGCGCAGGCGCAGGACGGCGCGGCCCTGGTCCGCCTGCTTGCCGGGAGCGATTCCCCGCTGCGGCGGCTGCTGCAGGCTGCCGCCGTGCAGACCACGCTGGCAGCCGTGAACGACGCCACGGGCTCTCCCGCTACGCCGGTGGACCAGCATTTCGACGCCCTGCATCGACTGTTCGTCGCCCCGCAAGGTGGGCACGCGCCTTACGCCGCGATCCAGGACAAATTGGCCGAGGTCTCCGTCTTCCTCGACGCGGTGGACGCGGCACGCCAGCGCGGCATGCCCCCTCCCGCCGGGGATGCCCTGGCGGCCCTCAGGACGCAGGCGCAAGACCAGCCCGCGCCCTTGGCCGATATCCTGGACAGCCTGGCCGCCGAGGGCGGTACGCTGGCGCTGCAGGATGTGCGCCAACGGCTGGATGATCTGTGGCGAGGCAATGTGGTCCCGTTCTGCCACGCCGCCATGGATGGCCGCTACCCGGTCGACGCGCGATCCGCCGTGGACATGACCGAAGACGATTTCAGCCGCCTGTTCGCGCCGAATGGGCTGATCAATACGTTCTTCCAGGCCAATCTCGCCCCGTATGTCGACATGACGGTCCGGCCGTGGCGCTGGCGTCCCGGCGCCGCCAAGCTGCATTTCTCGCGCGCGGCCCTGCAGGCGTTCGAGGACGCCGCGACAATCCGCGATGCCTTCTTCCCCGACGGCGCGAAAACGATGTCCGTCCGCTTCGAACTGCTGCCCTTGTCCCTGGACGACTACTTCGACCGCTTCGCCTTGACCTTGGGGAACCAGACCTTGCAATACGCCCATGGGCCGGCGCGGGCGATGGCCTTCCAGTGGCCATCCATGGGCGCGGCGCCGGTCGCGCGCATCGATTACGAGCCGGCCGGACCGGACGGGCGCAGCGGCATGCTGCTGAATGGACCCTGGGCCCTGTTTCGGCTGATGGACATGGGTACGCTGCAACAGGTGCGCCCGGATCGCTTCATCCTCAAACTGCAACTGTCCGGAAAACCGGTGTCGCTGGAAGTGGACGCCAGCAGTGTCATCAATCCATTCGCCCTCGCGGCGCTGCATCGGTTCCGCTGTGTGGGCACCCTGCAGGACACGCGGGCGATGGCCGCCACCCGAACGCGTGCGGGCACGCCTGGCGGCCATCGGCAGCTACCTGGTCGAGAAGGCGCGGAATCGCCGGAAACCGCGCGGCGCGAGGCCGCCGCGGGCTAGCCGGACCCGCAGTCCGGCGCGCGCTCATCGTCGATCACGTTATCGATGATCAGGTGCGGCTGCCCCAGGGTACAGCGCTCGATGCGCGCCGAAACGCCGTATACCCCTGCCAGTGTCGCCGGTGTGATGACATCCACGGGGGATCCTTCCGCGGCCATCCGGCCTTCGTGGATGAGCACGGCATGGTCGGTGTGCCGCAGCGCCATGTCCAGGTCGTGCAGCACGATGAGCGTGACCAATCCGCGCGCCGCCGTTTCGCGCTTGAGCAAGGCCATGACCTGGAACCGGTGATGCAGGTCGAGCGCCGACAGGGGCTCGTCCAGCAACAGTACGCGCGGCTCGCGTATCAGGGCCTGCGCCAGTCCTGCCAACTGCTTCTGGCCTCCCGATAGTTCGTCGAGATAGCACAGCGCCAGATCGCCGATGCCCAGCCGCGAGAGCAGGGCCATTGCGGCATCCGCGTCAGTCTCCACGGAGCCGCGCGCATGGGCGCGGGCGGCCACCAGGACGGATTCCAACACCCGCAGGTGCACGGCCGCGGGCAGGCTCTGCGGCATATACGCAATAAGCCGTGACCGCGCCGCGGGCGCCAGATGACCCAGGTCCTGCCCGTCTACCGCCAGTTGCCCGCGACGGGCCGGCACCAGGCCCGCAATCGCTTTCAGCAGCGTGGACTTGCCGCTACCGTTGGGTCCGAGCAGCGCCGTCAGCCGGCCGGCCGGCAACGCCGGCAAGGACAAACCCCGTATGACGTCCTGTTTGCCATAGGCGACGTGCAGCCCGGAAATCGCGAGAGGCGTGTCGTTCGTGCCGGGAGCTATGGGGTTCATGGTCGGTGGCAAGCGCGCACGGCGGGAGCCGTTCGGCGGATCTGGTTCAGGATCGTTCGGGTTCGTTCAGGGCAGCCGGCGCCGCAGCACCACGGCCAGGAAGAAAGGCAGGCCCACGAAGGCGGTCACGATACCTATCGGAATCACAAGGCCGTCCACGATGCGCTTGGATACGAGCGACGCGAACGAAAGTACAACCGCGCCGATCAGCGCGCTCGCAGCAAGGTAAAAGCGGTGGTCTTCGCCGAACAGGCGACGGGCCATATGCGGCGCCACCAGCCCGACGAAGCCGATCACCCCCACCGCGGACACCGTCAGCGCCGACAGCAGACTGATGCGGGCGAGCGCAGCCAAACGTACTGCCCGCACGTCCACGCCGAAGCTCGCGGCGCGCTCCTCGCCGAGCCGCAAGGCCGTCAGCCGCCATGCGGCGCGCAAGGAAAATGGCAGGACCAGCGCCAGGGCAGCCGCAAGCACGGCCAGGCGCGTCCAACTCGCGCGGCCGAGGCTGCCCATCGTCCAGAACACCAGGTTTTGCAACGCCTGGGGGCTGGCCACGAACTGGATACCGGAGACGAGCGCATTGCACAGAAACACCACGGCGATGCCGAACAGGACGACGCCGCTGGTCTGCATCCCGCTCCAACGGGCGACGGCATCCAGCAACAGGGCGCCTGCCGCGGCGAACACAAAGGCGCTGGCGGCGATTGCCCAGTCCGCCGGCACCGCGGCGGGCAGCCAGGCATCGAAAACAATGGCCAGGGAGGCGCCGAGCGCGGCCGCCGCCGTCACGCCCAAGGTATCGGGGCTGCCCAGGGGATTGTTGAGGACCGTCTGCATTTCGGCGCCGGCCAGTCCCAGCGCCATGCCGACCACCACCGCGGCGCAGGCATAAGGCAGCCGTATCGCCCAGACGATGGCGCGATCGGCCGGCGCGGCGGTGTCGGGATGCAGCAGCGCCTGGCGCAAGGCCGCGGGGGACAGGGACGATGTGCCGGCCAGGAGGTCCGCCACCACGGCGATGGCAAGCAGGGCGACCAGTCCGAGCAACAGCCATCGCCGCCGGCGGAGGATACGCCGGTAGGCCGGCAACGGGTCTATATCCGCATGCGGGGCCATGCGCGCGCCGTGGGCCCGGTCCGACATGCGGGGCGGCCCGATCAAGCCGCTATTGCAGCAGTTGCAGGCGGTTCTTGGCCGTATCGGCGGCCGGCGTGGACGGGTAATCCTTGACGATACGCTGCAACGTCGCCTTGGCGCCCGTGCGGTTGTTCATCTCGATCTGGCTGCCGGCGATCACCAGCAGCGCATCCGGTGCGCGCGGATTGTCCGGCGCGTTCTTGATCATGGTCTGCAGTTGCTCGATCGCCCCGCGGTAATCCTTGGTTGCGTAGCGGCTGCTGCCCAGGTAGAACTGCGCGGTGGGTGCCAACTGACTGTTCGGATACAAGGCCAGAAAGGCCGTCAAGGCTTCGGCCGCATCCTTGTACTGGCCAGCGCGGAAACGTTCGATGGCGCCATCGTAGGTGGCCTGCTCCTGCGGATCCCCAGCGGTCGCGCCGCCGGTATCGGACTGCGAACCGTTGGCCGGCGCACGCGGCACGGCCTGGTGCGTCACCTGCTCGATCTGGTTGCGCAGTTCAGTCACCTGCTGCTGCAGCGACTGGATCTGGTCGTTCAACTGCATGCGTGCGCGGTTGTTGATGTCGTTCATCTGCTGCAATTGCTTGCGCAGATCCAGGATCGCGTTGCGTGCCTCATCGTCCGAAAACGCGTGGGCGGTGGAGGACAGGACGGCGCAGGCCAGGCCGGCCGCCGCCATCAGGGTGCGCAGGTACGGAACGCGATCGCTCATGGGAATTCCTGGGTCAAGATAAAAACAAGCGTCGGGCGGCCGACAGGCCATCCCGACGCATGGGTAGAGCACTAAGCCTGTCGGCCGTATGGATCAACGCTGATAGCTGATGTCCACACGACGGTCTTGCGCCCAGCCTGCTTCGTCGGTACCCGTGGCGTGCTCCTTGCCGAAGCTGGTCACTTCGATTTGGCTCGGGCTCACGCCGCTCAGCTTCATCAGGTCGGCGACGGCGTTGCCGCGACGCGTACCGAGCGCCAGGTTGTATTCGGAGCTGCCGCGCGGGTCGGTGTTGCCTTCCAGGCGCACCTTCTGCGAGGCATGGCTGGCCAGGTAGCCGGCGTGGGTGTTCACCAGCGACTTGTACTGGTCCGCCACCGCATAGCTGTCGAAGTCGAAATACACCGACTTCTGTTGCGCCAGGATGCTGTTCGGGTTGAACGGATCAAGGATCTGACCCCCCGTACCAGCCGTACCTTGGCTGGTGCCCGTCCCCTGACCAGCCTTGTCGTCGAGAGGGACGGAGCTGCAGGCAGCCAGGGTGGTGGCAAGCGCTGCGATGGTTAGGCTTTTGGCAATGCGCGACTTCATGATGGTTCCTTTATTGATTGAGTGAGTCACACGTGTTAGCGGGTAAATGGACCCCAAGTCGGTTCATTGATCTGACCATTCAATACCGAAAGCGTCTGACGAACGCGTCCGTCGCTCGATACCACTGCAAGAACATTACGGCCGCCTTGGATCGCCGCGTATAGTACTTGCATTCCATTCGGAGCAAAACTGGGAGACTGGTCGTCGTTGCCTGCAGTCAGCAAGGTTTCGGTTCCGCTGGACAAATTGAGCGAAGCGATGCGAAATGCTCCGTCGCGTCTTGCAACGTACAGCAGCGTCTGACCGTCGGGGGAAATACGGGGTGAGACGTTGTAACTACCGTTAAATGTCAGCCGGCGCGCTTCGCCGCCATCGAGCCCCACTTGGTAAATCTGCGGGCCACCGCTGCGGTCGCTGGTGAAAATAATGGAGCGTCCGTCCGGCGTGAACGTCGGTTCGGTGTCGATGCCGGGCGAACGGGTGATCCGGCGCAGGTTCGAACCATCCGCGCCGATGGTGTAAATCTGCGACAGTCCATCCCGCGTCAGCACGATGGCCAGCATGCTGCCGTCGGGCGACCATGCCGGCGCACTGTTGTTGCCCTTGTAATTGGCAACCGGCACCCGGGCGCTCGTGGCGAGCGTGTGCACATACACCACGGGCTTGCCCGACTCGAAGCTCACATAGGCCAGGCGGCTGCCGTCCGGGGACCAGCGCGGTGAAATGATCGGCTCGCGCGACCGCAGGGCCACTTGCGGATTCTGCCCATCGGCATCGGCGACCTGCAGTTCGTAGGTGCTGCCCTGCTTCAATACATAGGCGATGCGGGTGGAGAACACGCCGCGCACGCCCGTAATCTTTTCGTAGATACGGTCCGCGATCTGGTGCGCCACGCGGCGCAGTTCCTGTTGGGAACCGGAAAACGCCACGCCGTCGAGTTGCGCCCGCTTCACGGTGTCGCCCAGGCGATAGCGGATGTCGTAGCGGCCGTCCGGCGTGGGGTTGACGCTGCCGTACGCCAGGAAGTCGGCACCCTTGCCGCGCCAGTCGTCATAGTTGACCGCACTGTCCACCGTCAGGCCGGCGTTCGTGGCGTCCACCAGACGGAACTGGCCGGTGCGGCCCAGGTCGGCGCGGATCACGTCGGCCAGCGCCTGGCCGCGGGTGGCGTCACCGCCGAAATCGGCAATGGCCACGGGGTACTGGGTGGCGCCCGTACCCGAGATGTCGACGCGCAATTGGGCGTGCGCGGGGCGGCCGGTCGCCAGGACTGCCAACAATGCCAGCAGACCGAACCCGTAGGTCCGCCATGAAGCCAGCGGGGATCGGCGGGAAGCGGGAGTCATGGTGAGCAATCTCCTGTCAGTCATACATGCGGTAAATAACGTCGATCACCGGTTCGTAACGTCCCGTCGACGGCTTCGGGAAGGGGTTGCACCGACGGATGCCGGTTTCCACGGCACTATCGAAGCCCCGGTTGCCCGACGACGAGGTCAGCGTGACCGCCGAAACCGTGCCATCAGAACGTAACTGTACCCGGTATTGCGCGGTGGGGTTGGCCGAGCCGGCCCTGGGCGGGGTCGGATAGGACACGCCGGGCTGGATGCACGCGCGCACCTTGGCCCCATAGCCATCGTCGCGGCCGCCACCGGCCTGGTTGCGGTCCGCCGTGCCGCCGGGGATACCGGCCGCACCCAGCGCATCGTTGCGGAACGCTTCTTTCAGGGCCCGATCGGCCGCGGCCTTCTTGGCCGCGTCTTCCTTGGCTTTCTTTTCAGCGGCGGCTTTTTCCGCCGCCGCCTTTTCGGCGGCTGCTTTTTCGGCCGCCGCTTTGTCCGCTGCGGCTTTTTCGGCTGCCGCTTTCTTGGCGGCATCGTCGCGTGCTTTTTTCTCTGCCGCGGCCTTGTCGGCTGCGGCTTTCTCGGCCGCTGCCTTTTCGGCCGCTGCCTTTTCCGCAGCCGCCTTTTCCGCCGCGGCCTTGTCAGCCGCGGCTTTTTCAGCGGCCGCCTTGGCGGCGGCGGCTTTCTCCGCTTCCTGGCGTTGCTTTTCCAGGCGTTGTTTTTCCTCGAGCGCCGCTTGCTGGCGCTCTTTCTCCAGCCGCGCCTTTTCCGCTTCCGCGGCCTGGCGGTCCTTTTCTTCCTGCTCTTTTTTCTTGCGGGCTTCGTTCAGCGCGATCTCCGGGTCCGGCTCATCCTTGGGCTGGGCCTGGGGCGGCGGCGGAGGAGGAGGGGGTGCCGGCTGCGGCTGCGGCGGGGGGGGCGGCGGCGGCGGTTCGGGCTGCGGCTTGGGTTGCGGTTGCGGCGGGGTGGGGTCGGGCTGGGGTTGCGGCGGCGGCGACACGGGCGAATCGCCGTTGGCCCACAACTGCACCTGGACGGGCCCCGGGTTTTCGGTACGCCAGTTCACGCCCAGCACAAGCACGAGCACAAGAATCAGGTGGACCAGGACGGCAAGGCCGAGCGCCTTGCGGTTGTCCTGCACAGGGGGCGCTTCGGGAGGGCGGCTATGGTGCTTGATAAGTGGCGGCGTCATGGAATGGCAAGCGGGTCTGGGCGACGGCTATCGCTTGGGGGCGGCAGGGGTCGGCCGCTGCGGTTGCCCGGCCGCGGCGGCAGCCGCCCCGGTCGAAGATTGCTGGTCGACCAGCAGCCCGAGCCGCGTGATGCCATTGGTGCGCAGTTCATCCATCACCTTGACGACCGATTCGTAAGGCACTTTGCCGTCCGCGGCAATGACGACCGGCGTATCGGCGGTGATGCGCGAACGCACCTGGCTGACCAGTTCAGCACGTCCGATGGTCTCCGGGTTCGCCCCCGGTTCGCGCAGGCGCAAGGCGATGTCGCCGTTCTGCGATATCTGCACTTCCAGCGGCTTGACGGGCACGTCCGAGGCCTGGCCCACGGAGGGCAGGTTGATCAGGCCGGGCGTGATCAGCGGCGCCGTGACCATGAAGATCACCAGCAGCACCAGCATCACGTCGATATACGGCACCACGTTGATGTCGGCCTTCATGCGGCGGCCGGCGCGGCCGCCCGAGCGTACCGAGGGCATTAGCGCACCTGCCGTTGCAGAATATTCAGGAACTCGTCGACGAAGCTGTCGAAACGGATGGACAAGCGGTCGATGTCGTTGGTGAAGCGGTTATACGCCACGACCGCCGGGATCGCCGCGAACAGGCCGATCGCCGTGGCGATCAAGGCCTCGGCGATGCCGGGCGCCACCGAGGCCAGCGTGGCCTGCTGCATATTGGACAGCCCGATGAAGGCGTGCATGATGCCCCATACCGTACCGAGCAGGCCGATGTAGGGGCTGACGGAACCCGCCGATGCCAGGAAGTTCAAGTGCGCTTCCAGGGCATCCATTTCCCGTTGGTATGCGGCCCGCATGGCGCGGCGTGCACCATCGAGCACGGCATTGGCGTCGCTGGCCGCGGCGCGGCGCGCCTTCAGGAATTCCGTCATGCCGGCGTCGAAGATGCGCGCCAGCGCGCCTTGTTCGGCGCGGCGGCTGGCCACCGCCTGTTGCAGCATGGACAAATCCCCACCCGACCAGAAGTCGTCCTCGAAGCGGCGCGTCTGCTGGTGGGCTTTCTTTATTGCGTAGCGCTTGCCGAAGATATAGGTCCAGGACATGATGGAAATGCCCAGGAGCAGCAGCATGATCAACTGAACCGGCACGCTCGCGTGCGCGATCAGTGCAAACAACGACAGGTCGTTGGAGACTTGCATTTTTATCCCTGAATAGATTCGAGTGTTGCGCGCAATTCCGCAGGCAGCTCGGCCGGCTTCATGACCACATCCACACAGCACACTTGGATATTGCCTTCGGCCAGCAGTTCCCCGCTGCGCTCCGCCCGCTGCGCGAAGTGTATCGAAGCGCGGCCCACTCGTGTGACACGCGATCGTATGGTAAGGACATCATCCAGACGGGCGGGCCTGCGATAGGCCATGTCCAGGTTCCGGACGACAAACAGCAGGCCGCTTTCACGGGCCAGCCGGGATTGATCGAAGCCGAGCGCACGCAGCCATTCCGTGCGCCCGCGCTCCATGTACTTAAGGTAATTCGCGTAGAACACTACGCCGCCGGCGTCCGTGTCTTCGTAATAGACACGGACATCGACGGTGGATTCGGCGAATGGGGACGACAGGGTCAAAGGGTTTCCAGCTTGGCCAGCACCTGCTCCAGCGCGAGATCGACGGGCACCTTGGCGGCCTCGACCTCGCTGCGGGCCTGCAATTCGAGCACACCGTCCTTCAGGCCGCGCTCTCCAACTGTTACGCGCAAGGGGATGCCGATAAGCTCCCACTCCGCGAACATGACCCCCGGCCGGATATCCCGGTCGTCCAGGATAACGTCGATCCCGCGCGCGCGCAGGGCGGCGTACAGCGCCTCCGCCTTGTCACGAACAGTTTCATTTTTACCCCACCCCACCGGGCAGATCACCACTTCGAACGGGGCGATGGGCCGCGGCCACACCACGCCGCGCTCGTCATGGTTCTGTTCGATCGCCGCCGCGGCGATACGGGTGATGCCGATGCCGTAGCACCCCATCTCCAGCATCGCGGGCTTGCCGGTCTCGTCCAGGAACGTCGCCTTGAGCGCCGACGAATATTTGGTGCCGAGGTAGAAGACATGCCCGACCTCGATCCCGCGTTGGATCGCCAGCGTGCCGCGCCCGTCCGGCGCCGGATCGCCCGCCACCACATTGCGCAGGTCGGCGACGTCGGCGGGTTCCGGGATATCCCGTCCCCAATTTACCCCCACGTAATGGTAGTCCTCGCGGTTGGCCCCGCACACGAAGTCGTGCATGTTGGCCACCGTGCGGTCCGCCACCACCTGGACGGGTTGCCGGGTGTCGATCGGGCCCAGATACCCCGGCTTGCAGCCGAAGTGCGCAAGAATTTCGTCTTCGGTCGCGAAACGGTAGCCCTTGTCCAGCCCCGGCACCTTGGCGGTCTTGATTTCGTTCAGCGTATGGTCCCCGCGCAGCAGCAGCAGCCAGATGCGCACTTGGCCGGGCTCCGGTTCCGTAGCCAGCACGATGGACTTGACGGTCGTCTCCAGCGGGATGTCCAGCAACGCGGCGACGTCCTCGCATTTGGCTGCGCCCGGCGTCGGCACGGCTTCCAGGCTGCGCGTGGCAGCCGGTCGCTGGGCCAGGAGCGGGGCCGCCTCGGCCAGTTCGATGTTCGCCGCGTATTGGGTTTCCGGGTTGTATACGATCAAGTCCTCGCCGGTGTCGGCGATCACCTGGAATTCATGGCTGCGGCTGCCGCCGATGGATCCCGTATCGGCGGCCACGGCGCGGAATTCCAATCCCAGCCGCGTAAAGATGCGCACATAGGCGTCGTACATGACCTGGTAGCTGCGCAGGGCCCCCGCTTCGTCGCGGTCGAAGGAGTACGCGTCCTTCATGGTGAATTCCCGGCCTCGCATCAGCCCAAAGCGCGGGCGGCGCTCGTCGCGGAACTTGGTCTGGATATGGTAGAAGTTCAGCGGCAACTGGCGCCAGCTGTGGATCTCGTTGCGCGCGATATCCGTAATGACTTCCTCGGAGGTCGGCTGCAGCACGAAATCCCGCTGGTGGCGGTCCTTGATACGCAGCAGTTCCGGGCCGTACTGCTCCCAGCGGCCGGATTCCTGCCACAGCTCAGCCGGCTGCACGACCGGCATCAGCAGCTCCATCGCGCCGGCGGCATTCATTTCCTCGCGCACGATGGCTTCGATCTTGCGCACCACGCGCAGGCCCAGCGGCATATAGGTATAGATACCTCCCGCCAGCTTGCGGATCATGCCAGCCCGGGTCATGAGCTGGTGGCTGACAATTTCGGCCTCGGCGGGCGCTTCTTTGAGAGTATTGATGTGATAGTTGGCGGCGCGCATGGTTTCCAGGAGGCGTCAGGTACGTATAATCAGGCGTAATTGTATTGAATTTGGTGGGGGTGGCCCATGCTGGACCGCGAAGGCTACCGTCCCAATGTCGGCATCATTCTCGTCAACACCAAAAACGAGGTCTTTTGGGGTAAGCGGATCCGGGAACATGCGTGGCAGTTCCCGCAGGGCGGCATCAAGTACGGCGAAAGCCCCGTGCAGGCCATGTACCGCGAACTCCATGAAGAAGTGGGCTTGAAGCCCGAGCATGTCCGCATTTTGGGGCGCACACGTGACTGGCTGCGCTATAACGTCCCGGATCACTTCGTCCGCCGGGAGTGGCGTGGCCATTACAAAGGACAAAAGCAGATCTGGTTCCTGCTGCGGCTGGTCGGGCGCGACAGCGATGTCTGCCTGCGCGCGACGCAGCACCCGGAATTCGACGCATGGCGTTGGAGCGAGTACTGGGTGCCGCTGGACGCCGTCATCGAATTCAAGCGCGATGTCTACACGCAGGCGTTGAACGAGCTGTCGGCCATCCTGTTCAAGCGGCATCATGAAACCCGCTACCTGCGCCAACGCGTGCACGGGCAGCGTACGGCCGAAAATCTGGCTGGAGGAGCTGACGGCCATGCGCATATTGTTGGTTGAAGACGAAAGGGACATGGCATCCTGGCTGGTGCGCGCACTGGCCCAGAGCGGCTTCGTGCCGGATCACGCGCCGGATGCACGGACGGCCGAAGCGTTCATGGCGGGCACGGAATACGACGCCATCGTCATGGACCTGCGTTTGCCGGACAAGCATGGCCTGGTGGTCCTGCGCGAGATGCGCAATCGCGACGATCGCACCCCCGTCCTGGTGCTGACGGCACAGGGCGCGCTGCAGGACCGCGTGCGCGGCCTGAACCTGGGCGCCGACGATTTCCTCACCAAGCCGTTTGCACTGGAAGAACTGGAAGCACGGCTGACGGCCCTCGTGCGCCGCAGCCGCGGCCGCCAGCATCCGCGGCTGCAATGCGGCTCGCTTGCCTACGATAGCGAAAGCCGGGCATTCACGCTGGACGGTTCCCTGCTATTCCTGACCCCGCGGGAACACGCCGCGCTGGCGGCCCTGCTTACGCGCAGCGGCTACCCCGTGGACAAGTCGCAGTTGTTCGGCAAGGTGTTCAATCACGACAGCGAAGCGAACCCGGACGCCATCGAAGTGGTCCTGCACCGCTTGCGCAAGAAGCTCGCGGGTAGCGATATCCGCATCGTCACGGTACGCGGGCTGGGATACATGCTCGAAAGCGTGGCCAGCGAGTCCGCGGGCGCGTAGCGCCCGGTCTCCGCCTCCCGTGTCCGCTTCTCCCTCGCCGCGCAGCGCCTCGATAGGCGATGAAACGCGCCGCCCCTGGGGATCCCGCGTCGGCATCCGCGCGCTGCTCATTTCCCTGCTGCTCCCCGGCGTCATCGCGCTCCTGGTTATCGACAGCTGGAACGACTACCAGACGCTGGCCGATATCACCAACGACGCCTACGACAGCGCGCTGCTGGAACCGGCCCGCGTGCTCGAAAGCAGCATCGAGTTCACCCCCGACGGCGCATTGCAGGTGGTCACGCCGCTGTACGCGCAGGTCATGCTGGAGTCGCGCGCCGGCTTGCGCAAATACTTCCGCATCGAGGAAATCGACCCGCCCTTGCCGTCGGGGCAGGCGCCCCGCGGGGCCGGCGTCGCCTTGCTCGGCATGCCGGATATTCCACGGCCACCTGCCTGGCCGCGCAGCGATGGCCAGCCGGTGTTCTATGACGGCGTGTACCGCAACGACCCCGTAAGGCTGGTGGCCCTCGTGCGCGATCTGTACTACCGCGGCACCCACCGCCAGGTGCTGGTGGTGGTGGGCGAAAGCACCGGCAAGCGCATCGAAGCCGAAGACGCGGCGCGGCGCAAGGAGGTGCTGCGTGACGGCCGTATGCTGGCCCTGGTCGTGCTGA
This sequence comes from Bordetella flabilis, assembly GCF_001676725.1. Classification (NCBI taxonomy): domain Bacteria; kingdom Pseudomonadati; phylum Pseudomonadota; class Betaproteobacteria; order Burkholderiales; family Alcaligenaceae; genus Bordetella; species Bordetella flabilis. Next base: position 1,339,342 of record NZ_CP016172.1, read on the forward strand.
TGGTGTGGTGGGGCGTCGCCTGGGCCTTGCGGCCGCTGGCACGCCTGCGCAACGAGATCCACGCGCGCTCGGCCGATGACCTTCGTCCGCTGGACGCTGGACGCGTGCCGTCCGAAGTGGCACCCCTGGTCGAGGCTGTCAATTACCACGTCGCCCGCCATCGCCATATGCTGGAGGAACAGTCGCGGTTTCTCGACGATGCCTCCCATCAGATCCGCACGCCGCTCGCCATCATGTTGACGCAGGCGCAGTACGCGCTGCGGGAGCGCGATCCGGCGCTCATGCGCGATGGCTTGCGCGGCATCGTGGCACAGCTGGGCCGCACCCGACGCCTGACGGAGCAACTGCTGCAACTCGCCCACGCCAGCCAGGGCGGAGGCTCGCCCCACCAGGTGCTCGATCTGAACGAGGTCGCCCGCGAGGTTGTCCTGCAATACCTGCCGCTGGCCCATGAAAAACAGCAGGACCTGGGCTGGGGCGACGTGCGCGAAGGCGGCGAAAGCGACATGACAGGCAAAAGCGCCGACGTGGCGGGCTCGGAAATCGAGCTGCACGAGGCGATCGCCAACCTCGTCCACAATGCGGTGAACTACGCGCCTGCCGGGGCGCGCATCACCGTGTCGGTGGTGCGTACGGAAACGCGCATGGAAGTCAGGGTATCCGACAACGGCCCCGGCCTGAGCCGTGCCTTGCGCACGCGGGCCTTCGCGCGTTTCGACCGTGCCGGCGTCGAAGCCGGCGGCATGCCGACCTCCGGTTCCGGATTGGGCCTGGCCATCGCGCAGGCCTATGCGCGCCGCAACGGCGGCGACATCCTCCTCGCCGATGGTGAACCCAACGCGCAAGGCGGCGTCGGCCTTTGCGCCATCCTATGGATACCCCTGTTAGGGGATAACCCTGGGATTCAGGAGCCCGACAGTCTAAAGAAAGCGGATTAGCAGCTTGCCTCCTTATTCTGCCTCCCAGGCTCACGTTGCTTTGTGAGAGGGGTTCGCTCACCCCGAGCGTGACTCGTAAAGGCTGGTGTAAGCCTAGTACTCGGAGGATTCGGTGGAAACACTCAAAAAATACAAGAAGGACTATTACGGCGGCGCGCTGATGGTCCTGATAGGTCTGGGGGCGATATACGGCGGTCTGAATTACCAGATCGGCTCGCTCAGTCACATGGGGCCGGGGTTCTTCCCGGCTTCGGTTGGAACGCTGCTGGCCATCACCGGCTTGCTTATCGCCATCGGCGCCCGCTCGCCGGACAAGGAAGACGAGGGTTCGGCGATCCCTTCGATGCACCCGCACGGCATGCCCGATATGCGTGGCGGCATCTGCATCCTCCTGGGAATCCTGGCTTTCATCATCATTGGCCAATACGGTGGCTTGTTGCCCGCGACCTTCGCCATTACGTTCATCTCCGCATTGGGAGATCGCACGAATACGGTGAAGCAGGCGCTGGTTCTTTCGGTCGGCATGGTTTTCATCGCCGTGGTCGTGTTCTGGTGGGGGCTGCAATTGCAGCTGCCGCTGTTCCAGTGGGGTTGATACGCCATGCATCAAGCACTAACTGATCTTTGGTACGGTTTTGGCGTCGCCTTCGAGCTCCATAACCTGATGTGGTCGTTCTTCGGCGTGCTGGTGGGCAACCTCATCGGCGTGCTGCCTGGCATGGGGGCGTTGTCGGCGATCTCCATTCTGCTGCCGCTGACATACGTGATGCATCCCGTGCCCGCAATCATGATGCTGGCGGGCATTTTCTATGGCTCGCAGTATGGCGGCGCCATCGGCGCCATCCTGCTGAATTTGCCGTCGCACCCGCCCCATGCGGTCACCTGCCTGGACGGCTATCCGCTTACCAAGCAGGGCAAGGGCGGTACCGCGCTAGGCATCACCATGATCGCATCCTTCTTCGCTGCGTCGGTCGGTATTCTGGTCATGGTGTTCTTCTCGCCGCTGCTGGTGGAGGTCGCGTTCAAGTTCGGCCCGACGGAGATCTTCTCCATCATGCTGCTGGGCTTGATCGCTGGTTCCACGATGTCGCGCGGCTCGCCGCTGAAAGGCATCGCCATGACGCTGTTCGGGCTGCTGTGCGGTGTGGTCGGGACGGACGTCAACACCGGTACGATCCGGCTGTCCTTCGGCCTGCTCGATCTGTCGGACGGTCTGGAACTGGTCGCCATCGCCATGGGCCTGTTCGGCGTGGCGGACTTCCTGATGAACGTCAACCGCATGACCATCATCGGTACGGGCGCCAAGCTGCGCCTGCGCGATATGCGTCCGTCGGCGGCGGAACTCAAGCAGTCCTTCCTGCCCCTGGTGCGCGGTACGCTGGTCGGCACGCTCTTCGGCGCCATGCCCGGCACCGGCCCGACCATCACGACCTTCATCGCGTACGCGCTGGAACGCAAGATATCGAAGACGCCGGAACGCTTCGGCACCGGTATGCTCGCAGGCGTCGCGTCGCCCGAAGCTGCCTCGCACTCCAAGACCCAGGTCGACTTCATCCCGACCATGAGTCTCGGTATCCCGGGCGACGCGGTGATGGCGCTGATTCTGGGCGGCCTGTTGATCCAGGGCATCCAGCCGGGACCGCAGCTCATCACCGAGCATCCGGATATCTTCTGGGGCCTGATCGCAAGCTTCTGGGTCGGCAACGTGTTGCTGGTCATCCTGAACGTGCCGCTTATCGGCATCTGGGTGAAGCTGCTGCAGGTGCCTTACCGCTATCTGTTCCCGTCCGCCTTGTTCTTCATCGCGGTGGGCGTGTTCAGTACGCAAAACAGCCTGTTCCAGATCTGGGAAGCATTGGCCTTCGGCGTGATCGGTGCGGTGTTCATGCTGTTGGACTTCTCCGTCGCCCCCATTCTTCTGGGCTTCGTGCTCGGACCCATGGTGGAGGAGAACTTCCGCCGTGCGCTCCTGCTGTCACGAGGCGACATGATGATCTTCGTGCAGCGTCCCATCAGCGCATGGTTCGTGGGCGCGTCCACGCTACTGATCCTGATCCAGGTCTTCGCGCATGCGCGCCGCAAGTTCAAGAAGCGCGGCAAGCCCATGATGCCCAAGGCCGCCTGACGCCTACGGCGTCAGCACAACCGCCGCGACCCGCGAGGGCGCGGCGGTTTTTTTTCAGGCGCGCGGGACAGGCGCCCGGGGCGCGGCGCGCACCTGTTCTTCGGGCGGCGTGCCGCCGCCGTGCCATGGCCGAACTTTCACCGGCGGCATTGCACGGTTTTCTTCCGCCGGCGGGCCGGGCCGCCGCGCCGTTAAGCCGCTGCCGTGCTAAGGTTTTGTCCTCATTCACACGGTTGGACGCCATGCACGTTCTTTTTGCCTGCCCTCACAACAATCCCGACGACTGGCTGCCGGGCCTGGCCGCGGAATTGCCGGATTGCCGGATTTCCGTATGGGACCCTGCGGGGCCGCCGTCCGGTGCGGATGTTGCCCTGGTGTGGAAGCCGCCGGCTGCGCTGTTCGCGCATGAAACCCGGCTCAAGGCCTTGTTCAATCTTGGCGCGGGCGTCGACGCGCTGTTGCAGATGGACGAGCTGCCGCCCGGGATACAGATCGTCAGGCTGGAGGATGCCGGCATGGCCGTGCAGATGGCCGAATATGCGCTCTATGCCTTGCTGCGCGCTTCCCGGGGGTTCGGCCAATACGAGCGCGATCAGGCGCAGTCGAAGTGGGCGCCCATGCCGGGCCTGCGCCGCGCGCAATGGCCGGTGGGCGTGTTGGGGTTGGGCGCCATGGGGGCGCGCGTCGCGCAGGCGATCGCGGCCTTCGATTATCCCGTGGCGGGCTGGTCGCGCAGCGCGCACGCGGTCGATGGCGTACGGACCTACGCGGGAAGCGAGCAGTTGCCGGAGTTCCTGGCGCGTACCCGCGTGCTGGTGAATGTGCTGCCGCTCACGCCCGAAACGACCGGCATCCTGAACCGGCAGACGCTTTCCCAGTTGCTGCCGGGGGCGCACCTCATCAACGTCGGCCGCGGCGGCCATCTCAACGAGGACGACCTCCTCGCCTTGCTGGATGCCGGGCGGCTCGAAGGCGCCACCCTGGACGTATTCGAAACCGAACCGCTGCCGGTGTCACATGCCTTGTGGCGCCACCCGCGGGTCCATGTCACCCCGCATATCGCCGCGAGCACCTTGCGGGACGAGGCCATCGCACAGATCGCGGGCAAGATACGCAAGTTGGCCCGCGGCGAGCCGATCAGCGGCGTGGTGACGCCGCAGAAAGGCTACTGAGCGCCGGCTGTCCGCCGGAGGTGCGGCGGGGTCACCCGGACACGGCCCGCCGCCCCTGGCGGGCCGAACGCGCGCACAGGCTTGCGCAGGGCTTCAGTCGCGCAGGCGCTTGATCAGGCTGGAGGTGTCCCAGCGCTCGCCGCCCATCTTCTGCACATCGCCGTAGAACTGATCCACCAGCGCCGTCACGGGCACGCGCGCGCCGTTGGCACGCGCTTCCTCCAGCACCAGGCCCAGGTCCTTGCGCATCCAGTTCACGGCAAAGCCGAAGTCGAACTTGTCGTCGACCATGGTGGCGCCGCGGTTCTCCATCTGCCAGCTCTGCGCGGCGCCCTTGCTGATCACGTCCAGCACGAGTTTCATGTCCAGGCCGGCGGCCTGGCCGAACGCGATGCCCTCCGACAGGCCCTGTACCAGGCCGGCGATGCAGATCTGGTTCACCATCTTGGCCAATTGGCCCGCGCCCGGCGCACCTACCAGCGTGACGGCACGGCCGTAGCACTGTGCGACGGGCTTGATCTTGTCGAAGACTTCCGGTTCGCCGCCGCACATGACCGTAAGGACACCATTGACCGCACCCGCCTGGCCGCCCGATACGGGGGCGTCGATAAAGTGCATGCCGCGGCGCTGCGCCTCGGCATGCAATTCGCGGGCGACGCGCGCCGACGCCGTCGTGTGGTCGACGAAGGTTGCGCCTTTGTCCATCCCGGCGAATGCGCCATCGTCGCCCAGCACGACGCCGCGCAAGTCGTCGTCGTTGCCGACGCAGCAGAACACGATCTCCGCACCGGCAGCGGCCTCGCGCGGCGTGGCCGCTGCCTTGCCGCCGAATTCCCTGGCCCAGTCCTGGGCCTTGGATGTGGTGCGGTTGTAGACCGTCACCTGGTGCCCGGCACGGGCCAGGTGTCCCGCCATGGGAAAGCCCATGACGCCCAGGCCAAGAAAAGCCACTTTTTTTGGGGTGGTCGCGTCGTAGGTTTTGCTGCCGATGGAAGCCATGCAGATCTCCGGTTGCAGAGTAGGGAGTAGAGCAATGTGGGTGGCGCGCTGAACGCGGGCCGCGAGGTCCGCCGGCGCGCGCTAGAAGCCCGCGGCCAAGCCGTCGCGACGGCTGTCGCTGGCGGCCACGTAGCCATCGACGGCCGGGTCGCCCAGACGCCAGATGAACTGCCCGGACCCGTAGTCCATATAGGGATCGTCCAGGCCCTCCAGCAGGTGCCCGCGTGCGCGCAGCGCGTCGAGCACCTGTTGCGGCATCTCGGGCTCGATGTCCACCGATATGCCGTGATTCCATTTCCAGCGCGGGGCGTCGCAGGCTGCTTGCGGCTGCTGGCCGAAATCGAGCATGCGAACCAGCGTTTGCAGGTGGCCCTGCGGCTGCATGTTGCCGCCCATCACGCCGAAGCTCATGACGGGTGCGCCTTCCTTCATCAGGAACCCCGGGATGATGGTGTGGAAGGGCCTCTTGCCGCCGCCGACCACGTTGGGGTGCGCCGGATCCAGCGTAAAACCATGTCCGCGGTTCTGCAGGCTGACGCCGGTGCCGGGCACGACGATGCCGGAGCCGAACCCCATGTAGTTGGACTGGATAAAGCTCACCATCATGCCATTGCGATCCGCCACGGTCAGGTAGATCGTGCCGCCGGTGGGGGCATGCCCGGTAGTGAACAGTTTTGCGCGCCGCATGTCGATCAGCTTGGCGCGTTCCTCGAGGTAGGCCGGAGACAACATGTCCGCCGCCGACACATTCATGTGGCGCGCATCGCCGACATGCGCGTAGACGTCGGCGAATGCCAGCTTCATCGCTTCGATCAGCAGATGCTGGGTGTCGGGGTGGTCCACCGGCCGTCCCGCAACGTCGAAGTTCTGCAGGATGCCCAGTGCAATCAAGGCCGCGATGCCCTGGCCGTTGGGCGGGATCTGGTGCAGCGTGTAGCCGCGGTATGGCTGGCTCAGGGGCGTAACCCATTCCGGCTGGTAATCGCGCAGGTCCGCCAGGCTCATCGCGGCGTCGTGGGCCTGTGCATGCGCCACCAGCTTATGGGCCGTCTCTCCTTCATAGAAGTCGCGCCCGCCGGTCGCGGCTATTCGCTTGAGCGTACTGGCCGCACCTTTGAGGACAAAATGCTCGCCCACGGCGGGCGCCCGGCCGCGCGGCAGGAAATGTTCGGCGAATCCGGGAACGGTCTGGAGCAGATCGGCCTGCGCCGCCCACTTCTGCTGCACCACCGGGCTGATGGCGAAGCCACGCTCGGCGTAGTCGATCGCGGGCGCGAGCACCTCTTCGAACGACAGGGTTCCCATCTTCTCGTGCAGGGCGGCCCAGCCTGCCACACAGCCCGGCACGGTGACGCTGTCCCAGCCGCGCATGGGGATCGCCCCGTTGTGCTTGCGCCTGAAGTAATCGGGGTTCCACGCCGCGGGCGCCGTGCCCGAAGCGTTAAGGCCATGCAGCCGCGACCCATCCCACACGATGGCGAAACAGTCAGAACCAAGCCCGTTGCTCACGGGCTCGGTCAAGGTCAACGTGGCTGCCGCCGCAATGGCGGCGTCCACGGCATTACCGCCGGCCGCGAGCACGCGCAAGCCGGCCTGCGCGGCCAGGGGCTGCGACGTGGCGACGACATTGCGCGCGAACACGGGGGTGCGCACAGTCCTGTAGGGATTCTGCCAATTGAAAGTCATAAGGGAACGGCGCTCAGGACGGGTAAACCCCGACTTTAACGTAAGAGATTGTGTGCACTGCACCATATCTCTATCTAGCCCGTCTGGATACCGCCATGCGGCAGCGCACCGGCAAGCCGGTCAAGGCGAAAAAAAAGCGCCCCGGAGGGCGCTTGACTCTGCATGCCGGACCGCTTGAACTCCGGTCCGGCACATGGGCATCATTCTTCTTCGACGAAGGTTTCCTCGCGCTTTTTGCGGATGGCCGGCAGGGCTACGATCAGCACCAGCACGGCAGCCATGCCGAGCAAGGTCGCCGACAGCGGACGCGTGACGAAGGTGCCGAAATCGCCTCGGGACAGCAGCAGCGCGCGGCGGAAGTTCTCTTCCATCATCGGACCCAGCACCAGGCCAAGAAGCAGGGGGGCGCCTTCGCACTTCAGCTTGGCCCACACGTAGCCGACCACACCGAAGGCCGCCGTGGTGAAGATGTCGAACGTGTTGTAGTTCAGCGAGTAAACGCCGATCGTGCAGAAGACCAGGATGGCCGGGAACAGCACGCGGTAGGGCACCTTCAGCAGCTTCACCCACAGTCCGATCAACGGCAGGTTCAGCACCACCAGCATCAGGTTGCCCAGCCACATCGATGCGATCAGGCCCCAGAACAGCTCGGGGTGGCTGGTCATCACCTGCGGACCAGGCTGGATGTTGTGGATGGTCATGGCACCGACCATCAGCGCCATCACGGCGTTGCCCGGGATACCCAGCGTCAGCAGCGGGATGAAGGATGTCTGCGCGGCGGCGTTGTTCGCCGATTCCGGGCCGGCCAGGCCGGCGGGGTGTCCCTTGCCGAAGCGCTCGGGATTGCGCGAGATCTTCTTTTCCAGGGTGTACGACGCGAAGGACGACAGTACCGCGCCGCCGCCCGGCAGGATGCCCAGCGCCGATCCCAGCGCGGTGCCGCGCAGGACGGCGGGATAGGCTTCCTTGAACTCCGCCTTGTTGGGGTAGAGGCTGCCGATCTTGTCGGTGATATCGACGCGGTTTTCCTTCTGCTCCAGATTGGTCATGATTTCGGCGAAGCCGAAGACGCCCATCGCCACGATGGCGAAGTCGATGCCGTCCTGCAGTTCCGGAATGCCGAAGTCGTAGCGGGCCACACCGGAATTGACGTCCGTGCCCACCATGCCGAGCAACAGTCCCAGCAAAATCATCGCGATGGCTTTCGGCAGAGAGCCGGAAGCCAGCACCACGGCGCCGACCAGGCCCAGCACCATCAGCGAGAAGTACTCCGCCGGGCCGAACTTGAAGGCGACCTCCGCCAGGGGCGGCGCAAAGGCTGCGAGCAACAGCGTGGCGACGCAGCCGGCGAAGAAGGAGCCCAGGGCCGCGATGGCCAAGGCCGCGCCGGCGCGACCGTTTCGGGCCATCTGGTGGCCGTCCAGCACGGTCACGACCGCGGACGTTTCACCGGGGAGCGCAACCAGGATGGCCGTGGTGGAGCCCCCGTACTGCGCGCCATAGTAAATGCCGGCCAGCATGATCAGGCCCGCCACAGGCGGCAGCACGTAGGTGATCGGCAACAGCATCGCGATCGTCGGTACGGGACCGATACCCGGCAGCACGCCGATCAGCGTGCCGAGCAGGCAGCCCAACAGGGCGTAGGCGAGGTTCTCGGGCGAAATCGCCACCGAGAAACCCATCATCAGGTGTTCAATCAATTCCATGACCGGTATTCCTTAATTCGCGCCAATGAAGGACGGCCAAAGCGGAAAGATCAACCCGAGGCCCTTGATGAAGGCCAGATAGACGAATACCACCAGAAAAATGCCGTTGGCCGCGGCCACCTTCCAATTGAACTCGTGGCTGGCCAGGCTGCTGATGACCACCAGCAGGAAAACCGACAGATAGACGCCGAGGAACTTCAGCACCACGCCATACAGCACGACCGAGCCGATGACGAGGAAGACGACGCGCCAGTCAAAGCGGTCTATGTGCGTTTCAGTGGCCTTGGGCATCAAGGAGCCCATCAGAACGATGGCGCCGAGTAGCGCGAGGACGATGCCAAGCCAGAAAGGGAAGTATCCCGGGCCCATGCGCGCAGCGGTACCCATTTGGTAGCTGGTCGCTTGCCAGGCGAACCCCAAGCCGAGCGCGATGAACATCGCCCCGGACCAGAAGTCCTGCTTGTTGCGTAGCTGCATGATTGTCTGCTCCTAATACAGCATGTGATAGAAAAAACGTTCAGCGGGCAGTGTGCTTTGTGAAAGTAAATTCAAAGTTCTTGGAATGGCTGCATGGTAATGGAGCCCATGGAGGGATGAAACCCTGTAATTTGGCTGAATGCCTATGGTTTTCCCTAGAATGAGGGGTCTTCGCCCCTTCATTTGTAACGACAGGGCCCGTATGGCAGCCTGATGAAAGCTTTTTGAAAGTTGATAGAAAGACAAGGGAAAGCAGCGCCTTTCCCGCGCCGCATTAAAACAACAGGGGGCCAGCGGGATGGTCCGTGCCGCGTCCGGTTTGCCTATGCCGATGCCCCATGCCGGCGGTCCGCGCCACAGCGCACCGGAGCCTTCGCGGCGGCGATGGTCTTTTCGCGAAGGTAGGTCGTAGCGCCGGCCGAAGGACGTACACGCGGCGCGATACCGCGCAGTGTCGCGGGTTCTACCGAATATTGCCAGGTATCACATCGTGCATATCACGGTGTGGCTGGGCGTCGAATGGTTTACGATAGCGCCCATGCTGCAAGACCTCGACCAACTCTCCGCCCGTATCGGGCAATTGGTGCAACGCACCCGCCAGCTCCACGGCGAACGGGATGCCTTGCGATCCCGCCTGGGCCAGACAGAGCAGGAAAACCGCAAACTGCGTGAACGCTGCGACGAGGCGGAATCGCGCCTGCATGCGCTGCAGGAGCGGCTGCAGAGTCACGATAGCGAACTTGCGGCCAAACTGGCGCAGTCCGAAGAAGGCGAGGCGCGGTTGCGTGCCGAACTTGAAAGACAAGCCGCGCAGTATCAGGCGCTGGAGACGCAATTGGCGGCGCGCGAAAGCGAATGGCAGTCCCGGCTCAACGCCCGTGAAACCGATCTGCAGCGCTTGCGTGTTGCCGCGGTGGCGGCGCGCGAACGCATCGATGCGGTGCTTGCACGGCTTCCAGGCGCGCCTGTCGAGGAGCACCAATAAGTTATGGAACGCGTAGACGTCAACATCCTTGGGCGCGAATACTCGCTGGCCTGCTCGGTCGACGAAAAGCCAACGCTGGTCGCCGCCGTACGCCATGTGGACCAGCTCATGCAACGCATACAGGCCACCGGCAAGGTCTCCAGCAACGAACGCATCGCCGTCATGGCCGCGCTGCAGGTGGCGGGGGAATTGCTTTCCATGAAAGCGCCAGACGGGCCGCTCGGCGGGTTGGCGGTGGGCGAGTTCAAGAGTAGAATCGAGGACATGAATTCAATGCTGGACGATGCGCTCTCAGGGCAGGAGAAGCTCCTGTAGAGCGCCGGCAAGTCCGAACCGCCGCGAAGCTTTGCGCGTTGGTTCGCCTGGCTGGTTTGCATCGTTCTTCGCACGGTTTCCCAGTTTGTCCCTGCCGTGTTCGTGACTGGACCATACATTCTCTGAACCTATGCTTTTTGGCATACAGGTTGCGTGAATGTGGGGCTGGTGTGATCGTCTCTAGTCAGACGAACCCGAGGTCCTTCCGATCGCGACCACCTTGAACCTGAGGGTTCGAGATGCCGGTCCTGACGGCACAGGCGGGGCATTTATCCGGCGGACCTGCCTACGCGCAGGTCCGCGACGGACACGCCGCTCGCACCTGCATTCATTGTTCTTCGGCGGCGCTCCTTCACGGCATTCTTCCGCAGTGCGTTTCTTCGCCCTGCATGCCTTCTCTTTCTTCGCTCTCTTTTTCTTCCTCGGTTCAATTCCTTGCTGACGGCTTCGCGCCCGGTTTCCGGCATGCCCGCTTCGACGGCGCGCACGCCCGGGGCTGTACGGTATCGTTTTGTCTCGTCTTCGGCTTTCGCCGCCCTGTCCCTTGGCCTACACTCGGCAGCGCCGCTGCGGCCATGCGCACATGCCGCGACCGCATATCCTTTTCTCACAGTCTTTCCGATACCGAGGTCGTTCCAGATGTCCAAACGCTTGCTGATCTCTTCTCTTCGGCGTGGTTCCATGTGCGGTGCCGTCGCGTTGGCTGCGGCGCTTGCCTGCGTCCAGGTCGCGGCGCAGCCCAACCCGGCATCGTCCTCGAGCGCATCTTCGGGAAGCACGGCGGAGGGCGCTGCCGCGCCTGCCGGTCCGCAGATGACCTTGCAGGCCAACGCCTACGAAGAGCTCAAGCAGGATACCGTCGTCATCACAATCAGCGCGGAGGTCGAAACGCCCGATCAGGCGTCGGCCGGCAAGAAGCTCAATGCACTGCTCGACGATCTGATGAAGCGCGCCAAGGGCATGCCCGAGGTCACCGCGCGCACTGGTAACTACCGCGTCTGGCCCAACAACAACGGCAAGGGCAAGGTGGTCAACTGGCACGGCGAAGGCTCCATCGTGCTGGAGTCCATGGATTTCGCAGCGGCCTCGGCGCTTGCGGGCGACCTGGGCGACAAAAGCGCCATTTCCAACATTGCTTTCACCCTGTCTCGCAAAGGCAGGGAAGCGGCCGAGCGCCGCTTGCTGAATCAGGCGGCGCAGGCCTTCCGCGAGCGCGCCCTGGCGGCCGCCTCGGCCTTCGGTTTTTCGGGATATCGCATCCAGAAACTGGAGCTCGGCGGCGCGGGCGCCATGCCGCCGCGCCCCTATATGGCGATGGCGAAAGGGGCCATGGCGGAGGCGCGCGCGGATGTGCCGCTGGTGCCAGACATGATTACTGTCAGCGTCGATGTCACGGGGACGATCGTTTTGCAGTAAGCACGAAGATCAGGAGGCCGAGCACGACCATGGGGATGGACAGCCATTGTCCCATGCTCAGGCCGCCGGCCAGCAGGCCCAGGAAGTTATCGGGTTCGCGCGTGAATTCGACCAGAAAGCGGAACGTCCCGTAGCCGATCAGGAACATCGCGCTGACCTGCCCGGTGGGCCGCGGCTTGCGAGCAAACCACCACATCAGGATGAACAGGGTGATGCCTTCCAGTCCCAGTTCATAGAGCTGCGAAGGATGGCGGGGAATGCCGTCGCCCGTCTGTGGAAACACCATCGCCCAGGGCAGGGTGCTGGGCCGGCCCCACAGTTCGCCGTTGATGAAATTGCCCAGACGCCCCATGGCTAACCCAAGGGGAATGAGCGGCGCGATGAAGTCGCTTACCGTAAAGAAGGACATGCCGCGCTTGCGGGCAAAGAACAGCATCACCAGGATGACGCCGAGCAGGCCGCCGTGAAAGGACATGCCGCCCTCCCACAAATAGAAGATCTCCAGGGGATGCGCGAAGTAGTAGTAGGGCTTGTAGAACAGTACATAGCCCAAGCGCCCGCCCGCGACCACGCCGATTACGCTGTAGAAAATCAGGTCTTCCAGGTCACGCGGCGTAAAGCCGCCCGCCACCTTCCCATGCGAAATGCGCCAGCGGCCCAGCACATACACGAGTCCGAACCCGAACAGGTACATGAGCCCATACCAATGCACGGCGAGCGGCCCGATTTGGATGGCGACAGGATCGAATTGAGGGTAGCGAAGCATGGTTGGATGTATAAAACAAGGTGGCCCGATCATAACCGCCCAGGGCAGGCGTATGGCGGCGTGCGTGGCGCCGCAAGGAGCAGACCATGGCAGCGAATGAACGTTCCCGGCACATCACCCAAGGCGTGGCACGCGCGCCGAATCGGGCCATGTATTACGCGCTGGGATACCGCGAGAGCGATTTCGACAATCCCATGATCGGCGTGGCCAACGGCCATTCCACCATCACGCCATGCAATAGCGGCCTGCAGTCACTGGCTGACGCCGCCGTTCAGGCCATACGGGAGTCCGGCGCCAACCCGCAGATCTTCGGCACGCCCACGATATCCGACGGCATGTCCATGGGTACGGAGGGCATGAAATACTCGCTGGTTTCGCGCGAGGTTATCGCCGACTGCATCGAAACTGCCGTGCAAGGCCAATGGATGGACGGCGTGGTCGTCGTCGGAGGCTGCGACAAAAACATGCCGGGCGGACTTATCGCCATGGCGCGCATGAATGTGCCCGCCATCTATGTTTATGGCGGCACGATCAAGCCCGGGCACTACAAGGGCAAGGATCTGACCGTGGTGTCGGTCTTCGAGGCCGTGGGCGAATACACGATGGGTCGGATGGACGAAACCGACTTCAAGCAGATCGAAAAATGCGCTGTCCCGGGTTCGGGCTCCTGCGGCGGCATGTATACCGCGAACACGATGAGCGCCTCTTTCGAGGCGATGGGCATCAGCCTGCCGTATTCCAGCACGATGGCCAACGAGGACGCGGAGAAAACCCAGTCTGCAGCCGAGTCCGCGCGGGTCCTGGTCGAAGCGGTGCGCAAGCAGATCCGTCCGCGCGACTTGATCACTCGCCGGTCGATCGAGAACGCCGTGTCGGTCATCATGGCGACGGGCGGCTCGACGAACGCCGTCCTGCACTTCCTGGCCATCGCCCATGCCGCCGAAGTGGAATGGACCATCGACGATTTCGAGCGTGTGCGGCAGCGCGTGCCGGTTATCTGTGATCTGAAGCCGTCGGGGCGATACGTTGCCACCGATCTGCATCGCGCAGGCGGCATTCCCCAGGTCATGAAGCTGCTTCTGAATGCGGGCCTGCTGCACGGGGACTGTCCGACCATCACGGGCAAGACGATCGCCGAAACGTTGCGCGATATACCGGATGTTCCGCCGGCCGGGCAGGATGTGATCCGTCCCGTCGACAAACCAATGTATGCGCAGGGGCACCTCGCCATCCTGAAAGGAAACCTGGCGCCGGAAGGGTGCGTGGCCAAGATCACAGGATTGAAGAACCCGGTGATTACCGGCCCCGCGCGGGTGTTCGACTCGGAAGACGACGCCATGCGCGCCATCATGGCGCAATCCATAAAGCATGGGGACATCGTCGTCATCCGCTATGAGGGACCCAAGGGCGGTCCCGGCATGCGCGAAATGCTGGCGCCCACATCCGCCCTCATCGGCCAGGGGCTGGGCGAAAGCGTCGGGCTGATCACGGACGGACGTTTCTCTGGGGGGACTTGGGGCATGGTGGTGGGCCATGTCGCGCCCGAGGCTTATGTCGGAGGGCCGATCGCCCTGATCCGCGAGGGCGATTCGGTTACCATCGACGCCCACACACTTTTGCTGCAATTGAACATCAGCGACGATGAAATGGCCGAACGCCGCCGGGCCTGGACGCCGCCCCGTCTGCGCTATACGCGGGGCGTGCTCGCCAAGTTTGGCAAGCTGGCCGGCAGCGCCAGTCGCGGAGCCGTAACCGATGCCTTTGAAGATTGATAAGAAGTGGAAGATGGCGGCGCTGGCCGCATTCGCAATGACCTTGACGCAGGGAGCCGCGGCGCAGTCCACCGGTGAAGCCTTGCTGAAAGACAAGGTGTGTCTGGGCTGTCATCAGGTGGATAGTCCGCGCGTCGGCCCCCCTTTCACCGCGGTGGCCCACCGTTATGCCGGCCAGCCCGGCGCCGAGGAGTATCTGGCCAACTCCATACGCAATGGTGGTCGCCTGCGTTGGGGCAAGCTCTCCATGGCGGCACAGCCGCAGGTCAGCCCGGAGGAAGCACGCGAAATCGCGCGCTGGATATTGTCCCTGCCTGCGAAGAAATAGCGCAGGCACCGGGCTGGCCGGGCTTTACGGCCCTATTGTCACCGGCATGGACATGGCTTCCATTCATCGTGTCCATGGGTGCTTCAAGGGGAAGAGGCCCGGCCCGTGTTCTATGACTTCACCGCGCCTTCCGCAGGCTTGAGCACGCCGCGGCGCATCTGGTCCAGCTCGATGGATTCGAACAGTGCCTTGAAGTTGCCTTCGCCGAAACCATCGTTGCCCTTGCGCTGGATGATCTCGAAGAAGATGGGGCCGATCTGATTTTCCGTGAAGATCTGCAGCAGCAGGCCGCCGCCAGGGGCGCCGTCCAGCAGGATACGGTTCTTCGACAGGCGGTGTGCGTCTTCGCCGTGGCCCGGGATGCGACGGTCAAGCAATTCATAATACGTGTCGGGCGTATCCAGGAAACGTACCCCGTTGGCGCGCAACGCTTCCACGGTCGCATGGATGTCATCCGTGCCAAGGGCGATATGCTGGATGCCTTCGCCATGGTAAAGGTCCAGATACTCCTGGATCTGGCCTTTTTCTTCGGTCCCTTCCTCGTTGATGGGAATGCGGATGTTGCCGCATGGCGAGGTCATCGCCTTGGACTTCACGCCTGTCACCTTGCCTTCGATGTCGAAGTAGCGGATTTCGCGGAAGTTGAAGAACCGCGTGTAGAAATCCGCCCATTCGGCCATGCGACCCTTGTACACGTTATGCGTAAGGTGATCGACCATGGTCAGGCCGGCGCCGGCGTGGGTCATGTCGGTCTGGGCGGTCAGGGGATCGATGGGCTCGAAGTCGACGTCGTAAATGCTGATGTCGCCAATGCCGCCGTGTCCCGCCTTGCCGCGCCAGCGGTCAACCAGGTAGATCAGGGAATCACCGATGCCCTTGATGGCCGGGATGTTCAGCTCCATCGGCCCGCTATGGGAATCGAAGCCCCATGCCCCCAGTTCGAGGGCGCGCCGATACGCCGTGGCCGCATCCTGGACGCGGAAGGCGATGGCGCAGATCGAGGGCCCGTGCAGGCGGGCGAAGCGCTGCGCGAATGAGTCGGGCTCGGCGTTCACCAGGAAGTTGATGCCGCCCTGGCGGTAGAGGATGACATCCTTGTGGCGGTGTCGCGCGATGGCCTTGAATCCCAACAGTTCGAATACCCGGCGCAGCGCGGCGGGATCAGGCGCCGCGTACTCGATGAATTCGAAGCCTGCGGTGCCCATGGGGTTGTCCCAGGGCTCAAATGCTGCAGTCATGGCGTTGTCCTTTCTTGTAGGCCGATTACCCGCAAATTGTAGGAAAGAAGGGCGGGCAGCTAATTGCAAAAATGGCCGCGGAGCTACGCTAAGGGGCAATAAAATGCCTCGAATGAATAAACACGGGTGAAATATGCCAAAGGAAGCGTTAGATCGGACCGATCGGAGAATCCTGGCGGAGTTGCAGCGTGATGGGCGCTTGACCAACCAGGAGTTGGCCGATCGCGTCTCGCTGTCGCCCAGCCCCTGCCTGCGCCGTGTCCGCCGCCTGGAGGACGAAGGCTACATCCGCCGCTATGTGGCCTTGGTCGACGCCGACAAGGTGGGCTTCGGGCTGGTCGCCTATGTCACTATTCGCCTCAACAAGCACAGTGGCTCCAGCCATGCACCCATGTCCGACTTCGCGCGTGACGTGCAGGCTTGGCCGGAGGTGGTTGCCTGTTACGCGATGACGGGCGACATGGACTACCTGCTTCGCATCCAGGTTCAGGATCTGGCCCATTTCTCTCGCTTCGCCATGGACACGTTGATGCAGCACGCCTCCGTGATCGACATGCGATCAAGTTTTGCCCTGCAGAAAATCAAGGAAACGACGGAGCTCGCGCTCTAGTGGCCTCGGTCGGCGGCTCTTCAAGTCCGCGGCCCAAAGTGCTAATATTCAAGGTCCAGTCGCATTATTGAACCAGGTTGATGCAAGTAAGCCAGGGTGCTGCGATTCGGCAGGGCGGCGCCCGGATGGTCGGGGGCTCTATAGAACGTGTGTAGAGCGGCGGACCAATAAAGGGCCGCATGCCTCAGCCGGCTGGATGGTTGTGATGGACAGGGGCGTCGCCGCAGGGCGCGCGGTCGAGTCAAAGCGGGTGTCAAAGCCCGAGGTTGGTGCGGCGGCAAGCACGAAGTGCCAAGCGAAAGCAGCGGACTTCGACCGGTTTGACAGCCCTAAAAAAAGCCTTCATAATCTCGTTTCTCTGCTGCTGACACAGCAAAAACGCAAACCGAAAGGTGAGCCGGGGGTGAAACCCCAGGGGTTAACTCCCTAAGGCGCTGCGGCGGTGTCGGGATAACGGCGGAATTGCTCTTTAAAAACGAAACAACCGATAAGTGTGGGCGCTTGATGTTCGAAGGCGTACCTGCCGGTTCTGCGTGGATGTGCAAACGTCCGTGCGGGATGGTGGGGCTTACGAAATCAAGTGCTCATTGAAGTAAGTAGGAAATCAGGCGGAGCGATCTGCCTGGGTTCTCACTTCCTTTGAGAAAGCGCAAAGCGAAAGACGAAGCTTTCAGGTCCAGCGATGGGTCTGGAGTTTCGTACGAACAGAGATTGAACTGAAGAGTTTGATCCTGGCTCAGATTGAACGCTGGCGGGATGCCTTACACATGCAAGTCGAACGGCAGCGCGGACTTCGGTCTGGCGGCGAGTGGCGAACGGGTGAGTAATGTATCGGAACGTGCCCAGTAGCGGGGGATAACTACGCGAAAGCGTAGCTAATACCGCATACGCCCTACGGGGGAAAGCGGGGGATCTTCGGACCTCGCACTATTGGAGCGGCCGATATCGGATTAGCTAGTTGGTGGGGTAACGGCTCACCAAGGCGACGATCCGTAGCTGGTTTGAGAGGACGACCAGCCACACTGGGACTGAGACACGGCCCAGACTCCTACGGGAGGCAGCAGTGGGGAATTTTGGACAATGGGGGCAACCCTGATCCAGCCATCCCGCGTGTGCGATGAAGGCCTTCGGGTTGTAAAGCACTTTTGGCAGGAAAGAAACGGCGCTGGTTAATACCTGGCGCAACTGACGGTACCTGCAGAATAAGCACCGGCTAACTACGTGCCAGCAGCCGCGGTAATACGTAGGGTGCAAGCGTTAATCGGAATTACTGGGCGTAAAGCGTGCGCAGGCGGTTCGGAAAGAAAGATGTGAAATCCCAGGGCTTAACCTTGGAACTGCATTTTTAACTACCGGGCTAGAGTGTGTCAGAGGGGGGTGGAATTCCACGTGTAGCAGTGAAATGCGTAGATATGTGGAGGAACACCGATGGCGAAGGCAGCCCCCTGGGATAACACTGACGCTCATGCACGAAAGCGTGGGGAGCAAACAGGATTAGATACCCTGGTAGTCCACGCCCTAAACGATGTCAACTAGCTGTTGGGGCCTTCGGGCCTTGGTAGCGCAGCTAACGCGTGAAGTTGACCGCCTGGGGAGTACGGTCGCAAGATTAAAACTCAAAGGAATTGACGGGGACCCGCACAAGCGGTGGATGATGTGGATTAATTCGATGCAACGCGAAAAACCTTACCTACCCTTGACATGTCTGGAATCCCGAAGAGATTTGGGAGTGCTCGCAAGAGAACCGGAACACAGGTGCTGCATGGCTGTCGTCAGCTCGTGTCGTGAGATGTTGGGTTAAGTCCCGCAACGAGCGCAACCCTTGTCATTAGTTGCTACGAAAGGGCACTCTAATGAGACTGCCGGTGACAAACCGGAGGAAGGTGGGGATGACGTCAAGTCCTCATGGCCCTTATGGGTAGGGCTTCACACGTCATACAATGGTCGGGACAGAGGGTCGCCAACCCGCGAGGGGGAGCCAATCCCAGAAACCCGATCGTAGTCCGGATCGCAGTCTGCAACTCGACTGCGTGAAGTCGGAATCGCTAGTAATCGCGGATCAGCATGTCGCGGTGAATACGTTCCCGGGTCTTGTACACACCGCCCGTCACACCATGGGAGTGGGTTTTACCAGAAGTAGTTAGCCTAACCGCAAGGAGGGCGATTACCACGGTAGGATTCATGACTGGGGTGAAGTCGTAACAAGGTAGCCGTATCGGAAGGTGCGGCTGGATCACCTCCTTTCAGAGCGAGCGCCCGCGGGCGTCAAGCGGCCACACTTATCGGTTGTTGTCAGGCTGGATCGGTGACGCTGGTGCGAGGGTCCTGGGGGCGGCAAGCCTGTGGGACGCGAGGCCACTGTTCACGCGCGGATCCGATGCGAATTGGGTCTGTAGCTCAGTCGGTTAGAGCACCGTCTTGATAAGGCGGGGGTCGTTGGTTCGAATCCAACCAGACCCACCACGAGATTGAGGCGCGCGCGCTTAGGGGCGGGTGTCTTGGTTTGCCGGGGGTGTAGCTCAGCTGGGAGAGCGCCTGCTTTGCAAGCAGGATGTCATCGGTTCGATCCCGTTCACCTCCACCATTTCCTTTAGGCGTCTGCAGGCAGGTACTGCGGGGGCGGGCAAGCGGGGATGGGGGCGCGCACAGAGGGATCCGCGTTTGAGAGTTCAACGGTCAGTGTCATGCAGGGGCGGTAGCGTCCTGGCGTGGATTGAGCGTTGGGTTTTTGACTCGACAGCAGTATTCGTTCTTTAACAATCTGGAAGAAGCACAACGAGAAGTATTGGCAGCATGCTGATATCGGCGACGATATGGGTATGTTGTGGATACGGGTTGTGATTGCATGATTAGTTCAAACTCAAGTGATTGAGGATTGGACGGCACAAACACGCAAGTATCATGTCAGAGCAAGACGGTTGCTTGGAAGGTTTTATAGCCATTAGCGTTATAGGATCAAGCGACTAAGTGCATATGGTGGATGCCTTGGCGATCACAGGCGATGAAGGACGTTGTAGCCTGCGAAAAGCTGCGGGGAGCTGGCAAACAAGCATTGATCCGCAGATATCCGAATGGGGAAACCCACCGCCGCAAGGCGGTATCCTGGTCTGAATACATAGGTCCAGGAGGCGAACCGGGTGAACTGAAACATCTCAGTAACTCGAGGAACAGAAATCAACCGAGATTCCGAAAGTAGTGGCGAGCGAAATCGGAACAGCCTTTACGATTTAGCGCATTGCATAGTCGAACGGAATGGAAAGTCCGGCCGTAGCAGGTGATAGCCCTGTAGACGAAATGCATTGCGTGGAACTAGGCGTAAGAGAAGTAGGGCGGGACACGTGAAATCCTGTCTGAAGATGGGGGGACCATCCTCCAAGGCTAAATACTCGTGATCGACCGATAGTGAACCAGTACCGTGAGGGAAAGGCGAAAAGAACCCCGGAAGGGGAGTGAAATAGATCCTGAAACCGTATGCATACAAACAGTCGGAGCCTCCTTGTGGGGTGACGGCGTACCTTTTGTATAATGGGTCAGCGACTTACATTCAGTGGCAAGCTTAACCGGATAGGGAAGGCGTAGCGAAAGCGAGTCCGAATAGGGCGATTCAGTCGCTGGGTGTAGACCCGAAACCAGATGATCTATCCATGGCCAGGTTGAAGGCACGGTAACACGTGCTGGAGGACCGAACCCACTAGTGTTGAAAAACTAGGGGATGAGCTGTGGATAGGGGTGAAAGGCTAAACAAATCTGGAAATAGCTGGTTCTCTCCGAAAACTATTTAGGTAGTGCCTCAAGTATGACTGCGGGGGGTAGAGCACTGTTATGGCTAGGGGGTCATGGCGACTTACCAAACCATGGCAAACTCCGAATACCCGCAAGTCCAGCTTGGGAGACAGAGCACCGGGTGCTAACGTCCGGACTCAAGAGGGAAACAACCCAGACCGCCAGCTAAGGTCCCAAATTACCGCTAAGTGGGAAACGAAGTGGGAAGGCTTAGACAGTCAGGAGGTTGGCTTAGAAGCAGCCATCCTTTAAAGAAAGCGTAATAGCTCACTGATCGAGTCGTCCTGCGCGGAAGATGTAACGGGGCTAAGCGGTAAACCGAAGCTGCGGGTGTGTAGGCAACTACACGCGGTAGGAGAGCGTTCTGTAAGCCTGTGAAGGTGACTCGTAAGGGTTGCTGGAGGTATCAGAAGTGCGAATGCTGACATGAGTAGCGATAAAGGGGGTGAAAAGCCCCCTCGCCGTAAGTCCAAGGTTTCCTGCGCAACGTTCATCGGCGCAGGGTGAGTCGGCCCCTAAGGCGAGGCAGAGATGCGTAGCTGATGGGAAGCTGGTTAATATTCCAGCACCGTCGTACAGTGCGATGGGGGGACGGATCGCGGAAGATCATCAGGGTGTTGGAAGTCCCTGTTGCTGCATTGAAGAGGGCGCTTAGGCAAATCCGGGCGCGTGACTCAAGGGTGTGGCACGAGCGAGCATGGCTTGCGAAGTGATTGGAAGTGGTTCCAAGAAAAGCCTCTAAGCTTCAGCTGTACGAGACCGTACCGCAAACCGACACAGGTGGACGGGATGAATATTCCAAGGCGCTTGAGAGAACTCGGGAGAAGGAACTCGGCAAATTGATACCGTAACTTCGGGAGAAGGTATGCCCCGGTAGTGTGAGGCGCCTGCGCGCTGAGCATGATGGGGTCGCAGATAATCGGTGGCTGCGACTGTTTATTAAAAACACAGCACTCTGCAAAGACGAAAGTCGACGTATAGGGTGTGACGCCTGCCCGGTGCCGGAAGGTTAAGTGATGGGGTGCAAGCTCTTGATCGAAGCCCCGGTAAACGGCGGCCGTAACTATAACGGTCCTAAGGTAGCGAAATTCCTTGTCGGGTAAGTTCCGACCTGCACGAATGGCGTAACGATGGCCACACTGTCTCCTCCCGAGACTCAGCGAAGTTGAAGTGTTTGTGATGATGCAATCTACCCGCGGCTAGACGGAAAGACCCCATGAACCTTTACTGTAGCTTTGCATTGGACTGTGAACCGGCCTGTGTAGGATAGGTGGGAGGCGCGGAAACCGAGTCGCCAGATTCGGTGGAGCCAACCTTGAAATACCACCCTGGTCTGTTTGCGGTTCTAACCTTGGCCCGTTATCCGGGTTGGGGACAGTGCATGGTGGGCAGTTTGACTGGGGCGGTCTCCTCCCAAAGCGTAACGGAGGAGTTCGAAGGTACGCTAGGTACGGTCGGAAATCGTGCTGATAGTGCAATGGCATAAGCGTGCTTGACTGTGAGACTGACAAGTCGAACAGGTGCGAAAGCAGGACATAGTGATCCGGTGGTTCTGAATGGAAGGGCCATCGCTCAACGGATAAAAGGTACTCTGGGGATAACAGGCTGATACCGCCCAAGAGTTCATATCGACGGCGGTGTTTGGCACCTCGATGTCGGCTCATCTCATCCTGGGGCTGTAGCCGGTCCCAAGGGTATGGCTGTTCGCCATTTAAAGAGGTACGTGAGCTGGGTTTAAAACGTCGTGAGACAGTTTGGTCCCTATCTGCCGTGGGCGTTGGATACTTGACGGAGCCTGCTCCTAGTACGAGAGGACCGGAGTGGACGTACCTCTGGTGTACCGGTTGTCATGCCAATGGCATTGCCGGGTAGCTATGTACGGAAGAGATAACCGCTGAAGGCATCTAAGCGGGAAACTCGTCTGAAGATAAGGTATCCCGGGGCCTCGAGCCCCCTGAAGGGTCGTTCAAGACCAGGACGTTGATAGGTCGGGTGTGGAAGCGCAGTAATGCGTTAAGCTAACCGATACTAATTGCCCGTGCGGCTTGATCCTATAACCCTGATGGTTGCAACCCATCCAAAGCAAAGCGGCTTGTCCTGACAGCCTCTGATGCTTGCCAACTGTGCCACATAACGCGCAGTCCCAACCCCGAATCCCTCGTGTTGCACCGGCCCGCCCCCGAAGGGGAGCCTGCCTTGCAACACCGCCCATACTCCTCGCTTCGATACGCGCGTGCCGCGCACCGCCGCCCCTTACGGGCAGGCGCTGCCGGCCCGCCGCCTCGGACGTGCTTTGACCAGATTGGCGCATCGCGCCAGGCCTAGCGCCTGGCGCGGCCGCGCAACCCTTTACGCCTGACGACCATAGCAAGGTGGTACCACTCCTTCCCATCCCGAACAGGACAGTGAAACGCCTTCGCGCCGATGATAGTGGACGGACGTCTGTGAAAGTAGGTCATCGTCAGGCTCTTATCCCCAAAACCCCGCCGTGCTAAACGGCGGGGTTTTGCTTTTGCGGGCCGAAAAATGCGGCCGCCCCCATGCTGGCCCTTGAATACGGCGTTCCGCACCGTAGCGGCGCGCCGCAATGTGGCCGCCTAAGACCCATAATGAGTGCCGCACCTGGTACGGCAGCCGATTGCCGCAGTAAGTACGGTGACTCGACGCAGCATCTGCATGCATCGCCCGAGGCCGCAACCGATACAGCGCGCAATGCAGTGGCGCAACGCAATGGGCAATGCCGCGCTGAAATGCAGCCACTCCCTGTGTCGCCTGAGGCCCGCCGTGAGCCGCGGACCCCGTTCCATAACGCATGTACCGCGGCGAGACTTAATCATGCAAGTCGTCGTCCAAAGTGCCACTTCGCTTGCCGCTGCGGTGATCGAGCGCCTCGGCCAAAGTTGCGCGTACCCCACGCACTCGCGAACGTGACTACGAGACAACCGCAGCCCCTGCTCGCCGGGGGTTCCACACCCCTTGGCCCCGGCGTCGCGACAACTACGACGTCTGGCCTTCGCGTCGCCACGCTCCCGCCTTCACAGAGCGACTGGCGGGAACCTCAGTGAGGAGTCGTCCGCAAATAACAACGTTCCGCTGCATCGCCATGCTCCCGGTCCGATACGCCGGATGTTGTGCGGTAACATTGACCGCATCGATTAGAAGGAGCGGTTATCGTGAGTGATCCCCAGATCCCTGTTTCCAGCAATGGCCCCGACCTGCGTACGCTGACGCATGTTGCTTATGGCCTCTACGCGCTGGGCTTTCTGACCGGCGGCTTCCTGGGCATTGCAACGTTGGCCGCTGTGGTCCTGGTCTACGTCAAACGCGCGGACGCTGCTGGCACTTTCTACGCCGGGCATTTCGACTGGTTGCTACGCACCTTCTGGTGGGCGTTGTTGTGGCTTGCCATCAGCGCCATCGCCACGCTGATTTTCATCGGCTGGATCGGTGTCGCGGCTACCGTCATCTGGGTGCTCTATCGGCTCATCAAGGGTTGGCTGGCCTTGCTCGAAGCCCGGTCGCCAACGACTTACGCTTGATCGCATAAGCGAAGAGGCAGGCCGTGGTGCTGCACGGCTCATATGCCGCCTGGTGCGAGACCAGAGCCGGCGCCAATCCGCACAAGTGGGGTGCGCGGGTCGGTATAGAAGGGTGCGCAGAAATGGAGACGGCTGGCATATGCCAGCCGTTTCTTTATCCGGTGCGGTGAGTCCGCATGTCAGCCGCGCGAAGGACGCATGGCACGGCGCCTGCTGATGCAGAGATCGCCGTCAGGACTTCTTGCCTGGGCCGGTGTAGGGATGGCCCGGTCCGCGAGCCTGATCGCGTGCCTTCGAGGCGATGAGAACCGCTTACTTCAGATGCGCATTGACCAACTTGGTCAGTTCGAACATCGAAACCTGTTCCTTGCCAAACAGCGGCCGCAGCTTGTCATCCGCGTTGATATTGCGCTTATTGTTGGCATCTTGCAGGTTATGTTTTTTGATGTATTCCCAGATCTTCTTGGTGACCTCGGTGCGCGGCACCGCCTCGGGACCGATGACCGCAGCCAGATCCGCGCTCGGAGTGAGAGGCTTCATGAAGGCGGCATTCGGCTTACGGGCAGTCGCGGTTTTGGAGGGTGTGGCCATAATGCGGCTCTCCTTCTCTGAGTGTTGGAAAATTGATCCTGCGGCCGGAGCATAACGTGTCTGCGCCCCAAAGACAAAGGCATTTATCGTCTGTAGCAACTAAAATGCTCCATCAATCTCAGCCACTTTGCAAACCGTGACGGGCCATGTATCCGCGTACAGCGCTTGAGTCGATCCGCTTATTCCACGATGAACTGACGGCGTTGCGGCGTGACCTGCACGCCCATCCCGAATTGGGTTTCGAGGAGGTGCGCACCGCCGGTATCGTGGCCGGCGCATTGCAGGCCCTGGACATCGAGGTGCATCGTGGCATCGGCAAGACAGGCGTCGTGGGGGTCATACGCGGGCGCGGAACAGA
This sequence comes from Bordetella flabilis, assembly GCF_001676725.1. Lineage (NCBI taxonomy): Bacteria > Pseudomonadati > Pseudomonadota > Betaproteobacteria > Burkholderiales > Alcaligenaceae > Bordetella > Bordetella flabilis. Next base: position 1,364,146 of record NZ_CP016172.1, read on the forward strand.
CAGCGGCCGCATGATAGGTTTGCGCGCCGACATGGACGCCTTGCCCATGACGGAGGACAACACCTTCGCGCACAAGTCGACCAAGTCCGGACTGATGCATGGCTGTGGCCACGATGGCCACACTGCCGTGCTGCTGGGCGCTGCGCGCTATCTTGCGCAGACGCGCAACTTCGACGGCACGGCCGTGCTGATATTCCAGCCGGCCGAAGAAGGGCGGGGTGGCGCGAAGGCGATGATGGAAGATGGATTGTTCGACACCTTCCCATGCGATGCGATCTATGCCTTGCACAATTGGCCTGGCCTGCCGCCCGGCACGATAGGCATCAACCCCGGTCCCATGATGGCCGCCGCAGATCGCTTCGAGATCGTCATCAACGGCCGTGGCGGCCACGGCGCGCATCCGTACCAGACCATAGATCCGGTACTCACGGCCGGCCATTTGATCACGGCGCTCCAGAGCATCGTGGCGCGCAACGTCAACCCGCTGGACTCGGCGGTCGTGTCGATCGGTTCCATGCAGGCCGGTCATCCGGGGGGCATGAGCGTCATCCCCCGCGAAGCACGCCTGGTGGGCACCGTCCGCACATTTCGCAAGACCGTACAGGAGCTGGTGGAGAAGCGCATGACCGAACTGGCCACCTCGATCGCCGGTGCGTTCGGCGCGACGGCGGAGGTGAAGTACGAACGCATCTACCCCGCCACACTGAACACCCCGCAACATGCCAACCTGGTGGCGGACATAGCGACGGAAATGATCGGCAAGGAAAACGTCGTTCGCGATCTGGTGCCTTCGATGGGGTCGGAGGATTTTTCATTCATGCTGCAGGCGCGTCCCGGTGCATACTTCCGCCTGGGACAGGGCGGCGCCGAGTCCGGCTGCACGCTCCACAACAGTCATTTCGACTTCAACGATGCCGTCATTCCACTGGGGGCGGCGATGTTCTGCGCCTTGGCGGAACGCGGTATGCCGCTTTCGGAATAGCCGGCCGCATACCACCGGCCATTCACCTTCAGTACATCCCATGTCCACACAAACTTCCGATACCCTGGTCATCACACGGCCTGACGATTGGCATCTGCACTTGCGTGATGGCGAGGCACTTGCCGCGGTCGCGGCCGACACGGCCCGCCAGTTTGCGCGCGCCATCGTCATGCCCAACCTGCGGCCGCCCGTCACCACGACCGAGCAGGCGCTGGCGTACCGCGGGCGCATCGAGGCCGCCTTGGCGGCGGCCGGCGTTCCGGCAGGTGCCTTCTCGCCGCTGATGACGCTTTATCTCACCGACAATACGGCCGCCGACGAGATCAAGCGGGCCCACGAGTCGGGCGGGGTCCATGCGGTTAAGCTTTACCCCGCGGGCGCCACGACGAATTCGGATGCCGGGGTCACCGATCTCCTGGGAAAATGCCGGCCGGCGCTGGACGCGCTCGAGCGTTGCGGGATGCCGCTGCTCGTGCACGGTGAGGTGACCGATCCCTACGTCGACGTCTTCGATCGCGAAGCGATGTTCATCGAGCGCGTCATGCGGCCATTGCGCAAAGCCTATCCCGCCCTGAAAGTGGTGTTCGAGCACATCACGACGAAGGACGGAGCGGAGTATGTGCGTGATGCGGAGGGCCCGGTGGCAGCGACCATCACGCCGCAGCATCTTCTCTATAACCGCAATGCGCTGTTTCAAGGCGGCATGCGGCCGCACATGTATTGCCTGCCTATCCTCAAGCGCGAAGTGCACCGCCAGGCTCTGGTCGCCGCCGCCACCAGTGGCAGCCCGCGTTTCTTCCTCGGTACGGACAGCGCGCCGCACGCGCGCGGACTGAAGGAGCACGCGTGCGGCTGCGCGGGGTGCTATACCGCGCTGCATGCGATGTCGCTGTACGCCAAGGCTTTCGAAGAGGTGGGGGCGCTGGACAAGCTGGAGGGCTTTGCCAGCCATTACGGTCCGGATTTCTACGGCCTGCCGCGCAACCGCGATACGTTGACGCTGGTACGTCAGGAATATGTGATCCCCGAGGAAATCCCCTACGGTTCGACTACCCTGGTGCCGCTGGCCGCGGGCGAGTCATTGGCGTGGCGCGTGCGCACATGACGTCCGGCATCCCGCCGCGTGGCCATAGACGCCCCGAGGGGAGCTCCAGGCCAGCGAGCCAGGCCTGCCCGCCTATCGCCAGGACCGCGCCGGGGCGTAGGCGCCCTAGCCGCCTTCCTGGGCACGGCGGGCTTCCATCTGCTCCCAGCGGGCGAATTTCTCCTGAAGGGCGGCCTCCAGGGACGCCAGCTCAGCGTTGATCCGGGCGACTTCGTCGGGCGCCTCACGGTACAGGCTGCCGTCAGCCAGCCGCGCCGATAATTCGGCCTGCTGCGCTTCGATCGCCGCAATGGCATCCGGCAGGCTCTCGAGTTCGCGCAATTCCCAACTGCTCAGGCGGCTGGCTTTGGCAGGCTTGCTGCGCACGGGAGTCTGTGCGGGCTTGGCCGGAGCATCGACGTCGGGCCCCGGTTCGGGCAGGGCCGCCGATGCGGCAGGTCGCTGCGCCAGCCAGTCGTCATAGCCGCCCACATAGTCGTTCCAGATCCCGGGACCGTCATTCGCGATGGTTTGCGTGACCACGTTGTTCAGGAATTCGCGGTCGTGGCTGACCAATAACACCGTCCCGGAATACTCCTGGAGCAGCGATTCCAGCAATTCCAGGGTTTCGATATCCAGGTCGTTGGTGGGCTCATCCAGCACCAACACGTTGGCAGGACGCGCGAACAGGCGGGCAAGCAGCAGGCGGGCACGCTCGCCACCCGAAAGGCTGCTGACCGGGGAATTGGCCCTGGCGGGCGAGAACAGGAAGTCTCCCAGGTAGCTCATGACGTGTTTGCGAGTGCCGCCGATCTCCACCCATTCGCTGCCCGGGCTGATCACATCCGCCAGCGTGTCGGTGTCATTGAGCTGGGCGCGCATCTGGTCGAAGTAGGCCACGGCGACGTTCGTCCCCATGCGCACCGTGCCGGTGTCGGGTTCGAGCCGGCCCAGGATCAGGCTCAGCAGCGTGGTCTTGCCGGCGCCGTTGGGCCCGATGATCCCGATGCGATCGCCGCGCAGCAGCGTGGTGGAGTAATCGCGTACCACCACGCGTTCGCCAAAAGACTTGCTCACATGGTCGAGCTCCGCAACCAGCTTGCCGGAACGCTGCCCTTCCGCGATCGCCAGGTTGACATTGCCTTGCCGCTCGCGCCGTGCCGCGCGTTCCCGACGCAACTGTTCGAGGCGCCGCACGCGGCCCTCGTTGCGGGTGCGGCGCGCTTCCACGCCCTTGCGGATCCACACCTCTTCCTGCGCCAGCAGCTTGTCGAAGCGCGCCTGGTCCAGCCGCTCGGATTCCAGCCATTGGGCCTTGCGTTCCTGCCATTGCGAAAAATTGCCGGGGAAGCTCAGCAGCCGGCCGCGGTCCAGTTCGACGATGCGGGTGGCAATGTTGTCCAGGAAGCGCCGGTCGTGGGTGATGATTACCGCGCTACCCTTCCAGTCGGCCAGCAGCTTTTCCAGCCACGCGATGCCTTCGAAGTCCAGATGGTTGGTCGGTTCGTCCAGCAGGAGCAGGTCCGGCTGGTCCGCCAGCGCGCGAGCCAGCGCGACACGCTTGCGGGTGCCGCCGGACAGGCCGGCGACGCGCGCATCCGTGGGCAGGCGCAAGCGCTCCAGCAGGGACCGGACTCGTGCGGGCCGCTGCCAGTCTTCCGCGCCGTCATCCGGGCCGCATACCGCGTCGAAGACCGTCATGTCTTCGTCCAGCACCGGTTCCTGCTCCACCGTCGCAACCTTGAGTCCAGCGGCGCGGGAGATGTCCCCGTCGTCCGGTTCGCTGCGGCCGTCCAGCAGCCGCAGCATGGACGATTTGCCGGCTCCATTGCGTCCGATCAGGCCGATGCGCTCGCCGCCCTGGATGGAGAAGTCGGCGCCATCCAGCAAGGGATGATGTCCATAGGCAAGTTGAACGCGGGTGAAGGTAATGAGGGTGGCAGGGGCCATGAGGCGACGGTGCGGATCCGGGGAAAACGGTATTGTCGCAGGAAGCCCCGCCGGCTGCCGTCGCGGCCGGCATATGAGGCCCTTGCTCAGCGCTGGGCGTGCGCCGGCGCCGACGATGGATCGAAGTAGCCGTCGGTCAGCGTGCCAAGGAACGCCACGATATCGTCGATTTCCCGCGGGGACAGGGGCGGGACGCCGCCGGGCTTGCCGCCGAAGGGGGGATCCATATTGATGTTGCCGCGATACTGCGCGGGCACATCGTCGAATGATTCGACGCCGCCATCCTTGCCGCGCGGATACCAGCGCTCCGGCTCGACATCGCGCGTGGCGTAGAAATCGACGACCTGGCGCAGTGTGTGGAATACCCCGTTGTGGAAGAACGTTTGGCGCGTGGCGACGTTGCGCAGCGTGGGCGAACGGAACAGGCCGCAGTCTTCGGCATGTCCGGACAGGTCCTTGCGATAGGGGCCGCACAGCCCCAGGTCGAAATACTGCGGATCCGCGTTGGCGGGGATATCGGGGTTGCGTGGAACACCCAGCCCAATCAGCCCGTAGTCATTGAAGACGGGCAGGGTGCCTGGAACGCCGAAGCGGTGGCAGCTTGCGCAATTGCCCTTGTCCTCCGCCGAAAACAAGCGCAGGCCACGCGCTTCCTGCTCGCTGAAGCGCGCCCGTCCCTGCATGACTGCGTCGAACTTGCTGCTATAGGGAAAGAACAGCGCCGGCGTGTCCTGGTAGTAGGCCAGCGCCTGTACGATGGCGTCGAAGGCACGATCGACGTCGTCGAAGACCTGGCCGCCATACAGGCGCCGTACCGTGTCGGCATAAGGCGCCGCCCGCACACGTGCGACGACTGCTGCCGCATCGGCATTGCCCATCTCGCGGGGATCCAGCAGCGGAATGCGCGCCTGCGCGTCCGCGCGATTGACCCGGCCATCCCACGTCAGTCCGCCGGTGGGGCCGTTGTCGGTGCTGTTGTCGCCTTCTTCCTCGCTATCGACAAAGTGCTCGTCGAACGGCGGGACATCCTGCAGATACATCAGGGACGGCACCGCGCGCACGCCGGCTTGCGTCATGTTCGCGCCGCCCGGTTGCACAGCCAGGTCGTTCGGCGGACCGAAGTGGTGGGCCGGGCTATGGCAACTTGCGCAGGCCTGACGGCCGGAGGCCGACAGGCGCGGGTCCATGAACAATGTCTGGCCGAGGGCGGCGAGCTCGGCCGCACGGCGGCGGGCATGGTCGCGGTCGTAGGAAGCCGGTGGCGCCGGGGCGTCTGCGGCGCCAGCCGGTCCGCTTGCCTGGCCGTTCTGAAGCGCCGGCACGGCGATGAGCAGGAACAACACCACCACGGCCGGCAGGCACCGGCGCGAAAGGCGAATACGGCTTGCATCGGCGGCGGGATCGGGAGGCGACATGGCGGGGGCGCTGCGACGGAATGGCGGCGAGCGTAGCGTCCGCATGTGTCAGCACCGGGACGCGGCGCTGACGGCGGGCTGAATAAAGCGTGCCTATATATAGACGAACTAGATATAGAGGATTGCGGAGTTCAGGTCGGTTTCAGCGAAGCTTCACGAAGTTCACATGCTTGTCCCCGACCATGGCGGCAGAGTCATTGCGGCGCGTGCTTGCGCGTCGGCAGCGTCCGTCCACAACCCACAAAAGGAAACCGCCGGTTATGAAGCACCCCAATCGATCGACGCGCGGCTTGCGCGCACTGCTCGCGCTGGCGATGCTGGCCGGATTGGCCGCATGCGGCGGCGATGGCACGCGGGAATCCGCGCCCGTGCACGCGGCGGCCGTCGATCGCGCCGTCGCGAACATTCAGACGGTCGTCGTGATCTACGCCGAGAACCGCAGCTTCGACAACCTGTACAGTGATTTCCCCGGCCAGGACGACCCCTTGGACAAGGCGTCGTTCGCGCCGCAGGTGGACCGTGATGGCAAGACCGTATTGGCAGCGCTGCCGCCCGTATGGAGCGGCCTGACGGTGGCGCGCGCGCAGTTCGCTCCCAACGTGCCCGTCATCACGCGCTCCATGACCGAAGGGATGCCCAATGCACCTTTCTCGATCAACCAGACCTACCCCGGCGTCGACCTGAAGGCCGTCAACGCCGACCTGTGGCACAACTTCTACCAGAACCAGATGCAGATCAATGGCGGCCGCAACGATATGTTCGCCGCCTGGGCGGACAACGCGGGCGGCCTGGTCATGGGCCGCTTCACCGGAAACGCCAAGGTGCTGCCTTTGTGGCAGGTGGCCAGGCGGTACACCATGGCCGACCATTTCTTCATGGGCGCCTTCGGAGGCTCATTCCTGAACCACCAGTATCTGGTGGCCGCCGCGGCGCCGCGCGTCGCGATCACGGACATCAACAAGGCCAAGGTCGCGGTGCTCGCGGATGGCCCCCTCGGCTCTCATCTGGCGGTGAACCCGTCCGCGCCCGGCGCGCAGTCCGCCCTCCAGGGGCCGGCGACCGCCATTTTCGTCTCCAATGGCGCCACGCTCACGCCTGACGGGTTTGCGGTGAATACCATGCAGCCGCCTTACCAGCCCAGCGCCAACAAACCGCGGCCCAATGCCCAGGGCGTGGTCGCCGGACTGCTGGCCGATCCCGCCAACCCGACCACCGTGCCGCCGCAGACGCAGGCCACGATAGGGGACTACCTGAGCGCCAAGGGCGTGCAATGGGCCTGGTACGCCGGCGGTTGGGGGTTTCAGTCGGCGCGCGCCACCAATGCCGTCGGCTGGGCCGGCTCGGACTACGGGAATATCGGGATGCAGGACGCCGGCACGCCTTATGTGAACTTCCAGTTTCATCACCAGCCCTTCAACTATTACAAGCGCTACGATCCCACGACGCCGCAGGGGCAGGCCGAACGCGCGGCGCATCTGCGGGATGCCGGCCTGAATGGCGAAAAGTTCGTGCAGGACGTTCGCGCCGGCACGCTGCCGCCTGTGTCCTTCTACAAGCCGGTGGGCAATCTCAACGAGCACAACGGCTATGCCGACGTCCTGCGCGGCGACCAGCACATTGCCGAAGTCATGGCAGAACTGGAGAAAAGCCCGCAATGGCCGCACATGCTGGTGATCATCACCTATGACGAGAATGGCGGGATATGGGATCACGTGGCGCCTCCCAAAGGCGATCGCTTCGGTCCGGGGTCGCGCGTGCCGGCCATACTCGCCGGGCCGACGGTCCGCCGGCACTACGTGGACCATACCGTGATGGACACCACGTCGATACTGCGCTTCATCACGCGCCGCTGGGACCTGCCCGAGCTGCCCGGCCTGGCGACGCGGCGCCAGGCGCTCAAGGCCAATGCCGGCGTGGAGCAGGGCGACTTGAGTGAGGCGCTGGATCCGGCCGCGGCATCCTGAGGCGGCCCGCCGGTCCGCGCGAGGCAATCCCGCAGGAGGGCCGGAGGCGGGTAGGCTAAAATGGCGGCCGCAAGACGGATCGGGCAATCGCGGTGCGCTTGCGCATCGAGGAAGGTCCGGACTCCACAGGGCGCGGTAGCGGCTAACGGCCGTCCGGGCGTACGGCAGGGTTTCCTGTCGTGCGGCCGAGGAACAGGGCCACAGAGACGAGTCTGCGGAGCGGGCGCGGGCAACCGCGCACAGGCACGGCGACTTCCGTGCCGCGCGTCCCACACGGGACGCGGCGTCGCAGGGTGAAACGCGGCAACCTCTACCGGGAGCAACATCAAATAGGCATGCGCAGGGTCTTCGGACCCGGAAGGGCGGCTCGCCCGAGCATGCGGGTAGATGGCTAGATCCGGCCAGTAATGGCCGGGCCAGAGGAATGATTGCCCGCCGGGGCGACCCGGCGTACAGAATCCGGCCTATAGATCCGTCTTGCCCTCTCAATGCCGCGAGATTCCGTTACGCCTGAATCTCCATATTCGGCCACTCTCAGGTAGGACCTTTAGATCATTTTGCAACCCCCTGATTTCTCAGGGGGTTTTTCTTTATGGATTTTGCGAGTGACGTCTAAGTCCTTGTTGTGATTGAAAAAAATGTGTCCGGTTGCTTGACCGCGCCTTTCCCATCCCGTAGAGTGGGAAAAAGTAGGTTTTTGTGCAATTAAGTGGGAGGGATGGGTGTTCCAGGGAAGTAGCGCGCTCACGCTGGATGCTAAGGGTCGGATCTCCATTCCGACCCGGCATCGTGACGCCCTGGTCGCCCAGGCGGAAGGTCGGCTCACGCTGACCCGCCATCCCGATGGCTGTCTGCTGCTCTATCCGCGCCAGGAGTGGGAAAAGAAGCGCGAAGTCATCGCCGCGCTTCCCATGTCCGCCCGCGCCTTGCAGCGTTTGCTGCTGGGTAATGCCCAGGATGTGGAGCTGGACGGCTCGGGACGCATCCTTATCGCCCCCGAACTGCGCAATGCCGCTGGAATGACGCGCGAAGTGATGCTGCTTGGCATGGGCGCCCACTTCGAGCTATGGGATGCGGCTTCCCTGGCCCGCCGCGAGGCGGAAGATCTGGCCCAGGGGATGCCGGAAGTGCTGAATCAGTTTTCGTTCTGAAGCCGACATGGACCTAGAACATCGGCCCGTGCTGCTGGCGCCGACGGTGGATGCGTTGTTGCTGCCGCATTTCGGCAGCCGCAGGGCCGCCGGCCGCGGCGGGGACGATGCGGCGGACGCGGAACGGCGCCGTCACGGCGTGTTCGTCGACGGTACCTTCGGCCGGGGCGGGCATTCGCGGCTGCTCTTGTCCCGGTTGGGCCCTGACGCGCGGCTGGTGGTGTTCGACAAGGATCCGAGCGCGATCGCGGTGGCGCGGCAACTGGCGGATTCGGATGGCCGGGTTTCGGTGGTTCACGATGGCTTCGCTTCCATGGCGGATGCGCTGGGCAGGCTGGGCGTGGGCAAGGTGGATGGCGTCATGCTCGACCTTGGGGTGTCGTCGCCGCAGATCGACGATGCCGGGCGTGGGTTCTCTTTCATGCGCGAGGGCCCGCTGGACATGCGCATGGATACGACCCGCGGCCTCACGGCTGCGGAATGGCTGGCCGAGGCCAGTGTGGAAGAGATGCGGGAGGTCATTGCGGAATATGGCGAAGAACGGTTTGCTTTTCAGATTGCAAAAACGATTGCAGCTCGCCGCGCAACAGGGCCGCTGCGCACCACGCTCGAACTCGCCGAGCTCGTCGCAGGCGCCGTCCGCACGCGCGAAAAGGGGCAGCATCCGGCCACGCGCACCTTTCAGGCTCTACGGATTTACCTCAATCGGGAACTCGAAGAACTCGCACGCGCCCTCGCGTCAGCTTTAGAACTGCTCGCGCCGATGGGGAGGTTGGCGGTGATCAGCTTTCATTCGCTTGAAGACCGTATGGTCAAGCAGTTCATCGCCGCGGCCGCCCGACCGGCGGCCGCGCATGCGCGCCTGCCGCTGCGTGAAAGCGAGATGCCGCAGCCGGTGCTCCGCAGTCTGGGCCGTATCGTCGCGGAGCCCGGCGAGGTCGCCGGCAACGCCCGCGCCCGTTCCGCGCTGCTGCGCGTGGCCGAACGTACCGACGTGCCGCTGCCGGCCGCAGGCGCGGCGGCTTTCGTCGGCGCGGATCCGCTGTCGGCGGCACGCAGCCGCCGCGCCGCCAAGGGGAAGCGCTGATGGGCCGGCTCAGCCTGCTTCTGGCCGTGGTGCTGATGTCCTGCGCCATCTCCCTGGTCACCAGCCGTTATCAGGCTCGCCAACTCTTTATCGATTACGACCGGGCGCAGGCCCAGGCCCGCGACCTCGACAACGACTGGCGCCGCCTGCAGCTCGATCGCGCCGAGCTGGCGCGTAACGCTCGTGTCGACCGCGCTGCTCGGGAAGACCTCAAAATGATTCCCATCGTTCCCGACCGTACCCTGTACCTGAACCAGGCCGCCGTGCCGGCCGGCGGAGGCGCGCAATGAAGCGCCTGCCCTTCTTCAATAACCCGGTACTGCGCGGCCAACTGCCCGCGTGGCGCTCGCGCCTGGTGCTGATCCTGCTGTTCTGCGGTTTCGGCACGCTGGCGGCGCGCGCGCTGTTCCTGCAGGGCATCAGCACGGACTTCCTGCAGCAGCAGGGCGAGCGCCGCTACGAACGCACCCTGACGCTCGCCGCCACGCGCGGCAAGATCCTGGATCGCAACAATGTCGTGCTGGCGTCCAGCGTACCGGCCCGGGCGATCTGGGCCATTCCCGACGATGCGCGCGCCGCGTCGGCGCAGCAATTGGCGGTATTGGCCAAGCTGCTGGACATGCCGGTCACGGACTTGAACAAGCGGCTCTCGGATGAGGACAAGAATTTCGTCTACCTGAAGCGCCAGGTGCCGATGGAAGTCGCCGACAAGGTCAAGCAACTCGCGGTTCCGGGTATCCACCAGCAACCGGAAACGCGGCGCTATTATCCCGAGGGCGAGGTCATGGCCCACGTGGTGGGCTTCACCAACGTGGAAGACCAGGGCCAGGAAGGCGTCGAGCTGGCGTTCAACAAGCAGTTGTCAGGCCGGCCGGGCTCGCGCCGGGTCATCAAGGACCGTCTCGGCCGCGTGATCGAGGATGTGCAAGCCGTCACGGAGCCCGTCAACGGCAAGGACCTGCGCCTGTCCGTCGATACGCGCCTGCAGTACCTGGTGTTCAAGGCCCTCAGCGACGCAATCGCGCTGCATCACGCGCGCGGCGCCGCGGCGGTGATCCTGGACGCCCATACCGGCGAGGTCCTGAGCATGGCCAGTTTGCCCACCTATGATCCGGGCGATCGCAGCAAGCTGGATTCGGACGCGCTGCGCAACCAGGCAATCACCGATACCTTCGAGCCCGGCTCGATCATGAAGCCATTCACGGCCGCGCTGGCCCTGGATCTGGGCCGCATCACCACTTCGACGATGTTCGAGACCGGCAATGGACGCTTCCACTACCAGGGAGCGACCATCAGCGATGTCAGCCGCAACGGCACCATCAATGTGGCGGATGTACTGCGCCGCTCCAGCAACATTGGCATGACGATGATTTCGGAGCGGCTCGAGCCGCGCGAAATGTGGGATCGGTTTACTGAACTGGGCCTTGGCCAGGCGCCGCAACTGGGCTTTCCGGGCGCCGCCCCGGGCCGCCTGCGGCCCTGGGACCGCTGGCGCCTGATCGAGAAGGCGACCATGGCCTATGGCTATGGCCTTTCCGTATCGCTGCTGCAAATGGCGCGTGCCTACACGGTGTTCGCGCGCAATGGCGACATGGTGTCGTTGACCCTCGCCAAGCGGGACAGCGAGCCCACCAGCGTCAAGGTCTACACCCCCAAGACGGCCGCGCTCATACGCAGCATGCTCGAAGCCGCGGCCGGCCCGGATGGCGCCAAGCTGGCGCAAGTGCAGGGTTATCGCGTGGCCGGCAAGAGCGGGACCGCGCGCAAGATCGTGGATGGCAAGTACAGTACCAGCCGCTACCGCAGCTCCTTCGTCGGCTTTGCGCCGGTTTCGGATCCGCGCATTGTCGTGGCGGTCACCATCGACGAACCCCAGGCCGGGGGCTATTACGGCGGCGCCGTTGCCGCGCCGGTGTTTTCCACCATCGTTGGCGGCAGCCTGAGGCTGCTGAACGTGCAGCCGGATGCGCCCTTCGAGTCCACGGTCGTGGCTGGCCTGCAGGGGTCGTCGCGATGAACGTGGGCAGCGATCCGCGTGCAACCGTGCCGGCCGGCGTCGAGGACGCCGTGCAATGGCTGCGCCAGCGGGTAGCGCCCGGCGCGCATCTGCGCCTGGACTCGCGCGAGGTCCAGCCTGGCGATGTCTTCGTCGCCTGCCGCGGCCGCAGCAGCGATGGTCGCCTCTATATTGAGCAAGCCTTGCGTCAAGGCGCCGCGGCGGTATTGGCCGAGGGGCCGCTCGGCATGGAAGCCGGGCAGTTGCCGGCCGGTGCGCCGGTGCGCGTCATCGACGGCTTGCGAGGGATGCTGGGCACGCTGGCGGACAACTGGTATGGCCGGCCTTCGGCGTCGCTGGCCGTCGTGGCGATCACCGGGACCAACGGCAAAACATCCACCGTGCATTGGCTGGCGCGGGCCTTGACGCGCGGCGGCAAACCCTGCGGCGCCATCGGGACCCTGGGTGCCACGCTGCCCGACGGCGGCGTGCTGCCCGGCAGCTTGACTACTCCCGATGTGCTGGCCGTACACCGCCTGCTGGCCGCCATGCGAGACGCGGGCGCCCAGGTCGTCGCAATGGAAGCATCGTCGATCGGTATCGAACAGGGCCGCATGGACGGCGTCCGCATCGATATCGCTGGATTCACCAACCTGAGCCGGGACCACCTGGACTACCACGGCACCATGCCGGCCTACGAGGCCGCCAAGGCGCGCTTGTTCGCCTGGCCGGGGCTGAGCCGCGCGGTCATCAATGCCGACGACGACGCAGGGCAGCGCTTGCTCGCCGGGCTGCCGGCCGAGCTGGTGCTGGCCTACGGTTTCGGCGCGTCGGCGGACGTGCGGGCGCGCGACCTTGCCGTCACGGGGCAGGGGCAGATCTTCACGCTGGCGACGCGCCACGGTGAGGCTCAGATCCTCACGGGCCTGCTCGGTCAGCACAATGTCGCCAATCTTCTCCTGGTCGCGGGCGTGCTGCAAGCGCTCGGATGGCCCCTGGCGGATATTGCCCGCGAACTCTCCTCCGCGGTGCCGGTCGCCGGGCGCATGGAAGTCGTGACGCCGTTGCTGGAGCTGCCGGGCGCGGACCATGGACCGATGGTGGTGGTCGACTACTCGCACACGCCGGATGCGCTCGCCCGTGCGCTGGCGGCCCTGCGGCCTGTGGCCCAGGCGCGCGGGGGCAAGCTGGTTTGCCTGTTCGGCTGCGGCGGTGACCGCGATGCCGGCAAACGTCCGCTCATGGGCGCCATCGCGGCGCAGGCGGCCGATCAGGTGGTGCTCAGCAGCGACAATCCGCGCAGCGAGGAGCCCTCCGCCATCCTGGCGCAAATCCGCGCCGGCATTCCCGACGGGACCTCGCTCATCGTCCAGCCGGATCGTGCGCGCGCCATCATGGGAACGGTGTGGGCCGCGGCGCTGGAAGATGTCATTCTCGTGGCGGGCAAGGGCCATGAAACCTATCAGGAGATCGCGGGCGTCAAGTATCCCTTCGACGACCGCGAGTGGGCGCGCCTGGCCCTGCTGCTGCCCGGCGTTTCGGCCGTGTCCACGGACACGCGCACCATCGGCGCGGGCCAGCTTTTCGTCGCGCTCGCGGGCGAACGTTACGATGGCCACGATTATCTCGACCAGGCGCGGGCGCAAGGGGCGGTCGCAGCGATCGTGGCGCATCGCGTGGACGGCGCGGCGCTGCCGCAATTGGTGCTGGGCGATACCCGCCTGGCACTGGGTCGCATTGGCGCGGCATGGCGGGCGCGTTTCGCGATTCCGGTTATCGCGGTGACCGGCAGCAACGGCAAGACGACCACGAAGGAAATGATCTCCGCCATCCTGGCCGATTGGCTGGGAGCGGACCAACGCCTCGCGACCGCGGGCAATTTCAATAACGATATCGGCGTACCGCTGACGCTGCTGCGCCTGCGTGCGCATCACCAGGCCGCGGTGATCGAACTGGGCATGAACCATCCCGGCGAGATTGCGGCGTTGGCCGCCATGGCGGCGCCGACCATCGGCCTGGTCAACAACGCTCAGCGCGAACACCAGGAGTTCATGCATACCGTCCAGGCCGTCGCGGAAGAAAACGGCGCGGTGCTCGCCGCGCTGCCTGCCGACGGGTATGCGGTCTATCCGGGCGACGACGTCCATACGGAAACGTGGGACCGGTTGAGCGCCACGCCGCATATCCTGCGCTTCGGATTGCAGGCGGGCCTGGACGTGTATGCCGACCCGGTGCAGGCCGATGCCATGGGTACGCGCTGCCAGATGGTGACGCCGGCGGGCAGCGTCGCGCTCGCGCTGCCGGTGCCGGGCTTGCACAATGTACGCAATGCGCTGGCGGCGTCCGCTTGCGCCCTGGCGGCCGGCGCGCCGCTGGCGTCGATTTGCCGCGCGCTGACGGCGTTTAGCGCGGTAACAGGCCGCATGGTTAGACACGTTCTCAGTAACGGAACATTGCTGCTCGATGACACCTACAATGCGAATCCGGACTCCGTCAGGGCGGCCATCGATGTGCTCGCCCAGCTGCCCGCGCCGCGCGCGCTGGTATTGGGGGATATGGGGGAAGTGGGCGCCAACGGCCCGGCGATGCACCGCGAGGTCGGCGAGTTCGCCCGCCAGCGCAACATCGATCTTCTCCTGACCCTGGGGACGGCCGCCCGCGATGCCGCGGCGGCCTTCGGCGTGACGGCACGGGCCTGCGAGGACGTGGAAGAAATCGTGACGGCGCTGCGCGATGCGAGTGCGCGCGCCGTATTGGTGAAGGGATCGCGCTTTATGCGCATGGAGCGGGTAGTGAAGTTGTTGTTGAGTGGTGATGGACATGCATCCCTGGGCCAGGGAGAACAGCATGCTGCTTGAGATCGCCCGCTGGCTTTCCGACGATATCCGGACCTTCGGGGTCTTCGAGTACATCACCTTGCGGGCGGTGCTGGCGTGCGCGACGGCGCTGCTCATCGGCCTGTTCGCGGGCCCTCGCGTGATCCGCAAACTCACGGAAATGAAAATCGGCCAGGCCGTGCGCGCATACGGTCCGCAGACGCACCTGGTCAAGACCGGCACCCCGACCATGGGCGGTGCGCTCATCCTTATCGGTATCGGCATCAGCACCTTGCTGTGGGCGGACTGGAGCAACCGCTTCGTCTGGGTGGTGCTGCTCGTCACTTTCGGCTTCGGCCTGATCGGCTGGATGGACGACTACCGCAAGGTGGTGCATCGCAATCCGGAAGGGATGCCGGCGCGGCAGAAATTCTTCTGGCAGGCGCTCATCGGCCTGGTGGCGGCGGTGTACCTGGCTTTCGCCGTATCGGCGCCGGCGAATACGGAGTTGTGGCCGCTGTTCCGCGGCTGGGTAATGAGCGGCTTTTCCATGCCTTTGCCCACGCGCGCCGACCTGATCGTGCCGTTCTTCAAGACCGTCAGCTATCCGCTGGGCGTCGTGGGCTTCGTGGCGCTGACGTGGTTTGTCATCGTCGGTACCAGCAATGCAGTCAACCTGACCGACGGACTCGATGGCCTGGCCATCATGCCGACGGTGATGGTCGGGGGCGCGCTGGGCATCTTCGCCTATGTGATCGGCCGCGCGGACTATTCCAAGTACCTGCTTTTTCCTTATGTTCCCGGCGCCTCGGAGTTGATGGTGCTGTGCGCCGCGCTGGCCGGCGCGGGGCTGGCCTTCCTCTGGTTCAACGCGTATCCCGCCCAGGTGTTCATGGGCGATGTCGGTGCGCTGGCCCTGGGTGGCGCGCTGGGCACGATCGCGGTGATCGCACGCCAGGAAATCGTGTTGTTCATCATGGGCGGCGTGTTCGTGGTCGAAACGCTTTCCGTGATGGTGCAGGTCACCTGGTTCAAGTACACCAAGCGCAAGTATGGCGAGGGCCGGCGCATCTTCCGCATGGCGCCGTTGCATCATCACTTCGAGGTGGGCGGCTGGAAGGAAACGCAAGTGGTTGTGCGGTTCTGGATCATCAGCATGATGCTGGTTTTGATTGGCCTTTCGACGTTGAAATTGCGATGAATGCAACGCAATATTCCGCTTCCGACGCCCGCCCAGTCCTCATTCTCGGACTGGGTGAAACGGGTATCGCCGCCGCGCGGTGGTGCGCCCGCAGCGGTGCGCGCCTGCGGATCGCCGATACGCGCGAGCAGCCCGCCGGCCTGGACGGCCTGCGTGCCGCGTTCGAAGGCATGGCGGCGCAGGAACTGCCGGAATACCGCCTCGGCTGCTCAACATTCGACAGCGCCTTGCTCGACGATGTGGCTCAGGTCGTCATCAGCCCCGGACTTGCGCCGAACGAAAGTCCCGCGCGCGAATTGCTGGCCGAGGCCGGGGCGCGCGGTATCGAGGTAATCGGCGAAATCGAACTGTTCGCGCGCGCGCTCGCCACCCTGGCGGAAAGCCGCGATTACCGGCCCCGCCTGGTGGCCGTGACCGGCACCAATGGCAAGACGACGGTGACTGCGCTGACCCGGCAGCTTATCGCCGCCAGCGGGTTGACCGTGCGTGCGGCCGGCAACATCGGCCCGGCCGCCTTGACCGCGCTGATGGACGCGCTGGACGCCAACGCCTTGCCGCAGGCGTGGGTGCTGGAACTGTCGAGCTTCCAGTTGCAGGCGACGCATACGCTCGCGCCCGACGCCGCGGTGGTGCTGAATGTCACCCAGGATCACCTGGACTGGCATGGCGACATGCAAGCCTACGCGGACGCGAAAGCCCGTCTGCTGCGCATGGCCCGAGTCGCCATCGTCAACCGCGATGATCCGCTGACGGCTGCCATGGTCGAACGGCTCGACGATATGCGGGTACGCAGCTTCGGCCGCGATCTTCCCACTCTGGTTGGCGATATGGGACTGGAGCTTGGCCAAGGCGTCGCGTGGCTGTCCGCCTGCGAGGCCACTGATTTCGATATTCCCGCGCCCGTTCCGTCGCGGCGCAAGAAAGACGCGCCGCCGCCGCAGCGGCCGGGCGGACGCCTGTCACGGCTGATGCCCGCCGACGCCCTGCGCATCCGCGGTATGCACAATGCGACGAACACGCTGGCCGCCTTTGCCCTGTGCCGCTGCCTGGACCTCGGCTGGGCCCCCATGCTGCGCGCCGCGCGCGAGTACGCCGGCGAACCCAATCGCGTGGAGTTCGTGCGCCGCATCGGCGATGTGGACTTCATCAACGATAGCAAGGGCACCAATGTCGGCGCGACGGTCGCCGCCCTCGAAGGCCTGGGGCAACCGGTGGTACTGATTGCCGGCGGGCTGGGCAAGGGCCAGGATTTCTCGCCGCTGATCGCGCCGGTCGGCCAGCATGCCCGCGCGGTGGTCCTGATCGGGCGGGACGGCGACGAGATCGGCCGGGTCCTGGAATCCACCGGTGTGCCCTGCGTGGCGGCCGCCGACATGCGCGCCGCCGTGCGCGAGGCGATGGGGCTGGCCCAGCCCGGCGACGCCGTGTTGTTGTCGCCCGCCTGCGCCAGCATGGATATGTTCCGCAACTATGTGCACCGCGGCCAGGTCTTTGCGCAGGAAGCGCAGGAATTGGCGCTGGACCGAGGAGAGGTCGCATGAGCCTGTTCGCCGATCTCACGGGTAGCGTGAACGCCGTGCGGCCCGGCCGCACCCGCATGCGCAATTTCGACATGCCGCTGGTGATCGCCGCGGGCACCTTGCTGGCGCTCGGGCTGCTCATGGTGTACTCGGCGTCCATCGCACTGGCCGACGGTCCGCGCTATGCAGCGTACGGCCAATACTATTTTGTCATCCGGCACGCTGCCTTCGTTTTCATCGGGCTGGTGGCGGCCGCCTGCACGGTGACCATTCCCATCCGCGTCTGGCAACGCCTGGCGGTGCCGCTGTTCATGGTGTCGCTGGTGCTGCTGGCCGCGGTCCTGGTGCCCGGCATCGGCCGCGAGGTCAACGGGGCGCACCGGTGGATACCCCTTGGTCCGATCAATTTCCAGCCTTCCGAGCTGATGAAGGTGGCCGCCTTGCTCTATGCCGCCGACTACACGGTGCGCAAGCAGGAGCATATGCAGAACTTCGGCCGGGGCTTCCTGCCCATGGCCTGCGCCCTGGGCGGAGTCGGGCTGTTCCTGCTCCTGGAGCCCGACCTCGGCGCCTTCATGGTGATCGTCGCGATCGCCATCGGCATCCTGTTCCTGGGCGGCATCAACGGCAAGTATTTCAGCAGCCTGCTGGGCGTGCTGGTCGGCACCTTCCTGCTTCTGATCTGGGCTTCGCCGTGGCGCCGCGCGCGGCTGTTCGCCTACCTGGACCCGTGGAACCAGGACAACGCGTATGGCAGCGCGTACCAGCTGTCGCATTCGTTGATCGCACTGGGGCGGGGCGAATGGTTCGGCGTCGGCCTGGGCGCCAGTATCGAGAAGCTGCACTACCTGCCCGAGGCGCACACCGATTTCCTGATGGCCGTCGTCGGCGAGGAACTGGGGTTCGTCGGCGTGATGCTGGTCATCGGTTTGTTCTCGATCATCGTGCTGCGGGGCTTCGAAATCGGGCGCCAGGCCATCGCCATGGAGCGCACCTTCGCCGGCATGCTGGCGCAGGGCGTGGCCATCTGGTTCGGCGTGCAGGCCTTCATCAACATGGGTGTCTGCCTGGGCCTGCTGCCCACCAAGGGGCTTACGCTGCCGCTGATGAGCTATGGCGGATCCGGCGTGCTGATGAACCTGATCGCCCTGGCCATGCTGATACGCGTGGATCTGGAAAACCGCACCATGATGCGCGGAGGCCGCGCATGAGCGAGCGTACCGCCTTGATCATGGCCGGTGGCACGGGCGGGCATATCATGCCCGGCCTGGCCGTGGCCGACGTGCTGCGCGAGCGCGGATGGCGGGTGCTGTGGCTGGGCAATCCGGACAAGATGGAAGGACGCCTGGTGCCGCCGCGCGGCATCGAGATGGCGGCCTTGCGCTTCCAGGGCGTGCGCGGACGCGGCGCGGTCGCGCTGCTGCAATTGCCGGCGCGCCTGGGGTCGGCCTTGCGGCAGGCCTGGGGCCATCTGTCCGCCTTCCGCCCCGACGTGGTGCTGGGCATGGGCGGCTATGTCGCATTCCCGGGCGGTGTGGCGGCGGCCTTGCGGGGTATCCCCCTGGTATTGCACGAGCAGAACGCCGTGGCGGGAACCGCCAATCGCACCCTGGCCCGGATCGCGCGCCGGGTGTTGACCGGTTTCCCCGGGGTACTGCCGCGCGGCGAGATGATCGGCAATCCGGTGCGGAGCGAATTCGCCGCGGTTGCCGCACCCGCCCAGCGCTTCTCCGGCCGTACCGGCCCGCTGCATGTATTGGTCGTGGGCGGCAGCCTCGGCGCCCAGGCCTTGAATACCCTCATGCCGCAGGCGCTGGCGCGCCTGCCGGAATCATCCCGCCCGCAGGTGCTGCACCAGGCTGGCGAACAGCACATCGAAGCGCTGCGGGACGGCTATGCCGCCGCGGGCGTGCGTGCCGACTGCCGGGCATTCATCGCCGACATGGCCGGCGCGCTGGCGGCGGCCGACCTGGTGATCTGCCGCGCCGGCGCCATGACCGTCGCCGAGGTCGCCGCCGTCGGCGCGGCTGCCTTGTTCGTGCCATTTCCGCATGCCATCGACGACCACCAGACCGCGAACGCCCGTTATCTGACCGCAGGCGATGCCGGCTGGCTGCGCCAGCAGGCCGACCTTACGCCGCAGTGGCTGGCCGACTGGCTGGCGCAACGCGGTCGCGACGAATTGCTGGCCGTGGCCGAACGTGCGCGATCCCACGCCATGCCCGACGCCGCTGAACATATCGCCGACGCCTGCGAGGCCGCTGCGGTCCGGCGGGCCGGACGCGGGACGAAACACGCATCATGAAACATCGCATCCAACACATCCACTTCGTCGGCATCGGCGGCTCGGGCATGAGCGGCATCGCCGAAGTACTGCTGAACCTGGGGTATCGCGTCAGCGGGTCCGACTTGAGCGATTCGGCGGTGACACGCCGCCTGTCGGGCCTGGGCGTGTCCGTCGTGATCGGCCATGCGGCGGGCAATATCGCCGGCGCGGATGCCATCGTCACCTCCACGGCCGTGGCGGGGGACAATCCCGAGGTCATCGCCGCGCGGGCGACGCGTATTCCCGTCGTGCCGCGCGCCATCATGCTGGCTGAACTGATGCGGCTCAAGCGCGGCATCGCCATCGCAGGCACGCATGGCAAGACCACCACCACCAGCCTGGTCGCCAGTGTGCTGGCCGCCGGCGGACTGGATCCGACCTTCGTCATCGGCGGGCGCCTGAACTCGGTCGGCGCCAACGCCAGGCTGGGGCAGGGTGAGTACATCGTGGTCGAGGCCGACGAGTCGGACGCCTCGTTCCTGAACCTGCTTCCGGTGATGGCGATCGTCACGAATATCGACGCGGACCATATGGATACCTATGGCCACGACGTCACCCGCCTGAAGAGCGCCTTCATCGAGTTCACCCAGAAGCTGCCTTTCTATGGCAGCGCCGTCCTTTGCGCGGACGACGCCAATGTCCGCGAAATCATGCCGTTCGTGTCGCGGCCCATCACGACCTACGGCCTGAGCGCCGAGGCGCAGGTGGCGGGTCGCAACGTGCGTGCGGACGGCACGCGCATGTGCTTCGATGTGGTGCGCCGTGACCGGGACATCGAACTGCCTGCCTTGTCCGTCACCTTGAACCTGCCCGGCTTGCACAACGTGCGCAATGCGCTCGCCGCCATCGCGGTGGCTTCGGAGCTGGGTGTACCGGACGAGCAGATCTGCAGCGCCCTGGCGTCCTTCCACGGCGTGAACCGCCGCTTCACGCATGCCGGCGACTTCGCGGTGCCGGACGCGCATGGCGGCGGGCGCTTCACGGTGATCGACGACTACGGTCACCATCCGGTCGAAATGGCCGCCACGCTAGCCGCGGCGCGCGGTGCCTGGCCCGAGCGCCGCATCGTGCTGGCTTTCCAGCCGCACCGCTACACGCGCACCCGCGACTGCTTCGAGGATTTCGTGCGTGTGCTGGGCTCGGCGGACGCCGTGTTGCTGACCGAAGTCTATGCCGCCGGCGAAGCCCCCTTGGTGGCTGCCGACGGGCGGGCGCTGTCGCGCGCCTTGCGCGTTGCGGGAAAGGTCGAACCTGTGTTCGTCGACGATGTCGCGGAACTGCCGCAGGCCGTCCTGGACTTCGTCCGTGCCGGCGATGTGGTGATCGTGATGGGGGCCGGTTCGATCAGCAAGGTCCCGGCACAGATAGGAGAACTGGCATGAGCGCACACGATACCCACGGCGGCTCGGCGACGCAGGAGCAAAGCCTGCAGCGTGCCCGCGCGGCTGCACAGGCCGGCTCGGACGGCCGCGGCCTGGGGCGCGTCGGCGTGCTCTATGGTGGCCGTTCGGCCGAGCGCGAGGTTTCGCTGATGTCCGGCGCGGGCGTGCACGAGGCGCTGCGCAGCGTGGGCGTGGATGCGCACCTGTTCGACACGGGCACGCAGAGCTTCGCCGCCCTGGAAGCCGCCGGTTTCGACCGTGTCTTCATCGCGCTGCATGGCCGCTATGGCGAGGACGGCACGATCCAGGGCGCCCTGGAAGTCCTGGGCATTCCCTACACGGGCAGCGGGCCGGCGGCGTCGGCGATCGCCATGGACAAGATCATGACCAAGCGGATCTGGCTGCAGCATGGCCTGCCGACGCCGGACTTCGCCATCCTGGACGCGCAGACGGAGCTGCGCCGTGTGCCCGACAGTCTCGGGCTGCCGCTGATCATCAAGCCGCCGCACGAGGGCTCGACGGTCGGCATCACGAAGGTGCGCGGCTACTCCGATATGAAGCAGGCCTACGAAGAGGCGGCGCGCTTCGACAGCGAGGTGCTGGCCGAACAGTTCATTACCGGGCGCGAGCTGACGGTGGCGCTGCTAGGCGCCGGCGCCAACGCCCGCGCGCTGCCCGTCATCGAGATCGTGGCGCCCGATGGCAACTACGACTACGAGCATAAATATTTCTCCGACGATACGCAGTACTTCTGCCCGGCCGACCTGCCTGAAGCGGTCGAACAAGAGGTGCGCCGCATCAGCGTCGAAGCCTATCGTGCGCTGGGATGCGAGGGCTGGGGCCGCGCCGACCTCATGCTGGACGCCGAACAGCGCGTATGGCTGCTGGAAATGAACACTTCGCCGGGCATGACCGGGCATTCGCTGGTGCCGAAGGCGGCCCAGGCGGTCGGCATGTCCTATCCCGAACTCTGTGTGGCTATTCTGTCCGACGCTTCGTGCAAGGTACGCAGCCCGGCTCGCAATTCCTGACCTGGATATTCCGTGTGGAACGACGCTCGCACCACCAATCTGATCGCCAACACGCTAGCCGTGCTGGCGGTGCTCGCCATGCTGGCGGGTGGCGTGGTGTGGCTCGCCAAGCGACCGTATTTCAATCTGACGGCGATCGAGCTGGAAGCCGCGCCGGATTCGCAGCTGCACTACGTGTCGCCCGTCAGCATGCGCACGGCGATTGCGGGCGGATTGAAAGGCAATTTCTTTACCATGGACCTGGACCAGGCGCGGGCGCTGTTCGAGTCGGCTCCATGGGTGCGCCATGCCACCGTGCGCCGGATATGGCCGAACGTCTTGCGCGTCCGGATCGAGGAGCAGCAGCCGCTGGCGCTGTGGAACGAGAACCAGATGATCAACACCTGGGGCGAATCGTTCACCGCGAACACGGGCGAGCTGGACGACGAATCGGCGCTGCCGCATTTCTACGGACCGGACGGCAGCGAAAGCCTGGTCGTGCAGCGCTATGCGGAGCTGGCGCGCTGGTTCGCGCCGCTCGATATGCGCGTCCAGGACCTGGAGCTCAGTCCGCGGTACGCATGGCGCGTGACCTTGTCGAACGGGCTCAAGCTCGACCTGGGCCGGGACCCCGGGGCCGATGCGCCGGATCCGAACGGTCCCCCGGGAGCCTTGCCCTTCGCGGCGCGCATCCAGCGCTTCGTGCAGGCCTGGCCCGCTTTGACGCAGAAACTGGAGGGCCGCACCATTTTGCAGGCCGATTTGCGCTACCCGAACGGGTTCGCCTTGGCTCTGGCGCCGTTGCCGGAATCCGAATCGAAAACCAAACCGAAATCCAATCTCAAAAAGCGCTAACGCCATGACCCGTGACATCAAGGACTTAATCGTCGCCCTCGATATCGGAACCAGCAAGGTGGTGGCGGTCGTCGCCGAAATCCTGCCGGAAGGCCGATTCGAGGTGCTGGGCCTGGGCCAGCATGAATCTCGCGGCATGCGCAAGGGCGTGGTCGTCAATATCGAGACGACGGTCAACTCCATCCAGCGCGCGCTGGAGGAAGCCGAGCTCATGGCGGATTGCAAGATCCGCGATGTCTACACGGGGATCGCGGGCAGCCATATCCGCAGCTTCAATTCCAGCGGCATGGTGGCGGTCAAGGACAAGGAAGTGACGGCCACCGATGTCGCGCGGGTCATCGAGACGGCGAAGGCTGTCAACATTCCCACCGACCAGCAGGTGCTGCATGTGCTGACGCAGGAGTTCATCGTCGACGGGCAGGAGGATATCCGCGAACCGATCGGCATGAGCGGGTTGCGGCTCGAAGTGCGCGTGCACATCGTCACGGGGGCGGTCAGCGCCGCGCAGAACATCGTCAAGTGCGTGCGCCGCTGCGGCCTGGAAGTCCAGGACCTGATCCTGCAGCCGCTGGCGTCCAGCCTCGCCTGCCTGACCACCGACGAAAAGGAACTGGGCGTGGTGCTGGTCGACATCGGGGGCGGCACGACGGACGTGGCCATCTTCACGGGCGGCGCGATCCGCCATACGGCGGTCATTCCGATCGCCGGCGACCAGATCACCAATGACATCGCGGCGATGCTGCGTACGCCGACGCCGGATGCCGAGGAAATCAAGCTGCGCTATGGCGTCGCCAAGCAGGTGCTCGCCAGCCCGGACGAGACCGTCGAGGTGCCCGGGCTGGGCGATCGCGGACCACGGCTGGTCAAGCGCCAGGCGCTGGGCGCCGTCATCGAGCCGCGCATCGAGGAACTCTTCACCCTGGTGCAGCAAGTGGTGCGGGATTCCGGATACGAGGATCTGCTCGCCTCCGGCGTGGTGCTGACCGGCGGATCCGCGCAACTGCCGGGCATGGTGGAGCTGGCCGAGGACGTATTCCTGAAGCCGGTGCGGGTCGCGGTGCCGGAATATGAAGGCAGCCTGGCCGACGTGATGCGCAATCCGCGCTTCGCCACGGTCATGGGGCTGTTGCAGGAAGCGCGCATGCAACGCATGCGCGGGCGCAAGGTCGCCGCGCAAACGGGAAATTTCAAGAGCCTGTTGGCGCGCATGAAGGAATGGTTCATGAATTGATAGGGATCGTGCTGCCGGCGATCCCGGGGCGTGCCGCAGAGGTGGGCGGTGCGCTGGCGGAGACGCTTCAAACCCGTGGCGGACCATGGCGGTCGGCGTCGGCTTTGAAGCGATTCACAAAGAAGGTAGTTGGGGAATTTCTTGTGACTTGCATATCAGACTTGAGGGAGTCTTCATCATGAATTTCGAAATGCTCGAAAACAGCACGAAAGGGACCGTCATCAAAGTGGTGGGCGTGGGCGGAGCAGGCGGCAACGCCGTCGCGCACATGATCCGCAACGGCGTAAGCGGTGTGGATTTCATTTGCGCGAATACCGATGCGCAGGCCTTGGCGGCCACCAACGCACCGGTGCAGATCCGTCTGGGCCGTACCGGACTGGGCGCGGGCGCCAAGCCCGAGCAGGGCCGTGCATCGGCGGAAACCGCGCGCGAGGAAATCCGTGCCGCGCTGAACGGCGCGCACATGGTTTTCATCACGGCGGGCATGGGCGGCGGCACCGGCACGGGCGCCGGTCCGGTCGTGGCGGAAGTGGCCAAGGAACTCGGCATCCTGACGGTGGGCGTGGTCACCAAGCCGTTCGTCTTCGAAGGCAACAAGCGCCTGAAGATGGCCGAGGAAGGTATCAACGAACTGGCCAAGCATGTTCATTCGCTCATCGTGGTGCTGAACGAGAACCTGTATGACCTGATGGACGAGGACGCCACGCAGGAAGACTGCTTCAAGGCCGCCGACGACATCCTGCACAATGCCTGCGCCGGTATCGCGGAAATCATCAATGTCGAGGGCAACGTCAACGTCGACTTCGAGGACGTCAAGACCATCATGGGCGAGCAGGGCCAGGCCATGATGGGCACGGCCACCGCATCGGGCGCGGACCGCGCCCGTGTCGCGGCCGAACATGCCATTGCGTGCCCGCTGCTGGAAGGCATCGACCTGCATGGCGCGCGCGGCGTGCTCGTCAATATCACCGCCAGCCGTACCCTCAAGATGCGCGAAACGCGCGAAATCATGGAAACCATCCGCGGTTATGCCTCCGAGGATGCGACCGTGATCTTCGGTACGGCGTACGACGAATCCATGGGTGAAAACCTGCGGGTTACCGTGGTGGCGACCGGCCTGGGACGCACGTCGACCCGTCCGCAACTGGTCCAGGGCACCGCGGAAGTGCTGCGTACCGGCACGGACAATTTCCCGCTGGGCGGCATGACGTCCAACGGCGCCGGACAGGGCGACTACCGCAACCTGGACATGCCGTCCGTGATGCGCAATCCCCGCACGCAGGCGTCGGCGCAGGTCCGGGCGCTGGAAAGCTCGGGCATGGACCACTTCGACATTCCGGCATTCCTGCGCAAGCAGGCGGATTGATGAGCGGTCCAGGCGAGGCGGTCCGGCTCTGCCGCCTCGTGCCGCATTTCCACTCCCTCGAGTCCGGCCCGCTTTCCCCGGCGGGCTGGGCTTTGGGAAATGGGAACTGCCTGTCGATAGACGCAGTCTATGGTTACAGTAGGTTGCTTTACGTTGGCCCGTCCCCCTTGCAGGGTTACAATGCCAGTCTTGTAACGGCAGGACATGGCGTTCCGCATGTCTAACCAAAAATCAAAAGAATCCATGTTTCGTCAAC
This sequence comes from Bordetella flabilis, assembly GCF_001676725.1. Classification (NCBI taxonomy): domain Bacteria; kingdom Pseudomonadati; phylum Pseudomonadota; class Betaproteobacteria; order Burkholderiales; family Alcaligenaceae; genus Bordetella; species Bordetella flabilis. The sequence continues at coordinate 1,389,738 of NZ_CP016172.1, forward strand.
GCAGCATCCAGAATCTGGTAAGAACGACCGGCGTCGGGGTCCATTCGGGACGCCGGGTCGAACTCACCCTTCGCCCCGCTGCGCCGAACACCGGGATCGTGTTTCATCGCATCGATCTGCCCGAAGTGGTGGACCTGCCCGCCTCGGCGACCGCGGTCGGCGATACGCGCATGGCGTCGGTGTTGCAGCAGGGCAATGTCCGGGTATCCACTGTCGAGCATTTGATGTCGGCACTGGCCGGCCTGGGTATCGACAATCTGCACGTCGACCTGACCGGCGAGGAAGTGCCGATCATGGACGGCAGCGCGGCGACCTTCGTGTATCTGTTGCGCTCCGCCGGCATCGTGGAACAGAACGCCGCCAAGCAGTTCATCCGTGTCCGCAAGCCGATCGAGGTCCGCGAAGGCGAGGGCCGCAACGAAAAGTGGGCGCGGCTGGAGCCGCACGACGGTTTCGCCCTGGCGTTTTCCATCGATTTCCGCCACCCGGCCATCGACTCGACGGCCAATTTCGCCGAGATCGACTTCGCCACGCATTCGTACGCGCGTGAGATCGCGCGGGCACGCACCTTCGGTTTCGTCAACGAAGTCGAAGCGCTGCGCTCGATGGGCCTGGCGCGGGGCGGCAGCCTCGATAACGCCATCGTGATGGATGAGTACCGGGTCCTGAACAGCGACGGGCTGCGGTATGACGACGAATTCGTCAAACACAAGATTCTCGACGCCATCGGCGACCTGTATCTGCTGGGCAAGCCGCTGGTGGCACGCTACGTGGCGTGCAAGTCCGGGCACTATCTGAACAACCAGCTGGCCCGAGCGCTGTTGGCCCAGCAGGAATCCTGGGAACTGGTTTCCTACGAATCGCAGGCCGCCGCGCCGCGCGCCTTCAGCTACGAGTGGAAGTTGGCCTGACTCTACGCCCTGGCCGCCGGGACGCGCCCGTGTCCCGCCAAGTGGGCGCTTATCCTTGCCGGTGATGCCTCAGCAGCCGGGCCACGGCATCGGCCAGCGGGCCCGGATGCAAATTGTCCTGTAGTGCCTCGAAGGCGCCCAGCGCCACATCGCCCAGCGGGACGGCTTCCTTGACGGGCCGTGCCGGTTTCATCCCGGCGTCGAACAGTCCCGCTTGAACCTTCACCGTGATTTCGTTAAGGTTCCACCCGGCCGCTTGCAGCGCCTGGGCGATGCGCGGCGCCATTTGCCGCAATTTCGCAGCGTGGGCGGGGCCCGGAACGGCCACTTGCAGCCGCTGGTCCTCCAGGCGGGCCACGCGGCAAACGGCGCCCAAGCCGGGCGGCAAGGCCGCGGCGATCGCATGCTGGATCTGCAAATGCAGGCGGGCCGTGGCCAATACACCCGCGCCGCGTGCGTCGTGGCCGAGCCATCCCATGGCGGTGTTTTCCCGTCGGGCCCGGCCGGAACTCGGGCGGTATGAAGCGGGCTTGGTCATGCCGGTCCAGAATAAGGAATTCGATTGAAGTTTGTCATTATGCATGCCGGACGCGGTTCGACGAGGCAATTTGTCTTCGAGGGCGGCCGGTTGGCCTTGCTGATGAGCGGCGCCATGCTGCTCGCCGCACTGGCCGGGGCGCTGCTGTATCGCGGCATGGGGGCCGGAATGCTGCCCGCGGCGCATGCCGGCCTGGCGCCCAGCGACCCGCGGGCAGCCTATACCGAAGATGATTTGCGGCGCCACCTGGCCTTGCTGGCCGAGAAGGTGGGGACGCTGCAGGCCAGGCTAGCCGGGGTCGACGCCCTCGGCCAGCGGCTCGCCCTGGCCGCCGGCGTCTCCGGCTCGACCGATGGCGGCGCGGCCCGCGCCGGTTCCGCCATCCTGCCGCCTGCCGCCGCGGGCGCGGCGGTGGCCGCCGGGCCGGCGATCCTGCCCGACGCCGACTCGGCCACCGACATCGCCGCACCCGGGCCGGCTCAGGCCCTGGGCCGCGACATCGACGTGCTGGCCGAGGAACTGGCCGAACGGCTGGCCACCATGCAGGTGCTGGATATGGCGCTGACACGCCAGCGCGCCGATCTTGCCCGCCTGCCGACGTCCATGCCGGTCAGCGACTACCCCTATCTGAGTTCTTCCTACGGCTGGCGCCGCCACCCGGTCAGCGGCCGCCACAGCCGGCACGACGGGCTCGACTTCGCCGCGCCGCGCGGCACGCCCATCCTGGCGGCGGCGGGCGGCGTCGTCGTGGCGGCCGGGTGGGATACCGGCTATGGCAATCGCGTCGAGATCGACCATGGTGACGGCTTGATGTCGCGTTATGCCCATGCGTCGGAGGTCCTGGTCATGCCCGGGGACCTGGTCGAGCGAGGGCAGCCGGTGGCCCGTGTCGGGTCTTCCGGCGTGTCCACGGGACCGCACCTGCATTTCGAGGTGCGGCTCGGCGGTCAGGCCCTGGACCCCCGCCTGTTCCTGGGCCGTCAAGCCACCGCCCCGCCGACCGTTGCGTCCACCGCGGCGCCGCTCATGCGCTGAGCTGGCTCGGGCCCGTCTGGTTGCCGGCATCCGGCCCGGACTGCGGTTGCCGTGGTGCGTTACACTCGATCGTTTCCCGGCGGACTCTTCCGCTCTATCCAACAACAAGACTTGTGGTGCGCGGATGTCCTCTTGCTGGACGTCCGGCGCGCGCGGACATACGCATGGTTTCTCTGCTCAAAAAACTCATAGGCAGCCGCAACGACCGGTTGCTTAAGCAGTACCGCAAGGTGGTGAGCCAGATCAACGGCCTGGAATCCACCATCGCCGCGCTCTCGGACGAGCAACTGGCGGCCAAAACCCAGGAATTCCGCTCCCGCTTCGAGCAAGGCGCCACGCTGGACGATCTCCTGCCCGAAGCCTTCGCCGTCGTGCGCGAGGCCGGCAAGCGGGTCTTCGGCATGCGGCATTTCGATGTCCAGATGCTGGGCGGCATCGCCCTGCACAACGGCAAGATCGCCGAAATGCGTACCGGCGAAGGCAAGACGCTGATGGCGACGCTGCCGGTCTACCTGAACGCGCTGTCCGGCAAGGGCGTGCACGTGGTCACGGTCAACGACTACCTGGCGCGCCGCGACGCCGAATGGATGGGCCGCCTGTACGGCTTCCTGGGAATGTCCGTGGGCGTGGTCGTGCCTCAGCAGCCCAACGAAGAGAAGAAGGCCGCCTACGCGGCGGATATCACCTACGGGACCAACAACGAGTTCGGTTTCGACTACCTGCGCGACAACATGGAGTACCGGGTCGAGGACCGTCGCCAGCGCACGCTGTCGTACGCGATCGTCGACGAAGTGGACTCCATCCTGATCGATGAGGCGCGCACGCCGCTCATCATTTCGGGCCAGGCGGAAGACCACACCGAACTCTACATCCGCATGAATGCGGTTCCGCCGCTGCTCAAGCGCATGGAGACCGAACCCAAGCCCCAGGAGCCGGAACCCGAGGGCGACTATTGGGTGGATGAGAAGAGCCAGCAGGTGTACCTGTCCGAAGCGGGGCACGAGCACGCGGAAGCGATTCTCAGCCGCCTGGGTATCCTTCCTGAAGGGGAGTCCCTGTACGACCCGCGGCATATCGCCTTGATGCACCACCTGATGGTGGCCCTGCGGGCGCATACGCTGTTTTTCCGCGATCAGCAGTATGTGGTCCAGGATGGCGAGGTCGTGATCGTCGACGAATTCACCGGTCGCCTGATGGCGGGCCGGCGCTGGTCCGACGGTTTGCACCAGGCCGTGGAGGCCAAGGAAGGCGTCAAGATCCAGCACGAGAACCAGACGCTCGCTTCCATCACCTTCCAGAACTACTTCCGTATGTACGAGAAGCTGGCCGGGATGACCGGCACGGCCGACACGGAAGCGTACGAGTTCCAGGAAATCTACGGGCTTGAGACGGTCATCATCCCGACCAACAAGCCGATGGTCCGCAAGGACCAGAACGACCAGGTCTTCAAGACCGCGCGCGAAAAGTACGACGCGATCCTGGCCGACATCCGCGACTGCCACGAGCGCGGCCAGCCCGTGCTGGTCGGCACCACCAGCATCGAAAACTCCGAGCTGCTGTCGGGCCTGCTGCAAAAGGCGAAGCTGCCGCATCAGGTGCTCAACGCCAAGCAGCACGCACGCGAGGCGGAAATCGTCGCCGAAGCGGGCAAGCCCGGCCACATCACCATCGCAACCAACATGGCCGGCCGCGGTACCGATATCGTGCTGGGCGGCAGCGTCGACAAGCAGATCGACCTGCTGCACAGGGATGTCAACCTGCCCGAAGCGGAGCGGAACGCGCGTATCGAAACCATCCGCGCGGAATGGAAGCCGGCCAACGAGAAGGTCAAGCAGGCGGGCGGCCTGCGCATCATCGGTACCGAGCGGCACGAGTCGCGCCGTATCGACAACCAGTTGCGCGGCCGTGCGGGTCGGCAAGGCGACCCGGGCTCCTCGCGTTTCTACCTGTCGCTGGAAGATCCGCTCATGCGCATCTTCGCCGGGGACCGCGTGCGGGCGATCATGGAGCGCCTGAAGTTGCCCGAAGGCGAGCCCATCGAGGCGGGCATGGTCACCCGCTCGATTGAAACCGCACAGCGCAAGGTGGAAGGCCGCAACTTCGATATCCGCAAACAATTGCTGGAATACGACGATGTCGCCAATGACCAGCGCAAGGTGCTGTACGCGCAGCGCAACGAGGTGCTGGAATCCGCCACGGTCGGGGCCACTGTCGAAAACCTGCGCGATGGCGCGTTGACGGAACTGTTCCGCGCCCACGTGCCGGAAGAATCCGTGGAGGACCAGTGGGACGTGCCGGCGCTGCAGCGCGCCCTCGAGTCCGACTTCCAACTGGCCCTGCCGTTGACGGAGATGCTCGAGAAAGAGCCCAACCTGACCGATGACGACCTGCTGGCGCGCGTGCTGGAAGCCGCGGCGGAGTCCTACCGTGCCAAGGCGGCCCAGGTGGGGGCGGACGGCTGGGCGCAGTTCGAGCGCTCCATCATGCTGCAGGCCATCGACCAGCATTGGCGCGAGCATCTCTCTTCGCTGGACTATCTGCGCCAGGGTATCCACCTGCGCGGCTATGCGCAGAAGAACCCCAAGCAGGAATACAAGCGCGAGGCTTTCGAGCTTTTCTCCGGCATGCTGGACCGCATCCGCGACGACGTGGTGAAGGTGCTGATGACGGTGCGCATCCAGTCGCAGGAGCAGGTGGCGGAGGCCGAGGCGGAAGCGGCCCAGCCGCATGTGCACAACGTGCAGTACCAGCACGCGGACTACGACGAAGCGCTGGCCAGCGGCCAGGACGATCGGCCGCCGGTGCAGCAGCCCACCCGCAACGCGATGCCGAAGGTCGGGCGCAACGATCCGTGCCCCTGCGGCAGCGGCAAGAAGTACAAGCAGTGCCATGGCAAGCTCGCGTAGGGACCGGCCATGACAGGCAAGGCCGGACCCGCCGAACTGGATCACGCCGTCATCATGGTGCGCGATCGCATGGAAGAACTGGCGCCCGGCGTGGAAGCCCAGGGGTACACACTGAGCGAGACCGCCACCCACAACCTGGGATCGTGGAACCGCCTCATTGTCCTGGAGCATGCCTATATCGAGCTGCTGGGCTGGCCCGCCGGAACCGTGCCGGCGCGCAAGGAGATCGCCGATTCCCCCCTGGGGCTGGAGGCGCTGGTTTTGCGCACGCAGGACGCCCAAGCCACGTATGACAGGCTGCGCGACGCCGGCTACGCGGTCAATCCCGTGCAGAAGCTGACCCGTCCGGCCATATTGGATGGGCAGCAAGTCGAGGCCCGGTTCGATACCGTGCGCTTCGCCGTACAGCCCGTTCCCGGAATACGAGTCTATTTCTGCCAGCACCTGACACCGGAATGCGTGTGGCAGCCGGCGTTGATGCGGCATGCCAATGGGGCCCGCGCCATCACGGAAATCGCGGCCGAGGCGCAGGACCCGGCCCAACTGGCGCGGGCTTTCGCGCGCGTCGCCGATACCCTGCCGTCGGCGTGCGACGACGGTTCCTGGGACGTGCCGCTGGGACCTGCCCGGCTGCATATTTCCCCGACCACGGTCGCCGACGTTACGGCGCTGCGTGGGCTTACTGTCGTACACCACGACGGTCGCCGCCTTCCTTTTCGCAGCGGCCTCTGACGACACGGCGCCGCGCGGCGCCATCTTTCCCCATTCACTGATTGCGACGCGCCGATCGGGGTAAACCCGCTGGCGGCGAAAACTGCATACACTTTAGTATGCAGTTTTCGCCAGAACGGATTGGGGACTTCATGGCCTTACCTCGATATGCTGCCCGGACCTCCACCGGCATGGCCGAGCTATATGACGCCGTCAAGGCCATGGCCGTGCAGTTCGATTTCAAGCCGGGGCAACGCATCAACGAAGTGGAACTGGCGCGCCGGCTGAACGTCAGCCGCACGCCCTTGCGGGAGGTCCTGAACCAGTTGATGGTCGAAGGCTTCGTCACGAGATCGGTGAACCGCGGGTTTATCGGACGTCCGCTGGACGCCAAGCAGATCCACAGCCTGTACGAGTTCCGCGCCGTGCTCGAATGCGGCATCGTGCGCGTGGCCTGCGAACGCGCCACGGACGCGCAGCTCGATACGCTGCTAGCGGCGGTGGAGGCATCGCGCGATGTCCCGGAAGACAGCGACGCCACGCGCTTGCTGGCGCTGGACGAACAGTTCCACCTTTCCCTGGCCAGGCTGACCGGCAATGACGAGTTCGTGCGCAGCCTGGAAAGCATCAATGCGCGCATCCATTTCGTGCGCTGGATCGATATGCGGCAAGGGCGCCGCAGCCATACGCAGGCGGAGCACCTGTGCATCGTCCATGCCTTGCAGGCCCGCGACGACGCACGCCTGCAGGAACTGATGTCCAGTCACATCGGTCGCCGCCTGGACCAGATCACCGACGTCATCCGGACCGGCTTTTCCACCATCTACATGCGGGACCAACTCGATCAACTCGCCTGACCACTGCAAGGGGAACAAAAAATGGCTGAATCGAAAACTCGTGCATTCAACCCGCGGCGCCGGCTGCTTACCGGTGCCGCGTTATCGGCGCTGGCCTTGATGGCGGGCAATGCGCCCGCCGCCGCTGCCAATCCGGACACCGAGACACGGCCACTGGTGCTGGTCGTACCTTATCCGCCGGGAGGCAGCACCGATATCCTGGCCCGCATCCTGCAACCCAAGCTGTCCGAACGCATGCATGGCCGGCCCGTCGTGGTGGAAAACCGCGCCGGCGCGGCCAGCCAGATCGCCACCAGCTTCGTCGCGCGTAGCGCGCCGGACGGCAACACGTTGCTGGTCAGTTTCGACAACCATGCGCTGAACCCGGCGGCCAAGACCAACCTGCCTTACGACACGTTCAAGGATTTCGTGGCGATCGGCCAGACCGTGCGCTTTCCGCTCGTGATAGGCGCGAATCCTTCGGTGCCCGGCGATACGCTGGCCGCCTTCTTCGACGCCGCCCGCAAGAACCCCCGCAAGCAATACAACTTCGCGTCGACCGGCGTCGGCTCCCTGAACCATCTGGCGCCGGAACAGCTGAAGCGCTTGTCCGGCGTGGACCTGCTGCATGTGCCCTACGGCGGCGGCGGGCCCGCGGTGCAGGCGGTGGTGGGCGGGCAGGCCGACATGACGTGGCTGAGTTACGCCGCGCTGCGCGGCCAGATCCAGGCCGGCAAGATCAAGGCCCTGGCCGTCGCGGGCGACAAGCGCCTGCCCGATCTGCCCAATGTGCCTACCGTGGCCGAGTCGGGCTATCCGGGATTCGAAGCGTATTCATGGAGCGGGATGTTCGCGCCGGCCGGTACGCCGGCCGCGACGGTCAAGGCGCTGACGGCCGATTTCCAGGCCGTACTGGCCGACCCGGAGGTGCGCCGCAAACTGACCGACGCCGGTTTCGAGATCGTCGCCTCCGACGGCCCCGCGCTGGATGCCTACGTGCGGCGCGAATACCAGCGCTGGGACACCTTCATCAAGACCAATCACATCAACCTGGAAAACTGACATGGAACAACCGAACGGCGCCGAGGCGATGGTACGCATGCTGCAAGCCTATGGCGTGAAACATATCTTCGGGCTGTGCGGCGACACCAGCCTGCCGTTCTACGACGCGCTGTACCGCCTGGACCACGGCATGCAGCACGTGTTGACGCGCGACGAGCGCAGCGCCGGCTACATGGCGGATGCGTACGCCCGCGTCACCGGCAAGGTCGGCGTCTGCGAAGGTCCCAGCGGCGGGGGGGCGACGTATCTGCTGCCGGGACTGGTGGAGGCCAACGAGTCCTCCATACCCGTGCTGGGCATCACCTCGGACGTGGCGGTCGGGTCGCGCGGCCGCTATCCGCTGACGGAGCTGGACCAGGAAGCCCTTTATCGTCCGCTGACCAAGTGGAACCGGACTATCGACCGTGCCGACCAGATTCCGGGCATGGTGCGGGCGGCGTTCCGCGCCATGACCAGCGGCAAGCCCGGCGCCGCGCACCTGTGCTTTCCCTACGACGTCATGAAGCAGGCGGTCGACGGGTCGGATATCTGGGCTCAACCCGAGCACGGCCGCTTTCCGGCCATGCGCTATGCCCCCGATCCCGCCGACGTGTCGCGCGCCGCCGCGATCCTCGCCGAGGCCCGCTGCCCGGTGATCATATGCGGGGGCGGCGTGGTGATCGCCGATGCCTGCGAGGCCCTGCGAACCCTGGCCGAGTCGCTGCGCGCCGCCGTCTGCGTCACCGTCAGCGGCCAGGGCAGCCTGGCTGATACGCACCCGCTCAATGCTGGCGTGGTCGGCTCCAACGGCGGCATCCCGGCCACACGCGACGTGGTCGCCGCTGCCGACGTGGTGCTCTTCATCGGCTGCCGTGCGGGCTCCACCTCCACCGAACATTGGCGTTTCCCCAGCCGGGATACGCTCATCCTGCACGTCGACATCGATCCCATGGTCGTGGGCGCCAACTATCGCACCGAGGTGGGCATGGTCAGCGACGCACGGCTGGCGTTGCAGGCGCTGGCGACCGAGGTGGCGCCCCGGCTCGCCCGGCGCCGCGCGGACGCCGTCGACGGCGCGACGCTGGCCGCGAAGGCGCGCGCGGCGCGTGCCGCCCAGCTGGACGGCCTGGCCGCCTCGTCCGAGCGCCCGATCCGGCCTGAACGCGTGGTCAAGACCCTGAACCGGCTCCTGCCCGACGATGCCATCGTGTGTGCCGATCCCGGAACGCCATGCCCGTATTTCTCGGCGTACTACGACGCCGCGCGTCCTGGGCGGCACTTCATCACGAACCGGGCGCATGGAGCCTTGGGCTATTCGATGTCCGCGGCGCTGGGGGCCTGGTTCGGGCGGCCTGGATCCAAGTGCGTATCGGTCATGGGCGACGGCAGTTTCGGGTTCACCGTAGGCGAACTCGAAACCATCGTGCGGCATAAGGCACCGCTGCTTATGGTGGTGTTGTCGAACTCCGTGTACGGCTGGATCAAGGCCAGCCAGAAAGCCGGCTACGACCAGCGCTACTACAGCGTGGATTTCAACCGCACCGACCATGCGCGGGTGGCCGAGGCCTATGGCGTGAAGGCCTGGCGGGTCGAGGACCCTGCCGGACTGGAGTCCGCCTTGCGCGCGGCCATGGAGCATGACGGGCCGGCATTGGTGGATGTAGTGGCCCAGCCGCTGCAGGATGCGGCGGCGCCTGTCAGTCAGTGGATGGGCTGATCGGCTTCTGCGGCCGGCCGCAGCTCGGCCGTTGCGGCGCGCACCAGATGATTGACGCCCGTGGCGATGGCCTGCGCATCGACCCCGTAGACGTGTAGCGATACGGCGAGGTCGGCGCCGGCATTGCCCAGGCGATGGATCTGCTCCAGTCCCGCCTCGGCGGTGACGATGTCACCTGGACGGCGCGCCGCCTCGCGCACCGGCAATGCGCATTGGGCGGCTTCGTCCCAGCGATACAGGGTTTCCGTCAGTTCCCCTTGCAGCACCCGGTAGGCGCACCAGGTGCGGTGTCCATGCACGGGGCTGAACTGCTGTGGCGGCCATACCAGGTAGACGATCGTGAAATGCCCATACGGGTCCGCATACGCGACGTGCCTGGAATAGCCGACCCGCTCGGTGCCGGAGCGGGTTTCGCGCGCCGCGTGCAGCGCCTTGCCGGGATCGGGGTTGGCCTGGGCGACTTCCCGGGCGATCGCCCCGAGCAGGCCGCCTTGCGGCAGGTGGCGGGCCGCCCGCAGCGAATCGCACAGGCGGGCCAGGGCGGCGGGTGGGGAAGGGTCAGGGTGCATGGCCGATGTCCGGGAGTTCATCCGTCATGCTAGCGAGGCCGGCCGGCAAAAAAATTGCCCATTTCGTCGGCAGATGGCGCGCTATTGGAAAATACTTGCCTATTCTTCGGTGGCCGCGGCGACCGGAACGTCAAATGCCCGCACATCGGGCAACGCGCCGGCCCAGCGCTCCACCTCGACCAGCGCGGATAGCGCGCTGCTTCCCTGCGTCAGTTGCGACGTGCCCACGTCGGCTGTCAGCACATTGGGATTCCCATGCCGTTCAAGCGCGGCGTCGGCGGGGTCGAACCAGGCCCCTGTGGACATGACCACGACGCCCGGCATGACGCTTTCTTCGACAATGGCGCCGGCGAGGCAGGCGCCGCGCGCGTTGTGGACGCGGACGATGTCGCCTTCGGCGATGCCGCGCGGGTGCGCGTCCGCGGGGTGGATGAGCACCGGCTCGCGGCCGCGTATTTTGCCCGCTGCGGACAATGGGGCCGGGTCCAGTTGCGAATGGAGCCGGGATGCAGGCTGGCTGGTGATCAGGTGCAGGGGCCAACGTCCGGCAGTATCGGCGCCCAGCCATTCGGACGGCGCGAGCCACGCGGCATGCGGCGGGCAGTCGGCATAGCCGAAGCCCTCGATGCGCTCCGAGTACAGTTCGATGCGGCCGGATGGCGTAGCCAGCGGATGGCCGGCCGGGTCGCGGCGGAAATCCTCGAACAGCACGAAATCGCGGTGCGGATGGGGCAAGGCAAGATACCCCTGGGCCCAGAAGTCATCGAAGTCCGGCGCTTCGGGCAGGGTCCCGGACGCGCGCCAACGGGCGCGCATGCCTTCGTACAGGTGCTCGAGCCACTGCCGCTCGCTGCGTCCTTCCGTATAGGCTTGTTCATAGCCGCCCAGTGCGGCCAGGTCCCGGTAAATATCGAAATCGCTGCGGCTTGCGCCCTGCGCGGGCAATGCCCGGTGCATGGCGAAGACGTAGCGATCGCGCGAGGAGGCGCCAATGTCGTTGCGTTCCAGGGTTGTGGTGCTGGGCAGCACGATGTCGGCGCGGCGGGCCGTAGGCGTCCACCATGTCTCGTGCACGATGATGGTCTCGGGGCGGGTCCATGCCTGCTGCAGCCGGTTCAGGTCCTGGTGATGATGGAACGGATTGCCGCCGGCCCAGTAGATCAGCCGGATGTGGGGGTAGACCCGTTCCGTGCCGTTGAAGCGGTAGCTTTCACCGGGATGCAACAGCATGTCGGCGATGCGGGCCACCGGGATGGAGCGTCGTGCCGGGTTGCGGCCGCTGGGTAGTTCCGGCACCGCGGCGTCCACGCGCGGGTTGCCCGCGCTATTGATGGAGCCGAGCCCGAAGGCGAAGCCGCCACCGGGCTGGCCGATCTGGCCGAGCATGGCGGCCAGGGCGATGCTGGCCCAGTAGGGCTGTTCGCCGCGATGCGCCCGTTGCAGTGACCAGGTGCAGTTCACCAGCGTACGGCATGCGCTTGCCGCGAACGCGAGTTCGCGTATGACCGCGGCCGGTATGCCGCAAATGGCCTGCGCCCATTCCGCGGACTTCGGTTGTCCGTCGGTATCGCCCCGTAGGTAGGCGGCGTAGCGGTCGAAACCGGTGCAATACGTGTCCAGGAAGTGCGCGTCGTGGCGGTTGGATTCCAGCAACTCATACGCCATGGCGATCATGAGCGCTGCGTCGGTGTTGGGCCGTATCGGAATCCAATCCGCCTTCACGCCCGTGGGCATATCCCCCCGGGTGGGGGAAACGATGGCGATGCGCGCGCCCCGCTCGGCCAACCGGCCTAGCCAATATTGCGTCGTGTGTTCTCCGGCTCCCCCGGCGATGACCTGGGCGTTGCGCAGCGGCATGCCGCCGAAAGCCAGTACCAGGTCGGTGTGGCTGGCCACGCTATTCCAATCGGTGACCTTCCCCGTCAACGGCGTGTAGGTGCCGATGACATGCGGCAGAAGGAACTGCGCCGCGCCCCAGCTGTAGTTCCCGACCTGATCCGTGCAGCCGCCGCCGGCGTAGAGGAAGCGGTGCGTCTGTGTCATGGCGTTGTGCAGGCGGCCCGCGGATGCCCAGCCATAGGATCCCCCGAAGATCGCCGCGGCGCCGTGCTCGGCGCGCACTCGCGCCAGTTCCTCGTGCACGAGCTTGAGCGCGTGGTCCCATTCGACTTCGACGTAGGTATCGCTGCCGCGGCGCTCCGGTGCCCCACGGTTGCGCAGCCAGCCCGCGCGCACGGCCGGCTTGGCCACGCGCAGCGGCGAATGCACCATGGCCGGCATGGCATGGATCATGGGCGAGGGCGCGGGATCGTGCGCAAAGGGCTCGCAGCCGATCAGCTTGCCGTCGCGTACCAGGGCGGTGTAGGCGCCCCAGTGCGATAGCGTCGGGTAGCGCAGGAGGGTCGGTGACATGATTCTCGTTGTTTAACATAAAGCCCCGGCCCGGCGGCCGACCGGTGGACGGCACCGGCCGGAACGGGCAAGATGGCGCCCTTCGCGGAGGAAAACCGATGGATCAGACCGATATCAAGATCCTGGACCTGTTGCAGAAAGACGCCAGCGCGTCGGTCGCCGAAATCGCGGAGCAGGTCAACCTTTCCGTTACGCCATGCTGGCGCCGCATCCAGAAGCTCAAGGAAGACGGGGTGATCGCCCGTACTTCCGTGTTGCTGGACCCCGCGGCGCTGGGGCTGAACCTGACGGTCTTCGTCGCGATAAAAACCAGCCAGCACAGCGCCAGGTGGACGCGGACGCTCATCGATGCGGTAACGGCGCTGCCCAATGTCGTCGAGTTCCACCGCATGGCCGGCGACCTCGATTACCTGCTCAAGGTGGTCGTGAAAGACATGGCCGCCTATGACCGCTTCTATCGCCGCCTGATCGAAGCCGTGGACCTGCTGGACGTCAGCGCCAGTTTCTCCATGGAAGTGATCAAGAGCACAACCGAGCTGCCCCTCGACGGCGTGTAGGGCCGGATGGCGTGGCGCCCGCGCAACCAATGCATGCCGAGTGGAAAAACGTTCTGTTGTCCCGGCACAACGAGAACGCGATTTTTATTTCAAGGGATTCCGCGGCCTCTATCTAGCAACGTTTTTTCTCCGCCGCTGGCGTACGATTCTCAGCGTCCCACCCCCGCTGCAACGGAGAATTACAAGATGTCCGCGGTCCTTTCCGACCTTGCTCATGGCCCGGTGCCCACGACCGGCCATGAACCGTCTGCGGACGACATCCTGCAGCATTGGAATGGCACCGATGACCTTTGGGTCTTCGCCTATGGTTCCCTGATATGGCGGCCCGGTTTCGCCTGGCAAGAGCGTCGCCTGGCCACGGTGCGCGGTTATCACCGGTCCCTCTGCCTGTGGTCCCGGCATCATCGCGGATCGGACCAGGCGCCCGGCCTGGTTTTCGGCCTCGACCGGGGCGGCTGCTGCCGCGGCGTGGTCTTCCGCGTTCGCGCCAACGAAGTGCCCGGGATCTTCGCCGCCCTGTGGGAGCGCGAAATGATCGGCGGCGCCTACACTCCCCGCTGGTTGACCTGCCATAGCGAGCAGGGGCCGGTACACGGCTTGGCCTTCCTGCTCAATCGGGCCTGCGCGGACTACGCCGGCAGCGTCACCGAGGAGCGCCGGCTGGATGTTATCCGCACCGCCGTGGGCCGTTCAGGCGCCTGCCTGGAGTATGTGCTGGAAACCGAAAAGGCGCTGCGCGACCACGGCATCAGCGATTGCCGTCTGGGCGAGCTGGTGCGGCGACTCATGCCGGCATTCTGAGGCCGGTGCCCGGCACCATACGGGGTCCTCGCCAGGGAGGGGCGGGACCCGCCGGCGGCGGCGAATCGGCCGCACGGTTTTATAGCAGGAAGATGGTGGCCAGCCCGAGGAAGATAAAAAAACCCAGCGAATCGGTCGCGAAGGTCAGAAGGACCGACGAGCCGATGGCGGGATCCTTGCCGAACCGGTCTCGCAGCATAGGGACCAGTACGCCCACCGAGGCGCCGACCAGCATGTTGCAGATCATCGACGCCATCATGACCAGCGCAATCGAAATGGAACTGGAAATTCCCCAGGCGAATAGCGCGGCCACCAGGCTCCCGCACAGCCCCACGAGCAGCGTGACCAGCAATTCGCGCTTGACCAGTTGCCAGAGATTGCGTCCCGTGATGCGGCCGACGGCCAGCGCGCGGATGATCATCGTCATGGTCTGGTTGCCCGAATTGCCGCCGATCCCGGCCACGATGGACATCAGGAACGCAAGGATGACGATGTGGCTGACTGTTCCTTCGAAACGTGAAGCGACAAAGGATGCCGTCGCCGCCGTGCACAGGTTGAACAACAGCCAGGGCGCGCGGTTGCGCAAGGCCATGCCCACGGGGCCAAAGATGTCTTCTTCCTGCAGGCCGGCGCGCGACAGCGCCTGTTCCTGCGAGTCCTCGCGGATGACGTCCACCACGTCGGCGATCGTCACGCGGCCGATAAGGCGGCCCTGATCGTCCACCACCGGCGCGGATACCAGGTCGTAACGCTCGAACGCGCCCGCCGCATCGGCGTCGGAGTCGAGTGCCGCCAAGGTCAGGTAGTCCGTGGTCATGACGTCGCGCACCACGGTTTCCGGTTCGCTGACCAGCAATGTCGACAAGGGCAGGGTGCCCTGCAGGCGGTCCTGCCGGTCCACCACGAAGATCTGGTCGGTATGGTCGGGCAGTTCGTGCAGGCGGCGCAGGTAGCGCAGCACCACCTCAAGGGAGACGTCCTCGCGCACGCGGACCATCTCGAAATCCATGATCGCCCCGACGCTGTCCTCGGGGTAGCCCATGGCTTCGAGCAACTGGGCGCGTTCCTCGTCGGTCAGCCCCTTCTGGACTTCCGCCACCACGTCGGCCGGCAGGTCGGGCGCCAGGTCCGCCAGTTCGTCGGCGTCCATGCCTTCCGTGGCGGCGACCAGGTCCTGGCGGTCCATCGCCTCGATCAGCGACTCGCGAACCCAGTCCTCGACCTCCAGCAATACGTCCGCGTCATGTTCGGCGCTGACCAGTCGCCACACGGCCTGACGTTCGTCCTTGGGCAGCGACTCCAGGATGAAGGCGATGTCCGAGGGATGCAGGCCATCCACCAGCGCCTTGAGTTCGGCTTCGTGCTGGCGCTGTACCAGTTGCTCCACCAGGTCGGCGCGGTTGTCGCCTTCTTCCTGGCGGTGAACCAGGCTGGCGACCAGTTCCTGGCGGCGCAACAACTCCTGCACCTCGGCGAGTGCGTGCTGGGCGTCTTCGGGGTCGAGGCGGCGCGGTGTCGTGGCCGGTTTTTGCGCGGTGGCGGACTCGGTCATAGGCGGTCCGTCATAGCGCGGGCAAGGGCCGGCTGCGGCGGGCGTCGTCGGTGGCCACGTAGACCAGGGTGGCTTCCGTGACCTTCACGATTTCGGCGTCCAGCCGCTGGCGCTGGGCATAGACCTCCACTTCCACGGTGACGGAAGTGGTGCCCGTCTTGACGATATCGGCGTAGAAGCTCAGCAGATCGCCGACGAAAACCGGCTGCTTGAAGACGAAGGAATTGACCGCCACGGTGGCGACACGGCCCGCCGCGCGGCGCGCGGCCGCGACGGAACCGGCAATGTCCACCTGGGACATGATCCATCCACCGAAGACGTCGCCATGGACGTTGGCATCGGCGGGCAAAGGCATGACGCGCAGGACCGCTTCGCGATTCGCGGGCAATGAGACGAAATGCGGATTCTTGCTGGCATTCATGGGCCGGCTCCTGGCGGACAACCGGCCGATTATGCAGGAAAATTGCCCCCGTCGCGTGACAGCCGGTGCGGCGTTCAGCCGAACAGCTTCACCAGGCCATAGCCGCCGAAAATCAGCCACAGGTACAGCACGAAACCGAGCGCCATGACGCGCGGGCCGGCCTTGCGTATCTGCGCGAAGCGGGTCTCGATGCCCAGTGCGGTCATGGCCATCGTCAGGGCAAACACGTCCAGCTGACGTAGCTGTGTGACCACGTCGGCCGGCAGCACCTGGAGTGAATTCACGACGGCCAGCGCAAGGAATCCCACCGCGAACCAGGGAATGGGCAGCTTCGCCGGGGCTTTGTGTCCCGCTCCCGCGGCCGCCGGGTCCTTGGCCCGCGCGGCGCCCCGCAACCATATTCCCAGGACCAGCAGCACCGGGACGAGCAACGCAACGCGCGTCATCTTGACGATGGTCGCCACCTCCGTCGTGGCCGGGTCCACGTTGCTGGCCGCGCCCACCACCTGGGCGACTTCGTGGATGGTGCCGCCAATATAAAGGCCCAGGTCTTCGGTGCCGAAATGCAGCCAGCCCGCATGGTAGAGGACCGGATACAGGAACATCGACAGGGTGCCGAACAGCACCACCGTCGCGACGGCGACCGCGCTCTTGTGGGGCTGGGCCCGCAAGGTCGGCTCGAATGCCAGCACGGCGGCGGCGCCGCAGATGGCGCTGCCGGCGGCGGTCAGCATGGCGGTGTCGCGGTCCAGTCCCAGCAGGCGCTGGCCCACCACGGTACCGATGGCCAGCGTGCTTAGCACTACGGATACCGACACGGCCAGCCCCGGCAAGCCGACGGCGGCGATTTGCTGGATGCTGATGTTCAGCCCATAAAAAGCCACGGCGATGCGCAGCAGCCGGCGCGCGGTGAAGTTGACTCCGCTGCTCCAGTCCTGCGGCATGGTGCCGCGCAGGAAATTGCCGTACAGCATGCCGCATACGATACCGATGACCAGGGGCGAAAATCCCAGTCCGCGCAGGAAGGGCAGATTGGCCAACTGGATGACGGCAGCCGCAAGCAGGCCGACGAAAAGCACACCGTTCAGCTTGTCGCGCCACGGCGTCGCGGCGAGGGGGAGGGTAGTGGTCGAAGACATGGAATTTCCAATGGCCGACGCGCGCGGAGCAGGACCGCCCCTTATCACTGCGTTGTCGGCCTTCATTACGTGCAGTAATGATAGAAACCCCCGCTCTATTTGAAAAATGGCGATATTGGATGTTTAATATCAGGTATTCCGATATCAGGCGAGGCTTCAATGCCGTACTCGAAATCCCTGGCCCGCCGTGCCGCGTATATCGCATGACGCCAGAGCAACTGCTTACCTTTGCGCATGTCGCCGAAGCCGGCAATATCAGCCGCGCCGCGGAACTGCTGCATTTGTCGCAGCCGGCGGTGTCCGGCCAATTGCGCGCGCTGCAGGAATGGTTCGGCGAACCGCTGTATCGCCGCAGTGGACACGGCATCGTGCTGACTTCCGCCGGCGAACGCCTGGTGGAGCACGCGCGCCACTTGCGCCAGGCCTATGCGCAGGCGCGCGCCGTTCGCGACGCATGGCGCGGCATCGAATCGGGTTCGCTAAGGCTGGGGGCCAGCACCACGCCGGCCAGCTATGTGCTTCCGGCCCTGGTGGCGGCATTCCGGCGCCGGTATCCGGCGGTGGCCCTGCGCCTGTCCGACGGCAACACCAGCGAAATCGTGTTGCGCCTGCCGCAGCTCGATATGGCCTTCATCGAAGGCGATATTCCCGCGGGCCTGCCGGCCGACACCGCGGTCCACGCCTGGCTGAGCGACGAAGTCGTGGCGGTGGTCCCCGCGGACCATCCCTTGTGCAAGCGCTCCAGCGTCACCCTGAGCGATATTTCCGCTTATTCGCTGGTGATGCGCGAGCAAGGTTCCGGGGTTCGGTGGCTGGTCGAGCGCGCCTTCCATGCCGAAGGCTTGGCTTCCGATGTCGCCCTGGAGCTGGCCGGCGTCGAAGGCGTCAAGCAGGCGGTACGCGCGGGGCTGGGGGTGGGTTTTGTGTCCGCGATGTCAATGCGCCATGAAGACGGCACGCTGGCGGCGCTGCGGGTGGGACGGGACGGCTTGACCCGTACGCTCAGCATCCTGCTGCCCCATGCGAGCGCGCCGGCGCGCGCCGCGGCGCTGTTCATGGAAATCTGCCAGCGTTACGGCAGCGACAAGGCCGAAGGCGTGCCCGCGTTGCCCTGATCCGCGTCCCGTTCGGCACTCAGCCAGCCCAGGGCCAACTGTACCCAATACGTCGCCCCCAGCGGCAGGAGCTCGTCGTTGAAGTCGTAGCTGCCGTTATGCAGCATGCACGGGCCCATGCCATGGCCGGCATCGCGGTGATCGCCTCGGCCATTGCCTATCCATACATAGCAGCCCGCTTTTTGCTCCAGCATGAAGGCGAAGTCCTCGGCGCCCATCGAGGGCTGCACATGGTCGTCCAATTGGGCGGGGCCGACCAGTCCGCGGATGACCTCGGCGCAGAATGCGGCTTCCCGGGCGTGGTTGACGGTAGGCGGATAGTGGCGCTGGAAATCGAAATCCACCTCGCATCCCAGCGCGGCGCAGGTGTGAAGAGAGACATCGTGCATGCGCCGTTCGATCAGGTCCAGCGTCTCCGTGGTGAAGGTGCGCACGGTGCCCCGCATGACGGCTTGCGTGGGCACGACGTTGTCGGCGCTGCCGGCATGGATCTGGGTGATGCTCAATACGGCCGCGTCCAGCGGATTTCGGTTGCGCGTGATGATCGTCTGCAGCGATTGCGCCAGCTGGACCGCCGTCATCACTGGATCGATACCCAGGTGGGGCATGCCGGCGTGCGCACCCTTGCCCGTGATGGTGATACAGAAATCGTTGCTGGACGCCATGATGGGCCCATACGTCAGTCCGAAGGTGCCCTGCGCCATGCCCGGCCAGTTGTGCATGCCGAAAACCGCCTCCATGGGGAATCTATCGAACAGGCCATCGTCCATCATCCGCTTGGCGCCGCCGCCATGTTCCTCGGCGGGCTGGAAGATTACATAGACGATGCCATCGAAATCCCGGTGCTGGGCCAGGTAGCGGGCCGCGCCCAGCAGCATCGTGGTATGGCCGTCGTGCCCGCAGGCGTGCATCTTGCCGGCGTTGCGGCTCGCATGGGCGAAGGTATTGGCTTCCTGCATAGGCAGGGCGTCCATGTCGGCCCGCAAACCTACACCGCGCGTGCCGGTACCCTTGCCGCGGATGATTCCCACCACGCCCGTTCCGCCCAGCCCGCGATGTATGTCGATGCCCCATTCCTGCAGCTTGTTCGCCACCACGTCGGCCGTGCGGAATTCTTCGAAGCATAGTTCGGGATTGGCGTGGATGTCGCGCCGGATGGCGGTGAGATCCTGTTGCCAGGCGATGATGGGTTCAAGCAGTTTCATGGGGCACCGTCGAGGTTGCGCATGCGGGTGAGCGTATCATCAAATAAAGCAATTATTAATGGAGACAAACACCATGCACCGCCCCTGGCTGGCCGAGTATCCGGCGGGTGTACCCGCGGAGGTATCGGTCGATGGCTATGTATCACTGGTGGATCTGCTGGACCGGGCCTGCGAGCGATATGCCAGTCGCATCGCCTGCACGGCCATGGGTACCGACATCACCTACGAGACGCTGGACCGTCATGCGCGGCACTTCGCGGCCTGGCTGCAGTCCCTGGGCCTGGAACGCGGCAGCCGTGTCGCCTTGATGCTGCCCAACGTTCCGGCTTACCTGGCCTGCATGCTGGGAACACTGCGGGCGGGCCATGTCCTGGTCAACGTGAACCCGCTGTACAAGGCCGCGGAACTGGAGCGGCAGTTGTCGGACAGCGGCGCGCGCGTCGTCGTGGTGCTGGAGAACTTCGCGCATACCCTGCAGGCGGTGCCTGGTCGCGCGCGTCCCGCCCATGTCGTGGTGACGGCGGTCGGCGACCTGCTGGGCGGCATGAAGCAGCCGGTCGTGAATATGGTGGCGCGCCATGTCAAGAAGGTGGTGCCGGCCTGGCACATCGACGGTGCGCTCAGGCTTGCGCGGGTGCTCGCCATGGGGGCACGCCGCCGTTTCGATGCCCCGATCCTGTCGATGGACGACCTGGCCGCGCTGCAGTACACGGGCGGCACGACCGGTACGCCCAAGGGCGCCATGCTCACGCACCGCAACCTGGCTGTCAACGTACTGCAGACCGAAGCGGTGGCGTGGCCGGCACTGCATGATGTGGTGGGCCAATTGACCATCATCAGCGCCTTGCCGCTTTATCACGTCTTCGCCATGACGGTCTGCGGCCTTTATGGCATGCACGCCGGGATGCGCAACCTGCTGATCCTCAATCCGCGTGATCAGCCATCGCTCGTCAAGGCGTGGCGCGGCGTGCCCGTGCATATCTTCCCGGGCGTCAATACCCTGTTCAATGCCCTGGCCAACCATCCCGGTTTCGCCGCGCTCGACTTTTCCGCCCTGCGCCTTACCTTCGGTGGCGGCATGGCGGTGCAAGGGGCCGTCGCGGACCGGTGGCGCACGCTCACGGGTCGGCCGATTATCGAAGGCTATGGCCTGTCCGAAACCGCGCCGGTCGCGACGGTGAACCCGACCAACACGCTGGCTTTTTCCGGCACCATCGGCCTGCCGGTGCCATCGACCGATGTGGCCATCCTGGACGACGCAGGCAACCCCGTGCCCGAAGGCGAGCGCGGGGAGGTATGTATCAAGGGCCCGCAGGTCATGCGCGGGTATTGGCAACGCCCGGACGAAACCCGCCAGGTCATGACCGCTGACGGCTACTTCCGCACTGGCGATATCGGCACCATGGACGCCCGCGGCTATATCCGCATCGTTGACCGCAAAAAGGACATGATTACAGTTTCGGGCTTCAAGGTTTATCCGAACGAGGTGGAGGACGTCATTGCCGCCCACCCGGGCGTCCTCGAGGTCGCCGCCATCGGTATCGGCGACGAGCGGTCGGGGGAAGTCGTCAAGGCTTTCGTCGTGCCGCGGGATCCCGGGCTGGCGGAGGCGGACGTGGTGGCCTGGTGCCGCGAGAAGCTGACCGGGTATAAGTGCCCGCGGACGGTCGAATTCCGGACCGAACTGCCCAAGAGCAATGTCGGGAAGATCCTGCGCCGCGAGTTGCGCGATGCGGCCCCGCACCCGGCAGACCGCGAATCGGCCACGCCCTGAGGCGCGTCCCGGTGTGCCGCTACGCGGTCCGGCTTCTCAGGTGCGGCGCGATCATGGCCTTGAGGGCGCCTGCCACGGCTTTGTTGCCGGAGACCACATAGCCCCCGATGGGCCATGGGTCCACGCCGTACATGTCTTCGGCGACACCGCCGGCTTCCCGCACGATCAGGGTGCCTGCGGCGACATCCCAGGGAGCCAGGCCCATTTCCCAGTACCCATCGTAGCGGCCCGCCGCCGTCCAGGCCAGGTCCAGCGCGGCCGCGCCCAGGCGGCGCACGCCGCGCGTGAGGTTGATGGCATCGTGCAGCATGGGCATGTACTGCTCCGCGAAGGAAAAGTCGCGGAACGGGAACCCGGTGGCCAGTACGGCGTCGTCCAGCGTCTGGGTGCGCGAGCAATTGATGCGATGGCCGTTCAGCCACGCGCCCAGGCCGTGTACCGCATTGAACAGTTCTTCGCGGCACGGGTCGTACACGGCCGCAACCACGGGAGTATCCACGGCGAGCGCCGTGCCGGCCGTGACGCTCGTACCCGCGTGGGCGATCAGTGCGATCGAAACCGCATAGTGCGGAATGCCATGCAGGAAATTCGTGGTGCCGTCCAGGGGATCGATGTACCACGTCGCCGCCCCATTCACCTCGCCGCCGGTCTCTTCCGCCACGATGCCGTAATGGGGCGTGCGTTCGCGGAGTTCGGCAATCACGGCCGCTTCGGCTTCGCGGTCCGCCTGGGACACCAGGTCGTTGCGGGCCTTGCGATCGATGACCAGGTCGGCCCGATGATGCGCGTACGACTGCAGAATGGCGGCGCCCGCGTGCGCGGCCGTCACGGCGGCGTCCAGGGCGGCGCATAGATCCAGGGGGGCATTGCGGGCGGAGGGCTGCGCTGAGGGTTGCATGCTCGTCTGACCTTTGTATCGTGTTTTGCTGCCGTCGCGTACCGGTTCCGCGCGGGTAGTTCTCATCGCGCCGATAATGGGGTTTTGCCGGTTCGCCGCGGCAGGGCGGAGTGCCGCCCCTGCGGTCGATTCTACGCTGGCTGCCTCATCTCCACGATGTAATACCAATGTTTGAACCACGCAGTGTTGCTTATCAGCCCCTGAAGCCGGCCGCGCCGGCAACGGACGCGCGCGGCGTTCCGTACAGCCTTGAATATGACGATGTCTACCATCCGGTGGCCGGCGCTTTCGCCCAGGCCCATTACGTATTCCTGGACGGCAATGGCCTGCCTGGGCGTTGGCGCGGCCGTCATCAATACACGGTATGCGAGACCGGTTTCGGCCTGGGTGTGAATTTCCTGACGCTGTGGCGCGCATGGCGGGAGGACGCGCGGCGGCCGGCGCGCCTGCATGTCGTTTCATTCGAAGCGCATCCGTTGCCGGTGGACCATCTGTCCGCCATGCTGGACCGGATCGCACCCGACGCCGCCGCACGGGATCTTGCCGGGCAGCTCGCCGCACGCTGGCCGCCGCTCTTGCCGGGCATCCATCGGCTCGAGTTCGAAGCCGGGCGTGTCACGCTTACGCTCGCCTTCGGGGACGCGGGCGTCATGGTGCCGGCGCTGCCCTTCGCCGCGGATGCGTTTTTCCTGGATGGTTTTGCGCCGTCGCGCAATCCTGCGATGTGGACGCCGGAACTTCTGGCCGCGCTGGCGAATCACGCCGTGGCCGGCGCGACGGCCGCTACGTGGTGTAGCGCGGGCGCCGTACGCCGCGGTCTGCAGGATGTCGGGTTCCGCGTCGATCGCCGTCCCGGCTTTGCCGGCAAGACGCATATGACGGTCGCAGTGCGCGAGGCGGGCGGCCAGGTCGCCGCCCCGCTACCGCCGTCGCATGTCGCCGTCGTCGGGGGCGGAATCGCTGGCGCGGCGATCGCGCATGCCCTGAGCCTGCGCGACGTTGCCGTGACGGTTTTCGAAAAATCCGGCTCCGCATCCGTCCATCAGGACCACGCGGCCGCCGCGGTGACGCCGCTGGTTGCGCGCGACGATAACGTGCGCGCCCGTCTTTCGCGCGCGGGTAGTCTGCGCGCCGCCGCCCGATGGGGCGAACTGCCGGTGCACGCACGACCGTGGCGCTGCGGAACCCTGCAGCTCGCGCGGGATGCCGGCCGCGCCGCGGACGCGGCTTCCATACTTGCGGCGCTCCGATTCCCTGCCACCTGGGTGCGCGGAGTCGATGCAGGGGAAGCCAGCGACCTGGCTGGCCTGTCGGTCTCGCGAGGAGGCCTGTATTTTGCCGCCGGCATGCTGGTGCGTCCGCACGCGCTGATCGGCGAGCTGCGCAGGTCCCCGGGCGTCCGCCAGGTGACGGCGAACATCTCCCGGCTGGCCCCGCACGCGGGCCGATGGCAGCTGTATACGGATACGGACGAGGTGGCGGGCGAGGCGCCGGTGGTCGTGTTGGCAAATGCCGTGGGCGCCCGAGCCGTCCTGCGGGCCAGTGGCCTGCTCGCCCCCTTGTCCCGCATGGACCAGATGCATGCCCTGGCGGGCGAGGTGACCGCGCTGCCGGCGCACGCATTGCATGGCGGCCCCCGCTGCATCATAGGCGGCGAAGGCTATTTGCTGCCCGCCGTGGAGGGCTGGTGCGTTGCCGGCAGCACCTATGCCCATGGAGCCGTCGACAGCGCAGTGACGGAGGCAGGGCAGGGCGTGAACCTGGCCAAGGCGGCAGGGCTGCTGGGGCAAGTGGACGCCCGCGCCCTGCTCGCCCTGGCGCCGGGGAGCCTGCCCGGATGGGCTGGGTGGCGTGCCGTACTGCCCGGACGGCTCCCGGCCATCGGGACATTGCCGCATGCGCCGGGCGTAGTGGCGGCCACCGGTTTCGCGTCGCGTGGGCTCACTTGGGCCGCACTGGCGGGCGATATGATCGCCGGCCAATTATGCGGCGAGCCCTCGATACTGGAGCGGGATCTGCAAGCAGCGGTCGCGCCGCGGTGACGCCGCCAAGCGGGCAGCCGCCCGCAAGAACGGCGAACTTCGCAGAAGTTGCCCGTTGATGGACAGGGGATGGCGCCGGCGGGTGCCAAGGGTAAGGACGCGCCGGGGGACAGGCGGGCGCATGCTGGCGTTGCGGGTGCCTCTCCCGTTCATCCATAAAAAGGGGCCTGGCCGCATGCAATTCCAATGCCGAGTTTATTTCAGGAGCCAAATCCGTCAAAATAGCGCCTTTTGGTGCTTTTTGGCTTAAGCGAGGGATGCTCGGTGCCGCCCAAGTACGATTTTGCGCATACTAATCAGCTCGAAAGTATCGAGTTGTCGACCGCCCGCCCAAGCCGCATCGATTTCGATACGGGCGAAGGTTTGCGTTTGGTGGTCGAGGCGCACGCGCCTGGCGTCTACCGGATCCGCTGCGGTTACCCGCAAGCGCTGTCGGAAGAAAAACCCACTCCACGCGAAAGGGCCATCGCCGAAATGCTGCTGGCGCGACAGGAGGCCGTGGGCGAGGCCACCGTCAGCGCCCGCGACGGCGGCGGCTGGCGCATCGTGCAGGGTGATACCGCGCTGGAGCTCCTGACCGACCCAGTGCGTGTCGTACTGATGCGCGGCGACAAACAGGTGCTGGCGTCCGAAGTCTCGACGCATACGCCGGGTTTCGGGCACAACGCACTGGACGAGCACGACGAGGCCGTCTGGACCGCCGGGTTTGCCCTGCAGGAAGCCGAGCGCATATACGGCCTGGGCGAAACGCCGGGCGATCTGAACCGGCGCGATGAAAATGTCGTGTCGGACGATCCGGAACATCGCGCGTTGCCGCTGGCGTGGAGCCCCTCCGGCTGGGGCGTCTACGTCAATACCGTGCGGCGTGTGCAGCACGCCCTGGGGGCCGCGCCCGCCGATGACGCCTATATCGTCACGGTGGAAGATCCCGTACTGGATCTGTTCCTGTTCGTGGGAGACCCCGCGGAAATACTCAATCAATACACTGCGCTCACGGGGCGCGCCGGTCAGCCCGTGCTGTGGGCCATGGGCGTCTGGCTGCGTCAGGCGGAAGGCGAAATGGCCACGCAAACCACCGCGCTGGTGGAAAAGCTGCGCGCGCACGATCTGCCGCTGGACGCCGTATCTTTGGCGCCGCCGGCCGCCTGGGCCTTCCAGGCCGACAAGCCGCAACTGGAATGGGATGCGGCCCGTTTTCCGGACGCGCGGCAGTTGTTCGCGCTTTTCCACAAGTACAACGTGCATGTGTGCGCACCGGGATTCCCGGGTGTATTGCGCAACAGCCTGTTGTTCGAAGAACTGGAGGACCGGGGCTGGCTGCTCATGCGGGACGACGGCCATGCCCAGGTTTTCGATGGCAGCGCGATTTCCGCTGGACATCCCTACGGCTTGCTCGATCTGACGCACCGCGATGTCTATGCGCTGTGGGCGGAGCGGCAGCGGCAACTGATCGAAGACGGCCTGGATGCACCGGCCTGCGATGTGCAACTGGCCATCCCGGACGGCATTACGGCGCGCGGCGGTGAATCCGGCGCCGCGTTGCGGACCATCTATCCGCTGCTGGCTCGCCGCGCCTTGTACGATGCGGTGGCCGGCCACAAGGTGCCGCCCGAGGGCGTTGTGCCCAGCACCGATCTCTTCCCCGCCGCCCAACGGCTGCCCTGGCAGAACGGGCCGCGCACGACCAACGACTGGCAAGGCCTGGAGCACTCGCTCAGGACGGCATTGTCGATCGGCGCCAGCGCCTTGCCGGTACAGGTGCACGCCCTTGGCAATGCTTCGGCATCCATGGAAGCCATGACGCCGGAGCTTTATCTGCGCTGGCTCACCTTCGGCGTGTTCTCTGCCAATTTTGCTTTCGAGGGCGTCGAAAAACTGCTGCCGTGGTCCTTCGGCGAAGACATCCTTGCCCATGCCCGGACCTGGCTGCAATGGCGGTATCGGCTTATTCCGTACGTCCTTGGCGCGGTGGAGGATGCCGTGCGGACCGGCTTGCCGGTCCAGCGCTCCATGGCCATGGCCTTCCCGGCCGACGCCGACGCCCATGCCTGGGACCTGCAATACCTGTTGGGCCCGGCCTTGCTGGTGTGCCCGGTCGTCAAACCGGGCAACGAGGTGCGGGTATATCTGCCCAAAGGCGAGGCTTGGTGGGATCTGAATACGGGCCACCGCTACGAAGGTGGCACCACGTGGACGGTGAACTGCGAGTTGGGACAGTACCCGGTGTTCGGCCGTGAAGGCCATATGTTGTGTCTCGGCCCCGCGGCCCACCATACCGGCGAGTTCAATTCGGCCCGCATCCTGGACGAAGTCTGGATGTTCGGCATGCCGATGCACAATCCTGTCGTCATGCGCAACAAAATCCGCGTCATGCAGATGCAAGGGTCCAGCTACATCAAGGGACTCGAAGGCTTGCGCATCCTTCCGTCCGAAGGGCTGGAGGTCAAGCGTCGCGGGGCGGAAGTCCGTATTTCGCGCGCCCGCTGATATGTCCAGGCGGCACGCCGCCCCGGTCGGGGCGGCGATGTGCGGGCGCGTTTTATAATTAAAAGTAATAAAACGGGCACGAAACGGTCGTTCTGATGCGTAGCGCGCTCGGTCACAATGTCGCGCAATGATCCATATCCAGAATCTTCACAAGACTTATGCCACGGCGCACGGCCGTTTCGAGGCGCTGCGGGGCATCAGCCTGCATATCGCGCCCGGCGAGATCTTTGGCGTCATCGGCCCCAGCGGGGCCGGCAAGAGCACGCTTGTCCAGTGCATCAATTTGCTTGAACGCCCGGATGAGGGCTCCATCGTCATCGGCAACCAATCCTTGACCGGCCTGCCGGAAGTGCAATTGCGACAGCAACGGCGCCGAATCGGCATGGTCTTCCAAGGGTTCAATCTATTGTCGCGTCGCACCGTGCATGGCAATGTGGCCTTGCCTCTCGAAATCGCGGGCGTGCCCAGCGCGGAGATTCCCGTTCGTGTGGAGCGCCTGCTGAAACTCGTCGGCCTGGAACATCTGCGCGACCGCTTTCCCGCGCAGATCAGCGGCGGGCAGAAGCAGCGCGTCGGGATTGCGCGTGCATTGGCCAACGAGCCCGATGTGCTGCTGAGCGACGAGGCGACCTCCGCGCTGGATCCGGAAACCACGCACAACATCCTGGCCTTGCTGCGCGACATCAACCGCCAGACCGGTGTCACGGTCGTCATGATCACCCACCAGATGGAAGTGGTGCGCGAGATATGCGATCGCGTCGCCGTGTTGTCGCACGGGCAGATCGTGGAAATGGGCCGCACGGCGGAAATCTTCGCCTCGCCGCGTCACGACGTGACGAAGGCCATGGTTTCCGCGGCCACGTCCACGGACCTGACCGATGCCACCACGCAGGCCATCCGCGCGCGCATGCGGGACGCCGTCGCCGCACGGCCCGGCGAGGCCGTGCGGCTGTTGCGCCTGTCGCTGAGCGGCAGCGCAGGCGCGTCCGACATCATCTCGGCTTTGTCGCGCCGATTCTCCCTGGACGTCAGCCTGGTCCAGGCCCGTATCGAAGATGTCCAGGGCATGGCGGTCGGCACGGCCTTCATTCTTGTCCAGGGCGCCGAACAGGCGCTGCAACACGCATTGACCGACTTGGCGGCGCGCGATATCGCCGTGCAGGAACTTGCTCATGAGCCCGCAACTGATCGACCTTCTCATTACGTCGCTGCTTGAAACCCTGCTGATGGTCGGCGTTTCGGGCGGCATTGCGGTGCTGCTTGGCATCCCCATCGGCGTCGCCCTGATCGTGACCGATCGCGGGGCATTGCTTCAGCACCTGGCGCTGCATCGGGTGCTGGCCGCCGTGGTCAACGCCACGCGATCCGTACCGTTTGTGATTCTCATGGTGGCGATTATTCCGTTCACGCGATGGATCGCCCAGACGTCCATCGGAACGACCGCCGCGATCGTGCCGCTGTCGGTGGCCGCCATCCCTTTCATGGCTCGGATTGCGGAAAACGCCTTGCGTGAAGTGGATCCCGGGCTGGTCACGGCGGCGCGCGCCATGGGGGCGTCACCGCTGCAGATCATCGTCAAGGTATTGCTGCCGGAGGCGCTGCCCGGCCTGGTGGCCGCCACCATCGTCACCCTGGTAAGCCTGGTCGGCTATTCCGCGATGGCCGGTGCCATCGGCGGGGGCGGATTGGGCGACATGGGGATACGGTATGGCTACCAACGCTTCCTGCCTGATGTGATGCTCGCCGTCGTGGTCGTGCTGGTCGCGCTGGTGCAAGCCATGCAGAGCCTGGGGGACTGGCTGGTGCGGCGCATGTCCCATCGCTAGCGCCGCTCGGTTCATCGCCGTGCCGACAGCGGATCCAAAGAATTTCATCGCTTTTTTTTCGGGAATCCTCTAAATCATGAAGCTCAATTTCATCAAGGCCGTGGCAGTGCTGGCGCTGGCGGCAGGAGCCGGCGCGCCGCTCGGCGCTTATGCGCAAAACAAGGCAATCACGGTAGGCGTGACCGCCGGACCGCACGCCGAAATCATGGAGGTCGTCAAGGCCCAGGCCGCCAAGGACGGACTCGCCGTGAAGATCATCGAATTCTCCGACTACGTGCAGCCCAATGCGGCATTGGCCGCGGGAGACCTCGACGCCAACAGCTATCAGCACCAGCCTTACCTGGACAACGCCAACGCGGATCGCGGCTACAAGCTCGTGAGCATCGCCAAGACGGTCATTTTCCCCATAGGCATCTACAGCAAGAAGGTCAAGAGCCTCAGCGAGCTGAAGCAGGGCGCGCGTATCGGCATTCCCAACGATCCGACCAACGGCGGCCGCGCCTTGCTGCTGCTGCAGGCGCAGGGGCTGATCAAACTCAATCCCG
The DNA here is from genome assembly GCF_001676725.1 of Bordetella flabilis. NCBI lineage: Bacteria > Pseudomonadati > Pseudomonadota > Betaproteobacteria > Burkholderiales > Alcaligenaceae > Bordetella > Bordetella flabilis. The sequence continues at coordinate 1,418,776 of NZ_CP016172.1, forward strand.
GCGCAGGCTTGAAGGCAACTCCGCTGGATGTGGTCGAGAACGCCAGGAAACTCCGCTTTATCGAGCTGGATGCGGCGCAATTGCCGCGCTCCCTGGACGATACCGATGCCTCCGCGGTCAATACCAACTTCGCCATGCAGGCCGGCCTGGACCCGAAGCGCGACGCCATCGCCCAGGAAGCGCCCGACTCGCCCTATGCGAACGTGCTGGTGGTACGCCAGCAGGACAAGGATCGTCCCGAGTTCGCCAAGCTGGTGGCCGCGTATCATTCCGCGGCGGTGAAGGACTACATCCTGAACAAGTACAAGGGCGCCGTGATTGCCGCGTGGTGAACGACGCTGCGCCAGCCCGCGCGTATCGGCAGGGCTTGCTGGCTCGGGATTGTGCTAACGAAGGCAGATGCGCGCGAGGATGGACCGTCGGACACTGGCATGCTTTTTGACAAACAGACCTGCCTCGGCCATAATCTCGGGCTTCGGTCGGGTCGTTAGCTCAGTCGGTAGAGCAGCGGACTTTTAATCCGTTGGTCGCGCGTTCGAGTCGCGCACGACCCACCAACAATGCAAGTTGATCCAGCCATCAACGCGCCATCAACCCAAGCCATTAGCGAAAGTCATCGACGCCACCCCTGCAGGTGGCGTTTTTGCTTTGTTGGCTGGTGTCAGTCCTTGGGCCATGGCGAACTGAAGGCCGCATGGACTAAGCGTTGCCCTCTGCGGCAATGCGCGCGCGCAGTTCTGCGTTTTCCGCTTCAAGCCGGGCCAGGCGTTCGCGAAGCGGCCGGACGGCATCATCGATCTCCTGCTCCGTGTAGCGCGGCGTGATGTGCTGCGGACAATTCCAGTCGAAAGCCTCTACCTGCAAGCGAAATATCCGTTCGATCCTTGCCTTGTAGCCCGGCACTGCCACAAGGCTCGCCAGGGCCGGCTCCGTATCCAATGCAAGGATGTCCACTTGGGTGTAGATCTTGAGCCGCGTGCGAGCGGGATAGTCCATCAGGAATAGGCATGCCCGGCGGCTCGCCGCCAGATTGCCGGCGCTGATGTACTGGAGGTTGCCCCGATAATCGGCGAAGGCCAGTGTGCGGTCATCGAGCAGTTTCAGGAAGCCACGCGGACCGCCGCGGTGCTGAACATAAGGCCAACCGGTCTCGGACACCGTGGCCATGTAGAAGCTGTTGCGTTCGGCGATGAAACCCGCTTCATTGTCTCCGATGCGATCGAACCCACGGCGGCCTTTGAAGTCCTCCCATATGCGGTCGACTCCCATCGCGGCCTGCACCGCCCGGACACTCGGCGTGACCGCAATATCGAGAAAACCATGGGTCATGAGGCACCTTCCCATTTAAAGATTCCTGGCCGTCATAGGCGGCCAAGGAAGTCCTATCCGCCACGGGTGGGGAAACGCCATGTGCCTGCGGCACGTGACGCTCCTGGCGCTGCGGCCGGCATTGACTCCATCAGGAGAACAGTAATCGGTCCCTACACTGCCCACAATCCTGCAGGATCGAGAGCCAGGTTCTCAAAACTGGAAGGACGATGATGACCCGGCGCCCCGATACGTCGGGTTGTGCCAAACCGTCCGCTGCCGCTCGCGGCGGCGCTATGACCGGAACGCGGCTGTTTCGACATTCAGCCTCTCTCTGATCCGAGGCGCGGCGAAATCCAGGAAGGCGCGCAGCTTTTGCGGCAATGGCTGCTGCCCGGCAAAGACGAGGTTGACTGGCCAGGCCGGCAATTCATAGTCTTCAAGAACCAGTTCCAGCGTTCCCGCGCGCTTTGCCTCGACAATCTGGTATGAAAGCAGCCGGGTCAGCCCCAGGCCGACAACTGCCCCCGCGACCGCTGCCTCGGCAGTCGTCACGGTCAGTCTCGAATGAATCGGTACGAGAATCTCGCCTGCGTCGGACGAAAATCGCCAAGCCTTGGTCGATGCCAGGTTGTCGAAGGTGACGCAGCTGTGATCACGCAGGTCTTCCGGCTTCCGGGGGCGGCCTCGGGCTTCAAGATACGTCGGGCTGGCGCAGGTCACCCGGCGGACTGACCCAACCCTTGTGGCGATCAAGCTGCTGTCGGCAAGCTCGCCGATGCGTAACGCCACGTCGACGTCCGATTCAAGTAGATCCAGCAGGCGATCGGCAAGAAGCAGCTTGGCGTCGATATCGGGATACGCGCTCAGGAACTCCGCAAGAATCGGAACCATATGAACACGTCCAAAGACGATGGGCGCGGTCACGGTCAGGCGGCCCTTCGGATCCTTGTGCATGCCTGTCGCCGCACGTTCGACTTCATCTATCTGTTCAAGTATGCGCTTGCACGCGTCTACATATACGCGTCCCGCTTCGGTGAGGCTGAGATGCCGGCTGGACCGGTTCAACATGCGCGTCTCGAGATGCGCCTCCAATTCCGCTACTCGTCTGCTCACCGTAGCCAAAGGCATGTTCAGTCGCCTCGCGGCCGCCGAAAGGCTACCGGCCTCTGCGACCTTGAGCAGGATTGCCATTGCGCCCAGTTTGTCCATGACCCTCCCAAAAGCGGCAAACTAGCTTCCCGAAATTCAGGATTTTCGCGATATATCTGCCAATGTAGGATACCACCCAGCCTGCAGTCTCCTTCGAACGCTGAACGATCCAGATCGGACTTGTGCGCTCGGAGCAGCACGCAATCCAAGCCGAACCGGTGCGCAGCGAGCCCGATCTCCATGGCAAGGGTTCGCGCTGCGGGGAGCCCTTCCGAAAAACGATCCCGAGGAGATGGCCATGAGCCCAAATCGCGCGTATCCGGTAACCCGTCATCAGACCAGGACCGTAGATGGGATAAAGATCTTCTACCGCGAGGCTGGTCCAAAGGACGCTCCAGTCGTCCTGTTGCTGCACGGTTTCCCCACGTCCTCGCACATGTTCCGCAATCTGATTCCGTACCTGGCCGACCGTTACCGTGTTATTGCACCGGACTATCCAGGCTACGGCCAGAGCGACGCCCCCGATTCGAATTCCTTCCCATATACCTTCCAGAAGTTCGGCACCTTGATCGACGGCCTGCTCCATCAGTTGGAGGTCCGGCGCTATGCCATGTATGTCATGGATTACGGCGCCCCGGTCGGATGGCAGCTTGCACTGAAGAATCCTGACGCTATTACTGGCCTGATTATCCAGAACGGCAACGCCTACGATGAGGGATTGAAGGAATTCTGGGATCCCATCAAGGTTTACTGGGCCGACGGAAAGAAGGAGAGCCGCGACAAGCTCCTGAATCTGGTCACGCTCGAAACCACGTTGTTCCAATATACGGATGGCGTGTCCGACAAGACTCGTATTTCCCCCGACAATTGGACGCACGACCAGCCGTTGCTGGACCGTCCGGGGAACGCCGATATCCAGATGGACGTGATGTACGACTATCGGAATAACCTTCCTCTATATCCGAAGGTGCAGGCCTGGTTCCGTGACAAGCAGCCGCCGGCGCTCATCATTTGGGGGAAGAACGATTTCATCTTTCCTGAACCGGGCGCGCATCCCTATAAGAAGGATCTCCGGGATATCGAGTTCCATCTGCTCGACACGGGCCACTTCGTGCTTGAAGACAAGGCGGACGAAGTATTCCCCCTTATTCACGACTTCTTGGACCGCAAGATCGCCGGCGCTTAGCCGGATTCAGTACCGCTGGGGAGCAGTTGGTGCCGGGGGGAGCCCCGCCTCCTGTTCAGGGGTGCGGTGCAGGTATATGTGCAACGTTAACCAACCCCGCCGGCGCGCCAACGATGATCCTGGCGCCCAGCTTCAACTCGAAAGGATAGCCGTGACTGAATCCCGCCCTCCGCTCCCACCTTTCACGCTCGAAACGGCGATTCAAAAGGTGCGCATCGCTGAAGATGGCTGGAACAGCTGCAACCCCGAGAAGGTGTCGCTTGGCTACACGGCCGACAGCCATTGGCGCAACCGCAGCGAATTTCTGGTCGGGCGTCAGGCGATCGTCGCATTCCTGAAGCGCAAGTGGGAGCGGGAACTGGACTACCGCCTCATCAAGGAGCTCTGGGCGTTCACTGGCAACCGCATCGCGGTGCGCTTCGCCTACGAATGGCATGACGGCAGTGGTAATTGGTTCCGCTCGTACGGGAACGAGAACTGGCACTACAACGAAGCCGGGCTAATGGAGTACCGCCACGCCTGCATCAATGACGCTCCGATCCGGGAGGGTGATCGCAAGTTCCACTGGGATCGGAAAGGCCCAAGACCCGTGGACCATCCGGGCCTGAGTGACTTCGGGTTCTAGCGCTGCGGATCTCGGACGGCAGCGATCATGGAGCCGACGCCGAGCGTGCAGACATGCGCGCAATTTTCCGATCGAGATACCAGGGGCCGAGAATGGAGCTCAACCGAGCGAACGCCGCCGTGTCTTCGTCGACCCGTAGAACGACGTTCTGAGCATACAAGGGGGATGCCGCAGCGGGACCGCGCCAGCCGAGTCGGGTGGTGGCGATCAAGCAGCATGGTCAACCACCGGTTGCTTGCCCATGCAGTGCTGGCGACCGGCGGAGTGGTGACCAGGATGCGCGGAGCGGCCCGACGTTGTAGCGCGTGCCGTGTGCCCGGTTGTGGGCGAGCGGCTCCAACGGAATATACGCGGTGAACTGAATTGTCCACCAGACGTCCCCGCGCGGCACGGCGCGGTGGCTCAATCTTTAACTGTCGTCCGCACGCACGACGTCGATCAGTTCCTCGGCGTTCATTCTTGCGTCGTCTTCAGCGTCGCGCAGCTTCATCCACGACTTATATTGTTCAGGGTCGAGTATGTCGTTGCGTTCGAAAAAGTCCATCACGGCGCAGTGCGCTTCGTGCCACCGCCGTATCGCCGTTTGCAGTTGGCCAACTTCAGGCATGTCTTCGTGCTCCACAACGCGGCCGACTAGGCGGAAAGTATTTTTTCCGCCAATTGTGCTTCGCGAAAGCCATCCACGATCTCGTGACCGTGCAATATGGCCGCTTCGACGGCCTGGTTCGGCGTGAATACCGATCCGCCGCTGGCAAACCTGGGAACGTCGTGGACAGTCGCGTCCTTATAAGATGCGTCGACCGGCATCACGAGCACATGCGCCGTAAATCCTGAATCGTCACCACCGGCTCCGGCGTGCCGTTGCAGTTTCGCCGTGAGGCGATAGCCTTTATAGACTTCGTTATTGATGTGCATTGCGCACCTCCGCCTTTTGTACCGGCAACGCGATTTGGCGTCGTGTACGAGACCCGGTCGCGGCCGGCCGGTACCGGCCGCAAGGGCCGTTGATCTAGAGAATTCGGATCTTGGTCGCCTGCGGGCCTCGGGGCCCTTGTCCCGGCGTGTAGCTCACGCGCTGGTTTTCCTCGAGGACTTGTTCGCCGTCCCCCAGGATCTCCGACACGTGCGCGAAGAGATCCTTGCCGCCGTTCTCGGGCATGATGAAGCCGAAGCCTCGGTCGGCCTTGAACCATTTGACGATACCTGTTTCCATGCTTTCCCCTTGATATAAGAGCCTGCGTTCGATGACAGACATTCAAGAGAGACAGCGCGCGAAGCGCGTGGAAACGCGGGACCGAGCGGTATCAACAACACTTGAAGAATCCTTGTCCAATATGGGCGCGCGATCTACCTCTGTCAATGTACGTTTCCATTCGACACCATTGGCCCGGTTTCGGGGAGCGATACTTGCTTGCTCCCGTTGACGCGATGCTGGCGCTTCAGTAGTCTCAGGCATTCAATCGCCAGATACAGCCCCACTGACGGTGCGAGTCTTCATACGAGCGTACGCTGCCATTCTGCGTGCTGCGCGTGACCCACTAAGTAATGCGCTTCGGCGGTCGTGCCGCCCATTCGTTTTTCCCTCGATTTTGCGCTACATCCCACGGTTTCGCATTCCCCCAGAATGCGTGTCCGTTCTGACCGCATTGAACATGCGGTCCTCAACATTACCAAAGGCCAAATCCATGAAAACCGCAGCATTCACCGATATCACTACCGCGTCGGATCGATCGAGCAATGCCTCCACCCCCGATTCTTCATCGGAGACGCAGCGTGCTGGTCATCTTTCGCCGGCTCCCGAGCAGCAGAAGCTCGACGAAGCGCGGGAGGTTGCGGCACAAGGCGGTTGAGTTTGCAATAACACTGCGTCGGGCGAGACCCATCTCGCTTTTCCGTTGCGCGAGGCCCCTGGCCTCGCTTTTCATTTGCATGCGGTTTCATCGCCCGCTGCGCGATGCGCCCGATCTCGTCGACCGAAGCGAGGTGCGGGCCGTATCAGGATTCGGGTGGGCAACCCCGTCCACTGGAACTCCATGTTCCCAGGCGAGCCGGCCCCGGCGGCGCCCTGATCTTGCCGGGCGCCTACGTCATGCCGCCTCCCGCACGTCCATCCGGCAATCCACTCGAACTCCTCCACTAAGAAATTTCCTATTTTTCGAGCGCCGTGCGCGGCCTAGACTCCATCCCATTATGGTGTCAGTGTGACTGCATGACAGATGGTCGGACGCCGGCCCCAGGACTGGCCGTCCCACACCGTGTCCCTGCAAGACGATCGCAAAGCGTTGCAGCAACCGCACGATGCGCGTTTCGAAACGCGTAAGGCGGCGCGGCGACGATAGCTGACGGCATCGGCCGCCGCTAGCCCCTCAGGTCACCCCGACTCCTGCGCCTTGGCGTCCTCCCGACGCTCGAACCGTTTTACCAATATCGATCGTTCGAGAGCACTCGGCCGATCTGAGTTTCTATGTCCCAAAGTCTGGATAGGCCCGTTCAAATCCACCTGCTCGGCGAGTTCCAACTCACTGTCGAAGGAGTGGACAAGACTCCCCTCATTGCGTACGCAAAGCCCAAGCTGTTGCTGGCCCTGCTCGCGCTATCGCTCGAGAAAAAGCAGTCTCGCGCCGTACTGGCGGAGCTGCTCTGGCCGAACGGCGCATCGGGCGCCCGCGCCAATCTGCGCCACGCGCTGTGCGTGCTGCGGCAGGTATTGGGTCCGATGGAGAAGGCAGTGCTGGCCACCTCCAGCACGCTTGCGCTGAACAAGGACCTCGTAACGGTCGACGTCCTGGCGCTGTGTGGGATCGGATCCTATGCCAGGCTCAATCTGGAGGATCGGCTGCGCTACGACCGTGGCGAACTCCTGGAGCACTTGGTGACCCCCGTCAATGCCGGGTTGTCGGCATGGCGCATGAGCTGGCAGTCCCGGCTGTCGCAAGAAGTCTCGCAGTGCCGGCAGGCCTATATCGCACGCCTGTGCGATGCCGGTGCAGTGCAGGAGGCCCTGGATAGTGCGCGGCAGTGGGTGCAGATCCATCCAGGCGACGAACATGCGCATCGTGATCTGATCAGGTTGTTGCGCGACAGCGGCCGGCGTGAAGCCGCCATGAAAGCCTACGAGCACTGCGTCGCCGTCATGGGCGAATACTACGGTACGGGTCCTTCCGCCGAAACGCGGTCGCTGCTCGATATGACGCCCGGTTCGGATCGGACGATGCACGCGCCACTCTCCGGAAACGCCGATGCGCGGCCTCTCGCCGTTCTGGCCATCGCGATTGGACCGGCGGCCGACAACATGACGGTCGAAGAGACGCTGGACCAGGTACAGAAAGCGCGGCGTCGGATCATACGCTTGGCGCAGGCGGCTGGAAGGCGTGTATGCCTGGGCGCGGATGGCAACCTGGCGATCCTGTTCGGCTATCCGAGTCTCAACGAACGCGCGGCGGAGTCCGCTGCGCGGTTGGCATGCCTGATCCAGCGTTTCGGCGTGACGTCACAGGTGTCGGTTGGAATGGGTATACACGCCGACCTCGCCTGCGTGCCGCCGGACAATGGTGCGCTTCCCATGATGCTGGTGGGGCAGCGGGCGCTCCGGCTCGCCTATCTGGCCGAATCCGGCGAAACGCTGGTAACCGAATCGGCGCAGGCGCGCCTGAGCGATCGCTTCACCGTCCGTTGCGACCAGCGCTATGGCCTGCGTGTGGGCCTGCTCGAAGGTCAGGCCCAGAACATTACGGTGCACCGCATGTTCGGCCGGACAACAGAGTTCGATATTCTCGTGCGCCGTTGGAACAGCCTGCGAGGCGGGACGCGGCCGCATGTAATGTATTTGCGCGGCGAACAAGGAATAGGCAAATCTCTGCTTGCACAGGTATTCGCCGAGTATGTCCGCCGTGGGGGTGGAGCGGTCGTGTCGTTGCGCTGCGACCAGGAAAACCGCCACATGGAACTCCACCCCTTCCATGAATACCTGCTGCAGCGCCTCGCGGCGCATAATGCCGCGCATGACGCGGCACGGGATGCCGCCCAAGATGGCCCTGACGTTGACAGCGGCGACGAGGATACGTCGCGTTGCTGCCGTGCCATGGAGTCGCTGGGGTACAGGATAGGCCTGGACAAGGCAGCCAGCGCCAGTTTGGCGGATCACTTCGTCACCCTGCGTGGCGCGGCGGCGAGCGGCGGTACGGGCAATGTTGCGGCAACCTCTCTGTTCGGGCCGTTGTCGACCCTGCTGCTGCATGTTGAAACGCCGGGCCAGCCCCTCCTGCTTATGGTCGATGACGCTCAGTGGGCGGACGACGCCACGCGGAATTTGCTGCGGGCCTTGCTTTTGCAGGTGCGGCAACAGCCGGTGATGATGCTTCTGTGCGGGCGCGATCTGGACCGGGCATTGCCGGCGGACGAAACCATCACCATGCCGCCGCTCAGGCGCGACGCCATGATGCAATTGGTGAGCTGTCGCAGCAAGGACACCCGCTTGTCTCCCAAACTTCGCCGGCGCATTGTCGAAAGCGCGCGCGGCGTGCCGCTGTACGCGGAGCAGATGGTCCGCCAGAGCCCGTCGGTCATCGATGACGAGCCGACGCCGTTAATCCTCGATCTCCTCGCAGCGCGGGCGATGCACGAGCGCGAAGACGAGGCCGATACGGCGATCTCAAGAGCCGACCCGGAGCTCTCCATGCCGTTTCTGGAAGCCGACTGATCGCTCCGTGTAACCGGCCTGGGCCGCGTGCCGTGCGCGGCGGCCGGGAATCGGAACTCCCCATGGGGCGATGACACAGACCGAACCCCACGATCACGCCGAGGTTCGGTCATGCAGCAAACATCTTGCACTGGAGCGCAACATGGACGCGCGTAGTCTGATTGCGCTATTTGGCGAGGAAAGCGGCGTCCCGCTCGTCCTGGGCGACTCCGGCACCATAGACCTGATATTCGAAAACGACATTACCCTGACGCTAGAGCATGATGACCCTCAGGACATCCTGCATGCGTATGTAGTGATCGGCAACGAGCCGCTGGAAACCGATCAGTGTCTTGCCCTTTATCGTGCCCTGTTATCCGCGAACGCCTTCGGGCATGAGACGGAAGGCGCGACCTTGTCGCTGGATGAGCGTACGGGCGAGGTCCTCCTTACGCGGCGACTGGAACTTGCGGATGCTGCGGTCAGCCAGCTCCGTCGCATCGTCGAAACCATGGTCGATGTCGCCGTCGCTTGGCGGGAGAGGATCAACGCGCCAAGCAGCAGTGATGCCCTTTCTGGCTCCGCCGCAATAGCAGCGCCTCTGCAGGGGCGCAGGCCAGGCTTGCGTGCCTGAGCGTCGCTGAGCGCCTGCCGCCACGGCGCAGCCGGTCCAACCTCGAACAAGTGCAACGTTGTGCCGGTTCCACCGACCTCCGCTGTATCGAAGCCGCACGCCTGTGGAGCCACATCGTCCGCTCCAATGCGTGGAGTCGTTTGCCGTCCGGGCCGGCCTCGCGCCTCGGGTGCGCCCAGGCACCTGCCCCGATGGTATGCGCTGTGCTGTGTTGCCGTTGACACGCCGCGCAGGGCCGCGGTCGATTCCTTTGCAAGCCGCACTGGCAGATCCCGCGCAGGGTACGATCTGTTCAATGCATTGGCTGCCCCACGGGGGCGTGGTCCATCGCCCGATATTGCCGTGGCGTTGAGGCGGACCATCATCGACTTGCAAATTGCCCCGGTGGATTACCCTTTCGAGCAGCACGTTGACAACTTTCTGCAGGCTGGCTTGTCCACTGTTTCCGCCGATGCCCTGGTTCGCCTGCGGACCAATATCTTGGTTCATATGGACGAGACCTGCTTGTGTCCGGCGCAGGATGTGCCCCTGGATGTTGGACAAAACTTGCTCGCCGCGATGTTTCGGAAGGTCGATGGAGAGCTCGCCTATCGGCGCGTCGCCGAGCCGCTTATCCGCCTGATGGACGGGCTCGCCCGGGCCGACGGTAGCGAGGCATCGCGGTGCAGGCTGTACGACTTCTCCGATTGGTTGGCGGTTGTCCTGGATTCCGGGGACGATTGGACCGAACCGATCTCGCGTGCGCTGCGTGCGGTGCCGGACACCCAGATCGAGCGCCTGGTCCAGATGGTGTCCCACCTGCCCGGCGACGATCGTGAAACGCCGTATCGGCGCCTGTCCCGCCTCTTGTCCCCAAGATCCAACGTACCCCGCCAGTCTGAGCGCGATGCGCGGATTCCGGCGTTGCTGTGTCGAGCCCTCGTTCAATGCATGTTGGATCGTCTTGACGACGAGTTGTCCGCGTGTGCGGTAGCCCTGCGCGAAACCGCGCATCCTGAACAGGAAGCCAGAGCTGCTCTCCAGCGCCTTGGGTGTCGTCTGGATGGCAGCAGCCGGTTCGGCGCGCACCACTTGATTCCCCTCGCACTGCTCGAGCCATACTGCGATGCATTGTGCGCGAAAGCCATCGTATCGGCGGGGCCTGAAGCATTCGGTCGCTATAGACCGTTGGTCCGTGATTCCGCGCTGGCAGGTCTGTTGGACTCGATCAAGTATTCGGGGGCGCCCGTAGTGCCCTTGGACCAAGTTGAGGCCGTGGTATCCGAACCGCTGTCCGAACGCATGCATGGCTCCGCCGAATCCATTTCCAATCAACCGGCTACGCCGGCATCCGATACAGTCTCCAGCACTGTACTACCCGATGGTGCCCATCCCTTGTCGCGAAGACCGCCCTGCGGGCTGGGCCCGCGACATGGCGCGACCTTGCGGGCGGAGCTATGTCGCCTACCCGGCGCGCAACCCTTATTGCCGGTCGAGGTCAGGGATGTGGCTGGTGCGACGCGGACGCTATCGCTGGGCCGGCAATTTCATGCGGACGCGATCGACCGGCCTAGCGTGTCATTTTCAGTTGGCGGGGTGTCGGCGGACGGTAGCCCAGTGTATTTCGCATTTCCCTCCGGACTTGCCGGTTCGCTTCGCACTGCGGCGCTGCAAGCCGGTGTATGGGCCTTGTGCCGAGTGGCGGGTGAGTATGCTGAACTGCTGACGCGGATCATGACGCAACAGACCTCGGGTGCTCTCTGCGCCGGGCTCCAGCAATTGGGAGCGGAATCGCCGATTCGGATGGCCGACGGGGTTGCATTCATCCCGGGCGGGGCGGCATCGCTGCATTTTGATGTCGTGCGACGTCCGGACGGCTGCTTCCGGATCGACGCGACAATACAGTTTGCTCGGCTGGAGTCCGGCACACGGGTGTACGCGGACAGCGTGGAATCCGCGCAACTCGATCCTTCGCGCAGCTACTTCCGGGCCACCTTCGGCTTGCTGCTGTATCCATCGCGTCCACGTCTCGACCTGGTCGAGCCGGTTGCGTTCGACTATGCGCTTGTCCGTTCAGATTAAACCCATATCCTTGGCATGCGCGTATAGTTCGGCATCGTTGCGCGCCGCCAGTTTGCGCATGGCGTCTTTCTTTTGTCGGCTGGTCGTTTTGGCGCTTACGCCAAGGATCTCGGCAATCTGGTTGTTCGTATACCCGCTGGCGAATAATCGCACTACCTCGGTCTCCCGGGGCGACAGTTGGGCGGGAGCCGCCACGCGGGTTCGGACCACGCCCAGCGCGGCGAATTCGCGCTGGATATTGTCGGTGTAATAGGTTTGTCCTCTTGCAGCGCGCTGCACCGCCGTGGTGATCTCCTTGATCGCCGCGCTTTTCTCTACGAGCGCGAGAACCCCCGTCTGCATGATGGGTGACATAAGCGCCGGCGTGGCGATTTTGGTCAACACTACGATGCGGACGTCCGGAAACCGCTCCTTCAGCCGCAGCAGCATGACCAGGCCGTCGGGATGCTCCTGGCCGGGCATCGAGAAGTCCGTCACCAGTACGTCGCAGCTGTGCTGCGCAAGGCAATCAACCAGGCTGTCCGGGGAGTCCGCTGTCGCGACGATGCGGATGTCGGGAGTTGCTTCCAGAACCTGTTTTATACCGAGCAGAACGATCGGATGGTCGTCTGCGAGGATGACACGAATCATTGTGTTGGCGCTTGTGCGTGGCGCTTCGGCGCCATGCCGGCGCCAAGCATTGAACAAAGGGCATGCGCCCTATGCGAAGCGGCTGCCATTGGCCACTGCGACATAAAAGCCGCCACACTCGCTGGCGTGGCAACCATAAGTGTCACCCCGGTACCGTGTAAGGTTCGTTAATACGGGTTTCTTGGTTGTCTCCAACCGAGCGGGCCGGATAGCTGCCCGCCGCCTGGCTGCACTAGGACATTCCGCCATCGCCCGCGTTCGCAGGATGGGCATCATCGTCCTGGAAAGGGAAGGGTTGTTCCGGCGCCGCCGTGCGGCACCGGCGCCTGTAAGCGCTGGGCGTAATGCCCTGATCGCGGTGAAAGGCGACCGAAAAGTTGCAAACGCTGCGAAAACCGACGTGGTTGGCGACATCCCGAACCGGCATGCCGGTTTCGGCCAATAACCTGCGCGCCGTTTCCATCTTCTGCCCAAAGATCACTTTATGGGCGGACTTTCCCATTTTCGCCTTGAACAGTGCCGACAGCTTCCGCTCGTTGGTGCCCACTTCGCGTGCCAACTGGCGGACGGTATGTATGGCTCCAACGTCATGCGCGATCGCAGCGAGGGCATTGCGTAGCAGGTGATCATCGCCAGCCGCCGCGTGGCCCGCGGAGCCTGCGTCGATTACTCGACCCTGCCGATTACGCAGGTGCACCGATATGCGGGCGAGCAGCTCTTCCGGATAAAGCGGCTTGGTGATGCAATCGACAGCACCAAGCGCGAAGGCTTCGCTGCTTGTACTCTGTCGCGCTTCATCAAGCAGGAAAATCAGCGGGATGGCACTCGTGTCGGGTGCTTGCATGAGCAGTCGCCCCATCATGAAGGAATCCATGCCACGCATCGCGGCATCCAGAAGGATGATGTCCGGATGCCAGGCCTGGGCATGGTAGTAGCCTTGCCATCCGGAGGCCAGGGTGACGCGGAACAACTGGCTGCGCAGAAAATCGACTGTGGCGCGCAGCATTTGCGGGTCGTCCGACACGACCAGTACGTGTGAAGGGCGCCGGAAAGTGCTGACGGTGCGCTGGACATGCTCCAACGATGTCCGAGCCTCTGTATTCTGCGATTTGGCCGAGGGAGTCGGCCGCGACATGGAAGATAGGTTCACATCGTGTCCTTTGCGGTTAGGTCACCGGGAATTCGCATCAGGGCCATGCGCGAGTGCGAAGTCGGTTTTATCCTAAGGCGTGGCGGATCCTGCGGCGTTTGAAATTGCGCGAAGGATTTTTGAAATTGCAGTTTCAATCGTCCCGGCGGCCTTGAACTGCGCCGAGCCGCATACCGTTGGCGCCCACAACCCCCCTCCTGAAGGCGACCGGGCTGCAGCCCAGCTCACGGCGGAAGGCTGATGCAAAATTCGCGGCGCTGGAAAAGCCTAATTGGTCCGCGATTTCCGCCACCGTAAGGGAGCGGTCCTGCAGCAAGGTCCTTGCCTTATCCATACGCTGGTCGCGAAGAAAATCGTGCACCGTTTTTCCGAGCAGCGTCCGGAAGGCGTTGGTCAGGCGCTTTTCGTTTACCCCGATTAATCGGGCCAGCAGCTTTTGCGAGGGCGCGTCGCAAAGATGTTCAGACAGGTACTGGGTGGTGGCGTTGACGATCGCATGTTCGTTTGAGATCGACAGCGAGCGCGGTCCAAGACCGGGGCCCGGTCTACCGTCGTGACGGGCGCTGTCGGCCAGCGATATTTGCGCACCGGCGTCCGGCTCGTGCGGTCCTTGGCGTCGCTGCAATTGGACGCGGATACGAGCCAGAACATCATCCGGGCTGTACGGCTTGGTCACATAATCGACAGCCCCCGCCCCGAATCCTTTCAGCCGTTCGTCCAATGTCGCGGACGCCGTCACGAAGAGCACCGGGATGTTGGCGGTGCGCGGATTCTCCTTCAGCATCCGGCATGTCGCATACCCGTCGAGCCGCGGCATCGATGCGTCAAGGAGTATGGCGTCTGGCGGAGGGTCCGCCACCGCGCGTTCGTAGCCTTGTTTCCCGTTCAGGGCCACCATTAGCTTGAAGTTCTCCTGCCTCAAGAGCTGTACCAGGAGCCTGAGGTCCGCCGGGCTGTCATCGATCAAAAGTAGCCGGCCGCTTCGTTCAACGGTATTGTTCAGCACCATAATTTGCTCCTCCTCCAGAGGCATGCACTGTCACAGCGCCGTTACTATGGTGTGCATTGGTATAGCAATTATTAACATACTGGAACCGACATTTCTACCGCCTAAGGATGATAACTATAGTTTTTTTGTGTAAATCGAACATCCGAGGGCAATTCGATGCGGAATTTGTATTGAGTCGGAGTCAAATATGCCTCTCTGCAGCCGGCCGACACGAAACCGTTCGTTTCGCCGTAAAAGAGACGTAAGCTATTTCCACGGTGCTAATTAATTGCCCGTACGGCGCGATAATGTATCGGGATGGGTACAAACCTTATGCGGTTCTGGGCGGCGCCGCGGCGCTCGATTTTCGACAAGCACCGAAAATCTCGCTATTCCCAGAAGAGGGCATTTAAGTTGAGCAGAATAATTTGTACCGACTGAGATATGAATCCCTATTATCGGGAGCGCAGCGGCAGTGCCTGCCTGGGCCGTTTATCAGAGGGACGCATGGCAGGATGGCCGTTGCGGGACTCAGAGGGGAGGGCACGGCAGCAGGCGTACGTGTGGGCGTCAGGAACGCCAGGACGATACCAGGGGAGGCGGGGCGGCAGTTGCAGGATTCGACGATCTTGCAACCGGGGCCCGATAGGCGGCGGCGTCGCGCCGCCACGCAAGGGGAGCGTCAGGGGGTGCGGTTAAGGAATGCGTCTGCCCCGGTCATTACGGAATGCAGTTGCGGATGACTTCCTTGCACACGGAGCCTTTCCACTTGGTCTCCGTCGTTTTCAAGCCCATGCGAACCTGTACGCTCGTGGCAATGTCCTGGTAGGCCAAATAGTCCGGTACGGATACAGCGTCCAGATTCATGTTCTGCTGGAACATGTCGTCCGCCTTGCGTGTATCGTTGATGAGCTGGCTGAATCCGGAGTCGGGTATACGCGATATCGTCATGCTGGTTTTACCTCGTGGTGGAAGCAAGGTGGAAGTCGGGGCTGCGCGCGCGCGCACTGCCAGGGCCACGCTGCGCCAGGACATCCTGGGCTGCGCTCGCCGCATCCGACAGTGCGCGCAAAGCTGCGAATTCGTCGGGTGGCAAGCTGGTACGCATGAGACCCTGCGCGGACTGTTCGAGGCGCTGCATCTGCGCGACGAGCTTGGCGAGCGATTCGGGGGTGGCATCGTGGCCGAACACTGTCAGGGCCATAGCCAGATCCGTTGAAAGGGCCATTGAGTTCATGAAAGTGGCTGCATGATGGGATGTGCGGAGTGTATGGTTCTATCGAGGAATGACGGTCGTGCGCGGACCTTCAAAGGTGATGCTGCCGTCTTCGATAGCTGTCAGGCGATAGCCGCCGTAAGTGCCACCGATCACGACTTTTGTTCCGTCCCTCAGCATCAGCCATGGCGAGTCGCCACTGATGACGCTATGGATGGTGAAAGGCGGCGCAGACGGCGGTGCTTCAACGGTATTCGTGACGACAAGCGCATTCAGATAGGTGTCGTTCAGCGTCTCGACGAGTGAGTTCAGCCGCGTCCTGCGCATTTCATCGAGCTCGGTCGTACCGATGATGATTCTCTGCTCCGACCATCCAACGGAAATCTCTCCCACATCGGCGCGCAAGGCCGCAGCTTGCACAGCAGCTTCGACCTCCGGCACAAGCATGATCCGCGCCGTGCCTGGAGCGTACCCTGCGATAGCAGATGTCCAACGTTGGACGGCTTCATCGCGGATCGCCTGGGAAGCGGCGATGCCTCGTACCGTGAAAGTCCCCGCGGCTTGATAATCGACGGCGACCCGGATGTCGAGGTCGCGCACAAACGATACGATTTCGTCACGTACGCGCGCCTGGTTCTCGAGTTTCAGCAGTGGGCCCGGCCATATCGACGCCAGCGCGGCCGCGAGTCGGTCATGCTCGGCGTCGTCATGGACCCAGCCCGTCACCCACACATGCTGATCTTCCGACAGGTACGCCGACACGCGATCCTGCAGGCCCAGATGCCGCAGCGCACGCCGTGTCGCGTCCAAGGCCTCGGCGACGCTGCTGGGCGGCGCCGCGCCCTGCAGGGGGCGTGGCGTAACGGACGGAGAAAAGGAAGCCACCGCGACGCCGCCGAATACCAGGATGGCAAGGATACCGGCGACCGCCCACAGCGTTCCTGTGCGCCTGCCTTCGCGCATCGGAAACGGCCCGGGCGGCATATTGTCCGGCCCGCCTCTCCTGGGCGGTGGACCGTCGTCGGCAGAGCTGCGGGCCTGCTTGGCGCAGGACTCTGCCGAGGTGGCCTCGACATGTTGTGGCCAAGGTGTATCCACGGTTGAGACTGTCAAGCTGACCGTTCCGATCCGGCCTGCCGCATTGAAAGCCAACGGTGTGTCCGCGCCTGTCTCTTCGCCGGCCGGCCGCAGGCACCATGCAGCCGGGCCGATGTGAATCGCCGCCGCGTGCGCGGCAATTCCAGCGTCGGCGAGCACGATGTCGCATTCGGTGTCCGAGCCTATGGTGGCGCCGTCCTGCACCGGACACCGTGCGCCGCGGTGCAGGCCCGTAAGCACGCGGAGCTCCAGAGTCTGGCTCATGACGGTGCCTGCTCAGAGGGCGCGCGGCCGCAAGTCATAGATCCACCCGTGCGAGGGGTTGCACGTTGATCTGGGGAAGCAGCTCCTGGTAGGACAGAACGGGAAGGTGCACCATATCCTGCTCGATCAACTTCCTCACATATCGGCGGATATCCATTGACGTCAGCATGACGGGCCTTGCCACGGTGCTGCTCAGCGTCCCGACCGTGCGCTGTATGCTGTCGAGCAGGGCCTGGGATTGATCCGGCTCCATGGCCAGATAGCTCCCGGCCGCAGTCTGCCGGATCGCGTCGCGTACCAGATCCTCAACGTCCGGCGCCAGGAGGTAGGCGGGAAGAAAGTTCTGGCCGTTCGAGTATTTATGGCTGATATAGCGTTTGAGCGCGATACGCACATACTCGGTCAACAACACCGTGTCTTTCTCTTTCTGCGCCCATTCGACCAGGGCCTCCAGTACGGCACGCATGTCGCGGATCGATATGTCTTCGGAGACGAGCCGTTGGAGGACCTCGGCGATCTTCTGTATCGGCATCACGCGTTGCGTCTCCTTGACCAGTTCAGGGAATTTTTCCTCCATCGCGGTCAAAAGCAGCCGGGTTTCCTGGATACCGAGGAAATACGAGGCGTGCTTGCGCAGCACAATGGACAGATGCCAATTCGGCACCTGGTGCATCTCCAGATACGGCACGCCCAGGCTTGTCATGGTGGGAGCGTGCTCCTGCCTGACCCAGAAAGCCGATTCGTTGGACAGAGCGCCGACGTCGCGCTCATGCGGTATTCCAGCCGCCTCGAGGTTGCGCTGTCCTTCGCGCACCAGCAGCCATCCAGGTCTCAATACGCCGCGTGCGATGGGCACTTCGAACAGCAGAATCTGATAGGTATGTTCCTGCAAGTGCTTCGCGGCGCGCAGTTGGACGTCCGGAAACGGCACGCCCAGGTCTTGATAGGCCGCATACCGCACGGCAGGGAACTCGTCCGCGATGGTTTGATCGCCTATGGATCCGAGGGATACGTGCGCGACCTCCAATACCAGTGGAGCCGCAGGGGAAAAGGCAGAGCCGGCGTCGCCAGGCGCCGGCCTGTCCGTGGCATCGGCATGGCCGCCAGTGTCCCCGAGGGTCGATCCCGGTGCAGCTGATTTGCGCTTGGCGCGCGTATTACGCATAAGGACAAATCCCAGAGCGCCCAGCCCCGTACCGAGGGTCAGGAAAACGAGGGTCGGCATGCCTGGAATGAGGCCCATGCCGACAGCGACGACGGCGGCGATACTGAGCGCACGGGGGTGAGCGGTGACTTGAGCGCCGATGTCGTTGCCAACGTTGGATGGTTTGTCGCCAGTCGGGACACGGGTCACGATGATACCGGCGCATATCGCGGTGAGCAGGGCCGGTATCTGCGAAATGAGACCGTCTCCGATGCTCAGGATGGAATACGTCGTTGCGGCGTCGCCCATGGACATGCCGCGCTGGACTGTGCCGATAAACAACCCGCCCAGAAGGTTGACCGCCGCGATGATCAATCCCGCGATCGCATCGCCCTTGACGAACTTCATCGCGCCGTCCATGGCGCCGTACAACTGGCTTTCTTTCTCGACGATGGACCGCCTGCGACGGGCTTCGTCCATCTGAATGGCGCCGGCCCGTAGATCGGCGTCGATAGACATCTGCTTGCCGGGCATGCCATCGAGGGAGAAGCGGGCGGCCACCTCGGCCACGCGTTCAGATCCCTTGGTGATAACGATGAACTGGACGACGGTCAGTATGAGAAATACAACCAGTCCAACCACGAGGTTGCCGCCCACCACGAAGTTTCCGAATGTCTCGATGATATGGCCGGCGTCGCCGTCCAGCAGAATAAGGCGCGTCGTGGATACCGAGATTCCGAGGCGAAACAAGGTCGAGATAAGAAGGACGGCGGGAAACGACGAAAAGGACAGCGGAGAAGGAAGATAGATGGCCACCATCAACAGCACACATGACACCGTGATGTTGGTGCCGATCAGCATATCCATGATGGCCGTCGGCATAGGCAGGATCATCATGA
This sequence comes from Bordetella flabilis, assembly GCF_001676725.1. Classification (NCBI taxonomy): domain Bacteria; kingdom Pseudomonadati; phylum Pseudomonadota; class Betaproteobacteria; order Burkholderiales; family Alcaligenaceae; genus Bordetella; species Bordetella flabilis. Next base: position 1,437,809 of record NZ_CP016172.1, read on the forward strand.
AGACGATGGCCATGACCGTGGCGGCCAGCAGGATGTCGTTCCGTCCGAGGGCGGCGGTGATAATGCGTCGAAGCGCTTGCATGGGTACAGCCTGAAAGATGCATGTTGCCTATCGGCCATGCAGCTGCTTGGACGGTAAGCAGCCGGAAGCGGCGCTCAAGACCTGGCGCGCCTCGATAGTGCGGCCAAGCGCGGATAGCACTTGTGCGCGCGCGATGCCGTATGCGGGCCGTGCCGTGGCGTCGGGCCCGGCGTCGTCCAGCGTCGACAAGGCGCGCTCCGGAGCATTGGACCGAAGTTGCGCCAGCGCCAGCAGTATCGCTGCACGGCCCTGGCATAGGCCGGTGTGCGCCGCGGCCTCCAGCAGCACCGCGGCTTCATGCGCCCGGTTGCTCTGCAGGTATAGGAAGCCCAATACCTGAAGCAATTGAACGGTCTCCGCCGGGAGAACGGACTGCGGCCTGGACATCATCCTTGCCGCAGCGTGTTACGCATGACCTTCGCGTGGTATCTGAGCGCCGAGACGCGCTCCAAGACATCCAATGCGGCGGCGAACAGCCGCTGGCCATCTTGCCCCTCCGTGGCCGCATTGCGAAGCGCATTGCATGAGCGTCGGTAGACCGCGTCGCATAACGCCGCGTCCTGCAGAATGGTCATGTGCGCCTGGGGTTCGAGGTCCGCGTACATGCGGATTTCCATGCAATAGCGGTCAAGGAATTCGGCGAGCGCGCCGGGCACGGGCGCATCCGGTGCGCGTTTCCCGCGCGACGGCCCTTTGAGGGAGGCCCTGTCTGGAAAAAGGGAGGGGCCACCGTCCGTCACCGGTTGCGGGCTGCGGACGGCGTTGGTGGCATTGACGAGCGGCATGGACATTACTGATTCCTTGGTGCGCGGCGCTGGTCGGATGCAACGTCTCCGGACCATGCCTGGAGACGGCGACCGGGTTCTAACGGCGGGCCGGGTGCAGTCAGCCCAGGCATCCAGCGCAAAGCGGGCAATCGTAGTGGCCGGCCTTTCGGGAAGGTTCCCTGCCGATCAAAAAATAAGATCAAGTGTTGAACGCGCGGTTCAAAATCGCGGAACGCGATTCGTCGCCGGGACACCTACCTCGCGAGTCGGTCGTGTCGACTCGCGAATTTGCAAAAGGATATAAGCATGACTGGTCTGGTGGTGCCTGGTGGCAGTCCGCAAGCGCGAAACATCATCGATCCAATCCTGGACGGCCCTGCTGCGGAGTATGGGACGCAGGAAATCTACGACAAGTTCACGAACTTCGGTGGCTCTTCCGGCGACGAGCCGGTAGGGCGTGCCAGTGCGCTCGATGCCGAGGTCAAGCGTCTGAACGCAGAGGGCGACGATCTCGACCGCAAGATCAAGGATGCAGAAGGCCAGGAAGACGACGGCTCACGCACGAGATCATTCGGGGAAATCTACGCCGCGGTCATGCGGCTGCTGAAGGTCCAGCAAGGACTGTATGGAGCAATGGCCGAGCAGGCAACGCGCACTGCCGAGGAACAGGTAAAACAGATCAAGCAGTACACGGCGGCGAAGTCCGCGTTGACCAAACTGCTTGGCAAGCTGTTGCCCGGCAAGGACGAAGACAATCCCAACCCCAAGCTGGCGGACAAGATCACGGCCGAGGACCCGGCGTACAAGGCGCTCAATGCAGCGCTGAAAGAACTGGGACGACCGGAGATCGACCTGAACTACACCAAGTCCGATCTGGAAGGTCTGCAGGCGGACCTGTCGGGAAGTTCCGATGCATTGGTCACCGAACAGGGCATGAAGTCTTCCGAAATCAACCAGATCCTCGGGAAGTTCCAGGCAAGCGAAACCATGGTCTCGAACATCGTGAAGGCCCAGGGCTCGCTGGAAATGACTGTCGCCCGGAACTCGGGACCGCTGTGATGTTGCGTCGGTCCTGTGGGCTTTGTCTGGTTATGCGCGATCAGCGAAGAGATATCCCCAGTGGTGGGGCACCATCGGCGACCGCGGTTGACCAGGGTAGGGCCGTCGCTGCGATCGTCGCAGGGTGTACGGGGGCGGCATGAGCACGGATGTGGACACTGATCTGCTCACCACGCTGCGGTCCCTGTTCGCATGTGGCGAGCCATTCGGACCCGAATTCGGAATGACGGCCGACTTGCGCGAGGCGCTCTATGCCGCGGGGCACGCGCTCTACGCACAAGGACAGTATCAGCAGGCGAGATCCCTGTTCGCGCAACTGGTCCTTTATGACCACACGGATCCTCGCTACATCAAAGCCTTGGCTGCGGCAACCCAGATGCTGGCTGAACACGAGCTTGCCTTGCAAATGTATACCGTGATCGCGGCCATGAATCCTGGCGAGCCCCAATCGGTGATGCATGCGGGGACATGCATGCTTGCGATGGGAAGGCGGTCCGACGCAGCGGAGGCCTTCGAACTGGCCATTTCCTTGTGTCACGACGTGAGCCAGGGAGCTGTCAGGAGTCACTGTCAGCGCCAGGTCGAATTACTTCGGCGCGAAAGGGAATGAGTCGCGCGGATGTGGCTGGGACACCCATAAAGCGGCAGCTCGAGCCGTGTCATCGAAGCTGCGCACAACGCGAATTCTGCATGGTTGATTCTTTACTCTAGAAAGAAGGGAGAACTTTATGGCGATATCGGCATTGCAGGTGGGCTCGGGCGCACAGATGGCGCCAGCCCATGGCTTCGACGGCGCGGCCATGGAAGGCGGGGCGTCGGCTTCCATGGCCGCGATCATTGCGAAAGCCCAGCGTATCGTTGGCGAAGAAGCTATGGAAGTAGCCTCCGAGCAGCTAGCGGAGGACCTGCGAAATATGCAGATGAATCGGAAAAGCAGGTTGTCGGCCGCGGCGACCAGCTATGGCGAAGAGAAGGCGGCCGCCTGGACTCGCTTGTGGACCGGCGTCGCGGCGTTGGCGGTCTCCATGGCTGGCAGTGCAGTGCAGGTGGCCGGAGCGGCCCGCGCATCCACGAAAAGCCTGAAGGCAGTCGACTTGCAAAGGCAAGCCAAGACGGAGCTGAAAGGGGCGACCAGTGCGATGGAAAACGCCGGAACGCAGGCCGACCGGGGCGCAGCCAGCCTGCGACTGGAGAACGCGCGGGATGGCTTCGATGCGGCCGTCGAACGCGCGACGAAGCTGTCTGATTCCGCCAATACGCTGCGCTTCAAGAGCGAGGCGGCGCGGCAGTTGGGGGATTCCACGGGACGGTTCTCACAGTCAGTGGGGGACGTTTTCGCAACGTCGCACGACGTCAACCGGAAAGCCGCCGATCTCGGAGGGCAAATGAGTGACGGTAACGCGCAAATGTCAGCGGACATGGCGCAGCGCAGGCGCAGTGACTTGTCTGCGGCGCGCAAGGCCAATGATGACGTGAACCAGCTCCTGGTCGAGATCGAACGCGTGAACGCGCGTAACGTCTTGGTGTAGGGGGAATCCATGCAGCTCACAGGAAGACAGGTATGACGCAGAACATTTATGTCGGCGGCGCCACGCATGGCCGGAGCGCGGTGCTGCCGCAGGGGAACGCGGGCTCGGCGACCGAACGTCCCGCGTCCGCGTCCTCCGGCACAGGCTCGATTCCCCAGTCACCGGCTTCGGCAGTTGCCTATGGCGCACCGGCGAACACGGGTGACGGAAGGGACCGCGTGTGCGACAAGAATGGTGCACCCGTACTCGATGCGCCCTTGATGGTTATGGATATTGGAAGCCTGGTGGGCCGGATGCAGGCCATGCTGGAAAGGGCGAATGAAGCCAGGTTCTCGTCCAAGACCTCGGAGATGTATACCAATACCAAACTGCGGGTGGATAGTTATGTGGCTGTCCAACGGGAGAAGATTGCCGACTTCAAGGCACGGTGCGACGAGCTGCAGAAGCGCAGCGAGGTATCCGGATTCTTCGGCTGGCTGGGCAAACATCTTGGCCCGGTTCTTTCCGGACTTGGCGTGGTGGCCGCCGGCATCCTGACCTTCGCCACGGCGGGGGCCACCGCAGGCTTGTTGGCCGTGGCCGTCATTGGCTTTGCCGGATCGGTGTTGTCCAGCGCGGGCGTCCACCTCGCGAAGTCATTCTGTGGCCTCGTTACGAAAGTCTTGTGTGCCCTGGACATGCCCAAGACCGCGGCAGAGAAGTGGGGCAACCTGATCGGCGGCGGCTTGATGGTCGCGTCTCTGACGTTCCTGCTGGACCCCTCTGCTGTGGGCAAGCTGTGGTGTGGCGGCGCAGAGCTGCTGGGCGCCGACAAGAGTACGGCGGAAAAGATAGAACTGGCCGGCACGGTGGTCGGCATGGTCGGAACGGTGGCCATTTCGATTGTCGCGACCGCGGGCGTCGGCGCCGTCGGCACGGTGGGGCTGCATGCGTCGGAACTCGTTAACGCGGCCCGTTATGTGTCGATCGGAAGCAGCCTGGTATCTGGCGTGTTGGGGGTGACGCAGGCTGCGTCCAGTATGGACTTGGCTTTCGCCCGTTATGACGTGGACATGGCGGACTCCGCGCAGAAACTAATACAGAAAGTTCTGAACATGGCCCGCGATGAGCTCGCTCAGGTGCAGGACGATATCAAGCGCGGACTCGAGGACATCACCAATAACTTCAAGCAGTCCGTCGACTTGTTGGGAAGCTACATCGGCTTCCTGACCGAGCAGGCGTCCATACCCATCGCAGCGTGATGCTCTCCGGTGCCGGTGCAATGAACACAATCAAGACACGGTCCGTCGAATCGCCCCGGGCGCGTGATGGCGTGCCTGTGTCGTCGCGGACACCTTCACCGGAAGGCCGGCTGTGGAACGCGGATACCACCCGTCGGTTGGCGGAGATTGCCTTCATTGGCGCCTTCGCTGGCCGGCTGCGCCCCGCCGAAACCATCTTCCAATCCCTGCTGCTGCTTTGCCCTGGGAATCCCCACGTCCAGATCGGACTTGCGCTGGTATGGACGATCTGCGGCAAGTCCATGGAGGCGGCCGCGCTACTCGATCGCATCGATGCAACCACAAGCGCCGAGCGTGGCCTGGTCACGGTGTGTTCGGCTATCGCCTTGCGCGATAGCGGACATCGTTCAGCCGCAGATCGCATGTTCTCCGACGCCATCGCGCAAGGGGGCGCGGCAGCAGAGTGGGCACGCGGCCTGGCGCAATCGGGCAAGGAATAGCCGGTCTGGTCGAATGATGGAAACGCCGGAACGCGGCGCGTTGAGTCATATAGGAGTTTAGTTTGAAGCTTGCGCCAATCTCTTCCACAATTCCGCGCCATGCGCGGGCCGATATGCCTACCCGCGTGCCTGATCCATCCGACGTGGACTGGCTTCGTGCCTCGATGCGCCCGGCGCCGGCCGGCGATCCGTCGTCCACCGTCAACGCAGCCAGTGGTGCTGACGCAAGCAGCGCGGTCTCGCCTAAGGACTTGCTCGTTCAGGCGGTGCGCAACGTAGCGGGGGCCATATCGACGACTTGGCAGCGGGCAGGCCTGCGCGGGCAGGAACTCCAGACCATGCGCTTCGGCAGTGCCGAATTCATGAAGAACATGATGGAGTGGCAGGAGGACGTAAGCAAACTCTCCGTCAATGCGGACCTGGCGAGCAAGTGCGCTGGCAAGTGTGCCTATACCGTAGAAACCTTGGCCAAGGGCTGATGTGATCGTGACGCGGATGTCCCGCCGGTTGCTCCCATCCGGTACCAAGATACGACAGTTCGGAAGGGCGCTGCATCGTCGTGCCCTTTGGAGGTGCGCAGCGCTGCTGCCAGTCCTGCTGCTGCTTGTCGCCTGTTCTGCCCGCGTCGAGCTTTTTTCCTCATCGACCGAGAGCGAAGCGAACGAGGTCCTCGCCGCCTTGCTGGAGTCGGACATCCGCGCGGAGAAGCTCGCGAAGAAATCGGGCATTGCGATATCGGTAAGCGAATCGGACGTGGCGCGAGCCCTGGAGGCCTTGCGCCGGCGCGGCCTGCCGCGAGAGCGGTTCGAAGGCATGGGGCGCATCTTCCACAAGGAAGGCATGATCTCGTCGCCCCTGGAGGAGCGGGCGCGCTACCTGTATGCACTGTCCCAGGAACTGGAAAACACCCTGAGCAAGATGGACGGGGTGCTGGTGGCACGGGTACACGTCGTCCTGCCCGATCAAGACCCGGCCAAGGCGATCAAGACCCCAGCCAGCGCCGCGGTGTTCATCAAGCACCAGTCCGACTACAACCTTGATCTGTTGCGGCCGCAGATCAGGACGCTCGTCGCGCACGCCATTCCGGACTTGAGCGAGGATAGGGTGTCGGTGGTGCTGATCGCGGCGTATCGCACGAGCGGGCCCGCGGTTGTGACCACGACATCCATTGCATCCCCGCGGGACAGCCAGACGCGCGCCCCGGCCGCGAATGGACGATGGACGGTATGGCTGGCGGCCGGCATCGCGCTGCTATGCGTGGCGGCAGGGGCTGGGATCTGGGCATGGCGCCGCCGGCGTGTGGCGTCCGCCCCACACAATTCCGAGGGCGCGCCCCGACATGCCGACCGGTTCGAGCAAGCTTGAAATCCATGCCGCTACCGTCTGTCGTCGATCGCCGTCTGGTGATGTTCAACTTCCTGCCCAGCCGTACCTTGCATCCGACCCGGTATGCCCACTATCAGTCCGAGGCGTTCGAAAGGGCATTGACCGCGATGCCGGACCGTGCCGGTACATGGCATCGGCATTGGTCGCGTCGAATCCTGCAGCGCGAGCAACTGTGGGATCGTCCCGTCACGGACCTGGGCGACGCTCACCTGGACCTGGCGGTACTGCCGCGCCATGCGTTGTCGGCGCTGGCGCGACGGATCGGTGCGGTGCTGTGCGCCCCGCGCCTGCGCTATGCCATTTCGGGTGCAGAGGTCCGGGCCTTGCAGACCGAACTGGGTGCGAACACGCTGCGGTTGGCGCGGGAATGTGCCGGGATGTACCCGGGCATCCCGGGCGATCCGTTCAGCCACGCCTCAGAGGCCCGCGAAACGATCGACGACCTGGGATATGGCGCGCTGTACGCGATCTCTGTTGCCGTGCCACCGGAGATCGCGCGCCGCTTCATGCTGAAGCTGCCCGTTCGGAGGACCGACAGCGTCCCGGTGCAATATGAAGTCGCGATGTCACTGGCCACGGCGCTGATGACGGACAGGTACGTAGATGTCATTCCTGACTAGCCCGCCAGGCGACGACCCCGCGGAGCCGCTTCGGATCAGCGCCCTGGGGAAAGTCGTGCGCGCCGCCGACTACGCGGCGGTTGTCGATGCACAGGGGCTGCTCGACGTCGCGCGCGCTCGGGCCGGGCGTATCCGTGCCGACGCCGAAGCCGCATACCGGCGAGAATGCGAGCGGGGGTATGCCGAAGGCACCACAAGGGCGCGAAACGAGCAGGCGGCGGCCATGATCCGGCTCGCCGAGCAAACAGATGCCTACCTGCGCGGCCTTGAGCATGATATTGCCGACCTCGTGCTCACGTCAGTGCGCAAGATCGTCGCAGACTTCGATAGCCGTGAGCGCGTCCTTGCAGTGGTGCGCAGTGGATTGGCCCTGGTCCGGAGGCAGAAGCATGTATTGCTTCGCGTCCATCCCGAGGATGCCGCAGTGGTGCGGGAACACATGGATACGCTGCGTTCTGCGTATCCCGGCATGGGGGACATCGACGTGGCTGCGGACGATCGCTACGCCCGCGGCGCGTGCCGGATCGAATCACCGATAGGCGTTGTGGAGACCAGCCTGGCCGAACAGGTCAGGGCGATGCAGTCCGCTTTGCAGCAGGCGTCCCCGCCGCCGACCTCCACATCGTCCGGGGCGGACGCCGATGTTTGACCACATCGTCCCGGGGCTGCAGGCCCGCCTGCGCGATGTGCGGCCTGTATCCCTGGTGGGTCGGGTGACGCAGGTGACCGGAACCATCATACGCGCCGCCGTTCCCGACGCGCGCGTCGGCCAGCTTTGCACGCTGAAGAGCCCTGGCGATCACGAACACGTGCTGGCCGAGGTCGTCGGCTTCGCCGATGACGCTGCCCTCCTTACCCCCCTCGGCGACACACGCGGGATCTCTACACAGACGGAGGTCTTGCCCAGCGCGGGCGTCTTGACGGTCCCCGTCGGTCCGCAACTGCTGGGCCGTGTGCTGGACGGACTGGGGCGTCCACTTGACGAGTCGGCGCGTGGGCCGCTGGTGAGCGTGCACACCTATCCTGTGCTCGGTACGGCGCCGCACCCCTTGCATCGAAGACCTATCGAGCATCCCCTGGACCTGGGCATCCGCGTCATCGATGGGCTGCTCACCTGCGGCGAGGGACAACGGCTGGGAATCTTCGCGGCAGCAGGCGGGGGCAAGTCGACGCTGATGGGTATGCTCGTCGGCGGCGCCAACGTCGACGTGTGCGTGGTCGCGCTCATCGGCGAGCGTGGGCGCGAAGTTGGCGAGTTCCTCCAGCGGCAGCTGGGCGAGCACAACCTGCGAAAAAGCGTCGTGGTATGCGCAACCAGCGACAAATCCGCGATGGAGCGTGTCAAGGCTGCATTCGTCGCGACGGCGATCGCGGAGTATTTCCGGGATCAGGGCATGCGCGTATTGCTGGTCATGGATTCGGTCACCCGGTTCGCGCGGGCGCAACGCGAGATCGGGCTTGCGGCGGGAGAGCCGCCCACGCGGCGCGGTTTCCCACCCTCCGTGTTCGCCGTGCTGCCGCGCCTGCTGGAGCGCACCGGCATGAGCAACCGCGGATCCATCACGGCTTTCTACACAGTCCTGGTGGAAGGCGATGACATGACCGAGCCCGTGGCCGACGAGGTGCGGTCGATATTGGATGGTCACGTCGTGCTGTCGCGCAAACTGGCCGCGGAGAACCACTATCCGGCGGTCGACGTGCTGGCCTCGGCCAGCCGGGTAATGAACCAGGTGGTTTCCACCGAACACGCTCATGCAGCGGGCCGAATACGCGAGCTGATGGCGAAGTATGCGGAGATCGAATTGCTGCTCAATATCGGCGAATACCAACCGGGCAACGACCCAATGGGTGATGAGGCCGTGCGCAAGATGGGCGACATACGGCAGTTCCTGCGACAGGCAGAGCAGGACCACGGCGGTTTCGAGGACACGGTGCAACGCATGATAGGCCTGGTGAACACATGAGCGAGGTACGGTCGGCCCTCGTGGCACTACGTCGTTTGCGGCAGGACAAGGCGCTGCGCGCGCTGGTGCCCTTGCAATGCGCGTGCTCGCAGGCACAGGCGGATGTGGCACGCGCGGAGCGCCAGCTCGATGATTGGCGGGGCCAGGCGGAAGAGGAGCAGGCGGCCATCTACGCCGGGCTGTTCGGCCAGGCCGTGGATCGGCGGGCCGTCGAGCGCGCCATGCAGAAAGTGGATGCCTTGCGCCAGCGGTCGCGCGCCCTGGAGCGCAGCCTGGAGAGCGCCCGTCGGGCCTGGGACAAGGCCTTGGACGGACTGCGCCAGGGGCGCCAGGCCAGCGCGAGGGCCTCACGGGCGACCCAGAAGTCCATCAAGGTACTGAACGTCTATGCGTCGGCATGCGCGCGCGCCGACGCGCTGCGTGCGGACGACGAGCTCGACGAAATCGCCACACTGCGGCACGGGAGGTCCGCGCTATGAATAAACTCGTCCAGGCCGGCACGACTCCTCCCACAGCCGGTCTGTCCAGGGCGGCGGTCCTGGCGCATGAGCGCGCCGCGCGCTTTGTGCTGCGCGCGGCGTTGCCGGCCGTGCTGCAGAGCCGCGACCAGCCGTCCCGTGCGGACACCGTCTTGTTCAGGTCTATCCTGGATGCGGGTCCGCATGCATGGCCGGCCGGCGAAGAGGCCGGCGGGGCAGAGCACGGTAGCGATGGGCGTGGCCGGCACGGCCGCAACGGCGGTACGGCGAAGAACAGCAGTGAAGGCATGGACGGCGCCGGCGTCGGCCCGCCCCGCCAAACTGACCGGCACGGCGATGGCCCGCGCGCGGGCAGTCATGCCGACGCCGCGGGCGCGCCCGGGGTACACGCTGTCGGCGGCATCGTCGTGCGCGTCTGTGTCCAGAGCCAGCAATGCGGTGGACGCGGGGTACGGATGACCCTGGATAACGACGTGCTGCCCGGCACGCAGCTGTCGGTGTACGAGGACGAGGGGCGTCTTGCCGTCGTCTTTGTCAGTATGCATGCCGGCACGCAGCTGCGGCTTTGCCACGGTGCCGGGCCGATTGCGCGCCGCGTCGCGGCTGAACTGTCCCGTGATGTGTTGTTAAGGGTGGCCGTACCTGGACAGGAAGAGCGGGCGCTTGTCGAGGTAACGGCCGATGCGCCTTCCTCGTCCGGCAACACGGATGATCGTGGAGGACGTCCGTGACCGAATCCATCCCGCGCTCGCCGAGGCTTGCGCGTGTTCCGGCCGGGCAGGTACAGGCGCTGAGCATTCTCGCCCGGCACGGCGCCGACCAGGAGGCGGTGCTGCCGGCGCAGGGCAGTGGGGATATGCCGGCTGCCACATGGCAATTCAGCCTGGCACCGTGCGGCCCGGCGGCGCCGGGCGAGGCGCCAGGGCGCGTGGTGTGGTTCGACTGGATGGATACGTCGCTGTCGTTGCGGGTGCCGGCACATGCGTGCAACGCCTGGCTGGCCGCGCGTTTGCCCGACCTGGATATCGGTGAATTGCCCGAGGAGTTTCTCGATGCCGCGATGGAGGCCATGGCCCGCGACGTCCTGGGTGTACTCGGGATGGAAGAGCTGTCCGCGGGCATAAAGGTCGTGCCGCCCGTGACCGGGGCCGCCGTGCCAACGTGCGTCCATGTCTGGCGGCTGACCCTGCATGAACCGCGCACGATGCGGACGATCGTCGCGCATCTCGCGGCCGATGATGCGGCGCTGCAATCGCTTGCCGATGCATTGCGTCGTTGGCCGCCTCGCCGCGCGGCACAGTGCCCCGACCATATCCCCATCGCCGTGCGCGCCCGTGCCGGTGAAGCAGAGATTCCGGTGATGACGATTCGGACCCTCTCGCCGGGGGACATCCTGCTTTTCGACCACAACCTCGTCGCCCCGGATGGCGGGGTCTGGCTGACCACGCTGGACGGCCAGGCGTTGGGAGTGCGGCCCTGCCGCGGGGAAGGCCACTCCCGCTATGTCGTGACACAAGAATGGAGCTTGCTGGTTATGGATGATACGTTGGGCGATACATTCAAGGACGACGCCGCCGAGGCTGGCGGGTACGCCGGCATGCCGTCGAAGGAGCTCGTGGCTACGCGCGTGGCCTGGGACGCCGGGGGGATCCCCGAGGAGCAAAGCCTGACACCCACGGATTCGGAGGCGAACGCCAGCGCGGGCGATCCCGCGGGCGGCCTGGATGTGGACAGGCTGACGGTCAAGCTCAGCTTCGATCTTGGCGAGCAGATGCTGACACTCAGTGAACTGCGGCGCCTGCGGCCTGGAGAGATTTTCGATCTGCAGCGCAGGCTCGATGCCGGTCCGGTGTATGTCCGGGCGAACGGTGCCCTGGTCGGCACCGCTGAGCTCGTCGATATTGACGGGCGGGTCGGAGCCCGTATTCACACCATCAATCTGGATCGACCCGCGCCATGCCGCTGAGCGGAATCGATCCAGTCAGCTTGATCGTCGTGGTGGCGTGTATTGCGCTATTGCCTATTGCCATCGTCATGACGACATCGTTCCTGAAGATTTCTGTCGTTCTGGCGCTGTTGCGCAACGCTATCGGGGTGCAGCAGGTTCCGCCGAATATGGCACTGAACGGCCTGGCCCTGATCCTGTCCGCGTATGTCATGGCGCCGGTACTGGGTAACGTGGTCGAACAGGTCAGGCAGGCCTATCCCGCGGTGAGCGCGGTGCAAGCGCCCGAGCAGCGCTTCGACGACCTGCTGGCGGCCGTGGACCGGGGGCTGGGGCCCATGCGGGCCTTCATGCTGAAGCACAGCACTCCCGCGCAGCGCCGGTTCTTCATCGACAACGCCACAGCGCTATGGGGCGAAGATGCCGCCCGTGGATTGCAGGAAGATAACCTCTTGATACTGATCCCGTCCTTCATGGTCGCCCAGTTGAATGCGGCATTCCAGGTCGGCTTCCTCCTGTATCTGCCTTTCATCATCATCGACCTGATCGTCTCCAATATCCTCCTGGCCATGGGCATGATGATGGTGTCGCCGGTAACCATCGCGATCCCGCTCAAGCTCTTCCTCTTCGTCATGGTGGATGGCTGGACCAAGCTGATCCAGGGCCTGGTCCTCTCCTATGTCTAAGCAGCGGAACCATGAGCGTTGACGAACTGGTCTCTTACCTGAAGCAGGCCTTGTATCTGGTCTTCTGGCTTTCCCTGCCGCCCTTGGTCGTTGCGTCGGTCGTGGGCACCCTGTTTTCGCTATTCCAGGCACTGACGCAGATCCAGGAGCAAACGTTGTCGTTCGCCATCAAGCTGCTGGCGGTTTTCGTGACCTTGTTGCTGGCCGCAGGGTGGATAGGCGCAGAGATCTATCACTATTCCTTGTCGATATTCGGGGTCCTTCGTGGCATCCGTTAGGGACAGGGGAACTCCATGACTACGACCGGCACCTACGCCGCGATAAGGGAATGGCTGCTGACCCTGGTCCTCGTCCAGCCGCGGATAGTGGTCCTGTGCCTGATGTTGCCGGTCTTCAGTAAACAATTGCTGCCCGGCAGATTGCGCGGGGCGCTCACCCTTTCCTTCGGGCTGCTTGTCGTTCCGGCAGTGTTCTCCTCCACCGCGGTCGCCGAGCTATCCATCTTCGGCCTGATGCTACTGGTGGCGAAGGAAGCCTTTATCGGTTTGGTCCTGGGATTCTTCGTGGCGATTCCGTTTTGGGCAGTCGAGGCAGTGGGTACCGTCATTGATTATCAACGCGGCGCCAGCATGGGTGCCATACTGAATCCGACGATGGGGGCCGACTCGACGCCCATCGCGATTCTCTTGCAGCTCGCCTATGGCGTGTTTTTTGTTGGCAGTGGTGGCCTTACCCTCATGCTTTCCCTGCTCTATGACAGTTTCCGGGTATGGGATCCGTGGCAATGGTGGCCGACGCTGCATCAGGATGCCATTCCATTTCTTCTTTCGCAGCTCGACAAACTCATGCGTCTCGTCTTGCTGTTCTCGGCGCCAGTCGTCGTCATAATGCTGCTCGCCGAATGCGGGCTGGCATTGGCCAGTCGCTTCACGCCGCAATTGCAGGTGTTCTTCCTGGCCATGCCGATCAAGACGGGACTGGCCCTATTCGTGCTCGTGCTCTATGTGGGCGTCTTGTTTCAGCACGCGGCGGGGGAAACCCACCGCATCCGGGAGGCGCTTCCCGTCCTGACGTACTTCTGGCGAATCCGGTGAGCGGCGAAAAAACAGAGAAGCCGACTCCCAAGAAGTTGCAGGACTCGCGCAAGAAGGGGGACGTTCCGTACAGTCGCGACTTCAGCCAGACCATGTTGACACTGGCGATGCTCTGCTACGTGCTTTGGGACGGACGCAACATCGTGCAGGATCTCGAGCGCCTGTTGCTCGTTCCGGCCAACCTCGCCGAGCTCGACTTCCCGCATGCGTTAAGGCTGGCCGGGGACCAGGCCATGGATGCGGCAGTGGATGTGATATGGCCGTTGCTGCTTATCGTCCTGGGGTTCGGCGCGTTCGTGGAGTTCGTGCAGATCGGGTTGGTCATCGCGGTGGAAAAGGTCAAGCCATCCGGCAAGAAGCTGGACGTCGTGTCGAACGTCAAGAACATTTTTTCGGCAAAAAACCTGATGGAGGTACTGAAGTCGGCGGTGAAGATGGTGTGCTTTTCGCTGTTGACCGTGCTGTTGTTGCGCCAGGGGCTCGATCCACTGGTGCAGGCCGTGCATGCCGGCATGGATGGCATGCTCGCCGTCATGGGCGCGTTGTTTCAGATGCTTCTGCTGTATACCGCCGTTTTCTGCCTGCTTATCGCCTTATTCGATATGGGATGGCAGCGCTGGCAGCGGCACCGCCGACTGATGATGACCAAGCAGGAAGTGACGCGTGAACAAAAGGACATGGAGGGCCAACCTGAGGTCAAGCAGACACGCAAGCGCTTGCATCAGGAAATGGCCACCAGCGGCGCGGTATCTGCCGTGCGCAAGGCCTCGGCCCTGGTCGTAAATCCAACTCATGTTGCCGTGGCCTTGCGCTACGACCCCGCGACGACGCCGCTACCGATCGTGATCGCGAAGGGCTGTGATGGCGTGGCCTTGCAGATGATAGATATGGCGCGCCGGCTTGGCGTGCCAGTGATGCGCGATGTGCCCTTGGCCCGAGCGCTGTTGGCCGACGCACGCGAGAACGACTACATCCCCAGCGAGCTCGTCGTTCCCGTGGCGCACGTGCTGCGGGCGGTGCGCGACTTCGCGCTGGAAGGCACGACCGTGCCGCCCGATTTCCAATGACTATGACGAACCTTCTGGACACCATGAAACGCATGACCATTTTTACTCGACCTCGCACCGATATCAGGAGGGCGGTACTGCGTTTGGTGGTCACCGCGGCAGCCCTGACGATATTGACGAACGTCGACGCGGCGCCATCCTGGCCGATGGCGCCCTACACCTACTTCGCAAACCAGGAGACGCTGGAGGACGTTTTGCAGCGCTTCGCCAGCGGGTTCAGCCTGTCGCTGCACCTGGGCGGCGGTGTGGCGGGCGTCGTGAACGGGAAGTTCACGGCGGCCACGCCCACCGAGTTCATGGACAAGCTGGCCGGCGTGTATGGATTAACGTGGTTTGTCTACGCCGGTACGCTCTTTGTCAGCCCGGCGAGCGCGATGGTGACCAAGACCATCAGCGTTGGCAATGGTGCCATTGCTGGCCTGCGGCAGGCGCTGGACAAGCTTGGCGTTATCGATGACCGCTTCGGTTGGGGCGAACTGCCTGACCAGGGGCTCGCCCTGGTCTCCGGCCCGCCGCAGTATGTCGATTTGATCGAGAGGACCATCAAGGCCCTCCCGCCCACGGCGGGACGGCAGGAGGTCGCGGTCTTCCGGCTCAAATATGCATCGGTCAATGATCGTGTCGTTCGATATCGTGACCAGGCCGTAACCACGCCGGGGCTGGCCACCGTATTGCGCAATCTCATTGAGGGAAGTGGCCCCGGCCCTGGGAATGGGGTGCTTGCATCCCTGGCGGCGCCGCTGCGCGACAGGTCGCCGATGTACGGAGAAGGGGCCGCAACGGGCGGCGCACCGGCGATTCCAGCCAATGCCAGCGACCGCACCGACGCGCCGCCGCGCTCCCCAACGTTTGCGGACGGTCTGCGCCGGCGTCAGGCGACAGTGCAGTCGGACCCACGGCTGAACGCCATCATCGTGCAGGACATTCCGGAGCGAATCCCGGTGTATCGGGCGTTGATCCAGCAGCTGGATGTTCCCAGCACGCTGATCGAGATCGAAGCGATGATCGTTGATGTCAAGGCGAACGTCACCAAGGAACTTGGGGTCCGGTGGGGCGCCAGTGCCGGCAATACCGATTTCGGATATGGCTACCCCAATCCCAAGCCGGCCGATCGTGGCGACAGTCTCACGCCTGGGATGATAGGACTGGGCGTCGGCGACGTCCTTATCGCGCGCTTGATGGCGCTGCAGAATAACGATGATGCCAACATCCTCTCCCGGCCATCCATCCTGACGGCCGACAATATGGGCGCGCTGATAGACCTCAGCCGGACATTCTTCATCAAGACTACGGGGGAGCGCGTGGCGTACACGCAACCTTACACCGTGGGTACCTCGCTGCGCGTGACGCCGCGCTATATCGACGGCAAGGATGGGCCGCAGGTCGAATTGACAGTCGATATCGAAGATGGCGGCCTGAGCGAAGACAGTTACATCGAAGGTTTGCCACAGGTAAACAAGACGACGATCAGCACCTTGGCGCTGGTGGGCGACGGCCAGGCATTGGTGATTGGCGGATATAACAGCAGCACGGACGGAGACGCGGTCAACAAGGTGCCGATCCTGGGCGATATCCCAGGAATTGGCGTGCTGTTCTCGCACAAGAAGAAAACGACCAAGCGTTGGGAGCGGATGTTCATGATCCGCCCCCGGGTCGTCCAGGTGAATGGCGCGCCGCTGATTCCCCAATCGCTGCAGAGGTGGGGCGACCTGTTCGGCGCCACGTGGAGAGGGGGGGAACGGCCGACGGCCTATATGGAGAACTTCGGGCCGGACCTGCACATGGTGGCTCCGCAGGCTACACGGGTACGGCAATAAAGGTCCATTGTGGCGAAAGGCGCATGCGGGCGCCGCACCACGCGGCGGCACCGACCAGTAGCCTAGGCGTCCAGGTGCAGGCCTTTGGTCTGCAGCTTGGTACGCAGGGCGGCCCGGGCGCGCGACAGCCGGCTTCTTACCGTACCGACGGGCACGGTCAGTCGGCTCGCGGCTTCTTCATAAGTGAGGTCGTTCAGACCCATCATCAACAGAATGCTACGCATGTTCTCGGGAAGTTCGGCAAGAGACTCTTCGAGCAGGCGCAAGGTCTGGTTTTGTTCTGCGACATCGTCCGGCGTGAGTTCCGGCGAGGCATGGCCGCACAAAGCGTCTTCACCGACGAAAAAGTAGCGGCATTCTGGAGCGCGCGAAAGATAGTTGCGAACCAGATTCAGCGCGATCCCGTATAGCCATGTGGACAACTGTGATTCGCCTCGGAAGCTATGGTACGACTTGGCCGCTTCGAGAAACGCTTGTTGCGTGAGGTCTTCTGCTTCAGGGCAATTGCCGATGTGCTTGATGATGAATCGATGCAGTCGGGTGGAGTGTTTTTGTACCAAGTCGCGAAAAACAAGGTCGCGTGCCGCCGTGGCGGCAGCGAGGCTGGCACTGGCCGACGCCGTGGTATCCGCTGCATCATAGGGAAGGGGCGGGGCCGCCGGGGTGCCCTGATGGTCGTCATGGAGATATTGCATGGAGAAGCCAAAAGGTCATGGTGAGGACCAGTATGGCGCAATACCCAATGCCGCCGCACGAATTGCGGACGCTGATATCCAGAGGCATTCAACGTCGGTTTAACGGCGCTGTATTGCCTTGGAAAATCCGTGTATCGAGGGAGCCAAGAGTCAGTCTGATTATTTACTTGAACGAGGCGAGAACGCTTATTTCTTGGCTCTTGCGAATACGTCTTGTGTGAGAAATTTCACAGCGGGGTTCCGCTTGGGGCCGGGCGCTCAGATTTGTCGCATGGGCACTGCCCCGGCCTCCGCCCACAATGCCGCTCGGCCTCGCGCGTATACGGCGGCTTCATCCCTGGTGTCCTCCCTCCATCAGACTGGCCATTCCCCCGCGCGAGTGCCCTTTGCGAAAAGGGCGAGAGGAAAAACGCGGCGAGGTGCACGAGTATGAAGGCGATGTATTGGGTATCGAATATTTCGTCGTGGAGCTACATCGATATGGCGGGCAAGACCCATGGCAGGATCGACTGGTTCGACAATATCCGCGACATGGGCTATTGGTGGCAGACGTCACACGAGAATGGCATCGCTTTCACCATCGAGGCTGCCAAGAGAAGCGTGGAAGAAGCGTTGTGGAGACGATCGATGGCGCTGGCAGCGCTATACGACCACAGCAGCTACGCGGCCTGGGATGAAGAGGATGAGGTCCGCGCGCCAGTCGATGAATCCCCGCGACCGGACTGAGGCCCGATGCGCCGGCTCACGCATAGAACTCGGCGGGCATCGGCTTGCCCAGGTAATAGCCTTGCCCGTAACGGCACCCCCGCTTCAGCAGCATGTCGACATGGGCGTGCGATTCCACGCCTTCGGCTACGGTCTGCATGTTCAGGCTCGTGCCCAGCGCGATGATCGCATCCACGATGGAACCGGCATCGGGGTTTTGCACGAAAGACTTATCGATTTTCAGTGAATCGATGGGAAAGCGCTGGAGCTGCGACAGCGACGCGTACCCCGTGCCGAAGTCATCCAGTGCGATGCCGACGCCGGCGTCATGCAATACCCGCAGGGCGTCTTCCACCGCATCGGCGCCCTGCCCAAGGTAGACGCTTTCCGTGATTTCCAGGTTGAGCTGTGCCGGACTCAAACCGTACTCACCGAGCAGGCCCAGGATATGGGCGGCCAAGTCTACGGGGTAGAACTGCGCCGCGGCGACATTGACCGATACCCGCTTGAAGTCGAAACCTTTATCCATCCACGTGCGCATCTGGGCGAAGGCGCCACGCAAGGCTTCGTCGCCCAACTGCGGCGCCAGCACCTGGTCATCGAACGCCGCGCTGAAATGGCTGGGGGGCAAGATACCCTTTTCCGGCCGCGACCAGCGCATCAGTGCCTCGAAGCCCGACAGCACCTGCGTCTGCATATCGTAGATGGGTTGGTAATAGAGGATGAATTCCTGGCGCTCGATGCCGCGGCGCACGTCGCGCAGGAGCTGTACGCGTTCCTGCAGCTTGTTGCGCATATCGGGTTCGAACACGACGGTCCGGTCGCCTCCCGATTTCTTGGCCTGATAGAGGGCGATATCGGTGCTGCGCACCAACTGGTCGGCATCGGCGGCCTGGGCGGGCGCCTCGCACAGCCCGATGCTCACGGACACCGAGAGCGCATGCTCGGCATAGTGCACCGGCTCTTTGAGTTGCAGCCGCAGTTCGTCGACCTGTTCCACCATGCTTTCCATCAATGCGTCGTTGGTGGCCGCGATGACGGTGAACTCGTTGCTGCCGACGCGAGCGACGAAGGTGCCGACGGGGAAATAGGCTGTGATGCGGCGACCGATCTCGGTAAGCAGTTGGTCGCCGGCATGATGACCAATGGTGTCATTGACGTCCTTGAAACCGTCGATGTCGATGGCGGTAAGAACAATGCGGTCGCGGCGCCCAAAATGCCGTCCCAGTTCGAGCAGGAAGGCGCCCCTGTTCGGCAAACCGGTCAGTTTGTCCGTATATGCGAGTTCATGGAACCGTCGTTGCGACTCCACCTCGTCGGTAATGTCCTCGACCAGGCCGTGTACCCGAACCACCTTGCCGTCGTGGAACTCCGGCTCGGCCAGCACATGTATCCAGCGCGAGGAGCCGTCCAGCCGCTGTATGCGCCGGCGGGAATCGTAGCCCTTGCCTTCGCGTATGAGCCGGGCGAAGTCCTCCCGGGTATCGATTAGGGTGTCGCCCGGATAGATGCGGCGCATGATGGTATCCAGGCTGGGCTGCGTGGACGAATCCATGCCATAGATGTCCAGCACTTGTTCACTGAGCATCAACTGACCGGTGGCCACGTTGTATTCCCAGCCGCCGACCTTCGCCAGCCGGAAGGCACGCGCCAGCAATTGTTCCCGGCGACGCACATCCGCCAGGGTCTTGCGACCGCGCAGGGCCTCGCTGGCGACTGCGGCGAAGTCCTGCAATCGCCCGCCGTCCTCCTCGGAGAACGCGCGGCCTTCCGTGTCGGCGATGCAGAGGGCGCCCACGCGCGAGCCGTCGGCCAGGCTCAGTGGCGCCGCCGCAAAAAAGCCTATGCCCGGCTCGTCGGAACCGGCACGGGACGGACAGAGGGCTGCGCCGGTATTCATCACCACCACCTGCGCACAATGCAGTGCAGGATGGCTCCATCGCGCGAGTTTTTCGGCCGTTTCCGTGTCGAGTCCGTTGGACCATATCGTGGTCGGCACAGTGTCCCGCAGCCACGTTACCGCAAACATCGACACCCCAAAAAAAACGCCTGTAAGGCGGCAGAGTTCCTGCATGCCGGGTACAACTTCACCGGCTTCCATGCCCAGCACGCTGAGCGGAATGGG
Organism: Bordetella flabilis; assembly: GCF_001676725.1. Taxonomy (NCBI): domain Bacteria; kingdom Pseudomonadati; phylum Pseudomonadota; class Betaproteobacteria; order Burkholderiales; family Alcaligenaceae; genus Bordetella; species Bordetella flabilis. The sequence continues at coordinate 1,457,549 of NZ_CP016172.1, forward strand.
CGGTTCTTCAGAGCCGATGTTGGAATGAGGCATGGCGCTCATGCTGGGTGCGAATGTCGAGAGGGGATGCGCGGGCGCACCTACACCAGTTTAACGATCTGCTTCATGGGCGCGTTGGCGCGTCCCGGCTTCACACGTTCCCGTTGGGTGGCAGGTTGAGCATCCATCCGGCATTTCGTTTTTCTATCGACCATCCATAAAACTGCGCGATAGCCTGTACATCGCTTTCCGAAACGGGCGGCGTGGTCTCGGGCTGCAGGATCCGGCCGGTCGCGTCGGGCGGCGCGGGCAGGATATGCGCGACCAATCCGCGTGGACCTTCCTGCTGGATGTGCAGCGCGCCACGTGGCGGAAGATCGTGTATGGCCTGGATCAGCCACGTCATCACGACATAGCGGGCGGCGCGGTGCGGCATGACCGGCGCCTCGATGAAATCGTCGATGTGGACTTTCTTCGCGGTGAGCAATAGCTGCGAGAAGGCCAGGCGCCGGCATTCCTGAACGACGGTATCGATCGCCACGGGCGGGCTGTCATCCTGGAACCAGTTGTTCAGCAAACGAATCGCCGCCACGCTGTCGTCCAGCATGGTGTCCAGATCGCCGACGAACGGCGGCGGATCGGTGGCCGCGATCGTTCCTTTGCTGATCGCTTTTTCGAGCAGGACAATGGTCAGCTTGGCGTTGGACAGGGGTTTCAGCGCATCGTGCCGCAGGACCGGAAAGACGTGCGCCAGCACCTTGAACTGGATCCCCTGTATCGCTTGTAGATCGAGTGCGGTGGTCGGCATTATGCTGTTTTGCCTCCGGTCTGGTCGTCGAGCATGCGTTCCAGGACGGACAGGTCCAGGGGTTTTTCCAGCCATACATCGAAGGCGGCCGCCTCGGCCCGTTCGCCGTTGCGGGGCAGGCCGCTCAGGGCAATGATGCGTACCTCGCGCCCGAGAGTTGCCCGGAGTTGAGACGCCAATTCATAGCCATCGAAGTCGGGCAGAACGATATCGGTGATGACGATGTCCGGCCGGTACTCGGCGCATGTGGCAATGGCATCGGCGCCGTTGGCCGTGGTCTTGGCGCCATGGCCGAGCAGCTCGACGAATTCCGAGAGCAGTTCCGACGCCATTTCGTTGTCGTCCACAATCAGGATCTGTAGGCTTTTGTCGGTCATGCTGGCACATTCTCCTGGGGACTGGCGGCTTGGCGGGATGGTGGCGTTGCGGCCGTTTACCCCTGCCGACACGCGGGGAGATCACTCTATCGAAAAACAGGTCCGGACGATGCGGCCCTGGGGGGCTCTGCTGGCCGTAGTGTGACACGATTAACAGAAATCACAGGCGCGCCCGCCAGGCGTCGTTACAAAAGTTTCGCCTTGTTTCGCGACAGTAAGGTTTGGCACGTTGGGAGGGGATTCCGGCACGCCGCGCCGACCCGCGGCCGGAACGGCGCAAGCCGGCCGCGACCGCGGCGCCTCGACCGCTATACGCCTTCCAGGCCGGACCGGATCGCCGATGCCGCCCGGCCTGCCGCGCCATGCAGCGGTGGCAGCGCGTACCGGCCCTCGCGGTACGCCCAACTCGGCCAAAGGGCATGGGCGAGCGCTTCACGGGCCAATGGCGGCTCCACCGGCATGGGCTCGTAGGTTTCCGGCCGCCCGTAGCGGTATTGGACGGGCGCTTTCTGCGGGCCCAGGACCAGCAGACGGTCGCCCTTCAGATAGCCGTAGTTGTCGCCGTACTGCATGATGGCGCGGCCCGGATCGTTTTCCACAGCCGGCCGGGTCAGGTCGCGGCCTAGCATCGGGTGGCGAGTTTCCAGGCCCATCAATGAAAGGAGCGTGGGCGCCAGGTCGACCTGGCTGATGATACGGTCGTCGCGGCGGGCCGCTATGTCCGCGCCCAGAATGACCGACGGAATATGGAAATGACGAACCGGCACCAGGCTGGCGCCGGACACGCGTGAATCATGGTCCGCGGCGATCAGGAAGACGGTGTTGTCCCAGTAGGGAGACTGGCGCGCCTGGTCGAAGAATCGGCCCAGCGCCCAATCGGCGTAGCGGACGGTATTCTCGACGGTCGCGGGATTGCCGTCCGGGACAATGCGGCCGCTCGGATATTCCCAAGGGGTGTGGTTGGAGACGGTGAAGGCCAGGGTGAAGGTGGGCTGGTCTGCATCGGCGCTCAGCAGCCGATGCAACTGGTTGAACATATCCTCGTCGGAGGCGCCCCATGTGCCGATGAACTGCGGATCGACGAATTCCCCGCGATCGACGATATGGTCGAAACCATTGCCCAGGAAGAAGCCCTTCATATTGTCGAAATGCGCCTCGCCGCCGTAGATGAAGCGGGAGTGATAGCCATGCCGGCCCAGCAGGTCGGCCAGGGTGAAGAAGCCCCGTTGCGCGTCCGGTAGCTTGACCACCGCCTGGGCGGGCGTCGGCATGAAGCCCGTGACGACCGCTTCCAGGCCCCGAACGGACCGGGTGCCGGTCGCGTAGGCGCGGGTGAAATTCCATCCCTGCTCCGACAGCGCATCCAGGCATGGCGTCAGGGCCTGGCCGCCCAGGTTGGCGACATATTGGGCGCCCAGGCTTTCTTCGAGAATGATGACGAGGTTCAGGGGTCGGGCGCGCGGACGTTCCGGCACCTGCAGATGCATGCTGGGGTAGCGTGGGTCGGCGGGCGGCTGCGTCAGTCCGGCGGCCGTCAATACCTGCGCATGCATTTCCTCTTCCGGCATATTGCCGTAAACCGCCGAAGCCGACTTCTCGTTTTTCATGCTGTAGACAGCGTAAAGGACGCTGTACAGGGAGTTCAGCGGCAGCATGTTCAGCATGCCGTCCGCGCAATAGGCGACCGTCGACGGGTTGATGGGACGATGCGCCAGGGTGCCGCGTATGGCCAGTATGCCGACCGCCAGCGCTACCAGGCTGAGCAGCGGCATTTGCCACCAGGTGAGCGGTACGTCGGGGACGGGCGTGCCGAAAAGGCCGTGCCCCGCCCAGGCGGCCAGCGCCACAACGACGAATCCACCCACGACCGGCGCCTTGAATCCACGCCACAACATCCCCGAGACTTCCCGCGGGTGCTTCAGGTACTCAACGAAAAGGCGATTGGGGCGGGCGTCGTATTCCAGGATAAAAGGCGGCGTGGCGACTTCCATGAAGACCAATAACAGCCAGGCACATTGGAACCAGACCGAGGTGATGCTCGCTGCCAGCGGGATATGACCCAGCCAGGGGGAAAAAACCGCCGGCGCAATGGCCAGTACGGCGACCTCGTGGGCGTCAATACGCCAACCGCCGCGAACGATGGGCCACAGGCCTCCGGCGTTGCGCACGCGGTCGTGCTGCCAGGTGGCCAGGGCGAGACGGCTCGCGGTCAGCATTAGCATGGCCGCGATGATGAAAACCAGAGACAACTGCCGCATGGGCTCTCCCGGGCAGGACGGCCGGCGGCCGCGCTGCCCCGTTCAGAATGGCCGATGGCGATCGGATCCACCGGCGCAAGGGTTATGAAGGGGACCTGCTGTCCCGGGCGCAATGTTAATGCGTAACGAGGACGTTCCGCGGCCACCTCGGCACGAAAAATGCGCCCCCTGCGGCCCAGGTTGGGCAAGCTCTGGCATGCCTCTCAAAGGAAAAGGCAAGCATGGCGCGCAAGTACAAGATTCTCGCGGGTATTGGCATAGGGGTGATTTTAGTCCTCGCGGTGGCCGTCGTCCTGTTGGCGACCATGGATTGGAACCGCTTCAAGCCCTTTATCGACAGCAAGGCGTCCGATGCGCTGGGGCGTCCCTTCGCCATCAACGGCGACCTGCAGGTGGACTGGCGGCGTCCCGAGGGCGAGCAGGGCTGGCGCGCGTGGATACCATGGGCGCATGTGACTGCGCACGATATTTCCATCGGGAATACCGACTGGGGCCGCGCGCCCAATTTCGCGACGCTGAAGCAGGTCCAGTTCCGCATTGCCTTGCTGCCGCTGCTGTCCCATCGCGTGGTGCTGCGGCAAATCCAGTTGGGCGAACCATCGGTCGACCTCGAACGCCGCGCCGATGGCAAGGCCAATTGGGAGTTCACCCGCGACGACACGGGCGAACCGTCGGCCTGGGTGTTGGACGTAAACGAAATCGGCTTCGACAAGGGGCGTGTCGGCTACCTGGATGAAACCCGCCAGGCTGATGTGCAGGTCGTGATCGACCCCTTGGGCAAGCCCATATCGATTGCCAATCTTGCGGGAGCTGCGCTGGCGCCGAAGCAGGCTGGCGACGCTGGGCCGGGCGAGGGGCCGCCACCGGCGCGGCAAGGCGGACGGGATGGTGAGACGCCGCAGGATGGCCAGGCCAGACAGGACGGCCAGCCCCCCCGGGATGGCAATACCCGGCAGGATGGCCAGGCCCCTCGGGACGGGCAGACCGGCCAAGCGGGTGCGGCAAGTCAGGCGCCTCAAGGGAGTGGTACGCCGGGAAATGGTGCGGCCCGGAATGGTACGCCCGCCTACGTCTTCGGCTGGCGCGCCGAAGGCAAATACAAGGGGCTGAAGGTGGCCGGCGAAGGCAAGGTGGGTGGCATGCTGGCCCTGCAGGACGCGAACAATCCCTTCCCCCTGGAGGTCAAGCTGGCGGTGGGCCAGACCAAGGCGTCGGTCGCCGGAACGCTGACCAATCCGATGAACCTGGGGGCGCTGGATCTGCGGCTGACCCTGGCTGGCGCCAGCATGGCCGACCTCTATCCCCTTATCGGGGTTGCGCTGCCCGATACGCCGCCCTATAGCACCGACGGCAGGTTGGTGGCCCGGCTGCAAGCCGCGGAGGGCGCGGTGTACGAGTATCGGAGCTTCAACGGCAAGGTCGGCGACAGCGATATCCATGGCAGCCTGACCTATACCGCCAGCAAGCCGCGGCCCAAATTGCAGGGCAACTTCACCTCCAATCTGCTGCGCTTCGCGGACCTCGGTCCGCTGGTAGGCGCCGACACCGGTGAGACGGGCGGGAAGAAGCGGCCATCGGACAGCGCCAAGGTGGCGCAAGTAGAACGCGCGGCCGGCAAACCGACGGCCGAAACCCCAAGCACACCGGCCGACCAGCCGCCAGGCAAGGCCTTGCCTGTCCAGGAATTCCGCACCGAGCGCTGGAAAGACATGGACGCGGACGTGACGTTGAAGGCCAAGCGCATCGTGCAGACCGCCGAATTGCCGCTGACGGATCTGCAGACCCATGTGGTCCTCCAGGCCGGCGTCCTGTCCCTGGCGCCGCTGCGCTTCGGCATGGCCGGCGGAAGGCTCGATGCCGACATCCGCCTGGACGGCGCCCGAACACCGATGCAGGGGCGTGCCAAGATATCGGCGCGCGGTTTGAAGCTGCAGCAGCTATTTCCCAAGCTCGAAGGCATGAAGCGCAGCCTGGGCGAATTGAATGGCGACGCGGCTCTGAGCGGTACCGGGAATTCCGTGGCGGCGCTGCTGGGGACGGCCACGGGAGAAACCAAGCTGTTGATCAACGATGGCGTGATCAGCAGCAGCCTGATGGAGCTTGCTGGCCTGAATGTGGGGAACTATGTCGTCGCCAAACTCTTCGGCGACGAGGAAGTGCCCATCAATTGCGCGGCCGCCGACGTGAATCTGAAGGACGGGCTGGCCACGCCGGGTCTCTTCGTCTTCGATACCGAGAACGCGCTGGTGAATATCAGCGGTTCGGTCGACTTCAAATCGGAGAAGATGGACCTGGACATTACGCCCCACAGCAAGGGACTGCGCATTATCTCCCTGCGGTCGCCGCTGTATGTGGCCGGGACCCTCAAGGATCCGAAGGCGGGCGTCAAGGTCGGGCCATTGGCCGCGCGGGGAGCCGGCATGGTGGTCCTGGGGGCGGTGCTGACTCCGGCCGCGGGCCTGCTTGCCTTGATCGTGCCGAGCAACAACAGCTCGGCGAACCAGTGCGCGACGATGCTGCAGGAGATCCAGCAGCCGCCCAAGGCGCCCGGGAAATCCAAGGCAGCCCCCGCCAAACCCGCCGCGCCGGGCTCCAAGCGCTAGCATCCGTTTCCGCAATGCGGCACGTTCCGGTTCGCCCGCACAACGAGGCAGGGACCGCGTTCGACCGAGCCTAGCCCACCGCGCGGTCAACGACTCTATAACCGTTCGGGACGCCCGTATCGGCCACACAGGTGAGGTTGCGGCCGTTTTTCTTGGCCTGGTACAGCGCCTTGTCGGCCTCTTTCAGGACGGTATCGATGTCGGTGCCGTGATCGGGATAACGCGCCACGCCAAGGGATATGGTCACGACGCCGCCAGTCGGGTTGGGCGTCGTTTCCATGCTGACGCGCAAGCGCTCGGCGGCGCGGACCGCGTCCTCCAGGGATGTGGCGGGCAACAGCATGGTGAATTCTTCCCCACCCGCCCGGGCCAGGACATCGTTGCTGCGGGAGCCGTGCCGCATGATCGACGCCAGCGCACGTATGACGCCGTCGCCGATATCGTGTCCGTGGTGGTCATTGATGGACTTGAAGTTATCGATGTCGATGACGGCCACGGCGAACGCTATTCCGCTGGAGGCGAATTCCTCGACCGCCTTGGCAAGTCCCCGGCGGTTGAGGAGGGCGGTCAGCGCGTCGGTTGTCGACTCCCGACGCAGATTGCGTATTTTGTGATTGATGCTGCCCAATCCTGTCAGCAGTGCGCGCTTGAGTTGGGCGGCTTCGAAGTACCACGACCTCACCCCACGGATGCGGTCGGAGGCATCCATGTCGTCCATCTGCTTGGCGGCGCTGGCCAGTTGCCAGAGCGGCGTGGCAATGAGTTTGGACAACCAGCCTATGCAGATCAGCAGGACGGCAAGCAAGGGCAGGGTGTTGCGCACGGTCAACCACAGCAGGTCGTCCATGCGTTTCAGCGTGCCGGCGACAGGGCGCTGCGCGATCAGGCCCCATCCGGTCGACTTGACGACGGCATAGCCGGCCAGCATGTCCACTCCTTGCGTATTGATTACTCGCCGTTCCCCGCTCTCGCCATGCATGGTGGCCTGGACAACGGGATTCTGGTCCGCCAATTGACCTATACGCCTGGTGTCGGGATGGTAGATCAGCTTGCCGGTCCGATCGACCACATATAGATAGGAGCCGTCCCGGTAGTAATGCTCGCCGAGCAGGTCGTGCAAGGCGTTTTCCTGGTGCAGGTACAGAGTCCCGGCGATGAAGCCCGCATAGCGACCATCCGGATCGAAAATGGGATGTGAATTCAGGATCACCCAGCGTCCTGTCAGTCCGAAATAGGGCTCGCTTATGGATGGCCGGTGGCTCTGAAGCGCGAGGCGCGCCGCTTCGCTTTCGAGGCGCACGCCCAGCAGGCCCGGGACGGGCGGGTCCACCGCGGTGACGCGGCCTTCGGCATCGACGATGAGGACGGAATTGAAGTGGTCGTTCTGGCGCAGCAGGCGACGCGTTTCCTCGCCCGCCTTCTGTGGATGAGTCGCCATGTCGGAGAGCATGGACGCGCTGTAGGCAAGCTCCTGCTGGACAGTACGGATGAAATTTTCCGTGGTGGTCGCCAGCTTGGCCGCGTAGGCGCGGTTGCCTTGCAGGGTGTTGCTCAACAGCAAATCGCGCTGAACCTGGTAGCTCGCGTAGAAGCTGTTGCCCAGCGCCAACATGACGGAGGCCAGGCAGAGCCACAGGATGAGGCGGCGCAGGTCGATTCGGAACATGGAGGGTCGCGCGACGGGCCGCACGGTTCGCTGCTCTAGGCTGGATTGTTGCGCATAATAACTCCGTCCCCTCCAAAAGGCCGAGGGAGGGATGACTGCCAAAGTGGTATGCGGCTGCCGAGCGGGGCCGGATTTGATCGTTTTGGAAATCCATGTACAATCTCGCCTCTCGGTTGCCACGGGCTCCGGCGGGCAGGTTTTGCCGGGATGCCAGTAGCACAGCGGGCTGTTAGCTCAGTTGGTAGAGCAGCGGACTCTTAATCCGTAGGTCGAGTGTTCGAGCCACTCACAGCCCACCAGAATTCCTCTAGCAATATCAAGTGCCTACGCCGCTCTGTCCAGCGGCGTTTTTTCTGCCTGCCCCCGCTGCTGTGCCAGAAACGTGACAGTCTCCGCATGCGCGGCTATGTGGCTTGGCGCAAGATGGGCGTACTTCTGCACCATCTCGATTGTTTCCCAGCCGCCCAGCTCCTTTAGGACCATCAGCGGCGTGCCGCGCTGCACGTGCCATGACGCCCAAGTGTGGCGTAGGTCGTGCCAGTGGAAATCCTCGATGCCGACCGCCTTGCATGCCCGCTCGAGGTCGCGCCTGTCGTTCTGCGCAATGCGTGCCGTAAGCCGTTCTCCGCGCGTGAAGACCAGCCGGCTTGCCGTCTTCATGCGGCGTTCCAAAATTTCCATTGCGTCATCGTTCAGCGGCACGGTACGTCCACGGCCGGACTTCGCGTCGTCGTGGGCCACCCAGGCGGTGCGCTGCGTCAGCCTGACCTGGCGCGGCGGCAGGCCGAAAAGCTCCCCTTCGCGCATGCCGGTGGCCACGGCCACAATGGCGGCATCCTTCATCCACGGCAGACGCAGGGCCTGCACCAGTTCATAGATCACCTCCGGCGGTTCCCACCTCACACGCTTCTTAGGTTCGATGAAGGCGGGGAACCGGGGTGGTTTGTCGATCCACTCCCATTCGGCGCACAGATTGAGCATGCGCTTGATGGTCGACACATAGCGGTTCAGCGTGGCGCCCTTGAGCGCCGCGGCCGGCTTGTGTTTGTGAACACTGTGCGTGGGCAGATTGTCCGAAATATCGTCGTAGGTCAAAGAGCGAACGTCGCGGCCCTTGAATTTCCCCAGCCAGTATTCGACATGACGAAGCTTTGTGCCGTAGTCGCTTTGACCTTCGCACGCGCGTAGGAACCGGACGGCAGCCTCTTCGAATGCGCGGGCCTGTCGTTCACCGAACTTCTCTTGACGCCAGAGCTGCGCCTTTAATCGGTCGTGGAATTCCTGCGCGGCTTTTTCATCCGCTGTGCCAGTAGATTGTCTAATTCGCGGGCCGCTTGGCGGGCTGATGTTGACCCACCAGATTTCACCGCCATCGCGTCGGTAGATGGACATTCAATTTCTCCACCGACCCGCAGATGTAGCCGGGTCAGATTGGACCGTTTTTCGGTCAGGATCGCAAGTTGGGACGGCCAAACCCGCCAAACGCGGGATCCCGGTATGCGGAAGCCGATCTTGCGGCGGTGGGCAAAGACGGTGCTGTATGACAGGTGCAGCCGCTGGGCAGCTTCCTGCAAGGTGAGGGCTATTTCGTCGGCCTCCATCACGCTGCTCCCTGCGGAACCGTCCGCGCGCCTGCGCCCACATACCCGCCGTGGGCCGCGCAGCGTGATCCGGAGCTCACCGGCTGTGTCCCCTCGGGCTGGTAGGGTCCACACATGGCCAATCGTTGGATCTTGCGGGTGTGCTTAGTCCAGGTTCGACGGCCTAGAGTGGCGGCTTCAACGAAAAGGAGCCTTCCATGTATGTCGTCACAAATTCGGGTCCACGGGACATCAAGCCGGTGGTCAAGCGGCTTTCTACTGGCCAATACATCGGATATATACGCGTCCGCCAGCTGGATCGAATCCACGGGTCCAGCAGGATGGTCTCCGGCCCTGTTGCGACTAAACAAGCCGCATGGCGGCTGGCCGTTCAGGCTATTGCGCGGATGAGGCGACATCGTGATGGATGGCGCGGTCATGTGCCATCCACCTGTACGGCGCCGAGCCGCGCGCCGTAGACGAACATTCCGGCTGGTGTCCCGTGCTGATGAAGCACTCCATCGCGTATCGCTTCCAAGGTCGCCAGCGATACGCGAACCTCCCCCCCTGCTGAATACACTACTGCTCACAGCGCGCGCTCCGCATCCCGCGCCCTGGGCGGCTGAGATATCCCGCCACCCTCCGAGCCAGTACCCAGGCGGGTTTCCGGGCGACTCGATGCGGATATCCCGCCACCCGGGCGAGACAAGGCATCCTGCGCAATCTTGGCGATATGTGGCTGGCTATTCACAGTCCTGCTGCCCGACGCGATATCAGAAATCAGTTGCAGCGCCGACCGCTCGTAGCCATGCCCAACCATTAGAGAATTTCGAATAGTTGGGTCGGCCAGTTCTCCGGAATTTCCGGATAACTGAACTGTCCGGGAAATCCGGATAGTTGCCTCGTCGCCCTGCGCAGCCGGAAGCAAGCATCCCGTGGGGAACATGATGAACTGCTGCGCGGGCGCATCCGTGTCCCTCTGAGCCGCCGGCTCGGAATGGAAATTACCCGCCTGGCCTGGCTCGTTGCTTCTCGTGGTCAGGTTCAGGCGGTCCGTCGCGTGCGGGCAGCGCTTTTTGCCGCAGGTGGGGCACAGCGCCATGCGCATGTTGATCGTGGTGATCGCGTGGCACCAGCACTGCGCCGCGGCGTGCTGCCGCGTTATGGCGGTTTCGTGGTCTATCGGGGTCATTCAGCGATCGCATCGCCAGCATGCTGGGCGTGTGCGCAATATTCTGTCCGATCGTGGCTTGAAAAGCCGCCGGCCCGCGATGCTTCCGGAGCGTGCTTCAGCATTGCGCGATAGACAGCATCCGCTTTACCGCACGTGTCCGGGAAGTCCTCACACCCGCAATGGCATACACCGCTGCGGTCGTATCCCTTTATCTGGCAGGCCCCCATCACGGACATCTTTGACGTCGGCTCAAGCGGCGCGGGCTTCCACCCTGGACATGCCGACTCAGCGTCGGCGCTCTCCTGGGTTTGTTCAGCAGCATTGCCGCATAGCGCGGCGCCGATGTCGGCCAAGGTGAGGATATCAATGACGCCGCCTTTCCCCGCCTCGAAGGCGACTTGTATGGTGTGGAAAAGAGCGCCGGCTTGGCGCAGGACTTCTGCGGCGGCCTCTAAGGCAATTTGTGGCGAGAGTACGGCTTCGTTTGGTGTCGGTGCATTGGCGTGCATATGCGCTGCTCTTTGGACGCTGGTCGCGCCTCCGCGTTGCGTGGATGGTTGGTGATGTTCTGACATGTTGCTCCCTGGTCCAGGAATGGGACGGGGCTACCCCCATCAATCAGTTCGCAGCGAGCATCGGTGGCTTACCAACGGGCTGCTGCATAGATGGGAATATTAGTCACCAGCTAAGCATTGGTCAATAGCGAATGCAATATCGGGGCAGCCGAACGTGGTTTGATGTAGGCCTCACGGATCGAGTGGCAAATAGATCCGGTGCAAGGTTACCTTTGGAGCGGAGTGTCCATCCGTAGATCAAGCGCGTCGCTTGCGACTGTGCGCGCTGGCGGCGATTCCCTCCATCTCTGACACGGCTTTCTGCAGTTCAGTCATCGTGTCTTCACTACGCTCCCATTCCTCGATCATGGCTAACACGCGCTCTTCAATGCGCCCCTTTACGCGATCGGGGAGCGCCGAAAACCTGCTCGGCGCTATGTCGATAAACGGCCATTTCGTCCTAGCATCCTCTGGATCAGTGTCCATCCAGCCTAACGGCTTCCCTAGGTGCTCCTCGATCTTCCGCGCCATCGTCGCCCCCATCTCTTTGGGGCGGCCGGTAGCACTGCTGATAGATCCGTTAAGGATCTGGGAGTAAGTGGAATCGCGGTCCTGCTTGCCGGTCGCCCGATTTAGAGCGGCGATTGATCCCGTCTCCTGGACCAACATTCGAAGCCTTTGTAGGCGGATCTGCGCAGCGGTTTTCATATTCCCTCTGTGTAGCGGTTCGCTAACCACATCTTAGCAGGCAGCTATTGACTTATGGCTTAGTCGACTGCTAAGCTTTCGCTCATGAACCTCTCTCAACTCTATGAGTCATTGACCCCGGCCGAAAGGCTTGCGTTTGCGGACGCCGCCGGCCTCAATTCAGGCTACCTCTGGCAGATCGCAACGAGGTGGAGAGGGAAGCGTCCCAGCTTGGAAGTAATCAAGCGCCTTACATCTGCAGACGCTCGGCTCTCGCTACTCGACGTATTGGACGAGTTCACAGAGGCACCAAGAAGCTGGCGCCATGCCGCTAGTCAAACAGCCCCCGTGGCTAACGATGAATCGTCTCAATCCGGTGGTGCGGCAACGTTGCCGCACCATACAACGGACACGGCGCTGCCTCCATTCCAGTCAGCGGCAGGAGTTCCTATGCCGTAACGATAACGCCCCTTTGCTCCGGGGAAATGTCACGGGCCTGTATGGGCTTCAGAGCGAAAACACGCGGAGTAACCCAGCGGCCGCACAAAACGGGTACCAGGCGAGCCGAGATTCGGCGGCGGTGCAACTCCGTTACGACCTGGGAGGTTGGCGAACATCGAGACCTCGGGATGCGTGGAGGGTCGCAACGGCCACGCAGAAAGTCGATGCGCCCGTAATGGGCGGTGAGCCTGAGCCAACCGATCCTCCGTCACGGGGGGTAGGGGGGGCTCGGGTGAAATGGTGAAAGGAAAACAGATATGGACAACAGAGAAGACCTATCCGCGCGTAGCCATACGTCCAGCGAACTTATCGGCAGCGACATTGGCTCGAAGCCTTTCATCATCTACACGGACGGCGGGTGCGATCCTAACCCGGGCATCGGGGGATGGGGCTGGCATCGAGACGATGGCGCCTCAGGCCATGGTGGTCAAGCGCAGACAACGAATAACCGAATGGAGCTCACCGCGATTCTAGAAGCACTGAAGAGCTTGCCGACCGGCGCTATGGCAGTCATCTATAGCGATTCGCAGTACAGCGTGAAAGGGCTGACGGTATGGTCAAAAGGCTGGGCAGCAAAGAATTGGATGAAAAAGGGCTCCCCCATGCTAAATCGAGATCTATGGGTCGCGCTCGAGGAGCAAAAGCAGCGAGTTTTCGCCAATTTCAAATGGGTGCGAGGCCATAACGGCGATCCAGGAAACGAGCGAGCTGACCGTTTGGCGGCAATAGGACGGCGGGCAGGATTCGAGCGCACTGGTCGTCATGCCCTCGATCCGCGCGCCTACGGGACGACACACACGTTATCTCACACCATCAGCGACGTCGCTGCAGCCAATCTTTCAACGACTTGATCTCGCGCGTTTGCGCCACGCCTCTGTTCTTGCGCACGCCAATGGACTGCAATTTGCGTCGCAGGCTTTCGGGCAACTGGTCGAACGTTAGTGCCCTTTCAAAGGTTTCTTCCGTCCATTCCGGATTGTCAGCGTCGGGCGCGCTATCAAATTTTCTGCCCATACGTTTCCGCCGGTACATTCGTACCTGGGTTTAAGCAATGGCGTGTCACGCCGGCGTGTGCGTCTTCAGCCAGTCCTTAAGCGCATTGTCGATGCGCGAATGCCAGCCGTCGCCAGTGGCCCGGAACGTGTCCACAACATCGGGCGACAGGCGCATGGTCACGACGCGCTTTGTCGGCGCCTTCTGCGGCCCGCGTCGGCGCACTGGTGGCGTCTTGTCGAAAAAGGCGTTAACCGCCGCGTCGTCGTTTGGATCATACGGGTCCGTCGTGCGGTCATGCGCAATGGGCGCATCGGCCGCCGCTTCGGCCTTGACCCGTTCCCAATCAGTTTTTCCGTGCTTCTTCATAGCGCTTTCGCTCCGTTTTCGAGGCGCGGCGCATCGAGATTGCACGCACCGCATTGCCGCGAACTACATAGACCAGAACCAGAACAACCCCAGCAACCTCAACCATCGCAATGTCCATGAACCGGTCTTCCAGACTGTCGGCCCGATTGGTCGGCCATGTCACTTTGCCCGGGTTCTCGTAGACCAGCATAGCGTCAGCCAGAGAGATGCCGTGTTTGGCGATGTTGCGGGCGTCTTTGGCCGGGTCGAATTCGAGTTCCATGGAGCAAATCATATTGCGGATTTGTATCCACGTCAAGCAAATCATATTGCGGATTTGATGGGACAAACCCTATGACGCGGCGGCGCAACGCTACCGCGCAGAAGCCGGCCGCCAAGGCGCTGCCGAGTCCGCTTGAGGAATTGCTGGCGCTGCAAATCCGCGCCGCCAAGTTTGAGTCGCCCGTCCGTGAATACCGCTTCATGCCCGGCCGCCGCTGGCGCTTCGACTTCGCATGGCCAGCCGAGAAGCTTGCGGTCGAAATCGAGGGTGGCGTGTGGAACGGTGGCCGTCATACGCGCGGCGCCGGTTTCGTAAAGGACACCGAGAAATACAACGCCGCCATGCTCGCCGGCTGGCGCGTTCTCCGATTCACCGGGAAAGACGTGAAGTCCGGGCGCGTCTTGAAGCTGCTGGGCGAATTGCTCCAGCCGCGCCCGTATTCGCCCGGGTACATCTGACCACACTACCCAGGAGCATCAATGCCTCATCCCGACAACCAATCCTTTTCAAGACTGATCGGCCAAACGGAAGCGCCCAGCGGCGAGGTTTTCGAACACGTGGAGATTTTGCTTTATATCGCGGACTCCATCGCTGAAAGGGTCGAGCAGCTACGAGTACGGCTCGCCCCTGTTTCGCGCCCAACTACCGAGTCCGCGAGCAGAAGCCAGCCGACGCAGCTTCCCGAAACGGAGGTGGCGCGCAAGATGTTCGAAGTCGGCGAGCGGTTGCGTAATACGCAGCTGGCTCTTCAAAAGATCGACCGCGCTTTGGAATTGCCGGGTGGTTCGCCTGCGCTCTCCTTCCTCTGATCGACATTGACCCATCGTCGCCGCGCCATGGTGGCGCGCGGCATTTCTAAGGAGCAACCATGTACACCATCACACCCACCGTTGGCCGAATCGTTCACTTCTATCCGTCCGCACAGCAAAGCATGCTGGACACAATCGAAAGCATCGTTGGCTTCGGCATGCACGGCCCTGGCCCGCTGGCTGCAATCATCGCTAAGGTCAACGCGCCGGATAACGTCAACCTGACGGTCTTTGACGCGAAGGGACAAACCCACGCATGTGAAAACGTTCCGCTCTGGGATGGCAATAGCACGCCGCCCGCCGCGGGAACCGAGTACGCGCGATGGATGGACTATCAGCTTGGGCAGGCAGCCATGTCTGCGCACGATGTCGAAGTTGCGGCACTTCAGCGTGCCACGCTCGCGCCCGCCGGACTCTTTGGCGGCATGACTGCGTCGGTATCCGTGGATGCCCACGTCATCAAGGCACAGCCCGAAGGGCAAGACCAGCCCACAACCTGATGACACAGGCCGGCGGCGCGCAGGCGCCCCGGCCATTGGAGGAACCATGCAAGACGAACAGCAACCGTCCGGCCTTCTGGGCAACGAGGATATCGACGCCGCTATCCAGGGCATGACGTTCACCATGATCCCGGATACGCACGTCACCATTTGCACGCTCACGCTGCGCAATGGCTTTCACGTCACGGGGGAATGTTCCCCTGTCAGCCCATTGGGTTTCAACGTACACGCCGCGCGCACCATCGCGTACAGCAACGCACGGGAGAAGGTCTGGTTGTTGGAAGGATACCTACATGCATACCTACATGCCGAGCGTGCATCCGAAGCCGCACCACGCGCAAACCCGGAAGGAACCGAGAATGGCGATAGTTGTCCCGATTGATCGGAATGCGCAGATAGTCGCCCGGCTGGCGGACGGATGCACGATCGCACACGTAGGGCAGCAATTCGGCCTGTCAGCCCCGGACGTGCGCCGCATCTTCATCGCGGAAGTCCACAAGGGCAACAAGCGGGCAGCGCACGCAGACGCAGCGAACTCCCCGTTTACGGACAAGGCAGGGGTCCGCATCAAGGAACTACTCAATCGTCACGCAATGGTGCTGCCCACCGCTGTCCGAGTCGCAGCCCTGCGCGCAGCAGAGGTATACCCTACGCTGTACGCAATACTGGGAATCGAGAAAGGGGCATAACGATGGCGGGCAAACCGAAGTACCACGAGGACGTCGCAAAGCTGCGCGGACACCTGGACGAATGGATCGACATGCAATCCGAGGGATTACCCGCTCGTGTGATCGCGGAAAAGCTGGGCGTGTCGAAGTCTTCGCTCTGGAAATTGGCGGAGGAAGATGCCGACATCGGAGCAGCGCTCTCGCGTGCGCGCACGCGGGCCGCATTCGCCCTGGTCGAGGAAGCATCGGACCTGATCGACGACGCGCCCCTGGTCGCCGAGGCGCTGCGCAAGGCCGACATGCAGGCCAAGGCGCGATTCTGGCGGGCTGAACGGCTGAACCGTGAGCAGTTCGGCCAGCGCGTCGAGGGCGGCGTAACCATCAACCTCAATGCCCTGCACCTGGATGCAGTACGCGCGCTGTCTGCGGGCCGTACAGGGGCATTGCCGGCCGCTCAGGCAGTGGAGATACCTGCGCTTCCTGCGCCTGCTGAACACGCTGGCGAGTAGCGACGCGCAGCATTCAGGGCGGCATGATGTAAGCCTCTTAAAAGGGCTTTACAAACCAAGGCACCAGCGCGCAGAATGCCCCATCACAACGATGCGAACGAGGGGCGGAGCAGGGCGCGGCGCGGCATTCGGTAGGCGCGCGGCCCAGGTGCGGCAACGTTGCCGGACCCCCCCGGGGTGGGCACCATGGCGGGGCAGTCCTATGGCCTCTCCCACACTCACGTTCCCGTCGATTCCCCCGAAAATTTTTTGAGGAAATTTCGACGTGACGATTCCGCGCAAGGCTCACGCAGCGCAGTACCAGGGGAGCAATCACGACGAGGTCGACGCGGTTGCGCGCAAGGCCAAGCCTGCGGGATATTCCCCCTCGTTCAGCAGCATCCATACGACGCCAGATGGCATTTCGGTCCCACAGGGGCATTGGCTCGTGATCGATGACCAGGGCGGCGCCAACGTGTACCCGGACCATGTTTACCAAGCGCTGTATGGGACGGAATCCAATCCCTTCGGCAACATGAGCAAACAGGATGCCGAGCGCCTGGCGCGCATGCAGGAGGTCGAGTTGGGCGACAACGACAGACCGGCGGGTGCGCGAGAGGTCGGGACGCGTGAGCTGATAGACCAACTGCGGTATCACTTCCGGAAGGTCGGCGAGCTCATGCCGCTGTTGAACCCCGAGAAGATGAAAAGCACGGTCGTCATGGACGGTCAGGAAATGACGATGGCCGAGTGCGTCGGTATCGTGCAGTCCACGTTCGCGCGCACGATGGACTTTTTTGAAAAGGAAGCCCAGGCCAAGGGAAAAATCGGGCCCCGCAAAGGGGACCTGCACTGATGGCCAGCTACGGATACACCCGCGTATCGACCGTCGACCAGGTCGACAACACCAGTCTGGACGAGCAGGAGCGGCGCATACGTGCAGTTGCGCTCTACCACGACGACGAACTGGCCGAGGTCATCGCCGATGCCGGCGTGTCGGGCGCCAAGCCTCTTGAGGACCGCCCGGGGGGCGCCAAGTTGCTCAAGCGGTTGAAGAAGGGCGACACGATCATCGTTGCGAAGCTCGATCGTGCATTCCGCGACGCGGCGGATGCCCTGGCCAAGTCGAAACTCTGGAAAGAGCAGGGCATCAAGCTCATCGTGGCCGACATGGGTACGGAGCCCGTGACGGAGAACGGCATGGCGAAGTTCATGTTCACGATCCTCGCCGCGGTGGCCGAAATGGAGCGCGAGCGGATCCTTGAGCGGACCGCCGAGGGTCGGCGCGCGAAGAAAGCGAAGGGCGGCCACATCGGGGGCACGGCGCCGTTCGGCTTTCGCAAGGAGGGCGCCGGCCGTGACGCGGTGCTGGTGCCCGAGCCCAAAGAGCAGGCAGCCATCAAAACCATTCTCACCTCGAAGATGGAAGGCTACAGCCTGCGGGACATCGCGCAGATGGTACGCATCAAGCACGACATCGCCATTTCCCACGTCGCCGTCCAGCGCATCCTCGCGCAGCAGCCGGCGTAAGCGTCCCTCCGCCCCGGCTTATCCACAGGGGAGCCCCCACAGAATCGGGGGCATGAATCAACCCAATCCGTTTCTCGACTTCATCGCCACGTACCGCGATGACCCTGTCGGATTCGTGCGTGAAGTGCTGCACGTCGAGCCAGACGAATGGCAATGCACGGCGTTGGACGCGCTCACCAAGCACCGGAAAATCTCCATTCGTTCGGGCCATGGCGTCGGGAAGTCGACCTTCGCCGCCTGGGCGATGCTCTGGTACTTCCTGACCCGGTACACGGTCAAGATTCCGGTGACGGCGCCGAGCAGCTCGCAGCTATACGACGCGCTTTTCGCCGAGCTGAAGCGGTGGATTGCTGAATTGCCGCCGGCGCTGCAGGAGCTGGTAGACCCCCAGTCCGAGCGCATTGAACTCAAGGCCAGCCCGACCGAGGCATTTATCTCCGCCCGGACGGCGCGCGCCGAGAAGCCTGAAGCGCTGCAGGGCGTGCATGCCGATTACGTCATGCTGGTGGCGGACGAGGCGTCCGGCGTACCCGAGGCGGTTTTCGAGGCGGCCATTGGATCGATGTCCGGTGATAACGCCATCACCATCCTGTTGGGAAACCCTACCCGCACAAGCGGGTACTTCTACGACACCCACAACAAGAACCGGGCCCAGTGGTTCACCATGCGCGTGTCCTGCGAGGACAGCAAGCGCGTTTCCCGGGACTTTATCCGCGAGGTCGCGGAAACCTACGGCGAGGAATCCAACGCGTACCGTGTGCGCGTCCTGGGCGAGTTCCCCCGATCCGACGACGACACCATCATCCCGCTGGCGC
This sequence comes from Bordetella flabilis, assembly GCF_001676725.1. NCBI lineage: Bacteria > Pseudomonadati > Pseudomonadota > Betaproteobacteria > Burkholderiales > Alcaligenaceae > Bordetella > Bordetella flabilis. Next base: position 1,476,170 of record NZ_CP016172.1, read on the forward strand.
TCGTCGAGGACGCGATGTCGCGTGACATCCAGCCGGTCGCGACGGCGCCCATCGTGTGGGGCGTCGACGTGGCGCGTTTTGGCGACGATGCCTCGGCCTTGGCGAAGCGCCAGGCCAATGCCCTCATCGAGCCAGTGCGCAAGTGGACCAAGCTGGACACCATGCAGACCGCGGGCCTGGTGAAAGCCGAATGGGACGCCACGCCAGTAGAGCGGCGCCCGGTGGAAATCCTGGTCGACGTGATCGGCCTGGGCGCCGGTGTCGTCGATCGCCTGCGCGAGCTCGATTTGCCGGTGCGCGGCATCAATGTGTCCGAAGTGCCGTCGATTTCGGCGACATACCGCAACCTGCGGACGGAATTGTGGTTCAAGGCCAAGGCGTGGTTTGAGGCGCGGGATTGCGTCATGCCGAAGGACGAGGCGCTATGCGCGGATCTGGTGTCCGTGCGGTATCTCCCCCCGGATTCCGCCGGCAGGATCGCCGCGGAGTCGAAGGACCAGACCAAGAAGCGCCTCCGGCGATCCCCTGACCTGGGCGACGCATTCATTCTGACCTTTGCGAGCGACGCCGCGACGGCGTTACACGGCGGCGCCTACTCGACAAGCTGGAAAAAGCCCCTCCGGCGAAACTTATCCACAGCCTAAGCCCATAGGATAGGACGCAACTTCCAAGATTTAGGAAAACAGGAGCTTGCGATGGGCATTCAAGGCGATTTCTGCAACCAGGCGCAGCTCATGGGCCTGGATCCGGCGCAACTGAAGTCCTCGGAGCAGGGGCAAACGTGGAGCACGCTCCCAGGCAAGCCGGCGGTTGTCGCCGCGGGGGCCGATCAAGCGTCTGCCCGTGCCGCTATCGGGGCGGGCACGTCCAACCTGGCGCTCGGCACGACCGCCACGACCGCCTTGGCTGGAAACGGTACTGCAGCGGCGGCTACCAAGCTGGCGACCGCTCGCACCATCAACTCGGTGGCCTTCGACGGCACGGCCAATATCACCTTCGACGCGACCAAGATCCAAGCGCCGGCGTTTACGACCGCTGGCGGGACCGCGATCGCCGCCGGCACCATCGCCGAGCAACTGACGGCAATCGGCGATATAGCCGACCCGGCGTAAGGACCGGCCATGCGCAAACTCCTTGCCCTCGCGGTCCTGGCGTTGGCCGGTTGCTCGACCGTGCCGCCTCCTTTGAACGACGCTACGGTTGGGCCGGTCGTCACCGGGAAGCTGAAGGGGTCCGGCGACGTTACGGCGATCCCGTTCAGTGCCTACACCGCCGGCGATCCGGTCATCGCGACCGAGGCGTATGTGGACGGTCGCACGCCGCAGCACAAGCTGCAGCTCATCAACTCGACCGCGACGCTTCAGACGTTGACCGATGGCGACACGCTCGCGGTCATGACAGTTTCCACGATGAACGTGACGGTGCAATCCGCCTCCACGTACGGGTTGCGCGATGGAGACCGGTTCACGATTGCCGCCTACATGCCCACCGGCGGGACGGTCCCGGTCCTCTTCGCCGATGACGTAGTTGTGGCGGACCCATCCCAAACGGGCGGATACACGCGGACGAAGACCATCGTCATGACGCCGACGAGCGTTCGGCGATTCGTGTGGTCGCAGGCCGCGAACGTCTTCTACAGCTACACGATCAACTAGCGAGTGGAAATCCCCATGGCCAAGTTGGAATTTGCTGGCGGTACTTCATACGTGTCCTGGGCGCGCCGGACCGTTTCTATCAACGAAGGCGGCCGGTTCTTCACCCTTTACTTGGACCTGCGCGGCATGTTTCGCGTGTGGGCGGGTCTGCAAAGCCCGGGCCATGCGTTTTGCCTGTTTTGGGGCGAGCAAGGGCGCCAGCGCGCCGAATCGCCTTCCACCAATCCGGGATCGAAGTAACCCCGGTTCATCGTTCTCGGAGATTCACATGGCAAGCACCAACCCCAAGGCAGTAACCGCGATGAGCGGATGGCTCAAAAAGAGCATGAAGACGCACACCGGCTCGACGGCCGGCAAAGCCAAGGTCAAGCAGATGTTGACGCCCACCCCCCACGGAAATTCGACGGGCGGTGGCCGCGGCCCTGGCCCCTCCGGCCGTGACGCCCCCGTGAATAGCGCCATGGGCCTCATGGGGAAAAAGAAGAAGTAAATGCCGGGAAAATCCGCGATCCCCATCGACGACGTCGACGCCCTGGAGCAGTTCCTGGCCGAGCAAGACGCATCGGAGGCCAATGCCGCCGCCAACAACCCCGCGCCACGGCGCGACGAGGATGGCGGCATGTCGGATGATGAGCTCGGCGCGCTCATTCAGGGCGAGCTCAACGACGCCGTCAGCTTCACCGACATGGAAATCGGCCCGGAGCGTGCGGAGGCCACCAAGCGATACCGCGGCGACGCGTACGGCGACGAGGAAGACGGCCGGTCCAAGGTCGTATCCAGCGACGTGCGCGATGTGGTCTTGGGCCAACTTCCCGACTTGATGCGCATCTTCTTCGGCGCGGAGAACGTCGTCGAGTACGAGCCCAGCGGCGCCGTGAACATGCAAGCCGCCATGCGGCAAACGGCACTCGCCGAACAGGCCACGGCGTATGCCAACTACGTTTTCGAGCGGGACAACGACGGCTTCGAGATCCTGCATAGCGTCTTCAAGGACGCACTGATCCGAAAGGTCGGATTCGCGAAATTCTGGTGGGACGACAGCGTCGAGGTCAAGACCGAAACCTACACCGGTGTGGATGACATCGGCATGCAGGTGCTGCAGGACGACGACGAGGTCGAGGATATCGAGACCCTCGCGGAGTACCCTGACGAGACCGCCGCACAGATTCCCTTGGCGCCTGACATGCCCATGCCGCCGCCGGCGCTGCTGCGTGATCTGCGCATCAAGCGGCGCGTGGCCCGCGGCCGAGTAAAAATCGAGGCACTCCCGCCGGAGGAATTCATTATCGATCGGCGGGCCCGCTCTGCGCATCATTGCGCGCTGGTCGGGCATCGATCAATGAAAACGGTCTCCGACCTCGTGGCCATGGGCTACGACGAGGACGAAGTCCGCACATTCGTCACCAGCCCCGAGCTCGACAACAACATCGAGTACATCGAGCGGCAGCCGTTCTCCCGCGCGGTGGGCAGCTTCGATGCGCTCAATCCGGCCACGCAGCGCGTGCTGTATGTCGAGGCGTACGTACGGGTCGATTACGACGGCGACGGCATTGCGGAGCTTCGCAAGGTCTGCACCATGGGCTCCGGCTACAAGGTGGTGCACCACGAGGCGGCCGATCATGTGCCGTTCGCCGATTTCCAGTGCGACCCCGAGCCGCACACGTTCTTCGGTCTGTCGCTGGCGGATGTCACGATGGACCTGCAGCGCACCAAGACGGTTATCTGGCGCAATTCACTCGACAGCCTGGCGCAGAGCATTCACCCGCGCATGGGCATCGTCGAGGGCCAGGTGAACGTCGACGATGTCCTGAACAACGAGAACGGCGCCGTAATTCGAATGCGTGCGCCTGGCATGGTGCAGCCCTTGGCGACGCCGTTTGTGGGTCAGGCGGCGTTCCCGATGCTGGAATACCTGGACGATGTCCGCGAAATGCGCACGGGCGTATCGCGCGCGCAGCTCGGCTTGGATCCGGACTCGCTGCAGTCCACCAACAAGTTGGCGGTGCAGCAGTCCATATCCGGCTCGCAAGGTAAGGTGGAGTTGCAAGCGCGCATCCTGGCCAACGGAATGCGCAAGCTGTTCAAGGGCATTTTGCATCTGGTTGTGCAGAATCAGGACCGTCCGCGCACGGTGCGAATCCGCGGCCAGTGGGTCACGATGGACCCCCGCGCCTGGAATGCCGACTTGGACGTGAAGGTCAACATCGCGCTGGGCACCGGCACGGTCGACTCTAAGCTTCAGGCCCTCGGTCAGATCGTCGCGAAGCAGGAGCAGATCCTTCAAACGCTGGGCCTGGCGAATCCCATTGTCTCCCTGTCGCAGTACGCGAACGCGCTGCGCGCCATGACGGAACTTTCCGGCTTCCGCGATAGCTCGCGCTTCTTTAGCGCTGTACCGGACGGATACCAGCCGCCGGCCCAACAGCAACCGCCGCCCGATCCAACCTTGATGCTGGCCCAAGGGCAAATTCGTGTCGCCCAGGAACGCCTGGAACTCGACAAGGCCAAGGCCGTCGCGCAGGAACAACGCGAGCAGCAGAAGAACGCGATGGACGCGATGCTCCGGCTCAAAGAGCTGGAACTGAAATACGCCGGGCAGGAGCGCGATGCGGCGCTCGACGCTGCGATTCGGCTGCAGATGGCCGAAATGGACCAGCAGGGACAAAGCCACCGCGCCACCCTGGGCCATATAGCCAAGGCAGCCAGCGCTGTCGCGCAGCCACAAGTTTCCGCACAACAACCTGACTTCCAAGGAATGTGACGAATGGACAAAGACGCCCAAGAGGCCAGCCGCCAGCGAGATATTGAACGCGGCCGCCGCGCGCAAGAGTTACTCGACAACCCCACGCTGATCCAGGCGCTTGCCGCGTGTCGCGCGCGCTACGTCGAGGAATGGGAGAAGTCTGAAGACGGCGACGCACAGCAGCGCGAATACCTGTTCCGGATGGTCAAGGCGCATGACGAGCTCGTCAAGCATCTACGCGTCGCGGCTGACGCCGGAAAACTGGCGGCGCCGTACCTGAACAAGCCGCGGCGCGCGGGTTAAGCGCCCCCTCACACGAATTTCATACCGAATAGGTGACATAGAATGCAGATCGAATCCAACGGCAATCCGCAAGGAACCGGCGACGCGATTCAAGACGCAGCACAGCACTTCGACCATCTGTTGTCCGTGGAAGACGGGGAGCAACCGGGGGGCGAGGCACAGCCGGCCAATCAGGGAAAGGGGAAACCCAACCCCGACACGGCCGAATTGCCCGACGACGACCTTGAAGACGTGGACCTTGACGATGAATCCGACCTGGACGACTCGCAAGGCGACGACGACGAGGAAGACGCGGGGCAGTCCGACGAGGAAGGCGATGGCGCTGACAAGGGCCAAGAGCAGCCGAAGGAATTTACCGTCAAGGTCGACGGCGAAGACCTGAAGGTGACGCTCGACGAGCTGTTGCAGGGCTACAGCCGCACGGCGGACTACACGCGCAAGACTCAGGTCGTAGCTCAAGAGCGCCAAGCCGCTCAAGCTGAAGCCGAGCAAGCGCGTCAAGAGCGTGCGAAGTACGCAACCGCTCTGCAGCAGGCAAACGAGCTTATCCAGAAACTCACGCCGCAAGAGCCTGACTGGGACGCCCTGTATCAGCAGGACCCCAACGAATGGGCCCGGCAGCGCGAGGTATGGCGCAGTTGGAGAGAGCAGCAACAGCAGGTGACTGTGTCGCAGCGGGAATTGCACGCGCAAGCCGAGGCGGAACGTCAACTGCAGATGAAACAGCACTTGCAAGCTGAACGGCAAAAGACGCTTGAGGCGCTTCCTGAATGGAAGGACGACCAAAGGCGTGCGGCCGATCAACGCTTGATCGTCGAGTACGGGCGAAAGCTCGGATACAGCGACGACGAGCTGAAGCAGGTGTTTGACCATCGGGTATTGCTGATGGCGCGCGACGCAGCGCGCTACCGCCAACTGCAAGAGAAGCGCGCCACGATGCGGCCCAACGGGCAGCGTCCTGGTCGCAAGCCTGCGCAGCCTGGATCCGCGAATGAGCGGACACCCAGGACCACGGATACGACTCGCGCGAAGCAACGTCTCGCGAAGACCGGTGCCGTCAAAGACGCCGCCTCGGTCTTCGAAAAACTACTTCCCGAGGACTGAAAAATGGCACTCCCGACCAATACCGTTACCACCTACGACGCCAAAGGCATCCGCGAGGACCTGGCCGACGTTATCTACAACATTTCCCCGGTGGATACGCCGTTCATGTCGAATATCGGCAAGACCACGGCGCAGAGCACCTACTTCGAATGGCAAACCGACGTGCTGGCGTCGGTCGACACGGATAACGCCGCCGTCGAAGGCGACGATGCCGCGCCGCAAGTGGTCGCGCCGACTACCCGTGTCGGAAACTACACGCAGATCTCGCGCAAGACCGTCAGCGTTACCGGCACCATCGAAACGGTGAACAAGGCCGGCCGCCGGTCGGAATTGGCGTACCAGATGGCCAAGCGAGCGTCCGAGCTCAAGCGCGACATGGAGGCCATCCTGACGGGCAACCAGCCCGCGGTTGGCGGCGACGATGCCACGCCGCGGAAGACCGCGGGCTTCGAGGCGTTCATCCGGACCAACTCCGTACGCGGCGCCGGTGGCGCCAACCCGACGTTGTCGGGGGGCACCTCGGGCTATCCGAATGCCGGCGCGACCGATGGCACCCAAGTGGCCATCACGGAAGACGCGTTCAAAGAGGCCATTCAAAAGCAATGGACCTCCGGCGGCAAAACCGACATGGTCATCGTGGGCCCCTACAACAAGGCTCAAATCAGCAAGTTTGCTGGCATCGCCACCCGCTTCCGCGATGTGCCGGCCGGCCAACAGGCGCAGATCATCGGCGCGGCCGACGTGTACGTGTCCGACTTCGGCGAGGTCACGATCGTGCCGGATCGCTTTTCTCGTGAGCGTACGGCGCTGTTCGTGGACACCGAGTATGCCGCCGTCGCGTACCTGCGCAGCTTCCAGACCATTCCGCTGGCCAAGACCGGCGACTCGGAAAAGCGGCTGTTGCTGGTCGAGTATGGCCTGAAGGTGCACAACGAGCAGGCCCATGCCGTCCTGGCCGATCTGACCGTCACCGCGTAAGGAGAGGGGGCGGCGAAAGCCGCCCCACCCACACTATGGAAAAGCGCCCGTTCCTGTCCAATTCGTTCCTCGGCACGAAAGAGATTTGGCATTACGACCCGATCGGCGATGTCGCGTACATCGAGACGAAGCAGGACGCCGAGCAGATCGTCGAGGCGAACAAGGCTCAGTATGCTGCGACGGACGAGCGAGCACGCTATGGCGACGGCATGCAGCATGTCGCACGGATCCCGGTGGTGGTGCTGCAGGACCTCCGCCAAAGGGGCGTCCTGAAGGACCCCAAGCGATTCAAGGCTTGGTTGAACGATCCGGAGAATCGGCACTTCCGCACTCGACCGGGCCAGGTGTAGGCATGGCGATCGACACCTACGATGGCCTGGTTGCGACGATGGCCGATTGGCTGAACCGCGGCGACCTGTCGGGCGCGATTCCGTCGTTCATCGCGCTATTCGAAGCCGACTTCAACAAGGATGAGCGCGGGCGCACGCAACGGTCCGTGGCTATTTCCACGGCGCTGATAAGCACCCCGTACGCGCCGGTGCCAGTCGATTACATCGAAATGCTGGACCTCAGCATTCCCAACTCGCCGCATGGCGTCCATCAAATCGAACTCGTGACGATCCACCAGCTCGGGGAGTACGCGCGCCGCGAGCGGATGTTTCCGGGCCACGATCTGCCGAAGTATTACGCGATCATCGGCGAGCAGATGAAGTTCCTGCCGGCTCCGACGCAGGAATACGAGTTCGAAATGGTCTATTTTGCGAAGCTGCCCCCGCTGTCCCCGGACAACCCGTCCAACTGGCTCCTTCGGCAGAGTCCCGACGTGTACCTGTATGGAGCGCTGCAGCACTCGGCGCCATACCTGAAGAATGACGAGCGGCTGGCCACCTGGGCGGCCCTGTTCAATCAAGGCATGGAGAAGCTGAACGTTTCAGATGACCGTGCAATGCACTCCGGCGCGCCGCTGCGCATGCGTGCGAGGGGCTACTGATGGGAATGGTCGCGGGAGTCTGCGCAAAGCTTCTAAATGCCGTGCTGGCGGGTCAGCCCTACACGGGGCCGAACGCCAGCAATCTTTGGTACGGCTTATTCACCACTACACCCAACACGGCGGGCCTGAACGGCGTCGAGGTTAGCGGCGCAGGCTACGTAAGGGTGCAAGCGGATTTCAGTACCGCGTTGACGGTCGGTACGCTGGTGCGCGTTGCCTGCAATGGGGCCCCGACCTGGCCGCCGGCCGGTGGCAACTGGGGAACCATCACTTCGATCTGCGTTATGGACGCACCCACCGGCGGCAACGTCGTTGTTGTTGCGCCCCTATCGCCAAGCCTGGCGGTAAACACGGGCGACATATTCCAGGTCAGCCCTGGAAATTTTTCTCTCTATTTGACTCTTTAGGAGTAAGCGACATGCCGGCCTTTACGAGCTACCTTCAGTCCGCTGTTCTGAATCACGTCTTCGGCGCTACGGCCTTCACGAAACCTACGAGCCTGTATGTGGCCTTGTACACCGTCGCGCCCAACTTCTCCGGCGGTGGCACGGAGGTTACCGGCGGGTCGTACTCCCGGCGTACGGCGACATTTGACCCCGCCTCGGTGAACGGGGGCAGCAGCGTGGCGGCGAACAGTGCGGCGCTCGTATGGCCGGCCGCGACCGCCAACTGGGGCACGCTGACCGCGGTCGGGATCTTCGACGCCGTCACGGGCGGCAACCTGCTGGCTTACGGGCTGCTGCAGGTGCAGAAGACTATCACCACTGGCGACATTTTCACGATCCCGGATTCGGGCCTAACCATCAGCCTGAGCTAGGGCCGGCCGGAATGGACGTAAACCCGGGAGCCGTCAGCACTGGGCACAGTATGCCCACGGGCGTCGACGCGTTCGTCACGCATACGTACGCAGGCACTGCGGTCATTGCCGCAGCGGCTGGCCTCACGGTTGTTGACCAACTGACGACGGGGGGTTACGCGGCGCTGGCACCGACGAGCGACGCATCTGCGGGCGTGCTGGTGACATTCATTACGCCGGCTTCGCTTGATGCTTCGTCGTCCGTGACGGCATCGGGCGGCGCTACGTATGCCGTGACCGCAATGGGGTCTGCGGACAGCGGTGGCGAAGCGAGCAGCGGCGCCACACTGTGGTCCGGCGCAGCGCTGGATGGTGAGTCGGACCTAGCGTGCGAGGGTGAGCGCAATTCGCAAGGGATAGTCGATACGGCTTCGGCCTCCGACATGGGCTTGTCGGTCCTTCTGACGCTACGCGGAAGACTGTCCATTCAAGCGATTTCCCATCAAATCACCTCGGCGGATCCGATCCGATTTTCCAGCGCTGATGCTTCATCGCCAAGCGCCTGCGCACCCGTGGCGGGTCTGGTGACACGGCAGGGGTTCAGCGACTCCGAGTCTGTGTCGTTGGTGGATTGCGGGACGATCGGCGAGTTCGTGGCGACTGCCGGACTCTTCGGAGATTCGCTATGTGCCGCCGATGGATTCGTGACCAAGGAGGGCACCGCAAGCCTCGGCGCGAGTACTGATATGACCATCCTGGATCGGCTCTATTGGGAGCCCGAGAGCCTGAACGATTCCGGAGATTGGACCCCTGCACAGTACGAAGTTATGGCTTAAGGGAACCGACATGGCCGACACCTTTACCCCGCATTACAACCTAGTGAAGCCACAAGTTGGCGGCGACCCCGATACGTGGGGCGATCTGCTGAACTCGAACTTCGACGCAATCGACACTGCGCTTTTTGCGAAGCTGGACAAGGCAGGCGGCACGCTGACCGGTGCTCTGACGCTACCGGGGAACCCGACCTCGGCATTGCAGGCAGCCCCAAAGCAGTACGTCGACCAATTGCGAAGTGATGCCGCCGGCGCGTACTACCCGCGCACGGGCGGAAACCTGGCCGGACAGATGAACGCGCCTGCGCTGCTCGTTGACTGCTCGAATGGTGTGGGCCTCGTCGTGCAACGTGCCGGCGTCGCCGCGCCCCGGATTCGCACGGAAGGCGACGGATCGCTGGCGTTCATCAATAGCGCCAACAGTGCATATAACTTGGTCGTGAGCGATAGCGGCCAAGTGAACTTTCCGCGGGCACGACCGGTTTGGGCAGGCGTGACGCCATGGGATACCGGAAATTTCAATCCTGGCGCGTACCAGCCGGCGGGCAACTATGCACGTGCTGCCGACGCGCATTCGTACGCCTTCGCTTGGAACGGCGCAAATGCGCAGCTCTATGTCGACAACCAGTACATCGGCGGCCTCTACAGCACCAACAACTTCAACCCTGGAAATTATCAGCCGGTCGGGTCGTATGTGAACTACTCCGGGCAGCCCATCCGCATGCAGTGGGACGGGAATAACTCATTCAATATGTATGTCGGCAACGTGTACGTGGGCGACCTGAACCCGCTCTAACGCATGCGGAAGAGGACAAGAAATGCTTGACCAAACAGACTTGATCTACTGCCTGCAGAAACGGTTTCCCGACTTGGTTCCGGGGCGGGACTATGACGTGGCACAGCCATTGGAAATTGAATCCCGCGAGCCGCAAGACGCGGTGATTTCGGCATGGTGGACGCAATCGGTTCCCCGGCCGACCGATGCGGAATTGCAGACGATCCTCGCGCAATATCTTCCGCTCGCCTACGAGGCTGCGCAGGCTCGCCGTATTCGCTCGGATAGGAACGTTCGGCTGAGGGTCGCCGACGTGCTCGTGAACAAGGCCAATGACCTGCGGGATGCCGAGCGGATCGCGGTCGCAATTGCGTACCGGCAGGGCCTGCGAGACGTACCGGGTCAACCCGGGTTTCCTAAGCGGGTCATTTGGCCAGAAGTTCCGGATGCAATCGTCGATTTGGTCCCGAAATCCGAGTAGAGAGCGCGAGAGATATGCAAGTTGACGAACTCGGTACAGAAGCCCTAAAAGCAACTCCGCCCGTGGTTGTGACGGCTGCAATGTCGTCGGGCTGGTGGTCGGATCCGAATCATTGGGTGATCGCTGCGACGCTCTGCTATATCGCGCTGCAGTCGGCACACCTTGTCTGGAAATGGCGGCGCGAAGCGCGGCGCAGCATTGCCGAGGAAGCATGATCCCGGACGCCCTGAAACGTGCGCTTCAAACCGCTGCTGCGGGCGCCGGCGCGCTGGCCATCGCCGGCGTGCTGGTGTCGCACTTCGAAGGCCGCAAGCACTTCCCATATCGCGACCCGATCGGCTACTGGACGGTCTGCGAGGGCCACACCGGCGGCGTGACGCCGGGCCGCCGGTATTCGGATGCCGAATGCGACGCGCTGAAGGCCCAGGACCTGGCCGAGGCAGACGCCGCAGTCCGTCGCCTGGTCAAGGTGCCCCTGACGGACTGGCAGCGTGCGGCGCTCATCGATTTTACGTTCAACCTGGGCGCCGGAAACCTCGCCAAGTCGACCCTCCTGAAGAAGCTCAACGCGGGCGACTACGCGGGCGCGTGCGCGGAGTACGACGCATGGGTGAAGGGAAGGGTGGCCGGCCGTCTTCAAACGCTCCCAGGGCTTCAGAATCGACGCGACGCGGATCAGTGGGTCTGCGAGCAGTCGTCCCCCAACCCGCCCCGATAGGTGAACACATGGCCAAGTATGCGATCGCCGCGGCGGCCGGCCTGGCCCTGGCGCTGGCCGCCGTGTTCGGTGTGAAGTGGTACGGGCATACCCAGTACGCCGCGGGCCACGCCCAGGCCCAGCTCGAAGCTCAGGCCGCTGCTGCCGAGCTGGCCGAGAAGTACCGCGCTCAGGAGCAGGCCTGGGCCCAACAGATGGAGGCCGAACGTGCCCAGGATGCAATCGATCGCCAGAAAGCTGCAGCTGACCTCGCTGGCCAGCGTCTTGTTGCTGACAGCTTGCGCGGCCAGCTCGCCGCAGGCGCCCGTCGCGCCGCCGCAGAAGCCCGCGCCGCCGGCCGCGATGTGGCGACCGCTCAAGCCCCCTGGTTGGTACTCGAAGAATGCCGCCGAGAATATGACGCGCTGGCAGCAGATGCTGAGTCCATCAACGACGATTTCAGGGCCGTCCAAGGCTGGGGGCGGGTGACACAAGGAAGCGATGATGCCCGATGATCTGCTCCCGCTCGATATCCCGCCAGGGGTATACCGAAACGGCACCGAATACGAAGCGAAAGGCCGCTGGCGTGACGTGAACCTGATTCGTTGGTACAACGGCCGGCTGCGACCCGTTGGCGGCTGGCAGCGGATGACGAAGGTGCCGCTGGCCGGCATTCCGCGTGCGTTGCTGACCTGGCGCGATTTGCGTGAAGTCCGGCATGCCGCCATCGGTACCGACTCGAAGCTTTACGTCAATGAGGGCGGCGAGTCGACCGACATAACGCCGGCCAATTTGGCGCCAGGGCGTCCCGATTCGGTGTATGGGCTGGGGTTCGGTGCCAGCAAGTACGGAAAAGAAGCGTACGGTACCGAGCGCAGCAGCAGCGGCCTTATCCTTGACGCCACCGTGTGGGCGCTGGACAACTTCGGCCAGTTTCTTATCGCCTGCTCGCCCGCGGACGGACGCATATTCTTGTGGAATCCAACGACTACGGGGCCGGCCACAGTGATTCACGCTACGGCACCCACGGAGTGCCGGTCGGTTTTTGTCACGGACGAGAATTTTGTCGTGGCCATTGGTGCGAACGGCGATCCGAGCGACGTCGTGTGGTGCTCGCAGGGCGACTACACCGTGTGGACGCCGCAGGCCACGAATTCAGCCGGCGAGCTGCGGTTACGCACCAATGGCCTGTCCCAGTCGGGGCGGCGCATGACTGGCGAGTCGCTGATCTTCACCGACACCGATGTCCATGCCATGCGCTACATAGGGCCGCCGCTGATCTACGGCATCGAGCGCATCGGATCCAATTGTGGCGTGGTTGGGCCACGCGCCCACGCCGCGACGCTGGATTTTTGCGTTTGGATGAGCAATCTAAATTTCTTCATCTACGACGGCAACGTTCGGGCGATTCCTTGCGACGTGCAAGAGTACGTTTTCGATGACCTCAACCTGATGCAGGGCGCCAAGGTGCAGGCCGGCATCAACTCGCAGTACAGCGAGGTATGGTGGTTTTACCCCTCGGCAAAGAGCCTTGAGAACGACCGCTATGTCATCTGGAATTATCGCGAGAACCATTGGTCAATCGGCCAGCTGTCGCGCACGGCATGGACCGACCGCGAAGCGTGGCCATTCCCGATAGCCGCGGCGCCTGACGGGAATGTCTATCAGCATGAGCAGGGTTGGACGGACGCTGGGCTCACGCGCGTGGGCACCATCTACGCGCAGAGCGGTCCGCTCGACTTCGGTTCCGGAAAGATGACCATGGACGTGAGCCAGGCAATTCCGGACACCAACGTCGGCGGCCCGGACAGCGTGCAATATTCCTTCGATCTCGGCATGACACCAACGGGCCAAAAGTTGATGGCTGGCCCCTATTCGCAGGTGCGCCCGGACGGCTACATGGATATGCGCTTCTCCGCGCGTCAGGTAAAGATGCGAGTCGACGCGCTACAGGACGTGCTTTTCCAAGTCGGGACCATGCGTTTCGACGCGCAACCAGGGAGCGGACGATGAACCTACCTACCCCCCCAGCAAACTACAGCGCGAGCACTGAGTCTCGCCGCAACCTCGTGTTGGCGCAGGCCGATGCACAGAACTTCAAGCGCGGGACCGACGTGGAAATCGGGAAAGGTCGCATCATTCTCATGGCCCCGAATGGCGCGCGGTTCGCGCTGACGGTATCGAACACCGGCGTATTGACGACGACGGTGGCGTGATGGATTTGTGGCGCGAAAAGTTCGCGGACTGTAGCGATTGGATCGAGGCAGCCCTACAATACACAGGTGGCACGCACACGCTTAGCGACATCGAAGACGGTGTAGAGGCGGGCCACTTTCAGCTATGGCCCGGCAAGCGGGCCGTGATAGTGACTGAGATAGTTGTCTACCCGCGACTGAAGGCATGTCAGTTTTTCCTTGCCGGCGGAGACCTCGACGAACTCAAAGAGATGGTGCCATGCGTTGAGGCATGGGCCAAAGATTTGGGCTGCACTCGGATGACCCTTGCGGGTCGTCGCGGATGGGAGCGCAGTTTTCTCAAGGGTCTAGGGTACGTTCCAAAATGGACCGTGCTCGGCAAGGAGCTCCAAAATGGGTAAAGGCGGCGGCGGCGGCGGAAGCAGCACTCAAACCGTAAAGTACGACATTCCTCAGTGGATGGAGGATGCCGGGCAGTCGAATTATCAGCAGGCCCAGCAAGTCGCGGGACTGCCCTACCAGCCATATTCTGGCCAGGGTGTCGCGCCGATGAACGGGTCTCAGAACCTGGGCATTGGGATGGTCCAGCAGGCCGCACAGAACAACTATGGCGGCCAGGCGATACGGCAAGGCATTCAAGGTGCCGGCGCGGGCATGGCCTATCAGCCGCAGCAAGTCTCCGCGCAAAGCCAGACGCCGGATGCACTGGCCGGCTACATGAGCCCGTACACCAAAGACGTGACGGACGCGACAATGTCCGAGCTGGACCGGCAACGACAAATCCAGCTTCAGAACAACGGCGGCGCGGCAACCAATGCGGGCGCCTTCGGTGGCGCGCGGCAGGGCGTGATGGACGCCGAGACCAACCGTAACGCGCAGCAAGTGCAGGCGCAGACGCTGGCGAGCCTGAACAACAGTGCGTATTCCAATGCGCAAAACCAGTTCAACAACGACGCCAATCGCAACTTGACGGCGCAGCAGTCTAACCAGGCTGCCGGGCTGTCTGGCGCTGGCTTGAACCTTCAGGGCGCCGGGCTATTGGGCACGCTGGGCGCGGGCTACCAACAGAACGAGCTTAACAACGGCAACGCCGTCCTGCAGACCGGGAACCAGCAGCAACAGCAGGCTCAGAACCAAAACAACTGGGATTATCAGCAGTTCCAGGATCAGCGAGGCTATCCGCAGCAGCAGCTGGGCATCTTGGAGCAGGCCCTTGGCATGACGCCGAACATGGGCGGTTCCACGACGACGCCGATGTACCAGAATAGCGGCTCCAGTGCATTGGGCGGGGCGCTGGGCGGTGGCCTTGTGACCAGCATGTTCACGAACAACGGTATGTACCAGGGACTGGGCGCTGGCCTCGGCGGCCTCATGGGCTATTTCTCCGACGAGGATCTGAAGACGGACAAGGCGCCGGTCGACACCGAGGCCATCGCGGATAAGGTGCGCGACACGCGGATGGACAGCTGGCGCTATAAGCCCAATCTCGGCATCGGCGGGGGAAAGCACGTCGGCATGTATGCCCAGGACTTCGCAAAGAATTTCGGCGGCGACGGACACATGATCCCGTACATGGACGCGATCGGCGTGAACATGGCGGCCACCAAGGGCTTGGCGCAGAAATTGCAGCGTCTTGAACGGCAAGTGAGCAAGTAGGGGATCGTCATGGGGCTATTCGATAGCTTGCTCGGCAACAGCGCGGACGGCGACAACCACCAGTCGCCGATCGGCGCGCTCGGATCGTTCGGCCAAAAGTACACGGACCCTCTGTCGTGGATCTTCGGCGATAAGTGGACCAACCTGGTGTCCAACAAGATTCCGGAGCTGGCCAACTCCGGTATATCGAAGGTGATGCAACCCTTCGAGAAGATCGACAAGACCATCAACCCGGTACGACGCATTCCCATCGTCGACAAGGCAGGGGACTGGATCGCAAATAAGCCGGTGGACACCCTTGGCGCGCTCGCGGGTGCGGTCTACGGCGGCGGCGCGCTATTGGGTGGGATGGGTGCCGGCGGCGCGGCGGGGGGCGCGGGCACGGCCGGCGCTACCGGCGCGGGTACTGGCGGGGCGGGTAGCGGGATTAGCACCGGCCTGCTGGGGAACGGCATGTTCGACACCACGGCGGCGTATGCGTCACCGCTGGCGGAGGGTCTCGGCACCGGCACCGCGGGCATGGGCATGGGGGCTACTGGCACCAGCGCCGCCACGCTGCCGGCGGCAGCCGGATCGAGCGGCTTGTCGGCCGAGCAGTTCATGCAGTTGGCCCGCATGGGCAATTCGATGGCGCAGCAGGGACAGCCGCAGCAAACGCCGCAGGTATCGCTGCAGCAGCCTGAGATAACAATTCAACGACCGAAGTACACGCCACAGCAGATGCTGGGCCTTCTCTATGGGTGGGATCAAAATGGCTGATACCGATATGTCGTCCTGGCGCGGCTTGCTCGGCGGATCGGGCGACGACATGCTGGCGCCGATCATTGGGCAGTCGGGCCTGGATAGCGCGCGCGGCAACGCATTGATGAACATGGCCGCCGGCCTGTTGGATGCTGGCGCCTGGTCGTCGACGCCGCGCACGCTCGGCCAAGGCTTGGCGCAAGGCTTCCGAGGCGCACAGCAGGCCTACAGCAGCTCGATCGACAGTTCTCTGAAGGGCGCACTCACTGCGCAGCAGCTACAGGCCAAGCGGCTGGAAATGGCGCGCCAAGCCGCGGTTATGCAGGAGCTCGCAGGCCTGACAGGCGGCGCTGCGGGCAGTGCAGTGCCGGTACCTGGCGCCGCGCCGCTCGCAGGTGCGCCGGCCGCGCCGCCCCCCGGCTCGCCTGTTTCGCCTCCGGCCGCGCAATCGCTGCCCCTTTCGGCGCCGGTGGGGGCGCCGCCTGGGGCTCCCCTATCGGCCCCCGCCCAGTCTTCGGGCGGTATAAGCATGACGCCGGAGAAGTACGGCCGCCTCGTCGCGCTGGATCCAGAACACGCCGCCAACTACAAGGCGATGTACGACGTTTTCGGCCCCAAGCCGACCGTCGCGCCGAATGGCACCGTGTTCAACGCCAACGATCCTTCCAACATTGGCAGGAACTTTGCACAGCCAAAGACCCAGGTCGTCGAGACCCCGGATGGCTTCGTGCTCGCGGACCTGGCGTCGGGAACCATGACACCACTGACCGGCTCAGACGGCGCGCCGGTCAAAGGGAAGGAAGCGCTCGCGGCTCAACAACAAGAGCGCGCGCGGCAGCAAACGCAGATCGCCGATCAAAGTGCCCTTGGCAACATTTCGACCGACGTTGGCCGCATGGGGACGCTGGCACGTCAACTGGCTGCGGATCCGGACCTGTCCACGCTGGACGGCATATGGGGCAATACTCCCAGCTACCCCGGCAGCAAGCAATCGGACCTGAAGAATCAGCTCAATTCCCTGAAGTCGCAGATCGGGTTTTCGGTGTTGCAGGCGATGCGGGATGCATCCAAAACCGGCGGGGCGCTCGGATCTATATCGGAACGCGAATTGGATCTTCTGCAGAACAATCTGGCCGCGCTCGATACGACGACGTCGACGCCACAATTGCGCGCGGGCCTCAAGCAAGTGGCCGACTACGCGGACGGCTTGATTTCCCGGGCGCAGCAGGCGTATCAGCAGAAGTATGGTGTTGCCCCGCCGGCCGGAGGGGGCGCGCCTGCGCCCTCGGCCGGTGCCGCCGTGCCCGCCGCCGCGGCTGAGTATTTGCGAAACAACCCGAACCTGGCGGCACAGTTCGACCAGAAGTATGGGCGCGGCGCGGCCGCGCGCGTCCTTGGGAGCAAATAAATGGCCACGCCGGATCAGTTCAAGCAGCAGTACGCCGGGGTTGCGAAGCAAGTCGGGAACGCGCTGGGCGTCGATCCTGATGTATTGCTGGGGCAATGGGGCCTAGAAACGGGATGGGGCAAGAGCGTTATCCCGGGCACCAACAACCTGGGGAACATCAAGGACTTCTCTGGCGGCGGGACGGCGGCGACGGACAACATGACGGGGTCGCGCGACCGGTACCGCACCTACGAGTCGCCGGAAGCGTTCGGGCTGGACTATGTCGACCTGATCGGGGGCAACCCGGCGTATCGCAGCGCCCTCGGCGCCGGAGCGGATGCTACGAAATTCGCGAGCGGGCTCAAGGCTGGCGGTTATGCCGAGGATCCGGATTACGTTGGAAAGCTGGCGGCTGCCGCTGATGTCGTGCGCAAGGCCGGCGGCATCGCCGATAGCATCGCGGCCGCGGCGCTTCCCAGTGCCGACGCCGCGCCTGCGCCCAACGCATTCGATCGTTTCGACGAAAAGCGGGGCGCCGCGCCAGCGCAAGGCGGCAACCCTTTTGACCAATTCGACAGCGTAGGCAACGGCACGACAACAAGCCGCGGGCCTGACGGCGTCATGCGGATCGAAATGGCTGGCGAGCCTCCGGCGACGTCGGCACCGGGCGCTCAGCCGAGCCAGGGAGAGGGGGCGGCGGGCATCCTCCGCGGTGTCCACGATCCCAAGGAATGGGCGCGCCAGATAGGGCTGACGGCGCGCGCAGGCATCACTGGCCTGGCCGCGCTCCCCGAGGCGGCTGTGAACGGCGTGATAAGCGGGGTCAACGCGCTGGGTGGGGATTTGCCCAAGGCTGATGTCGGCGCCGCGTTGTCCGCCCTGGGGCTGCCCGAGCCGAAGAATGCCGGAGAACGGGTCGCGCAGGATGTCGCCGGCAGCATGGCGGGGGCGGCCGGTGTTGCTGGGGCCGCGCGTCGCGTGGTAGACCCGCTGGTGACGTCCGCCGGCCAGCGCATTGCATCGCTGCTGTCGGCCGCACCTGGCGCGCAGGTGGCCAGCGCTGCCGCGAGCGGCGCAGCGGGCGGTGCGGCGCGCGAATCTGGCGCAGGTCCGATGGCCCAAGTCGGCGCCGCGCTGGCGGGCGGCGTTGGACCCGCCATGCTTCTGGGCCTCGGCCGGCAAGCCACCCGCGCCGTGCTGGGAGCTACCGACGCGAACCGGCCCAACATGCTGGCCAACATCGACGCCTTCAATGCCGCGGGGACGACTCCGACCGTTGGCCAGGCGACGCAGGGACGTATCGCGCAAGCGCTCGATAGCGTCCTCTCGCGTACGCCCGGCGGGGCCGGCGTTATGAACCGGAAGGCAATCAACCAGGCGGCCGACATTTCTGGCGGTGTGGATGACGTCGTAAAGGGCCTGACGCCGAATGCTGGAACTGTCGAGGCAGGCGAAGCCATTGCCAGCGGCCTGGACGACTTCAAGGCGGGCGTGAAGGGCCTACAGACGCACCTGTACGATAAGCTCGACCAGTATCTACCAGCGTCGACGCCAATCGCGGTAGCACGTACCAAGGCCGCATTGAACGCCCTGAACTCCGACATCGTCGGTGCGCCGGCGCTGTCGGCGATGTTCAAGAATGGGCGCATCGAAGGCATCGAGAAGGCACTGAACTCCGACCTTTCGTCCGCGCCAATCCCTTACGGTCATCGGCTGCCCGGGCAACCGCCGCGCGCGCCGGCGACGCTGCCTTACGAGTCGATCAAGAAGCTGCGCACCCTCGTCGGCAAGGAAATCGACAACCATACTTTCACGTCCGACGTGCCGCGGGACAAGTGGCGCGCGCTGTATGCCGCGCTGTCGGAAGACCTGGGCGACGCGGCAAAGAAGGCCGGCCCGGAGGCGACGGACACCTGGCGCTGGGCCAACAAGTTCAGCAAGGACCAGTTGGGGCGCCTGGAAGCGCTCGACAGCGTCGCGGGCCGCGACACCCCGGAGAAGATTTTCAACGCCGCCATGATGGGCAGCGCGGACGGCGATACGGTTCTTCGCCGGGTCGTCAGTGCGTTGCCGAAGGAAAATCGCCGCGCGCTCGCCGCCGCGGTAGTGCGCCGGATGGGCCGCGCGCTGCCTGGCCAGCAAAATGATGCCGGCGACGCATTTTCTACCAGCACGTTCCTTACCAACTGGAACCGACTATCGCCGGCCGCGCGCCAGACTCTTTTCGGCCGGACCGGCAAAGACGGGCTGCTCGACCAGTTGAACAACGTGGCCAAGGTCGCCTCGAATGTGCGGGATGGCTCCAAGGTCTTCGCGAATCCGTCCGGGACCAGCGGTGCCATGGCCGCCAACCTGCTGGGCGCTGGCGGGATCGCCTCGGCGCTCACAGGCAACGTGCCGGCGTTGACGAGCGCCATTGCCGTTCCTCTTATGGCGAATGTGGCAGCCCGGAAGCTCACCAATCCTGAATTCGTCCGCTCCCTGGCTGAGCGCGCATGGTCTCCCGCTCTGCAGCGCCAGGTCGCAGGGGGCATGCAGGGTCTGCTTCAGATGGATGACTGATGAGCTCAATGCGGCGACGCCGACAAGTCATATCTGGGTGCTAATCCATCATGACCGCACGAAGCCCTATTTCTCTGGCCGGACTGCTGGCTCCGATCAATGTCTCATATAGAGCGATACCGCTGTCGCACTTCTGTCGATCCGTAAGCGACGAGGGATGCGTGACGAGCGCATAAATGGACTCCCGTTCAGCATCCGGTAGTCTCGCGAAGACGGCGCCCAATTGACGGCTGATTTCCTGCTCAGAGATGACAGGCACGGGATAGGACAGGAGATTCGCTATTGCCGCATCCGCCGATATCCTCGCCCATGCGTCTATAGCATTAGGCTCTTTACTATGCTCCACGGCGTCAATAACGGAGCGGTAGGACTCTTGTCCTGAAATGTCACCTGTGAACATCCGAGCACAGGCGCCGGAACTCAAGTTGTCCATCACCTCTACGAGGATTTTTGCTCTTTGCAAGAGTTCCTGGTCGGGCAGCCTCGATATGCCACCTGCAGCCAGTTGTGCATAGGACTCTTTAGTCCCGTTAGCGCCCTTTCCACGTCGCCACTCTGCGTACTGTGGCAAGGCCTCGACGCGTGCCCATTCTCGCTTGAAGGCATCAAAGCTCCGTTGCGATGGAAAGCCTGCTGCCGTGTAATCATTCCGGGCTTGATAGTGCCGCCATGCCTGAACGCCGGCCGCACTTCCCCCAGCCGCAACGAAGGACAAAAGAACTACGCCGATGCGCTCTTTCCAGCTTCTCTTCTGCTCCATGGCGTCTCCGTTGATCGTGCCAGACATCAAACGTGATACTGGCCATCCTCTTGCGCGCGCTGCTGAATAGGATAAATCAGAGGCGGACGTTTCATTTAGAAAAGTGACTTTACCAAAGTTCTCTTAGCTGCACCCCTTAATTGTTTGTATGCGGCTTGAGTATCTACAGGGTCACCGTCACAGCTTGGTGGTCCGGCAACGTTGCCGGACGGGTGCCCGTTCGCGCCCTCCGGCCGAATGCCGGTCACGATGCCACGGGCTCTGCCGCGTGCGCGTGGTAGACCGGCGTGCACCGTCCCGCCTCCATCATGAGGAAAAATGTCTTCGGACGTTCCGCTGCCTTTTCCAGCATTACCCAACGACCGGGCGGAAGTTCAGATTCAATGGGCGGCCCCCGGCGGCAGACGGCGCCCAGCCGGGAAGATGGTGGCGGCGCACGAACGGGGGTGCAAAACCGGACACCGGCCCAGCCGAATCTGGCCGCCAAAAGGTGCCACCATCTCCAGGGTGGCTTACCGCGGCGCCATTGTCCCTAGGCCTTTGTGGAGCTTTAGAATCCTAACCCCGCGGATGCAATTGGAACTTGATTTGGGAAGCGAGTCTGGTTGTATCTGCATCTGAACAAGGAGCAGCCATGGTTCAACCATTGATCTATCGGATTTCGGAGTTGGTGAAAATCGTCGGTGTATCGAAAACCACCATTTACGAGCTGATCGCGCGAGGCGACTTTCCCTCGCCGGTAGGATTGACCGGCAAGGCTGTCGGATGGCGGGCCTCCGAGATTGAGCGATGGGTCGGCACCCGCGCCGTAGTTCTCAAAGGAGTTCGCGGGGAAAAAACCGTTGGCCCGACACCGCCAGTTGGTGACTAATTCACGGCTTTCTCGATGGCGACCAAATTACTGAGCTGCAGATCAATTGCACGCCCGTGCCAGCATAAGGTTATGTCGATTTTTCGTTGTAAAGCGCTCCAATTTTGGTGTGCTGGAGTGCGGCCATACACACGTCGAAATCGTTTAGCAGATCCTGGGGCACCATGTTGCGATCCTGGTCCTGGTCCTGGTCCTGGTCCTGGTCCTGATCCTGATCTGGCATCAAGGCATATGCCAGCTGCTCGATGATACGAAGAAGGGCGGCAGCTGTCGTCGGCCCTTTGACATCATCGAGAAGAAGCCGGAGAAATTGCCTTTGGTCTTGGGAAAACGAGTCGATATCGTGCATCTGATTTCCTCGTGGCATAAGGACGATCTCGATGTGATCAGCTATCGCCTTCTGGCTCGAGTTAAGGGCATCGCGGCCACGCTATAGGAGGCGGGACAACACGCCGGATAGCCGATGGCCGAGTTTTTTTCTACTACCCAAATCAGTAGTCATTTTTTCAGCAACATGCGTGCCGTCATCGCCTGCTACGGTTCGCGGCGCGCGGTGGCAGTCATGGCCAGCGCTCACGGACGAACTCGAGAGAAAGTCGCCACACCTTATAAGCGGTGTCGGCTCTGCCGCCCGGTATGCGCGATAAGATCAACGAGATAGCGGCGCAGAATGGGCGTTCAGCGAATGCGGAGATCGTCGCACGCTTAGAGCAATCCCGGTCCTCCATGGGGTGGCACGGAATACTGGTGTCGCATCGTACGAGAAGAGGTGAGGGGGCGCAGCCCGAGGCAAAAGCGATGACGTAGATAAGCCTTGGGCTAAGCAAACGATGAGGTTAGGGGGGCTGGAGCAGCAATATAGGGGACTGGGCACTCGACGTCGTCTGCTCCTTGAGGGTTTACGATTCGCAATGTGTTCATTACACTTTGTCATCGTCGACCCCTTGGATATATAAGATGGCCGCTTCGGCACCGTGTGCGATTCGAGTTCGATCAATTGAGTTCGGGCAGCCTCCATTTCGCAAGCTTGGAGAACTAAAGTTAGATTTCGCCGATCGGATGACCATAATCGCTGGTCATAATGGTATCGGTAAATCCACGATACTCGGACTGCTGACCAACACGTTCGGGTTGACAGATGAAGCAGGGCCACGGAGCTACTTCGGCGACCTGTTTTATTTGAACATAGAAAGGATCGTCTACGTTGGGCTTACAGAGGTTGATATTGCGCAGGCCGATCCGAATTCATCCCCGATAGTAGTAGCCGCGGTCGGCAACGTCGACGTTAGAAAGAGGTGTGCCCTGACGCGACGTGCAAAATATCAGCGTGCGCGTGTTGTTCCTCGCACTGTTGATAAAAACGAGGAAGATGAGGTGGGCAGAGACGCGAAAATTCCTCTGCCTACCATTTTTTTGGGCATGCGCAGGCTCGCCTCAATAGGCGAGGCAGACGAACGTGAGGTCACTAGCACCGTTGCGGACATGCACGTCCAAGATAAACATGTCATGAAGGACGTGGTAAGCGCTGTAATCATAGGAACCAACGTTAACGATGGTGCCACCCAACATTCCATAAAAGGCGCCAAGAAACGGGCTATTCACCCCGGCTATGAGTTGCACGACGCGCTAGCGATTTCTATGGGTCAGGATAGTTTGGGTAGTATCGCCACTGCGCTCGCTTCGTTCAACCGACTTAAACGTGAATTGGGGAATAATTATCCAGGCGGATTGCTGGTGATCGACGAGATGGATGTTGGATTCCACCCGCAC
Organism: Bordetella flabilis; assembly: GCF_001676725.1. Classification (NCBI taxonomy): domain Bacteria; kingdom Pseudomonadati; phylum Pseudomonadota; class Betaproteobacteria; order Burkholderiales; family Alcaligenaceae; genus Bordetella; species Bordetella flabilis. The sequence continues at coordinate 1,499,468 of NZ_CP016172.1, forward strand.
GCGATTGGGAGGCTTGCTGAAGTCCTCAAGCATTACGCTCGAAAACTCCAGTTGCAGATAATTGCTACAACCCATTCGCCCGCACTAATACAAGCGGTACATCCGGACGGGGATGGCAACTCGAAGGCCCCAGATAGGGTCATCTACTTGCTAGACACCCGCGCGCCGCGGTTGGCTGAAGATCAGTCCCTCGCCGCAATCTTGAGAGACATGGATCTTGTCCCGGAGCCGGTGACCCGCAGGGCGCGTAAGCGCGCGCTTTGCGTCTATTTCGAAGATGCTGAGGGAGCGCAATTTTTGAATGCAATTCTTCCAGCTGGATCGCGGCGGACAATCGCGTCACCTCATGGCGTCTCTTTGAAGCTAATCCCGCTCGGCGTAGGTGGATCAAATCTCTTAGCGCTGCCGGACAAGGACCCCGTCTTTCGAGATCGATTGCTCGTCGTCGATGCAGATACACTCATTCCTGAGTCAGCAAAAAAACGTGGGAATGCGCTAAAGCTTCCTTGCAAGCGAGGTAGCAAAGGTGTTGAGAGGTCGCCGGAAAACACGATTCGAGCGTTTCTGTTTGCAATTGCCACTGCCAACGATGGGGCACAAAGAGAGATGTGCCGAAAGTTTAAGAAGAGAAATGTCTCCAGTGACCTTATCCTCAAGACGTTTTTCGACGGCGGGGTCGGTGGTCACCTAGCGAGAGAGGCTAGCAAAGCCTGGTGGAAGGATCATTGGGACGAAATTAAAGAATGGGATGTCCTAGGGGTCTGGGCCGGAGAACATCCACAAGAAGTTGCGGAATTCGTTGCGGCCTTCGATGCCGCTGTCGCCGCCACGGCTCCACGGCTATTTCGATAGGCTGGCCAAGCTTTCGCTCTCCCGCTATAGTTCAGGCATGTATTCGAACAAGCTCTACTCTCCGCTGCGCTACCCAGGAGGCAAGGTTCGCTTTGCTCCGCTCATTGCGTCCATCATACGTGCGAACAATCTTGAGGGAGGGCACTATCTGGAGCCCTATGCCGGGGGGGCTGGTGTGGCGCTTTCACTGCTCATGGACCAGGTCGTCGAGACGATCCACATCAACGATTTTGATCCGGCTGTGGCAGTTTTTTGGCGGGTAGCGACACGACAAAGCCGAGCTCTAATAGATATGGTGGCTCGTGAGCCTGTCACTATCGACGCGTGGCATCACTGGCGCTCTGTCATGCTGGGCTCGGCTAAAGGTACCGAGTTGCATCGAGGCTTCGCAACCCTCTTTTTGAACCGAACGAACCGCTCAGGGATACTCAAAGCCGGCGTGATCGGAGGGAAATTACAAGAAGGTACGTACAAGCTCGATGCTCGATTTTTGAGAGACGAACTGTGCATGCGTTTGGAGCGTATTGGGCAGCATGCGAGGCGCATTCGTGTCTATGAAGAGGATGCTCTTGACCTGTTGATTCGGGCTCAGAGTGACCTGCCGCCGCGCACGCTAGTCTATCTCGACCCTCCTTATTATGTTAAGGGGTCAGGCCTCTACCGGAACTTCTATCAGCATGAAGACCACATAAGTATCGCAAAATTGTTAAGGCAGAAAAAGTTCAGACAACCTTGGGTCGTTTCTTACGACGACGCCCCGGAAATTCGCGATATGTATTCATTTTCCCGGTCAGTGTCTTACCAGTTGAACTATACGGCCCAGCGGAGATATAAAGGATCCGAAGTTATGTTTTTGAGCGAAAGATTGGGTGACCCGAGCCGAGCTTTTGAGGCCTTTCTAGCGGCTGCTGCTTAATGTAAACACAACCTCATGCTCTGTGCCTACAACAACTTCGGATGCACCCATTGCGCAAGTCATAGGCTGGGTCCGCCTGGCAACTGTTCTTAGAGCTCACGATGCAAATGCACTACCCGTCCCAGCAGATACGTCCCATCCCCGCATGGCACGGGCGGATAGTTCTTTTGGTCAGCGTTGTCCGAGGACAGCCACTAGTGGCGATGCTCATGCTTGATCCGCTTCACCGTCAGCCGCCTTATGGTTGACCGACACAGTGGCGTCCTCTGCTCGGTTTGCGTCCACCAGACCGCATTGAATGATCACTGTGCAGGATGATCCGTTGCCATGACTGCTATACGGAAAGCGGTGGGACAACAATAGTTGGATCTAACCTGATTATCTAACCCGTTGTCGGGTCCGCCTCCCATGTCTAAGCTCCAACTCCATTGACTTTCAATTGGTTGCGCAGATGTCTTCAATCGACTTCGAAGCATACGAACGGTTTGCGGGACGGCATCGGTCCAGGTTCAGAGGAATCTCCCGCGCGACGGGTGGTGAGCACAGCCCCGAGGACGTGGCTAGCGAGGCGCTTCTGCTGGCTGTCGGGATGGCCGAGAAGGTCGGCGCGCCCCCAGACTTCGATGACCGTGAGTTTCAGGAACGTCTCCTTCGCCACCTGTACCAGCATCTCGTCAAGTACACGGAAACAGTCGTCCGTTATGCGGTAAAGCTCGACAAGCCAATCGACGGCGAAGAAGTCAGCACCGAGGACCATCCGGCAATGCGTCGGCGGGCTGATGTGGGCAATGAGCCGGCCGAGCCATTGGCCCAGCTTATGGCGAAGGAGGCTGCGGCGGTCCCGATCGGTGCCGTGACGCCTCACGAGTCCAGGGCGGCGGCATACTTTCATCTGCTGGAGCGGTGCGGGAGTAGCATGCGAATCGCCGCGGAGGCGCTTCGGATCTCCATCTCTTACTGCTACTTTCGGTTCAACGAGGCAAAGCGGCTCGTGACGCTGCAGTCGGACCTGAAGCCGATCATCGGCGATCCTACCTTCTCACCCGGTCCCTGGCGCCCGTACAAGATGACCGTCGATCGTCCGTGGCATCAGCTCACGCTGGGCTTCGACGACATGGGCCTGCCGTGGTAGTTCTGGTGCCAGAGCGGCGTGGCTTATTCACTACCGGCTTCACCTTTTGCCTTGTCAGCTGACGACAGGTTTCTTCGTCTGCCGCGCGTCGATCCCTTAGACGCGCTTTCCGCTACCCATCGGTCATAGCCCTCCAGGTTGATATGCTGGCGGTTGTCGGGGGACCATTTCCAGTGCGTTCCCTCGACAAGATGCCCGTCGCGAATGAGCCGCCGGAACGAATGGATCGAGCGGCCAGTGTATTCCGATGCTTTTTCCAAAGTTACCCAGATCACGGGGCGAAAGTTGAGGTGCACGGGGCGTCTCCTATCCTTTCAGGGATCCGTGGACCTGGCTCTATGCGAGCGGGGGCGGCCTGGAGCCAAGCTTTCCGGTAGGTTTCTGGGGGTGCCTGACGGCCGCACGGCTGGCCCAGGCGTTGTATCCCTCGATATCGATCAGGATTCGGCCATCGGGGGCCCGTGTCCATACATCTCCCTCCGCCCAAATTCCGTCCCGGATCTTGGTGCGGATGGCGGCCGCCGTGTAGCCAGTGCTTTGGGCGGCTTTTTCGATTGTGATGAAGCGCACGGCCAGGCCACAGAGCGCGCTGACCAACAATCGCATTGATTCGGTGTCAGAGGCATGGGCCAGCATGGCTGACGTTCATCCTTCGGTGATATTGGATGGCCCATTCTAGGTTCGGTCCGATGGACCGTGACAGAAACGTGCCAGGAGTAGGTGAAAAACAGGCCAAAATGATGGGAAAGCCGCCGCAGTTGACGGGGTGGCTACACCCGCAAGTCGTTGATGTAGCGGGGCTTTCCGATTTCACCTATTTGCGGGTGGTGGGACTCTTAATCCGTAGGTCGAGTGTTCGAGCCACTCACAGCCCACCAGAATTCTTTCCCCCCTTTCAGCGCCTGGCCCACCGGTTTCGGTGGGCTTTTGCTTTTGGCGATTGTGCGCGGCGGATCTTTGCGGCGCACCTCGTCTATGCTGGCAGCCGTTGTTCCGAGAGGCCTTGGCCGCCGAACAAGAGGCCTTGGCCATTTACGGGCCGTTGTTCGTGAGGCGCCGGCGCTGAATGAATGGGGTCTCCCAGATGCCTGTGCCCATTTCAGGCATCGAGGGTGCAGGGTGCCAGGCTCAAACGGGGACCGCAAACGCCGTGATAACCGTTGCGAATGCTGCTCGGACAGCTCTAGGCGTTCGAAATCAGGGTGGAACCGATATTTGGCCCAAGAACGGAAGCGCGACATGGGGCGAGGCGCACTCGCTCTGCGGCGCAGGCCACATGGTGACGACCATTGCCTGGCACGATGGTGGTTACAATTGGTCCTAAACGGAGGGCCGAACGTGGAAAAGAGTCTGGTTAATGTGGACGGTGCAGCGCAGGCGCTTAGGAAGTTCGCCGAAGAGCGGGATTGGCAGCAGTTTCACTCGCCCAAGAATCTGGTCATGGCCCTTTCTGGTGAAGTCGGCGAGCTGACCGAAATCTTCCAGTGGATGACCGAGGCGGATTCCCACGGCGCTGCTTCGGCCCCCACAACTGCCGGCGCGGTCCGCGATGAGATTGCGGATGTGGCCCTCTACCTTATCCGGCTCGCGGACGTGCTGGAGATTGATCTCAACGCGGCCGTGGCAAGCAAGCTTGCCGCGAACGCGGCCAAGTATCCCGTCGAGGCCTCGCGTGGCGTCAGCACCAAGTACGACCAGCTGCCGAAGCCATGATCGTCTACCAGGCCGACAAGAAGGAATTTTTGCTCGACTACGACGACCGCGATATTGAAGACGTCATTCATGCGAGGTACCAGGCGGCGACAAGCCGCAAGGTCGCCAAGTCCGAGGTCAGAGCGTGGCGCGAGTCGCTAGGCTACATTGCTCGCGTACTCCGAGACCCGGCCATCGCCGACGACGTGGGCGTGGCCGTCGAATTTATCCTGCCGCAAACATCCAAGCGTATCGACGTGATCCTTGCGGGGCATGCTGACGATGGGTCCCGTCGCCTGATCGTGGTCGAGCTCAAACAGTGGTCTTCGGTCGCCGAGACCGATCGGGACGCGCTCGTGCTGCTGCGTGGGGGCCGCAGGGCGGATGATGTACGAGTGCATCCCAGTTACCAGGCATGGTCTTACACAGCTTTCCTGGAAAGCTTCAACGAAGCGGTCTACGACGGTGGTCTTCAGCTTCGTCCCTGCGCCTATCTGCATAATTACGTCGCCGACGCCGTTATTGACGCGCCCCGCTACCAGCCCTATATCGAGCGCGCGCCTCTGTTCTTGAAGGGGGATGAAGATCGGAAGCGGCTTCGTCATTTCATCAAGCAGCACATCGGCCACGGACGGGGCCGGCAGGTGCTGTTCGACCTTGAGAACGGACGCCTGAAGCCTTCGAAGACCCTTGCGGATGTGGTCGTCAAGCTGTTGAAAGGCAACCGCGAGTTTGTGCTGATCGACGATCAGAAGGAAGTTTTCGAGGCGGCCAAGGCCGCGTGCCGGCAAGCTTGCGCTTCGGGCAAGCCTCGGGTGGTGATCGTTGAAGGCGGGCCGGGAACGGGCAAGTCGGTGGTTGCGGTGAACTTGCTTGCGGCGCTGCGTGACGGTTTGACCGTCAAATATATATCCAAGAATGCCGCACCGCGGGCCGTGTACAGCGACAAGCTGATCCAGACTTCCGAGAATGCGCATCTTGTGAATCTATTTGGTGGGTCTGGTTCCTTCACTGAAATAGAGCCGGATGCCTACGATGTGCTTGTGGTGGACGAAGCGCACCGGCTGACCGAGAAAAGTGGCTTCTACGGGAACCTCGGCACGCATCAGGTAAAGGAACTCATCGATGCGGCGAAGTGCAGTATCTTCTTCATCGACGAGGACCAGCGTGTAACGCTCAAGGATGTGGGCTCCAAGGCGGTCATTCGCGAGTTTGCTGCGGCCCGTGGGGCGCAGGTTGAGGAGTATGCGCTGACCTCGCAATTCCGTTGTGCCGGCTCCGACGGTTATCTGGCGTGGGTGGACGACGTCCTGCAAATCCGTCCCACGGCGAACAAGGTATTGGACGGCATTCCCTTTGACTTTCAGGTGTTCGACGATCCGGCAGCGCTACACGCGGCGATCGAGGCAAAGAACCAGAACAATCGCGCACGCGTGGTGGCGGGTTATTGCTGGCCTTGGAACAGCAGGAAGAATCCCAAGCTGGCCGATGTGATCATTGGCGATTACGAGCGCCAGTGGAATCTCGAAGAGGACGGGAGCCTGTGGATAGTCGCCCCCGAATCCGTTCGCCAGGTTGGATGCATCCATACCTGCCAGGGGCTTGAAGTCGACTATGTGGGCGTCATCATCGGGCCTGACCTAGTGATGGACGGCGACACCGTGCGTTCGGTGCCCCGGGCCCGTGACCGGCACGACAAGACCATGAAGGGTTACGTGAAGATGTCGAAGGAGAACCCGACCGAGGCTGCACGGTTGGCGGACTTAATCATCAAGAACACGTATCGCACCTTGATGACGCGCGGCATGAAAGGTTGCTATGTCTACGCAACCGATGAGAAGTTGGGCCGGTACCTGAAGGCGCGCATACGCGCGGTGTTATCCCGGCCGCACTAGCCCAGGAAACATTGCGCCATTCAAGCCCGCCCGTCGCGGTGGGCTTTTTGCTGCGGACGGTTCACGCTCCGCAATGTCTATCGCTGCGTGGACGCGATGCGTCACGTGCCCCGGGACGCCGCGGCCCACATCCAGGATGCGCCACGCGCCCCCAGGAAGCCGAGCCACATCGAATGGCCTCGGCCGCATCACCGGCGCTGCAACGACCCCTAAGCCGGCCATTGTTGATCCGAATTGCATAGTCCTGGCAATTCCCATGAATTTTCTTTTGCCGCGCCGCTGATAGCCTGTCGACGAATAACGAAGAACCAGAGACGGGGGTCGTGGACGTGTACGTCAATCGATGGCGTGGCCTTGGAATGGCCGCTCTTTTCCTATCCCTGACGTCGTGGTCGGCGCCCGGTCACGCCCAGCAATTGGACGGAAAGCGCCTGTTCCAGCAACGGTGCGCGTCCTGTCACGCGGTGCAACCCGGGAAGAGCGGCGTTGGACCGACTCTGTTTGCCGTGATGGGTCGCAAGGCGGGCAGCGTAGAGGGTGCGCGGTATTCGGACGCCATGCGGAGCGCGGCCACAGTCTGGGATGACGCCACCCTGGACCGGTTCCTCGCCAATCCACGCCAGGCCATTCCCGGAACAAGCATGCTCATCGCCATCCAGAATCCCGGCGAGCGGGCTGCCTTGGTGGATTTCCTTAAAACATTACGCTGATGCTGTCGCGGGCAGTAAGCGATCAACGCAAGGAGGCCTCATGGCTGTCGTGACAATAAATGGCCGCAGTGTCGACGTGGCGGCAAGTCCGCAGACACCGCTGCTTTGGATTCTGCGTGAACATCTCGGTTTGACGGGCACGAAGTACGGTTGCGGGGCCGGCGCGTGCGGGGCATGTACCGTGCACCTGGACGGTGACGCGGTCTTTGCCTGCCAGATGCCTCTGGAAGCGGTGGCAGGACGCTCCGTTACCACCATCGAAGGTCTGTCGCCCGATGGGCAACATCCCCTGCAAAAGGCCTGGGTGGCGGAGCAGGTGCCGCAATGCGGATACTGCCAGTCCGGCCAGGTCATGCGCGCCGCCGCACTATTGCGGGTGAATCCCCAGCCGACCCGGGACGAAATCGTCGATACCATGGCGTCGAATCTGTGCCGCTGCGGCACCTACCAGCGGATCGTGCGCGCTGTGCAACGCGCGGCCGAAGGGGCGTCATCGTGAGGCAATCCGTCAATGTATCGCGCCGGGACTTTCTTCGGTCCGCGGGTGCCTTGAGTTTCGCCGTATTGGCGGGGGGCGCCGTGCAGGCTGTGCGTGGGAATCCGGATTCCTCACAGGCAGAGGGGATCGCAGCCAATGCATGGGTGAGCATCGGTCGCGACGATCAAGTCACTATCCGGTTTGCGGCGACCGAGATGGGGCAGGGGGTCATGACTTCGCTTCCCATGATCCTGGCCGAGGAACTCGATGCTGACTGGGCCAAGGTCAGGGTGGAGCAGGTGGACCAGGGCCCGCAGGCCATCTTCGGCAATCCGCACACGGGTGGCCTGTTGTTTACGGCGGGCAGTTCCTCGGTCGCCGGCTACTTCGACATCATGCGGCGTGCTGGCGCTGGTGCACGGCGCATTCTGGTGTATTCGGCCGCAAGCGCGTGGAAAGTGCCGCCAAGTGAAGTCACGACGGAGCCGGGTGTGGTTATCCATACGCCCAGCGGCAGGAAGATGCGTTTTGGCGACGTCGCGGCGCTGCCGGCTATCGTCAATGATGTGCCTGCGATTACGGAGGCAGACCTGAAGCCCCGATCCGCGTATCGCCTGATCGGCACCAACCCCGGGCGTCGCGATATTCCGGGGAAAACCCGTGGCGAACCGGTTTATTCGATGGACGTCCGCCTGCCCGGCATGGTCTACGCTGCGCAACTGCACGCTCCGGTAGAGGGCGAGTCGCCGGTCGCCGTCGTGGATTCCGAGGCGAAAGCGCTGGCTGGCGTGGTGGACGTGGTTCGCTTGAAGAACTCGGTGGTGGTCCTGGCCGAGCGTTGGGAAACGGCGCTGCAGGGCAGGGATCTGTTGAAGGTCGAGTGGAGCCAGATATCGCGGTTCCGTTCTGCGGACAGTGCCGCCGACCTGATTGCGACGGTCACTGCCGTCAAGGACGCGGCGCGGCCGGCAACGGCATGGGAATCGCGCGGGGATGCCGCAGCGGCCATAAAGGAGGCCCGGCAGCGGCGGTTCGAATCCGTTTACACGACCGAGTACACCTACCATGGGCAGATGGAGCCGCTGAACGCGATTGCCGCGGTCGACCCGGACGGCAAGGGCGCGGAGGTCTGGCTGGGCACGCAAAGCCAGTCCGTTTCGATCGCAGCGGCCGCGCAGGCATTGCAGACGACGCCTGATCGCATCCGCTTTCATGCGATGCAGATGGGGGGCGCATTTGGCCGGCGGACTTTCTTTGCGCGCGACAATCTGCACGATGCCTTGATCTTGTCCAGGCAGGTCAAGCGCCCCGTGAAACTCATGTGGACGCGCGAAGACGATGTGAAGAATGGCTGGCTTCGCCCTGTGACGGCCCATAAGCTCGAGGCGGCGCTGGACGCGAACGGCAAGGTGGTGGCGTTTCATCACCGTGTCGCCAGCCCGTCGATTCTTGCCTTTGCCGCGCCGTCCCGCTGGGAGAACGCCAGGAATCGTGACGTGCTGGTGATGGAAGGCACGGAGAGCGCTGATTACGATATTCCGGATTTCATGGCCGACCACGTCATTCTTGAACGGCGTACGCGGGTGTCGGCCTGGCGCGGAATTGGGTGGGGGCCGAACTGCTTCGCGCGTGAATGTTTTATCGACGAACTCGCTGAAGCGGCAAAGAGCGACCCCGTGGCCTTCAGGCAGGGTTTGCTCGCCAAGAGTCCTCGTGGGCGCGCCGTCCTGGATGCCGTCGTCGCCATGTCCGGCTTCGGCAAGCCGCCCGAAGGACGCGCCCACGGCCTTTCTTTCGCGGGGTACAAGACGACGATAGGCGCGGGCGTTGCCGAGATATCCCTGAACCGGAAGTCGGGGCAGATCCGGGTCCATCGCTTCTGGGCTGCGGTCGACCCGGGTATCGCGATCCATCCGCAGAATCTGGTCGCCCAGACCGAGGGCGGCATCGTGTTCGGGCTGTCGGGCGCGCTGAAGGAGCGCATTACGGTCCAGCGCGGCGAGATCCAGCAGAACAATTACTACGATTACGAGGTGCTCCGCGTGAACGAAATCCCGGAGATCACGGTACGCATCGTCGAATCCGGGGCAGCGCCGTCCGGGGCGGGGGAAATCGGGGTGCCGATGACGGGTGCGGCAATCGCCAATGCCGTGTACGCGCTGACCGGGAAACGGCTGCGCGCCATGCCATTTACGCCGGAACGCATCAGCGATCTCCTTAATGCATGATGCATCGTTGACGGCCGTCAGCAGGCATGACGTGTAGTAGACAAGTCGTTCGTGGATGTCGGCACGTATGCACCCGGCCCACCCATCGCGGTGGGCTGTTTACTTTTGGCGGCGGTCGTACCCCGGCTCGGCTATCGCACCCATCACCCATTACCCATCACCGCATCACGCCATTACTCCCACCGCCGCGCCCATCAGGCCGGCCGCGCCCACCGCCCCCACTTCGGCTTTACGACCAGCAAACCCGGCTTGTTGAACAAATCTTTAATTCTCCGTGAGGACTCCGGGCCCGGCGCGCCGATATCCTGCGCCGGTGCCCATCGTGCCCATCCGGCCCGCGGCCGGCCCCTATCCGGAGTCCATCATGTTGCTGATCGTCCTTGCCTACCTGGGCGGTGCATTGACCATCCTGAGCCCTTGCATCCTGCCGGTGCTGCCCTTCGTATTCTCGCGGGCGGGCCTGTCGTTCCGGCGCGGTGCGCTGTCCCTGCTGGCCGGGATGGTGTTGACCTTCGCCGCGGTCGCGACGCTGGCCGCCGTGGGGGGCGGTTGGGCGGTCGCGGCCAACGAGTACGGGCGTTGGCTTGCCCTGGCGCTGCTGGGCGTATTCGGCGTCGCGCTGCTGCTGCCGCGGGTCGCGGAGCGGCTTACCCGCCCGCTGGTGCATGCCGGCAATCGGCTGTCCGCCGCCGCCGACGCGAGCGAAGGCGGCAGTGCGCGGGCTTCCTTCCTTTTGGGTATTTCCACGGGCTTGCTGTGGGCGCCTTGTGCCGGCCCCATCCTGGGGTTGGTCCTGACCGGGGCTGCGCTGCAAGGGCCGGGTATCGGGTCCACCGCCTTGCTGCTGGCGTATGCCGCCGGCGCGGCAACCTCGCTGGCCCTGGCCTTGCGGGTGGGCGGCAAGCTGTTCACGGCGATGAAACGCACGCTGGGCGCCGGGGAATGGATACGCCGTAGCCTGGGCGCCGCGATGATCGCAGGCGTGGCGGCGATCTCGCTGGGCCTGGATACGGGCGTACTGGCGCAGTTGTCCACGGCTTCGACGGACGGTATCGAGCAACAACTCGTGGACTGGCTCAAGCCTCGGGCGCCATCGCGCGCGGACGCCGCGATGGAAAGTACGGTGTCCGCGATCAAGGTTGCCGACACGCAGGCGGCGCCCGCCGCCGCGCCGCGAGCGCCGCTGCCCGATGAAGGCCCGGCGCCATCCATCGACGGCGCGGTGCAATGGCTGAATTCGCCGCCGCGCTCGCTGGACTCGCTGCGCGGCAAGGTGGTGCTGATCGACTTCTGGACCTACTCATGCATCAATTGCCTGCACGCCCTGCCGTACGTGAAGGCATGGGAAGCGAAGTATCGGGACCAGGGGCTGGTCGTCATTGGCGTGCATGCGCCGGAGTTCGCCTTCGAGCGCAACGTCGATAACGTGACGAAGGCGCTCAAGCGCCTGGGTATCGTCTACCCCGTGGCACTCGACAACAACTTCACCATCTGGAATGCCTTCAACAATGAGTACTGGCCGGCGCACTACTTCATCGATGCGCAGGGGCATATCCGCTACCACCATTTCGGCGAGGGCGCCTATGAAAGGTCGGAGCAGGTCATCCAGCAGCTCCTGCAGGAAGCACGCGACCCGGCGCACGGCGATGCCACCGCGGCGGACGCCGGCGGCGCGGCCGCGGCCGTCCGCCTGGCCGACATGCGCACCGGTCGGGAACGCTAGGGCTTGCGCGATGCCCGGCGGGACGTCGCCTTGCCTGCGCCCTGAGTATCGAGCAACGCAAGCGCCGGCCTGATCATGCCTTCGAGCAGCGGCCGCTCAGGGCGGGTCCGGGCCAGTACGCGCAACCCGATGTGTACACCCAGCAGCAGCCGCGCCATATCGGCCGCAGGCTGGGATGTGGTGATGGTGCCGTCGCGCTGGCCGGCCACGACGCAGCGGTGAAAGAACCCTTCGATCTGTGCGAGCACGCCCGTCACGATCTCGCGGAACTCGGCATCGTGCGGCGCCAGCTCCAATGCGGAGTTCACCAGCATGCACCCTTTGCGCTGTTTATCATCCAGCGAGCGCTGGATGATTTCCGCGAAGAAGGCGCCAATTGCCTGGCGCGGCGGCAACTGGCCTTCCAGGCGCCGTACGCGATCGGCAAAGCTGCCATCGATATAGTGGTCGAGCGCCCGGCGATACAGGCCGCGCTTGTCGCCGAAGGCGTTGTAGAGGCTGGCGCCCGTCAAGCCCATCCGGTTGGCAAGGTCGCGGATCGATGTCGCCTCGTACCCCTGGGACCAGAAGCAGTCGACCGCGGCATCCAGCACCTCGGCTTCGTCAAACTCTCTCGGTCGGCCCATAGTGGTTCATGTGAGGCGGCTACTTTTGATTGGTCGGTAGTCTACGCTTGACTATTTTAGAACGAGTGATTTAAAACACAATGCCACGCTGGTCGCACGTGGCTCCGGCCACGGCGCCGTGACACCCCGTCCGGGACCAGGCGTGAAGCAGGGAGCGGGGGCGCCCGTCCGCTCCGGCAACCCGCCAGCGCTTTCGACAACAAGGATGTGCGCACATGATTCGTTTCTACTTCCACCCGACGCCCAACCCCGCGAAGATTTCGTTGTTCCTGGAGGAAGCCGGCCTGCCGTACGAGGTCATACCGGTCGATACGAAGAAGGGCCAGCAGCATGATCCGGCTTTCCGCCAGGTCAACCCGAACGGCAAGGTGCCGGCGATCGTGGATACGGACGGCCCTGGCGGGCAGCCGGCGGCGGTGTTCGATTCCACCGCCATCCTGATGTACCTGGCCGAGAAAACCGGCCGCTACCAGGGCCAGCCCAAGGACCGCCCGGAACTGCTGTCCTGGCTACTGTTCCTGGCGACGGGGCTGGGCCCGTTCTCCGGGCAGGCCGTGCACTTCCAGCATGCGGCGCCGGCCGGGCTGGACTATGCCGTGAACCGCTACCGCCGCGAGGCGGAGCGTCACTACCAGGTGCTGGAAGACCGCCTGGCGGGGCGCCAGTTCCTGGTGGGCGAGGAATACACGATCGCCGACATGTCCGCCTGGGGCTGGCTGGACCGGGCGCATATGGTGATGAAGGGCGCCGCGGATCCCTTGGGCGCCTACCCGAATATCAAGCGCTGGTTCCACGCCATCGACGCGCGCCCGGCTGTGGCGCGCGCCCGCAAGGTCGGCACAAACATCGAGTTCAAGCGGGACAACGACGAGGAGGCGCAGCGCGCCTTGTTTCCGTCGAACTTCCCGCCGGCCGCATGAACGGGCGGGTGCAGGGCTGACTTATCCATGTGAGGTGCAGGAACATGAACGTACAGGGAAAGCGCGTCCTGGTCACCGGTGGCTCGAGCGGCATCGGGCTGGCCACGGCCACGGAACTGGTTCGAAAGGGGGCGCGGGTTTTTGTCGTGGGGCGGCGCGCCGCGGTCGTGCGTGAAGCCACCGGGACCCTGCGCGCCGAGGGCGGCCAGGCGGATGGCATCGATGCGGACGTCTCGACGCCCGCGGGACGCGAGCGCGCGCTGGCCGCGGCGCTGGCCTGGCTGGGCGGACTGGATATCCTCATCAACAATGCCGGCGGCGTGCGCGCGGGGCGGCTGGAGGACACCGCGGAAGGCGACATCCTGAAGATGGTGGACGTCAATCTGCTGGCGCCCATCCTGCTGACCCGGGCGGCGCTGCCGAGCCTGCGCGCCAGCGGCGACGGCGTGGTGGTGAACGTCGCCTCCGGCATCGCGCTTGTCGGCGTGCCGTTCTACACCACCTATGCTGCCGTCAAGGCGGGGATATCGCACTTCGGCGAGGCGCTGCGGCGCGAGCTGAAGGGCGAAGGCATCCATGTGATGACCGCCTATCCGGGCGCGACGGATACGCCGATGATGCAGTCCTCGCGCGCGGGGCCGGACCTGGGTTTTGTCCGCGAGCCGGCCGCCGCCGTGGCCGAGGCCATCGTGGCCGGTATCGAAAGCGGCGCGCTGCAGGTCATCCGGGGTGGCGAGGTGCGAGCGGCCATGATTGCCCAGAACCGGGCGGATCCTGCGTCGCTGGACGAGCGGTTCGCAGGGCTCAAGCCCAGGCTGGCCGAGGCGGTTAAGGACCATTCCGCGCTGTGACGACAACCGGGAGGCGATCATGAACTTGGCGAAGGCTATCGTCTTCGATCTGTACGGGACGCTGTTCGACGTGCATACGGTCGCGCGGCGCTGCGACGGGTACTATCCCGGGCGCGGCCTGGACATGAGCGTGATGTGGCGGCAGAAGCAGTTGGAATACACCTGGCTGCGCACATTGATGGGACAGTACATCCCGTTCGAGGACGCCACGCGCGATGCGCTGGTCTATACCTGCGAGCGCCTGGGCTTGCCGCTGAGCGAGGCGGACCGCGCAACGCTGTGCGAGGCATACCTGGAGCTGGCGCCTTATCCGGAGGTGCCGGCGGCGCTGCGACGGCTGCAGGCGACGGGACTGCCGCTGGCCATCCTGTCGAACGGTTCGGCCTTTTCCATCGGCCGCGTCGTCGACGGGGCAGGGCTGCGCCCGCACTTTTCGCATTTGCTCAGCGTGGAAAGCGTCGGCGTGTTCAAGCCGCATGGCGAGGTTTACGAACTGGCGTGCCGGACCCTGGCGCTGCCTGCGCGGCAGATCCTGTTCGTGTCCTCGAATGCCTGGGACGCCGCAGGCGCGGCTCACTTCGGATTCAAGGTCTGTTGGGTGAATCGCAACGACAGCCCTTTCGATGAATTGGGCACAAGGCCGCTCATGATGATCAAGCAGCTGGACGAGTTGCCCGCGTTGCTGGGCGGCTGACTGCGATCGGCGGCGCCGGGAAGCCGTGCCGGTCGCGGCGTGCCCGCATGCGCCGCGCGTCGCGGCTGGACCGCGGCCGCGACGCCGGCGGGCGTATCAAGATGCCGGCGTTGCGGTCAGCAATGCCGCCAGCGCGGCGATATGGCGGTCATTGGTCCCGCAGCAGCCGCCCAGCACGCGCAGGCCGTGGTCGCGGCGCAAGGCCGTCATCTGCCGCGCGAACGACTCGCAATCCCCTTCGTCCAGCCGGCCCAGCTTGTCCAGCTGATCCGGTGGCAAGGTCGATGCGTTGGCCTTGATGCCGGCGACGCGGTCCGGCAAGGCGCCGGCCGGGCCCCTCGCGGCAATTGCCTGAACGCGCGAGGGGTGCACGCAGCCGACCATGACGTGCAGCGGCTGCGGCGCCACCGCTGCGTCGACGGCGGCGATGGCATCGGTCAAGGTCGTGCCGTCGGGCAGGCGGCCGTCCTCCCCCAGCACGGGTGCGAGGACGTAAGGCAGGCCGGTAGACGCCATGGCCTGGGCCACGCCGAGCAATTCCGAGGCGCAGGCAAAGGTGGGGGCATACAGCAGGTCGACGCCGCACGCGGCCAGCACCTCGGCCTGGCGGGCGTGATACGCCCGGGCTTCGGCGGCGCCCGGTGCGCCGGCGGGATCGTAGCCATCGCGGCGCGGGCCGATCACGCCGGCGATGTAGACGCGGTCCTGCAGCCCGGCCTGCGCGCGCAGGTCGTCGAGCAGGCGTACCGCTTCGCGGTTTACCCGCGCAAGGTCGTCGGGCGCGTCGTAACCCAGCCGCGCCAGGCAGTCCGGATGTGCGCGCCAGGTCGGCGTGCCGATCTGCATCGGCAGGCCGCTATCCGCGGTGACCCGCAGGTAGCTGCGATAGATGCGTTCCAGCGCCCCGCGGTCGTCGCGGAAAAGCGGCAGGAACGAGGCGAACTCCGGCAGGTCTGCGCCGAACTCATAGATCAGCCGCGTTTCGATGCCGCCGTCGGCAAGCATGGGACGGCCGGACACGGAGGCCTGGGCGTAAGGGATGCGGGTCATGGCGCCACCAGAGAAGCCGCTGAGGCCGCAATCATAACGCCGGCCGCATGCGCGTCCGTCACGCCGGATAGCTGCGCTCCCATGCTTCCACTTCGGCCAGGCCCAGGTACTCGTTGTATTCCGCCGCGCTCAGCATCCGTTCGCGCATGGCGGCAGTGTTGCCGTCGTCCCGCAGATGGGCCAGTGCCTCGCGCATGGCGTGGCCCAGCGCATTGCGCAGCAGCGCGGGATAGATTGCCAGGGCGATGCCGAGGTTCTGCAGGTCCGCGGGGCGCAGGTTCGCCAGTGGCCCGCCGGAGTCGAGGTTGAAAATGCAGGGCACGCCGGCGCGCTCGGTGACCGCCCGGATGTCCTCCAGGATACGTACATGGGCCTTGAGTTCGACGAAAACGGCGTCCGCGCCCGCGCGCGCGAAAGCCTGCGCCCGCCGTATCGCTTCGTCCAGCCCGAGCGAGGCGGCGCAGTCCGTGCGGGCGATGACCAGCAGGCCGGTGGCGCGGTCGCGCGCGGCCGCGGCGGCGGCGATGCGCGTCACCGCCACGTCGAAGGGCAGCACGTCGCGCGCGCCGGGGAATTGGGCGCAGCGCTTGGGCGATTGCTGGTCTTCGATGTGTATGGCGGCGACACCGGCGGCCTCGAACTCCTCCACCGTGCGGCGGATGCCGACGGCGGCGCCATAGCCTGTGTCCGCGTCGCATATCAGCGGCAGGTCCACGCACGCCGCCACCCGCCGGGCGTGGCTGGTGATCATGGTCAAGTCGACCAGTCCCACGTCGGGCTTTCCAAGCAGGCTCGCCGATACGCCGTTGCCCGTCATATATACGGCCTGGAAGCCTGCGTGCTGCACCATGCGCGCGCCATACGCGTCATATACGCCGGGCGCTATAAGCGTCTGCGCGGTGCGCCCGGCCTGGGACAGCCGCTCGCGCAGCGCCAGGCGCAGGCGGGCGGCTTTGCCGGGGTGTGCGGGGCCCGCCGGGGCTATCGCGGCGCTCATGCGGAAATCCTCCAGCCGGGATGCTTGCGCAGGAAGGGAATCAACCCGCCTTCCTGCAGGATGGCGCGGATCTGCGGCGGCAGCGCACGCAGGGCCTGTTGCATACCGCTGCGCGGCGCCAGCAACCGCCCTTGCGCCAGGTCGATGGTGATCTCGTCGCCGTCGGCCAGGCCGGCGGTTTCGCACTCCAGCACCAGAAGCCCATTGTTGATCGCATTGCGAAAGAACTGCCTGCCGAACGAGGGCGCGACGATGGCGGCCACGCCCAGCCGGTGCAGGATGTGGACGGCCTGTTCACGCGAAGAGTTGATGCCGAAATGACGCCCGGCGGCGATGATGCCGCCCGGACGGAAGCGGCCGGCGAAGCCTGGCGACAGGCCATCGAAGGCCTGCGCGGCGATCTGCGCTTCATCCTTGCCGGGCAGGTATTTGCCCGAGCAGTGGAGGTCGGTGTTGACGTCGTCGCCCAGTAGATGGACCGGACCGCTGATGATGTCCCGCATGGTTTCAGGCATGGGCAGGCCTCCATTCGCCGCCGTCGACCGTGCGCGGGTCGGTGATATAGCCGGTAAGCGCCGAGGCCGCCACCGTGGCGGCCGAGCCCAGCCAGATTTCCGCATCGTGATTGCCCAGGCGCCCCTGGAAGTTGCGGTTCGCGCTGGAGATCGCGACTTCACGGTCGCCCGGAATCAGGTGATTGGTGATGCCGACGCAGGTACCGCAGCCGGCCGCTTCGAACGATGCGCCCGCTTCGGTCAGGATTTCGATCAGGCCTTCGCGAGCGGCGGCCAGGTAGATCTTGCGCGAGGCCGGGGTCACGATCATGCGTACGCCGCGCGCCAGTTTGCGGCCTTTCAAAATGGCGGCAGCCTGGCGGATATCGTCCAGGCGGCCGTTGGTGCAGGTGCCGATGAGGGCGAAGTGGACTTTCTGCCGGTCTATCTCGGTCACGGGCACGACATCGTCGACCTCGTGCTTGCGCGCGACCTGGGGCGCCAGCGCCGATGCGTCGATGGACAGCCGGTGCGCGTAGCGGGCGTCGGCGTCGGCGGATACGGGGCGCGGCGTGCGGGCGCCATGGGCGGCCAGCCAGGCGATGACCTTGTCGTCGGCCTCCAGCAAGGCTGCCTTGGCGCCGAGTTCCGCGGCGTGGTTGGCCAGCGTCATGCGGTCGTCCACCTCCATCGCGCCGACGGCGGAGCCGACGTATTCGATGGCGTGGTAGTTCAGGCCTTCGGCGCCGAACCGGCCCAGCATGTGCAAGGTGACGTCCTTGGCCCAGACGCCCGGCTGCAGGCGCCCCTGCAGTTCGATGCGGGCGCTCTGCGGCACGCGCAGCCACACCTTGCCCGTTGCCATCACGGCGGTGACGTCGGTGCCTTCCACGCCCGTGCCGAAGGCATTGAAGGCGCCGTAGGTGACCGAATGCGTATCGGTGCCCACGACGAGGTCGCCGCAGGTCAGGTGTCCGCCTTCGGGCAGGACCTGATGGCAGATGCCGTCGCCGATGTCGTACAGCGGGCTGCCGTGTTCGTCCGCGAAGCGCCGCATCGCGGTATGGGTCTGGGCCGCGGCAAGGTTGGGGGGCGGCGAATAGTGGTCCAGCACCCAGGCCGTGCGGGGCGCGAAGGGCAGGCTGGTCGCCGCCATTTTGTCGACCATGCGGATGGCATTGGGGGCGCGGGCATCGTGGACCATGGCGAAGTCCACGTCGGCGATCACGATGTCCCCGGCGCGGACTTCGTCCAGCCCCGCGTGCCGGGCAAGAATTTTTTCAGCGATGGTGGATGGCATGGTGCGCGTCAGGCGTAGGAGTAGGTTTCATATGGCGTTGAGTTGGATTTTCTGCACCAGCGCGCCCCATTTGCGGCTTTCGTCGCGGATATAGGCGGCTGTTTCGGCGGGCGTGGTGGGCGCGGGGTCCAGCCCCAGCTTGCGCAGCTTGGCGGCCACTTCGGGGTCCTTCAGGGTGGCCACGATGGCGGCGTTCAGGGTGCGGACGACATCGGAGGGCGTGTTGTCGGGCGCCATGAAGGCATACCAGTTGTTGGCCTCGAAACCCGGATAGCCGGATTCGGCGATGGTGGGCACATTGGGCAGCACGTCGAGCCGCGTCAGTCCGGTGGTCGCGATGGCGCGCAGTTTTCCGGTGTTGATGAACTGCACCGCGTCGGTGGGGCTGGCGAAGATGGAGCCCAGCGTCCCACCCAGCAAGTCATTCATGGCGGGCGCGCCGCCGCGGTAGGCCACATGCTGGTTATGCAGGCCGGCGACCGACTTCAGCAGCTCGCCGGCCAGATGGCCGCTGCTGCCGATGCCCGACGAGCCGAATGAAAGATTGGATTGCGGACTGCGTGCCGCTTCGACGTACTCGGCGAAGCTGTGGATCTTGCTGTTGGCGTTGACGACGAGCACATTGGAAAAGGACACGGCGAGCGAGATGGCTTCCATGTCGGTGGCGGGATCGTAGGACAGCTTGCTCAGATGCTGGTTGACGGCGAGCGATCCGATGGTGCCCAGCATGATGGTGTAGCCGTCCGGCGCCGCTTTCACCAGCGCGTCGGAGGCGATGTTGCCGCCGGCGCCCGGCCTGTTGTCGATGATGATGTTCTGGTTCAGCGCCTTGCTCAGCGCCGGCGCCATCAGGCGCGCCACGGTATCGGAACTGCCGCCGGCGGCGAACCCGACCAGCAAGCGGATGGGGCGGTTGGGGTAGGGCGCGTCCGCGGCCTGGGCGGCAACGGTGCTCGCCAGAGTGAAAACGCATGCCGCGGCGACCGCGTACGCGGCGTGGCGCAGGGAAGAAAGGCTCAAGGGGGTGTCTCCTGTCGTTCCTGGTCTGTATGCCAGTCAGGCTGCTTCATGCAAAAGCGGTGCCAGTTTTCGACGGGTGGTGCTACATAGGGAGGCGGAGCGCGCCGGCTATTTGTCAGGCGTGCAGTCGTTCCATGGGTGAAAATGCAGTGTTTCAACTTTGTGGCGCATCATGACACACCCAGCGTCTCCTCCCTTCCACGCGCGGGCCGGTGGCACCGCGCCGGCGGGCACGCCTCGCCTGCCAGTCATCCAGGCGGTGACCGGGTATGGGCTGTTCGAAAGTTTCCAGTCTGTCGCACCCGAGTTCTCCGGCCGCGCCCGGGTCGAACTGCTCCATGACGCCTTCGAGTCGGCCGTCGAAGCCTTGCAGCAGGCGATTGCCCAGGGCCGCTGCGACGTCGTCGTGGCCTCCGGCAGCAATGGCGCTTTCCTGCGCGCCAGGCTGCCCGTGCCCGTGGTACTGGTGCAGGTCGGCGGCTACGACCTGATGGCGGCGCTGGCGCGCGCCCGCGCCTCGTCCCGGCGCATCGCCGTCGTGCTGCACCAGGACGTCTCCCCCGCCTTGCGCCGCTTCATCCAGGTTTTCGGCATGGACGTGGACTTGCGCGCCTACGAAACACCCGACGATGCACAGCAATGCGTGCAGGCGCTGACCCGGGACGGCATCGAGGCGGTGGTGGGGGCCGGCATGATCGCCGACTACGCCAGGAAGGCGGGCCTGACGGCGGTGCTGCTTTACTCGCTGGATTCCGTGCGCGCCGCCATGGAGACTGCGTTGGCCATTGCCCTGGCGCAACATGAGGAGCGCGCCCGCCGCGATCGCCTCGATCTGGTGCTGCGGCACCTGAACGACGGGGTCATCGCGGTGGACATGCAGGGGCGGGTGACGACGATCAACCCCGCCGCTGCCCGCATTATCGGGACGACGGCGGGGCGGGCAGTGGGACAGCCGCTGGCCGACGCCGCGCCCGAGCTGCAACCCGGGCCTGTCCTGGCGCGCGGCGCGGCGGAGCTGGGCCGCATCGAAGACCTGCGCGGCCAGTCGCTGGTCGTCGATACGGTGCCGCTGTACGAGGCGGGCTCGCAGACCGGCGCGGTGCTGACGCTGCATCCCTCCCAGCCGCTGGAACATGCCGTCGGCCGCCTGCGGGCCCATGGGCACCGGCGATCGCGTTCGGCGCGCTACACCCTCAATGGCCTGGTGGCCGTGTCGGCGCCGATGCGCGAACTGGTGCATCGCTGCGAGGTGCTGGCGCGCAACAGCGACGCCTCCGTGTTGATTCAGGGTGAAAGCGGTTCCGGCAAGGAGGTGGTGGCGCAAGGCATACACCGCGCCAGCAGACGCCATGCGCGGCCGTTCGTGGCCATCAATTGCGGCGCCTTTCCGGAGCAATTGCTGGAAAGCGAGCTGTTCGGCTACGAGGAAGGCGCCTTCACCGGGGCGCGACGCCAGGGCAAGGCCGGCCTGTTCGAGGCGGCCGACGGCGGCACGCTGCTGCTGGACGAGGTCGGGGAAATGCCCCTGCCGCTGCAAACCCGCCTGCTGCGCGCCCTGCAGGAAAAGGAAATCACCCGGGTCGGCGGGATCGACGCGATCCCGGTGGACGTGCGCATCATCGCGGCGACGCATCGCGACCTGGCGGCCATGGCCCGCCAGGGGGCATTCCGGCACGACCTGTTCTATCGGCTGCATATCCTGCATGTGCGCGTCCCACCGCTGCGCGAGCGCCCGGAGGACATCGCGGCGCTGGCCGCGGAGCTGTTCCCCGCGGCCTTGGAGCGACTGGGCGCGGCGGCGCTGGCCGGCGCCGCCCTGGCGGGGGCCCTGCCGCTGCTGATGGACCATCCCTGGCCCGGCAACGTGCGGGAGCTGGAGAACGTCATCGAACGGATATCGCTGGAATGCCTGCTGGCCGGCGCCGTGCCGCAGCCAGCAGTGCTGCGCGCGGTCATCGACCCGTCCGGTGCGTATGCCATTGTCGATGCGCAGCGCATGCCCGGCGCCGATACGGCGGCCACCCCGGCACACCTGGGCGCGCTGCAGCGCGCTGCGGAAGTGCGGCACATCCGCGAGGCGCTGCACGCGCATGGCGGCAACCAGGCCGCCGCCGCGCGCGCGCTGGGCATCAGCCGCACCACCTTGTGGCGCAAGCTGAAGGCCGGCGACCCGGCGGCGTGAGGGGGCGCCGGCGCCGTGGTCTGCCTTGGGGTCTGCCTTGAGGTCTGCCTTGAGGTCTGCGTAAGAGCCGTGAGTTGCGGCTGTGACGTGTGGCCGTAACTTGTGGCCGTGACTTATGGCTGACTAATGGCTGACTCATGGCCGTGACATGTGGGCCCGACTTGTTGCCGAAGGGGCCCCTGGCCGTTGACGGCGCCGCCTACCATTTCCGTCCAAGTATCACGTTTCTTTTAACTTCACGTGAGGACTTGGCGAACGAGGTCCGTCCACAATGCCGCCCAGCGAATGAACTTTTCCTGGAGGGGCAATGTCGACAATCGCCAAGCTGTCCAGCCCATCACCGGCCAGGCCGGTGATCCAGCCGGGCTGGCTGCGCGCCACGCACTGGCTTAACGTGCTGGCCGTCATCATCATGGTCATGAGCGGCTGGCGCGTCTATAACGCCTCCCCCTTGTTCGCGTTCCGCTTTCCGGACGCGTACACCCTGGGTGGATGGCTGGGGGGCGCGCTGCAATGGCATTTCGCCGGGATGTGGCTGCTGGCTGTCAATGGCCTGTTGTACCTGGGGGCCAATCTGGCCAGCGGCAGGATGGCGCGCCGCTTTTTCCCGCTGTCGCCGCGAGGCGTGCTGCGCGACGGCATCGAGGCGGTGCGCGGCAAGCTGTCGCATGCGGATCCGCGCCACTACAACCAGGTCCAGCGCGCCGCCTACCTCTTCGTGATCCTGGATCTCGCAGCCCTCGTGGTGTCCGGGCTGGCCATCTGGAAGCCGGTGCAATTCGGCGTGCTCAGCGCGCTGCTCGGAGGCTATGAGTTCGGACGCCGTATCCATTTCGTCGCGATGTCGCTGCTGGTGGCGTTCATCGTCGTGCATGTCGTGATGGTGGCGCTGGTGCCCCGCACGCTGCGCACCATGGTCACCGGCCGCTAAGGGGATGGCCATGGTATTCAAGCGCGGCATCGACACGTCGGTCGACGGTGAAGGGGTATTGAAAGAGGCGCGGAAGATCCTGGCATCGAGGGTCGCCGAGCCGACCCGACGCGCCTTCCTGACCCGTGGGCTTACGCTGGGCGGCCTGGCGATGCTGTCCGGTTGTTCGCTGGACGACAACGAAAGCGTGGGCAAGGCATTGACGGCCATATCGCGCTGGAACGACCGCGTGCAGGGAGCCATATTCGAGCCCACCTCGATGGCGCCGACCTACCCGGAATCGATGATCACCCGGCCCTTTCCCTTCAATGCCTTCTACGACATCGACCAGGCTCCCACCGTGCACGAGGCGGACTATCGCCTTGAAGTCACGGGCCAGGTCGCGGACAGGAAGGCATGGCGGCTGGAGGAGTTGCGCGCGATGGCGCAGACCGACCAGATCACGCGGCATATCTGCGTCGAGGGCTGGAGCGCCATTGGCCGCTGGGGCGGCGTGCGGTTTGCCGACTTCCTGCGGCGCGTGGGCGCCGACACCTCGGCCAAATACGTCGGCTTCAAGTGCGCCGACGACTACTACACCAGTATCGATATGCCCACGGCGCTGCATCCGCAGACGCTGCTGGCCCTGACCTATGACGGGAAGACATTGCCGCGCGAATACGGCTTCCCGATGAAGCTGAGGATTCCGACCAAGCTTGGCTACAAGAACCCCAAGCATATCCAGGCCATTTTCGTGACCAACACCTTCCCGGGCGGATATTGGGAAGACCAGGGCTACAACTGGTTTGGCGGAAGTTGATTTTCACCGCGCGGACTTGCTGCGCATTCACAACCACGATGATCCACGAGGGAGTTACACCATGAAGAAGTATTCCGCTGCTGTTCTGTCGGTCTGCCTGGCGCTGGGCGCCGGTACGGCCTACGCCGCCGACGCCATGAAGCACGATTCCATGGGCAAGGGCGACGCCATGAAGCACGATTCCATGGGCAAGGGCGATGCCATGGGCAAGGGTGACGCGATGGGCAAGGGAGACGCCATGGGCAAGGGCGATGCCATGGGCAAGGGCGACGCGATGGGCAAGGGAGACGCCATGGGCAAGGGAGACGCCATGGGCAAGGGCGATGCCATGGGCAAGGATGCGATGAAGAAGTAATTTCCAGCGAGTACGGGAACGGGAGAAGGCGGCACCGGCCGCCTTTTCCTTTTTCCGTTTCATTTCTCCGGATTACTGCACCGGCGGGAAATCGAGTTCGGTGTCGTTGATCCGATTGAAGGTGTTGGTGAAAGTGATCAAGGCGATGGTCAGCGCGATATCGGCCAATTGCGCATCGGTGTAGCCCGCGGCGCGAATGGTGTCCACCTCGTTTTGCGCGATGGTGCCGCGGCTTTGCTGCAGCACGCGCACAAAGCGCACGAGCGCATCGCGCTTGGCGTCTCCGGTCGGTTCACCGGCGCGGATGCTGCGCAGCACGTCGGGAGAGAGGCCAGCGAGCTTGCCGATCATGCTGTGGGCTGCGACACAATAGTCGCAACCGCTCAATTCGCTCATCAAAAGCTTGATGGTCTCCAGGTCATGCCGGGTGAGGCTTGCCGCGCCCAGCACCGCTTCGGCGTCCAGCACGGCAGACAGCGATTGCGGCGCCAGGTAGCCCAGCGTGGCGTACAGGTTCGGCAGCTTGCCGCCCGCGCTTTTCTTGATTCTGGCGTAGAGGTCGGCGGTGGCGCCGGTGGCGGTTTCGACTGCGGGGATGGCGATGCGGCTCATGATGGATTCCTTCGGTTGAGGGTTGGATCCAGGTTTTGGATCAGGTAATGAGCCTCCACTGTAAAGTCACGGATTGAGCTTGCCGAGCCTTTATCTCCTCATTAAGATGCTCAATAGTTTCATTTGACGGGAAAGGCCATGCTGCAGCGTGACTGGCTCAGCCAACTGCTGGACATGATGACCGTGACCGGTCAGCTGGAAATCCGCTGTGCCTATGGCGCGCCGTGGCGCATCGCGCAAGGGCCATCCAGGGCGGGAGACATTCCCTACCACGTTGTCCTCTCCGGCACTGCCGTCCTGGAGGATCCGCGGGACGGCAGCACTCGCCAGCTGGGCGCCGGCGATATCCTGCTGTTGCCGCACGGGTCGCCGCATCTCCTGCACGACGGCAGCGGCCGCCGGCCGTCGCCCGCGCGCGACAGGGCAGGGGCCTGCCTGACCGTGAGCGAGAACGCCGGCAAGGGCGCGCGCCTGGATATGCTGTGCGGAAGGATCTTCGTCGCGCCGCCTAACGATCGCCTGGTCCGCGATTACCTGCCCGCCAGCCTGGTGGTGCCGGCGGCCATGCCTGGACAGGCGGGCGCGAGCCTGCCACCGGCGCACCTGTCGGCGCTGGTCGGGCTCATGCAGGCGGAGGCGCATGCGGACACGGTGGGCGGCTACGCGATGTTGAACGCCTTATCGTGTGCGCTGTTCACGCTGGTATTGCGGGCAGCCAGCGAAGCGGCCCCGCCGATGGGCCTGTTGGCCCTGGCCGGGCAACCCAGGCTGGCGCCCGCTTTGTCCGCCATGTTCGCCGACCCCGCGAAGCCGTGGACCTTGCCGGAGTTGGCCGGTCTGTGCAGCATGTCGCGCGCGACCTTCATGCGGCGCTTCCAGGACAAGCTGGGCCGCTCCGCCTACGATCTGCTGACCGATATCCGCATGAGCCGCGCGGCGGAGGCCTTGAAGAACCCGGCCATCAGCACGGAAGCCGTCGCCGCATTCGTCGGCTACCAGTCCGTGGCGGCGTTCAGGCGCGCCTTCGCCGGGCGGATGGGAATGACGCCCGGCCAGTGGCGGCGCGGGGTCAGCCCTCCGCCGGCTGTCCCCAGCCTTGCGGCAGCCCTTGCGTAAGGGTGGCAACGAACTCGGCGGTCCGGGGCTGGCGCGGGCGCGTAAAGATGTCCTGGGCGGCGCCGGCTTCGACGACCTCGCCGTTCTCGAGGAACACTACATGGTGGGCGATGCTGGCCGCCAGCCGCAGATCGTGCGTGGCCATCAGCATGGTCATGCCTTCGCGCGCGAGCTGGCTCAGTACGTCCACCACTTCGGCCGCCAGGCCGGGGTCGAGAGCGGAAGTCGGCTCGTCGCACAGCATGACCCGCGGCGAGGGCGCCAGGGCGCGTGCGATGGCGACGCGTTGCTGCTGCCCGCCCGACAGCGTGATGGGCCAGGCGTCGGCTTTTTCGAGCATGCCTACCTTGGCAAGCAGCTCGCGCGCGCGCTCGGCCGCGCGTGCCTGCGGCCATCGCTGGACCGTGACCAGGCCTTCCATCACGTTCTCGAGGACGTTGCGGTGGGGGAAAAGCTGGAAATTCTGGAACACCATGCCGGTCTGCCGGCGCACGCTCTGGATGGCCGCGGTGGACGTGCGCGCGCCGGCCTTGAACGAGACGCGCGCGTCGCCCAATTCCAGCTCGCCGGATTCCGGGATCTCCAGCAGATTCACGCAACGCAGCAGCGTGCTCTTGCCGCTGCCGGAAGGTCCGATCAGCGCCGTGACGCTGCCTTCAGGCACGGCAAGGTCCACGCCCTTGAGGACGTGCAGCGCGCCGAAATGTTTATGGATGCCAGCCAGCCGGATCATTGCTGCTTCCCGGCGAAGAGGGCGTGCTTGCCAAAACGCTTTTCCAGCCGCACCTGGGCCGACGAAAGCACCGTGCTGAAGACCAGATAGATCAGCGCCGCTTCGGTGTACAGGATGAGCGGCTCGTAAGTCACGGCGGCGATGCGTTGGGCGGCCTGGAAAATCTCGGGCACCGTCAGCACGGCGGCGAGCGAGGTGTCCTTGACCAGGGCAATGAAGGAGTTCGACAAGGGCGGCACCGATACGCGCGCCGCCTGGGGCAGGATGGTGCGCCGTATCGCCTGCCAGCGCGTCATGCTGAGCGAATACGCCGCTTCCCACTGCCCCTTGGGGATCGATTCGATGGCGCCCCGGATGACCTCGGAGTTATAGGCGCCGACGTTCAGCGTGAAGCCGATGAGCGCGGCCGGCAGCGGGTCGAGCACGATGCCGATACTAGGCAGCCCGTAGAAAATGACGAACAGCTGCACCAGCAGCGGTGTGCCGCGGATCAGCCATACGTAGAAGCGGACGACGGCCACGGCGGGCCGGGGGCCGAACAGCCGTACCAGCGCGACCACGAAGGCCAGCAGCAGGCCGGCGGCGAAGGAGATAAGCGTCAGCGGGACGGTGAAGACCAGCCCCGCACGAAGCAGGGGCCAGAATGAGTCGAGCATCAGCTGCAGCCAGGCCGGCACGGCGTCGCTTCCTTGGTGCCAGGGCAGGGTCAGCGCGGGGACGCGGAGATATCCGTACCGAAGTACTTCTCCGAGATTTTCTTGTACGTGCCGTCCGCCTTCATGTCGGTCAGCGCCTTGTTGATCGCGGCGACCAGGTCAGGATTGCCCTTGCGAAGCAGCACCCCCGACTCGCTGAATTCGGCGCTCTTGTCGCTGGCGGCGATCCGCACCTTGGCGTCCGGCTTGTGCTTCTTGAAATCGAGGAAGGACAGGTTGTCGTTGATCGTCGCATCGACGCGTCCCGACAGCAGCAGGTCGATGGCTTCGTTGAAACCCTGCACGCCCACCACCTGGGCGCCATGCTGCTGCGCCAGCTTGCCGAAATTGCTCGTCAGCGTGTTGGCGGATCGCTTGCCTTTCAAGTCGGCGAACGACTTGATTGCGGTGTTGTCGTTGCGGACGATCAATACCGCTTGCGATGCGATATAGGGCTCGGAGAAATCGTATTTGGCCTTGCGCGCGTCGGTGATGCCGACCTGGTTGATCACGGCGTCATAGCGGCCCGCGTCCAGTCCGGCGATCAGGCCGTCCCACTTGCCTTCAACGAAGTTGGGCTTGACGCCCAGCCGCTTGGCGATCTCGCGGCCGATGTCGACATCGAAGCCGGTCAGGCCGGACGCGTCGTGATAGCTGAACGGGGCATAGGTACCTTCGGTGCCTATCCGCATGACGCCGGCCGATTTGATCTGCGCCAGGTCGGACTGGGCATGAGCGGCCGAGAGGCCGGCACACAGCAGCAGCGCGCCCAGCATGATCGAGGTTATCCGTTTCATCTCGTGCTCCACATACGGTATCAAAAGGGGGACGGGTAGGACTCATCCGACGTGCACTGTATCAGGGCGCCTATTTTTCCACAAAGCATATGGCGGCGTAACAATATTCCAAGCGGTAATAAACAAAGCGCGAGGCGGCGATCCCTCGATGTCCGAGTCGAGAGCCGGCCAGCTTGCCGCCCGAAAGCGATCGCCGGCACGACTCCTCTTCGGATGGCGGCATTCGGACAATGTCGAATCAATGGCGATCACTGTAAGCTCGCGGTCAGCTGGTGGCCCGGCCTGCGTCCTTGCAATGCGCGGCCCCCATGCTTCCCGGTTCCCTTATCCCCCGTCAACTGCCTTTGCTCTGGAGGTTTCTTTCATGCGCTGTCTGAATCTATCCCGCGTCGTATTGGGCGCGGTCCTGCTGCCGGTGGCCGCCGTGGCCGATCCGGTGAAGTACGAACTGGATCCCGATCACACCTTTCCCAGCTTCGAGGCGGACCATTTCGGCGGCGCGTCCATCTGGCGCGGCAAGTTCAACAAGACGCAGGGTACGGTGGTGCTGGACGCGCAGGCCGGCAGCGGGACGGTGGACGTGACGATCGACCTCGCCTCGGTGAACACCGGTCACGCCAAGCTCGACGAGAACCTCCGGTCGGAGAAGTTTTTCGACATCGCGCGATATCCCACGGCGACCTACAAGGGCAACCAGGTGCGGTTCAAAGAGGGCAAGCCGGTGGAAGTCGACGGCACCTTCACGCTGCATGGCGTATCCCGTCCGCTAACCCTGCGGCTGCTTTCCTTCAAGTGCTATCAGAATCCCATGCTGAAGAAGGAGGTGTGCGGGACGGAAGCCACGGCCACCTTCGATCGCAGCGATTTCGGGGTTGCGGCCGGCAAGGAATACGGATTCGATATGAAGACCGTCCTGCACATTCAGGCGGAAGGCGTGCGCCAGTAGCGCGGAGGTGTCGCCCGAGGTAGGGCGCGGGTCCTGCGCTTATACTGCGGCCCAGTCCGTTATCAGGAAGCTCCATCGCCCAGATGGGGCTTTTTGTTTTCCCGCCGTGGGACCGCACGGCGTAACGGACGCCGTTCGCTGACTCGCCGTTTCCGCCTTCGATGACCCCGCGTCTACGCATTTCGCCACACTCGTTCGCCTTCATCCTTTTTTGCGGCGCGCTGGCGGCGTTCGCCTCGTTGTCCATCGACGTCGGTTTGCCGGCTTTTGGGGCCGTGGCCCGCGACCTGGGTACCGGCCCGGCCCGCGTGGCGATGAGCCTTAGCATTTTTTTCGTCGGCTTCGCCATCGCGCCGCTGGTGTACGGTCCGCTCTCGGACCGCTGGGGACGCCGGCCGTTATTGCTGTTCGGCTGCGCCCTTTATACGCTCGGCGGCGCCGGATGCACGTTCTCCGGCTCCATCTCCACCTTCCTGCTTTGGCGCCTGGTCCAAGGCGCCGGCGCGGGAGCGGGGTCGGTGCTGGCCATGAGCCTGGTGCGGGACCATTTCGAGGGCGCGCGCGTGCGTCAACTGCTGTCGCACATCGCCGTCATACGCGTCATCGCGCCCATGGTGGCGCCGTCGGTGGGCGCCTTCCTGCTGGACATCGGCAACTGGCGCTGGATCTACGCCATGATGACCGTGGCCGGCATGGTGATGCTGGCCGTGGTGTGGCTGGGCCTGGAAGAATCCGCGCCGCGCCTGCGGCATCCCGTGGGGCAGCGGCCGCCGCCCGCGCCGGTGGCACGCGCCTACCTGGCCTTGTTGCGCAAGCCGGCGTGCCTGGCCTACATGATGATCTGCGCGCTGGGCTTCGGCAGCCATTTCGCCTACGTGACGGGCTCTTCGCTGGTGCTCATGGAGGTGCTGGGGATGTCCCCGCGGTCGTTCGGCCTGCTGTTCGGCCTGGGCGCCTGCGGCATCATGCTGGCATCCTACCTGAGCGGCAGGATGGCGGGGTATGTCTCCGGCGACCGGCTGATCCAGGTGGGCTTGAGCATCGCCTTGTGCTCGGCGCTGGTCATGCTGGTGCTTACGCTGGCGCATGCCGTCACGGCGTGGAACCTGGCGCCGTTCTTCATCGTTAATGCGTTCTGTTATGGGCTTATCACGCCGAGCACCCAGCAAGGGGCCTTGCAGCCGCTGCGCGAGATGGCCGGCGCGGCCGCCGCCATGATGAACGCCTTGATGATGGGCATCGGCGCCTTTGCCAGCGCGCTGGTCAGCCGCCTGTTCCCCGCCAGCGGCGTGCTGGCCGTCACGGGCAGCATGGCGGTCTTCTGCGCGCTGGCGCTGGCGGTGTTCCTGGCCATGCGGCGTTTCGCGGGTGGCCCGCCCGCCTTGTAGCGGCGGGCGGGTCCGGCTGCGGCTACCGTGGCCATTGCGCCTGCTCCGCCTGCTTCCACTACCTCGCCTACTGCGCCGTCAAGCCCAGGCGCTCGACCAGTGCGTCCACGCGGCGTTCCAGTTCCGGCGCGGCGGGCACCATGGGCAGGCGGTGCTCGTTGCGTTCGAGCAGGCCGAGCCGCTTCATCAGGTACTTCAGCGGTATGGGATTCGTATCCCAGAAGACCATCTTCATCAACTCGAACAGCTTGAAGTGCAGCGCGCGGGCGGCTTCCAGCTGGCCGGCGCGCACCAGGTTGCAAAGCTGGGCGACGTCGCGCGGTACGACGTTGGCGACGGCGTTCATGGTGCCCCCCGCGCCCAGGCACATCATGGGAAAGGTGAACTCCTCCAGTCCCACGAAGACCCGGAAGGCCGGACCGAACCGGTGCAGCATCTCGGTGACGAAGGAGTGGTCGTCCACGGCATGCTTGATGCCGACGAAGTGGGGCAGGGCCCCGGCGATCTCCTCGAGTGTCGCCATGTCCGTGCGGAAGGCCGTGCGCCCCGGGATGTGATACATCATCAGCGGGATGTCGACGCGGCGGCCGATATCGATGAAGTAGGCGGCGACGCCCCGTTGCGGCGGACGGATGTAGTAGGGCGTGACCACCAGCAGCGCATCGGCGCCCGCGCGCGCCGCATGTTCGGTCAAGGCCACCGTTTCCGCGTGCGATTGCGATCCGGATGCGGCGACCACCTGCAGGCGGCCGCGCGCCGCCTGGACCGCGACACTGACCGCGCGGTTGCGTTCCTCGATGGTCAGCGTCGACGGTTCGGAGGTGGTCCCATTGATCAGCACGCCGTGCGTGCCGTTGCGGGCCTGGAAGTCGATCAGGTCGGCCAGGCGGTCGTAGTCGACCTGTCCGTTCTTGAAGGGCGTGACGATGGGCGGGATGGACCCGCGCAGCACATCGTCCTGAATCTCGATCATGGTTTGCTCCCGGGGACTCAGGCCGCCTTGCGGTTGGTGATGAAGCCTTCCTGCTTGCCCAGCACGGCCGCGGGATGGTGCAGGTCCTCCTGCCAGAGCAGCGACTCCATGTAGATGTTCAGCGGCTGGTCCTGTACGGTCAGTTCGTAGACGTAGTCGTCATAGGAGGCATGGTTATGAACGGCCCAGCCCGGCGCCGAAAGCATCAGGTCGCCGGCCTTCCATTCATAGCGGTTGCCCGCCACGCTGCTGTAGCCACTGCCTGAAAAGTAATAGTTGATCGCCGCCGACACATGCCGGTGCGGGCGGTCGATGATCTTCGGCGGCCGGATCGTCATGGTGGCGAAGAAGTTCGGGGTAATGCCATTGAAGCGGCCGGTCGCCGGGTTGTAGTACATGTACAGGCGGCGGCCGATGTATTCCTTGCCCAGCGCTTCCAGCTTGTCCAGCTGCGGCTTCACCTTGTCCCAGGCGAAGTGCAGGGCGCGCGATTCCACCGCGGTGGGATTGATCAGCGTCTCGTACGGCATCAGGAGTCCGCCGTCGTCGGTAATCGGGAACATGCCGAAAGGATTGCGGCGGCGCGGATCGTCCTGCGCCTCGCGCGTGGCGGCAGGCCTGGTCTCGCCCGGCGCGGCCGTGTCCGTCACATAGACGTCCATGAACTGCAGCAGGGGGACGTTGGAGTAGGTCAGCCGTACTTGCAGGTCCTTGCCGTCGTTGTGGTGGCTGTAGTGCGCGTAGCTGGGATGGTTCCAGACGTCGTACTGGCGGAAGGCGATGCGCTGGCCGCCGACTTCGCAGACGCCTTGCCCGCGTATGCAGAAGTTGACCTCGGTGGCGTTGTGGCGGAACGGCTCGGTGCGCTCGCCCGGTTTGAGCACGGACAGGCGCACCTGGATGCCGGGGGCCATGCCCGGCGCGAAGTCGCGTGCCGAAGGGTGCACGATCAGGGACTCGCGCCGGCCCGACGAGGGCAGGGGAGACGATGCCAGTCGTTCGACTTCGGCGTCGATTTCTTCCTTCGTCACGACGATGGGCGCCCATTGCGTGTTGGTGGACCCGGGCGGCAAGCCGCCACAGTCGACGAAGTTGCCATTGACGCGGGCAAAGTCGCGGTGAAATTCGCTCATGATGTCAGTCTCCGGTGTCGTTCCTGAAGTGTCATATCTCGGCGGTGATCGGCCGTCGCGCGTGTCGTCATGCGACGACCGGCGCGTCGAAAAACCGTGGCTTGCTCTTGACGGGCGCCGGCATGGCGCGTCCGACGCCCTGGCTGCGGGCGCGGGCCAGCAGCTCGACGCCCAGCGCCAGGTCGGACACGCCCATGCCCATGGCCTTGAACAGCGTTACGTCGGCCGACGCCGGCCGGCGCGCCCGCGCCTCGATACGTTGCGACAGGGTCTGCACGGCGTGCCACGACTCGCCGTAGCGGGTGCGGAATTCGCGCGACAGGTTGCGTACGCTGGACAGGTCGTCGACCGCGACGACGTCCACGCGGTCGAACACGTCCTGGCGGAACTCCTCGCGGTCCGGCGCGATGGCGCCGATGGCGTTCACATGGCAGCCGTGGGCCAGCATGCCCGCGTCCAGGAAAGGCTCGCGCGCGCGCGTCGCCAGGGTGACGACGTCCGCGCCCTGGCAGGCGGCGGCCATGCTGGCGCAGGGCCGGACCTGCAGCTTGCGGCCGGCGAACTCCTGCGAGATGCGTTGGGCGAAGGCCTCGCGCGAGGCGGCGGTCGGGCTGTATACCCGCACTTCGCGTATGTCGCGCACCGCAAGTACCGCCGCCACCTGCGACAGGGCCTGCTTGCCGGTACCCGCCATCGCCAGGACCTGCGCATCCGGCCGCGCCAGCCAGTCCGTGGCCACGCCCGTGGTGCCGCCCGTGCGCAGATTGCCCAGCGCGAAGGCCTCGATGACGGCCGCCAACTGGCCGTCGGCGGCATTCCAGAGCAAGAGCAGGGGACACGTTCCGCCCTCCGTATGCGCCCAGGTCTTGGTGCCGACGTAGTCGCCCAGGCGGGCGCCCAGCGCGTGCAGGTTGCCGCCGCCGAACTGCAGCATGGTCTTCGGCATGCTTTCGGCCTGGCCCTGTGCCTGCCAGTGCAGGCCCTGTTCCAGCGCCGGGATGGCCTGCGCCAGCGTGAGGAGGGCGGTGACCTGCGCCTCGGTGATCCAGATGGGGTCTGCAGTCATCATGGTTCCTGTCGTTGCGAACCCCGCGCGCCGCCCGGCGCGGCCTGCGGGGTTCCGAAGCCGTCGTCCCATATGGAGGGAACGGGCGGAGTAAGCCGGAAGGTGTTCACGACCAGGGCGTGCGTGACGTAGCGGCCGACCAGCAGGGCGACGGCGACGGCCTGCGCCGCAGGCAATCGCGCAGCCAGGTCGTCGAATTGCGCCTGGGCCTGCAAGCCACGGCTGTCCAGGGCGGCGATGACGTAGCGTTGGATCGCCTGTTCCGCCTGGGACAAGCGCGGCGCGTCATCGGGGGCCAGCCGCTCGACCTCGCGTATCCAGTCGTGGTCCAGGCCCAGCCGCACGCACAGGCGTT
This sequence comes from Bordetella flabilis, assembly GCF_001676725.1. NCBI lineage: Bacteria > Pseudomonadati > Pseudomonadota > Betaproteobacteria > Burkholderiales > Alcaligenaceae > Bordetella > Bordetella flabilis. The sequence continues at coordinate 1,533,127 of NZ_CP016172.1, forward strand.
CATGCTGGTTGCGCTCGTACGCGTTCTCCATCAGCGTCGCGGTGGTCAGGACCGCGACCTCGGCCAGGTTATCCGGCAAGGCCTGCTTGAGCGCATCGGTAAAGCGCATGAAGGCAAGCAGTACGTCCGGCGCGTGGCCGGCCACCTGGAACAGTTCGCCCAGGTAGCCTAGCCGGCGCACCCGCGGGCCCAGGTATTCGGCCAGGTCCGATGGCATGTCATCAAGTTGCAGGCGAGGGATCGAGGCGCTCATGGGGGTCGTCAATCCACGGTGATGCGATATTCGTCCGCCAGCTTCTTCCACTTGACCAGCTCGGTGGCGATCTGCTGCTGCAGTTGCGGGCCATCCATGGCCAGCGGCACGAACAGCCGGGCGCTCAATGCATCCTGCGTTTCCTTGCTGCGCGCCAGCGCCAGGAACTCCTTGCGCAGTTTGTCGACGATGGGCTGCGGCGTCTTGGCGCTGACGAAAAAGCCAAGCCATACCGCGAAGTCGTAGTCCTGGAAGCCCGGCAGTTCGGCCAGGGCCGGTACTTCAGGGTGGAAGGGCACGCGGTTTTTCGTCGCCACGGCCAGGAGGCGGATCTTGCCGCTCTTGAGTTGCGGGCTGAGGTTGGATATGGCGTTGAACATGACGGGGACCTGGCCGCCCAGGCCGTCGCTGAGCGCCGGCGCGCATCCCTTGTAGGGCACATGGACCATGTCGATCCCGGCGCGATGCGCGAACTCCACGCCGGCGAAGTGCTGCGCGGTGCCGGTGCCGCAGGAGGAAAAGCTGAGCGTGCCTGGGTGCGCCTTGCCGTAGGCGATGAGTTCCTGCACGGTATTGACCGGCAGCTTGGTGTTGACCGCCAGGGCGACGGGCGTCTCCGCAATGGCGGCGATGGGCGTCAGGTCTTTCTGCAGGTCGAAGTTCTGCTTGACGCCCAGTGCGGCGTTCACCGTCATGGTGTTGTTGCCGATCAGGATCACCTCGCCCGTGGGCGCGGAGCGCACCACATATTCGCTGGCGATATTGCCGGAAGCGCCGGCGCGGTTTTCCACGATGAAGGTCTGCTGGAAGAGCTCGCCCAGCTTGGGCGCAAGCATGCGGCCGATGACATCGGTACTGCCGCCAGGGGGAAAGGCCGATACCAGCGTGACGGGGTGTTCGGGGTACGCGGCCTGGCTCGCGCCGGCCAGCGCGATCGACAGGCCTAGGCCGGCGGCCCAGCGCCGGAGCAATGTGGTCGGGTGGACGCGAACGGTGGACATGTGTGTCTCCAAGGCTTTTTTGGTTTTATGGAACGCGATGTCATCGTAGGGTTGAAATCAACCTATGTATAGATTGATTTACAATCAAGGCGAAGGCCGTCAGGCGTCGCCGCCGGAGCGGCGGCCCGAGGCCCGGAGGAGATTCGCCGCATGGAAAACCGCCGCAGGAAGGCCCCTGAAACTGCCGCGCCGGACAGCGTGTCCGAGCGTCCGGCGGGGACGCTGGTGGACGCCCGGACCGCCGTCGAGCGCCTGGGCATCAAGATGCAGACGCTGTACGCCTACGTCAGCCGGGGCTGGGTAAGGGTGGTGCCGGCGGTCGGCGGCAAAGGCAATCTGTATTACGTGGAGGACCTGGATGCGCTGGCCGCGCGCGGGCGGGGACGTTCTACCGCGGGAGCAGGCGGCGAACGGATGATCCGCTGGGGCGGCAATGCCGTCATGCAGACCGCGATCACCGCCATCGGGCCGGACGGGCCGCGCTATCGGGGCAAGCCGGCGGCCGACCTCGTGCGCAGCCACCGCTCCTTCGAAGACTGCACGGAGCTGCTGTGGAACGGCATCCTGCCCGACGCCGGCGTGGTATGGCCGCCAGCTCGGCCCGGCGCGGGCTTCCAGGCGCTGGCCGACGGCATCGCTCAGATGGCGGGCCGCAATCATGCCCGCCGCCTGCTGTCGGTGGCGGTCGAAACCTTCGCCGCCAGCCTGGGACGCAACCCGGAGCTGACGCTGGGCGCGCCCGTGCTGGCCGCCCGCCAGATGACCCAGGCCATGGCCGCCGCGACCGGCCTGCTGGCGGCGTCGCCCCGGTACGGCCTGAACGAGACGCCGCAGTCCATTGCCGCCATCCTGGCCGACAACATGGGGATCGCGCCCACGCCGGCGCATCTGCGGGCGCTGGACGCGGCATTGATCCTGAGCGCCGACAATGAGCTGGCGCCGGCCACCTTCGCGGCGCGCATCGCGGCCTCGGCTGGCGCGGACGTGTTTTCCTGCGTCACCACGGCCCTGGGCGCTTTCGAAGGCATGCTGACCGGACTCGGATGCGAGCAAGCCGAAGCGGCGCTGGCGCAGGCACGCACGCCGGAAGCCTACCTGGACATCGTGAAGGGCCTGCTTGCCCGCAAGAGCCCGGTACCCGGATACGGCCATCCGCTCTATCCGGAGGGCGATCCGCGCGCCACGCTGCTGCTTGAACTGGCGCGTGAGATACGCCCGGCCGGCGCCCGGGGAAGGACCACCATCAAATGCGTGGACCTGGCCTGCGCCGAACTGGGCCTCAAGCCCAACCTGCCCCTGGGACTGGCGGTGCTGGCCGCGGTGCTGGGGGCGCCCCCGGGCGCGTCGGGCGCCCTGATGTCGGTGGGGCGCACCGCCGGTTGGGTCGCCCATGCCTTCGAACAGCGGCTGGCGGGCTTCCTGGTCAGGCCGCGGGCGCGCTATATCGGGCCGGCCTGAGTCGCGGCGGCGTGGGATCGCGGGCTGGGCTGACGGGCGTCGAGGTGCGCCCACATCGGCGATACGCGCTGGCCCCGATCCGGACGGCCCGTGTGTTATTCGCCGCGCGCCAGGGCCCGCGCCATGGCCTTGCTGTACTCGCGGGCGACCCGGACGTCGACGACGGCGACCTGGCCCTGGCGCACCGCCGCGATGGCCTCATCAAGCACGGCGGCGAACCGCGGCGCGGCAGCGACGGAGCCCCAGGCCAGCGCGCCCTGCGCCCGTGCCAGCGCCGCGATGTCGATGTCCGGCGTCTCGATGCGTTGCCCTACCCATTTGTTTTCGACCGGTCGGCCGCGAGTCAATGCGACCTTTTCCTGGTGCACTTCGTCGTTGAAGAACGAGCGGTTGTTCGCCACGATCACCAGTAGCGGAATGCCGTAGCGTACGGCTGTCCATAGCGCCGTGGCGCCCATCAGGAAGTCGCCGTCGCCCAGCACCGCCACGGGCAGCCGCGGGCCGCCTTTCAGTGCCAGCGCCGCGCCCACGGACATGCCGGGGCCGGAGCCGACGCCGGCGCCGCCGTCATAGCCCAGGTAATCCAGCGGGTGCGAGAAAGGGTGCGCGTCCCCCGGCCAGCCCAGGTTGGTCCGTATCAGGCAAGCGGGCGCGGCGGCTTGCAGGCGCTGGCTTATGATCGCGGCGAAGCGGGACAACGGTATGCCGTCGGCGTCGTCCTCCTCATTCCTGTCCTGCAGCGCCGGCGCGGCCGCTTGCCCGCGGTCGGCGGGCCCGGGACGGGGCTGACCGGCGTCCTCGGCGCCGGCATGTGCGGGCGGGGGCGATTGCGCCGGCATGCGCGGCGCGCCCAGCGCCGCCAGGGCGGCCAGGGTCTGTGTGACGAACTCGTCGGGGTCGCACATCAGGTAGGTATCGGCGCCGACCAGGCCCTGGTGCTCTCCGCCGAAACCGTTGTGCAAGGTCTGGTCCAGCGATACCTGGACGACGTGCGCCGGCGCCTCGCGCGCTCCCCAGGCGCTGCGCAGCGTGCCGGCCAGGTCGACCCAATCCAGGCTGACGACCACATCGGCGTTGCGCAGAATGGCCAGGCCTTCCTCGGACATGAAGTACGCGGGCGCCGCGCCGTGCAAGGGATGCCAGGTCGGAAAGGCCGCGCCCACCTTGAAATCTGTCAGCACGGTGGCTCCGCAGTGTTCGGCCAGGGCGACGCGGCGCTGCCAATCTTCCTCGTCGCGGGACACGCGGCCGGCCAGGATGACGGGACGGCGCGCGTCGCGCAGGCGTCGCGCGATATCCCGCGCCGCGCGCTCGCCCGGGCCGGGCCGCGGCGGGGCCTGGTGCCGCCGCAGCGGCAGCAGGGGCGGCGCCCCGGTGCAAGGCGCTTCCTGCAGCGCGCTGTCGAAGCACACGTAGACGGGTCCCTGCGGCAGCGTCGTGGCAATCTGCGCAGCGCGCATGACCGCATCGCGCGCGCCTTCCAGCGATGCCGGCTCCGCGTCCCACTTGACAAAGGATCGCACCAGCGCGCCCTGGTCCTTGGACGTATGCAGCCAGTCGATCCAGGGGCGGCGCCGCGCGGTATCGACAGGTCCCGTGGCGCCGAAAACCAGCACGGGCACCCGGTCGCAATAGGCGTCGAAGATGGCCATGGAACCGTGCATCAGCCCCACATTGGCATGCAGGATGGCGCCCATGGGCCGGCCCGCCACCTTGGCATAGCCGTGCGCGATGGCCACCGCATGCTCCTCGTGCAGTACGGTCAGCATCCGTGGCGCCTCATCGCCCAGGTGGTTGACCAGGCTGTCGTGCAGCCCCCGGAAGCTGGCGCCGGGGTTCAGGGCCACGTATTCCAGGCCGATATGGCGCAGCAGTTCGGCCAGATAGTCGCTGCCCCAGCGCCGCCCGGCGCGGTCGTCGTGCGTATTCATGTCGGTTGGCCTGCCTGTCAGTCGAGCGTGACGTTGACGTTCTTGATCTGCGTGAATTCCAGCAATTCGTCCTTGCATTCCTCGCGGCCGATTCCGGAGCGCTTGTAGCCGCCGAAAGGCGCGCCGGTGAAGTGCGCCGACGAACCATTGATCCAGACGTAACCCGCCTGGACGCGCGCCGCCGCGAGGTGGGCGGTACGCAGGCTGGATGTCCATATCGACGCCGTCAGGCCATAGTCCACGCCGTTGACCGCCCGGAACAGCGCGTCCTCGTCCGACCACTTCAGCACGGCCAGCACCGGGCCGAACACCTCTTCGCGCGCCACCCGCATGTCCGGCGTGACGTTCGCCAGGATCGTCGGTTCGACGAAGTAGCCATGGCGCAATGCATCCGTGTCGCAACGATGGCCGCCATGGGCGAGGACCGCACCTTCCTGTTGCGCCGACGCGATGAAGTCCAGCGTCTTGTCCAGTTGCTCGCGCGACACCAGTGCGCCCATGGTCGTGCGCGTATCGGTCGGCAGGCCGGGGCGATGCAGCGAACCGGTCAGGTCGACGATGCGGGCCAGCACCTCGTCGTGCACGGACTCGTGCAGGAACAGCCGGCTGGTGGACCCGCAGGATTGGCCGCACCACGTGAAATTCATGCCGCGCACCGCGCCCAGCGCGGCTTTTTCCAGATCGGCATCCGGATAGACCAGCATGGCGTTCTTGCCGCCGAGCTCCAGCAATACCTTCTTCAGGCCGTCGGCCGCGCCGCGCATGACGGCCCGGCCGGCATTCACGCTGCCGATCAGCGCGACCGCCGCCACGTCGGGGTGGGCAACCAGCGCCGCGCCCGTGGAGCGGTCGCCGGTCAGGCAGTTCAGGACACCCCGCGGAAAAAGTCCTTCTATCCGTTCGAACAGGCGCAGTGTCGACAGCGGCGCCTGTTCGGGCGGCTTCAGGATCACGGTATTGCCGGCGGCCAGCGGCGCGGCGACCTTGCCCGCGGCGAACATGAAGGGGTGGTTGAAAGGAATGATGCGCGCGACCACGCCCAGCGGTTCGCGCAGTGTGTAGTCGAGCGAGCCATTCGCGGTGGGGATGGTCTCGCCCTTCAATTCCAAAGCCAGGCCCGCGAAGTACTCCAGTTGCGTGGCCGCGAACACTGCGTCGTCGACCATCTGGCGTACCGGATTGCCGCAGTCGGCGGCGTCGATCAATGCCAGTTCGCCGGCGTGCTCCCGCACGATGGCCGCCATGCGGCGCAGCAGGTCCGCTCGGGCCAGGGCCGGCGTATCGCGCCAGGCGGGCCAGGCCGCGGCCGCCGCCGCGACGGCCGCGTCGACGTCCTCGGCGCCGGCCAAGGCGTAGGAACCCAGGTCTTCCTGGGTGGCGGGGCTGCGGCTGCGGGCGTGTGCGCCCGAACGTGGCGCATGCCACGCCCCGCCGTAGTACAGGCCGCGCTGGCGCGGCAGGACGCCTGCCACGCGGGCCGACAGGTCGGGGCCTTGATCCAGGATCGTCATCGGTACTCGTCGCACATGGGGTGCAAGGGAGGGGCGGGAGCGCGCGCGGCGGGCCCGAGGGCCAGCGCACGCGGGAGCACCTAGACTAGTGCTGGCTGTCGATATTGGTCAATCTTGATTTGAAATCAATATGTGTGGGCGAAGCGCGGGCGTGCCACCGTCTGGAGGCGGGCTTGAATGGAAGGGCTGGCGAGGGTAACGCTGTGTACGCGCTCATGCGCTGCCCGATGCAGACCGGGCAGCGCAGCATGTCACGGCGCGGGATTCGGCTGGCGCGCGTGGATGGCGTCGATGGCGGCGAGCACGGAGTCCGGCAGCGTGACGTCGACGCTTTCGATGTTCTCCTTGAGCTGCGCAAGGTTGGTCGCGCCGATCAGGTTGCTGGTGACGAAGGGGCGCTGGTTGACCCATGCCAGCGCAAGCTGCGTGGGCGTCAGGCCGTGCTGCCGCGCCAATGCGACATACTCCTGCGTGGCGGCTTCCGCCTGCGGGTTGCTGTAGCGGGTGAAACGCGTGAACAGCGAGAGACGGGCGCCGGCGGGGCGCGCGCCGTTTTCGTACTTCCCGGTCAGCATGCCCATGCCCAGCGGCGAATAGGCCAACAGGCCGACGCCGTCGTGGTGGCTGAATTCCGACAAGCCCATCTCGAAGGTCCGATTGAGCAGGTTGTAGGGGTTCTGGATGGACACGATGCGCGGCAGGTGGTCGACCTCCGCATGCTTGAGAAACCGCGCCACGCCCCAGGGCGTTTCGTTCGACACGCCCACGTGGCGAATCTTGCCCTGGCGCACGAAGTCCTGCAGTACCGACAGCGTCTCGGCGATCGGTACGGTGTGGTCATCCTTCACCCAGGGATAGACGGCCTGGCCGAACGTCATCGTGGTGCGGTCCGGCCAATGCAACTGGTACAGGTCCAGATAGTCCGTTTGCAGGCGCTTCAGGCTGGCGTCCAGCGCCGCGGTCAGGTTCTTGCGGTCATGGAAGGTCTTGCCTTCGCGGATGTGGCCGGGGCGCTTGGGGTCGCGCACCGGGCCGGCGATCTTGCTGGCAAGCACGATGTCCTGGCGGCGCTTGGTCTTGGCCAGCCAGGTGCCGATGAAGGTTTCGGTACGGCCATAGGTTTCGGCCTTGGGCGGCACGGGATACATTTCCGCCGTATCGACCAGGTTGACGCCGTGCGCCAGCGCGTAGTCGAGTTGTTCGTGGGCCTGCGCCTCGGAATTCTGCTCGCCCCAGGTCATGGTGCCCAGGCCGATCAGGCTGACGTCGATGTCGGTATGGCCAAGTTTGCGGTATTTCAACGAATCGCTCCGGGAATGGACGGACGGCGGGGCAAGCCCCGGGTGTGGCGATGTTACTCCCGGCCTGGGCCGGCCAAAAAGGATGCCATATGCCGGCGCGGGGATTTCAGGCCATCGACAGCGGACCTGTGGAACTTTGCGCCTCCCACGGCGCCTCACGCACCCGTCCTTCGTCATTCCGCCACCGTTGATGCCTTGCAGAAATTATTCCGGCCGCCCTGTCTTTCTTGCCGCCCTGTCGCTTTACGGCCTGGCCATCTGGCCGATTCTCCATGCAGACCGGTTCTACATCGATGACCTGGGGCGGGCGTACGCCGGCTACCTGGGGTGGAGCTCCGACGGCCGCCCGCTGGCCAACGTGGTCATGGAGCTCTTCAATCTCGGTACGCCGCTGACCGATCTATCGCCGCTGCCGCAGGTGGCCGCGCTGTTGCTGTTCGCCATGCTGGCGGTGCAGGTGGCCAGGCGTTTCGGCATTGGCGGGACCTGGCGTGCTCCCCTGATCGTGGCCCCGCTGGTCGCCCAGCCTTTCTTCCTGGAGAACCTTTCCTATAAGTTCGATTCCCTGACCATGTCGCTGGCCGTGACGCTGGCGGCCCTGGCGGTGGTCGGGCCCGTGGCCCGGGGGTGGCGCGGCGTGGCTGGCATGGCCTGCATCCTGGCCAGCCTGTGCCTCTACCAGCCGGCCTTGAATGTCTTCCTGGTCTTCGCGCTCGCGGAACTCATCCACGAACAGGCAAGGTGCTGCGCGCCGCGTGCGCTGTTGGCGCTGGCGGGCGTACGGATACTGCAATTGCTGGTCGCCTGCGGCCTGTACGGCGGCATCATGGCCGCGACGGTAAAGGGCCATTACGCCACCTCTCACCAACAGTTGCCGGACGTGGCGCAGGCCTGGCCGGTCATGCTGCACAATCTGGCCGCGTTCTGGCGCTATGTGACGGCCTACACCGCCACGTCCTGGGCGGCCTTGCCATGGATGCTTACCGTGGCCGGGGTGGTGCTGGCGCTGGGCGCCGCCATCCGTTATGCGGGGACCCACTGGGCGGCCAGCCCGCCGCGCGTGCGGCTCGCCTTGGCGCTTGGTCCCGTCGCCGTCGTGCTGGGGACGGCCGTATTGCCCTGGGGCCCGATGCTGATACTGCGGGATCCGGTGTTCGCGCCACGCGTCATGGTCGGGGTCGGCGCATTGGCTTCGGCCGCCTTGCTGGCGGTGTCGTGCGCGTTGACGCGCTGGCGCGTGGAGCGGCGCTGGCACGTCGCGGTGCTGGCCGCGCCGGCGTATGGCCTGTTCGTCTTCGCAGCCGCGTATGGCAACGCCCTGGGCCTGCAGAAGGCCTACGAGGATCGCCTGACGGCGGACATCGCACAGGATCTGTCAGGGCTCGCCGACAGCGCCGGCGTGCGGCGCTATACGTTGCGCGGCCACGCCCCGCGGCCACCGGTGGTGCAGCACGATATCCGCAAGTACCCTTTGCTCGACGTGCTGGTTCCGGTGTACCTGACAGCGGGGTGGGGCTGGGCGGGCGATGCGCTGCGGCACGCGGGCAGCGACCTGCGTTTCCTTGCGTCCAGCGATGCGGGCGCCCCTTGCGCCGCGGTGCCGGCGGTCAGGCGCCAGGCGTATCGCATCTATACGAAGGAGGACATGGCCATCGTCGTGTTTCCCGACGCGGCGTGCCGGGCCGGATAGCTTCCGGGGACCGCGCCATGCTAGCCTCTGCCGACGTCCGTGACCGTGCGTGGCCCTATGCCAGACCTCAATCTCGCCCACCTGCATGCTTTCGCCCTGGTGGCCGAACTCGGCAGTTTTTCCGCGGCCGCTGACCGCCTGGGCGTGTCGCAGCCGGCCATCAGCGCGCAGGTCAAGCAATTGGAACGGCGCTGCGGCGTCCGCTTGCTCGAACGCGTCGGCCGCCGGGCCGCGCCCACCGCGGCCGGGGCGGAGCTGCTGCGATGGCGCCACGCCATCGACGGCGCGATCGAAGGGGCGCTGGAGGCTGTCTCGCAGTATTCCACCGAGACACGTGGCCAGGTCCGCCTCGGATCGGGGGCGACGGCCGCCATCCATCTGCTCCCGCCCGTCCTGGGCACGCTGCGGCGCCAGTTTCCGGACCTGTCCGTCCTGGTCAGTACCGGCAATACCGCGGACTTCATCGCCGCGGTGGAGAGCAATGCCGTCGACGTGGCGCTGGTCACGCTGCCCATACCGGAACGCGGTTCCCTGGCGGTCATGCCGGTCGCGGCGGAAGACTTCGTCGCCGTCGGCCCGCCGGGCATGTTGCCGGACCGCGGCAAGGCGACGCCGCGCAGCCTTGCCAGGCTGCCCCTGATTCTTTTCGAGCCCGGGGCCAATACCCGGGTGTTGATCGACCGCTGGTTCCGGCAGGCCGATTTGGCGCCCAGGCCGGTCATGGAGCTGGGCAGCGTCGAGGCCATCAAGGAAATGGTTGCCGCCGGGCTCGGGTGCAGCGTGCTGCCGGCAATGGCCGTGACAGGCAAGGCCCACCGCGCCGATCTGGTGGTGCGGCCTCTTGCGCCGGGCCTGGGCAGGGAGTTGGCGTTGGCCCTGCGCAAGGACAAGCCTTTGAGCAAGGCGCTGAACCAGGTTGTCCAGGCCATCACGCGCTGCGCGCTGTCCGGAGGCGGCCCCCTGCGCGCGGCGGCGCCCTGAGCGGAGGAGGGGGCAATATCCAAATCGTGGAATTGGCGCGCGATTTCATTCAGATGTCAGGGGCCGGCGCTACATTTCGCCCCACACGGGTTTTCTCTTGAAGAGGGCGGGATGAAAGGAAGAGTTATCGCCGCGGCCGTGCTTGCGCTCGTGATCGCAGGCGGCGTCGCGGCCTGTTCATTCGCGTGGCGCAACGCCATCGAGCCGGTCGATCCCCCCGCGCCGGCCTCCTTCGATAGCGCCTCGGTGGCCCGTGGGGCGCAATTGGCCGCGCTGGGCGATTGCCTGTCCTGTCATACCGCCGCGGGCGGCAAGCCCTATGCGGGCGGCACGCCCCTGCAAACGCCTTTCGGCACCTTGTACAGCACCAACATCACCCCCGATCCGGACACCGGCATAGGGCGATGGTCGCTGGCGGCCTTTGCCCGCGCCATGCGCGAAGGCGTGGCGCGCGACGGCCATCTGCTGTATCCCGCCTTCCCTTATCCGCATTTCACGCGCATGAGCGACCAGGACATCAAGGACCTGTACGCCTACGTGATGACGCGCACGCCGGCCAAGGCGCCGCCGCGCGATAACGACCTGGTCTTCCCGCTGGGATACCGGCCCCTGATCGCCGGCTGGAACCTGTTCTTCCTGCATCCCGGGCCCTTGCCGGAGGACACTACGCAGAGCGCCGAATGGCTGCGCGGCCGCTACCTGGTCGAAGGTCCCGGACACTGCGCCGCCTGCCACACGCCGATGAATGCCCTGGGCGCTGAAGAGGGCGGCAAGCCTTTCGCGGGCGGGCATATCGAAGGCTGGGACGTGCCGCCTCTCAATGCGCTCGGCCATGGGCAGCGTCCCTGGACGGTTGCCCAACTGACCTCTTACCTGCGTACGGGGCTGGCGAGCGAGCACGGGGCAGCCGCCGGTCCGATGGAGCCGGTGACCCGCGCGTTGAGCCTGGTGTCCGAAAGCGATGTGCGCGCGATGGCCGTGTATCTGTTGTCGCTGGACCCCCAGGCGCCGGCGGATACGCCGGTGCAAGCCCAGGCCTCGTCCACGCCGGCCCTGGCGCCGTCACCTGCCCAGGCGCCAACCGGGGCGGCCACCCGGGACGCCGCGCCGGCCCAGGCCGTGTCGCTGAACGCATCGCGGGCCGATGCCGAGCGCCTGACGCGCGGGGCGGCCCTGTTCAGCGCCACCTGCGCGGCCTGCCATGCCGCGTCCGCGCCCATGACGACCATTGGCGGGCGGCCATCGCTGGCCCTGAGCTCGGTCGTCAATGCCGATAGCTCGCGCAACGCCATCAACCTGATCCTGCAGGGCATACCCCTGCGGGGATCTTCCGCTTCCCACTACATGCCCGCTTTCGCGCAGACCCTGAGCGACGGCCAGATCGCCGACGTGCTGGCCTACCTGCGCGTGAATATCGCGCAGCGTCCTGCCTGGCCGGCGACGGAAGACATGGTCGCCAAAGTCCGCAAGGAGGACCAGTCCAAATGATTACATTGACGGTCAACGGCGTCGCACACAGCCTGGACATCGACCCCTCGATGCCGCTGCTGTACGCGTTGCGCAATCACCTGCAGTTGAATGGCGCCAAGTTCGGCTGCGGCATGGGCCAGTGCGGCGCATGCACGGTCATCGTCGACCAGGCGCCGGTCTTCTCCTGCCAGTTTCCGGTTTCGGCGATCCAGGGCCGCCCGGTACGCACGATCGAGGGCCTGGGCAGCGCCGAGCATCCCGGCCCCCTGCAAAAGGCCTTCATCGACAAGCAGGCGGCCCAATGCGGATACTGTATCGCCGGCATGGTGATGCGGGCGCAGGCGCTGCTGGATCGCAACAGCGCACCCACGGAGGCGGAGATCCGCGCGCATATGGAGCCCAACCTGTGCCGTTGCGGCACGCATATGCGGATCATCGCGGCCATCAGCGAGGCGGCCGCCAACCTGCGCGCCGCCGGCGACGACCCGGGCCATGCCGTGGCCCTCGCGGGAGGGGCGAAATGAATCCGTCCCAACAACTGCCGGACGATCCCGCGCGCCGGCGTTTCCTGGTCGCCGGCGCCATCACCGTCGGGTTCTCCCTGCTGCCCGGCCTGCCGGCGCTGGCCGCGGAAACCGCCAAGGGTCCGAAGCTGCCGGGCAGCCTCGGTACCACGCCCATGCTCGACGCGTGGATCAGGCTGGATGACACCGGCCGGCTCACCGTGTTCACCGGCAAGGCCGAACTGGGCACGGGCGTGCGTACCGCCTTCATCCAGATCGCCGCGGAAGAACTGGACGTGGCGCCCGAGGCCGTGCACCTGATTACCGCGGATACGGGGCTGACTCCCAACGAGGGCTACACCGCCGGCAGCCATTCCCTGGCCGACAGCGGCACGGCCATCCTGAATGCCGCCGCACAGGTGCGTGCGCTGCTGGTGCAGTCGGCCGCCGCGCGGCTGGGGGTGGACGTGGAGACGGTGAAGGTCTCCAACGGCGTCGTCGTGGCCGCCGACGGCCGTCGGCTGAGCTACGGACAGGCCGTGGCCGGGCTGGACCTGCATCGGCCCGCGCAAGCCGTATCGCCCTTGAAGGATCCCCGCACGCATACCGTGCTGGGCCAGCCCCTGCAACGCGTGGACATTCCCGGCAAGGTGACCGGGGGCGCCAGCTATGTCCAGGACATGCGGCTGCCCGGCATGGTGCACGCGCGCGTGGTGCGGCAGCCCTCGTACGGGGCGCGCCTGATCAAGGCGGACATCGACGGCGTGCGGGCCATGCCGGGGGTGGTCGCGGTGGTGCGCGATGGCAACTACCTGGCTGTCGTCGCCCAGGACGAATGGCAGGCGATCACGGCCATGCGCGCGCTGTCGTCCTCCGCGCAATGGGAGGAAAGCGCCGTTCTGCCCGCGCCCGGCACGATCCATGATGTCCTGAAGAAGCTGCCGTCGCGCGAGATCCGGGTGGCCGACCAGGCAGGGCCCGCCGCGCCGGCAGCCCAGACGCTGAAGGCCCGCTACACCAAGCCCTATCTGACGCACGGCTCCATCGGCCCGTCCTGCGCGGTGGCGCAGTTCGAGAACGGCACGATGACGGTGTGGACGCATACGCAGGGCGTCTTTCCTTTGCGCGGCGGCCTGGCCGAGATGCTGTCGCTGCCGCCGGCCAATGTGCGCTGCATCCATGTGGAGGGGTCGGGGTGCTATGGGCACAACGGCGCCGATGACGTGGCGGCCGATGCCGCGCTGATCGCGCGGGCCGTGCCCGGACGTCCTGTGCGCGTGCAGTGGATGCGCGACCAGGAACACACCTGGGAGCCGTCCGGTCCGGCCATGATTACCGAGGTACAGGCGTCCCTGGACGCCACGGGGCATATCGTGGACTGGCAGTACGAGATATGGAGCAACTCGCACAACCAGCGGATCGAAAACGCCGGCCGGCTGATGCCGACCTGGGCGCTGGCCCAGCCGTTCATCCCCGCGCCGCCCAAGCCCATCCCCATGCCGGAGGGCGGCGGCGATCGCAACAGCATCCCGCTATATGCCTTCCCGAACACCAAGGTGCTGCATCACTTCATTCCCGATATGCCGCTGCGCGTGTCGGCCATGCGGTCGCTGGGCGCCTACCTGAACGTGTTCGCCATCGAAAGCTTCATGGACGAGCTTGCGCTCGCGGCCAAGGCCGATCCGGTCGAGTTCCGCCTGCGGCATTTGCAGGATCCGCGCGGGCGCGACGTGATCGAGCTGGCCGCGCGCCAGTTCGGCTGGGATCCGCGCCGCAAGCGCGAGCCGGGCCGTGGCATGGGCTTCTCCTTTGCCCAGTACAAGAACCTGATGGCCTACCTGGCCATCGCCATGGACCTGTCCGTGGACCGCGACACCGGGGAGGTGCACATCCACCGCGCGGTGGCGGCGATCGATTGCGGGCAGATCGTCAACCCCGACGGCGTGCGCAACCAGGTGGAAGGCGGCATTATCCAGTCGGCGAGCTGGACACTGTACGAGCAGGTGCGCTTCGACACGCGCCGCATCACCAGCTTCGACTGGAGCACCTATCCCATTCTGCGCTTTTCCAGTGTCCCCGAACATATCGAGGTGCACCTGATAGACCGTCCGGGCATGCCTTTCCTGGGCGCGGGAGAGGCGTCGCAAGGCCCGGCGTCGGCGGCGGTCGCCAACGCGCTGGCCGACGCGACCGGCATGCGGCTGCGTGACACGCCGCTGGGCGGCCCGCGCCTGCGGGATGTGCCCACGGTTTGATCGGGGCGTGATCAGGGCGTGATCAGTCAACGGGCCCTGGCGCTGCCGGGGCCAGGAACGGAAGGGGCGCGGACCGAGGCACGGCCGCGCCCTTTGCACTTCTTCGCTACTACTTCTTTGCCTTGGTGAAGTCGCCGGCGACCGCGGTGCTGAAGGCCTGCGGGTCCAGATACTTGCGCACCGCGGCATTCACGGCATCGGCGGTAAGTCCGGCGATCTTCCGGTCCATGTCGGCCGACCACGCGAAAGTGCGGCCGCGCCGGATGTAGTCGATCCAGGTGCTGGCCAGGACGTCATCCTGCGCGCGCGCCAGGTTGCGGTAGTTCAGCAGCGCCGCGATGCCATCGCGCACTTCCGCCTCCGTGTAGCCGTCCTTGCGCACGCGGGCGAGTTCCTCACGCAAGGCCTGCTCCAGCTTCTGCCGGTTCTCGGGCGCATAGATGGCATAGAGCGTCCAGTGGCCGTCCGGCTCGAACGAGGACACCGACAGATTGCTGCGCACGTTATAGGACAGACCTTCCTTTTCGCGGATGCGCTCCCACAGCCGCGAGGTTTCCGAGGTGCCCAGCAGGAAGTTCGCCATGTACAGCGGGGTGAAGTCGGGCGAGGTGTCCTGCAGGTTCAGCGGCATGCGCGCGGCATAGAACGCATTGGCCTTGTCGGGCGTCGGTATTTCGAAGTTGGCGGGCGTCACCGCGTGGTAGGGCTCCGGCACCCGGGTGTAGGGCGCTCCGCGCTTCCAGCCGGCCAGCCCCTTCTTGAGCGCGACCTGTGCCGCATCCGCGTCGAAGTCGCCGACGGCGGAGAACGCCACCGTGCCGGCGCCGTAGAACTTCGCGTGAAAGCGCGCCAGCACATCGTGGGACAGGGTGCGAACGCTCGCCAGCGATTCCTCGAAGCTCGGGACGTAGCGGATGTCGTCCTTCGGCCAGGGATTGTCGCCTCGCGCCAGCGCGCGCAGGGCCAGGGCGGAGGGTTCGTTCATCGCGTTCTGGATCGCGGTGATGGCCTGGGCCTTGTATTCCTCCACCTGGGCCTGCGGGAAATTCGCGTTGCGCACTACATCGAGTACGGTGGCGATCACGGCGGGCAGGTTATCGCGGGTGGTGGAGATGGACACCGACAGGTTGGTGCCGGACCCGCTGAAATTGACGTCGGCCTTCAATTCATCGAAGCGGTCCTGGATGGCCTGCCGCGACAGCTTGGCGGTGCCGCGGTCCAGCATGTCCGCGACGGCGTCGGCCACGGCGCGTTGCCCGCGCAGGGTATCGACGTTGCCGAACTGCACCAGCAGGCGCGCGCGGACGCGGTGACCGCGAGTGGGCTTGGACAGCAGAGCAAGGTCGACCTTGCCATTGGGCAGTTCCAGCGTACGCCGCAGCGTCTGCTTGTCGATGTTGGCCGGGTTCGGGTCGAAGGCGGCGGCCTGCGTATAACCGGGATCGCCCTTGTAGTCTTTCAGCACCGGCGCGAGGTCCACCCGGGTATTGGCGGGCGCGCGTACCGGCGTGGCGGTGGGGATGTAGCGGCCGGCGGTACGGTTGCTGGGCACCAGGTAGTCCACCGCCACTCGCTGGACGTCTGCCAGCTTGGCGTTGCGGATACGGTCCCGTTGCAGGAAGAACAGCTTCCAGTCGCCGCTGGCGATGGCTTCGGACAGCGCTACGCCGATTTTCTCGGGGTCGGCGTAGGTCTGCTCCCAATCGCGCAGCCATTTGCTGCGGGCGCGTTCCAGCTCTTCCTGCGTGAACGGCTGCTTGCGCAGCGATTCCAGCGTCCCGGTCAGGGCCTTCAGCGAGGCGTCCTGGTTCATGCCGGGTTCCAGCTGGGCGCCGAACATGGCCAGGCCGGGATCGAGTTGCTCCATGGTGAAGCCGAAGACCGCCGACGCCAGCTTGCGCGCCACCAGGTTGTGATACAGCCGCCCCGAAGGCGTGTCCGACAGCATGACCGTGGCCAGGTCGAAAGCGGCGAAGTCCGGGCTGCCCGCCGCGGGGATGTGGTACATGGCTGCCACCAGGGGCGTGCCGCCCGTGCGCCGCAGCGTGACTTCGCGCTCGCCGTCCTGCACCGGTTCCACGGTGTATTCCGGCGGCAGCGCGCGGCTGGGGCGGGGCACCTT
Organism: Bordetella flabilis; assembly: GCF_001676725.1. NCBI lineage: Bacteria > Pseudomonadati > Pseudomonadota > Betaproteobacteria > Burkholderiales > Alcaligenaceae > Bordetella > Bordetella flabilis. Next base: position 1,549,603 of record NZ_CP016172.1, read on the forward strand.
GCCCAGGGTCTGGCTGATCGTGCGCAGGGCCTGTTCGGGCTCGAACTTGCCGGCGACGATGAGCACGGCGTTATCGGGCTGGTAGTACTTGCGGTAGAACGCCTGCAACTGGCCGATGTCGACGTTCTCGACATCCGAACGCGCTCCTATGGTGTCCTTGCCATAGTTGTGCCACTGGAAGGCCGCGCCTTCCATTTTCTGCATCAGGATACGGAAAGGGCTGTTCTCGCCGCTTTCCATTTCGTTGCGCACCACCGTCATTTCGGAATCGAGGTCCTCGCGCGAGATCAGCGAGTTGACCATCGCATCGGCCTGCCATCCCAGGTACCAATCCAGGGTCTCGGGGTTGGCGGCGAAGCTGGCGAAGTAATTGGTGCGATCGCTGGATGTCGACCCGTTGGCCGCCAGGCCACGGCGCGAGAATTCACCCAGTGCGTTGCGGGTCGTCGGCGTACCCTTGAACATCAGGTGTTCCAGCAGGTGCGCCATGCCGGTCTGGCCGTAGTTTTCGTTGCGCGACCCGACCAGGTAGGTCATGTTGACGGTGGTGGTGGGCTTGGACTCGTCCGGCGCCAGCAGCACCCGCAAGCCGTTGTTCAAGCGGAATTCCGTAATGCCTTCGACCGAGCCCACTTCGGTCGTGCCCTCGGGCAGGGTTGCGGCGCTGGCCTGGAAGGCGATGAACGATGAAAACAGCAGCGTTTTCAGGTGGCGCGACAATGCAGGCGGATACATGCGCATGGAGCGGATTCCCGGCGAGATGGACGAAGTTGTTGGAGTGTATACGTTCCGATAGGTTCCAATGCTGGCGGTGCCCCTGGCAGAATCGGACGGCTGTGTATACCCTGGACGGGACAATGGGCGCGGTATATTTCCAACCGCGCCGCGCCGGGTCCCGGCGCGCGCACACCGCTTTACGAGGAATGAAAGTGTTGAAGATGAAGTTTCCCCAGAAGATCCTGCTCCTGGTCGCCGGTTGGACGCTGAGCGCCGCCGCCCTGGCGGCCGGCCCAGTGGTGGTCGATGCCCATCCGCCGGCGAAGGGCGCCAAGTCGCCCCAGTACACCGTGGACGCCGACACGCGCCGGCTGGACGGCAAGCAGCTCGGCCAGGCGCTGGCCGCTGTCGCCAAGGACAAGGCCCGCGGAGCCAACACGCCCGTCGCGGTACTCGTGGATCCAGCCCTCAGCATGAATGATGTAAGCGCCCTGGCGCGCGTGGTCCGGCAATCGGGCATGAAGAACGTCCGCTACTTTGTCTACCATGGCGATCCGTCCATGGTCGCCGAGTTCGTGCCCAGCTCGGACAATGCCTTTCCGCGGTCCCGCCTCGATTCAGAGGTGATGGCCGCTCCGAAATAGGCGTTCGCCGGCGCCGATATCGCGGGCCTGCCGCGCAGCCGGTCCGCGGCGGGCCTTCCCCGACTGAGCGAGTACTCCATGATCCTGGTCGATTGCAGTTTCGAGCGCCACGCCGGCGCCATCCTGGACATCTTCAACGACGCCATCCTGACGTCCACGGCCTTGTACGACTACAAGCCGCGTACCGCGGAATCCATGCAGGCGTGGTTCGAGGTCAAGCGCAAGGGCGATTTCCCGGTCATCGGCTTCGAAGATGAGGACGGGCAACTCATGGGATTCGCCAGCTACGGCACCTTTCGCGCCTACCCGGCGTTCAAGTATTCCGTCGAGCATTCGGTATACGTGGACAAGCGGCACCGCGGGCGAGGCGTGGGCATCGGGCTGCTGCGGGCCTTGATCGAACGGGCACGCGAACAGGATTACCACATGCTGGTGGGCGCCATCGACTCCACCAACCATGCCAGCTGCGCCCTGCACGAAAAGCTGGGCTTCACGCATGCGGGCACCATCCGCCAGGCCGGCTTCAAGTTCGGCTGCTGGCTGGACCTGGTCTTCTATCAGTTGTTGCTGGATACGCCCGGGCATCCGGTGGACGGTTGACGTGCGCGCAGCTATTTCGAAAGCATGTGCATGGCCTGTTCCAGGCCGGCGACCGTGACCGGGTACATGCGGTCGTGCATCATCTCGCGCAGCAGCGCGATGGATTGGCGATAAGGCCACGACGCGGTGGGTTCGGGATTGAGCCATGCCGCCTTGGGCCAGGCCTCCAGCAGCCGCTGCAGCCAGACGGCGCCGGGCTCTTTGTTCATGTGCTCTACCGACCCGCCCGGCTGCAGGATCTCGTAGGGGCTCATGGTGGCGTCGCCAACGATGATCAGGCGCCAGTCGGCGTTGTAGCGGCGCAGGATGTCCCAGGTCTCGAAGCTGTCGCTCTGCCTGCGCCGGTTGCTTTGCCATAGCCGCTCATAGGGGCAATTGTGGAAGTAATAGACGTCCAGGTGGCGGAACTCGCTGCGCGCGGCCGAAAAAAGCTCCTCGACACGCGCAATGTGGTCGTCCATGCTGCCGCCCACATCCAGCAGCATCAGCACCTTCACGGTGTTGCGCCGCTCCGGCACCATGCGCAGGTCCAGGTGCCCCGCGTTGCGCGCCGTGCTGGCGATGGTGTCGTCCAGGTCCAGCTCCAGTTCGGAGCCTTGCCGGGCAAAGCGCCGCAGCCGCCGCAGCGCGACCTTGAAGTTGCGCGTGCCCAGTTCCAGCGTGTCGTCGTAGTCACGGAACTGGCGCATATCCCAGACCTTCACGGCACTGCGATTGCCCGCGGATTCCCCGCCCACGCGGATGCCTTCCGGATGGAATCCGCCGTTGCCGAACGCTGACGTGCCGCCGGTGCCGATCCATTTGCTGCCCCCGGCATGCCGTTCGGTCTGTTCCTGCAGCCGTTCCTTGAACAACTGCATCAGCTTGTCCCAGCCGTGTGCCTCGATGGCGGCTTTTTCTTCCGGGCTGAGCGTGCGTTCGAACTGCTTGATGAGCCAGTCCAGCGGGACTTCCTTGCCGGGCGGCAGCGTGGCCGCGATGCCCTTGTAATACGCGGCGAACGCCTGGTCGTAGCGATCGAAGAGCGTCTCGTCCTTGACCAGGGTGGCGCGCGCCAGGTGGTAGAAGTCATCCAGCGTGGGCGCCATCAGCGGATGGCGCAGCGATTCCAGCAAGGTCAGGTATTCCTGAACCGAAACCGGCAGCCGATGCCTGCGCAGATGGTAGAAGAAGTCGATCAGCATGGCGGTACGCCGATGAACAGGCGCGGGCCTAGCGCCGCTGGCTGGTGCGCGTCATGGCGGCCAGCCGTTCCAGCAGATGCATATCCTGTTCGTTCTTCAGCAGAGCGCCGGCCATCAAGGGCACGGCCGTGGCGGCGTGCGCTTCGATTTCGCCGGCGGGAATGTCTTCGGCCAGCAGCAGGTGCAGCCAGTCCAGCAATTCGGAGGTGGATGGCTTTTTCTTGAGGCCGGGCGCATCGCGCAGGGCAAAGAATGTGTCCAGGGCCGCCCGCAGCACATCCGCGCGCAGCTCCGGAAAGTGCACGCCGACGATATCGCGCATCGTTTCCCGGTCCGGAAAGCGGATGTAGTGGAAAAAGCAGCGCCGCAGGAAGGCGTCGGGCAGGTCTTTTTCGTTGTTCGAGGTGATGATGACCAGGGGGCGATGCCGCGCGGCGATGGTCTGGCGCGTTTCGTACACATGGAATTCCATGCGGTCGAGTTCGCGCAGCAGGTCGTTGGGAAACTCGATGTCGGCCTTGTCGATTTCGTCGATCAGGAGCACGACGGGATCGGGCGCTTCGAATGCCTGCCACAGGACGCCCTGCACGATGTAGTTGCGGATATCCCGGACTTTCTCATCGCCCAATTGCGAGTCGCGCAGGCGCGACACGGCGTCGTACTCGTACAGGCCCTGGTGCGCCTTGGTGGTGGACTTGATATGCCATTGCATCAGGGGGCGGCCCAGCGCGCGGGCGACTTCCTCGGCCAGCATGGTCTTGCCGGTGCCGGGTTCTCCCTTGATGAGCAGCGGCCGCTGCAGGGTGAGCGCGGCGTTCACGGCCAGTTTCAGGTCTTCGGTGGCGACATAGCGGTCGGTGCCTTCGAAGCGGGCGGCAGATGCGGCATTGGAGGAAGCGGCGGGCATGGGGATACGGCCTCGGTTGGCGCGGGGCAGGGCAGCCCCTTCGTTGGCGATGGAACAATTATCGTACAATCGTCCGGTTTGCGGCCCGGGGGAGGCCGGTCCGCGGCAGCTCTGCAAGCGAATCCAGAAGTTCCAGCAACCAAAACAGCCACATCAAGAGCCAATTCATGAAGTTGCGAACCACTGTAATGCCCACGGCGTCCTTGTTCGCTGTCCTGTTGTCCTGTGCGGCAACGGGCGCCGCGCACGCCGCCGATGCCGCCAAGGGCGGCGATGCCCAGGCCGCCCGCGACAAGGTGTCCATGTGCATTGGTTGCCACGGCATCCCCGGTTACAAGGCCAGCTTTCCCGAGCTTTACCATGTTCCGATGATTGCGGGCCAGAACGCCAAGTACATCGAGAGCGCGTTGAACGCATACAAGAAGGGCGAGCGCTCCCATCCCACCATGGACGCCATCGCCGGCACCCTGTCCGACCAGGACATTGCGGATCTTGCCGCGTACTACTCGAATCTCAAATGACGGGGGCATCCATGAAACGCTACATCGTGACCCTCGCCGGGCTGTTGCTGGGCCTGGGCGCCGCCGCGTCGCACGCGGGCGATCTGGCCGCCGGCAAGGCCGTATTCGAAAAATTCAACTGTGCGTCCTGCCATGGGGCCGACGCCAAGACCGCGACCGATCCGTCGTACCCGATTCTGGCCGGCCAGCACGAGGACTACCTCGAGCACGCGCTGCGGGCCTACAAGCGTGGTGCGGCCGGCACCGCGGCCACCGCGAACATCCGCAAGAATCCCATCATGGGCGCGTTCGCGGCACAACTTAGCGATACCGACATCGACAACGTCGCTGCCTGGCTGTCCAGCCTGCCCAGCGACCTGGCCGTTCGCAAATAAGCGGGCATCGGCCGGTTATCGCCAGCCGATGCCAGGTCCGGGCGCTGCCGCGGCGGCGGCCCCGGGGGCATGAGGGCGGCTCGCTACCAGCCGCGCGCGACCGGGCCGCTAACGCTCCGCGCGCTGGCGGATAAGGTCGATATACGTGTCGGTGTCCAGCGGCGTACCCAGCCGCTGCGCTTCCCAGACGACCTGGCCCAGGCATTCCATGATTTCGTGCGCGGCGTGATGCGCGTCGCTGCGCGCGACCAGGCGCTGGTACGCCGCACGTATGCCGGGCGGATGGTCGATCGACAGTTGCTCGGCGATCGCCAGGTGCATGGACAGGTGCAGGAAAGGATTGGTGCGGCCTTTTTCGACCGGGTATTCCGCGGCAAGCGCCTCGACGCTTTCGAGGTCGCCGTGATATTCGGGATGCTCGATGATCCAGTCGATGGCGATGGACTCGAGCGGGGTCAATACCTGGCCGCCCTTGTGCTTGCGCCAGGCGTCGACAAAGAATTCGCGAACCTGCTCGCGTGATGGATTGAACATGGCGGTACCGCATGGGCAGGGCAACGCGCTATTTTACCCATTCGTCCGCCTGGTATTGCCGCGCATGGCCGCCCCGCGGATATAGAATGGCGGGCACATGACTGCAGGATTCGGAGCGTCCATGTCGTACCAGCACATCCAGGTCCCCGATGGGGGCCGCAAAATCACGGTCAACGCCGACTTTACGCTCAATGTGCCGGACGAACCCATCGTCCCGTTCATCGAGGGCGATGGCGTGGGCATCGACATCACCCCCGTCATGAAGGACGTGGTGGACGCCGCCGTCGCCAAAGCGTACGGCGGCGCGCGCCGCATCCACTGGATGGAGGTCTATGCCGGGGACAAGGCCAGGCACCTCTACGGACCGGACGCATGGCTGCCCGGGGAAACCCTGGACGCGCTGCGGGAATACGTGGTGTCCATCAAGGGGCCGCTCGCCGCGCCCGCGGGAACCAGCATCCGTTCCCTGAACGTGGCGCTGCGCCAGGAGCTGGACCTCTACGTATGCCTGCGGCCGGTGCGCTATTTCCGCGGCGTGCCGGCGCCGCTGCGCGAGCCCGAAAAGACCGATATGGCTATCTTCCGGGAGAATTCCGAGGACATCTACGCGGGCCTGGAGTACGCGGCCGGTTCGACGGAGGCCCGGGAACTGATCGAGTTCGTCCAGACCCGCCTGGGCGTCAAGCACCTGCGCTTTCCGGAGACCTCGGCCATCGGCCTGAAGCCCGTCTCCCGCGAGGGGACGCGGCGCCTGGTGCGCAAGGCCGCGCAATATGCCATCGACCATGACCGCGCCACGCTGACGCTGGTCCACAAAGGCAACATCATGGTCTACACCGAGGGCGGCTTTCGAGACTGGGGCTATGAGCTGCTGCGTGAGGAGTTCGGCGCACAGCAGATCGACGGCGGTCCATGGTGTCGCTTCAGGAATCCGAAGACCGGCCGCGAGATCGTCGCGCGCGACGTGATGGCGGATGCTTTCCTGCAGCAGTCCATGCTGCGGCCACGGGACTTCGACGTCATCGCCACCATGAACCTGAACGGCGACTATATTTCCGCCGCGGTGGCCGCGCAGGTCGGCGGCATCGGCATCACGCCGGGCGCCAATATGTCGGATTCGGTGGCCATGTTCGAGGCCACCCACGGCACAGCGCCCAAGTATGCCGGCAAGGACTACGTCAACCCGGGATCCGAGATCCTGGCCGCCGCCATGATGCTGCGCCACCTGGGCTGGATCGAGGCGGCGGACATGATCGTCGCCAGCATGGAAAAAGCCATCCTGGCCAAGCAGGTCACGTACGATTTCGCCCGCCTGGTGAAGGGCGCGGAGCAGGTGTCCTGCTCCGGCTTCGGCAAGGTGATGGTAGCCAATATGTAGGGTCTGCCCGGTTTCGGCGGGGCTGTTCCGGGCCGGCGTCGGAAACCGGAACCGAGGGAGCGGCCGGTGGGCGGGCGCTTGCCGGGTCTGTTCTCGTCCGGTGGCTGGATGGTCAGGCTCAGCGTCCCTGGCCCTCCTGATTTCCGTCCTGGTGGCCGGCCGGATCGCCGCCGGGGGCCGCGACGCCAACGGCGACATCAGGAACAGAGGCGGCGTGCAGGGCGGCCAGTCCGCGCACGTAGGCCACCGCTTCGCGCTGCTGCGCCGGCGGCAGGCGATGGTAGGCCAGCAGCAGTTCGGCCATGTCGTCATCGCGCGTATAGAACCACGCCGCGGGCATGCGAAGCGCCGCGGCGAGACGTTCGATCAGGAAGAACCCGGGTGTGTGCTTCCCGCGTTCATATTGATTCATGCGCGAGCTGGCGGACATCTCGTCCAGTCCCGCAAGCGTTCCCAGCCTTTCCTGGGAAAGGCCCGCACGAAGCCGTGCTTCCTTGAGCCGGGTGGTCAACATGTGGACGGGCGTCCTTAGCCTGATGCGGCGATGGTCTTGCATTTTAGTTCGCCGGTCCCTAAGAACTTCATAGTGTCAAATCGTTTAGAATTTGCCATAATGTATCCTTATGATACATAACCTCTCCATCCACACTCGGGGCATGCGCCATGGCTGGCGGTCGGCCGGCGTGGGAGTCCGGCCCTCGGGCCGACGGGTGGAGTTCGTACACAACGTGCCGTGAACAGCGAAAAGCAACCTGGTGAACGCCCTACTACTACCCCATCGCGAGTTGCAGGCCACGCTGATGCAACTGGAAGCGGACCTGCGCAGGCTGACCTTTACGGTGCAGGCGTTGGCCGAGTCCCTGGCGCAGCTTGACGAGACTACCCAGGCCGCCATGCCCGCTGGCGGTGTTGCGCCACCGCAGCCGGACCCGGCTCCCGCACTCGAACCGCCTGCAGTGTCCCGGTGGCGCCTGCGGGAGGGGGGCTGGACCCTGGTGTCACCGCAGGGGCAGCGTCTTGCCCTGACGACGCTGGAGCGCAAGTTCATCTCGGCATTGTTCGCCGCGCCCAGCCGCAGCCTGGCGCGCGGCGACCTGAGCGCCCTGGCGCCGTCCGGCGGCGAAAGCGGCGACCATCCGGCATCGTCTCCCCGCGGTGTCGACGTCATGGTGAGCCGCCTGCGCCGCAAGGCGCAGGCCATGGGCATGCCCTTGCCGCTGCGGTCGGTGCGGCGCTGGGGGTATATGTTCACCGAGCAGGCCGAGGCCGAATAGCGCGGCGCCCGCCGGGATGGCGGTTCGGACAGGCGCCGCAGCGCCTTGCATCAAAACGTCTTGGTCAGGGAAGCCAGCACAGTGCCGCGACCCATGAACCGGTCCCGCGCGTTGGTGTACACGCCACGGTCGGCGTCGGTGCCGATGTAGGCGACGGAAACCGCCAGGGCATTGCCCAGGTCCCTGGTCAGGCCCAGTTTCCAGTCATAGTAGGAGGCGTGGTCCACGTTGCGCACGTATTGGTAGCCGATATGCGCGTTCAGCGTAAGGGCCCAGATACCCAGCTCGTAGTTGCCGCTCAGGTCGTAGTATTGGCTCCCCTTGCTTTTGGCGAAGCCGAACAGGTTGGACACGGCATACGAGTACTTGAACGAGGTCGATCCATGGCCCAGGGCGCCATAAAGTTCGGTCGTGTCCGGGTTGGTGTAGCCGCTGGGGTAGTCGCCGGGGTAGTAGTACTTCAGCGCGCCCAGGTCGAATGGCAGGTCTGCGCCAAGCTTGCCGCGGTATCCGCCATAGAAATCCATCTCGACCGGCGCCGAGACATCGGGATTGCTGTCGGATAGCCAACTGATGTTCGAATTCCAGTTGCCAAGGTAGAAGCCGCTGGGGTGCGTGAAGTCGAAGCCACCCTGGATGGCTGGCTTATTGTCCGTCTGCATCAGGCCGCGGTAGCGATACTGCGTCGCAAGCGTAAGGTTGGCGGTCAGCGTATAAGGCGGCGTCATGGCGGCACCGCTGGCCGCGTTCTCCGTCGCGGACGCGGCACCCGTATCGTACGCCGTGTCGGCATGAGCGGCAGTGGCCATCAAGGCCTGGGTGCATGCCAATGTGAGCCATAGCAGATTCCGCCTGAGCCTTGCGCCTGTGCGTGTACGTCTCTGGACGGCGATAGGCGCCCGGGGGCGCCGGTCTGGCATGGCGTGTGGGAAGCGAAGGGCGAAGCGCATGCGGTTTCTCCTGTTTGCGCGGGTTGCACCAGAAGCGCGACGATAGGAAGAAACGCGTAAAGGGCTACTCAAAAGACCGGAGCCCGGTGTAATCGCTTCATAAAAATCGCTGGTCCTTGCGAGATCGACAGGCAGGACAGAAGAATGCGTGTTGCGCCGTGGCTGATCGCGCCCCGCTCGCCGGCCGCGACTCATCCGGCGAAGCGGTAGCCGACGCCGATTTCGGTCAGAAGGAATACCGGTTGAGTGGGGTCGGCCTCCAGCTTCTGCCGCAAATGTCCCATGTAGATGCGCAGGTAGTGGCTGCTTTCGACATGCGAAGGGCCCCATACTTCGCGCAACAGTTCGCGGTGCGTCATCACCTTGCCGCGTTGCGCGATCAGCGCCGCCAGCAGGCGGTACTCCATGCCGGTCAGGTGCACGTGCCGCCCGTCGCGCGTCACGACGCGGCGCGAGAAATCGACGTGGACATTGCCAAAGGCGACCTCGGCCTGGTTGCCCGCGCCGCCTTTCGCGTGCCTGCGCAGCAGGACGCGCAGCCGCGCCAGCAGTTCACCCACGCCAAAGGGCTTGGCAAGGTAATCGTCGGCGCCGGCATCCAGCGCGGCGATCTTGTCGGTTTCATTGGTGCGCGCCGACAGCACCAGGACGGGCACCTGGGTCCAGGTGCGCAGTTCCCGGATCAGCGTCATGCCGTCGGCATCGGGCAGTCCCAGGTCCAGCACGACGACGTCGGGCTGCCGCGTGCCAGCCTCGATCAGGCCGCGCTGCATGGTGTCGGCCTCGAACACCGCGCAGCCTTCGTCCTGCAGCGCGGTGCGGACGAAGCGGCGAATATGGGCGTCATCCTCGATGAGAAGTACGGTCGGGTGGAATTCGAACATGCTTTCCCTTCACGCCTGCGATACGGTTTCCGGCGCGATGTCCGGCGCGCGCGCAAGCGGCAGCGATATGACGAAACGTGCGCCATCATACGGGGCGTCGCCACGCTCCACCCAGATCCGGCCCTGGTGGGCCTGCAGGATGGCCTGGCATACCGCCAGGCCCAGGCCCGCCCCCGGTGTGGCGGACTCCCGCTCGCCGCGCACGAATTTCTGGAAGATGGCGGTCTCCTGGCCAGCCGGCACGCCCGGACCGTCGTCGGCGACACGGATAAGGAATTCATCGCCGCGGGCCAGGGCATCGATGTAAATGCGGCTGTCTGCCCGCGTGTACTTGCTTGCGTTCTCCAACAGGTTGCAGAGGACCCGTTGTATCAGTACGCCGTCGCATTCGACCAGCGGAAGGTCGGACAGCGGCGCCACCGACACATGGTGGCGGCGCAGCGGGTCGCGCGTCTCCGCAATGGCTGCGCCCACCAGTTCCTCCACGGACTGCCATTCCTTGCGCAGGACGACGTCGCGGTTCTGCAGGCGGGCCATGTCCAGCAGGTTGACCACCATGGCGTGCATGCGGCGCGATTGCTCGCGCATGGCCAGGGCGATGTCGCGCTGCGCCGGCGCCAGCGAACCGGCATCGCGCAGCAGGGTGTCGCTCATGCCGATCAGGCTGGTCAGCGGCGTGCGCAGGTCGTGCGATATGGCCGACAACAGGGAACTGCGCAGTTGTTCCGACGCCATGTGCACCAATGCCTGCTGGGCCACGTCGACATAATGGACGCGTTCGAGCGCGATGGCGATCAGGGTGGCGTAGGCTTCCAGGTGGGGGCGGTCTTGCGATGCGGCGAAAGACGTGCCGCCAGGGGGCTCCAGCACCAGCACGCCGCGCGTGCGCATCGGCGCTTTCAAAGGCAGGTACAGCAGCGTGCTGCTGAACAACGTCTGGGTGCCGCAACCGGCGGCCTGTCCATGATCGAAGACCCACTGGGCCAGCGCGGACTCCACCTGCAGCGACGTATCGCCCGCGCGGGACAGGCGCTCGTCCTGCTCCGGCAGCAACAGGGCGCAAGGCGTGCCGAAGGCCGCGTGGAGGTAGGCCGAAGCGGATGCCACGATCTGTTCGGACAGCAGCGAGGAAGACAAATCACGCGCGAATTCGTACAGGCCGCGGACCACGCTTTCGCGACGCACCGAGGTCTGGGCCTGCATGCGCAGGCCCGCGGTCAGCTGGCCGATCAGCAGCCCCACCGCGAGCAACACGAGGAAGGTCACCAGATACTGCACGTCCGATACGTCGAAGGAACGCAAGGGCTGCACGAAGAAGAAGTCGAAGGCCGCCACGCTGACCACCGACGCGAAGGCGGCGGGGCCGCGGCCGTGGCGCAGCGCCACGCCCATGACGGCCAGCAGGTAGAACATGGCGATGTTGGTCTGGTGCAGGGCAGGGTAGGCCGCCGCCGAAATCGCGGTGGCCACCGCGCAATACGCCAGGGCCCAGGCGTAGCCTGCCAGGCGCGGCGGCGCGGTTGTGGCCGCGCCGGGGGGTATACCCAGCCGCTTCGACGGTGTGCGGACCGCGGCGGGCTGTGATGGCGTGGACAGGCGAATGACGTCGACTTCGGGACAGCCCGCGGCCAGCAGGTCGGCAAAGCTGCGGCGGCGCCACAACGCCGCCGGGGTCAGCAGGGCGCCAAGCCAGCGCCCCGCGCGTCCGCGCAGGTCGTGGCCGCGCGCTGCGCGCGTGCGGCCGATAACGGCCTTGGTGACATTGTGCCGGCGCACATAGCCGACCAGCGCCTGCACCATGTCCGTCCCGCCCAGTGTCTCCACCCGGGCGTCCAGGTCGCGCGCCACGGCCAGCGCCGCCTGCAGTGCCAGCCGCTGTCCGGCCGACGGCGCCATGAGGCTCGGCGTCTCCACCGTCACGACATGCAGTTCGCCGTCCAATTGCTGGGCCAGTCGGTGCGCGGACCGCACCACGTATTCCGCTTCTTCGTCCGCGGCCAGGCAGGCGACCACGGCTTCGCGCGTGCGCCAGACGGCCTGCACGTCCCGGTCGCGCCGATAGGCCTGGACATCGTCGTCCACCCGGTCCGCCAGCCGCCGCAGCGCCAGCTCGCGCAGCGCGATCAGGTTGCCCTTGCGAAAGAAGTTGCGCGCCGCATGGCGCGCCTGTTCCGGCAGGTAGACCTTGCCGTCGCGCAGCCGCCGCAGCAGTTCGTCCGGCGGCAGGTCCACCAGTACGACTTCGTCCGCCGCATCGAACAGGCGGTCCGGCACGGTTTCCCAGACCGGCACGCCCGTGATGGTGCCGACCGCCTGGTTCAGGCTTTCCAGGTGCTGTGCATTGAGCGTGCTCCAGACGTCCACCCCGGCGTTCAGGAGTTCTTCGACGTCCTGCCAGCGTTTGGCATGGCGCGCGCCCGGCGCGTTGCTGTGCGCGAGCTCGTCCACCAGCACCAGCGCGGGGCGGCGCGCCAGCACGCCATCCAGATCGAACTCCTGCAGGACATGGCCACGATACGCATGGTCCACGCGCGGCAGCACCGGGATTCCGTCGAGCAGGGCGGCGGTCTCGCGGCGGCCATGGGTCTCGACCACGCCGGCCAGCACGTCGACGCCGCCCTGGCGCTGCGCCGCCGCGGCGGCGAGCATGGCATAGGTTTTCCCGACGCCGGCCGATGCGCCGAAATACAGGCGCAACCGGCCCCGCGCGGCGCGTCGGGCCGCCCCGGCGATGTCGCGCAGCAAGGTGTCGGGATCGGGGCGTTCCGGGGCGGTGGCGGGCATGGATGGAGGGTGGCGAGCAGTGCTCACTATACGCCGCGCAGCCGGCATTTCGCCGGTCCGGTTGTGGCGGTTCGGGGCCGGCGCGGTATGTCGGCAGAGCCCCACGGCGGTTTCGTGGCCACCAGCCTGGCCCGCACGCAGCGGTCAACGCGAGGCGCGCACGCCATCGAGGTCCAGGTTCAATGCCAGCACATTGACGACGGGTTCTCCCAACAAGCCCAGGAAGGGGCGCCGGGTATGGGCGTTCACGCGCCGCGCGACCTCCAGTGCGCTCATGTTCCGCGCGCGCGCCACGCGATTGATCTGGTAATTCGCGGCCGCCACGCTGATGTCCGGATCCAGGCCGCTGCCCGAGGCGCTGACCAGGTCCACGGGGATGGGCGCGGTATTGCCGGGGTCGGCGCTCCGCAACGCCTCTATGCGCGCCTTGGCGGCGTCCGCCAGCGCGGGATTGCGCGGCCCCAGGTTGGAGCCCCCCGATGCGGACGCGTTGTAGGGCATGGGCGCGGTCGCGGACAGGCGGCCCCAGAAGTAGCGGGGCGAGCTGAAGGGCTGGCCGATCAGCGAAGAGCCGACGGCGTGGCCGTCCACCTCCATCATCGAACCGTTTGCTTCGTGCGGAAAAAGGACTTGCGAGACCCCCGTCGCGGCATACGGATAGACCAGCCCGGTAAGGATCGACAGGGCCAGGAAGACGACCAGGGCGGGACGCAGCAGGCTGCCTTGCGTGGGGGATGTTGCTTGCGAGTTCATGATGAATTACCTCGAAGGGCGGGGATGCGGGTTCAGGCCCAGCCGAGCGCCGCCAGAATCATGTCGACGAGCTTGATGCCGGCGAACGGCACCAGCAGGCCACCCAGGCCGTAGATGATGAGATTGCGGCGCAACAGCACGGCGGCGCCCAACGGGCGGTAGCGCACGCCCTTGAGCGCCAGGGGGATCAGCACGACGATGATCAGCGCGTTGAAGATGACCGCGGACAGGATGGCGGATGCCGGCGTGGTGAGTCCCATCACGTTGAGGACGCCCAACTGCGGATAGACGGTCGCGAAGGCCGCGGGAATGATGGCGAAGTATTTCGCCACGTCGTTGGCGACGCTGAAGGTCGTCAGGGAGCCGCGCGTCATCAGCATCTGTTTGCCGATCTCCACAATCTCGATCAGCTTGGTCGGGTTGGAGTCCAGGTCCACCATGTTGCCGGCTTCCTTGGCCGCCTGGGTGCCGGAGTTCATTGCCACGGCCACGTCCGCCTGGGCCAGGGCGGGGGCGTCGTTCGTGCCGTCTCCGGTCATCGCCACGAGGCGGCCTTCGGCCTGATACGTCCGTATCAGCTTGAGCTTGGCCTCGGGCGTGGCCTGCGCCAGGTAGTCGTCGACACCGGCTTCGGCCGCGATGGCCGCCGCCGTCAGCGTGTTGTCGCCGGTGATCATGACGGTCTTGATGCCCATGCGGCGCAGTTCGGCGAAACGTTCCTTGATCGCGGGCTTGACGATGTCCTTCAGTTCGACCACGCCCATGACGCGCTTGCCGTCGGCCACCGCCAGCGGCGTGCTGCCACGCCGCGCCACATCGTCGGCCGCGCGGATGACCGCCTCGTCCATGGCGACGCCCTGGTCGGCCAGCCATTGCCGGATGGCGTCCACCGCGCCCTTGCGGACGCGCCGGTCGCCCTGGTCGACGCCGCTCATGCGCGTGTGAGCGCTGAAGGGGACGAACGCCATATCCGGCAGGGCGCGCGCCGGCGCCGGCAAGGCCTTGTCGGCCAGCAGCACGATGCTGCGCCCTTCCGGCGTTTCATCCGCCAGCGAGGCCAGGCGTGCGGCGTCGGCCAGCTCGCGCGGCGTCACGCCCGGCGCCGGCAGCAGGGCGGCGGCCTGGCGATTGCCGAAGGTGATCGTTCCGGTCTTGTCCAGCAGCAGCACATCGACGTCGCCGGCAGCTTCCACCGCGCGCCCCGACATGGCCAGGACATTGGCCTGCATCATGCGGCTCATGCCGGCCACGCCGATGGCCGAGAGCAGGCCGCCGATGGTGGTCGGGATCAGGCAGACCAACAGTGCGACCAGTGCGGTAACCGTGACGGCCTGGCCGACCTTGGCGACCTCTACGGAGTACATCGAGAAGGGCAACAGCGTGACGGTGACCAGCAGGAACACGACCGTTAATCCGATCAGCAGTATGGTCAGGGCCAGCTCGTTGGGCGTCTTCTGCCGCCTGGCGCCTTCGACCATGGATATCATGCGGTCCAGGAAGCTCTCGCCCGGGTCGGCGGCGATGCGCACGAACAGCCAGTCCGACAGCAAGCGCGTGCCGCCCGTGACCGAGGAGTAGTCTCCGCCCGACTCGCGTATCACCGGCGCGGACTCGCCGGTGATCGCGCTTTCGTCCACCGAGGCGACGCCGGCGATGATCATGCCGTCGCCGGGAATGGTCTCGCCGGCCTCGACCAGCACGACATCGCCCTTGCGCAGGTCACCGGAAGCGCGTGCGACGCCGCGCTGGCGATACGCGTCCGGGTGGGCGCCGGCGGCGTCGGCGTCGCGGAAATCGCGCAGGACACGCGCCGTCACCGTCGTACGCAGTCCGCGCAGGGATGCCGCCTGCTGCTTGCCGCGCCCTTCCGCCAGCGCTTCGGCGAAGTTGGCGAACAGCACGGTGAACCACAGCCACACCGCGACGCCGAAAATGAAGCCTGCCGGCGCTTCGGCCTGGCCGCGCAGGGCCATGACCCACAGGAAAGTGGTCAATATGCTGCCCACGTACACCACGAACATGACGGGGTTTTTCAACTGCGTCGATGGCGCCAGCTTGCGCACGCTGTCGGCCAGCGCGGGCATGAGCAGGGAGCGGGAGAAAAAGCGGAAGGTACGCGGCGAAGGCAGGCCCGTCGCGTCATGCGGCAGGGCGGGAGCGGCAACGGCGGCCGCCGCGTCGCTGGTCGTATGCTTGGCCATGATGATTGTTCAGCCTGATCAGGGTTGCAGATGTTCGGCCACGGGGCCCAGGGCCAGCGCCGGGACGTAGGTGAGCGCGCCCACCAGCAGAACGGCGCCGATAAGGAGGACGACGAACAGCGCGCCCGTTGTCGGCATGGTGCCCGGTCCCGCAGGGAGCCGGCGCTTGCCCGCCAGCGAACCGGCCATCGCCAGGATCGGTACGATCACGGCGAAGCGGCCGAACCACATCGCGACACTGAGCAGGCCGTTGTAGTAGGGCGTGTTTGCCGACAGTCCGGCGAACGCACTGCCGTTGTTGTTCGCCGCCGAGGTCAGCGCGTACAGGATCTCCGAGTAACCGTGCGTGCCCGGGTTGAGCACACCGGCCTTGCCGGCCGCCATGGAGACCGCCACGGCCGTTCCCACCAGTACAAGAAGGGGCGTGGCCAGGATGACGATGGACGTCATCTTCATTTCGTAGGCCTCTATCTTCTTGCCCAGGTATTCCGGCGTGCGGCCTATCATCAGGCCGGCAATGAATACCGCCAGGATGGCGAAGGCCAGCATGCCGTACAGGCCGGAGCCGACGCCGCCGAATACGACTTCGCTCAATTGCATCAGGAGCAGCGGGGAAAGCCCGCCCATCGCGGTGAGCGAGTCGTGCATGTTGTTGACCGCGCCGCAGGAAGCCGCCGTGGTCACGGTCGTGAACAGGGCGCTGGGCCCTATGCCGAAGCGCGCTTCCTTACCTTCCATATTCCCGCCGGGCGCCAGGGCGGAACTCGTGCTGTCCGCGCCGGCCTGCGCCAGCATCGTGTTGGCGTGGAATTCGTAATGGCCCGTGGACAGCGCAAAGGCGATGAAGAGCACCACCATGGCGGCGAGTACGGCCATCCCCTGCCGGCGGTCGCCCACCATCTGGCCGAAGGTGAAGCACAACGCCGCAGGAATCATCAGGATCGCCAGCATCTGCAGGAAGTTGGACAGGGGCGTCGGGTTCTCGTAGGGGTGCGCCGAATTCGCGTTGAAGAAGCCGCCCCCATTGGTGCCCAGCATCTTGATGGCTTCCTGCGAGGCCACCGGCCCCATGGCGATCGTCTGGGTGCGTGCTGTCGCCGCTTCGAGCTGCGGACGCCCCTGCGCGTCGAGCACGGGTTGGCCGGCGGCATCGGTTTTCGGCTGCGTGTAAGCGACCGGCTCGAGCAGCGGCACCTCCCGGTAGGGACTGAAGTTCTGGATGACACCTTGCCCGACGAGGACGATGGCCAGCACGAAGGCCATGGGCAATAGCACGTACAGCGTGCCGCGCACCATGTCGACCCAGAAGTTGCCAACCGTTTGGGTGCTGTGCCGAGCGAAACCGCGGATCAGCGCAAGGACCACCGCGATGCCCGTGGCCGCGGAGGTGAAGTTCTGCACGGTCAGGGCGAGCATCTGCGTCAGGTAGCTCATCGTCGCTTCGCCGCCATAGCCTTGCCAATTCGTGTTGGTGACGAAACTGACGGCGGTATTCAGCGATGAATCGGGCGAAACGGCGCCTAATCCGGCCGGATTCAAAGGCAGCAGCCCCTGCGCGCGCTGCAGGACATACACCGCCGCGACACCCAGGATGCTGAAGGCCAGTACGGCCAGCGCGTAGCGCTTCCAGCCCATTTCGCTGGCGGGATCGACGCCGGCCACGCGGTAGATCAGCCGTTCAAGCGGCCGGCCCCAGGCCGACCAGCGCGATTGGCCATCCTCCATGACGGCGCGGATATATCGCCCCACCCAGGGCGCGAGCATGAGCAGCACAACCAGCAGGCAGGCCACCAGGCCCAGATAGCGGGCGTTCATCAGAATCTCTCCGGCTGGAACAGGGCGACGAGCAAATAGATAAACAGGCACAGCGCCAGGGCGCCGCTGATGAGGTACAGCCAGTTCACGAGCGATCTCCCTTTTGCAGGGCATCGCAGAACTCGGCCAGGGCCATGCTCAGGCCGGCCATGGCGGCGAATGCGGCAAGGTAGAGGGTGTCCATGTTTTCTCCGGAAAGCGGGTGCCGGTGGCGGCAATGCCGGCATGCAGGCGCTCGCCGGCGGACACCCGCAGCTTAGGGAGATGGCCGTAAAAACGGGATAAAGCTTCGGCGGGGCGGTGTAAACGCCGTATAAATCGGCCGTATGGAAGGGGGTTATAAAAGCGCAGTGAACAGCGGCGATGGACCGTGGGATACGCCCGGATAGAGGGCCAACATGCCACCCCGCGGTGCCGGGGCGGGCCGGCCTGCCGGAATTCGTGCGGGCCGCCGGCTTTGGGCGGTCGATGGCGGACGAGTCGACGCACGTTTACGGTCGACGCGAAAGTGGGGTTTCGGCGCGGTCATTCGACGACAAACGCGCCGCTGCACCATCCTGGTGCTTCGTAGAACTAGATGAATGCCCCTTCCTAGGGCATACCCCTAGTGTTCCCCTCCCGGATATGGTGCAGAATCCCGTTCCATGCAGGTGAGGAGACAAATGCCCACAAAAGGGCAGAAACCGGGCGGCACCGGTACATAAAAGCTGTACCAAGAAAAGCAAACGCACAACGGCTGGCACCAGGCAGTGCCAGCCGTTGTCGCATTCAGGGTCCGCATCGCCCGGGGCCGGGCCGATGCCCGCATCTGGGATGGCCTGTATGCCGATGTCGCGCTTATCCGAAGCCGATCGCGAAGCTGATCGCGATTCCGGCCCTGTTCCCGACCGCCCCGGCTACTGGGGGCGCAATGCCCGCCTCATCGTATCCCTGCTGGTGCTGTGGGCGGTATTGACCTTCGTGCCTTCCTATTTCGCCGCCCGCCTGACCTTTTCCTTCCTGGGATGGCCGTTTTCCTATTGGATGGCCGCCTATGGCGCGCCCCTGGCGTATCTGCTGATCATCGTCGCCTATGCACGCATCATGAATCGCGTCGATGCCCAGGACTGATATTCTGCCGATCCGAAGTGACGTCCGCATGACCGCCCGCGGTCCAGGCCGGCGCCACGTTGCCGTTTTCTCCACCGGATTGCAGGACGGCTGATGTTGTTCGGCGGCAAGACCCCACGGGAATTCGACCTGCGGCTGCGGCGTGTCTATGTGCTGTATGCGGCAGGCTTCGGACTGCTCATCCTGGTGCTGGCGCTGCTCGAGGTCCTGGGCATGCCGCGCAACTGGATAGGCTATATCTTCCTGCTGGTGACCTTCAGCCTGTATGCCGGCATAGGGATCGTCTGCCGGACTTCCGATGCCGTCGAGTACTACGTCGCCGGGCGGCGCGTGCCCGCCTTCTATAACGGCATGGCCACCGCGGCGGATTGGATGTCCGTGGCCTCGTTCATCGGCGTGGCGGGAACCTTGTACGTCAGCGGCTATGCGGGCCTGGCCTACGTCATGGGGTGGACCGGGGGCTATGTCCTGGTCGCGCTGCTGCTGGCGCCGTATCTGCGCCGGTTCGGCCAGTACACGCTGCCGGATTTCCTTGGCGCCCGCTACGGCGGGCACCTGCCCCGGCTGGCCGGCGTGGCCTGCGCGGTACTGTGTTCATTCACCTATCTGGTCGCGCAGATCTACGGGGTGGGCATCATCACCACCCGCATGACGGGGATTTCATTCGAACTCGGCATCTTCCTGGCGCTGGGCGGCATGCTGGTCTGCTCTTTCCTCGGCGGCATGCGCGCGGTGACGTGGACCCAGGTCGGCCAGTTCATCATCCTGATCATCGCCTATGTCGTGCCGGTGATCTGGCTGTCGATCAAGTTCACCGGCATGGCGGTGCCGCAGCTCTCCGCCGGCGTGGCCCTGCAGCAGGTGGTCCAGCAGGAAAGCCGTCTGCAGGATGATCCGGCTGAACGGGCCGTGCGCCGCGATTGGCAGGCCCGCGCCGACCGCATGGACACCCTGCTGCGTACGCTGCCAGGCTCCTGGGTCACCGAAAAGGCGCGCCTGCGCGACCATCTGGCGCAGTTGAACGCCGCCGATGCGCCCATGCTGGAGATACGCTCGGTGGAGCGTGAACTGGCCGCGTATCCGGCCAGTGTGGAAGAGGCAAGGGACCGCTGGTATCGCGCGCGCATGGACTTCCACGCGCGCGCCCAGCCGCCCGTGCCGCAAGCCTTGCCGTATCCCGCCGCCAGCGGAGAAAGCCAGGGCGAACTACGCGCGAATTTCCTTGCCCTGGTGCTGTGCCTGATGCTGGGCACGGCGGGCTTGCCGCATATCCTGATGCGCTCCTACACGACGCCATCGGTGGCCGCGGCGCGGCGCTCGGTCTGCTGGACCGTGCTGTTCATCCTGCTGCTCTACATGCTTACGCCGGCGCTGGCCATCCTGGTCAAATATGTCGTCTACACCCACGTCGTGGGCGCGCGCTTCAGCGAATTGCCGGATTGGATCGCCGCCTGGAGCGCCATCAGTCCCTCGCTCATGGACGTGGTGGATGTGAATGGCGACGGCATCGTACAGCTCGGCGAAATCCACATGGGGGCCGATGTGGTCGTGCTGGCGCTGCCGGAGATCGGCGGCCTGCCTTACGTCGTTTCCGGCCTGGTGGCCGCAGGCGGCCTGGCGGCGGCGCTGTCCACGGCGGACGGCTTATTGCTGACGCTGTCCAATTCGCTGTCCCACGACATGTGGTACCGCGTCGTGTCCCCGCGCATGACGTCGGCACGCCGGGTCATGGCGTCCAAGATCCTGTTGCTGGTGGTGGCGTTCGCGGCCGCCTGGGTCGCGGCGCGGCGTCCCGCCGACATCCTCATCATGGTGTCGGCGGCGTTCTCCTTTGCGGCCTCCTCTTTCTTCCCCGCGCTGGTCATGGGCATATTCTGGAAGCGCGCCAACAAGTGGGGCGCCACGCTGGGCATGGCAGTGGGCCTGGCGGTGACCTTCGCCTATATGGCGCACACCCATCCCTGGCTGCGCGAACTCGTCTTCGGCATTCCCATGACCCAGCCCATGGCGCTGTGGTGGGGTATCCAGCCGGTGGCGGCCGGTATTTTCGGCGCGCCGGCCGCCTTCCTCACCATCGTGCTGGTGTCCCTGCTTACGCCCCGACCCGATCCGGCCACGGAAGCCCTGGTCGATTATGTGCGCGATCCGCGCCGCGCGTCGCCACCGGACGTGGCGGTCGCCGACGGCGCCCGCGAGCGCCAGGCGCCCGCCGGGGCCGAAGGGGGCTAGCCTCTTACCGTGCGGGAAAACACGTTCATCACGATAACGCCCGCCACGATCAGGGCCATCCCGATGAGGGCGGGCGCATCCAGGCGTTGATCGAAGAACAGTGCGCCGACCAGGGAGATGAGCGCGATGCCGACGCCGGACCAGATGGCGTACGCCACGCCCATGGGAATCTCGCGCAGGGTCAGGGAAAGGAAGTAAAAGGCCACGCCGTATCCCGCCACCGTGAGGATGGCGGGCCAGGGCCGCGAAAAACCGTCGGAAGCCTTCAAGGCGCTGGTGGCAATGATCTCCGCCACGATGGCGGTCGCCAGATAGACCCATTTCATCTGCGTGCCTCGGCGGCCTGCCGCAACAGGACCAGCAGCGCGCCGGCGCCGCCTTCGCGCTCCGGCGCCTGCGAAAACGCCAACACATCGGGCCGCTGTACCAGCCAGGCGCGCGCCTTGTCCTTGAGCACCGGCGTGAGTCCCTCCGACCCATAGCCCTTGCCGTGCACGATGCGCACGCACCGTATGCCGTGCTCCACGCATTCGTCGATAAAGGACAGCACGGCGTGCCGCGCCTGTTCCACGCGCAACCCGTGCAGGTCGAGCTCGGCGCCGGCGCGCCATTCGCCGCGCCGCAGCCTGCGGGCGGTATCGGGTGCGACATCTGCGCGGACGTACGCGCTGCCGCCTTCGGAAAGGAGATGCGTGACACCGCCGTCGGAAACGCCCGCATCGGCGCGCCCGGGCGTTTCGCCGAGCGCGGCCGCACGGCGTTGCACAGGGATGGCGTCAGGGTCGCGGCGCGGCGTGTGCAGCACGCGCTGGGGCGCCCGCAAGGGCGTGACCGCGCCCAAGGCGCGTTGCAAGGCCCGCGTGTCGTCCAGCGCGTCGGTGGGCGCATCGGTGCGTCGCGCAGCGCGGCCGGCCCCGGCTTGGGCCGCGGCTGCGGCGGCTGCTTCGGCTTTGGCGCGTGCGGCTTCCGTTTGCTGGCGGCGCTGGGCCTGCGCCTGCTCGTGCAGGCGCTTCAGGTCCCCCAGGCCGGCCTTACTGCCCCGCATTCTCCAGCCACCGTTGTGCGTCCAGGGCGGCCATGCATCCGGTGGCGGCGCTGGTGATGGCCTGGCGATAGACATGGTCCTGCACGTCCCCCGCGGCGAAAACGCCCGGGACCGACGTCATGGTCGCCATGCCGGACAGGCCGCTCTTGGTGATGATGTAACCGTCCTTCATGTCGAGCTGGCCCTTGAAGATATCCGTATTCGGATGGTGGCCGATCGCGATGAAGGCGCCGGTCGCGGCGATATCCTCGGTCTGTCCGGATTGGTTGTTGCGGACGCGCACGCCGGTCACGCCGCTGTCATCGCCCAGCACTTCTTCCAATTCCGAGAAAAGCTTCAGCGCCATGTTGCCGTTGTGGACCTTTTCCATCATGCGGTCGATGAGGATCGGTTCGGCGCGGAATTTGTCGCGGCGGTGGATCACGGTGACCTTGCGGCAGATATTCGACAGGTACAGGGCTTCCTCGACGGCGGTGTTGCCGCCGCCGACGACCACCACATCCTGGTTCTTGTAGAAGAACCCGTCGCAGGTGGCGCAGCCGGAAACGCCCCGGCCCATGAAGGCCTCTTCGGACGGCAGCCCCAGATACTTGGCCGACGCGCCGGTGGCGATGACCAGCGCATCGCAGGTGTAAACGTTGCCGGTGTCGCCGGTCAGCGTAAAGGGACGTTGCGAGAAATCCACGCTGGCGATGTGGTCGAACACGATTTCGGTGTTAAAACGTTCCGCGTGCTGCTGGAAACGCTGCATCAGGTCCGGGCCTTGTACGCCATGGACATCGGCGGGCCAGTTATCGACCTCGGTCGTCGTCATCAACTGGCCGCCCTGGGCAAGACCGGTGACGAGCAAGGGTTTCAGGTTCGCGCGTGCTGCGTAGACGGCGGCGGTGTAACCGGCCGGGCCGGAGCCGAGTATCAGCAATTGGGCATGTTTCGGAGTAGTCATCGGGCACGCTAGGCTAAGTGGACGCCCAATTATAATGAGGCCTATGCCACGTATTTCAACTGCTTCTCCGCGCGCCTCGCGCAACACCCGCAATGGGCCGTCCCCATTGCAGACCCGGATTTCCTCGCTGCTGCGCGAAGCCCGCTGGATACTCTTTGCCGCAATGGCGGCGTGGCTGACCCTGGTGTTGGCCACCTGGAGCTCCGCAGACCCGGGCTGGTCCCACTCCGTACCGGCCGGCGTCGTCCATAACAAGGGCGGCACGCTGGGCGCGTACCTGGCCGATATCCTGCTTTATCTCTTCGGGTTCTCGGCCTGGTGGTGGGTCGTCCTGTTGTTGCACCGGGTACGCGCCGGCTATCGGCGCCTGGCGGGCCACCTGCGCACTGCCGCCGTGGGGCCGGGCGAACCGCTGCCGCGCGTGCGCTGGGAGCAGGGCGTCGGTTTCGCCATGCTGCTGGTGGGCTCGATGGGGCTGGAAGCCCTGCGGCTCTATTCGCGCGGCACGCACCTGCCCGGCAGCGCGGACGGCGGCAGTGGCGCCGGCGGCGTCATCGGCCATGCCCTGGCCGAGCAATTGGCCAATGCCGTGGGATTCACCGGCGGCACGCTGGCGTTCCTGGTCCTGCTTGCAATCGGCCTGAGCCTGTTTTTCTCGTTTTCCTGGCTGACCATCGCCGAACGTGTCGGCGCCTGGATCGAAGGCCTGTTCCGCCGTGCCCGGCAATCCGTGGACGCGCGGCAGGACCGCAAGCTGGGCGAAGTGGCGCAGGCGGTGCGCACCGAACAAGTCGTCGCCAAGCAGGAAAAGCTTGTGCATGAGCAGCCGGTGCGTATCGAGCCGGCCATCACGGTGGTGCCCAAGTCCGACCGCGTGGAGCGGGAGAAGCAGCAGACGCTGTTCTCGCCGCCGGCTGGCGAAGGCGACCTGCCCACCATCAGCCTGCTGGACCCGCCGCCCGTGATGCAGGAAACCGTTTCGGCGGAAACCATCGAGTTCACGTCGCGGCTGATCGAGAAGAAACTGGCCGACTTCGGCGTATCCGTGACCGTGGTCGCCGCGCAAGCGGGTCCCGTCATCACCCGCTACGAGATCGAGCCCGCCACGGGCGTCAAGGGCAGCCAGGTGGTGAACCTGGCCAAGGACCTGGCCCGGGCGCTCAGCCTGGTCAGCATCCGCGTCGTCGAAACCATCCCCGGCAAGAATTTGATGGGCCTGGAGTTGCCGAATCCGCGGCGCCAGATGGTCAAGCTGTCGGAAATCCTGGGCTCGCAGACCTATCACAGCGGCTCGTCGGTGGTCACGATGGCGCTGGGCAAGGATATCGCGGGCAATCCCGTGGTGGCCGACCTGGCCAAGATGCCGCACCTGCTGGTCGCCGGGACCACCGGTTCGGGCAAGTCGGTGGGGATCAACGCCATGATCCTGTCCCTGCTGTACAAGGCCGACGCCTCGCACACCCGCCTGATCCTGATCGACCCGAAGATGCTCGAAATGAGCGTCTACGAAGGCATTCCGCACCTGCTCGCGCCCGTCGTCACGGATATGCGGCAGGCCGCGAACGCGCTGAACTGGTGCGTGGCCGAAATGGAGAAGCGCTATCGCCTCATGAGCAAGATGGGCGTGCGCAATCTGGCCGGCTTCAATACCAAGATCCGCGACGCCATCAAGCGGGAAGAGCCGATACCGAATCCGTTCTCGCTGACGCCCGATCAACCGGAACCGCTGCAGCCGCTGCCCACCATCGTGGTCGTGATCGACGAGCTGGCCGACCTGATGATGGTGGTCGGCAAGAAGATCGAAGAACTCATTGCGCGGCTGGCGCAGAAGGCGCGTGCCGCCGGCATTCACCTGATCCTGGCCACGCAGCGACCCAGCGTCGATGTCATCACAGGTCTCATCAAGGCGAACATACCGACCCGCATCGCCTTCCAGGTTTCGTCTAAGATCGACTCCCGCACCATCCTAGACCAGATGGGCGCCGAAACGCTGCTGGGCCAGGGCGACATGCTGTACATGCCGCCCGGCACGGGCCTGCCGGTGCGTGTGCACGGGGCGTTTGTTTCCGACGAGGAAGTCCATCGCGTGGTCGAACAT
The DNA here is from genome assembly GCF_001676725.1 of Bordetella flabilis. Classification (NCBI taxonomy): domain Bacteria; kingdom Pseudomonadati; phylum Pseudomonadota; class Betaproteobacteria; order Burkholderiales; family Alcaligenaceae; genus Bordetella; species Bordetella flabilis. Next base: position 1,574,551 of record NZ_CP016172.1, read on the forward strand.
CTGAAGGCGCAGGGCGAACCGAACTACGTCGAGGGCTTGCTCGAAGGCGGGGTGGAAGGCGAAACCGGCGACGGTGTGGGCAGCGTGACCGGGTTCACCGATAGCGAATCCGACCCCATGTACGACCAGGCCTGCGAAGTGGTGCTGAAGCATCGGCGTGCCTCTATTTCGCTGGTGCAGCGGCATCTGCGCATCGGCTATAACCGCGCCGCGCGCCTGCTGGAGCAAATGGAACAGTCCGGCATGGTGTCCGCCATGCAATCCAACGGGAACCGCGAAATCCTGGTCCCGGCCGCGGCGCGGGAGGAAGCATGATGCGCGCAATGCGTTGCCTCGCGGCCGCCGCCGCGATCGCCCTGATGCCGGCCTGGGCGCTGGCCGCGACGGCACAGGAACAGTTGCATGCCTTCGTCGCATCCGTGACGGCGGCCACCGGCGCCTTCACCCAGTCCACCACGGGCGGGCCGCAAGGGCAGCCCCGGCCCGCCCAGACCGGCACGTTCACGTTCCAGCGTCCCGGCAAGTTCAAGTGGGCGGTACAAAAGCCCTACGAGCAATTGATCGTCGCCGACGGCAAGCAGGTCTACCAGTACGATCCTGATCTCGCGCAGGTCACGGTGCGCAAGGTGGACCAGGCCATCGGTACTTCTCCCGCGGCCATCCTGTTCGGCTCGGGATCGCTGGAACAGTCCTTCGATGTGTCGGCGCTGCCGGCCAGGGACGGGCTGGAATGGCTGCGCGCCAAGCCGCGCAACACGGACGCCGGCTTTTCGCGCGTGGATATCGGCTTCAAGGACAACCTGCCCGCCCGCATCGAGCTGCTCGACGCCTTCGGGCAGACCACGCGGGTCGAGCTGTCCAACATCACGCCGAATCCCAAAATCAATGCGCAGGACTTCCAGTTCACCCCGCCCAAGGGGGTGGACGTGGTCAATATGTAGTCATTCGTCCGTATCGAAATCGGTTCCCGGCGTAAGCGGCGCGTGGCGGTAGGAAGCAGGCGTGCGGCTCAGTTTCACGGGCGCGCCCAGGCCGCGGTAGCCGGGGCCGATCTCCACCCGCATTTCGCGGTGGACGGTGTGCGGATGCGTGAGCGCCGCCTCGACATCCAATACCGGTGCGGCCGGCACATTCGCCGCCATCAGCCGATCCACCAGGTCGATTGCATCGAAGGCGGATAGCGCGTCTTCCAGCAGGCGCTTCAGTTCCACCCGATGCGTCGAGCGGGCGCCCGGGCGGTCGAAGCGCGGATCCGTGGCCAGCTCCGGGCGCTCCAGCACCTGGCACAGGCTGGCGAATTGCCGGTCGTTGCCCACCGCCAGGAACAGCGGTTCGGTGCGCGTGCGGAAGATATCGTAGGGATAGATATTCGGATGCGCGTTGCCCGTGCGTTGCGGGGTGCGGCCGTCCATGAACCAGTTGGCGGCATGCGGATGGAGCAGGGACAAGCCGCTGTCGTACAGCGTGGTCTCCACGAATTGGCCGCGGCCGCTGCGATGCCGCTCCTGCAATGCCAGCAGGATGCCGATGACGGCGTTCAGTCCGGTGACCATATCGACCACGGGCAGGCCTACGCGCAAGGGCTCGCCGCCGGCCTCGCCGTTGACGCTCATGATGCCGCTCATGGCCTGGACGGCCGCGTCGTAGCCGGGCAGCGCGCCCAGGGGGCCGTCCGCGCCGAAGCCCGATACCCGGCACCAGATCAGGCGTGGAAAGCGCTGCGCCAGCGCCTCGTAGCCGATGCCCCAGCGTTCCATGGTGCCGATCTTGAAGTTCTCCACCAGTACGTCGGCCTGCGCGAGCAGTTCCAGCAGGCGGTCGCGGCCCGCGACCGTTCCGAGGTCCAGGTGCTGGATCCGCTTGTTCCGGTTCAGGCCGTGATAGTACGAGGCGACGCCGTCGCGGAACGGCGGTCCCCAGGTCCGGGTGTCATCGCCCTGCGGCGGTTCGATCTTCAGTACATCCGCGCCATGGTCGCCGAGGATCTGGCCGCAGTACGGCCCGCCGAGGATGCGCGATATATCCAGCACGCGGATGCCGGCCAGGGCGCCGGTCGATACGGAAACGGTCATGGGTGTATGCGATTCAATTGATCGGGATGCCCGACTGTTTGATGACCTTGGCCCACTTGGCTTTTTCATCGGCGATGAAGGCGCCCAGCGCGGCCGGGCGGCTGTCGGTGCCCGCTTCCAGTCCCTGCGATGCGAACAGCGCCTTGACCTTGTCGGAACCGAGCGCCTGGACGAAGGCCTTGTTCAGCATCGCGACGCGGTCCGCCGGCGTGCCGGCGGGGGCGACGATGCCGAAGAACACGCTGACGTCATAGCCCGCGTAGCCTTGCCCGGCGACGGTGGGCACCGCGGGCAGCGCGCGTGAAGGCTTGGCCGTGGTCACGCCCAGCGCGCGCAGCTTCCCGGATTCCACATAGGGCTTGGCCGTAAGGACATCGGTGAAGCTCATGGCGACGTGGCCGCCCAGCAGGTCGTTCAGCGCCGGTCCCGTGCCTTTGTAGGGAATGTGCAGGAAGTCCGTGCCGGCGATCGCATTGAACATCACACCCGCCAGGTGTGAGGACGCGCCGGTTCCGGAAGAAGCGAAGGCCAGCTTGCCGGGATGGCTCTTCGAATAGGCGACCAGCTCGGGCACCGTCCTGGCGGGCACGCTGGGATTCACTACCAGGATGTTCGGCAGGTAGCCCACATAGATCACTGGCGCGAAGCTCTTGACCGGGTCGTAGCTGATTTCGCTGTAGAGACTGGCATTGATGGCCAGCGGCCCGGATGTTCCGAACATAAGGGTGTAGCCGTCGGCGGCGGCGCGGGCCACATATTCCGCGCCGATATTGCCGTTGGCGCCCGCGCGGTTCTCCACGATCATGGGTTGCGGCAGATAGTGCGCGATCTCGGCGGCCAGGGTGCGGCCCATGGCGTCGGTGGGCCCCCCGGGAGGGTAGGGGATCACCAGCGTGATGGGCCGGGCGGGAAAGGTTTCGGCCGCCGCGGCCTGGCCGGCAAATGCAGCCATGGCGGCGCAAGCCGCGGCAAGGCACAGGGACATGCGTTTGCGCATGGTTTGTCTCCGGATATTGTTGTGTTGTGTGGTGGGGTGCAAGGCTGATCCAGCGGGGTCACGCCACCGGCATCGCGCCCGTCCTGGCGGGTGACGCGTTCCAGGCGGCGGGCAATTCATCGGGCGATAGCGGATCGCGGGCCAGCACGCGATGCCGCAATGCCTGTTGCGCCCAGCGCAGCCGGTCGGCGGAGCCGCAGGCCGTGGCTTCCCATGCCATGGCGATGGCGCTGGTACAGTGATACAGCCCCGACGCCGCCTGGCGCGCGAGCACATCGCCGCCTTCGCGGGCGGCCGTTTCGGCCAATGCGCAGGCCGCGTGCAGCGCGTGGCGCAGTGCGGCGGCAAAGGCGGGAGCCAGCACCGCGGCGTCGAGCAAACCTTCGTTATGCGCGCGCAGCACCGGCAACGAACCTTCGCGCTTCACCGCGCGGATCACATCCAGCGCCACGATGTTGCTGGTGCCTTCCCAGATGGATCCCAGGTGCGCATCGCGCAGCAGGCGCGGGTCGCTCCATTCCTCGATATAGCCGCAGCCGCCCCGTACCTCCATGGCATCGCCCGTCACCTTGCGGGCGTCACGGCAGGCGCGGAATTTGATCAAGGGCGTCAGGATGCGCAACAGCGGGTAGGCCCCGGCTTCGCCCGCATCGGATCGCGCCAGCGCGCGGGCGGTCTGGAACACCATCGTGCGGGCCTGTTCGGCGGGCACCCGCAGCTTGTCCAACTGTCGCCGCATCAGCGGCATGTCCTGCAGCGCGCGGCCGAAGGCCTTGCGTTCGCGTGCCACGAATTCCGCCTCGGCGACCGCGCGGCGCATCAGGCCCGCCGCGCGCACGCCGTTGGAAAGGCGCGAATTGTTGACCATGTCCGCCATCTGCACGAAGCCACGGCCCGGTTCGCCAACGAGGTACGCCACCGCGCCTTCGAAGCGGATTTCGCCGCTCGCCATGGAGCGCGTGCCCAGCTTGTCTTTCAGGCGGATGATGCGGTAGTGATTCGGCGTGCCGTCGTCCAGTTCGCGGGGCAGCAGGAACAGCGAGACGCCCTTCAAGCCGGGCGGTCCACCTTCGGTGCGCGCCAGCACCATGGCCAGATCGGCGTCGGGATTGGAGCAGAACCATTTGTCGCCGTGCAGGGTCCACGTGCCGTCGGCGGCCGGCCGCGCCAGCGTCTCGGTGGCGGCGATATCGGAGCCGGCGCCCTGTTCGGTCATGAACATGGCCCCTTGCGCCAGCGCGTCGAAATCCAGCGAAGCCAGGCGGGGCAGGTAACGCGCCACCAGTTCCGGGCTGCCGAACTTGCGCAATGTGCGGGCCAGGGAATCCGTCATGGAGACGGGGCAGCACAGGCCGAACTCCGACTGCACGAACAGGTAGGTCAGGACGTACTTCACGGTCGGCGGCATGGGCCCACGCCAGCCCAGCGTTTCCGTGCGGTGCGACATGGCCGCCAGGCCGAAGTCGCTGAAGGCCAGCCGCTCCATGTCGACATAGGCAGGGTGCTTGATGACGCGCTGTTCGTCCAGGCCGCTGCGGCTGCGGTATCGCAGCGTCGGAGGATTGCGGTCGGCGGCGCCGGCCAGCTCGTCGAGTTCGCCCCCGGCGATATCGCCCAGCCGCTCGAAATGGGGCGTCATGTGGGCCAGCAGGTCGGCCGGCAGGTACAGCGGCAGCAGGGCGCGCAGTTCGGCGTCGCTGGTGTAGAAGTTGTCGCCGCGGCGATCCGGAACGGGGTGGGGGCGGGCAGCGTCATGCATTGCCGGTGTCTCCTGGCTGCTTTTATCGGCGCATTCTAGGCCTGGCGATCATAGGTATCCAATATCGAATATGTCTTGTACGATTTGAGCGGAATATCGTTGAATGATTGATTCCGGTGGGGAAAATATGGAGTTGCGGCACTTGCGCTATTTCGCCGTGCTGGCCGAAGAACTGCATTTCGGGCGGGCGGCGGCACGGCTGGCGATCTCGCAGCCGCCCCTGTCGGTGGCGATCCGCCAACTGGAGGACAGCGTCGGCGCCCGCCTGTTCGAACGCAATAGCAAGGAGGTGCGCCTGACGGCCGCGGGGCACGCCATGCGCGCCTCGGCACGCAAGATACTGGCGCAGGCCGAAGAAGCCGCCGTGGAAGCGCGGGATGCCGCGGCCGGGGTGGTCGGGCACCTGCGCATCGGTTTCGTCGGGGCGATGCTGTACCGGGGCCTGCCGCAGGCGCTGCGCGGCTTCCAGGGGCGCTATCCGGGCGTGCGGGTCAAGCTGACCGAAATGAACTCGGCCGAACAGATCACCGAGTTGATGCAGGGCGGACTGGACCTGGGCTTCGTCCATACCAGCCGCATGCCGCAGGAACTGGAAAGCCGCCTGCTGGTGTCGGAACCCTTTGTGTGCTGCCTGCCGGCCAGGCACCGGCTGAGCCGCAGGGCCAGCGTGCGGGCGTCCGACCTGCGCGACGAAACCTTCGTGCTGTTCGGGCAGGGTGTGTCGCCGGACTACCACGACCGTATCCTGTCGATATGCGCCGAGGCCGGTTTCCGGCCGCAGGTACGCCACGAGGCGCGCCACTGGCTGGCGGTGGTGTCGCTGGTCTCGCAGGGTCTCGGGGTCGCGCTGGTGCCGCAGGCCCTGAGCCATTCCGCCTTGCGCGGGGCGGTGTTCCGCCCGCTCGCCGGCGCACGGGCCCGCTCCGACGCCTATGGCGTCAGCCGCCGCGACGCGCGCAGCCCGCTCATCGACCGCCTGCTGGACGAATTCGGCGGGGCTTCCGTCGTCGTCGACAAACCCTAGCGAGGGCGGGAAGTGCCCGCAGGGCTTCTCCTCAGGGCTTCTTGTACGCGACGCAGTCGATTTCGACCTTGGCGTCGACCATCAGCCGCGATTCCACGCAGGCGCGTGCCGGCGGATGCTCGCCGAAGTACGACTTGAACACCTTGTTGAACGAGGCGAAATCGCGCGCATCGGCCAGCCAGACGCCGCAGCGCACGACATGTTCGGGGCCGTAGCCGGCCTCGGCGAGGATATCCATGAGTTGCCGGATGGCCTTGTGGGATTGGGGCACGATGCCGCCTTCCACCACTTCGCCATCCGCCATCGGCACCTGGCCGGACACGTACAGCCAGCCGTCGGCCGCCACGGCCCTGGAGAAGGGCATGTGGCTGCCGCCGCCGCCCGTGCTGCCTGCCGCGCCATAGCGCGTGATGCCATTGGCGTCGGGCCCGGGAATAGTGCTCATAGGGAAGCTCCTTGCGTCAAGTCAGGTATCAATCGGAAGCGGTCGGGAAGCCGGCGCGCAGGTCGCCCTGGCGCGGCAGCCAGCGGCCGGCGCGCTCGCTGGTGGCCTTGCCCCGCGAGTACGACAGCACACCGTTGACCCACACTGCATCGATGCCGGCGGCCGCCTGCAGGGGCGCGTCGAACGTGGCGCGGTCGATCACCGTATCGGGGTCGAACAGCACCAGGTCGGCCCACTGCCCCTCGCGCACCAGGCCGCGGTCGCGCAGCCCGAAGCGGGCCGCCGACAGCCCCGTCATCTTGTGCACGGCCTCGGCCAGGGGGAACAGGCCCAGGTCGCGGCTGTAATGTCCCAGTACCCGCGGAAAGGCGCCCCACAGGCGTGGATGCGGGTGCGGATCGTTGGGCAGGCCGTCCGATCCGATCATGGTGAGCCGGTGCGCCAGCACGCGCCGCACATCGTCCTCGCGCATGCCGTGATAGACGGCGCCCGCGGGCTGCAGGCGGCGCGCCGCGTCCAGCAAAGGCAGGTTCCAGTCGTGTGCGATGTCGGCCAGCTTGCGACCCGCCTGTTCGGGATGCGGCGTGGACCAGGTGATGTCGATATCGAAGTCGTCCGTGACCTGTTTGAGGTCCAGCGTCGAGGAACTGGCGGAATAGGGATAGCAGTCGCAGCCCACCGGCTGCATGCGGCCCGCCTTTTCCAGGCGGGCCAGCACCTCGGTCGTCCGGCCCCAGTTGCCGGCGCCCGCGCACTTCAGGTGCGAGACCACCACTGGCACGCGCGCATGCAGCGCCACGTCGAACGCTTCCTGCATGGCCTCCAGGATTTCCGCGAATTCCGACCGCAGGTGCGTGGTGTAGAGCGCGCCGAACTCGTCCAGGGTCTGGGCCAGGGCCTTCACTTCCTCGGTGTCGGCGCTGAAGGCGGATGCATAGGCCAGGCCGGTGCTCAGGCCGATCGCGCCATGTGCCAGCGCGTCGCGCAGCTGCGCGCGCATGGCGTCTATTTCCCCCGGTGTAGCCGGCCGGTCCAGGCGGTCCATGTGGTTGTTGCGCAGGGCAGTATGGCCGATCAAAGCCGCGACGTTGACCGCCGGGCGCGCGCGTTCGACGGCCGCGGTGTAGTCCGCGAAGCTCGGGTACTGGAAGTCGGCCTCGGCGCCCAGCAGATTCATGGGGTCCGGCGGGGCGCCGCGCAGCCGGACCGGCGCGGCGCTGATGCCGCAATTCCCGACCACGACAGTGGTGACGCCCTGGGACAGCTTGGGCAGCATGGCGGGCGTGCGGATCACGTTGGTGTCGTCGTGCGTGTGCACGTCGATGAACCCGGGCGCCAGCACGCGGCCGGCGCCGTCGACGCGCGCGCGTGCCGGCGTGTCGTCGGGCACGCCGATGGCCGCGATGCGGCCGTCCAGCAGCGCCACATTGGCCCGGTATTCGGCTGCGCCGCTGCCGTCCAGGACGCGGACCGGGCCGATCAGGGTGTCGTACATCGAATCAATCTCCGAGCGGCAGGCGATTCGGCCCGCCGCGGTATTCGTCCAGCGTCAGCTTGATGCGGCGCAGGCGGTCGCGGGTTTCCTCCTGCCGGACCATGGCCAGCTCGGTGGCGAGCAGGTCGATGGCCAGCATCATCGCGTAGCGCGACGCGGAAGGCTTGTAAATGAAGTCGGTCTCGTCCGTGCGGACCGGAATGACGACGTCGGCGAGTTCGGCGAGCGGCGCGGTCGCGTCCGTCAGCGCGACGATGCGGGCACGGTACTGCTTGACGATGCGCGCGCCCGACAGCATTTCGGGCGTCAGGCCCGATGCCGACAGCATGATGACCGCATCGCGCTCGTCCAGCGTGGCTGCCACCATGCGCATCAGGACGGCGTCGCTGTACGCGGCGACGGGGTAGCCCAGCCGCACCAGGCGCGACTGCATTTCCTGGGCCAGCACGGCGGAGGCGCCGCCCATGCCGAAGACATAGGTCATGCGTGCGCCGCGCACGATCTCCATGGCGCCTTCGAACAATGCCTCCGTATACATGGGCAGGTGGGCGCGCAGCGTGCTTTCGATATCGGCATAGATGCGCGCATAGAAGGTGCTCTCCTCGGCCGGCACGCCGCTGTCCAGGAATCGTGTGCCTACGGCGCTGGCCTGCGCAAGCTTCATCTTCAGGTCGCGCGTGTCTTCGCAGCCGACGGAACGCGCGAAGCGCGAGATCGTGGCGATGCTCACGCCGGCCTTGCCGGCGAGCTGGTCGACGGTCGCGCCGGCCGCGGTGACGATGTCGTCCAGGATGGCGTCGGCGACCTTGCGCTCGGTAACGCTCAGCGTGTCGCGGCAACTGCGGATCTGGTAGACGATGTCGCGTATCGTATTCATGGCGCGTTCCAAGGCGATGGCGGTTCCGGGGTCAAGCCAGTTCCCCGGCTCGCAGACAGGCGACCATGTGCCCCCCGCCGAACGACGTGGGTTCCGGAACGGTCCGGGCGCAGGCGTCGATGGCGTGCGGGCAGCGGGTGCGGAAGACGCAGCCGGACGGCGGATCCATGGGGCTGGGGATGTCGCCCTTGAGCAGGATGCGGTTGCGCGGCGCGCGCGGGTCGGGCACCGGGGCGGCGGACAGCAGGGCGCGCGTATACGGATGCCGGGGTGCGGCATAGACACGCCGGGTCGGCCCCCGCTCCATCACGCGGCCCAGGTACAGCACCACGACCTCATCGCACAGGTAGTTCACGACGGCCAGGTCGTGCGCCACGAACAGCATGGCGAGGCCCAGGTCGCGCTGCAGGTCCTGCAGCAGGTTGAGGACCTGTGCCTGGACCGACACGTCCAGCGCCGATACCGGTTCGTCGGCGACGATGAACTCCGGCTCGACCGCGAGCGCGCGCGCGATACCGATGCGCTGCCGCTGGCCGCCGGAAAACTCGTGGGGGTAGCGCCGGGCGTGGTCGGCGTTCAAACCGACCCGCGTCAGCAATTCCGCGATGCGTTCCGCGCGCCGGCCGCGCGCCAGGCCATGCGTATCCAGGGCTTCGCCGATGATCTCGGCGACCGTCATGCGCGGGTTGAGGCTCGCATACGGGTCCTGGAACACGATCTGCATGCGGCGGCGCCAAGGCAGCATCGCCGTTTCGTTGAGGGCGGTGAGGTCGGTGCCGTCGAACAGGATGCGGCCACCGCTCGCCGGCAGCAGGCGCAGCAGGGCCCGGCCCGTGGTGGTCTTGCCGGAGCCGGATTCGCCCACCAGCCCCACGATGCTGTTGCGGCGCACCTCGAAGCTGACGCCGTCGACGGCCTTGACCACCGGGGCGCCGCGGCGCGAAGAGGTGGGAAAGTGCACACGCAGGTCCTGCACGCGCAGCAGGGGCTCAGGATCGTGGAAGGCATGCGGGACGGCATGCGGGACGGCATTCATGCGGGATTCACCTTGATGCAGCGGGCGCGATGATGCGGGCGTATCGCCGCCAGTTCGGGCACGGCTCGCGTGCAGGCGTCCGACGCCAGGCCGCAACGCGGCGCGTAAGTACAGCCGGGCGGCAGGGCCAGGACGCTGGGGACGTTGCCGGGGATCGCCTGCAGGCGGCCGCCGCTCGCCAGCAGGGCGTCCGTGGGGATGCAGGACAACAGGCCGCGGGTATACGGATGGCTGGGACGCTCGAAGAGCGCATAGACGTCGGCATCCTCCACTACGCGGCCGGCGTACATGACGGCCACGCGGTGCGCGATCTCGGCGACCACGCCCAGGTTGTGCGTGATGAACAGGATGCTCATGCCCAGTTCGGCCTGCAGGCGACGCAGCAGGTCGAGGATCTGCGCCTGCACCGTCACATCCAGCGCCGTGGTCGGTTCGTCGGCGATCAGCACGGAGGGATTGCAGGCCAGGGCCAGCGCGATCATGACGCGCTGGCGCATGCCGCCCGACATCTGGTGCGGATACTCGTTGACGCGGCGCGCGGCGGCCGGGATCTCCACGCGTTCCAGCATCTCCAGGGCACGCGCCATCGCCGCAGCGCGCGAGCCGCCTTCGTGCTGCAGCACGGCTTCGGCGATCTGGTCACCCACGGTGTACAGCGGATTCAGGCTGGTCATGGGCTCCTGGAAGATCATGGCGATCTCCTTGCCGCGGATGTCCTGCATGCGCGCCGCGGATGCGCGCGCCAGGTCATGCTCCGCGCCGGCGCGGTCGCGAAACAGGATGCGGCCCGCCTCGATGCGGCCGGACGGCTTGGGCAGCAGCCCCATGATCGAAAGACTGGTCACGGATTTGCCCGAGCCGGACTCGCCGACGATGGCCAAGGTTTCGCCGCGTGCCAGGTCGAAGGTGACGCCGTCTACGGAACGCGCGATGCCATCCCGGCTGTGAAACGAGGTCTTCAGGTCTTCCACGGAAAGGACGACGTCGCGTGTGCTTGCCGTCATGATCTACAGCTCCTTGCGCAGGCGCGGGTCCAGCACGTCGCGCAGCCCGTCGCCAACCAATTGCAGGGACAACACCGAAAGCACGATGGCGATCCCCGGGAAAATCATGATCCAGTCGGCCGAGCCCATGTATTGCTGGCCCGCGCTGATCATCGTGCCCCAGGTGGGGATGTCCGGCGATACGCCCACGCCCAGGAAGGACAGGCCAGCCTCGGCGAGGATTGCGTAGGCGAAGATGAACGTGCCTTGCACCAGGATGGGCGAGACGAGGTTGCGCAGCACATGCACGGTAACGATGCGTCGTGTCGACACGCCGAGCGCGCGCGCCGCTTCGACAAACGGCAGTTCCCGTATCACCAGGGTCGAGGCGCGCACGATGCGCGCCAGGCGGGGCGTATAGACGATGCCCAGCGCGATCACCACGTTCAACACGGATGGGCCCAGCGCCGCGACCAGCGAGATGGCCAGCAGGATATCCGGAAAGGCCATCATGGCGTCGATCAGCCGCGAGACGAATTTGTCGGCACGACGAAAGAAACCGGCCAGCAGGCCCAGCGCGATGCCCAGCACGCTGGACAGCATCACCACGGCGAAGCCCACCGTCAGGGACAGGCGGCCGCCGTAGATGACGCGGCTGAAGACATCGCGGCCGAAATCGTCCGTCCCGAACCAGTGCGCGGCGCCCGGGGGCTTGAGCCGATTGACGATGGACAGCTTGTACGGGTCGTAGGGACTGACCACGGGCGCGAGCAGCGCGGCCGCGACCAGCACGATCAGCACGACGAGGCTCAACAGCACCGTCTTGCGCGCCATCAGCAGGCGCAGGATCTGCCAGCGGTCGCCGCCGGCATGCGTGGAGGAAGCCATGGTCATCAGTAGCGTATCCGCGGATCGACCAGCAGGTACAGCAGGTCGATGATGAGATTGATCAATACATAGATCGCCGCGACGACGAGCAGCGCGCCCTGGATCACAGGATAGTCGCGGCGCAGAACCGCGGACACCACCAGGCTGCCCACCCCCGGCAGCCCGAAGACGGTTTCCGTCACTACCGCGCCGCTGATCAGCAGGGCCGTGGTCAGGCCGAGAACGGTGAGGATGGGAATGAGCGCGTTGCGCACCGCATGCTTGACGATGACCTTGCGCTCCGGCAACCCCTTGGCGCGCGCCGTGCGGACATAGTCGTCGCGCAGGACGTCGAGCATGCTGGCGCGGATGAAACGGGTGATGAGCGCCGAATTGACGAGACCCAGCACCACCGCGGGAAGAACCAGGTGGCTGAGCCGCGTACCGAACGAGGCATCCGGACCGCCATAGCCGGACACGGGCAGCCAGCCCAGCTTGACCGCGAACACCTGCATCAGCAGCAGCCCGAGCCAGAAGCTCGGCACGCTGGAGGTGAACATCGAAAAGCTCAGGACGGACTGGTCCAGCGTGGTGCCACGCTTCACGGCGGACAGAATACCCACCGGCAAGGCGATGACCGTCGCGATGATGAGCGACATGAGCGTCAGCCAGAACGTCGGTTCCGCGCGGTCCGCCAGCGCGGACAGGACCGGTTTGTTCAGGAAGATGGACTGGCCCAGGTCGCCGCGCGCCAACTGGCCGAGCCAGCTGGCGTATTGGACGGCCAGGGGCTGGTCCAGCCCCAGCCGGGTGCGCAACGCCGCGATATCCTGCTGGCTGGCCTCGGGACCCAGCATGACGGCCGCCGGATCGCCGGGCGTCACGCGGATGATTACGAAGACGATCGTGGCCACCAGCAGCATGACCGCGATCAGGCCGACGAGGCGGTTGAACAGATAGGACAGCACGGGATTTCCTCGATGCGCGGCTTACTTGGGCGCCTTCCAGGCATTCCAGAAGTACGGCCACGGCGCGGCCGTCACGCCTTCCAGCGCCGGCGACTTCGCGGCCACCGCGTTGAAGTCGCCCACCTTGATGAAGGGCACCTCGTCGAAGATGGCCTGTTGTACGTCGGCCCAGCGCTGCACGCGTTCATCCTGGGTGGTGGCGCGGTTGAAGGCGGTCAGGACTTTGTCGCGCAACGGCGTGTCCCACCATCCCGGTGAAGTCTTGGACGGGAAATCGATCAGCGCCGGTTCGGGCAGGAAAGGGCTGTGCGTAATGAAGATATCCCACAGCGCGGGATCCTGGCGGCGCTGTGTCAACGTGGCCCAATCGACAACCTGCATGTCCACCTTGAAGCCGGCCAGCTTCAGATATTCGGCCGCGACCAGGGCCATCTTGTAATGGAATTCGTACTGCTGGCTGGTCAGGATGCGTATGGTGCGGTCGGTGACGCCGGACGCTTCGATCAGCTTCTTGGCGCCCGCCGCATCGGCCTTGTTGTAGACGGCCTTTGCGCCCTTGTCCGTGTGCCAGGGATAGCCCTTGGGATACATGGCGCCGTCGACCGCGTAGTAGTCGGTGCTGCCGAAGGCCGCCGCCAGCATGTCTTCCTCGTTCAGCGCCAGCTGTACCGCCTGGCGCATCTTCACGTTGGCCATGATGCCCTGGCGCGTGTTCAGCACCAGCCGCGGCCAGCCGAAGGGCTTGAGCAAGAGGGCTTGCGAGCTGCCGGACTTCAGCTTGGCGGCCGACTCCACCGGAATGGCGTCGACGTAGTCGTACTGGCCGGCCACCGCGCTTTCCACGCGGGTATTGGCATTGGGCACGGGCACGAAACGGATTTCGTCCAGGTATTGCATGCGCGCGCCGCCGTAGCCGTCGGGTTCCCCGCTGCGCGCGCTGTAGCCGGGATAGCGCGCCAGTTGCAGGTATTGGTCTGGCACGCGTGCCTTGACCATGTAGGGGCCGGTGCCGATGTATTCGGTGATCGTCGCCGCCATGCGCGCCTTGGGCATGATGACGGCCGCGCCGTTGTTCATCGCCAGCAAAGCCAGCAGCGGTGCGTACGGCTGATTCAGCGTGATGCGCACCGTGTGGTCGTCCGGTGCATCGATGCCCGCGATCAGGGACGCGATCTGTTTGCCGCGCGATGCCGTGGTCGTCCAGCGCTGCAGGGATGCGATGACGTCATTCACCGTCATTTTGCTGCCGTCGTGGAAGGTCACGTCGGTGCGTACCGGTATGGTGTAGGTCAGCCCGTCGCTGCTGATGACGGGCAGTTTCTCCGCGAGCAGCGGCGTCACATTCCACTTGGCGTCGAAGGTGTAAAGCGTTTCGTAGATATGCTGGCTGATGATCCCCACCAGGTCGGCCGTGCTGGCCATCGGGTCCAGCGTGGGCGGTTCACCGATGGTGGCGACGGAGATCGTGCCGCCTTTGACCGGCGCGGCGCCGGCGGGACAGCCCAACGCGGCGACGCTCAGCGCGGCGGCGAGCAACAGGGTTTTCAGCCCGTCGCGGCGACGGGAGACCAATGCGTTCATTTAGCGTGCTCCAGAAGTTCGGGACGGCAGGCGCCGCCGTGCGGGATAAACGGAGTCGGAAAAAAACGGAGTCAGAAAAAAGTCTGGGCGATATCGACGACACGGTAGTGGTCGTCCACCAGCAGTACCTGCTTCCACTTGTCGAAAGTCAGGCACGGATGCGAAATGTCGAAGCCGATCATGTCGCCGACCTGGATGTCGTTATCGGCGCCGATGCGCATGAAGGCGTGCTGGTCCATCATCGCGGTCAGTTCCCAGCCGGACGGTGTGTCCGTGGGAGCCGAACGGCCGGGACGATGGTGGCGCGCCGGAACGGGCAGCCCCGCATCGAAAGCGGCGTCGCGCTTGCCAAGGCCTATGATGGCGCGGCCCGGTTCCGGCAGCGACTGCACATAGGCCCATACCTGCAAGGCGGGCAGCAGCCCGGGCGCCATGGCGCGGGCCACGTCGTTCTCGCGGCCGATGCGTTCGGCCGCGCTGCGGTAGATGCCGACGTCGTGGCTCAGGTAGCAGCCTGGACGCAATACGATTTCCAGCGGCCGGCCGATGTCCAGGCCGGAGAATTCCTGCGCCACGACATCGAACCACGCCGAGCCGGCGCCGGTGAGTATGGCGGGGCCTTGCGCGGTAAGGGCACCGTCGGCTTGCAAGGCGCGCAGGGTCGCCGTGGCGCGCTGCAGGAAGGCGCGGATGCGGCTTTCCTCGGACAGCACGCCTTCGTAGATCTCCACGCCAGCCAGCGCCAGGGATTGCGGCCAGCGCGCGATTTCGTCGGTGACCCGCCGCAGCGCGACGTCGTCGCGCACGCCGGTACGGCCGCCCTCGACGCCCAGTTCGATCAGGACATGCAGCCGCCGGCCCTGTTCCGCGAAGTAGCGGCCCAGTTGCGCGACATTGGCGGGGTCGTCCACCAGGCAGTAGAACGTGAAGGCGGGATCGGCCAGCAATTGCGCGGTCAGGGCCATATTGGCCTTGCCGACCAGCTGGTTCGCCATCAGGATGCGGCGCACCCCATGGTGGTAGGCGGCATGGACCTGCGGGGCGGTCGCCAGCGTAATGCCCCAGGCGCCGGCATCGAGCTGGCGATGGAACAGGGCGGGGCTCATGGTGGTCTTGCCATGCGGCGCCAGTTGCACCTGATAGGCCTGCATGAAGGCCTGCATCCAGCCCAGGTTGTGGCGGACGCGGGATTCGTACAGGACGGCGACGGGCAGGCTGACGTCTTCGGCCAGCAGGTTCCAGCCCAGCCGGCCCACGTCCGCGGGGGCGGCGCCCTCCGGCAGGGCGCCCAGGCCTTTGCCGTAGGGATCGAGAGGCGGGTAGAGGGAGGCGTCCTGCATTGGCTATCCTGAAAACTTTTACCGGGTTTTTGGTGTTTTTCAATTATCCTGAAAATAATTTACAGAACCAGCCGGGGTTTTCCCGGAGAGGCCAGGCCAGCAGCGGTTTCCATATCTGGTGTAATACACCCTCGACTCCGCCTTATCCCGCTTTCTCCCAATGAGCAATGATCTGTTCGCCGGGGACCCGGCGTTCCGGGCCCATGTACCCCTGGCCGAACGGCTGCGGCCGCGCACGCTTGCCGATGTGGTGGGCCAGTCGCACCTGCTCGGCGAGGGCAAGCCGCTGCGCGTTGCCTTCGAGTCCGGCCGGCCGCATTCGATGATCTTCTGGGGGCCGCCGGGTGTCGGCAAGACCACGCTGGCGCGACTGATGGCCGATGGTTTCGACGCGCAGTTCATCGCCATCTCCGCCGTGCTGGGCGGTGTCAAGGACATACGTGACGCCGTCGTTACCGCGCAGGTGGCCCAAGGCCAGGGGCGGCGCACGATTCTGTTCGTCGACGAGGTGCACCGCTTCAACAAGGCGCAACAGGACGCCTTCCTGCCCTATGTGGAAAGCGGCCTGTTCACCTTCATCGGCGCGACGACCGAGAACCCGTCGTTCGAGATGAATTCCGCATTGCTGTCGCGGGCCAGGGTGTACGTACTCCAACCGCTTACCCGCGAAGAACTGGCGCAACTCATCGACCGCGCACTCGAGGAGCTCAACGCGACGGCGCAGAACGACCCGCCTATCCGCTTCGACGACAGCGCCCGCGACCAACTCGCCGGTTGGGCCGATGGCGACGCGCGCCGGCTGATCAACGCGGTGGAGGTCGTGGCCGAGTCGGCGCAGGCTGCCCATCGCGACACGGTGGACTCGGAATGGCTGGAAACATCCCTGTCGCAGAACCTGCGGCGCTTCGACAAGGGCGGCGACGCCTTCTACGACCAGATCAGCGCGCTGCACAAGTCGGTGCGCGGCTCGGATCCCGATGCGTCGCTTTACTGGTTCGCCCGCATGATCGACGGCGGCGCCGACCCGCGCTATCTGGCGCGCCGTATCGTGCGCATGGCCATCGAGGATATCGGCCTGGCCGACCCGCGCGCGACGGAAATCGCCCTGCACGGGGCCGATATCTACGAACGCCTGGGTTCGCCCGAAGGCGAGCTGGCCTTGGCCCAGGCGGTGGTGTACCTGGCGTGCGCGGCCAAGTCCAACGCCGTGTACAACGCCTACAACGCCGCGCGGCGTTTTGCCGAGCAGAATGGCAGCGCCCCGGTGCCGCCGCACCTGCGCAATGCGCCTACCCGCCTGATGAAGGAGTTGGGACACGGCCATGCCTACCGTTATGCGCATGACGAGCCGCATGGCTATGCGGCGGGCGAACATTATTTCCCCGACGGCATGAACCCCAGTTTCTATGAGCCGACCGACCGCGGCCTGGAAGCTAAAATCCAGCAAAAGCTGGCCTTCCTGCGCGACCTCGACGCCCAGGCCAGGACCGACAAGCGGTAGAGCCTTCCCGGCTTTGCCATTCGCAACCCCCGTCCCCCGAGAATCATGCTTGACCCCACCCTGCTGCGCAAAGACCTGCAAACCGTCGTCGACCGGCTCAAGACCCGCGGCGTGCAATTCGACATGGAGCGCTTCAATGCGCTGGAATCGCGCCGCAAGTCCGTGCAGACCGAAACCGAATCCTTGCAGGCGCGGCGCAATGCGCTGGCCAAGCAGATCGGCCAGCTGAAGGCCCAGGGGCAGGATGCCAGCGCCGTCATGGCCGAATCACAGGCGCTGCCGGGCCGGCTGAAGGAACTCGAAGAAGAACTGGCCGGCCTCCAAGAGGCCCTGACCGAGCTGTTGCGCGTCGTGCCCAACCTGCCGCATCCCAGCGTGCCGGTGGGCGCATCGAGCGACGATAATGTCGAGGTCCGCCGCTGGATCCCCGGGGCCGCGGCACCGGACGGCAATCCGGCGCCCCTGCCTTTCGAGCCCAGGGACCATGTGGCGGTCGGCGAGGCGCTGGGCCTGGATTTCGACCTGGCCGCCAAGCTGTCCGGTGCGCGCTTTTCCTTCATGCGCGGCCAGGCGGCGCGCCTGCACCGCGCGCTGGCGCAGTTCATGCTGGACCTGCACACCGGCCAGCATGGCTACACGGAGTGCTATACCCCCTACATCGTCAACAGTTCGACCCTGTACGGAGTCGGTCAGTTGCCGAAGTTCAAGGACGACATGTTCTGGGTCACCAAGGGCGGCGGCGATGACGATCCGCGCGAGGATGCGCAAGGACGGCCCTATGTGCGCGAAGACCAATACCTGATCTCGACGTCGGAGGTCACGCTGACCAGCGTCGCGCGTGACACCATCCTGGCCGATGCCGACTTGCCCATGAAGCTGACGGCGCATACGCCCTGCTTCCGTTCGGAAGCCGGCAGCGGCGGTCGCGATACGCGGGGCATGATACGGCAGCACCAGTTCGACAAGGTGGAAATGGTGCAGATCGTGCGGCCCGAAACCTCCTATGACGCCCTGGACGAAATGGTTGGCCATGCCGAACGCGTGCTGCAGCTGCTGGGCCTGCCCTATCGCGTGATGCTGCTGTGCACGGGCGATATGGGCTTCAACTCGGCCAAGACGTATGACCTCGAAGTATGGTTGCCGGCGCAGAACGCATGGCGCGAAATTTCGTCGGTCTCCAACTGCGAAAACTTCCAGGCGCGCCGGATGCAGGGCCGCTTCCGCAACGCCGCGGGCAAGCCGGAATTCGTGCACACCTTGAATGGATCGGGCCTGGCCGTGGGGCGCGCCATGGTGGCCGTGCTCGAGAATTGCCAACAGGCCGATGGCAGCGTGCTGGTGCCGGAGGTACTGCAGCCCTATATGGGTGGGCTCTCCGTGCTGCGTCCCTGAGCGGCGCGCACCCGGCAAAAAAGAAACCCGCCGAGGCGGGTTTCTTTTTTGGGAGAGGGCGCGAATGACGCCCGGTGGCATGCGTTTAGTGGCGCCCGTGGCCACGGCCATGGCCATGCCCATGGCCGTCATAGCGTTCGCGGTAGTAGCGCGGGCCGCCATGGTAATAGACCGGCCTTGGGTAGTAGTACGGGCGCGGGGCTACATACACGGGGCGCGGCGCTACATAGACAGGCGCGGGCGCAACATAGACCGGCGGCGGGGCGACGTAGACGGGCGCGGCCGGGGCGGCATAGACCGGGCCACCGATGATCACCGGTGGTACGCCGATCGAGATGCCCACATCCACACGGGCCAACGCGACGCCCGATGCCAGGAGGGCTGCGGCGCCGAGGCCGGAGACTATCCAACGTTTCATCATGATTGCACCTGCCTTTGCTGCCGGGCAGCGATGTAAATTGACACCCCTATTGTCGGCCAAACCGGTACCCCGTGCAGCCGCCACGCCCGGGCAAAAGGCGACAATCCGCTACACGCCGCCTGCCGTCCTGTGCGCATTTGTGGATTTGGGTATTTTTGAGTGGTTCGTTTCTGCGGGCTAAAACGCACCCCGAAATCCGGTGAAACAAGTGACCGGTAGTCCGGCTTTGGCGGCCAACTTACAAAGCCTAACAAAGGGGACTCTGTGGCGCACAAATGGGCGCACAGCTGCCAGTCCGCAGGCGTTAAGCACTTGGACAATCTTTATCGCTCTTTGTTTCGAGTCGGCAATAAAGGCGTCCCATGCGGACGGCACAATGCGCCTCAACCGCCGCCATCCCGGCCGGCGGGCCTAACTTATCCGGGGGGCACATGGAAACTCGCACGGTCAATGGCTTTCGTATTCGTTGCGCGGTGGCAGCCGAGGGCGATCGCAAATACCGCGTCCAGGTGTGGACCCGCCGGATAGGTGGAAACGCCCCGGAGAAATGCTGGCCCATGGTCGGCGGACGCACATTCACGTCGCAGGACGAGGCGGAGCTCAACTGCCGCCAACTGTTCCAGGGTATCCGCGGCGTGCGCTACAACGGCGAGCCGGAATATCCGCACGGCTGATTGCCGTTACACTGCCGCTTTTCGGTGACGGCGGCAGTGCAATGGCCTACGAAAATTTGTTCTGGGGCATGGCCACGATAGTGGCCATCGCCATATTGGGCGGTGCATTTTTCGCACGCGCCCGTCGCGTCGGCGCGACCGTGACGGGTTGCGGCTTGCTCGCCGTGGTCAACGGGGCTTGGGTGCTCTATCTGACCGCCGCTGGGCCTTTCGCGGACCACGCGGCCATCCTCGCCGTCGCAGCCATTCTCTTCACCCTGGTGATCGGCACGGCCGCCGCACTCGCCATGCGGCGGGTGTTTCACCGCTAACCGGGGCTGACACGGTCGGAGCGGCTAGATGACGAAGCCCGCCCGCTTGCGCAGTGCCAGGGATTCATCACCGCCCAGCGCTTCCACGAAGCGGGCCGCCAGCGCCGGATCGGCCGCGCGCGTGCAGCACGCCGCGGTATAGACCGTGCTCAGGCCATAGCCCTGTGGCAGTTCGGAGACCAGCGTCACGCCCGGGGTGTACAGGATTTCCGTCACCTGGGTGCAGCCGATCATGTCTTCGCCTGAAGACCTGGCCAGTTCACCCATGGCCACGGCGCCGTTTGGATACTCGTGAATGCGGCCGGCCAATGCCTCTTCCAGGCCCAATTTGCGCAACATGCCGGCGATGTGCTGGCCCGCCGTCGACTGCGTCAGGTGAGGCACGTACAGGCCCTGGGCCTTGGCCAGCGTCGCCTTCAGCGCCTCGCCGTCGCCCACGGCGATAGGTGGGGTGCCCGTGCGAACCGCCACGCCGGTTTCGACGCGCCCCAGAGGACGCGCGCTACCCGGCACTACGTGGCCTTGGCGCTCCAGATCCCGGATCAAAGCCTCGGACAGGATGACCACATCGCAAGGAGCGCCACCGAGCAGGTTGTCGCGCATGGTGCCCACCGCGCCGAAAGTCGCGGCCAGCGTGCAGCCGTGGCGTTGCTCGAAGTCGGCCTGCAGCCCCGTGGCCACGGCCTTGGCGGCGCCGCCGCTGAAAAGCGTGAGATTCATGTCGTTCCTTGTTTGTCGGAGTGCCGGGCTTTAGTGCGGCAATATGCGCGCTAGGCCTGCATGGCGTGAGTTATGTTTTCGAAGGTGAGGGGCAGGTCGCGCACGCGCACGCCCAAGGCATCGAATACCGCGTTGCCGATCGCGGCCGCGGTGGGTCCCAGGGAGGTTTCCCCGGCGCCCAGCGGATCGCCGCCGGCGTCCTGGACGATGGCGATGTCGACTTCCGGGACATCGGGAAAGCGCAGCATCGGATAGTGTTCCCAGTTGTCGCCCAGCATGCGCATGCGATCGAAGCGGGCGGATTCCATCAATGTCCAGCTGACCGCCTGCAGCGCGCCGCCTTCGATCTGCTGGCGTACGCCGTCCGGATTGATCGCCAGGCCGACGTCCACCGCGATCCACAGGCGCCGTACGCGGACCCGCTCCTGCACGTCGACATCCGCCACGACGGCGCAATAGGCGCCGGTATTCTTGTAGCGGGCAAAACCCATCCCTCGGCCCTGGCCCTCGCCAGGCGGGCCGCTGCGGGACGGCCATTGCGCCATGGCGGCCGCCTTTTCCAGGACGGCGATGCCGCGCGGGTCCTGCAGGTGCGCGAGCCGATAGGCCAGCGGATCGACGCCTGCCGCGTGCGCCAATTCGTCCATGAAGGACTCGATGGCAAAGACGTTGCCGTAGGCGCCCAGCGCACGCAGCGACGACGTGCGCATGGGGACGTCGAGCACCCGATGGCATACGACGCTGCTGGCGGGGAAGCGATAAATGGGCTCCGCATTGCGATCGGCGCCGCCCCCGGCGGCACGCGGCGCGTCCACCGACGCCAGTCTTTCGAAGGGGCTGGCCAGGTACCAGCTGCCCAGCAAGGTCGGCGACGCGGCGCGGCCGGGACGCAAGCCATGGCCGGGGCTCCAGAGCTCATGGCGCCAGGCGGTGACCTGGCCGCGCGCATCGACATCGGCTTGCAGCGCCATCGACATGGCCGGCCCCAGCGGCGACCAGTTCAGTTCGTCGGCGCGCGACCATTGCACCCGTACCGGCCGGCCCGCGCAGTGGCCTGCCAGCCACGCCGCATCGAAGGCCACGTCGTCCGCACCGTTGTGCCCGTAGCAGCCTGCGCCTTGCATATGCCGCACCACGATGGCGCTCTCGGCCAGGCCCAGGGCCAGGCTCAGGTCCTTGCGCAGGTTGAATATTCCCTGTGTATGGCTCCAGACTTCGAGGTTCGCGCCCTGTGCCAGGGCTACCGCGCAGGAGGGGCCGATCGATCCATGCTTGATGAAGGGCTTGCTATAGGCGGCGCGCAGCGTCCTGGTGGCAGGCGCCGTGGCGTCGGATGGCCGCGGATTTTCCCCGGCGTCGCCCAGGCGCAGATCCACGGTGGGCAGTGTCTTCAGCCACGCGGGCAGCGCGTCGGCATCGGGCAGCGTCGGGCTCTCGCGCCAGCGTGCCGATGCGGCCAGGGCCGCCGCTGCCCGTTCGGCCAGCGATTCCGTATCCGCGATCACGCCGGCCAGCGAGCCATCCCGCACCACGGCGACCACGCCCTTCCAGCCCGATACCGTCGCCGCGTCCCAGTCCAGCAGCTCGGCCGCAGGAGAGGGCGGGCGGACCATGCGCCCGTGCACCATGCCGGGAAGAACGAGGTCGTGAATGAAGCGGAAGCGGCCGAACACCTTGTCGGCGATGTCGGCACGCGCCTGGGCCGTACCCACGATGGCATAGCGGGCGCGTTCCTTCGGCGTGACATCGCCATGCAGGGCACAGTCCAGCAGCGTGTCGCCGTCCATGTCCCAGTAGCTGGCCAGCGGCCGCTCACCATGATGGATGACCCCGTCGAGCACCCGCAGCGCGTCCATCGGCACGCCGTGTCGCGCAGCGGCCTCCGCCAGGAAAATGGCACGCGCCTGCGCGCAGGCGTGGCGCAGCGCGGCGCCGGAGTGCTGTATCGACAGGCTGCCGGACGTCACGGCTTCGTCCGGACTGCCCGCCGTGCTGGCGGGCGCCATGCGCACGCGCGTGAAGTCGACGTCCAGTTCTTCCGCGGCAATCTGGGCCAGGGCGGTCAGGATGCCCTGGCCGAGTTCGACCTTGCCGGAGCGGACCTCCACGTAACCCGCGGCGTCGATGCGCAACCAGGTCGACAGGCGTGGGTTGCCTTGCAGGCTGAAGGGTAGCGGTGTGGCCGCGGTCATGACGATGCCTGCGCGCGGTGGATGGCGCGCATGACACGCACGTGGGTGCCGCAACGGCACAGGTTGCGCTCCATGCCGGCGCGGATATCGGCGTCGGAGGGCTGCGGGCAGCGTTTGAGCAGCGCTGCGCCGGCGATCAGCATGCCGGAGGTGCAATAGCCACATTGCGCAGCCTGTTCGGCGATGAACGCGGTTTGCAGCGGATGCGGGCACGCCGGCGTACCCAGCCCTTCGGATGTCACCACGTGCTTGCCCGCTACGGACCACATGGGCGTATTGCAGGCCGGCACGGCATGGTCATCGATCAGGACGAAACAGGCGCCGCATTCGCCCGACCCGCAACCGAAGTGGCTGCCTTTGAGATCGAGGTCGTTGCGCAGGACATCGAGCAGCCAGCGCTCGCTTTCCACCTGCAGCCGCACGGCCTGGCCGTTCAGCGTGAACGAGATACCCGCGCCGTCCGTCATGGCGTTCAATCCACCTTGATGTTGGCCGACTTGACGATCTTGCCCCACTTGTCGATGTCGCCGTTCAGGTAGTCCGTGAATTGGGCTGGCGTCATCTTCATCGGCGTGACACCGCTTTTCGCCCAGACGGACGCCACATCGGGTTGGCTGGCGATCTTCGTGATCTTCTCGTTCAGGAAATCCACCACCTCCTTGGGCGTGCCCTTGGGCGCCAGAATGCCCAGCCAGATGGTGGCTGTATATCCCGGCACGCCAGCCTCGGCCATGGTCGGCACGCCAGGCAGCACGTTGGAGCGTGTCGTCCCTGTCGTGGCCAGGGCGCGGACCTTCTTGGACTGGATCAGATCCGCCATGGTGCTGACCGCGTCGAACATCATGTCGACCTGTCCGCCCAGCACGTCGGTGCGCGCCCCGCCGCTGCTCTTGTACGGGATATGCACGATATCGACGCCGGCCATGCTTTTGAACAGTTCGCCGGCCATATGGTAGGGCGTGCCGGTCCCGGAGGACGCATAGTTCAACTGGCCCGGCTTTTCCTTGGCGCGCTTGATGAGCTCCTGCACGCTCTGGATGGGCAGGTTGTCGCGGACGACCAGGACCAGCGGAGCCTCGTTGACCGGCGCGACCGCGACGAAGTCGCGCATCAGCGCGTACGGCTTGTTGTGCAACAAGGACTCGTTGACGGTCTGCGTATTGGACATCATCAACAGCGTGTAGCCGTCGGGCGCGGACTTGGCAACGTACTGCGTGCCGATGACCGCACCGGCGCCAGGCCGGTTCTCGACCACGAAGGATTGGCCGGTTTCCTGGCCGAGGTGCTGCGCCAATACCCGCGCGTAGACGTCGGCCGACCCGCCGGCGCCGAATGGCACGATGATGGTAACGGGATGGTTGGGATAGGGCGCCGCCACGGCCGGCGCGCTGGCGCCGAATGCCGCGACCGCGGCCAGTCCCGCGACCGCCAGGCCGCGCAGAACAGGTTTCATCGCTGGTGTCTCCTCGATCTTTGATATAGGGCGCCGGATTCAGGCGACGCTGTTTTCCAACACGCCGATGTCCTGGATCTCGATCTTGATGACATCGCCGGACTTGACGAACTTGGGCGGGTTGAAGCCGATGCCGACGCCGGCCGGCGTGCCGGTCGCGATCACGTCACCAGGCTGGAGTTCGATGCCGGCCGAAATGGTTTCGATCAGCGTGGGGATGTCGAAAATCAACAGGGAGGTATTCGAGTTCTGGCGCAGTTCGCCGTTGACCCAGCATTTCACGTCGAGTTTTTCTGCGTTCAGCGCATCGCCCGTCACCACATACGGTCCCATGGGGCAGAAGCCGTCCAGCGACTTGCCCAGGAACCACTGGCGATGCAGCTTTTGCAGGTCGCGCGCGGTGAAGTCGTTCACGATGGTGTAGCCGAACACATGCTTGAAGGCATCGGCCTTCTTGATGCCGCGGCCGGGCTTGCCGATCACGACCGCCAGTTCGGCCTCATAGTCCAGTTGCTTGGCGACGTTGCTGTGCGGAGGGATTTTGTCGCCCGGGCCGATGACCGTGGTCGAAGGCTTGGTGAAAACGACGGGCGCCTCCGGCGCGTGTTCACCTTCTTTGGCGCTGCTGTCGAAGCCGGACTTGCTGAATTCAGCGGCGTGCTCGTGGTAGTTCTTCCCCACGCAAAAGATGTTGCGGCGAGGTTGATCGATGGGCGCCAGGATCCGGGCGCCTTCCAGCGCTCTGCCGGCGCCCGAGGGTTGCAATTTGCTTTTGATTTCTTCGTATTGTTGGACCAACTGGACCATGTCGCCGGAGAAGCCCGGCACCAGCTCGGAAACGGGCCAAAACTGGCTTTTGTCGGTGTCCACTACTGCAATTACGCGCTGGCCCTGATGGGAAAGCTGGGCAAATTTCATGAAAACTCCTGGGTCCAATTGGTCAAAATAGGCCCGTAATTTAGTACCAATGTGCGTGGTGCGCAAGCGCCAAAGCCGAGAGATATTGACCAATTGGTACTCTTTCGATATGCTGCCGCGCATGGATACGTTGGATATCACGGTCGCGCCGGCCGGCCGGCCCGCAGAGCAGGCCTTGAGGTCGCCGGGCGCCAAGGCGCTTGCGCGCCACCTGCTCGAAGAGATCCTGGGCGGCCGCCTGCGGGCGGGCGTCAAGCTCCCGCCGGAGCGCGAATTGAGTGTGCGTTTCGGTGCCTCGCGCGGTTCGGTGCGCAGGGTCCTGGCCGATTTGCGCGAGCGTGGCCTTATCACCCAAAGCGTCGGTAGCGGGACGTTCGTCTCGCAACATGCCGAGGCACTGGTTCAGCCCGGGCCGGCCGCGCAGTCCGATACCAACGTCAGCCCGGCCGAGCTTATGGAAGCGCGCAGGCTGATCGAGCCGCTCCTGCCCGGATTGATCGCCCGCAACGCGACGGCAGCCGATTTCGCGGCGATGACGCATTGCCTGGAGCAATCCGAGGCCGCGGCCACCATCGAGGAATTCGAACAGTGGGATGGCGCCCTGCACAAGGCGTTTGCCCTGGCCACCCATAACGCGTTCTTCATCCGGATACTGGACCTGATGAACCAGGTCCGGGAGCAGGGCGAATGGGGCCGCTTGAAGCGCAATTCATTAACGCCGGCCCGCCGCGCCGAGTATGAGCACCAGCATCGGGCGATGGTCAATGCGCTTCGCGATCGCGACGCCAGCCAGGCGGCAGGCTTGATGACGGCGCACCTGGACCAGATCCAGCGCAATCTTTTCGGCGAGTAGCGTCAGCCGGCCGGGCCGCTTCGGTCCAGCGCCGCCATGGCATGGCGCCGCAAGGCATCGGTAATCCGCGCGAACACCTGCGGCTCCCGCCAGGCGCGTGCCATGACCAATGCGCCCTGAATGCCCCCGACAATTTCTTCGGATAGTGCGTGGGCCTGATCGGGCGCCACATTGCCGCGTTGCAGCGTGCTCGCCAGGCTGGCCGCCCAATCGCGGAAGTAGGCGGATACCGCCTCCGCGAAGCGGTCACGCTCGTTGCCCAGGGCGAACATGCCAACCAGGCAGACTTTGCGGCCGGAGAGGAAATAGCGGGACACCTCGTCGAACATTTGCGCCACGCACTCCGCGGGCTCCGCAGGCCGGCGCAATGGCGCATAGACGTGCTGCTGGAACCAGCCATCGATATGCGCCAGAACGGCTGTCGCCATCTCTTCCTTGCCGCCCGGGAAGAAGTGATACAGGCTGCCTTTGCCCAGGCCGGTGCCTTCCGTGATCCGGGTCAGGCTGGCCCCTTCATATCCGTAGGTGCGGAATATCTCGGCGAGTGCCGGGATGATGTCCCGGCGTTCGGCGACGGTTTTTCCCATGCAGACGTGTCCCTGGAGGCACGCCCCGAGCGGCGTGCCGGTTGGATTACAGGCCCAGTTCGCTCAGCCCCGGATGATCGGACGGTCGCGGACCTAATGGCCAATGGAATTTGCGTTCCGATTCCTTGATCGGCACGTCGTTGATCGAGGCGTGGCGGAATTTCATCAGTCCGGCATCGTCGAACTGCCAGTTCTCATTGCCGTACGAACGGTACCAGTTGCCGGAATCGTCGTGCCATTCGTATGCGTAGCGTACGGCGATACGGTTGCCGTCATGCGCCCAGAGCTCCTTGATAAGGCGATAGTCCAGCTCCTTTTTCCATTTGCGGGTAAGGAAGGCGACCACTTCGTCGCGGCCGCGCGCGAATTCGGCGCGGTTGCGCCACACCGTGTCCTCGGTATAGGCCAGGGAGACTTTTTCCGGGTTACGTGTGTTCCAGCCGTCTTCGGCCAGGCGGACTTTCTGTATGGCGGTCTCGCGGGAAAAGGGCGGCAATGGCGGGCGTGAGTTCATGGGGCACCTGCGGCAGTGTGACGGTGAGGGGGTACCGGCGAAGTCGTCTACCGGTTTCCGTCAATGTACCGATCAGTACAGGAAATTGCAATACCCCGGGGCGACTCCATCCTGGCGACAGCCGGCGCGGGGTTCGGCTGTCCGCGCGCCGTTACATCAATCGGGCGCGGTTTGCCGCCCCGCCTTTGCTGGCGCAGCGTTCGACGCAGTCCACCAGCGTGTCGTCATCCGCGTCGTGAAAGACCGGAATGCGATAGTGCTTGTTGCCAGCCTCGTCGAGGACGAGATGCGGCGCGCTCACCAACAGGTCGCTGGCCCAGCGGGCCATCATGTCGGCCACCTTCACGGCGAAGGGACCCGGGGGATCGGCGGGAACGGCGCCTATGCGGTTTATGCCGGAGATGCGGACGTCCCGGACCCCATCACGCCAAAGGATGACCATCGGCTGCGCGGGGGGGGTGGCCAGGCCTGCCGGCGGTGCCGAAGCGGGCGCACGGGATAGCAATTGCGCATAAAGCATCGGGTGTTGCGCCATGCAGCGATAAGCGTCCGCCCCTCCGCTAACTTGCGACAAGGCGTCCAGCAGCATCGAGCCCATGCCCAGCACGTGGTGATAGTACTTTTCCATTACAGCCGCCCCGTGGTCGCCATGCCCGGGCGCTGGGATCGCTTCCGTGGAGCGCTTCACCGCGTCGCCCGCCATCCCATCGGCGCCCAAGGCATGGAATTCGCCCGCCGGGGTGGTCTTTGCGCTGTCGAACACAGACCGTCGCGCCGCGATATAGCCTTGCCCGTCGGCGTTCACCGAAACATGTGTTTTGAATTCTGCCGGTAAAGAAAAAAAACCTGTGGAGCACATGTAGACTGCCCGTAAGATTCGCGGGGGGAGACCGTGCCCATCCACGTAGAACATGCCCGTATCAAGGCATGCAGCGCGCATTTCACCGATGATGCGCCGTTTAGCGGATCGATCGGAGGATTGGAACAGGGCGGCCGCCTCTACGATGGGGATGGAATCAGAATAAGCCATTGCCGAAGGGCCTTCCTCTGGTCGGATGGTGGGAAACCTGATGCAACGTTTCCAAGGGCGTGCAGCCTCAAAGCTGGGTCACTCAATAAACAAATACGAATGTCTACGCAGTTTCTATCCGCTGGCGTGCCCGTCTATCACCAGATCGCCCAGGTCCTGCGGCGGCGGATAGAGGCGGGCGAATGGGGACAGGGCAACCAGCTCGCCACCGAGCAAACACTGTGCCGGGAGTTCGGGGTAAGCCGGACCACGGTAAGGCATGCGCTAAGCCTGCTCAAAAGAGAAGGATTGTTGAGCAGCCAGCGCGGGGTGGGGACGCGACGGGTGGGGGAAGCGCGCCCCAGCAAATATGTCAGCAATCTCTCCGATCCATTGCACGCCACCCTGGATAGCCGGCCGACGATCGTCTCCGTGGAACTGGTCGGGGCCAAGCCAGCGGTAGCCGCGTTCCTGCAGCTCAGGGAAGGCGCGCAGGTCCTGAAGCTGGTCCGTATGAATTACCTGGACGGCGAGCCCTTGTCTGTCGTGGAAAGTTATCTGCCCGAGGCAATGTACCGGGCGGCGGACGAGTTCGCGCATCGCAGTCTGCACGACATCATGTGGAACGACTTCGACCTGAGGATTGCAAAAAGCATCCATACCGTCGTTGTCGGTCGTGCCGAACCCCATGTCGCGGAGATGCTGGGAATCGGGCTGGGCGCGCCTGTCATGCATGTCCGGGCGAACACGTATCTGCAGGACGGCAGGCCCATCCGCTGGACGGACAACTATTTCCGTGAAGACCGCTATCAGTATACGGCCGAATTTTTCTGGTCACCGCCGGAGATACCAGATCCCGTCGACGAATCCTCCGAGGGGCAGAAGTCATGATCCTGCGTCGCTTGCTTTGTGGCTTGGTACTGCTCTTCTGCGCGGCGGCGGCCGGTGCGTATCCGGACCATCCCATCAGGATCGTGCTGGGGTTCCCGGCGGGCGGCGGCGCGGATGTGCTGCTGCGTACCATCACGCCGGGGCTGGCGGAGGAGTTGGGGCAGCCCGTTGTCGTGGACAACCGGCCGGGCGCAGGCGGCAACCTGGGCATGGACTTCGTCGCCAAGGCGCCGCGCGACGGCCACACCCTGCTCATGGCCGCGCCCGGCCTGGTCACCAACGCCAGCCTTTACCAGAGCCTGCCATTCGATCCCGCCAAGGACTTCGTTCCCATCGGGATGGTCGGCAGTGTGCCGAACGTGCTGGTCGTCAATCCCGCGCTGCCCGTCGATTCGGTGGCGGCGCTCATCGAGTACGCCAGAGAGCATCCGGGGGAACTGAACTATGCATCCTCCGGCATCGGCACGTCGCTGCATCTGGCCGGCGCGCTTTTCGAGCGCGATGCGGACATACGCCTGACGCATGTGCCGTATCGCGGAGGGCCGGCCGCCATCCAGGATGTGATGAGCGGACAGGTGCAAATGATGTTCAGCGTGCTGCCCCTGGCCGTGCCGCAGATCAAGGCGGGTAGACTGCGCGCATTGGCGGTCACCGATGAAGCGCGAACGGCGGCCCTGCCGGACGTTCCGACCATGATCCAGGCCGGTATACCGGGCTACACGGCCACCACCTGGAATGGCCTGGTGGCGCCGGCCGGTACGCCGCCCGCCATCATCCGGCAGATCAATGCCGCGCTCAATCGTGTTCTGCAGCGGCCCGATGTCCAGGAACGCTTTATCGCGATGGGCCAGGACGTGGTGCGGGGTTCGCCTGAAGACTTCGGGCGCCTGCTGCTGGCCGAGCGGACCAAGTGGGAAAAACTCATCAAGGAAGCCGGCATCAAGGCGGAGTGAGTTCGTTCATTCATTGCTGCGCCTGAAGGAGTCTCCATGCAGCCGCGCCGCTACGGCCCTTTCCCTTATATCCCCATGCCCGCCCGGCCGCGATTCTCGCTGCCGGGCGGCGCGCGCCTGGCGCTGTGGGTCAACCCCAACGTCGAGTTCTTCGGCCTGGACGACGTGATGCCCGGGCGGCTGAACGAGCGGGTGCCGCGCGACACCGCCAGAATCCCGAACGTGCGCAACTGGTCGCTGCGCGACTACGGCAACCGGGTGGGCGTATGGCGCCTGATGGATACGCTCAGTCGCTATGGCATACGCGCGAGCGCCGCGCTCAACAGCGAACTCTGCGATCACCATCCCGAAATTGTCGATGAGGCGGCGCGCCGGGGATGGGAGTTCCTGGGGCACGGCGGTACGAACGCGCTGCGCCTCGATGAAATGCCGCCGGAACATGAGCGCCGGGCCATCATGGACGTGGTCGACCGTATCGAGCAGGCGTGCGGGACCCGGCCGGTCGGATGGCTGGGCCCTGGCCTGGCCGAAACCTGGCGTACGCTGGAATACCTGTCCGAAGCCGGCATCCGCTATGTCTGCGATTGGATCAACGATGACCAGCCCTATACCATGCAGGTCGGCGCGCCGCCCATGGTGTCGCTGCCGTATAGCGTGCAGACGAACGATGTGCCGGCCTATTACGACATGAAAGTCTCGGTGCCCGAGTTCGAAGCCATGATCAAGCGGCAGTTCGACGTACTTTATCGGGAAGGCGAAACGTCGGCGCGCGTCATGGCGATCGCCGTGCATCCCTTCGTGACCGGTTTGCCGCATCGCATCGGGGCGCTCGATTCGGCGCTCGAATATATCTGCCGGCATGAGGGCGTATGGCTGGCCACGGGGCGCGAGATCATGGAGCACTATGTGCAGAGCGATTTCGCCCGCGCCATGACGCGCTGACAACGGACGCCGGATCAGGGCGCCGACAGCCCGGCCAGGCCCATCGCCCAGCGCACGAGCAGCGCCACCGCGCCCAGCACGGCGACGCTCGCGGCCCAGATCGCCAGGAGCCAGCCCAGTCGTTTCCACATTCGCATGGTGTTTCCATCAGGCGCCCATGCATGGGCGCAGCCAGCATGGAGACGCTTAATGATACCCGCTGCCGCTGCGCACCTTGCCGCGGAACACGTAGTATCCCCAGGCCGTGTACATCAGGATCACGGGAATGATCAAGAGTGCGCCGACCAGGGCAAAGCCCATGCTCTGGGCCGGTGCCGCGGCGTCCCAGATCGACGTGGCGGGCGGTATTACGTTGGGCCATAGGCTGATTCCCAGGCCCGTGTAGCCTAGGAACACGAGCGCCAGCGCGCACACGAACGGCGCAGCATGGGCGTCGCGCCCCACCGTCCGCATCAGCAGATACAGGAATAGCGCGACGAGCGCCGGTACCGGGGCGAAGTAGAACAGATTGGGCAGGCTGAACCACCTTTCGGCAATGCGCGGATCGGACAAGGGCGTCCAGATGCTGATGACCGCGATGGCCGACGCCACGGCCCAGGCGGCGCGCCGGGCGACCACCCGCATCCGCGCCAGCAGCTCGCCTTCGGTCTTCATGACCAACCACGTACTGCCCAGCAGGGCATAGGCGGCCAGCAGAGCCACGCCCGTGAACACGCTGAACGGCGTGAGCCAGTCGAATGCCCCACCGCTGTAGCTGCCTTCGCGCACCTCGATGCCGCCGATATAGGCGCCCAAGGTCACGCCCTGGGCGAATGTCGCCAGCGCGGACCCGCCGATGAATGCCTTGTCCCACCAGTGGCGGCGGCGTTCACTCGCCTTGAAGCGGAATTCGAAGGCGACCCCCCGGAAGACCAGGCCGATCAGCATCAGGATAATCGGCAGGTAGAAAGCGCTCAGCACGATCCCATAGGCGGTCGGGAAAGCGGCCAGCAGTCCCGCGCCGCCCAGGACCAGCCATGTCTCGTTGCCGTCCCACACGGGCGCGACCGTGTTCATCATGATGTCGCGGTCTTCCTTGCGCGGAAAGAAGGGAAACAGGATGCCGATGCCCAGATCGAAGCCGTCCATGATGACGTACATCATGATGCCGAACAGGATGATGACGGCCCAGATCAGCGGAAGGTCGATACCCATTGTTCAACTTCCCGTGGTCGATGTCGCCGATGCGGCGGATGCGGCGGATGGGGCCGGTGGCCGGTCCGGCGCCGCGGACAGCGGCCGCATCGGTTGACGATCCTGTCCGGGGCCGCCTTCCGGGGGAGCGGCGTCGTCATGGGGGCGTGGACCGGTGCGGATCAGCTGCAGCAGGTAGACCACGCCGGCGCCGAACACGATGAAATAGACCACCACGAACAGGGCCAGCGTAAAGCCCAACTGTCCCGCGCCATGCGGCGACACCGCGTCCGCGGTGCGCATGATCCCATACACGATCCAGGGCTGGCGCCCTATCTCGGTCGTCATCCACCCCGCCAGTATGGCTACGAGTCCGGCCGGGCCCATCCACAGCGCGTAGCGCAGGAAGCCGCGCTGCGTATACAGCCGCCCGCCGCGGCGCAGCCAAAGGCTCCAGAGCCCGAGCAATATCATCAGCACGCCCAGCCCCACCATGATGCGGAACGTCCAGAACACCACGGTCGCGTTGGGCCGGTCTTGCGGCGCGAACTCGTTCAGCGACGGCACCTTGCCGTCCCAGGTGTGGGTCAGGATCAGGCTGCCCAGATGGGGGACTTCGATGGGATAGCGCGTGGTTTCGGCGGCCATGTCGGGAATGCCGAACAGCAACAACGGCGCACCTTCGCCGGCGGGGGGCTGCTGCCAGTGGCCCTCGATCGCAGCGATCTTGGCGGGCTGGTGCTGCAGGGTGTTGAGTCCGTGCATGTCGCCGATCATGGCCTGGATGGGCGCCACCAGCAGCGCCATCCACATGGCCATGGACAACATTTTGCGCACTGCCGGGGTAGCGTTTCCCCGCAGCAGGTGCCAGGCCGCGCTGGCGCCCACCAGCAGCGCCGTGCTCAGGTAGGCGGCGACCACCATGTGCGCCAGCCGGTACGGGAAAGAAGGGTTGAAGATCACCCGCAGCCAATCCACCGGCACCGCGCGTCCGTCGATGATCTCATGGCCCTGCGGCGTCTGCATCCAGCTGTTGGAGGCCAGTATCCAGGTAGCGGAGATGAGCGTGCCGATGGCGACCATTACGGTCGAAAGCATATGCAGGCCTGGCCCGACGCGGTTCCAGCCGAACAGCATCACGCCGAGGAAGCCGGCCTCCAGGAAGAAGGCGGTCAGGACTTCATAGGCCAGCAGCGGGCCGGTGATGCCTCCGGCGAAGCTGGAGAAGTAGCTCCAGTTCGTGCCGAACTGGTACGCCATGACCAGCCCGGAGACCACCCCCATGCCGAAGTTCACGGCGAAGATCTTCAGCCAGAAGTGATACAGCTCGCGATACAGCGGCCGCCGGGTGGTCAGCCACAGGCCTTCCAGCACGGCGAGGTAGCTGGCCAGCCCGATGGTGATCGCGGGAAAGATGATGTGGAAGGAAATCGTGAACCCGAACTGTATCCGGGCCAAGGTCAAGGCATCCAATCCGAACATATGGCTTCCCCCGATGCGGCATCGGGCCTGATCGTCGATGCGGGCAAGCATAGCGCCCGCCCGCATCCCCGTACAGGTTCAGTCGCGTATGTCCGGATACGGCGCAGTTCCGGCGGACATGCCGGTCAGCGTTGCCGGCGTGCGCCCGCGCCCTGCTGACGGCTGCTGTTCTGGTCCATTCCCGTGCCCAGTTGCGTCGCGTGGCCGTCTTTCTTGGTGCGATGCTGCTCATCGCCGTGGCTGCGCTGCGATTCGCGGCGCTGGTCGTCCGCCTGCTTGGGGGTATCGTCGTTCTGCGGGTGAGTCATGTCACGCTCCTTCTGGATAAGAAAAGAGGAGGATATTCATCAGGCCTGGAGCGGAAATCCCAGCACGGGCCATGCCCATGGCCGGCTCGCCCTGCTGCTTTACCGCCGCGCCGGCAACGGGCTTGCGGCCGCGCGCGCTCATGGCTTCAGCATCAGGGCACGGCAGTGGCGCGCCATCTGCCGCTCTTCCTCTGTGGGAACCACCATGACGCCCGGGCCGGGCACCGCGGGCCCGATGCCCATGAACTGGAGTCCCGCGACGATGCGGCGGCGGATGTCGGCGCTGTGCTCGCCGATGCCGCCGGTAAACACCAGCAGATCGATACCGCCCATCAGCGCGGCATAGGCGCCTATCTGCTTGCGGACGGCCGTGGCGAAGACTTCCACCGCCAGTTCGGCGCGTTCGTCGTTCGCCGCGCAGCGCGCTAGCAGCGCCTGCATGTCGCTCTCGCCGTCGGCCAGCCCCGCCAGTCCGCTCTCCTGGTTCAGCATGTTTTCCAGGTCGTCGGCGTTGCGGCCTTCGGTGCGCATCAGGTAAAGCAGCACGCCGGGGTCCAGGTCACCGCTGCGCGTGCCCATGGGTATGCCGCCTGTCGGGGTGAAGCCCATGGAGGTATCCACGGATACGCCGTCTTGGACGGCGCACAGGCTGGCGCCATTGCCCAGGTGCGCGAAGACGGCGCGCGGCGGCAGGTCGGGCCCCAGTCGATGGACCAACGATTCATAGGAAAGCCCGTGGAACCCGTACCGCACCACGCCGGCGTTCCCGTACCGGTCCGGCAGCGGCAGCCGGCTCGCGCGGGGTGGAAGGGTGCGATGGAAGGCGTTGTCGAAGCAGGCAAAATGCGGCGCCTCCGGCCAGGTCGCTTGCGCCTGTTCGATCAGCGCCAGTGCGACCGGGATGTGCAGGGGCGCGAAGTGCACGGCCTGGTGCAACTGCGCGATGACGGCGGACGTCAGGCGCTGATGGGTCCGTAGATGGGGGCCGCCGTGCACGATACGGTGTCCGATGGCGGCCGGGGGCGCGCCCATCGCCTGGCCAAGCGTGCGCCCCAGGGTCGCCAGCGCGTCGGCCTGCGTGGCCATGCCA
This sequence comes from Bordetella flabilis, assembly GCF_001676725.1. Lineage (NCBI taxonomy): Bacteria > Pseudomonadati > Pseudomonadota > Betaproteobacteria > Burkholderiales > Alcaligenaceae > Bordetella > Bordetella flabilis. The sequence continues at coordinate 1,609,379 of NZ_CP016172.1, forward strand.
TGGCCTTCGTCGTGGATCGTCCCCCCTTGCGCATTCCTGATCCGCAAGCGGCCGTCGGAACGGCCGATGCCTTCCGCCTTGCCTTCGATGAGGGTCTTCTCGTCGTCCGGGCCGCGGTCGAACACCGCGAACTTCAGCGATGACGAGCCGCTGTTCAATACCAGTATCGATGCTGCGTGGGATGGCATGACGGCTAGGCTCTCGGTGGATCAGGAGGTCCAGGTCCAGTCCCGGATGTCGTCGCGATCGATGCCCTCGGTGTGCGCGAATTCCAGGTGGTCAATGATCTGGTCGCGCAGCCATTCCTTCACATGGGCGCCTCGCAGCCGCAGTTCCGGCACATGGTCGATGGCCTTCATCGCCAGGTGGAAGCGGTCCACCTCGTTGACGATGGCCAGCTCGAAAGGCGTGTTGATGTTGCCGCGCTCCCGGTAGCCATGCACATGGATGTTGTCGTGATTGTGGCGCCGGTACGTGAGCTTGTGCACCAGCGCGGGGTAGGCGTGGAAATTGAAGATCACCGGTTTGCCGATGGTGAACAGGGTATCGAAGTCGCGATCGGGCAGGCCATGCGGGTGCTCGGTGTCCGGCAGCAGGCGGAAGAGGTCCACCACATTCACGAAGCGGATCTTCAGTCCGGGGAATTTGTCCTTCAGTATCTGCACGGCGGCCAGGGCTTCCATGGTGGCCACGTCGCCGGCGCAGGCCATGACGAGATCGGGCTCCGCGCCTTGGTCGGTCGACGCCCATTCCCAGATGCCGATGCCCTTGGTGCAGTGCCTGACTGCCGTATCCATGTCCAGGTATTGCAGGTGCGGCTGCTTGTCCGCGACGATGACGTTCACATAATCGCGCGTGCGCAGGCAGTGGTCGGCGACGCTCAACAGGCAGTTCGCGTCCGGCGGCAGGTAGACACGGACGATCTCCGGGCTCTTGTTGCAGACGACGTCGAGAAATCCCGGGTCCTGGTGCGTGAAGCCGTTGTGGTCCTGGCGCCAGACCAGGGAGGTGATCAAAATATTGATAGAGGGGATGGGCGCGCGCCACGCCAGCTCCAGCTTGGCCTTCTCCAGCCATTTCGCATGCTGGTTGAACATCGAGTCGATGACGTGGACGAATGCCTCATAGCTGGCGAAAAAGCCATGGCGACCGGTCAGCACATAGCCTTCGAACCACCCTTCCAGGGTATGTTCGCTAAGCATTTCCATGACCCTGCCGTCGGGCGCCAGTTCCCCGCCGTCCTGGTCTTCCGGCAGCATGGAAGCCATCCAGGTCTTCGGGGACGCCTCGTAGACGGCCGTCAGTTTGTTGCTCGCCGTCTCGTCGGGGCCGAACAGGCGAAAGTTCGTCATGTTGCGTCGCATGACATCGCGCAGCAGGCCGCCCAGCACCTGCGTCGATGAAAGATAGCGCTGTCCCGGGGCAGGGACATCGACGGCGTAGCCGCGGAAGGCCGGCATGTCCAGGTCCTTGCACAGCAGGCCGCCGTTGGCGTGCGGGTTGGCGCTGATGCGGCGGTCGCCGCACGGCGCCAGCGCGCGCAGCCCCGGCACCGGCGCGCCGCGCTCGTCGAACAGTTCCTCGGGCCGATAGCTGCGCATCCAGTCTTCCACGATTTTCAGGCTCTCGGGATTCGTGGCCGGGTCCGTGACCGGAACCTGGTGCGCGCGCCAGAAGTTCGCAACGTGGTGGCCGTCTACCATCCTCGGCCCGGTCCACCCCTTGGGTGAACGCAGGACGATCATGGGCCAGCGCGGGCGCCGCAGGTCGCCCCCGGTGCGGGCGCGCTGCTGGATCTCCTGGATTTCATCGATGCAGCGCTCCAGCGTGGCCGCCATCTCGCGATGCATCCGTTCGGGGTCGTCGCCTTCCACGAAATAAGGGCGGTGGCCGTAGCCTTCCAACAGCGAAGTCAGTTCCTCGTGCGGTATGCGGGCCAGGATGGTCGGATTCGCAATCTTGTAGCCATTCAGGTGCAGGATGGGAAGCACGGCGCCGTCGCGCGCCGGATTCAGGAATTTGTTGGAATGCCAGGACGTGGCCAGCGGGCCGGTCTCCGCTTCGCCGTCGCCGATCATCACGGCCGCGATCAAGTCCGGATTGTCGAACACTGCGCCATAACCGTGGGAAAGGCTATAGCCCAGCTCGCCGCCTTCATGGATGGAGCCCGGCGTTTCGGGCGTGCAGTGCGAGCCTATTCCGCCAGGAAAGGAAAACAGGCGGAAGAAGCGCTGCATCCCGTCGGCGTCCTGGCTGCGGTCCGGATAGATTTCGGAATAGCGGCCTTCCAGGTAGGCATGGGCCAGCGTGGCTGGCGCGCCATGCCCCGGGCCCGCGAGGTAAATCACGTTGAGATCGTGCTGGCGGATCAGCCGATTCAGGTGGACCAGCGCAAAGGTCTGGCCGGGGTCGGACCCCCAATGCCCCAACAGCCGGCGCTTGATATGCTCGGCCGCAAGCGGTTCACGCAGCAGGGGATTTGCGCGCAAGTAAATCATTCCCACAGCCAGGTAGTTGCAGGCGCGCCAGTAGGCGTCCAGGGCCTCGATTTCGCCATCGTCGAGCGGCTTCGCCTGTGCGGGCGTCGTGGCGTGGTCCATTGTGCGTACTCCTTCACCGGGCGCAGCCGGCATCGGCGTGGGACAGCAAACCAGCGGCGGCAGCAAAGCCCATGCCATGTGGTGCCATGGCGCCCTTTGCCGTGGGTGGCGGCGGAAGTAACATCGTGCGGCCGCGGCGGCATCCTGGCAAGCCCGGATGGCGCTCGCCGCGTCCGGCACGTCGTCCTTTACATTGTGGAACGTCGATGAACAGCGTAGCGAGACAAATCGAGATACCGGCCCTCTACATGCGAGGCGGCACGAGCAAGGGCGTCTTTTTTCTTCCGCACCATCTGCCGGCCGACCCGGCACGGCGTGACGCGGTACTGCTGCGGGTGGCGGGCAGCCCCGATCCCTATGGAAAGCAGATCGACGGCATGGGCGGCGCGACATCGAGCACCAGCAAGGTTGTCATCGTCGGCCCCAGCAGCCGTCCTGATTGCGATGTCGATTACTGGTTCGGGCAGGTGGCCATCGGCCAGGCCCTGGTCGACTGGAGCGGTAACTGCGGCAACCTGACGTCGGCGGTCGGCCCTTTCGCGGTCCACCGGGGCCTGGTGCAGGCACCCGCGGACGGCGTTGCCACGGTACGCATCTGGCAGGCCAACATCCAGCGCAGGATCATCGCGCAAGTGCCGATGCGGGATGGGCAGGTGCAGGAGCTGGGGGACTTCGAGCTCGATGGCGTGACCTTCCCTGCCGCGGAGATCCCGATCACATTCCTCGATCCCGGCGCGGCGGGCGATGCGCACGGCGCCGGCATGTTCCCGACGGGCCGACCCATCGACAGGATCGAGGTTCCCGGCGTGGGGACGATCGAGGCGACGCTGATCGATGCAGGAAATCCCGCGGTGTTCGTGGACGCCGCGGCGCTGGGGCTGACAGGCACGGAGAACCAGGCCCGTGTGAACGGCGACGCGCCGCTGCTCGCCAGATTGGAGGCCGTACGTGCGCACGCCGCGGTGGCGATGGGCGCAGCGCGCACAGCGGAGGAGGCAAGCAGCACGCGGCAGCATACGCCCAAGCTGGCCTTCTTCGGGCCGCCGGTGGACTATGTCGCGTCCAGCGGCAGTCCGGTCGGGGCCGCGCAGATCGATGTCGTCGCGCGCATCATGTCCATGGGCCAGCTGCATCACGCGATGACCGGCACGGGTGCCGTCGCGATCGCCGCGGCCGCGGCGGTGCCCGGGACCATCGTCAGCCGTATTCTCGGCGGCGCGCGCGCCAGCCTGTGTTTCGGACACGCATCCGGACGGCTGCGCGTCGGCGCCGAGGCGCAGGAACGCGCGGGGCAGTGGGCCGTCACCAAGGTGACCTTGAGCCGCAGCGCCCGCAGGCTGATGGCGGGCACGGTATTCGTGCCGGCCTCCTTGATGGAGGTGGATCAGGCGTAGTCGCTGTCATCCGGCGCCGTATCGAGCCAGACGCGTACGGAGCGCGACAACGCGGCCAATTCCTCGAGGACCGCCCTGCACGGCGCTTCGGCTGGGTCGTTGGCCGCGCCCGTGTCGGGCCGCGCACTGGGGCCGGCCCGGCGGTCGCCGGCCGGCGTGTCCAGGTTGATGTCCGTTCCGGTGTCGACCGCCGTGCCGCTGTCCAGCGCATCCTGGGCGGCCATGCAGGCGTTGGCCAGCGATGTCGCGGCCACCATGCGGGCGACGCCGCTGATCGCATGGAGTACCGCCTTGACGGCCCGCGGGGATTGCGCCCGCAACGCGTCCTCGAGCGCCGCGCCGTCGCGCTCGTTCGCGTCGAGCAGCTCGGCCAGGAAGCGCTCGGCCAATGTCGCGTCCCCGTCCGCCAGCGCCGCGATGGCGCCGAGGTCGAAACCGGGATCTTCGCGACACGCGCCAGATGTCGGCTGCGCGCACGGCAGCCGTTGCGCCAGCTTCTGGCGCAGCCCCTCCAGCGTCACGGGCTTGAACAGGCAGGCGTCCATGCCCGCCTGGCGACAGCGCTCGACCTCGCTATGCTGCGCATTGGCCGTGTAGGCCCATATCGTGCAGGGGAGGCGCCGGCGGTGCGCTTCGCAGTCGCGGATGCGACGGGCCAGGGCATAGCCGCTGCCATCGACCATACTGCAATCGGTCACCACCAGGTCGTACAGGCCCGCGCGCCATAGCCGCCAGGCCGAGTTGCCGCTGCCGGCCTGAACCACGCGATGGCCCAGTCGCTCCAATTGCTTGCGCAGCAACGTGCGGGTGGCCGCGTTGTCATCGACGACGAGGGCCCGCAGCGGCGAGGCCGCGCCGTCCGAGTGCGGCGGGACCTCGCTACTGCTGGCGGGCAGGCGCGCCCGGGCGGCGACAAAGGCGAAGCGGGCGGTGCAACCCACACCGCGGGCTCCTTCCAGCTTCAGGGTGCCGCCCATCAGCCGGGCCAGGCGTTGCGCGATGCACAGTCCCAGGCCGGTGCCGCCCGGGACGCGGGCGCCACCGTATGTCTGCGTATACGGCGCGAAGACTTTGCGCTGGTCCGCCGCCTCGATCCCCATGCCCGTATCGACGACTTCGATCGTGACAGCCAGGTGCGCCTCGTCCGCGGGACGCGCGTCGACGCGCACCTCGACGTGGCCCGCATGCGTGAACTTCACGGCGTTGCTGACCAGATTGGACACGACCTGCTTGAAGCGGCCCCGGTCTACCTGAACGGCGACGCGCGCGTTCTCGCTTACGCGCAGGCGCAGGGCAATGCCTTTGCCGTGCGCCAACCCTTCGAAGATGCGCACTGCTCCCTGCGTCAGTTCGACCAGATCGGTGTCTTCGGGAGCCAACGTCAGCTTGCCGTGCTCGATCTTCTCCACATCCAGGACATTCCCGATGAGGCCGAGCAGGGCCTGCGCCGAACAGTGCGCGATATGCAGGCATTCCTGCACATCGTCGGGGGCCAGGGTCCTGTTCTGCGCCAGCTCCAGCATGCCTGCGATGGCGTTCAGGGGTGTGCGGATTTCGTGGCTGATCGTCGCCACGAAATCGCTTTTCGCGCGGTTGGCCGATTCAGCGGCGCGCCGGGCGGACCTCAGATACCCGTTCCAGGCCGTCAGCATCGCGCCCAGCACTGCGATAGCTGCCGTGGAGGGATCGAGGTTGCGCCACTCCTTGACGGCCAGCGTGACGAGGGCCTCGGCCTGCCCGTCGTCGTCGAAGTACGCGTCGTCCGGTCCCAGCATGGTCAATGCAATGGGGGCGCAGACGAACAGCATGGAGAGGACCAGCCCGGCCGCGCGGTTGCGCATGACATCGCGCATGCCGTTACACCAGGCCGTTGCGCCGCGCGATATCCGTCAGTTCGAGGAGCGTGGCGGCGTTCAGCTTTTCCTGCAGTCTGCTCTTGTAGGTACTGACCGTTTTTTCGCTGAGCATAAGCGTCGCCGCGATCGTTTTGTTCAGCGCGCCGCGAGCGAGATGCTGCAGGACGACCAGTTCGCGATCCGATAGCTGCTCGATCAATGCGGTTTCGCTGAGCGCCGCTCCGCGGTCTCCGCAGGGGTGCAGCGCCACACTGGGGAAGTACATATTGCCTTGCAGGACCGCCTTGGCCGCGCAGACCAGTTCCTGCAGCTCCTTGCCCTTGTAGACGAAGCCGGTGGCGCCCGCGTGCAGGCAGCGAGCCGCGAGGTGGTCGGGATTCTGCGCGCTGAGGACGACGATGCCGGGCTTGTGGTCCTGGCTATCGCCCCGCAAGCGGCTGATTACCATCAGGCCGTCCATCTTCGGGATGCCGATATCCAGGATGACCAGGTCGGGATGGTGCTGGCGCACCGCAGTCAATGCGTCGACGCCGCTCGACGCTTCGGCCACGACTTCCCAGCCATTCTGCTCCAGTATTGTTCTGACCGCGAAACGGATCATGGGATGATCGTCGACGATCACTACGCTGCCTACTCTTTGCACATGGACCTCATCGTTCGATCGCGGTGTCTCCGTTCCGCGAAGCGCCCGGTTTGCTTGACGGGTTATCGATCGGGGCGGATATTCCCCGGGCTGTTCCGCTGCCGTCTTTTGCGTTGCGGAAAGACACTAGCACCCGGAACAGACGAGAAACGGAAGCCATCCCGAAAGTGGGCAAAGTATAAGTAGCGACCCCGGCCGGTAGCGTCGCCCTCACCCGTGGTCCGTTGCAGAACCGCTACTTATTGCGACTGGTTGCAAATTACCCGCGCAGGCTGCATCCCATGTGTTGCCATATGAAAAAGCCACGGCCGAAGCCGTGGCGTAAACAAGCACGTGTGGCCGCCCGCGATGCCCGTACAGCTTATTGGCAATTGCGAACGACAGTGCAACCGTATCACCCGCATTCGTTATAAGCACGCGCGAATGTTTCGAAAGAAAACGAAAAATCAGCAATGATCGGAAGGGCATCGTGCTGTTCGTTGCTTGACAGCTGAGCCACCCAAGGGAGAGGCTGGCCCTCGCGCGCGGCTGGACTAACATGGCATGCGCGGAGGTCGGGCATGTTGCCGAGTCAAGAGGGAGTTTTCCGGTTCCACGCCCCGTCGTCGGCATGCTATAGAAGCGCAGTGTCTAAGGGGAGAACATGGAACTCTATATGACGATGGGCGAGGGATACCGGCTCACGCTCGACGTGGATCAAACTGCCTCGGGCGATTACGGCTGGTATATCTATCTCGCGCTGTCGAAGGAACATGGAAAGGGGACATTGGTAGCAAGCGACGGATATTGCGAATCCGCATCGGAGGCCGCGGCCGCGGGCATGCGCGCGCTGGAGCGATACAAGTTGGAGCAACCTCTATCGGTCATGACGCCGCGCGCGGCCGCCGCATATTGAACGGAACGGAGGCGCGCGCCGCTAGACCGTAGGGGACGAGAGCTCGCGCGGCGGATGGGCTGCGCGACCGCCGACGTCGGGCCTGCTGCCCAGTTCGGCACGCAGCCGCGGCAGGCAGTCCGCATGATGGCGCTGCACATACGCGACCAACCCTTCCCGGACCTTGCAGCGCAGATCCCAGGCCTTGCTGGAATCGCTCGCACTGACCAGTGCGCGTACCTGCATGGCCTGCGGGCTGGTATCAGTCACCTGTAGCACGCAAACGCGCCTGTCCCACTCATCGGTGTCCTCGCACAACCGCTCCAGTTCCTTGCGCAGCGGTTCCAGGGGCATGCGGTAATCCAGCCACAGGAACACCGAACCGATAAGGCTGGCGGTGCTGCGTGTCCAGTTCTGGAAGGGATTCTCGATGAACCACTGCAGCGGCACGATCAGGCGCCGTTCGTCCCACAGCCGGACGACAACGTATGCGCCCGTGATTTCCTGCACCCGCCCCCATTCGCCCTGGACGATCAGCACATCGTCGATACGGATCGGCTGCGTGATGGCGATCTGCAGTCCGGCGATCAGGTTGCCCAGCACGGGACGTGCGGCCAGCCCCGCCACGATACCGACCAGTCCAGCCGAGGCCATGATGCTGGCGCCGATCTGGCGCACTTCGGGAAAGGTCATCAGCATGGCCGCCACACCGACGAGCAGGATGGCGAAGTTGGCGCAGCGTATCAACACCTGTGTCTGCGTGTGAATGCGGCGAGCGGTCAGGTTGTCGGCGCCGTCGACCGGATGCAGCGCGACGACGCCGCGGCCGATGGCCGTGCAGCAGCGTACCAGCAGCCATGTGACCGTGCCGATGAAAACCAGCCGCGTGATGTCGCGCGTACCGACAATGCCGTGGAGGGTGTCCGGCGCGCCTTGCCACACCAGTTGCAGGGCAAATGCGATAATGGTCCAGCGGGCCGGCGTATAGCCGTCGCGCACCATCCGTCCGAGCAGGGGGCGATGGCGCGTCAGGCGACGCAAAACCATTGCGCCGATACGGTGGACCGCCATGGCGATGGCCACGGCGGCCAGGGCGCTCCCGGCCACCACGAACCAGGGATGTTCCAAAGACAGAACAAGGTCCATATTCGAAGTCCTCCTCGAAATGTCCCTGTTTACCTTATCACAGCATGTGCGGTGGCCTGCGGGGGAGCGCCGGGCGGGCGCGCGGCTTCGGTAGGGCCGGACGGGGGCGACTGCCGTCCGTCCGCGTCACCACGGCATCGTTCCGGTGCAGGCGATCCTCACGCCAGCGTTCCGTGCGCGAGGAGGCGCTGGCGCACTCCGCCCTGCCGTTCGAGCATCCAGCCCGGATACTCGGCGGGCAGCGCGCTGACTTCCTCCAACGTGGCGAGTTCGCTTTCAGTCAGTTGAATCGAAGCGGCACCCACGTTGTCCTGCAACTGGTCGATGCGCTTGGCCCCGATGATGACTGTGGTCACTGCGGGCTGATGCAGCAGCCACGCCAAGGCGATCTGTGCCACCGAGGCCTTGTGCGCCTCGGCGATCCCGCGCATGGCGTCGACGCAGTCGAAGGCCCGATCCCGGTTCACTGGGGGGAAATCGAAGGTGGTGCGGCGGCTGCCTTGCTCGGCCTGCTTGTCGCGGCCGTACTTGCCGCTCAGCAGGCCGCCGGCCAGCGGGCTCCAGACCATCAGGCCCAACCCTTCGCTGCGCAGCAAGGGCACGATCTCGCGTTCCAGGTCGCGGCCCGCCACCGTGTAGTAGGCCTGCAGCGACTCGAAGCGGGCCAGTCCCAGGCGTTCCGAGATGCCCAGCGCTTTCATGATCTGCCACGCCGCCCAATTCGATACGCCCACATAGCGCACGTGCCCGTGCTGCACCAGAGTGTCCAGCGCGCGCAGGGTCTCCTCGATCGGTGTGGCGGGATCGAAGCCATGTACTTGATAGAGATCCAGATGGTCGAGTTGCAGGCGCTTCAGCGACGCCTTGACGCTTTCCATGATGTGAAAGCGGGACAGTCCGCGCGAATTGACGGCGCGGGTGCCGGTTTCGCCCAGCACCTTGGATGCCACCACCACGTTTTCGCGCGGGATATTCAGGTTCCTCAAAGCCTGCCCTGTCAGCATTTCGGAACGGCCATCCGCGTATACGTTCGCGGTATCGATGAAATTGATGCCGGCATCCACGGCGGCGCCGACAAGCGTATCGACATCCTTCTGGGCCAGGTTGCCGATTTGCCCGTACATGGTGCCGCTTTCACCGCCGAAGGTCATGGTCCCCAGGCATAGCTCAGAGACGAAAAGGCCGGTGCTGCCGAATTTTCTGTAACGCATGGGAAGGACTCCTTGAAGTCGGTGGACGCGAAGCGATGTGTCCAAAGTATGCGACCGCCCGCGGGCCCATGGGTGCTCAATACTGTTCGATTGCTGCCTGATCCTCCAGCAGCAATGCTGGCAGCAGGGATATCGCTTTCCTGTAAAACATCTGGCGCTATGCTTGCATTGCACAAAATTCCACGCGCCCCGGCAGGCTGTGCGCCGCCGCCGATGCCGGCGCCGCTCCATTCCGGTGACCATCCATGGGCTTGAACGAAATTACCGATCCTTCCCTTTCCCGCGAGAGCGGGGATGCCGCGGAAGCGGCCCCGCTGTGCGCGCCGCGGCGCGAACTGGTGTGCCTGCTGGAGCGCCTCACCGGAACGCTGGAAGGCACGATGTCGACAGCCGTACCCGGCCTGCACCTGCACCGCATCACCTGTCCAGACGGACCGCACCATAGCCTGCAGATGCCGATCTTCGCCGTGATCGCTCAGGGATCCAAGCGGCTGCTGGTAGGCAGCGAGGTCTATGAATACGATCCTCTGCATTATCTGGTGTCTTCCGTGGATCTTCCCGTGATCGGCAAGGTGACGGTGAGCCATCCCTCCGAGCCCTACCTGGGCCTGCGCCTGGACCTGGATATCGAGGACATCGACGCCCTGATCCGCGACGTCGACCTGCCGCCTTCCCCGCATCATGAAGCGTCGCGGGGACTGTATGTGAACCGCATCGGCGATAGCCTGCTGGACGGCGTGCTGCGGCTGCTCCGCTTGCTGGAGACGCCCACGGATATTCCCATCCTGGCGCCCATGGTCAAGCGCGAGATCCTGTACCGGCTGTTGATGAACGGACAGGGTGCCGCGCTGCGGCAGCTTGCCATGAAGGACAGCCATACGCACCGCATCGCGCGCGCCATACGCCTATTGCGCGAGCAGTACGCGCGGCCGTTGCGCATCGAGGACCTGGCGCGCCATGCCCATATGAGTCCTTCCTCTTTCCATCATCACTTCAAGGCGGTGACGGCGATGAGTCCGCTGCAGTTCCAGAAGCAGCTACGCCTGCAGGAGGCGCGCCGCATGATGTTCATGAGCGATACGGACGTCGCCGTGGTGGCGCACCATGTCGGTTACGAAAGCGCGTCGCAGTTCAGCCGCGAGTACAGCCGCCTCTTCGGCACGGCGCCGATGCGCGACAAGCGTCGGTGGCTGCAGGGGGAAACGCGCCACTAGGCGTGTGCGGCGGCCGTCGAGCGCGCCGGCGGCGCAGGCGCGTGGCAGGGCGGGTGAGGCGGCTGGAACGCCGCCGCCGCTCATTTCACCCGTTGTTTTTCCAGCTTGCGCGCCAAGGTGCGGCGATGCATCCCCAATCGGCGCGCAGTCTCGGATATGTTGAACCCCGTGGCGGCCAGCGTCTCGTGGATGCGCTCCCATTCCAGGGTCTTGATGGAAGTGGGGCGATCCGTCAGTTCGACCTCCGCGTCGCCGCGGTCGCGCCCGAACGCGGTCTCGATGTCGTCGGTGTTGGAGGGCTTGGCCAGGTAGTGGCGCGCGCCCAGCTTGATGGCCTCCACCGCCGTGGCGATGCTGGCAAAGCCGGTCAATACGACGATGACCATGTCGGCATGGTGCGCATGCAAAGCCTGCACGCAGGCCAGGCCCGATGCCTCGCCCTTGAGCTTCAGGTCCACGACCGCATAGTCGGGCTTGTGATCGGGCAACAGCGCGATGACGCCTTCCAGGCCGGTGGCGTGCAGCACGCGATAGCCCCGGCGTTCGAAAGAACGGCCCAGCGTACGCGCGAAGGTCTCGTCATCCTCGACGATAAGCAGCAGCCGTTCGTCTGCGCTGTCCCGCACGGGGGCGTCAGGCGGCTGTGGCATGCGCCTCTCCATCTTCCAGCGTGATGGCGGACAGGGGCAGCCGCAGCGTGACCCGTGCGCCGCCTTCGGGCCGGTTGTCGGCGGTCACGGTGCCGCCCAGGGTGCGGGCCACGTTGACGACCAGGAACAGCCCCAGGCCGCCGCCCGGGCGTCCCTTGCTGGATTGATAAGGCTTGCCGAAGGTGGCGAGCATCTGCGGCGCGAAACCGGGGCCGTCGTCGGCGATTTCCAGGCTCAGCGTGTCATTGTCGCGGGCGGCGTGCAGCTCGATGTCGTGCCGGGCGGCCTCCAGCGCATTGTCCAGCACGTTACAGATCATCTGCTTGAGGGCGGAATCCGAGACGATGCGCAGGTCTTCGCCGAAGGTGTTCCGGTAGCGCAAGCGGTCGCCGGCAGCGCGGGTAAGCCGCCAGTCATTGACGAGGTCGTCCAGAAAGGTATGCACGGTGGTCTGCGCCGGCGCCTCCCCGCGCGCCTCCCCCGCCGACAGCAGGATGCCGCTCACAATGGACTTGCAGCGCGCCACCGCGGCCTGCATTTCGCCCACTTCCTGCAACAGCTGCAAATCGCCCTTGATTGCTTTCATATGCCGCCAGTCTCCCAGGATCACCGCCATGGTCGCCAGCGGCGTACCCAGCTCGTGGGCGGCCCCGGAGGCGAGCAGTCCCATGCGCACGATGTGTTCCTCCTCCGCCGCGCGCTGGCGCAGGTGGGCCAGGTGGGCGTCACGCGCGCGCAGGTTGCCATGGATGCGCGTGATGAACACAACGATCAGGGCCGCGTTCAGGGCGAAGCAGATCAGCATGCCTTGCACGTACAGGCTGGCCAGTCCGTTTCCATGGTCCAGCGGGAGCGTCAGGGGACGCCCCACCGCGGCCAGCAGCATGAAGCACAATGCCGTGACCGCCACCAGGGTCCAGGTGCTCCAGGGCCGCAGCAGCACGGCGCCCAACGTGACCTGCACCAGGTAGAGGAAAACAAAGGGATTGGTGGCGCCGCCGCTCAGGTAAAGTTGGGCAGTCAGCATGCCGACATCGACCAGCATCGCCACCAGCAGTTCGCTATTGGTGACTTCGGGCGCGAGCCGCAGGCGCAGCATGCCTACGATGTTGAAGACGGCCAGCGCCCCAAGCACGGGCAGCATCTGGTTCAGCGGCAGCGGTACGCCGAAACCCATGGACACCACGTAAATGGTGGCGACCTGGCCGAGCACGGCGATCCAGCGCAGCTGGATCAGCTGCTGCATATTCTTGTGGCCGGTAGTGTCGTGTCTGCGGCGGCGGGGTGGGTGGGCCGGCGGCCCGGCGCCGAGCGCCGCCGGCTCCGTCGTAAGCGTCATCTTCGCGTTCTCCCTGCGGCCCAGTGTATTCGCTAGCCCGGCCGCCGCGGGCGGCGCTCTTCGCGCACGGTGTAGAACGCCGCGCCCGCCACCATCAGCGCCAGCGCGTACCACGTCACGGCGTACACCAGGTGGCTGTTGTGAAAGGCAATAACCGTCATGCCGCCCACCGGCCATGTGTCCGGCGCCGCGTGGGGATCCGCCGCGGCATCCACGAAGTAGGGCGCTACATCGGACAGGTCGCGCGCGGCCGCGATGGCCTGGACGTCGCGCGAATACCAGCGGTTGCCGGCCGGATCGTTGCGGCGCAGGAAGCCGCCGTGCGGTTCGGTGACGCGCAGCAGTCCGGTGACCGTTGTGTCGGTCCTGGCCGCGGTGTCCGGATGGGCGATGCGGTCGCGCTGGTCGCCCGGCACGAAACCGCGGTTGACGAGTACCACGGCGCCATCGGGCTGGCGCAACGGCGTCATTACCCAATAGCCGCTGCCCAGCGCGGTACTGGCCTGCACCAGCGTTTCCTTGGCGTACAGGTAACGGCCCACCAGCGCGACATGCCGGTACTCGTCGCTGTCGGCACTGACCTGCGGCCAGCGATCCGGACCGGGCGCGGCGACCGCGGGTGCATGGACGCGCTGGTCCACGCGGGCGATCAGGTCCAGCTTCCAGGCGCGTCGCTGGACCTGCCAGGTGCCGAGGGCGAAGAAGCCTGAAAAAAGCAAAACCGCCACAACCGCCAGGCACACCAGTGTGGCCGGGCGGCGCCGGACGCGCGGTGCGGCGTCCGGCTGGGCGGTGGAGGAACGAGGTTGCCGCGTCGTCAAGGCATGTTCTTCATTTCTTGCATGGTGGGCATCATGTTCACGTTCAGGTGGTACATGACCCACAGCGAGCCGCTCAGTGTGATGACGACCAGCACCAGTGTGAAGATCAGCGCCAGCATGGTCCACCCGCCTTCGGAGCGCGCGTTCATGTGCAGGAAGTAGATCATATGGACCACGATCTGCACCGCCGCCAGGCCCAGGATGACCAGGGCGGTCGTGCTGGAGTCCTCGAAGACCTTGCCCATCACCACCCAGAAGGGAATGGCGGTCAGGATCACCGACAGCACGAAGCCGGTCATGTACCCCTTGAAGGTGCTGTGGCTGGCGCCGTCGTCGTGATCGTCATGGTGGTCGTGGTGGTCATGGTCATGGCCGTGGTCGCCATGGCCCAGTGTGCCGGTATGCGTGCTCATGGCAGCACTCCCATCAGGTAGACAAAGGTAAAGACGCCAATCCAGACAACGTCCAGGAAGTGCCAGAACATCGACAGGCACATCAGGCGGCGTTTGTTGGCGGAAGTCAGGCCATAGCGGCCCAGTTGCACCATCAGCGTGATCAACCAGATGATGCCGCAGGTCACGTGCAGGCCGTGCGTGCCGACCAGTGTGAAGAAGGACGACAGGAAAGCGCTGCGCGTCGGCCCGGCGCCTTCGTGGATCAGGTGGGCGAATTCGTACAGCTCCAGCCCGATGAAGACCGCGCCGAACAGGCCAGTGACAAGCAGCCAGATCTGCGTGCCGGCCAGGCGGTTGCGCTGCATCTCCAGCATGGCGAAGCCATACGTGATGGAGGACAACAGCAGCATGGACGTGTTCAAGGCCACCAGGGGCAGGTCGAACAGGTCGGCGCCCGAGGGGCCGGCGGCGTAGCTGCGGCCGAGCACCCCGTACACCGCGAACAGGCACGCAAAGATGAGGCAATCGCTCATCAGGTACACCCAGAAGCCCAGCAGCGTGCCGTTCTTCGGGTGATGTTCCTCGGTCAGGTAAAAGCTGAGGGGCTCCGCCGACGCCGCGGCGCCGGGTTGCATGATGACGGAAGATTTAGACATGGTTGGCTAGCAGACGGGTACGCTCGGCTTCGACGCGAACGACCTCGTCCGCAGGAATGTAGTAATCGCGCTTGTAGTTGAAGGTATGGCCGATCGCCACGGCCAGGAGGGCCACGAAGAATACGACGGCCGGGATCCACATGTGCCAGATCATGGCGAAGCCCAGCGCCGTGCTCAGGCCCGCGAGGATGATGCCGGCAGCCGTGTTCTTCGGCATGTGGATCGGAATGAACCCTTCGGTCGGACGGCGGAAGTTGCGCTGCTTCATTTGCCACCACGCGTCGCCATCATGGATCTGCGGGGTGAAGGCGAAGTTGTACGCGGGCGGCGGCGAGGACGTCGACCATTCCAGCGTACGGCCATGCCAGGGGTCGCCGGTGACGTCGCGCAACTGCTCGCGGCGACGGTAGCTCACCACCAGCTGGATCAGGAAGCTGGCGATGCCCAGGGCAATCAGGAAAGCGCCGAACGCGGCGATCACGAACCAGATCTGCAGCGACGAGTCGTCGAAGTGGTTCATGCGCCGCGTCACCCCCATCAGGCCCAGGATGTACAGCGGCATGAAGGCCACCCAGAAGCCCACCAGCCAGAACCAGAACGAGCACTTGCCCCAGAAATCATCCAGCTTGTAGCCGAAGGCCTTGGGGAACCAGTAGTTGATGCCGGCGAACATGCCGAACACCACGCCGCCGATGATCACGTTGTGGAAGTGCGCGATCAGGAACAGGCTGTTGTGCAACACGAAGTCCGCCGGGGGCACCGCCAGCAGCACGCCGGTCATGCCGCCGATGACAAACGTGATCATGAAGCCCACCGTCCACAGCATCGGCACCTCGAAGCGGATGCGGCCGCGGTACATGGTGAACAGCCAGTTGAAGATCTTGGCTCCCGTCGGGATCGAGATGATCATCGTCGTGATGCCGAAGAACGAGTTGACGCTCGCCCCGGAACCCATGGTGAAGAAGTGATGCAGCCACACCAGGTACGACAGCACCGTGATCACCACCGTGGCGTACACCATGGAGGCGTAGCCGAACAGGCGCTTGCCGCTGAAGGTGGACACCACTTCCGAGAATACGCCGAACGCCGGCAGGATCAGGATGTACACCTCGGGATGGCCCCAGATCCAGATCAGGTTCACGTACATCATCGGGTTGCCCCCGAAGTCGTTCGTGAAGAAGTTCGTGCCGACGTAGCGGTCCAGCGTCAGCAGGGCCAGCACGGCGGTCAGCACCGGGAAGGCGGCGACGATCAGGACGTTGGTGCACAGCGCGGTCCAGGTGAACACCGGCATCTTCATCAGGCGCATGCCCGGTGCGCGCATCTTGACGATGGTCACCAGCAGGTTTATGCCGGATAGCAATGTGCCCAGGCCAGCGACCTGCAACGCCCAGATGTAGTAGTCGACCCCCACGTCCGGACTCTGCGCGATACCGGAAAGCGGCGGATACGCCAGCCAGCCCGTCTTCGCGAATTCGCCCACGAACAGCGACATCATCACCAGCACGACACCGCCCGCGGTCATCCAGAAACTGAAGTTGTTCAGGAACGGGAAGGCGACGTCGCGGGCGCCGATCTGCAGCGGCACGATGTAGTTCATCAATCCGGTGACCAGCGGCATGGCCACGAAGAAGATCATGATGACGCCGTGCGCCGTGAAGATCTGGTCATAGTGGTGCGGTGGCAGGTATCCGGCCACGTCGCCGAAGGCGACGGCCTGCTGCAGCCGCATCATGATGGCGTCGGAGAATCCGCGCAGCAGCATCACGATGCCCAGCACGATGTACATGATGCCGATCTTCTTGTGGTCGATGCTGGTGAACCATTCGCGCCACAGGTAACCCCACACGCGGTAGTAGGTCAGGGCGCCCAGCAGCGCCAGGCCTCCCAGCGCCACCACGATGAAGGTCACGACCAGTATGGGCTCGTGATAGGGAATGGCCTCCAGGGAAAGGCGGCCGAATAGCAGTTTGGTCAGGTCTAGGTTTTCAAACATCTCGATTCCCGTGACGGGAGGCGCTGGCGAATAGAGGAACGGACGGCTTTACAGCGGCACGCGGTTGTCGAGGACTCCCGCGCCTACCGGGTTGCCGGGCGTGCATACGGCACCCACGTAATTGCGGGCGGATGTGTCGGCCAGGCCGAGGCGCACGCGCGTGGTCGCATTGGTGGCAAGGTTGTACGTGCCGGACGTACCCAGGCCACCCTTGGCATCGATGGCCATCATGTCCTTGATGCACATGCGGTTGGTCTCGACGCAGCGGTTCAGGATGGCGTCGTACAGGTCCGGCGCCACGCTGCCATAGCGACGCACCGGGTCTTTTTCGCTGGGTTGCTCCAGCTTCAGGTACACCGGGCGGGTAAGTTCTCCGCCGCCCTGGCGCGTCTGCTGCACCCAGTTTTCGAAATCCGCGGACGTCATGCCATAAAACTTGAAGCGCATGTCGGAAAACCCGGCGCCGCTGTAGTTGGCGGAAAAGCCTTCGTAGACACCGGCCTTGTTGATGACCGCGTGCAACTGGGTTTCCATGCCCGGCATCGCATAGACCTGCCCGGCCAGGGCCGGGATGAAGAACGAGTTCATCATGGTCGACGAGGTGATCTTGAACTGGATGGGCCGGTTGACGGGCGCGACGAGCTCGTTCACCGTGGCGATGCCCTGTTCCGGGTAGAGGAACAGCCATTTCCAGTCCAGCGCCACCACTTCGACCGTCAGCGGCTTGACGTTGGTGGGCAGCTCATGCCCTTCCGCAATGCGATCCAGGGGGCGGTAGGGGTCCAGCTTGTGGGTGCTGACCCAGGTCAGCGCGCCCAGCGCGATGATGATGAGGAGGGGGGCGGACCAGATCACCAGCTCGACCACCGTGGAATGGTGCCATTCCGGGTCGTATTTCGCCTCGGTGTTGGCGGCGCGGTAGCGCCAGGCGAAAACAAGCGTGAGGATGATGACCGGGACGATGATGATGAGCATCAGCACCGTG
This sequence comes from Bordetella flabilis, assembly GCF_001676725.1. NCBI lineage: Bacteria > Pseudomonadati > Pseudomonadota > Betaproteobacteria > Burkholderiales > Alcaligenaceae > Bordetella > Bordetella flabilis. The sequence continues at coordinate 1,627,159 of NZ_CP016172.1, forward strand.
GAGATAATGATCAGGTCGCGCTGCTGCGCGGCGATATCCCCGGACGGAGACATCACCACCGCCTGGCAGCCGCCCAGCAGGGCAAGCAGGGCGAAGAGGGGAAGCAGGAGCAGTCCGCGGGAGGGCTTGGAGGATGACATGCCGGACGACGAAAGCCTAAACAGGGATAGGGCGGAAGCTAGGCGGGACGCGTAAGCGCCACGTAAGCAGCGAAGAGAAAAACACGCGAAATGTACAATTTTTGACGCACTGCGGAAAGTGGACATTTTGTCCCACCTATGGCGGTCGCCCAAAAGTCATGCCATGCTAAGGCCTGTTGGGCGCAAAGCAGAGCAATTTTCAGTAAAAATGCACGCCCGCGTGGTAGTAAACACAGAAGAAAGCGGTCCGTCGAGACCGCTGCATCAGCAAATCGCGAGGAAACAAGATGTCCATGACGGCCGGATACACCCACCCATCCTCGAGCAGCCTCGAGCACGACGCCAGGCTTACCACGGCCGACCATTCCAAAGTCGCCCCCGGAGAAATCGCGGTCGGCGTCGTTATTGGTCGAGCATCCGAATACTTTGATTTCTTCGTCTACGGAATCGCCTCGGTCCTGGTCTTCCCCCAGGTTTTCTTCCCATTCCTGACGCGCCTGGAGGGCATCCTGGCCTCCTTCGTCGTCTTTTCCTTCGCTTTCATCGCGCGGCCCTTCGGGACGGCCATTTTCATGGCGGTCCAACGGCGCTGGGGGCGGGGGTTCAAACTGACGGCGGCGCTGTTCCTGCTGGGTACCGCCACCGCGGGCATCGCCTTCCTGCCCAGCTATGCCAGCCTGGGCGAAAGCGCGATCGTATTGCTCGCGGTATTCCGCTGCGTGCAGGGCCTGGCCAACGGCGGCGCCTGGGATGGCCTGCCTTCCCTGCTAGCCTTGAACGCGCCGCCGGAGCGGCGCGGCTGGTACGCCATGCTCGGGCAACTTGGCGCCCCCATCGGCTTCCTGCTGGCCGGCGGGCTGTTCCTTTACCTGCATACGGGCCTGAGCGCGGACGACTTTTCCGAATGGGGATGGCGCTATCCTTTCTACGTTGCCTTCGCCATCAATGTCGTGGCCCTGTTCGCCCGGCTGCGGCTCATCGTGACCCACGAATATACCCAACTGCTAGAAGAGGGCGAACTCGAACCCATCGGCACGGCGGCCATGATCAAGACGCAGGGCTACAACATTTTCATCGGCGCCTTCGCGGCCCTGGCCAGCTATGCCTTGTTCCACCTCGTGACGATCTTCCCGCTGTCCTGGCTGGCCTTGCAGTCGACCCAGTCGATCAACGCCATCCTGACTGTCCAGGTGGTGGGCGCCGGGCTGGGCATCCTGGGCACCATCGCCTCGGGGTGGCTGGCCGACCATATCGGCCGCCGGACGACGTTGGGCCTGTTGGCCTGCCTGATCGGCGTGTTCAGTGTGTGCACGCCGTGGCTGCTGGACGGCGGCACCGTGGCGCAGGATGCCTTCATCCTGATCGGCTTCGTCCTGCTGGGTTTGTCGTATGGACAGGCCTCCGGCACGGTGACGGCCAATTTCGCCCGCCGATTCCGCTACACCGGCGCGGCGTTGACCTCGGATTTCGCCTGGTTGTTCGGCGCGGCCTTCGCGCCCCTGGTGGCATTGGGCCTGTCCGTCCGGTTCGGCCTGGCGGCGGTCAGCGTCTACCTGCTGTCGGGCGTCGCCTGCACGTTGCTCGCGCTGCGCGTCAACCGCGCGCTGGAAACCCAGACGCGAGACTAGCATCGCCCGCGTGGCGTTCGAGCGGTGTTGCGGGTCAATGGCCGGGCGGAGCGCCCGGCCATTGCTTTTGCCCGACCGGTAACCGGAAGGGCGTCCCGCCTGCCGTCAGGCAGGCCGCCTGACGTGTTCGCAATGTGGCGCTATATCGACACAGTTCGACCTAATATGGTGACATTTTCCGGGATGAGTTACATTAGCGCCGGCTCGACGGGGCGAAGGGGATGGAGGCGAAGGGTGCATTTGGCCCCTGGACGCCGGCTTTTCGCGCCCGTTTCATCGAAGAAACGGCATAGCGTGAATGCCGGTGTCGAGAGGAATCCATGCATTTTGCGCCCCCAGGTATTTCCAAGCGCGTAGCAAAGCCGCTGATTATTGCAACCCTCGGCGCATTGCTGGTGGCCGGTTGTGGTGAACGCCCGCAAATGAACCCCGGTCCGCCGCAGGTCAGCGTCATTACGGTGCAGCCCGAGCGCACGCCGCGCATCGCCGATCTGCCAGGCCGCGTGGACGCGGTGCGCGACGCCCAGATCCGCGCGCGCGTCACCGGCATCGTGCAGAAGATCACCTTCAAGCAGGGCGGGGACGTCAAGGAAAACGATCTGCTGTTCAAGATCGATCCGTCGCAATACAAGGCGGCCTACGACCAGGCCGCGGCCCAGTTGAAGCAGGCCCAGGCGGACCTGTTCAGCGCCAAGGCGCTGGCCGACCGCTATGCGCCGCTGGTCAAGGCGAATGCCGTCAGCAAGCAGGAATACGACAACGCGGTGGCCAGCTATCGCCAGGCCGACGCGGCTGTCGCGGCGGCGAAGGCCAATGTGCAAAGCGCCTCGATCAACCTGGGCTATACCGACGTGGTATCGCCCATCAGCGGCCGCATCGGCAAACCGCTGGTGACCGAAGGCGCGTTGGTCGAGGCTTCTTCCGCCACGCAGATGGCCCTGGTTCAACAGCTCGATCCGATCTATGTGGACTTCACCCAGTCCACGACGGATCTTGCAGCATTGCGCAAAGCCTTCGCGGGAGGCCAGTTGCAGAAGATAGGCAACGACGCGGCCCAGGCGCAGATCGTATTGGAAGACGGTTCCGAATATGCGCATGCGGGCAAGCTGCTCTTCACCGGTATCACGGTGGACCCGACCACCGGCCAGGTGAACCTGCGCGCCGAATTCCCCAACCCGGATCAGGTGTTGTTGCCGGGCATGTACGTGCGCGTGCGGCTTACCCAGGGTATCGACGACCAGGCGTTGCTGGTGCCCCAGCAGGCCTTGCAGCGCACCCCGGACGGCACGCAAAGCCTGATGCTGGTCAAGGACGGCAAGATCGACCAGGTCAGCGTCACCACAGGCGAAGCCATCAAGGGCCGGTGGGTCATCAACAGCGGGCTCAAGGCAGGCGATGTGGTGGTGGTCGAGGGCTTCCAGAAGGTCCGCCCAGGCGCGCCCGTCAAGGTGTCGCAATGGAATGCCGGACAGCCGGCCGCACCGGCGGCCGGGCGGGGCGCGCCCGCCCAAGGCGCGCCGCAGGGGCAGCCCGGACAAGGCCCTGCCCCGCAACAAGGGCAAGGGCCGGCACCCGCAGGCCAGCCCGCTCCGTCGGCGCAGCCGTCCGGACAGAAGTCGTAATGGAGCCGCGGCGCATGGCGCCGCGCTCTTGCTTCACGAGCATCGTCTCCAGGGTCTGCCCTCATGCCGCAATTTTTTATCGATAGACCGATTTTTGCCTGGGTTGTCGCCCTGTTCATCCTGCTGGCCGGGATCCTGGCGATTCCCAACATGCCGGTCTCGCAATATCCCAACGTTGCGCCGCCAGCCATCGAAATCACGGCAACCTATCCGGGCGCGTCGGCGAAGGAAGTCGCCGACTCCGTCACCAGCCTGATCGAAGACCAGCTCAACGGCGCCAAGGGCCTTCTGTACTACGAATCGGTGAGCGATTCGAACGGGCAGTCGACCATCACGGCGACTTTCGCGCCCGGACGCGATCCCGACCTGGCGCAGGTGGACGTGCAGAACCGCGTGGCCAACGTGACGGCACAATTGCCCGCCGCGGTGGCGCAGCAAGGCCTGCAGTTCCAGCAGACCAGTACCGGCTTCCTGATGATCGTCACGGTGTCGTCGACGGACGGCAGCCTCGACCAGACCGCGCTGGCGGATTATGTGACGCGCAATATCCAGAACCCGGTGTCCCGCGTGCCGGGCGTCGGCCAGTTCCAACTGTTCGCGGCGCCGCGCGCCATGCGTATCTGGGTCGATCCGCAGAAACTCGTGGGTTTCGGCCTCAGTATGTCGGACGTCAACCAGGCGATCGGCCAGCAGAACGTCCTGATCGCGGCGGGGAATATGGGTGGTCCGCCCAACCCGCGGGACCAGCGCACCACGGCGACCGTGATCGCGAACGGCCAACTCGCGACGGTCGAAGGCTTCGGCAACCTTGTCCTGCGCGCCAATACGGACGGCTCGCTGGTGCGGGTGCGCGACGTCGCGCGCGTCGAGATCGGCGCGGACAACTACTTCTTCGGCGCCCGCCTGAACGGCAAGCCGACCGCCGCGTTCGCCATCATCCTGTCGCCCGATGCCAACGCGCTGGCCACGGCCAAGGGCGTGCGGGCCCAGATGCAGCAGCTGTCCAGCTACTTTCCCGCGAACATCCAGTACGCCATTCCGTATGACACCGCGCCCTATGTGGAGGTCTCGATCACCGATGTGATCCATACCCTGCTCGAAGCCATGGTGCTGGTGTTCCTGGTCATGTTCCTGTTCCTGCAGAACGTGCGCTACACCATCATTCCGGCGCTGGTCGTGCCGGTGGCCATGCTGGGCGCCTTCGCGGTCATGCTGGCGCTGGGCTTTTCCATCAACGTGCTGACCATGTTTGCCATGGTGCTGGCGATCGGCATCCTGGTGGACGACGCCATCGTGGTGGTGGAAAACGTCGAGCGGATCATGGCCACGGAAGGGCTGTCGCCCAAGGAGGCGACCTCGCGGGCGATGCCGCAGATTACCGGTGCCATCACCGGCATTACGCTGGTGCTGGTCAGCGTATTCCTGCCGCTGGCGTTCATGGGCGGATCCGTCGGCGTCATCTATCGCCAATTCGCGGTGGCCATGGCGGTGTCGATTTTCTTCTCCGCCTTCCTCGCGCTGAGCTTCACGCCCGCCTTGTGCGCCACCATCCTGAAGCCGCTGCCGCCGGACCACAACCATGCGCGGCGCGGATTTTTCGGTTGGTTCAACCGCCGTTTCGAGAGCGGGACGCACCACTACCAGAACTGGGTATCGCGCATCCTGCACAAGGGCGGCCGCATGATGCTGGTCTACCTGATCCTGGTCCTGCTGCTGGGCTGGCTGTATTTCCGCATGCCTTCGTCCTTCCTGCCCGAGGAAGACCAGGGCTACGTGATCAGCAACATCGAGCTGCCGTCCGGGTCCAGCGCCAATCGCGCGGTGGATGTGCTGGAGCAGGTCGAGCAGTATTTCCTGTCGCAGCCCCAGGTCGAGAACATCATCGCGGTGCAGGGCTACAGCTTCAACGGCAACGGCCTGAATGCCGCCATCGCGTTCACCACGTTGAAGGATTTCGACGAACGCAAGGCTCGCAACGACTCTGCACAGGCCGTCGCATTCGGGGCGCTCAATCATCTGTTGATGGGCATCCATGACGCCATGGTCTTCACCGTGATTCCGCCCGCCATTTCGTCCCTGGGTAATGCCACGGGTTTCGACTTCCGGCTGCAGGACCGCGCCAACGCCGGCACCGATGCGCTGGCCTCCGCGACGGCGCAGCTGATGGGTATGGCGATGAAGAGTCCCGTGCTGTCCCAGGTGCGGATCTCCGGCCTGGGACCGAGCGCGCAACTGAGCCTGACCATAGACCGGGAGAAGGCGGCGGCGCTGGGCGTGAATTTCGGCGAGGCCGCCACGCTGGTGTCGACCGCGGTGGGCAGCGCGCTGATCAACAAGTTCCCCAACTTCGGCCGCATGCAGAACGTATGGGTGCAGGCCGATGCGCCGTACCGGATGCAGGTGGAAGACATCCTCAAGCTGAATGCCCGCAATAACGAAGGCGGCATGGTGCCCCTGTCCAGCTTCGTGACGGCCAAATGGGGCCAGGGCCCGGTGCAGATCGTGCGGTACAACAGCTACGAGGCCATTCGCATCAGCGGCGACGCCGCGCCGGGGCATACGAGCGGCGAGGCCATCCAGGAAATGCAGGACCTGGTGGCGCAACTGCCGCCCGGCTTCGGCTACGAGTGGAACGGCCTGTCCTATCAGCAGATCCAGGCTTCGGGCCAGGCACCGATTCTGATGGGGCTTTCGCTGCTGGTGGTGTTCCTGGTGCTGGCCGCGCTGTACGAGAGCTGGGCGATCCCGCTGTCGGTCATGCTGGTGGTGCCGCTGGGCATGCTGGGCGCGGTGGCGCTGGTCAGCGCGATGGGCATGTCCAACGACGTGTATTTCCAGGTCGGCATGGTGACCGTGATCGGCCTGGCCGCGAAGAACGCCATTCTTATCGTGGAGTTCGCGAAGGACCAGTACGCGCGCGGCGCGGGGCTTTACGAGGCGACGATCGAAGCGGCACGGCTGCGTTTCCGTCCCATCCTGATGACGTCGCTGGCCTTCATCCTGGGCGTCATCCCGCTGGCCATCGCCACGGGCGCGGGCGCGGCCAGCCAACGTGCGGTCGGCCTGGGCGTGCTGGGCGGGATGCTCGCGGCGACGCCGTTCGCGGTGATCTTCGTGCCGACGTTCTTCGTGGTGGTCCTGGGCCTGTTCAAGACCAAGCCGCGCCTGCTGGGTGCGGAAGCCCGGGAATTTGAAGCGCAACAAGCGGCGAAGCGGGCCCGGGAAGCTGGAACAGCCACGCCCGCCGCCGACGGTCAGGAGGGCAAATGATGAACGCCCTGGTATCCATTCGGCGCACGGCGCTGGGTACGGCCATGACGGCGGCCCTGGCGGGGTGCAGCCTGGCGCCGACGTATGAGCGGCCAGCCGCGCCCATCCAGGCCGACTGGCCGGAACAGCCGAAAATCGTGTATTCCGGGTACGACAAGGCATCGACGGCCGGCACGCAGCCCGCTGCGGCGCTGTCGGGGGCCAGTGACGTGGCGGCCGCGGACATCGGCTGGCGCGAGTTTTTCCGCGATCCGCGCCTGCAGGCCCTGGTTGCCCTGTCACTGCAGAACAACCGTGATCTGCGCGTCGCCGTGCAGCGTGTGGAAGTCGCGCGCGGACAGTGGGGCCAGCAACGGGGCCAGTTGTGGCCGGCCATCGGCGCCGGTGTGCAGGGAACGCGGCAGCGACTGCCGCGCGACCTGCGTCCGGGCGGGCCGGACAGCCAGTCCATCAGCAGCCAGTACCAGGCGGGACTGGGGCTGACGACCTTCGAGATCGATCTGTTCGGTCGCTTGCGCAGCTTGTCCGAGGCGGCATACCAGCAGTTTCTCGCCACCGAGCAGGCCCAGCGCAGCGTGCAGATTTCCCTGGTCGGCGAAGTGGCCCAGGCATATCTGAACCTGCGCGCCGCCGAGGTGCAGCTGGACCTGACACGCAAGACCCTGGACTCGCGCCAGGAGTCCTATGACCTGGTGAAGCGCCGCTTCGACGGTGGTGTCGCGTCCGAGCTGGACCTGAACCAGTCCAAGTCCCTGCTGGATTCCGCTTCGGCCGATCTGGCGCAATTGGCGCGCACGCAATCACAGGCGCTCAATGCGCTCGTGTTGCTGGTCGGCACGCCGTTGCCGGCCGATCTGCCGCCGCCGGCTCCCTTCGACAATGCCCAGGTCCTGGCGTCCATCCCGACCGGCTTGCCCTCGGCGCTGCTGGAACGGCGTCCCGACATCCTGGCGGCGGAGAACAGCCTGCGCGCGGCCAACGCCAATATTGGCGCGGCACGCGCGGCATTCTTCCCCACCATTTCGCTGACGGGCTTATTTGGCGTGGCCAGTCCTTCCTTGTCGGACCTGTTCAAAGGCGGCAACGGTTATTGGAGTTTCTCGCCGTCGATCACCACGCCGATTTTCGCCGGGGGCAGCATCCGCGCCGGCCTGGAAGTGGCGCGGGCGCAGGAGCGCATTGCCGTGGCGCAGTACGAGCAGTCCATCCAGCAGGCCTTCCAGGAGGTCTCAGACGCGCTGGCCGGCGAAGCGACCTACGGCGCGCAGGTGCAATCGCTGCGCGCCCTGGAGGCTTCCTCGGCTCGCACCCTGGAGTTGTCCAATCTGCGCTACAGCGGCGGTGTCGACAGCTATCTGCAAGTACAGAGCGCGCAGGTCGACTACTTCGACGCCCAACTCGCCCTTGTGCAGACAGGGCTGGCATCGTTGCTCAACCGTGTGCAGTTGTACAAGGCGCTCGGTGGTGGGTGGAGCGAGACGACCCAGACGGCGAAGGCGTCCCCCGGGGGCGGCTGAGACCGCGGGCCAAGGGGGCTGCCGCCATCCCGCGGGCCTGCCGGTACTGCGATGCCCCGGCGGGCACACAGCGCCACCGGAACACAATTTGCTGGACGCGAAGGATTGCGCGGCGAGCGGACCGCTCGCCGCGCGGTCCCTTATTCGCGCCGCCCGACTAGCGGCGCCCGCGTCAAGGTGTTCCGATGGCCGATACTCCAGCACTTTTGCGCGAAAGCGCTCAGCCTCCCTATCGTGCGTCCCCGGAGGGCGGGTTCCCGCTCCAGCGCCAGGCCGCGACGGCACCACACCGGGTGGTGATCGTCGGCGGCGGCGCCGGCGGTCTCGAGCTCGCCACCGAGCTGGGGCGCAAACATGGCCGCCACCATGTCACCCTGATCGACAGCCGCACCTTGCATATCTGGAAGCCGACCCTGCACGAGGCCGCCGCCGGCACCCTCGATGTGCAGCAGGAGGGGCTGTCCTACCTGATGCTGGCGAACTTATCGCATTTCAGCTTCGTCCTGGGCGCGATGCGCGGTGTCGACCGCGCGCGCCGCATGGTGCGCGTGGCGGCCGTGCCGACGCCCAGCGGCGATGTACTGCTTCCGGAACGCGATATCCCCTACGACACGCTGGTGGTCGCGGTCGGCAGTACATCCAATTTCTTCGGGACGCGGGGTGCGCGCGAATACGCCATCACGCTCGATACGCCGGAATCCGCCGAGCAGTTCCGCCTGACAATGCTGCAGGCCATGGTGAAGGTGGACCAGGCCAAGGCCCGCGATCCGGATGCCAAGCTGCATATCGCCATTGTGGGAGGCGGCGCCACGGGCGTGGAGCTGGCGGCCGAATTGCACGAGGCAAGCCGGCTGGTGGCCGCATACGGCCTGTCGCATTTCGATCCGGGCCGGGATCTTGCCATCCGCATCATCGAAGGCGCTCCTCGCATCCTGGCGGCGTTGCCGGACAGGCTCGCGCGCGCCGCGCAGGAGCGCCTGACGCGCCTCGGGGTGGCGATAGAGTCAGGCTGCCTGGTGTCGGAAGTGACGCCCGATACGGTCGTCACCAAGGACGGCCGCACCTTTCCGGCGAACCTTTGCATGTGGGCGGCGGGCATCGAAGGGCCAGATGTACTTGCCTCGCTGGACCTGCCGCGCAACCGCGTCGGCCAACTGGAAGTGGATGGCTTTCTGCAAACGCAGGATCCGCACATCCTGGCCTTTGGCGACTGCGCCGCTGCGCCACGCGCCGACGGAGGCACGGTCCCCGCGCGCGCGCAGGCGGCGCACCAGGAGGCGGCCTACCTGAAACGCCGCCTGGATGCCCGCATCGCGGGCCGGGCGGAACCCCGTGCGCCGTTCGTCTATAAGGACCGCGGGTCGCTGGTGGCGCTGGGGCGCGAACGCGGAGTCGGCAGCCTGATGGGGGCGCTGCTGGGGCGCGGCTTTTTCGTCAGCGGGACCATCGCGCGCTGGATGTACGCCAGTCTGCATCTGATGCATCACCGCACCGTGCTGGGTCTGTCACGGACGATATCCCTGGCGCTGGCGCGCCTGCTGACACGGCGGTCCCAGCCGCGCGTCAAACTGCATTGAGGGGACGGCCATGGACACCATCGTGATACTCCGCTTCGAAACCTATGACGACGCCATGCGTGCCCGCGATGGCGTCGTGCACCGGCATGCCGCCGACCTGATCGAGGCGCGCGTCGAGCTGCGCGACGACGAGGCGGGGCCGACACAGGGCAATTTCGTGACGGGCAACAAGCTTCATGACGGCAAGCAGACGGGCGAATACGCCGAGCAATTCAAGAATCCCTGCATCGGCGGGCCCGTGCTGGTTATCGCCGATTGCCATGATCCCGAGGCTGCGCAACGCGTGACGGAATTTCTGACCGCGCTGGGAGGCCGGGAGCTGGAGTTCCCCGCGACGCCCTGAAACGCGGGTGCCGGTACGACCCTTGCATCGATATTCCTGCCACTGCGCGGCGCAGGGCCTTACAAGGAGATATCGATGAACGACGACAAGCGCCACGATTCCACCCCCAAGCAACCTCTGCCCTCCAAGGGCGAAGGGGCGCATCCCGCGGCGTCCGATGAACCGATCCGGAGCCGCAGTGCCGATCCTGGCCAAAGCAGCTATGGCGGCTTCTCCGGCGAGGATCCCCGCCACCAGGCGCAAGACATCAAGGATGACGCCAAATCCGGCACGAAGCAGAAGTAAAAATCCAAAAAAGAAGGCCACTGCGTGAGCGGTGGCCTTTGAAGGCTCGTGTGTGGGTCTAGAACGTACCAGCTGCAATGAATACAACGGTTCGACCCGCGAAGGAAATTAGCACTGCAGTGTTGAACGTCCCTAACCGACCTGCTTCAATTCGTAACCTCAGCAGCAGCGCGGCCATACGTCCGCCCAGCCGTAGCGTGACTGCTTTGCGGGGGCCCCGACCCGCCGCACACTGCCGCGCCTCAGGCAGGGGATACATATTAAGTAACGAGAGACCTGACGCAGCGGGTCCGTACTCCCCACCCTAAGGACCATCCACAGGAATGAAAGACCGCCCGCGCCAACGTGTTTGCGTGCGGATTGGGTCGCCTGTCCATCGAAAAGTGACGCCGGGAATTTTTGTTTTTTTGCGGGCCGCAGCGGCTGGATGGCAGGCCGCAGGGAAGGCCTTGGCAGCGATCGTTTATTGCATGTATTCCGTAAGCGCTACAAAAGCGGTAAGCGGTGCCGATCCGTAACTTCACTGCTAAAGCGGGCGCCCCCGCCGTCGGGCGAGCGCCGCGCGAACCGTGCGTCTACGACCGTGGTCGGAAGACCAACTGCCGGGGTATGCACCGTCCTTGGGTGACAGGCCTCAGGCAAGGGGAATCCCTCGAATACGCCGCGTGGGCACGTCCGTTGCCTTATCGAAGTTACTTACCAATGGGGGCGCACGATGAGCGACGAACGCAAAGGGGAACGCAAGCCGAGGGGCTTTGCAGCGATGGATCCGGAGATGCTGCGAGGGATCGCGGCGCAAGGGGGCCGCGCCGCACACGCGATGGGAAAGGCGCATCGCTTCGACTCGCATGAGGCCAAGCTGGCCGCCGCCAAGCGGCATGCGACCAGGACCAGCAAGGACGACACGACCTCCGATGAGCGGGCCGGGGAGCGGGAAACCGCCACCGCGGACGTCGACGGCGGCGGCGAGCAAAAGGGCTGATAGACGCGGCGGCACGACGCGGCGTGCCAGCGCCTCGTCGAGGCGGTGGCGCGCCCACGTGGCCGATAACCGTGGCGGATAACCGGGACGGGTAGTGCCAGTCCGCGTATCGGCACCATCAGCCGTCCACACCGCGCAGCAGGCGGTTCAAGTGACCGCTGTGAGCAAAGCCGAACCGCGCGCTGACATTCGAAGGTGCGTAACCCGCCTTCAGCAGGCGCCGAATCTCGCGCACGAACAGAGTGCGTCTCAAGCTGACCGGCGTCATGGCGAACTCCTGCTGGCAACAGCGCTGCAGGTGGCGCGTCGATACGCCGAGAACGCCGGCGATGTGCTCGATCGTGGGCGGGGTATGTCCGTCATCGATGGCCTGCCGGAACATCGTGGCCATACGGCGTGACGGCGGCAACTCCGGTCGCGGACATGCCGCCGGCCGGCTCATGGCCAACTGTGCCACGACGGCAGGAACCAGCAGGGCGGCGCTGCGCATGCTGATGGCCGGCGCCAATAACGCGTCCAGCATGCTTACACTCGCGGCGTCCAGTCGCAGCAGTCCATGCGCTGCGCAATTCCGCACGAACTCCGGTGTCAGATACAGCTCGCCATGCTGCTGTCGTTGCGTTGTCGAGCGGGTGCAGTGCGGGGTGGCGGCTGGCAGCAGAAGCGCGTATCCCCGCGCCAGCGTCATGCGCCGCGGCAGGATCGCCGGCGCGGGCGTATCGGCGGCCATGCCGGCCTGCGGATCCATCCACGCGCTTTGTAATGCACCGCTGCGCGGCCACAGCAGCATCATGCAGTCGTGCATGTGCCACTGCATTGCATACGGAGCCTGACGGTCCACGCGAAGCGCGAACCCCGCCTGGGCGGCGAGCGGCAGCTTGGGGGACATCCGTGCTTGTATGTTCATATCGCGTCCTTCCGTTATGCCGCGCGGGTACTTGCGCCGCGCCGCGGGCAGGACGAGGGGAAGTGCAGCCGACGACGACGGAGTGGTTTGCCAGGGTGGAACAGCCATTGTAAAGACGTGAAGCGGTGCGGGACGTCGTGTTGCGTATCGCGCCTGGCCTTGTCGTGTTCGGGATCACCGGCTGTCGCATCCGGGTTGGAAGTGGCGACGGCACGACCCTACCATGCGGCAAACAGCGCCAGGAGGGGCTCTCATGTCGTCACTTTCCAGTTTCCCGCGCGGCACGCTTATCGCCGTGGCGGCCTTGCTTGCCAGTACGCCGGCCATGGGGCAGGACTGGCCGGTCAAACCCGTTACGCTCGTGGTGCCGTTCCCGCCGGGGGGCGGCACCGACCTGGTGGTCCGCGCGGTGCAGGCTCCCCTGGCCAAGCTGCTGGGACAGCCGGTCATCATCGACAACCGCGGCGGTGCGGGCGGAACGGTGGGCTCGGCCTTCGTGGCGCGGGCGCGTCCCGACGGGTATACCGCGCTGGCGGTGACGACCAGCACGCATGCCGTAAGCGCCAGCGTGTACAAGCATCTGCCTTATGACCCCGCCAAGGATTTCAGCTATGCCGGCCTGATCGGCACATCGCCTTATGTGCTGGCGGTCAATCCGGCAGTGGCGGCTGCCGACGTCCGATCCCTGGTCTCTACCTTGTCGCGGCGCTCGCCGAATGGCACGTTCGGGTCCGTGGGCGTGGGCACGGTTTCGCACCTGCTGGGCGAGAAATTCCAGAAGCTTGCCGGGCTGTCCTTGGTGCATGTCCCTTATCGCGGCGCTGCGCCCGCCTACACCGACCTGATCGGCGGCCAGATCGATATGATGTTCGACAACCCTGTCGGGCTGACGGCGTACGTCCGGGCGGGCAAGCTGACGGCGGTCGCCACCACGGCGCCGACACCGCTGCTGCCCCAGGTCCGGACCTTCGCCCAACAGGGCATGGCCGGCATCGACCAGTCCCTTTGGTACGGCATCGCGTTTCCGAAAGGCACGCCGGGGACCATCGTCGACCGGTTCAGCCAAGCCCTGCAGCGAGCGCTGGAGGATCCAGCCGTCTCTGCCGACCTTGCCGCCAAAGGGGTGACCGTTCAACCCGGCAGCGCCCAGGCGCTGGCCGACCGTGTGGCGCATGACGTGCCGTTCTGGGGTGAAATCGCCCAATCCGTGGGAGCTGTCGTTGACTGATCGTTCTATTTCGCCAGGCCAGGCCTTCGCTGAGCCTGCCCATCTACCCGCGCGCCCGGAGTGGCCAGCTCCGCACGCAGTGGTTCTGATTCGGGTCTTCGTACAGGACGGACAGGGCGGGAACCCGGTACCCCTGGTCGCCGATGCGCGCGGGATGGATACGGAGGCCATGCGTGCCGTCGCGCGCGACCATGGCTATGAGTCCGCGTTCATCCTGCCCACGGGCCGGCCGGATTGCGACCTGCGGCTGCGCTATTTCGTGCCGCTGCACGAAATGGAGATGTGCGGACATGCCACCGTCGGCGCGCTCTGGGCCTTGCGCCAATGGGGCCGCTGGGCGACGGCCCAGGCCACGGTGGAAGCCGCCAGTGGCGTTGTCGATGCCCAGTGGGAAGATGACACGGGAACCGTATGGATTTCGCAGCCGGCCGTGAGGACACAACCCCTGGATGCAGCGGCGCGGCAGGCGGTGGCGCGCGTGCTGCGCCTGCCGGACCCGGATGGCGCAGCCGACGCGCTGGACATGGTCAACGCGGCAACCAGCCGGATGAAGACTTTGGTGCGCCTGCCGGACGTTCGCACCCTGAATGCCCTGCGGCCGGACTTCGCGGCGATCGAGTCAGTGTGCGAAGCAATCGGTTCCACGGGTCTGTATCCCTACGCCTTCGACGGTGAAGGCGGGGTGCTGGCACCGACCGCGCACGCGCGTCAATTTCCCAAGGCCTCGGGTTATCCGGAAGACGCCGCGACCGGCATCGCCGCCTCGGCATTATGGGGATACCTGGCAGGGCAGGGCATCATCGACGCCGGCACCGCCGCGAATCCGGTGACGTGCACGATCCGCCAGGGTCAAGCCATGGGGTCGCCTTCGGCGATCGCGGTAAGAGGGCGCTGGAGCGATTCCGGGGCGGCTGCGGGTTGCATGCTGGGTGGGCAGGTAATGTGGGGACGGTGACGTTGCCAGCTTAAGGTGAGCCAGAAGGGCCAATTTACCCTTTTTTCCCAAAATGGGTAAAATGGTCCGCAGCCTTCCACAGGAGCATCGCCATGGCACTTCCACTTCGAATCGACGCCATCGAGGCCTTGCCTCGTACACCGGCCTCGGATGTCAAGAAGCAGGGCTGGCGTGGCGTGATGCGCAGTGTCATGCGCACCGGAAAAATGGTGGTCACCAACCACAACCAGCCCGAGGCGGTGATTCTCTCCACGGACGAATACCGCGCCATGGTGCAGGCCCTCCAGGCGGCCAATTCCAATATGCCGTCGGCACTGGATATGTTGCGCCAGCGCTTCGATACGCATTTGTCCGAGCTCGACGCTCCCGATGCCGGCGACCGCCTGCGCCGTCTTTTCGACCAGCCCGCCCAACTGGACGGTAAGGTCAAGGCCGGAACCGGCTATTGATGGCAAGGCCGCTGCTGTATGTGCTTGCCGGCGTCAATGGCGCGGGCAAGAGTTCGGTCGGCGGCCACCTGCTGCGGCAGGCCGGGCTGGCCTGGTTCAATCCCGACACCTATGCGCGGGAATGGATGGCAGTCACTGGCGCGACACAGGCGCAGGCCAATGCCGTCGCGTGGCAGGAAGGCGTGCGGCGGCTCGACGAGGCCGTACTCCAGAACAGGAATTTCGCCTTTGAGACCACCCTGGGCGGCAACACCATCGCGGCCCGGCTGAAGGCCGCCGCGGCGTCCCACGACGTTGCCATGTGGTTCTGCGGATTGAGCTCCCCCGAGCAGCACATCGCGCGAGTACGGGCCCGGGTATCCGCGGGCGGCCACGACATTCCCGAAGTCCGCATCCGCGAGCGCTACATCACCGCGCGCGCAAACCTGGTCGGCCTGATGCCGGTCCTGGCGTACCTGCGCGTGTATGACAACAGCGCCGAAGCGCCGCCGGGTACCGCGGTTCCAGACCCACGGCTGTTGCTGGACATGGCCAAGGGTGAAGTGCGCTGGCCGACGGCCGTGGCGGATCTCCGGCGCACGCCGGAATGGGCCAAGCCGTTGCTCGCCGTTGCGATGCAGGTATAACGCGTCAGTGCGTCCGCCCTTGCGCGCCCGTACCGGCCGTGCCGGGCCTTATACCGGCCTCCTGTTCGCATGCGGCCAGCGAGCGCGCAGCCTCGGCCAGTCCGCCGGGCTGGATTTCATACGTCGTATCGCCAATCGCGATGCCCGCGGAATGCGCTTGTGCAAGCCGCGGCAAAAGCGCACGCACCTCCGTGCTCTCGTCGGCGCGTGTCAGCCGCGCGGGGCCGGATACCTCGATCGGCAACCGTGCGACTTCCGCGCCGTCCAGGGTTACCGCCAAGCGCGAGGCGCCAGTCCCGCCTGCCTCTTTGTCGATCAGCATCAGCGCGAAAATGTCAGGCCGGCTGGCGATTTCCAGCACGAAGGCATGCGGAGAACTGAACGCGGCCCCGGTGATGCAGGTATGGCTGCCGTCGGCGTCGCGGCGCAATTCGGTCAACCAGGGTCCGTCCTTGGGCCAGGCCTTCATCAGGCCGGCACCGGCCGGCTGCGCCATGGCCGACGTCCCGTGAAGCAGGCCGAACGCCGCCATCGCGGCGATAGTACGGGTCATCATCGGTGCGAGTGCCGTGAGGCTGCTGATTTTCATCATTGCGCGATCCCACCCTGTGACGCGCCTGGAGGGAGGCGGCGGAAGGCGACGTAGCCGCCATCGGCATCGAACAGGTAGTCGAAGGCATTGAGCACATGGACGCTGGTGTTAACGAAGGTCGGCCTGTCGTGGCCCTCTACCAGGACGATGCGGGACGGCGCCACCGGATCGTTCCGGTCCTGCGCCGTGAAGCCATAGCGCGGCGATTGCGGGCCGTCGTCCGGTCCGAAGCGGATACCGACCGGGGTGCCGGCCACGAGCGTGCGGCTGCCTGTTGCGCCGGCTTCGGTCCGGGTCGCGGCGCGGTCGGGCGGCACGGTCAGGTACATGGCCGTGACGCCGGTATCGACCAGGGCCGTGCCGCAGGCTGGCTGCGTCCGGGCCACCGTGATGCAAGCAGGCAGCGGCTTCCAGTCGCGTCCGTCCGGCGCCTTGTCCAGCTTGATGAACCGGTAGCTGCCGCGTGTGTTCGCCACGGTCAGACCCACATGCACGCCCTCCCGCGTGACGACATAGCCGCGCCGCGCCAGGCCTGGCTGGCCCATGGTGCCCATGCCCGGCAGATTCAGGAAAGGATTCTTGTCCGGCGTGCTTTGCGCCTGATGGTCGCTTTCCCGGGCAAACCCGATGCCGACCATCGCGACGTGGCGCGGATCGTCGGTGGGTTCGCAGTCGCGTGCATTGCTGAAGCAGTCGATGCGGTCGATGGCCAGCACGGGCATGGGCTGTGTCGTGACGTGTGCGCCATTCGCGCCGCTGATCGTCGCCGCCGTCATCACCCAGTGTCCGCGCATGATGCGTCCGGAACTGGAGTAGCTGAGGGTGCCGGGGCCGAGCTGCGGAAGCCGCTCCACACCCGGAATGGATGTGGCCGAAACCACGATGCCGGTCGAGCCGGTATCCATCACGGCGCGCACTGACGGACCGCCGAAGGACAGTCCCAACGTCGGCGGAGCCGTCCGCGCGACGTTGCCTTCCGGCGTGTTCAGAAAGCGTAGATAAACGCCACTGTGATACGCCTCGTAGCGCGGATCGGCGAGCGCCGCGTGCGTGGCCAGCATCAGGCAAGCAGCCGTGGCGAAAAAGCGTAGTGTTCTAGCCATGGTGGCACGCATCGTACTGCAGAATTGCGGAATGATCGGAAGCTGCAATGCAGGAGGGACCGTCCATGGCCCACGCATCCCACGATGTCCGCATCAAGCGCATCTACGAGCCCGTCGATCCCGACGACGGCACGCGGGTCCTGGTAGATCGGCTATGGCCGCGCGGCGTGCGCAAGCAGACCGCGGCGCTGGCGCTGTGGCTGAAGGACATCGCGCCCAGTCCGGCATTGCGCCAGTGGTTCAATCACGACCCCGCCAGGTGGCAGGAGTTCCGGCACCGCTACCGCGCCGAACTGGCCGGCAACGAGAAAGCCGTCGCGCAACTGCGTCATCTCGTCGCCCACGGCCGCGTGACCCTGCTCTATGGGGCACACGATGAATTCCACAATCAAGCGGTGCTGCTGGCGGAATATATGCGCGAGGAGATGGCGAAGCAGCCCCGCCGATAGAAGGGGCGCTGGGCATATGCCAGGCGCGTCGTTCCGCTGTAGTGGGATGTTCAATGCAATGTTCGAAGGCGGCCCATGGGGTCTTTATCCCAAGTGGCCGTAACGATCGCGGGCTGATCCGCCCCGTACGAGGCATTGCCCGAAACAGGAAATTTCAGTTATAAACAATAACTATTCCTATTTCTATTTGGCTCGGCTTGCGCTGCGCCAGGGTTTTCGCCCGATGTCTGTCGTCATGCCCCCTGTGCACCAAGATTTGAGCGCCCTATACCGAGATCATCACGGCTGGCTGCTGGGATGGTTGCGGCGCCGCCTGGGTAATGCCGCGGACGCAGCCGATCTGACGCACGACGCCTTCCTGCGCCTGATCCTTAAGCCGGCGCCCGACGGTTTTGCCACCGGGGGCGCTGCGCGGGCCTACCTGCGCGCCATGGCGCAGGGTCTATGCACGGATCTCTGGCGGCGGCGAGAAGTAGAGCAGGCCTGGCTGGAATGCCTTGCGGCCCGACCTGTCGCCTACGTGCCTTCCCCGGAACACCAGTCGCTAGTCATCGAAACCCTGATGGAGGTCGGCGAGTGGCTCGGCCGCCTGCCGGAAACGGTACGCACGGCCTTCATCCAGGCTCAGATACATGGGCTTTCGACGCGGGAGATCGCCGACCATATGGGCGTGTCCCTGCGCATGGTTCAGAAGTACTTGGCTCGGGCCATGCTGCACCTCGCGCTGATCGATGCCGGGCTGACTTCTTCCAGTGCACACAGGTCCTAGCCATGGTGGCCTCGCTTCCGCCGGTCTTTGCCGAAGACCGCTCCGTGCAAGCGGATTATGAAAGCCTGAAAGTGGCTGCCGAGTGGTATGCGGTATTGCAGGATGCCGAGACTGGCCTCGGGCAGCACGCCGCATGGCAACGCTGGCTGGACGCGCGGCCGGAACATCGACGCGCCTGGGCGCACGTCGAGGCTGTAAGCCGGCGCTTTGCGCTGCTGCGTAACGATGGTGAGCGCGAAGCCGCGGAGAAAGCGGTACAAGTGGCCTCCCGCCGCGCGCCGTCGCGCCGCCAGGCCGCCGGCCGCGTCCTGGCGCTGGGCGGCGTGGGGCTCCTGGGCTGGCTGGCCTGGCGGCTCACGCCCTTGCCCGCCGTCGTGACCGCGTGGCGTTCCGACTATGCCACCGGAGTCGGCGAACAACGCGAGATCATCCTCGCCGACGATACCCGCGTCCGGCTCAACACCCGCAGCGCCATCGATGTCCATTTCAGGCAGGATCGCCGCCTGATAACGCTGGTCCGTGGCGAAATCCTCGTCGAAACGGGCAACGATGCCCGGCAACGTCCTTTTTTCGTCGATACCCGCTACGGTCGGCTGCAGGCGTTGGGCACCCGTTTCACGGTAAGACAGGCGGATGACGATGTCCTGTTGGCGGTCTATGACGGGCAGGTGCGCATCGAGAACCTGGCCGGCCGCATTGCGCTCGTGCGTGCCGGCGAACAAACGCGTTACACCGCCGACGGCATCTCCATGGCCGTCCCCGCCGACCCCGCGCGCGAAGCCTGGTCTCGCGGCGTGATCCTGGCCGAGAATCTGTCCCTCGCCGATCTCATCGCGGAACTGGGCCGCTATCACCCCGGGTATACAGGCGTCGATCCCCGCGTCGCCGGCCTGCGCGTCGTCGGCCGCTATCCGGCCAACGACATGGATCGGACGCTGGCCATGCTCGAGCGGGAGTTGCCGATACGCGTCCAGCGCACGCTGCCATGGTGGGTGACGCTCGAGCCCAGGTGAGCACGCTCCCGAAAAATTCACGCCACGGTTCGCTTTTTCTCTGCTCGTTCGATTAACAGGGAAAGAGGACCCCGCGGAGCCCTGCCACGCCCATATGGCGATACCCGTCCGTGACGGCCGGCCGACGCCCCATGCCCGCAAGCGGCGGACCTCTCCTTGCCCACCTCCATTCCAAGGAAAGCCGTTCAATGCGCCGCCTGCCGCAACCTGTCCACCTGGGACTGTCCTCCCGCCTATTGCCGCGCACTGCCGCCGTCGGCCGCATGGCGCGCAAGACCGTGCTCGGCGCGATCCTGATGACGGACGCCGGCGTCGCCACGGTCTATGCGCAAGCCAGCGGACGCGCCGCCGCAGCGGCCCCAACTCACGCCTACGACGTCCCAGCGGGCCCCCTGGCGGGCGCCTTGAGCCGTTTCGCCCAGCAGGCCGATATCCTTCTCAGTGTGCCCGCGGCCATGACGGCCGGCAAAACCAGTCCCGGAGTACGCGGCGCATATACCGTCGAGGGCGCATTCCGGATACTGCTCGACAACACCGCCCTGGAAGCTGTGCGCCAGACCGACGGCGGCTATGCATTGCGGCCCGCGCACGCCGAGGCGATCTTGCCCACCGTGTCGGTGACCGCCTCGGCCGCCGCGGCGGCCGACGAACCCTACCCGGGCGGCGAGGTGGCACGCGGCGCCAGAATCGGTCTGCTGGGCGATCGGGATTTCCTCGACACCCCCTTCAGCGTGACCTCGTACACCTCCAAGCTGATCGAGGACCAACAGGCGCAGAACATCGGCGACGTTCTGCTCAACGACCCTTCGGTGCGCAATACCTATTCGCGCGGCGCAGGCCGCGACGAGTTCAACATCCGCGGCTTCACGCTGTTCAATTACGACGTCGCCTACAACGGCCTCTATGGCATCTCTCCCCGCAACGCCACCTCGCTGATCGGCATCGAGCGCGTCGAGGTCTTGCGCGGTCCCAACGCTTTGCTCAACGGCATGGCGCCGTTCGGTTCGGTTGGCGGCTCGATCAACCTGGTGCCCAAGCGCGCCGGCGCCGATCCCCTGAACCGTGTCACGCTGTCCTATATCGAGAACAGCCAGTTCGGCGTGCAGGCGGATATCGCGCGCCGTTTCGGCGAAGACCAGCGCACCGGCATGCGCCTGAATGTGCTGCGCAGCGGCGGCGACATGAACATATCCGGTGCCGGCGAGGACATGGGCGCGTTATCGCTCGGCCTGGACTATCGCGGCAACCGCTTCCGCATCGAGGGTGACATCAATTACCAGAACCGCGTGACCGACGCGCGCAGCGGTCTGTTATTTCCGCCCCCTCCGGGCGAAGACATCGGCCACGCGCCGGATCCGAAGCGTAACTTCTTCCCCGACTGGACCTATTGGAAGGCGAAGGAGTGGACCGGCGACGTGCGCGCCGAATACGACCTCTCCGACGACTGGACCGTGTACGGGGCGCTGGGCGCGCGCAAGCACGATTTCGAAAGCCTGCAGACGACCTGGCTCATGCTCGACCCGGCCGGCACGATAGGCTCTGTGCCCGCCCGCCTGAACGAAAGACTTTGGAGCAAGACCGGCGAGGTCGGCATCCGCGGGCGTTTCGATACCGGCCCGATTGCGCACGAGCCGGTGCTCTCGGCCAGCTTCCTCGACATCGACTATTCGTCGGCGCGCGTGCGTTCGTCGACCGTGTTCTCCGACCTGTACGATCCCGCCGATCTGGCCAAGCCGTCCATCGCCATGCCCAACGACCTGGGTAAGACCAGCGAGACACGGCTGTACAGCATTGCACTGGCCGACACGCTCTCGGCAATGGACGGCGCGGTGCAACTGACCGGGGGGCTGCGCCAGCAACGCGTGCAATCGGTGAACTATGCCCCTGCCACCGGCGAGCGATTATCGGATTACGGAAAATCCGCTGTCACGCCGGCGATCGCGCTGACGGTGAAGCCTACCCAGCAACTGGCGCTGTACGGCAACTACATCGAAGGCCTGAGCCAGGGCGGCACCGCACCGGCGGAAGCCGTGAACGCCGGCGAGACCTTCAAGCCCAACGTATCGAAGCAGTATGAAGTCGGCGTCAAGTACGACTTCGGCACCGTGGCGACCACCTTGAGCGCGTTCCAGATCGAGCAGCCCAGCGCCTACCTGGATCCGGTGACGCTGCGCTACCAGGCCGCCGGCGAGCAGCGCAACCGCGGCGTGGAGTTCTTGGTGCAGGGCGAGCCCGTACGCCGTGTGCGGCTCTTGGGTGGTATGGCCTACACCGCCGGTGTCCTGACCAAGACGGAGGGCGGCGTGAACGACGGCCATGTCGCGCCAGCTGTGCCGCGCTGGCAATTCAACGCCTCCGCGGAGTGGGATACGCCTTTTGCGCAGGGCCTGACCCTGACGGCACGCGTGCTGCGCACCAGCTCGCAATACGTCGATGCGGCGAACACGCAGCAAATCCCCAGCTGGACCCGCTTCGACGTGGGCGCGCGCTATGCGATGAACATCAACCGTACACCGGTGACCTTGCGGGCAACGGTGGAGAACGTGTTCAACAAGCGCTATTGGCAGTCGGCCGCGCGCGAAGGCCTGACGGTGGCCGCGCCGCGCACGGTACTGCTGTCCGTCACCGCGGAGTTCTAGTGCGGCGGCCCGCCGGAAGTCCACTGCCCACGCGGGCGGTGCGCAGCAAGGCCTGGTATCTGGTCCACAAGTGGACCAGCCTGGCCTGTACCCTTTTCATGCTGGTGGTCTGCGTCTCGGGCCTGCCCTTGATCTTCCGTGACGAAATCGTCGACTGGCTGGACGCTCCGCCGTCCTGGCCGAGCGTCACGCCGGGTACGTCCCCCCCTACGCTCGATCGTCTGGTGGACCAGACTCTTCAACGCTATCCCACGCACCGGATCGTAGAGATCGAAGTCGCCCGGGACTCTGCCAGCGTCATCATGGCGCTGGGACCCGGCCACGAGGCCCCGTCCGGGGCATCCCCGATCCGGCTGCAGTACGATGCGCGTACAGGCCTGCTGTTGCAGGCGATGGACAGCGCCGGCGAAGGTCCGGGGACCCGCATCATGAACGTCATGACGCGCCTGCACATCGACCTCTACGCCCGCCTTCCCGGCCAGCTATATCTTGGGTTCATGGCGCTGCTCCTGGCGGTGGCGGTGATATCGGGCGCCGTCCTCTATCATCCGTACATGAAGAAAACCCCGTTTGGCACCGTCCGTGCCGCGCGGGCCCCGCGCCTGAAATGGCTGGACCTGCACAATCTGCTGGGAATCGTCACGCTGGTCTGGACGCTCATGATGGGCGTCACCGGCGCCATCCACGAACTGGCGGTTCCCTTGTTCCGCTACTGGCTGTCCCACGACGTCCGGACTGCCGTGGCCATGGCTGGCGGGAATCCGGCCCCCGGCTCCTCGCAACTGGCCTCGGTGCAACAGGCCTACGCCACCGCGAAGGCCGCTGTTCCCGGCCGTCTCGTGGAGTCCCTGCGTTTCCCCGATGCCGGCCTGGGCCTGTCCCATCACTACTTGCTGTGGGCCAAGGGTGCAACGCCGCTGGCCGCCCACCTCTTTGACGGTGTCCTGGTGGACGCGCGTACGGGCCGATTGACGGCGGTCCTGGAAATGCCCTGGTACCTGCGTGTGCTGCAGTTCTCGCGACCGCTGCACTATGGTGATACCGCCGGCCTACCGCTCAAGATCATCTGGGCCGCGTTGGACCTGATCATGATCGTTATCCTGCTTAGCGGGCTATATCTTTGGCGCAAGCGCAAAGTCCAAGAGACGAAGTAGCCACCGCCGCCACCAGGTCGTGACTGGCGTGGTAATCCCCCGCAAAAGCGGTGAAGTCAGAAGTGGAATTTTCTCATTGAGGAGTTCTACAGCATGAAGAAGTCGAGGTTCCTGGATAGTCAGATCATCGAGACCATTGAGCGGGTGGGGCCCATGACGAGGTCCATAACCACGCAGTGGTACTGGCGGAATACATGCGGGAGGGTGGGAAATAGGCCGACGGGGGAATGTGCGCGGATCTGGCCCTCGCGAATTCGGACCTCTTAACGTAGAACGGTGTATCGCGATGGTCCACCTATTCGCGCATCACTACCGATGCATGAATAAGGAACTCCGATATGTCTATCACAGCCATCAGCCCGGCGCAGGGATATGCCTTGCCAGGACCAAAGAGTCTTCCCCAGGTGCCGGCAAACGCCCAGGGTGGCGTTCAGTATGCATTCGCCTCCTACGAAGCGCCGTCATTTGCGGCCTCGGGCCAGCCCGTAGTCGGTCGGGGCGCCGGATTCCCGCCAGGCGCGATGGGCGGCATTCCTTCGGACGCGACGACGCACGTCCAGGACAAGGTCGCGCTGCTCAAGCGCGCGGAACAGGCATTGCACACCTTGGTCCAGCGCATGAAGGACGATCCCTCCGTGCTATCCGGTTCCAAGCCAGCCGGATGGGCGGCGTTCGATTTCGTGATCGCCGAAACCAGGAAAAGCGGCCTGTATGGCGCCCTGCAGCAGGCTGCCATCGAACGCCTGAAGAACTCCGGCAATTACGACGACCTAGTCAAGCAGGTCCTTCAAGGAGAATCAAACCATGGACATACGCGGGATCGTGCCTGGGCCGAGAACTGGATCGAACGCCAATTCGATTTCGACTCCGTCGATGCCGACCTGCAGCCGGGTAAACCGTATTTCGCCGCCACGAACGAGTGGGAAGCCCGTCCTGTGCACAACAGCGGTGGTCCCGTCAAAGGCGATGCCGTATTCCTTGGGAATAAGGCCGACGTTCACGCACGCGGATGCTTCGAAATCGAGTTCACCGGCAACGGCGACCTGATGTTTTATACGGTGAAGAACCGCACCACTGGCATAAGTTCCGCTCCCCGTCCCTATGATCCGCGCGGCACGGTGATCCAGGCCGACGGCCTGCGCGCCGAAATGTTCGGGACCCCGGCGTCCGGCGACGTGTTCTCCGTCTACAAGCCCGTGGAGGATGATCGCAGAGGCTCCGATTATCGCGTCGATTATCACGATTCCTATCGCGGCTACTCGGTGAAGCACTGGAAGATGGACTTGTTCGATCGTTTGTTCGGCCCGGTCATCGACCCCCAAGGCGCTAGGAAACGGCCCAGCCAGATCATCGACGACTTCGTCGTGGGCCGTCATCGCGGCTAGGGATCTTCCCTGGACTCCACCCAGTCGTAAAAATGCAGTGCGTGCCGATTGGCACGCACCGGCCGATGGGCGCACCGACGGAATCTCGGATCGATCGCCATGAAAAAAGCCCTGACTGGGAAGTCAGGGCTTTGCAATCTGGCGGAGAGGGTGGGATTCGAACCCACGATACGCCTAAACGTATACCGGATTTCGAGTCCGGCGCATTCGACCACTCTGCCACCTCTCCGTGACGTCTCTGAACCGCGGCGGCTTCCTCGGTTGGCCTGCGGGCGGTGGCATGCATTGCATACACCGATCAGGCCAGGGCGGGGTGATCAACAGGCGCCGTGGGTACTTGCGGGTACTACATCCTGGTAGGGCATCTCTCGTTCCAGTCGAAGCGCAAGATGTCTACCGCATACTGCCTTGGTGCTGACCCCCGGATGTCTGCGGCTAGCCAGGATGGCCTGCTACGCCTTTGCCGGGGTAACTCGTGCTATAAAGCGCGCGCGTTTCAGCAAAGCCCGCTATTCTACCAGCAATTTCCAGGCATGTGTACGTACGGCCACGGGGGCGGGCGGTCCGCGCGGACCACTTTAGGCACGGCGCGCTTTCCTCCATTAGCGACGCGCCCGCCTGCGTAATTTTTTGTCAGAATGTGTTGTCCGCTCCACCAGGCCGCTCATGGAACTCGTCGTCGTCCTCCTGCTGTCCGCCGTTCTGTGCGTGCCCCTGACCCAGCTACTGGGGCTGGGCACCATCCCGGGGTATCTCCTGGCGGGGATGGTGATCGGTCCCTACGGCTTGCAACTGGTGACCGACGTGCCCGCCATCGTCGACATCTCCCAATGGGGCGTCGTCATGATGCTGTTCGTCATCGGGCTGGAGTTGGAGCCTTCCCGGCTGTGGGGGATGCGGCGCGAAGTCTTCGGTGTCGGCATCCTGCAGATGGTGTCCTGCGCCCTGATGCTGTCGCTGCTGATAGGCGGCTTGTTGCGCCATCTTATCGGCATGTCGTTGCACGGTGCCGTCATCTGCGGGCTGGCATTGGCGCTTTCCTCCACGGCGGTGGCCATGCGCCTGCTGGACGAGCGGAATCTGAGCCGAACCCCCATGGGTCGCACGGCGCTGGGCGTGCTGCTCCTGCAGGATATGGCGGCCATTCCCATCCTGATTCTGCTCGGCGTTCTTGGCGGAGGCGGCACCAAGGCGCCTTCTTTTGTCTCGGCGTTGATCGCCGTGGCCGTCGTGCTGGTGTGCTACCGCCTGCGGGTAATCAGCTGGGCGGAGCGTGCGCAGTTGCAGGAGCTGTTCACGGCCGCGACGCTGCTGGTGGTGATCGGCACCGCGCAATTGTTCGACCATGCCGGCCTGTCTGCCGGCCTGGGGGGCTTCCTGGTTGGCGTGCTGTTGGCCAAGTCGAAGTATCGCCCCGCCATGGAAACCTCCATCGAACCCTTCAAGGGCCTGCTGCTGGGGCTGTTCTTCCTGGGCGTCGGCATGTCGGTGAACCTGGAGGTCGTGCAGGTGCACTGGCGCTTCATCACCTGCGGCGTGGCCGCGCTGTTGGGGGTGAAGGGCCTCATCCTGTATGGCATCGCGCGGGTGTCCGGCTTGCCCCGGTACCACCGCCTGCCGTTCGCCATGGCGCTGGCGCAGGGGGGCGAGTTCGGCTTCGCGATTTTCAACGAAGCGTGGGACAACGGTTTGCTGAGCGCGCCGCACCGCGACCTGATATCGGTGGTGGTGGCCATTTCCATGGCGGTGGTGCCCATACTGATCAAGCTGGTGGAGCGTGTGCAACCCGGACGCGTGCAGGGCTACACTTCCGGGGCGCCTTGATCCACCGCGGCCTATCGCCGGATCGTCGCACGGTCGGCGCGGTCGTTTTCGTTCAATCGGGAATCCCCCAACGTTTGCCGCCAAGGAGTCATCATGCTGAAAGGAAAAGTCGCGGTCGTCACCGGATCCACCAGTGGTATCGGGCTGGGTATCGCCACGGCGCTGGCCGCGCAGGGCGCGAACATCGTGCTGAACGGCTTTGGTGACGCGGCGGAGATCGAAAAGACCCGCGCAGGTCTTGCCCTGGCGCATGGCATCAAGGCGGCCTACGACGGCGCCGACCTGTCCAGCGGGCCGGCGGTGCGCCAGCTCGTGGACAACACGGTCGCGCAGTTCGGACGTATCGACATCCTGGTGAACAACGCCGGGATCCAGTACACCGCGTTGATCGAGGACTTCCCCCCGGAGAAGTGGGACGCCATCATCGCGCTCAACTTGTCGGCGGTGTTCCATGGCACGGCCGCCGCCTTGCCCCATATGAAAAAGCAGAAGTGGGGCCGAATCATCAACATCGCGTCCGCCCATGGGCTGGTCGGTTCGGCCAGCAAGTCCGCCTATGTGGCCGCCAAGCATGGCGTTGTGGGCCTGACCAAGGTAACCGCGCTGGAAACGGCGGGCCTGGGCATCACTGCCAATGCGATCTGCCCGGGTTGGGTGCGCACCGCGCTGGTGGAAAAGCAGATCACCGCATTGGCGGCGCAGCAGGGTGTCGACCAGGAGACCGCCGCCCGGGGCCTGCTGGGCGAAAAACAGCCTTCGCTGCAGTTCGTCACGCCCGAGCAACTGGGCGGCACCGCGGTCTACCTGGCATCGCCGGCCGCCGACCAGGTGACGGGCACGACGATCTCGGTGGATGGCGGCTGGACCTCGCGCTGAATAACTGAACAAGGAAATCGAAGAACATGCTGTTCCTGCTGTCCCCCGCCAAGAAGCTGGACTACGACACGCCGCTGCACGTCGACCTGCACACCCAGCCGCTTTTCGTGCAGAAGGCCGCGGCGCTTATCAAGGTGTTGAAGAAGAAATCGGCCGAGGAAATCGCCGAATTGATGGACCTGAGCCCCGCGCTGGCCGAACTCAACGCCCGCCGGTATGCCGCCTGGAAGCCCACGTTCACGCAGGAAAACTCGCGCCCTGCGGTGCTGGCGTTCAACGGCGACGTCTATGAGCGCCTGCAAGCGGGCAGCCTCAGCCCAGCGCAACTGCAATGGGCCCAGGAACACCTGGCGATCCTGAGCGGCCTGTACGGTGTGCTGCGTCCGCTCGACCTGATCCAACCCTACCGGCTGGAAATGGGCACGCGGCTGGAAACCGCCAAGGGCAGGAACCTGTACGAATTCTGGGGCAGCGACATCGCCGCGTACCTCAACGAACGCCTGGCGGGAAGCCGGAAACCCATCGTGGTCAACCTGGCTTCCGACGAATACTTCAAGGCGGTGGACTTGCAGACCTTGCAGGCCCGGGTGGTGCAATGCGTATTCCAGGACTGGAAGAGCGGCGCCTGGAAGGTGATCAGTTTCAACGCCAAGCGCGCGCGCGGCATGATGGCGCGCTATGCCATCCAGCACAAAATCGCAACGCCGGAGCGCCTGCAGGCCTTCGACAGCGAAGGCTATGCGTATGACGCCGCCGCCTCCACCGCCGACAAGCTGGTGTTTCGCCGCAAGCAGGACTGACGCGGGCCGGGTACGGCCGTGCGGCGCCTGCCGGCGCGGGCCTCGTGGACGGGGAGAAGCACGGGCAGCAGGGACGTGGCCGTTGGCGCTTATCCGTCCAGCGCCGCGCTTTCCTGGCGGATCATCTGCCCTGCACGGATCATCAATTTCAAGGGATAGGCCAGCGAGGCCAGTTCGCCCTGGGTATCGATCTGCTCAGGCAGGGGCGGTACGGCCGGCCGCGCCGGATCCAGCATGGTGACGACGGATTCCAGCGTCTGGGTGACCGAAGCGGGCGGTGCTTCGCGCAAGGTGGACAGCGTGGGCACCGCCGCCGTGGTCTGCGAGGCCAGCACATGGTTCTGAATCAGCAGGTTGTTCAGTTCCGGCACGAATTGCTGGCGCGAACGCGGTTCGCTCATCATTCGATAGAAGGCTTCGGCAAAGTTGCTGAAGGCGACGTGCACGTTCCGGCGTGCCAGTCTCCAGTTCAGGTCAGCCTCGATTTCGGCCGCCGTGGCGGGCGGCTCCGGCACGGGCCCCAGGGCCACGTCCGCCGCCGGCTTGCGCGCCTGCTTTTCCCGCATGACGCCGGCATAGCGCAGGCCCGCGCGCAGGTATTCGCGGTTGGCGACGATTGCCGCGCGCGCCAGGGGCGGCATGAACCGGGCCTCCCACCACGGGAAGACGTAGCTGCATACCAGCGCGAGCGCGCAGCCGATGAACGTATCCAGTGCACGCTCGCCGATCACCGCCATGGACACTGTGCCGGGCGACACGAAGTGAAAGACGAGCACCACGAAAAGGGTATTGAAGATGGCGCTGGCCATGTAGTTGAGCTGCACGAGGCTGTTGCCCATGATGCATGCGACCAGCAGGGCGATGAACAGAATGCCCGGCCGGTCGGTCATGTTCAACAGCACCAGGGCCAGCAGGCATCCGATCAGCGTGCCGGTCAGGCGCCAGCCGTTGCGCTGGCGCGTAAGCGCGAATCCCGGCTTCATGATGATGACGATCGTCAGCATGATCCAGTAGTTGTGCGCCGAAAAGGATTCCGTCACCCAGAACTCGCTGATCGTCATGGCGATCGCGGCGGCGAGCGTGACGCGCAGGGCGTAGCGCAGGTTGGGGGAATCCATGCGCAGATTGCTGGTGATCATCCCGAGCCGGAAGTCCTGGCGCGACATGAACCGCGTCAATGATTTGTCGATGCGCAGGGCGCTGGTCGGCACCGCGTCCGCGGGCTGCAGGGTGTGCTCGCCCAGGCGGTCGACAATACGGCCGGCGTTGCGCAGACGGCGCAGGATCTGGATCAGCAACGCCAGAATCTCGGGTTCGCGCTGGCCCAGGCCCTGTTGCTTGAGCTGGTCGATCTCGTATTCGATGGCACGCAGTTCGGCCTTGATGCGGGTCCGGCGCTTGACGGGCTGGCCATGCGAAACCGAGAGCGCGATGCGGTTCAGGTCCAGCGACATCTTGAAAAGCGCATCGTGCATGAACAACAGGATGTCGTTGCCGGCCAGGGTGCGGCGCAGCGCCGCATAGTCGGTATGGGTGGCGAACAGGGTATCGACCAGTTGCAGCATGTCGACGAACATGTTGAAGACCATCACGCGGCGGCTGTCGCCCCAGCCCTTGCCGCGCGGCAGGGCGCGCAGCACCACGTCGCGCGCGGCCTGGTGCTTCTCCGTCATGGTCGACTGGCTCTGGATCAGGGCGCGGTATGAATCTTCGAGGTCTTCCGTCTCGTCGTAGAAGGCGGCACGCGCCTCGACATAGTCGGCGGTGGCGAACAGGGCCACCGACATGGCCTGCTGTTCTTCCCGCAACAGGAAGATGCGGCTGAAGGCGACGCTGAAGAGCAGATAAAAGAGCGCGCCGCCCAGCGTGCCGGCCGCGTGCAAAAGCACCTGGTCCGCCGGCAGCGGCGAATGCATGGTCAGGGCCATCACCAGCAGGCCGGCAAATCCGATCAGGCCGCCGCGCTTGCCGTAGACGGTAAACAGGGAATAGAAGAAGCATTGCGCGATCACCACCGCCCACAGCGCCAGGCGATGGGTCGAGGCGAAGCCGGTGATACAGACCGTGAGCGTGGCCAGGACCGCGCCGCCGAGCATCTCGTTGGTGCGATGGCGTTGCGGTCCGCCCGGCTGGTCGATGATGGCGACGCAATTCGCCCCGAAGGTGGCAACCAGGCCCAGGGTGTAGTCGCCCCACAGGACGCCCAGGATCAGCACCGGCAGCAGCATTCCCACGCCTTGCCGCACACCGCCGAAGAAATAATGGCTATAGATAAACCGGCGGAGATTGGCGATGCGCAGGTCCATAGGGCGGCGGGCTCGTGTCAGGGCGCCGGGGGCGGCGATAGTTGGCAAGTATAGAGAGTCTCCGTTATGAAGAGTCCCCATTTTGTGCCGAGCACCTGCAAGCGCAGCGGGGGCGAGCGCTTTGCCGGCCTGCGCGGTGTGGCGCCAATCGGACGCCCGGCAGCCGCAAAAGGGGCTCTTCCTTCCGTCTGATTTGCTTGTTGAGTAACAAACACGGTAAATTTCCGGGTTCCCGCCTGCCCACTACCACGGCCGGCGGCGATGGTTTGCAAGTTTTCCGGTCTACCGGCCGGTTTCGAAGCGCCAGCATTACCCTGCCGTTGGCCGTGCCACAAGCGCGTAGTCAAAGGCTTCCATTTCGACCTCCGGCGCCCAGTGGGGCGCATGCACTGCGTTTTGGATGGACGCGTGCCGGGTCGGCAAGGCGTTCGGGTGGAGCGGTTCCGTGAACCGTGAAGCGCCGGATCGTGTTGCCGCGGCCGGTAACGGGTCCTGCGCGGGTCATATCCCGATCGATATGACGCGCGGCAGTCCTGACCGCAGGGCCGGAACACTGAAAGGAATGACATCATGGAAACCAATGGCGCCGATATCGTCGTGCGCTGCCTGGCCGATGAAGGCGTGGAACACGTTTTCGGCTATCCCGGCGGCGCAGTGCTCTATATCTACGACGCAATCTTCAAGCAGGACAAATTCCAACATATCCTCGTCCGGCACGAGCAGGCAGCCGTGCACGCGGCCGATGCCTATTCGCGCTCGTCGGATAAGGTTGGCGTATGCATCGTCACCAGCGGTCCGGGCGTGACCAATGCCATCACCGGCATCGCCACGGCCTACATGGATTCCATCCCGCTGGTGATCATCAGCGGGCAGGTGCCCACCGCCGCCATCGGCGAGGACGCCTTCCAGGAATGCGATACGGTCGGCATCACGCGCCCCTGCGTCAAGCACAACTTCCTGGTGCGGGACGTCAAGGACCTGGCCGACACCATGCGCCGCGCGTTCTACATCGCGCGCACCGGCCGGCCCGGCCCGGTACTGGTGGACATCCCCAAGGACATCACCCTCGCGCCGTGCAAATATGTGCCGCCCCGGGGCGAGATCACGATGCGCTCGTATGCCCCCGTGAACAAGGGGCACCAGGGCCAGATCAAGAAAGCCGTACAGATGCTGCTGACGGCCGAGCGGCCGATGATCTATACCGGCGGCGGCGTGATCCTTTCCGATGCCGCGGCCGAACTGCGTGCCCTGGTGGACCTGTTGGGCGCACCGTGCACGAATACGCTGATGGGCCTGGGCTCCTTGCCCGCCGACCATCCCGCTTTCCTCGGCATGCCCGGCATGCATGGCACCTATGAGGCCAATATGGCCATGCAGCACTGCGATGTGCTGCTGGCGATCGGCGCCCGGTTCGACGACCGGGTCATCGGCAACCCCAAGCATTTCGCGCAGAACCCGCGCAAGATCGTCCATATCGATATCGACCCGTCGTCCATTTCGAAGCGCGTGCGGGTGGACGTGCCCATCGTCGGCAATGTGAAGGACGTGCTGGTCGACATGCTGGCGCAGTTGCGCACCACGGACATCAAGCCGCCGTCGCTGGAAAAGTGGTGGCAGCAGGTCAAGGAGTGGCAGGGCAAGGAATGCCTGGCGTATGCCGGGTCGACCAGCGTCATCAAGCCGCAGTTCGTCGTCGAGAAGCTGTGGGAGATCACGGGCGGCAACGCCTTCGTCACCTCGGACGTCGGACAGCACCAGATGTGGGCCGCCCAGTACTACCGTTTCGGGCAGCCGCGCCGCTGGATCAATTCCGGCGGCCTGGGCACCATGGGCGTCGGGCTGCCCTACGCGATGGGCGTGCAGATGGCCAACCCCGGGCAGGACGTGGCCGTCATCACGGGCGAAGCGTCCATCCAGATGAATATCCAGGAGCTCTCCACCTGCCACCAGTATCACCTGACGCCGAAGATCATTTGCCTGAACAACCGGTTCCTGGGCATGGTGCGGCAGTGGCAGCAGATCGACTATGGTTCGCGCTATTCCGAGTCGTACATGGATTCGCTGCCGGATTTCGTCAAGGTGGCCGAGGCCTACGGGCACGTCGGGCTGCGTATCGAAAGCCCCTCCGACGTGGAGCCGGCGCTGCGCGAGGCATTCAGGAAGCACAAGGACCGGCTCGTGTTCCTGGACTTCATTACGGACCGAACCGAGAACGTGTGGCCGATGGTCAAGGCGGGTCGCGGCCTGACCGAAATGCTGCTGGGTTCCGAGGATCTGTAAGGGGGCGCCATGAAACACGTTATATCGGTTCTGCTGGAAAATGAGCCCGGTGCGCTGTCGCGCGTGGTCGGATTGTTTTCCGCCCGCGGCTACAACATTGAAACGCTGACCGTGGCGCCCACCGAGGACGCCACGCTTTCGCGCATGACTATCGTTACCGCCGGGTCGGACGAGGTCATCGAGCAGATCACCAAGCACCTGAACCGCCTGGTGGATGTGGTCAAGGTCGTGGACCTGACGGAAGGGGCGCACATCGAACGCGAGCTGATGCTCGTGAAGGTGCGCGCCGTCGGCAAGGAACGCGAGGAAATGAAGCGCATGGCGGACATTTTTCGCGGCCGCATCATCGACGTTACCGACAAGTCGTACACCATCGAACTGACCGGTGTGCAGGAGAAGATCTCGGCCTTTATCGAGGCACTGGATCGGAGCGCCATCCTTGAAACCGTTCGTACCGGGGTTTCGGGAATAGGGCGTGGGGAACGCGTGTTGAAGCTATGAGCGGCCCCGGCCGATCGATCACCCATCATCACTACTGCAAGACAGAATACTGGAGCTAGGCAAATGAAAGTTTTCTACGACAAGGACTGCGATCTCTCCCTGATCAAGGGTCGCACCGTGGCCATCATCGGTTATGGCTCGCAGGGCCACGCGCACGCGCTGAACCTGCACGAATCCGGCGTCAAGGTCGTCGTTGGCCTGCGCAAGGGCGGAGCTTCGTGGAACAAGGCCGCCAACGCCGGCCTGAAAGTCCAGGAAGTGGCGGAAGCGGTCAAGGGCGCGGACGTCGTCATGATGCTGCTGCCGGACGAGAACATTGCGAAGGTGTACCGCGACGAAGTGCACGCCAACATCAAGGCGGGCGCCGCCCTGGCCTTCGCGCACGGTTTCAACGTGCATTACGGGCAGGTCGTGCCGCGCGAAGACATCGACGTCATCATGGTCGCCCCCAAGGCGCCGGGCCATACCGTGCGTTCCACCTACACCCAGGGCGGCGGCGTGCCGCACCTGGTCGCCGTGTACCAGGACAAGTCGGGCGCCGCGCGTGACGTCGCGCTGTCGTACGCCAGCGCCAACGGCGGCGGCCGTGCCGGCATCATCGAAACCAATTTCCGCGAAGAGACCGAAACCGATCTGTTCGGCGAACAGGCCGTGCTGTGCGGCGGTACCGTCGAGCTCATCAAGGCCGGATTCGATACGCTGGTGGAAGCCGGCTACGCGCCCGAAATGGCGTACTTCGAGTGCCTGCACGAGCTCAAGCTGATTGTCGACCTGATCTACGAAGGCGGCATCGCGAACATGAACTACTCGATTTCGAACAACGCCGAATTCGGCGAATACGAAACCGGCCCGAAGATCGTCACGGAACAGACCCGCGCCGCCATGCGCCAGGCCCTGGCAGATATCCAGAACGGCGAATATGCCAAGCGCTTCATCCTGGAGAACGCCGCCGGCGCCCCGACCCTGACGTCGCGTCGCCGCATCAACGCGGAATCGCAGATCGAGCAGGTCGGCGGCAAGCTGCGCGCGATGATGCCCTGGATCGCCGCCAACAAGCTGGTGGACAAGAGCAAAAACTGATCGTGTCGCCCGGTCCCGCCGGGCATGCGACTTGCGTTCGCGGCATGCTCAGGCATGCCGTTTTTTTTGCCTCGTCGCGTCCCACCCGCCCCTGGCGCATGTGGCCGGGGGAAGTCCCGGCCCCGGTGGCCGGGCTGTTCGAGCGGGGCGTTTTTTGTCGCATACTTGCCGCGCGTGCGAGGCACAAACGGGGCCATATCGGTTAACCTTCGCCTACGATGAATAAACCCCCTTATCCCCATCCCATCATCGCCCGCGAGGGCTGGCCGTTTCTCGCCGGAACGGTCGTCGTGGCGATACTGGTAACGTTGTGGTCCCCGCCGGTGTCGATCATCTTCTGGATCATCGCGCTGTTCGTCCTGCAGTTCTTCCGCGATCCGCCGCGCATGGCGCCCGATTCCGCGGCCGCGGTGTTGTCGCCAGCCGACGGCAGGGTCGTCGCTGTGGAAACCGTGCGCGACCCGTACGCCGATCGCGAAGCGCTCAAGATTAGCGTCTTCATGAACGTCTTCAATGTGCACTCCAACCGCGCGCCGGTCGACGGGCAGGTCACGGATGTGCAGTACTTTCCCGGGAAGTTCTTCAATGCGGCGCTGGACAAGGCGTCGCTTGAGAACGAGCGCAATGCGATGGTATTGCGTACCCCCGGCGGCCACGTCGTCACGGCCGTCCAGGTCGCCGGCCTCGTCGCCAAGCGCATCCTGTGCTATGCCAGAAAGGACGACGCACTGGTGCGCGGCCAGCGGTATGGCTTCATCCGTTTCGGCTCTCGCGTGGATGTTTATCTGCCGCCCGCTGCCCGGCCGCGCGTCGCGCTGGGAGACAAGGTCAGCGCCACCAGCACCGTGCTGGCGGACCTGCCCGTAACCAACCCTACGAGCCATGCCTAAACTTTCGATGCGCGATCCCGAAAATCGACACCGCAGCATCTATCTGCTGCCCAATGCGTTCACGACGGCGGCGCTGTTCGCCGGCTTCTACGCGGTGGTGCAGGCCATGAACAACCAGTTCGAGGCCGCGGCGATCGCCATCTTCACGGCCATGGTCCTGGACGGCATGGACGGCCGGGTCGCGCGTCTGACCAACACCCAGTCGGCCTTCGGCGAGCAATATGACTCGCTGTCGGACATGACCTCGTTCGGCGTCGCGCCGGCCCTGGTCATGTACGAATGGATGCTGAACGAGCTGGGCCGCTGGGGATGGCTGGCCGCTTTCGTCTATGTGGCGGGCGCGGCGTTGCGCCTGGCGCGCTTCAACACGAATATCGGCGTGGTGGACAAGCGCTTTTTCCAGGGGTTGCCCAGTCCTTCGGCGGCCGCGCTGGTGGCCGGCTATGTCTGGCTGGCCGTGGACAACAAGCTGCCCATCCATGACAGCTTCATGGCATGGACGGCGTTCTGCGTGACCATGTACGCGGGCGTGGCCATGGTGACCAATGCACCGTTCTACAGCGGCAAGAGCTTCGCGCTGGGCCGCAGCGTGCCGTTCTGGGTCATCCTGCTGGTCGTCGCCGCGTTCGTATTCGTGTCCAGCGACCCGCCGGTCGTGCTGTTCGGGCTGTTCGTGGTCTACGGCATATCCGGCTGGTTCGTGCTGGCCTGGCGCTGGAACCGCGCGCGGCGCCTGCAGCGCGCCCGGGTCCGTCCCCACGCGCCAGACTGAGCGCTCGCTGCTCGCCCGTGTCCAGGCTTGCGCCGTCAGCGGGCGAAGTCCCACTCCTGGTCGTACATCGGGTCGGGGCCGGGATGGAAGCGGGTGACGCGGTCGCCATTGCGCCCCATGTACACGTACATCAAGGAATTCCAGGAGTCGTTCTCGCGGTAGCGGTACGACCACACCACTTGCCGGACGCTGGGGAGCCCGACCTCGTCGATGAGGGCAGGCGGGCCGAATTCACAGCGCACGCGGTCCGGGGTCCATTCACCCTGGGCCAATACCTTGAAATGCGCGTCGGTCAGCAGGGGGACGACACGGTCGATCCGGCCGTCCGGCCCGACATTGCCACCCCAGGCGAATTGCCCCATGGGCTGCTGCGTCCAGATTACGCGTTGGCCGCCGCCGGCCAATGGGCATGTGAAATTCGGCCTGCCGTATTCGGCCACGACCTGGTTCAAGGGGCTGTTGGGCGGGGTACGCGCCGCCATGTCCGCGCAGCCGCCGAGCACCCCCAGCAAGCAGGGCAGTAGTAAGGTCGCCGCGCGCCTGCGCAAAGTCCGAGTATGCTGTGCCATGGAGATTCCTGCTGGAAAGGCGCGGTCCTGCTGCGCATGCCGGCGCCGTGGCCCCGGGAGGGGCGCGGATGCGCGGTTCCGACAATTCTAGCCAATACGCTATAATTCTTCGGTTTTTGCGATCGAACGAACCACGGTCGCGTTTTTCTTTGTATCAACCCACGCCCGGGCACCTCGGCCCTGGCGCATGTCCGAAGAGGTCAATAAATGTCCGTAGCTGACATCAAAAAGTCCGATATCGTTGCGCAATTCCAGCGCGCTCAAGGCGATACCGGCTCCCCCGAAGTCCAGGTGGCGCTGCTTACCGCACGCATCAATGAGCTGACCGGTCACTTCAAGGAACACATCAAAGACCACCACTCGCGCCGCGGTCTGCTGCGCATGGTCAGCCGTCGCCGCAAATTGCTCGACTACCTCAAGGGCCGCAACCCCGATGCCTACCGCGCACTGATCGAAAAACTCGGTCTGCGCAAGTAATCGATGGGGCCGGTTCCCCATGACGCAACCGTGGCCGCTGCGACATCGTCGCAACGGCCACGGTTTTTCATTTGCAAGGAATAATCGTCATGTTCAATAAAGTGACAAAAACGTTCCAGTACGGGAAACACACCGTCGTGCTGGAAACCGGCGAGCTGGCCCGGCAAGCGTCCGGAGCGGTGCTGGTCTCCATCGACGATACGATGGTGCTGGCCACGGTCGTTGCCGCGAAGAAAGCCAAGCCTGGGCAGGACTTCTTTCCGCTCACCGTCGACTATATCGAGAAAACCTACGCGGCCGGCCGGATCCCCGGCGGGTTCTTCAAGCGCGAAGGCAAGCCTTCTGAAAAGGAAACGCTGACCTCGCGCCTGATCGATCGGCCCCTGCGTCCGCTGTTCCCCGAAGGCTTCTACAACGACGTGCAGGTCGTTCTGCACACGCTGTCCGTCAATCCCGAAATCGATCCGGATATCCCGGCCATGATCGGCGCCTCCGCGGCGCTGGCCATTTCCGGCATCCCGTTCAATGGCCCGATCGGCGCCGCGCGCGTCGGCTATATCGACGGCCAATACCAGTTGAACCCGGCCGCCTCGGAACTGAAGCAGTCGCAGTTGGACCTGGTCGTTGCCGGCACCGAAACCGCCGTGCTGATGGTCGAATCCGAAGCCCATCAGCTGTCGGAAGAAGTCATGCTGGGCGCGGTGGTCTTCGGCCACGAGCAGATGCAGGCCGTGATCAACGCCATCCACGAACTTGTGCGCGAAGCCGGCAAGCCGGAATGGGACTGGAAGCCCGAGCCGAAGAACGAAGCGCTGATCGCCGCCGTGACCGCAGCCGCCAGCGATGGCCTGGCCGCTGCCTACCAGATCCGCGAAAAGCAGCTGCGTACCAACAAGCTGCGTGAAGTCTATGCCGACGTGCAAACGCGGCTGGCCGCGCGCGCCGCCGAAACCGGCGAAGGCGTGCCCGATTCCGTCACCGTGGACAACATCCTGTTCGACCTGGAAGCGCGCATCGTCCGCAGCCAGATCCTGAGCGGCGAGCCGCGTATCGACGGCCGCGATACCCGCACCGTCCGCCCGATCAGCATCCGCCTGGGCGTGCTGCCGCGCGCGCACGGCAGCGCACTGTTCACCCGTGGTGAAACGCAAGCGCTGGTCGTCGCCACGCTGGGCACCAAGCAGGACGAGCAAATCATCGACGCCCTCATGGGCGAGTACCGCGATCGCTTCATGTTGCACTACAACATGCCGCCGTTCGCCACCGGCGAAACCGGCCGGATCGGCGTGCCGAAGCGCCGCGAAATCGGCCACGGCCGCCTGGCCAAGCGCGCGTTGCTGTCGCTGCTGCCCGCGCCGGAAGAGTTCCAGTACACCATCCGCCTGGTGTCGGAAATCACCGAATCCAACGGCTCGTCGTCGATGGCTTCGGTGTGCGGCGGTTCGCTCGCCATGATGGACGCGGGCGTTCCGGTCCGCGACCACGTCGCCGGCGTCGCCATGGGCCTGATCCTGGAAGACGGCAAGTTCGCCGTGCTGACGGACATCCTGGGCGACGAGGATCATTTGGGCGACATGGACTTCAAGGTGGCCGGCACCGAAAAGGGCGTGACGGCGCTGCAAATGGACATCAAGATCCAGGGCATCACCAAGGAAATCATGCAGGTTGCGCTGGACCAGGCCCGCGAAGGCCGCCTGCATATCCTGGGCAAGATGCGCGAAGCGCTGAACACCTCGCGTGGCGAGTTGTCCGCTTTCGCTCCTCGCATGCTGACGATCAAGATCAACCCCGAGAAGATCCGCGACGTCATCGGCAAGGGCGGCGCGACCATTCGTGCGTTGACCGAGGAAACCGGTACGCAGATCGACATTTCCGATGACGGCACCATCGTCATCGCCAGCGTCGACGAAGGCCAGGCCAAGGAAGCGCAACGCCGCATCGTCGAACTGACGGCCGACGTGGAAGTGGGCCAGGTCTACGAAGGCAGCGTCTTGCGCCTGCTGGACTTCGGTGCCATCGTCCAGGTGCTGCCGGGCCGCGACGGCCTGCTCCACATCTCTGAAATCGCCAACTATCGCATCGCGAACATCAACGATGTGCTGAAGGTGGGCCAGAACGTCCGTGTCAAGGTCATCGAGGCCGACGACAAGGGCCGCCTGCGTCTGTCGATCAAGGCGATCGGCGGCATCGAGCAGCAGACCCAGCCCAGCTCCGAAGCAGCAGCGCCGCAGTCCGAGTCGCAACCCGAGTAAGGGCGCACCCGGATCCGCCTCGACCGGCCTGGCCGGGACGGCGGAACTGCCCGGCGCGCAGCCGGGCAGTGGCGAGCACCGCACCGCGCGGCATTCCGCGGACCGAAACGGCACCTTGTGTGCCGTTTTTGTTTATGGTGCGGTAAAGTGCTCGCGCGGCTTTCCAGGAAACCACGGCCGGCGCCCAGAGCGCGCGGAACAGGCATATATGGCATGAAGAGGCGGGGGAGCAAGGTCTTGGCAGCAATCGCCGTCGGCACGATGCTGACGGGATGCTTTTCCCCGCAAGCCCCTGCGCGGGATGGCCGCACGCCTACCGGCGAAGACATGAGCGCGGACCAGTTCATGCAGACGGATTTCAACCGCACCGTCACGCTGGAGGTCCGCGACAACCTGAACAGCCTGTATGCCCTGGCGGACAAGCTGTACCGCCGCAATCCGCGGGAATGGCGCAAGGCCGGCCTGCCGGACCAGACCGCCGCGATGGCGCGCTTGCACACCATGATCGACCATCGCAAGGCGCCCGCCGGACTGGCGGGGCTGCGCGACATCCAGGTGCTGGCCGTTTCGCTGGATCCCGGTTTCCAGGGAGACCGCGTCGCCGCTTTCATCTACGGGCTGGCCGACACGGTCATCGCGGCCCACAACGACAAGACGCGCTTCTATGTCGCCGATGTGCTGGACGGCCAGCGCGTCTACAATGCCGCACGGAACGTCGAGGCCGCCGCGTGGCTGCTGGCCAGCCGGCGCGACAAGGACGGCCAGCCCTTGCTGCTGGCCAACGAGATCAGTCCCACCGTGGTGAACCTGAGCTTCGAACGCGAATTCGGCGCAATTATCGGGCGCCTGGACCTGATCGCGAATCTGCTTGGCGAGAATGGCCGGCGCGTGGGCATCAACTACGCCCAAGGCCTGCTCTTCTTCAATTTCCTGCCCGTACGTTGACGCTCAAGCCTGTCGCCTTCCAGGAGCCAACCGTGATCGATCTTTCCGCCATCCAGGCCGCGCACCAGCGTCTCCAGGGCCAGGTCCTGAATACGCCGTTCACCCATTCGCGCACGCTGTCGGACATGCTGGGCGCGGAGATCTGGCTGAAGTTCGAGAACCTGCAGTTCACTGCGTCCTTCAAGGAGCGGGGCGCGTTGAACCGCATGCTCAACCTGTCCGATGCCGAACGCGCCAGCGGGGTCATTGCCGTGTCGGCCGGCAACCACGCGCAGGGGGTGGCCTATCACGCCCAGCGCATGGGCGTGCCGGCGGTCATCGTCATGCCCCGCTTCACGCCCACGGTCAAAGTGGCCAATACCCGCCGATTCGGCGCCGAGGTGGTGCTGGCCGGTGAGAGCTTCGACGATGCCAAGGCGCATGGCTACGAGCTGGCCCGGACGCGCGGCCTGGTCATGATCCATCCGTACGATGACGCGGACGTCATCGCCGGCCAGGGCACCATCGCCCTGGAAATGCTGGCCACGCAGCCGCGACTGGACAGCCTGGTGGTGGCCATCGGCGGCGGTGGGTTGATTTCCGGCATGGCCATCGTCGCCAAGGCCTTGAACCCGGACATCGAGATCGTCGGGGTGCAGACGGAGCGGTTCCCGTCCATGTACGAGGCCACGCAGAACGTCTCCTTGCCGCATGGCGCGTACACCATCGCGGAGGGCATTGCCGTCCGCTCGCCGGGCGAGATCACGCGCGAGATCGTCAGCCGCTACGTCGACCGTATCGAGCTGTGCAGCGAAAGCGACATCGAGCATGCCATTGTCGTGCTGCTCGAAATCGAGAAAACCGTGGTCGAAGGCGCCGGCGCGGCCGGCCTGGCCGCCTTGCTGCGCGACCAGGCCCAGGGCAGCAAGCGCTTCCAGGGCAAGCGGGTCGGCCTGGTGCTGACCGGCGGAAACATCGATCCACTGATGCTCGGCGAGCTGATCGAGCGCGGCATGGTGCGCGCCGGCCGCCTTGCCCGCATACGGGTGGACCTGCGCGACTTGCCGGGCGCCCTGGCACACGCCACCACCATCATCGCCGACGCCCATGCCAACATCACCGAAGTGCACCACCAGCGGGCATTCACGTCTCTGCCCGTGCGCAATGTCGAAGTCGATTTCGTGATGCAGACCCGCGGGCCCGAGCATATCGCCGAGGTCATCGAGCGGCTGAACGCCGCCGGCTTTGCTGCGAGCAACCACGATCATTGATCCGCGGACGGGCGTCGCGGCTAGTGCGCCATGTGTCCCCATGGTTGTCGGGCAGGTCTTTGCGGTGCCCGAGGACGGCGCCGGCACCCATCTGCGTCATGCGCTTGCGTCGTCGGGGCCGGGCTGCGTGACCAAAGTCCGCAGGCGATAGAGGCGTTCCCGATGCAAGGTGGTGGCCAGCGGTTCGCCTTCGCGCCCCAGGGCCGCCACGTCGCCAGCCGTGGCGGCAAGCGCTGTCCGGATGATTTCCGGCGATCTTGCCCACCATTGCGCAAGCAGGCGGTCGGGGTCGAACACGTCCAGGCCCGCGCGGCGCATTTCCGGCCGGTTGAAGTCCTTCAGGTTCCATGTCATGACGAACACCGCGGGTACCCTGGGCAGGCCGCTGCGTGCTCGCCTGGCCAGGCCGGCGGCGATGACGTGGTGGTCCTTGGCATCGCTGTAGCGCAGTCCCGTCTCGTACGGCCGCACGTCGCCGGCGTCGGCGTCGGGAAACTGCTCCTGCATGCGAGCCCATAGCGCAGCGACATCGTCGGTGGAGACCTGCCACAGCCTCGCCGCGTTGCGTATCCATTCTTCTCCGATGCGGGCGCTCCACACGGGCGAGAACACGCCGGCCCGCGCCAGCCGCAGCAACAGCGGGCGCAGGATGGACGACATCAGGACACAGGCGTCAAGGACGACCCAGGGCGGCGGAGGTGGCAGCGCGGCGCCCGGCGCCGGGCGGTCGGTGGCAGAAGTGTGCAACAAGCGGCAAGGGCCGGGGACGCCGGCGTGACGGGCTAGGCCGGCTGGCGCGGCGGGCCGCGGCGCGGGGCCGGCACGGAGACGCCATGGTAACCCGGCGCCGAAGGCTCGCCGCTTTGTGAACTGTCGTTACCGGGACCTTCGCGG
The DNA here is from genome assembly GCF_001676725.1 of Bordetella flabilis. Classification (NCBI taxonomy): domain Bacteria; kingdom Pseudomonadati; phylum Pseudomonadota; class Betaproteobacteria; order Burkholderiales; family Alcaligenaceae; genus Bordetella; species Bordetella flabilis. The sequence goes on from NZ_CP016172.1 coordinate 1,669,508, forward strand.
CTGACTTGCACTCGGGACGACATATGGGTTCAATGTGGGTCGGGCGGGCGTGGCGCGGTTCTGGTCACGCCTTTTCTTTGGCTCCGTTTTCCATGGTATCCATGCATCGAAGAACTCTGCTGAAAGCCTCCTGCGCGGCGCTGGCTGCGTGCACCGGCCTGCCTGCCTCTTTCCTGATGGCGTCGCGCGCGTTCGCCGACATTGCCGATGGCGACGCCAAGCCCTTCAGCTTCGAAGCACTGAAGGCAAGGGCCAAGGCCCAGGCCGCCAGGCCTTACGTCGACACCCGCGAAGTCCTGCCGCCCACGCTGGCCAATATGACGCCCCAGCAGTTCAATGCCATCCAGTACGACGCCGAGCACTCGCTGTGGCAGCGCAAGGGCAAACTGGACGTGCAGTTCTTTCATGTCGGCATGGGCTTTCGCCAGCCCGTGCGCATGCACAGCATCGATGCACAGACCCGCATTGCGCGCGAAGTGCATTTCCGTCCGGAACTGTTCAACTACCAGAGCAGCGGCGTGGACGTCAGCCAGCTCAAGGGCGACCTGGGATTTGCCGGCCTGAAGGTGTTCAAGGTACCGAACATCGACAAGTACGACATCGTGTCCTTCCTGGGCGCCAGCTACTTCCGCGCGGTGGACAACACCGGCCAATACGGCTTGTCGGCGCGTGGCGTCGCCGTCAATACCTACATCGGAACCGTCGAGGAATTTCCCGACTTCACGGAATTCTGGTTCGAAACGCCGGCGTTGGACAGTACCCGTTTCGTCCTGTACGCGCTGCTGGATTCGCCCAGCGTCACTGGCGCGTATCGCTTCGATATCGATTGCCTGAGCGATCGCGTGGTCATGGATATCGATGTGCACCTGAACGCGCGCACGGACATCAAGCAATTGGGCATCGCGCCCATGACCAGCATGTTCAGCTGCGGCACCAACGAGCGCCGCATGTGCGACACCATCCATCCCAAGATCCATGACTCCGACCGGTTGTCCATGTGGCGGGGTAACGGGGAATGGGTGTGCCGGCCACTGAACAATCCGGAGCGCATCCAGTTCAATACGTTCGTCGACAACAACCCGCGCGGCTTCGGGCTGCTGCAGACGGACCACGATTTCGCCTCCTACCAGGACACCGTCGACTGGTACAGCCGTCGCCCCAGCCTGTGGGTGGAACCCACCTCCGATTGGGGCGATGGCGCCATCAACCTGATGGAGTTGCCAACCACCGGGGAAACGCTGGACAACATCGTGGCGTTCTGGAACCCGAAGGAGCCCGTCAAGGCAGGGCAGTCGCTGCACTACGGGTACAAGCTGCACTGGGCCGCGCTCGCGCCGGTGCAGCCGACCCTGGCCCGGGTGCTGGCCACGCGCACCGGCATGGGGGGATTCGTCGAAGGCTGGGCGCCGGGTGAACACTATCCCCGGGTCTGGGCGCGCCGTTTCGCCATCGATTTCGTCGGTGGCCCGCTGCAAGGCATGGACAGGAACGAGCGGCTCGAATCGGTCATCGAGGTGTCGCACGGGCAGGCCAAGGATTTCCAGATCTTCGCCCTGCATCCGGAGGTCGAAGGATTCCGCGCGATGTTCGACTGGTATCCCACCAGCGACAGCACCGAGCCCGTGCAGATGCGCGGTTTCCTTCGCCGCAGCAGCGACAAGCAGGTGCTCAGCGAAACCTGGCTGTATCAGTATTTTCCGCCGCCACCGGACAAGCGCCGGTACGTGTAAGGGGGCTGAGCGGCGGGGCGTTCCTGTGGATCCCCCGCCGCCCCAATACGCCTAAGGACCAGCCGGGCCGGCGCGCACCGGCTGGTGGAGCAGGTACGCCACGCCATGCTTCAAGGAGGCGGGCTGGCCTTGCTGTACGCGGTTTCGCGGGCGAGCGCCACGTCCAGGATCTGCTTGATGATGAGTTTCTTGTGCAGCAGGCGCATTTCGTCGGTGGGGTCGCGATGGTGTTGGCGCGGCTGGCCCGACTCGTGCCATAAGTCCCAACGCATCATCATGAACAATGGCGCCAGTTCGCCGATTTCCGGGCGGGCGGTCACAAGCTGGCGCGCGTGGCGGTCGCCATCTCCCGCCAGCTTCCACAGGCAATACTTTTCCAGGGCCGCCCCGGTCACATACCAGGCCAGCATGGAGTCGCGTATATCGCGCTCGGCCCGCGAGGCGTCGTAGCCGCGCTGGTAGAACGCCCGTATGGCCACCTGCCGCTCGAACCGGCCGGTTTTCTTCCAGTCCTCGATGGTGTCTTCCACCAGGTCCAGGAAGATTCCGCCCAGGTCGTGGAACAACGCGTCGTAGTAGTGTTCTTCCAGCAGGCAGTTGCCCGGATCTGCCCGCCATTTATCGTAGTGGGGCCGTGCGGCTTCCCCCGGCCCGGCCGTATCCCATTTGCCGCGTACCCTCCGGATGACAGGCAGCTCGCTGTAGGGCCCCTTGGACTCGACAAGCATCTCCACGTCTTCGATCGTGGTGATGCGCCGCTCCATGTCGGGAATGCGCTGGATCACGATATCGACGTGCGGGGCGGTCGTTGCCAAGTTGTCGGCGTAGTGGATCCTGAGGTCGGCGGACCGCTGGCCGGGAACGCTGGCGAAATCTGCACTGGCCATGGATGCATCCGGCGCAGGCGCCGTGGCCTGCACGCTTGCTTCAGGAGAGACCGGATTGCCGTCCACGCGGCCAGCGGTAGCCAGCGCTGGCATCGCTGCACCGCCGAAGGTCCTTGATACTTGCATGAGTGATCGTCTCGCGGGTGGTTGAGGTACGCGTGCGTACGGGGCACGCAGACTTGGTTCCCTGGCCCCGAAGGCGTGCTTGCGTGGCCCGCTGCATTCAGGCGTAGCGGCGCGAACCGGCGCGCGCGACCGCCCCGGCATGGCCTTGGACGACTTTGACGCGGTGATCATCGGGCAGCTTGTAATGGCCGTGGGTCAAGTCGCGCACCCACGAGTCCAGTGTCCCGATCCCTATGTGTTTCGAGTCCAGTTGGCGGATCCAGTCCCGGTAGCCCACCAGCCAATCGACCAGGACTCCATGGCCGCGCAGCGCCGCCGCGAGGTCATCGAGAAAGCTGTGCCTGCCCAATCCACATCCTTTCAGCGCCAGGATTGGGGCCGAATGCGCTGGCATTGCGCGCTGATTCGTTGAGCAAGCGCAAAATCGAATAAGACCCACGAGGCGCAGATATGGAATCTTTCCGGTACGCGGATTCCTAATCGGTCTTTCCATCCTATCGTTGGCTTGGCCCGCCCATCCTTCACGTAGCGGCGCCGCACCTTGCGGCGCTCGGATACAGGCCCCGCCGGCGTCTCCACAGTGCCTCACTCCCGACCCGGCGCCGCGACGGCAGCCTTCCGCTCGCGTCCGAACCGATCGTCCCGCATATCGTTCGCTCTAGGCCCAAGCATTCTTGAATGCCTGGCGCTGCTCTATGCCGGGTCGGGCTTGCTGGCGCTGGATGGCTTCTTCGCCTTCGAGCGATTCCGCGCCATCGGCGTGAACGCGCAGGGGCATTTCGGCCTGGCCGAGTACATCAGGCAGGGCGTGTTCATACTGGAATACGCGCTTGCCATCCTGGCCTTGTATGGCGCGACACGGGCGGGGCGCTGGCGCGGGGCCACGCTGCTGGTTTTGCTTTGGCTGATGACGACGGTGGATCTGACCGCCCACGCCGTGTATGGCAGGCCGGCCGAGATAGGCAACATCAGTGCCTTGAACGCGTCCGCGGCCATGCTGGGCGCCGCGCTGCATGAATATGGCTCCACGATCGCAGTCGCGTCAGGCAAGACGGTGCTGTTTTTCGTGCCGCTTCTGGTCAAGGCCATGGTTTGCCGCAGGTCCCGCTGGCCGTTCGTTGTGCCGCTGATACTGATGTGCGCACTCAGCGGCATGTACGGCTACATTCTGGTCAAGCGTGGGCCGCCGGCGCTTATCGGTTTTCCGAAAGGGTTCTCCTATGGGCTGGGTACCTTGTATATCGCGCTCAACGAAGTGCTCGACCGGCCGCAATATGTTCCTGCGCGGCCATTTGGCGCAGCGCACGGCGACATCCGGAATGTGATCGTGATCGTCGACGAGTCCGTCGAATACGACTACTTTTCCAGACTGTTTCAGGGCAAGCGCAGCCTGTATGCGGATTTCGGCCGCGCCTATAGCGGCGGAAACTGTTCCGCGGCTTCCAACTACATCCTCAGAAAAGCCTTCTGGCCGCGCAGCGACAGCGGTCATGTCGGTATCACGCAAACCGACAGCCTGTTCGCCCTGGCGAAGCGGCAAGGCTACGCGACGACGTATATCGACAATCAGCGGGTATTGTCGGATCCAACGACGCGCAATTACATCGACCGGGCCGAACTGGCCGATATCGACCACGTCATCGAGAATGATGGGGTGCTTTACAAGCGGGATGAGCAGACCGTGCAGCAGATCGCCGATCACGCGGCCACGGGCAAAAACTTCATCTTCGTCAACAAGGCCGGCGCGCATTTCCCCTATCGCGACTATATCGAGCCAGCCGTCGTATCGGGCGATAGGGTCAGCGACTACATGACCGCGATTCGGGCGAACTCGGTCGACTTCCTGCTTGCGCTGCAGGCGCGGATTCCCGATGGCTCCATCGTTTTCTATACATCAGACCACGGGCAAAGCCTCGCCGGCGGGGCCACCCATTGCAACACCGGGGACGCAATCACCGAGCAGGAGTATCGCGTGCCATTCCTTGCGATGGCCACAGATCCCAGCCTGCAGGCCCGCCTTCAGAGGGCGTCGCACACCCAGCACGACAGGCTGACCCACCTGGAGTTCTCGGAGTCGATTCGTAATGCGATGGGGTATCAGTTGGACGGGATGAAATCGCTATTCACGTCCACCCCCCTCGCTTCCCCGTTCTGTGGGCTGTATGGCTCGCCGAAAGTGTTCTTCGGTGTGCGACCGGAATGCAAGGCCCTGTGGGCGCTCTCGGACCAGAAGGAGCCGCCAATCCCACCTGGCTCATGAGTCGCCAGCGCGCGCAATACACGGTGCACGGTGGCCTTCCAAGGCAAGCGCACGCTCGCCACGGCTCAAAGCGCCGGTAGCTCCCGGCGCGCGCGGCGCGAGTAGTAGGCGAACGTCGCTTCATACCGCCGCGGCGTACTGACCCACTTCTGCGCCTCCGCGCCCAGGTCGTGGGGAATCGGCTGGATCTCGCCCGCGGCCATCGCCAGCAATTGCAGCCGCGCTGCGCGTTCGAACATCACGCCCAGCACGCAGGCTTCTTCTACGCTGGCGCCGCACACCAGCAGCCCGTGGTGCGAAAGCAGGATAGCCTTCTTGTTCCCCAGCGCGCCGCTGATGATCTCGCCTTCCTCATTGCCCACCGGAATGCCGGGCCACTCGCCCAGGAACGCGACCTGGTCATACAGCACGCAGGTATCCATGTGCGAGATGGTCAACGGCACTTCCAGCATCGCCAGCGCGGATGCGTGCGGCGCGTGCGAGTGCACGATGCAGTTGATGTCCGGCCGCGCGCGATACAGCCAGGAATGGAAGCGGTTGGCCGGATTGGGCATCCCTTCGCCCTTCAGCACGTTGAGGTCTTGGTCGACCAGCAGCAGGTTGTCGCTGGTAATTTCATCGAAACCCAGGCCGAGGCGCTGCGTCCAGTAGGTGCCCGCCGTCTCCGCGCGAGCGGTGATCTGGCCGGACAGGCCGGAGTCGTGCCCGAACGCGAAGAGGATGCGGCAAGTCTCGGCGACCGCTTCGCGCAGCGGCATCTTTTCCGAGCGCAGGTCGCTTTCCATTTTCTTGAGCGAAGCGCTGACGATTTCGCCCTTTTTGAGTTGCATGGTTTCCATGTCGGTCTCCTGGTTCGAGAAGAGTGTAAAGGGGTTATTCGTAGAGAGTGTCCGTCGGTCGGCTAAGGAGCGCCGCAGGGGATATCCGCGGCCGCTTCGTTCACTGTTCCTTTGCGCCGGCCAGGATCTTGGACCAGCGCTTGTCTTCCTCCGCCACCAGACGCCGGAATTGATCCGGCGAAGACGAGGCGGTGGCCGTGCCCTGCTTGAGCAATGTGTCCTTGAATATGGGATCGGCCACCACCTTGGCCACTGCTGCATTGAGCGTGTCGACGACATCGGCCGGCAGGCCGGCCGGGCCGATCAGGCCCGCCACGGAACCCGAGACGATGCCCGGATAGCCGAGTTCCGTTGTCGAAGGCACGTCCGGCGCGCTCGCGAGCCGCTGCGTATTGGCCACCGCCAGCGCGCGCAGCTTCTGCGAAGCGACGAAGGGCATAACCTGCGGCGTCGCTTCGAACGTCATGTCCACCTGCCCGGCTACCACGCCGGTCACGGACTCGGCGCCGCTCTTGTATGGCACGTGCAGGAACCGGATGTCCTGCGCTTCCTGCAGGATCGCCATGCCTTGATAGGGCGAACTGCCCAGGCCAGCCGTTCCGAAGCTGATCGAGTTGGGCTTGTCCTTGGCCAGCTTGATCAGGTCGCCGAGGTTCGCGGCCGCCACGCCCGCGTTCACCGCGATGAGATGCGGCGTATTGGCGACCAGGGAGATGTAGGTGAAGTCCTTCTTGCTGTCGAACGGGGCCTTCATGCCCGTATGCGGGTTCACCGCCAGTACGCCCATCGTGGTGAACATCAGCGTGTAGCCATCGGGTTTGGCCCGCCTGATGTAGTCGGCCGCGATGTTGCCGCCGGCGCCTGGCCGATTTTCGACGATCACCGTCTGGCCGAGCTGTTCGCCCAATGCCTTGCCAGCGGCGCGCGCCACGAGGTCTGTGATCCCGCCGGCGCCGAAGGGCACGACGAGGCTGATGGGGCGGTCGGGATATCCGCCGGCGAGCACGGATGGCGAGAACAGAGACAGCGGGGCAAGACAGGCGAGCGCGCTGAGCAGCGCGCGGCGGTGCGATGGCTTCATGGTCAATCTCCCTTGTTCTGGAATTGAATTGGAATCAGGTGTCAGACACCATGGTGTTTAGTATGACACTTAAGTGTCCTTATAGGAAACGAAAGTTGATTCGGTAAAACCCTGCGTCTAGAATTCCTCTTCGGCGCAGGGCATCCCGACCAGGGGGCGGCGCGGCACGGGGCTTATGCGGAAACATGGAAGACAAACTGCGCGACAACGTCCTGGGTGAACGCCTGGCATCGTTCCGGAAACTGAATGCATTGACGTTGGAGCAGGTCGCGGAACGCGCCACGCTGACCAAGAGCTATCTCTCAAAGCTGGAACGTGGCCTGTCGTCGCCGACCATTGGGACGTTGTTGAAGCTGGCGAAGGCGCTGGATGTCAGCGTCGACCAGCTGATAGGGGAGCCGGCGCAATCCAGCGAGATCCTGCTGGTGCGCGCCGCCGACCGCGTTCCCTTCAGCCCGTCGCGGGAGCGGCAGGGTTATACCTATGAAGCCATCGCCACCGAACGCCTGAACAAGGCGATGACCCCGTTCATGATGACGCCGCCGTTCTCGGTGGACGCCGAACACGAACTCGTCAGCCATGCGGGGGAGGAACTGATCTACGTCGTCAGCGGCGACATGGAAGTCATCTTCGCCGGCCACACCATAGCCATGACCGCGGGCGACTCCCTGTACTTCAATGCGTCGCTTCCCCACCGCTCCCGGTCGCTAGGGGCCACGCCGGCCCAGGCGCTGGTGGTTGTGTCTGATCCGACGAGGCGGCCTGGCGCATGACTGGCGCATACACGGCGCGCAAGTGGCGCAGCTGGTGGTGCCCGAGACCGGAATCGAACCGGTACGGCCGATTAAAGCGGCGGTGCGCGCCTATCAAACAGGCGGTGATATGGAGCAAGCCGCTCATTAGCAGGAAATCGCTTCGCCCGCTCGACTCACAAAAGATATCGCTTGACGCATCGCAGCAGTGGCCCCATAGTGGGGGTAGATTCTCAAGCGTTGCGATCGTTCGGTTGTTGTCGAGTTAGCAGTTCGTCATCATTGTCCATGTCCCTCCTTGATCGTCTCTGTTTTCGGACGTGCGTCCGTATCTCATCAAGGATTTATATGGAAATGGAAACCGGTGTCGTTAAGTGGTTCAACGCTGAAAAGGGCTTCGGCTTCATCATGCCTGAGAGTGGCGGCAAGGATTTGTTCGCGCATTTCTCCGAAATTCAAGGCGGTGGATACAAATCGCTCGAAGAGAATCAGCGCGTTAGCTTCATCGCTGGTCAGGGCGCCAAAGGCCCGCAAGCAACGAAGATCACGCCGCTGTAAGCACTAGCCGCCGACGCGTTGCCGTTGGCGTACCCGTGCAATAAAGAGCCCTCATTAGAGGGCTTTTTTGTATGAGATTGCGCCTAGAGGAGGCCCTGGGTTGTTGAAGCGCCCACGGCCGCACCCAGACAGCGTGATGGCAAGTGGGCCTGTGACGGCACCCGGCGCAGGGGACTCTGGCTGCCCCAGAACCTAGCTCTTTTGCAGGCGCTTCTCGGGTGGTAGTCCTTGAACAGTGGATGCTGGTCGGCACTGATGGTCAGCATGGTGTAGCTCTCGATCCATTCCCTGGCCGGCGAGCGCCACTTGTTCAACAGCCCGCGATCCCCAGCGGCGCACCGTCAGCCACCGGAACTGGGTGTCCACGACCTTACCGCTGCGCCAGTCCGGTTCGAAGATTGCGTCGGTCGGCAAGCTCGTCAAATGCGGAACGCCTCGCGGAACATTTGCGGAACGCCTCTGCTTCTGCGAATAGGCACTACGCCGTAAACCTGCGTCTTTGGTGCCCGAGACCGGAATCGAACCGGTACGGCCGATTAAAGCCGGAGGATTTTAAGTCCTCTGTGTCTACCAATTTCACCACTCGGGCCTGCTGGGCGGAGTGCGGTGACGGAGCATCGCCCTCGGCGCCGTTGCCGCGCACTGAGCGCCCAGCGGGGACGCGCATTGTACCGTCCGGCGTCCTCCCCGGGGCCCGTCGCGCCGCGCGGAATGGCCGCGCCCCCCGCAACGGCCTTGTCGAAATCGGTGTCGAAGGACCCGGGAACACGCACGAAATCCGATACAATCCCGCCCGTGGAAGGTTGGCAGAGTGGTTGAATGCACCGGTCTTGTTCAATCGAGCGCCGCGGGGGAAACCCGGCGGATGTAAGGAGTCAAATTCGGTGAAGCCCCTGGACCCGCTTCCGAGGTAACGCCGAGCGAAGATCGATGCCGCCCACGGGCGACGCATCGATAACGTGTAGAGACTTGACGGCTCCCACCTAACGTCCCCATGCTCATCGGGACCATGGTGAAGGCAAAGTCCAGACCCGCAAACAGGCCGCAGCGCCTGGTGGCGAAAGCCATAGGGGTACGGAAAACCGGCGGGGCTTCACGGCCCTCGTGAGTTCGAATCTCACACCTTCCGCCAGTTCAATGAACCGGGCGCCGCTCCAGGCCCCTGGATGCCGCGCAGGTCTCCCGGCCGGTAGTCCCTCCTGCAGCGATCGCTACGCCGCTTCCCCCTCAGGCTGCATCAGGAATATCGCCACGGCCATCATCGTCATGTAGAAATGAAAGGCGCTGTCCTGGCCATTCCACTGGGTCGACTGCCACATCGAGAACCACTCGCCGCCGATCACCATGAAGCCGATGAACCAGATGGCGAAACCCAGGCCGATGCCGACGATCCCCAACGATTTGGCCCGGTGAAAGCTTGCGGCCGGCGCCCGCGCCGTGGCGAACAGCCTGATGGCGCAGACCAGGAAACACAGGCCCATTACCAGTTCGGCGGCGATGATCCCGATATACGCGACGCGCTGTATGTCGGGGTTGGTGATGGCGCGCCACTTCAGCGCGTTCTCCGGGAACACGGTATCCATGCTCAGCACATGCTGGACGAAGGCGTGGTTCGACGGATAGTCGATGATATTGTCGACGCCGACGAGCAACCCGAACAGGGCGAGTCCCAGAACCATGACAGCCTTGGCGTAGCGGGCAGCGATCATCGCGTCGTTCCTTGGTAAGTGCAGCGTGTTGGATAACGGTGGTGGGCATACAGCGCGGCCCGCCCGCAGGGCTGGCGTAATTTAGCGTGGAGCAGGCCGGGGTGGAAGGCGGCGGCGCGAATTATTACGCCTCGAGCTGTTGCAGGTTCATTTCGGATGCGACCACGCGCCGCGCTGGCCGCCCGGGCAAACCGGACGGGACGCCCTTCAGTGCAGGTCGGTCCTGAAGGAATCCCTTATCCGCCGCATAAGCGGCCAACGCTGTACGGACGGAAATGAGCGGCGCATCATGCGGGCTCGTACGCAATGGAGTCGCAGCGCATGCAAGCCACAGCCGCCAAGGCGTCCGGTCCGGGCAAAGGCCCGGTGCCGTCCAGTACGGTCTTCTGCCTGGGGCTCGCCCAGCTTATTTCCTGGGGCGTGTCCTATTACCTGATAGGCGGCTTCGGGGGCTATATCGGCAACGCGCAGGGCTGGGCGCGGGACACGGTCTATGGCGGTTTTGCGCTCGGGCTTCTGGTCATGGGGCTGACCTCGCCCATTACCGGGCGCCTGATCGACCGCCACGGCGGACGCAAGGTCATGATGGCCGGGTCGATCCTGAATGCCGCGGGCTGCGCCATGCTGGCGTTTTGCCACACGCTTCCCGTGTATTACGCCGCGTGGCTGGTGCTGGGCCTGGGCATGCGTCTCACGCTGTATGACGCTGCGTTCGCGGCGCTGGCACGCATCGGCGGTCCGCATGCGCGCCGTCCCATCTCGCAGATCACCTTGTTGGGCGGCCTGGCATCGACCGCCTTCTGGCCGCTGGGGCATTACCTGGCGGAGCAGTACGGCTGGCGCATTGCGCTGCTCGTTTATGCGGGCTGTGCACTGGCGACGCTGCCTTTGCACTGGGCGATCCCGGGCGGCCGACACGGCGAGGGCCCACAGGCCCAGGCCCCGGTGGCCCGGGCGCCATTGGCCCTGCGGCGCGCCGATGTGCTGATCGGGGGCGGCCTTTACGCCATGGTGGCCACCATGGCCAATTTCCTGAACGCGGGGATGTCGGCCCACATGATCGGCCTGCTGGACGGCCTGGGCCTGGGTGCCGCCGTGTCCGTGTGGATCGCCACCTTGCGTGGGGTAGGGCAGTCCGGGGCGCGCTTGTGCGAGGTGTTGTTCGGCCGGCGCGTGGAGCCGTTGCTGCTCAATCTGGTGGCATGCCTGCTGATGCCGCTGGCCTTTGTCGCGGGCCTGTACAGCGGCAGGGCGGACGCCGCGGCTATTGCCTTCGCCTTGCTTTACGGGGCCTGCAACGGGATCCTGACGATCACGCGGGGCACTGTTCCGCTGGTCCTCTTCGATCACCGGACCTATGGCGGCCTGGTCGGACGGCTGCTCGTGCCCAGCTTCATCCTGTCGGCTGCCGCGCCAGTCGTCTATGCCGCGGTCATGGACGGATGGGGCTTGCAGTGGGGCCTGTATCTGTCCCTGGCCTGCACCGGACTGATGCTGCTCGCCGCCGTGCTGTTGATGGCGCGGTTCGGCGGGCGGCGCAGCCGGATACAGGGCGAGGGCTGATCGCCCGCCTTCCTCAGTTCATCGTGATGCCGCGTTCCTTCACGAGCCTGGCCCAGAGTGGCATCTCGCGCTGCAGCCGTTCGCGCGCCTGCGCCGGGGTGCTCGGCTGCGGATCGAAACCTTCCTTGACCATGCGCGCGGAAAGGGCCGGCGTGCCGAGTGCGCGGTTCAGCGCCGCGTTCAGCTTGTCGATGACGGCTGGTGGTGTGCCACCCGGCGCGAACACCATGAACCAGGTCTCGAAATCGTAGCCCGGGACGCCCGCTTCGGCGATGGTCGGGACGTCCGGCATCAGCGGCGAGCGGCGCGGTCCCGTGACGCCCAGTGCGCGCAGCTTGCCCGCCTGCACCTGCTGCTGGGCCGCCGACAGTACGGGGAAGCACATATCCACCTGCCCGGCCATCGTGTCGATCAAGGCCGGGCCGCCGCCGCGATAAGGCACGTGCGCGATATCCACCTTGGCCAGCGACTTGAAGAGTTCCGCCGCCATGTGGAAGGTGCTGCCGGGCCCGGCCGAACCGTAGTTGAGCTTGCCGGGCCGCGCCTGCGCCAGGGCGATCAGTTCCTTGACGTTCTGCGCCGGCAGTTTGGGGTTGACCACCAGCACGTGCTGGGAAGTCGCCACCATGCCGATGGGCGACAAGTCCTTCTGCGTATCGAAGGGCATGTTGCCGAAGATGGCCGGATTGATGGCGAGCGACACGGTCTGCAGCCCGATGGTGTAGCCGTCGGCGGGCGCCTTGGCGACGAAGTCGACGCCGATATTGCCGCCGGCGCCGGCGCGGTTTTCGATGACCAGCGCTTGTCCCAAGGCCTTGGCCCATTCGTCGGCCACCAGGCGGGCCGCGATGTCGGCGCTGCCGCCCGGTGCGTACGGCACGATCAGCCTGACGGGCCGCTCGGGGTAAGCGGCCTGAGCCCGGACATGTTGCGGAGCGAGTCCCGCGATGAAAGGGAGGGCGGCGCAAAGCAGGCCGACAAGCCGGCGGCGTGGGCGAGGCGATGTCATGGTGTCTCCTGGTTTCGTTATTGCCGGCGGTCCGTGGCGGGGCACGGCCGCTGGTCCGATCGATTGTAGGGTGGTCATGGGATCGTCAGGTTGGCGGCGGCGCCCCGCGCGATAATGCAGGCTTCGCCTCGAATCCAGAACCCGTCACAGGAGCCGACCATGCTCGCCGTTGAAATCTCCCGCCCAGGCGGCCCGGAAGTGCTCGTCCCCGTCCAGCGTTCCACCCCGGAACCGCGCGATGGCGAGGTCTTGATCAAGGTGTCGGCGGCGGGCGTAAACCGTCCCGACACCTTCCAGCGCAAGGGCTCGTATCCGCCGCCTCGTGGCGCATCCGACCTGCCGGGCCTGGAAATCGCCGGCGAAATCGTCGCGGGCGATGCGGCCGTGGGCGGCTTTGCCATTGGGGACAAGGTCTGCGCGCTGGTGGCCGGCGGCGGCTACGCCGAGTACTGCACGGCGCCCGTACAGCAGTGCCTGCCGATTCCCGCCGGGCTGTCCGAGGTGGAGGCCGCGGGCTTGCCGGAAACCTACTTCACGGTATGGACCAATGTATTCGACCGCGGCCGCTTGAGCGCCGGCGAAAGCCTGTTGGTGCATGGCGGGGCCAGCGGCATAGGCACCACGGCCATCCAGTTGGCATGCGCCTTCGGCAACAAGGTCTACGCCACGGCCGGCAGCGACGATCGTGCGCGTGCCGTGGAGAAGCTGGGCGCCTCCCGTGGCATCAACTATCGCAGCGAGGATTTCGTCAAGGAAGTCCTGGACGCCACCGGCGGGGCGGGGGTCAACGTCATCCTGGACATGGTGGCTGGGGACTATATCGCCCGCGATATCCAATGCCTGGCCGACGAAGGCCGCATCGTCCTGGTTGCCACCCTGGGCGGCAACCATGGGAATGTGGATTTCGGGCAGGTCATGCGGCGCCGCCTGACGATCACCGGCTCTACCCTGCGCCCGCGACCGGTCGCCTTCAAGGGCGAGATCGCCCGCAGCCTGCGCGCCCATGTGTGGCCCTTGCTGGCCAACGGGACGGTCAAGCCCATCGTGCATGCCACCTTCCCGCTGGCGCAGGCCTCTCAGGCGCACGCCATGATGGAGGCGGGCGAGCAGATCGGCAAAATCATCCTGACGGTCGAGCGCTAACTCGCAAACACGATACAATCGCGGGTTTGACCCAGATTTTTTCAAACGATGAGCACAGCCGACCGCCGCGACACGACCGCCGCCCCTGCCGGGCCGGCTTCCGCAGCCATGCAGGGAACCCAGTCCGGTACGCGGGGCGCCACGGCGTCTGCTGCCCAGGACGGCGCGCGCGCGCGCCTGGTGCTGGGCAACTGGAAGATGCACGGCAGCCTGAACGACAATGCGGCGCTGCTGACCGCGCTGCGTGCCGGTGCCGGCGCCGCGACCTGCGAGATCGGGGTTTGCGTGCCGTTCCCTTATCTCGCGCAGGTGGAAGTGTTGCTCAAGGGCAGCGCCGTCTCCTGGGGCGCGCAGGATATCAGCGTGCATGACAAGGGGGCGTATACCGGAGAGGTGTCCGGCGCCATGCTCAACGATTTCGGCTGCCGCTGGGCGCTGGCCGGGCATTCCGAGCGCCGCGCGATGCACGCCGAAAGCGACGTTCTGGTCGCCGAGAAGGCCAAGGCTGCTCTGGCCGTTGGCCTGACCCCGGTCGTGTGCGTCGGTGAAACGCTGGCCGAGCGCGAAGGGGGCAACACCCTGGGCGTCATCGAACGTCAGTTGGAGCCGGTCCTGGATCTGGGCGCCGAGGCCCTGGGCCGCATGGTGTTGGCGTATGAGCCCGTGTGGGCCATCGGCACCGGGCGCACCGCCACGCCGGAGCAGGCCCAGGAGGTGCACAGCGCTATCCGTGTCGCGTTGCGCGGGCTGGGCGTGCCGCAGGTCCGAGTGCTTTACGGCGGCAGCGTCAAGGCTGCCAATGCCGCCACCCTGTTTGCCATGCCCGACATCGACGGAGCCCTGGTGGGCGGCGCGTCGCTGGTGGCCGATGAATTTTTGCGTATCGCCGCAATTTGAGTTTCCGTCCGGAGTAAGTAATGTCTTTGATGCTTTCCCTGCTGATGGTCGTACAGGTGCTGTCGGCACTGGCCATCATCGTTCTGGTTCTTCTGCAGCAAGGCAAGGGCGCCGACATGGGCTCGGCCTTCGGCACCGGCTCGGCGGGCAGCCTGTTCGGCGCGTCCGGTGCGGCGAACTTCCTGTCGCGCACCACCAAGTGGGCCGCCGTCGTCTTCTTCGTGACCACGGCCGGCCTGGCCTATGTGTCGCACAAGGGGGCGGCCCCCACCGTGGATACCGGGGTGATGCAGAACTACCAGCCGCAAGACCGCTCCGTGCCGCAGGCGCCGGGCAGCAGCGTGCCGGGTGCCAGCAGCGTGCCCGCGCCGGCCGGCGATGCCTCCGTGCCCAGCGCGCCGGCGCAACCTGCCGCGCCCGCCAAGCCCGACGCGGCGGTTCCGCAGGCTCCCGCCACGCCGGCCGCTCCGGCGCAGCCGGCCAAGTAAGCGGTAGGCAAGGTGCGGCCCGCGGCAAGTCGCCGCCGGCCGTGCTAGAATTTCAGACTTTCCAGCGCGCCAGCGGCTGAGCGAAATGCTCCCCAGGCGCGTAGGGAAGACGATACGAAGACCATACGAATACGCCGACGTGGTGAAATTGGTAGACACGCTATCTTGAGGGGGTAGTGGCGAAAGCTGTGCGAGTTCGAGTCTCGCCGTCGGCACCAGGAAATGCTCCAGGGATCCCCTGGAAAATCCAAAAAGCCCGCAAGGATCAAGTCCTTGCGGGCTTTTTGTTGCCTGGACGGCAGCGATGTTGGCGGCGAGCGGGCTGTCTGGCGGGGCAAGGTGCAGGCAGATCCCATGGCCGCGTGCTGCCCTGCGGCGTTCGTCCACCTCCACCGCGGCCTCGCTTACAACGCGCTGCCCAACGCTCGCATCCCGGCGCGGACTTCCTGCCCCGCGATATCGCGCAGGCGCCGACCTGAATCCAGCGACAGAACGGCCGCCACGGCGGCGGCCCGGCCGTACTCGAAGCATTGGGCGGTCACACGCGCCGAAGCCAGCGCTTCATGTTCGGCGCTGAGGCAGCGGCCGGCGACAATCAGGTTCTCGCCTTGTTCGGGTACCAGTGCAAGATAGGGCACCTCGTAATAGTCGTCCAGCAACCAGTGCAGCTTGGGTTTTTCGCCCGCATGCAGCTCTATCGGCCACGGCACCCTGCAGATGCCGTCATCGCGCTTGCGGCAGGACAGCACATCGTCGTTGGTAAGTGTCTCGACGCCCACGATGCTGCGGGTCTGGCGCACGCCGACTTGCGTGCCGGTATTCACTACGTAACTGGCCTCGCAGCCGGGGATGTTGTCCGCGAGGAAGGCCGCATATTGACGCACCTGGCGCCGGCCGGCGATTTCGGCCTCGGTGAAGTCTTCCGGATCGATGACATTCAGCATATGGCCATCACGGGCCGTCAGTCGGGTCGCGTTGACCAGCAGCTCGCCGGGCCGGGTGGTGGGGAAAATCCAGATTTTCTTCCGAGGCAGCTCGTAGCGCCCCGCGGCGTCGGCCTGCTCGATCGCCTCGCTGACCTTGGGCGGGTTGATGGTGTCCTCGCCCCAATAGGCTAGAAAGCGCGGCATGTCGATCTGGCCCAGCCTGAAGAACATGGTCGGATTCTGGATCTTTCCGTGGTCGCCGAAAACATAGCGGTAACCGGCGCGAGCGATGACCGCGGCATCGCCGGAGGCGTCGATGATGCGCTGGGCCAGGATCACGGATCGCCCGGCAGCCGATTCGACGACGACGCCGATGCACGCGTCGCCTTCAACGATGACGCCGCTCACACTGGTATGGAAGAGCGTTCTGGCGCCGGCGTCCTCGACAAGTTGATCCGCCGTCTCGCTCCACATGAGCGGGTCATGCGTAACCGTCCAGGTTTTGCCGTAGCGCTGCGGCGCCGTCACGCCGTTGCGGCGAGCCAGCTCGGCGCGGAAACGCTCGGTGTATCCGTGCACCACTTGGCGGGGTTCGGCGTGGACTTCGCTTGCCAGATACATGCCGCAGATCGTCCCGGACATGCCTGCCACGGCCGCGCCGCCAAAGAATCCGTAGCGCTCGATGATCAGGGTGCGCTTGCCGTGTTCGGCCGCCGTCGTCGCCGCGGCCACGCCGGCGGCGCCTCCGCCCACGACCAGCACATCTACCTCGGCCAGGACGGGCAGGTCGGGCACGGCGTCGTAGCGGCTTTCGAGATGCCAGGCCGGGAAATCAGTGTTCTTGCTGTCCATGCTGTCTCCTCCGGAGGCGAGCCGCCGTTGACGGCGGCGGCCCCTGCGTCAATCTATGTTCTTGTGCACGGTTTCAGGCCCCAGTGCAAGCGCGATCAGCGTCAGGACACCCATGCCGCCCATGTAGACGACGATAGGCCACCAATGTTGATAATAGGTATAGAGCGCCGTTGCGATAAAGGGCGCCAGGCCGCCGGCCAACAGCGATCCCAATTCTCGCGAGAAGGCGAAGCCGGCCAGGCGGAATTCGGTGTCGAAGAGCTCCGCGTACCAGGCAGCCTGTGGCGACAGCATGGCCGGGTACGCTATACCCAGGCCGACCGCGAAGCCCAGGGCCACCGCCCAGAAGGCATGCATGTCCAGCAGCATGAAGAAGGGCGCCAGCCATAGCACCGAGAAAATGATGCCGGCCAGGTAGACCTTCTTGCGACCGATGCGATCGGACAACGCGCCGTAGAACGGAATGGTCAACAGCTGGATGGCCGATGCAATGATGACGGCCCACAATGCCGTCGACTTCTCCATCTTGAGCGTAGTCACCATATAGGACACGCAAAATACCGGGTAGAGATAGGCGAAGCCGTTCTCTCCCATGCGCGAGCCGATGACGATGAAGAAGCTGCGCGGGTGATGCTTGATCGCCGAGAGCAGACCGATCTTCTTTGTCTTCAGCGCCTGCTGCGATTTCTCGAAGGCCGGCGGCTCCTCGATGTTGCGCCTGATAAGGTAGCCCACCAGCACGCAGGCGGCGCCGAGCAGGAACGGAATGCGCCATCCCCAGGCCATGAATTGCGCTTCGCTGAGCACGTTCAGGAAGAAGAAGAACACCGCGTTGGCCAGCAGCGTGGCCGCGGCAAAGCCCAGCGGCGCCCAGGCGCCGGCCGCGCCGCGCTTGCCTTTCTGCGCGTGCTCCACCGACAACACCACGGCGCCGGCGTATTCGCCGCCCGCGCCGAACCCCTGGATCAAGCGCATCAGCACCAGCAAGGCCGGCGCCCACAGGCCGATGCTGTCGTAGCCGGGTAGCAGGCCGATGGCGGTGGTCGCGCCGCCCATCAGGAACAGTGTCAGCACCAGCACGGTTTTTCTGCCGACCTTGTCGCCCAGGTAACCGAGAAACAGCCCGCCCAGTGGACGGGCCAGAAATCCCACCGCATAGGTGGCGAAAGCGGCCAGTGTGCCGACCAGCGGATCGCTGTTCGGAAAGAAAACCTTGTTCAGTACGATGGCCGCCGCGGTGCCATAAATGATGAAGTCGTACCATTCCAGGACGGTGCCGATGAATGCTGCCAGACCCGCTTTCCTGGACTTCTGTGCCGCTGTCTGCGTGGACATGTTGGGCTGTCTCCGTATGCCGTTGTTATGGTTCGTCAGGCGTGGGCGCCCGGGCAAGGGCGCCCGCCCGGATCAAGATGTGTGCGCGTGCACTTTGCGTTTGCCCAGCACCGCGCCCTGTTCGATGGGCTGCACCAGTTGGGCATACTGCAGAAGATAGGTACTGTTGCCGCCGCCCAATTCGAGTTCGCGAGGCTTCCATTCGCCCAGGCGGCGGGCGATCTCCTCGTGCGGCACATCCATGTCGATCTTGCGATTGACGAAGTCGATATGGATGGTCTCGCCCTGCCTGACCACGGCAAGCGGACCCCCGGCTGCCGATTCCGGCATCAACTGGCCGACGATGATCCCCCGGTTCAATCCGGATAGCTCGCCGTCGGTGACGACGGCCACGTATTCGGCGATACCGGCGCCATTCAAGGCCGCCACAAAGCTGCACGCGAACACGGTGCCCGGTCCGCCACTGGGACCCATATTGCGCAGCACGATCACGTCGCCCTTGTTGATTTTTCCTTCGCCGAGCGCCGCAATGGCTTCGTCCTCGCCTTCGTAGATATTGGCGGGGCCGGAAAACCCGGCCCGTTCGCCCGGTACGGCTGACAATTTCACGATTGCGCCGTTGGGCGCGAGGTTGCCGCGCAGAATACCGACGCCGGGCCGCTGGCTGACCGGATTCGCCAGCGACCGGATGATCTTGCCGTCCTTGACGGCTGCATTGCGGATGTTTTCGCCGATGGTCTGGCGCGTGACGGTGAGCGCATCGAGATATAGATGTTCGCGCAACTCGCTCATGACGGCAGGTGTGCCACCGGCCGCTTCCAGGTCTTCGGTGCGGAAAGGACCATTGGGACGCACGGCCGTCAGCAGCTTGATGGTCTTGCCGTACTCCTCGTACAGCTTCACCACGTCCAGCGCGAGTTCGGCTTCGGTGGCGATGGCGGCAATGTGGCGCACCGTGTTGACCGAGCCGCCGACGGCCAGCACCATCATGACGGCATTGCGGATGGCTTCTTCGGTAATGATTTTGCGCGCCGAGACGCCGTGGCGCGTCAGTTCGACGATCTGGCGGCCGGCGGCTTGTGCGTACTCGTTCAGCCGGCGGCCATTTGCCCAGATGGGCGAGTTGCCTGGCAGGGTCATGCCCATGGCCTCCGCGACGATATGCATGGAGTTCGCGGTTCCAAGGCCAGCGCAGACGCCGGGCGACTGGATCGCCACATCGGTCATGTCGGTGAGGTCCTTGAGCGTGATCGTACGGGTCGCCAACGCGCCGATCTGCTCATAGACGTCGTCGATGTCGAAGAACTGATCCTCGAACTTCTCGTTGGAGCACTTGCCGCCGATCTGGTAGCCACAGGTCAGGAGCAGGGAAGGGACGTCCAGGCGCGCGGCGGCCATCAGGTGGGCGGGCGTGGTCTTGTCGCAGGAAGACAGGCAGATCATGCCGTCCAGCACCGCGCCTTCCATCATGCATTCCACCTCATTAACCATCAGGTCGCGGGTGGGCATGAGGTAGCGCGCTTTCTTGCCTGCGCTGGTGACGAAATCGCTGGGGGCAACGGTGCGTACTTCGAAGGCCAGCCCGCCGGCATCGCGGATGGCTTGCTGGACCAGGGCGCTGATGGCGTCCAGGTGGACGTAACAGCAGGACAGCTTGTTTGAGGTGTTGATGATGGCGATCTTGGGTTTGTCCATGTCCTCCTCACGGATACCCATGCTGCGCCACTGGCTGCGCCGCACCGCCCAGCGGGTGGAGCCGGGTTCGAAGTTGCTTCTGTACATCGTTCTGTCTCCTGAATTGCTGCTCGCATGGCCACCAAGCCTGCGGGCAAGCCTGTCGAGGATTGGTATGCTATCCGACTAAAAGTGGTCTGACAACTGTCCAATATCCAGGGATTTACCCTAGGAGATGTATTCGTCGCGCAGGCTGCAAGGGGAAGTGGACGGACCATTTTTCCGAAGAATGGTAAAGTTCCTCGGTTATCTATTTCGCATGTCCGGCATTGAGCCACATGAGCAAGCCCCGTTTTTCAATGCTTCCCATAAAGCGCACAGACATCTTCCAGGAGGTCTGCCAGCAGCTCGAAAACTTGCTTAATAGCGGCCAATTCCAGATCGGCGACAAACTGCCCTCCGAACGCGAACTGTCCGAGAGCTTTTCCGTGAGCCGTTCATCGATCCGCCAGGCGCTGAAGGTGCTGGAAGCGGCGGGACGCATCGAGACCCGTGTCGGCAGCGGTACCTACTTCGTCGAAAAACAGGCGGTTGCCAGCAGCGGCGACAACCTGAATGCGCTGCTGGCGCAGGGCGTGAGCAAGGAGTTCATGCAGCAGTTGATCGCGGCGCGCACGGCCGTCGAGCGCGCCGTGTTCGAGGCGTATTCCATCAAGGCCAACAAAGGCAGCATCCGGGCCTTGAAAGAACTGATCGACGAGAACGCCCAGGACAAGACAGCGAAGGACGAGTTCGAGGAAAATGCGGGGCTGGACCTGAGCTTCGAGGCCAAGGTCGCCGAGCTGGCCGGCAATCCCATCCTTTCCGCCATGCAGCGGCAGATCCATCAGCTATGGACACAGGCTTGGAGAATCTACGGCTTTGTGCCGGAAAGCCGTGACACGCTGCACCAGGAGCACTGCGCGATCATTGAAGCGCTGGCATCGAAGAACACGCCGCGTGTTATCGACTTGGTAGTCCAGCACGTGGACAAGGAAGTCCTGTAGCGTTGCTGCCGCGCGTGGTCTGTGTCGCGCGACAATATCCGACAATACCGAACGCGGCACAGCCGCCACGATGCGGGCCGCAATCGTACCCCCATCGCGCCATACAGGCGGGCGCCAAGGCGCGGCCCACGGTCGATCAAATCACCACCGACAACCCCAAGGTCAGCACCAGCCCCATCACCGCCAGCACGGTTTCCATCAGCGACCACGTCTTGATCGTCTGGCCGATGGTCAGGCCGAAATACTCCTTCACCAGCCAGAACCCGGCGTCGTTCACGTGGGAAAAGAACAAAGAGCCTGCCCCGATGGCGAGCACGACCAGGGACAACTGGCCGGGGGGCAGGTTGGTGGCCAGGGGAGCCACGATGCCGGCCGCGGTGACGGTCGCCACCGTCGCGGATCCTGTGGCGAGGCGGATCAACACCGCCACGATCCAGCCGAGCACCAGCGTGGACAGCCCGGCCGCCAGCGCGATCTTCGCGATGGCGCTACCCGTGCCGCCATCGACCAGCGCCTGCTTGAAGCCGCCGCCGGCGCCGACGATCAGCATGACGCCGACTACCGGCAGCAGGCTGTTGCTGATTTTCTTGGACAGCACCGGCATGGAGAACCCGACCGCCCTGCCGAAGGTAAACATGGCCATCAGCACGGCGACCAGCAGGGCGAAGACCGGATCGCCGATGAAGTCCAGGATGTGGCGCAGCGGGGAGCCCTTGTCCAGCCAGATATCGGCGGCCGCCTTGAGCAGCATCAGCACGATCGGCGACAGCAGCGTAATCAGGGTCCACGCGAACGTCGGGCTGCGGCGTGGCTTGGCGTCCTGTTCGTCCGCGGCGCCTTCGGCCGCTTCCTCGCCCGAGGTAACGGCGAAGCCCGCGCCGGCGGCGCCTATGGGCACCATGCGCGCTGCGAGAACACCGAACATGGGGCCGCCGACGATCACGGTCGGGATGGCGATGAGCAGTCCCAGCGCCAAGGTCATGCCGACATCCGCGTGCAGGATGGCGATGGCGGCGAGCGGGCCCGGATGTGGCGGAATGAAGCCATGCAGCACCGACAGTCCCGCCAAGGCGGGAATGCCCAGCCGCATGGCCGGTCCCTTGGACCGGTGCACGGCCAGCATGACGACAGGAATCAGCAGGACGAGGCCGATCTCGAAGAACATCGGGATGCCGATGATGCTGGCCACCAGCGCCATCTTCCAGGGCAGGGTGGCGGGACGTCCGCGCAGGATGCGGTCCACCAGTTGATCCGCCCCGCCGGAGTCGGCCAGCAGCTTGCCGAGCATGGCGCCCAGCGCGATCAGCACGCCGACATAGCCGAGCACACTGCCGACGCCGGCTTCATAGGATGACGCGACTTTCTCCAAGGGGATTCCGGAGCCCACCCCGACAAAAAGCGCGCCGATGGTCAGCGCGATGAAGGCATGCAGCTTCAGCCAGACGATCAGCAGGACCAGGATGCCAATGCCGACGGCCGCCACGATAAGCACCTGGATATCGTGGGAGGTCAACGCGGTCGCTGCATTCATTGGCTATCCTTGTTTCCGGTTGCGGAAGTCAGGCCCAGGGTCTGGATAATGGTCTGTGCGATGGCCGACGGTGCCGGACCGACATCGACGCGCACGGCGGGCTCATCGGGTGTGGGCTCTTCCAGGGCGGCGAACTGGCTGTCCAGCAGGGTGGGCGGCATGAAGTGCCCATGCCGGGCGGTCAGGCGCGCCGCGATGACATCGCGCGAGCCCGCCAGGTAGACGAAGGTGACGCCGGCGCCGCGCCGGTTGATGACGTCCCGGTAAGCGCGCTTGAGCGCCGAGCATGTGATCAGGCCGTTCTCGCCGGCGTCCAGGCATGCGTCGACCCAGTCGGCGACTTTCTCCAGCCAGGGTGCGCGGTCTTCGTCGGTAAGCGGGTGCCCCGCATGCATCTTGTCGATATTGGATTGGGGATGCAGGGCATCGCCTTCCTCGAATGGCCAGTTCAGGCGACCCGACAGGATGGCGGCGACGGTGGTCTTGCCGCAGCCGGATACGCCCATGACCACCAGCACCATCGGTTTTGCGACGGGTTCAGTCATCCAAAGGACCTCCTTGGTATGGCTGGCGCACATGCCTGCGGCAAGCGCGCGTGCGGGCCAACCGTTGGGTGCCGGGCGGGATGCGCACGCCGGTCGGGGCGAGGCAGGCCGCCGCGGAATTAAGCTGTTGTTCAGGCTATTCACGCGCGACGGACAGATTAGCCGAAAGTCTGGCAACGGTGTGGATGAGCTATGCCTGCGTAGGCTTTATGGTGCCCGGCCAACGGCCGAGGGGTCGATAGTCTTGCAAGCCCGTCTGCCCCTATGCTGGCGCGATTGTCCAGCCGCGAGATCCGATCTTGAGCCATCTGCTGATTGCCGTTTTGGTTTTCGCCAGCGTGACCGCCGCCGCGGTCGTCGGGTTGCGCCTGCGCGATGTGCTGCCGGAACACCACCTCAGCGCCTTGTCCGTGGACGCGATCAAGCTGGCAACGGGGTTGGTGGCCACTCTGGCCGCATTGGTGCTGGGACTGCTGGTGTCGTCGTCCAAGGGATCGCTGGACTCCGTCAATGGCGAGTTGACACGCAATGCCGCCTATATGCTCGAACTGGACCGGCTGCTCCAGGACTATGGTCCGGCCGCTGCGGAGTTACGCGCCGGGATGCGGCGGGACTACGCGACGACGGTGCGACTGCTGTCCGAAGAGCAGCCGATCATGGTGGACAGGGCCTATATGCAATCGCGCATGCGCTACCTGGAGGATTACCAGTTCCGGCTCATGCAACTGCAGGCGGATGATGACCTGCACCGCCAGATGCGCGCGCGCGCCGTACAACTGCAAGGGCAGGTCACCAATACGCGGTGGCTGCTGGTCCTGCAACGTGACGGCGCGATATCGATGCCTCTGGTGACGGTGCTGGTGGCATGGCTGGTGGTGATCTTCGCGTCGTTCGGCCTGCTGTCGCCGCGCAACGGCGCCGTGGTGATCGCCCTCGTACTGTCCGCGCTTTCCGCCTCGGGCGCGATCTTCCTGATCCTGGAAATGGATCGGCCGCTGGACGGCATGGTCCGCATTTCTGTGGTGCCCCTGCGCGACGCCTTGCAGCGCATGGCGCAGTAGAGCGATCCCGCGGGGAGGCGAGCCACCCGCCGGGATCGCGCATCCTGTGCCTTCAGGCCTGGCTGTGGCTGTGTTGTCGCGCGCGTCCTGCGAATTGCCAGCGCGTCATGTCGACCAGCATGAAGGCCAGCAGGCTCAATCCCATCAGGGGAAGGGTCCATCCCAGGGCAAGGGCCAACAGCAGGGCGGCCCAGCGCTGCGCCGCTGGCAAGCGGCGCCACGCCTGGGACACCGTCAATACAGGCGCGCCGGGGGCGGGCCGGCGCCGCCACCACATGGCATAGCCCAGCACGATCATGACGCTCAGGGCGATGCCGAAGGCGGCCATCAGCAGCTGGTTGGCCCAGCCGAAAAGAATCCCCATATGCGCGTCGATGCCCCATCGGATGAGCTTGGCGACGAGCGGGAAGGAGGCGAAGTCGGCGCGGCTGACGATGGACATGTCGCGGCCATCGATGGCGACCGTGTCGACCTGCGTCGGCCAGGCACGATCGACCTCCCGCACGGTCCAGGCCTGGTCCGCCTTGCGCGGCGGGCGGATTTCAATGTCGCCGGCATCGATCCCGCCGGCCTGTGCGGCCAGCAGGACACGGTCGAACTGCGCCGCCGCGGGAGCGCCCGACGTCGCGCCGGCCACCGGGGAGGCGCTCGCACTGGCCGCTGCCCTCCCATGCATATGTTCCGCGTGCTCGCCGCCCGATGGGCTGTGCGGTCCTGCCGTCAGCTTGGTGGACACCGATGGGGTGACCCAGCCCAGCTCCTGCCGCACGACATCGATACGGCCTCCGGCCCAGCGTGACCAGGTCAGGCCGGTTGCCGAAAGAAAGAACAGCCCGATCGCGATCCAGAGCCCGATGACGCTGTGCACGCGGCGCAGCCGCCTTCTCCCCCCAGAGGATGCACGGGCGACCTGTGCGGCGCGCCGCCGGCCGCTGGCCCACAGGATGATGCCTCCCAACGCGGCGAACCATAGCCACGATGCGGCAAGCTCGCTGTAGTTGCGGCCGGCATCGCCGAGCATGAGATTGCGATGCAGGAAATCCAGCGTCGTGCGAAACGGCAGGGTGCCGCTGGTGCCGTACACAGGCAGGTCGCCCTTGATGTCCAGCGTGACGGGATCCACGAAGATGGCGCGCTGCCGGGAGTCATCCAGCGCCGGATCATTGAACATCACGCGCGTGGTCCTGCCTGGCTCCAGCGCCGGGCGCACGGCGGCCAGGGTCAGTCCGCCCCCGATCGCGCTTCGTGCGGCGTCGATCTGCTCGGCCAGCGTGCGCCGGGGGCCGGGCGCATCGCTGCGGAGCTGGGCCGCGTACAGGTGATCCTCGATCTGTGGCGTCAGGACGAAGAGCGTGCCGGTGATGGCGGCAACCAGGATGAAGGGACCGACGAACAGGCCGACATAAAAATGCAGGCGGGTCAGCAGCGCGATCAGCGCGGTTCCTGAAGCCGGTGTTTGCGCGCCGCGGAGAGCCGTCGGGGCGCGCTGTTGTGCTTGGGACATGGTGTGCACCTTGCCTGGGCGGGACGGCCGGGCACGCATCCATCGGATGCCTGGCGGTCGCCCCGTGCGCATGCGGCCGGTTCTTGCCGGCACGCGCGCGTGACCATATCGCTCCGGCCGATAGGCGGGAGCCCGGAAACCGTGTCAGGCAATGGGGCGGGGTGGTGCGCGGGAGCCGAGCGGGGGACCGGCAAGGGCCTGCGGCGGCAGGGTGGCGGTCGGCGGGGCAGGCAGCGCCCCATCGTCCATGGCCACCGCCAGGGGCACGAGCGCGCCGGGCGGCAGGTTCAAGGTCAGATGCGCCGCTGCCCAGAAGGGGCATTCGGCGCCGGCGGCATGGTCGTGTCCGGCGTCGTCCTTATCGCCGCCGTGGCCGGCGGCGTGCTGCAGGCCATGGGCCCCAAGGTGCACCGCCGACGCGTCGGCCGCGGTGTGCTCAGGATGACCATGTGCGGAGGGTACATCCGCAAGCCGGTCCGTGTGCCGGTCCGTGTGCCAGCCCGTCTGCCGGGCGTCATCGAGCGACAGCCGGACGGTGGAGACCGCGCCTAGCGCCGTGCACAGCGTGATCCGTACCATTCCCTGGCGGAGGCTGTGCGGGTCGGGCATGTATCCGACGGGGATGGCCGCGCGAAAACCCACGACGAGCAGCAGCAGGCACAGCAGCATGCGTGTGCGGACAGCAGCGATACGGGTGGGCCAGGA
The DNA here is from genome assembly GCF_001676725.1 of Bordetella flabilis. Taxonomy (NCBI): domain Bacteria; kingdom Pseudomonadati; phylum Pseudomonadota; class Betaproteobacteria; order Burkholderiales; family Alcaligenaceae; genus Bordetella; species Bordetella flabilis. The sequence continues at coordinate 1,695,729 of NZ_CP016172.1, forward strand.
GGCGGCGGACATTCGCGAATTCTACGATACGGGGGCGGGCGGCCGACCATTGCGCTACATGCGGTTCCGCGGAAGGCTTCCGCGAACCTTACGGAGGCAGGCGCGGATTCGCTGGAGCAAGGCGTGTACCTGTCCGCCATTTGCGGATACGTCCGGCAGCGCGCCGTCGACGCCTTGTCTAGGATGGTCACTATATGCCGATCCGCTTGCCGCGAGCGTCGGAGGCCTTGCATCACCGGGAGTCGCCAGGATGAGCCGCATCTGTCCCACCGTCGTCTCGATGACCACGTCGGGTGTGCCCCTGCGCCCGCGGACGCGATACCGGCTGCTCTATGCAAAAGCGAACAGGGCCCTGCGCCAGCCTGGACGCGCCGACCTGGCCAAGGCGGCACCACGGGCAAGCGTCCAGCATGTCACCGAGGCCCGCGCGCGCGGGGACGCCGCGTCCGCGATCAATGGTGTGCGCCGTGCCCCTGTCTGTACGGTCGTGGCGCCGGACGCCTGTCCGGCCCGGGCCGACATGCCGGAAGTGGATCTGCATACCGAAGGCGGTCAACTGCGTCGCGACATGGTGGCCAAAGTGCTGGAACGGATAGAAGTCCGTCTCGCCCACATGGCGAACGCAAAGAACCAGTCGCGCATGATCCGCGTAGCGGCCACCCGGGAATGGGCGGCCGTGCACGCCTTGGCGCGCGATCTCGCCCCGTCGCCCCGCGATCCCGGCGCGGGGGCTGTGCCGGCCGGGGGCGACGCAAGCCCGGGCCTGGATGCGGAGGGCAGCGAGAAGCTGCTGCGCGTCCTGCGCGGAGTACGCAAAGCCATCTATGCCCCCCCTTCGTTCCGGGCCCGCCTGTGTCAAGCGCTGGGGCCCGGTGCGGGCACGCCGGATTGCACGGTGGAACCCGACGCGGTGCTGGAGATGCTGCTCAGGCATATGGAGGTGCAGATCCTGGGAGGCTGGGCGGCGCTGGTGCGCGTGCACGTGCAGGCCGTGCAGACCCATGGCTACCAGGATTACGAGTGTCCGGGCAATGGCGAAACGAGTTTTCTCGGCACGACCGCCGATATGCCTGTCGGCAGTCCATCCGTCGGCATCACGCCGGGAGTGATCGCGGGCATGACGATACTGGGCCGTGACCTGGGGGCATGCGAGGACGGCAGCGTGGAGCAGTCGAGCTGGTGGTCGATGACACTGGGGGCATCCCTGACGGCTGGGATCGCGTTCATCAAGGCCAGGCTGGGGCTGTCCGTTTCGGTGAAGCGCACGGAAGGCTTCTTCTTCGAGGATGTGGACCAGCTCGTCGCTTCGCCGGAAGGCTTGCCTCATCGGCAACGCGTCGCCGACGCCACTACCCGGCGGCTCAAGCGGGCGATGGGAGCGAATCGCGGCCCCGTGGCGACAGGGCTGGCGCTGAAAGACCTGGTGGCGCTGCAGGAACGGGCCTATGCCGAGCGGGAAATCTTCGCCAAGGTCTTGGGACCGATCGGGTTCAGTGCCGACGCTGCGGGCGAAGCGCTGCACATGGTTCGCATCACCCGGGCTGCGTCCGCCATGCCGGGACCCTCGGCCTTCCAGGCGACGGAAGCCCGGGCCAGCGCGGACCTGAGCGGCACGGCCGGCGTGCCGGGATTGATGACGGGCACGGTCAAGGTGGCGGGCGAAGCGATCTTCAAGCAGTTGGCCGGTTATTCGCGCAAGGGATTCTGGCAGGCCGTGCGCCACCTGGAACTGGACGACGGCGCGTCGCTGACGCCGGCCGAACGTGAACGCGTCGGGGCGCTGCAAGCCTCGGCGGGGCGGGTGGCGACGGGCCTGGGGCATCTGCGGGTGGCGCTGGGCCGGCAGCATCCGCGGGCGGCGCAGGCACCGGGCGAAATCCCCGGCGCCGCCCGCAGCGGCGGCGCGATCGATGCGGTCGAGGCGATCAATGCGATCGAAGGCGCATCCGCATCGGAACTCGCCGAGCTGCTGTCAGGCATGGAGCGCGAGTTCGACCGCTATTGCTACAGCCGTACGCAGGTCGCGGCCGGCCTGCGCAGGCACGAAGCACAGGCTCGTGCCATCGAGTCGGCGTGGGGCGCGCGCGGTCCCGACGCGATGTACGCGTATGTGCAGGCGCTGGCGATCGCCCTTGCGCTGATCGGGCTGCGCCTGAAGGCCATGGGCGAGGGCGACCATGCCGCGCTGGATCGCCTGGACCACAAACTCCAGGCGCCCGACATGGTCGACTACGACGCGCGCAAGGCCCAGCGCTACACGACATTCAGGGACGAGACCGACTTGCTCGAATACAGCTTCCCGATCTCCCTGCACGCGGGCCTTATCGCCAGGCGTGATGCGGGCATTGCCGGCATCGGCGGCACCGTGGGCATGAGCGCTGGCGTGGCGGCCAGCGTCCAGGCGCTTACCACATGGCGATGCGATGCGAACACGCTGCGCGCGGGCCGGTACCTGCGCATTTCCTTCGACGTTTCCGTCCTCCGCCGCCTTGAGCAACCTGTCCCGGCGATAGGCGAATTCCTCCGTGACCATGCTGCCCGCCTGGGCCTGGATAACCATGCCATCGGACCCGGTGTGGAGGGTCTTGGAGACGTTCTGCGCAACTATCTCATCGGGGCAGTGGAAGCTTCGGTCAGAAGCAGGGTGACGCTGTGCTACTACCAGCCGCGTGGCGCCAATGCGATCGACGGCTTGCGATTGCAGTATGCGCGCCTGACCTGCGGCTCGGCCGCACCGGGGGTGGAAAGCAGCCGGCTCCGGGGCGAGAAGCTGGGCACCGACACGCTGTCGTACCTGTTCATGCGGCATCATGCCTACGCAAGCCGTGCCGGCGGAACGGGCGCGCCGTACTGGAGCCGGTTTTGCGCGCGGCACCGCGGCAGCATCGAATCGATGCTCGCCAAGCTGGCGGACCCGGACCACCCGATAGGTGGCGAGGCGCGCCATTATTGGAACCAGATCGTCGAGGCCGCGGACCCGACTCGCGCGGCGCAGATCGCCTCGATGCGCGCGGCCTTCTTCGGCGCCATGGAAACCTATGCGCGGGCACCCGGCGAGGACAGCTTTCACGTCGCCAGGGCTGCATTGGACGAGCTGGCCGCGCTACATATGCTGCCCTGGCAGCAAAGCCTGCGGGAACATGTGCACAGTAAAGCGCATATCCAACTGGCGGCCTAGGGCAACGGCATACGGCGGCGATCGGACATCATGTCCTGCGTCCGCGCGTGCGCCAGTACAGCAGTGCATAGACGACGACGTTGCCGCCCAGCAGCAGGACGGCCAGCAGCACCTGGATGTCCCGGGTAAGCGCGGCAGGATAGATCAAGGGCAGCAGATACTGGCCGATGAAGCTGCCGGCGTACCCCTGCAAGCCGGCGCGCTCGCGCAGACTGTTCTCCAGGGGCGTGAGGGGGCATATCCACCCCATGCCTGCGATGGCGACGCCCCAGGCCAGCGCCGGCAGGTGCAGCCAGACGGCGCGTCTGCGCCAGAAGGCGGCCAGGCCACCGAAAACCACCCAGGCCACGAAAAGCCCGTGTGCCACTAGCACGGCGTCGGCGAGTACCCGGTAGATCATGGCTGGCTGTCTCGATGCTCCGGCGTGGCGCGCGAGGACGGGCTCATCGCCACGCCGGCTCCGAGGTTTCCGAAACCGCGACTTCCTTGCTCTGCATCCGCCACAGGGTGCTGAACAACCCATCCCGCGCGCGCAGGGCCTCGGGGCTCCCGTCCTCGACGACCCGTCCATCATCCAGAACGATGATCCGGTCAAAGCGCGACAGCGTCGACAGGCGGTGGGCGGCGGCGAGCACCGTGCGATGCCGCATCAGTTCGGTCAGCGCCTCCTGGACGCGCGCTTCGGAGCGGCTGTCCAGCGAGGACGTGGCCTCGTCCAGGATCAGGATGGGGGCGTTCGTCAGAAAGGCGCGGGCAATGGAAAGGCGTTGCCGTTGTCCCCCGGACAGGGAAGCCCCGCGCTCGACCAGCAGCGTGTGGTAGCCGTTGGGCAACTGGTCGATGAACTCGTCGCAGTTGGCCAGGCGTGCCGCCGCGTAGACCTCTTCGTCGGTGGCGTCCGGCCGGCCATAGCGGATGTTCTCCATGACGGTACGGCGAAAGAGAGGCACCTCCTGCGGCACGACCGCGATGGCCTTGCGCAGGCTGTCGCGGGTGAGCGATCGCAGCGGCTGGCCGTCCAGGGTGATGTTGCCGCCGGACACATCGTCCAGACGCTGCAACAAGGCCAGCAAGGTCGACTTGCCGGCGCCGGACGGACCGACGATACCCACCTTCTGGCCGGCGGGAATATACAGGTTCAGGCCGCGAAAGACGTGATGGCCGTCCGGATAGGCGTAGTCCACGTTGTCGAACTGGATCTCGCCGCCTCGGGCGATATAAGGTTTGGCGTTGGGCGCATCGGCCATGCCATGCGGCTGGGCCACCACGCTCAGCATTTCGGCGATGATGCCGAACTGCTGCGCCGTCCCGACAAGCGCCAGCGCCAGGTCGCGCGACCCATGCAGGATCCGGAAGGTCAGGGCGCTGACCACCACGACGTCACCCGTCGTCATGGTGCCGCGCCGCCAGGAGTAAAGCGCCCAGAAAAGCATGGAGCCCGCCATCAGCCATAGGCAGATGTCGTGCAGCACGCGGGCTTTCTCCAGGTACATCCAGCTGTGGCGTTGCGCGCGTGCCTCCTTGGAGACCTCCCATTTCAGGCGCTCGCTTTCGCGTTGCCGCGCGGCGAACGCCTGCACGGCCCAGATATTCGAGACCGTGTCGACGATCTCCCCGCCCACACGCGAGGCGTGCATTCCGTAGGTCTCGTGCAGCTGCCGTCCCCGCGTGCCGAATGCCACGATGACCGTGGCAACCAGCACCACGAAGACCATCAGCGCAAGCGCCAGCCGCCAGTCGATGGTCAGCAATACGACGGTGGCCCCGATGAATTCGACGCAAGGCGGCGTGACGTTCCAGGTGAGCGTGCTGAAGATGATGCCGCCGGCCGATGCCGTCGACGATATGCGGTTGCCCAGCGCCCCGGTCAGGTGGCGCTTGAAAAAAGGCATGGCATGGCCGGTCAGGTGGTCGAACAGGTCCAGGCGCATGTCGGCGCAGGTGGCCACGATGGTGCGGCAACCCAGCCAGCCGCCCGTGCGCCACAGCGCGCTTTCGACGGCGATCAGGCCGAGGAAGAACAGCAGCGGGTGCCAGACGTCCGCGGCGGCGCGGTTTTCCGTGCTCATCGCATCCACGATGAGCTTCATGCCGTATTGCACTGCGACGGCGCAGGTGGCCGCGCTGATAATCAGCGCGCCGAGGCAGAGGAAATGAACAGGCCGGGCCCGCACGTAGTGGAACAGGAAGGCAAGCGGGCGATGCGGTATGGTTCGGGTCGACATGGTATACCGGTGGAGGGCTGGCGTGTCACCAAGGCGCTAGCGCAGCGGCTCGGCTGCTGCCTGCGTCGAGGTCGCGATGACATCGGCGATGCACTGCCGCTGGACGGCCAGCTCCGCCGCGGTGAGCCCGTCGATGGGGCGGGCCCCATGCTCGTTCGCCAGGCCCAGCAGGCCTGTCGGGCAGTGCCGGTCGTCGTCCCACCCAGGATAGTCCGTGACCGGATACAGGCAAATGCCCAATATCGGCAGGCCGTCCGCCAGGGCGCTGGCGACTTCTTCGGCAACATAACGCAGCCAGCCGGCGCGGCGCGGTCCTTCGGCACCTGTTTCGGCGATCAGGATCGGACGGCCGTATCGATCGTGGATTTCGGCCAGCAGCTCGCGCAGCGGCGTATAGGCCGGCTCGCCTCGCCGGATGGTCGGGCCATCCAGAAACCACTGGTTGTGCGGATAGAAATTCACGCCGATGATATCCAGGTAGCCGGGTCCACCGCCCAGTTCGGGTCTTTCCCTGCCGGCCAGCATGTCCCAGGCCTGGTACTGCGCGGCGGTGTGGCCGGCGGCGTCCGCCGCGTCGGCCGGCGTCTGGGGAACGACGCGGATAATCGGATCGGCCAGGACGAACCGGGCGCGCGAATCGACCAGGCGGATTACGTCCATGGCAGCCAGGCAGGCGCGCACCAGTTGCTGTTTCAGCTCGTTCCCACGCCCCAGCGCGCAGGGGCCGATGTAGGCCATCTCGCCGCCGCCCCATGCCCAGAACGAGATTTCATTCATCGGGCAATAGATGGGCGGCTGCGGGCTGCGGTCGCGGACGACGGCGGCGATCTGCGCGGCGAAGCGGGCGAAGGCCTGCGGGAACTCCGGTGACCAGATATCCAGGTGTCCCGGCCATCCGTAGTGGCACAAATCCCAGATCACCTGCGTGCCGGTGCGCGTTGCGGCGTCCAGCTGGGGCAGGAAACTGCCCAGGTCGTAGATGCCGGGGCGTTCCTCGATCAGGTGCCACCGGACTCCGTCGCGGACCGTATGGATGCCCAGTTCAGCCAATGCCCGGTAATCGCGTTCGGCGTGGCGCGCATGTCGGGTGCTTTCCAGCAGGTCGCGTTGCCGCCCGTCCGGCAGGCGCAGCGTCGAGCATTCGAAACCGCCCTGGAAGAAACTACGGAAAATCGCTGGCATGGCCATCCCCTCAGGCGACGGCCGGCTGCGGGGTGTCCGCTTGGCGCTGCTGATGGTCCGCCTCGATACGTGCGTAGGTACTGAGCGCCTGCGCCACCACCTGGTCCATGTTGTAGTAGCGATATGTCGCCAGTCGGCCGACGAAATAAACATCGTTTGTCTGGTCCGCAAGGGCCTCGTAGCGCCTGTAGAGTTCGGCGTTTTCGGGACGTGGGACGGGATAGTAGGGATCTCCTTCCGCGCTGGGATATTCGTACGTCACGCTGGTTTTCGGGTGTTGCTGCCCGGTCAGGTGCTTGTACTCCGTGATGCGGGTGTAGGGGACGTCCTCGGCGGGATAGTTGACCACCGCCGCGGGCTGGAAGGTCTCCCGGTCGATCGTTTCGTGGCGGAACACCAGCGACCGGTAGGGAAGCCGTCCGTAGCGGTAGTCGAAATACTCGTCGACGGGCCCGGTATAGACGATCTTGTCTGCCTGGACCGCCGCGCGGACTTCCCGGAAATCCGTGCCCAGCCAGATGTCGATGTTGGGATGCGCCAGCATGTTTTCGAACATGCGGGTGTAGCCCTGGTCCGGCATCGCCTGGAAGCGGTCGGTGAAGTAGCGGTCGTCATGCGAGGTTCGTGTCGGCACCCGGGCCGTCACGCTGCGGTCCAGTTCCGATGGGTCCAGGCCCCACTGCTTGCGCGTGTAGCCGCGAAAGAATTTTTCGTACAGCTCGCGGCCCACCTGGGATACGACCATGTCCTCGGCGCTGCGTATCGCATCGGGCGTCTCGGCGCGCTGCGCCAGAAAAGCGGCGGCCTGCTCCGGGGTGAACGGACGTCCGTAAAGCATGGACAGCGTCTTGAGGTTGATCGGCATCGGCACGAGCATGTCGTCGACCTGGGCCAGGACACGGTGCTGGTAGGGCCGCCATCCCGTGAAGCGGGAAAGGTAGTCCACCACCTTGTCGGCATTGGTATGAAAGATGTGCGGACCGTACCGATGAACCAGGACGCCATCCTCGTTGTAGTGGTCATAGGCGTTGCCCCCGATATGGGGGCGCCGGTCCACCACCAGGACCCGGCGGTTCAGCCCGGCGGCGAGCCGCTCGGCCAGTACGCTGCCGGCAAAACCGGCGCCGACGACCAGGTAGTCGTAGCGGACCGCCTTGCCATGGCGGATACGCGGGGTCATGATGCGTGGTCCTTCCTTGCGGCCGGCATCCCGTTTGTCGTTGGCCGGCCCGTGCAGTTGCAGGATGCGCGCGCCATCCGTGGGCATGACGGCAGGCGCGGCGTCGCGGCTGTCCGCATCATGCGCGGCGGCCTTGGCCATCAAGACGCCCATCTCCGTCCAGGTGCGGTCCCACGACTGGTCCGTCAATGCGGCATCGGCCGTCCGTTCAAGCGCCTCGCTGTCGCGGCTGTCGAGCAGAGCGGCTTCCGCCGCTTGCACAAAGCCCTGGGCATCCGCGGCGATGCGCACCATCGCGCACTCGCCGTAGGTCCGGATGACATCCGTGATGGGGGTGCTGACGACCGGCTTGCCTGCGGCGAGGAATTCCGGCGTCTTCGTCGGGCTGATGAAGCGAGTCGATTCGTTGATCGCGAAGGGCATGAGCGCGACGTCCCAGCCGGCGAGGTAGGCAGGCAACTCCTCGTAGCGCTTGGGACCGAGATAGTGGATATTCGGCGCGCGTGGGAGCGTGGCCGGGTCGATCTTCACCACCGGACCGACGAAGATCAACTGCCAGGATGGCCGCAGCCTGGCGACCTGCGCCACCAGATCGATATCGAACCGTTCATCGAGCACGCCGTAGAAGCCCATGCGCGGCGCCGGGATGTCTCGCTGGTCCGCCGGGCAATCCAAGGCCTGGCGAGCCATGCGGAAATGCGCCACATCGACACTGCTCGGGAAAGCATGGACGTTGCGGTGGCGGTTGCGCTTGGCTTCATACAGGCTGTGTCCTCCCGTGAATACCACGTCGGCACGTCCGAGCAACTGCGCTTCCCTGGCGGTCAATTGCGGGGGGGCGCCCCGGAACGCGGACAACTCGTCCATGCAATCGTAGACGACGACGTCCGTGGCCAGATGATCCGAGAAGGCCAGGCTCATCGGGGTGTAGTACCAGAGTACGGCAGGCCGCACCGCATCCTCGCGCAGCATGGCGTCGAGCAGCGCGCGCTGATGAACCTGTGCCTGCTCGGCTCCGCAATCGGAGGGCAGGTGCGGGACCAGTACGGTGACCCCCTCCGGTGTTTCCACGCATTCCAGCCATGGCTGCGCATCGAGCGTGGCCACCGGCTCTTCCATGTAGTAGACGCGGTGCGTGCGTGCGAACCGGGACAATAGATGTTGAGGCCGCTGATAGACGAAGTTCCAGCGCAAGTGCGAGAAGCAGAGCAGGGCCGGCCGAGCGGCATGCGCGAGGCGCGCCGGCATGCGCGCTGCCGAATCAGACAATGCCAGGGCCGCATCGGTGTCGATGCGCGGGGTAGCGTCCGGGCTCATAATGACCTCAAGAAGAACGGGTATGGGGAAAGCGTGGCGGGGGCTGCCGGAGCGACATGCGCTGGAGCGGCGTGCCCCTTTACGCAGTTGCCATGCCCGCATCGCGGGCGCGGAATAGACAGCAAGCCCGGCGGTCCCGACCCGTCAGCACGTATGGCGCGGCACGGGGCATGCGCGGCCTATGCATTCCAAGGGGCGCCGCGCGTGAACTTTCTTTCCACGGATGAGTTTCGCTTTCATGGCCGCTCCGCAAGCCCGGCAAACGTGAGGAGCATCGATGAGTTTTGATCCTGATGCGCATGTACAGGACGGCGACGTCCACTACGCGATGCATTTTCCCGACGGCGTGCGCGCGGTACGCGTGACGCGCGGCGCACTGTGCGAATACTTCGGAGCCGACGGCACGCCGGAGCGCATGCTGGACGCATACCGTGCGAACTTCCGCGCCATCCACGCGGTTGCACAGCTGCTTGGAGACCGCCACGCGGGTGAAGTGACCGTGACATCGGCCGATCTGGCCGCGGTCGGCCCCCTCGCTATGTCGGCTTCGCCACCATCAGATAAAAAATAGCCAGGAACGCTACAAACGCCGGGACGCCCAGCGCAACCCAGATGCGAAAGGCGCGCCAGTACGGCGGTGGCAAAGGTTGGTTCGTCCGAACGGCCTCCTGGGCGAGGTCGCGCAATTTCATCTGCAGCCACACAACCGGAAGCCAGCAGGCGATGGCCACCGCATAAAGGATGAGGGATAGGCGTACCCATGCCGTTTCCATCGGCATGCCGTAGCGCCACACCAGCCATACGCCGGTCACGGGCTGGATCACGGCGGTCGTCGCGGTGAACAGGAAGTCCGCCAGCACGACGTAGCGCGCCACGGCCGCGACTACGCGGGTGTCGCGCGACATGGTGGCGGCCAGCAGGTAGAAGGCACTGCCGATGCCCGTTCCGAAGAGCAGCGTCGAGGACAGGATATGAATCCATTTGACGATCAGGATGTCCACTTCCGGTCTTCCAGTTCGTATAGCAGCCAAAGCATTGCAAGGAAGGGCAGGTTTTTCACCATCGGGCCGTAGGGATGCAGCCAGAACTCCGGCAGGCGCAGCGAGATGATGATGGTGTACCCGATCACCAGCGCGGCCTGCGCGAGCCATAGCCAGCGGCGCCGGCGCGGCAGTACGACACATATGCCGAGCAGAAGGTCGAGGCCGGCCGCGCCATACAACGCGGGTGCCAGCGCGGCGTCGGGGACGCCGGCGCGCCGCAGCAGTTCGTAGCTGTCCGCCACCGGATAGCCGAACGCCGACACGAAGGCGGTGACGATCCACACCAGCGCGATGCTCCACCGCAGCACCGGCAGAAGCCATGCGAGACGCGCCTGCGCGGCAAGCGCGGACGCATACGCCGGCTCCACGAACGCATCGGCGGGCCGCGGGGCGCGGCCCAGCAAGCGCTGCAGCCGGCCGGAATCGGCGGTGTTGCCCCGCATGAGCATGGCCAGGGTGTCGGTGTTCAGGAGGGTCCCGGGGACCACGTCGCCCATGCGCGCCGCTACTTGGACCAGGGGCAGGGGCATGCGGACGAAGCGCGCGCGACGCGGCAGGTGCAGGGTTGCGCGCAGCGCCTCGTAATACGCGCGCAAGGACAGCGGCCGCGGCCCGACGGCCGCGACCACGGGCGGCATATCGTGGGCCGGCATCGCGAGGAGGGCCAGTACGGCTTGCACCAGGTCGTCGATAAGCACAGGCTGGATCAGGCTGTCGTCCATCCCCGCAAGCGGGATCAGGGGCAGGCTGGCGGTGGCCATGAAGAATCGCGCGCTCGCCCCTTCCGGGCCGAACACCAGTGATGGTTGCACGATCGAGTACGGGATGCCGAGGGCACGCAGCGCATCGTCGGCGATCTTCTTGCTGAGGTGATAGGCGGATGCCGCGCCGGCGTCCGCGCCCAACGCCGATATCTGGACGATGCGGGACACGCCGGCGATGCGCGCGGCTTCGAATAGCGCGCAAGGCGCTTGTCCATGCACGCGTTCCAAGGTTTGCGAACCGTGCGAACGCAGAATGCCGGCCGCGTTGATGACGGCATCGCAATCGCGCACGGCTTCGGCCCATTGCGTCGCGCTGAGAGCCTGTGCGTAGTCCATACGCAGCCATGCCAGCGCGCCCGATGCCTGGACGCCCGAAGGCGGGGTCCGGCTGACACAGCGCAGCGTGTGGCCTTGCGCCATCAGGGCCGCGACCAGCCTGCGGCCGATGAATCCAGTGGCGCCGGTGAGCAGGATCTTCATCGATGTTCGCGTGTCATGTCCTCGGAAGACCGGCGCGGCTCAGCAGCCCCCGTGCCCATGGGCCGCGGCGGGCGGGTCGGGTACGACGCTTGCCGATGCGGCCCCACGGCGATACGCCGCAAGCACCCCATTCCGCGGATCACGCGCGACGTTCGAGCGAGCGCGAATCCGCGGCAATTGATCGACCATGCCAACAAGAAGACGCAGTGATCTGGATGCTTCGGCCCTGCAAGGCCTGCGCAAGACCTATCGCGAAGGCCGGCTCATCCTGTTTGCCGGCGCCGGCGTTTCAGCCGGCCTCGGGTTGCCCACAGCTCCCCAGCTTGCTACCGAAATGGCGCGCCAGTTGAACGAGGACGTCGATACATTCTCGGGCTACGGTGATGTGCGGGCGCTGGCGGAGTACTATCGCCTGCGCTGCGGCATCGGGCCGCTACGGGAATGGATGATCAAGGAATGGCATCGGCCGGATATCGATATCCAGCAATCCGAGATCCATCGGCTCATCGTGGAGGGGTGCTTCCAGAGCATCTACACAACGAATTTCGACCGATGGCTCGAGTTGGCGCACGAGGTCTATGGCAAGCCCTACGCCAAGATATCCAGCGTGAAGGATCTGGCGGCGGCCCGGAACGGGGTGCGGCAGATCATCAAGTTCCATGGCGACCTGAAGGACGGGGACACGATGGTCCTGGACGAGACCAGCTATTTCGAACGCTTGAGTTTCGAATCGCCGCTGGATTTGAAACTACGCGCGGACTTGCTGGTCAATCCCGTATTGTTCGTGGGCTACAGCATTTCGGATATCAATATCCGCCTGCTGTTCTGGAAACTGTCGAAGCTGTGGCAAGGACACAAGTTCGCGGCGCAACGTCCCCCGTCGTACTTGTTCTGGCATCAGGACAACCCCGTAGCGAATGCGGTGCTGGACCAATGGGGCATCAAGGTGGTGGCGTCCCGGGACCCGGATCCGGGACGAGCGCTGCTGGATTTCATGCGTGAATTGGTGCGCTAGTATGCGACGGCGCGACCCGCATCGGAGAATATATGGCAAAGATAATGGTGGTGGACGACGAGGCCGTCCTTGCGAAAGTCGTCCGCGAGGCGTTGCTCGAGGCGGGCCATACCGTCTATGTCGAGAATGATGGCTTGACCGCACTGACCCGCATGCTGGAGATCGAGCCGGACCTGGTGGTGTCGGACATCATGATGCCCGGCATGGGCGGCGGTTCCCTCCTGACCGCCATGCGCGATAACGCCTGCCTTGGAGAAGTGCCGCTCATCGTCATGAGCGCCTTGCCGGAAGGCGATGTCATGCGCGCCTGCAGCGGCTACGCCGCCTTTGTGGCCAAGCCTTTTGACCTGTCCGAGATGGTCTCGGCGGTGGAACGCGTCCTGGGGCAAGGACGGACGCCTTGGACCCCAGGCGGGAACTAGCCGCCCACGGACCGGTTCTGCGCGGCGCCCAGGACATCGTCGACGCGCATCTCGAAGGCATCGCGCACGGCCCCCGCCCAGTCCGGATACTGCCGGTCCGCCCAGGCCAGTACGTCCACCTTCATCTGGGCGATGAAGGTCTCCGGATCCTGCTTCTCCTGCGCGATGACGCGCACCAGTTCGGACAGCATGCGCGCATCGGCGACCAACACCGCGAATTGCGGGTCGTCCATCACGACACCTCCGCAGGTTCGCGCCGGCGCTGGGCAGGCGCCTGCCGGCCGCCTGCATCGATGCGGTCGTCGGCATAGCCGTCCGGATTGGATTGTTGCCAGTGCCAGCCGTGCGCGCACATGTCCGCAAGGCCGTACCGCGCGCGCCAGCCCAGCTCGCGTTCGGCGAGCGTGGCGTCCGCCCACATCGCATCCACGTCGCCGGCGCGGCGCGGCGCGACGGTATAGGGAATACGCAGGCCTGTCGCCTGCTCGAAGCATTCGATCAACTGCAGCACGCTGGTGCCCTTGCCGGTGCCCAGGTTGACCGCGAGCATGCCCGGCGGCAGCCGCAGCGCACGATCCACCGCACGCACGTGGCCGCGCGCGAGATCCACGACATGCAGGTAGTCCCGCACGCCGGTGCCGTCGACGGTCGGGTAGTCGTTCCCGAAGACGGTCAGGCGCGGGCGCGTTCCGACGGCGACCTGGGTCATGTAGGGAAAGAGATTGTCCGGCTCCGCATTGGGACATTCGCCGATCAGTCCGCTGGGGTGCGCGCCGATTGGATTGAAGTAACGCAAGGCCACCGCGCCGAAGCGCGGGTCGGCGGCGCACAGGTCGGCGATGATGCCTTCGATGGTCAGCTTGCTGCGGCCATACGGGCTGGTGGCGTCGAGGCGATGCGCTTCCGTGATCGGCAGCGCGCACGGCTCGCCGTATACCGTGGCCGACGAGCTGAATACCAGCCGGTTCACGTTAAAGCCGCGCATGGCGCGCAGCAGGTTCATCGTCCCGCCCACGTTGACGTCGTAGTACTTGAGCGGATCGCGCACCGATTCACCGACCGCCTTGCACCCCGCCATATGCACGACGCAGCGGATCGGTGTGCCACGGTCGCGCAGCGAAGCGAACAGGGCGCTGACGACCGCCGGCGAACGGATATCGCCCGCGACATGCTCGACCGCACGCCCGACGATGCGGGCCACGCGGCGCAAGGCCTGCGGGCGGCTGTTGCTGAAGTCGTCCAGGACGATGGGCTGGTAGCCGGCCTGCACCAGTTCCACCAGCACATGCGTACCGATGAATCCGGCGCCGCCGGTGACGAGAATGGCATCGTTGCTCATGTATGGCTCTCTTGGACCGCCGCGGCGGTGCTCGGGACAAGGACGGCCGGGCAGGGGTGCTGCTCCGGGGTTCCCATGGGGCAAGCGTCGTGCCGGGGCAGCCGCGAATCACCGATAATGGCGTGCGCCTTCGGAGAAAACCCATGTACGTGCCACCCGCATTTCGTGAAGAAGACCTGTCCGTCATCCACCAGACGATGCGGGATGCGCCGCTCGCGCACCTCGTCACGGCAGGGCCCGCCGGCGTCGTGGCCACACCGCTGCCCATGCTGCTGGTCGCGGAGGAAGGCGAGCATGGGGTCCTGTATGGCCACGTTTCGCGCGGCAATCCTCATTGGCGCGCCGAGGTGGCGGGCGACGCGATGGCGATCTTCATGGGACCCGACGCCTACGTGTCTCCCTCCTGGTATCCAAGCAAGCAGCGCGACGGCAAAGTGGTACCGACCTGGAACTACGTGGCCGTGCACGCCTATGGACCGGTGGAATTCTTCGACGATGCGGCGCGGCTGCTCACGGTGGTGTCTGCGCTGACCGAGCGCCACGAGTCCGGGCGGGACGCGCCCTGGGCGGTGTCGGACGCGCCACAGGACTACGTGGCGGCCCAGTTGCGCGGCATCATCGGGGTGCGGTTGCCGATCGCGCGCATCGAAGCCAAGCGGAAGATGAGCCAGAATCGCAACGCCGAAGACCGCGCCGGCGTTGCGGCCGGCCTTGCGCAGAGCCACCGCGACGGCGACCGGAAGGCGGCCGCGCTGATTCCGAAGTAGGCCATTCGGCCCGGGACCGGACGCGCGGGGCGGGGCAGCAATCGCCGTCTCACGTGTGGTGGGTTACCTTGGCCTGCGCCTCCGGGCCGTGAGCAGGCCCCGGCCGGATCATCTTTGCCCACTGGGTGGCGGCCCGCCGCGAGCGGGCGGCGCAGGGGAAGCCTCCGTGCCGGCCGCGGCCAGGGTAGAGACGCCCTGCGCGGCCAGCGGAGAGGGGTCGGCCGGCAGCAGCAGGCTGGCGCGGGGGTTCGCGATCTCGATGCCAAGTTCACGGAAACGCGCCAGGATGCGCCGATTGATTTCGCGCTGTACGCCCCAGCGGCCCTTGTCGACGCAGCGTATTTGCCCGGCCAGGGTCACCATGGCTCCGTCGACAGAGTCCACCCCCCATACTTCGAGGTCGTTCAGGATGAGGTCCTTGAAGGCAGGATCGCTGCGCAGCGATGCACCGATGTTCTTCAGTTCGGCTATCGCCATCTCGATGTCGGTGTCGTAGTTGACGCTGATGCGCACGGCCGCGTTGCCGATGCCGCGGTTGCTATTGCTGACGGTCGATACGGAACTGAAGGGCACGATATACAGGGCGCCATCGCCGCCGCGCAGTCGCACGGTGCGTATCGACAGGTACTCCACGCTGCCCGAGACGCCCGCGACAGTCACCCAGTCGCCCACGCGCATGGCGTTTTCCATGAGCAGGAAGATCCCGGTGATGAAGTCCTGCACCAGCTTCTGCGAGCCGAAGCCCAGGGCGACGCCGATGATGCTCGCGCCAGCCAGCAGCGGGGTGGTGTTGATGCCGATCTGGTTCAGCGCCGTGAGGCCGACGACCAGCGCCACCACGATGAACAGCGCGGCGCGCAGCATGGGCAGCAGGGTGCGCAGGCGCGCCGCCCGCAGCATGTCGCCCTGGCTTACCCAGCGGGCCAGACGTCGTTCAACCGAATATTGCGCCGCCTCCCAGATGATGATCGCCACGATGATCGCCACTACGATAGTCATGGCGGCGGAAGCCAGGCTGCGGCCCAGGGTGCCGCTGGCGAACCAGCTCAGGGCGTCGATGCCCCAAGCCTCGAACAGGGCCACGATCGCGCACACGGTCAGGATTACCGACACGAGCCCACGGGTCCAGGCGTAATAGCGTTCGGACAGGCGTGCGGACGGGGCCGGCGCCGCGTCGCCGCCGGCCCCGTCGTCAGCATTGCCGGAAGGAAAAAGCCGGCCCACACCGCCCAGGATCAGGATGGCGAGCAGCCGCGCGACGACGATGACCGCTACGGACACCACGACGAAATGGATCAGCTTGGGGAAGCCATTCTCGACTCCCATCGCCCAGACCACCCACACGCCCATCACGATGACGATCGCGATGGCGGCCCAGGCCTCGGCGAGCCAGTTGCGGGCCATGGGCAACGGGCCACTGGCTTCGGGCGCGGCGCGCAATGCCTGCCGCACCGGCCGCCGGAGTTTCAGTATCAGGATGACCGCGCATATGTGCACGAGCAGGGATACGGTCTTGACGAAGGCCATGCGCAGTGGCGCGCCGGTGCCCAGCAGTGCGGCGGTATCGGCGACCGCCATCCCGAACAGGGCCAGCACGGCGATCCACCTGATCCAGGTCACCAGCACCGTCGCGGTTTCGGGTGCGATCTGCAACAGGCGGAGTCCGCGGCCGGCGGGCGAAACGAGCAGCCGCACGATGGCCATGGTGACCCGGGCGGCGACGTAGGCTTCGATGAAGCCGCCGACCGTGCCGGTGATGCGGACGTCGCCGCCGGCCACCGCGCGGAGCGCCAGGTTGGCCGAGAAGAAAAACAGCGCGATGGGCAGGACCTCCAGGACCAGCGCCGCCAGGGCATACGGCAGGTGCCGCAAGGTGCGCCAGTGATGGCGCGAACTGGCTTGCTGCCGCCGCTCGCGCTCGGCATCCCGCCGGGGCGCTTCGGCGGTGGGCTCGTCCGCCGCTACGGTGCTGGCCGCTCCGGCCGCATTCTCGCGCCCCACCGGCACGGCTTCGACGCGGTCCACGCCGTCGCGGTGCGTTTGCACCAGGGCGACGCCGTCGACGCCCGGCCGCACGCCCGCCTGGGCCGCGTCGGCAGGTTGGTCGGCCAAGGGCGGCGTGGTGCCCACGGCGGCGGCGGTGTCGCCCCGGTTAATGGGCCGGGCCCTCCCATGAGAGTGGGCGCCCGCATCCGTGCTGGCCACCAGATCGGCATGCACGGCGAGGGCCACGCGTGGTTGTCTCAGGACACGCCGCAACGCCCATTCCAGCACCAGCCCGGCCACGAATGCCAAGGCCAACGCCAGGGCCAGCTCGCCCGCCAGACGCTCGCCCGCCGCGTTGGCGATGCCTCCGGATTGTGCGAACAACGCGGGCAGGGTGAGCGCCGCGGCGCGCAGCTCCGCCATCTGTCTGGCGAAGTCGTCCAGCCAGCGGTCCACGCTGCCCAGGATGCGCGCCATCAGGCCGTCAGCTTCCAGGGGGACGATGGTGTCGGGCGGGGTTTCATGCGCGGCGGCGGGTGCCTCCGCGGCGGGGTTCGATGCCGCGGCCGTCCCCGCCGCGGTCGGCGTGCCGGCAGTCGGCCCTGGGTTGGTCCCCGCCGCGGCAGCCGGTGGTGCGACCGTACCGGGCGCGGCAGCCGCGATCGCCTTCAATGTGCGCAGTAGCTCCGCGCGGCGCGCATCGTCCTGAAGGATGTCGATGGTACGTTGTGCGTCGGCCGGCGTCACCGGTGCAGCGACCGGTGGCACCGCCGGAGGTGGTCGCACCGAGGCCGCTGGCGGCGCCGGGACGGCGGCCGGTACGGATGCGCCCGGCGGCACGCCCTGCGCGACGGCGGGACGAGCAACCTGGAAAACCAGTAAAGCCAGCAAAGCGAAGCAGGCGGTGCCTGCGCGGAGAAATGGGCTGATGCGCATGCGAGCGAGCCGGCGCCGGGGCGCCAGGGTTCAAAAGCGAACGCATGAGCAAGCGCTGTACCCATCTGCCGGGGGGGACGCAGTGCGCACGGACCCACCGCGATGGGGAGCGGTGTCGTCAGTGCTTGGTGTGCGGGTCGGGCGGCTCGACGAAGCGGCCCAGGTCCGCTCGCCGCGGCGGCGGCTGCAGCAAGGCGCCGGCCATTGCGACGGCCGCATCGGCCGGCGCTTGGGGCGCCAGGGCATGCTGCTCGCCCCATTGCCGCAATGCCGAGATGACGGGAATCAGGTCACGCCCCTTGTCCGTCAGGACGTACTCCTGGTAGACGCTGCCGTCGGACGCCGGTGCGACGCCCAATATGTCGCGGTCCACCAGCAGCCTCAGGCGCGCGGTCAGGATGTTGCGGGGAATTCCCAGGCTCTTCTGGATGGCGTTGAAGCGCTTCAGGCCGTCAAAGGCGTCGCGCAGAATCAGCAAGGTCCACCAGTCGCCGATGCTGTCGAGCGCCCGTGCGACAGGGCAGGGTGATGCATGCAGGCACTTCCTTTTCATCGACTTCCTCCTTCCCGAGATTGTCGTGGTTGCGGCCATGGCCGCGGCGGATGCGCGATGTTGCGCCGCGCGCGGCGGCGTACTGCATGGCAATGCGCCCGCGTGAGGCGCTTGCCGACCAACGATGCCACGTACCGCCTGTCGCCAGGCGATGCGCCGTTCCATGTCAGCGCTTCGGCGTCAGGCGCAGCAGTCGTCCATTGCTGCTGTCCTCCAGTAGCCACAAGGCGCCGTCCGGTCCCGCTGCAACGTCGCGTATGCGGCTTCCCAGCTCCCACCGGTCCGCCTGCACTGCACCGCCCGCGCCATCGAAGCGGATGCGCACCAGGCCACCGGGCCGCAGCGCGCCGATGAAAGCGGATCCCTGCCATTCAGGAAACTGGGAACCGTTGTAGAACGCGAGACCGGCCGGCGCGATCACGGGAGTCCAATAAACCACTGGCGCCTCGAACTCCGGACGCGTGGTGTGGCGCGGAATGGGCGTGCCGTTGTAGTTGTCGCCGTTCGAGACGATGGGCCATCCGTAATTGCGGCCGGCAACCAGAAGGTTCAGTTCGTCGCCTCCGCGCGGTCCCATTTCATGCAGCCACAGCCGGCCATCGGGCGCGAAGGCCAGGCCATAGGGGTTGCGGTGCCCGGTCGTCCAGGTCTGCGCCCGCACGCCGCCCGCGCTGGCCCAGGGATTGTCCGCTGGCGTGCTGCCGTCCAGGTTCAAGCGCAGGACCTTGCCCAGCGCCAGCTCGGGGTCCTGCGCCGTGTCGGGGCGCATGCGGTCCCCGGAAGTCAGGAAAAGATGCTTGCCATCGGGCGCAAAGGCAATGATGCCGCCCGGCTGGCCCCCCAATCCCTGTGCCATCTGGCGCCACACGATCTGGAGGTCGCGCAGCGCGGGCGCGCTCGGTTCCTCGCTTAAGCGCGCCCGCGCGAGGACCATGCTGCTGCTGCCGCCCCCTCCAGGTTCCATATAGGTGAAATAGACGGTACGGTTGGCGGCGAATCCGGGCGCCGTGGCGATATCGAGCAGTCCGTTCTGCCCGCTGTAGCGCACTTCCGGTACGCCTTGCACCTGTCGCTTGCGGCCCTGACTGTCCACCAGATAGAGGCGGCCGGGCTTTTCCGTGACGAGCATGCGGCCGTCGGGCATGAACGCCAGGGCCCAGGGCGTGTCGAAGGTCGCCACGGGCGTGATGGTGAAGGGCCGATCCGCACGGGGTTTTTCCATGGCGGCATTGGTCTGCGCGCCGCCTGTTTGGGGCGCGAAGACCATGCAGAGGACGGCGATCACGGCGCCGGCGATACGAAAAAGCGGCATACGTCCAGACTTCCTGTGCGTCAGTGACAGCAAGCGGGCGGCCGCGGGATGGGCGTGGCCGCTCGTCCTTGTCCAGCTACAGCGAGTCACCCAGCGCGTATCGGCGGGGCTTGCAACGTCATATCGACGCGCGCGACGGAACGATCAGCCGGTGTCCGTATCGTGCCGCGTCAGGCACCCAGCGCCGGCACACCGACGCTTTGCGCCAGATTATCCAGCGTCGTACGCAGCTCGGGGTGCATCGGCACGCCCTTGGCTGCCCGTTCCTCGTACGTACGAGTCGACTGCTCGCCGGGCAGGCGGATTTCATCCCAGCCCGGCAATAGCGCGGATGATTTCATCTGCGCCCAGATGTCGTCCACCTGTTCTTCGAACTCCTGCAGCGGCATGAAGGCTTCCACGTCGATGGCGACCACGGTGTGGCCGGTGTTCGTCGTGCTGGCGTAGTCCTGGTTGAAATCCACCACGTCCTTGCCGAACGCCGCGCCGTTCAGGGTCCCAGCCAACAGGCCGAACATCATGGCCAGGCCATAGCCCTTGGCGCCGCCGATAGGCAACAGGAAGCCCTCGTTGGACCGCTTGGGATCGAGCAGGGGCTTGCCGTCGCGTCCGACCATCCAGCCTTCCGGCATCATTTCGCCGCGCTGGGCCTTGGCCTTCACCTTGCCGTAGGCGGCGTTGGTGGTAGCCATGTCCAGCACGATGGGCGGCCGTGTGCGCCCTGGCACCGCGATGGCGATGGGGTTCGTCGACAGCAACATGTCGGTGCCGCCCCACGGCGGCATGTGGTTGGCGCTGCCCACCGCCATATAGATGCCGATCATGCCATGCGCCAGCGGCATGCGGGCGTAGATGCCCGCGGGCCCGGCGTGGTTGCTCATGCGCGCGCCTACCCATGCCACTCCGGTGGTGCGCGCCTTCTGCACCGCCAGGTCGGCGGCCTTCTTCATGATCAGATGACCGATGCCGTTATCGCCGTCCAGCACCGCCGAGCCCGGCCTTTCCCGGGCGATACGGATATCCGGGTGCATATTCATCCCGCCGGCCCGGATGCGCCTGACGTAGGCGGGCAAGCGGAAGATGCCATGCGCATCTGCGCCGCGCGCATCCGCCTCGGCCATGATGGCGCCCACCACGTCGGCGTCGGCGGCCGGCATGCCGACCGCCGCGAGCACACGGGCGATGAAACCCTGGAGTTGGTCGACGGGCACGGACGGAATGGTCGGCGCGGTTGCGGGCGCTTGGGACATCGGCAGGGGAGGCGGGAGCGGCCCGCCATATCAGTTTGGACTGGACGGGCAGTATAAGAATCGCTTTCCCCGCAAGCCAATGCTGTTTTTTTTCTGATCCATAACAAACTGTTCTAGACTGTGCCGTGCGTTCTGGACCTCGCAAGGGCAGCGTATGGATCTCAAAAGCTTACGGTACTTCGTCGCCATCGCCGATACCGGCAGTTTCACGGCCGCCGCGGCCAAGGTACGGGTTGCGCAGCCGGCGCTCAGCCGGCACATGCGCGAGCTGGAAGGGGAATTGGGTGTTGCACTGTTGCGCCGGACAGCGCGCGGCGCCGTGCTGACACAGGAAGGCGCGGTGCTGTACGAATCGGCCCGGCGCATCCTGGCCGAGGCCGAACAGGTCAAGCACCAACTCATTGCCCAGGCCCAATTGGGACAGGCCACCATCACGGTGGGGGCGTCCCCCACCCTGAGCCGGGTGCTGCTGCCGGGCTTGTTCGAACGCTGCGACAGCAGCCTGGGCGGTTTCCGTATCGCGGTCCGGGAAGCCTTCACGCCGACGCTTTCCGATTGGGTGGAGCGCGGTCTGGTGGACGTCGCCTTCCTCACGAATCCGGACGGATCGCGCGATTACGCCCTGCATCACCTCTATACGGAGCCGTTCGCGCTTGTCACCGCGGCCCCCCGGCGTACCGAGCGCATCGTCCCGGTGCCGCAGTTGGCCGACATCCCGCTGCTCATGACCAGCTTCCATCGCAGCGTCGTACAGCGGCAATTGGACCTCGTCGGCGGACGCCTGAACGTCCATGCCGAAATCGACTCCGTCGACTCGATTCGTGAACTCGTCATGCAGGGCCGCTGGGCCACATTGATGCCGATATCGGTATTCAGCGACCAGCGGGCGGCCGGGACGGCCGTCGTATCCGAAATCAGCGGCGTGCAGCTGAACCGGCTTCTCATGCTTGCGGTGCGGCGGGACGGCGCGGGCAATCCCGGCATCGCCCTCTTCACGGACATCGTCAAGGCGCAATGCGCGCAACTGGTCACCAAGGGCGTCTTCAATCTTTCCGACACGATGGGCACCGCCCGCCGCGCCACCGGACGTCGCAGCGCGGGCGCGGGCGAGTCATCAGGGTAAACGTGAGCCAGCCGTTAAAGCGGACCCTTGATATATCAAGCTCCGATACAATTCGGCTCTTTGATCGGCCAGCGTGTCGCAGATGGCGGCCTGCACCGGCTGGAACCCCGAGATGGAGAAGCCTTATGCGTAAATTCTGTCTGGCCATGGCGATGGCCGGCATGCTCGCCAGCGGCGCTGCGATCGCCCAATCCACGCTGCGCATCGGTTTGCAGGACGACCCCGATGTGCTCGACCCGGCCCGCGCGCGCACATTCGTCGGGCGTATCGTCTTCGCTTCGCTTTGCGACAAACTGGTGGACATCACGCCGGACCTGAAGATCGTGCCCCAGCTCGCGGTGTCCTGGTCCACCAGCGCCGACGGCAAGACCTTGACCATGAAACTGCGCAAGGGGGCGGTCTACCACGACGGTACGCCCATCGACGCGGCGTCGGTCAAGGCGAACCTGGACCGGGCGCGTACGCTGCCCGACAGCAACCGCAAGAGCGAGCTCGTGACTCTGGCCAGCGTCGACGCGCCGGATGCGGAGACCGTGGTGTTGCATCTCACCGAGCCGGACGCCTCGCTGCTGTCGCAGTTGTCGGACCGCGCCGGCATGATGATCTCGCCGGCCTCCTTCGACAAGGATCCGGGCAGCAAGCCCGTGTGCTCCGGCCCGTACCGTTTCAAGGAACGGGTACAGAACGACCGCATCGTGCTGGAGAAGTTCGCCCAATACTGGGACGCCGCCGACTTTCACTTCGACCGGGTTGTCTTCACACCCATTCCCGATGCGACCGTGCGCGTGAACAACTTGCGCGCCGGCGACCTGAACATCATCGAGCGCGTCGCCCCTTCGGACGCCAAGGCCGTCAAGGAAGACCCGACGCTGCGGCTCGCGCCCGTCACGGGGTTGGGCTACCAGTCCTTCTCCGTCAACGTCGCCAATGGCGCCCGCGCCGACAACCCCTTGGGCAAGGACAAGCGGGTGCGCGAGGCGCTGGACCTGGCGATCGACCGCGACGCCATCAACGAAGTCGTGGGCGAAGGCATGTTCCAGCCGGCCTACCAGCCGTTTCCCCCGGCCAGCTTTGCCTATGACAAGCGCTTCGAACGCAAGGGACGCGATCCCAAGAAGGCGCGCGAACTGCTCAAGCAAGCCGGCTATGACCGCGTGAAGCTGGAGATCACCTTCGGCAACAACACCACCATGCAGCAGGTGTACGAATTGATCCAGGCCATGGGTTCGGAGGCCGGTTTCGATATCTCCCTGCGGCCGCTGGAATTCGCGGCCCTGCAGTCGGCACTGGCGCGCGGCGACTTCGAGGCCGGGCAGAGCGGTTGGTCGGGCCGCGTCGATCCCAGCGGCAATATCTATCAGTACATGGCCACCAAGGGCAGCCTGAACGACGGTAAATTCAGCAATGCCGAAGCCGACAAGCTGTTGAACGAGGCCCGCGGTGAAGCCGACCAGGCAAAGCGCAAGGTCCTGTACGGCAAGATCATGGACATCATGCATGCCGAAGACCCGATCATCTACCTCTTCTACCTGCCGTGGACCTTCGGCGTGCAGAAGAAGGTGCAGGGTTTCGTGCCTTACCCCGACGGCCTGATCCGCCTGAAGGGCGTCACCATGGCCGCGAAGTAGATAGCCGGATGGCGGTCCCGGCGCGCGCCGGCCGCCGGGAGACCGACATGACATTTACTACCCGCCCCGAAATACTGGGCACCTTCGGCGTCGTCACGTCGACGCATTGGCTGGCGACCGCCGCCGGCATGGCGATGCTGGAACGCGGTGGCAATGCCTTCGATGCCTGCGTGGCCACCGCCTTCGTGCTGCAGGTCGTCGAGCCGCATCTCGTGGGGCCGGCCGGCGAAGTGCCGATCGTGTTCCATTCAGCGGCGCGCAACAAGGTGGAGGTGCTGTGCGGGCAGGGCGTCACGCCGGCGGCGGCCACGCTGGAGCGCATGCGCGCCGAAGGCCTGGACCTGATCCCGGGCAATGGACTGCTGCCCGCGGTGGTGCCGGGCTCCTTCGACGCCTGGATGCTGTTGCTGCGCGATCACGGCACCATGCGCCTGCGCGATGTCCTTGAGCCCGCCATCTACTACGCCGAAAGTGGACATGCGCTGATGCCGCGCATTTCCAACACTATCGCCGGCCTCAAGGACTTCTTCCAGGCGCACTGGCCCACCACCGCCCAGCTTTACCTGCCCGGCGGCGCCGTGCCGCAGGCCCGTAAGCTGTTCCGCAACCCGCAGCTGGCGCAAACCTGGCAACGCGTGCTGCGCGAAGCCGAAGCGGCCGGGGCAGACCGACAGCGCCAGATCGAAGCCGCCCGCGACGCCTTCTACCGTGGCTTCGTCGCCGAGGCGGTGGACCGGTTCGTCCGCCATGCGGTCATGGACGAAAGCGGCACGCCGCACCGCGGCCTGATCACCGCCGACGACCTGGCAGGCTGGTCGGCCACCTATGAGGCGCCACGGGTCTACCAATATGGCGATTACACCGTCGCCAAGGCGGACGCCTGGAGCCAAGGGCCGGTCTTCCTGCAGACGCTCGCCTTGCTCAAGGGCGCCGACCTGGGCGCCGTGGGTCCGTCCAGTCCCGAATTCATCCATCGCCTGACAGAGGCGATGAAGCTGGCCTTCGCCGATCGCGAGGTCTACTACGGCGATCCGGCCTTCGTTGATGTACCGCTGGACCATCTCTTGTCCGACGGCTACAACGACGGGCGCCGTGCCTTGATCGGCGATCGCGCCTCGCACGAATTGCGTGCCGGCGTGGTGCCGGGCTACGAGGCGCAGCGCGCCCGCATGCTCGACGTGCTGCAACGGCTATCGCGCGTAACCGAGGTCGGAAGCGCCGGCAACGAACCGACCATGGCCGATATGCAGGCGTCGGCGGCCGCGGCTGGTTCGGTCAAGCGCGGCGACACCACCCATGTCGACGTGATAGATCGCTGGGGCAATATGGTCTCGGCCACGCCCTCCGGGGGCTGGTTCCAGTCATCGCCCGTCATCCCGGAACTCGGTTTCGGCCTGACGACGCGGGCGCAGATGTTCTGGCTGGAGCCCGGGCTGCCCGGGACGCTGGCGCCCCGGAAGCGGCCGCGCACCACGCTCACGCCTTCGCTCGCCTTGCGCGACGGCCGTCCCTATATGGTGTTCGGCACCCCCGGCGGCGACCAGCAGGAACAGTGGCAACTGCAGTTGTTCCTGCGCCATGTCCATCATGGCCTGAATCTGCAGGAGGCCATCGACCTGCCGATGTCCCATACGATGCACTTCCCCAGCTCCTTCTATCCGCGCGACCGCAAACCCGGCCACCTGGCCATGGAGGCGTCCTTTGGCAAGGATGTCCTCGACGCACTGGCGGCCCGCGGTCACCAGGTGGAGGAGGTCCCGGCGTGGTCGGTCGGCCGCCTGACGGCCGCTGCCCTGGACGAGGACGGCATCATGCACGCCGCCGCCACCCCACGGTTGATGCAGGCATACGCCGCCGGCCGCTAGGCCTGGGCCGCGGGGGGGCTGTCACCCCGCAGGCGTTCCCTGGGGCGCCAGATCGGCATCGCGATCGGGACCCGAAGCCGAACTCGCCAGCGGGCCGGCGTCCGCCGGCACCACCCACGTACTGACGATATGGGCCACAGGTTCCGCCGCGCCGCGCGGGGCCATATGGACCTCGCCCGCGCACAGCCGGCCGATCTTGAGCAGGCGCGCCTCGGCCACGATGTCGCCCGCCGGGCATTTGCGCAGGAAATTGATGGTCAGGCTCGCTGTGACGGCGTGCGTCTGGCCGGTCGCCCCCACGACAGCCGCGTACAGGGCCAGGTCGGCCAGTCCCATCAGCATGGGGCCGGCCACGATGCCGCCCAGCCTCTGATGCGACGCCCTGGCCGGCAGGACCGCCCGGGCCGTGCCGGCGCCGATCGCTTCCACTTCAATGCCGAGCACCGCCGCGAAAGGATGCTGGTCAGCCAGGAGGGACCGGAAATCTTCCAGGGACATCCGGCCTGGGGCGGACGGGGACGGGGCAGGGGGCATACCAGATCCTTCGAAGAGGGCCATGGGGCGCGGGCGATATCGGATTATCGGGCGTCACAGCGCCTGCCAGCCGATTTTTCCGAACGGCAGGGGCTTCCGAAGCCGTTGAACCTGCCGTCGGGGGGCAGTGGCAGAGACGCCGCACTGCCGTTGCCGGCCGTGTAGCGTCCCGATATCCTTGCGGCCGGGGTCGTTCCGGGTGACGCAAGGCGGGCAGCCGGTCCGACGCCATGTTGTATGGACCCAACACAGCCTTGGCCCAAAGCTGGGGTTTTGCGGCACGACCATAGCCAGTCCCCCGGATTTTTGATGCAATAGCGTCAACTTCCCTTCGCGGAGTTAGGGGGGCGGCAGGCTGGTTTGCTGGATTGCTGCTCTTGTCACTCAAATCAACGGAGATTTCTTAAATGAAAAAGACTCTGCTCGCTGCCGCCCTGCTCGCCGGTTTTGCCGGTGTTGCACAGGCAGAAACGTCCGTGACCCTGTACGGGATCCTGGACACCGGTATCGGCTACCAAAACGTGCGTGGCGCCGGCATCGACAAGCAGTCGAAATTCGGCATGGTGAACGGCGTCCAGAACGGTTCCCGTTGGGGTCTGCGCGGTTCGGAAGATCTGGGTGACGGTCTGCGCGCTGTGTTCACGATCGAGTCGGGCTTCAACTCCGGTAACGGCAACTCCGCTCAAGGCGGCCGCCTGTTCGGTCGTCAAGCCACCGTCGGTCTGGCCAGCAACTCCTGGGGTCAGCTGGACTTCGGCCGTCAGACCAACGTCGCGTCCAAGTTCTTCGGTTCGATCGACCCGTTCGCTGAAGGCTTCGGTCTGGCCAACATCGGTACGTCGTTCAGCTCGTCCAACACGACGCGCTACGACAACATGGTCCTGTATCAAACCCCCGTGTTCGGCGGTTTCCAGGCTGGCGTGGGCTACTCGTTCAACATCGACGACACCGACACGGCTGACACCGGTTTCCGTACCAACGAAAACCAGCGCGCCATCACCACCGGCCTGCGTTATGTCAACGGTCCTCTGAACCTGGCTGCTGCGTATGACCAGGTCAACCGTCCGGCTGACGCGATCGACAGCCTGGCTACCGGTACGGGCGACCGCATCCGCGCCTGGTTGGTTGGCGGTGCCTACGACTTCGAAGTGGTCAAGGTCTCGGCTGCTTACGGTCAAACCAAGGGCGGCTGGATCCAAGCGACCAGCCTGACCGGCCTGTTCACCAGCGGTGGCAGCCCCGTCGGCGGCATCCTGCCGAGCAACAGCTACAGCGACGACTTCAAGACGAAGCAGTGGCTGCTGGGTCTGAGCGCTCCCATCGGCGGCGCGACCAGCGTGTTCGGTTCCTGGCAGCGTGTGAACGTGTCGGACGGCAGCCTGTACACGGCCGGCACCTTCGCTGGCGCGGACAGCAACCAGAACGTGTACTCCCTGGGCGTGACGTACGATCTGTCGAAGCGCACCAACCTGTACGCTCTGGGTTCCTACGCGAACAACTACGGTTTCGTGGACGATCTGAAGAGCACCCTGGTTGCGGTCGGTATCCGTCACCGCTTCTAAGCAACAAAGGCGCGGGGCGACTTGTCGCTCCGTGTCGAACGCATCTCGCTGCTCGGTTCCGTTCCGGATGGCGTAAGCGTATCGAATGCGCGGATCTTGCATCTGTCGCGTTTGTTCAGCCACCCTCCGGGGTGGCTTTTTGTTTTCTGTGCGGCTTTTTGGTATTGTGTCTTCCTTGCGGCGATACGGTACCTCTATGCGCCGCCATTTCCGTACGGACGCCGTTGCAAGAGCACGTCCGCCCGCGATGTGAAAGCGGGGCCCCAGCACGATCCTGGGCCCTGTCCTTCAGCTACAGAGTTCAGCGGGAAGTAACGACGCGAATGCTACAATCCTAAGGTTTGTGCATTAGACGGACGCGCTCGAATGAACCTGCAACAGTATTTCCCCGTTCTGCTATTCATCGTAGTAGCGACGCTGATCGGTTTCGCGCTGATCACGGCAGGCTCGCTGCTTGGACCCCGGCGTCCCTACGCAGAAAAACTCTCCCCCTATGAGTGCGGTTTCGATGCTTTCGAAGACGCCCGCATGAAGTTCGACGTGCGTTACTACCTCGTCGCCATCCTTTTCATCCTCTTCGACCTCGAGATCGCATTCCTGTTTCCATGGGCCATCGCCCATGGCGCCGTTGGCTTGGTTGGCTTCTGGACCGTGATGGTTTTCCTCGCGGTTCTGACGGTGGGTTTTATCTACGAATGGAAGAAGGGCGCGCTCGATTGGGAATGACGGCCGACCGCCGTACCCGATCACGCTACCAGGAAGCACTATGGCTATTGAAGAAGGCATCCACAAGCAAGGCTTCATCACGACCAGCGCCGACAAGTTCATCAACTGGGCCAAGACTGGTTCCATGTGGCCGATGACGTTCGGGCTGGCCTGTTGTGCCGTGGAAATGATGCACGCCGGCGCGGCGCGCTATGACCTCGATCAGTTCGGCATCATTTTCCGTCCCAGTCCCCGGCAATCCGACCTGATGATCGTCGCTGGCACCCTCTGCAACAAGATGGCGCCGGCGCTGCGCAAGGTCTACGACCAAATGCCGGAACCGCGCTGGGTCGTTTCGATGGGGTCATGCGCCAATGGCGGCGGCTACTACCACTACTCGTATTCGGTGGTGCGCGGCTGCGACCGCATCGTGCCCGTGGACATCTATGTGCCCGGCTGTCCGCCCACCGCCGAGGCGCTGGTCTATGGCCTGCTGCAGATGCAGAACAAGATTCGCCTGACCAACACCATCGCGCGATGAGCGGGCGCATGCCCGTGCGTCGCCAATCCGGCTTACCTAATCGTTGAAGATGATGACCAGGCTCGAAACCCTGAAAACCAATCTGCACGCCGCATTTGGCGAAACGCTGGCCCTGACGGAGACCTTGGGTGAAATCACCCTGGAGGTTCCGGCGGCGCAATGGGTGTCGACGTGCAATCGCCTGCGTACCGACCCGGCGCTGCAGTTCGAAACCTGTGTGGACCTGTGCGGGGTCGATTACCTGACCTGGGGTAACGGCTCGCGCCCGCAGTCGGATGATCGCGTCACCGGGCGTGGCCAGCGCGGGCGTTATGCCGTGGTGGTGCACCTGCTGTCCATCGAACACAACTGGCGCTTGCGAGTGCGCGCCTGGACCGCGGACGACGACTTCCCCATGATCGCCTCGTTGATGGATTGCTGGCCGTCGGTAGGCTGGTACGAGCGGGAAGCGTTCGACCTGTTCGGCATCATCTTCGAAGGGCACCCGGACCTGCGGCGCATCCTGACGGACTATGGCTTCATCGGCCATCCGTTCCGCAAGGATTTCCCGCTGTCGGGCAATGTGGAAATGCGTTACGACCCCGAGCAGGGTCGGGTCATCTACCAGCCGGTCACCATTGATCCGCGTGAAATCACGCCGCGCGTCGTGCGCGAAGATTCCTATGGAGCCGGTCGCTGATCATGGCTGAAATCAAGAACTACACCCTGAACTTCGGTCCCCAGCATCCCGCCGCGCACGGCGTGTTGCGCCTGGTGCTGGAACTGGACGGCGAAGTCATCCAGCGCGCCGATCCCCACATCGGCCTGCTGCATCGCGCCACGGAAAAGCTGGCCGAACACAAGACCTATATCCAGGCGCTGCCCTACATGGACCGCCTGGACTACGTGTCCATGATGTGCAACGAGCACGCCTATGTCATGGCCATCGAAAAGCTCCTGGGTATCGAGCCACCGCTACGCGCCCAGTACATCCGCGTCATGTTCGACGAGATCACGCGGATCCTGAATCACTTGATGTCGCTCGGTTCGCATGCGCTGGACGTGGGCGCCATGGCGGTCTTCCTGTACGCCTTCCGCGAACGCGAGGACCTGATGGACTGCTACGAAGCGGTATCCGGCGCGCGCATGCACGCCGCCTACTATCGTCCCGGCGGGGTCTATCGGGATCTGCCGGACGCCATGCCCCAGTATGGCGAGCGCAGCAAATACCGCGGCGAAAAGGAACTGCGCGTGATGAACGACGCGCGTTCGGGCTCGCTGCTGGATTTCATCGAGGACTTCACCAACCGCTTTCCGGGCTGTGTGGACGAATACGAGACCCTGCTGACCGACAACCGCATCTGGAAGCAACGGCTGGTCGGTGTGGGCGTGGTCGGCCCCGAACGGGCAAAGGCCCTGGGCTTCACCGGTCCGATGCTGCGTGGATCGGGCGTGGCATGGGACCTGCGCAAGACGCAACCCTACGAGGTCTACGACCTGGTCGATTTCGACGTGCCGGTGGGCGTGAACGGCGATTGCTACGACCGTTACCTGGTGCGGGTGGCCGAGATGCGCGAAAGCAATCGCATCATCCGCCAATGCATCGAATGGCTGCGCAATAATCCGGGCCCGGTGATGATCGACAACCACAAGGTTGCGCCGCCGAAGCGCGCCGCCATGAAAAGCAATATGGAAGAGCTGATCCACCATTTCAAGCTCTTCACGGAAGGCTTCCATGTGCCGCCCGGCGAGGCCTATGCGTCCATCGAGCATCCGAAAGGCGAGTTCGGCATATACCTCGTGTCCGACGGCGCCAACAAGCCGTACCGGCTGAAGATCCGTGCGCCCGGGTTCGCGCATCTGCAGTCGCTGGACGAAATGAGCCGCGGCCACATGATCGCCGACGCCGTGACCATCATCGGTACGCAAGACATCGTGTTCGGCGAGATCGACCGCTAGGAACGCCGCACGACTTCGAAGAAGACCCGCAAGGGGCCTCTCGCATAATCCGGATTCAAACTATGCTGCTTTCCGAACAGGCTTACCAGAAAATCGACCGGGAGCTCACGAAGTTCCCGGCCGACCAGAAGCAGTCCGCCATCATGGCCTCGCTTGCGATCGCGCAGGACGAAAACGGCTGGCTGTCGGCCGAAATCATCGAGGACGTCGCCAAGTACCTCGGCGTGCCGCCCATCGCCGTCCAGGAAGTCGCCACGTTCTACAACATGTTCAACGTGACGCGCACCGGCAAGCACAAGATTTCGGTCTGTACCAATCTGCCGTGCGCCCTGCGCGACGGCGAAAAGGCCGGCGACTACCTGAAGCGCAAGCTCGGGGTCGATTATCGCGGTACCAGCGCCGACGGCATGTTCACGCTGATCGAAGGCGAGTGCATGGGCGCCTGCGGGGACGCTCCGGTGGTGATCGTGAACAACAAGCATATGTGCGTGCGCATGACCGAGGCGAGGCTGGACGAGCTGGTCGCCGGCCTGCGCGCCCAAGGAGAGACGGCATGAACGCGCCGGACCTTTATCGCCAGTTCGCACAGGGGCTGGATCCCAATCCCGTGCGCGACCTTTCGCAGTCGATGTGCCTGCATGGGCGCCATATCGCGCCGCAGATCCTCGCCGACCTGGATGGCAGCAATTGGCGCCTGGAAGACTACGTCAAGCGCGGCGGCTACGAGGCGCTGCGCAAGATCCTGACCACCGGCATGAAGCCGGAGGAAGTCATCGCCGAGGTCAAGGCCTCGGGCCTGCGCGGCCGCGGCGGCGCAGGCTTCCCCACGGGCCTGAAGTGGAGCTTCATGCCCCGTACATTCCCGGGACAGAAGTACCTGGTCTGCAATTCGGACGAGGGCGAGCCGGGCACGTTCAAGGACCGCGACATCCTGCGGTTCAACCCGCACATCGTGATTGAAGGGATGGCCATCGCCGCCTATGCGATGGGTATTTCGGTGGGCTACAACTACATCCACGGTGAAATCTTCGAGGTGTACGAGCGCTTCGAGGAAGCCCTGGAGGAAGCGCGCGCGGCCGGCTTCCTGGGCGACAAGCTGCTGGGATCGGATTTCAGCTTCCAGCTGCATGCGTTCCATGGCTATGGCGCCTACATCTGCGGCGAAGAAACCGCGCTGCTCGAATCGCTGGAAGGCAAGAAAGGCCAGCCGCGTTTCAAGCCGCCGTTTCCCGCCAGCTTCGGCCTGTACGGCAAACCCACCACCATCAACAACACCGAAACCTTCGCGGCGGTCCCCTGGATCATCCGCAACAGCGGCCAGCAGTACCTGGAAGTCGGCAAGCCCAACAACGGCGGCACCAAGATCTTCTCGATCACCGGTGACGTCGAGCGCCCCGGCAACTACGAGATCCCCATGGGCACGCCGTTCTCCAAGCTCCTGGAGCTTGCCGGCGGCATGCGCGACGGGCGCAAGCTGAAGGCGGTGATTCCCGGTGGATCCAGCGCGCCGGTGCTGCCGGCCAACATCATGATGGAAACGACGATGGACTACGACGCCATCGCCAAGGCGGGCTCCATGCTGGGGTCCGGCGCCGTCATCGTGATGGACGAGACCCGCTGCATGGTCAAGTCGCTGCTGCGCCTGTCGTATTTCTATTACGAGGAAAGCTGCGGCCAGTGCACGCCGTGCCGCGAAGGCACGGGCTGGCTGTATCGCATGGTCCAGCGCATCGAGACCGGCCACGGCCGTCCCGAAGACCTGGAGTTGCTCGACAGCGTGGCGGGCAACATCATGGGCCGCACCATCTGTGCGCTGGGCGACGCGGCGGCGATGCCGGTGCGGGGCTTTCTGAAGCATTTCCACGATGAATTCGCGTACCACATCGAGCACAAGCAGTGCGTGGTCCCGCAATATCTGTAGGTCTCAGGAACAGCAATGGTTGAACTAACCGTCGACGGCAACAAGGTAGAAGTGCCCGAAGGCAGCATGGTCATGCATGCGGCCCAGAAGCTCGGGCAATATGTGCCGCATTTCTGCTACCACAAGAAGCTTTCCATCGCGGCCAACTGCCGCATGTGCCTGGTCGAAGTGGAAAAGGCGCCCAAGGCGCTGCCCGCCTGCGCCACGCCCGTGACCAACGGCATGGTGGTCTACACCAACTCGGAAAAGGCCAAGGCCGCGCAAAAGTCGGTCATGGAGTTCCTGCTGATCAACCACCCGCTGGATTGCCCCATATGCGATCAGGGCGGCGAGTGCCAGTTGCAGGACCTGGCGGTCGGCTACGGTGGCTCGGCTTCGCGCTACCACGAAGAAAAGCGCGTGGTCTTTCACAAGGATCTCGGCCCGCTGGTCTCCGCCGAAGAAATGACCCGCTGCATCCATTGCACGCGCTGTGTCCGCTTCGGCCAGGAAATCGCCGGCGTGATGGAGCTGGGCATGATCAACCGGGGCGAACACTCCGAGATCACCTCCTTCGTCGGCCGCGCCATCGAATCCGAGCTGTCGGGCAACATGATTGATCTGTGCCCGGTGGGCGCACTGACGTCCAAGCCCTTCCGCTACAGCGCGCGCACCTGGGAGCTGGCGCGTCGCCGTGCCGTCAGCCCGCATGACAGCCTGGGCACCAACCTGGTCGTGCAGGTCAAGAACGACAAGGTGCTGCGCGTCGTGCCGTTCGAGAACGAAGCGCTGAACGAATGCTGGCTGAGCGACCGCGACCGCTTTTCCTATGACGGCCTGAACGCCGATGACCGCCTTGCAACGCCCATGATCAAGGGCGCCGGTGGCGAATGGCAGGAAGCGTCCTGGTCGGACGCGCTGCAAGCCGTGGCGCAAGGACTGTCCCGTGTGCGCGACAACTTCGGCGGCGGCCAGATCGGCGCGCTGGCGACCGAGTACGCGACCACCGAGGAATACGCCCTGCTGGGCCGCCTGGTGCGCGCCCTCGGTTCGGAGAACATCGATTTCCGCCTGCGCCAGACCGACCCGGCGTTCGGCGCGGCGCTCTCGGGCGCCCCGTGGCTGGGCATGCCGGTCGCCGATCTGGACACGCTGGACCGCGTGCTGGTCGTGGGCTCGGTCCTGCGCAAGGATCATCCCCTGATGGCGCAGCGCCTGCGCCAGGCTGCCAAGCGGGGCACCCAAGTGCTGCTGGTCGACAGCATCGCCGACGATCCCCTGATGCCGATCACGGCACGATTGACGGTTGCGCCTTCCGCGCTGCCCCGTGCGCTGGCCGAAATCACGGTCGCGCTGGCCCAGGCCAAGGGCCAGGAGACGCCAGCCGAGTTCGCCGGCGTCGTGCCGGGCGAGCAGGCCAAGCTGATCGCCGCAAGCCTGGCTTCCGGCACCCAGTCCGCCGTCCTGCTCGGCAACCAGGCCGTCGCGTCGCCCCAGGCGACCGTCCTGGCGGCCAATGCGCAGTGCATCGCGACCCTGGCGGGCGCCCGTCTCGGTTTCCTGACGGCGGGCGGCAACACGGTAGGCGGCTATCTGGCCGGCGCCGTGCCGGGCAAGGGCGGCAAGACCGCCGCCGCCATGCTGGCCGATCCGCTCAAGGCCTACATCGTCCTGCATGCCGAACCGCTGCTGGACGCCGACAATGGCGCGCAAGCCGTGGCGGCGCTGCGCGAAGCGCAGTTCGCCGTGGCCTTGACGCCGTACCGTTCGGCTGCCGCGGAGTGGGCCGACGTCATGCTGCCGGTCGCGCCGTTTACCGAAACCTCCGGCACCTTCGTCAATGCGCAAGGCCTGGCCCAGAGCTTCAAGGGTACGGTCGTGCCGTTCCAGCAGACCCGGCCGGCATGGAAGGTACTGCGCGTGCTGGGCAATGTGCTGCAACTGCCGGGCTTCGACGACGAGACGTCCGAATCGGTGCGCGACGTCGTGCTGTCGGGCGGCCTGGAAGGGCGGTTGTCCAACAGCGTCAACGCCGCGCCGGGCCTGGGCGAGGCCCTGGGTACGCTGGAGCGTGTCGCCGATATGCCGATCTATCGCAGCGACGCGATCGTGCGCCGCTCCGAACC
The DNA here is from genome assembly GCF_001676725.1 of Bordetella flabilis. NCBI lineage: Bacteria > Pseudomonadati > Pseudomonadota > Betaproteobacteria > Burkholderiales > Alcaligenaceae > Bordetella > Bordetella flabilis. Next base: position 1,730,600 of record NZ_CP016172.1, read on the forward strand.
GTTGCAGGCCGCACCGGCATCCCGCCCGCCGGCGGCGCGCATGAACGGCCAGACCCTGGCGAGCCTGGGCCTGACCGCGGGCATCAAGGTGCGCGTGCGCAGCGCGACGGGATCGGTCGAACTGGAAACGGTGCAGGACGAAACCGTCGCCGACCGTGCCGTGCGGGTGTCCGCCGGCTTCGAACAGACCGCTGCCCTGGGCGGCGCATTCGGTGAAATCAGCGTGGAGCGTGCCTGATGGATTGGCTCAACACTTTGGAAAGCCACGGGCAGGCCTTGCTGGGCGCGACGCCGTGGCTGGTGGTATGGACCATCGTCAAGATCCTCGTCATCGCGGTGCCCATCATCCTGTGCGTGGCCTACCTCACGTACTGGGAACGCAAGATGATCGGCTGGATGCACGTCCGCCTGGGCCCCACACGGGTGGGTTTCCGCGGCTTGCTGCAACCCTTCGCGGACGTCTTCAAGTTGCTGACCAAGGAAGTGGTCGTGCCCACCGAGGCGAACCGCATCCTGTTCGTGCTGGCGCCGGTCGTGACGCTGATGCCCGCGCTGGCTGCCTGGGCGGTGGTGCCTTTCGGTCCGCAGATCGTGCTGGCCAACGTCAATGCCGGGCTGTTGTATGTCATGGCGATCACCTCGGTGGGCGTGTACGGCGTCATCGTGGCGGGCTGGGCGTCGAACTCCAAGTACGCCTTCCTGGGCGCTTTGCGGGCCTCGGCACAGATGGTGTCGTATGAGCTGGCCATCGGCTTCGTACTGGTCACGGTCCTGCTGGTGTCGGGCAGCCTGAACATGACCGACATCGTGCTGGGACAGACGCGCGGCTGGTTCGCCGACCATGGGCTGACTTTCCTGTCCTGGAACTGGCTGCCGCTGCTGCCGCTATTCGTCATCTACGTGGTGTCGGCCGTGGCGGAAACCAACCGCCATCCCTTCGACGTCGTGGAAGGCGAGTCGGAGATCGTCGCCGGCCACATGGTGGAGTATTCCGGCATGGCGTTCGCCCTGTTCTTCCTGGGCGAGTACGCCAACATGATTTTGTTGTCGGCGTTGGCCTCGATCATGTTCCTGGGCGGCTGGACTTCGCCCATCGACGTGGCGCCGCTGACCTGGATTCCCGGCTGGATCTGGCTGGGCGTGAAGACGTTCTTCGTGGTGTCCCTGTTCGTGTGGTTCCGTGCGTCATTCCCACGTTACCGCTATGACCAGATCATGCGTCTGGGTTGGAAGATCTTCATCCCACTGACGGGCGTGTGGCTGCTGGTGGTGGCGATCTGGATGCAGACCCCCTGGAATATTTGGCGCTAGCGATAGGCAAAAAGGCAGGATATGGAAGCGATCAAGGATTTCTTCGGCAGTCTGTTGCTGTCCGAACTGCTCAAGGGCATGCGCCTGACGGGCAAGTACTTTTTCAAGCGCAAGGTGACCTTGCGCTATCCGCACGAGATCACGCCGGCTTCGCCGCGGTTCCGCGGGCTGCACGCGCTGCGCCGTTATCCAAACGGGGAAGAGCGTTGCATCGCCTGCAAACTGTGCGAGGCGGTGTGCCCGGCGCTGGCCATCACCATCGAGTCGGAAGTGCGCGAGGACGGCAGCCGCCGCACGTCGCGCTACGACATCGACCTTACCAAATGCATCTTCTGCGGCTTCTGCGAAGAAAGCTGTCCCGTGGATTCGATCGTGGAAACCCACATCCTGGACTACCACGGCGAGAAGCGTGGTGACCTGTATTTCACGAAGGACATGCTGCTCGCCGTGGGCGACCGCTACGAGCCTGAAATCGCCCGCCGTCGCGCGGAAGACGCGCCATACCGTTGATGCCGGGTAAGACTCCATGACTTTCACCACCGTTCTGTTCTACATACTGTCCATCGTCCTCGTGGTGGCGGCGTTTCGCGTCATCACGGCGCGCAGCCCGGTCACCGCCGTATTGCACCTGATCCTGGCCTTCTTCAACGCGGCCATGCTCTGGATGCTGCTGGGCGCTGAATTCCTGGGACTGCTGCTGGTGCTGGTGTACGTCGGCGCCGTCATGGTGCTGTTCCTGTTCGTCGTGATGATGCTGGACGTGCGCATGACCGCGCTGCGCCACGGGCTGAAGACCTACCTGCCGCTGGGCCTGGCGGTCGGGCTCATCCTGGTGCTGGAGATCTCTTTCGTGCTGGGCTCGACCTGGTTCGAGGCCGGCCCACCGGCCGCCGTGGCGGGGGACTACAACAACGCCCGCGCCCTCGGTACGGCGATGTACACCCACTATGTCTACGCCGTTGAAGTCGGCGCCGTCCTGCTGCTGGTCGGCATGGTGTCGGCCATCGCGCTGACGCTGCGTCGCCGCCGCGACGTCAAATACTACAGCCCGTCCGATGCCGTGCGCGTGCGCGCCAAGGACCGCTTCCGCCTGGTCAGCATGCCGGCGCAGAGCGAACGCGCGCAGGCCGCGCGGACCGCGGCGGCCGTTTCGTCCCAAGGAGAACAGAAGTGACGTTGACGCTGGCCCACTACCTGATACTGGGGGCGATCCTGTTTGCCATCGGCATCTTCGGCATCTTCCTGAACCGCCGCAACCTGATCATCCTGCTGATGTCCATCGAGCTCGTGCTGCTGGCCGTCAACATGAATTTCGTGGCGTTTTCGAGCTGGTCCGGCGATACCGCCGGCCAGGTCTTCGTGTTCTTCATCCTGACGGTCGCCGCTGCCGAGGCAGCGATCGGCCTGGCCATTCTGGTGCTGCTGTTCCGCAACCTGAACACGATCAACGTAGACGAACTCGATCGCCTGAAGGGCTGACGCGGAGTCCAGGAATAACAATGTCTAGCTCTCCCAATCTCTACCTGCTCATCGCGCTCGCGCCCTTGGCCGGCGCCATCCTGGCCGGTCTCTTCGGAACAGGTTTCCTCGGCCGGCCGATCGGCCGGCGCGGCGCCCACCTCATCACCATCCTGGGCGTGCTCATCTCGACCATCGGTGCCTTCGTGGTGCTCGGCGATGTGCTGGCGGGCCATACCTACGACGGGAACGTCTATACCTGGAGCCTGATCGGCAGCACGCAGCTGAACATCGGCTTCCTGATCGATCCGCTGTCGGCCATGATGATGGTCGTGGTGACCAGCGTTTCGCTGATGGTCCACATCTACACCATCGGCTACATGGCCGACGATCCGGCTTACCAGCGCTTTTTCGCCTACATTTCGCTGTTTACCTTCTCCATGCTGATGCTGGTCATGTCCAACAACATGGTGCAGCTGTTCTTCGGCTGGGAAGCGGTGGGCCTGGTGTCGTACCTGCTGATCGGCTTCTGGTACACGCGCCCGACGGCGATCTTCGCCAACATGAAGGCGTTCCTGATCAACCGCGTGGGCGACTTCGGCTTCGTGCTGGGTATCGGCCTGCTGTTCGCCTACGTCGGCTCCATGCAGTATTCGGACGTGTTCTCGCAGGCCGACAAGCTGGCCGGCATGAGCTTCCCGGGCACGGACTGGATGCTGCTGACCGTTGCCTGCATCTGCCTGTTCATCGGCGCCATGGGCAAGTCGGCCCAGGTGCCCCTGCATGCCTGGCTGCCCGACTCCATGGAAGGTCCGACGCCGATCTCGGCGCTGATCCACGCGGCCACCATGGTGACGGCGGGCATCTTCATGGTCGCGCGCTTCTCGCCGCTGTTCGAGCACTCCGACACGGCCTTGTCCTTCATCATCGTCATCGGTGCCATCGGCGCCTTGTTCCTCGGCATCCTGGGCATCATCCAGAACGATATCAAGCGTGTCGTGGCATATTCGACGCTGTCGCAGCTGGGCTATATGACGGTGGCGCTGGGCGCTTCGGCGTATTCGGTGGCGATCTTCCACCTGATGACCCACGCTTTCTTCAAGGCGCTGCTGTTCCTGGGCGCGGGTTCGGTCATCATCGGCATGCACCATGACCAGGACATCCGCAATATGGGCGGCCTGCGCAAGTACATGCCGATCACCTGGATCACGTTCCTGATCGGCACGCTGGCCCTGGTCGGCACGCCGTTCTTCTCCGGGTTCTATTCCAAGGAACACATTATCGAGGCGGCGGGCGCCGCCGATGTCTGGGGCGCCGGCTTCGCGCACTACGCCACCCTCATCGGCGTGTTCGTGACCTCGCTGTACTCGTTCCGGGTGTACTTCCTGGTCTTCCACGGCAAGGAGCGCTTCGATGCTCATGGGCACGGGCATGGCCATGCCGATGACAGCCATGGCGCCGAGGCCCAGGTCCATGGCACTGCCCACAGCGACCACGACAACCACGGCGACCACGGCCATGGCGGCGTGCCGCACGAGTCGCCCTGGGTAGTTACGCTGCCGCTGGTGATCCTGGCGATCCCGTCCGTGATCATCGGGGCGCTGGTCATCGACCCCCTGTTGTTCGGCAAGTACTTCCAGGGCGCCATCACCATCCTGCCGGAACACCCGGCGATGCACGAGCTGGCCGAAGAATGGCATGGCTGGGTGGCCTACGGACTGCATGCCTTCACGACCCTGCCGTTCTGGCTGGTCGTCGCGGGCGCGGTGGTGGCCTGGTATTGCTACCTGGTCAATCCGCGCGTGCCGGCCGCCATCAAGTCGAACCTGTCGGGTGTCAACGCGATTCTCGAGAACAAGTATTTCGTCGACTGGTTCAACGAGCAGGTCATCGCGCGCGGCGCGCGCGGCCTGGGGCGCGGTCTCTGGCACGCCGGCGACAGGGGCATCATCGATGGCCTGATCAACGGCAGCGCGCGGCTGGTGGGCTGGTTCGCGGGCGTTACGCGCTACCTGCAATCCGGCTTCATCTATCACTATGCCTTCGCCATGATTATCGGCATCGTGGCCCTGGTGACTTTCTTCGTACTGATTCCCCAATAAATGGCTAGCGAGATGGCATCCCAAACTTTTCCCTGGCTTACCCTCGCGGTCTTTGTTCCCATCGTTTTCGGCCTTCTGGTGCTCGTCTTCGGCGGTGATAACCGGCCCGGCCTGACGCGGTGGCTGGCGCTCATCGGCGCGGTGGCCGGACTCCTGGTCACGATTCCGCTCTACACGGGTTTCGATCCGTCGACGGCCAGCATGCAGTTCGTCGAGAACGTGCCCTGGATCAACTCGTTCAACGTCAACTACCACCTCGGCGTGGACGGCATTTCGCTGTGGTTCGTGCTGCTCACGGCCTTCATCACCATCATCGTGGTGCTGGCGGGCTGGGAAGTGATCACCAGCCGCGTTGCGCAATACATGGCTGCCTTCCTGATCCTGTCCGGGCTGATGGTCGGCGTCTTCGTGGCGCTGGATGGCCTGCTGTTCTACGTGTTCTTCGAAGCCACGCTGATACCGATGTACATCATCGTGGGCGTGTGGGGCGGGCCGAACCGCGTCTACGCGGCCTTCAAGTTCTTCCTCTACACGCTGCTGGGATCGCTGCTGACCCTGGTGGCCTTCATCTACCTGTGGAACGCGTCCGGCCATTCCTTCGACATCCTGACCTGGCAACAGCTCAAACTGGGCATGACGCCGCAGATCCTGGTGTTCGTGGCCTTGCTGGCGGCCTTCGCGGTCAAGGTCCCTATGTGGCCGGTGCATACCTGGCTGCCGGATGCCCACGTGGAGGCGCCCACCGGCGGTTCCATCGTGCTGGCCGCCATCATGCTCAAGCTGGGCGCGTACGGTTTCCTGCGTTTTTCGCTGCCCATCGCACCGGACGCCTCGCATAGCCTGGCCGGCCTGATCATCGCCTTGTCGCTTATCGCGGTCATCTACATCGGCCTGGTCGCCATCGTGCAGGACGACATGAAGAAGCTGGTCGCGTATTCGTCCGTCGCGCACATGGGCTTCGTCACCTTGGGCTTTTTCGTGTTCAACACGGCGGGCGTGGAAGGCGCGATCGTGCAAATGATCTCGCACGGTTTCGTGTCGGGCGCCATGTTCATGTGCATCGGCGTGCTGTACGACCGCGTCCACAGCCGCCGCATCGCGGACTATGGTGGCGTGGTCAATACCATGCCGCGCTTCGTCACCTTCTTCGTGCTGTTCTCCATGGCCAACAGCGGGCTGCCTGCCACCAGCGGCTTCGTCGGTGAGTTCATGGTGATCATGGGTGCCGTGCAGCACAACTTCTGGATCGGCCTGGCGGCGGCGACGGCGCTGATCCTGGGCGCGTCGTACTCGCTGTGGATGGTCAAGCGCGTGGCGTTCGGCGAGATCGCCAATGACCACGTGCGCCAGCTTACCGATATCAACCGCCGCGAATTCCTGATCCTGGGCGTAATGGCGATCGCCGTGCTGTACATGGGGATCTATCCCAAGCCCTTCACCGACGTGATGCATGCGTCGGTACAGGCCCTGATGCAACACGTCGCCATCTCCAAACTGTAAGCCAAGACAATGATGCACTCCTCATTCGATTTCGCGCTGGCGACACCGGAGATCCTGCTGCTGGTGCTGGGTCTGGCCATTCTGCTGGTCGATGCGGTCAGCAACCATCCCACCCGCAAACCCAGCTACCTCCTCGCCTTGGGTACGCTGGTCGTGCTGACCATCGTCTCGCTCGTCCAGTGGAACGACGGCGTCAAGGGCAGGGCCTTCGGCGGCCTGTACGTCGCCGACGACCTGGCGCATTTGCTCAAGATCACATCCTATGTGGCCGTCTTCGTGACCCTGGTGTACGGACGTATCTATTCGCAGTCGCGCGACATGCTGCGTGGCGGCGAAATGTATGTGCTGGCGCTGTTCGGCCTGCTGGGGCAGATGGTGATGATCTCGGCCGGCAACCTGATGACGGTGTACCTGGGCCTGGAGCTGATGTCGCTGTCGCTGTACGCGCTGATCGCGCTGCGGCGCGATCACGTCAGTGCCACCGAGGCCGCGATGAAGTACTTTGTCCTCGGCGCCCTGGCCTCCGGCTTCCTGCTTTATGGAATGTCCATGATCTATGGTGCCACCGGCCAGCTGGACCTGCGGGAAATCGCGGCGGTCATCGCCGCCGGCAAGGCCGAGAACATGGCGCTGGTGCTGGGCGTGGTGTTCATCGTGGCAGGCCTGGCCTTCAAGCTGGGTGCTGCGCCCTTCCATATGTGGGTTCCGGACGTCTACCACGGTGCGCCGACCGCCATCACGTTGCTCCTGGGCGCGGCGCCCAAGCTGGCCGCCTTCGCCATCACGCTGCGGGTGCTGATAGAAGGCCTGCATGGCGTGGCGGTGGATTGGCAGCCCATGTTGCTGATCCTGGCGGTGCTTTCGCTGGCCGTAGGCAATATCACCGCGATCGCGCAAAGCAACTTCAAGCGCATGCTGGCCTATTCGACCATCTCGCACATGGGCTTCGTGCTGCTGGGGCTGGCGTCGGGCGTGGTCCCGGGCGCGCCGGCCGGTGTCGCGGCCGATGCCTACGGCGCGGCGCTGTTCTACATGGTGACCTATGTCCTGACGACCCTGGGCAGCTTCGGCATGGTCCTGCTGTTGTCGCGCGAGGGGTTCGAGTGCGAGAACATCGACGACCTGAAGGGTCTGAACCGGCGCAGTCCCTGGCATGCCTTCATCGTGCTGTTGCTGATGGTCTCGCTGACCGGACTGCCCCCCACCGTGGGCTTCTATGCCAAGCTGGCCGTACTGCAGCCGCTGATCCAGAGCGGGCATGTCACCATCGCGGTCATCGCGGTGATGTTCTCGCTGATCGGCGCCTTCTACTACCTGCGCGTCGTCAAGGTGGTGTATTTCGACGAGCCGGACGGCGAAGCGCATCCCGTATCGGCGTCCTACGCGCAGCGTGGCCTGATGTCCGTCAATGGCGCGCTGCTGTTGCTGCTGGGGCTGCTGCCCGGCGGCCTGATGGCGGCCTGCGTGCGGGCCGTCCAGACCTCGCTGGGTCTGTAGCGCAATACCTGGTAAGCCAGCCGCACGAGGGGCCGTGGCCGCGCCCCTCTCTTCCGGCTTATCCCTTATGCTCGCTCGATGAGTCAAACCCTCGCCGTCTGGTTATTGATCGCGCTGGCCCTGGTCAGCGCCAACCTTCCGTTCCTCAACGAACGGGTGTTCGCCTTGTTCGTCTGGCGCAAGGGCGGGGTGCCCGCCGTCAAGCCGTTCTGGCTGCGGCTGGTTGAGTTGCTGGTCTTCTACCTGATCGTCGGCCTGCTCGGCTTCGCGTTTGAATCTGCGCTGGGCAACCGATTCACGCAGGGCTGGCAGTTCTACGCCATCGCCCTGTGCCTGTTCCTGGTGCTGGCCTATCCCGGCTTCGTCATCCGCTATCTGCTCAAGCGGCATCCGCCGGCGCGGCCGGACTGAGCCACAGCTCGTGCAGCCATAAGCCCAGCACGAGCGCGATAGCCATCCATATCAGCACGATGATCACCGCGGCCGCACGGCTGCGCGGCCGCGCCTGCGTCGAACGCGCCAGCGCGCGCTGGCGACTGTCCGCCCGGACAGGCGCGGGCAGGGCGCGCACGGCCAGCCAGATCAGGATCGGCAGCAGGATGACGTCGTCCAGGTAGCCCAGTACGGGTATGAAATCCGGGATCAGGTCGATGGGGCTCAGGGCGTAGGCCACGGCCAGGATCGCGAGCGCCTTGGCGTACCAGGGCGTCCCGGGATGCCGCATGGCAAACCACAGGGTCATCACATCGCCCTTGGTTCTGGACGCCCACAGGCGCCCGATCTTCAGCAGTCTCATACATCCCCCATTCGGTGCCATGGCGAGCGCGATGTAGTCGCAATCCGGATGCCGCGCGGCTCCGACAACACTGTAATCGTTGGGTGCCGCCCACGGTCGGGCAGATACAACGCACCACAAAGGCTTCACAACCTTAATAAATATTGTTGCGGGCTTCTGAAATGTCTATGATTCGAAACAAAGTCGAAAACAAGAATCGTTGTCATTTGAATTCTCAGGAGAAGCGTTGTGAAGCAGCAGGACACGTATTCGGTGAATACGCTTACCCATTCCCTGGCCGCCGCCCTGGCGACGCCCGCCCTGTTCATGACGCCCCAGGCGAGCGCACAGTCGACGCCGGGGGTCACGGAGATGGCGCCGGTGCAGGTGCAAGGGGAGTCATCGCCCTACCAGGCCACGACTTCGCAGTCACCGAAATTCACCGCCCCGCTGCTTGATACGCCGCGTACCGTCCAAGTGGTGCCGCAGCAAGTGATCCAGGACCAGGTGGCCAATACCCTGCAGGATGTGCTGCGCAATTCGCCGGGGATTACCTTTGGGGCGGGCGAGGGCGGCCGGCCGGGCGCGGACCTGCCGATCATCCGGGGCCAGAACTCGGCCAACAGCATCTTCATCGACGGGGTGCGTGATCCCAGCCTGCAGGTCCGCGATACCTTCAATATCGAACAGGTGGAGATCATCAAGGGACCCGATTCGGTGTACTCGGGCCGGGGGGGCGCCGGCGGCAGCATCAACCTGGTCAGCAAGGCTCCCCACCTGGGCAACGCCACGTCCGGCCAGGTGCAGATCGGCACGGACAATAATTACCGCCTCAGCGCGGATGGCAATTTCCAGTTGAGCGACAAGGCAGCCTTCCGCTTGAACGTCATGGGCAACCGTGGCGACGTGCCCGGTCGCGACGACGCGGTGGATTTCAAGCGCTTCGGCGTCGCGCCGTCCCTGACCCTGGGATTGGGGACGCCGACGCGTGTCACGGTCAGCTATTTCCATTACCAGGACAAGAGCATGCCGGACTACTCCATCCCCTACGATCCGGCGACGGGGCAACCCGTCACGGAAAGCAAGGGGGTGAAGCGCTCCACCTTCTACGGTTTGACGGGTCGCGACTTCATGGATACGCGCAATGATGTCGGCACCCTCGATATCCAGCACGACTTCAGCGACAAGCTGCAATTGCGCAACGTCACGCGCTACGGCACGTCGGTGACCGACTTCGCGGCCACCAACCCGGACGACAGCATCGGCAACGTCGGCCGCAACCTGGTCTACCGCGCCCTGAAGGCCGGCTACTACAACACCGATACCTTCACCAACCAGACCGACCTCAGCGGCGAGTTCACCACTGGCAGCCTGAAGCACTCCTTCGACGTAGGCGTGGAATATTCGAACATCAAGCAGGACAAGGACGGCTACACCCAGACCATTGCAAATATCCCCACGGCGTGCAGCACCAACGGAGCCGTGAACAACCCGGCGCTATGCACCTCGCTTTATGACGCGAATCCGCATACCTCCTATCCCGGATCGCTGTCGCGCAACGGCAACCCGGCGCGCTACAACACCGATACCATCGGCATCTACGGCTTCGATACGGTCGAACTGAACGAGCATTGGCAGGCCAGCGCGGGACTGCGCTGGGACCGCTATGACACCAGCGGCGCCAATATTCCCGCGGGCCGCGGCCAGTCGGGCGGTCCTTTCGACCTGCGTCGTACCGACAATATGTGGAACTACCAGTTGGGTCTGGCGTACAAGCCGGTGCCCAATGGCACTTTCTACGTCACCTATGGCACCTCCTCGACGCCTTCGGCCATTGCGGCCAGCGCGGTCTCGGATGCCATCACGACGACGGCCGAATCGCTGGAGCCGGAACGCAGCCGCACGGTGGAGGTCGGGACCAAGTGGCAGGTGCTGGACAACCGTCTCACGCTGAGCGCCGCGGCCTTCCAGGACATCCGCAAGAACACCAGTGTGGCGGTGTCGGCCGATGAAACCGAGCAGATCGGCAAGGCCAGGGTGCGCGGCATCGAGCTGGGCTTCGCCGGCAGCATCACGCCGAAGTGGAACGTGTACGGCGGCTATGCCTTCATGGACAGTGAGTTGCAGGAAGGCGCCTTCAACAGCGGCGCCGTCGGCGAAGAGCTGCCCAATACACCCCGCAACACTTTCAGCCTGTGGACGACCTATCGCCTGATGCCCAAGCTGACGGTGGGGGGCGGCGCCTACTATGTCGACAAGGTGTACGGGAACGCCGATCCCGGCACCAACGCCAACGGCACGCCCAAGGCGCGCTGGGTACCTTCCTACTGGCGCTTCGATGCCATGGCCGCCTACGAGTTCAATGAGCATTTCAGCGCCCAGTTGAACGTGGTCAACCTCTTCGACAAGACTTACTACACCAAGGCGTACACCTCGCATTACGCCCAGCTGGGTACCGGACGCGCCGCGATCCTGTCCCTGAACGTGAAGTACTGATGGGGACGGGCCGCTCCGTTGGCAGCGGCCCCGGCACCCGGCGTCCGCTCAATGCCGGGGCATCGCGTGTCCATCCGGACGCCCCGCATGGCAGGCGATCGGCCGCCGCGTCAGGTTTCGAACCAGTTCAGCACGCCGTCCAGGCCGCAGACGTTCAGCGCATAGCGCGTCTGGCTGCGCACTACCGGCTTGGCATGGTAGGCGACCGAATAACCGGCCACGCCAAGCATCTTCAGATCGTTGGCGCCATCGCCCATGGCAATGATTTGTTCAGGCGCGGCGCCATGCCGCTGCGCGAAGTCGCGCAGCCGTTCGGCCTTGCCGGCCGCGTCGATGATTTCGCCGTGCACGCGGCCGGTCAGCTTGCCATCCTCGATCTCGAGCACATTGGCCTGGGCGTCGTCCAGCCCCAGCCGCTCGCGCAGGCGATCGGTGAAGAAAGTGAATCCACCCGACACCAGGAGCACCTTGAGGCCGGCGCTGCGCGCGCTGGAAACCAGCGTCTCCGCACCGGGATTCAGGCGCAGGCGTTCGCGATAGACGGTTTCCAGCGCCTGCGCCGGCAGCCCGGCGAGCAGCGCCACGCGGCGGCGCAGGCTGTCCTTGAAGTCGGTGATTTCCCCGCGCATCGCGGCCTCTGTAATGGCGGCGACCTTGTCCTTGACGCCCGCGATATCGGCGATCTCGTCGATGCATTCGATGTTGATCAGCGTGGAGTCCATGTCCATCGCCAGCACCTTGCACTGGGACAGCCGGCTGCCCCTGGGCATGAACGCATGGTCGATTCCGGCGCTTTCGCACCAGTGGCGGACTTCCGTGCGCGTTGCGTCGTCGTGCTGGACGTCGAGCAGGCGCGCGGCGGTGGCGCTGAGGCGATGCAGGCCTTGCGCCTGCGACAGCGCTGCCACCTGCTCGCAATGCTCGGCCGCCAGGGCGGGGGACTGGATGACGAGATGGTGCGCGGTCATAGGGAAGCGGAAGTCCTTCTTTGGGAGGGCGGGTTCATGCAAGGCCGCGCAGCACGGCGCGCACGGCATCGACGCGGGCCGGCACCTGCTGGCCCTTGATCTCGACACGCAGCTTGTCCTGGCCGGCGAGTTTGATGTGGCGGTGCTTCTGCACGAGTTCGATTATGCGCAAGGGGTCGACGGCGGGCTTCGGGCCGAACTGCACCAGGGCCTGGGTCTCGCTGGCGTCGATTTTGACGATGCCCAGCGGCTGGGCCGACAGGCGCAGGCGATGCGTGGCCAGCAAGGTCTGCGCGGATTCGGGCAACTTGCCGAAGCGGTCGATCAGCTCTTCCTGGATGCGGATCAGGTCGTCCTCGCCGTCGGCATGCGACAGCCGCTTGTACACGGCCAGCCTGGCGTGCACGTCGGCGCAATAGTCCGCGGGCAGCAGCGCGGGCGCGTGCAGATTCACTTCGCAGGCCGAGCCGAACGGCGCCTCCAGGTCCGGTTCCTCGCCGGCCTTCAGCGCCCGCACTGCTTCGTTGAGCATGTCGGTGTACATGGAAAAGCCGACTTCCTGGATGTTGCCCGATTGCGATTCGCCCAGGACTTCGCCGGTGCCGCGGATCTCCAGGTCGTGCATGGCCAGATAGAAGCCGGACCCCAGCTCCTCCATGGCCTGGATGGCCTCCAGGCGCTTTTTGGCGTTGGAGGTGATCGCGTCTTCGCCGGGCGTGAGCAGGTAGGCGTAGGCCTGGTGGTGGGAACGGCCGACGCGGCCGCGCAGTTGATGCAACTGCGCCAGGCCGAACCGGTCGGCCCGGTGTATCACGATGGTGTTGGCCGTCGGGACGTCGATGCCGGTTTCGATGATGGTGGTGCACAGCAGAACATTGAAGCGCTGCTGGTAAAAGCCCTTCATCACCTGTTCGAGCTCGCGTTCGCCCATCTGCCCGTGGGCCACGGCGATGCGAGCCTCCGGCACCAGCTCTTCCAGCCGCGCCCGGCGGTTGTGGATGGTTTCGACTTCGTTGTGCAGGAAATAAGCCTGTCCGCCGCGCTTCAGTTCGCGCAGCAGTGCTTCGCGTATGGTGCTGCCGTCTTCGCGCCGCACGAACGTCTTGATGGCCAGCCGCTTCTGCGGCGCCGTTGCGATGACGGAGAAGTCGCGGATGCCTTCGAGCGACATGCCCAGGGTGCGTGGAATGGGCGTGGCCGTGAGCGTCAGCACGTCGACCTCGGCACGCAGCGCCTTCAGTCCTTCCTTCTGGCGCACGCCGAAGCGATGTTCCTCGTCGATGATGACCAGCCCCAGTTGCTTGAACTGCACTTCCTTGGACAGCAGCTTGTGGGTCCCGATGACGATGTCGACGCTGCCTTCCTTGATGCCCTTGATGGCCGCCGTCACTTCCTTCGCGGAGCGAAAGCGCGACAACTCCACGACGCGCACGGGCCAATCGGCGAAGCGGTCGGAGAAGGTTTGCGCATGTTGTTCGGCCAGCAGGGTGGTGGGACAGAGCAGGGCGACCTGCTTGCCATTCGCCACTGCGAGGAACGCCGCGCGCAACGCGACCTCGGTCTTGCCGAAGCCCACGTCGCCGCAGACCAGCCGGTCCATGGGTTTGCCGGAGGTCATGTCCTGGATCACGGCATGGATGGCGGCGGCCTGGTCCACCGTTTCTTCGAAGCCGAAGCCTTCCGCGAAGGCCTCGTAGTCGTTCAATGGCAACTTGAAGGCATAGCCTTCGCGCGCCGCGCGCTTGGCATACAGATCCAGCAGCTCCGCGGCGGTATCGCGAACCTGCCTGGCGGCCTTGCGGCGCGCCTTGTCCCATTGCCCCGAGCCCAGTTGATGCAAGGGCGCGGATTCCGGGTCGGCTCCGCTATAGCGGGCGATGACATGCAACTGGGATACCGGAACGTAGAGCGTGCTGCCGTGGCCGTACTCGAGATGCAGGAACTCCATCTCGCCTTCGCCCATGTCCATGTTGACCAGGCCGTGGTAGCGGCCGATGCCATGCTGCGCATGCACGACCGGGTCGCCTTCGCGCAGCTCCGACAGGTCGCGCACCATGGCTTCGACATTGCTGGCGCGTTCCTGCTCGCGCCGCCCGCGCCGGCTGACCACGCCCTGCCCGGGGTAGAGATCGTTCTCGGTGATGAAGGCAATGCCTTCGGACGGCAGGCTGAAGCCGGACGTCAAGGGCGCCGCCAGCAAGGCCAGACGGGCCGTGGATCCGCGGAAATCCTCGATGGATGCGGGCTCGGCGTCGGGCGCGAGGTCGAATTCGACAAGCATCTGGGACAAGGTTTCGCGACGACCGGCCGAATCCGCGCACAGCAGCACACGCCATTTGCCGCCATCGACCACGGCGCGCAGCCGCGAGACGGGGTCGTCGGCGCGCCGGGTCACGGCCACATCCGGCGCCGGCTCGATGTCCGGATGCGTGCGTTCGCTGGTCAGCGCCAGCCGCTCGAAGTCCTTGAGCAGCCCGAACAGCGACTCGCCGTCCAGGAACAGCGCCGAGGGCGGCAGTACCGGTCTTTCGCGATCGCTCTTGAGGAATCCGTAGCGGCTTGCCGTGTCCTGCCCGAAGCGCCGCATGGCGTCTTCGATGTCGCCTACCGTGACGGTCAGGGTGGACGCATCCAGGTAATCGAAGAGGGTGGCGGTCTGTTCGAAGAACAACGGCAGGTAGTACTCCACGCCGGCGAAGGCGATGCCGGTGCCGATATCCCGATAGGGCACAGCACGCGACGGATCGCCTTCGAAGACCTCGCGGAAACGGGCGCGAAAGCGGTTGCGCGCTTCTTCGTCCATCGGGAATTCGCGACCGGGCAGCAGTTGTACCTGGTTGACCGGATAGAGACTGCGCTGCGTATCGACGTCGAAGGCGCGGATCGATTCGATCTCGTTATCGAACAGGTCCAGACGGTAGGGCACGGGCGAGCCCATGGGGAACAGGTCGATCAGGCCGCCGCGCAGGCAGAATTCGCCCGGCGCGGTGACCTGCGTCACATGGCTGTAGTTGGCCAGCGTCAATTGCGCCCGCAGGGCGGCTTCGTCCAGCTTGTCGCGCTGCTTGAACGAGAACGTGTAGGCCGCCATGAATGCCGGCGGCGCCAGCCGGTACAGCGCGGTCGTCACCGGCACGGCAAGTACGTCCACGGCGCGGTGCATCAGCGCATCGAGCGTCTTCAGGCGCTCCGAGATCAGGTCATGGTGCGGCGAGAAGGCGTCGTACGGCAGGGTTTCCCAGTCGGGCAATTGCCGCACGCGCAGCTCGGGCGCGAACAGATGTATTTCGTCGGTCAGGCGCTGCGCTTCCAGAGGGTCGGCGGTCAGCACCAGCAAGGGACGCGCGGCGTGGCGCGCGAGGTCGGCCAGCAACCAGGCATCGCCCGAACCAGGTGGCCGGGGTTGCGAGTATCGGTTGCCGGGCTTCAGCGCCGCCAGGGTGGAGGAGGTCGACGGGACCCGGGGCGCCGTGGGGGAGGAGGGGAAATCTGCAGGCATGAGAAGGAAGATTATAAAATCACTGGCTTATGTCCGCCTCTCTTATCGCGATCGTTCCCGCTGCCGGGGTCGGCAGCCGCGCCGTGGGCGCCCACGGGGCCGCCATTCCCAAGCAGTACCGGCCACTCGCGGGCATGGCCATGCTGCGGCATTCGGTGCTTGCGCTGCTTTCGGATCCCCGCGTCGCCCAGGTGCGCGTCGCCGTGTCGCCCGATGACGGCTGGGCCGAATCGGCCTTGTCCGGCCTGCCCCGCACGGTATGGCGACGCTGCGGCGGCGCCACGCGCGCGCAGACGGTCGCCAATGCCCTGGCGGACAGCGGCGCGGCCGAGGAAACCTGGGTCCTCGTCCACGACGCGGCCCGGCCCGGTTTGCCGGCCGAAACGCTGCGCAGGCTGATAGATGCCTGTTGGGACGACCCGGTTGGCGGTTTGCTGGCGCTGCCGGTCCGCGACACCGTCAAGGGCGGCGCGCAGCGGGTTGCGCGCACGGTCGACCGGCAGGCACTGTGGCTGGCGCAGACGCCCCAGATGTTCCGCGTCGGAATGCTTGGCCGTGCGCTGCGCGAGGCCGCCGGACGCGGCCTTGACGTTACGGACGAGGCGTCGGCGATCGAGGCGGCGGGCCACGCGCCCCTGCTGGTGCCCGGTGTCATGCGCAACTTCAAGGTCACCTGGCCCGAGGATTTCGAATTGATGGAGAAATGGCTATGACGTTCCCGTTCCGGGTGGGACAGGGCTTCGACGTCCATGCGCTGGTGGCCGACAGGCCGCTTGTGATCGGCGGCGTGACGATTCCGCATACGCACGGCCTGCTCGGGCATTCGGATGCGGACGTGCTGCTGCATGCCCTCACCGACGCCATCCTGGGCGCCGCCGGGCTGGGCGATATCGGCAGGCACTTTCCGGATACCGATCCGGCCTATCGCGGTGCGGATAGCCGGGTGCTGTTGCGCGATGCGATGGCCAAGGTGGCGGACGCCGGTTGGACCGTCGTCAACGTGGACGCGACGCTGCACGCGCAGGCGCCGAAGATCGGGCCGCATGCGCCGGCGATGGCGCGCAACATCGCGGCCGATCTGGCCGTGGAGCCCTCCGCCGTCAATATCAAGGCCAAGACCAACGAAGGCCTGGGTTATCTTGGCCGCAAGGAAGGCATCGCCGCGACGGTCGCCGTACTGCTCGCGCGCGCTTCCTGACCCGCAAAAAGGCAAGGCCCACGCCGTGGCGTGAGCCTGTCCATGGACCGCCCGCGATCGCGCACGCCTTACTTGCCCTGGGCGGTGAGCACCAACGCGGCTGCATTCACGACCGAAGCGATCCGGCCCACATCGCGCAGTTGTTCGACGGTATAGCCTTCCTTCTTCAGCAGCTCGTAGTGCGATTGCACGCAGAAATGGCACTTGCCGACGATCGAGGCCGCCAGGGCGAACAGCTCGAAGCGCTTCTTGTCCACGCCGCCGCTGGTCGCATACGCGTTCATGCGCAACTGGGCCGGCAGGCTCTTGAGCTGGGTGTCGCCGGCCATCTCGACGTACGGATACCAGACATTGTTCATGCCCATCAGCGCCGAAGCGGTCAACGCCGCGTTTGCGTCTGTGTCCGACAAGCCTTTCTTGAAGGCTTCGATCAGCATGGGGCTGCGGGATGCGAACGCTGCGGCGAGCGCGGCGCCGACAGCATCCTCAGCCGGCAAGGTGGAGCGGCTGATGACGCCGTCGAGGTTCAGCCGTATGTCCTTCGCCCAGTCAGGAATCGCTTCTTTAATAGATTGAATAAATTCCATAGTTTTTACCTATAGGTCGAAGCAGTTAAAGCCCGGCGAACCGGGCTTGACGAATTACAGCGTGTCGCCGCCGACCTTACGGTTGCACGGGCACAGTTCGTCCGTTTGCAGGCCGTCCAGCAGACGCAGTACTTCTTCCGGATTGCGGCCGACATTCAGGTTGTTGACCGACACGTGCTGGATGACGTTGTCCGGATCGACGATGAAGGTCGCGCGCAATGCGACGCCTGCGCCCTTTTCGCGGATGCCCAGCTGGTCGATCAGCGCGCCGGTGGTGTCGCCGAACTGGTAGTGACCCAGCTTGTTGAGGTCCGGATGCTCGCGGCGCCAGGCCAGCTTGACGAATTCGTTGTCGCTCGAACCGCCCAGCAGTACGGCGTCACGGTCTTCGAATTCCTTGGCCAGGGCGTTGAAGCCGACGATTTCAGTCGGGCACACGAAGGTGAAGTCCTTCGGGTAGAAGTAGATCACCTTCCACTTGCCGGGGAACGAGCTTTCCGTGATGTCTTCAAACGCGGAGACACCGTTTTCTTCGTGCTGATTGAAGCCGGGCTTGACGCCTGCAACCTTGAAAGGCTCGAGTTTGTCGCCAACAGTTTTCATGTGGACTCCTATGCGTTTTGGGGTGGTGAAACGTAGACCGTAATTTTACGCTATTAGGTTTCACTGTCTAGTTGATAATTCCTAATGCGGGCTTTGGGTAACTCTATCCGTGCCGTCAGTCCGCCTCCCGCACGAGGGACCATCTTCAGCGTGCCGCCGACATGCTTGAGCAGCCGCTCGACGATGGCGAGGCCCAGGCCTGCGCCGCTGACGCCGGTCCGCGCGGCTTCCCCGCGGGAGAACGGTCGGAGCAGGCGATCGACGTCGTCGGCGGCGATGCCGGGCCCTCGATCGGATACCTCGATGGCGATGATATTGCCTTCGGATTGCACGGCCATGTACAGATGAGCCTGGCCGTCGCCGGAGCGCCCGTAGCGGCGGGCGTTTTCCAGCAGGTTGCTGACGATGCGCTTGAGGTCGAGGGCGGTGATCCTGGCGCGCAGTCCCGGCGTGATGAAGGCTTCGATCTCCCCGCCCGTGGACGCGGTGTGGCTGCGTTCCCGGTCGAGCAACTCGGTCAATACGCCTGACACGTCGGTCGCCATCTGCGGCAGGGTGCCGGCAGGCCGGGCATATTCCATCAACTGGCCGATACTGTGATCGATCTGCGCGAGGTCGTCGTCAATGGCCTGCCGCGCGTCTTCCGAGACGCCGCTCATCTCGATCTCCAGCCGCATGCGCGCAAGCGGGGTACGCAGGTCATGCGAGATGCCCGCCAACATCAATTCCCTGTCGGCTTCCGTTTGCCGGATATCCTTGGCCATGCGGTTGAACGAAGCGTTCAAATCGCGGATTTCCAGCGGGCCATTTTCCGGCAGGGCGGCCGGCGTCTCGCCACGGGACAGTACCTGGGCCGCGCGGGCGAGCCGCGACAGCGGACGGTTGACGAAGCCCACGCTGACCGCCGCGCCCACCAGCGACAGCAGCAGCGCGGTCGCGCCCCAGCCCAGCCATTCGATGCCGCCGGTCAAGCCTATCTGTTCGCGTTCGAAAACCAGCCAATACAGGTCGTGGTCGATCTGGAAGCTTACCCAGAAGCCCGGCACCTGGTTTACGCCCCAGGCGATCTGGGTCTCGGGACCGAAGCGGCTGCGGATATGCTGCGCCACCCGCTGCCAGTAATCGTCATTGGGCAGCGGTTCGGCGTAGTCCGTCAATTCGCGGGGATAGACCTGGATGCCTTCGTTGGTGGCCAGGTCCAGCAGCAGTTTGCTGCGCTCGTCCGACTGCGAGTAGACCAGGGCAGTGCGGGTGATGTTGACCGCCGTGATGACCCGCTGCGCCATCTGGTTGGCGCGCGGACCGAGCTCCATGCTGAAGAACACCTGGAGCCAGGCGCCCAGGCTGACCAGCATCAAGGCGGCCAGAAGCAGGAAGGTGCGGCCGAACAGACCCAGACGTACACGCGACGTCATGGCTTTGAGTGTGCTGCGCAAGCGGAGCATGTTGCGGCGTTCCTGCCCCGGGAACGATCAGGATTCAGCTGCCACCGTCCGGAACGAAAACATAGCCCAGGCCCCACACCGTCTGGATGAATACCGGCTTCGAGGGATTCGGTTCAATCAGTTTGCGCAGACGCGAAATCTGCACATCCAGGCTGCGGTCGAACGCTTCGTACTCGCGGCCACGCGCCAGCTCCATCAGCTTGTCGCGCGACAACGGAATCTTCGGATGGCGGGCGAAAACCTTCAGCACGGAGAATTCGCCCGTGGTGATCGGCACCTGCTCGTTGTTGCGGGTCAGGGTGCGGGTGGAAAGATTCAGCACATACGGGCCGAACGCGATGGATTCGTTTTCCTGGCTGGGGGCGCCGGGGTGCTCTTCGGTACCGCGGCGACGCAGGATGGCGTTGATCCGAGCCAGCAGTTCACGCGGGTTGAAAGGCTTGGACAGATAGTCGTCCGCCCCCATCTCCAGACCCACGATGCGGTCGATCTCCTCGGCCTTGGCCGTCAGCATGATAATCGGTGTGTTGTCATGTCCCCCGCGAAGGCGGCGGCAGATGGACAGACCGTCCTCGCCGGGCAGCATCAGGTCGAGGACCAGGAGGTCGAAATGCTCACGCTGCCACAGCTTGCCCATTTCCTTGGCGTCTTCCGCGACGAAGACGTTGAAGCCCTGTTCGGAGAGATATCGCCGCAGCAGATCGCGCAGGCGAGGATCGTCATCGACAACGAGGACTTTGCGGGTCGGAGTGGTGTTTTGCGTATTCATGGCCGGAAATGTAACAGCGCCCGGAATGAGCGACTAGTGGGCGTTCACAAGATATTACACATTGGGGGGAGTAGTTCGAATCCTCCTTACATACGAGGGCAAGTCCCTGGTATTACGTACAATTCCGAGCTATGAACCACACTCTTCTGGCCCTTGAGACCTCTTCGTCCCGGTGCAGCGTCGCGCTGTTGCGGGACGGTCCGGGCGGCCCGGCCATCGCTTCCATGGAGCACGAAGGCGCGCAGGAGCACGCTGAACGGCTGCTGCCCATGGCGCGCGATTTGCTGCGCGACGCCGGCCTCGGCGTGGACGATCTGCAGGCGGTGGCCTTCGGTCAGGGGCCGGGAGCGTTCACCGGCCTGCGCGTGGCCTGCGGTGTCGCCCAGGGGATCGCCCTGGCGCATGGGCTACCGGTCGTGCCCGTGGTTTCCCACATGGCGGTGGCGGCCCAGGTGCCGGCGCGGCCGAACCAGGCCATCGTGGTGGCGCTGGACGCCCGCATGGCGGAGGTCTACCTCGCGGTGTACCGGCGAATGCAAGGCGCGGCGGACGACACGCTGTGGGAGGTGCTGGCGGAGCCGCTGCTGATCGCAGCCTCGGAAGTGGTCCCCTGGGTGCAAGGGAACCTGGCCGGCTGGTGCGAGCGCAGTGGCCTGGCCCTGACGCCGGTCCTGGCCGGCGACGCCTGGGACGCGCACGTCGCGTCCATGCTGCCGCTGGCGGACTGGAACCGCTATGACGCCCTGCGGCCTCACGCGCGCGAGGTCGCGCGGCTGGCGTCGCAAGCGTGGCGGCGCGGCGAGGGCCAGCCACCGGAGCACGCCATGCCGCTGTACGTGCGGGATCGTGTGGCATATACCACGGCAGAGCGGCTGGCGGGGCAGGGCGGCAACCCCAAGGCGGGCTCGACGCTGGGCGTCGCGGCTGGCCAGCCCGGGCATGCGCCGCATGCGGGATCCGCCTCGGACCCGCTCTCCACGGAGCCCGCGGGCGGCGCGCCGCCGGCGGAACCGGCGCCCGCCGCCGTCCCGCCGGTTCCGCTCGAAATCGCGCCCATGTCCACGGTGGACCTGGACGATATGGCGCGCATCGAGGCCTCGGTGCAGACGTTCCCCTGGACTCGCCGCAATTTCGCCGATGCATTGGCGGCCGGCTATGACGGCTGCGTGCTGCGCCGCGCCGGTCATGTCGTCGGCTTCTGCATACTCATGCATGCGCCCGATGTGTCGCACCTGCTGGTCATCGCGGTGGAGAAGGCCCTGCATCGCCAGGGAATCGGCTCTCGCCTGATCGACTGGTGCGTGGAACGTACGCGTCAACGAGGCATTGCGGGCCTGCTCCTGGAAGTGCGGCCGTCCAACGGGGGGGCGGTGGCCTTCTACGAACGTCATGGCTTCCGGCACGTCGGGCTGCGACGGAACTACTACCCTGCGGGCAAGGGCCGGCGCGAGGATGCGCTGGTCATGCAGAAGGCGGTAGCCGTGCCCGGAGATGGCCATGTCTGAAACCCCTGCAGGGCCGCGCATCGCTCCCGTGCTGAATCCGCTGCAGCGTGCGTGGCTGCGCGAACTGGGCATGGAAAAAGTGTGGCTGCGCGAAGAGGCCAGCGCCGCGCCGGCACGCGCGCGCGCTGTCGCGCCGCCGTCCGCTCCCCGTTCGGTGGGCGATATCGCTGCGGGTTCGGTGGACGCAAATCTCGAGGGCCAAGTGGCGGCAGGCGTGGCCGCGACAACGTCCGAGCTGGCATCGCCCCGTTTGGCGGGCACGTCGGCGGATGCCGCGGACACGCGCGCTGACGGGGCCCGTCAAGCCGATTCCCCCAATGGCGTGGCGCCGACGGCCAGGTCGGTAGTTGGGCCGGAAGATGGCCTGGAAGGCCGGCTGGGACATGGTCCTGAGCATGGTCCCGCAGGCGACTCGCAGTCCGCGCCCCAGCTTGCGCCCGCCCCCGGCACGACCACGGTGGGCGCGCCGGAGGCCCCTGTCAGCCCGGCGGCGGCTATTCTTGGGCGGGCGGCGCGGCCGGTCTCGCCGGCCGCCCGTGCCGAGGCGCCGGCCCAGCCGCCCCCCACCGAGCAAGAACTGGCGACGTTGGACCTCGATGGGCTGCGCGAGCGCGTGGTGGCATGTACCGCCTGCGCGCTGTGCCGCAACCGCAGGCAGGCCGTCTTCGGCATGGGGGCGCAAACAGCGCGATGGCTGGTCGTGGGGGAGGCCCCCGGGGAGCAGGAAGACCGGCAGGGGCTGCCTTTCGTCGGCCGCTCGGGCCAACTGCTGGACGCCATGCTGGCTGCGGTCGGCATGAGCCGGGAACGCGATGTGTTCATCGCGAACGTCATCAAATGCCGGCCGCCCGGCAATCGCAATCCGAAGCCGGAGGAAATCGCGGCTTGCGGCCCTTACCTGATGCGGCAGATCGAGTTGCTGAATCCCGAGCGCATCCTGGTATTGGGTCGTTTCGCCGCGCAGACCTTGCTGGGTACCGATGCGCCCATCGGCAGCCTGCGCGGGCGTGTCCATATGTTCAAAGCCCGGGACCGGGAAATTCCCGTGGTGGTCAGCTACCATCCCGCCTACCTGCTGCGCAGCCCGGGCGAAAAAGCCCGTACCTGGCAGGATCTGCGTCTGGCGATGAGCCTGTAGGGCTGGCCCCCCGGGTTTGCCTGGTATGCCTGCCTGATTCGGGGGCCTGGTGTTGGCGAGCGCTCTCGCCGTGGCGCCGCCTAGTGCGAGCGTTCCTGCAAGGCCTGGCCGTGCCCTTCCTGGCCGATCTGCGCGAGCAGCTCGGGGCGTGCCTGCAGGTTGCGACGGCTCCAGCGCATGAAGATCAGCATCAGCACGACGACGATGGAGCCGAAGATCCCAATGATGATGCCTATGGACAGGTTCAGCCACAGCAGGACCGTGTAGACCGCCACCATGAGCAGGATGTTCAACTGCTCGTTGAAGTTCTGTACCGCGATCGAATGCCCCGCCGACAGCAGGACATGGCCGCGGTGCTGAAGCAGGGCGTTCATGGGTACGACGAAAAACCCGGCCAGCCCCCCGATCAGAAGCAGCAGCAGATAAACGCTCCAGGGGCTGTAGACGAAGGGCATCAGCAGAACCACCAGACCCATCGCGGCCCCCACGGGCAGCACGCTGAGCGCCTTGCGCAGCGGAATGCGCCCGGCCAGGATGGAGCCCACCACCGTCCCCACCGCCGCTACGCCCATCAGAATGGAAGCCTGGTCCAGGCGGTACCCCAAGTGGCTACGTCCCCATTCGATTACGATCAACTGCAGGGTCGCGCCGGCGCCCCAGAACAGGGTCGTCACGGCGAGCGATATCTGCCCCAGCTTGTCATGCCAGAGTACCCGCACATAGCTGCCGAAGGTCGTGATGAGGCGGATCGGGTTCTTCTGCTGGGGCGGATACCGCACGTGCGTATTGGGAATGAGCAGGTTGCAGGCGGACGCCACCAGGTACACGACTGCGATCACCAGGATGGCGGCTTCGGCCGGCGTGTGGACCAGCTTGCTGCTCAGCGGGTGGGTCAGGACGAGGTGGGAGATTTCCGGGGAGATCAGCGCGCCGCCGACCACCGTGCCCAGGATGATGGAGATGACCGTCAAGCCTTCTATCCAGCTATTGCCCTTGACCAGCATTTCCGGGGGCAGCATTTCCGTGACGATGCCGTACTTGGCCGGCGAATAGGCCGCCGCGCCGACGCCGACCATGGCATAGGCCAGGCAGACCAGATAGGTCTGATGGACCGGCGCGATCCCCAGGCTGGCATAGGAGAACATCAGCAGGCACCCGCCGACCTTCAGTGCATTGGTCGCGAACATCACGCGGCCCTTGGGGTAGGAGTCCGCGAAGGCGCCCACGAAAGCGGCAAGCAGGACATAGGCCAGGGCGAACGACCACTTCATGAGCGGCGCCATCCAGTCGGGGCCTCGCAGTTCCTGGATGAGGGCAATGGCCGCAATGAAGAGGGCATTGTCCGCCAGCGAGGATAGGGCCTGCGCGGCCATGACCAGATAAAAGCCTCTTTTCAATGATGTCCCCATTCACGTTGCCGGTCAGTATCCGGCAGCGGCTGCGGCAAGGATAGGCCCGCGCCAAAAAAAAGTGTCAGGGAGTATAGCGTCCGGCCCGCTGCGGGCCGATTGGGGCTTGCCCCCTGGGCGGTTCCCTGTTGCGGCAATGCACACGGTCGGGGCGGGCGGTCCGCGGCGCCCGGCATGCGGCAGGGGCGGGCGGCGGGGTATCCAGTGGGGTATCATAAGGCCCGAAAAAAGCCGGTCCGCGGGACCGGCAGCCATCGGCCCTGCGGGGCCGATTTGCCATGCGGGCGACAGGTCCGTTCAACGCCTCGTTCAACTCCGGTCCGTCATACAGCTACTGTGCGCCTTACCCAGATAAAACTTGCCGGCTTCAAGTCGTTCGTCGATCCGACCGTCATACCCGTTCCCAGCCAGCTGGTGGGCGTGGTGGGGCCCAACGGCTGTGGAAAGTCGAACATCATCGACGCCGTGCGCTGGGTGCTCGGCGAGGCCAAGGCGTCGGAATTGCGCGGCGAATCGATGCAGGACGTCATATTCAATGGTTCCGGCAATCGCAAGCCGGCGGCCCGGGCGTCCGTCGAAATGGTATTCGACAACAGCGAGGGCCGCGCCGCGGGGCAGTGGAGCACCTATGCCGAAATCGCGGTCCGGCGCGTGCTGACGCGCGACGGCACCAGCAGTTATTTCGTCAACAACCAGCAAGTCCGGCGACGGGATATCCACGACATCTTCCTCGGCACGGGCCTGGGCGCGCGTGGCTACGCCATCATCGGCCAGGGCATGATCAACCGGCTGATCGAGGCTCGGCCGGAGGAGTTGCGCGTCTTTCTGGAAGAAGCGGCGGGCGTTTCGCGCTACAAGGAGCGCCGGCGCGAAACCGAGAACCGCCTGGCCGACACGCGTGAAAACCTGACCCGTGTCGAAGACATCCTGCGCGAGCTCAACGCGCAACTCGAAAAGCTGGAGTCGCAGGCCGAGGTTGCCCGCCAGTATCGCGAACTGCAGGCCGACGGCGAGCAAAAGCAGCACGCGCTGTGGTTCATCAAGGAGTCCGGCGCGCGTGCCGAGCGGCAGAAGAGAATCCAGGAGATCCAGCAGGCGCAGAACGAGCTCGAAGCGGCGACTGCCGAACTGCGCGCCGGCGAAGCGGCGCTGGAATCGCGTCGCCAGGCCCACTACGCCGCCAGCGACCTCGTCCACACCGCGCAGGGGCAGTTGTACGAAGCCAATGCCCAGGTCAGCCGCCTGGAGGCGGAAATCCGGCATGTGGTGGAATCACGCAACCGGGTGCAGGCGCGTCGCCAGCAGTTGAACCAGCAGATCGAGGAATGGGACGCGCAGCAGGCGCATTGCGCGGAGCAGATCGTCCAGGCTGAAGAAGACCTGGCCAGCGGCGCGGACCGCGCGCAGGAGGCCCGCGCGATGGCCGACGACGCGCAGGCATCCTTGCCCGCCGTCGAGGCCCGCGTGCGCGAGGCCGCGCAGAGCCGTGATGGCATGCGCGGCGCCCTGGCCAAGGTGGAACAGGAGTTGGCGCTGGTGGCGCAAAGCCAGCGCGATGCGGATCGGCAATTGCAGGCCCTGGAGCAGCGTCGCGAGCGGGTGCAGCAGGAACTGCGCGAATTGCAGACGCCCGACCCGGCGCGGCTGGATGAACTGGCCGGGGCGCTGGCCGCCGGTCAGGAACAGCTGGAATCCGCGCAGGAAGATCTCGCCGGCCTGGAGGCGCGGCTCCCGGAGGCTGACGCCGAACGTGGCCGCGCCCAGACCGCCGCGCAGCAGGAAGGGCAGACGCTGGCGCGGTTGGAAGCGCGGCTGTCGGCCCTGGTCAAGCTGCAGGAAGACGTGCAGAAGCAGGGCGCCCTGGAGCCGTGGCTGGCCAAGCATGAACTGGCCGGCATGGCCCGGCTCTGGCAGAAGCTGCACGTGGAAGCGGGCTGGGAAACCGCGCTGGAATCGGCACTGCGCGAGCGCATGGCGGCCCTGGAAGTTCGCACGCTGGACTGGACCAAGGCTTTCGCCGACGATGCGCCGCCGGCACGGTTGGCGTTCTACCAGTTGCCCGTCGCCGCCCCCGCCCCCGCGGTGCCGGCCGGGTTGCAGCCCCTGACCGCCCTGCTGCGCATCACGGACAGCGACCTGCGCACGCTGATGAACGACTGGCTGCGCGATGTCTATGTGGCTGATACTGTCGCCCAGGCGCTGGCAGCCCGTGCCTCGCTGCCGGCGGGCGGCAGCTACGTGGTGAAGGACGGCCATCTGGTCGACGCGCATAGCGTGCGCTTTTACGCCGCCGACTCCGAACAGGCGGGCCTGCTGGCGCGGCAGCAGGAAATCGCCAACCTGCAACGCGAGCTGAAGGCGCAGCAACTGATCGCCGACCAGGGGCGCGCGGCCGTCGCGCGGGCCGAGTCGGCTTGGCAGCAGGTTTCGCAGGCCCTGGTGCCGGCGCGCCAGCGGGTGGCCGAGGTGACCCGCCGTGTGCACGACGTCCAATTGGAGTATTCCCGTTTGCAGCAGCAAGCGGAACAATCGGGCGAACGAGGGGCACGGTTGCGCGAGGACCTGGCGGAGATCACGGCGCAGGAAGAAGAACTGCGTGCCGCCCGCGAGGACGCCGAGGTCCGCTTCGAAACACTGGACCAGGAACTCGCCGAGCACCAGTCCCGCTTCGCCGATGCCGAGATCGACGGCGAAACCCTGGCCGCCCAGGCCGAGGCCGCACGTGCCCGGCTGCGCGACCTGGAGCGTGCTGTGCATGAATCCGAATTCGCGCAACGTGGCATCGAGGCCCGCATCCAGGATCTGCGGCGCAACCAGCAGTTGGCGGCCGACCAGAGCCAGCGCGCCCGCGCCGAGCTGGAACAGTTGCAGGGCGAGCTGTTCGAACTCGACGCATCGGCTTCCCAAGCCGGCCTGCAGGATGCACTGGAGCTGCGCGCCGAGCGCGAGGAAGCGCTGGCGCGCGCGCGTATCGAAATGGACAACCTGGCGGCGCAGTTGCGCGGCGTGGACGAGGACAGGGTGCGGCTGGAGCAGTCCCTGGAGCCGCGCCGGGCACGCATCATGGAGCTGCAACTGCAGGAGCAGGCGGCCCGCCTGGCCGAAGAGCAGTTCAGCGAGCAGTTGAACGCGCGTGAAGTCGATCGCGAGGCGCTCGCCCAGAAGCTGGAAAGCATGCCCGAGGAATGGCGTCGCGCCAATTGGCTGCAATCCGAGGTGGCGCGCATTTCGCGGCAGATCGATGCGCTGGGTTCGGTCAACCTGGCTGCGCTGGACGAACTGACGGCCTCCCGCGAACGCAAGGAATTCCTGGACGCGCAACAGACGGACCTGATGACCGCCATCGAGACACTCGAGGACGCCATCCGCCGCATCGACCGCGAGACCCGCGCGCTGCTGCAGGAGACGTTCAATACGGTCAACGGCCACTTTGGCGAGCTTTTCCCTCGGCTGTTCGGGGGCGGCGAAGCCAAGCTCATGATGACCGGCGACGAGATCCTGGACGCGGGTGTGCAGGTCATGGCGCAGCCGCCGGGCAAGCGCAACAGCACCATCCATCTGCTCTCCGGCGGGGAAAAGGCATTGACCGCGACCGCGCTGGTGTTCGCCCTGTTCAAGCTGAACCCGGCGCCGTTCTGCCTGCTGGATGAGGTCGATGCTCCGCTGGACGACGCCAATACCGAACGCTATGCCAATCTGGTCAGCGCCATGAGCGAGCAAACGCAGTTTCTTTTTATATCGCATAACAAGATCGCGATGCAGATGGCCAAGCAACTGGTTGGCGTTACCATGCAGGAGCAGGGGGTGTCCCGCATCGTCGCCGTGGATATCGATTCGGCGATCCAGCTCGCGGCCGAGGCCGCATAACCCTAGTTTGATAAAGGCGCTGCCGGAAAGGCGCGGGATTGATACATGAGTGATTTGCAGATCGGGCTGATCGTCCTGGGCGTCCTGCTCATATTGATGGTGCTGGGCTTCAACTGGTGGCAGGACCGCCGCGTGCGCCGCAAAATGCAGGCACATTTCCCGAGCAACGAGCACGATCCCCTGCTGGGCGCGGCGGGCAGCGATGCTGGCGCCGCCCATGGCGTGCCGCAGGCGCATGTGCCGCGGCGCGAGCCGGGGCTCGGCACGGCGGGCACGGCCGGCGGACCCGCTTCCGGGTTCTCGCCTGGCGCCCCGCATGCCGCGAACGGCCCGGCGCCGGCCGCGACGCACACGCATGGCGACGGTGACGACGGCGAAGAAGCGGACCCGGCTTCCGAGGTCGTGATCGAAGTGTCCTTCGCCGAGCCGGTGCGCGGCGCCGACCTCCTGTCCGTGACGCAAAGCATGCGCGCGGCCGGCCGCAAGCCCATGCGCGTGTTCGGCCAGACCGACGCGCAGCGCCATCGTGCCCGCCTGCGCCCCGACGAACATTACGTCGCCTTGCAGATCGCCGTGCTGCTGGCGAACCGTACCGGGCCGCTGACCGCCATCGAATGGTCACAGGCCTGGGCTCGTGCGCAGGATCTTGGCGAGCGCTTCGATGCGGCCATCGAGGGGCCGGACCAGCAGGCGGTGCTCGAACGTGCCGCCCGGCTGGACGATACCTGCGCGGCCCTGGATACCCAGGTGGGCCTGACCCTGCTGCTGGGCGGTGCGCAGCCCGCCGCCGAGGTGCTCGCGGTGGCGCGCGACCTGGGCTTCGTCCATGACGGCCCGCGCCTGGCGTGGATGTCGGACACCGGCCTTGCGCGCTTCACCCTGACGCGCGCCGATGGCGCTGCCTTCGATGCCGGCATGGGCGGCGTGGAACGGCTCAACCTGCTGCTGGACGTGCCGTGCAGCCCGCCGGATGAGCGCGCCTTCGGCCGCATGGTCGAGGTGGGCCGGCAATTGGCGCAGCGCCTGCGTGCGGAATTGGTCGACGACCAGGGCAAGCCTCTGGCGGACGCCTCCGTGACGGTCATCGACGAGCGCCTGCAGGTGCTGTTCGGCCAACTGGAGCAGGCTGGCCTGCGCGCCGGCAGCGAACGCGCGCTGCGGGTGTTCGCGTGAGCGCTGACAAGGCTTCGGCCGCGCAGGAAGAGATCGACCGCCTGCGCGTCGAGATCGAGCAGCACAATTACCGGTATTACGTCGAAGACGCGCCCGTCATTTCCGACGCCGACTACGATGCGCTCATGCGCAGGCTCATGGCGTTGGAGGCCGAACATCCCGAGCTGGTCACGCCGGAGTCGCCGACCCAGCGGGTGGGCGCCACGCCGCTGGCCGCCCTGGGCGCGGTCCGGCATGCGGTTCCCATGTTGTCCCTGGGTAACGCCTTCGATGAAGACGAGGTACGCGCCTTCGACAAGCGGGTCACCGACACCTTGCGTGCGGCCGGCCTGCTGGGTCCGGCAAGCCAGCCGGATTACTTCTGTGAACTCAAGCTGGACGGGCTGGCGATCAGCTTGCGCTACGAGAACGGCAAACTGATGCAGGCCGCGACGCGGGGCGACGGCCAGACCGGCGAAGACGTGACCGCAAATATCCGCACCATCCGTTCGATCCCGCTGCAGCTCAAGCAGGGCGCGCCACGGGTACTGGAGGTGCGCGGCGAAGTCCTGATGAACAGGCGCGACTTCGAACGCCTTAACCAGGCCCAGGCCGAACACGGTGAGAAAGTGTTCGTCAATCCGCGCAACGCCGCGGCCGGCAGCCTGCGGCAATTGGATCCGCGCATTACGGCGCGACGTCCCTTGCGCTTCTTCGCGTATGGCTGGGGCGAGGTGCACGGTCTGTCGGGCGGCCAGGCGGATCGCTTCGACGAACCCGCGCCCGGCACGCGCGAGGTCTCCACGCTGCCGCGCGAATCGCATGGCGCCATGCTGGAATGGCTGGCGCAGCTCGGTCTGCCGGTCAATGCGCAGCACAATCTGCGCGCGACGGGCGCGGATGGCTTGCTGGCCTTCTACGCGCGCGTCGGCAAGCTGCGCGCCACGCTGCCCTACGACATCGACGGCGTGGTGTACAAGGTCGACGCCTTGCCGGCGCAGAAGGTGCTGGGCTTCGTGGCGCGCGCGCCGCGCTTTGCCCTGGCGCACAAGTATCCCGCCGAAGAAGCCACCACGGCGCTGGTCGATATCGAGGTGCAAGTGGGCCGCACCGGGGCCATTACGCCCGTCGCCCGTCTGCAGCCCGTCTTCGTCGGCGGTGTCACGGTCACCAATGCGACGCTGCACAACGAGGATGAAATCCGCCGCAAGGACGTGCGTATCGGCGATACCGTCATCGTGCGCCGTGCCGGCGATGTCATCCCCGAGGTGGTCGGCCCCATCCTGGAAAAGCGTCCCGCCGACGCGCGCGAGTTCCGCATGGTGACCGCGTGCCCCGTGTGCGGCTCGGCGATCGAACGCCCGGAAGGCGAAGCCATCGCCCGCTGCACGGGCGGGCTGTTCTGCGCCGCCCAGCGCAAGCAGACATTGCTGCATGCCGCCGGACGCAAGGCATTGGACATAGAAGGCTTGGGCGAAAAGCTGGTCGATCAACTGGTCGAGCGCGATCGAATCAAGTCGCTGGCCGACGTGTACAGCCTGCGCGCGGAGGAGCTGGCCGCCTACGAACGCATGGGGACGAAGTCCGCCGATAATCTGGTTGCCGCCATCGATAAGGCGCGCACGCCGACGTTGGGCAGGCTGCTGTTCGCACTGGGCATACGCCACGTCGGCGAGAGCACCGCACGCGATGTGGCGCGCCATTTCGGCGACATGGATGCGATCATGAACGCCACCGAGGAGCAACTGCTGGAGGTGCCCGACGTCGGGCCGGCAGTGGCCGCCTCCATACACCGGTTCTTCGCCGAACCGCACAACCGCGACATCGTCGAGGCGCTGAAGCGCCAGGGCGTGCATCCCGTGGCAGAAGCCGCCGCCCGTAGCGGCCGCCTGGCGGGCAAGACCTTCGTGCTGACCGGCACCATGCCGAAATGGACGCGCGACGACGCCACCCGGCACATCCTGGCCGCTGGCGGCAAGGTCAGCGGCTCCGTGTCGAAGAAGACCGCTTATGTGGTCGCCGGCGAAGAGGCGGGCAGCAAGCTGGTCAAGGCCCGGGAACTTGGCGTGCCGGTCCTGGACGAAGACGGCTTGAAGCAATTGCTCGGCGTGACGGAGTAGGGTTACAGGAAACGGCCTTCGAAGGAGGCCCACCTGAAAGCGGCCTCTTGGAAAACCGGGCCCGGTAAACCGGGCGCCGATGTCCCAGTGCCGATGTCCGAGTGCCGATGTCCGAGTGCCGATGTCTCACTTCGGCGGCGAGCGACCGAGGCCCGGGTTCGTACTGATGGGTCGTGGCACTCGGGCAAGGGACGTCGCCGTTCCGCGCGGAACCAAATCCGCACCATCCTGCACAGACCGCGGCCGCACCGATACAACGAACCGGGCTTGCGCCGCCTGGGCCGCGGCGGCCCTCGGAGCAGACATGATTCACCCTACCCGCGTACTTGCGACTTCGAAGCCCCCCATGCGCGCGGCGTCGCCGACCCTGGCCAGGTATCGGCGCCGGCGTGGCGTTCCTGCCGCTATGCTTGCAGGCGCTGCATCTGTGCTGATCGGCGCACCCGCCGCCGCCCATGAGCTACCGACCTACCGGGCGTTGGTGGACGCCCTGATGGCTGGGCAATCCGTCACAGTGCTGCTGGATCTGGATCGTTGCTCAAGAGACGGCAGCGACGTGCGCGGACCCACAATACGGGGCGGCTCGCGCATCGTACGTTTCCTGATCCCGAACGAACAATACGTGGCCTTTGCCGACACGCACCCCACGCTGGACACGGAAGATCGCCCGGTTGTCGAATACATACGCTATCGCGCGATGCCGGACGGCCGTGTCACCGTACGCTTCGCGAGGCGGACTGGCTCCAGCGATGAAATTGCACCGCGCGGCCAGTTCCAGTGCCGCTTCACGCGGGGCGTGCGGTTCATCGCGGGCGAAGGGCCCCGGGCGCTACCGGCGCGTAGCCGTACCGACGCGCCTGTTCAGGCACCTGTACAAGGTGGACACACAGACGTCCAGCCGCACATAAGTCATTCCAATCCAAGCCGATAAACGCAACTGGCGCGCCGTCGGCAGGTGGGGCGGGCAGCGCTGGATCCGTGCGGCCCATGAAAAACACCCCAGGGCCGGACGGAGTGTCCGACGCTGGGGTGCAGTTCGAATCGCGAGGCTTCTGTTCGGCGGGGGGGCGCCGCGCCGTCATGGCCTTACTGGATCTTGGCCTGGTCGCGCAGGGATTTCTGGTAGTTGCCCAGCAGTTGCTGGCGCAGCATCTCTTCCAGTTGCGGACGGACCTGGTCCAGCGGCGGGAATTCCACCGGGCGGGTGTCTTCGACCTGGATGATGTGCCAGCCGTATTGGGTTTGCACGGGCTTGTCGGCCAGTTGACCCTTCTTCAGGGCGGTCACGGCCTGCGCGAAGGGCGCTACGTAGTTGGTGGCCGGGGCCCAGCCCAGGTCGCCGCCTTTTTCCGCGCTGCCCGGATCCTTGGAGTTTTTCTTGGCGGCGTCTTCGAACTTCAGCTTGCCAGCCTTGATCTGGGCCAGCAGGTCGTTGGCCGTTTTTTCATCCGAGACCAGGATATGACGGACCTGGTATTCCTGCTTGCCGGCCTGCTGTTGCTTGACGTTGTTGTATTCGTCCTGGATCTGCTTATCCGTGATGGGATGCTTTTGCAGGTAGTCGGCCATCAGGGCGCGGACCATGATGCCCTGGCGCGCCAATTCGATTTCGGTCTGCACATCGGGCTGCTTCGCAACGCCGGCCTTTTCGGCGGCCTGCACGAAGACCTGGCGATTGATCATTTCCTGCTTGACCTGTTCGCGCAATTGCGGCGAATCCGTCGCACCCTGGCTGACAAGCAGCTTGACGAACTGGTCCAGGCTTTTCTCGGTGATGGCCTTGCCATTGACCGTCGCCACATTCTGGGCAAAGACCGGAGCGGCAATCAGGCAGGCCGCCGCCAGCAGGATGATACGTTTCATGTAGTTCCTTTCAGGGAGTTCGAGTGTCCAGCGCCAGGGCATGGATGGGGTATGGCATCAAATCACCCAGGCGATCATACACCAGGCGATGCCGCGCTACGGCTGACAATCCGTTGAAGCATGTAGCAGTGATCCGCACCGTGAAATGCGACGCGCCGTTGCGGCTGCCGGCATGGCCGGCGTGCAGGTGCGAGTCATCCTGAACGTCGAGCGCCAGCGGGTCCAACGGCTGCAGGCGTTCGCGGATGAGTTCGGCGAGGTCGGTCGAATCGGTCATGGCTGGATACTCAGGGTTGGCCGCCGTTGCCGCCCGGCTTGTCGCCCGGCTCGCCGGCGCCCGCGGGCGCCTGCAGGTGCCGGCCCAGCCACACGGACTGCGCGATGACGAAGACGATCATCAGCCCCATCAGGCCGAATGCCTTGAAGGTGACCCATTCCGATTCGGAAAAATGGCCGGAGAAGGCGACATACAGGTTGACAGCGCCGGCCGCCAGGAAGAACAGCGCCCAGATGGCGTTGAGCTTGTCCCATACAGGTTCGGGCATGGCGATCTGCTTGTCCAGCAACCGCCGTATGAGATTGCGCTTGAATACCCAGCGCCCGATCAGCAGCGCGCCGCCGAACAGCCAATACAGTACCGTGGGCTTCCATTTGATGAAGACATCGCTGTGCAGCCACAGCGTGGCGCCGCCGAATATCACGATCACGCTGAGGTTGATCCAGTGCATGCCCTCGATGGGCCGCCCGGTGAGCTTCAGCCACAGGATCTGCAGGATCGAAGCCGTAATGGCGACCGCGGTCGCCGTATATATGCCGGCGTAGCGGTACGCGATAAAAAACAGCAGCAGCGGAAAGAGGTCGAACAGGAACTTCTTCATTCTTCAGCGGGTTCGAATTTCATTGCGAGGGAGTTGATGCAATAGCGCCTGCCGGTCGGCGGCGGACCGTCTGGAAAAACGTGGCCGAGATGGGAATCGCACACGTTGCACAATACTTCGGTGCGCACCATGCCATGGCTGGTGTCGCGCTCTTCCCTGACCAGGTCGGGGCCCAGGGCCTCGTAATAGCTGGGCCAGCCGCAACCCGCGTCGAATTTGGTGTCGGAAGCGAACAGGGCAGTACCGCAGGCAACGCAGCGATAGATACCGGGCGTCGTGGTGTCCCAATAGCGCCCGGTGAAGGCCCTTTCCGTCCCTTTTTGGCGGGTGACGAAGAATTCCTCCGGGGACAGCACGGCGCGCCATTCGGCGTCGGTTTTGCGTACTTTTTCCATATCTGCTTTAGAGTCCGAAGCGGGACATAGGTTCGGGCATAATCGCGCCCCATGTTAATCGAGTTTGATCAGGCCGTCGTGAAGACGCCCCGGGCGGAAATCCTGCATGGGGTGAGCGCGGTGCTGTCCGAACGCCGTATCGGCATCGTCGGGCCCAACGGAGCCGGCAAGAGCACCTTCGCGCGCCTGATCAATGGACTGGTCCTGCCGTCCAGCGGCGCGGTGCGCGTCAATGGCAACGACACGCGCGAGGCGACGCGCATGGTGCGCCGCGATGTGGGTTTCGTATTCCAGAACCCGGAGAACCAGATTGTCTTTCCGATCGTACGCGAAGACATGGAATTCGGCCTGAAAAGCCGGGTTCCGGACAAGGCCCTGAGGCAGGCGCGGGCGGCCGCCCAACTGGACGCGCTGGGCGTCGGCCATCTGGCGGACCGTGCCAGCCATACGTTGTCCGGCGGCGAGTGCCAGCTCGTGGCCTTGGCCGCGGTGCTGGTCATGCAACCGAAGATGGTGGTGTTCGATGAGCCGACCACGCAACTGGATCTGCGCAACCGCAACCGGGTGCGTGCCGCCATCGCGCAGCTCGATTGCGCCGCCATCGTCGTCACTCATGACCTGGAATTGCTGGACGACTTCGACCGGGTGCTGGTCATCAGCGAGGGGCGTGTGGCCGCGGACGGCACGCCGGCCGCCGCGCTGCGCTGGTATCGGGAGCATTGCGCATGATGGAGCCGCTCTACACGGACGGCCGCAGCGCGCTGCATCGGGCGCCTGCCGGCGCCAAGCTCGCAATTCTCGTGGCCGCGGGGATGGCGTTGTTCGCCGTGCATCGCCTTGACGTGCTGGGCGCCGCCTGCGTCGTGTCCGCGCTGCTGGTTGCGTCCTCTGGCGCAAGTGCGCGTACGGTATGGGGCCACCTGCGCGCACTGGTGCCGGTGCTGGCGGTGGTCGCGGCATTCAGCTGGTATTTCGAAGGTCCGTCGCGCGCGGCGGAAATGCTGCTCAGGGTCGGCACGCTGGTCGGCCTGGCGTTGGCGGTCACGCTGACCACACGTACCACCGCGCTGATCGCGGTCTGCGAGCGGGCGTTGCGTCCGCTGGAGAAGCTGGGGTGGATCGACGCCGGCCGCGTCGCCCTGGCGCTGGCCCTGACGCTGCGGTTCATACCGGAAATCTGGCGCAACTACCAGGATATCCGCGAAGCCCAGGCCGCCCGCGGCCTGGGACGCAATGCCCTGGCGCTGGCCGTGCCCCTGCTGGTGCGCACGCTCAAGCGCGCCGATGAAGTGGCCGACGCGATAGACGCGCGCGGCGGTTGATCGAAGACCCGTACAGGAGAGCGCGCATGCGCACCAAAGACACCGTTACCGTCGCCATGTTCGCTGCTTTCATCGTGGTGCTCAGCCTGGCGCCTCCGATTCCGGTGCCGGCATTGCCGGTTCCCGTCACCTTGCAGGCGCTGGGGGTGATGCTGGCCGGATGCATGCTGGGGCCGGCGCGCGGCGCGGCGGCCGTGGGCCTGTATTTGCTGTTGGCGGCGATCGGCTTGCCGGTTCTGCCGGGGGGGCGCGGCGGACTGGGCGTGTATGCCGGGCCGACCGGTGGTTTCCTGCTCGGCATGCTGATCGGCGCCGCGGTATGCGGCTGGATCGCGGGCCGGGTCGCAAGGGCGGAATCGTCCACGGTCCGGGCGCTGCTGGGCTACCTGCTCGCCGCGCTGGGCGGGGGATTGGTGGTGGTTTATGCCGTCGGCATACCATGGCTGGCCGCCGTGACCGGCATGACGCTGGGCAAGGCGGCGCTGGCGATGGCGGTGTTCGTGCCGGGCGACGTGGCGAAAGCCGTGCTGGCGGCAATCGTGTCGCAGCGGGTGCGCCGCGTGTGGTCATTCGCCGGGGCGCAATAATCGCCCCGGCCGCGGGGAGCGGTATGCGAGCTCTCCAAGGCGGCACAACCGTCCATCGATATGCCCGCCCGACCCTTTTGGATGGGTTATTTGATACGGTTTTAAACCTATAATCCGATTTTCTGTATACCTTCCCGAACACCTATTCATAAGCTGTCGCCCGGCGCAAGGCACGGGCCTCTCTGGAGACTCACATGATGCAATCCAAGCATAAGGCCCGGACGTTCGCCGCGGGGCTGCTCCTGGCTTTGCCCCTGGTGGCGCATGCGCAGATCAAGGTCGGCGTGACACTGGCCACCACCGGCCCGGCCGCGTCGCTGGGCATTCCGGAGCGCAACACCGTCGCCTTGCTGCCCAAGGAAGTGGCCGGCCAGAAGATCGATTGGATCGTGCTGGACGACGCCACCGATACGACCCAGGCGGTGAAGAACGCGCGCAAGTTCATCAGCGACGACAACGTCGATGTGGTGATCGGCACCTCCGTGACGCCCGGGTCCCTGGCCATGGTGGACGTGGCGGGGGAAACCCAGACGCCGATGATCAGTGTCGCCGCCAGCGTGAAGATCGTCGATCCGGTCGAAGGCGCCCGCAAGTGGGCCTTCAAGACCCCCCAGAACGATGCCCTGATGGCCAGCGCCCTGGCCGACGCCATGGAAAAGGCGAAGGTGAAGACGCTGGGCTTCATCGGTTTCTCGGACGCCTACGGCGATAGCTGGCTGCAGGAAATCCGGAACGCGACGGAGAAAAAAGGCATCAAGCTGGTCGCCACCGAAAAATACGGGCGTACCGACACCAGCGTCACGGGCCAGGTCCTGAAGCTGGTCGGTGCGCGTCCGGATGCGGTGCTGATCGCTGGCTCGGGCACGCCCGCGGCCCTGCCGCAGAAAGAACTGCGCGCCCGCAATTACGGCGGCCTGATCTACCAGACGCACGGCGTGGCCAATGGCGACTTCCTGCGCGTCTGCGGCAAGGACTGCGAAGGCATGCTGCTGCCCGCCGGCCCGTTGCTGGTCGCCGAACAACTGCCGGACGACAACCCGGTGAAGAAGTCCGCGCTCGCCTACGTCGCTGCCTATGAAAAAGCCTACGGCGCCGGCTCGGTCAGCACCTTCGGCGGCCATATGTGGGATGCCGGGCAACTGGTCCTGGCGGCGGTACCGGAGGCGCTCAAGAAGGCGAAGCCGGGCACGCCGGAATTCCGTGCCGCGTTGCGCGACGCGCTCGAAGGCGTGCACAACCTGGCCGTGTCGCAAGGCGTATTCAATATGAGCGCCACCGACCACGCCGGCTTTGACAAGCGCGCCCGCGTCATGGTCAAGGTCCAGGGTGGCAAGTGGGTGTACCAGCCCGGGCTGTAGGCTGCAGCACCCTTCGATGGACTCCTCGATCGCTCTGATCCTGCTGCAGGATGGCGTCGTGACCGGCGCCATCTATGCCCTTTTGGGCATGGCCCTGGTGCTGGTGTTCGCCGTCACGCGGGTGATCTTCATTCCGCAGGGGGAGTTCGTCGCCTTTGGCGCGTTGACGCTGGCGATGCTGGTGGACGGCAAGCTCCCGGGCACGGCTTACCTCCTGCCCCTCCTGGGCGGCGTGGTGTTCCTGCTGGAACTGGGCCGCGCCTGGCGCACGCGCAACGCAGCGGCCCTGCCCAAATCCTTCCTGGCCTGCGTGCTCCTGCCCGCGCTGTTGTACTGGGTCACCGTGCGGCTCACCGGCGCCGATACGCCGCTGTGGCGCAACATGCTGCTGACCCTGTTGTTGATCGTACCGATGGGACCCATGGTGTACCGCATCGTCTACCGGCCTCTGGCCGAGGCGACCGTGCTGGTGCTGCTCATCGTCTCCGTGGCGGTGCATTTCGTCCTGGTCGGGCTGGGTCTGCTGTTCTTCGGCGCCGAAGGGTGGCGCACGCCCGCCTTCGTCAGCGGGCAGGTGGAGTTCGGCGCCATGTCCTGGTCGGCGCAGAGCCTGTTCGTCGTGGCGACCTCGGCGATCCTGATCATTGCCCTGTGGCTGTTCTTCGGCAAGACGCTCTATGGCCGCGCCCTGCGCGCCACCGCGGTGAACCGGCGCGGGGCCCGGCTGGTGGGCATCAGCAGCGATATCTCGGGCAGCATTACCTTCACGCTGGCGGCCCTGATGGGCGCAGTCTCCGGCATGCTGATCGCCCCTGTGACCACCATCTATTACGACACCGGCTTTCTCATCGGGCTGAAGGGTTTCGTCGGCGCGATTATCGGCGCGCTGGCCAGCTATCCGGTCGCGGCGGCCGGTGCGCTGCTGGTCGGCCTGCTGGAATCGTTCTCTTCGTTCTGGGCCAGCGCCTACAAGGAAGTGATCGTGTTCACCCTGATCATCCCGGTGCTGCTGTGGCTGTCGCTGCGCAGCAAGCATACGGACGCCGAGGAATAAGGGCGCGACATGAAGACCTCCGCGCGCCGTCGCCTGCCCGTTGCGATATTCGTCCTGATCCTGGCGGCGCTGCCGCTGCTGCCGCAGACGCCGGAATTCTGGATCACGCAGTTGAATTACATCGGCTTGGCCAGCCTGGTGGTGCTGGGACTCGTGGTGCTGACCGGCGTGGGCGGCTTGACTTCATTCGGCCAGGCGGCCTTCGTCGGAATCGGCGCGTACAGCACCGCCTGGCTGACGACCGCGCAGGCCTGGTCCCCATGGCTGGCGCTGCTGGCCGGCCTGGTGTTGACGGCGGCGATCGCCTGGATGCTGGGGGCAGTCACGCTGCGACTGTCCGGGCACTATCTGCCCTTGGGCACCATCGCGTGGTGCCTGGCCTTGTTCTACCTCTACGGCACGGTGGACGCGCTGGGGCGGCATGACGGCATCGCCGGGATTGCCCCGCTGGAGGTCTTCGGCGTGTCGCTGGCCAGCGGTCGCCACATCTATTACCTGATCTGGCTGCTGGCGCTGCTGGCGGTGTGGGCTACCCGCAATCTGCTGGACTCGCGCCCGGGCCGGGCCATCCGCGCGCTGCGCAACGGGGCGGGCATGGCCGAATCCATGGGCGTGAACACGGGCCGGTACAAGGTCGTCATCTTCGTCTACGCGGCGCTGCTCGCCTGCGTCTCGGGTTGGCTGTATGCCCACATGCAGCGGGCCGTCAGCCCCAGCCCCTTCGGCCTGAACTACGGCATCGAATACCTGTTCATGGCGGTGGTGGGCGGCGCCGCGTACGTATGGGGCGCCTTGCTGGGTTCGGCCATCATCCTGCTGCTGAAGGACCAGATCCAGAACGTCCTCCCGCACCTGCTGAACACCACCGGCAATTTCGAGCTGATCGTCTTCGGCATCCTGTTGATCCTGATGCTGCAGCACGCCCGCGATGGCGTATGGCCCATGCTGGTCGCGGGGTGGCGCCGTCTCGCGGGCGGGCAGGCCGGCCGCCGCGATGGCCCGCCGCCGCCCGTGGCGGCCCAGCTGCCGCGCCGTGCCCGACCTGCGACAGGCGAGTGCGTGCTGGATGTCCAGGCCATCCGCAAGACCTTCGGTGGCCTGGTTGCGGTCAACGATATTTCCTTCCAGGTGCGTGCCGGCGAGATCATGGGGCTGATCGGTCCCAACGGCGCGGGCAAGAGCACGACCTTCAACCTGATCACCGGCGTGCTGCCCGCCACCCGCGGTGGCGTCAGCTTCATGGGGGAACGCATCGAAACGCTGTCCGCGCGCGACATCGCGCGGCGCGGCGTGGGTCGGACCTTCCAGCACGTACAACTGCTGCCCGGCATGACGGTACTGGAGAACGTCGCGCTGGGTGCGCATCTGCGGGCGGACGTGGGCGTCCTGGCCGGCGCGCTGCACATCGAGCGCGGGCGCGAGGCCAGCCTGTTGTATGAGGCGGCGCGGCAGTTGCAGCGCGTCGGCCTGGGCGACTGCCTGTACGAGCAGGCGGGCAATCTGGCCCTCGGGCAGCAACGCATCCTGGAAATCGCGCGTGCGCTGGCCGGAGACCCTATCCTGCTGCTGCTCGACGAGCCGGCCGCGGGATTGCGCTACAAGGAAAAGCAGGCGCTGGCGCAAGTGCTGGAGCAGTTGCGCGACGAGGGCATGAGCATTCTGCTGGTGGAACACGATATGGACTTCGTCATGCGGCTGACCAATCACCTGGTCGTCATGGACTTCGGCACCAAGCTGGCCGAAGGCGTGCCCGTCGACATCCAGCGCAATCCTGCCGTCCTGGAAGCCTACCTGGGCGGGCTGGACGATGATGACGCGGCGGCGCCCGCGCCGGCGCATACAGGCGCCGCCTCCGCATCCGCCTCCGCGCAGGCTTCGTCCGTCACCACCCTCGATGTGGCCACCAAGGGAGACATCCGATGAGCGATGCCGCGGTATTCCCGGCGACGGGCGGTGGCGCCACGACCGCCTCCTCCGGAGCCGGCCATGAGGCGCCGCTGTTGCGGGTAGAGGGCCTTGCCGTGCGCTACGGCAAGGTCACGGCCCTGTCGCCGGTATCGCTGAATGTCCCGGCGGGCAGCATCGTCACGGTCATCGGCGCCAACGGTGCGGGCAAGTCCACGATGCTCAATGCCATCATGGGTGCCTTGCCCATTACCGGGCAGGCGGTGGGCGGCGTGCATTTCGCCGGCCAGCCGGTATCGGGGTGGCCGGTGGAGCGCCGCGTGGCCGCCGGCATGTCGCTGGTGCCGGAACGACGCGAACTGTTCGCCAGCATGTCGGTGGAAGACAATCTACTGTTGGGCGGCTTC
Source organism: Bordetella flabilis (assembly GCF_001676725.1). Classification (NCBI taxonomy): domain Bacteria; kingdom Pseudomonadati; phylum Pseudomonadota; class Betaproteobacteria; order Burkholderiales; family Alcaligenaceae; genus Bordetella; species Bordetella flabilis. The sequence continues at coordinate 1,771,768 of NZ_CP016172.1, forward strand.
CGGCGCTACCGCATGCGCGAAGCGGGATGGCGCGACAGCATGCAGGACGTTTATGAACTGTTTCCCAGGCTCAGGGAACGCCGGACCCAGCAGGCCGGCACCTTGTCCGGCGGCGAACGGCAAATGCTGGCGGTGGGCCGGGCCCTGATGGCCAAGCCGCGACTGCTGATGCTGGACGAACCCAGCCTGGGCCTGGCGCCGCGCATCGTGCGGGAGATCTTCCACATCATCGCGCGGCTGCGCCAGGCCGGCGTATCGATCCTGCTGGTGGAGCAGAACGCCCGCGCCGCCTTGCAAGTGGCCGACGAGGGCTATGTACTGGAAACCGGCGAGGTCGTCCTGTCCGGGCCGGCCACGGAACTGGCAGGTAATCCGCGCGTGGTGGAAAGCTATCTGGGTCTGGGCAAGGCTGCCTGACGGCCGCCTGGCCCGCCAGCCATCGGAACATCGGAAGTGCAGCCTTCAGATGCCGAACAGGTTCCCGGCTTTATCCTGATGCCCGGCGTCCGCGCGGCTGGCCCGCCATGGCGGCTCGCGTCGCAACCGCTGATCCAGGCGCCGTGGTACGTTTGACATCCATCCGGTCCGCGCCCGCCGCGGGCCGCGTCCCGGATCGCGCAGCACCGCCGTGTCCGGGCGGCGGATGCAGAAGAACGAGGAGGTGGCAATGAGCAAACAGCCCGTAGGCGTGATCGGCCTGGGCGCGATGGGCGGAGGCATGGCGCGTTCCTTGCGCCGCGCTGGCCACGACGTGCATGTGCACGATGCCAGGCTGGACGTCGCCGCGGCGTTCGCCCGCGAGGGCGGCCATGCCCATGAAAGCGCCGCGGACCTGGCGCGCCATTGCGAAGTGATCATATCGGTGGTGGTCAACGCCGCACAGACCGAGGAGGTTCTTTTCGGCGAGCTCGGGTGCGGGACGGCCATGGCGCCGGGCGCCGTGTTCGTCATGTGCTCCACGGTGGACCCGGACTGGTCGGCCGCCCTGGAGACGCGTCTGGCCGATAGGGGACTGCTGTATGTGGATGCGCCCATTTCCGGCGGCGCCGCGCGCGCGGCCAGCGGCGAAATCACCATGATGACGGCCGCCCGGCCCCAGGCCTACGCCAAATGCGAGCACCTCTTCGATGCCATGGCGGCGCGCGTGTACAAGCTGGGCGACCGCGCCGGCGCGGGCAGCAAGGTCAAGATCATCAATCAATTGCTGGCGGGCGTGCACATCGCGGCGGCCGCCGAAGCCATGGCGCTGGGCCTGCGCGCAGGGGTCGATGCGCAGGCGCTGTACGAGGTCATCACGCACAGCGCGGGCAACAGCTGGATGTTCGAGAACCGCATGGCCCACGTGCTGGCCGCCGACTATACGCCGCTGTCCTCGGTGGACATCTTCGTCAAGGACCTCGGGCTCGTGCTGGACATGGCGCGCGCCAGCAAATTCCCCTTGCCGCTGTCGGCGACGGCGCACCAGATGTTCATGCAGGCCTCGACCAGCGGCCATGCCGCCGAAGACGACAGCGCGGTGATCAAGATATTTCCCGGCATCACCTTGCCTGGAGATGCGCCATGATGCGCCTGGGTTGCATCGCCGATGATTTCACCGGCGCCACCGACCTGGCCAACAATCTCGTACGCGCCGGCATGCGGACGGTGCAGACCATCGGTGTGCCGGATGACGCGTCGGCCGCCCAGGATGCCGACGCGGTGGTGGTGGCGCTGAAGTCGCGCACGACGCCGCCGGAGCAGGCCGTTGCCCTTTCGCTGCGCGCGCTGGAGTGGCTGCGCGCGCACGGGGCCACCCAGATCTACTTCAAGTACTGCTCCACGTTCGACAGCACGCCGCGCGGCAACATCGGCCCCGTGGCCGAGGCGCTGATGCAGGCGCTGGGCGCCGATTTCGCGATCGCCACGCCGGCCTTCCCGGACAACCAGCGCACGGTGTTCAAGGGATACCTGTTCGTCGGCGATGTCCTGTTGAGCGAAAGCGGCATGCGTGACCACCCCTTGACACCGATGACCGACGCCAATCTGGTGCGTGTGCTGCAGGCGCAGTGCCGCGGCCAGGTCGGCCTCATCGACCATCGGGCGGTGGCGGCGGGCGGCCCGGCATTGCGCGCGAGTATCGACGCGTTGCGCGGCGCCGGCGTTCGCATTGCCATCGCGGACGCCGTGTCCAATGAGGACCTGTTGCGCCTGGGCGCCGCCGTCCGTGACCTGCCGCTGGTGACCGGTGGATCGGGCCTGGCCTTGGGCCTGCCCGGAAACTTCGGGCTGCAACCGTCGCCCGCGGCGGAGCGCCTGCCCGCGCCGCAGGGCCAGCGCGCCATCGTATCGGGCAGTTGCTCGCAGGCTACGTTGCGGCAGGTCCGGCACTACATCCAAGCAGGCGGCGCCGCGCTGGCCATCGATCCCTTGCAACTGGCGCGGCACCAGGACGAGGTGGCCCGCGCGCTGGACTGGGCGCGCCCCCGGCTGCAGGAAGGTCCGGTGCTCGTCTATTCGACGGCGACGCCCGACGCCGTGCGGCGTGCGCAGCAAGCCGTGGGTGTGCAGCGCGCGGGCGAACTTGTGGAAGAGGCGTTGGCGGCCGTCGCGCAAGGCTTGGTGGCGTCGGGCGTACGGCAACTCGTGGTGGCGGGCGGCGAGACCTCCGGTGCCTGCGTCCAGGCCCTGGAGCTGGCGCGCCTGCGCATCGGCCCGCAGATCGATCCCGGTGTGCCCTGGTGCCACGCCGCGGGCGCCGACGCGGCGGTCCCGTCGCTCCATGTGGCGTTGAAGTCCGGCAATTTCGGCGCGGACGATTTCTTCGCGCGCGCCTTTTCCCTACTGTGCTGAAGGCCGCCCCAGGAACCGGAGCACGAGAACGCGATGGAGACCGATCTGCAGACCCTGCGTGAAGCGCTATGCCATACCGGGCGCAGCCTGTACGCGCGCGGCTATGTGCATGGCACGACGGGCAATATCAGTGCCCGGGTGCCCGCCGACGCGGGCGGCGGCTTCCTGATTACGCCGACCGATGCGTGCCTGGGCTCGCTCGATCCGGCGCGGCTCGCCTGGGTGGACGATGACGGCAGGCAGCGTTCGGGCGACCGGGCCAGCAAGACGCTGGCGCTGCACCGCCGGATATACCAGGCGGCTCCAGCGGCGGGCTGCGTGCTGCACACGCATTCCCGCCACCTGGTCGCCCTGACCTTGCGCGGCGTGTGGCGCGACACCGATATCCTGCCCCCGCTGACGCCGTACCAGGTGATGAAGGTGGGGCATGTGCCCTTGATTCCGTATCGCCGGCCGGGCGATCCCGATGTCGCCGAGCACGTGGCGAGCCTCATCGCCCGTCACGCGGAAGCGGGCCGGGTGCTGCGCGCGGTCATGTGCGAGCGCCTCGGCCCGCAGGTATGGCACGAAACGCCTGTCGGGGCGATGGCCGTGCTCGAAGAACTCGAGGAAACCGCCGCCCTCTGGTTGATGAGCGATTGCCGTGCGGCGCCGCTGGACGAGGCGCGCATCGAGGAACTGCGCCGTCACCTGGGCGCGCAGTGGTAGGCCGTGCGGGCCCGGGCCGGGTATGCAACCAGACAGGACCTGTCGCCCGCCATGGGCGAAGGGGTGGCAACAGAAGGAGGGACGATGGACAAGTTCGCAGCGAACCTGAGCATGCTGTACACCGAATACGACTTCCTGGCGCGTTTCCAGGCGGCCGCGGAAGACGGCTTCAAGGGGGTGGAGTACCTGTTTCCGTACGCCTGGCCGGCATCCGAACTGGCCGCCCGCCTGCGCGACGCGGGCCTGTCCCAGGTGCTGTTCAACGCGCCTCCGGGCCGGGAGGACGCCGGCGAACGCGGAATCGCCTGCCTGCCCGGCCGTGATGCCGAGTTCCGCGACGCGATCGGGCGTGCGCTGGAGTATGCCGAGGCGTTGGCATGCCCGCGGGTACACGTCATGGCCGGCATCGCGCCGCGCGAAGCGGACCCGCGCCAACTGCGCGACACCTATGTACGCAACCTCGCGTGGGCGGCCGAGGCGGCGGCGTCGGCCGGCCGGGACGTGCTGATCGAACCCATCAACACGCGCGATATCCCGGGCTACTACCTGAATCGGCAGGCCGACGCGCATGCGATCGCCGGCGAGATCGGCGCGCCCAACCTGAAGGTGCAGATGGATCTCTACCACTGCCAGATCGTGGAGGGCGACCTGGAAATGCGCATCCGCCAGTACATTCCCACCGGTCGTGTCGGGCATATCCAGATCGCCGGCGTGCCGGACCGCCACGAGCCCGACGCTGGCGAAGTCAACTACCCCCATCTCTTCCGGGTGCTGGACGCGCTGCAGTACGAGGGCTGGATCGGCTGCGAGTACCGTCCCGCCGGAGCGACGCGTGCCGGCCTGGGCTGGCTGCGCGCCGCCCGGTCCGACCGCCAGGGAGCATGAAGCCATGAAGATACTGATCACTGGAGGCGCCGGATTCCTGGGAACGCAACTGGCGCGCGCGCTGTTGCACCTGGGCCGTTTCCGCGGCGAGCCGATCGAACGCCTGATCCTGGCCGACCGGGTGGCGCCCACGCATCCCGACGTCATTGCCGACACCCGGGTCGCCGTGGACGTCGGCGACCTGCTTGCAAATGCGCCCCGCTTGCTGGCGGATGCGCCCGATGCGGTATTCCATCTCGCCTCGGCGGTATCGGCCGAATGCGAGGCCGACTTCGACCTCGGGCTGCGTTCCAACCTGGATGCGACGCGCGTCCTGCTGGATGGCCTGCGCGCGCAGGCGGCGCGGACCGGCACGGCGCCCATCCTGTTTTTCTCCAGCTCGGTGGCGGTGTTCGGTTCGGATCCCGGCATCCCCTTGCCTCCGGTCATACGCGACGACACCTTGCCCACGCCACAGTCCAGCTATGGCGCACAGAAATTCATCTGTGAACAGATGGTGGCCGAATACACCCGCAAGGGCCATATCGACGGCCGCGTGGCGCGCCTGATGACCGTGTCGGTGCGGCCGGGACGCCCCAACGGCGCCGCCTCCAGTTTCCTGTCGGGCATCATCCGCGAGCCGCTGGCCGGCGTGCCGGCCGTCTGCCCCGTCGATCCTTCCACGCCGGTCGCGCTGGCATCGCCTGCCAATACGGTCGCCGGCATTCTCGCCGTCGCGCAGGCCGCGCGGGATGCCCTCGGCGGTCGCACGGCGATCAACCTGCCGGCGCTGACCGTGACAGTGCAGGATATGCTGGATGCGCTGGAAGCGGTGGCCGGCAGCGCCACGGCCGCGCTGGTCAGCGTGGCGCCCGATCCGGCCATCGCGCGCATCGTGGGCGGCTGGCCGGCGCGCTTCGACAGTCCGCGCGCGGCGCGGCTGGGCCTGGCCCCGGATGCCTCGTATCGCGACATCATCGAGCAGTATCTGCGGGACGCGGCGGGCCCGCCCGCTCGCGTTCGATAACCACCATGTGCAGTGGACTGCCCGGCATCCGGGGGTGTCCTTGCGCCGCCCGGTGCCTGCTGACGCAATGCTGTCGCTGCGATGCACCATCCAAGCGCTGGAAACGCCGCATTCTCAAAAAGGCAAGCCGGCTTCGTGCCCAGCCCGTAACATTCTCTTTTTACAGCCCGGCGCCGTGAAGTGCCGGGTCGACATCCCGGTCCACCGTATCGACGGCTTGCGCAGGAGACGAGCATGATGAAGCACGAACTCAAGATATCGTCCATGAAAGAGCAGTGCTCGGAAGCCGAGTGGGAGGCGCGCGTCGATCTGGCCGCCTGTTACCGCCTGGTGGCGCACTACGGCATGTCCGACATGATCGCCAATCACATCTCGTTGCGCGTGCCGGGCGAGGAAGGCAGCTTCCTGATCAATGCCTATGGCCTGCTGTACGAGGAGATCACGGCGTCCAGCCTGCTGAAGATCGATCATCAGGGCAACATCCTCAGCAAGCCTGATTTCGGCCCGCATCTTTCCTACGGCGTGAACAAGGCCGGCTTCGTGATCCACAGCGCCATCCATGAAGCGCGTCCGGAGGTCGACTGCGTGATCCACACGCATACCTGGGCAGGCATGGCGGTGTCGTCGCTGGCCTGCGGCCTGCTGCCGCTGAACCAGACCTCCATGCGCTTCCTGAAGATCGGCTATCACGACTACGAAGGCGTGGTGCTGGACCTGAGCGAGCAGGAGTCGCTGTGCCGCGACCTGGGCCAGAACGAAGCCCTGATCCTGCGCAACCACGGCCTGCTTACCGTCGGACGCAGCATCGGCGAAGCGTTCAACTGGATGCACCGCCTGGAAGTGTCCTGTCGCGCCCAGTTGGCCGCCATGGCCTGCAACGCGCCGCTCAACCCGGTTTCCAAGGAAGTGCAGGAATCGACGTGGCGGCAATACCAGCCGGGCACGCGCCGTCCTTACGGCCAGATGGAATGGCCCGCCTTGTTGCGCCTGGCGGATCGCCTGGATCCGTCGTACCGCACATAAACATTCAAGACCACGCACGGAGACGTAAATGAAGCAGTTCAAAGGCGCTATCAAAGCGCTGGGGATCGTTGTCGCCCTCAACTTGGGCATGCATGCAGCCGTGGCCCGCGCAGAGGGTTATCCGGACAAGCCGATCCGGCTGGTGGTGCCTTATCCGCCCGGCGGCAATCTCGACATTACGACGCGCGCCATCGTCGCCGCCATGGGGCGCCACCTGAAACAGTCGATCGTGGTGGAGAACCTCGGCGGCGCCGGTGGGTCGATCGGCGCCGGCAATGTGGCCCGGTCCGCGCCGGACGGCTACACGGTGTTGTCCACGACCATCGTGCCGCTGGTCGTCAACCCGACCCTGGTCCCCGGGACCAAGGTCAAGCTGGGCGACTTCGATGCGGTCGGCATGCTGGCGGTGGTTCCTTCGGTGCTCGAGGTCAACACCAAGAGCAAGCAGGGGATCAAGGACTTCAAGGGCTTCATCGAGTACGCCAAGGCCCATCCCGGCGACATCGCGGTCAGCCACGCCGGCAACGGCACGACCAACCACATCGCCGCGCTGTTGCTGGAGCGGGACTTCGGCATCCAGATCAACGCGATACCCTACAAGGGGTCGGCCCCCGCGCTGTCCGACCTGCTCGGCAATCAGGTGGACGCCATGGTCGACCAGTTGACCAGTTCGCAGCCGCAGATCACCAGCGGCAACCTGATCGCCCTGGCGGTCACGTCCGCCAAGCGTGTGCCGCAGCTTCCGAACGTTCCGACCGTGGCCGAAATGGGCAAGCCCGATTTCGAGATGGTGACCTACTCGGCGCTGATGACGCCCAAGGGCACGCCGCTGGCGGTGCGCCAGGTGCTGAACGACGCGCTGGCCAAGGCCGTGGCCGATCCCGATGTGCAGCGCCAGTTGACGGCAGTCGGGGCAGAAGTCGTGCCTTCGACCATCGACCAGGCGACGCAACTCTTTGCCCGTGAGGAAGCCAAGCTGCAACCGCTGCTGACTTCCGGTGTGTTGAAACCTCAATAAGCGGATCGCGCCATGACCAAGCCCTGTTTGCCGCCCGTGTCCGAAACTGCCTCCGTGCGCTACGCCGTGCCCGCGGGCGCCTGTGATGCACATGCCCATGTATTCGGTCCTTACGCCCAGTTTCCGCTGAGCGATGACCGCAGCTACACGCCGCCGGAGAATGGCGCGGATGCCTTCATCGCGCACCTGGACCGGCTGGGACTGACGCGCGGCGTGCTGGTCACGGCCAGCGCGCAGGGCGACGATAACCGCAACGTCCTGCAGGCGCTGCGCGCCTATCCGGAACGCCTGCGCGCCGTTGCGGTCGTGCGGGGCGACATCGGCGATGCCGAACTGGACGCGCTGTCCGAGCAGGGCGTGCGGGGCGCGCGCTTCAACCTGTACAAGCACGATGGCCGCGCGGTCTATCGCAATGGCGTCGGCATCGAGGATTTCATCTCGTTGGCGCCGCGCCTGAAGGCGCGCGGCTGGCATGCACAGATCTGGATCCACGCCCCGGATCTTCCCGAGCTCGCCCCCACCTTGCTGGCGCCGGGGCTGGACCTGGTGGTCGACCACATGGGCCGCATGAATGCCGCGCGCGGCGTGGACGACGCGGGATTCCAGTTCCTGTGCCGCCTGCTGGCCGAAGGCAAGGCCTGGACGAAAATCTCGGGCGCCGATCGCAATACGGCAGTGGGGTCGCCGTTCCCCGATATCGCGCCCTTCGCCCAGGCGCTGTTGAAGGCGAACGCCGAGCGTCTGGTGTGGGGCACCGACTGGCCGCACATCAATTACTTCAAGGAAGGCCAGGTGCCGGATGACGGCGTCCTGTTGAATCTGCTGGCGGACTGGATGCCGGAAGAGGGCGTGCGCAAGCAGGTGCTGGTGGATAACCCGGCCCGGCTCTACGGTTTCTGATCGCGTCGCCAGCATCGGGCCGGCCGTATCGCGGGCCCGCACCGTCCTTCCTCCGCGGCAGGGGCCCGGCGAAGGCGGATTGTCGCGGGACTATACGCCCACTTTGACGAGAAAATCGAAAAGATCGCCGGCGGCCATGCGCATCTGCGCGCGGTCACCCGCGCACACATAGAACTGGCGCTGCGCCCAGGCATCGCGCAACGGTATCTTCACCAGGCCCAGCAGTCCCAGATACGTATCCGCGATCAGTTCGGGCATCACCGCGATGCCCAGGCCTTCGCGCACCATGCGGCAGCGCGCTTCGTAGTTGGCAACCTGGATCTTCACATTCATCGGGCCGCTCAGCGACGCACCGGCCAGCTCCAGGAACGCCTCGAAGGAATGGCGCGGAAAGTAGCCCAGGAAGTCGTAGGCGCGCGCCTGGTCCAGATGCAGCGCCGTGGACTCGGCCAGTGGGTGGCCGCGCGGCACCACGAGGACGACGCGATCGACCCGGTATGGGTAGGACACCACGCCGGGCGCCGGCCCCGCCGCGTGGTAGATGCCGATGTCCACTTCCTGGTCCGAGACCATGCGTGGGATATCGCCGCTATAGGCTTCGACCAGGTCCAGGCGCGAGCGCGGGCTGCCGGCCTGGAATCCGCGGATGTCGGTCGGCAGGAACTGTACGATGGCGGAACGATTCGCGGCCAGCCTTATCTTCGGAATCCCGTCGGGCGAGAACTCCTCGCACATGTCCTCCAGCGTGCGCACGCTTTTCAGGATGGCTTTGGCCTTGTGGTACAGCGCCGCACCCGCCGGGGTGGGCTCCACGCCGCGGTTGTGCCGCACGAGCAGCGTCGTGCCGACCTGGCGCTCCAGTTCCGCGATGCGTTTGCTGGCCGCCGACGTGACGAGATGCTGGCGTTCTCCCGCCTTTGCGAGGCTGCGTTCCTCGACGGCGGCGACCAGCATCTGCAGGGCGGATAGGTCTATCTTCATTGCCATGGCGGCCCGGCACGATACTCCCGGGCCCGTTTATCCCAGGGCCTGAGTGTACATGCGAGCCGTATGGCGCCGCAGCCCGGGCTAGAAATCCATGGCGACCGACAGCTTGACCGTGCGCGGATCGCCCTGGATCAGATATCCACCGTATGCCGAGGTCCAGTAGCGCTTGTTGGTGACGTTGTCCACGCCCAGCCGCCACACCACGTCGTGCTTTTCGACCTTCATGGCGTAGCGCACGCCCAGGTCGAGCGTGGTCCACGGTTTGACCTTCTGGGTGTTCTGGGCATCCAGGTATTGCGACCCGGCGCGGGTGACGCGGCCCTGCAGGGTCAGTCCCTGGACCCACGGCAGATCCCATTCGGTGTTGAGGACAGCGGTGTAGTCGGGTACGCCGAAAGCCTTATTGCCTTCGGTCTCGGGGTCCTGCGTGTCGCGCAGTTTGGCGTCGATCACGGATATCCCCCCGATGACGCGCACGCCGCGCACCGGCTCGCCATAGATATTCAGCTCGACGCCGCGATTGCGCTGCTCGCCGGCGACCGAAAAAATCCGCGTGGCGGGATCCGTCACGCCGGTGGGCTGCTTGATCTCGAACAAGGCCAGGCTGGCGCCATAGTCGCCCATGTCCAGCTTCACGCCTACTTCGTTCTGCTTGGACTTGGAGGGCGCGAAGCTGGTGTTCGCGTTCAGCGCGGTCGACGGCGCCGTGGGCCCGGGCTGCAGGCCTTCGATGTGGTTGGCGTAGAGCGAGACGTGCTGCCAGGGTTTCACCACCAGTCCGTAGATCGGCGACGTGGCCGTATCATCGTATTGGCTGTCCACCTCGCCGGTATAGGCGTAGTTGGTCACCCGCAGTTTCTGGTGCCGCACGCCCGCGGTCAGGAAGACGCGGTCGTCCAGGAAGGACACCGTGTCGGACAGCGACACGCCTGTCATGCGGTTGCGGCCGGTGACGCCTGGATCATCCATGTCGCCCGCGCTCAATATCGTCGGCGGCGAGGGCACGTGCGGCGTGTCCTCCAGGCGGGTCGCAAAAGAGGAGCCGAAGGTGAACGCCGAGCGTTTCTTCAGGTAAACGCTGGAGAATGCCGCGTTCACCGAATGTGTAAGAGGCCCGGTGTCGAATTTGCCGCGCACGCCGGCCATCATGCCGTAGGTGTCGGATTCGTAAGGCACGTCCAGGCGACTGGCGGTGCCTGTGCCGTCGCCGTTCACGGTCAGCGAAGAGTATGAGCCGTCTTCACGCGCATGATTGCCGCCGATGGCCGCGTAGGCCGTCCAGCGATCCGTCAGGTCGTATTCGGCGCGGACCATGCCGAAGGTGTTTTCCGTCATCGAATAGGTCCACGGCTGCGCGTAGTTGCGGCGCGCCGAGGGTGGACTCGGGACATCGTCGCCCAGGACCTGCACCATGGGCCGGCTGTCACCGTTGCGCTGCTTCTGATACCCCACATCGAGCGAGGCGCGAAAGCGGTCGCCGCGGTAGTCCAGGCCCAGCGAACCGAATGTCATGCGGCTGCTCTCCCCGTCGATTCCGGTGTCGCCCTCGCGCTGCAACGCGTTCACCCGTATTCCGAACTGATTGCTGGCACCCCAGCGACGCCCGATATCGGCGGTCGCGCCGCGTTGGGACGAAGTGCCATAGTCCACGGACAGGCGGGTCAGGGGATCGTCGCCCGCGCGCTTGGGCTCGATATTGACCATTCCGCCCACGCCGGACCCCGTGGCCGGCACGCCGTTCAGGAAGGCGCTGGGACCCTTGAAGATTTCGATGCGCTCGGCGCCCTGGGGCGAGATGATCTGCCGGGGCATGACGCCGAACAAGCCGCCATACGAGATGTCGTCGCCGACCAGCTGGAAGCCGCGAATCACGAACAACTGGGAGTCGTTGCCAAAGCCGCGTGTCACTTGCACGGACGGATCATTGCGCAGCACATCCCCGAGCGTGCGGGCCTGCTGGTCTTCCACAAATTGCGAGGTAAAGCTCGTCACGCTGAAGGGCACATCGGCGGCATCCTGCTCGCCGAGTACGCCCAGGCGTGCGCCCTTGGCGACCTGGCCACCCGCATAGGTGGGCGGCAGCACGTCGCCGCCGGTCTGGACCGAGCCCGTTACCGAGACCGTATCCATGGTGGTGACGCCGGGCTGGGCCCCGGACTGGCCGGTCGGCGCAGCCGCGGCCTGCGTGGCGGACGACGGAGCGACCGATGCAGGCGGCACCGATGATGGGCTGGCCGATGAGGGCGGCGCGATCGACTGCGCCCATCCGGCGATAGGGAGTGCCGCGCCCCCGGCCAGCCCGGCCATGGCCAGGCGTAGGGCGAGCGAGCCGGCCTTCGGTATTGCGGGCACCGGGCAGTGGCGGGACGCAAAGGGGTTCCTGAGTGAGCCGGGCCGAAGGCTGGGCGTGCGAGGCATGTCTTGGTTCCTTGGGGAGGCTGGGACGCGGTAAGCGATGTTCGGGCTACTGCGAGCGCAAAACGTGATGGCGAAGCAGATGTTGAAGCGAATGGGTATTTTGTTATAACTAATGAAAACCATTCGCATTATCATTGCATATTTGGTCTCGTGCAACCGGCATGGCCCGGCCATGCCTGGCAGGCTACGGACGTACCGGGATCAGGAACGGAAAAGGGAAGAGGAAGTCAGCGTGCGGCGGGGCGCCGCTCGACCTTCGCGACTGTGCGCAGCCTCACGAAGCCGGCGATCCATGGATCGCGGCCCGCATGCGGCGCTGGATGAGGGCCCCCGACTGCATGCGTGGGTCAGCGACGGGGAGGCGCCGGCATGTGGCGGCACTGCATGCCGGCGGGACGGCCCCGGGAAGGCAGCCCCAGAGCGGAATGGAGCGATAAAAAAACAACGGTCCGGTGCGCGCACCGGACCGTTGCATCACGTGGAACAGTCTGAATCGCTCAGACTTCCACGACGTCGGCGACGTCCTTGTAGTCTTCGATCTTGTCGAAGTTCAGGTACTGGTAGATCTTGTCGCCGTTCTGATTCACCACGCCCATATCGGCCATGTATTCGGCCTTGGTCGGGATGCGTCCCAACTTTGAGCAGATCGCCGCCAATTCGGCCGAGCCCAGATACACGTTGGTGTTCTTGCCCAGGCGATTGGGGAAATTGCGCGTGCTGGTCGACATGACGGTCGCGCCTTCGCGCACCTGCGCCTGGTTGCCCATGCACAGCGAGCAGCCCGGCATCTCGGTACGCGCGCCGGCGCTGCCGAATACGCCGTAATGGCCTTCCTCGGTCAACTGGCGGGCGTCCATCTTGGTCGGCGGCGCCACCCACAGCTTGACCGGGATATCGCGCTTGCCTTCGAGCAGCTTGGATGCCGCGCGGAAGTGGCCGATATTGGTCATGCAGCTGCCGATGAACACTTCGTCGATCTTGGCGCCGGCCACGTCGGACAGGGTCTTCACGTCGTCCGGATCGTTGGGGCAGGCCACGATGGGCTCGTTGATTTCGGCGAGGTCGATTTCGATGACGGCCGCGTATTCCGCATCGGCGTCGGGTTCCAGCAACTGCGGGTTGGCCAGCCACGCTTCCATGGCCTGGATGCGGCGACGGATCGAGCGTTCATCTTCGTAGCCATTGGCGATCAGCCACTTCAGCATGACGATGTTGCTGTTGATGTACTCGATGATCGGCTCCTTGTTCAGGCGCACCGTGCAGCCGGCGGCCGAGCGTTCGGCGGACGCGTCGGACAGCTCGAAAGCCTGTTCGCACTTCAGGTCGGGCAGGCCCTCGATTTCCAGGATGCGGCCGGAGAACACGTTTTTCTTGTTCTGCTTTTCGACCGTCAGCAAGCCCTGCTTGATCGCGTAGAGCGGGATTGCGTTGACCAGGTCGCGCAAGGTGACGCCCGGCTGCATCTGGCCCTTGAACCGCACCAGCACCGACTCCGGCATGTCCAGCGGCATGACGCCCGTGGCGGCTGCAAAGGCCACCAGGCCGGAGCCGGCGGGGAAGGAAATGCCGATGGGGAAACGCGTGTGCGAGTCGCCGCCGGTACCGACGGTGTCAGGCAGCAGCATGCGGTTCAGCCACGAGTGGATGACCCCGTCGCCCGGCTTGAGCGAAATCCCGCCGCGCGTGCTCATGAATTGCGGCAAGGTATGGTGGGTCTTGACGTCCACGGGCTTGGGATACGCAGCCGTGTGGCAGAACGACTGCATGACGAGATCCGCCGAAAAGCCCAGGCAGGCCAGGTCCTTCAGTTCGTCGCGCGTCATGGTGCCGGTCGTATCCTGGCTGCCCACGGAAGTCATGCGCGGTTCGCAATACGTGCCGGCGCGCACGCCCTTGCCTTCCGGCAGGCCGCAGGCGCGGCCGACCATCTTCTGCGCCAGCGTGTAGCCCTTGCCGGTGTCGGCCGGGCTTACCGGCAGGCGGAACAGGGTGGAGGGCGGCAGACCCAGCGCTTCGCGCGCCTTCGCCGTCAGGCCCCGACCGATGATCAGCGGGATGCGGCCGCCCGCACGGACCTCGTCGAACAGTACTTCCGACTTGACCTGGAATTCGGCGATTACCTTGCCGTCCTTCAGCGCCTTGCCTTCATACGGACGCAGCTCGATCACGTCGCCCATGTTCATCTGCGAGACGTCCAGCTCGATCGGCAGGGCGCCCGCGTCTTCCATGGTGTTGTAGAAGATCGGGGCAATCTTGCCGCCCAGGCAGACACCGCCGAAGCGCTTGTTCGGGACGTAGGGAATGTCCTGGCCCGTGAACCACAGCACCGAGTTGGTCGCGGATTTGCGGGAGGAACCGGTGCCGACCACATCGCCGACGTAGGCGATGAGGTTGCCTTTTTCCTTGAGCGTGTTCAACAGCTTCAACGGTCCGAACTTGCCGGGCTCGTCCGGCTCGATGCCGGGCCGCGCGTTCTTCAGCATGGCCAGGGCGTGCAAGGGGATGTCGGGGCGGCTCCATGCGTCCGGGGCGGGCGACAGGTCGTCCGTATTGGTTTCCCCGGTGACCTTGAAGACGGTCAGCGTCAGGCTTTCCGGCACCACGGGGCGCGTGGTGAACCATTCGGCGTCGGCCCAGCTTTGCAGCACGCCTTTCGCGTTGGCGTTACCCTTGTCCGCTTTTTCCTTGACGTCGTGGAAGGCGTCGAACATCAGCAGCGTCGTCTTCAGGCCGCTTGCGGCAATGGTGCCGACCACGGGGTCGTCCAGCAGTTCGATCAGCGCGCCGATGTTGTAGCCGCCCAGCATGGTACCCAGCAGCTCCGTTGCCTTCTCGCGGCTGATCAAGGGACACGATTCCTTGCCCAGCGCCACGGCGGCCAGATAGGAGGCCTTCACCTTGGCGGCGTCGTCGACGCCGGCGGGTACGCGATGCGTGATCAGTTCCAGCAGGAAGGCTTCTTCACCGGCCGGCGGCGCCTTCAGCAATTCGATCAGCTCGGCGGTCTGCTGGGCCGACAAGGGAAGCGCAGGAATGCCCAAAGCCGCGCGCTCGGCGACGTGTTGACGATAAGTAGCTAGCATGGATTGCCCGTGTTCGTGGGGGTTTGGGGGAGACGTCGGCGGAATTGTAGTTGTGCCAGCGCCAGGCGGCAAGGGGTCTTATATCTTATATAAGAGTTACATACGCCGTGTTGCCCCGGCGCCTTCCCACCATCTCCGTTGTGCACCGCGTCAGCGGGGACCCCCGACGGTCTGGGTGTCTAATACCGGGGTTCCGACCGGTTCCGTTTCGGGCAGACCGGCCCGGCGCCGGGTCGCCCGCCTTCTGGAGGTATATGCCATGTCCGTTTCGTCCTGCACCCAGATCGTCCTAGCCGCACGCCCGAACGGCCCGGTGCGCGAAACCGACTTCCGCCTGGAATCCGCACCGGTGGCCGAGCCCGCGGAGGGCGAAGTGCAGTTGCAGGTCCGCTACCTGTCACTGGATCCGTACATGCGTGGCAGGATGGACGACCGCAAGTCGTACGCGCCGCCCGTGCCGCTGGGCCAGCCCATGGAAGGCGAGGCGGTCGCGCAAGTGACCGCCTCGCGGCATCCGGCCTATGCCGTGGGCGATATCCTGCTGGCGCGCACTGGCTGGCGGACGCACGCGACACTGCCCGCCGCCGGCCTGCGCAAGCTGGACCCGGCCCTTGCGCCTATCACTACCGGCCTGGGCGTGCTGGGGATGCCCGGCTTCACCGCGTATAGCGGCCTGCGTTTCATCGGCAAGCCCAAGGCCGGCGAGACGGTGGTCGTGGCCGCCGCCAGCGGTCCGGTCGGCTCGCTGGTCGGGCAGCTGGCCCAGATCCAGGGCGCACGGGCGGTCGGCATCGCGGGGGGCGCGGACAAGTGTGCCTACGTCAGGGATGAACTTGGCTTCGATGCCGTGGTGGACCACCGCGCGGCGGATTTCCCGGCCCGATTGGCGGCCGCCTGTCCGGATGGCGTCGAT
The DNA here is from genome assembly GCF_001676725.1 of Bordetella flabilis. Classification (NCBI taxonomy): domain Bacteria; kingdom Pseudomonadati; phylum Pseudomonadota; class Betaproteobacteria; order Burkholderiales; family Alcaligenaceae; genus Bordetella; species Bordetella flabilis. Next base: position 1,787,538 of record NZ_CP016172.1, read on the forward strand.
GTCTACTTCGAGAATGTGGGCGGTGCGGTGTGGCAGGCGGTGCTGCCCCTGCTGAACAAATATGCCCGCGTACCGGTGTGCGGCCTGATTGCGCAATACGACGATGGCGCGTCCGGCAAGGACGGGCCGGATCGGTTACCGGCCACCATGCGGGAGGTCCTGTCCCGCAGCCTGACCTTGCGTGGCTTCATCAATTTTGAATTCGCGCAGCACTTCCCGGATTTCCTGCAGGAAGTGGGGGCAGCCGTCGCAAGCGGCCGCATCAGCTATCGCGAAGATATCGTCGATGGCCTGGAGAACGCGCCGCGGGCGTTCATGGGTTTGCTGAAAGGCGCCAACTTCGGGAAGCTGCTTGTCCGTGTTTCCTGAAGCACCGTTCCTTGTTCCTGCCTGGGTGACGCGCCGCGCCGCCGCCGTCCTGGCCACCGCTTCGTTGTGTCTGCTGTCCCTGGTCGGCTGCGCGACGTCGCCGCCGCGCAACCCCGACGACATCTGCGCAATCTTCCGCGAGAAAGAGAGCTGGTACGAGGCTGCCTTGGATGCGCAGAAGAAATGGGGCGTCCCGGTGCAGGTTCCGATGGCCATCCTGTACCAGGAGTCCAGCTTCCGCTATGACGCCAAGCCGCCGCGCGACTACCTGCTGGGTTTCATCCCGTGGGGGCGTATCAGTTCGGCCTACGGCTATGCGCAGATCAAGGACGAAACCTGGGACGATTACCTGCGCGAGAACCACCGCTGGGTCGCCAGCCGCGACGATTTCGACGATGCGATGGACTTCATCGGCTGGTACATGGACAAGTCGCAGAAGATGAACGGCGTTTCCAAGTGGGACGCGTATGGCCAGTACCTGAACTACCACGAGGGCTGGAGCGGATACCGGGCCAAGAGCTACAACCGCAAGCCGTGGCTGACCGGCGTGGCGCGCAAGGTACAGGCACGTGCCGATCGGTTTCGCCAGCAATACGCCGGCTGCAAGGACGACCTGGACGGCGGATTCTGGCCGTTCTGAAATATCAGTCGCCGGGAGCTTCGGCGCGCGCGGGTCCGGCGGGGGCGTCCGGCCCCTCGGGATGCGCAGGTTGCGCTGCGGCGCCTGGCAGGAGTGCGGGTGCGCTCACCAGCATCGTCGGCGGCTTGCCCAGGCCGATGCCCGCCTCGGTGAGCCGCCTCAGGATCTCGAACAGCAGCGCGCTGCGCGTTCCATACGACTGGCGCGGCGAGCCCACATAACCTTGGGCGTTGAACATCAGGTTGCCGTTGTCGATGCCATCCAGGAAAACATTGGGGGCGGGAGTTTCCAGGATGTCCGCGTGCTCCGTGAAGGCCGCCAGGATGACCTCGCGGGCCTTGGCCGCGTCCGCCGCCAGGGGCAGCGGCAGCTTGATCTGCACCAGGCCCAGGGGATTGGCGTGCGTCACATTGCGCACGGTCTTGGTAATGAACTCGGAGTTCGGCACGATCACCGTGGACCGGTCGCCCATCTGGATCTCCGTGGCCCGCACGTTGATGCGCCGGATATCGCCTTCGATGCCGCCCAGCGACACCCAGTCCCCCACTTTGACGGGGCGCTCGGCCAGCAGGATCAGGCCCGACACGAAGTTCTGCACCACTGCTTGCAGCCCGAAGCCGATACCGACCGACAGGGCACTGGCGACCCAGGCTACACGCTCGAGCCCGATGCCCAGCGCCGACAGCGCCAGCGCCACCACGACCACGACGCCGATATAGCCGAACAGCGTCGTGGCCGAAGTCTGCATGCCCGGATCCAGTGTCGTGGTCGGCAGGTAGCGGTTGATCAGCCAGCGCTTCAGGATGCGGGTGCCCAGCAGGCCGGCCGCCAGCACCAGAGCCGCCTGGATCAGCGCGGCGGGCCGCAGTTGGACTTCCCCCAGGCTCAAGCCGTTGCGCAGTTGATCGGCGCGCTGCAGCAGTTCCATCGGCCCTTCCGCGAACTGGCCAAGCACCGTCACGCACGCCATCAGGACGATAAAGATGCGGGCCATGCCGGATAGCAGCACGGCGGCCTGGTCACGCAGGCGCGGTTCGTGCGCGCGTTCGTAGGTTTCGGCGTCACGCTTCGATACGCCGAGTACTGTCGTGAAGAAGTCGTCGACCAGCACGTTGAGCAGGTAGGCCGAGTTCAACACGATCAAGGCCCACACGATCTGCTTGGCGGCGAAATTGCCGAAGGCGACGTAGCCGACCAGCACGCCGAGCAGGGCGGTGGCCAGCACGATCCACACGACGCCTACGGCGATGACCAGCCATAAGGGCCGCGGCGGCGAGCGGCCGCTTTCGGGATCGCGCAAGGCCTCTCGGCGGGCGCGCTCCATGTGCACCAGGCCCGCCGCCACGAAAAAGAGCAGCAGGAATGCGACCAGGCTGTTCAGCGCGATGGTGGTATTCAGGCTGGCGTTGAGCAAGACGGGCAAGCGCTCCAGCAGCCATACCAGCACGATGAGCGGGCCCAGCGCGAGCGGGAACCAGCGCAGCTTCTGGGCGATGGCGTCCGGGATCTCGGGCAGGCGCCAGGAAGGGCGCGAGGGCGACAGCAGCGCCATGCCCAGGCCGGACACATAGCCGCCCAGGCAGACGATGCCGGCCAGGCCCGCCACCAGCGCCTGGGTGTCGTCGGGCAATTGCCCCTCCCAGTCCAGGCCGATGAAGATCAGCTGACTGATCAGACCCGGCCCCAACGTGGCGAGCAACACCAGCGTCAGGGCATGGAAGGACCGCCGCAGGCGTCCGGCCGGCACGCGCGCCGCCGTAACCCGCAGGAGGACGCGGCTGATGGCCGCCCATAGGCCCACCACGATCGCAATGCCGACCGCCAGGCTGAACCAGACCCAACCCGGGGTACCGCCGAGGGCCGCGCCCAGTTCGTCGCGCAGGCTGCCGAAGCGGTCCAGGTCGCGTGGCAGATCATTGCGGAATTCCGACCAGAAGGGTGTGCCCAGTATGGAAGGCCGGCGTTCGCCCAAGCGGGCCTGGAACTGCGCGCGTCGTATGGTGGACACCTGTTCGGCGGTCTGCCCGCCTTCCACCGACAAGAGTCGTGCCAGCTTGATCTGCGCATCCAGGTTGGTGCGGGATTTCTCCAGGTCGGCGCGTTGCGTCGCGACGTCGTGGGCTTCCTTGACGTTGGCCGTGGCCGGGCCCAGTTCGGTCAGGCGCGCCTGAACCGAAGCGAGAATGGGCGTCAGCTTGTCCGCGATGGCGTCGGCCTTGGATTGAATATCCAGCGCGGCGGCGCGCCGCCGCAGCAGCTCAGCGTCGTCGGACTGCTCGGGCAGGTTCTTGCGCAGCGCTTCCATGTCCTTGCGCGCGCTGTCCAACTGCTTTTCGACTTCTTGCTGCGGCGTCGGTGTTTGGGCATGGGACAGCGCCGCTCCGAGCACCAGGAGCACGGATAGAAGCAGACGGGTGGCGATGGAAAGGAATAGGGGCTGGAACAGCCGGCGCGCGGCGGCGGACGGGCGGGAGAGAGGCAAACGCATCGGGCCAGGGCTAGGTCGGGAAGGCCGCAGCATACCGCGCAGCTCGCCGGGCCACTGCAACAAATTATGCGGCGCGGCCGCGTCGTCCGGTGGGCGACGGGGCCGCATCGCCAACGAACGCCGGTATCGTTGCGTGGTTCATCGAAATCTTCATTTTCCGGCGGCAAGGCCGCATAGCCGTGCAGTCGATCCGCTCGCCGGTCGCGCCCCTGCCCAGGGGACAGGTACAGGGTTTGCTAGGCGTGGCCTTTCGGGTTTTGGATGTCGGAGACGCGATGATGACTTACGACCTTTGGTATTGGGACGGCATTCCCGGCCGTGGCGAATTCGTCCGGTTGGCGCTGGAAGCGGCCGCCATCCCTTATCGCGATCGTGCGCGGGAACCCGGCGGCGATGAAGCCATGGTCCGCGATATGAAGACCCGCGATCAGCATCCGCCGTTTGCGCCGCCTTATCTGGTGGGCGAGGGCGTCGCGGTCGCGCAGGTTGCCAACATCCTGCTTTTCCTCGGCGAGAAACACGGTCTGGCGCCCAAGGACCTGGCGGGACGCCTGTGGGTGCACCAGGTGCAGCTCACCATCGCGGACCTCGTGGCCGAGGCCCACGACGTGCACCATCCCATTTCCAACAGCCTGTACTACGAGGACCAGAAAAAGGAAGCGGCGCGCCGGGCCGGGCATTTCCGCGAAGAGCGTATTCCGAAGTTCATGGCGTGGTTCGAACGCGTGCTGGTGCACGAAGGTCTGTGGGTAGCAGGCGGGGAAAAGTGGACCTACGCCGACCTGTCGCTGTTCCAGTTGATCGATGGACTGCGTTACGCCTTTCCCAAGCGCATGGCCACGCTGGCTGGCCAGTATCCGAAGGTCATGCGCCTGTACGAGCGCGTGGCGGCGTTGCCGGAGCTGCAGGATTACCTGTCCAGCCCACGGCGACTGCCGTACGGCGATGGCATTTTCCGCCACTATCCGGAGCTGGATGCCGCTTAGTTGCGCAGGCAAAGCGCGTTGCGGCCGGTATCAGTGCCTATTGCCGCAGGGCCGCGCGGGAACGCTCCAGTTCTTCCCGTATCCATGCCCGCAATGCGGCCAGCGGCGGCCAGTCGCGCAGGGCCGGCGGGTAGACCAGATGGTAGGCCCGCGCGCTGTCGTATTCCACTGTGATGGGCGACAGCTTGACCAGCCGGCCTTCTTCCAGCGCGTCTGCGGCCAGCAGTTCGCGGACTACGGCGAGGCCCAACCCGTGCTCCACGGCCGACAGCAATAGCCCGGCGTCGTTGAAGACCGCGACCGGCGCCACCTTGCCCCGTACGCCCGCAGCCGTGAACCAGTGTTCCCATAAGCCGGTTTCTCCCAGCAAGGGCTCGTTCAGGTATGCCTGCGGGGCGGCGCCCGCGAGCCGGCTGGCCGTGGCCGGGCACGCCACCAGGATCATCGCCATGGAAAGATCGAAGAGCCGTTCGGCCTCCAGGCCTGGCCACGGGCCATGCCCTTGCCGCAAGGCCGCCTGAAAACCTTCGCGCTGTAGATCCGCGACGTGCTGCGAGGTCTCGATCTCCAGCGACACCTCCGGATGGCGGGCGCGCCAGCGCGCCATGCGCGGCAGCAGCCAACGCTGCGCGAAGGACGGCAGCACGCTGATCCGCAGGCGCTGTGAGGTGATTCCTGCCGCCGCGGCAGCAGTCTGCACGCCTGCCTCCAGTTCCGCCAACGCCGCTTGCACGCTGCGCAAAAAGGCCGCACCCGCGCCGTTGAGCACCACGCGGCGGCCCCGGCGCTCGAACAGGGCGTAACCCAGCCGCGTTTCCAGCAGGCGGATCTGCTGGCTGACGGCGCTATGGGTCAGGTGCAGGGTGTCGGCGGCGGCACGCAGGTTCTGCATTTCCGCGACCGTGCGGAATACCGGCAAGGTGTTCAGTGGAAGGCGGGTCATGCTGGTAAGCATAGCTGACCACATTGGCCGGAACAAAATGATTCCGTTCCCCCAGGGTGGTTGGATATTCTGCACAGCACGCGGCCGGCCCGACGCCTTGCGTGGAATCAGGGGGAAGTCGCCGGGGGCCGCGCGCGGACAAAAGTCGCCCGACCGCCGGAACGATGCGAAGGCACCTCGTGACAGCAGTGCTCGTTTCACGTCTCGGCGCGGCATATCGCCATGTCGCCTCGCATACCTGGAGATTTCCATGCCTGATCAAGCGTCCGCCTGCCAGGACACCCCCAGACCCGCTATCGCGTGCCCCGTCAGGCCCAGGCCTATAGGCCGCGCACGCACGCGGGGCCGGCTCGTCGTCCGCCTCGCTGCGATGTGGGTGGCCGTGTGGCAACGCATCCTGCCGCAAGGTGGCCCCCGGCCTTTGCACTACATGAGCGAGGCCGAGCTTTGTGACATCGGTGCGTCCGCCGAATTGCGCGCCCGTATCGAGGCCGTGCGGGAATTCGAGCGCCACCAGAGCGGCAGCCCGTATTACTTCTGATAGGCGCCATTGAGTTCGGGCCGCGTACCTTCGGGCGGCTGGATATCGAACACGCCCAGCGTCATGGCGATAAGCGTGTAGTACCCCGCGATGCTGACGAGGTCGATGACGCCCGCTTCTCCCAGCACATGGACTACCCGTCGGTACAGGTCATCGGGGGTGTGGCGCGTCTCGTGCAAAACCGTAAGGAACTCGTGAACCAGCGCCTCGTCGGGGTGCCTATAAGGGATAGCCTCACCGTCGCGCAGCGCGTCGATCATGGGCGCGCTGACGCCGGCCTTGAGGGCCAGCGGCTTGTGGGCCCACCATTCGTACTCGGAGCGCCAATGGCGCGCCATGACCAGGATGGCCCATTCAGACAGGCGGGGCGGCAGGCTGGTCTCATAACGGCAGTATTGACCGAGCGCCTGCGCGCGTTCGGCCATGGCGGGGCGGTGTAGCCAGACGGCCAGCGGCCCACGCACCTGCCCACGCGGCCCTGAAGCGATTACGTCGTGAATGCGTTTCTGTTCAGGGCTCATCTGCGCGGGCTCCAGCAAAGGAACTCGAGGCAAATGCGGGGTGCTCATCGCGTTCTCCAAGGGCACCGTACGCGGCGCGCCGTGACGGCGGCCCCGCGAGGCGCGGTATGTCAGTCAAATGACATTGTGGGGGGTAGGGCCCTACATCGATCTGAAACGCGCGCATCGCACGCAGGCGCGCGCTGACGTACCCTGGCGAATCGCGCGGGCTCGTAAGGATGCAGGGGCGGCGGCAGGTCCAGTTGAACCCTGTCGACTGTCAGAGCGGGCTGCTGCGCGCCTGCCGCGTCATGTGCTATAGTCTCGCCCCTTCGACGTTCGCGACATAAAGCGGATGCCGTGACCGCAGGCCGATTGGGATTCTTCCGAAGTCTCTTCAAAGAAGGGGCGCCGGCAGTCAGGGCGGGCGGGGCGGCAAGCGCATTGTCGAGGATGGCGAGGGCGGGATCGGGAAGCGCGGGACTGGCGGATCGAAGCCTGTTTGGAGTCGAGGGTTCGGGTCGAACGGAGTTGCTGGCAGTTCAGCGAAATCGTGCGGCGGAGCCGGTTGATTCGTGGTGCGGCAGGCCGAAAGGCGGCGGCGCTACGGATCAGCAGATCGGGACTCGAGCAGCGGACTTCGACCGGTTTGACAGCCCTAAAAAAAGCCTTCATAATCTCGTTTCTCTGCTGCTGACACAGCAAAAAACGCAAACCGAAAGGTGAAGCCGAAAGGCTGCGGCGGTGTCGGGATAACGGCGGAATTGCTCTTTAAAAACGAAACAACCGATAAGTGTGGGCGCTTGATGTTCGAAGGCGTACCTGCCGGTTCTGTGTGGATGTGCAAACGTCCGTGCGGGATGGCGGGGCTTACGAAATCAAGTGCTCATTGAAGTAAGTAGGAAATCAGGCGGAGCGATCTGCCTGGGTTCTCACTTCCTTTGAGAAAGCGCAAAGCGAAAGACGAAGCTTTCAGGTCCAGCGATGGGTCTGGAGTTTCGTACGAACAGAGATTGAACTGAAGAGTTTGATCCTGGCTCAGATTGAACGCTGGCGGGATGCCTTACACATGCAAGTCGAACGGCAGCGCGGACTTCGGTCTGGCGGCGAGTGGCGAACGGGTGAGTAATGTATCGGAACGTGCCCAGTAGCGGGGGATAACTACGCGAAAGCGTAGCTAATACCGCATACGCCCTACGGGGGAAAGCGGGGGATCTTCGGACCTCGCACTATTGGAGCGGCCGATATCGGATTAGCTAGTTGGTGGGGTAACGGCTCACCAAGGCGACGATCCGTAGCTGGTTTGAGAGGACGACCAGCCACACTGGGACTGAGACACGGCCCAGACTCCTACGGGAGGCAGCAGTGGGGAATTTTGGACAATGGGGGCAACCCTGATCCAGCCATCCCGCGTGTGCGATGAAGGCCTTCGGGTTGTAAAGCACTTTTGGCAGGAAAGAAACGGCGCTGGTTAATACCTGGCGCAACTGACGGTACCTGCAGAATAAGCACCGGCTAACTACGTGCCAGCAGCCGCGGTAATACGTAGGGTGCAAGCGTTAATCGGAATTACTGGGCGTAAAGCGTGCGCAGGCGGTTCGGAAAGAAAGATGTGAAATCCCAGGGCTTAACCTTGGAACTGCATTTTTAACTACCGGGCTAGAGTGTGTCAGAGGGGGGTGGAATTCCACGTGTAGCAGTGAAATGCGTAGATATGTGGAGGAACACCGATGGCGAAGGCAGCCCCCTGGGATAACACTGACGCTCATGCACGAAAGCGTGGGGAGCAAACAGGATTAGATACCCTGGTAGTCCACGCCCTAAACGATGTCAACTAGCTGTTGGGGCCTTCGGGCCTTGGTAGCGCAGCTAACGCGTGAAGTTGACCGCCTGGGGAGTACGGTCGCAAGATTAAAACTCAAAGGAATTGACGGGGACCCGCACAAGCGGTGGATGATGTGGATTAATTCGATGCAACGCGAAAAACCTTACCTACCCTTGACATGTCTGGAATCCCGAAGAGATTTGGGAGTGCTCGCAAGAGAACCGGAACACAGGTGCTGCATGGCTGTCGTCAGCTCGTGTCGTGAGATGTTGGGTTAAGTCCCGCAACGAGCGCAACCCTTGTCATTAGTTGCTACGAAAGGGCACTCTAATGAGACTGCCGGTGACAAACCGGAGGAAGGTGGGGATGACGTCAAGTCCTCATGGCCCTTATGGGTAGGGCTTCACACGTCATACAATGGTCGGGACAGAGGGTCGCCAACCCGCGAGGGGGAGCCAATCCCAGAAACCCGATCGTAGTCCGGATCGCAGTCTGCAACTCGACTGCGTGAAGTCGGAATCGCTAGTAATCGCGGATCAGCATGTCGCGGTGAATACGTTCCCGGGTCTTGTACACACCGCCCGTCACACCATGGGAGTGGGTTTTACCAGAAGTAGTTAGCCTAACCGCAAGGAGGGCGATTACCACGGTAGGATTCATGACTGGGGTGAAGTCGTAACAAGGTAGCCGTATCGGAAGGTGCGGCTGGATCACCTCCTTTCAGAGCGAGCGCCCGCGGGCGTCAAGCGGCCACACTTATCGGTTGTTGTCAGGCTGGATCGGTGACGCTGGTGCGAGGGTCCTGGGGGCGGCAAGCCTGTGGGACGCGAGGCCACTGTTCACGCGCGGATCCGATGCGAATTGGGTCTGTAGCTCAGTCGGTTAGAGCACCGTCTTGATAAGGCGGGGGTCGTTGGTTCGAATCCAACCAGACCCACCACGAGATTGAGGCGCGCGCGCTTAGGGGCGGGTGTCTTGGTTTGCCGGGGGTGTAGCTCAGCTGGGAGAGCGCCTGCTTTGCAAGCAGGATGTCATCGGTTCGATCCCGTTCACCTCCACCATTTCCTTTAGGCGTCTGCAGGCAGGTACTGCGGGGGCGGGCAAGCGGGGATGGGGGCGCGCACAGAGGGATCCGCGTTTGAGAGTTCAACGGTCAGTGTCATGCAGGGGCGGTAGCGTCCTGGCGTGGATTGAGCGTTGGGTTTTTGACTCGACAGCAGTATTCGTTCTTTAACAATCTGGAAGAAGCACAACGAGAAGTATTGGCAGCATGCTGATATCGGCGACGATATGGGTATGTTGTGGATACGGGTTGTGATTGCATGATTAGTTCAAACTCAAGTGATTGAGGATTGGACGGCACAAACACGCAAGTATCATGTCAGAGCAAGACGGTTGCTTGGAAGGTTTTATAGCCATTAGCGTTATAGGATCAAGCGACTAAGTGCATATGGTGGATGCCTTGGCGATCACAGGCGATGAAGGACGTTGTAGCCTGCGAAAAGCTGCGGGGAGCTGGCAAACAAGCATTGATCCGCAGATATCCGAATGGGGAAACCCACCGCCGCAAGGCGGTATCCTGGTCTGAATACATAGGTCCAGGAGGCGAACCGGGTGAACTGAAACATCTCAGTAACTCGAGGAACAGAAATCAACCGAGATTCCGAAAGTAGTGGCGAGCGAAATCGGAACAGCCTTTACGATTTAGCGCATTGCATAGTCGAACGGAATGGAAAGTCCGGCCGTAGCAGGTGATAGCCCTGTAGACGAAATGCATTGCGTGGAACTAGGCGTAAGAGAAGTAGGGCGGGACACGTGAAATCCTGTCTGAAGATGGGGGGACCATCCTCCAAGGCTAAATACTCGTGATCGACCGATAGTGAACCAGTACCGTGAGGGAAAGGCGAAAAGAACCCCGGAAGGGGAGTGAAATAGATCCTGAAACCGTATGCATACAAACAGTCGGAGCCTCCTTGTGGGGTGACGGCGTACCTTTTGTATAATGGGTCAGCGACTTACATTCAGTGGCAAGCTTAACCGGATAGGGAAGGCGTAGCGAAAGCGAGTCCGAATAGGGCGATTCAGTCGCTGGGTGTAGACCCGAAACCAGATGATCTATCCATGGCCAGGTTGAAGGCACGGTAACACGTGCTGGAGGACCGAACCCACTAGTGTTGAAAAACTAGGGGATGAGCTGTGGATAGGGGTGAAAGGCTAAACAAATCTGGAAATAGCTGGTTCTCTCCGAAAACTATTTAGGTAGTGCCTCAAGTATGACTGCGGGGGGTAGAGCACTGTTATGGCTAGGGGGTCATGGCGACTTACCAAACCATGGCAAACTCCGAATACCCGCAAGTCCAGCTTGGGAGACAGAGCACCGGGTGCTAACGTCCGGACTCAAGAGGGAAACAACCCAGACCGCCAGCTAAGGTCCCAAATTACCGCTAAGTGGGAAACGAAGTGGGAAGGCTTAGACAGTCAGGAGGTTGGCTTAGAAGCAGCCATCCTTTAAAGAAAGCGTAATAGCTCACTGATCGAGTCGTCCTGCGCGGAAGATGTAACGGGGCTAAGCGGTAAACCGAAGCTGCGGGTGTGTAGGCAACTACACGCGGTAGGAGAGCGTTCTGTAAGCCTGTGAAGGTGACTCGTAAGGGTTGCTGGAGGTATCAGAAGTGCGAATGCTGACATGAGTAGCGATAAAGGGGGTGAAAAGCCCCCTCGCCGTAAGTCCAAGGTTTCCTGCGCAACGTTCATCGGCGCAGGGTGAGTCGGCCCCTAAGGCGAGGCAGAGATGCGTAGCTGATGGGAAGCTGGTTAATATTCCAGCACCGTCGTACAGTGCGATGGGGGGACGGATCGCGGAAGATCATCAGGGTGTTGGAAGTCCCTGTTGCTGCATTGAAGAGGGCGCTTAGGCAAATCCGGGCGCGTGACTCAAGGGTGTGGCACGAGCGAGCATGGCTTGCGAAGTGATTGGAAGTGGTTCCAAGAAAAGCCTCTAAGCTTCAGCTGTACGAGACCGTACCGCAAACCGACACAGGTGGACGGGATGAATATTCCAAGGCGCTTGAGAGAACTCGGGAGAAGGAACTCGGCAAATTGATACCGTAACTTCGGGAGAAGGTATGCCCCGGTAGTGTGAGGCGCCTGCGCGCTGAGCATGATGGGGTCGCAGATAATCGGTGGCTGCGACTGTTTATTAAAAACACAGCACTCTGCAAAGACGAAAGTCGACGTATAGGGTGTGACGCCTGCCCGGTGCCGGAAGGTTAAGTGATGGGGTGCAAGCTCTTGATCGAAGCCCCGGTAAACGGCGGCCGTAACTATAACGGTCCTAAGGTAGCGAAATTCCTTGTCGGGTAAGTTCCGACCTGCACGAATGGCGTAACGATGGCCACACTGTCTCCTCCCGAGACTCAGCGAAGTTGAAGTGTTTGTGATGATGCAATCTACCCGCGGCTAGACGGAAAGACCCCATGAACCTTTACTGTAGCTTTGCATTGGACTGTGAACCGGCCTGTGTAGGATAGGTGGGAGGCGCGGAAACCGAGTCGCCAGATTCGGTGGAGCCAACCTTGAAATACCACCCTGGTCTGTTTGCGGTTCTAACCTTGGCCCGTTATCCGGGTTGGGGACAGTGCATGGTGGGCAGTTTGACTGGGGCGGTCTCCTCCCAAAGCGTAACGGAGGAGTTCGAAGGTACGCTAGGTACGGTCGGAAATCGTGCTGATAGTGCAATGGCATAAGCGTGCTTGACTGTGAGACTGACAAGTCGAACAGGTGCGAAAGCAGGACATAGTGATCCGGTGGTTCTGAATGGAAGGGCCATCGCTCAACGGATAAAAGGTACTCTGGGGATAACAGGCTGATACCGCCCAAGAGTTCATATCGACGGCGGTGTTTGGCACCTCGATGTCGGCTCATCTCATCCTGGGGCTGTAGCCGGTCCCAAGGGTATGGCTGTTCGCCATTTAAAGAGGTACGTGAGCTGGGTTTAAAACGTCGTGAGACAGTTTGGTCCCTATCTGCCGTGGGCGTTGGATACTTGACGGAGCCTGCTCCTAGTACGAGAGGACCGGAGTGGACGTACCTCTGGTGTACCGGTTGTCATGCCAATGGCATTGCCGGGTAGCTATGTACGGAAGAGATAACCGCTGAAGGCATCTAAGCGGGAAACTCGTCTGAAGATAAGGTATCCCGGGGCCTCGAGCCCCCTGAAGGGTCGTTCAAGACCAGGACGTTGATAGGTCGGGTGTGGAAGCGCAGTAATGCGTTAAGCTAACCGATACTAATTGCCCGTGCGGCTTGATCCTATAACCCTGATGGTTGCAACCCATCCAAAGCAAAGCGGCTTGTCCTGACAGCCTCTGATGCTTGCCAACTGTGCCACATAACGCGCAGTCCCAACCCCGAATCCCTCGTGTTGCACCGGCCCGCCCCCGAAGGGGAGCCTGCCTTGCAACACCGCCCATACTCCTCGCTTCGATACGCGCGTGCCGCGCACCGCCGCCCCTTACGGGCAGGCGCTGCCGGCCCGCCGCCTCGGACGTGCTTTGACCAGATTGGCGCATCGCGCCAGGCCTAGCGCCTGGCGCGGCCGCGCAACCCTTTACGCCTGACGACCATAGCAAGGTGGTACCACTCCTTCCCATCCCGAACAGGACAGTGAAACGCCTTCGCGCCGATGATAGTGGACGGACGTCTGTGAAAGTAGGTCATCGTCAGGCTCTTATCCCCAAAACCCCGCCGTGCTAAACGGCGGGGTTTTGCTTTTGCGGGCCGAAAAATGCGGCCGCCATTTCGCGCCGCCTTCTCCGCCGTCTTCCCGCTATCGGATTTCGCCATCCACATACAGCCAGCGCTCGTCTTCGCGTACAAAGCGGCTCAGTTCATGCAGTCGTTGCGCCCGCCCATGCAGCCGGCTCCGCGCAACGAATTCCACCTGTGCGTGTTTGTCGTCCTGGACGATATGCCGCCTGACTTCCAACCCCAGCCATTTCAGGCCCACTGGGTTGGGCTCCAGCTGCGCCGGACGAGTCTGCGGGTGCCAGGTGTCCCGCACATAGTTCAGCAGGTCTAGCACATAGGCGGTGTATCGAGAGCGCATCAGGGCTTCCGCTGTCGGGGCCTGCAGATGCTGGGGACCATGGTGCCAGCGGCCGCAGCATGCGCTGTATGGCAAACCGGTTCCGCAAGGACAGGGTGCCGCGGGATTTTTTGCCGGTGACTGGAGGGATGCGATCGGATCGCGCGTCGGGCTCGGATTCGTCATGATGGCAGGATCATAAATCCGTCACTGCGTGCCAGGTCGGGTATCGCCCGAGCGAATGTCGTCAGGAACGACACGCCCGGCCGTCGACACTGTCCGGGCGACAAGTCACTGGGGTAGCCTTGAGGCGCCCCCGGTCGTCCTCGTCGCCCCGCTGCAGCAAGGCGTGCGACCCGCCGGGCATGCGTGAACATGCGACGATGCGGGTGTCAGGCCATGCGAGCCGAGACTACCAGCCAGCGGCCGTACAGGGATTGGGGCGAGGAGAGCTGTTGCCAGTAGGCACGTTCCACGCTGTCCGCCGCCTGCTTGATCTTGCGCTGGCCGTATAGCCGCGCCGGTGCGGCCAGCAGGTGTTCCACGGCGCGCTTGGGCTTCGGTTCGTCGACGTCGTGCAGCGTGATGTCGACGAAGCCGTAGTGCGTCAGGAAGACGTGCAACTGGTTGAAGGTCCACGGAATGTAGGTGATGTATTCGCCGGGCTGCTTGCCGAGGGATGGCCGGAATCCGGGATAGAAACCGCGCAACAGATACTGCACGCGCGCGCTCATATGCCACGTATTGGGCGTGGTGACCACAAGCGTGCCGCCATCCTGCAAGCAATTGCGGAAACTCGCCAAAGCGACACCCGGGTTCGTCAGGAGGTGCAGCGCTTCGCCGCACACGACCGCATCATACCGGCGCGCGGGCGGCGCCAGCGGCTGGTTCAGATCATGTTCGATGAAATCACGGTAGCCGCTGCCCTCGTAGGGCGCTTCGTACAGGCACACGCCGTCGATGTCGGGCTTTTCGCCGTCCTGCCGCTGCAGGGCCCGCCCCAGCCAGCCGTGTCCGCAAGGCGCGTCCAGGACGCTTCGGCACTGGCGGTCGCGAAGTATGGAAAGCACGACGGGGCGATAAGGCCGCATCCTCATGAGAAGCGAAACTCCTGTTGTCGGGCCGGTAGGCGCGCCGCAGGGGTGGCGGCGCCTCTCCGTCCTGGGGAGCGACGCAGTATATAGGCCTCTTCAGGATACTGTCAGTTGCAAGCGTATCGGGCTTGAACGCAGCCGCGCACTGGCGCCAACAGGGTCAGGCACCCATATCGTCAGGTACCCATATCGTCAGCCACTCATAGCGTCAGGCACCCATAGCGTCAGGCACCCATAGCGTCAGGTACCAACAGCGTCAGGCACGAATGGCGTCACCTGCGCCCGCCGTTCCGGCGGGCGCACGCAGTCTCACGCCGCGAAGTCATGCGAGCAGGTCGGAATACTCGGGATGGCGCTCGATGAATCCGGCGGCGTAGCTGCACAGCGGTACGACCTTCCAGCCCTGTGCGCGTGCGTGGTCAAGGGCCGCGCCCGCCAGGGCGGCGGCGATGCCGCGTCCGCCCACCGCCGACGGGACGCCGGTATGCAGGATGGTCATCTCACCGTCACGCAAGTCGTAGTCGAGCTCGCACGCATGGCCATCCACTTCCGTGCTGAAGCGGCGTGCGCGGGCATCGTGGGTTACGGCAAAAGTCATCGCGGACTCCCGGAGGTACGGCAGATGGAAGAATGCCTGCTACTTTACCGTGCGGCAGCACCCGTGCGCAGGTAGCGCCAGACCAGCCCCGTGGCGCCGCCGTACAGCACTGCCATGGTGCCGAACGCCAGTGGCAGGGAGACATGCCAATCGGCGTAGGCGTGGAGGATGGTGCCCATGATGGCCACGCCGACGAGCACTCCGATCTGCCGGTTGGCATTCAGGCAGGCCGCGGCGATGTTGGCGTGGGTCTGGCCCGCGATCTGCATGACCACGGCCGTCATGGCGGGCACCGCCAGGCCGACGCCCAGGTTCACACACGACACCATGCCCGCGAACAACCAGTAGCTGGTCTGCGGCGTCAGCACCCAGGCGGTGATAGCTCCCGCCGTGGCGCATAGCGCCATGCTGAACATCAGCGCGGCGCGCGGGCCGATACGCGAAACGAGGCGCGGCGCCGCAAGGTTGCCGAGGGTGAACAACGCCATGGTCGGCAGCAGTTGCAAGCCCGCTTCCAGCGGGCTGGCGCCGCGTGCATCCTGCAGGAACAGGCTCAACAGGAACAACTGGCCGTAGCCGCCGAAATTGATCAGGAAGCCCAGCACGTTGGCCGCGGGAAAGCGTGCCGTGGCGAACAGTTCGCGCGGCAGCAGGGGATGGGCCACGGTGCGCTCGCGGCGCACGAAGGCTACCGCCGCCAGAATGGCGATGGCGGCAGACACCTGGATCGGTGTCGAGGTCCAGCCGTCCACCGGGCCCTCGATCAGCGTGAAGCTGAGCGCGGCCAGGGCAATGACGCCCCAGATATGGCTGGCCGCATTCAAGGTCCGAGGGCGGCGCGCGGAAGGCGGGATCACGCGCTGCGCCATGGCCAGGCCGATCAGGCCGATGGGCAGGTTTACCAGGAATATGCTGCGCCAGCCGAAGCGATCGATCAGAATGCCGCCGACCAGGGGGCCGGACACCCCGGCGATGGAGACGATGGCCGACCACATGCCCAGCATGCGGGCGCGCACCTGGTCGTCCGGGTAGGCGCGTGCTAGCAGGCTCAGGGAACTGGGCATGAACAGCGCCGCGCCCACGCCTTGCAGGAATCGCGCGGCCACCAGCACGGTGCCCGAAGGCGCCGCGCCACACAGCAGCGAGGCAAGGACGAAGACTCCGAGTCCCGTCTGATAAACGTTCTTGGCGCCGAAGCGATCGGCCAGCCCGCCCCCAACCAGCAGCATGGCGGCGAAAGTCAGCGTGTAGCCGTCCACGACCCAGACCAGGCCGGACAGCGGTACTTGCAACTGGGTCGAAATATTGGACAGCGCCACGTTGACGACCGTGACGTCGAGCGTGGCCATGACAAAGCCCATGGCAAGCGTGACCAGCGGCAGAAAGCGCACGCGCTCGGCGGCCGGACTCAGGGGAGAGGAAGAAGACAATTCAGGCATGGTGAACGGTTGGGCCGGTGCAACTGCCGCGCTCTTCGGGCGGGCAAGTTGCACGGATATTTCCTTTGCGCCGCATCATAGCTGCTGCCACGGAATGCAGAAATACGTAGAATCGCCGCGCTGCAATGCAGAATTGCATGGGATGTGCGCGGGAAACTGTCATTACCGCACCTGCGGCCGCCGCGGCGCCGCTTCGCCCTCCGCATCCGGGGGGCCGCGGCAGGCGTTCCCGCTGCGGGCTGCTGCGAACAGGTCTGGCAGCCAATGCCGAATCAGCGGCGAAGAGCGGAGTGATACATGGATTGGGACGATGCAAGGATCTTCCTGGCGGTCTACCGTGGCGGAACGCTGCGCGCGGCGGCATCGCTGCTGCATATCGACCAGGCCACCGTGGGCCGGCGGCTGCGCGCCTTGGAGGCATCGCTGGACGCGCGGCTCTTCCTGCATACCCCGCGCGGCTATGTACCTACACGGGCCGGTGAACTGGCGCTGCCCGCCGCCGAAGCCATGGAGCGTGCCGCCGACCAGTTGGAGCGCCTGACGCAAGGTACGGACGAACGCGTATCCGGAACGGTGCGCGTCACCACTTCCGAGACCATCGCGCGCAGTTTCATGATCCCGGCGATCCAGCGCGTGCACACCGCGCATCCCGACCTGCGCGTCGTCCTGAGCACCTCCACCCAGCTAAGTAATATGACGCGTCGTGAAGCCGACATCGCCGTGCGCAATGTGCGGCCGGACAATCCAGACCTGATATCGCGCCGGCTCGGCCGCCTTGATGTGGGCCTTTACGCCAGCAAGCGCTATTTGAAGGACCATGGGATACCCCAGCGCGGAACCGCCCTCGAGGGCCATTCGGTCATCATCTACCAGCGCGCGCTGTTCGCGTCCCGTTCCGAAGCGCTTTGCGGCGAGCCGTACGGCAATGCGCGCGTCGCCCTGGAAGTGAACTCCGGCTTCATGATGCTGGAGACGGCCATGCGCGGCATCGGTATCGCCGAGCTGTCCAGCTACGTCGCGGATCCGGTCCCGCAGCTCGTCCGGGTCTGGCCGGACTGCTCGGAACTCTACGACTTGTGGCTGGTGATGCACGGCGACCTGCATCGGACGGCCCGGGTACGTGCCGTGGCCGACGCCATTGTGGACGTCTTCGAAGCCTTGCCCGAGAAAGCCGCAACCGCGCGGCCGAAGAAGGGCTAGGTCGGCCCCACCGGCACGGCGGCCGGTGGGGGTGCGCTTACGTATCCAGCTTTACTTCGAAGCCGCGACGCGTACCCGGCCGCGCCATCATGGCCTCGTACCAGCGCTTCACATTTGGGAAGTCCGCCAGGTCTACCTGGTGGCGTTCATGGCGCCAGGCCCAGCCGATAATCGCGAAGTCCGCGACCGACACCTGGCCTGCCACGAAGTCCACCGTTGCCAGCCGGCGGTCCAGCACCCCGTACAGCCGGCGCGTTTCGGCGACATAGCGCCTGGCCCCGTAGCGCTTGTCGTCTTCGTTCTCCAATCCCAGGAAATGATGCGCCTGGCCCGGCATGGGGCCGAAGCCTCCCATCTGCCACATCAGCCATTCCAGTACCGGTATGCGGTCGGCCAGGCTGGTCGGCAGGAATTTGCCGGTTTTCTCGCCCAAGTACAGCAGGATGGCGCCGGATTCGAAGATGCTGACCGGCTTGCCCGCCGGGCCGTCGGGATCGACGATGGCAGGGATGCGATTGTTGGGGCTGATACGCAGGAAGGCTGGTTCGTGCTGCTGGCCGTTGCGTATATCGACCGTGTGCACGGTATAGGGCAGACCCATTTCTTCGAGGGCCACGCTGATCTTGCGCCCGTTAGGGGTATTCCAGGTGTGGAGTTCGATGGTCATGGCAATGGCAGTCCGTTAAAGAAAGGTTTTACGCGCCATCACGTCAGCGCGGGCGCGATGTAGCGCTGGAAGGCCGGACGGCTCTGCAAACCTTCGTACCATGCACGCAAGTGCGGTGTCTCGGGCCGGGCGATGCCTTCCAGATCGATGAAGCGGCGGCAGTAGGCGCCCAGCACGATGTCGGCCAGGGTGAACCGGTCGGCTTCCGCAAAACGGCGCCCCTGCAGGTGGGCGTCCACCATCAGCCACAGCTTGCCGGCCTCGTCGGCCGATTTTTGGATCGCCGCCATGTCGCGCTGTTCGGGGGCGGTCCGGACCATCCCCCAGAACACGCTGCGCTCGACCGGCTGCAGGGTCGACAGCACCCAGTCCATCCAGCGATCGACACACGCACGCAGGCGCGGTTCGGCAGGATACAGGCCACTTTGCGCGCCGTACTGCATGGCGAGGTAGCGGATGATGGCATTCGATTCCCACAGCACGAAATCGCCATCCTCCAGCGTCGGAACCTTGCCATTGGGATTCATGGCGAGGTAGCCGGGCTCGTTGTTGCGTCCGAAGTGCAGGCCAGCGTCGACGCGCTCGTAAGGCAGCGACAGTTCGTCGCAGCACCACAGCACCTTCTGCACGTTGACGGAATTCACGCGGCCCCAGATCTTTATCATGGCGATGTCCTCGAGAGGTCTTGTTGACGGTGCGTCACGCCGGTGTCAATGCCGCAGGAGCAGCAGTGCCCACAGGGTAACCATGGCGACCAGGCCGACCCAGCATCCGGCCCACAGGCCCATGAGGGGCCAGCGGATATCGAACGGAACCTTGGCCGGATCGACGTGTGCAAGGTCGCGGTTGGCTTGCCCGAACAGGCCCTTGCGGGCATGCGGGAACAGCAGGCGGAGAAAATAATCCAGCAGGATGCCGGCCTGGATGGCGCGTGGATACTGGCGGAAGGGCCGGTGCTGGAGCAAGGGATGCCGCAGCGTATCGTTGATGCGATCCAGCTTGAAGAAATAGATCGTGGCCAGCGACACGGCGCTGACGAAGAAACAGGCCACGAAGACGTTGAAGGCCGCGGTCAGGGCGTAGATGTGTATGGATGCGCTCATGGGAAAAAGGAAAAGCCAGGCCGGCCTTCACGGCCGGGCCCGGCGTCAGGGTGCCGCTCAGATAACGTAGAGGTCCACGTACTCGTGCACGGGCATGGCCTCGAGCCTGCGCTGATCCAGCGAGACGTCGAGGATGCGATTCTGCTGGCGTGCCGGAAACTGGCGTGCCAGATTGGTGCGGAACTTCGCTTCCAGCAACGGAATCCCTTCCTCCCGGCGGCGCTTGTGGCCGATGGGATATTCACACACCACTTCGCCGAGGCGACTGCCGTCCGCGAACTCGACGGTCAGCGCGTTGGCGATGGAGCGCTTGTCAGGATCATGGTAGTCGCGGGTAAAGGCGGGGTCTTCGACGCATTCGATCTTGTCGCGCAAGGCATCGATGCGCGGGTCGCGGGCGAAGTCGTCTTCGTAATCCGAGGCGGTCAGATGGCCGAAGATCAGGGGCACCGCCACCATGTACTGGATGCAATGGTCGCGATCGGCAGGATTGTTGAGCGGCCCTTTCTTGTCGATGATGCGGATGCAGGCTTCGTGGGTGCGGATCGTGATCTTGCGGATGTCTTCCGCGCGTTTGCCTTGCGCGGCCATTTGCTGGTGTAGCTGCATGGCGCATTCCACCGCGGTCTGGGAATGGAATTCCGCGGGGAAGGAGATCTTGAACAGCACGTTCTCCATCACATAGCTGCCATAGGGACGCTGAAACTTGAACGGTTGTCCCTTGAAGGACACGTCGTAGAAGCCCCAGGTCTTGGCGCTCAGCACCGAGGGATAGCCCATCTCGCCGGTACGCGCGATGAGCGCGAGCCGCACGGCGCGGCTGGTGGCGTCGCCGGCCGCCCAGCTTTTGCGGCTGCCCGCGTTGGGCGCGTGCCGGTAGGTGCGCAGGCTTTGGCCGTCCACCCAGGCCAGCGACACCGCGTTGATGATCTCATCGCGATTCAGGCCGAGCATTTCGGCCACCACCGCCGTGGAGGCCACCTTGACCAGGACGACATGATCGAGTCCGACCCGGTTGAAGGAGTTCTCCAGGGCGATGCATCCCTGGATCTCATGGGCCTTGATCATGCCCGTCAGCACCTGGCGCATGGTCAGCGGCGGCTTGCCGGCAGCCACTGCATTGCGCGACAGCCAGTCTGCGGTCGCCAGGATGCCGCCAAGATTGTCCGACGGATGGCCCCATTCGGCGGCGAGCCAGGTATCGTTGAAGTCCAGCCAGCGGATCATGGCCCCGATGTTGAAGGCCGCCTGGACAGGGTCCAGCTGGAACTGCGTACCGGGCACCTTGGCGCCGTTGGGCACGACCGTGCCGGGGACGATGGGTCCCAGCAGCTTGCGGCAGGCCGGATACTCCAGCGCTTCGAGGCCGCAGCCCAGCGTATCGATGAGGCAATTGCGCGCTGTCTCGTAGGCCAGCTCGCTCTTGATTTCGTAGTTCAGGACGTAGTCGGCAATATCGACCAGCACCTGGTCCGGGTCCGGCCGGACGTTGGATATATGCGTGGACATGGTGGCTGCTCCGCGGCGGCTTATTTGCGTTTTTCGATGGGTACGAACTTCTGGTCCTCCGGACCGACGTAGTTCGCGGTCGGGCGGATGATCTTGTTATCGATGCGCTGCTCGATGATGTGCGCCGACCAGCCGGCCGTGCGCGCGATCACGAACAAAGGCGTGAACATCGCAGTCGGCACGCCCATCATGTGGTAGCTGACGGCCGAGAACCAGTCCAGGTTGGGGAACATCTTCTTGACGTCCCACATCACGGTTTCCAGGCGCTCGGCGATGCCGAACAGCTTGTTGTTGCCGGCCTGCTTGGAAAGCTTGCGCGCGATTTCCTTGATGACCTTGTTCCGCGGGTCGGATACCGTATAGACCGGGTGGCCGAAGCCGATAATCACTTCCTTGTTTTCCACGCGGCGGCGTATGTCGGCCTCGGCCTCGTCAGGGGTTTCGTAGCGGCTTTGCACCTCGAAGGCGACCTCGTTGGCGCCGCCATGCTTGGGGCCGCGCAGCGCGCCGATGCCGCCGGCAATCGCCGAATACATGTCCGAGCCCGTGCCCGCCACGACGCGGCAGGTGAAGGTGGACGCATTGAATTCGTGTTCGGCGTACAGGATCAGCGACGTATGCATCGCCTTGACCCATTCGTCGGATGGCTTCTCGCCATGCAGCAAATGCAGGAAGTGGCCGCCGATGCTGTCGTCATCGGTCTCGACATCGATGATGCGGCCATTGTGGCTGTAGTGATACCAGTACAGCAGCGCCGAGCCAAGATTGGCCATCAGGCGGTCGGCGATATCGCGCGCGCCCGGCGTGTTGTGATCGTCCTTTTCCGGCAGCACGCAGCCGAGCACCGATACGGCCGTGCGCATTACATCCATGGGATGGCTGGACGCGGGCAGGGCCTCCAGTGCGACCTGAAGTTGCGCGGGCAGGCCGCGCAGGGCGCGCAGTTTGCGCTTGTACCCTTGCAGTTCGGCGCGGGTGGGCAGCTTGCCGTGGACCAGCAGATACGCGATTTCCTCGAACTCGCTGGTGTCGGCGATATCCAGGATATCGTAGCCGCGATAGTGCAAATCGTTGCCGCTGCGCCCCACCGTGCATAGCGCGGTGTTGCCCGCCACGACGCCGGACAGCGCGACCGACTTCTTGGGCTTGAAGCCCGGTTTCTGCTGTTCTTGTTCGGGAGTGCTCATGTCTGCTCCTTTCCTTGGGGTGGGCTATTTCGATTTCTGCTGCTGGAACAAGGCGTCCAGACGCGCTTCGAATTCGTGGTATCCGATGCGGTCGTAAAGTTCGTCCCGCGTCTGCATCATGTCGAGTACGTTTTTCTGGTGTCCGTCGCGACGGATCGCGGCGTAGACGGCCTCCGCCGCCTTGTTCATGGCGCGGAAGGCGGACAGCGGATACAGCACCATGCCCACCCCGACGCCCTTGAGCTCTTCCACGCTGAACAGCGGCGTCTTGCCGAACTCGGTGATGTTGGCCAGCACCGGTACCTTGACGGCCTTCACGAAGCGATCGTAGGTGGGCAGGTCATAGGCGGCTTCGGCGAAGATCGCGTCGGCGCCGGCTTCCACGCAGCGGCAGGCACGGTCTATGGCCGCGTCCACGCCATGCGACGCGATGGCGTCGGTACGGGCGATGAGGTAGAAGTCGCTGTCGGTGCGCGCGTCGGCCGCGGCCTTGACGCGATCGACCATTTCCTCGGTGGAGACGATCTCCTTGCCGGGACGGTGCCCGCAGCGCTTGGCGCCGACCTGGTCCTCGATGTGGCAGGCGGCCGCGCCGAACTTGATCAGGCTCTTGATGGTGCGGGCGATATTGAAGGCGGAGGGACCGAAACCGGTATCGATGTCCACCAGCAGGGGCAGGTCGCAGACGTCGGTGATGCGGCGCACGTCGGTCAGCACATCGTCCAGCGTGTTGATCCCCAGGTCAGGCAGCCCCAGCGACCCTGCCGCCACGCCGCCGCCGGACAGGTAGATCGCGCGATAGCCGGCGCGCCGGGCCAGGAGGGCATGGTTGGCGTTGATGGCGCCGATGATCTGCAAGGGGGATTCTTCGATAAGCGCCCGGCGGAACAGGGCGCCCGGGGAGGAAGGTCGGGACATGCATACTCCCAGATGAGCGGAAAAAACGGGCCCGTACGTGCGGGCCCTTTGTTCTTCGTTCCTGGCGTGCGCCGGCTTACTTCAGCAGGTCTTTCACGCCGTCACGCTCCTCGAGCAGTTCCTTCAGCGTCAGGTCCATGCGCTCGCGCGAGAACGCGTCGATTTCCAGGCCCGTGACACGCGTGTACTTGCCGTTGGCGGTCGTCACCGGTACGCCGTAGATGATGCCTTCCGGAATGCCGTAGGAGCCGTCGGAGGGAATGCCCATGGTCACCCACTTGCCGTTGCTGCCCAGGACCCAGTCGCGCACGTGGTCGATGGCGGCGTTGGCGGCGGAAGCGGCCGAAGACAGCCCGCGCGCGTCAATGATGGCGGCGCCGCGCTTGCCCACGGTGGGGATGAACACGTCGCGGTTCCAGGCGTCGTCGTTGATCAGCTTGGCCAGGCTCTGGCCGCCGGCGGTGGCGAAGCGGATATCGGGGTACATCGTCGGCGAATGGTTGCCCCAGACGATGAGTTTTTCGATATCGGCCACTGCCTTGCCCGATTTGGCGGCGAGCTGCGACAGCGCGCGGTTGTGGTCCAGGCGCAGCATGGCGGTGAAATTTTCAGCGGGCAGGTCCGGCGCCGACTTCATGGCGATGTAGGCGTTGGTATTGGCCGGGTTGCCGACTACCAGTACCTTGACGTCGCGCTTGGCCACTTCGTTCAGCGCGCGGCCCTGGGCGGTGAAGATCTGAGCGTTGACGCTCAGCAGATCCTTGCGCTCCATGCCCGGACCGCGGGGGCGCGCGCCCACCAGCAAGGCGACGTCGGCGTCCTTGAACGCGGTGCGCGGATCGCTGTGCGCGGTGACTTCCTGCAGCAGGGGGAAGGCGCAGTCGTCCAGTTCCATGATGACGCCTTTCAGCGCCTTCTGGGCCTTTTCGTCCGGGATTTCGAGCAGTTGCAGGATGACGGGCTGGTCTTTGCCGAGCATTTCGCCGGAGGCGATGCGAAACAGCAAGGCGTAGCCGATTTGACCGGCGGCGCCGGTGACGGCGACGCGCAAAGCGGGCTTGGACATGAAGATTCTCCGTAATGGGTCGTCGAGAAAAAATCTCGCCGGACAGTTTAATCGTTATGCGCCGCGCGCCACCTGAATCCCCTCGCAGCATGGAGTGGGAAAGCGCCAGGACAGGGCGTATCCTAAGTGCAGGTGACGTTTACGTCAATTTCCTCTTATATCTTATATAAGACATAAGACGTTGGACAGCTGTTGCGCGCGTGTGCAACAATGGCGCCCACCGCCGCCGGACGCGGATTTTGCCCGTCCGGTGCGCCTCGATTTTCGAGCGGTACCACTACGGATTCCATGGCAGACCCCCGGCCCGAAATCTCCCCGCGCGCCAAAGGCGCCGCCGGCACCGGCGGCGCGGGCGCCGCTTTCAGTCCGCTTTACCGGCAGATCAAGGATCTGCTGGTGCAAAGCCTGGACCGCGGCGAATGGAAGCCGGGCGAATTGATCCCCAGCGAAATCGACCTGGCGGCGCGCTTCCAGGTCAGCCAGGGCACGGTACGCAAGGCGGTCGACGAACTGGCCGCCGAACACGTGCTGCTGCGCCGCCAGGGCAAGGGCACGTTTGTCGCCACGCACCATGAAGCGCGGGTGCGGTATCGTTTCCTGCGGCTTGCGAGCGACGAAGCGGGCGAGGGCGAACTCGCGGAAAGCCGTATTCTGGAATGCCGGCGCGTGCGCGCGTCGGCCGAAATCGCGCGGGGACTGGAGCTGCGGGCCGGAGAAACGGTCGTCGCGATCCGCCGCCTTTTGAGCTTCAACGGCGTTCCCACCGTCCTCGACGATATTTCACTCCCGGGTTCCGTCTTCCGTCGGCTCACGCTCGAACTGCTGGCCGCCAACAAGGGGCCGCTGTACGGCCTGCTCGAGTCCGAGTTCGGCGTAAGCATGATCCGCGCGGACGAAAAACTGCGGGCGGTGGCCGCCACGCCCGAGGCCGCCGCGGCCTTGAATGTCGCGGCCGGTTCGCCGCTGCTTCAGGTCGACCGTACGTCATATACGTATGGCGACCGGCCCATGGAATTCCGTCGGGGCTTGTACCTGACGGAGCGGTACCACTATCGCAATAGTTTGAATTGATGGACTTTTTCCCGCGATTTGATAGCAACCGTTACATGGGCGAAAATAATACGTTTTTCCCGCAAGGGCCCGGCACTTCCGCCGTCACGATTTTCTAGTTCCGAAACCCCGAGGCCGTCATGTCCGACTCAGCTGCCAAGCCGCGTCCACAGTTTCGCAATATCAGCGTTCCCCAAATCCTAAGCTATCGCCTGCCGCTTGCCGGCAAGGTGTCCATCCTGCACCGCATCAGCGGCGCGCTGCTGTTCCTCGGCCTGCCGCTGGTTCTGCTGCCGCTGCTGGCGGCCAGCGTGGGCTCGCCGGAAAGCTTCGCCAGCGTGGCGTCGATCGTCGGCCACCCCATCGTCAAGCTGATCCTGCTGGTCCTGATCTGGGGCTACCTGCATCACTTCTGTGCGGGCATACGCTACCTGATCCTCGATCTGCATATGAGCATCGAGAAAGCCCAGGCGCAGAAGAGCGCCGGCCTGGTCCTGGGGGTCAGCCTGGCGCTGACCGTGGTGTTCGGCCTCAAACTGTTCGGAGCCTGGTAAATGGCTGTCAGCAAGAATTTCGGCTCGAAGCGCCTGGTCGTCG
The DNA here is from genome assembly GCF_001676725.1 of Bordetella flabilis. Classification (NCBI taxonomy): domain Bacteria; kingdom Pseudomonadati; phylum Pseudomonadota; class Betaproteobacteria; order Burkholderiales; family Alcaligenaceae; genus Bordetella; species Bordetella flabilis. Next base: position 1,813,344 of record NZ_CP016172.1, read on the forward strand.
GCGCTCACTACGGCACGCTGGATTTCATCGCCCAGCGTATTACCGCGGTCATCCTGGCCCTGTACACCATCGTGCTGCTGGTCGGCATCCTGGTCATGCCGGGCTCCACCTACGAGAACTGGAGGGCGCTGTTTTCCTTCCACGTGTTCGCCTTGCCGCTGGGCCAGATGCTGGTCACGCTGGCCTTCGTATCGCTGATCTGGCATGCCTGGATCGGGGTACGGGATATCTGGATGGACTACATCAGGCCGGTCGGCGTGCGCCTGTTGATGCAGGTCCTGACCATCCTGTGGCTGGTGGGCTCGCTCGTGTATTTCGCGCAAATCATCTGGAGGCTCTAAGCCGTGGTCGCTGTCATGAATTCCTTGCCGCGCCGCCAATTCGATGTGGTGGTGGTCGGCGCCGGCGGTGCCGGCATGCGCTGTTCCCTGCAACTGGCCCAGGCCGGCCTGTCCGTGGCGGTACTGTCCAAAGTGTTCCCCACGCGTTCGCATACCGTGGCCGCCCAGGGCGGCGTGAGCGCCTCGTTGGGCAATATGAGCGAGGACAACTGGTACTGGCACATGTACGACACCGTCAAGGGTTCGGACTGGCTGGGCGACCAGGACGCCATCGAGTTCATGTGCCGCGAGGCGCCGAACGCGGTGTACGAGCTGGAACACTTCGGCATGCCGTTCGACCGCAATGCCGACGGCACCATCTACCAGCGTCCCTTTGGCGGCCATACCGCGAATTTCGGTGAAAAACCGGTGCAGCGCGCCTGTGCCGCCGCCGACCGTACCGGCCACGCGCTGCTGCATACGCTGTACCAGCGCAACGTCGCGTCGCGCACCCAGTTCTTCGTCGAATGGATGGCGCTGGACCTGCTGCGCAGCGAAAGCGGCGATATCGTCGGCGTGACCGCGCTGGAGATGGAAACCGGCGAAATCTATATCCTGGAAGCCAAGACCACCGTGCTCGCCACGGGCGGCGCCGGCCGTATCTGGGCTGCCTCCACCAACGCCTTCATCAATACCGGCGATGGCCTGGGCATGGCCGCCCGTGCCGGCATTCCGCTGCAGGACATGGAATTCTGGCAGTTCCACCCGACCGGTGTGGCCGGGGCGGGCGTGCTGATCACCGAAGGCGTGCGCGGGGAAGGCGGCATCCTGCTGAACAAGGATGGCGAGCGCTTCATGGAGCGCTATGCCCCCACGCTGAAGGACCTGGCGCCGCGTGACTTCGTGTCGCGCTCGATGGACCAGGAAATCAAGGAAGGCCGCGGCTGCGGTCCGGACGGCAGCTACGTGGTGCTGAAGCTGGATCACCTGGGCGCCGAGACGATCAACAAGCGTCTGCCTTCGATCCGCGAGATCGCCATCAAGTTCGGCAACGTCGACCCGATCAAGGAACCGATCCCGGTCGTGCCGACGATTCACTACCAGATGGGCGGCGTCCCCACCAACTATCACGGCCAGGTCCTCAGTTGGCAGAACGGCGAAACCAAGATCGTCAATGGCCTGTACGCCATCGGCGAATGCGCCGCCGTGTCGGTGCACGGCGCCAACCGCCTGGGCACCAATTCCCTGCTCGACCTGATCGTCTTCGGCCGCGCCACGGGCAACCACATTGTCCAGTCGCATCCGGAACGCCAGCATTCGCACCAGAAGGTATCGACGTCCTCGCTCGAGTACTCGCTGGATCGCGTCAACAAGCTGGAATCGCGTACCTCGGGCGAGAAGACGCAGGACGTGGCCAACGCCATCCGCACTTCCATGCAACGGCATTGCGGCGTGTTCCGCACGCTGGAATTGCTGAACGAAGGCGTGGGGCAGATCGACGAACTGGCCCAGCAGGCTGATCACATCGCCTTCAAGGACAAGTCCAAGGTGTTCAACACCGCGCGCGTCGAAGCGCTGGAACTGGCCAATATGACGGAAGTGGCCCGCGCGACCATCAAGTCGGCCGCCAACCGTACCGAAAGCCGCGGCGCGCATGCGTTGAACGATCACCCCACCCGGGACGACGAGAACTGGCTGAAGCACACCCTCTGGTATTCCGAGGATGGCAGGCTGGACTACAAGCCCGTACAGATGAAGCCGCTGACGGTCGAGTCCTTCCCGCCCAAAGCACGTACTTTCTAAGCAGGATGCCGGCATGAGCACCAAGCGAATCGTGAAATTCGAGATCTACCGCTACGATCCGGACAAGGACGAGCGTCCCTATATGCAGAAGCTCGAAGTCGAGCTTCAGCCGACCGACAAGATGCTGCTGGACGCGCTGGTCCGCATCAAGAACGACGTCGATGACAGCCTTGCGCTGCGCCGTTCCTGCCGTGAAGGCGTGTGCGGTTCGGACGCGATGAACATCAACGGGAAGAACGGGCTTGCCTGTATCACGAACCTGCGTGAACTCAAGGAGCCCATCGTCCTGAAGCCGCTGCCGGGGCTGCCCGTGATCCGCGACCTGATCGTGGACATGACGCACTTCTTCAACCAGTATCACTCGATCAAGCCGTATCTGATCAATGACACGCCGCCTCCGGAGCGCGAACGCCTGCAGTCCCCTGAAGCGCGCGAGGAACTAGATGGGCTGTACGAGTGCATCCTGTGCGCCTGCTGCTCTACGTCCTGCCCATCCTTCTGGTGGAATCCGGACAAGTTCGTCGGCCCGGCCGGCCTGCTTCAGGCGTATCGTTTCATCGCCGACAGCCGCGACGAGGCCACGGGCGACCGCCTGGACAACCTGGAAGACCCGTACCGGCTGTTCCGTTGCCACACGATCATGAACTGCGTGGACGTCTGTCCGAAGGGCCTGAATCCGACGAAGGCCATCGGCAAGATCCGGGAACTGATGGTTCGGCGGACGGTCTAGCTGTAGTGAGCCGAGCGCGCCCGCGCCACAGGAGGGTAGTAACGTGGTAACGCTGACCGAACTGGACCGGGCACGCTTGCGCTGGCGAGCACGCCGGGGCCTGCTGGAAAACGACCTCATCATTACGAAGTACCTGGACGCGTACGAGTCGCAGCTGACCGACGCGGATGTAGCGGCGCTGACGCAGTTGTTCGAGGTGGGCGACAACGACCTCCTCGATCTTTTGCTGGCGCGTAGTGAGCCAGAAGGTGAACTGGATACGCCAAGGCTGCGCGAAATCATCGCCAAGATGCGCGAGCTTTAATCTTTGAGAGGAATGTACGATGAAACTGTCAGACAAAAAGGCCACCCTATCGTTCTCGGACGGCGCCGCTCCGATCGAATTCCCGATTTACCAGGGTACGGTAGGTCCGGACGTTATCGACATTCGGAAGTTGTACGGGCAGTCCGGCATGTTCACCTACGACCCGGGCTTCATGTCGACGGCGTCGTGCTCGTCGGCCATTACCTATATCGACGGTGACAAGGGCGAACTGCTGTATCGCGGGTATCCGATCGAGCAGTTGGCCGTCAATTGCGACTTCCTCGATATCTGCTACCTGATCCTCAACGGTGAACTGCCCAATCCGGAGCAGAAGAAGGACTTCGATTCCCAGGTGACGCATCACACCATGGTGAACGAGCAGTTGCACTTCTTCCTGCGCGGCTTCCGCCGCGATGCGCATCCGATGGCCGTGCTGACCGGCCTGGTGGGCGCGCTGTCGGCCTTCTACCATGATTCGCTGGACATCACGAACCCCCAGCATCGGCACATCTCGGCGATCCGCCTGATCGCCAAGATGCCGACGCTGGTCGCGATGGCGTACAAGTATTCTCAAGGCCAACCGTTCATCTATCCGCAGAACGACCTGTCCTATACGGGCAACTTCCTGCGCATGATGTTCGCCACGCCGTGCGAGGACTACAAGGTGAACGAAGTGGTCGAGCGCGCGCTCGATCGCATCTTCATTCTGCACGCCGACCATGAGCAGAACGCCTCGACGTCGACCGTGCGTCTGTGCGGCTCGTCGGGAACCAACCCGTTCGCCGCGATTGCCGCGGGCGTGGCGTGCCTGTGGGGCCCGGCCCACGGCGGCGCGAATGAAGCCTGCCTGCAGATGCTGGAAGAGCTGCAGGCCAATGGCGGCGTTGCCAAGGTCGGCGAGTTCATGGAAAAGGTCAAGGACAAGAATTCGGGCGTGCGCCTGATGGGCTTTGGCCACCGCGTGTACAAGAACTACGATCCGCGCGCCAAGCTGATGCAGCAGACCTGCAAGGAAGTGCTGGCCGCGCTGAACCTGGAAAACGACCCGCTGTTCAAGCTGGCCATGGAGCTGGAGCGCATCGCGCTGGAAGACTCGTACTTCGTGGATCGCAAGCTGTACCCGAACGTCGACTTCTACTCTGGCATCGTCCAACGCGCCATCGGCATCCCCACCGCCTTGTTTACCGCCAACTTTGCCCTGGCCCGTACGGTCGGCTGGATTGCGCAGTGGAACGAGATGCTGACCGATCCCGACTACAAGATCGGCCGCCCGCGTCAGTTGTTCACCGGTTCGCCGGCACGCGACGTCAAGCGCGCGAAGTGATGGCTTGAAGCGCGCTCAGCCTGGGCTGAGCGCGTAGCGCCCCCAGCGCCGGATTTCCGGCCCTGGGGGCGTTTTCTTTTGGGGGCGGCAATGCGGCGCAGCAGCTACAGCCCGAGGCCGCGCGCCATCAAGGCGGCGAACAAGGGCAGGAACCCCAGCAGATGCACCTCCACCATCACCCAGCGGCGTATCCGGCTGATCTCGGTATTGGTGGGCACGAAACCGGGCAGCATGCGGGCCTGGCGATGCCATTTCAGGAAGGCCAGGGTGGGGCGGACCGACAGCAGCGCGATGAGGACGAACAGCCCCATCTTGGCGTGGAACCAGGGATTGGGCAGATAAAAGGCCACGCCCTTGGCGCCGTAGAAGAGTCGCAGCAGGCCGGTCGCGAGCACGGCCAGGGCGCTGGCCAGGTAAAGCCGGTCGTGGCGCGCAAGGCGGCGTACCGATGCCGCCGGCATGTCGGCGCGCAATAGTACGGCCTGCGCGGCGAGGGGAACGATCAGGGTGAAAATGGCGAGGTAGTGCAGCCAGGCCAGCAGGGCATCGGTCAACATGCGCGCTCCAGGTAGGCGGAAAGAAGGTCGACGGCCTCGCCGGCCGCGACCGGCGGGGCCGGGGCCGGCAGGCCCGCGGCGCAGTATCGCACGCCATCGGCCCACCGCCCACACCCGCAGGATCAACGGCGCTGTTTCGCCGCTTCCATTGCTTCTTGCTGGGCATCCACCACGGCCAGCGCCGTCATGTTGACGATGCGCCGCACGGTCGCGCTGTTGGTCAGGATATGTACCGGCCGCGCCGCGCCCAGCAGGATGGGGCCCATCGCGATGCCGCGGCTGCCGGTCATTTTCAGCATGTTGTACGTGATGTTGCCCGTATCCAGGTTGGGCATGACCAGCAGGTTCGCGGGCCCCTTCAGGCTGCTGTCCGGATACGACGCCATGCGAATCGTTTCAGACAGCGCGGCATCCGCGTGCATTTCGCCATCCACTTCCAGATGGGGGGCACGCTGGACGACCAGTTCGCGGGCGGCGGCCATTTTCTCCGAGGATGCGGTGCGGCGGCTGCCGAAGTTGGAATGCGACAGCAGGGCGATCTTCGGGATCACGCCGAACCGCAGCATTTCGTCGGCGGCCTGGATGGTGATGTCGGCGATCTCTTCCGCGCTCGGATCCTCGTTGACGTGCGTGTCGGTGATGAAAAGCGTCTGCTCCGGCAGCATCAGCACATTCAGGGCGGCATACGTCTGCGCGCCCGCCTTGCGCCCGATGACTTCGTCCACGTACTTCAGTTGGTTGTCGTAGCGGCTGGTGACGCCGCAGAGCAGCGCGTCGGCGTCGCCTCGGCGCAGCAGCATGGCGCCGATCAGGGTATTGTGCTTGCGGACCATGGCCTTCGCGATGGCCGGCGTGACGCCGTGGCGACCGTGCAGCTGGTAGTAGCCGGTCCAGGTTTCGTTGAAGCGCTCGTCGTCCTCGGGATCGACAATCTCGATGTCGTCGCCGGCCGCCAGACGCAGGCCGAATTTCTTGATGCGCATGTCGATCACGGACGGCCGGCCGATCAGGATAGGCCGGGCCAACTGTTCGTCCACGACGGTCTGCACGGCGCGCAGCACGCGCTCGTCCTCGCCGTCGGCATAGATGACGCGCTTGGGCGCCTTCTTGGCCTGGTGGAACAGCGGGCGCATCAGCGGACCGGAGTGATAGACGAAGCCCAGCAGCTTCTGGCGGTAGGCCTCGATATCCTGGATCGGGCGCGTCGCGACACCGGATTCCGCGGCAGCCTGCGCGATGGCCGGTGCAATCTTGACGATCAGCCGGGGGTCGAAGGGCTTGGGGATGATGTAGTCCGGGCCGAAGCTGAGTTCCTGGCCGGCGTAGGCGCGCGCCACTTCATCGTTCTGCTCGGCCTGGGCCAGCTCGGCGATGGCCTTGACGCAGGCCAGTTTCATTTCCTCGGTGATCCGCGTCGCCCCGGCGTCCATGGCGCCGCGGAAAATGAAGGGGAAGCACAGGACGTTATTGACCTGGTTGGGATAGTCCGACCGGCCCGTGGCGATGATGCAGTCCGGGCGCGCCGCCTTGGCGACCTCCGGACGGATCTCCGGCTCCGGATTGGCCAGGGCCAGGATCAGCGGCTTGTCGGCCATGGTCTTGACCATGTCGCCCGTCAGTACCCCGGCGGTGGAACAACCCAGGAAGACATCGGCGTCGCGGATGATGTCCGCCAACGTGCGCGCATCCGTCTTCTGCGCATAGCGCTTCTTGTTCGGCTCCATATCGGGTTCGCGGCCTTCCCAGATGACGCCGCGTGAATCGGTCACGTAGATGTGTTCGCGCCGTATGCCCAGGTGCACCAGCAGGTCCAGGCAGGCAATGGCCGCCGCGCCGGCGCCGGAGCACACCAGCTTGACCTGGTCCATGCGCTTGCCGACCACCTTCAGGCCGTTCAGGATGGCGGCGGAGGAAATGATCGCGGTACCGTGCTGGTCATCGTGGAAGACCGGGATTTTCATGCGCTCGCGCAGCTTCCTTTCGATGTAGAAGCATTCGGGCGCCTTGATGTCTTCCAGGTTCACGCCGCCGAGCGTGGGCTCCAGCGCCGCAATGATATCGACCAGTTTGTCGGGGTCGGTTTCGGCCAGTTCGATATCGAAAACGTCGATGCCCGCGAATTTCTTGAACAGGCAGCCCTTGCCCTCCATGACGGGCTTGGCGGCCAGGGGGCCGATATTGCCCAGGCCCAGCACCGCCGTCCCGTTGGTGATTACGCCGACCAGGTTGCCGCGCGAGGTATACATGGACGCGGCGTCGTCGCCGCCCGCGTGTATCGCCATGCAGGCGGCGGCCACCCCTGGGGAATACGCCAGCGACAGATCGTCCTGGTTGGCGAGCGTCTTGGTCGGCGTGACCGATATCTTGCCCGGGGTGGGATGGGCGTGGTAGTCGAGCGCCAGTTTGGTGAGGGTTTCGTCCATTGCAGTACAGCCTCTGTCAACGATGGGAAAAGCGATTAAGGGAGCATTCTTGTCGGGAGCGGGCGGGCCGAGGGTGAGCGGGGCGCGGCTCCGGAGGGCGAGAGGTGGGCCGGCGCGGCGCGCCCGGGGTCGGGGCGCAGGGATGCCCTTGTTGGGGGCGAGGACGCGGCGCAAGAAACGTATTTCAGCAGAAAGCACGTGCGCGCGCTTGTTGCAGTGCGGCGTACGCGCGGGGCATTTATGGCAAAACCGTGAACCGTCGCACTGTTCGACGCGCGAGGCCAGCGATCGGTTTCCCGAAGCCAGCGTCGCGGAGGCGCGCGCGGGCCGAGCATGGCTTTGTCGAGGCGCAGGCTGACCACGGGCTGAACCTGCGTGGCGTTTGTCTCCATGGCGCCACGAAAGCGCGGTCGCAGCGCTTATCGAAGCCGGAATATGGCATTCGCGATAAGCCCGTCGCACGGGGCAACATCCAAAGCGCTATACTGCTCGGATACGGCTATAAAGGCTTGTACGTCGCCTTCTGCCCCCCGCTATCCGCCAATCGGTTGTGCCGTGTCGCGGAAGGTTTTCCCTGCATCGCAACGGGTGAAGCACCCGGTAAGGTGAAGCGTTATATGTCTACAGAGATCGAATCTAAATCTACGTCCTATCTTTTCGGGAGCAACGCTCCCTACGTCGAGGAGCTTTACGAAGCCTATCTCGACAACCCCGCTTCGGTAGGCGATAACTGGCGCACGTATTTCGACCAGTTGCAGCATCTCCCCGCCACCGACGGCCAGGAAACCACCCGAGACCAGGCACACGCACCCATCGTCGCGTCGTTCGCGCAGCGCGCGCGCACCAACGGCTTCGTGCACCGCGGCCAGGAGCCGGACCTGTCCGTGGCATCCAAGCAGGTCTCGGTACAGTCGCTGATCGGCGCCTACCGTTCGCTGGGCTCGCGCTACGCCGACCTGGACCCGCTCAAGCGCCAGGAACGTCCGGCCATCCCGGAACTGGACCCCGCTTTCTACGGCTTGTCGGAAGCCGACCTGGACCAGGTCTATTCCGCGACCAACACCTACTTCACGACCGCCAGCACGATGACGCTGCGCGATATGCTGAAGGCGCTGCGCGACACCTACTGTCGCACCATCGGCGCCGAGTTCATGCATATCGGCGATCCGGCGGTCAAGCGGTGGATCGAGGAACGGCTGGAATCCACGCTCAGCGCGCCGCCGGTCAGTTCCGAGCACAAACGCCATATCCTGCAGCAACTGACCGAAGCTGAAGGACTCGAGCGCTTCTTGCACACCAAATACGTGGGCCAGAAGCGCTTTTCGCTGGAAGGCGGTGAAAGCTTCATCGCCGCCATGGACGAGGTCGTGAATCACGCCGGCGAGAACGGCGTGCAGGAAATCGTCGTCGGCATGGCCCACCGCGGGCGCCTGAACATGCTGGTCAACATCATGGGCAAGATGCCTGGCGACCTGTTCGCCGAGTTCGAAGGCAAGCATGCCGAGGGACTGACCGACGGCGACGTCAAGTATCACAACGGCTTCTCCAGCGACCTGTCCACGCGCGGCGGCCCGGTGCATCTGTCCCTGGCCTTCAACCCCTCGCACCTGGAAATCGTCAATCCCGTGGTGGAAGGCAGCGTGCGTGCGCGCCAGGAACGCCGCGGCGACCACGAAGGCAAGCAGGTGCTGCCCGTGCTGGTGCACGGTGACGCGGCATTCGCCGGCCAGGGCGTCGTGATGGAAACGCTGAATCTGGCGCAGACCCGCGGCTACGGCACGGGCGGCACCCTGCACATCGTCATCAACAACCAGATCGGCTTCACCACGTCGGACCCGCGCGATACGCGGTCGACGCTGTATTGCACCGACGTGGTCAAGATGATCGAAGCGCCGGTGTTCCACGTGAACGGCGACGATCCCGAGGCGGTCGTGTTCGTGACCCGGCTGGCGCTGGACTACCGCGCTACGTTCCACCACGATGTCGTCGTGGACATCGTCTGCTTCCGCAAGCTGGGCCACAACGAGCAGGACACCCCTTCGCTGACCCAGCCGTTGATGTACAAGCGCATCGGGCATCATCCCGGGACCCGCAAGGCGTACGGCGACAAGCTGGTGGCCCAGGGCATCATGAGCGATGCCGAAGTCGAGCAACTGGTTAAGGACTATCGCCAGCTCATGGAAGACGGCCAGCGCACCATCGAGCCGGTGCTGACCGACTACAAGAGCAAGTACGCGATCGACTGGTCGTCCTTCCTGGGCGCCAAGTGGACCGACCAGGCCGATACGGCTGTGCCCCTGGCCGAACTCAAGCGCATCGGCGAGCGCATCACCACGGTACCGGAAGGCTTCACGGTGCATCCGCTGGTGGCGCGCCTGCTGAACGACCGTCGCGCCATGGCGCGCGGGGAAATCAATCTGGACTGGGGCATGGGCGAACACCTGGCGTTTGCCACCCTGGTGTCGTCGGGCTACGCCATCCGCATCACCGGCCAGGATTCCGGCCGGGGAACGTTCACGCACCGCCATGCCGTGCTGCATGACCAGAACCGCGAACGCTGGAACGACGGTACCTATATCCCGCTGCAGAACGTGTCGGATGGCCAGGCGCCGTTCACTGTGATCGACTCGGTGCTGTCCGAAGAAGCCGTGCTGGGCTTCGAGTACGGCTATTCCTCGGCCGAACCCAACACGCTCACTATCTGGGAAGCGCAGTTCGGCGACTTCGTCAACGGCGCGCAGGTCGTCATCGACCAGTTCATCAGCGCCGGCGAAGCGAAGTGGGGCCGCCAGTCCGGCCTGACGATGATGCTGCCGCACGGCTACGAAGGACAGGGCCCGGAACACTCGTCGGCCCGCATCGAGCGCTTCCTGCAGCTGTGCGCCGACAACAACATGCAGGTCGTGCAGCCGACGACGGCATCGCAGATCTTCCATCTGCTGCGCCGCCAGATGATCCGGCCTTTCCGCAAGCCGCTGGTCATCCTCACGCCGAAGTCCCTGCTGCGCAACAAGGATGCCGGTTCGCCCTTGACGGAGCTGGCCAGCGGCGGTTTCCGTACGGTCATCGGCGAACTGGACGAAAGCATCGATCCGGCATCGGTCAAGCGCGTGCTCGCGTGCTCGGGCAAGGTCTATTACGACCTGGTCCACGGGCGCAAGGAGCGCGGTCTGGACAACGTCGCGATCGTCCGGGTCGAGCAGTTGTATCCGTTCCCGCACAAGGCGTTCGAAACGGAACTGCGCAAATATTCGAAGGCCACCGAAGTCATCTGGGTTCAGGACGAACCGCAGAACCAGGGGCCGTGGTTCTACGTGCAACATCACCTGTATGAAAACATGAGCGAGGGCCAGAAACTCGCTTATGCCGGGCGTACCGCATCGGCTTCGCCGGCGGTCGGCTACCTGTCCAAGCACCAGGAGCAGCAGAAGGCGCTGGTCGAACAGTCCTTGGCGCCCAAATACAAGGGCTTCATGCTGACCAAGTAAGCGCGAACCGGCAGGCGGCCGCCCACAGCGGCCGCCTGTACGTGAACCATACGAATATCACTCTCTACGGAAAAAATAACTATGGCCATTACCGACGTTAAAGTTCCCCAATTGTCCGAATCCGTGTCCGAGGCTACCCTGCTGACGTGGAAGAAGCAGCCTGGCGCCGCGGTGGAAGCGGACGAAATCCTGATCGAGGTCGAGACCGACAAGGTCGTGCTGGAAGTGCCCGCGCCGGCATCCGGCGTGTTGGCCGAGATCGTCAAGGGCGACGGCAGCACCGTGACGTCGGACGAAGTGATCGCCAGGATCGACACGGCCGGCAAGGCTGCCGCCGCCGCGCCGACCTCCCCGGCGGCAGCGGAGCCGCCCAAGGCTGCTCAGACCGCCGCTGCGGCCGCACCCGCCGCCGCGCCGGCCGCGGCATCGAGCACGCCTGTTGCGTCGCCCGCCGCCGCGAAGATCCTCGCTGACAAGGGCGTATCGCCTGAAGGCCTCGCCGGCTCCGGCCGCGGTGGCCGTATCACCAAAGGCGACGCGCTGGAAGCGGGCGCCAAGCCCGCGGCGGCGGCTGCGTCCGCCCCCGCGCCCACGCAATTGTCGCTGGACGGCCGTCCCGAGCAGCGTGTGCCCATGAGCCGCCTGCGCGCCCGCGTGGCGGAACGCCTGCTGCAGTCCCAGCAGGAAAACGCCATCCTGACCACGTTCAACGAGGTCAACATGCAGGCCGTCATCGACCTGCGCAATAAGTACAAGGAAAAGTTCGAGAAGGAGCACGGCGTCAAGCTGGGCTTCATGTCCTTCTTCGTGAAGGCCGCCGTCGCCGCGCTGAAGAAGTACCCGGTCATCAACGCGTCGGTGGATGGCAAGGACATCATCTATCACGGTTACTTCGACATCGGCATCGCCGTGGGCAGCCCGCGCGGCCTGGTGGTGCCCATCCTGCGCAATGCCGACCAGCTCAGCATCGCCGAGATCGAAAAGACCATTGCGGACTTCGGCAAGCGCGCCGGCGAAGGCAAGCTCAGCATCGAGGAAATGACGGGCGGCACGTTCTCCATTTCGAACGGCGGCGTCTTCGGCTCGATGCTGTCCACGCCCATCATCAACCCGCCGCAGTCGGCCATCCTGGGCGTCCATGCCACCAAGGAGCGCCCGGTGGTCGAAAACGGCCAGATCGTGATCCGCCCGATCAACTACCTGGCCATGTCCTATGACCACCGCATCATCGACGGCCGCGAAGCCGTGCTGGGCCTGGTGGCCATGAAGGAAGCGCTGGAAGATCCGCAGCGCCTGCTGCTGGAACTGTAAGCCACGGACAGGCCGTCCGTACGCACGTACGGACGGCCTGCATCGAGCGCCGCCGCGACGCAACGCCGTTCCCCGGCCATCCGGCCAGGTCTTCCGCCTTGCGCTACATCCCGCCGGTTCGGCGGCGATCCCTTCCGAACCGCACCCACTCGCGAGAAACTCATGTCTAAACAATTCGACGTCATCGTCATCGGGGCAGGCCCCGGCGGCTACATCGCGGCCATCCGTGCCGCGCAGCTGGGCATGTCCGTGGCGTGCATCGACGCCTGGCAGAACGCGCAGGGCGGCCCCGCCCCCGGCGGCACTTGCACCAATGTCGGCTGCATTCCGTCCAAGGCGCTGCTGCAATCCTCCGAGCACTACGAGCAACTGAACCACCATTTCGTGGACCATGGCATCGAAGTGAAGGGTGCCAGCATCAAGGTCGACAAGATGCTGGGCCGCAAGAACTCGGTGGTCAAGCAGAACAACGACGGCATCCTGTACCTGTTCAAGAAGAACAAGGTCAGCTTTTTCCATGGCAAGGGGGAATTCTCCGGCCAGGTCGAAGGCGGCTGGGGCATCAAGGTGACAGGTCCGTCGCAGGAGGAACTGGTCGGCAAGCACATCATCGTGGCGACCGGATCGGCGCCGCGGGCGCTGCCGGGCCTGCCTTTCGACGAGAAGAGCGTTCTGTCGAACGACGGCGCGCTGCGCATCGAATCCGTACCGAAGAAGCTCGGCGTCATCGGCGCCGGCGTGATCGGCCTGGAAATGGGCAGCGTGTGGCGCCGCCTGGGTGCGGAGGTCACCATCCTGGAGGCGATGCCGGAATTCCTGGCCGCCGCCGACCAGCAGGTCGCCAAGGAAGCGCTGAAGGCCTTCGGCAAGCAGGGCCTGGATATCCAGATGGGCGTGAAGATCGGCGAAGTGAAAGCCACTGGCAAGTCCGTCACGGTGCCGTATGTCGATGCCAAGGGGCAGGAGCAGACGCTGGCGGTGGACAAGCTGATCGTTTCGATCGGCCGGGTCCCCTATACCGATGGCCTGAAGGCCGATGCGGTGGGATTGAAGCTGGACGAGCGGGGCTTCGTCGCGGTTGACGGCGACTGCAAGACCAACCTGGCCAATGTGTGGGCCATCGGTGACGTGGTGCGCGGGCCCATGCTCGCGCACAAGGCCGAAGAAGAGGGCGTGGCGGTGGCCGAGCGCATCGCCGGCCAGCATGGCCATGTCAACTTCGACACGGTACCCTGGGTCATCTACACGTCGCCCGAAATCGCCTGGGTCGGCAAGACGGAGCAGCAACTGAAGGCCGAAGGCCGCGAGTACAAGGCCGGCAGCTTCCCCTTCCTGGCCAACGGCCGGGCCCGGGCGCTGGGCGATACGACCGGCTTCGCCAAGGTCATCGCCGACGCCAAGACCGACGAGGTGCTGGGCGTGCATATCGTGGGGCCGATGGCATCGGAACTGATCTCCGAAGCCGTGACCATCATGGAATTCCGCGGCGCGGCCGAGGATATCGCGCGTATCTGCCATGCCCATCCGACCTTGTCGGAAGCGGTCAAGGAAGCGGCGCTCGCGGTGGACAAGCGGACCCTGAACTTCTAAGGTCCGCGCCGGCTATCCGCCGTGGCGCACGCCCGGGGCGCGGGTGGATGGACCGGGCGCAGGCGCCCATGATGACGGCGCCGGATCTGCGGGGCGGATTGCGACAATCCGCCCTTTTCTTTGGTTTCGACGTGGGAACGACCCATGAATGTCCGCGAATATTACGACCATGCCCTGTCCGAGCGAGGCTATCGCTCGGATGAAGCGCAGGAGCGTGCGGTCGATCGCCTGCAACGCTATTACGACGACTGGGTCGGCTTCAAGGCCATGCGCTCCAATGCCTTGAAGAAGCTTTTGAACCGCCCGGACGTGCCGCGCGGCGTTTACCTGTGGGGTGGCGTGGGGCGGGGCAAGAGCTTCCTGATGGACGCCTTCTATGCGACGGTGCCGGTGCGGCGCAAGACGCGCGTGCATTTCCATGAGTTCATGCGCAGCGTGCACCGCGAGATGCAGGAAGTCAAAGGCATGCAGGATCCGCTGGATGAAGTCGCGCGGCGGGTAGCGAAGCGTTATCGCCTGATCTGCTTCGACGAGTTCCACGTATCCGACGTGGCCGATGCGATGATCCTGCACCGGCTGCTGCTCAAGCTGTTCGAATACGGCACCTCGTTCGTCATGACGTCCAATTACGAACCTTCCACGCTGTATCCGGACGCCTTGTACCGCGAGCGTATCCTGCCGGCCATCGAGCTGATCCAGGCGCGCATGGATGTCCTGAACGTGGATGCAGGCGTGGACTACCGGCGCCGCAGCCTGGAGCAGGTGCAGGCCTACCATTGCCCCTTGGGACAGGAGGCCGAAGCCGCGCTGGAGGCCGCTTTCGACCGCCTGGCAGACCGGCCCAGGGAAACCCCGGTGCTGCGCATCGAACACCGCGAACTGCACGCGAAGGCGCTGGCAGGCAGTGTGGTGTGGTTCGATTTCGCCACCTTGTGCGGCGGGCCGCGGTCGCAGAACGATTACCTGGAGCTGGCCAGCCGCTTCCAGGCGGTGATTCTCTCGGAGGTGCCGCAGATGGCGCCGCGCAACGCCTCCGAGGCCCGCCGCTTCACCTGGCTCGTGGATGTGTTCTACGACCATCGCGTCAAGTTGATCATGTCGGCCCAGGTCCCGCCTGAAATGCTGTACACCGAGGGCGCTCTGGCCAATGAATTCCACCGGACGGTGTCGCGTATCCTGGAGATGCAGTCCAAGGAATACCTGGAATCCTCGCGGCGCGATACGGTCGCCCTGTAACGCCCGGCGTCCGTGATACCCGGGACCGTTGCCGCTCGCGCAGCGCGACGCCGCGCCGACTCCCGGACATCGGCCACCCGGTGTCGCGCGCGCAAGTTAAACTTCCCGCTTCCGTTTTTCGTCTTATCGCCATGAACACCCGTGTCCTTACCGGCATCACGACCTCCGGCACGCCCCATCTGGGCAACTACGCCGGTGCCATCCGTCCCGCCATCCAGGCCAGCGCACAGCCGGGGGTGGACGCGTTCTTCTTCCTGGCGGACTACCATGCGCTGATCAAGACCGACGACTCGGCCCGGGTCGCCCGCTCCCGGCTGGAACTCGCCGCGACGTGGCTGGCGGCCGGACTGGATCCCGAGCGCGTGACGTTCTACCGCCAGTCCGATATCCCGGAGATTCCGGAGCTGTGCTGGCTGCTTACCTGCGTGACGCCCAAGGGACTGATGAACCGCGCGCACGCATACAAGGCGTCCGTGGACCAGAACACGGCCAAGGGTGTGGATCCGGATGACGGCATCAGCATGGGGCTGTTTTCCTACCCGGTGCTGATGGCCGCGGATATCCTGCTGTTCAACGCGCACAAGGTGCCCGTGGGACGCGACCAGATCCAGCACCTGGAGATGGCGCGGGACATCGCCCAGCGATTCAATCACCTGTACGGCAGCGACTACTTCGTATTGCCGGAGGTGGTGATCGCGGAAGAGGTCGCGACCTTGCCTGGCCTGGACGGGCGCAAGATGTCCAAGAGCTACAACAACACGATCCCGCTGTTCGAAGGTGGGGCGGCTGCCCTGCGGACGGCGGTCATGCGCATTGTCACGGATTCGCGGCAGCCCGGCGAACCGAAGGACGCCGAGAACGCCCATCTGTACATGCTTTACCGCGCGTTCGCCTCCGCGAAGGAAGCTGGCGATTTCCGTGCCGCACTGGAAAGCGGCATGGGATGGGGCGATGCCAAGCAGGCGCTGTGCGAGCTCCTGGAGCGGGACCTGGCCGGCATGCGTGCCCGGTATATGGAGTTGATGGCCAAGCCGGAGCGTATCGAGGATATCCTGCTGGCCGGCGCTGAAAAGGCGCGCAAGATCGCCGTGCCGTTCATCGCGCGGCTGCGCGAGGCCGTCGGGCTGCGCCGCCTGGGCACGGCAAAGGCCGCGGGGGCAAGCGCGAAAAAAACCGCGTCGCGGGCGGCGCGCTTCGTTAGTTTCCGCGACGAAGCGGGCAGCTTCCGCTTCCGGCTGCTGGCCGCTGACGGGGAAGAGCTGTTGATTTCCGTGCCGTATGCCGACCCGAAGGAGGCCGGCGCGGTGATGCGCCGCCTGCAGTCCGAGCCCGTGTCGCTGCGGGCCCAGGGCATGGCCTACGTCGCGCTGCTGGATGAAACGCCGGTTGCGCATGGACCGGATTGCGGCGAGGCGGCGCGGCAGGAAGCGGCGCTTGCCAGGACACGGGCCGCCCTGGACACGTTCGCCGGCTGACATCGGCGGCGAACGCTGGCTCCGATCGCCGCCCGAAATTCCGCACCGTATCCCGCACCGCGCATAGCGCTGGAACCTTCGGCTTCCGGCGCCGACTCACGTCCCTTCCATATTGCCCACCCGGGTGCCGGCTTCGCGCCGCCGCGCGCACCGCGCTCCCATTTCACAGCGGGTTGCAGATATGAGTACGGCAGTCTCCGGATCCGCCGCGCCGTTTGGCGTACCGTGCTCCAGCGCAAAGTGGGCGACGGTTACGAGACCGCGGTGGCGCGGATACGCGATGACCGGACAGTTTCTATGCCCGGGCGGGTGCACCGCTTGTGGCGCCCTTGATGCTGGCCAGTACCTTTTCCGGCAGGAAGGGTACCGAGCGCAGGCGCACGCCAATTGCGTCGAACACCGCATTGGAGATCGCCGCCGGTACGACCGTCGGTGCCATTTCCCCCGCGCCCCACGCTGGCATCTCCGGCCGGTCGATCAGGTTCACGACGATCCTGGGCACTTGCGTAAAGCGCAGGATGGGATAGCTGCTCCAATCGAGGCTGGTGACCTTCTGGCGATCGAAATGAACCTGCTCCATCAGGGTCCGGCTGATGGTCTGGACGATGCCGCCTTCGATCTGGTTGCGCGCCCCGTCGGGGTTCACCACCTGGCCGCAATCGTGGCTGCACCAGACGTCGGTCACCCGGATGCCCCCGTTGCGCTTGTCGACCTCCACCTGGGCAACCAGCGCGACGTAGGTGCGGTCGTTGTCGTAGCGGACGAAGGCCACGCCCCGGCCCCGCAGTACGTCGCCGGACTGCACCGCCGGTGACGGCCGCTGCTGCCACTCCGAGAGCCGCGCCACGTCTTCCAGCACGGCGAGCGAGCGCGGGTCCTTGAGGTACTTCATGCGCAGTTGCAAGGGATCCGCGCGTCCGGCTGCCGCGACTTCGTCGAAGAACGACTCGTTGGCAAAGGTGTTCTGCATGCGGCCCGGTGTGCGCAGGTGCGAGGTGCGGAAAGCCGTATCTTTCATCCGGCGGACTTCCGTCTTCACGTTCGGAAAAGCGTACAGCACGTCGGAATTCTTGGAGATGTTGCCGGTGTAGTACCCCGTGCGCTTGACGCCCGAGAGCACCGCCGCCAGCAGGGGAAATTCGTCCAGCGTGCCGTGGGTCTGGGCAATGAAGAATTCGGTCTTCCACGCCACCGGCATGCCGGAAGCGTCCAGCCCTGCCTGCATGTCGACCGTCATCGGGGGACTTTTGGGATCCCATCCGTGTTCGTCCGCCCGCATCCACTGGACGCGCACCGGCGCCTTGGCCAACTGGGAGACGAGCGCGGCATCCGCGGAACAATCCTCGTGGCCATTGCGGCCATAGCAGCCGGAGCCGTCCAGATAAATCAGGCGCACCACGGATTTCTCCACGCCGAGGACCCCCGCGATTTCGCTTTGCAGGGAATGGGTGGCCTGCGAAGGGGACCAGATGGTGCAATGGCCATCGCGGAAGTCGGCCACCGCGCACGAAGGCCCGATGGAGCCGTGCGTATGCACGGGGAAGTCGTACGTGGCCTGGATGCGCGTGGCCGCCCCGGCCAGGGCGCCATCGGCATCGCCCGCCTGCACGACCGGGTCGTCCTTGCCGCGCGGCAACCCACGCCAGTATTGGAACAGCGTTGCCTGATCGGGGAATTGGTCACGCTCCTGCCAGCGGGTTTTCAGCGTCCTGGCCGCCTTGATCGCCGACCATTCCGTTTTGCCCACGACCGCGACGAAGTTGTCCTTGCGAACGACGGATACGAAGCCGTCTATGCCGCGCACGGAGGTTTCGTCCACCTCCTGCAGCGTGGCGCCAATCGACGGCGGACGCACCACGCGCGCGTGCAGCATGCCGGGAAGCGTAAAGTCCTGCATGTACGTGAACTGTCCCGTCACCTTGCCGGGAATATCGACCCGAGCAATGGACTTGCCGATCAGGGTGTAATCCCGCGGATCCTTCAGCTTGACCTTGGGGTCCAGCTTCAGGTCCAGCGGCTGCCTGGCGACCAGGGCCGCGTAGGTCACCGTGGGGCCGCCGGGTCCCGCCGAAACCACGCCCCGCGCCACGGACAGGCGCGCCGGGTCGGCCGACAATTCTCGCGCCGCCGCGGCCAGCAGAGCCTGGCGCGCACAGGCGGCGGCCTGGCGCAGCTTGGCGCCGCCATTGGAAATCGTGAGGCTGCCGGCGGTCTGCCCTTGGTCCAGGGTCAGCTGCGTGTCCCCCATGACCATGTCGATGGCGCCGAAGTCGACGTCCAGTTCCTCGGCGACCAGTTGTGCCAGCGCGGTACGCGTGCCCGTGCCGAGGTCGACCTTGCCACTGTAGACCGTGACGCGGCCGCGCGCGTCCACCACCAGCCATGCGTCGACTTCGTCGCTGCGCATGTCCTTCGCGGATGGCGCGGCGGCGCCCGGCACGCCTTGCGCCGCTTGCCCCAGCGCGACGGACGACAGCGCGGGCAGTGTAAAGGCAACCACCAGGCCACCGGCCTTCAGGAAATCACGACGCTGCATGGTCAGGCTCCTTTGGCCGCGAGGTTGGACGCGGCGCGCTGCACCGCCTTGACGATGCGGGTGTGGGTGCCGCAGCGGCACAGGTTGGCGTCGAGCGCCGTGCGGATCTGGTCTTCGCTGGGCTCCGGGGTCTCTGCCAGGAAGGCGGTTGCCTGCATGATCATCCCGTTGATGCAATAGCCGCACTGCACCGCCTGTTCCCTGATGAAGGCATCCTGCACGGGATGGGGGTGGTCTATCGTGCCCAGCCCTTCGAGCGTGACGATGCGTGCCGTCGCCACGGACGCGACCGGCACGACGCAGGAGCGCACCGCCTTGCCGTCCATGTGCACCGTACAGGCGCCGCACTGGCCCAGTCCACAGCCGAACTTCGGGCCGTGCAGACCGAGGTTGTCGCGCAGGACGTACAACAGCGGCGCGTCGCTGTCCGCCTCCACGTTGACGTCCTTGCCGTTCACATTCAAATGATATGTCGCCATGTCTCTTCCTTTATTGCTGTCGTTGCGCCGGCGTGGCCGATGCGCCGGCGCGGCGCCCTCCGTGCCGCATGCGCCTATGGGGATGCCGTTCGTCCGGGAGGCCCCGGCTGACCTTACTCTGAAGCACCGCCGCCCGCAATATTCCGTATGCATTGTTGAATAGCGGTAATCCGGCCCGTGAGCCCGCCCTTCGGCGTTGCCCCGGCGTGGGCCACCGTCCCCGTGAAGCATGGCGGCTTGCCAGCTTCCATTCAGTATCGCGGCAGGCGGAACTACTTTTTTCGTACACGGACTTACGTGCCTTCATACGGCGCATTGCGCCGCTTTCCTACACCGAGGTTCAAAATTGAGTACGACAGTCGCGAGCGCCGGCGGCCATGCCTTCACGCCGATGCTCGAACAGGGGGACCGGCCGGCGGACGGCGAGGCGGCCCCCGACGCGGAGAACATCGTCAATTCCGCGGCTAGGCAGTTCACCGATGTGCGACCGGCGTCCGCCCCGCAAAGCCTGGCCGCCGCGTCCGGCGCCTTGACGCTATCGGAGGCCCTGCAACTGCTGGTGCTGTTGCCGCGCTCCGCACAGGACGTCCCGCTCCCACGCCCCAAGGCCATGCCGGAGGACATCGCGCGCGATATGCGGCGCCGAATGATATTCAGGGTGGGGGAGCAGGCCGCGCTCGAGCTGGGCCTGGACCTGGAGGGACACGACGCCGATGCCGTGATGGCCCTGGGCCGGCAGACCATCATCGACCACGCCCTGTCGGGCGATCCATATGGTGTGCTGGTCAGCATGGCGAGGCTGGAGGGCAAGCTGGACGAAGCGGCGTGGGCCGCGGGCGACGAGGGCAAGATCGCCGAGGAGGCGGCCGCCTTCGCGCGATCGGTGTTCGAGGCCGAGATCGAGTTGTACGAGGCCCTCGGCGAGCTTGCGGCCGCGCCGCCGCTGCCCGTCCGTAGCGAACTCGCCCACGAAATACTGCGCCAGCATGGCATCGATCCCGATGCGAAGCTCGCCGGAAGCGATGGAAAGTACGCCTATCCCGGCGTGGCCATGTTCACGCCCGCGCTGGTGCTCGACTGGAAAGCCGGCGAGCACTATTTCAATCGGGATCGTCTGACGGCGGACGATCTGCGCAAAATGAAGCTGCTGGACGGCGGTACGCCATCCGAGGCGCATATCGCTGGAATACTGGCGCAACTGCCGGATTCACTCGACCAGGAGTTCGGCAGGCGCTTCGATGCGCACAAGCAGGCGATGTCCGCATCGCTCGCCCGCTGGCTTGCCGCACGCCTGTCCATGCATGCCGGCGATGCGGGGATAGACCTGGCGAACGCCAGGGTGACCATTTCTCGCGCGCGGATGCGCTTCTATAAGCACCGGATAGGCGCCGCCGTGGGCGGCGTGATGCGGGCCCGCGTGCCGTACAGGGACCTGCCGGCGCATGGGTTCGTCGTCACCATCGGTGCGGCGGACACGGAGCGCCGCTGCTTCGTCTCGAGCCGGACAGGCGCCGTTCATGCCCTGTCCACGGACGGGGCGATCGAGGAGGTGCTGAAGCGCGACCGCGATGCGGTATTCGAAGATGCGGAAACACGCGCCCGACTGAGGACGGGCGGCGAACCGTGGACGTCCCGTGTCGTCATGGAGGAGATGGGCAGCGGCCAGTACGGCGCCCTCCGGGACTGGCTGCCGGTCGCGCTTGAAGCCGAGATCGAGGCGGGGCGTGAAGCGGCACGCGGTCTGACCCCGCGCGAGGGAATGATCGATACCCTGTTGAACCTCATCCCGTTTCGCGCGATGGTGGTCGCCCTGCAGCGGGGGGATATCGGCATGGCGGTCTTCGCGGGCGGCCTGGATGTATTGTCCTTGCTGCCCCTGGTCGGGGCGGGATTCCGCTTCAGCACCGCGGTGGCCAGGGCAGGCGCGCCCCTGGCTGCCTTCGGCGGCAGGCTCGGCGGGATCGCAGCCAGGCAAGCGCTGAACGGCCTGCGGGCATTGCCCGGCCGCGTACCGGCGTTGCGCGACGGTATCCGGGCGAGCCTGGGCGGCACGGTTGCTCGAGCTTGGGGCCGTGCGCGGCCCGTCGATATCCAGCGGATCGCCACGGCGGTGCGCGCCACGTCGCCCGGACTTGCCGATATGCTGGACCGTATCGTCGCGACCGCATCGCGCGCGACCGTCGCGGACGGTGTGTGGCGCGTGCCTGGAGCCGGTGCGGCGGCGTCGCGGACAGGGACGGCCATCGGGCCTATCCGCATGACAAAGGCGCGCAACCTGGAAGGCGGTGAGCTTGCCCTGCTTCCTTACGGCAACGGCGCGGCGACCTTCACCAGGGTCGATACGGTTACCGGGAACAGGCTGGGCGCGCTGCTGGCCGCCGACAGCGCGGGCTGGCTATATCGCAGCATGCCGGTGGAGACCCTGGAACGCTTCCGCGTCCGTTCTCCGGATATCCTGCAGGCGATGGCGGGGCGGCGGCCTGGCCCGGATGGGACTATCGCGCTGGACGCCGCGCATTATGTCCATCTAGGTGGCGAGTACATCCAACTGGAAAAGGACCGTGCGGCATCGACCACGGGCAGGCCGATCTGGCGGGTCGTTGCGCAGGAAGGATCCCAACCGGACCTTATCCCGCAGCGGCTGCGCTACGACGCGGACAAGAAGTTGTGGCTACAGGCCGAAGCGCCTGCCCTCTCGGGTCAATCGCGGTTTTCGCTGTTCAATCGCACGAAGCCGGCCGGGGCAGCCGCCGGGGAAGGGGGCGTGACGCCCAGCGTCGCGCAAATGGCGCGGTTCCGCAATGCGCTGGTGGGCGCGATACGCAACGCCGCCCCCGGCAAGGTCGAGATATTGCAGGCCTTGCTGGACCGCCTGGCCACCCATCGGCGCGGCGGCGCGATCCTGCGCGCCTTGGCTGCCCACCATGAACTGCTTGGCCAAGTTCCACAGATAGAGCTGCGGGATGCGAGCAATGCGGCGCAGGCCAGGCCGTCGCTGGGCCGGCCTGTGCGCGGCACGACATGGCATCTGGACCTTGAGGCGCTGCGCTTCGGCACGACGGACGACGCAGCCACGGAGCTGGCGGCGGTCTACAACAATATGACGGGGCTGCTGCAGAATGAAGAGCCCTTCGAGACCCTGCTCGCCGCGGGCGAGCCGGCCCTCGATGCCAGCCTGGAGCAGGCGTGGTCCGCCTGGACCTCCCGCCAACCGGACGCCGGAACGCAGGCGCAAGGCCAGGCGGCGCGATACACGCCAGTCGTGACCCTGCGTGATCTGGCGGTGAGTTATCTGCGGACGCAGTTACGGGAAATGCGTTGCTATGGCGGCTTGGACAAATGGACGCTCAAGAGTCTGCTATGGAACGAAGCGGGCAGTTGGCATAGTCGGATCAATCTGTCGCGGCGGGGCCTGGACAGCGTTCCGCCGCTGCCGGCCGACATCACGTCGCTGGCGCTCTCGCATAACCCGATTACCGACTGGCGCAATCTTCCGCCCGGCTTGAAGGTCCTTCATGCCGAGGGTACGGAAATGACGGCGCTCCCGGCGAATCTGCCGAAAGGGCTGATAGAGCTGAATGTCGCGAACAATTCCCTGGGCCGCGCGGCGCTGGTGTTTCCGTCGGGTCTGCAGAGGCTGGAGATCGGGCGTAACGGCTTGACCGCCTTGCCCGCGCTTCCCCGCGCCTTGGAGCACTTGTTGATCTACCGGAACAATGTGCGGGTGTTGCCTGAGAATCTTCCTCCAAAGCTGCGGGAGATCGACGCATCCAACAACGAACTGACCCACATACCCGTACGGCTGCCTGCGAGCCTGCAGTTCCTGCGCCTCGCGCAGAATCGCCTCTCCCGATTGCCCGGCACCCTGCCGGCCGGGCTGGTGGAACTGGACGTGTCCGCGAACCAGCTCGCGTCCTTGCCCGTGCTGCCGGAAAGCCTGCAAGAGCTGCTGGTCGGCCTGAATATGCTGGAGGAACTTCCTGCCCGTCTGCCGCGCCGCCTGGAGACCCTCGAGGCGCCCCGCAATCGTCTGCGCCGCCTGCCCGATGACCTTCCCCGGGGTCTCACGTTACTGGACGCGCAGAGGAACCTCATCACCACGCTGCCGCGCAACATCATGACGCTGCGCATGTGCGTAATCCATCTCAACGGCAATCCCATTCCGGCCGAGAACATCGCGCCCGCAACGCAGCCCGGCATCGGACCCTACATCTATATCGCAGGGTCGGATGCCGATCCCGAACCCGGATCCTCCGGCCTGGCCCATGCGGCGCGCTATTGGCTGCGTGGACGGCCGGAAGCGGAGATGGGACGCTGGGACGCCATCGAACACGAACTCGCCGGATCGGGCAAAGGCGCGGCGTTGACTGCTTTCCTGGGCCGCCTGGCCCATACGCTGAGCTACAAGGACATGGCCTTCCGCACCCAGGTGGCGGATTGGCTGGTGGAATTGTCCAAGCCGGAGCGCAAGGCCCTGCTCGCCGATACGCTGACCATATGCCGGGGCGCGACGGAGTCTTGCGAGGACCGCGTCGTTTTGACGTGGAACGCGCTGCAGACGCTGTGCCGCAATGACGATATCCGGCAAGGGCTGTACGACGACCGCATCGATGAGGCCTTGGATCTGGCCCGGCAAATGTTCCGCCTGAATGTGCTGACCGAGATCGCGCGGCAAAAGGAGGCCACGCTGGCCTATGCGGACCAGGTCGAGGTGTACCTGGCTTACGTGGTGCGTCTGCGCAATGAGTTGGGACTGACCACGGTGGCGCCCGCCATGCGCTTCTACGAGATATCGGGCGTCAAGCCCCACGATGTGGTGCAGGCACGTCAAACCGTACTGGCCCGGGAACGCGAGGAATTCGACCAATTCCTGGTCCTGGACTACGAGCCTTGGCAGACATTGCTCAAACGCAAGGACCCCGAGCGATATGCAGCGGCCCACGAGAAGATGCATCAACTGCTGGACTCGGAGTTCGAACGACGCATGCAGGAGGAGTTGGCCAAGCTCGCCCTGGATGCGACGGCCGTCCGGGTGCTGGAGGATGCCCGTAAAGACCTGGGGCCGGTCATCCAGCGCGAGATCCAGTACAGCGTACTGGCTCCGCTGAGCCGCGCCTTGCTGGAGCCGCCGCCCGCGGCGGGCGCGCCGGCGTAAGGGCCAGCCCGCGACGGGCGCGCGCGGCGGTGCCGCTGTGTCAGCGCTTGAGCTTGGCGAGGACCTGCGCCATGGCGTCGGCCATCGCGCCACCGGGGGCAGGGCTGCGGTTGTCCTGGCCGGGCCGCCGGCCGCGATCGCCGCCGCGCGGCGCGTTGCCGCCACGCGCGTCCGGGCCGCCACCGGCGCGCCGTGCGGGCGTGGCGGTGTCGTTCAGGCGCATGGTCAGGGCGACACGCTTGCGCGCCACATCGACCTCCAGCACTTTGACTTGCACCGTCTGGCCCACGCGGACGACGTCGCGCGGGTCCTTGACGAATTTCTCCGACAACGCCGAGATATGCACCAGGCCATCCTGGTGCACGCCGATGTCGACGAAGGCGCCGAAGTTCGCGACGTTCGTCACCACGCCTTCCAGGATCATGCCCTCGTGCAGATCGTTCAGCGTTTCCACGCCTTCCTTGAACTGCGCCGTCTTGAATTCCGGGCGCGGATCGCGGCCGGGCTTCTCGAGTTCGGAAAATATGTCGCGCACGGTCGGCAGGCCGAAGCGATCGTCGGTGAATTCGGCCGGCGAGACGCCTTTCAGGGCTTCGCGCTGCCCCATGACCTGACGGACATCGGCCTGGATCCGGGCCAGGATGCGTTCCACGACCGGATAGGCTTCCGGGTGGACCGACGACGCGTCCAGCGGATTGTCGCCATTGCGGATGCGCAGGAAGCCGGCCGCCTGCTCGAAGGCCTTGTCGCCGAAGCGGGATACCTTGCGCAGGGCTTCGCGCGAAGCGAAGGCACCGTTCTCGTCGCGCCAGGCCACGATATTCTTGGCCAGCAAGGTGTTGAGTCCGGACACCCGCGCCAGCAGCGGGGCGGACGCGGTGTTGACGTCGACGCCGACGGCGTTCACGCAATCCTCGATGACGGCATCGAGCGAGCGCGCCAGTTCGCGCTGGTTGACGTCGTGCTGGTATTGGCCGACGCCGATGGCCTTGGGTTCGATCTTGACCAGTTCAGCCAGCGGGTCCTGCAGGCGTCGCGCGATGGAAACCGCGCCGCGCAGGCTGACATCCAGCTCCGGGAATTCCAGAGCCGCCAGTTCGGAAGCGGAATAGACCGACGCCCCCGCTTCCGATACGACGACCCGCGTCAGCCCCAGGTCGGGATAACGCGTCATCAGTTCGCCGACCAGTTTCTCCGTTTCGCGCGATGCCGTGCCGTTGCCGATCGCCACCAGTTCGATCTTGTGCTTCGCGGCGATCGCGGCCAGCGCCGCGATGGCGCCTTCGCGGTCGCGCCGTGGTTCGAAGGGATACACGGTGGCGGTCTGCACCACTTTGCCGGTCTGGTCGATGGCGGCTACCTTGACGCCGGTACGGATGCCCGGGTCCAGGCCCAGCACCGCGCGCGGTCCCGCCGGCGCCGCGAGCAGCAGGTCCTTGAGGTTGGCCGAGAACACGCGGATGGCTTCCATTTCGGCGCTTTCGCGCAGGCGGGCGACCAGTTCGCTTTCGAACGCGGACAGCAACTTGACGCGCCAGGTCCAGCGGCAGACCTCGGCCAACCAGCGCGCGCGCGGGCCCGCATCGATATCGAACAGCCCCGGGCCCAGCTTCAGCAGGTTGGCGATGCGCGCCACGCAGGGATGGGGCGTTTGCGCTTCGAGTTCGGCTTCGAGGCCCAGGCGCAGCTCCAGCACTCCTTGCTGGCGGCCGCGCAAGAGTGCCAGGACGCGGTGCGAAGGCAGGGTACGCAGAGGTTCGTTGAAATCGAACCAGTCGCGGAAGTTCGCGCCTTCCGTTTCCTTGCCTTCGGCCACCTTGGAATAGAGCAGCCCGGTGGACCAGAGGTATTCGCGCATGTCGGCCAGCACGTCGGCGTTCTCGGCGTAACGCTCGGCGAGGATGTCGCGCGCGCCGTCCAGCGCAGCCTTGGTGTCGTTGATGGACGCTTCGGCGTTCAGGTATTGCCCGGCGAGCACGGCCGGGTCGCAGCCGGTTTCGGCCAGGATCGCGTCGGCCAGCGGCTCCAGGCCGGCCTCGCGGGCGATCTGCGCGCGCGTGCGGCGCTTGGGCTTGTACGGCGTATAGAGGTCTTCCAGGCGCTGCTTGGTGTCGGCCGCGGCGATTTCCTTCTGCAGCTCGGGCGTCAGCTTGCCCTGTTGCGCAATGGAATCGAGGATGGCGCAGCGCCGTTCCTCCAGTTCGCGCAAATAGCCCAGCCGCACTTCCAGGTTGCGCAGGACGGTATCGTCCAGCCCGCCGGTGGCCTCCTTGCGATAGCGCGCGATGAAGGGTACGGTGGCTCCGTCGTCCAGCAGTTCGACCGCGGATGCGATCTGGGATGGCCGCGCGCCGAGTTCGGTGGCAAGTTGGGCGACGATACGGGCGTGATCGACGGCCGGTGCGGCGGTGGACGTGGTTGCGGAAGTCTCTGGCATCTCGATAGGGCGACGAAGAAAAAGAAAAACAAGCGCCGGATTTTGCCACAAGGGGCGGATGCGAAAAAACGGCACCCGGACGAAGTTGTCCCTGTTTACCGGCCGGGGCCGCTGCAACCGGTATGATTCAAGGCTGTCCCGCTACCCCGTTTCCCATGTTGCACCTGGAGCTCGCCGAGTATTTCGCCGAAGACGGTCCGCTTGCAAAAGCGTCGCCCGGCTATCGCCTGCGCCAGGCCCAGGTAGAGCTGGCGCAGGCCATTGAAAAGACCATCGCCACCCGCTCGACGCTGGTGGCGGAGGCGGGCACCGGGATCGGCAAGACCTGGGCCTATCTGGTCCCCGCGTTCCTGGGCGGTGGCAAGGTCCTGATCTCCACGGGCACCCGCACGCTGCAGGACCAGCTGTTCAACCGGGATCTGCCGCGCGTGCGCGCGGCGCTGGCGGTGCCGGTGTCCGTGGCGCTGCTCAAGGGGCGCGGCAACTATCTTTGCCACTATCACCTCGATCGCCTGTCGGGGGACGACCGTGCGCTGAAGTCGCGTGCGGAAATCAGCCAGTTGCGACATATCCAGAAATTCGCCCTGCACAGCAAGACGGGCGACCGCGCCGATCTCGCCCAGGTTCCGGAGGACGCGGATATCTGGCAACGCGCCACCTCCACGCGCGAGAACTGCCTGGGGCAGGAGTGCCCGCGCATACGCGACTGTTTCGTGGTGAAGGCGCGCCGGCAGGCGCAGGAAGCGGATGTGGTGGTGGTCAACCACGCGCTTTTCATGGCTGACCTGGTGCTACGCGAAGAGGGGGTGACGGACCTGCTTCCGGAAGCCGACACGGTGATCTTCGACGAAGCGCACCAGTTGCCGGACACGGCGACCCGGTTCCTGGGCACCAGCCTGTCGACGCACCAGTTGCTGGATTTCGGTCGGGCGGCAGAGGCAGCGGGACTCGCCTACGCGCGCGAGGCAACCAACTGGGGCGAAACGGCCCGCAAGCTCGAGCATGCCGCGCGCGAGCTGCGGCTGGCGTGTGCGGCCATCGAGAAGATGCCGGGCCGCAAGGCGACCTTCGAAGCCATTCCGGACAGCGATACGGTGCATGCCGCGCTGGCGGCGCTGAACGAGGCGGTGCAGATGGTGACCCGCTGCCTGACGCAGGTTGCGGAAAAACATCCCGACCTGGCGGCCACAGCGCGACAGGGCGCCGATATCCTGCTGCGGCTCAAGCGTTGGGTGGCCGCGCCGGAGACCTCGGGCAGCGTGACGTCCACCGCCTCGGAGGCGCAATCGGACGAAACAGTCATCGCGGCGTGGGTCGCGGGCGCTGCCGAAGGACAGGACCGGCCCGCCGCTCCGCCGCCCTTGCTGCAGGCCACGGGTCCTGCCGTGCGCTGGATCGAGCATGGCGTGCATCACGTCCGGCTGCATTCCGCACCCTTGTCGGTGGCCCAGGCGTTCTCGAAATACCGCAAGCCGGGGCAAGCCTGGGTGCTGACCTCGGCCACGCTGTCGGTGCATGGCGATTTCGGTCATTTCACGCGGCAGCTGGGCCTGGCCGAAGCCGAAACGGGCCATTGGGAGTCTCCGTTCGATTACGGCAGCCAGGGGCTGCTGTTCGTGCCCAAGGGCCTGCCGGAGCCGCAGGCGCCGCAATTCGCGCAGCGCTTCGTCGATACCTTGATGGCGCTGCTGCACGCCAGTCCAGGCGGCGCGCTGGTGCTGTGCACGACGCTGCGGGCGGTGGACCGCTTCGCGGAATTGCTGGCCGATGCCTTCGATGACGCCGGCGTCGACTGGCCGCTGCTGCGGCAGGGCGAGGGCACGCGGCGCGATCTGCTGGAACGCTTCCGCACCTTGACGCATCCGGTGCTGGTCGGCAGCGCCAGCTTCTGGGAAGGCATCGACCTGCCCGGCAATGCCTTGACCTTGGTGGCCATCGACAAATTGCCTTTCGCGCCCCCCGACGACCCGGTCATCGAGGCCCGCCTGCGGGAGTGCCGGGCGCGCGGAGGCAATCCTTTCGCGGAATACCAGTTGCCCGAAGCTGCCATCGCCCTGAAACAGGGCGCGGGACGGCTCATCCGCACGATGGCGGACTGGGGGGTACTGATGGTGGGCGATGTGCGCCTGGTGGAAAAAGGCTACGGCAAGCGCCTTTGGCGTGGCCTGCCGCCCTTTGCGAGGACCCGCGAGCTGGACGAGGCCGTGGCCTTCCTGGCACGCAAGACCGACGAAGCGGCCCAGTCCCTGCCCACGCCTGTCTGATCGCGCAAGGCAGGCGCGGCGGGCAGGGCTTCAAAAGAGAAACGCCTCCCGCAGGAGGCGTCAGCAGGAAGCGACCTCCCTCAGGAGGCGTCCAGCCCGGCGTCACGGCCTACAGCCAGCCCCAGGGATCCCACCAGTTCTTGTCCTGCGCGAAGCCCTGCGACGGATACTTGCTCTGCGGGAAGTTGGTGTCCAGCACCCGCTTGGCATCCTTCTCTAGCTGCGGCATGTTCAGCTTCTCGTAGGATTTGTACAGGATGTACAGGGCTTCTTCGGAGGCCTCGGCGCTCTGGAAATCCGTGATGACGGTCTGGGCGCGGTTGGCCGCGGCCACGTAGGCGCCGCGCTCGTAGTAGTAGCGTGCGACGTGGACTTCGTTCATGGCGATCGCATTCACCAGCCAGGCCACGCGCAGCTTGGCGTCCGCGGTGTACTTGCTGTCCGGAAAACGCTTGATGAGTTCGTTGAAGGCGTCATAGGAGGCACGCAGCCCTTTGGGATCGCGCTCGCTGGGATCCTGGCCGGTGAGGTTGGTCATGAACGCGCTGGCCGGGGTGAAGTTGATCAGCCCCTTGAGGTACAGCATGTAGTCCGTGCCGGGATGGTTGGGGTACAGCTGCTGGAAACGGTCGATGGCGGCAAGCGCCTGCTCGTTCTCGCCGTCCTTCCAGTTCACATAGGCCAGGTTCATCAGGGCCTGCTGGGCGTAGATGCCGAAGGGGTAGCGGCTTTCGACCGCGGTCAGGCGGTCGCGGGCATCTTTCCAGTTGCCGGCGTCCATCTCCATCTTGGCATCGGCGTAGAGCTGTTCGGCGCTCCAGCCCGCGGTCTTGTCGTACTTGGCGCCGCTGGTGCCGCAGGCGGCGACCGCCAATGTCAGGGCCAGCGCAAGGCACAGGCGTGCGACCGACCCGAAAGGGGACGCGAAAAACGAAGGGACGGGGACGCGGTGAGTCACGAGGGAAATTTCCTTGGTGTTAGCATGGCTGCGTCGATTATATGATTTGTCTCCATGTCCGATATAGCCGCGAGCGCGGATCTTCCTTCCGATGACGAACCGCAGGTCCTGCGCGTGCCGGAAACCGTCCGGGCCGATCGGTTGGATAAGGTGCTTTCCGGCTTGCTGGCCAGCCATTCGCGCAGCCGCCTGCAGGGCTGGATCGAAGCCGGTTACGTGCAGGTGAACGGGGCGGCAGCCAAGGTGCGGCAGCCCGTCGGCCCCGGGGACCTGATCACGGTATGGGAGCAGCCCGCCCCGGATGCCCTGGCGTTTGCCCCCGAGCCGATCGATTTCGGCGTGGTCGACGACAATCCGCAGTGGATCGTCGTCGACAAGCCCGCAGGCCTGGTGACGCATCCCGGCGCGGGCAATTGGCAAGGCACGCTGCTCAATGGCCTGTTGTTCCGCTATCCCGAGCTGCGCGGCGTCGCCCGCGCCGGCATCGTGCACCGGCTGGACAAGGACACGTCCGGCCTGATGGTGGTGGCCCGTACGGAAGAAGCGCAGACGCATCTGGTGCGGCAACTCCAGGCCCGGACCATGGGGCGGGAATACGTCGCGCTGGTGCACGGCCGGGTAGCGGCTCCGGGCACCGTGGACCGCCCCGTGGGGCGTGACGCGCGCGTGCCGGTGCGCATGAGCGTGGAGCGCCCGGTCGCACCCAAGCACGCCGTGACCCACTACACCCCTGAAGCCGCCGGCCTGGCGGACGGCGCACGGGTGTCGCGCGTCATGTGCCGCCTGGAGACGGGGCGGACCCACCAGATTCGCGTCCACCTTGCGAGCCTGGGCCATCCCCTGCTCGGTGATACGCTCTACGGCGGCAAGCCACTGGCCGGCGCCACGCGCCAGATGCTGCACGCGCGGGCGCTGCGTTTCGACGACCCGGGGGGCAGCGGTCCGCTGGCCTTCGAGGCGCCCCCGCCTGACGACATGGTGGCGGTCGGCCAGGCGATCGCATGGGAGTGATGTGTTGACCCAGGATGTTGCGATGTTCGTGTCTTTGGATACCCCCGACGGCTCCTTGCCGGTCGTGACCGGGCCGCGATGGCCCGGCGTGCGCTACTTCTGCACCACGCGGGCCGGCGGTGTCGGCGTCGCGCCGCACGATACCCTGAACCTCGGCCTGCGCGCCGGAGACCAGCCGGACGCGGTCGCCGAGAACCGCCGTCGCCTGCAGGCGGCGCTGCCCCGCCCGCCGCTATGGTTGCGGCAGGTGCACGGCGACCGCGTCGTGGATGCCGACGGGCCCCTGGAAGACGAACCGGCCGCCGACGCCGCGGTAACGATGACGCCAGGGCGGCCCCTGGCCATCATGGCCGCCGATTGCCTGCCGGTGCTCATCGTCGACGCAGACGGCCGCGCGTTGGGGGCCGCGCATGCCGGATGGCGCGGCCTGGCGGCAGGGGTGCTGGAAAATACCGTGGCGGCGCTGCGCCGCAAATGCGCGGACGGCGCCGCCTGGCACGCCTGGATCGGCCCCGGGATCGGCCCCGCGATGTTCGAGGTGGGCCAGGACGTCCTGGATGCCTTCGCTGGCGACGGACCGCAGGCGCAAGCGCTGTTTCATGCACGCCCGGGGCAAGCGGGCAAGTGGCTGGCCGACTTGCCGGGCCTCGCGGCTTTGCGCCTGCGGCGCGCCGGCGTGGCTGTCGTCCACCGGAGCGGCCTGTGCACCGTATCGGACCCGGGGCGATTCTTCTCGTACCGTCGCGATGGACAAACCGGACGCATGGCGCTGCTGGCATGGTTGCACGCCGCATGATGGCCTGCACGCGGCGGTGCGCCGCGCGGCCCGCGCCCCCTGATTACCCGCATTGACACCGTCATGCCCGCAATGCACCATCTTTTCCAAAGAAGCCATAACAAGGTGTCGAGGTGACTGCCCATCCATCCGCAGCATGGCCCGTTCCGGTGGGTGTCGCGCCGGATGTGCTGGCACAGATCCAGGCCGAATTCTCGCGCGACTGGCTGCAGTTGGCCGAGGATGCGCGCGAGGGACGCCTGGGACCGCCGGCGGACAAGCGCTTCGCCGGCGAAGCCTGGGGCCGCAGCACGCCGCACCTGGTGCTGGCGCATGCCTATCTGCTTTCGGCGCGCGCCATGTTGCGCATGGTCGATGCGGCGGACGTCAGCGATGCACTGCGGTCGCGCCTGCGCTTTTCCATTACGCAGTGGGTTGACGCGCTCGCGCCATCGAACTTCCTGGCGCTGAACCCGGAGGCCCAGGCGGCCATCGCGGACTCGGCCGGCAAGACCCTGGCCGACGGACTGGCCAACCTGATGAACGATCTGCGCAAGGGGCGTATCACACAGACCGACGAAAGCCAGTTCGAGATCGGCGTGAACGTGGCGGTCACGCCGGGACAGGTGGTTTTCGAGAATCCGCTATTCCAGTTGATCCAGTACACGCCAACGACGCCGACGGTCCATGCACGTCCCCTGGTCATCGTGCCGCCGAACATCAACAAGTTCTATATCCTGGACTTGCAGCCGGCCAACTCCTTCGTGCGTCACGCGGTGGATGCCGGCCATACGGTGTTCATGATGTCCTGGCGCAACCCGGTGCCTGCCGACGACGACGGCGTGGACCGCGCCGGTTGGCCGGATTACCTTGACGACGCGATACTGCCGGCCTTGCGCGTCGCGGGCGAGATCACCGGACAACCGCAGGTCAACGCGCTGGGGTTCTGCGTGGGCGGTACGCTGCTCGCATCGGCCCTTGCCCTGGCCGATGCACGCGGCGAAAAACCGGTGGCGGCGCTGACCTTGCTGACGGCCTTGCTGGACTTCCGCGATACAGGGGTGCTGCAGGTCTTTGTCGACGAAACGCATGCGCTGCTGCGCGAACGGCAATTGGGCGCCGGCGGCCTGATGTCCGGGCGGGAGCTGGCCACGACCTTTTCCTTCCTGCGTCCCAACGAGCTGGTGTGGAACTATGTCGTTGAGAATTATCTGAAAGGGCGCACGCCGCCGGCCTTCGATCTGTTGTTCTGGAATGCGGACAGCACCAATCTTCCCGGGCCGTTTTTCGCCTGGTATTTCCGCAATACGTACCTGGAAAACAATCTGAAGGTGCCGGGACGCTGCCAGGTGGGCGGCGTGCCGCTGGACCTGACGCGGCTGGACATGCCGGCCTACGTGTTCGGCTCGCGCGACGACCATATCGTGCCGTGGACGTCGGCCTATGCGTCCACGCAGCTTTTGCGCGGTCCCCGGCGTTTCGTGCTGGGCGCGTCGGGCCATATCGCGGGGGTCATCAACCCGCCGGCGAAGAAGCGGCGCAGTTATTGGACCATAGGCGGTCCGGACGACGATCCTCCGGCGCGCCTGCCTGGCGACCCGACCGCCTGGATGGAACTGGCGCAGGACCACCCCGGCAGTTGGTGGCCGGACTGGACGGCATGGCTGGCGCGCCATGCGGGCAAACGGGTAAAGGCTCCCAAGCAAGGCGGCAACGCGCAATACGCGCCGATCGAGCCGGCGCCGGGACGTTATGTGAAGGTCAGGTCGATCTGACCGGCAAAAAGGGCGTTGCCCGCGCGATTTCCTGCGATATGGCAGGCCGGGCGTAGCGCCAAGGCGGGATGGATCATTTGGGTGTTGCGGCACCAACAGGAGAATGGCGATGAGCGGGAAACTGGCTTACGTGACAGGCGGCATGGGCGGCATAGGCACTTCGATCTGCCAACGGCTGGCCAAGGACGGGTTCCGTGTGGTGGCGGGATGCGGGCCCAGCCGCAATTACCAGCAGTGGCTCGACGAGCAGGCCGCGCAGGGCTACACCTTTTACGCTTCGGTGGGGAACGTCTCGGATTGGGACTCGACCCTGCACGCCTTCGAGAAAGTACGCAAGGACTACGGTCCGGTCGACGTCCTGGTGAACAATGCCGGCATCACGCGGGATGGCCTGTTCCGCAAGATGTCGCTCGACGACTGGCGCGCGGTCATCGACACCAATCTCAACAGCCTGTTCAACGTGACCAAGCAGGTGCTGGAGCACATGGTCGACCAGCAGTGGGGCCGCATCATCAACATCAGTTCGGTGAACGGCCAGAAGGGCCAGTTCGGACAGACCAACTATTCCACCGCCAAAGCGGGCATACACGGTTTCACAATGGCGCTGGCGCAGGAAGTCGCCAGCAAGGGCGTGACGGTGAATACCGTATCGCCCGGCTATATCGGGACCGATATGGTTCGTGCCATCCGCCCGGATGTATTGGAGAAAATCGTCGCGACCATCCCGGTCCGGCGTCTCGGCGCGCCGGAGGAAATCGCCTCGATCATCTCCTGGCTGGCTTCCGACCAGTCGGGCTTTGCCACCGGCGCGGATTTTTCCCTGAATGGCGGGCTCCACATGAGTTGAAGCCAGGCGCCGGGCCGGGCGGCGGCCGGGACGCCAACAGGACTAACATATACACCGCCGCAGGCGCCGCCGCGGCCTGCCAACCGATGTCACGCACATAAGTACAACACGACCGACCCAGCAGGGGACAACCATGACGCAAGCCCAAGCAGGTGCGAGCACACGCCTGATCAAGAAGTATCCGAATCGCCGCCTGTACGATACGCAGACCAGCACGTACATCACGCTGGCGGATGTCAAGCAACTGGTGCTGGCCAGCGAATCCTTCCAGGTCGTGGACGCCAAGAGCGGCGAAGACCTGACCCGCAGCATCCTGCTGCAGATCATCCTGGAGGAAGAGGGCGGTGGCGTTCCCATGTTCTCGTCGAACATGTTGTCCCAGATCATCCGCTTCTACGGCCACGCCATGCAGGGCATCATGGGCTCCTACCTGGAGAAGAACATCCAGGCCTTCATGGAGATCCAGGAACGCATGGCCGAACAGTCCAAGGGACTCTACGGCAGCCAGTTCGGCCCCGAAGCCTGGACGCAATTCATGAATGGCCAGGCCCCCATGATGCAGAACATGATGAACAGCTACATCGAACAGAGCAAAAACCTGTTCGTGCAGATGCAGGACAAAATGCAGGACCAGACCCGCACGATGTTCTCCACGTTTCCCTTTCCCGGCGCGAACCAGGGCACCCGCAAGTAGGGGCAGCAGGCCGGCACCGTTGCAGCCATACGGCCGTTGCAGCCATTCAGGGCAGGGCCGCACCGCGTGGCGCGGCGTTGTGCCCGGCGGGAACCAAGGCCGGGCGCGCAGGTCCATAGCTGGACGCCGGCGCCGCGCGAGCAATGCCGGTGTGTCGGGAAGCCGGCCGCCCACGGGCGCGGAGGGATCGAACTTTCCTCCGCATGAAAACAGTTCTTGTTTGCATTCGGCTTCCCTTTTCCCTATGCTTTCGACTTTACAGTCGCGTCACACGGCGGATGTCCGCTTGAAAGGAAGAGTTCGATGATCAAACAGGCCTTGGCGCTCGCAGCCAGCCTTGCATTCTGCGGCGTGGCGGCCGCTGCCGAATACCCGATAGGGAAACCCGTCGAAAAAGGCGGCATGGAAATCGGCGCGGTGTATCTGCAGCCCATCGAAATGGACCCCCCTGGCGTGATGCGACCGGCGAAGGATTCGGACATCCATCTGGAAGCCGACATCCATGCGACGGCCGACAATCCCACCGGTTTCCCGGAAGGCGAGTGGATGCCTTACCTGGTCGTCAAGTTCGAATTGCAGAAGGAAGGCAGCCAGAACGTGCAGAAGGGCATGTTGATGCCCATGGTGGCGAACGACGGTCCGCACTACGGCGATAACGTCAAGCTGGAAGGCCCAGGCAAGTACAAGCTGAAGTACACCATCATGCCGCCCACGGCGGACCAGCACAGCCACTTCGGTCGCCACATCGACAAGGAAACCGGCGTCGGCCCCTGGTTCCAGCCCTTCGAATTGAACTATGAGTTCGTCTATGCCGGAACCGGCAAGAAAGGTGGCTACTGATGGCTCGCGCACGGGCATGGCTGCTGGCGGCGGCGCTGTCCATGCTGGGCGTCGCCGGCACCGCGCTGGCCGACGAGCTGCCGACCTTCCAGCTCACCTTCAAGCCGGACGGCACTTTCGAGCCAACACGGCTCGAGGTGCCGGCAGGCCGCTTCAAGATCGAGCTCAGCAACGAAAGCCACGAGCCCGTGGAGTTCGAAAGCATCCCGCTGCGCAAGGAAAAAGTGCTGGGGCCGGGCGTGAAGTCCTTTGTCGTCATCACGATATCGCGTCCCGGGGAGTATCCCTTCTTCGATGACTTCCATCAGGACGTGAAGGGCACGCTGGTCGTCAAACCCAAGGAATAAGGGCGCGTACGCGTCCGCGGTGTCATGGAACAGGTTTCTTTTATTGTCTGGCGCGAATCGGTGGAAGCCCTGCTGGTCGTGGGCATTCTGTATTCGTGGCTGCGCGCTTCACCCCAAGGGCGGCGTGGGCTGCCCTATCTGTGGGGCGGTGTGGCGGCTGGGCTGGGCTTGGCGTTGCTCCTGGCCCTGGTGTTGCTGGGTGTCTCGTCCTGGCTTTCCGACGATGGGCAGGAATGGTTCCAGGCGGGC
This sequence comes from Bordetella flabilis, assembly GCF_001676725.1. Taxonomy (NCBI): domain Bacteria; kingdom Pseudomonadati; phylum Pseudomonadota; class Betaproteobacteria; order Burkholderiales; family Alcaligenaceae; genus Bordetella; species Bordetella flabilis. Next base: position 1,850,272 of record NZ_CP016172.1, read on the forward strand.
ATGGCGCTGGTCGCGTGCGTCCTGGTCGTGCAGATGGTCGTATGGATGAAAAAGCACGGCCGCAGCTTGAAGGGCGAACTCGAAAGCGGCGCGCGCAGTTCCGTGCAGCGCGACAGCTGGTGGGGGCTGCTGGTGCTCGTCATGATTGCCGTGGCGCGCGAAGGCAGCGAGACGGTGGTGTTTCTCTATGGTACGGTGTCGGCCGGCGCGGACGGCAGCAGTGCCTGGATGCTGGCGCTGGCTGGGCTGGCGGGCTTCGTGGTCGCCCTCCTGACATTCTGGCTATTGCAGTTGGGCGGCAAGCTGATCACCTGGCGGCGTTTCTTCCGTGTCACGGAGATCCTGCTGCTGCTGTTGGCCGGTTCGCTGCTGGTCGGAGGGTTGGACCATCTGATTTCGCTGGGCGTGTTGTCGCCGCTGGTCGATCCCCTCTGGGACAGCAGTTGGCTGCTGGACGATAGCAGCGGCGTGGGCAAGATCCTGGCCGATTTCGCGGGATATCGCGCCTACCCCGCGCTGACGTCCGTGCTGGCGTGGGTGGCCTACTGGCTGGTGGTGTGGGCGCTGTTGCGCCGGGTGGGTTCCGGCCCGGCGGCGCGGTCGGGCGTAACGGCAGCCACGCAGGGCGAGAAGGCCGCGTCCGCCCATGTCCGCTGAGGCCCATGTTGTTGAGGAAGGTTTGAAGCCATGGCTGTAGCAGTGGCGCGGGCGACGACCCGCGTGGCTGATTTCCTGCGTGACCATGCCCCTTTGCTGCGCAAGCTGCAATGGGGCATCGTTGCTTTATATCTGTTCCTGCTGATCGTGCCGGCGGTGATGCCGCTGCCCGACAATTCGGCGTCGGTGTTCAACAACCTCACCATCGTGGCGCAATTCGCCTTCTGGGGCGTATGGTGGCCGTTCGTACTGGTCTCCATGCCCATCATGGGCCGCGCGTGGTGCGGCTTGTTCTGTCCGGAAGGCATGCTGACCGAATGGGCCAGCGAGCGCGGCCAGGGCCACGCGATCCCGCGCTGGATGCGCTGGGGCGGCTGGCCTTTCGTCGCCTTCGCCCTGACGACGGTCTACGGTCAGCTCGTCAGCGTGTACCAGTATCCATTGGCGGTGCTGGCGGTGCTGGGCGGCTCGACCGCCGCCGCCATGGTGGTGGGGTGGCGTTACGGGCGCAGCAAACGGGTGTGGTGCAAGTACCTGTGCCCGGTCAACGGCGTGTTCAACCTCCTCGCCAAGCTGGCGCCCTGGCACTTCAAGGTCGATGAGGAAGCGTGGCGGCATCCGGTCATCCGCATCCAGCCGGTGAATTGTGCGCCACTTGTGCCCTTGCGCCATATGAAAGGCGCGGGCGATTGCCATATGTGCGGTCGTTGCAGCGGCTATCGCGGCGCCATCGCGCTGACGCCGCGTTCCCCCGAAGCCGAAATCGTGCACGTGGCGTCTGGCGATGCGTGGCAGACAGCCCTCGTGGTGTTCGGCATGATGGGCATCGCCATGGGCGCTTTCCTGTGGAGCGCCAGTCCCTGGTTCGTCACCCTGAAGCAGGCCGCGGCCACCTGGCTCATCGAGCGCGACATCACCTGGCCGCTGCTCGACAATGCGCCCTGGTTCATCCTGACCCATTACCCCGCTGTCAACGACAGCTTTTCCTGGCTGGACGGCGCCTGCATCCTGTTCTTCATCGGGGCCACCACGGTGGTGGTGGGCGGCGCCATTTACCTGGCGCTGTGGTTCGCCGACCGCGTCCTCGGCTCGCCGGCGCCGGAAGGCCGCACGCCGTGGGGCGGTGCCGGCTTGCACAAACTGGCGCAGGCCCTGATTCCGGCGGCCGGCATCGGTGTCTTCCTGGGGCTGTCGGCTACCACCATAACCTTGCTCAAGCACGAAGGCGTGCGCGCGGCATGGGCCAATCCGGTTCGGTTCACGCTGCTAACTTTGGCGCTGGCCTGGACGTTGCGCCTGGCGTGGCGGGTGATGGGGCCGCGCGCGGCGTCCCCGGCGCGCCGGGTGGCGGCATGGATGTTGTTTACCGCGGGCCTGGTGCCGTTCTGCGCGGCCTGGGTACTGTTCTTCGTAACCTGGTAAGGGCGCAGGCCTGCCGCATGAGAATCTACCGCTATCGCCTTCTGAATGTCTTTGCCGAAACGCTTTTCGGCGGCAACCCCTTGTGCGTCTTCGAAGACGGACGCGGGCTCGACGATGCGGAAATGCAGGCGCTTGCGTTGCAATTCAACCTGTCCGAGACCTGCTTCATCCTGCCATCGCGCGATGCGACGGCACGGGTGCGTATCTTCACGCCCGGCTACGAAATGCCGTTTGCCGGACATCCAACCCTGGGCACGTCCCATGTGGTGCGGGCCCTGACCGGCGTCGGCGACAGCCTGACGCTGGAGACGCAGGCCGGCCTGGTCCCGGTGGTCGCGCAAGGGAATACATGGACCTTGTCCGCGCCGGGCGGACGAGCGCCGGAGACGCGTGCCTGCATGCTGCCGGCGACGCAGCTGGCCGCACATTTGGGATTGTCTGCGGACGACCTGTTGGCCGAACCGATCTGGGTAGACACGGGCGCCCATCAACTTCTGGTGCCCCTGCGGACCGCCGAAGCCGTGCGGCGCGCGCGCCCGGACAGCGCCAGCCTCGATGCCTGGGAGCCCAGCAAGGCGGGCCGTCGCATTGCCTATGTGTTCGCGTTCGACGGCCAGGATAACGACGGCGCCGACCGCGTGATCGCGCGCTATTTCTTCGTCAAGCCAGGCGGAGGCGTCGTGGAAGACCCGGGCACCGGATCGGCCTGCGCCAACCTGGGCGGCTGGTATATCGCAAAGGGCCGGCCCTTGCCTGCGCGCGCCCGTGTGCAGCAGGGCGAGCAAACGGGACGTCCTTGCGTGTTGACGCTGGATGTGTCGACGGAACGCGAAATCCGCGTGGCGGGCCAGGTGCTGGAGCTGGGCGACGGCACGTTCCGCCTGCCCTGAAGCAGGCAGGAAGACAGGCGCGCGCCGGGTGGCGGGCGCCTGTCCTGCAGTGGCTACTTCTTGCTCTTGCTGGGATCGACCTTCAGGTTGTTCTTGACCTGCTTGACCCCTTCGATACCGCGCGCCACATGGGTGGCGTTGTCGCTTTGCGCAGCGGTGGCGACCGTGCCGGTCAAGGTGACCACGCCGTTGTTCGTCTCCACGGCGATATCCAGGGCGCTCAGCGACTTTTCGGCGACGATGGCGGCCTTCACCTTGGTGGTGACGACGGCGTCCGAGGTGTATTCGCCGACGGACTGTTTGGGTTTGCCGCTGCCGGTGTCGTTGTCGGCCGCATAGGCGGCCGAGCCGACGGCAGTGCTCAGGCCGATAACGGCGGCGGCGATGATTTGGCGAGTGTGCATCTTATTTCTCTCCTTGTGCGGGGAATACGGGGCGGCGGCGCCTGACGCTATCGTCGGAACATGCCGCCCAGGATGGAAAGCAGGGCAAGGACCAGGAACACGAAAAACAGGATCTTCGCGATGCCCGCGGCGCCCGCGGCGATACCACCGAAGCCAAGGACGGCCGCGATGATCGCGATAACGAAAAAGACGACGGCGTAATGCAGCATGGTTGCCTCCCGATGGAAAAGCGTCGGGGACCATGGCGCCCCCGGCGTATACCTGAACGCCGGGGCAATATGCCCAGGCGTACGGGTTATCACCAAGCTACGTGCCCAGCCGGGGCAGGGTCAAACGTCGATGTGCGGAAATGTAACTCCGAGGCCATGGCTGAGCCTGCGAGCCGCATGGCGGCACCGCTGTTACAGATGCGCAACCTGGAGCGGCTCAGCGTTACAACTGTGGCGTCCCAGGTACGGTCGCGACGCGCGCGGCGATATGCGCGAGCGCTTCCTCAACCTGGTCTACCAGGATCAGGCAAAGGTCGCCGGCTTGCAGGCGCGCCAATGCCGTGTCGATGGCGAGGAATTCGCCGCGAATCTCGGCGATATGGCTGGCGCGCCTGGCCTGGCGCAGCCCTTCACGCAGCAAGGCCAGCACTTCGCCATCGGCACGCCCGCGCTGGCATTGGTCTTCGTACAGCAGTACATCGTCGAAGGCATCGCCCAGGATTTCGGTCTGGCGCCGGATGTCCTCGTCGCGCCGGTCGCCCGCGCCGCTGATCACGACGGCGCGGCGCCTGGCCGGCATGCCATTGATGGCCTGCACCAGCGCCGTGATGGCGTCCGGGTTGTGGCCATAGTCCGCGATAACGGTCGCGCCGCCGTAGTCGAATACGTTGAAGCGTCCGGGCGCGGTCGCCGCGTCGCTGACGAAGGTTTTCAGGCCCTGCCGGATGAGGGGCCAGGGGATGTTCAGGGCCCACGCGGCGCCGATCGCCGCCATGGCGTTTTCCACCTGGAAGCCGATGTGGCCTTCGCGCGTGAGCGGGATATCGGCCAGCGCGATGGTATGGGTTCGGCCGCGGCGTGCCGCCACGATCCTGTCCCCGTCGCGGTACACGACCCGGTTGCCCTGCGCCCGATGCGTCGTCATGCGGGGATGGTGGCCGTCCTGAGCGAAGAACACGATGTCGCCGGGGCAACTGGCCGCCATATCGGCGACGATGGGGTCGGCCGCGTTCAGGACCGCGGCGCCGCTGGGATGCACGTACTGCACGATGACGCGCTTGACGACGGCGAGGTCCTCGACCGTGCTGATGTAGCCCAGGCCCAGGTGGTCGCCCATGCCGATATTGGTCACGACGGCGACGTTGCAGCGGTCGAACGCAAGGCCTTCGCGCAGGATGCCGCCGCGCGCGGTTTCCAGCACGGCCGCGTCGACGTCCGGGTGCAGCAGCACGCTGCGCGCGCTGCGCGGGCCGCTGCAATCGCCCGTGTCGATTCGGCGCGCACCGATATAGACGCCGTCCGAATTCGTCATGCCGACGCGCTTGCCGTCCTGTCCCAGGATATGTGCGATCAGGCGCACTGTTGTGGTCTTGCCGTTTGTGCCGGCCACGGCCACCAGCGGAATGCGGCCGTCCTCGCCTTCGGCGAACATGTTGGCGATGATGGCCTCGCCCACGGCGCGCCCTTTGCCGAACGACGGGTTCAGGTGCATGCGCAGGCCGGGGGCGGCGTTGACCTCGACGATGGCGCCGTGTTGTTCCTCCAGGGGCAGGTGCACGGTCTCGGCGACGACGTCCACGCCGCACAAGTCCAGCCCGATCATGCGCGCAGCGGTCACTGCGCGGGCCGCCAGTTCGGGGTGGACCTCGTCCGTGACGTCCGTGGCCGAGCCGCCGGTGCTGAGGTTGGCGTTGTTGCGTAGAACCACGCGCGCGCCGGCCGGTGGCACCGAGTCCACTTGCAAGCCTTGCTTGCCGAGCGTGGCGAGCGCGATGTCGTCGATCCGGATCTTGGTGAGGGCGGTGGCATGGCCGTCGCCGCGCAGGGGATCCGCGTTGACCTGCTCCACCAGTTCGCGCACGGTATGGACGCCGTCGCCGGATATCTGGGGCGGGTCCCGGCGTGCCGCGGCAACGAGGGTGTCGCCCACCACCAGCAGGCGGAAGTCGTGCCCGGGGATATACCGCTCCACGATGACATCGCGACTGATGTCGGCCGCCGCGGCATACGCGGCGACAATGCGTTCACGGGTCTCGATGTTGACGGCCACCCCGCGCCCCTGGCTGCCGTCGCGCGGCTTGACGACGACGGGGCCGCCCAGTTCCTGGGCCGCTGCCCAGGCGTCCTCGGCGGTGTCCGCGGTACGGCCGCGCGGCACCGGCACGCCTGCCGCGTCCAGCAGCATTTTGGTCAGGTCCTTGTCCTGCGCGATGGATTCGGCGATGGCCCCGGTCATGTCGGTTTCGGCGGCCTGGATGCGGCGCTGCCGCGAGCCCCAGCCGAACTGCACCATGCTGCCTTCTGTCAGCCGGCGATACGGGATATTGCGCGCGACAGCGGCATGGACGATGGAGCCGGTGCTGGGACCGAGCCGCAGGTCTTCGTCGAGTTCGCGCAGCCGGTGCAGGGCGTCGGCCAGGTCGAATGGCGTATCGTCGCGAGCCGCCTGGCACAACGCTCCGGCCAGGTCCAGCGCCAGCCTGCCTACGGATTCTTCGCTGTATTCCACGACGACCTGGAAGATACCCGGCTCTACCGTCGCTGCGGTCCGGCTGAATGCGACCGGGCAGCCGGCGTGCGCCTGCAGGGCCAGAGCCACCTGCTCCAGCACGTGGGCCGTCGACAAGGTGGCCTGGTGCCCCTCGGGACGCAGCAACCCCAATTGCGGAAAGCGCTGGCGCAGGCGCGGCTCCAGCTCGGGCATACGTTCGATGGCGCATTCGACATCGTCGCAGGCGACGATGGCTTCGATGGCGGTGTTGCGGCTCCACAGGTTCGGGCCGCGCAGTGCGCGTATGCGGGAGACTTCCATGCGGGTATTCCTGTCAGCCGCGTATGCCGTTCGGGAACGGGGTGGCGGGCGTTATCGTCAGTTCTGCTCGATCCACCGGTGCAGCAAGTGCAGGGTGGTCTCGGTGTTGCCTTCGTCGCATTGCACGACGACGAAGTCGCCGGGCTGGATGCTGTCCAGCATGGTCTGGATGGCCAGGGCGTGATCGGGTTCGTCGGCGATGGCCGTGGCGCGGGCGCCCGCCTGCGCGCCGCCGCGCAAGAGCGCGCGCGCCTGGCCGGCAGGGCGGCGCGACGTCACGGTGGCATCGTCGTACAGTACGACCTGGTCGAAGGCATCTCCGAGCAGGCGTCCCTGTTCCAACAGATCTTCATCGCGCCGGTCCTTGCCGGCGCCGTACACGACCCTGCGCCGGCTGGCGGGAAAGCGCTCCGCCGCCGCGATCAGCGCGCGCAGCGCGGCGGCATTGTGCGCGCCGTCCACCACCACGGTCGCCCGGCCGCGCTCGACCAAGGTGAACTGCCAGGGCGCGTCGGCGCGTTCGACGTCGAAAGTCTCGATGCCGACGCGGATGATGTCGGCCGGCACACCCAGCGCCCATGCGGCGCCTACGGCGGCCAGCACGTTCTCGATCTGGAAATCGACGCGGCCCTGCAGAGTCAGCGGAATGGCGGCCACCTCGCTCAGGCGTTCCTGGCGGCTGCCGTGCGCCAGCACGACATGGCCGTCCTGGATGTACACCGCGCGCTTGCCCAGCGCGACATGCGAGGCGATGGCGCTCAGGTGCGGGTCCAGGCCGAAGAAGACCACATCGCCGTCGCACAGGCCGGCCATTTCGACCAGGCGCTGGTCGCGGGCATTGAGCACGGCAGCGCCGGTGGGCAGGACCACATCGACCTGCGTGCGCAGCACGTTGTACATGCCGTCCAGATCGCGGATGTCGTATTCGCCCAGATGATCGCCATCGTCGAGGTTGGTGACCACGCCAACCTGGCAGCGATCGTAGGCCAGGCCCTGGCCCAGTATGACGGCGGTGCTGTTCTCGATGACCGCCGCGTCCACGGAACGGTTTATCAGGACGCGCCGGCCGCTCGCCCAGTCCGCGCAATCGCCGCGTTGCACCTGCCGCTCGTTGAAGTACAGCCCTTCGCTGCAGGCCAGGCCGACATGCTTGCCCCACAGGCGCAGCAGGCGCGCGGTCAGGCGCGCCACCACCGTCTTGCCATTGGTGCCCGTGACGCCGACCACGGGAATGCGGCCGTCTTCGCCTTCGGGAAATAGATGGTCGACAATGGCGCGGCCCACGGGACGCGGTTCGCCGTCGGCCGGCTTCAGGTGCATCAGCAGGCCGGGGCCGGCGTTCACCTCCACGATGGCGCCGCGCTGCGCCTGCAGCGGACGCGAGATGTCCTCCGCCACGACATCCACACCAGCCACGTCCAGCCCGACGACGCGAGCAGCGAGCGTCACGGCATGGGACACTTCGGGATGCACCCGGTCGGTCACGTCGAACGCGACGTTGCCGTTGCGCTGGATGAGCACGCGGCGTCCGGCGGCCGGTACGGAAGCGGCCTCATAGCCCTGCCGCGCGATTTCAAGCCGTGCGGCCGAATCCAGCCGAACGGGATTCAAGGGGCAGTCCTCGCCCCGGCCCCGGCGCGGATCGGTATTGATCTGCAGGTCGATCAGGTCTTCGATGCTGTGTTCGCCGTCGCCGACCACCCATGCCGGCTCGCCGCGTGCGGCGGCGACCATGCGGCCGCCCACCACCAGCAGCCGATGCTCGTTGCCCACCACGAAGCGTTCCACCAGGACACCGCTGCCTTCTTCCTCGGCCACGGCATATGCCGAGGCGATCTCTTCCTGGCTGTTCAGGTTGGTGAAGACGCCGCGGCCATGATTGCCGTCGTAAGGCTTGACCACAACCGGCACGCCGATGTCCTGCGCGACTTCCCAGGCCTCTTCGGGCGACTCGACGAGACGTCCCTCGGGAACCGGCACGCCACATTCGGCCAGCAGGCGCTTGGTCAGGTCCTTGTCGCGCGAGATTCCCTCGGCGATGGCGCTGGTGCGGTCGGTTTCCGCCGTCCAGATGCGGCGCTGGCGGGCGCCATAGCCCAGCTGCACCAGATTCCCCTCGAAGAGCCGGATGGCCGGGATATCGCGGTCGTCCGCGGCATCGACGATGCATGCGGTGCTGGGACCCAGGCAGTGCCGGTCGACCATGCGCCGCAGCCGCGCCACGGTGTCTTCCACGTCGTACGGCCGGTCTTCCATGGCGGCCATCACCAGGTCGCGTCCCGCCGCGAGGGCAGCACGCGTGACGTCTTCCTGCCAGGCCCGAACGATGACCTTGTAGACGCCGCGCGTGGCGGTTTCGCGTGCTTTGCCGAAGCCGCCCGGCAGCCCGGCCAGGTTCTGCAGTTCCAGGGTGACATGTTCCAGGATATGCGCGGGCCATGTGCCTTCGCGCAGGCGCTGCAGGAAACCGCCGCGCACGCCGGGGCTGCAGCGGTGCTCGATCAGCGTAGGCAGCCACGTCGACAGCCGCTCGTAGAATCCCGGGATGGTATTGGACGGGAAGTCTTCCAGCTCCCCGATATCGACCCAGGCCTGCAGTACCGGGCGATACGTCCAGATGTTCGGGCCGCGCAAAGCCACGACATCGAGAAATTCAATGTCTTTCTTTTTCATGTTCTAATTTGCTGAAAATCCGATGGCGGACGGAGATATTCCTGGGCCGGTGCGGTTGTCGTTATTCCGTGCGCAGGCACGGGTGCGCGTATCGCCAATGCCACTGGTGCTCTGTGAACGCCGCCGATTATAGAAATATCGACCCGCGGGCGGCGACGCGGATTCTACCCATAGCCTCTCTTGTGTTGTAAGGAAGGAACACGTTTTCAGCCTCGCGCCGAAATCGGGTACCCGGCCTGTCGGTTCCGCCGCGGCTTTGAATACGTTTTCCATGAAGAAACCCGTCATAGTCCCTGCTTCCGATGGAAGCGCGCTGCCGCCTGAGTGGCGAGCCGATATGCTTGCCCAGCTGGCCGACGGGGAAACCCTCATTGCGTCGCTGGCACTAGACCTGGACGCCGCCCTGAAGTTCCGCAATGGCGCTGTTTTCCTGACCGATCGGGCCATTGTCGCGCGCGAACCGGGCGATGAACAATGGCGGCGCTGGCCGTACGACGCCAGCACGGGCATGGCGATCTCCGACCATGCAGGAGTGGGCGCGCTCGAGCTGCATGGCCCGCAAGGGCGGCTGGCGCTGTGGCGCTACACCCTGGGCCGCAATCCCGCCGCGCTGCGCTTGCGCGACGCCTATAACCGCCAGCGGGACGTGCTGCTGGGCTTGTCGCCCGCGGGAACGGCGCCCGCGCGCGTATGCGGCAACTGCCTGGCCGCGCTTACGCCAGAGCAGGACCACTGCCCAGGTTGCGTGCCGGCGCCCGTGGAGCCGCCCTCCACATGGGCCCTGCTGCGGCTGTGGCGCTTCGCGGTGCCGTACCAGGTACCGTTGACCCTGGGGTTTATCCTGACTGTCCTGGCCACGGCCGCGACGCTGGTGGCGCCTTACCTGACAATGCCCTTAATGGACGAGGTCCTGATCCCGTTCCAGAACGGCGTGCCGATCGACGAGAGCAAGGTACTGCTGTACCTGTCGGGCCTGCTCGGTTCGGCGTTGCTGGCCTGGGTGCTGGGGTGGGGCCGTACCTATATCCTCGCCTGGGTCAGCGAGCGCATCGGCGCGGACCTGCGCACCACGACCTATGAGCATATGCAGCACCTGTCGCTGGCCTACTTCGGCGGCAAGCGCACCGGGGACCTGATTGCCCGTATCGGCAGCGAGACCGACAGGATCTGCGTTTTCCTGTCGGTGCATCTGTTGGACTTCGCCACCGATGTGCTGATGATCGTGATGACGGCCGCGATCCTGATCTCCATCAATCCTTGGCTGGCGCTGGTCACGCTGTTGCCGCTGCCTTTCATCGGCTGGATGATCCATGCGGTGCGCGATCACCTGCGACATGGTTTCGAGAAAGTGGACCGGGTATGGTCGGAAATCACCAATGTGCTGGCCGATACCATCCCCGGTATCCGCGTGGTCAAGGCCTTCGCGCAGGAAAAGCGCGAGGTGCGCCGCTTCCGCGAGGCCAACCAGCGCAACCTCGACGTCAACGACCGCGTCAACAAGGTGTGGGCGCTGTTTTCGCCTACGGTGACCTTGTTGACGGAGGTCGGCTTGCTGGTGGTGTGGGTCTACGGCATCTGGCAGGTATCGCACCGCGAGATCACGGTAGGCGTGCTGGCCGCGTTCCTGTCGTATATCGGGCGCTTCTACACGCGCCTGGATTCCATGAGCCGCATTGTATCGGTGACCCAGAAGGCGGCCGCCGGCGCCAAGCGGATCTTCGATATTCTGGACCATGTATCGAGCGTGCCGGAGCCGCGCAAGCCGGTTGCCATGGACCGCGTGCAAGGCCGCATCCACCTGCGCGATGTGGGGTTTCGCTATGGCAACCGGTCGGTGATGCATGGACTGGACCTGGATATCGAACCCGGTACGATGATAGGCCTGGTTGGCCACAGCGGGTCGGGCAAGAGCACGTTGATCAACCTGATCTGCCGCTTCTACGATGTGTCGGAAGGGGCGATACTGGTGGACGGCGTCGACATCCGGTCAATGGCCATCGCGCAATACCGGCGCAATATCGGCCTTGTGCTGCAGGAGCCTTTCCTGTTCTTCGGCACCATCGCCGAGAACATCGCCTATGGCAAACCCGAAGCCAGCCGCGACGAGATCGTCGCGGCCGCGCGTGCCGCGCACGCCCATGAGTTCATACTCCGCCTGCCGCATGGCTACGATTCCCTGGTGGGCGAACGCGGCCAGGCCCTTTCCGGTGGCGAACGCCAGCGCATCTCCATCGCGCGCGCCCTGTTGATCGACCCGCGCATTCTTATCCTGGACGAGGCGACCTCGTCGGTGGATACCGCCACGGAGAAGGAAATCCAGAAAGCACTGGACAATCTGGTCCGCGGGCGCACCACCATCGCCATCGCGCACCGGCTCAGCACGCTGCGCAAGGCCGACCGCCTGGTGGTGCTGGACCGTGGCCGTATCGTCGAACAGGGCAACCACGAGCAGCTCATGGCCGCCGGCGGGCACTATCATGAGCTTTACCAGGCGCAGGCCAGGCAGGCCGAGGCCGACAGCGCCGAACGCGACGAAGATGCCCCGGCCGGCGACGACGATCTGCTGGCCGGCAACTGAGTCCACGGCGATGGCGACGAGTCCCGAAACGCAAAGACTATCCCGAGACGTATGTCCTTGATTACCGCGCCCGACTTCCAGTTGCATCGCAACGCTTATGGACGGCTGGTCTACGTAGGCCCGGACGGCCATGCCATCGAAGGCGTCACGCCGGTGCGCGCGTTTCCGATTTCAGCACCCGACGGCGGATGCTCGCTGGTGGATCCGTCCGGGCACGAGGTGACCTGGATCGCCCGCATGGACGACTTGCCCCAGGCCATGCGCGGCTTGCTGCAGGAAGCGCTGAACGCGCGTGATTTCATGCCTCGCATCCAGCGCATCGTGTCGGTGTCGGGCTATGCCACCCCGAGCACCTGGACAGTACAGACGGATCGCGGCGCCACGGCCTTCCTGCTGCGCGGCGAGGAAGATATTCGCCGGCTCGCGGCCCACGCGCTGTTGATCGCCGACAACCACGGCGTGCACTACCTGTTGCCGGACATGCGCGCGCTGGACAAGCACAGCCGCAAGCTGCTGGACCGTTTCCTGTAGGGGCCTCAGCGCGTGGCGTAGCGACGCGCCGTCGCCAGTGCCCCGTCCTTCGCCAGCGCGGCGAAGGCCGATCGCACGCTGGCGACAAAGCGCAGGTCCGCCGCCAGCGCCGGGGGAAAGATTTCCCGCACGCCGAGCAGGCGCTCCACGAGTCCATCTTCACCCTGGCTGACCAGTGCGCGCAGGTGATCGGCCATGGGGTCGTTCAGTTCCAAGGCCGTGCCTCGTTCGGAACGGCCGCCGAGGAACCGCATCCATGCGGCCACGGCGAGCGCCAGGCGGTGCACGGCATAACCGTCCCGCAAGCGGTCGGACACCGTGCCCAGCAGCCGGGGAGGCAGCTTCTGGCTGCCGTCCATGGCGATCTGTATGCAGCGATGCTTGAGCGCCGGGTTGGCAAGGCGGGTCAGCAATTGGTCGCGATAGGACAGCCGGTCGAAGGTCGCCGGCACGGTCAGCGTGGGCGCGATGTCGTCGGTCATCATGCGGTGCAGCAGGGCGCGCAAGTCCGCGTTGGCGATGGCGGCGTCGACCGTGTCGATGTCCGCCAGCAGCGCCAGGTAGGCCAAGGTGGAATGGCAGCCGTTCAGCATGCGCAGCTTGCCGACCTCATAGGGCGTGACGTCGCTCACCAGCAGGGCGCCGGCCTGTTCCCAGGCCGGGCGTCCCGCCGGGAAATTGTCCTCGATGACCCACTGCCGGAAGCTCTCGCTGGGCACGGGCCAGGCGTCCGCGCATCCCAACGCCGCGGCGGCGGCCTTGCGGTCGGCCTCCGAGGTGGCCGGTACGATGCGATCGACCATGGTGGAGGGAAAAGCCACTTCGCTGTCGATCCATGCGCCGAGCGCCGGATCAAGGGCGCGCGCGTAATCCACGACCGCACGGCGCAGGGCCACGCCGTTGTGCGCCAGGTTGTCGCAGGACAGTACCGTAAAGGGATGCTCGCGGCGCGTGCGCAGCGCCGCCACCAGATAACCCGGCACGCTTTGCGGATGATCCGGGTCCTTCAGGTCGCGCGCGATGAGCGGATGCGAAAAATCCAGTCCGCCGGTCTTCGGGTCCAGGCAATAGCCTTTCTCCGTCACGGTAAGAGAGACGATCCTTACCTTGGGATCGCGCATGGCGGCGAGCACGGCCTGCGGTTCTTCCGGAGCGACCAGGATGCCGCGCAGCGCGCGGGCGACGCGGACTCGCTCGCCGTCCGTGTCGCGGACCAGCACGCTGTAGAGGAAATCCTGCGGCGCCAGCGCGTCGCGCGTGTCGGCGCGGCGCAGCGATACGCCGCATATGCCCCAGTCGCCGCCGGCGGCCAGCATGGCGTCCTCCGTGTACATGGCCTGGTGGGCCCGGTGGAAATTGCCCAGCCCCAGGTGCACGATGCCGATGCCGGGCTCCTTCCACGGCAGTGCGGGCAGGTGATCGCGCAGGTGTGGCAGTCGTTCCAGGTTCAGGCGGGGCAGGGGAGCGTTCATTTGGCGGGTAAGGTTCGGCGGGTACGGCGATCAGGGACCAGGCGGAGCCCGGCGATACAACACTATATCGGCTCGTGCCCTGCTGGGCGCGGATTGTCCCGTCCCAGTGTGGGCGTTGAACTGGTATGGTAGTATCCAGGCCCTCGGTGCGGCAAGTCGTATCCGCGCCGGTGCCCAGCGGAGCGCCTATGAAAATTATCCATGCCGAGGTCATCGTCACGTGCCCCGGCCGCAATTTCGTTACCTTGAAAGTGGTCACGGACCAGGGCGTGTACGGCATCGGCGATGCCACGCTGAACGGGCGCGAACTCGCCGTCGCGTCGTACCTGAAGGATCATGTCTGCCCAGTCCTGATCGGACGTGACCCGCGCAACATCGAAGACACGTGGCAGTACCTCTACAAGGGGGCGTACTGGCGACGCGGGCCCGTGACGATGTCGGCCATCGCGGCGGTCGACATGGCGCTGTGGGACATCAAGGGAAAGATGGCGGGCATGCCGCTCTACCAACTGCTGGGCGGCGCTTCGCGCGAGCGTGTGATGGTCTATGGCCACGCCACGGGCCGCGATCTGCCGGAAGCGCTGGACAAGTATGCGGAGCATATCGACCAAGGTTTCCAGGCCATACGCATCCAGTGCGGCGTGCCCGGCATGCAATCGGTCTATGGGGTCACCAAGGGTGGAGGGGCGTACGAACCCGCGACCAAGGGTTGGCCCCAAGAGGAGTCCTGGTCCAGCGAAAAGTACCTGGACTTCATCCCACGGCTGTTCGAGGCGGTGCGCGACCGGTTCGGCTTCGAAACCCACCTGCTGCATGACGTGCATCATCGGCTCACGCCTATCGAGGCCGCCCGGCTGGGCAAGGCCCTGGAGCCTTATCGCCTGTTCTGGATGGAAGATCCCACGCCAGCGGAGAACCAGGAGGCTTTTCGCCTGATCCGCCAGCACACCGTGACGCCCATCGCGGTGGGGGAGATTTTCAACAGTATCTGGGACTGCAAGCAGTTGATAGAGGAACAACTGATCGACTACATCCGCACCACGGTCACCCATGCCGGCGGCATCACGCATATGCGCCGCATCGCCGATTTCGCCTCGATGTACCAGGTGAGGACGGGCGCCCACGGGCCGTCGGACCTGTCGCCGGTCTGCATGGGCGCGGCGCTGCACTTCGACCTGTGGGTGCCCAATTTCGGGGTGCAGGAATACATGGGCTACCCGCAGGCCGCCCTGGATGTATTTCCCCATGCCTGGGAATTCCGGCAAGGCAGCATGCACCCGGGCGATGCGCCCGGACTGGGCGTGGATATCGACGAAAAACTGGCGGCCCGCTACCCCTATGAGCCGGCCTATCTGCCGGTGGCGCGGCTGGAAGACGGCACGCTGTGGAATTGGTAGGTGGGCTGCGGCCCTGACCCATAACGATCTATCCAGTGGAGCAGACATGAGCACCCTACGCAGCGCGGCCGTCCAGCCCGCGCCTACGAACGCGCCGACCACCATGCTGCGGCGTGCCGCCGTGGCGTCGACCATCGGCACCGCGGCCGAGTACTACGACTTTTTCGTCTATGCCACGGCGGCGGTGTTGTTCTTCGGCAAGCTGTTCTTTCCGAGTTCGGACCCCATGGTGGGGACGTTCGCGGCATTCGCCACCTATGCGGTGGGCTTTCTCGCGCGGCCGATTGGCGGCGTGGTGTTCGGGCACTTCGGTGACCGGCTGGGCCGCAAGAAGGCGCTGGTCGTGACCATCCTGATCGTCGGGTTGGGCACTTTCGTCATCGGCCTGATGCCGACGTATGACGAGATCGGCTTCTGGGCGCCGCTGGCCCTGGTCCTGATCCGCATCCTGCAGGGTTTCGGCGTGGGCGGCGAACAGGCCGGGGCCGTGCTGATGACGGCCGAGTATGCGCCGCGCCAGCGCCGCGGTTTCTACGCGAGCTGGGTGCAATTGGGCGCCCCGGCGGGGTTCCTGCTCCCGGCGGGCCTGTTCGCGCTGCTGACCTCCACGCTCACGGAAACCCAGATGCTGGCATGGGGGTGGCGCATCCCCTTCCTGCTTAGCCTGCTGCTGGTCATCATCGGCCTGTATGTGCGCTTGCGCATCGACGAATCGCCGGTGTTCGACGAGATCCGCAAGACCCGCGCGGTGGAGTCGCGGCCGGTGGTGGAAGTCCTGCGGGCCTACCCCGGCATCATCACCAAGGGCGTGTTCGCCAAGCTGGTCGAGGCATGCGCCTTCGCCATGTACAGCACCATCGTGCTGGCCTACGGCAAGGCCAACCACCTCAACGATGCGTGGCTGCTGCAAAGCATCCTGCTGGCCGTCGGCATCGAGCTGTGCACCATCCCGTTGGCCGGCTGGCTTTCGGACAAATTCGGCCGCCGCCCGGTGTATATGGCAGGCGCGGTCGTGCAGATCATCATGGTGGTGCCGTTCTTCCTGATGCTGGATTCGGGCAGCCGGCTGTTGACCCACCTGGCCATGATCCTGGTCCTGTCGGTGGGCCACGCCTTGTCCTATTCACCCCAGGCCTCGATGTTCCCGGAGCTGTTTCCGACGCGCGTGCGATGCAGCGGCATCGCCCTGATATGGCAGATCGGCTCGTTGATCGGCAGCGGCATCCTCGGCCTGTTGGCGGTCAAGATCATCCAACTGAGCGGCGGCCACTACGCGGGGCTGGCGGTCTATATGCTGGTGCTCGGGGTGGCATCGCTGCTGGCATTGCGCCTGCTGCCGGAGACGGCCCCGGTAGGCCGCGGCGGCACCGACCTGCATGACTGGGGCCAGCGCTGAAGAGGGCTGGCGCAAGCGCAACGATATACTCCGCCACGGTACAGGTGGATGGGACAGTGACATGGTGACCGCGCGCAAGACATCGAACGGCGGGCTGGCTTTGCTGCCCGCCTTGGCCGGGACCCTCGCGCCGGTCAACCAGCAGATCTACCGCGCGTTGCGCGAAGCCATCGTCAAGGGCATCTTCCCGCCCGGGTCGCCGCTGTCGGAAAAGGACATCTCCGAGCGATTCGGTGTATCGCGCCAACCGGTGCGCGAAGCCTTCATCAAATTGGGCGAGGCCGGCCTGGTGCAGGTGTTGCCGCAGCGCGGCACCTTCGTGATGCGCATTTCGCCCAAGCGCGTGGAGGATGGGCGTTTCATCCGCGAAGCGGTCGAAGTCGCCGTGGCGGCGCGCGCGGCGCAACACGTCACGGCTGCGCAGCTCGACGCCATGGCCGAGCAGCTGGCGCTGCAGCGCCGCGCCGCGCGGGACAACGATACGGCCGCCTTCCTCGACCTGGACGACGCGTTTCACCAGGCGATCGCCGGCGCCGCGGACTGTCCCTCGGTATGGCAGACCATCGAGAACATCAAGGCGAATATGGACAGGGTGCGTTATCTTAGCCTGGGCGAGGTCTCGCCCCTGCCGATGTTGATCGCGCAGCACGAGGCGATATTCCAGGCCCTGCATGCCGGCGATCCGCAGGCCGCGCAAGCCGCCATGCAGCACCATCTGCGGGAACTGACCATGTCGTACGCGCCGATACGCGCGCGCAATCCGGATTGGTTCGGCGCGGAGGACGTGTAAGGCGCCGCACGAACGACGCTTCAGGCGGGATCGGGATCGTTCTGTCCCATGACGCGATTGCGACCGTGGCGCTTGGCGTTGTAGAGGCCGCGGTCCGCCGCGTCGATGATCTGCGTGTACCGGTCCAGCCGGTCCGGCACCAGGGTGGCGATCCCCACGCTGACCGTCAGCCACTCGGATGTCGATGAATCGCGGTGAGGGATGTGCAGTCCTTCGATGGAGCGACGTATCTTCTCCGCCACCAGCCGGGTGCCCGCCGACGAGGTGCCAGGCAGGACGACGGTGAACTCCTCCCCGCCGAAGCGCGCCGACAAGTCGGTGGACCTGTCGCAGCAGCTGCCGATGGTATGGGCCACCTTCTTGAGTACCTCGTCGCCCGCCATGTGGCCGTAGGCGTCGTTGTAGCTCTTGAAATGGTCCACGTCGATCATCAGCATGCTGATCTCGGTCTGCTCGCGCATGGCGCGTTTCCATTCGGCGCTCAGGTAGCTGTCGAAGTAGCGGCGGTTGGCCAGGCCCGTCAGTCCGTCGGAATTGGTGAGCCGGCGCAGCTCCAGGTTGATTTCCATCAATTGCTGCTGGCTCTCGCGCAGCGCCCGGTACGCTTCGTCGCGCTGCTGCATGGCCTGGTAGGAGCGGGAGTGATAGCGGATGCGCGCGACCAGTTCGATGGTGTCGGGCAGCTTCACCAGGTAGTCGTTGGCGCCGGCGCTGAAGGCGGCGCTCTTGACGGCTGCATCTTCCTTGGAGGACAGCACGATGATCGGAATGTCGCGCGTGGCGGGGTTGGCGCGATAGGCGCGCACCAGCGTCAATCCGTCCACGCCGGGGAGCACCAGGTCCTGCAGGATGACGGTGGGCCGCGTCTGCGTGGCGACGTTCAGCGCCTCCTGCGGGTCGGGGCAGAAGTGAAAGTCCAGGTTCGGCTCATGGGCCAATGCACGACGTATGGCTTCGCCGACCATGACCTGGTCGTCGACCAGCAGCACCATCGCGTTCTGCGGCTTGTTGTCGAGGCCCGCCGTATAGTCGATGACAGGTTCCATGCTGTTTCCTTTGGCCGTCAAGTCGGCATATGCGCGAATCGTATCGCCAGTCGCTCCGCGATGCGTTCCAACGGCGTGATTTCGACGGCCGCGTCCAGTTCGGCAGCCGCTTTCGGCATGCCATAAACCGCACTGCTGGCGCGGTCCTGCGCGATGGTCAGGAAGCCGCGCTCGCGCATGGTTTTCAAGCCCTGGGCGCCATCCCTGCCCATGCCTGTCAACAGGACGCCCACGGCGTCCCCGCGCCAGAATTCGGCCACGCTCTTGAAGAACACGTCGATCGAGGGCCGGTACAGGCCTTCAAGCGGCTCCCGCGTGTAGGTCAGCGTGCCGTCGCCCTGCATGACGAGATGGTCATCGGTGCCCGCCAGCAGCACGGTGCCGCCGAGCGGCGTGTCCCCGGGCATGGCCAGCCGCACCGGCATGGCGACCTGTTCGTCCAGCCAGCGCGCCATGTCCTGCGCAAAGCTGGCGTCCACATGCTGTACCAGGACGATGCCGGCCGGGAAGTCCAGGGGCAGGCCCTTGAGCAGCAGGGCCAGGGAAGGGGGGCCGCCGGCGCTGGCCCCGATGACGACCAACTGCTTGTGCGACGTCACGCCAGCCGGCGCGCGACCCTGCCGGGGCGTGCGCCGGGGCCGGTCGTAGGCGCCGATCAGCCAGCCCGCATTGCGGATCTTGCGCAACAGCGGCGCGGCGTGCGCGGCCAGGTCGGCCCCCGTGGGCGCGGGAACTTCGATGGCATCGAGTGCGCCGTAGCCCATCGCATCGAACACATGGGCGGTCTGGCCGTCGACGTCGGTGGCGGCGATGATGATGGCGCATGGTGAGGCCGCCATGATGCGACGCGTCGCTTCCGCGCCGTCCATGACTGGCATGGCCAGCTCCATGAGCACTACATCGGGCCGCGCGGCGGCGCATCGCTCCACCGCTTCCGCGCCATTGGAGGCGACCCAAGCCACGCTGAGATCCGCGTCCAGCGCCAGGACCTTGCGCAGCGCTTCCACTGCGGCGGGTTTATCGTTGACGATGCCTATTTTCACGTACCTGCCTGCCCGATGAGATCCGCGACGGCCTCCAGCAGCGCATCGTCGTGGAAGCTGCTTTTGCCCAGATAATAGTCCGCGCCGGCATCCAGCCCGCGCTGGCGGTCTTCCGGCCTGTCCTTGTAGGACACTACCATGACATGCATGGATTGCAAGCGGGGGTCCTTGCGGATGAGCGTGACCAGCTCGATGCCGTCCATGCGCGGCATGTCCACGTCGGTGACGATCAGGTCGAAATCCTGGGCACGCACCATGTTCCACCCGTCCATGCCGTCGACCGCCACGGCCACGTCATAGCCGCGGTTGACGAGCAGCTTGCGTTCCAGCTCGCGCACCGTCAGGGAGTCGTCGACCACCAGGACGCGTTTGCGCCGTGCCGGTGCCATGGGGGCCGCATCGGCGCCGACGCGCTGCAGGCCTCCGCTGGCCACCAGTTTTTCGATGGTGCGGATCATATCCTCGACGTCCAGGATCAGCACGGGCGTGCCGTCCTCCATGATCGCGCCGGCCTGTACGTCCTGCAGCTTGCCCAGACGGGGATCCAGCGGCTGCACCACCAGGGTCTGCTCGGCGACGAAGCGGTCCACCGCGACGCCGTAATTGCGCCCCTGGTGATCGTCCAGCAACACGACCGGAACCGGGTCGGCCAAGGCGGCCGGGTTCGCATACTGCAGTACCTGGCTGGCGCCGACCAGACCGACCTGCCGGCCGTCGTGCGGGAAATGCTGGCGCCCTTCCAACTGCTCGATGGCTGTGCGCGGCAGGCGCAGCGCGCGCGATACATAGGCCAGTGGAAAGGCGTAGCGCTCGCCGCCGATGTCGACGATGAGGCTGCGCACCACGGACAGCGACAGCGGCAGCTCCAGCGTGAACCGCGTGCCCGCGCCGCTGCGCTGGTGCACGCGGACCGCGCCGCGCAGCTGGCGCGCCATGTCGTGGACCACATCCAGCCCGACCCCGCGTCCGGAAATTTCCGTGACGGCGGCCCGCGTGGTGAAGCCGGGCAGAAACAGGAAGGCCAGCACCTCGGTTTCGCTGAGCGTCTCCACGGTCTGCTGCGCGGCCAGGCCACGCTGGACAATCTCGTTCCGCAAGCGCACCTGGTCGATGCCACGGCCATCGTCGCTGACCTCCACGCGCAACATGCCGGCGCTATGGCGCGCTTCCAGGGTGATGGTGCCTTGTTCCGGCTTGCCCGCCGCCCGCCGTTCAGCGGGCGTCTCGATGCCGTGGTCCAGGGCGTTGCGCAGCAGGTGGGTCAGCGGGGCATCCAGGCGCTCCAGGATGTCACGGTCGACCCGCGTGGCCGTGCCCTGGATATCGAGGTGCGCCTGCTTGCCCAGGGTGCGTGCAAGGTCGCGCACCATGCGCGGCAGGCTCGACACGGCGTCGCCGAAAGGGCGCATGCGGCAGGCCAGCGCCGTGTCGTACAGGCGCTGGCCCAGGTCCCCGATGCGCCAGCCGAACTGGTCGGCCTGGGCCATGCGGTCCGCCAGTATCCGCTGGCACGCGCCGGCCTGCTGGCGCGCCTGGGCGATGCCGTCTTCCAGTGCCGTGCCGGCCGCCCGGTGCTGCAGGCTCTCCAGCAGCGCCGCCAGATGGTCATGCATGCGCTTGAGCGGCAGCAGGGAGTTGGCGAAGGGTGTGAGCCGATGGGCTTCTACCAGGGTTTCGCTGGACAGCCCCAGCAGTTCGTCCAGCGTGCGTGCCGTGACGCGCAGCGCACGGGCCTCGCCGGCTCCTTGCGCGCGCGCTGACGCGGCGTCGGACACGTTGCCTGGCGCGTCCGTGGCGCGCGCAAGGCGCGCGGGCTCCGGGGTCTCGGCGGATATCGCATGGCGCGGCGCGGGCGGCTGCTCCGGGACCCCGGTGAACGGCGATGCGGCGGCCTCGGGATGCGGGCCTTCCCGGGCGGCCGCTGGGCCAGGCGATGCGGCCGCCCGGGATGTGGCAGGGGGAACCGGCGCGGCGGGTGTGTCCGGCCGCGGCGCAGGGGAGCCATGAGCCGGCACGGCAAGCGAGGCCACGAAGGCCTCGGCGGCGGCAGCGTCCGCCTGCGGGTCTTCCCCCGGCATGTTGCGCAACAGATCGGTGCCGCGCAACAGCATGTCGACGGCGCCGGCATCCAGGGTGCGGCCGGCCTGGGCCTCGACCAGGCGGTCTTCCATGGCATGCGCGACCCGTACCGGCGCTTCCAGGCCGACAATGCGGGCGGCGCCCTTGAGCGAATGCGCGGCGCGCATGCAGGCCGCGAGATGCGCTGCCTCCGTGGGATCGCGTTCCAGGGCCAGCAAGCCGCTGTCGAGCACCTGCACCTGGCCGCGTACCTCCATCTTGTACAGGTCGACCAGCGACGCGTCACGCATGTTGTCCGGAGTCATGTCGCCGCCTCCTGTGCTTGCCGACGGGCTTTCATCCCAGTCTCCCTTCGATCGCCTGCACGAGGCGGGCGTCGTCCAGCAGGCCGACGGTGCGTTCGGCGTGCCGGATGACACCGCGCACGTAATGCGTTCCCGACACGGTGCGGGGCAGCGGCCCGATGCCCGACAGGGACACGGCCCGGATACCGTCGATGTCGTCCACCGGGACGACCAGGGCGCCACTGCCTCCGCCCATGACGAGCATGCGGGGCGTTGGTTTGTCGCGCGGGTCATCCGGGGTGGCGGGCGGGAGGTCCAGCAGGACCGCCAGGGAGACGCAGGGAAGCAGGCGCCCGCGGACATTGCATACGCCCAGCACCATGCCCGCGCGGCGCGGCAGCGCGTGCACCGGACGCAAGGGCGTGACTTCCGCAAGCGCTGCGGTGGGCAGGGCCAGCCACTCCGCATGCAGGCGGAACACCAGCACGGGCAAGGTCGCTTCCGGCTCCGGCGTGGCCGCCGGGTCGGCAATGGAGGCGGCCTGCTGCAGGGTGGGAGCGACCCGGGTCAGCAGGGTTCTGGCCGATGCGGCATACACCGGGCAGTGCCGGCAATGGATGTGAGTCTGCAGGCGCTCACAGGAGCGGTCCCCCCGGATGCCGATGCGATTCCAGCAGTCGTCGATGGGCGCGGGAGCGGGCTCATGCATCGCTGTTCTCGCGGCGCGCCGCGCGCGCTCTCAGTTGTCCGGCGTAGGCGCTGTCGCCGCGCGTCTCCAGCAGCGAGGCCAGATGCAGCAGGGCCTGCCGGTGCCCGGGGTCCAGGTACAGGGTCTTGCGGTAGGCGGCTTCCGCGGCTGCCGGCAGGCCGGCGGCATCGTCGAGCAGGGCCAACAGATAATAGGCGTCGGCCGATGCGCCGTGCGCCTGGATGTGCGCCTCGGCCGCGACGCGCGCTTCGTCCAGGCGCCCTGCATCCGCCAGCGACTGTATCGCTGCGAACGCCTGCGAGGTCTCGCTTGCCGCAGGCGGAGCAGCAGGCGGCCCCGCACGGGCGGGCGCGCGCGGCGCCGCGGAGGCAGTGGCGCGCGGGGCGTTGCCGCGGTCCACCACCATGAAGGGCCGGCGGCTGGACGGCGGCCCGGCCCTGTCCGCCCTGGCCTTGGCGGGGCCGCCGGGCGCCCGGCCCGGCGCGGCAGCCGGTTCGACCGATTCCACCGTAGCGTTATGGAAGGCGAAGGCGCGCGGCGCGTCGATCTGACGCATGCCCAGGCGCGTCAACAGGCTGGCCTCGGCGGGTCCGACGAAGATCACTCCGTCGGCGCGGCAAAGCCGCCGCAGCACCCGCACCGCTGCTTGCTGCGTGGGATCGTCGAAGTAGATAAGCAGATTCCGGCAGAACACGAAATCATGTGCATCCGAGGGCAACGCAAGCGCCGGGTCCAGAAGGTTGCCAGTCTGGAACCGCACATGGGCCCGCACGCGCGGCGCGACAGAATAGCCCTGCGGCGTCTCGGTGAAATGCCGCGCCCGGAATCCCAGCTCGTCGCCGCGAAAGGCATTGCGGCCGTAGACGCCCTGTTCGGCGCGGGCCACCAAGCGTGCGCTGATGTCCAGGCCCAGCACGGTGTAGCGTTCCGGGTCGACACCGGCGTCGAGCAAGGCCATGGCGATCGTGTAGGGCTCTTCGCCGCTGGAACAGGGCAGGCTGAGAATGCGCAGCGCCTTGCCCTGCGCCACGCGCTGGCGCGCCAACTGCGCCAGGGTGTCCATGGATTCCGCATGCCGGAAGAAGGACGTTTCCGGTACGACGACGGTCTCGATCAATTCCTGCTGTTCGCGCGCCGAGCCTGCCAGGAGTTCCCAATAGGCCGCCTCATCGCCCCGGGTGCACGCCATGGCGCGCTGGCGCACCGCCCGCGCGACCGCGGCCGCACCGATGGAATCCGCATCCAGCCCCATCGTTCGCTTGAGCAGCCCGCTGAAGTCCGTTGCCGTCATGGCGCAGCCCCCGCCTGCTCGGCATCCTGGAACAAGCGCTCGCGCACCGATGCGGGCAACAGGTCCGCGATGCGCACGCATTGCACCATCCCGCGGGCGTCGGCAAGCACCGGGCCCAGGTAAGGCGCATCGCGGTTGTCGAGCCCATAGGACTGGAACTCTTCGGTATCGTAATGCACGGTTTCCGTGGCGTGCTCCAGCAGCAAGCCCAGATGCCGTCCCGCGGCACCAGGCGTCGGTCGGTAGGCGACTACCGCAAGCCGCGTACTTGCCTGTACAGCCGCCGCCTGGGCGGTGGCCAGCGCCGATAAGTCGACCACCGGAACCGGCTCGCCCCCATACAGGAGAATGCCGGCCACCCAGGCAGGCGCGGCCGGAAGGCGCTTCAGGGGCATCAGCGGCAGGATCCGTACGATGTCGGACGCCGCCAGGGCATAGCGCTCCGTGCCGATATCGAAACGCAGGAACAGCCGGCGAGTGCGTGTGCCCGAGGTGCGCGCCCGCGGCCCGGGCGAGGCCATGGCGTCGCCCATCACACGCGGAAACGGCTCACGCTGCCGCGCAGCTCCCCGGCGACCGCGTTCAGGTCGTCGATGGCCACGCTGGACTGGCGCAGCGATTCCACCGTCTGCTGCGTCGCGTCGGCCAACTGCGTCAGCGCCTGGTTGATCTGTTCGGCGCCGGTGGCCTGCGCCTGCATGCCCTCGTTGACCATTTGCACGCGCGGCGCCAGGGTCTGCACGTGCTCGATGATCTGGGCCAGTTGCTCACCGACCTGCTGCATCTCCGACATGCCACGCCGAACCTCTTCGGAGAACTTGTCCATGCCCATGACGCCGGCCGCCACGGAGGACTGGATCTCGCGCACGATCTGCTCGATATCGTAGGTGGCCACCGCGGTCTGGTCCGCCAGGCGGCGTATCTCGGTGGCGACCACGACGAATCCGCGTCCATATTCGCCGGCTTTCTCCGCCTCGATGGCGGCGTTCAGCGACAGGAGGTTGGTCTGGTCGGCGACCTTGTTGATGGTCGTCACGACCTGGTTGATGTTGCCGGCCTTTTCGTTCAAGACCGCCAGTTTTGCATTGACCGAGCCGGCCGCGTCCACGACGGTGCGCATGGTGCTTTCCATGCGCGCCAGGTCGTGGTGGCCTTCGTCGGCCAGGGCAGCCGTCTGGTCCGCCGCTCCGGAGACCTCGTTCATGGTGCGCACCAGGTCGCGCGAAGTGGCCGCGATTTCGCGGGAGGTCGCACCGATCTCGGTGGTGGTCGCGGCCACTTCGGATGCGGTGGCCTGCTGTTCCTTGGAGGTCGCGGCGATCTGCGTGACCGACGTGGCGACCTGGATGGCCGAGCGCTGCGATTTGCCGACCAGGTCCGTCAATTCGTCGGCCATGCGGTTGAAGCCCGCCTCGATGGCATTGAACTCGTCGCGCCTGCCCAGGTCCAGCCGCTGGGAGAAATCGCCCGCGCCGAACGCCGCCAAACCGTCCACGATGCCTCGCATGGGCCGTGTGATGGCGCGCATGAGCAGGTAGCCGCACAACACCGCGGCCAGCAGCGCAAAGACCAGCCCGGTCAGCATGATGCCTTCCGCGTGTCGCAGTGCCTGCAGAATCCTGTCGATCGCCGCATCGGCACGCTGGCGGTTCTCCATGACCATCTTGTCGGTGATCGCGCGGCCTGCCTGGAACACCGGCGCCAACTGGTCGCGTACGATGGACAGCGCCCGGGGCACGTCGCCGTTCTGGCTTGCCGTGAGCACGGTGTCCTCGATCTGGCGGTAGGTCGCCAGTTGGCGCTTGAAGTCATCGTACGTGGCCTGGTCGTCGTGGATGAAGGCAGTGGCCTCATAGCCGCGCATCTGGGTGTCGAGCTGGGCCTGCGCGCGCCCCACGATGGAACGCAGCGTCGCCGCGCTGTCGCCGCCAGGCCGCTGTGATTGCCCCATTAGTCCATCTTCGAGCGCCTGGTAGGCATCGCGCCAGGCCTCCCGCATGTCGTTGCTGTAGCGCAGGCCGGGCAGGGAATCGGCTCTCATGCTCTGCGCGTCGCGCTCGATCGCCAGCAGCCGCACATAATCGACGATCACCATAAGCAGCATGATGGCCAGCACGGCCGCGAAACTGGCATGAATCCGCCGCTTCAAGGACTGGTTCTTCATTTTGGCGATGGGACGATGTCGGATGGATGGGGAGCCGACACAATACGCTGCCGCCATGCCGCTTTTCAAGCAGTGCGTGCCCGGAACCACGGTACGGGTGCCTGGCGTGGCGCCCGCGCCTCAGTCGTGGCCGTCCGCCTTGAAGGGCGTATGGGTCGCCAATTCCTCGCGATAATCGCCAACCGCCGCGCCTTCCCGGTCGAGGAAATCGGCGATGGCGCCGGCAAAGCGGCGGTCGGCGATCCAGTGTGCCGAGCAGGTCGGCGTGGGCAACAGGCCGCGAGCCATCTTGTGTTCCCCCTGCGCGCCGCCTTCGAAGCGGGACAGCCCATGGGCGAGGCAGTACTCGATGCCTTGCACATAGCAGGTCTCGAAATGCAGCCCCGGCACGAAGACGCGCGCGCCCCAGTGACGTCCGTACAGCGCCGTGCCGTCCGTCACGTTCAGCGCGGCCGCAATGGGCTCGTCCTGGCGGCCGGCAAGAATCAGCACGAAGGCATCCGGCTGGGCCCCGTGCGCACGCCGGAAGAAATCCAGGTTCAGGTAGGGCGCCGACCCGTGATTGCGATAGGTGTCCACATAGCAATCGTGGAAGAAACGCAACGCCTCGTCGTCGATGTCCGGGCCGCGCAGCCATCGAAAGCTGATGCCGGCGGCGGCCACGCGCTTGCGGTCTTGGCGCAATTTCTTGCGTTTGTCGTGGTTCAGCGCGCCCAGGAAGGCTTCGAAATCGCGATATCCCTGGTTCTCCCAATGGAACTGGACGCCATGCCTGACCATATAGCCCGCTTCCTGCAGGGCGGGCATATCGTCGGCCGAAGGGAACAGGACGTGCAGCGAGGACAGCTTCAGGCGCCGCGTGAGCTCGATGGCGCCGCGCGCCAGCACGACGCGGTCTTCATGGGAGGCGGCCAACAGGCGCGGCCCGGTGACCGGCGTGAAGGGCACCGCGGACAGCAGCTTCGGGTAGTAGTGCAGGCCATGTCGCTCGAAGGCGTCCGCCCAGATGTAGTCGAACACGTATTCGCCGCGCGAATGCGACTTCACGTAGAGCGGCATTGCGCCGGCCAGGGCATCGCCGCGCCACAGGCTGAGGAAATACGGCGCCCAACCCGTGCCGGGCGCAGCACAGCCGGTATCGTGCAGCGCGGACAAAAAGGAATGCTGCAGGAAGGGCTGGTTGCCGGCCAGTGCGTTCCAGCGGGCCGGATCCAGTTCGCTCAGCGATTCGAGGACTTGCAGGCGTGGGGCGGCGGTCATGGTGATCGGTGCGGAGGCATGCAGTATAGGCGAGGCGGTTTTCAAGTACGCTTGCGCGATGAACGATGCTGCGCCACGCGTTTCGGCCCCTGCGGCCGAAACCCTCGAACTGCGACGCCAGGCCCTGCGGGCATTGGCGCTCACGTCCTGGTCCGACAAGCTGCTCGCCGTCGAGGCACTGTCGCCGGACATCGCCGTGGACGGCGATGCAGCCCTCGACGCGCCGCCCGGGCTTCCCGGCCGGCCCGTACGCCCCGATCTGGTGTCGCCCGCCGGGCTCAAGCCCCGGCCGGTCGGCACGCCGGCCGGCCGGGCGGCCCTGATCCATGCGCTGGCGCACATCGAATTCAATGCCATCAACCTGGCCCTGGACATCGTCTGGCGATTCGCCGGCATGCCTCAGGCTTTCTATCGCGACTGGGTGCGCGTCGCCCGGGAAGAGGCCGGTCATTTCGCCCTGCTGAACGCGCACCTGGCGACGCTGGGGTACGCCTATGGCGATTTCCCGGCACACAACGGGCTGTGGGAGATGGCGGAAAAAACCCAGGACGACCTGCCAGCCCGCTTGACGCTGGTCCCCCGCATCCTGGAGGCGCGGGGCCTCGATGCGTCGCCGCAGATCCGCAATAAGCTCGCCGCCGTGGGCGACGACGCCGGCGCGGCCATCCTGGACATCATCCTGCGCGATGAGATCGGGCACGTGGCCATCGGCAATCGCTGGTGGCGTCACCTGTGTGATATGCGCGGCAAGGAGGGCGTGGCCTGGCATGCCGAACTCGCGGCGCAATACGCTGCGCCGCGCCAGCGCGGGCCGTTCAATCTGGAGGCACGGCGTGCCGCAGGCTTCGATGAGGACGAACTGGCGGCGCTGGTGGCGCCGCCCCGGCCGTGACGAAGGTAGCCCGCTCGCCCCTATAACAACGCCCCGCGGCCCGTCCCTACGTCCGTTTGGCCAATTGGTTCATTTCCGCGAGCAGGGCGTCGGGCACATTCACCCCTTGTGCCCGGGCTTTTTCCTCCAGCCCCGCACGGCGTTGCCCCGGCAGGCGCACGCCGGTATCGGCCAGCATGGCGGCCACCAGCGTTTCCACGCGTTCCAGGTAGACATCGCGTCCCGCGACCGCGTCCGGATCCAGCACCAGGAAGGCTTGTCCGATGCGCGCGCGGTTGCCTTCCTCGGTGAAGAACGAATCCGCTTCGAAGCCGAAGTGCGCACCAGTCAGTGCGCACGCCAGTAGTTCGACGACCAGCGCCAGCATGGCGCCCTTGGCGCCACCCATGGGCAGCATGCTGCCCGCCAGCCCGGCCTTGGGATCCGTGGTGGGTTGGCCGTCGGCATCCAGCGCCCAGCCCAAGGGAATGTCCTTGCCTTCGCGGGCCGCCACCATGAGTTTGCCGCGCGCGACTTCCGACAGCGACAGGTCGATGACCAGGGGCAGTCCGTCGCGACGCGGAAACGCGGCAGCGATGGGATTGGTGCCGAACAGTGCGCGCTTGCCGCCCCAGGCGGGCATGGCGGCCGGCGAGTTGCCCATGGCCAATCCCACCATGCCGGCGCGCGCCACGGCGTCCAGGTGATAGGCCGCGACGCCGAAATGATGGCTGTTGCACACGCCGGCGAAGGCCACGCCGTGCGTGCGGGCACGCGTCATCGCTTGCTCGATCGCCAGCGCGCACGCCGAGAATGCCAGTCCGTCGTTGGCGTCCACCAGCACGGCGCCGCCGCGTTCACGCGCCACACGCGGCACGGCCCTGCCGTCGGCGCGTCCGTTGCGCAGATGCGTGGCATAGAAGGGCACGCGCGAGACGCCATGCGAAGCGATGCCCTGGCCTTCGGCATGGATCAATGCCCGCGCGGTGTCGCGGGCCATGTCGGGGCTGGCACCCGCGCCTTGCAGCGCGGCCACTGCCAATTCATACAGAGCATCGAGTTGGATAATCGCCATCTTTGTTCCCGGTGTCGGCTGGTCAGCCTTGCTTCAGTGTTTCCGCCACCCGTTGCGCGACCATGTCCGAGACCCTGGTATTGGCCTCCTGGCTCAGTCCCGCGACGTGCGGCGTCAAAATCAGGTTCGGCGCGCCTGCCAGCGGACTGCCGGCGGGCAGCGGTTCTTCGCCGAAGACGTCCAGGGCCGCGCCGCCCAGCTTGCCGCTGCGCAACGCCTGGGCCAGGGCCGCTTCATCCACGATGCCGCCGCGCGCCGTGTTGACCAGTACGGCGCCATCTTTCATGGCCCCGATGCGGCTGGCATCGAACAGATTGCGCGTACCCTCTGTCAAGGGAATATGGAGTGTGACGGCGTCCGACTGCGCGAGCAAACGCTCCATCGGGGCGGGCTCGACGCCGGTTTCGCGCCATACCGGATCGTCGTCGGCAAGCATGGGATCATAAGCCACGACACGCATGTCCAGGCCGCGCGCCAGTCGCGCCGTCAACCGCCCGATGCCGCCGTAGCCGACGATACCCAATGTCCGGGCGTTGACCTCGCGGCCATTGGAAAGCGCCGTTCGGGGCCAGTCGCCGTCGGCGACCGAGTTGCTGCTGTGATACGCGCCGCGTGTCAACATGAGGACGGTGGCCACCACGTATTCGGCGACGGCCCGGGCATTGGCGCCCGTGGCGGGGAGCACATGAATGCCCCGCGCCTTGCACCCCGCGACATCGATGTTGTCCAATCCCACGCCTAGCCTGCCGACCGCCTTCAGCATCGGCCCTGCCGCCAGCACGTCGGCATCCACGCGGGTCCGATTGCGCACGATGAGCGCATCCGCTCCGGCGACGGCCTGCAGCAATTCGGCGCGCCGGTCCACCAGGTCCGGCTCGTAGCGCACTTCGAAATCCCGCCGCAGAAGGTCAACGGCGGCGGTGTCCATGAATTCTGAAATGACGATGTGCATCGGTGCGGCTCGCTGGTCTGGGCAAGGTGGGACTGGTCGGCGACTTCGCCGACCCGTACTGCGCTAGCTGTACTCGTCCTGGCTCTACTTCGCCAGGCTTCAGGTGACGTGCTTGTCTTCAGCCGACCTGTATGTTGGCCTGCTGTATGGTTTTGGCCCAGCGCGAGACTTCTCCCGCCAGGTATTTCTTGAACTCGGCAGGTCCACGGGGTTGGGCAGTGAAGCCCAACTGGCTGAGGGTTTTCTGCATCTCGGGCTGGCTCATCTGCTTTTCGATGGCCTGGCCGATGCGCGCGACCAGCTCGGGCGGCGTATCCGCGGGCGCCATGACACCGGTGAAGTTTTCCACGATCAGGCCCGGCAAGCCGGCCTCCGCCACGGTCGGCACGTCGGGCAGGTCCGAACTGCGCTGCTTGGTGGTCACGGCCAGGGCGCGCAACTGCCCGCTCTTCACATACGCAAGCGATTCGGGGTAGTTGGAGAAAATTACGTCCAGCTGGCCGCCGATCAGGTCGGTGAGCGAGGGCGCGCCGCCCTTGTAAGGGACATGCAGGAGCTTGGTATCCGTCAGCTGCTGGTACAGGGCCAGCGTGAGGTGCGGCGGCGTCCCGTTGCCGCTAGAACCCGCCGACAGGGAGCCTGGCTTGGCCTTGGCCGCGCGGGTCAGATCGTCCAGCGTCTTGATATCGCTCTTGGCGTTGACGACGATCATCATCGACGAAGACGCCAGCCCGGCCAGCGGCACCAGGTCTGTCATCAGGTCGTATCCCGCCTTGCCCTTGAACAAGGTGGCGTTCGCGGCGTGCGACATGGTGATCGCCAGCCAGGTATAGCCGTCCGCCGCCGCGCGTGCGACGTAGGCCGCGCCGATGTTGGCGCTGCCGCCAGGCTTGTTCTCCACGACGATGTTCCAGCCCTCGGCGGACGTCACCGACTTCGCGACTTGCCTGGCCGCGACGTCGGTCAGGCCGCCGGGCGGGAAGGGAACCACGTAGTTGATGGGCTTGTCGGGCCATTTGCCGCCCTGCGCGAGCGCCCGCGACATGGGCGTCAACATGGCGATACTGGCCGCGCCCAGGGCGCCCAGCGTGGAACGGCGGCCGGCCGAAATCGGCAGATCCGTGGATATGCGCTTCATGGGGGTGTCTCCTCCAATGCGTGATCGACACTGCCGCGCTTGGCGGCGGTGTCGGGATGGCGCCCGGCCATCTATGGGCCGGTGCGCCAGGTATCGCGAGCGTGGGGTGTCAGGCGCTTTCGAACAGCCGGGTCAGCACGAATTCGCGATGGCCCAGGGCCTCGGCCGAAGTCCAGCGTCCGTTGGCCGTGGCGAGCATGCATTCGAGCAGCTTATCGCCGGCCTGGTCCAGGTCCATGTCGCGCTGCAGCAGTCCGCAGGTATCGACGTCGATGTGTTCAGACATCGTCCGTACCGTGCGCGGGTTGGCGCAAATCTTGATGACCGGAAGGATGGGGTTGCCGATGACGTTGCCCTGTCCCGTGGGGAAGAAGTGGACGACATAGCCGGAAGCCGCGCACAGCGTGACCATTTCGGCCGCTGCCGAAGACGAGTCCATGAACCACAGTCCCGGATGATCGGGTGTTTCGGCTTTGTCGATGACGCCATCGACCTTGCACTTCTTGCCGATCTTCTGGATGTTGCCCATGGCCTTTTCTTCGATGGTGGTCAGGCCGCCGGCAATATTCCCCTTGGTGGGCTGGGACTCCGAGAGATCGCTGGTTTTCCAGCGGTCGATCATCTTCTGGTAGCGATCGAACATGAACATGAAGCGTTCGCGCACGGCATCGTTGGCGCAGCGCGCCGCCACGATGTCCTCGCCGCCCGTGATCTCGGACGTCTCGCCGAACACCAGCGTGGTGCCCAGCGGATACAGCTTGTCAAAGGCATTGCCCACGGTCGGGTTGGCGCCACAGCCGGAGGTCGTGTCCGACTCGCCGCACTTGGTGGATACCCACAGGTCGCTGATGGGGCATTCCGTGCGCTCCAGCGCGGTGGCGTAGTGGACGAATTCCTTCGCCGCCTTGGACGCGCGCATGATGGTGTCCAGGTCGCCGTGCAGTTCGATCGAGAACCCGGCGACCGGCTTGCCCGTGGTCGCAATGGCGTCGACGATCCGCTTGGTCCAGCCTTCCTCGATGCCGATCACAACGACGGCGGCGACATTGGGATTGCAACCGGTGCCGATCAGCGTGCGGAAATGCAGTTCCAGGTCTTCACCGAACTGCAGTCGGCCATAGGGGTGGGGCAGGGCCATGGTGCCCTTGATATTGTTGGCGACCGCTTCGGCCGCGGCGTTCGAGATATCGTCCACGGGCAGCACGATGACGTGATTGCGTACGCCGACGCGGCCGTTGTCGCGGCGATAGCCGCGGAAGGTGGTGGATGCGGAAACGACAGCCATGAATTTTTCCTTGGGCGCGTGAATAGGGGAAGAGGAGCGCTTACCAGCGCTTGGTCTTGATGTTGTGGACGTGGGCGTGCTGGCCGGCCTGGATATCGGCCACCACCTTGCCGATGTCGACGCCGTACTTGAAAACGGTGTCGCCGGTTTTCATGTCCTTCATCGCGACCTTGTGCCCGATCGGTATGTCCTGCTTGGCCTTGACCTGGATGATCTTGTCTTCATCCATGATCCAGGCGTTCAGGTCTGTGCCGGCTGTGATGCCTTCCACCACGGCCACGGCAACCGTGTCCTTTGCGTCGTGCAATACGGCATGAATCATCTGTTTCCTCCTGGTGGGCGGCATGGCCGGATGCGTCCTGTCGCCGTGCCCGCTGTTGAACTTACGCGCCATCTTATTTTCGAATTTCATCCATGTCAACCAAATCATATATATGACTGCGTTGATTGCACTTTGGCCGCGCTGGGAAGCGGCGTTCCTTCAGGGACGGACCGGCGCCTGGCCGCGGACCCGCTTGTAGACGGGCAGGTCGACGCTGGGGCGGCGCGCCGGTATCTGCGTCAGCAGGTCGGCCACGAAGCCGCGGTGGTAGGTGCCGTGGTTCACGACGTGCAGCAGCATTTCGCCCAGGGACATGCGGCCGGCGTTACCGCCGATCAGCGCGAAGTCCTGTTCCCGCGCCAGCGTGGCGTCGGTCTGCGCCCCGGCCCAGGCGACATACCATTCGTCCATTTCCTGCTGGGCGGCCCACAACGCCTCGATTTCCGGATGCGTGACCACATTCAGGGCCGGCAGGCCATGCGGGCGGCCTTCGATATGAGCCTGCCAGATGCAATCGACCACATAGGTGTGGTTCAGGGTGTGCGCGATATTCTTGAACAGCGTCGGACGTTCCTTGTATATCTCTTCGGGCGGCAATGCCGTCACGATCGCGAAGGTTTCCTGGTTTGCCCACTTTTTATAGTCGGCGAGCGTGCGGGCGGCGGCGGGAGGCAGCATGGCGGTCATTCCTGAATGATGGCATCCGGTGACGCGCGGCCTGCGTCGGCCGGCGCACCACCTGCCAGCCAGCATACGCCGCCAAGCTGTAGAAAAACTGTCAGCCGCGCCGGGTTCGCACCGCCTGCGCCAGCTGACGCAGCACAGGTTCCGTCTGCGCCCAACCCAGGCAGGCATCCGTAATGGAGACGCCGCGGCGCAAGGGCGCGCCGGGGGTCAGGTCCTGCCGGCCTTCTTCCAGATGGCTTTCTATCATCACGCCGATGATGCGACGGTCGCCGCCGGCGATCTGGCTTGCCAGATCGGCCGCCACATCGGCCTGCCGGCTGTGCGACTTGTTCGAATTGGCGTGCGAGCAATCCACCATGACCTGTTGGCGCAGCCCCGCGCGGGCAAGGATCGTCGCGCATGCATCGATGCTGGCGGCATCGTAGTTGGGACCTTGCTTGCCGCCGCGCAGGATCACGTGCGTATCGTCGTTTCCACGCGTCTCGAAAATGGCGGCCATGCCCATCTTCGTCATTCCCATGAAGGCATGCGGAGCGCGTGCGGCGACGATGGCGTCGGCGGCGATCTGCACGCCGCCGTCCGTGCCGTTCTTGAAGCCCAGCGGACAGCTCAGGCCCGAAGACAGTTGCCGATGGCTCTGGCTTTCCGTGGTGCGGGCGCCTATGGCGCCCCAGGCGATAAGGTCGGCGATGAACTGGGGGCTGAGCAGGTCCAGGAATTCCGTGCCGGTGGGCAAGCCCATGTCCGCAATGTCGAGCAGCAGTTCGCGGGCGCGGCGCAGGCCTTCGTTGATGCGATAACTCCCGTCCAGGCGCGGGTCGTTGATGTAGCCCTTCCAGCCCACGGTCGTGCGCGGCTTCTCGAAGTACACGCGCATGACGATCAACAGATCCTCGGACAGCTCGTCGGCGGCGCACTTGAGCAGGCGGGCGTAGTCCATGGCCTGGTCATGGTCGTGGATGGAGCAGGGCCCCACCACGGCTACCAGGCGGTCGTCGCGCCCATGCAGGATATCGGCGATGGCGCCGCGCGTGCCTTCCACCAGGTCCTGGATGGCGGGCGACACCGGCAATTCGTCCAGCAGCAGGGCGGGGGAAATCAGCGGCCGCACCGCGCCGATGCGTACGTCGTCGATGCGGGTGGTATCCAGCGTGGAGTCGGCATTGCCGACTTCGCGGTCATGAGAAGGGTCGTCCAGGCGATTCACGGCTTACTCCGGCGGAATCCGCGATTATTGCACCGCTGCGCCAAGGCTGCTGCGGTACCCATGAGCCGTGCCCGGCCGTGCCCGTGCGCGGCACGTATTGTGGGCGCGGTGCTCAAGGGCCGTGCTCATCCAGTGGCTACGCGATTTGTCACATTCTTTGTACACTCGTCACGCTACCGCCGCTGTTACGTTTGCCAACTGTGCTGGGCGGCGTCGGCACGTGGCCACGGCATCGTGGCTTGACTCGTCCAAGGCTTCATGGGGGCCGCGGACAGCAACACGCACGAGGAGATGATGATGGGCAAGCGTTGTTTCGCGGAGTTCCTGGGCACGTTCTGGCTGGTGTTTGGCGGCTGCGGCTCGGCGGTGCTTGCCGCCGCATATCCGCAACTGGGCATAGGTTTCGCGGGTGTGGCATTGGCGTTCGGACTGACCGTCGTCACCATGGCCTATGCGGTCGGACATGTCTCCGGCGGACACTTCAATCCCGCGGTGACGGTAGGCCTGTGGGCCGGAGGGCGCATCCCGGCCAAGGATGTCGCCCCGTATGTGATCGCCCAGGTGATCGGCGGCATCGCGGCGGGCGCCGTGCTGTTCCTCATCGCCAGTGGCAAGACGGGCTTCGATCCGACGGCCGGTTTCGCGTCCAACGGCTATGGCGCCCACTCGCCCGGCGGCTATAGCCTGCTGGCGTGCATGGTGGCCGAACTCGTGCTGACGGCGTTTTTTCTTATCGTCATCCATGGCGTGACGGACAAGCGCGCCCCTGCCGGGTTCGCTCCGCTCGCCATCGGGCTGGCCCTGACCTTGATCCACTTGATCAGCATTCCGGTGACCAACACATCGGTCAACCCGGCGCGCAGCACGGGGGTGGCCATTTTCCAGGGCAGCTGGGCGATCGCACAATTGTGGATGTTCTGGCTGGTACCGCTGGTGGGCGGCGTCCTGGGCGGCCTGATCTACCGCTGGCTGCTCGACGCGCCCGCCGACGCCCGAGTCACCGACCCGGTACCGGGAGCGGCTTCCGTCGCGAGCTGAGCGACGCTGCTTTGTCGGACCCCCCCGTGGGCCGGCCGCCCTGGCGCCACGGCGGCCGGGACGGTTTGGCCTTCGCGGGCACAAGACTGTTCCGTTGCTCAGGCTGATGGGAATTGCGAGGCTGCCTTGGCGCCGATGTATGAGGGCCGCGCGGTTGATCTGTTTCCGTTGTCAGGCGGGAACGGGGCTGCGCCCGGCGTTCTTGATAGACTTGACCGACTCGCCACGTGCCCGCATGCGCCGCACGGAGCGCATCCTGATCAATCACACGTATGGGCTTGGCCAGCGCAGGAATCCTGATGTACCGCCGCGGCAACAATGGGCTTGCCGTCTTGCTTGTCCATCCCGGCGGCCCGTTCTGGGCCAGGCGGGATACGGGCGCGTGGTCCATCCCCAAAGGGGAGGCGAATTTGGGCGAGCAACTTCGGGATGTCGCCGTGCGCGAATTCGCCGAAGAGCTCGGTGCACCGCCGCAGGGCCTGCTGCAACCCCTGGGTGAAGTGCGCCAAGCTGGCGGCAAGCGCGTTACGGCCTTCGCGGTGGAAGGCGATTTCGATACCGCGGCGCTGCGCAGCAACACCTTCGAGATGGAGTGGCCCCCGCGCAGCGGCCGCATCCGTACCTTCCCCGAAGTCGACCGCGCCGAGTGGTTTACCCTGCCGCTAGCCGCAGAAAAGATACTGGCAGGCCAACGGCCCCTGCTGGATCGTTTGCAGCAATTGATTGGGGAATAAATGGTCGGCTCGGCTATGGCGCAGTATGCGGACGTTTCCATAGGCGGCCGGCGCCGTTCCGTCTGTACCGCCCGGGACGGCTTTCCGGCACGTGGTCGGGCACGGCGGGACGGTGGAACGGTACGCCCGTCGAACCGTTGGTGCCATTCGGGATGGAGTTCAGGCCGGTAGGTGGGGGAGCAGCGCCCATCGCTCATGGTCGCGCCACACCTCATCTATGCGCAGATATTTCGGCGAGAAGCCTTCCTTCCTGAAGCCTAATCGACGCACCAATGCCAGCGAGGCGACATTGCCGGGTTGTATGTTGGCTTCCAGTCGATGCAGTCCCATGTCCACGAAGGCGAAGCGTATGGCCTCGCGCAGTGCAGCCGTCATCAGCCCCTGGCGGCTGAACTCGGACATTCCGTAATAGCCGAGATAGGCGCTGTTGAACGCGCCCGCCACAATCTCGTTCAGATTGATCACGCCAACCACGCGGTTCGATACGGATTCCCGTGCCACGAGACCGATGTTCGGGCCGGTGAGGCAGCGGTAGAACCAATTATCGAATCCAGCGACGTCGGTGAAAGGCGTCACCCAAGGCGAATGGTAGGCCTGGTTCGCAAGGTTGGCCGCAATCAGTTCCGCGGCATCGGCTCGGATAACGCGGCTCAAGTGGATGGCGCTCATGGTTCTCCATATGTCGTGGCAGGGCATGACTCGCCCCATGGCAGGCCAAGCTTATCTTGAGGCTTCGCGCGGCGCCTTTGCGGTGGCGTGTCCATTCCCGGAGAGGATTCTTCTATCGATTCAGGCGTCCCGGGGATTGGTGACATCCGGGCCCGGGTGATGAAATTTCGTTCCTTGCACGTGACCAGTGTCAATCCATGCGTCAACGCTGTGGCTGCCAGCACAACTCGATCGCGCCGTCTCCGTCTTCGGTCAGGTGGCGTGCAGTGGACAGCAGGACGTCGAGGGCGGGTTTGGGGGGGCATGCTACGATCCTTGCTGACATAAAAGGATGGAGAGAAGGATGAGCGCACGTGAAATTGATGGTTGGACTGTGTATAGCGGCGCGTTCCAATCGGGCGATGTGCCCGCAATTGCCGATGTCACGACTCAGAAGGAAGGCCGCCCTGATTCGGGCCGGTTCTTTCGAGTCGTCACGGATCACACGTTCCTGCAGCTTAGCGATGCGAAGACCGCTGCTGATGCTGTTGTGGAGCGCATCGAATCCGTCGATGAAAACGGGGTGCCTTACCCACTGACCTACTAAGGTCGTGGCGGCCAGGATGGCGCGCTCTTTCATTGACCGCCTCCTTGAGTGCCGCCGCTACAGGCTTACCGCCCTGGAATGTCCTGGCGTTGCGCTCTATGTCGTAAACGTCGCAGCCTGGAAGTGTCTTTAAACGCGGTCGCCCCGGGGTGAAAAGGATGGCCACGGTCTGCGCACTAAATCCTCGCGGTTCGCTTGACGCTCGTGCGAATCTGGTGCGAATTCGGTACGAAACCGTAGCCTGTCATAGACAGAAAAGGGCGGTACGGTGCTACCCGTCCGCCCTGTCTGTCACTGGTTACTGCTGTCTATTCTGGTGGAGCCGGGGGGAATTGAACCCCCGTCCGCAAGCCCTCTGCAGGCAGTTCTACATGCGTAGTCGGCCTATTTGGTTTTAACCTCGGACTTAGCCAGCCGACAGGCCGGACCGAGGCGATTCACGTAGTTTAAGCATGCACCGTGTGACCCCAGTACATACCGATTCTTTGTAAATGACGCTGCTGCGGTTCGAAGTTGCCTTCTAGGAAGTTGCCTCCCTCCGCCTGACCCAAAGACAAATCAGTGCAGCGAGCCCTACTTAAGCCGCTTTCGCGAGTTGAGGGGCAAAGAACGCGTCGTTGGCGTTTATGGTTTTCCAGTGGATTTACGAGCGAACTGGTGCTCGGCATGCCCTGCACTGTTTCGCGACCCACGTCGAATCCGGATCGGCCCCAGTTGTCGCTATTGTACCCTCAACGCCCCTTTGCCGCTGCCGCACGTAGACGGTATGCAATGCGACGGGCGAGCGCTGGAGACTTGCTC
The DNA here is from genome assembly GCF_001676725.1 of Bordetella flabilis. Classification (NCBI taxonomy): domain Bacteria; kingdom Pseudomonadati; phylum Pseudomonadota; class Betaproteobacteria; order Burkholderiales; family Alcaligenaceae; genus Bordetella; species Bordetella flabilis. The sequence goes on from NZ_CP016172.1 coordinate 1,888,744, forward strand.
CCGCGACAGCAGACTACGTGCGGACAATCGGCAGGATTTCAAGAGGAAGGCGGCGCATCCGGCGGGAGAACGCTTTCGATGGCGCGCCAGAGATCCTGCGGCGTGTCCGCTCGTGCGTCCGCTTCCCACAGCGTGATGTCGTGGTCGCCCCCCAGGTAGCCATAGCCGGCGGCGACTCCCGGCATGCCTGCCGCATGTGCAGCCTGGATATCCCGCAGGTCGTCGCCCACGTACACACAGCGGGACGGCGAATACCCGGCCTGCGCCGCTGCGTGGAGCAGAGGATCGGGGTACGGCTTGGCGCGGGGTGCCGTGTCGCCGCAGACCAGGGCCGACGCGCTCTCGGTCAGGGCGAGGAACTCGACGATGGGCATGGTCAGGTGCGTGACCTTGTTGGTCACGATTCCCCACGCGTGACCCTTGCGCCGGATATCGACCAGCAGCTCGGCAATGCCGGGGAACAGGCGGGTGTATTGCGTCGAACTGGCCGCGTAGTCCTCCAGGAACTGAGCACGCGCATCGGGGAACTCCGGATGGTCGGGCTCCATAGCCAGCGCGACGCGCAGCAACCCCCGGGCGCCTTGCGAGGCGACCGGACGCAGCAGTTCATAAGGCATGGGTTCCAGCCCGCGCCGTACGCGTTGGCGGTTCGCGGCCGCCGCCAGATCGGGGGCCGTGTCGGCCAGGGTGCCGTCGAAATCGAACAGGATGAGGGCGCTCATTTCCGCGTCGCCATCAGATAGTTCACCGATGCGTCGGCCGAAAGGCCATAGACTTGCGTCAGCGGGTTGTACGTCATGCCGCTTATTTTGACCGGCTGGAGCCCGGCCGCCCGCGCGCTGGTCGCCAACTCGCTGGGCTTGATGAAATTCTCGTAACTATGGGTGCCGCGCGGCAGCAGGCGCAGCACGTATTCCGCACCCACAATGGCATACAGGAAAGACTTGGGGTTGCGGTTCAGGGTGGAGAAGAACACCCAGCCATCCGGCTTGACCAGCTCGGCGCACGCGCGGACGACGGAGCCGGGATCCGGCACATGCTCAAGCATCTCCATGCATGTAACGATGTCATAGCTGGCGGGCTGCTCTGCCGCCAGCTGCTCTACCGCCACCGCACGATAGTCGACTTTCACCCCGGATTCCAGGCCGTGCAGGCGCGCAACCTTGAGCGACTTTTCGGCAAGGTCGATGCCGGTGACGGCGGCGCCATCCACGGCCATGCTTTCCGACAGGATGCCGCCTCCGCATCCCACGTCCAGCACCCGTTTTCCTGCCAGCCCGCCGGTCGCCTGCCGGATCCAGTCCAGGCGCAGTGGATTGATCGCGTGCAGGGGCTTGAACTCGCTGTCCGGGTCCCACCAGCGTGCGGCCAAGGCGCTGAACTTGGCCAGTTCGGCCTGATCGGCGTTGGCGGGCGGGGCGGAAGAGGGCGTGTGCGTCATGGCGGGAACGGCTGTGTTCTTGGAGTCTATATATTAGAGGGCTGTCCGCCAGCGCGGGGCAGGAGGGCCGCCGGCGCCCGGCAGCGCTGGAATGGGATGCCCGGCTGCGGTAGAACCGCAGACACCGCACGCAATTTCCTGGCCGGCGCTCAACGTGCGCCCGGGCCAGTCGCCCCGGGCGGCGGACATAAAAAAAGGCCTCGCTGAGCGAGGCCTTTCATTGTAGCGCCCGTATCGCTTAGCGACGGGGAGCCGTAGTGCCAGGTGCCGTGCTCGCCGGCGCAGCGGTGCCAGCCCGCGTGCCCACGATTTCGATTTCCACGCGGCGGTTCTGGGCACGACCAGCAGCGGTCGAGTTCGTCGCGATGGGTTGCGACTCGCCCTTGCCTTCCGTGTAGATACGGTTGGCATCGACGCCCTTGCTGACCAGGTAGGTCTTGACCGAGGCGGCACGCCGCTCGGACAGCTTCTGGTTGTAGGCTTCCGTACCGATGGAATCGGTGTGGCCCACGGCGATGATGGTCTCGAGATTCATGCCGTTCGCTTGCTGAGCAACCTGATCCAGCAGTTGGCGGCCTTCCGGCTTCAGCGTCGACTTGTCGAAGTCGAAGAAGGTGTCGGCGTTGTAGACGACCTTCGCGGCGACCGGCGTGGGGGCCGGAGCACGGGGCGCCTGGGCGACCGGCACGCCATCACATCCGGGGATACCGGTGGCGGGGGTCCAGAACGCATCGCGCCAGCACAATTCGTTGGTGCCGTTCTTCCACACGTTGCCGAACGGGTTGCGCCAGTTGTCGACGGTCTGGGCCGAGGCTGCACCGGAGGCCGTGACGGCGGCGAACGCGAGCGCCAGAGCGAATTTGGAGGGTTTGTTCATGTTTCTCCTCGTTGAGCTTGAAGCTGGATAAGTGACTCGCAGCGAACCCCCGCCGCTATCAGGAAAACGGGGCCAGTATAGCAACGCCAAGAATAGGTTCAAAGAATTGCGACTGGGTTTCCTGCGTGCTGGAAACAATCTTAAGGCATTTGTCGTGCCCTGGCCCGCGCATTCATGCCGGACGGGAGTATTTCCCCGCCCAGTCCACGCCCTATGTTGGTTTTTGGCAACAGGCCTCTGACGGCCGCCAAATGTGTAGCGCGGCGCGTCACGGGTGCTCGCCGCCGTGCCGGCAGACTGCTGCCCCGAAGCGTGGCGAGGGCTACGAATGATAGAATTTCCTGTTTGCCCGGCGGGCATGCCGCGTGGCACGGCCCGGCAGTGTGCAGCCGCAATGTCGACACCTATGGCGTCGCGGCGGCTGCCCGGGCTTCGGTCGTAAAGTCGCCACGGGTCGCCACGGGCCACGGCATCACTCGAGTCGCCACTTACTTACATATATGGATTCCTTCGCCAAGGAGACGCTTCCGGTATCGCTGGAAGAAGAGATGCGTCGCAGTTACCTCGATTACGCCATGAGCGTGATCGTGGGGCGGGCCCTGCCCGATGTTCGGGATGGGCTGAAACCCGTGCACCGGCGCGTGCTGTTCGCCATGCACGAACTGAACAATGACTGGAATCGACCCTATAAGAAGTCGGCCCGTATCGTGGGCGACGTCATCGGTAAGTATCACCCGCATGGCGACCAGGCGGTTTACGACTCCATCGTCCGGATGGCTCAGGACTTCTCGCTGCGCTACATGCTGGTGGATGGGCAGGGGAACTTCGGGTCGATCGACGGCGATAACGCCGCGGCGATGCGTTACACCGAAATCAGGTTGGCCAAGATCGCCCACGAGTTGCTCGCGGACATCGACCAGGAAACGGTCGACTTCGGGCCCAACTACGACGGCAGCGAAAAAGAACCGCTGCTGCTACCCTCGCGCCTGCCCAACCTGCTGGTGAACGGCAGCTCGGGGATCGCGGTCGGCATGGCCACCAATATCCCGCCGCACAACCTCCAGGAGGTCATCGACGGGTGCCTTTATTGCCTGCGCAATCCCGGATGCGGCGTGGAGGAGTTGATCGAACTGATTCCTGCGCCGGATTTCCCCACGGGGGGGATCATCTACGGGCTGGCTGGCGTGCGGGAAGGCTATCGTACCGGCCGCGGGCGTGTGGTCATGCGCGCCAAGACGCACATCGAGGACATGGAAAAGGGGAACCGGCAGGCGATCGTGATCGACGCCATCCCCTTCCAGGTCAACAAGAAGACGCTGCAGGAGCGCATCGCCGAACTGGTCAACGAAAAGAAGATCGAGGGCATTTCCGATATCCGGGACGAATCGGATAAGGACGGGATGCGCCTGGTCATCGAGCTCAAGCGCGGCGAAGTCCCAGAGGTGGTGCTGAACAACCTCTATAAGAATACGCAGTTGCAGGACACTTTCGGGATGAACCTGGTCGCGCTGGTGGATGGCCAGCCGCGCCTGCTCAACCTGAAGCAGATGGTGGAGTACTTCCTGCAGCATCGACGGGAAGTGGTGACCCGCCGCACGGTGTTCCAACTGCGCAAGGCGCGCGAGCGGGGCCATGTGCTGGAAGGCCTGGCGGTGGCCCTGGCCAATATCGACGAATTCATCGCCATCATCAAGGCGGCGCCGACTCCGCCGGTGGCGCGCCAGGAATTGATGGCCCGGACCTGGGATTCGTCACTGGTACGCGAGATGTTGTCGCGCGCCGATGGCGACACGCCGGGCGGTATCGCGGCGTACCGGCCGGACGACCTGCTGCCGGCCTACGGCATGCAGAGCGACGGCCTGTATCGGCTGAGCGATACGCAGGCGCAGGAAATCCTGAATATGCGCCTGCAGCGCCTGACCGGTCTGGAGCAGGACAAGATCGTCGGCGAATACAAGGAGGTCATGGCGACCATCGCCGACCTGCTCGATATCCTTGCCCGGCCCGAGCGTATTACGAGCATCATCGGCGACGAGCTGCAGGCCATCAAGGCGGAGTTTTCCACCGGCGCCAAGGATGTGCGCCGCTCGGAGATCGAGCTCAACGCGACCGAGCTGGATACCGAAGACCTCATTACGCCGACCGACATGGTGGTGACGCTGTCGCATGGCGGCTATATCAAGAGCCAGCCTCTGTCGGAATATCGGGCCCAGAAACGTGGCGGTCGCGGCAAGCAGGCCACCGCGATGAAGGAAGACGACTGGATCGACCAGCTCTTCATCGCCAACACGCACGATTTCCTGCTGTGCTTCTCCAATCGCGGCCGGGTCTACTGGCTGAAGGTCTGGGAAGTCCCCCAAGGGACGCGTACATCGCGCGGCAAGCCCATCGTCAACATGTTCCCGCTGATCGACGGCGAAAAAATCAACGTCGTGCTCCCGGTCAAGGAGTTCAGCGAGGATCACTACGTGTTCATGGCGACTTCGCGCGGTACCGTGAAAAAGACGCCGCTTTCGGACTTCTCCAATCCACGCAAGGCGGGCATCATCGCCGTCGACCTGGATGAGGGCGACTTCCTCATCGGCGCCGACCTGACCGATGGCAAGCACGACGTCATGCTCTTCTCGGATGCCGGCAAGGCCGTGCGTTTCGACGAAAACGACGTGCGCCCCATGGGCCGCAACGCCCGCGGCGTCCGCGGCATGATGCTGGAGGATAGCCAGGGGGTCATCGCCATGCTGGTGGCGGGGGACGAAGCGCAGAGCGTGCTGACGGCGACGCAAAACGGCTTTGGCAAGCGTACGCCCATCACTGAATACACGCGCCACGGGCGTGGCACGAAGGGCATGATCGCAATCCAGACCAGCTCGCGCAACGGCAAGGTCGTGGGAGCGGTGCTCGTCACGCCGTCCGATGAAATCATGCTGATCACCACCGGCGGCGTGCTGGTCCGTACCCGCGTATCGGAGATCCGCGAAATGGGCCGCGCCACGCAGGGCGTCACGTTGATCAGTGTCGACGATGGCAGCCACCTCTCGGGCGTCCGCCGCGTGGTTGAAAGTGATGCCGACCTCGATATCGAGGCCGACACCGAGGAAGGCCAAACGCCGGCCGACGCGGCCGACAACGGCGAATCGACTGAGCCCACGGAGGAGTGATGGCGCGTCCATGGAATTTCTCGGCGGGGCCATCGGCCCTGCCCGAAGCCGTGCTGCAACAGGCGGCGGCCGAAATGCTCGACTGGCACGGCAGCGGCATGTCCGTGATGGAAATGAGCCATCGGGGCAAGCAGTTCGTGCAGATCTGCGACGAGGCCGAACAGGACTTGCGTGATCTGCTCGGGGTCTCGGACGACTATGCCATCCTCTTCATGCAGGGCGGCGCGACCGCGGAAAACGCCATCGTTCCCATGAACCTGATCGGCCGGCGCGGCCGTGCGGCGGCCGACTATGTATTGACCGGCCAGTGGTCCGTTAAGTCCCACAAAGAGGCCGCCAAGTACGGGGACATCCATGTGGCCGCTACCAGCGGCAGCGAGGTCGAACTCGACGGTCAATTGCAGAAACCCTGGACCTGGGTGCCGCCGGTGGAAACGTGGAAGGTCCGCCAGGACGCGGCCTACCTGCATTTCTGCAGTAACGAGACGGTGGGCGGCGTGGAGTTCAGCGATTGGCCGACGGCGGATCGCCTCGGCGTGTCGGACGATGTGCCGCTGGTCGTGGACGCGTCTTCACATTTCCTGTCCCGGCAACTGGATGTTTCCCGGACCGGCATGGTCTACGCCGGCGCGCAGAAGAACGCGGGCCCGGCCGGCGTCACGGTGGTGGTCATCCGCCGCGACCTGATCGGTCATGCCCTGCCTGTGTGCCCATCCGCCTTCGACTATGCCAATGTGGCGCCGGAGCATTCCCGCTTCAACACGCCGCCGACGTACGCCATCTATGTCGCCGGCCTGGTGTTCAAGTGGATCAAGGCGCAGGGCGGGGTGGCCGCGCTGGAACAACGGAATATTTCCAAGGCCCAACTGTTATACGGTTATCTGGACCGTACGAATTTCTACCGCAACCCGATCCACGCCCCGGTGCGTTCGCGCATGAACGTGCCATTCGTCCTGCATGACGAATCGCTCAACGACGCCTTCCTCAAGGGCGCGGACCAGGCGGGACTGACCCAACTGAAGGGGCACAAAAGCGTGGGGGGCATGCGGGCTTCGATCTACAACGCCGTGCCACTGGAGGCGGTGCAGTCCTTGGTGGCCTATATGCAGGATTTCGAACGACGACATGGCTGACTCCCTTGCCGACAAGCTGCGACCCTTGCGTGAGCGTATCGACGCGCTCGACGTGCAGATCCTCGACCTGTTGAACCAGCGGGCCCGCACCGCGGTGGAGGTCGGCGAAGTGAAACACGCCGAGCACGCCGATGGCCCGGTGCTGCGCCCCGACCGAGAGGCCGAGGTCATTCGCCGCTTGCAGCAATTGAACGCAGGCCCGCTGCCGCCCGACGCGGTGGCTTCGGTCTGGACGCAGATCATATCGGCGTGCCGCGGCCTGGAGCGTGGGCTCGCCCTGGCGTATCTGGGGCCCGAAGGCTCCTATTCGGAGCAGGCGGCGCTGGAGCATTTCGGCGATGCCGTCAACAAATTGCCCTGTCCGTCCTTCGACGAGGTCTTTCGGGCACTGGAAGCCGGCCAGGCTGACGTCGGGATGGTGCCAGTGGAAAACTCCACCGAAGGCGCGGTCAACCGCACACTGGACCTGCTGCTGAATACATCGCTGACGGTCATGGGGGAACGTTCCCTGGTGATCCGCCATTGCCTCATGACCCAGTCCGGATCGCTCGACGGCGTGAAGACCGTAATGGCGCATCCGCAGGCGCTGGCGCAGTGCCAGGGCTGGCTCAGCCGCAACCATCCGGAGCTGGCGCGCACCGCCGCGGCCAGCAATGCCGAGGCCGCTCGCGTGGCTGCCCAGGATCCCACGGTCGCCGCCATTGCGGGCGAATCCGCCGCCAGCGCCTGGAAGCTGCAGATCGTCAGCGCAGGTATCCAGGACGATCCACAGAACCGCACGCGATTCCTGGCCCTGGGCAACATCGCGCCCCAGCCCACCGGTAACGACAAGACCAGCCTCATCCTGGCCGTGCCGAACCGCGCCGGCGCCGTGTACGAGATGCTCGCGCCGCTGGCCGAGAACAAAGTGTCCATGACGCGCTTCGAATCGCGCCCGGCGCGCACGGGCCAGTGGGAATACTATTTCTACGTCGACGTACTGGGCCACGCGCAGGACCCGCATGTCGCACGTGCTTTCGACGCGCTGCGCAGCCAGGTGGCCTTCTTCAAGATTCTCGGCTCCTATCCCGCGCAATAATCGGCGGGCAGACCTCTCGCGGGGCGCGGCTGATGGCCGGCCTTGCCTTCCCTGGCTGCCCCGGCTCCGCTCCATGACGTTGCAACCTTATCCGCTATGACCGATACGAACAAATCCCTGGCTGCGCCCGCCCATGTCGGGGCTATCGCCCCCTACCAGGCCGGCAAGCCCATCGACGAGCTGGCGCGCGAGTTCGGCCTGGACCCAGCCACCATCGTCAAGCTGGCTTCGAACGAGAACCCGCTGGGGATGCCCGCGTCGGCGCGCGCGGCAATGCTGGAGGCCGCTTCGTCCCTGGGACGTTATCCCGATCCCAACGGCTTCGACCTGAAAGCCGCGCTGTCCGCCCGTTATGGCGTGCCCACCGACTGGATCACGCTGGGCAACGGCTCCAACGATATCCTGGAATTGGTCGCGCTCGCGCTGCTCGAGCGGGGCACGTCGGCGGTATACGCACAGCATTCCTTCGCGGTCTACCGCCTGGCCACGCAAGCGCGCGGTGCCCGCCATATCGTCGTGCCGGCGCGCGACTATGGGCACGATCTGGACGCCATGCTGGCTGCCATCGCGGACGATACGCGCGTGGTCTTCATCGCAAATCCGAATAATCCCACCGGCACCTTTCTGCCGGCGCCGCGGATCCAGGCCTTCCTGGAGCAGGTGCGCGCCCGCCATGGGCAGCGGGTGGTGGTCGTGCTGGACGAAGCCTACAACGAGTACCTGGACCCCGAACTGCGTTTCGACAGCGTGGCGTGGGTGCGTGAGTTCCCCAATCTGGTCGTTTCGCGTTCGTTCTCCAAGGCCTATGGCCTGGCGGGGCTGCGGGTGGGCTTCGGCACGGCGCAGCCGGCGCTGACCGATCTGCTGAACCGCGTGCGCCAGCCGTTCAATGTGAACACGCTGGCACAGGCGGCCGCCGTCGCCGCCTTGCAGGACAGCGAGTTCCTGGCGCAATCCTATCGCGTCAACAAGGAAGGCAAGGACCAGCTGTGCCGGGCCTTCGATGCCTTGGGGTTGCGCTATGTCCCGAGCTACGGCAATTTCGTGCTCGTGCACGTCGGCGACGCGCCGCGCATTAACCTGGAATTGCTCAAGCGCGGTGTCATCGTGCGCCCCGTGGCGGGCGACGGGCTGCCTGAGTGGCTGCGCGTCAGCATCGGCCTGCCGCAAGAAAACACGCGCTTCATCACCGCGCTCACCGAGATCCTCAAGGCATCATGACGGCTGGCCCGGCGGATACGCATTCACGGCGTCCGGCGGGGTCCATCCCCGTTCTGGCGATCGTCGGCGTGGGGCTGATAGGTGGTTCCTTCGCCGCCGCCTTGCGGCGCGCGGGCCGGGTAGGCCGGGTGCTGGGGGTGGGGCGTAATGGCCCTTCGCTGGTCCGCGCACGGGAATTGGGCCTGATCGACGAGATCGCCACGGCCGCCGATGCGGCGGCGCGGGCGGATCTGATTCTGCTGGCGGCGCCCGTGGGCGCCTTCGGCGCGATCCTGGCGGACATGGGCCCCGCGTTGAATCCAGGCGCGGTCATCAGCGACGCCGGAAGTACCAAGGCGGAAGTGGTCCGGGTGGCACGCGCAGCGCTGGGAAGCCGCATCGGCGCGTTCGTCCCCGGCCACCCCATCGCGGGGGCGGAGCGGGTCGGACCTGACGCCGCCGACGCGGATCTTTATACTGGACGCAATGTGGTGCTGACGCCCTTGCCGGAGAATGCGCCGGAGGACGTCGCCCGGGTTCGCGCCGCATGGGAAGCCTGCGGCGCCCGTGTGCTCGACATGGACGCCGCCGCGCATGACCGGGTGCTGGCGTCTGTCAGTCACGTGCCGCACTTTCTGGCGTCCGCCTATGTTGCCCAGGTCGCGCGCGCGAACGACAGCACCGATCGCCTGGCGATCGCCGGGTCCGGCTTCCGCGATTTCACCCGCATTGCGGCGGGGTCGCCGGAAATGTGGCGCGACATCTTCTTGTCGAATCGCGACGCCATGAAAGCCGAACTCGAACAGGTGCGCGCGGTGCTGGACGAGGCCGAGCGGGCGCTGGATCAGGAAGACGGCGCGTCGATACTCGCCTTGCTGGACCAGGCGGCGCGCCTGAGACGGGCCTGGAAGGCGGAACAGTAGTGCGTCCGTGCTGGCGCCCCTGCACGGACGCGGGCCATCAATGCGACAGGACACGGCTTACATGAGCGGACCAAATTATCTCGATCTTCCCCACGCCGACGTGGCCCGCGGCGTCGTTGCGCTGCCGGGCTCCAAGAGCATTTCGAACCGCGTCCTGTTATTGGCGGCGTTGGCCGAGGGAACGACCGAAATAAGCGGTTTGCTGGACTCCGACGATACGCGCGTCATGCTGGCCGCGCTGCGTGCGTTGGGCGTCGGGCTGGACGAGCGGGGCGGGGGGCAGGTCACCGTGCGCGGGGCGGGGCGCTTTCCGGTTCCGTCCGCGGACTTGTTCCTGGGCAATGCCGGCACGGCGGTACGGCCGCTCACCGCGGCCCTGGCCATGCTCGGCGGCGATTACAGGATTTCGGGCGTACCGCGTATGCACGAGCGTCCGATCGGCGATCTGGTCGACGCACTGCGCGCGCTCGGGGCCGGGGTGGTCTACGAGGGCAATGCGGGCTATCCGCCCCTTCGAATCGGCGAGGCGGCGCTGCGCGCCGGCGGCCAGGTAAGCATGCCGGGCAGTGTCTCCAGCCAGTTCCTGACGGCCATGCTGCTGGCGGCGCCCCTGTATACCCGCCGTACCGGCACACCGCTGGTCGTCGATATCGTGGGCGATCTCATTTCCAAGCCCTATATCGAGATCACGCTCAACCTCATGGCCCGCTATGGGGTCGACGTCGAGCGCCAGGGGTGGTCGCGTTTCACCGTGCCCGCCGGCGTCGCCTATCGCAGTCCAGGTGCGATCACCGTGGAAGGCGATGCGTCTTCGGCCTCCTATTTTCTGGCGCTGGGGGTGATCGGCGGCGGTCCCGTTCGGGTCACCGGAGTAGGGCGCGACAGCATACAGGGCGACGTGGCGTTCGCGCGCACCCTCCAGGACATGGGCGCGCACGTCGATTTCGGCCCGGACTGGATCGAGTCGCGCGGGGTGCGCGTAGGGCGGGGTGAACGCTTGCGCGCCTTCGATACCGATTTCAACCTGATACCCGACGCCGCCATGACGGCGGCCGCACTGGCCCTGTACGCCGACGGCCCGTGCCGCCTGCGCAATATCGGCAGTTGGCGCGTGAAGGAGACCGACCGCATCCATGCCATGCAGACGGAGCTCGCCAAGCTGGGCGCCGGTGTAAGCGCCGGCCCGGACTGGCTCGAAGTGACGCCGCCTGCGGTGTCGGCCTGGCGCGATGCAGAGATCGGCACCTGGGACGATCACCGCATGGCCATGTCCATGTCACTGGCCGCGTTCGGGCCGGTGGCGGTGCGCATCCTGGATCCAGGCTGCGTCAGCAAGACCTTTCCCACGTACTTCGAGGTCTATGCCGCCCTGGTCGGCGGCGAGGAACGCCCATGACGCAGGCCGATCCGGTTTCGCAGGCCAGCGGCTCGCCACTGCCGCCGGTCATCGCTATCGACGGACCTACCGCCTCCGGCAAGGGGACTGTCGCGCATGGAGTGGCGCGCCGTCTCGGCTGGGCGGTGCTGGACAGCGGCGCGCTCTATCGCTTGACCGCGCTCGCCGCCCTGGATCGGGGCATTTCCTCGGAAGACGAAGCCGCGATGGCTGAGATTGCCCGCACGCTGCAGGTGCGCTTCGAGGGCGGCCACATTTACCTGGACGGGCGCGAGGTCGGCTATGACATCCGCCAGGAGCGGGTCGGCAACGTCGCCTCGCGGGTGGCTGCCTTTGCGCCCGTGCGCCAGGCCCTGCTGGAGCGCCAGCGGGCCTTTCGCCGCGCGCCGGGCCTGGTGGCGGACGGACGGGATATGGGCACGGTCGTGTTTCCGGACGCCGCCCTCAAGATATTCCTGGTGGCCGATGTGGCCGCACGGGCGGAAAGGCGGCGTAAGCAGTTGATGGAAAAGGGTATTTCTGCTAATCTAGACGACCTTCTGAGAGATATGCGCGAGCGCGACGCCCGCGATACCCAGCGCACGGTGGCGCCCCTGGTGGCCGCCGCAGACGCCAAGGTATTGGATTCGTCCAAGATGACGGCCCAGGAAACGGTGCAGGCCATACTCGATCTCTGGAATGCCGGCGCCCGGGGTGGCGCCGGGGCGCCAGGGGCCCGCGATAAGGGGGCGTAGGAGCAGGGCAGTAAAGGAAGAGCAGTAAAGAAGAGCAGCAAGGAAAAGCAGTAAAAGAAGAGCAGTAAAAGAAGTAGTAAAGCAGAAGCAAAAGCGCAGCGAGCAGTAAAGAGAACAGCAGTAAGCAGTACCAGAAGTACCGGTCCCGGCATGAACGTCGCCCCCGAATGGCGCCGTCCTGCTGGTTTTGTTCCACTCCGCTGGTGCGGGCAACCCGCGTTGGCGTGCACATATATAACCTGGCCATCCGGCCTATGGATTTCAACTCAATGTCTTCCAATCCCTCCATTGCCGATTCCGCTGTCATGGGCGGCGAAAGCTTTGCCGACCTGTTTGCCCAGAGCCTCAAGAACCAGGACATGAAGTCCGGTGAGGTCATCAGCGCCGAAGTCGTGCGTATCGACCATAACTTCGTCGTCGTCAACGCCGGACTGAAGTCCGAAGCGCTGATCCCGCTGGAAGAGTTCCTGAACGACCAGGGCGAAGTCGAGGTCAATCCCGGCGACTTCGTGTCCGTGGCCATCGACTCGCTGGAAAACGGCTATGGCGACACCATCCTGTCGCGTGACCGCGCCAAGCGTCTGTCGGCGTGGCTGCAGTTGGAGCAGGCGCTCGACAACGGCGAACTCGTCACCGGCACGATCACGGGCAAGGTGAAGGGCGGCCTGACCGTCATGACGAACGGCATTCGCGCGTTCCTGCCGGGCTCGCTGGTCGACCTGCGTCCGGTCAAGGATACGACGCCCTACGAGGGCAAGACGCTCGAATTCAAGGTCATCAAGCTGGACCGCAAGCGCAACAACGTGGTGCTGTCGCGCCGCCAGGTGCTGGAAGCCAGCATGGGCGAAGAGCGCCAGAAGCTGCTCGAGACGCTGCACGAAGGTGCGGTGGTCAAGGGCGTGGTCAAGAACATCACCGACTACGGCGCGTTCGTCGACCTGGGTGGTATCGACGGCCTGCTGCACATCACCGACATGGCATGGCGCCGCGTGCGTCACCCCTCCGAGGTCCTGCAGGTGGGCCAGGAAGTCGAAGCCAAGGTCCTCAAGTTCGACCAGGAAAAGAGCCGCGTCTCGCTGGGCGTCAAGCAACTGGGCGAAGATCCGTGGGTGGGCCTGGCTCGTCGCTACCCGCAGGGTACGCGCCTGTTCGGCAAGGTCACCAACCTGACCGACTACGGCGCCTTCGTCGAGGTCGAGGCAGGTATCGAAGGCCTGGTGCACGTCTCCGAAATGGACTGGACCAACAAGAACGTCGATCCGCGCAAGGTGGTGACGCTGGGCGAGGAAGTCGAAGTCATGGTCCTGGAAATCGACGAGGACCGTCGCCGCATCTCGCTGGGCATGAAGCAGTGCCGTCCGAATCCGTGGGAAGAGTTCGCCGTCAACTTCAAGCGCGGCGACAAGGTGCAGGGCGCGATCAAGTCCATCACCGATTTCGGCGTGTTCGTCGGCCTGCCTGGCGGCATCGATGGCCTGGTGCACCTGTCCGACCTGTCCTGGACCGAAACCGGCGAAGAAGCCGTTCGCAACTTCAAGAAGGGCGACGAAATCGAAGCCGTGGTGCTGGGCATCGATACCGACAAGGAACGCATCTCGCTGGGCATCAAGCAGCTGGAAGGCGACCCGTTCAACAACTTCGTCGCCACGCATGACAAGGGCGCCGTTGTTCCGGGCACGATCAAGTCGGTCGAACCCAAGGGCGCCGTGGTCACGCTGTCGCTGGACGTCGAAGGCTATCTGCGCGCTTCCGAGATCTCCTCGGGCCGCGTCGAGGATGCCACGACCGTGCTGAACGCCGGCGACAACATCGAAGCCATGATTGTCAACGTCGACCGCAAGACGCGTTCGATCCAGTTGTCCATCAAGGCGCGCGACAACGCCGAAACCGCGGACACGATCCAGCGCATGTCGGAAGCCAGCGCTTCGTCGGGCACCACCAACCTTGGGGCCCTGCTGAAGGCCAAGCTGGACCAACAGCGCAACGACGGTTAAGTCGTCGTGACCAAGTCGGAGCTTATCGCCGCCTTGGCGGCCCGCTATCCCCAGCTGGCCGCCCGCGATACCGATTACGCGGTCAAGACCGTACTGGATGCGATGGCCCAGGCACTTGCCTCGGGCCAACGCATCGAGATCCGCGGCTTTGGCAGCTTTTCGCTATCTCGCCGTTCTCCCCGTATCGGGCGCAATCCCAAATCGGGGGAACAGGTGCTGGTGCCTGGCAAGCAGGTGCCGCACTTCAAGGCAGGCAAGGAGCTGCGCGAGCGCGTCGACCTCGAAGGCAATGACGATGCATCGTCCTCGTCTTCGGGGGAAACCGTGGAAACCGCCGTCTCCGGCGTCAGCGCCCATGCGATGCTCTGACCCGGGCGAAGACGGCGGACCATACCGCTCTCCTTGCGCTCTGTAATTTCCGCGAAAAGGCCGCCGATCCGGCGGCTTTTTTTATCGGGTATCGAACTGGCTTGCGCTTACAATCTCGGTACTGAACCCTCTGGAGCATGTGTCATGCGCTATCTCGTCTGGGCGCTGCGATTGATCGTTTTCATCGCGGTGCTGATGTTCGCGCTCAAGAACACCAACCCGGTGGCGGTCAATTTCTATGGCGACTACATCATGCACGATGTGCCGCTCATCGTTGTCATGCTCGTCACTTTCGTGGTCGGCGCGATTTTTGGGCTGTTGCTCACCGTGCCGGCGGCCATGCGGCGTCGGCGCGAAGCCGTACGCCTGCGCCGCGAACTGGACCGCATCCAGGCCGCGGTGAACAACCAGCCCAATTCCGCCACCAACGTGCCGCCCGAAACCATCGCCCCCATGTCGCCGCTCTGATGCCCGTGGTCCCCGTTCCCGCCGTGTTGCCACGCGTACCCATTACCCTAGAGAGCGAGCGCCGTGGATTTTGAGCCCTGGTGGTTGATATTCGTCCCGTTGTTGTTCGCCCTGGGCTGGTTGGCCGCACGCTTCGATATCCGGCAGATGCTGTCCGAAACGCGCGTCCTGCCGGATTCGTACTTTCGCGGGCTGAACTTCCTGTTGAACGAGGAACCGGACCGGGCCATCGACGCCTTCGTCGAAGTGGCCAAGCTGGATCCAGAAACGACCGAACTGCACTTCGCGCTGGGCAGCCTGTTCCGCCGCCGAGGTGAAATGGAGCGGGCCATCCGCGTGCATCAAAGCCTGCTCAATCGCGCCGACCTGCCCGTGGCCGAACGCGAGCACGCGCAGCATGAGCTGGCGCAGGATTTCCTCAAGGCCGGCATGCTGGACCGCGCCGAAGCCGGCTTCAAGCAGTTGCGCGATAGCCGGTATTCCCTGCAGGCCCTGCGGTCTCTCATCCGCATCTACGAATCCGAGCACGATTGGCCGCGGGCCATTGAAGCCGTCAAGACCCTGCGTGGCCTGGTGGACGAGCCGGTGCCGCAGTTGGTGCACTATCACTGCGAGCTGGCGCAGCAGGCCCTGTCGGCTCAACCTCCCGATACGGACGCCGCGCAGACCGCCCTGGACGCGGCGGACCACGCCGCCGACGTCGCCACGGACGCAGCGACGAGCAGCAGGGGATCGCGCGTGCGCATCGCCATGCTGCGCTCCCGGCTGGCGGCACAGGAAGGGGATGGCAAGCGCGAGCGCATGCACCTGGAGTCCGTGCTTACCGACGAGCCCGAATATGCCGGGCTGGTCGCCGATGCACTGCTGGCCAGCTACAGGACCACGGGCGAACCCGCCGCCGTGCTGGACCTGTTGCAGAAGCAATACGCCAAATATCCTTCGCTGGATCTTTTCAATATCGTGTTCCGCGAACTGCGGACGCAGCAGGGCGCTGCCCCGGCCTGGGCCTTCGCCCGTTCCGCCTTGCGCCTGCACCCTTCGCTGCTGGGCCTGGACCGGCTGCTGGAGGCCGAACTGGCGGCACCTGGCGGTGACGGGGAAGTCAGCCCGGTGCCTGGGGCCGACCTCAGCCTGCTGCGCAGCCTGATCCACAAGCACACCCAGCGCCTCGATCGTTATGCCTGCCGCAGCTGCGGGTTTCAGGCGCGCCGCTATTATTGGCAATGTCCCGGTTGCAACGCATGGGAGACCTATGCCCCGCGCCGGTTGGAAGAACTGGAATGACCGTATTTCCTGTTGAAAAAATCAGGCGTTGCCGCGTCATGGTCGTCGGCGACGTCATGCTCGACCGCTATTGGTTCGGCGAGGTCGACCGCGTCTCGCCGGAGGCGCCGGTACCCATCGTCCGGGTCGCTCGCCGCGAGGATCGGCTGGGCGGTGCGGCCAACGTCGCGCGCAACATTGTCGCGCTGGGCGGGCATGCCACGCTGGTCGGTGTCGTGGGCACGGACGAGGCCGCCGAACGCATACACGCCCTGGCGCGCGATGCAGGCATCGCGCCGGGCCTGGTTGCCGATGCGCACCATCCCACCACGCTCAAGATGCGTGTACTGGGGCGCCAGCAGCAGCTATTGCGTGTGGATTTCGAGGAAGCGCCCGGTAGCGCGGCGCTGGACGCGCTGGATGCCGAATTCGCCCGACACCTGCAAGGCCACGACGTGGTGGTGCTGTCGGACTATGCCAAGGGTGCGCTGACCCGCGTGCCCGGCCTGATCGCGCAGGCGCGCAAGGCCGGCATTCCGGTGCTGGTCGATCCCAAGGGCGACCAGTATGGACATTACCGGGGGGCCACGCTGGTCACCCCCAACCGCAGCGAGATGCAGCAGGCCGTGGGCCGTTGGGCATCCGAGCAGGACCTCGCCCAGCGTGCCCAGGCGCTGCGCGCAGAATTGGATCTGGAAGCCCTGCTTGTGACGCGTTCGGAGCAGGGCATGACGTTATTCACCGATACCGGGCGCGAACACATCGATGCGCAGGCGCACGAAGTTTTCGACGTGTCGGGCGCGGGCGACACCGTGCTGGCCACCCTGGCCGTAACGCGCGCGGCCGGCATGCCGTGGGAACAGGCCATCCGCTGGGCCAACCGCGCCGGCGGCATCGTGGTCGGCAAGCTGGGAACCTCCACCGTCACTGCGCAGGAACTGGGAGATTTGTCATGATCGTCGTTACGGGAGCGGCAGGGTTCATAGGCAGCAACCTGGTGCGTGGGCTGAACCGGCGCGGCATCCAGGACATCATCGCGGTCGACGATCTGACGGAAGGCGACAAGTTCGCCAACCTGGTGGATTGCAGGATCGCGGACTACATGGACAAGGACTATTTCCGCGGGTTGGTGCGCGATCGCGCCTTGCCTCAGGTCCGTGCCGTGTTTCATCAGGGCGCCTGCTCCGATACGACCGAGCGCAACGGCAAGTACATGATGGACAACAATTACCGCGTCACGCTGGAGTTGTTCGACTATTGCCAGGCCGAATGCGTACCTTTCCTGTATGCGTCGTCCGCCGCGACCTACGGCGGTTCCTCGGTGTATGCCGAGGACCCAGCCAATGAACGGCCGCTGAACGTCTACGGTTATTCCAAGCTGTTGTTCGACCAGGTATTGCGTACCCGCCTGCATGCGCTGACCGCCCAAGCGGTGGGGTTGCGGTATTTCAACGTCTACGGACCCTACGAGCAGCATAAAGGTCGCATGGCTTCGGTCGCCTTCCACAACATGAACCAGTTCCTGGCGGAAGGCCATGTGCGTTTGTTCGCCGGCTGGGATGGCTATCCGGATGGCGGCCAGAGCCGAGATTTCATTTCGGTGGACGACGTGGTGGCCGTCAACCTGCACTTCCTCGACAACCCGCAATGCTCCGGCATTTTCAATTGCGGCACCGGGCGCGCGCAGCCGTTCAACGATGTGGCGATGGCGGTCGTCAATACGCTGCGCGAGGAACGCGGTGAAGCGGCGCTCGGCCTGGACCAGCTCGTCAGCCAGGGTTTGATCCGTTATATCCCATTCCCGGACGACCTCAAGGGCCGCTACCAGAGCTATACGCAGGCCGACACCAGTCGCCTGCGCGCGGCCGGATTCGACCAGCCCATGCGGGACGTGCAGACCGGCGTTGCCGAATACGTGCGCTACTGGCGCGCACGCAAGTAAGCGTATTTTCCCCGGCAGTCTTCTCACCCCCGTAGTTTCACGAGTGGACGGTTTCGTTCACTCGCGTCCCGCCACGGACAGCGACACGCGATGATGGTCCAGGCGTTTCCAGGGCGCGCCCCCGCGCCGCCTGCAACGCCGGCTGGCGATGCCATTTGGCAGCGCCATTCCCCAACGACCCCTTCACCACGCTGTCCGGAGGCTTCCATGAATCCCTTTCTGCATAACCCCGTGGCGCCCATCCAGGTGCTGTCCGCCCGTATGGTCGCGCCGCCCGCACGGCGGCCTCGACGATCGCGCTGGCCGCGCGCCATCGGTAGCCTGGCACTGGCTGCCGGTCTGTCGCTGGCCTCCATGCCGACCCGGGCGCTGGACGTGAACAGCGCCACCATCGAGCAATTGCGCGCCGTGCGCGGCGTGGGCCCAAAGACCGCGGAGACCATCGTCAAGGAACGCGAGCGTGGCGGCCGATTCGAATCGATGGAGGACCTGTCGGACCGCGTGCGGGGCATAGGCAGTCGCCGCGCCCAGGCGCTCGAGGCGGCGGGCCTGCGGGTGGAAAGCGGCGCGCCATCCGGGGGCTTCCGGGGCGATGCGGGCAGGGCCGGGGCTTCCGCTGTGCCGCCGTCGCCGCCGGGGGGGGCCGCTCCGGGCCGTCGAGGCGCGGAAGCGAGCAAGGAGGGCGGCAAGGACGCCAGGAACGGGCGGCAGCCGCCTCGCGGCACACGTTGATCGCCCTGTGTCCGTACCCATGGCGTTGACGCGGCCATCGGCACGGTATGTTTTTCGTGGCGTTATAGTGGCGACATGAAAACCGCCACCTATCCCACCGTCGAGCAGACCGTCGGCAATACGCCGCTGGTTCGCCTGCAGCGCATCCCCGGCAACGACAATGTCGAGCGGGGCAACCTCATCCTGGCCAAGCTGGAAGGCAACAACCCTGCCGGTTCCGTAAAGGACCGGCCGGCTCTTTCCATGATCCGCCAGGCCGAGGCGCGCGGTGAAATCAAGCCGGGCGACACGCTTATCGAGGCGACCAGCGGCAATACCGGCATCGCGCTGGCGATGGTCGCCGCCATGCGGGGCTACCGCATGATCCTCATCATGCCCGACAACCTGTCGGTGGAGCGGCGCGCGGCGATGACGGCCTATGGCGCGGAGCTGATCCTCACGCCCGCCGACAAGGGCGGCATGGAATACGCACGCGACCTGGCGACCGCCATGCAGAGCGAAGGTAAGGGCAAGGTGCTGGACCAGTTCGCCAATCCCGACAACCCACGGGCGCACATCGAGGGCACCGGGCCGGAGCTCTGGAATCAGACCGAGGGAGGCATTACCCATTTCGTCAGCGCCATGGGGACGACGGGCACCATCATGGGCGTGTCCACGTACCTGAAGTCCCGCAATCCGGCGATCCAGGTCATCGGCGCCCAGCCCGCCGAAGGGTCGCAGATCCCGGGCATACGCAAGTGGCCGGAAGCCTATATGCCGGCGATCTTCGAAAGTGGCCGCGTGGATGCCTACGAATACATCGTCCAGGCCGAAGCCGAACAGATGGCCCGCCGCCTGGCCGCGGAGGAAGGCATATTCGCCGGCATTTCCTCGGCCGGCGCGCTGATCGCGGCATTGCGCGTGGCGTCCCGCGTGGAGAACGCCACCATCGCCTTCATCGTCTGCGATCGCGGCGACCGCTACCTGTCTACCGGCGTGTTCAACTGAGCGGGGCGCGTCGCCACGGCGCGCATTCTTGCCTGTATGGCAGCCGCCAGGTCGGCGACCGAGGCGGCATAGAAATAACTGCGGTTGTACTGGGTCAAGGCGAAGAAATTGACGGTCGCCGTGCGGTACTCGGCGGTGCCGGCCGATTCTTCGGGCAGATCGATGACGCCCAGCATGCCGCGTTGCCAGTCGCTGTTATCGCTTGCCGTGCTGGCGATCGGTGCCGCCGTCGCGCCCGCGGCTTGCAGCTGCGGCCAGGTGCGGGTGGGGGCCAGGCCGCCATCCACCAGCGGCGCCGGATCGGCCGGCAGGGCCACCGGCGCGAAGACCGGAATGCCGCGCGCCCAGCCATGCTCCATCAGGAAGTTGCCCACTGAAAGAATGGCGTCGCGCGGGCTGTTCGCCAGGTCGATATGGCCGTCCCGGTCGCCGTCGATGGCATAGCGCATGATGCTGCCCGGCATGAACTGCGGCATGCCGATCGCGCCGGCGTAGGATCCCACGGTCTGCGCGTCCAGCCTGCCTTGCAGCGTCAACGTCAGGAAATCGCCCAACTGGTCCCGGAACATCTGGGCCCGCTCGGGTTTGGATGGGTCGGGATAATCGAAGGCCAGTGTAGACAGCGCGTCCAGCACGCGGAAGCTGCCCATATTGCGGCCGTACAAGGTTTCGACGCCGATGATGGACACGATGATGGATGCCGGTACGCCGAAGCGCTGTGCGGCCTGGTCCAGCGTGTCGGCGTTGTCCTGCCAGAATGTCATGCCCCAGCCGATCCGTTTGGGCTCCACGACGCGGGCCCGGTAGGTGAGCCAACTGCGCGAGATCTTGCGTCCGGGAGCCGGCGCGATCAACCGGGCCACCGCCGGACTGTAGCGCGCATCGGTCAGCACGCCGTTCAGCCGATCCAGCGACAGCCCGCGGGCCGCGGCAAGTTCTTGCATGTAAGCCAGTACGTCGGCGCGCATGCGTCCGTCGGGCGTGGCCACGGCCGAGCGCTGCGTCTCCGTAGTGTCGACGCCGCCCTCGCTGCCGATGGTGGACGCCGCACCTTGTTCGGGCGGCGGACCGATACGGAGCCGTGGCACGGAGGCATCGGCAAGGGCCCGCCCCTGGGTCCCCGGCGCGGGGGACGCGTCGGGTCGATTTTGCGCGGAGGAGCAGCCCGTCAGCAGGGCCGCAATAATGCCGAGTTGCAGTAAGTACCGCCAGATGAACATAATCTTCCCTATGGAGACCCTGTATCTTACCCACCCGTCCTGCCGCCTGCATGAAATGGGCGAGTGGCATCCCGAGTGCCCGCGCCGCCTGGATGCCATTTCGGATCAATTGCTGGCCAGCGGCATCATGCCGTACCTGGACGTGCGGGAGGCCGCCGCTGCGCCGCGCGCGGCCTTGTTGCGCGCGCACAGCGCCGCCTATGTCGATGGCCTTGCGGGAATGGTTCCCGCCGAAGGCCACCGGGCGCTGGACCCCGATACATCGATGAACACGCATTCCCTGGAAGCCGCGCTCCATGCCGCGGGCGCCGGCGTGCAGGCCGTCGATGCCGTGATGGCGGGCGCGGCGTCCACGGCCTTCTGCGCGGTGCGTCCGCCCGGGCATCACGCCTGCCGCGACCGCGCCATGGGTTTCTGCCTGTTCAACAACGTGGCCGTCGCTGCCCACCATGCCATGGCAGAGCACGGCCTCGAACGGATTGCCATCGTGGACTTCGACGTGCACCATGGCAACGGCACCGAGGACATTTTCGCGGGCGACGACCGCGTGCTGATGTGCGGCGTGTTCCAGCATCCGTTCTATCCCTATAGCGGAACCGACGCGCCGGCCGCCAACATGGTGAACGTGCCCGTGCCGGCGTACAGCGCCGGGCCGGTCGTGCGCGACATCGTTACCCGCCGGTGGATGCCGCGGCTGCAGGAGCACCGCCCGCAGCTCATCCTGATTTCCGCGGGCTTCGACGCGCACCGCGATGATGACCTGGGGCAATTGGCGTTGGTAGAGGCTGATTTCGCCTGGATCACCGCGCAGATCGTGCAGGTGGCCGACCGCCACGCGGACGGCCGTATCGTCAGCATGCTGGAAGGCGGCTACGATTTGTCCGCCCTGGGTCGCAGCGCCGTGGCCCATATACGGGAACTCGCGCGCCTGTAGCCTGCAGGGCGGCATGGCTGGGGTCCGGCCGTCCGGGCCCGCGCGAGCCAAGGTTGTAGAATCAATCGATTCCCCAAGCACTGCACGGCTCGCCGCGCACCATTCGATTATTTGTGGAGGCTGCTGGATGAAGGTCCTGGTTCCGGTCAAACGCGTGGTTGACTATAACGTCAAGGTACGCGTGAAATCCGATCAAACGGGCGTCGATATCGCCAACGTCAAGATGTCGATGAATCCGTTCGACGAAATCGCCGTGGAAGAGGCCACCCGGCTCAAGGAAAAAGGCACGGCGAGCGAAGTCGTCGCGGTGTCATGCGGTATCACCCAATGCCAGGAGACCCTGCGCACGGCGATGGCCATCGGGGCTGATCGCGGCATACTCGTGCAGACCGATGCGGAACTCCAGCCCCTGGCCGTGGCCAAGTTGCTGAAGGCCGTCGTCGACAAGGAGCAGCCGCAACTTGTCATCCTGGGCAAGCAGGCGATCGACGATGACGCCAACCAGACGGGCCAGATGCTGGCGGCCTTGCTCGACTGGCCGCAAGCCACGTTCGCCAGCAAGGTCGAAATTGCCGATGGCAAGGCAACCGTGACGCGCGAAGTCGACGGTGGCCTGGAAACGGTGGCCTTGAAGCTGCCCGCCATCGTGACCACCGACCTGCGCCTGAACGAGCCGCGCTACGTCACCTTGCCCAACATCATGAAGGCCAAGAAGAAAACCTTGGACACCATGACGCCGCAGGATCTGGGTGTCGACCCGGCGCCGCGCCTGAAGACGCTGAAGGTGGCCGAGCCGCCCGCGCGCAAGGCCGGCATCAAAGTGCCCGACGTGGCCGCGCTGGTGGACAAACTCAAGAACGAAGCGAAGGTGGTTTGAAGATGACGAACCTGGTTATTGCGGAACACGATAATGCCCAGCTCAAGGGCGCCACGCTGAACACGGTGGCCGCCGCCGCCCGCGTGGGCGGTGACGTGCACGTGCTGGTCGCCGGCAGCGGGGCCAAGGCCGTCGCGGACGAGGCGGCCCGGATTGCAGGCGTGTCCAAGGTATTGCTGGCCGACGCTCCGCATCTGGCCGATGGCCTGGCCGAAAACCTGGCGGCCCAGGTACTGGCCGTGGCCCAGGCCTACAGCCATATCCTGTTCCCCGCGACGGCCTCGGGCAAGAACGTCGCCCCGCGCGTGGCGGCGAAGCTCGACGTGGCGCAGATCTCCGACATCACGGCGGTCGA
Organism: Bordetella flabilis; assembly: GCF_001676725.1. Taxonomy (NCBI): domain Bacteria; kingdom Pseudomonadati; phylum Pseudomonadota; class Betaproteobacteria; order Burkholderiales; family Alcaligenaceae; genus Bordetella; species Bordetella flabilis. The sequence goes on from NZ_CP016172.1 coordinate 1,911,825, forward strand.
ATCGCCCGACACCTTCCAGCGCCCGATCTACGCGGGCAACGCGATCGCCACCGTTCAGTCGGCCGATCCGGTCAAGGTCATCACCGTCCGTACCACCGGCTTCGATGCGGTGGCGGCGCAAGGCGGTTCGGCGCAGGTCGAAACCATCGCCGCGGCGGCCGACGCCGGTGTGTCGTCCTTCGTGGGGCGCGAATTGGCGAAGAGCGATCGTCCCGAGCTGGCGGGAGCCCGCGTCGTGGTGTCCGGCGGCCGCGGTCTGGGCAGCGCGGAAAACTTCAAGATCCTCGACCCGCTGGCCGACAAGCTGGGCGCGGCGCTTGGGGCCTCGCGCGCGGCGGTGGACGCGGGTTACGCGCCCAACGACTGGCAGGTCGGGCAGACCGGCAAGATCGTCGCCCCGCAGTTGTATGTGGCGGTGGGGATTTCCGGCGCCATCCAGCATTTGGCCGGTATGAAGGACTCCAAGGTCATCGTCGCCATCAATAAGGATGCCGAAGCGCCCATCTTCGGCGTGGCCGACTATGGCCTGGTGGGCGATTTGTTCCAGGTCGTGCCGGAACTGGCCAACGCGCTTTAATATCGACTGGCGCGGCGTCCGCTGTCGCGGACGCGCACAACGGTCGCCCTTTCGGGTGGCCGTCCGGCATACAGGCGGGCTGGCATGGCATCCGTTGTCGGGCTGCGTTCGGTTCGCAGCACCACGTCGGCGTCGGGCTGGGCCCGCCGTGCCTCTTCCGATCCCGGGGGCGCGCGTGCTGGCCCGACCGGGCCATCGAGGAGACGATATGAGCTACCAGGTACCGCTGGCGGATATCCGCTTCACCCTCAAGGAACTCGCGGGGCTGGACGACGTCCTTGCACTGCCCGGATACCAGGATGCATCTGCCGATCTGGTGGACGCCGTCCTGCAGGAAAATGCCCGTTTTGTGGAGCAGGCAGTCGCGCCGCTCAATCGCGGCGGTGACCGCGAGCCGCCGCGCTGGCGCGACGGCGTTGTCACCACCAGCCCGGGCTATGTCGATGCCTTTCGCGATTACGCGGCTGGCGGCTGGCAGGGTTTGCAGCATCCGCCCGCCTGGGGCGGCCAGGGGCTGCCCAAGCTGGTGGCCGCCACCGCCAACGAAAGCATCAATTCGGCGTGCCTGGCGTTTTCCCTGTGCCCGCTGTTGACCGACGGCGTCATCGAGGCGCTGCTCAGCGTCGGCAGCGATGCGTTGCGCCAGGCCTATGTGCCCAAGCTGGTGTCGGGCCAGTGGACCGGCACCATGAACCTGACCGAACCGCAGGCGGGATCCGATCTCGCGCAGGTCGTCACGCGGGCGGTGCCGCAGCCCGACGGCACCTACCGGCTGACGGGCCAGAAGATTTTCATCACCTATGGCGAGCACGACATGGCCGAGAACATCGTCCATCTGGTGCTGGCCCGCACGCCCGGCGCGCCTGCGGGCGTCAAGGGGATCTCGCTGTTCGTGGTACCCAAGTTCCTGCCGGACGCCGAAGGACGCGTGGGCGCGCGCAACGATGTCTGGTGCGCCTCGCTGGAGCATAAGCTCGGCATACATGGCAGTCCGACAGCGGTCCTGATCTACGGTGCCGGCAAGGGCGACGTGGGCGAGGGCGCCATCGGCCATTTGGTCGGGGAGGAAAACCGCGGCCTGCAGTACATGTTCATCATGATGAATGCCGCCCGTTTCGCCGTCGGCCAGCAGGGCGTGGCGATCTCCGAACGCGCGACACAGCAGGCGCTGGCATATGCGCGCGAACGGGTGCAGGGGCGTGCGGTGGAAGGGTCGCCCGGCCCGGTTACCATCGCCCACCACCCCGATGTCCAGCGCATGCTGTTGACCATGCGGGCATTGACCCAAGGCGGACGCGCGTTGTCGTATGTGGCCGCGGCGGCCTGCGACATGGCGGGCCATCACCCGGACGCCGAGGTGCGCGCGCGCAACCGCGCTTTCTACGAATTCCTGGTCCCTGTGGTCAAGGGCTTCTGCACGGAATCGGCAGTCGAAGTGGCTTCGCTGGGCGTGCAGGTGCACGGCGGCATGGGCTATATCGAGGAAACCGGGGCCGCACAGCATTATCGGGACGCTCGCATCCTGCCTATCTACGAAGGCACCACGGCCATCCAGGCGAACGACCTGATCGGCCGCAAGTTGCTGCGCGATGGCGGAGAGACGGCACGGCGCACGCTGCAGGCCATGCGCGCAACGCTCGATGACCTGGAGGCGGCGGCATCGGCGGCCTCCGGCGACGAGGCCCAGGGCTACAGCCTGATGCGCGCCAATCTGGCGCAGGCCATGCAGGCGCAGCAACAAGCCCTGGAGTTCATGGCGCGCACGGCCATGGGCAATGTGCGGGCGGTCTTCGCGGGCAGCGTACCTTTCCTGATGCTCACGGGCGTGCTATGCGCGGGCTGGCAGATGGCGCGGGCGGCGGTGGCCTGCCAGCGGCATCTGGCCGCTGCCGATGGCGCCGCGTCGGAATGGCCGCGTCAGTTCCTGCAGGCCAAGCTGGCGACGGCGCTTTTCTACGGCGCCCACATCCTGCCGCGCGCCGCCGCGTTGTCGTCGGCGGTGCAGGCCGGTACGGTCGTCGACGCCTGCGCCCGCAAGGCGGATATTGCATAAGGTTATATATATTGCCTACTATCGGGCGTGGATGTTTGGTGCGAGAATTCCTGGCTGAATCGCGCGCCGGGGGAGGCGTCCATTCTCGAAAGGCCGGGCTGCGACCGGTGTTTCTCCACCTGAAAAAAGGACCTATCATGGGACAACTTCGCCTGGGCGATACCGCCCCCGATTTCGAACAGAAATCCTCCATCGGGCCTATCCGTTTTCACGAGTACCTCGGCGACAGCTGGGGCGTTCTCTTTTCGCATCCCGCCGACTTCACACCCGTTTGCACGACCGAACTCGGCTACACCGCCAAGCTGGCGGACGAGTTCGCCAGGCGCAAGGTCAAGGTGCTGGCGCTGTCGGTGGACCCCGTCGACTCCCACACCCAGTGGATCGACGATATCAACGAAACCCAGGGCACCACGGTCAACTTTCCCATCCTGGCCGACGAGGACCGCAAGGTTTCCGAGCTCTATGACATGATCCACCCGAATGCCAGTGCGACGGCGACGGTGCGTTCGGTATTCATCATCGATCCGGCGAAGAAGGTGCGGCTGATCATTACGTATCCGGCCAGCACCGGTCGCAATTTCAATGAAATATTGCGCGTCATCGATTCGCTCCAGTTGACCGACAGCCATAGCGTGGCGACCCCCGTCAACTGGCAGGACGGTGACGACGTCATTATCGTGCCCTCGCTCAAGGACGAAGAAGTCATCAAGCAGAAGTTCCCCAAGGGGTATAAGGCGGTCCGGCCTTACCTGCGTATCACGCCGCAGCCCAACAAGTAGGAAGCGAGCCGGCCAGCGGCGTGCCATCGGCGCGCCGGACCGGCGGCGAGGCGACGCGCCTGTCCACAGATCCGCATCATGCATAACGCCCCCGTCGGGGGCGTTATGCGTTCATGGCGGCGTTGCCGCACAGGGTCCTTCATTGGAGGGACCGGATGCAGGAATTTGATTCTGGCGTCTGATGCAATGGTCTGCTGCAAGGGTCCGCTGCAGGGCTCCGACGCAGGGATCCGAGGGAGATCTGATGCAAGGATCGCCGCCGGGCGGTCGCCGCACGCTGCCATACAACGGCGGCGTAATAACCAAACAAGTACTTCTTCGTTGGGCCCGCGCGGGCTTGCCTGCACAATGCCGGCTCACACGCACGATGCCGTGCCGGCGGCGTGTGGTGATCCGCTACTACGCCATGCCGGCACAATGCAGGAACAACGAAGATGGCCCACGATCCGCATAAACGGAGTTTTCTCAAGCATGCCGCGTCCCTGGCGGCGGCCGGCTTCGCCACGCAGTGGCTGGGCGCGGGCGCGTATGCGCAGCGGGCTCCGATCGAATTGTTGAACGTATCCTACGATCCCACGCGCGAGCTTTACGCCCAGTACAACGCGCTCTTCGCCAAATACTGGAAGGCGCAGAGCGGGCAGGACGTGGTGATCAAGAACTCCCACGGCGGATCGAGCAAGCAGGCTCGCAGCGTGATCGATGGCGTGGATGCGGACGTCGTCACCCTGGGCCTGGCCCCCGACATCGATGCGCTTGTGGAGCATGGCGGACTGGTGAAGCCGGGGTGGCAGGCCAGGCTGCCGGAAAATTCAGCGCCTTATACATCGACCATCGTCCTGCTGGTCCGCAAAGGCAACCCTCGCAACATCCGGGACTGGGATGACCTGGCGAAGTCCGGCGTCTCGGTCATCACTCCCAACCCCAAAACCTCGGCCGGCGCCCGCTGGAACTACCTGGCGGCCTGGGAGTTCGCGCGGCGCAAGCACGGTGGTGAAGCTGGCGCGCGGGATTTCATTGCATCGCTCTATCGCAATGTGCCGGTACTGGATTCCGGCGCGCGTGGTTCGACCATCACGTTCGCGCAGCGCGGCGTTGGCGATGTTCTGATCTCCTGGGAAAACGATGCCTTCCTGGCATTCAAGGAGTTCGGTCCCGGCGAATTCGAAATCGTTGCTCCCAGCCTCAGCATCCTATGCGAGCCGACCGTCGCGGTCGTGGACAAGAATGTCGACCGCAAGGGCACACGTACCGTCGCCGAGGCTTATCTGCGTTATTTGTATTCCGATGAGGCGCAGGACCTCATTGGACGCAATTACTACCGGCCGACTGCCGAAAAGGCCAGGGCGAAATACGCGTCGCAATTCCCTGCCATCGATCTTGTGACTGTCGACCGCGACCTTGGCGGTTGGGCGGCCATCAACAAGAAACACTTCGCGGACAACGGAATATTCGATCAGATTTATGTCAGCAGGTAGTCGCCTGGCGATAGGGGGCATCGCCCCGGAAACGGCCCGCCCCGCATCGGACGCAGGGGCGGGCGTGTTGCCGCCCATGTCGGGCGCTTCCAAGCTGGCGAAGACGCCGGTGCGCACGCCACGGGTCCTGCCGGGGCTGAACCTGACGCTCGGCTTCACGGTGTTCTATCTTGGCGTCCTGGTGCTGCTGCCTTTGTCGGCGCTGGTCATCAAGGCCGCGGGGCTGAGTTGGGATGCGTTCGTCGCGGCGGTGTCCTCGCCACGCGTCCTGTCGGCATACCGCGTGACGTTCGGCGCCTCGCTGGTGGCCGCGCTCGTCAACCTGGTGTTCGGCCTGCTGGTCGCCTGGGTACTGGTGCGCTACCGCTTCCCGGGCAGGCGCCTGCTCGATACGCTGGTGGACCTGCCCTTCGCCTTGCCGACCGCGGTGGCGGGCATCTCGCTGGCGGCTTTGCTGGGGCCGCGCGGCTGGATCGGCCACCTGCTGGCGCCGCTGGGAATCAAGCTGGCCTATACGCCGGCCGGCATCGTCATCGCCCTTATCTTCATCGGCATACCGTTCGTGGTCCGTACGGTGCAGCCGGTGCTGGAAGACCTGGAGGCATCGCTGGAAGAAGCGGCCACCAGCCTGGGCGCCACCCCGCTGCAGACCTTCGCGCGCGTCATCCTGCCGGTGCTCGCGCCGGCCTTGCTGACCGGCTTTGCCATGGCGTTCGCCCGGGCTATCGGCGAATACGGTTCGGTCATTTTCATTGCCGGCAATATGCCCATGGTTTCCGAAATCGCGCCATTGTTGATACTGGTCAAGCTCGAACAATTCGACTACGCGGGCGCCGCCGCCATCGGCGCGGTGCTGTTGGGCTTGTCCTTCCTGATGCTGCTGGCCATCAACGGCTTGCAGATATGGCAGCGGCGCGCCTACGGGGGCGAGGCATGATGCCGCGTCTCGCATCGCAGGATAAGGGCGGCGGGCGCCTGGGGCGGGCCGTGCTGGTCGCCAGCGCGGCGGCTTTCCTGATCCTGTTCCTGGTCTTGCCGCTGTGCGTGGTGTTTGCCGAGGCGCTGCGCAAGGGGATCGACGCCTATGTGGCCGCGCTCGCTGCGCCCGATGCGGCCGCTGCCATTGCGCTGACCCTGCTGACGGCTGCGATCTCCGTGCCCCTGAACGTCGTTTTCGGCATCGCGGCCGCCTGGGCGATCGCCAAACACGAGTTTCGCGGCAAGTCGCTGCTCATTACCCTGATAGACCTGCCGTTTTCCGTATCGCCCGTGGTGGCGGGCGTGTCGTACATCCTGGTGCTGGGTGCGCAGGGCTGGCTGGGACCGTGGCTGATGGCGCACGACCTGAAGATCGTGTTCGCGGTCCCCGGCATCGTCCTGGTGACCACCTTCGTCACCTTGCCCCTGGTGGCCCGCGAGCTGATCCCGGTGATGCAGGCCCAGGGCAAGGAGGAAGAAGAAGCCGCAATCGTCCTGGGCGCCGGCGGATGGCAAACCTTCATGCGCGTGACCTTGCCCAATATCCGGTCTGGCCTGGTGTATGGGGTGATTCTTTGCAATGCGCGCGCCATGGGCGAGTTTGGCGCGGTGTCGGTCGTGTCGGGCCATATCCGTGGCCTGACCAACACCATTCCGCTGCAAGTCGAGATTCTCTACAACGAGTACCAGATCCAGGCAGGCTTTGCCGTCGCGTCGCTGCTCGCAGTGCTCGCCCTCGCTACCCTCATTATCAAGACCGTGGTGCAATGGCGCCACGCACGCCTGCTGGCACGACTGGACGAAGCGCCCGCGCTGGCGCTGGCGCCGGCATCGGGCGCCAGTACGGTCGCCTTTCCCGGCACGGCGGGATAGGGCCACGAACATATTCCAGGAAAACAGGCATGGATATCGAGATCAGATCGATCAACAAGCGGTTCGGCACCTTCAACGCATTGCGCGACGTCAACCTGCACATCGACTCCGGCGAGCTGGTGGCCTTGCTGGGCCCCTCGGGCTGCGGCAAGACCACCTTGCTGCGCATCATCGCCGGCCTGGAAACGCCGGACAGCGGCAGTATCTATTTTTCCGGCGAGGACAGCACGGGCGTGCATGTGCGCGAGCGCCAGGTCGGTTTCGTTTTCCAGCATTACGCGCTTTTTCGCCACATGACGGTCTTCGAGAACGTGGCCTTCGGCCTGCGCATCAAGCCGCGCGGCCAGCGTCCCGCCGAAGCGCAGATCAAGGAAAAGGTGCATGCGCTGTTGAACCTGGTCCAGCTGGATTGGCTGGCGGACCGCTATCCGGGGCAGCTCTCCGGTGGCCAACGCCAGCGCATCGCCCTGGCCAGGGCTCTCGCGGTGGAGCCGCGCGTGTTGCTGCTGGACGAGCCCTTCGGGGCGCTGGATGCCAAGGTGCGCAAGGAACTGCGGCGCTGGCTGCGTCGTCTGCACGATGAGCTGCAAGTGGCCAGCGTCTTCGTCACCCATGACCAGGAGGAAGCGCTGGAAGTGGCGGACCGCGTCGTGGTGATGAACTCGGGACGCGTGGAACAGGTGGGCACGCCGCGCGAAGTCTGGGAACACCCGGCCACGCCCTTCGTCTATGGCTTTCTCGGCGACGTGAACCAGATCGAAGGCTATGCCGCAGGCGGCCAATGGCGGGCGCGCGGCGTGTCCTTGCCTGCGCCGGCGTTCGATGGACTGGACGAACAGCGCGCGGTCGCCTATGTGCGGCCGCATGAGCTCGAAGTATTGCCTTACGCGCCGGCGGCCGAAGGCATCGCCGTGAAGCTCAACCACGCGTATCTGGCCGGTCCCAGCGCGCACCTGGAACTACAGCGCGAAGACGGCGCCTTGCTCGAGGCGCAGTTGCCGGAGGAAGACTACCGCAGCCTGGACCTGCGCGAAGGCGCAATGCTGCTGGCGCGTCCACGCCGGGGCCGTATTTTTCCCGCGAGCGCCTGACGGGACGATCACGCGCGCAACGAATCCGACGACAACATGCCTGGCTTGCACATCGATCCCCCCCTCGCCGAGCCGTCCATGCCGGCGGCTGTCCCGCGCTGGGACAGCCTGATAAGGCAGCTCGCCGAGATCGCGCGCCGCCATCCCGACGCTGCGCTGGCCTCTTCCCTGGCCGCCGAGGACATGGTGCTGACCCATGCCATTCATACGGCCGGGGTGCCGCTGGAAATCTTCTCGCTGGATACCGGGCGGCTGCACGCCGAAACGCTGGCCATGCTGGATACCATCGAGCAGCGTTATGGCCGCCGGCCCACCGTGTACCGCCCGGAGCCCGAGGCAATCAAGGCGCACGTGGCGGCCCATGGCGCGTTCGCCTTCTACGAAAGCCAGGACCTGCGCAAGGCCTGTTGCCACATCCGCAAGGTGGAGCCGCTGACGCGCGCGCTGGCCGGTCGCGGCGCCTGGATTACGGGGCAGCGGCGCCAGCAGGCAGCCACGCGCGGCAGCCTGCCCGAGGAAGAGCACGATCCCGTTTTCGGTCTCCACAAGTTCAATCCCCTGGCCGCGTGGACCGAAGACGAAGTCTGGGGCGCCATCCGCATCCTCGGCATCCCATACAACCCGCTGCACGACCGCGGCTACCCCTCCATCGGCTGCGAGCCCTGTACGCGCGCAATCCGCCCCGGCGAGGACGTGCGGGCCGGCCGCTGGTGGTGGGAGTCCTCCGACAGCAAGGAATGCGGCCTGCATGCCGGCAATCGAACCGCCGCCAAGGCCTGACGTAAACGATCGAAGCAAGACGAGACGAAAACCATGTCCATCGTACAAACCCGCAGCCATCTCGATTGGCTGGAGTCCGAGGCAATTTTCATTCTGCGCGAGGTCGCGGCCGAGTGCGAAAAGCCGGTCCTGCTGTTCTCCGGCGGCAAGGATTCCTGCGTGCTGCTGCGCCTGGCGGAGAAGGCCTTTCGTCCGGCGCGCTTCCCATTTCCCCTGATGCACATCGACACGGGGCACAATTTCCCCGAAGTCATCCAGTTTCGCGACGCCCGTGTCGCGCAACTGGGCGAGACCCTGATCGTGCGCAGCGTGGAGGATTCCATCGCACGGGGCTCCGTCGTCCTGCGGCGGGAAACCGATTCGCGCAACGCCGCGCAGGCGGTGACGTTGCTGGAGGCCATCGCCGAATTCGGCTTTGACGCCTGCATCGGGGGTGCCCGCCGCGACGAGGAAAAGGCGCGCGCCAAGGAGCGCATCTTCTCTTTCCGCGACGAGTTTGGGCAGTGGGATCCCAAGAGCCAGCGCCCGGAGGTCTGGAACCTGTACAACACGCGCGTGCACCGCGGCGAGAACATGCGGGTGTTTCCGATCTCGAACTGGACCGAACTGGATGTCTGGCAATACATCGCCCGCGAGAATCTCGCGCTGCCCTCCATCTATTACGCGCATCGTCGCGAGGTGGTGCGCCGCCGCGGCCTGCTGGTGCCCGTCACGCCCCTGACCCCGCCGCTTGCCGACGAACAGGTGGAAACCCTCTCGGTACGGTTTCGCACCGTGGGGGATATCTCGTGCACCTGCCCGGTGGCGTCCGAGGCCGCCGACAACGAGGCCATCATCGCCGAGACCGCGCTGAGCGATATCACCGAACGCGGCGCCACCCGCATGGACGACCAGACTTCGGAGGCGTCGATGGAGCGCCGGAAGAAAGAAGGATATTTCTAATGGCGCCTGGCGCCAGGAGCACCGAATGAATGCAGTGAGCGAATCCTTCCTGCCGGCCGAGACCGCGGTCATCCGCCTGATCACCGCCGGGTCGGTGGACGACGGCAAGTCCACCTTGATCGGCCGCCTGCTGTATGACAGCAAGAGCGTGTATGCCGACCAGCTCGACGCCATCGCCCGTGCCAAGTACAAGCGCGTGGCCGGCGACGGTATCGACTTTGCCTTGTTGACCGACGGCCTGGAGGCCGAACGCGAGCAGGGCATCACCATCGACGTCGCGTACCGTTATTTCGCCACCCCCCGTCGCAAATTCATCATCGCCGACGCGCCGGGCCACGAGCAGTACACGCGCAATATGGTCACGGGGGCCTCCAATGCCGATGTCGCGGTGATCCTTATCGATGCCACGCGCGCCATCGACGGCCAATTGTTGCCACAGACCAAACGGCACAGCACCATCGCGCGACTGCTCGGGATACGCCATGTCGTCGTGGCCGTGAACAAGATGGATCTGGTGTCCTGGGACCGTGCCGTGTTCGAGCGCATCCGCGCCGCCTATGCCGACCTCGCCCACCGTGTCGGCATCGCGCACTTCCAGGCGCTGCCCTTGTCCGCCCTGAACGGCGACAACGTGGTGACGCCATCCGCGCATACGCCGTGGTACGACGGACCGCCGCTGCTCGCGCTGCTCGAGGCGCTGGATCCCGCCGCGGAAAACGGGACCGCGCCCTTGCGTTTCCCGGTGCAGTGGGTGGTGCGCCACGACGGCAGCAGTGCGCAGGACTTCCGCGGCTATGCCGGCCGTGTCGCCAGCGGCACGTTGCGGCGCGGCGATGCCATCGTCGTGCAGCCCTCGGGCATGACCGCGCGGGTGGCTGAAGTGCGCGTGCATGACCGCGCCTTGTCCGCGGCCGTTGCGGGCGATTCGGTCATTGTGGTGCTGGACCGCGATGTCGACGTATCGCGCGGCGATGTGCTGGCTCACGCCGATGCACCGGCGAGCGTAGACAAGGAGTTCGATGCCGAGGTGTGCTGGCTCGACACGCAGGCACTCAATCCCGCGCGGAAATACTTGCTCAAGCAGGGCACGAGGCTGACGAGTGCGCGGATACGCGAGGTGCGCTCGCGGCGCGACATACATGAGTTGCGTGAAGTGGATGTCGAAGGCGGCACATTGGCGATGAACGACATCGGCAGGCTGCGCATCGTTACACGGGATCCATTGGCAATGGATCGCTATGACGAGATCGCGGCCACAGGGGCCTTCATTCTGATCGACGAATCCACCCACCAGACGGCGGCGGCGGGAATGTTGCGCTAGGCCTTGGCTGGCGCGGACACAGCACCGGCCGCGACAGCTCCCCATCGGCCGGAAAGCCTTATCTGGCGCGGTTTTGCGGTAAAGCCACACTGCGAAAAAAACGCCGGTCGAGGTCATCCAACTTGGGGTAAAGTGGGGCGTCGCCGGCGTATTGGCGGCAGGTACTTGCCAGAACTACTGTATGGATGTACAGTAGATTCATGGCGCGTACCGATCATTCCGTTTTTGCCGGTTCTGGGTCCCCGGCTGCCGCCCCCGCCGCCTTGCGCGGTCGGGGTGCGGTTACTAATGTACGGCATCGTTTCCAGCAGGATGACCGCACGGCGGTCGATCCGGCGGTCGATCCGGCTGAACTGGCCGACGAACCCGCGCCCAAGATCGTTCCCATATACCCTGTCCGGCCGTCCGCCGCGACGCCGCCAGGGCCGGTCACCACGGTCGCCGTGGAGCAGGCGCGCAAGCTGCTCTCGCGCAACGATTCACCGGACGTGCCGTTCGACCGGGCCATCAATACCTACCGGGGATGCGAGCACGGCTGCGTCTATTGTTTTGCGCGGCCTACGCATGCGTATCTGGGATATTCCCCGGGCTTGGATTTCGAAACCCGTCTGATCGCCAAGGCCAACGCCGTGGATGCGTTGCGGGCGGAGCTGGGGCGGCCCGGGTATCGCGTGGCGCCCGTCAATGTCGGTTCCGCGACAGACGTCTACCAGCCCATCGAACGCGCCTGGCGCCTGACCCGCGGCGTCATCGAACTGCTCCTGGAAACCGGACATCCGCTGACCATCGTCACGAAGAACGCGCTCATCGAGCGGGATCTCGACCTGCTGCAGGCACTGGCGCGGCGCAATCTGGTCTCGGTCTATATCAGCGTCACGTCGCTGGACGCGGACCTTTCCCGTGTGCTGGAACCGCGTGCCTCGGCCCCTTGGCGACGCCTGCAAACAGTGCGGGCGCTGGCCGATGCCGGCGTGCCGGTGGGCGTGCTCGCCGCGCCCATGATTCCGTTCATCAACGACGAATTCCTGGAACGCATCGTGGAGGCCGCCGGCCAGGCGGGTGCCTATCACGCCAGCTATACCGTCGTCCGGCTGCCCTGGGAAGTCAGGCCGGTCTTCGAGCAGTGGCTGCAAGCCCATTTCCCGGATCGCGCCGACCGCGTGCTGCACCGGATCGAAGACATGCGCGAAGGCAGGCGCAACGATCCTCGTTTCGGTACCCGGATGCGGGGCACAGGAATCTGGGCGGATCTGCTGCGCCAGCGGTTTGCCCTGGCCGTGCGCAAGGCTGGACTGAACCAGCAGCGCCTGCAGCTGGACACCCACCAATTCGTACCTCCGGCTCCGACGCAAGGGCCGGTCTTTTCCCATGGACCAGCGGCCGCGCGGCAGTTGGGTCTATTCGACTGAACGTCGTCTCCCAAGGAGAACTCGCATGAACGTCGCCGCAGAACAACAATTCCCCGCCAAGTGGCCGTTTCCACCCGCGCCGCCGGCGCGACGCAGCTGGGGCCTGCCAGGCTGGAGCCGGTCCGGCCGTGGGCGCGCCACGCCGAGGGCGAACTTCAGCCGTCAGGAGGGCGCCCCGGACGCCTTTTCGGGGGCTTCGCTGGGCGGTCCTGTGTCGGCGGCGGCGTCCGGTCCTTCCGCTGGGATGGCATCCCAAAGCGTCAGCCTGCGGCAAATGATCGTCGATATCCTGCTCGTGGCCATGTGGGGCGCCATGATCCCGGCGCTGATGTGGCTGGGCGCCGCCGCCGGGTTCTGACTACGCCCCGCGGACTTACCTAAGCTGCTGATTTCATGTAAAATGCTGGGTTTGCCAAAACTCATCCTCTGCGTGCGGGCTTCATAACGCAAAAGCGCAAAAGGTGGCGGCAGGTGCGGCGGAACGGAACGGTGCGGGAACCTTGCGATGTGGATTTGATCGCGCGGTTTCAACCTCCCGGTTCCAGCGCATGGTTTATCCCGCCCCGGCAAAACGTCGTGAACAGGCAATACATACGGCAAAGTTAGTACAGGCCCGACATCGGGCCACCTGGCACGGCACCGCACAGAAATGATGATTCCGGAGTTTTCATGAACCTTATCGCTATCCTGGAACAGGAAGAAATCAAGCGCCTGATGGGCGACAAGACGCTTCCGTCCTTCGCCGCGGGTGACACCGTGATTGTCAACGTGAACGTCGTCGAAGGCACGCGCAAGCGCGTGCAGGCCTTTGAGGGCGTCGTCATCGCCAAGCGCAACCGCGGCCTGAATTCGGCCTTCATCGTGCGCAAGATCTCGTCGGGCCAGGCCGTGGAGCGTACGTTCCAGCTGTACTCGCCGCAGATCGCCTCCATCGAGGTCAAGCGCCGTGGCGACGTGCGTCGCGCCAAGCTGTACTACCTGCGCGACCGTTCGGGCAAGTCGGCTCGCATCAAGGAAAAGCTGGTGAGCCGCCAGGCTGCCGCCCAATCGGCCCGCGCCGCCGAAGCCTCAGCGGACTGATCGGGATGACTGGCTTTCCCAGCCGGTCCCCGAGCAGCAAAGGCACCCTCCGCGGGTGCCTTTTTGTTTTCCCCCGAAGGGGCCAGCCGTCTTTTTGTCGGTCTTTTCCGTCGCGGCCCCTTGTGTCGCGCCTCGCGGTATCCTGATGCGGCCTGGCTTTTCGCTCGTTCCCGCTCGCTCTTTTCCTGTTGCCTCAAGTTCCCCGCCTTCCACGCTGCCATACCGACCATGCCTGACCAACCGTCCTCGCGACCGCGCCGTTCCGCCGTCCGGCCTTCTTTCGATGCGGCCGAGCAACCCTGGATCGTTGCCAATGAGGGCCTGCGGGCCCTGCCGCCGGAGGCGCTGACGGCGGATGCGCTGCGGCGCGTCCTGGGGCGCCCGGAAAGCTGGTCCGTGCAAATGCCGCTGAACGACGATAGCCGTTATCCCGGCCGCGAAGGCGCTCCCGTGCTGGCTGCAGTGCTTATTCCCCTGGTCGCGCGGGAGCAGGGCGTGACGGTCATGCTGACGCAGCGCACGGCGCATTTGTACGACCACGCGGGCCAGATCAGCTTCCCGGGGGGGCGAATCGAAGACTCCGACGCCAGCCCGGTCGCCGCGGCCCTGCGCGAAGCGCAGGAAGAGACCGGCCTGAGCGCGGAATGGGTGGACGTACTGGGTACCATGCCGCCGTATCTCACGGCGACCGGCTTCTCCATCACGCCGGTGGTGTCCCTGGTGCGCCCGGGATTCGAACTCGCCCCCGACACTTTCGAAGTGGCCGAGGTATTCGAGGTACCGCTGTCCTTCATCGCCAACCCGGATAACCATCGCCTGCATCGCGTCGAACTGCCCGACGGCCGGGTGCGGCAGTTCTATTCCATGCCATGGGGTGGGTATTTCATCTGGGGAGCGACGGCCGCGATGTTGCGCAACCTGTATTACCTGCTGCGCGGACCGTCGGAATAGCGGTCACCGGCGTGCGGCCTCAATAACGCGGCGCCGCCGCGTTTTCTTCCAGGATGCGCAGATACAAGGCATGACGGGCGCGGTCTATCGTTCCCGCGGCCAACGCCGCCAACACGCCGCAGCCGGGCTCGTGCTGATGCGTACAGTTGTAGAAGCGGCAATGCTCTGCCGGGGCGGTGAATTCCGGGAAGCCGCGAGCGATTTCATCGCGGGTCAGGTGCTGCAGTCCGAAGGCCTGGAATCCCGGGGAGTCGATCAGGTCGCCGCCCTCCGGCAAGTGATACAGGTGCGTGCTGGTGGTCGTGTGCCGGCCCATGTCCAGAGCCGTCGAGTGTTCCCGGGTGGCCGCGTTCGCGTCGGGCACCAGCGCGTTGAGCAGCGTGGATTTGCCCATGCCGCTCTGGCCGAGCAGCAGGCTGACATGCCCCGCCATGTGGGGAAACAGCGCGCGCCGGGCGCTTGCCGTGTCGACGGCGCTGACTTCCAGCACGGGAACGCCCAGCCGGGCGAGCGGGGCCAGTCGGGCACGAGCGTGTTCGAGTCCTTGCGGAATATCGATCTTGTTCAGCACGATGAAGGGGGTGATGCCCACACTCCAGGCGCCGGCCAGCGCGCGCCCGACCAGGTCGTCGGAAAAAGTCGGTTCGGTCGCGACCACGATAAACAGCCGATCCACATTGGCGGCAAACTGCTTGGCGCGCATGTCGTCGGATCGGTAGAGCAGGTTGCTGCGCGGCAGAATGCGTTCGATGGCGCCTTCGTCACGGCCTTGCGGGGCGATTTCCACATGGTCGCCCACGGCGGCGCCGGCTTTCTTGCCGCGGGGATAGCATTGGCGCAGCGTGCCATCCGCCATTTCGACCGAGTAATGCCGTCCATGCGCGGCGACGATACGTCCCGGCAGCAATCCCTGGGATGCACCGCCGCCGGTGCCGCTCGGGTCCCCGGCGGTGTCGGCGCCGGCCTGGACGGGCGGCTTGTCCGCCGGGACGGGGGTTTGCCGCGCAGTGCGGAAATTGCGGTCGTGCCGGCTCATCGAGCGGCCGCGCCGAGATGCCGTATGCGCACGGCGGCCGGTGGGTGGCTATCGTAGAAGGCGGAATGGACCGGATCGGGCGTCAGCGTGGCGGCATTGTCGTCGTACAGCTTGACCAGTGCGGACACGAGCTGGTCGGCCGAGCTCTGGCGCGCGGCATAGTCGTCGGCCTGGAACTCGTCGCGCCGCGAGTACCAGCTGGCGACCGGCGTGAACAGGAAGGTGAACACCGGCACCACCAGGAAGAACAGCAGCAGCGCCATGGCATCGTTGCGACCGTCCATGCGCGGCAGGACGCCCAACTGCTCGTAGAACCAGGGTTGGCGCGCCAGCCACCCCAGCACGGCGAAGAAGCCCAGGGCCACCGCGAAGCTGACCACGATGCGCTTGACGATATGCCGGCGCGCGAAGTGGCCCAGTTCATGCGCCAGCACGGCTTCGATCTCGTCGCCGTTCAGGCGTGACAGCAGCGTGTCGAAAAACACGATGCGGCGCGATTTGCCGAAGCCCGTGAAATACGCGTTGCCATGTCCGGAACGGCGCGAGCCGTCCATGACGAACAAACCGTTGATGGCGAAGCCGCAGCGCTGCACCAGCCGCTGGATGCGGCCGGACAGATCCGCGTCCGCCAGGGGCGTGAACTTGTTGAACAGCGGCGCGATCACCATGGGAAACAGCAGCAGCGTCAGCAGGCTGAAGCCGACCCAGAGGCCCCAGGCCCATATCCACCACAAGCTGCCGGCCTTGGCCATCAGCCATAAAATCGCCGAGGCCAATGGCAGCCCGATCACGGCGGTAAGCAGGATGCCCTTTACCGCGTCCGAAAAAAACAGGGCCGGCGTCATGCGATTGAAGCCGAAGCGCGCTTCCAGCCTGAACTGGCGCCACAAGGTGAACGGCAATTCCAGCGCTCCGAGCAACACGGCCACCATGGTCAGCAGCAGCAACTGGCGCAGGAAATCGCTGTCGGTGACGTGGGCGGCCAGCACATCGATCATCTGCAAGCCCCCCAGCAGGGTCAGCCCGACCAGCACGGCGGCGTCAAAGACGCGTTCGAACATGCCGAGCCGCACGCGAGCGACGGTGTAGTCGGCGGCACGCTGGTGGCTGGGCAGGCCGATCCGGTCGGCGAATTCCGGCGGCACATGGTCGCGATTGCGCGCTACATGGCGGATCTGCCGGGTGGACAGCCAGAGCCTGACGCCGATATCGACCAGCAGCAGTACAACGAACAACAGTGTCAGCATGGGGAGGATCGCCGGCGCGGGCCGATATGAGAAAATCGGGTTTTAAAAGGCAAATTATATGGCTCTGAACGACAACCGCCTGGTTTGGCTCGACATGGAAATGACGGGCTTGGATCCGGAAAAAGAACGCATTATCGAAGTGGCGGTGGTCGTGACCGAGCCCGATCTTACTGTGGTCGCCGAAGGTCCGGTACTGGTAATTCACCAACCCGACGCACTGCTCGACGCCATGGACAGCTGGAACAAGTCCACGCATGGCAAAAGCGGCCTGATCGACAAGGTCAAGGCATCCGCGATTTCGGAGCCCGAGGCAGAGGACATCCTGATTGCCTTCCTGGCGCAGCACGTGCCCGCCGGCAAATCGCCGCTGTGCGGCAACACCATCAGCCAGGACCGGCGTTTCATGTTCCGCTACATGCCCAGGCTGGAACAGTTCTTCCATTACCGCAACCTGGATGTCAGCACGCTGAAGGAACTCGCGCGGCGCTGGCGGCCCGATGTCTACAAGTCTTTCGAAAAGAAAAGCCGCCACGAAGCCCTGGCCGATATCTACGACTCCATCGAAGAGCTCAAGCACTACCGGGAGCATTTCCTGAAGGTGTGACGGGCCCGCCGAATCGTCGCAGCGCGACCGGGGAGAGGGGGCGATAGTCCCCGCCCGCCCGGCCGGCGATCTCGGCCAGATGGATCTCCGACGCGTCGAACAGCGCCCAGTAGACGGTGCGGCATAGCGCTCGTGCCGTGTGTCCCGGCCAGTCGGGCGGCAGCATGCTCGCCGGCAATTGCGGGTCATGCAGGACGATCCGGCGCCACCGGTGCAGCAGCAGCATGCGCGTGGCAAAGGCCGCCGCCGGCTGCGCCGCCTCGCTGCCTTCCTGCAACAGCTTGCCCAGGGACCCGAACTGCCGGATAAACGCCCGGTATTGCTCGGCCAGGCCAGCCAGATCCCAGCACTGCGGCGCCAATTCCGCGAAGGGCAGGGCCGTGGCGCCCGGCAAGTCCCGCGCCGCCAGGACCAGTGCCTTGTCCGCGATATCCAGGGATCGCAGGATGGTCCCCGCGGTATCCGAATGGGCGCAAGGATGGGCGAACACCCCGGGCGCCACCATGCCGAATCCCTCCCATTCCAGGGCCCGCCGCAGTTCGGTGCGTTCGGCCAACCCGTTGTTGCCAGTGCGAGGAACCACCACCACGGTCCAGTCCCCGTTCCACGCTGGCTGCGTGCCGCCATAGATGCGCTGGGCCGCATGCGCCGTACTGCGCACGCCCTGCGGGGCAAGGCGATAGAGGCTGCGGCGGCCGTGGCGCTCCGCATGCAGCCAGCCTTCGGCCACCAGCCGGAAGACGCTGGTGCGCAGCAACCGTTCGTTGATGCCCAGGGGCTGCAAAAGGGCGATCAGGTCGCCCAGCCATATCGCGCCGCCATGCGGTTCCAGCGCGTCTCCCAGCAGGGTGACGCACAGCGATTTGGCGCGTGGAGGATCCGTCTTGAGCAGGCGGGCGGTAAGGCGATCCAGCGCAGAGGCGGCAAGGGCCATGATGGTGCAAGAAGGCCGGGCTTCGGGGCGACCGCCACATGATACATAAATCGGATGTGATACAGAAATACGTTTGACAGACAAAAATCTGTATTAAATAATCGATGCATCATCCGGCGGCCGAAGGGCGGGTTCCGCATCCGCGATCGACGCGCCATGGAGGAGACGATCATGGACGCGCAAGCGCTCGACACAGGAATATCGCCGCCGGGTCCCGCGGACGCCGGGCAGGCGGAGCAGGCCTTCCAGCGGCGTATCGATGCCGGCGTGCGCATCGAGCCGCAGGACGATATGCCGGAGGCGTATCGCAAGACGTTGATACGGCAGATCTCGCAGCATGCGCATTCCGAAATCGTCGGCATGCTGCCCGAAGGCAATTGGATTACCCGCGCGCCGACGCTCAAGCGCAAGGCCATCCTGCTCGCGAAGGTGCAGGATGAATGCGGTCACGGGTTGTACCTGTACAGCGCCGCCGAAACCCTGGGCGTGTCGCGCGACGAGATGATCGGCGACCTGCTGCGCGGCAAGGCGAAGTACTCCAGCATCTTCAACTACCCGACACTCAGCTGGGCCGACATCGGCATGATCGGCTGGCTGGTCGACGGCTCCGCGATCATCAACCAGATCCCGCTGTGCCGTTGCTCCTACGGCCCCTACGCGCGCGCCATGGTCCGCATCTGCAAGGAGGAATCCTTCCACCAGCGCCAGGGCTACGATCTGCTCATCCAGATGTGCCGGCATGGCACGCCGGAGCAGAAAGCCATGTGCCAGGATGCGCTGGATCGCTGGTGGTGGCCGGCCCTGATGATGTTCGGGCCGCCCGATGCCGAGTCGACGCATAGCGCGCGCTCGGTGCAATGGCGCATCAAGCTGTTTTCGAACGACGAGCTGCGCCAGAAGATGGTGGACCAGACCGTGCCGCAGGCCGAATACCTGGGGCTGCGCATTCCCGACCCGTCCTTGCGCTGGAACGCGGAGCGCGGTCATTACGACTTTGGCGAGATCGACTGGTCGGAACTGCGCGCGGTCATCGATGGCCACGGACCGTGCAACCGCGATCGCCTGAACGCGCGCGTGCGGGCCCATGAAGAGGGCGCATGGGTGCGCGACGCCATGGTGGCCTACGCCGACAAGCAGCGCCTGCGCAAGGCCGCATGAAACCGGCCGGGCGCTGCCATATCGCAGGAGACACGTCAATGGAACGCAAGGATTGGCCGCTTTGGGAAGTGTTCATACGCAGCCAGCACGGCCTGGCCCACAAGCACGTCGGCAGCCTGCATGCGCCGGATGCCGAAATGGCCATCATGAATGCACGCGACGTCTATACCCGGCGCAATGAAGGCATGAGCATCTGGGTCGTGCCTGCGGCGGACATCGTCGCCAGCGATCCCGCCGACAAGGACGCGCTGTTCGAGCCGGCGCGCGGCAAGGTGTATCGGCATCCGACGTTCTTCCCCATGCCTGACGAAGTCAAGCACCTGTAGGAGGCGCGATGGACCGGTCCCTGTACGACTTCGCGCTGCGCATGGGCGACACCACGCTGGTCCTTGCCCAGCGGCTCTCGGCCTGGTGCGGCCATGGTCCCATCCTGGAAGAAGACCTGGCCCTGACCAATACCGCGCTGGACCTGCTCGGCCAGGCGCGGCTGTGGCTGTCGCTGGCGGGCGAAGTCGAAGGCGCCGGCCGCGACGAGGACAAGCTGGCGTATTTGCGCGATGCGCATGAGTTCCGCAACGTGTTGCTTGTGGAGCGGTCCAACGGCAGCTACGCCGACACGATGGCGCGGCAGTTCTTTTTCGACGCCTGGCACTATTTCCAGCTGCAGGCGCTGGCTGGCTCCACGGAAGCGCGGGTGGCGGACATCGCCGCGAAAGCGGTGAAGGAAGCGGCGTACCACGCGCGCCGGTCCGCCGATATCGTCGTACGGCTCGGCGACGGGACCGAAGAAAGCCACCGCCGCATGCAGGCGGCCATTGACTCCTTGTGGCCGTACACCGGCGAACTGTTCGTCGACGACGACGTCGATGCGGATCTGGCGGCGCGCGGCGTCGCCCCGCTGCCGGCCAGTCTGCGCGAGCCATGGATCACGCATGTGCGCGCGGTGGTGGACGAGGCCACCCTGGCGCTGCCCGCCGAGGACCTGGCACGGCATGCAGCCTATCGGGGTGGCAGGCAGGGCCGGCATACGGAAGCGCTGGGGCCCTTGCTGGCCGAGATGCAATTCCTGCAGCGGGCGTATCCGGGGGCGTCATGGTAGCCGCCGCCATCCCCGGCCGTGCGGCGCCGGTCGGCGCCGGCGACCCGGCGCGTGTCGCACACTGGCTGCACGCCGTGCGCGACCCTGAAGTCCCGGTGCTGTCGGTGATGGACCTCGGCATCGTGCGCGACATCGGCTGGGAGGGCGACATCTGCGTCGTGACGGTGACGCCGACGTACTCGGGCTGCCCCGCCATGCGCGAAATCAGCATGGACATCGAGCGCGTGTTGCGCGCGCATGGCGTACCGAAGGTAATGGTCCGCACGCGCCTGGCGCCGGCCTGGACCACCGACTGGCTCACCGAAAGCGGGCGCCGGGCCCTGCAGGCCTATGGGATCGCGGCGCCGGTGGAGCGCGCCATAGACGTATCGGGCATCGGGCGCCGCGCCGGGCCCCGGGTCCCATGCCCGCGCTGTGGCGCCCATGACACCCGCATGCTGAGCGGTTCCGGCTCGACGGCATGCAAGGCCCTGTACCGTTGCAATGCCTGCCGCGAGCCGTTCGATTACTTCAAGGCCCATTGATCCATCGCCATGTCCAGCCCGTTTCACCCCTTGAAGGTCGCCGACGTATCGCGCGATACCCGCGATGCGGTGGTGCTGACCTTCGACCTGCCGCCCGCGCTGGCGCGGGATTTCGCTTTCCGGCCCGGGCAATACCTGACGCTCCGCACGCGGGTGCAAGGCCAGGAGCTGCGGCGTTCCTATTCCATTTGTTCGTCGCCCGGCGACGGAGTGCTGCGTGTCGCCATCAAGCGCATGGACGACGGCGCGTTCTCCAGTTGGGCCAACCAGGCGATCAAGCCAGGCGACGTGCTGGACGTGATGCCGCCGGACGGCGAATTCACCGTGGACTTCGCGCCGGGCAATGCCCGCCACTACGTGGCGTTCGCCGTGGGGAGCGGCATCACGCCGGTGTATTCGCTGGTCAAGACGGCGCTGGCCACCGAGCCGGACAGCCGCTTCACCCTGTTCTACGGCAACCGCGCCTCGTCGGCGGTGCTGTTCCGCGAAGCGTTGGAAGACCTCAAGAACCGGTATATGTCGCGCTTTTCGCTGGTCTACATCATGAGCCGCGAAACCCAGGACATCGAGTTGTTCAACGGCCGCCTGGATGGGGCCAAGGTGCGCCGGCTCTTGACGCAATGGCTGCCGGCCGAGCACGTCGACCAGGTCTTCCTGTGCGGACCGCAGGGCATGATCGAGGACGTGGTCCCGACCCTGGAAGGGCTGGGCATTCCGCGCGCGCGTATCAAGTTCGAACTGTTCGGCGCGCCGCGCGGCCCCCGCAGCCTGCGTACTGGAGGCCAGACGCGCCAGGCGGCGGGGAAGGCGCAATGCCGTGTCACCGTGATCCAGGATGGCCACAGCCGCAGCTTTACGCTCGACAAGAACCGCGACAGCGTGCTGGACTCGGCGCTCGCGCAAGGTATCGAACTGCCGTATTCCTGCAAGGGCGGCGTCTGTTCCACCTGCCGTTGCAAGGTGGTGGAGGGCGAAGTCGATATGGACGCCAATTTCGCGCTGGAAGACTATGAGGTGGCGCGCGGCTTCGTGCTGAGCTGCCAGAGCTATCCGGTCAGCGATACGCTGGTTTTGGACTTCGACCAGGAAACCTGAGCAGGCACGCCCCCCAACAGAACACAAGGAGACTATCGTGACCGTAGATTTTTTCGCGCGCCACCAGGCTGTCCTGGAAGAAGCCGTGCGCGCGGCGGCCAGCCGCGCATATTGGACGCCTTTTCCCGAGTCGCCCAGCCCACGCAACTATGGCGAAACGGCGAACGAGGAGGGGCGCCGGGCGTTCGAAGCCGTGCTGGGCACGGACTTTCCACTGGACCTGCCCGGCGCGACTCGCATGCCGGGCGACGAGGCGTCGCCCTTCGGCCTCGACCTGAACGTCGCGTATCCGCGCCTGTCTCCAGAACAGGCCGTGGGTGCGGCCGCGCGCGCGCTGGCCGAATGGCGCCGCGCCGGCCCGCAAACCTGGGTCGGTGTATCGCTGGAAATCCTGCATCGTCTCAATCGCGCCAGCTTCGAGCTTGCGTACGCCGTGCAGCACACGAGCGGACAGGGCTTCATGATGGCGTTCCAGGCGGGCGGGCCGCACGCCCAGGACCGCGGCCTGGAGGCCGTCGCGTATGCCTGGAAAGAGATGGCCGGCATACCGCAGCAGGCGCGCTGGGAGAAGCCGCAGGGCAAGCAGGAACCACTGCGCATGGAGAAGCAGTACACCATCGTCCCGCGCGGGGTGGCGCTGGTTATCGGATGCTCCACTTTTCCTACCTGGAACAGCTATCCCGGCCTTTTCGCCAGCCTGGCCACCGGCAATACGGTCATTGTCAAGCCGCATCCGACGGCCATTCTGCCTTTGGCAATTACGGTGCGCATCGCCCGTGAGGTGCTGGCCGAGGCGGGCGTCGATCCGGATGTCGTGCAACTGGCGGTGCACGCCGTCGGGGACGACACCGCCCAGGTACTGGCCACGCATCCGGAGGTACGGATCGTCGACTTCACCGGCGGCAAGGCGAACGGCGAGTGGGTGGAGCAGCACGCACGGCAGGCGCAGGTCTATACCGAGAAGTCCGGCGTGAACGCGGTCATCGTGGACTCGGCCGACGATGTCAAGGCAGTGGCGCGCAACCTGGCGTTCTCGCTCACCCTGTACAGCGGCCAGATGTGTACCGCGCCGCAGAACATCTACGTTCCCAGGGACGGCATCCGCACGGCTCGAGGGCACGTCGGCTTCGACGAGGTGGCAGGAGAAATCGCCGCGGCGCTCGAGAACCTGACGGCGGATGCGGCCAAGGCACCGGAACTGCTGGGTGCCATCCAAAGCCCGGCCACCGAAGCGCGCATCGAGGCCGCTGAGGAACTAGGCTTGCCGGTGCTGGCGCAGAGCCGCCCGCTGGTGCATTCGCAATTCCCGAAAGCCCGCATCCGTACGCCCTTGCTGCTGCGCGCGGAAGCCGGGCATCCGGCCATCCAGCGCGAATGGTTCGGCCCGGTGGCTTTCGTCGTGGCTACCGATTCCACCGCGCACAGCATCGCGCTGGCTGGCGCCGGCGCGCGCACCCACGGCGCCTTGACGCTGTCGGCCTATACCACCGACCAGGCCGTCGCGCAGGCAGTGCGCGAGACCGCGGAGCAAGCGGGCGTGTCGCTGTCGCTGAACCTGACCGGCGGCATTTTCGTCAACCAGTCGGCGGCCTTCAGCGACTTCCACGGTACCGGCGCGAACCCCGCGGCCAACGCGGCATTGTGCGATACGGCCTTCGTGGCGAGCCGTTTTCGCGTCGTGCAGACGCGCTGGCACGTGTAACGTCACGCCTGCGTTGCGCGGTCGTGCCGGCCGCGCGTCCCCGCTTGCCGCGACAGGCATGATCCTTTCCACCGAACCCGGAACGCCCGCATCATGATCCCTTCATATCAGGACATCCGCTTCACCCTCGACGATGGCATCGCCCGCTTGACGTTGAACCGTCCGGACAAGCTGAACAGCTTCACCGCGCGCATGCATGCCGAGGTTGCCCAGGCCCTGGACGAGGTGGAGAGCGGCCAAGCCCGGGTGCTGCTGATTACCGGCGCCGGACGCGGCTTCTGCGCGGGACAGGACCTGAGCGAGCGGCGCCCCACGGCCGGCGCGCCGCCGGTCGACCTGGGCGAGACAGTGGAGAAGTACTACGCCCCGCTGGTGCGGCGCCTGCACGCCTTGCCGCTGCCCGTGCTGGTGGGGGTCAACGGCGTGGCGGCCGGGGCGGGCGCCAATCTGGCGCTCGCCGGTGACATTGTCATCGCCAAGGAGTCGGCCAGTTTCATCGAGGCGTTCTGCCGCCTGGGCTTGATTCCGGACACCGGCGGGACATACGCCCTGCCACGCCTGGTCGGCCACGCGCGCGCCATGGGGCTCGCGCTGCTGGGCGACAAGCTCAGCGCCCGCCAGGCCGAGCAGTGGGGACTGATCTGGCAATGCGTGGCGGACGACGCCTTCGATGCCACGCTGGACCGCCTGTGCCGGCATTTCGCCGCGGCGCCGACCAAGGGCCTGGCCTACACCAAGCGCGCCATGCAGGCCAGCCTGGGCAACAGCCTGGACGAACAGCTGGCCATGGAAGGCGAGATGATGCGCGAACTGGGACGCAGCGAAGACTATGCCGAAGGTGTCGCCGCCTTCCTGGATAAACGTGAACCGCGTTTCAAGGGACGCTGATGAACGACACGGATGCGGATGCCCTGGCGTGGTCCGTGGGGCAGGCCATGTACGCGGCGGACGCCGCCAGCCAGGCGCTGGGCATGCGCGTGCTGGCGGTCGGCCCGGGGCGCGCCACGTTGACCATGCAGGTGCGGGCCGATATGTTGAACGGCCACAGGACCTGTCATGGCGGCCTGATCTTTTCGCTGGCGGACAGCGCGTTCGCTTTCGCATGCAATTCGCGCAATGTCAGCACGGTGGCGTCGGGCTGCACCATCGATTTTCTGGCCCCCGCGCTGGAAGGCGATGTGCTGACGGCCGAGGCGCAGGAGCGCTCCCTGGCCGGCCGCACCGGTGTTTATGACGTGACGGTGTTTAACCAGGACGGGCGTGCGGTCGCGCTGTTTCGCGGACGTTCGTATCGCATCAAGGGGCAGATCGTGGAGGCCTAGCGTGCCAAAGCGGCACGCAGGCAATTGGCTGGCCGCGGGCAAGGGACAGGACAGCAAGGGGTATGAAAATCCGCGAGGCGACCGGCCGGCTGCCTCGATAAAAGGATCACGGAGACAGCATCATGGCCACGCTCAGCAAACCGGGACTGGATCCCATCGAACATGCCAGTCGGGACGAGATCGAGGCGCTGCAGTTGCAACGCTTGAAGTGGACGCTCGCGCACGCCTACGGCAACGTGCCGCATTACCGTCGAGCCTTCGACGCGGCCGGCGTGCATCCGGACGACCTCAAACAGTTGTCCGACCTGGCGCGTTTTCCCTTCACGGTCAAGCAGGACCTGCGCGACAACTATCCTTTCGGCATGTTCGCCGTGCCACGCGATCAGGTGGCGCGCGTGCATGCCTCCAGCGGAACGACGGGCAAGCCGACCGTGGTGGGCTATACCCGCGAGGACCTGGGCAACTGGGCCGGCCTGGTGGCGCGCTCGATCCGCGCCTCGGGTGGCAAGCCGGGCGACATCGTGCACATTGCGTATGGTTATGGCCTGTTCACCGGCGGGCTGGGGGCGCACTACGGCGCCGAGCGCCTGGGGTGCACCGTCATTCCCATGTCCGGCGGGCAGACCGAAAAGCAGGTGCAGCTTATCCAGGACTTCCAGCCGGACATCATCATGGTCACGCCGTCCTACTTCTGCAACATCCTTGAGGAGATGGAACGCCAGGGCCTGGACCCGCGCGCGTCCTCCCTGCGTGTCGGCATCTTCGGCGCCGAACCCTGGACCGGACGCCTGCGCGAAGAACTGGAGGCACGGGGCGGCATCGACGCGGTGGACATCTATGGGCTATCCGAAGTGATGGGCCCGGGCGTGGCCAACGAATGCGTCGAAACCAAGGATGGGCCGGTGATCTGGGAAGACCATTTCTATCCCGAGATCATCGACCCCGACACCGGGCAGCCGGTGCCCGAGGGGCAGGCGGGCGAGCTTGTGTTCACTTCCCTGACCAAGCAGGCCATGCCGGTCATCCGCTATCGCACGCGCGACCTGACCTGCCTGCTTCCCCCGACCGCGCGCAGCATGCGCCGCATGGGCAAGATCACCGGCCGCAGTGACGATATGCTGATCGTGCGCGGGGTCAACCTGTTTCCGACCCAGGTGGAGGAACTTGTCCTCAAGACAGGCCGGCTGGCGCCGCACTATCAGCTTGTCTTGACCCGCAGCGGCGCGCTGGACGAGCTGGAAATACTGGCCGAACCGCGACCGGAGCTCGACGGGATGCCGGAGGGCGAACGTGCGGCGCTGGGCGCGCAACTGGCCCATGCCATCAAGGCGCACATCGGCGTGAATGCGTCGGTCCGCGTGCTGGAATGCGGGGCAGTGGAACGTACCTTGACGGGGAAGGCCCGCCGTGTCGTCGACAGGCGGCCGAAGTAGGGCGCATGTCCGTTGCAGGGACACCGCCGGGGCGCCCCGCAAGCCCACGCTACGGATCTGCGCGAGACCCCCGAGGCACCGGCCGGCCGGTGCGGCATGGTTGGTCGCGGTTCCAGGATGGCGGCTTTAGCGGGGCACGGGTGAGCCGGCGATCCGCCCGCGCCGCGCGATGCGCTGATACCAGGCGTGCAGCAATAGTGCGGAAATGCTCAGGCCGACGACGGCCATGAGCCACATGGTGCCCGCCCCCACTGGCGACCCAGGCAGCAGCCATTCGCGCAGCCCGTCCAACCGCCCGGCCTGCGGGCCGAATCCAAGCCACCAGCCGCCGCCCAGGCCGATGACGCCCAGGGCGAGCACCTGCATGAGCAGCGGCACGACGGCGACTTTGTAGGCGCGCAGCAGGTAGGAGTTGATGCACTGCATCGCGTCGCACAGGTGGAACAGCGGGATGATCTGCAGCAGCGTGGCCGCGACGGCGGCGACCTCGGCATTGTCGGTATAGGCTTCCAGGATAAGCGGCCGGCCGGTCCACAGTACCAGCGCCGTCAACACCGCGCCGCCCAGTCCGACGGTCAGGCCCGCCAGGCCGGTACGGTAGGCCAACGTCATCTGTCCCGCGCCGATCGCCTGCGCCGCCAGCGCGGCGCTGGCCACGCCGATCGCCATCGGCATCATGTAGCACAGCGCCGCCAGGTTCGACATGATCTGATGGCCGCCCGTCACATACGTGCCCTCGCGCGCCACCAGCAGCGCCATGAACGTGAAGGCGCAGACTTCCACCAGGTAAGAGCCGCCCATGGGCAGTCCCAGCCGCAGCAGTTCCTTCTGGGCGGTCCAGTCCGGGCGGCCGATGCGCAGGTTGAACCGCCTGTAGAAGCGGTCGCGCGTGATGATCCAAAGGCCGGCCCCCAGGCTCATCCAGGATACCAGCGCGGACGAGAGACCCGCCCCCGTCGCTCCCAGCGCCGGCAGCCCGAACTTGCCGTAGATCAGCACCCAGTTGAACAAGGCCTTGAACAGCACCGCCGCCAGGTTGATTCCCATGACCAGCTTGGGCCGCGATACTGCCGTGCCGAGCGAGTAGATGGTGCGGAACACCAGCGAAGCGGGCAGGGCGATGGTCAAGGCCTGCAGATAGCTGGCGACCCGGGCGCGCACATCCGGCGCCACATTGCCCGACATGGATAACCACAGGTCGGGAAACAGCATGAGCGCGCCGCCTACAACGGACAGCGCGATGGCCAGCCACACGCCCTGGCCCCACATTGATCCCACCGCAGAGTGGCGGCCAGCGCCGTAATGCTGCGCCAGGATGGGAATCAACGCGTGTATGACCCCCATCAGCCCGACGAACACGGTGATGTACACGGACGCGGACAGCGCCATGGCCGCCAGGTCGTCCGGACTGGCGTGGCCGGTCATGGCGGTGTCCAGCACGCCGAAGGCGATGCCGGCCCATTGGCTGATGAGCACCGGCCAGGCCTGGCGGACAATGGCACGCAGGGCGGCGCGGAAAGGCGCCGCCGTCGATAGTGCGATTGTCATCGTGGCCCCGCGGGCACTCGCAGCAGGCGGAATACCTCGGTGCGGTCGGAAAGGCGTCCGCCCTGCCACAGGACGTCCGCGCCATCGCTATACGCCGCCGTGCCGTCGCGCAGACTGCTGCGCGTGGTCTGCTGCAGGATCAGCGTGCAACGGTTGTCGTAGGGGAAGCTCAGGTTGTCGAAGACCAGGAAAGAGGCGCGCTGCCCGTTACCCAGCCCCAGGCCGCGTACGCATTCACCCGGGCGCACATTGCGCGCCAGCGCGGCGGCCAGTTCGCCCGATACCTGGCGATAGCTGCGGGCATAGTCGACCGGCGGCTGCCACAGCAGTACCAGCAGTATCCACGTGGCGGCCAGGCCCGCTGCCGACATGACCGTACCGCGCCACAGCGCGGTGGGACGCACGCGCAGGCGCCAGACCACCAGCACGACCCATCCCGCGCTGACCAGCAGGGCCAGGATCACCGCGATCCACCCGATCTCCGGGACATAGCCCGTGGTCTGGCGCTGGATGTTGTGCGCGATCTTCGCGGGGAATCCGAAATTCAGCGCGACCCAGCCCAGCCACACGGTAGCGGCCGTCAACGAAAAGCACATCACCGCGAACCAGTCCAGCGTATTGACCACGGCACGGCGCAGCGTGGGCAGCGAAAAGGCCGCCAGGCAGGCGCAGGGCAGCGCCAGCAGGATGAATTCCGCTTCCGAAGGTTCGTCGGTGAAGACGAGCAGCAGGAGAGGGCAGGCCAGGATGGCCAGCGGCAACCAGACGTGCGGCGCATAGCGCCATGCGCGCCAGCGCCACAGCGCCACCAGCGCCAGCGGCCAGGTCGGCCACAGATACCAGGGCAGGTCGCGCAAGGTACGCAGCAGGTCTCCCAGCTCCGGCCAGGCATAGTTGTCCAGGTTCCATAGCTTCCAGTTGCGTACCCAGTATTCGCTGGTGTACGTCGCCGGTATCCACCACGCCAGCATGATGGCCGCGCACAGCACGGCAGACAGCGCCAGCCAGCGCCGCTGCACCCACAGGCCGCTCCTGGGATGGAAGGCCAGCACGCTGCCGAGCATGATGGGCAAGGCGCCCACCCAGCCGCGCGTCAGGAATGCCGCCGCCAGGGCCAGGCCCAGGCAGATGGCGCCCACGCGCGGGCGGTCCAGCATGCGCGCCAGCGAATAGAAGGCGAAGGACTGCGCGGCCATGATGGCCGGGATCTCCGAAGTCTCATGCACGCGCTGCAGGATGCCGACGGTGGCCAACAGCAGCAGCAGCGCGGCGTCCGCCAGCATGCGGCCGTAGTCCCGCACGGTAGGTTCGCCGCCGAAGGGCAGGGCCAGCGGCTGGGCTTCCGGGCGCCTGCCCAGCAGGTAGGTGCCATACCACAGGCAGGAAGTGGTCGCGGCGAACCAGAGCAGGTTCGGCAAGCGGCCCGCGGAGATTTCTCCGATGAGAGGCCCGAACAGCCATATCGACGCCGCGCCCACCCAGGTGATCAGCGGACCTTCCTCGGCATGCGCCAGGTGTCCGACCTGGGGTAGCAGCCATGTGTGGCCGCCGTCGCGCAACGCGGTAAACATGGTGGCCAGCCCGACCACGTCGTCCGTTTTCCACGGATCGCGCATGAACAGCCCGAATACGATGTACGCAAGGGCAAGCCCCAGCAACGCGAGACGGGGCAGCTTGACGGTGGCTGGAGCAGTCAGCCGCGCGGGAGTGGTGCGGGATATAGGGGACACGAGACGTACTGTACCGGATTGGCGGGCGGGCGGCGCTGAACGAAAAAAGCAGCCCGTAGGCTGCTTTTTTCTACGCTTGCGTACGGTCGTAGATCAAGCCGACTTGGCCGCGCCGGTGGTGCGCGCGAAGCGGGCGCGGAATTTTTCCACGCGGCCGGTTTCGACGATGCGGGTTTGCGCGCCGGTGTAGAAGGGGTGCGACTGGGACGTCACGTCGCACTTGAACAGCGGGTAGGTCTTGCCGTCCAGGTCGATGGTTTCACGCGTGTTGACGGTGGAACCGATCAGGAATTTGTCGCCCGTCTGGACGTCCATGAATACCACTTCGCGGTATTCGGGGTGGGTATTCTGCTTCATGGCTTTTCCTAGAAATGCGGGTCGCCAGCCGATCATCAGTGCTCGATCGCGCCACGTATCCAAAAAGTAACTCGGCATTCTAGCGCAGCCGATGCGCGGTTGGCAAGGGCCGCCTCCCCTTACAGTTGCCCGCGTTCCGACATGGAAATCGCCTCGCCCCCGGCTACGATCAGGTGGTCCAGCAGCCTGACATCGACGAGGGCCAGGGCCTGCCGCAGGTGCCGGGTGAGCCGCTGGTCGGCTTCGCTGGGCTGCGCCTGGCCCGAAGGATGGTTGTGCGCCAGGATGAGCGCCGCCGCATGGTGGCGCAGCGCGTCACGCACGACCTCGCGCGGATAGACCGAGGCTTGCGACAAGGTGCCGCGCGCGACCTCCCCGGTGGCGATCAGGCGCAGGCGGCTGTCCAGGAACAAGGCGACGCAGTGCTCGATCTCGCGGTGGCCGAGCAGCGCCAGGCAATACTGCTTGACGCTAGCGGGGTGGTCCAGTGCGCATTCCCGCGCCAGTTCCTCCCGCATGGCGCGCCGCGCCAGTTCCAGGACGCTGAGCAGCTGGCAAACCTTGGCCATGCCCAGGCCGGGGACGCTCGACAGGGCAGGAGGCTCGGCCGACAGGAGGCCCCGCAAGCCGCCGAAGCGGGACAGGACCTCGCCGGCCAGCGCGACAACCGGCCGTCCTGGCGTACCGGTACGCAGCACGATCGCCAGCAACTCGGCATCGGTCAGCACCGCCGGGCCATGGCGCAACAGGCGCTCGCGCGGCCGTTCATCGGCCGCAAGAGGGGATAAGGGTGGGAACATATGGGCTCCTGCCGCGCGAAAAACGCGGGGTACGCATGGGACTAAAATGGGGGATTCGCATCAGGGCAATGCGGCCGCCGGTACCCGACGATCCGAACCCCTCGCTTAATCGCCGCCATTCCAGGCGGCCTCTTACGGTGGCATAACTTGAGCACCGCTACGTCTAGCACGCACGCTTTTGTCCGTCCGGATTCCTACCTGACGTTGCACTACCGCATCCTCCTGGCCTCGGGTCCCGGGGCCGGGTCGGTCTTCGCGGATACCTTCACGGGCCGTCCCGCCACCCTGCAACTGGGGTCCGGGCAATGGGCGCCTGGCATGGAAGCGGCCCTGCTGGGGCAGGCCGAAGGCAGTGCCTTCAGCGTCACGCTGCCGCCGGCACAAGCCTACGGGGACCGCAATCCCGACCTGATCCAGCGCGTGAGCCGCGCCATGCTGGCGCAGCACGCCGGCGCGGACGCCAGTTTCGATCCGGGCGACCTGGTCGAATTCCAGGCGCCCAACGGCGGTCGCTACTCGGGTGTCCTGAAATCCCTGGACGATGACGGCGCGCTGTTCGACTTCAATCATCCCCTGGCCGGCACGGCTTTGCAGCTGGACGTCCAGATCCTGGGGGTACTGTAATGAGCCATGCCGTCACCAAGCCGAATGCCGAGGTGCTGCTGGCGCAGCCACGCGGCTTCTGTGCCGGGGTCGACCGCGCCATCGACATCGTCGAACGCGCGCTGGAATTGCACGGCGCGCCGATCTACGTGCGCCACGAGATCGTGCATAACCGCTATGTGGTCGAAGACCTGCGCGCCAAGGGAGCGGTCTTCATCGACGAGCTGGATGACGCGCCCAAGGGCGCCATCGTGGTGTTTTCCGCGCATGGCGTCTCCAAGGCCGTGCGCGCGGAAGCCGAGTCCCGCGGCCTGCAGGTCTTCGACGCGACCTGCCCGCTGGTGACCAAGGTCCATGTCGAAGTCGCTCGCATGCGCGCTGCCGGACGCGAGATCGTAATGATCGGCCACAAGGGCCATCCGGAAGTCGAAGGCACGCTGGGCCAGGCGAAGGAAGGCATGTACCTGGTGGAGACCGTCGAAGACGTCCAGGCCCTGCGCGTGCGCGATCCGGAGCAGTTGGCCTTCGTGACGCAGACCACGCTGTCGGTGGACGACGCGGCGGCGGTGGCGGCGGCGTTGAAGGAGCGGTTCCCCACCATCGTGGAACCACGCAAAAGCGATATCTGCTACGCGACGCAGAACCGCCAGGATGCCGTCAAGATATTGGCGCCCCAGTGCGACCTGGTCCTGGTGGTGGGCAGTCCCAACAGCTCCAATTCGAACCGGCTGCGTGAGGTCGCCGAGCGCAAAGGCGTGACTGCCTATCTGATCGACAGCGCCGAGGCCATCGAACCGGCGTGGCTGGAAGGCCGGGCCCGGATCGGCATCAGCGCCGGCGCGTCGGCGCCGGAAATCCTGGTGCAGCGGGTGATCGACCGCGTCAAGGCGCTGGGCGCGGTGTCCGTGCGCACCATGCCGGGCCTGGAAGAAAACGTCGCTTTTCCCCTGCCCAAAGGCTTGTCCCGCAAGACTGCCGATACCACGCAAGCGCCGGCGCCCTAGGACCAGCCCAGGGCGCACCAGCCCAGGAGGCCGCATGCAGCTGTACAGCTACTTCCGCAGTTCCGCCGCCTACCGCGTGCGGATCGCGCTGAACCTGAAAGGTCTGCCGTATGACACCAGGCCCGTGCATCTGTTGAAGGACGGCGGGCAGCACTTCCTGCCCGACTACACGCGGCTGAATCCCCTGGCGCTCATCCCGACGCTGGTGGACGGGCCCGCCGTGCTCACGCAATCCCTCGCCATCATCGAGTACCTGGAAGAAACGCATCCGATACCGCCGCTGCTCCCGGCCACGCCCATTGCACGAGCCCGGGTCCGCGCGCTCGCATTGAGCATCGCCTGCGACATCCATCCCTTGAACAACCTGCGAGTGCTGCGCTACCTGAAGCGAGAGCTCGACATACCGGACGAGGCTCGCGATACCTGGTACCGGCATTGGATACAGACCGGCCTGCTGGCGCTGGAAAAGATGCTGGCCGCTTCCCCGGAAACCGGCACGTATTGCCATGGCGGAACGCCGTCGCTGGCCGATATCTGCCTAGTGCCACAACTGTTCAACGCGCGACGATTGAAGTGCGACCTGGACGCCATGCCGACCCTTGTCCGCATCGATGCCGCCTGCCGCGCTTTGCCGGCCTTCGAGCACGCCGCGCCGGAGAACCAGCCCGACGCCGAATAACGCCGAGGCGGCGCCGCGGGCGGGCCGCCCCGCTTCAGGTCACCGGCGCGGGGTTGAACAGCGCCAGTGCGTTATGCAGGCGCAACGCTTCGGCGCGACTTTTGCGGCGACCGCTGGCGATGTCCAACATCATGTGGAACAGTTCCCAACCGACATCGGCAATGCTGGCCTCGCCGGTGGCGATGCGGCCGGCGTTCACGTCCATCAGGTCATGCCAGCGCCGTGCCAGGTCGTTGCGTGTGGCGACCTTGATGACCGGGACTTCGGCCAAGCCATACGGCGTGCCGCGTCCCGTCGTGAAGACGTGCAGGTTCATTCCGGCGGCCAGCTGCAAGGTTCCGCAAATGAAATCGCTCGCGGGCGTGGCGGTATAGACCAGGCCCTTGGTGGCGAGCTTTTCGCCCGGCGCCACGACGCCGGAGATGGCCGAGCGGCCGGATTTCGCGATGGAGCCCATGGCCTTTTCGACAATGTTCGACAGGCCGCCTTTCTTGTTGCCGGGCGAGGTGTTGGCGCTGCGGTCCGCATTGCCGCGTGCCAGATAGGCGTCATACCACGCCATTTCGCGTATCAGGGCCTGCGCCACTTCAGGCGTGGCGGCGCGGGCCGTCAGTTGCGCAATGCCGTCGCGCACTTCGGTGTTTTCCGAAAACATCACGGTGGCTCCTGCGCGCACAAGCAGGTCGCTGGCATAACCGACCGCCGGGTTGGCGGTGATGCCGGAAAACGCGTCGCTGCCGCCGCACTGCACACCGACCACCAGGTCCGCCACGGGGCACTCGACGCGGCGCCGCGCGTCCAGGACGGCAAGGTGGCGCTCCGCCGTCGCCATGATGGCGTCGACCATCGACTCGAAACCGACGTGCGCCTCGTCCTGCAAGGTGACGAGGTCGACGCGGTTGGTGCCGTTCCGGACAGGAATGCTGCCTGGCGGCATCAGGCGATCGGGCTGCAGCTTTTCACAGCCCAGGCTGACCATCATGGCGGTGCCGCCGAAGTTTGGATTGCGCGCGATATTGCGCAGCGTGCGGATAGGGATGACGGCGTCCGGCGCGTCGATGGCGACGCCGCAGCCGTAGGTGTGTTCCAGGCCCACGACATCGTCCACATTGGGATAGCGGGGCAGCAGTTCCGCGCGTATCCGCCGTACCGCATGTTCGACCACGCCGGACACGCATTGCACCGTGGTCGTGATGGCCAGGATGTTGCGCGTGCCGACCGAGCCGTCGGCATTTCGATACCCCATGAAGGTATAGCCCTCCAGCGGTTCGGCCTGGGCCGGCACGCGCGTGGAGATGGGCAGTTGGTCCAGCGCCGGTGGCGCGGGCAGCGTGGTCACGCGTTCGTTCACCCAGCTGCCGCGGGGCAGGGCACAGGCCGCATAGCCTATGGTCACGCCATAACGCACGATGGCGTCGCCTTCCGCCAGATCCCGCAGCGCCACCTTGTGTCCTTGCGGGACATGCTCGCGCAGGACCAGGCCATCGGGGAAAACGGCCGCGGCGGGCAGGCCGCCGTCGTTGACCACGATGGCGACGTTGTCGTCGTCATGGATGCGGATATAGAGAGGGGGCTGCGGCTCGGACATGGTAGGGGCATGGACGTTGAAACGTTCGCCATCGTACCCCCGCGGCGGCAACTTGTCAGCCAAGTTATTGATGTGTGTGGGTAGTGTCCTTACAAGAAAAGCTTTGGCACGTGGCTCTATACGTTGTACGATAACGTATAACTTCCAACGCCCAACTCTCCGCCGCCATGACTACACCGCTAGAACTCAAGCAAATCATTTCCGAAGGCCTGCTTTCCTTCCCCGTCACCGATTTCGACGAACAGGGCGATTTCCGCCCCAAGACCTATATCGAACGCCTGGAATGGCTGGCGCCGTATGGCGCGAGCGCCCTCTTCGCCGCTGGCGGCACGGGCGAATATTTCTCCCTGGCGCCAGCCGAATATGCGGAAGTCATCAAGACGGCGGTGCAGACCTGCGCGGGCAAGGTGCCCATTCTTGCTGGCGCCGGCGGACCGACACGCACGGCGATCGCCTATGCCCAGGAAGCGGAGCGCCTGGGCGCGAAAGGGATCCTGTTGCTGCCCCATTACCTGACCGAGGCCAGCCAGGACGGAATTGCCGACCATGTCGAGCAGGTATGCAAGGCCCTGAAGATAGGCGTCATCGTCTACAACCGCGCCAATTCCCGCCTGGGACCCGACCACCTGCGCCGCGTCGCGGAACGCTGCCCCAACCTGATTGGTTTCAAGGACGGCGTGGGCGATATCGAGAACATGGTGCGCGTGCGGCGCGCCATGGGCGACCGCTTTGCGTACCTGGGTGGTCTGCCGACCGCGGAAGTCTATGCGGCCGCGTACAAGGCGCTGGGCGTACCTGTCTATTCATCGGCGGTCTTCAATTTCATTCCGAAGACTGCGATGCAGTTCTATCGCGCGGTCGCTGCGGATGACCACGCGACCGTAGGCAAGCTGCTCGACGAATTCTTCCTGCCTTATCTGGAAATCCGCAATCGTCGCGCCGGCTATGCCGTCAGCATCGTCAAGGCCGGGGCCCGCCTGGTCGGCCGCGACGCCGGCCCGGTGCGCGCACCTTTGACCGACTTGACGGCGGAAGAGGCGGATCGTCTCGACGCCTTGATCCGCAAGCTGGGCGCCCAGTAAGCCTCGCCCCGGCGCCCGGCACCATCCCGGGCGCCGCCGCAACACGGCGGTCAGTGCCGGTTGCGGTCCAGCGCCACCTGGCCCAGCACGGCCAGGTCGTGATCGCCCACGCCTTGTTCGATGGCGCTGCGCAGGCTCGCCGCGACGATGTCCGACAGGGGCAAGATGGCCCCGGCATCGCGCGCCGCGTCCTGCGCCAGTTGAACGTCCTTGAGCGCCAATCGGGCCCGGAAACCCGCCGGCTCGTAGCGCCCCTTGGCCATGAGGCCGCCGTAGCCGGCATAGATTGGACCGGGCAGGATGGTGCTGGTAATCAGGTCCACCAGCGTGTCGGTGCCGATCTCGTAGGCGTGGGCCAGGGCGGCGCCTTCGGCCAGGGCCTCCACCGCGCTTGCCAGGATGAAGTTCACCGTGAGCTTCAGCGCGTTGGCGCGATAAGGCGCTTCGCCCAGCATCACCGTCTTGTGCGAGATCAGTTCGAATAAAGGCGCGACCGTCCCGATGCGGTCTGCCGGCCCCGCCACCAGCAGGGTGAGCCTGGCCGCGGCCGCCGAGTCGGGACGTCCCATGACCGGAGCCGCGATATAGCCGACCCCTTGTGCGGCGTGGGCGTCGGCCAGCCGCTGGGCCGCGGGAATCGATATCGTCGCCATGTTCACGTGGACGGTGCGCGGCTCCATGCGGGCCAAGGCGCCGCCTTCCAGGAAGACCTGCGCTACGGCCTGGTCGTCGGCCAGCATGCTGAACACGACGTCGCCGCTGCACGCGTCGGCCGGCTCCGCCGCGAGCCGGGCGCCAAGGTCCTGCAAGGGCGCAGCGGCCTGCGCCGAACGGTTCCAGACCGTGACGGTATGGCCGCCCTTCAAAAGATTGGCCGCGATGGCGCGGCCCATGTTTCCCAAACCGATGAATCCGATGTGCATGGCAATGCCTCAGAGAGGGCCTTGCCGATGATCAGGTGCCGCCCGTGTATTCCTGGCCCAGGTATTCGTAGGCTTCGGTGTTCACGTGGGAAACGCGCCATTCCACCGGCAGGCGGTGATAGGAATAGGCCACGCGGCGGATCTGCAGCAATGCCTGGCCTTCCTGCACGCCCAGCCAGGGGGCATGGGTCTCGCTGGCCAGGCAGGTGCGCAAGCGTTCATCGGTGGCGATGACATTCACGCCGAACATGTCCTGGTAAAGACTATACAGGGTGCTGGGACGCTCGCGCAGATGGCGTTCCGTCATGCCGGGGAAAAGCCGCTCCGGCAGGCTGACTTCGTCGACCATGACCACATCGCCATTCAGCGACAGCACATTGCTGAATTCGAAGACGTAGCTGCCGGCGTCCAACGCCAGCTTTTCGCGGGCCAGGCCTGCCGCGCGCACGCGGCGAAAGCGCAGCAGCTCGGTGGTCGGATAGGACTTCTTTCCATCCTGCCGCACGATGCGGAAGAACTTGAAGAAGTGCGAATTGCGCGTATGCACCGCCACGTAGGTGCCGCGCCCCTGGTGCCGTACCAGGATGTTCTCCGCCGCCAGCTCGTCGATGGCCTTGCGCAATGTGCCGATCGATACGCCGAAGCGTTCGGCCAGCACCTTTTCCGGCGGAATGGCTTCGCCCTGTTTCCACTCGCCATGGGCGAGCGCGCTGAGCATCGCCTGCTTGATCTGTTCGTAAAGGGGGCTACCCAAGGGCACGGCCGAGGACGAGGGGAAATTCATATCGCTTCCAGGATAACGGGGCGGATTGTAAGGCGTGGCCCGGTGCGCCACCTGCCGTTATATTATATATATCATTTATATGAATAGGGCGGGTCGACGCCGCAGGCGGATACGCCGGGCCTGTTCGTGTAGTGGTTCGCACTCGATCGTGCGCTCACGCATCTGCCGCGACCGATCCTGGCGCCAGATGCCTGAGGCCCGGCATGCGGGACGCTTCCTGCTGCGCGTCAGGCGCGCGGCCAGCGCGAGTGGGGCATGGCGGTTCGCTCGCCGGCGGGCGCCGCAGCTTGCGCGCGTTGCGCTTTCAATCCGCGTACCAATTCCTCCAGGTACGGCAGCGCCGCCAGCAGCAGCGCGGCCGCAAGGACGACGGCGACGTAGGCGGACGGCAGCGGCTCGGATTTCAAGCTCAGGGACCAGCGCGCCGGCTCATTGCCCAGGCCGAACAGCGCCAGGAACTGCGGCCAATGCAGGACGGTCACCAGTATCCCGGCCACCAGCGGCATCAATTCCAGGAAGCTGTGTACATGCTGCTCGATCGGCGGCACGCGGCGGTGCCGGGTCGCATAGCTGACATCCCAAAGCGCCGTGGCCTCGTGCATCACGAAGGCGACGATCATGACAAGAAAGATCAGCGCGTTGATTTCCAGGAAGAGGCAGGCCAGCAGCGGAATGCCGATTTCGCCGAACATCAGCAGGTGCAGCAAGGATTCCTTCGGGCCGGCCGTATGCGAAATATCGTTGCGCCGATGGCAGACGTAATCCGCCGTGCCGGCGAGGATCCAGACCGGCATGACGAAGTACATCAGGATTCGTAGCGCAGCCTCGCTGGCGGCCAGGGTGTCGCTGTCCATGAGGGCTCCGTATTGGGCTGGGTACGTTGCCGTGTCGCGAATACGCAGGGGCGCACGGTTTCGCGAACCGGCTCGCGGTTGCGCACAGCACATCCCATGCCGATGGCCGTGTCGGTCTGGTGTCGCCGGGAGATGGGGGCGCGGATATCGCCGTTCAGGCGTGACCGCCGCCGCGCCATTCCTGGTACAGGGTTGCCATTCTCTCCAAGGCATACACGGCGGCCGCCTTGCGTATTCCGTGGCGTCCTCCGTCGAACCGGCGCGTTTCCGTGTAAAGGGTTGGCGCCGCGTCCGCGTCGCCCGCCTTGAAGGCCCAGGCAAAGCATTGCGTTCCGGCCGGCAATTCGTCGTCGCTGTCGTCGGCCAGTCCTGTATTGGCGATGGCGACATTGGCGGGGCTGCGATGCGCCGCACCCAACGCCATTTCCCGTGCGACCGCCTCGCTGGTCAGGTTGTGTGTATCCAGCGTGCGCTGCGATACCCCCACGCAGCGTCGTTTGGCTTCAGGCGAATACACCACGAAGGCGCAGTCCAGCAGCGCCCCGGCGCCGGGTATGTCGGCCAGCGTACTGGCGATCAGGCCCGCGGTGCACGATTCCGCCGTCACTAGCTTCAGGCCCTTGTCGCGCATGAAGATGGCCACGCGTTCGATGCTGTTCATGGTCTTCCCTCCGGGAGCCGAATAGCAATCCCTGGTCCCGGGAGCATGGCTTGCTATGGAAGGGCAGGACGGCACCGCCGGGGCGCACCGGACCACCGATGGTCCCACGGCGCGCGTTTCAGCAGCTGCCCGGGCCGAGGAGGACGGAAATGGACATTCAATGGGACGAGATATTCAGGTTCAGCATGTCACCCGTGGAGATGATCATCCGGGGCAGCCTGACCTATTGGTTCATCTTCATCCTTCTGCGCATCGCGGGCAGGCGCGACATCGGTTCTCTCGGCATCGCCGATCTGCTGGTCGTCGTGCTCATCTCCGACGCCGCGCAGAACGCCATGGCCGGCGAGTACAAGTCGGTGCCGGACGGCATGGTACTGATCTCGACCATCATCTTCTGGACAGTCTTCATCGACCGCCTGGCATACTACTGTCCGTCCGTACGCCCTTTGCTGCAGCCGCCAAAGCTCTGCGTCATCAAGGACGGGCGACTGCAGCGCCGCGCCATGCGGCGCGAGAGCCTCACAGTGGACGAGCTCGAAAGCGAACTGCGCCAGAAAGGCGTCTCTGAAATCTCCGCGGTCCGGCGCGCGTACATTGAGCCTGACGGCTCCATCAGCGTGATCCAGCGAGAGGCGTCCTGAGGCGTGTCTCCGTTTGCAGCGGCTGCGCTTCGGGCGCAGCCGGCAAGGGCGGCTTCCGCTTCAGGCGGCGCACATAACCCGGCAGGAAGCGGCGCAGGTCGCCATTCGGAAAGCGGATGTCGACGCGTTCGCGCGTGACGGCCTCGACCACTCCCGCGCCGTAGCGGCGCACGCGGACCCCGTCGCCGACATGGAGTACGGCTACGCTGCGCTGGGGTTGCTCGTTTTCCGGCAAGTCGCCCGCTTGTGCGGCCGACTCAGCGGCCAAGACCAGTTTGCAACTATCGCAGGTATCGCATCGTTCCCAGGGCGGGGCCTCGCCGAAATGGTCCAGCAGCATGCGCCAGCGGCAGCGGCCGCTGCGTGCGTAGGCGACCATGGCCTCCAGGGTTTGCCGGTCGCCTTCGGCGCGTTCCCGATAGGCGCGGGCAGCCGCCGCGACCCGCCGTGCCTGGTCCTTGGTCGCGTCGCTGGGCTCCAACAGACTTATGGTGTCGCCGTGCGCCGGGCTGGCCGCGCCCTCGGCATGTCGGGCAACGATGCCGCCATCCTGGAGCAGCTTCAGGCCGACCTGGAGTTTGCGCAGGCCGGTGTCGGCCATTGCCTCGCGCAGCGCCGCGAACGATAGCGGGGCGGGAGCCGCCGCGAGGGTGCGGACCAGCCGCTGCAGCATTTCTTCGCTGGGATAGCGGTTTGCCAGAAAGAACTGCTGCACGCGCTTGTCCTTTTCTTCATGGACCAGGACGCAACGCGCCGCCTTGCCGTCGCGTCCCGCCCGGCCGGATTCCTGGTAGTAGGCGTCCAGGCTGCCGGGCAGCTGCGCATGCACGACCAGCCGCACGTCGGGCTTGTCGATGCCCATGCCGAAGGCATCGGTAGCCACCATAACGCGGACGCTGCCTTCCATGAAGCCATCCTGCGCCTGCGTGCGGCGTCGCGAGGGCAGGCGGCCATGGTAAAGCTCGACGTTCTCGCCAGCCTCCTTGAGCATTTCGTACAGGGCTTCCGCTTCTTTGACCGTGGCGGTGTAGACGATCGCCGATCCGGGCGTCCCGGCCACGAGCTCCAGCACGGCGGCCTGCTTGCTTTCCTCGCCGGCGACCTGCCGTACCTCGTAATGCAGGTTGTCGCGATACACGCCCACCTTTACTACGCAGGCGGCGCGCAGGTCCAGCGACGCGGCGATATCCTGGATGACCTCGTCCGTCGCGGTGGCTGTCATCGCCAGCACCGGCGGAGATCCCAGGGCGCGCACGACGCCAGGGATTTCAAGATACGCCGGCCGGAAATCGTGGCCCCATTGCGAAATGCAATGCGCCTCGTCCACCACGAACAGCGATACGGATTGGCGTTGCAGCCAGTGGATGAACTCGCGGTCCGCCAGCCGCTCCGGCGTTGCAAGCAGGATGGGATGGCGGTGGCGCGCCGCGTCGCGCCGGTAGCGTGCCTGATCGGCTTCCGGCGTCGCGCTGTTGAAGACGGCGGCGTCCACGCCCAGTTCGGCCAGCTTCTCGTCCTGGTCCTTCATCAACGCGATGAGCGGAGAAACGACGACCGTCAGCCCGGGCAGGCACAGTGCCGGAACCTGATAGCACAGCGACTTGCCGCTGGCTGTGGGCATGACGGCGATGGTGTCGTTGCCGCGCAGGACGCTGGCCATGACCTCGGCCTGGCCCGGGCGCAAAGTACGGATGCCGAACTGCTCGCGCAGGATGCGCCGGGCCTGCGCGGGGATGCCGTCCCGACTTGCCGCTGCCTTACTCTTCTGCACCGGCATAGCTCGCGTCGGCCATATTGATCAAGCGCGGTTGCGCCTCGCGTGCACGCTGGACCGCCGCGCGCAGCGTGCGGGGCAGGGAATAGGCCGGGCCGACGGTCGCGACACGGGTGCTGGGCATTGCGGTATTCATGGGCCGTGTCGCAGCGGGCACGGCCGTCGTCGCGCCTTGCGGCGTGCCGGCCTTGTCCGCTCCCTTTCCGCCCGGGGCTGTGGCGGCGCTACGCGAGCGCTTGGGCAAGCGGTCTACAGCTTCGGGCATCGCATCGTCGTCGCCAATCCGATGGATCAGTACACCCGGGGCCGTGGCCACCAAAGTGCTGTTCCTCTCACGCTTGGGCGTTGCTTCGCGCGCCGTGCGCGGTCCGCGCTCGGCCAAGGCTGCGTTGCCGGTCTCGTGCTTTGCTAGCTCATTCATTCCAGGCTCCTGTCGCGTCGATGAGCGGATTGGCAGCCGGCCGGGACGCGCTGCGGCGACAGGGTCCCGGCACCTGCATCCTGGGGAAAAGGCAGGGTGCGGCGCTGCACGGACAGCCTAAGCAAGTTTCCGGCCCGGCCCGGCCGGCACGTCGCTTCGGGCCGGGACGTCCATGGGCGGCGCGTCCGAGGCGATCCCGCCGTGCCTGATATCGGGCTTACGTAGCTAGGTGTTCGATGAGCAGTTGCGCGACCCGGCTGGCCAATGCGTCATCCTGGCCTTGTCCGTTCCCCGACAGCAAATGGAATTGCGCATCCGGCAGCTTGGGGAGGCCGTGCGGGGACGCGAGCGCGGCAAGCCCGGTTCCCATGGCGGACTCGTTGAGGCACGCGATGCCCAAACCCGCGGAAAGCGCCGCCTGCAAGCCGGCGACGCCGGACGCCTCATGCACCACGGAATAAGGAATAGACCGCCGCTTCAGCAACCCCACGACGAAGCGGTGAACCGAACAGCTGTCGGGCAGCGCCAGCAGCCGCAGGGGCGTGGATCGTGGCCGGCGCATGCCAGGCGCGCCCACCCAATGCAGGCGCTCCCGGCGCAGCGGCCGGGCGCTGCCGGGGACCGCTTTCTTCGTTGCCGGCTTCGGCCCGCTTATGCGCATGCTGAGGCCGATATCGATCTCGCCGCTTGCAAAGGCTTGCTCCACTTCGTCGCTCTTGCGGATGCGAACGCGCAGGCGCAGGCGTGGGTAGTGTTCGCCCAGGCGTGCCAGCAACACGGCCAGGTCAGCCGGGCGAAAGTAGTCCGTGACATCGATACGCAGCTCCCCGGCCAGTGGCTGTCCCTGCACATCGCGCCAGGCTTCCTCGCTCATCGCCAGCAGGCGGCGGGCATGCGCCAGCAGGCGTTCACCGGCCGGCGTGGCGCGCACGCCTGCCTTGCTCCGGTGCAACAGGGCCTGGCCGCAGCGCTCTTCCAGCTTGCGCAATTGTTCGCTGGCCGCCGATTGAGACAGGAAGGCGCGCGGCGCGCCCGCGGTCAACGACCCCGCATCCATCACGGTGACGAAGATGCGGAGTTGGTGCAAGTCGAATCCCTTCATGTCCGTCCTCCCGCGCATTGCGCCGGCCCATGCCATTCATCGGTTTTTCCGTTGGATATGATTATAACTTCCGGCTTTTCCGGCATGGAGCGATAGCCGACAATGCCCTTAGCCCTTGACCCCAGCGGAACTGGCAACCGCGTCCAGCCCGGGATAAACCGGCGGCGTTTCTACAGGAGCCATCTCCATGCCTCACATCGTCATTCATCTATCCGGCAACAACGATCTTGCGCTGGCCCGCCGGGCAAGCCAGGTGGTCGCGGACCTGACGTCCAATGTCCTCGGCAAGAAGCGCGAGGTCATCGCCACCACGGTGCAATTCATTCCGGCGGACCAGTGGTTCATCGGCGGCCGGTCGTTGGCGGAA
Organism: Bordetella flabilis; assembly: GCF_001676725.1. Taxonomy (NCBI): domain Bacteria; kingdom Pseudomonadati; phylum Pseudomonadota; class Betaproteobacteria; order Burkholderiales; family Alcaligenaceae; genus Bordetella; species Bordetella flabilis. Next base: position 1,955,206 of record NZ_CP016172.1, read on the forward strand.
CAGGGGCGTAGCGCCTTTCACCTGGACATCAGCATCACGGACGAGACCAATACCAAGGGCGAAAAAGCACAGTACCTGCGGCAGGTGTATGAAGCATTCGCCGCATTGCGCCCGGACCTGCACGAGGTTTCGTATGTGCATCTGATCGACGCGCGCGCCGCCGCATACGGATACGGTGGGCGCACCCAGGAGTATCGGCATCAACACGCCTAGATATGCATGATCCTGGACGCCTGGTACGCGGGTTTGGACGCCCGGTGGACGAACTCCTGCGCATGCGCCCGCCGAAAAGGCGTTTCCAGCACGCGGAATGAAAAAGGGCGACCCGCAGGGTCGCCCTTTATTCGCTGAAGCTGGTGCCGGCAATAGGAGTCGAACCTACGACCTTCGCATTACGAATGCGCTGCTCTACCAACTGAGCTATGCCGGCTGAAGAGGTACCGCCACAGGGTACCCGCAGTACCAAGCCACCAAGCGCCTTGCCTTGAGCAGACCGCTTGGGACACTGCTTTCCCCGGGGCCTGTCCCGGAAAAGACCGAGATGATATCAGAGTTTTTGGCGCTCGCGAAACGCCCGAGGCTGGCAACAGCAACGCCGCCGTTCCATAGGCGGCACCGTAGATCCCATCAAGGCCGCCGGGACGATCGCCCCGCCGGGTTGGGGTTTGCCCTGATGTAGTCCCAGTGATATATCAGAGTATTATCACCTGGTTTTTACTGGTCCGCGCACCTATGTCCCGCAGCCCTGCAACCTCCGCCATATCCGCGAGCACCGCCCTGGCCGTCCCGGCAGGAAAAGCTTCGTCCGGCGCCGCGTTGCGGGAGCTGGCGTATGCGGAGATCAAGCGGCGCATCATTTCCTGCGAGTTCCGGCCGGGTGAGGCGATCAACGAATCCCAGGTAGGCGCCTTGCTCGGCCTGGGCCGGACGCCGGTGCACCAGGCCCTGCATCGTCTGGAAAGCGACGGGCTGGTTTCCATATTGCCGCGCAAGGGGGTGCTGGTCGCCCCGCTGTCGCTGAATGACGTGCTCGACATGATCGAAGTGCGGCTGACCAATGAGCTGCTGTGCGTGACGCTCGCGGTGGAGCGTGCGCACGCCAGCGACATCCAGGCCATGCGAGAGGTCGTGCAGCGTTCGGCGGCCTTGCTGGAACATCGCGACATCAACGGCCTCATGGCCCTGGACTTGAAGTTCCATACCGCCATCTCGGCCGCGTCCCGCAATCGCGTGTTGGCCGAGTTGCTGCGTGGGCTTCACGAGAAGCAGGCGCGCTTCTGGTTTCTTTCGCTGCAGGACCCTGTCCATCTCGCCAATGTCTACCACGAGCACATGGCGGTGCTGGACGCGCTGGAGCGCCGCGACATCCCGGGTGCGCGTGAAGCGATACGCGCCCATATCGACGAATTCCGCAAGAACATCATCCGCACCATCTGAACCTGGGTGGCGCGGTCCTGACGTCGCGGCCTGCGGGTCGCATCAACCTTGTGCCTATTTACTATGCCGCAATTGCAATTCGATATCGCCGGACAGGGCGAACGCACCATTCTGATAGACCGCCTGGTCATCGCCGGCTGGGCCGGCCGCAATGCCGAGGCCGTGCAGCATCATATTCGTGAGCTTCAGGCCATAGGCGTGAAGCCGCCGTCCACCGTGCCATGCTATTACCCCTTGGCCGCCGCATTGTTGACGACCGATGCGGAAATCGAAGTGCCGCGTGCGGATTCGTCCGGCGAGGTCGAAGCGGTTCTGCTGTCCACTACCGATGGCCTGCTGGTCGGGATCGGGTCGGATCACACCGATCGCAAGGTGGAAGCGTATGACGTGACGGTTTCCAAGCAGATGTGCGCCAAGCCGGTGAGCCGCACCCTGTGGCGTTTCGACGAGGTCGTGGACCACTGGGACCAACTGGTGGCACGTGCCTGGCGCGTGCGCGGCGGTGTCCGCGAGCTGTACCAGGAAGGCCCCATGACGACCTTGCGTGATCCACGCGAACTGGCTGACAAGTATGCCGGCGCCAGCGGTTTGCCGGCCGGGACCGTCATGTTCTGCGGCACGCAGACGGTACTGGGCGAACTCGGCTATGGCGACGCCTTCGAAGTCGAGCTGCACGACCCCGTGTTGAACCGTACTTTGCGCCACGCCTACCAGGTGCGTGTGCTTCCTGTCGATGATTGAGCCGGCTACGCCGGAAAGGGACTTCATCCATGCAGACCATACAGCAGTTGCAGACCGACTTGCAGGCCGGCCGCGTCACGAGTGAACGTCTGGTCGAACAGTCGCTCGAAGCCATCGAAGACTATCGCAAGAGCGGTGGCGCGGCCTTCGTGCATGTCGACGCGGCGGCCGCGCTGGATGCCGCGCGCGCCAGCGACGCGGCGCGTCGCGTGGGCTATGTGCCGTCGGTGATCGCCGGCCTGCCTATCTCGGTCAAGGATTTGTTCGACGTGCGCGGACAGGTCACTGCCGCAGGTTCGCGCGTGCTGGCATCGGCCCCGGCAGCCACCGAAGACGCGGAAGCGGTCGCGCGCCTGCGGGCCGCGGGTGCGATCCTGGTGGGACGCACCAATATGAGCGAGTTCGCGTTCTCCGGCCTGGGGGTGAATCCGCATTACGGCACGCCGCGCGCACCGCACGACGACACGCGCGTGGCCGGCGGATCGACCTCGGGCGGCGCGGTAAGCGTCGCCAAGGGCATGGCCGTCGCCACCTTGGGTACCGATACGGGCGGGTCGATACGCATTCCGGCGGCCTTTTGCGACCTGGTCGGTTTCAAGCCGACCGCGCATCGGGTTTCGCTGCGGGGCGGCGTGCCGCTGTCGCGCACGCTGGATTCGGCTGGCCCCCTGGCGCGGTCGGTCGCCTGCTGCGCCACGCTGGACCGCATCCTCAGCGGCCAATCGTTGGATGCGCGCCCCGCGCCACTGGCAGGCTTGCGCCTGTACGTCACGCGTGACTTCGTGATGGACGGCGCCGACGCGGCGGTGGAGCAGGCCTTCGAAGCGGCCTTGGCCCGGCTGTCCGCCAGGGGCGCCACCATCGTGCCCTTCGATTTTCCTGAGCTGCGCGACTTGCCGACCATCAATGCCGGTGGCGGTTTCACGGCTGCCGAGGCATGGCAATGGCATCGCAAGCTGCTGTCCGAGCGCGGCGATGCCTATGACCCGCGCGTGGCCATGCGCATACGCCGTGGTGAAAAGCAGTCCGCGGGCGACTATATCGAGCTGATCGACGCGCGTGCGCGCATGATGGCCATCGCGGCCACTCGTCTGCGCGAGGCCGATGCCTGGCTGATGCCCACCGTGGCGGTGGTACCGCCGCGCGTCAGCGAGCTGCAGCAGGACGACGCCTTCTTCGCGACCAATGCCATGGTCCTGCGCAATACCAGCGTCCTCAATTTCCTGGATGGCTGCGCCGTATCGCTGCCGACCGGTCGAGCCGGCATAGGGCTGGCGGTGTGCGGGCTGCACAACGCCGATGCCCGCGTCCTGCAGGTCTCCGGGGCGATCGAAGCCGAACTGGCCTGACCTTTCCAACCCCGCCGCGGGGCGGGGAATCTTTCTTCACTTGTGGAGTTTTCCCATGTCGTCCACCGTTTCCGCGGCGCCCGGTGGCGCTGCCGCGCCGCTTCCGGCAGAACGGACTCTCGCGTATCGCAAGATCGCGGTGCGTCTGATTCCCTTCCTGGTTTTCCTGTTCGTCCTGGCCTGGATCGACCGCGTCAACATCGGCTTCGCCAAACTGCAAATGCTGCAAGACCTGCAGTTCAGCGAGACCGTCTATGGCCTGGGCGCGGGTATTTTCTTTATCGGCTACTTCCTGTTCGAAGTGCCCAGCAACCTGTTGTTGGAGAAGATCGGCGCCCGGCGTACGCTGGCCCGCATCACCATCCTGTGGGGTTTGACGTCGATGGCGATGATCTTCGTCAAGACACCGACCCAGTTCTACGTGCTGCGCTTCCTGCTGGGCGTCTTCGAAGCCGGTTTCTTCCCTGGCGTGGTGCTCTACCTGACCTATTGGTTTCCGGCTGACCGGCGCGCGCGGATCAATGGTTACTTCATGACCTCGTTCGCCATCGCCGGCGTGGTCGGCGGTCCCATTGCCGGCTTCATCATGAGCACCATGTCAGATGTGGAAGGGCTGGCCAATTGGCAATGGCTGTTCGTGATCGAAGGCATCCCGTCGGTGCTGGCCGGGTTCGCTGTGCTGGCCTGGTTGCCGGAGAAGCCCGTCAACGCCAAATGGCTCACCGATCGCGAGCGTGAAATCGTGCATCACGATATCGAACGCGAACACCGCGACCCGGCCAAGCACTCCTCGCTGCGCGACGCCTTCAATGGCCGCGTGTGGCTGTGCGCGCTCATCTATTTCTGCATCGTCAGCGGCAACGCCACGATTGCGTTCTGGACGCCTTCCATCATCAAGGAACTCGGCGTGCAGGGCAATTTCCACATCGGCCTGGTATCGGCGATTCCGTTCATCCTGGGCACTGTCGCGATGGTGCTCAACGGCATCCATTCCGATCGCACTGGCGAACGCCGCATGCATAGCGTGGTGGCCAGCGTGGTGGCCGCGTTGGGCCTGATGGCGACCGGCTATTTCCTGGGAAGCCCGGTCATGGCGATGTATGCGCTGTCGTTCGGGGCCATCGGCATCCTGGCGGCCTTTCCGGTGTTCTGGTCCTTGCCCGCCGCTTTCCTGACGGGAACGGCCGCGGCCGGCGGTATCGCCCTAATCAATTCGGTCGGCAACCTGGCCGGGTTCGCAGCGCCTTATCTTATGGGCTGGCTGAAGGACAGGACCGGCAGCCTGGCGTCAGGCCTGTATAGCGTGGGCTTGATGGAGCTGTGCGCAGCCGTGCTGGTCTTGTTGTTCATCAAGGTCGACCGCGACGCGCCGCGGGCGCGGTGAACCGCTGCGATATCGGGACGATATCGCGCTGTTTCGTCCCGAGCGCGAATGGAATGCGCCGCGTCTAGAGTTCGAGTTCCCATCCGTCGGGTGTCAGGGTCAGGACGCGGTTCTCCTCTTCGATAGTGAAGGTGGCGGGAAAATTTTCTCTGTGGACAAGGCCGACGAACCCACCGGCGGCATCGTCGAGGGCGCCTCCGCGGGGGTCGATGGCCTCTCCTCCGGTTCCTCCGATGTGGTCACCACCTGGGGACGATTCGAAGGGGATGCCGAACCAGGACCGAACTTCGCAGCAGGTCCGGGTCAGATATTCAAAGCAATGAAAAAACCCATTCCCCTGGGATTCCGCTTTGCCGAGGAAGAAGAAATCATCCCCACGCGGGAGGGGCCTGTGACCGCCAATCCGGGGGATGCCGTTATGACCGGCACTGAAGGCGAGAACTGGCCGATCCCCCGCGCGAAGTTCGAAGAGACCTACGATTTCGATGTGCAGACCGGCCTTGCTTCCAAAAAGCCGATGGAGGTAGACGTGGAAGAAATGCAGGAGCCGTTCTCGGTCAGCGTGAGCTGGTCCGGGGAGATGCTGGATGGCAATGCGGGTGATTTCAGGGTTACGTATGGGCCCGGCGACTACGGCATCGTGGCCCGGAATATCTTCTATCAAACCTACGACATCGTGGGCGCATGAAAGTCGCCAGACGCGGAATAGCTGTTCGAACTTCAGCTTCGGCCTCGCCTACCGCACCGGCCCAACGCCGGGGAAGGGGAGCGGGGCAGGCAGGCTCGCGGGCACCTCAACTGTCCGCCACAATGGTACGTCGGAGCCGATTTGCATCACCAAAAAAAATCATGATATAGTCTCGCTTCTCTAGCAGATCCCCGATAGCTCAGTCGGTAGAGCGACGGACTGTTAATCCGCAGGTCGCTGGTTCGAGCCCAGCTCGGGGAGCCAAAAACTACTAGAGAAAGTGCTCGAGAAGGAAGCAGATAAAACCGCCCTAACCGGCGGTTTTTTGTCGTCTTGCCGCCGCACATAAACCAGATCGCCGCGCTTCGAACCAGATACCAGGCGCCGTCAATATCTCGGGCTCATCCTGTCTTGTGGCTTCCCCGCAAACTGGGCGTTGGGTTTGGCTGATGGGTTTCTCCTCATCGCGCTTTTACGTAGAGCTCCACCGTCGCGACGACTCGTGGCGGTCAGGAGCCGATGGTTTTTCCAGCTGTTCGCCTGTGCGCTACATGCTACATATTTGCGCCGCCCTTGTCCTCAAACTGATGGCAGCCAAACGCTGGACTGCGAGGCCTCGATATGCGGGGGCCTGCATGAAAGAAGATCTCGGTGCCCGATGGGCCATTGGAAAGACATTGGAACGCTTTATCTTCTATTGAAGGTAATTCGGTGTTTGGGCGTGCCACTTACCTGATCCTTTTGCAGCATCAGGAGAAAGAAACATGCGCACGGTGCCGGAATCTCCCCCAAACCGTGGGGAACTGCGCGAAGAAAGCGAAACGACATGCGGCCGGAAGGAAACACGGCGGAAAGTGGAAGAAGCAGCCGACGTAAAGGTTGTCGATCCACCCATGTGCGATCGGTCATCGGCAGAGCTCGCCGCGTGCCGCCGCATCAAGCGCGAATCGCCTGGCGTTGCTGCGCTTAGCAGCGATGCGGAGGTTGCGCTTCGATTTCCACTCGGCAACCGGGTGGCGCGTCGGCCACGCAAAGGATAGCGCCGATCCTCTTCGCTCAGGCGCATCTGCGATGTCCTGGCATCTACAACACGTCTGCGCTATGGATGTCCCGGCGCGCGCTCCTTGCGCCAGGAACCATCCTTGCCCGCGTCGTTACCAGCATCCGTCGAGGCTGCGCGTGGCAGGATGCATGCGCCTGACCGCATGGCGAGCCGAACGAAACACCGGGACGGAGACAACATGCAGTTCAGCAGAATAGACGTCGCGGCTTTCGCGTTGTTCAGCGCTACTTTGCCTTGGGGCACGATGGCATCCAACCAGGAGGCGGCATATCCGCAGCGACCCTTGACACTGGTGATTGGTTTCCCCGCCGGTGGTAGTGCCGACGCCCTGGCCCGCCTTATAGGCCGCTACATGGGAGAGGATCTTGGGCAAAACGTGATCGTCCAGTACAAGCCGGGCGCCGGCGGCAATATCGGCGCCGAATATGTGGCCCGGGCGACCCCGGACGGCTACACCATCTTTCTGGGCGGACGGCCAAACACTATCCACAAAACGATGTACGGAACCATGAAGTATGACTTTGCTCGCGACCTGGTTCCGGTGGGCCTGGTGGCACGGATACCGTTCATCATGGTGACCCGTACGCAAGCCCCGATCGCTGCCTTGCAAGATGTCGTGAGACTGGGCCGAGCATACCCAGGGGCTTTGAGTTGCGCGTCTGCCGGCGTAGGGACAACGTCGCATCTGCTCTGCGAACTGCTGCAACAGGAAGTCCATATCGACATGCAGCATGTGCCCTACAACGGCGGCGCGCAGGCCCTGACCGATGTAATAGGCGGTCGGATAGACATATATATTTCGACCGTTGCGGAGGCATTGCCGCACATCCGGGCGGGCAAGCTTCGTCCCGTCGTCGCCATGTCTGCTGAACGGATACCGACAATGCCTGATGTGCCGACGCTGGGCGAAGCCGGTGTGTCCGGGCTGTCGGCGCTTGAACTTGGGGACTGGGGCGGCCTGTTGGCGCCAGTCGGCACGCCAGCCGACGTGGTCACCAAACTAAATTGCTCGATAAATGCAGCACTGATGGGTCGGGGGCTGCGCGTTGCCATGGCGCAGTGGGCGTTCGCTACACCGGTGCAACCCAACACGCCGTCGGCATTCAAGGAACTGGTTGCCGCCGAGACCGAACGATGGAATGGGGTGCTGCGGGCACGCAATATCGTGCCCTTGCACTAAGACCAAGCGCAGTATTTGCGCCAAGTTGTGCGATGCAAACCACTGCATTGAACCGCCCGCGTGGCGGCTCTTGGGTTGTCTAGCTGGCTTGGCTGGATCTTGGAGAGCTGACGGTCAAGATCGTGGTCGTGAACCTCTCGCCTATCGGTCCGCTCGTTTGTGGCGTACCATCGGACGTTTGGTGCCGTTGGAGCGAACCATGCAGCGAATAATCACTGAGAACCAGATTCCGACCGGTGATTTCCGGCAGGTGAAGTACGTGGGCGCGATCAAGAATCGGGTCGATGATGGCAATAGCGCCAAAGTATGGGCGATCGATTCCAAATCCCCGTTTGCTCAGCAACTCGGCGCCGGGCCGATCGAGAACTGGACGGAAGTGATGATCGACGTCGAAGATCCGGATTCGCCGGAAACCCTGGAACGGCTCAAGCGGGCTGTGGAAGCACGGCTCGTACAGCAACTGGGTTGATACTCAACGGGGCACGATTCCGTCGTTGGGGTACCATGGACCAACGACAACGAGGCAGCACATGGCCAGACGAGTGATACCGGTCGATCGGTTCGTAGCCGAAATCAATCGACGGTTGCCCGGCAAGCCCGGCTATCGGGATGGCCTGCACGTCTTTCTGACTCCGCCCGGGGCAAATGTGGCGACCGCGGTGGGGTACGACTGGAACTTCAAGGATGGCCCGGACACTGCCGCGGCAGTGCGCCTGGCCGTCGATGAAGTCGCCCTCGCATACGAGGTCTATCCGCCGATGCCGCCCCCGATGGGCTGACGGGGGATTGTCGGGACCCCATCCTGGAACCGGATCCGTGGATTGACCTCTACCGCCGGCGCTGGCTGGCGCGCGGCGCCATAGTATCAGCGGCTTGCCGCGCGGCTGCGCAACCGCTGGTTGATGGCCAGCAATATCACGCTGGCCGTGCCGGCGAATAGCGTCAGCAGCAGTGTCAGGGTCATGATGAGCTCCACGTTGTGCAGTCCGATGGCGCTCATCAGCAAAAAGCCCAGGCCCCGCTGAGAGGCGAACATTTCGCCGAGCAACGTGCCTATCAGTGTGAGCGAGAAGCCGATCCGCAGACCGGCGAAAATCTCCGGCAGTGCCGACGGGAAGACGATGCGCGCGACCATGTCGAACGGCCCCAGCGCCATGACGCGTCCGGTCTTGATATGGACGGCCCGTACATTGCGCACGGCATTGATGGTGAAGAGGGCGATGGGAATGACGCCGTGTATCGCGCCGAACGCCACCTTGGACGAGATGCCCAGCCCGAATGCCAGTAGCAGGATGGGGTAGAGGGTGATTTTTGGAATGGAGTAAAGGGCGATGAGCATGGGCTCGAAGACATCGCCCAGGAAACGGCTGCCACCCAGCGTAAAGCCGATGCCCAGGCCTATCAGGACGGCCAGGACCAGCGCCATGCCGAAGGCGCTCGCCGTTTCGCTCAGGTGCGCGGTGAACTGCGATGTGGAAACGAAGCGCACCGTGTATTCCAGGGTCTGGGCCGGTGAGCGCAGCGCCACGTCGCCCACGATCCAATACAGCACTTGCCACAGCACCAGTACTGCCAGCAACAGGGTCGCCGTATTGCGCAGCAGTGATTTTCCGCCGTTCATCGCAGCCCCCTGCGCGCCAGTATCGTCTTCTCCCGGCGCGCGAACAGCATGTTCACGCTGATGGACACCAGCAGGATCAGCAGGATCAGGGGATACATGGTGGTGTTGTCGAAGTTGTTGTAGGCGAAGCTGATCTCGTAACCCATGCCGCCATTGGACATGATGAACTCCGCGCCGATGATGCCGATGAGCGAATACGCCACCGCCAGTTTGGCGCCCGTCAGGATGTAGGGCGCGGCATAGGGCAGGGTGATGCGCCAGGCGGTTTCCCTCATGCCCATTTGATGGATGCGCGCGGTCTTCAGCAGCACGGCCGGGACACGGTCCAATCCGTTCAGCGTGTTCACGATGACGGCCACCACGCCCAGCATGGCGCCGATGAAGATCTGCGGCGCCGCTCCCAGCCCGAACAGGATGATCAGCAGCGGGTAGAAGGCGAATACCGGAATGGCATAGTAGGTGGCGAAAAGCGGTTCCAGCGTGTCGCGCACACGCCGCAAACGGTGTATGACGATGGCGCTGGACACGCCCAGCGTGACGGCAATCAGGAACGCAACCGCGGCATTGCCCAGGGTCTTGGCGATGGCGCCATTCAGAGAACCGGAGGCCAGCATCACGACCAGGTCGACCACCATGCGGTGGGGCGGCTGCATGGTGATGTTGTCGATCACGCCTGTCAGGCACAGGACTTCCAGCAGGATGATGCATCCAGCCAGGATGGCGATGCGCCAGGCGAGCGCGCGCTTCATGCCGTGGCCTCCGCCTTGCCAATGGCTTTCATGGATTCCGCGCGCAGGGCACTCCACAGCCGTGCGGTGATGGCGCCGAAGCGCGGGTCCTGGACGATGCGGCTGTCGCGGTCGCGGCTCCAGCCGGTCTCGACGATATCGATCAACCGGCCGGGGCGCGCCGACATGACGCCGATCCGGTCGGCCAGCATGGCGGCCTCGTCGAGCGCATGGGTGATCAGGAACACGGTGGCGCCGGTCTTGCGCCACAGGTTCAGTACTTCGTCGCCCATCAGCAGGCGGGTCTGCTGGTCCAGCGCGCCGAAGGGTTCATCCAGCAGGATCAGCCGCGGTTCGGTCACCAGCGTGCGCGCGATGCAGACGCGCTGGCGCATGCCGCCCGATAGCTGCGCCGGATAGCTCTGGGCGAACGGTTCCAGCCCCATCATGGAGAGCGCAGCCTGCACGCGCCGCGCCTTCTCCGCCGGGGCAATGCGCAGCCGGCGCAGACCGAAGGCGATGTTTTCCTGCACGGTAAGCCACGGGAAAGATGCGTCCTCCTGGAAGACCACGCCCACGCCGTCCGGAATGCGTCCGCTGATGGCGGCGCCTTCGAAGGCGACGTCGCCGCGGGTGGCGGTGGACAAGCCGGCCACCAGTTCCAGCAGCGTGGACTTCCCGCAGCCCGATGGCCCCACGACGGCGAAGAACTCCCCCTGGCGCAGCTGCAAGTCGATGGGACCGAGCGCATGGAATGTCTCGCCACGATTGCCGGGCCGCGTAAAGATCTTGTCCACGCCACGCATGGTTACCTGCGCGACCTGCCCTGTGCCGGCCTGCTGCTGCCCGGTGTCCCGGGACTGTCCGGCCAAAACCTGTCCGGGGACTTCTACGACATGGGACATGGCTACCTCACCGTCTTCAGGTCGTCGGGCAAATAGCGGGTATCGATGAGCTTGTCCAGGTCAACGTCGCCCTTGATGGCGCCCACCATCTTCTGCACGTCGACGGCGCGCTTCAATCCGTCCATGTGAATTTCCCCGGCGCCCCAATAGGGGACGCCATTGGTCGTGCTGCTGACCAGGTTGCGCACCGCGGCGCGCGCGACCTCCGGTTCCAGGTTGTAGACCTTGGCGATGATGTCGCCGGATTCGTCGGGATTCTTCTGCATGTACTCTACCGCGAGCCGCCGGGCACGGATCACGCCCTTGATGAAGGCTTCTTTCTCCGGCGTAAGCCCCGATCCGGCCGCCACGCCCAGCACGTTGGCGATCGGCGGCAGCATGTCCTTGGCCACGGCAATGGCGCGGTACTTCGAACTGTATTTGGACCACAACGGTTCCGGGATGGGCGTGGCGTCCACCAGCCCGGTGTCCAGCGCCGCGACCCCTTCGCCGAAGCCGCCGGTCTTGACCAGTTCGGCGTCATCGGCCTTCAGGCCGCCGGATTGCAGTACGAGGGTGGCCAGGGCCTGGCTGGTGGAGCGCGGATTGGTGTAGCCCAGCTTCTTGCCTTTCAGGTCCTTCACCGTTTTGATCGGGGAGTCCTTCTTGACCGCCCAGACGAATTCGGCGACGGTGAGCACGTTGTCGCTGACGATCTTGACGTCGGCACCCTGCTGCGCGGCCGCGATGACCGCGTTGGGATTGACCTCTGCGTAGGGTGCATTGCCCGCCAGCATGTTGCGCAACGTGGTGCCGCCACCTGCCGACGTCAATATGCCGGTAACGTTGGCGCCTTCCTGCTTGAAGAATCCTTTCGCCATGGCGACGGCGAACGGCATGCCGTTGGCGGATACCCCGTAATTGCTGACGACGATATCCTCGGCGCGTGCGCTGCCCGCCAGGGCCACCGCCAGCACGGTCGCCCCGGCCCAGATTGATGTTGCGATCTTGCGGGTAGGTTTTTGCATGGTCTCCTCCGGGTTTTATCGGATGGTTTTCTACGTTGCAACGCCGCTCAAGGCGCGACGGTGCCCCAGCCGGGCGTCATGCGGCGGGCGCCTGGCCGCTTTCGATGGCACGCCAGTCCGCCAGCCCTGTCGCACGGTCCAGTGCCTGGCGTGCGTCGCTACCATGCGCCATGGGTTGCAGCGGAGCGGTGCCGTCGGCATGGCGCCGCAGCGCGGCAAGGCCGTCGCGCATGGCCTGCACGGCGCGCAGGATCAGGCTGGCCGGATATGACACCTGGCGAAAGCCCATGGCGCCCAGGTCTGCCGGCGATAGCCAGGGGGTGTCGCCGCCTTCGAACATGGCAGCCGATATAAAGGCGCCCTTGAAGGTGGCGCCCACACGCCGGTAGTCCTCTTCGCGCCGCAGTCCTGCCACGAACACGCCATCCACTCCCAGGGCGAAGAAGCGCTCGGCGCGGCGCAGTGCGGCGTCCAGCCCCAACGGACCGTAGGCGTCCGTGCGTCCGATGATAAATGTGTCGGGATTGGTGCGGGCGTTCAGCGCCGCACGTAGCTTGGCTTCGATAATGGCCTCGTCGACGACGGACGCGGCCTTGTCGGCGCGTTGCTGCTTATGGTCGCGGCTTTGATCTTCCAGCAACAGGCCGCCCACACCGATCGCCTCGTACGCCGCCACGAGCCGTGCCACGCTCTTGACGTCGCCGTAGCCGTCGTCGGCATCGGCCACGAAGGGCAGGCGGGAGGCCGCGGCGATATCGCGCAGGCCATCGGTCATGTCGGTCAGGCCGATCAACCCGATATCGGGGTAGGCATGACGCGCGGCCAGCATGGCCGAACCGCCCACGGCGAAGGCATGGAAGCCCGCCTGCTCGATCAGGCGCGCCGACAGCGCATCGTGCGCGAGCGGTGTGACCAGCGGCATTTCTTGCGCCAGGGCGGCGCGGAAGCTGGGACGGCTCATGGAGCGGAACTCCTTTGCAAAGCGTTCGGGAACAGCCACGCGGCGTCGGTTCGCGTCGCCGCGTAATGCGCCTCGATGGCGGGAAGGTGGCGCTGCGTCATGGCGATCTCATCGTCGCCGCGCATCAGCGCCTGGGCGCGCGAGGCCGGAATGGCGAAAGGATGCGTGATGCCGTCGGGTCCCCGGACCGTCGCGCCGGCCAGGTCGACGTGGCACGGTGGGGGCGCCGTCTCACAGGTGCGCGCCGCGGCCAGCAAGGCGCGGTACACGGTGGTATCGACAATGCCAGCGACCAGGCCGTTGCGAAACGCGTTCTCGTAGAAAATGTCGGCGAAGCTCGGCGCCAGGACACAGCCGATGCCGAATTGCACCAGCGCCCAGACCGCGGCTTCGCGCGAACTGCCGCAGCCGAAATTCTCGTCCGCCAGCAGGATTCGAGCATGGCGGTAGGGCTCGCGGTTAAGGATGAAGCCGGGCCGTTCCCGGCCCTGGTCGTCGTACCGTGAGCCGCCGAACAGGCCCTTGCCCATGTCGGCCGTGGCGGTGCGCAGCCACACCGAAGGAATGATGGCGTCGGTGTTGATATTGGCCATGGGCATGACGGCCATGATGCCCTCTATATCGCGCACGGGTTTTCTCATCCCTGTGCCTCCTTGCGCGCGTCCGCGATATGGCCGCGCAGGGCCGCCGCGGCGACCATGGCCGGACTGGCCAGATGGGTACGGCTGCGCGCGCCCTGGCGGTTCTCGAAGTTGCGGTTGCTGGTGGCGATGCAGCGCGCGCCCGGCGGGACCATGTCGTCGTTGATGCTCACGCACATGGAGCAGCCGGCTTCGCGCCATTCGAAGCCGGCGTCGCGGAAAATGTGATGCAACCCCAGCGCCTCGGCCTCGCGCTTGACGGCTCGGGAGCCCGGCACCACCAGGGCCCGCACGCCGGGCGCCACGTGGCGGCCGCGCACGATATCGGCGGCTGCTTGCAGGTCGGACAGCCGTGAATTGGTGCAAGAGCCGATGAATGCGACGTCCACAGGGATGCCGGCCAGCGGCATGCCAGGCGTCAGCCCCATGTAGGTGAGCGCGGCGGCGACGCTTTCGCGCTGCCTGGCGTCGGCATAGTCCGCCGGATCCGGTACGACGCCATCCACGCCGCCGACCTGCGCCGGCGTGGTGCCCCACGTCACCTGCGGCGCGATGCCCGCGCAGTCGACGGCGACGTCGCGTTCGAAGACCGCGCCCGGGTCGCTCCGCAGGTGGCGCCATGCACGTACGGCCTGCTCGAAGGCCGGCCCGGACGGCGCGAACTCGCGTCCGCGAACGTAGTCGAAGGTGGCCTGGTCGGGGGCGATCAGGCCCATGCGCGCGCCCAGTTCGATGGACATATTGCATAGCGTCAGCCGTCCTTCCACCGGCAGCGCCTCGATGGCGGCGCCGGCATATTCGACGGCGCAACCGCGCCCGCCCGCTACGCCCAGCACGCCCATGGCGCGCAGGATCAGGTCCTTGGCGGTAATGCCCGGTCCCGGACGGCCCTCGAAGCGCACCCGCATCGTACGCGGCCGGGCCAGCGCCAGGGTCTGGGTCGCCAGCACGTGCTCGACTTCGCTGGTGCCCACGCCTATGCCCAATGCCCCCAGCCCGCCCACCGTGGACGTATGGCTGTCGCCACAGGCCAGGATGGAACCGGGCAGGGCAAAGCCGAGTTCGGGGGCGATGACGTGCACGATGCCCTGGCGCGGATCTTCGATGCCGAAATGCCGGATGTGGCCATGCAGGGCGTTCTGGCGCATCAGCGTCAGCAGTTCGCGGCCGCCGGGGTAGGTGTTCTCGTCGCGCCCGGGTTCGGTGGAGACGATGTGATCCTGCGTCGCGATCGTCAACTCGGGGTGCAGGACCTTGCGTCCCTCACGCTTCAGCCCGGCGAACGCCACCGCGCTGGTGGTCTCCTGCAATACGTGCCGGTCTACGAAGATCAGCTCGCGACCGTCGTCCAGCCGGGCGATGCGGTGTGCGTCCCAGATCTTGTCGAAGACGGTCGCCGGAGCGACGGCATCGGTATCACCGGCGGCCATGCGGCCCCCGTCGGATGGTCGCGAGGCGGACACAGGCCGCGCCACGGCGGGCCAAGATTCCTGGCATGATTTTTTCTCCTCCTGGGTTGCTGCACTGCACCCTGGCGCGCTCTTGACGATACGGCGATGCCGTATGGTTTTCCGCGTTTCTTGCGGCCGTTTTGCGCTAGCATAAATGCAACACGCCACATATCAAACGCAAATTTACGCACGCTACCTTGAGAAAAACTCAGAGCAGATGGCCAGACGTCTTCCCCCATTGAACGCCTTGCGGGCATTTGAGGCCACCGCGCGCAATGGCAGCCTGACGCGCGCCGCGCAGGAACTGTCCGTGACGCAGGGCGCCGTCAGCCGGCACGTGACGCAGCTGGAGGGCTGGCTCGGCATTCCGCTGTGCGTGCGGCTGCGTCATGGCATCGAAACGACGGCGCAGGGCGCGGCCTACGCCGCCACCTTGCGTACGGCTTTCGACCTGATCGAAACCCAGACGCGCCAGCTACGGGCGCGCCCGACGGACAGCACCTTGCGGATCAAGTTGCCGCCCACCTTCGCCATTCGCTGGTTCGTCCCCAGGCTTGCGCGCTTCCACGCCTTGCACCGCCATATCGACGTGCATATCACCACGTCGCACCAGCCGGTGGCGTTCGACCGCGACGATGTCGACCTGTGTATTCATTCGGGCCCGGGGCCTCTGCCAGGCGCGGTGTGCCGCAAGTTGTTCGGCGAGATTCTGCTGCCGGTCTGCAGTCCGGGGCTGTTCAAGGGCGTTGCGCCGCCGCGCGAGCCCGCCGATCTTGCGCGCTTCGTGCTGCTGTGTTCCATGCACCGGACATCCGATTGGCCAGCCTGGCTCGCGGCCGCCCAGGCGACATCGATAGACGGCAACAGCGGCCTCAAGTTCGAGAATTCCGCGCTGGCCTACCAGGCGGCCATCGACGAACTGGGCATCGTCATGGCGCAGCGCGCGTTCGTGGAAGACGACCTGCGCAGCAGTCGCCTGCTTGCGCCCCTGTCGCTGCGGGTGCGCACGGACAACGCCTATTACCTGGCCTATCCCCGCAGTGGGGAAGCGTCGCCGCTGATCCGTGCGTTCGAGGCCTGGATCGTGCAGGAAACCGCGCAGATGGAAGAGGCTGCGCGCTGAGCTGCGCGGTTCACGATGACCTTGCCTGTTCCGGGTCGGCCGGCAGCGCTGCCTTGTACGTCAGCAGCATCACGCAGGTCAGTACGGCGATGCCGGCGCTGATCCCCGCAAGCCGCAGCATCGCGGGCACCGGGTCGGCGGACCATTGATGGTCCTGCACGAACACCATGATGAAGGCGATGGCGAACTGCCGGCCGATGTAGCTGGCGCCCTCGCTTCCCGTTTGCACGTGGCAGCCGGCCCATACCCCGGCGGACAGGGCAAGCAGGCAGAGCGCGGTCTGCCCGTGGGTCAGGGGCAGCAGGGCGACCCCGCACAGGCCGGCAAGAAGGCAGCCGGCCACGCGCTGCACCATCCGCTGTGCGACGGACGCATGCGGGCGGGCGGTCAAGGATGCGGCCGGCAGGATCAGCACGGCGATGGCCGTCACCAGCGCCTGCGCGAACCCGGGCAGTTCGAAGGCGTAGGCCAGGGCGGCGAGTATGGCGGTGGAGACGCCGGCCTGCGCGCCGATCACCGCGCGCGTATGGCGGGTCGTCGCGGGCGCAATGGGCGCCGGGTGGGACGCCGCCATGGCCGCGGCGGTCCTGGACGCCGGCCGGTGCACGCGATACCAGCGCACGCCCAGCGTGAAGGCACCCGATACCAGTACGCAGGCGAGCGTGCCCACGGCGACTTCGGCCACACGCAGCATGGCGAAGGACGCCGTGGCCCTCACCGTGGACAGCACGTGCGATTCGTAGACGATCATCATCGTCGTTACGCCGCCCAGGACCCAGGCATAGGAGTAGGTCGATGCGTTGGCGACGTATACGGTGAAGGCGCCGACCAGTCCCAGGACCGGCACGAACAGCCAGGGACGATCCCCGATCACCCACCCCACCAATGCGCCGAGCAGCGCGCCGCAGACTGTTCCGATGATCCGGTGCAGGCCGCGCAGGAACGATGCGGAGAAACCGATCTGCATGACGGCGAAGCCGCTGATGGCCGCCCACCAGGCGTTGGGCAGGTCCAGCTGGTGGGCGACGACCACGGAGATCACGACGGAAATGACCGCTTGCAGCGCGAACAGGGCGCGCTCGGGCGACGCCTTCCATCTGGAGAGTTCTCGGCCGAGTGCGTAGGCGGAGTCGCGGCAGGTCTGCAAGAGCATCGAAGGGACCACCGATGGGGTACGGCGCCGGGACGGTCAGCGCCGCAGGTTCGTCCGCGCGAGATCGATGATCTCGTCCGTCCGGCCATTGAGCACCGCTTTCAGCATATACAGCGTGAAACCCTTGGCCATCTCGGCAGTCACCTTCGGCGGCATGGCGAGCTCCATGCGGTTGACCACGGCATCGATCAGAACGGGTCCGTCATGCGCGAAGGCTTCGGCCATCCTGCTGTGCACGTCCTCGGGCCTTTCGATGCGAACGCCCTTGATGCCGACCGCCTCGGCCATCGCGGCGAAATTCGGATTGGTGAAGCCCGTGCCGAAATCCAGGAAGCCGGTCGACTTCTGCTCCAGTTCGATGAAGCCCAGCGCGCCGTTGTTGAAGACAACCAGCTTCACCGGCAGCTTGAGCTGTACGAGGCTCAGGAGGTCGCCCATCAGCATGGTAAAGCCGCCGTCGCCCGACAGCGACACGACCTGGCGGCCAGGGCAGGCGGCCTGTGCGCCGATCGCCTGCGACAGGGCATTGGCCATGGAGCCATGCCAGAAGGAGCCGAGCAGGCGGCGCTTGCCGTTCATGGCCAGGTAGCGGGCCGCCCAAACGGTGGGCAGGCCGACGTCGCATGTGAAGATGGCGTCATCGCTGGCGAGCTCGCTGGCGGCACGGGCAATCTGCTGCGGGTGCAAGACGCCGCCTTCATGGCCATCAGCCAGGTCGTCCAGGCTCTTGCGCGCCTCTTTGTAATCGGCAATGCAGGCGTCGAGATGCGCGCTATCGGCCTTCGGCTTCAGGTGGGGGAGCAGGGCACGGATGGTCGCGCCTACGTCGCCGAGCACGCCCAGTTCGACGGGCGCGCGCCGGCCGATGGCTTCCGGCCGGACATCGACTTGCGCGATGCGGGCGTCCTTGGGATAGAACTGCCTGTACGGGAAGTCGGTGCCGAGCATCAGCAAGGCGTCGCAGGCCTCCATCGCGGCGTAGCCGGAGGAAAAGCCGATCAGCCCGGTCATGCCGACGTCATAGGGGTTGTCCCATTCCACGTGTTCCTTGCCGCGCATGGCATGGACGATCGGCGACTTGAGCGCACCGGCGAGTTGCACCAGCTCGTCGTGCGCGCCCGCGCAACCGCCGCCGCACAGCAAGGTAACCCGCGTGGCCCTGTTGAGCAACGCGGCCAGTTGCTCGATGGTGTCGTCCGAGGGCATGAGCGTCGGCCGCGCGGGCAGCAGCCCCCGCGGTTGCGGTGCGGGAGCTTCCAGCGCGGGCTTCAGCGCGATGTCGCCGGGAATGACGATGACGCACACGCAACGTTCCGCGACGGCGCGCCGCACGGCGATTTCCAGCGCGCGCGGCATCTGCGCCGCGCTCGACACCAGTTCGCAATAGCTGCTGCATTCGCGGAACAACTGCTCGGGATGGGTTTCCTGGAAATAACCGGAGCCGATCTCGGGCGACGGTATGTGCGCGGCGATGGCCACGACCGGGACACGCGAGCGATGGCAATCGAACAAACCATTGATCAGGTGCAGATTGCCCGGACCGCAACTGCCCGCGCATACCGCCAGCGACCCGGTCACATGCGCGTCGGCGCCCGCGGCGAATGCCGCGACCTCTTCGTGCCGCACATGCAGCCAGTCGATTCCGCCGTGGCGGCGCAGGGCGTCGGTGAAGCCGTTCAGGCTATCCCCGACGATTCCATAGATGCGGCGGACGCCGGCCGCGGCCAGGGTTTCCACCATCTGGTCTGCAACGATCTTGGGCATCATGACTCCTAGGCATGCCAGGTTGGGAAAGCGGCCGCGAGGCCGGGGTGCCTGCTACTCCGTCGCCGTCACGCCCAGGCCCAAGGCATTGGCGATGTTCACGCCCAGCGGCGTGCCGAGGCCGCAGCAGGCGTTCCAGGGCGCCCCTGCCGCGAAGGAAACGGGCCAGTCCGGCGGACCGTTGTCCCCTTCGGTGATCGGCTTGCAGCAGTTCAGTCCGGAGTTGACCTGGCTGGCATACAGCCAGGGGTTCAGGTAGCCGATGGGGAGTCCGCCGTTGCCTTCCACCAGCAATGCGATGAGGCCCGCCCACATCGGCGCGGCGGCGCTGGTGCCGTACCAGTGGCCCTTGTGCTCGGGATCGAGCCCGTAGCCGCTCTTGCTCGAGGCGTTGGCGGCGACGTCGGGCACGCCGCGTCCGGGCGGCTGCGGGGCACCCGTTTGCGGATCGGTATTGAAGCCGGCGGGCAAGGTCAGCCCCTGCTGGAAATCGGGCACCTGGAACATCATGCTGATGCCCCCGCCGGTAGCCAGCTTTTGATAGGGGGCGGTCATCTCGTTCCACACGACCTCGTCCACCAGCTTGGGCGGTTGCGGCGCTGTCTGGGCCTCCAGCACCAGCTCGGTACCGCCGCACGCCAGGCAGAAGGGCGACGAGGCCGGGAAAGCGCAATTCTGCGGGTAGGCGTTGCTGTTGCCAGGCGCCCCATAGTCGCCGGATGACACGCACACGGTCACGCCGTATAGCGAAGCAATGGCAAACAGCAGATGCACGGCCATGGCGGTCTGGGGCACCCAGTCGCATTCCGGGGCGCCCAGGCTGATGGACATTACCTGGCAGGGGTTGGCGGGCTGGTCCAGGGCCTCCAGCAAGGTGTCGATCCAACCCGGTTCGGCATAGCCGTAGTGCTCCGAATGCGCGTACACCACCAGGGTCGAGTCGGGGGCAACGGCGCCGGTCAGCATGAGGTCCATCATGGCCTCGCCATCCAGGTAGGGACCGATGGGCTGCATGCCGCCCTCGGGCGGTTTTATCGGGGCGAAGCCCCCGACCGTCACGATGTTCACCGGGCCGACGGGCAGGCTGGCATAGAAGGCCTGGACACTGGCCAGGTCGATGACCAGGTCCGATTCGATGAAGGCCACCGTCGCGCCCTTGCCTGTCCAGCGAGACGGGTATCGGTAGTAGTCGAAGGCGACGACGGTGGGCAGATTGTTGTCGAGTGTCGGCGGCTCGGTATAGGCGGCCTTGGCGCCCTTCGCGCGCGTAAGCAAGGCGGCGGCCTGGTCCAGGCCATGCACGCCCCGCACATGTTCTGCCAATATGGCCGGCAGGGTAATGCAGCCCGCATAGGCACGGAAGGTCCGGTCCTGGTGCTGATAGGCACGCAGCTCCACGCCGAAAGCCTGGGCCAGTTCGGCCGCCTTGCCGGCGATCGTGACGAACAGCCCGCCCAGCGCGCTGCGTTCCAGCGCGAACCCATGCTGCGCGCAGAATGTGCGCACGGCCGCGGTGGCCTGGGCCGTCGGGCTGATGTCCGGATCGAGCGAGCGCGGGCTGCGGCCGATGCGCTCGGCCAAGGGCTGCTCGCCAAGCCGGTACGCGCGGGCCAGCAAGGCCTCTTCCCCGCATTGCGGGTGCAACTGCAGGGCGATCCGCAGGGTCTGCGTGCCGTCCACGGGTCCGGCCGGGGTGTGCAGCAGATGGGTGGGTACAGCACTTTCCTGAAGAACCGACAACGCGGGATCTTGGGTCATGGTGCTTCCGAGCTCCTATCCAGGGATGAGGTGACACGCCGGTAGGCGCGAGTGTATCCCTGTATTTATTTCGCGCGCCATGCCGCAGGCGAAATTTATGTTGGCTGGTTTCGGGCAGACGGCGATGCCGCCGCCACCTGGCGGATGATGTCGTCCCGATGCGCACAGAGCGCCGCGAGTCGCTTCTCCATGCCGCGGGCGCGCAGTTTCTCGCGCCACGCCAGGCCACGCTGCAGCCGCAGGCGCGCAATCAGCCGGTACTGGCATTCCAACTGGTGCCGGGATTCGGCGATGAGCAGGTCAGTCCGTCGCAGGTCGACATAAAGGTCATGCATGGGGTTCATGGAGCCTCCTGGCGCGAAGCGCGCGGGAACCCGAAAATGCCACAGCGCTGGCGTTTCGTGGCCAGGGGCCGCCCGCAGGGATAGCGCCGTAGTGTGGAGACTCATGTCGACGGTCCCGTCCCTGCCGTGCCGTCGCCTTCCTATGAAGTTGTATAGTGCTGACGCTCCGGCCGGAATGGCGTGCACGAGTGGATACCATCCGTCTCCGCGCCGTACGGGCTCGCCCGATACGCGACCCGCCGCACGATGATCGGCCGCGCCAGGGGCACTTGAACATGCCGCGCGCAAGGGACCGGCGAGTCACGGCCCGGCCCTGGAGGAGGATGATGCGCTTCGACCTGCTGTCGCTCAAGCTTTTCGTCGCTGTCTGCGAGCACCGGAATATCTCGCGGGCGGCGGAGGCCGGCAATATCGCGCCATCCGCGATCAGCAAACGCATCTCGCAGATGGAGGACATGCTGAAGACGCCGCTGTTCCTGCGCAGCAACAAGGGCCTGGAGCTGACGCCGGCGGCACATTCGCTGCTCAACCATGCGCGCGTCATCCTGCGCGACCTGGCGCAGATGGAAAGCGAGCTGTTCGATCATGCCGAAGGGCTGCGCGGCCAGATACGGCTGCATGCGAGCCTGTCCACTATCGTCCAGTACCTGGCCAATGACATCCGGGACTTCCTGGCGCTGCATCCCGCCTTGCGCATCGACCTGCAGGAAAGCCTGAGCCCGGAAGTGGTACGTGCGGTGGCCGAGAACGCCGCCGATATCGGCATCTTCGGCGGCAACGCCCTGGTGCCCGGGCTGCAGGTCTATCCGTACCATAGCGATCGTCTGGTCGTCATCATGCCGGCCGACCATACCTTGGCGCGCGCGCGCACCCTGAAATTCCGCCAGGTCGCCGAGCACGACCTGGTCGGGCCGCAACTCGGCAGCTACCTCAATTCGCTGGTGCTGCGCGCGGCGGCCGATTTGGACCATCCCCTACGCTTCCGCATCCGCGTCAACGGTTTCGAGCCCGCTCGCAGCATGGTCGAGGCACGACTGGGCATCGCCCTGGTGTCCGAGCACCATGCGGCGCGCTATGTGGCCTCGGGCCCGTTGGTAGCGGTGCCCCTGGATGAAGACTGGGCCGTGCGGCATTGGAAGATCTGCGTGCGCGACGCCGAATCGCTCCCGGCGCCGGTGCAATTGCTGATCCGGCACCTGGGCGCGCATAGCGAAGAGCGCAGCGAGACCGCTCAGCCGTAGGGCAGGCGCAGGCCGGGCTCCGGCCAGGGCATGGATATCAGCTTGCCCGTGCCCGACAGCGTGATGTAGGCCGTCTTCAGGCCGGGACCGCCGAAGCAGATGTTGGTGACCATGGGATCGGGCAGCATCACCTGGCGCAGGATCCGCCCGGCCGGCGCGACGACGGTTATGCAACCCGTGACCAGGGTGCCGACGCAGACATTGCCGTGCGCGTCGATCGCCATGCTGTCCAGCCGCTGGTAGCCGGGCAGGGCGCACAGCAGGCGGCCGCCGTTCGGCGAGGGATAGGGGTGTTTCCGGGGCCGGCCCGGCGCATCGAGGTCGAACGCCCATATGCGTCCGGTCTCCGTCTCGGAGACATAGACCACGGCCTCATCCGGCGAGAGTCCCACGCCGTTCGCGGTGGTCAGCGGATAGGCCACCTCGGTAATGAACGAGCCGTCGGCCAGCGCATAGTACAGGCCTGCATGGTCGCGGTCGCGCGCGCGGTTCTTGCCGAAATCGGTGAAGTAGAAGCCACCCTGGCTATCGAACACGAGGTCGTTCGGCCCGCACAGCGGATAGTCGCCGCAATGGTCGTACAGCGTATGCAAGCGACCGGTGCGCGGGTCGTAGCGTTCGATGCGTCCATGGGTGTAGTCCGGATGCACGCCGGCGCGCGTGCGGTTGTAGCCGGCGATGGTCTGGAACAGGAAGCCGCCGTTGTTGCAGACATAGAAGGCGCCGTCCGGGCCCAGCGCCAGGCCGTTGGGGCCACCGCCGGTCTTCTTCAGCACCTCCACCGTACCGTCGGGTCCGACGCGGCTGATAGTCTCGCGCTGGATTTCGACCAGTACGACGGAACCGTCGTCCTGCGCCACGGGGCCCTCCGGAAAAAGCAGGCCGCTGGCCAGGACCTCGAACTGCGGCGTGGCATGCTCTTGCGGCGTCACGGCTGCAGATCCTTGGCGGCCTGTTGCACGAAGCGGTTGTCGTAGGTGGCGTCCAGATCGATGCGGGCCGCCGCGATGGCCGGATCGAAGGCGGCCAGCACATTGCGCACGGTCTTGGCGGCTTCGTCCGTCATGACGCCATCGCGCGACAGGCAGGCTCGCATATTCGTGTAGGCCTTGGCGAAGACCTCCTTGTCGGCCAGTGCGTACTCGGGCGGCACGGCGGCCGCCACCTGTTCCGGCGTGGCCTGCGCCAGCCATCGCTCGGCGCGCACGATGGCGTTCGTGATGGCCTGCACGGTGTTCGGATTGCTGTCGACAAACTGCCTGGTGGAGTACACGCTGGCTTCGGGATAGTTGCCGCCCAGCGTCGCCTGCGTGGCTTCCGGGCTGCGCATGGCCGCAAGGGGGAATAGATCGCCGCTGTCCTGCAGGATGGTGGCCACCGGATCGTTGGACATGATGGCGTCGACCTGTCCGCTGCGCGCGGCCGCGACGGCCCCGGATGACGAGCCGACGCCGACGATGGAGACATCGTCCGGTTTCACGCCGGCGCGGCTGAGCAGGTAGTTCACGCCCATGTGGAAGCTGGAGCCCGGCGAACTTACGCCGATACGCTTGCCTTTCAGGTCGGCATACGACTTGATCTTGTCATGGCTGGCCTTGGTGACGCCGAAGACGAAGCCAGGGCAATTGGCCTGGATGGCGAAGGAGACCAGTTTCTGGCCCTTGACCGCCATGGTAATGGTGTTGGAGTACGCGCCCGCCACGAAGTCGGCGCTGCCGCCCAGCAGCGCCTGCAGCGCCTTGGCGCCCCCGCTGTAGACGCCGATGTCGACATTCAGCCCTGCGTCCTTGAAGTAGCCACGGCTGCTGGCGATGACGAACGGCAGGTATGGGAAGCCCACGCCCGCCGCGGCCAGGTGCAGCTTCGGTTTTTCGGGTTTGCCCTGGGCGTGGGCCGCCATGGCGCCGCATCCAAACAGTACCAGCGCGATCGACGCCGTCGTGAAACGCATCATCATGTTCTCTGCTCCATGCCGCCGGGGGGCGGTGTCAGTATGTCGCCCGTCCGCCGGACAGGTCGAACACCGCGCCGGTCGTGAAGGAATTCTCTTCGCTGGACAGCCACGCGATCATGGCGGCGGCTTCGTTCAACTCCAGGAAGCGCCCACGCGGAATGCGGCTCAGCATGTAGCTGATGTGCTCGGGCGCCTGCTCCATCGCGCCCGGCGTGCGGGCCACCGCCGGCGTGACGCAATTGACGGCAATATCGTGGCTGGCCAACTCCTTGCCCAGCGATTTCGTCATGGCGATCACGGCGGCCTTGGCGGAGCTGTAGGCCGAGGCGTTGGGATTGCCTTCCTTGCCCGCGATCGAGGCCACGTTGACGATGCGGCCGTAGTTCTGCTCGATCATCACGGGCGCGACGGCACGACAGCAATGGAAGGTGCCATTGACGTCGATGTCGATCACCTTGCGCCACTCGTCCAGCGGGTACTGTGCCAGCGTGGCGTTGGGTCCGACGATGGCGGCGTTGTTGATGAGGATTTCCAGTCGGCCCAGGGCGCGCAGCGTGCCGGACACGCCGGCTTCGACACTGGCATAGTCGGCGATATCCACGCGTTCCACGTGGACGCCCTCGTGGCCTTCGGCGCGCAGGTCCTGTTTCACGCGGGCCAGTCCGGCTTCGTTGACGTCCCACAGCGCGACGCGTGCCCCGGATGCCAGGAAACGGCGCGCGACGGTCAGGCCGATACCCTGTGCGCCGCCGGTAATGACGGCCACGCGGCCGGTCAGGTCGATGGAATTGGTTTGCAAGATGCGATTCCTTTGGGTTGCGTCAGGCGTTGGCGCCCACGGTCTGGCCGACCACGGGACGCCAGCGCATGAAATGGTCTTCGAAGAGCGAGACGGTCGTGTCCAGCACCAGGGCGAACACGGTCAGCAGCAGAATGCCGGCGATGACGGAGTTGATGTCGAAGACGCCCTCGGCCAGCAGGATCAGGTAGCCGACGCCCTTCTCGGAGCCGAGATATTCGCCCACGACGCTGCCGACGAAGGCGATGCCGACCGCGTTGTGCAGGCTGGAGAACACCCAGCTCATCGCCGACGGCATATAGACGTGGCGCATCAACTGGCGGGAACTCGCCCCCATCATGCGGGTGTTGGACAGGACCGCGGGGCTGACTTCCCGCACGCCCTGGAAGACGTTGAAGAAGACGACAAAGAAGACCAGCGTGACGCCCAGCGCGACCTTCGACCAGATGCCCAGGCCGAACCACAGTGCGAAGATGGGCGCGAAGATCAGGCGCGGCATGGAGTTGAACGCCTTGATGAACGGGTCGGTGACGACCGCCAGGAAGGGGTTGAGCGCCAGCCACAGCCCGCAGCCCAGGCCCAGCAGCGTGCCGATGACGAAGGCCAGCAGCGTTTCGACGAGAGTCGTATACAGGTGTATGAAGATGGATCCGCTGGTGAACCAGGTGACGATGCGCCTGGCCACGCCGAGCGGATCGCCGAAGAAGAAAGGCGACAGCCATTCCCTGCTGGTGCACAGCCACCACAGGAAGATCGCGCCGACCAGCAGCAGCAGGCGCGTGGCCAGGACGACGATGCGGTTGTTGGGATCAAAGGCGCGTACTGGCATAGCTTTTCAAGACCTCCCCTCGAAGGACTTCCCATATTTCGGTGTGCAGTTGCAGGAATCGCTGCGTCATGCGGATTTCCGCGACCTGGCGCGGGCGCTCCAGGTCTATCGGGAATTCTGCGATGGGGCGGGTTCCCGGCCCCGCGGACAGCACGATGACGCGGTCCGACAGCGAGATCGCTTCTTCGAGGTCGTGCGTGACGAAGATCACCGACTTGCGATCGGCCGACCATAGACGCAGCAACTCGTCCTCCATGAGGTGGCGCGTCTGGATGTCCAGCGCGCTGAACGGCTCGTCCATCAACAGGATGCGCGGGTCGAGGGCCAGCGCCTGGGCCAGGCCGGCGCGCTTGCGCATGCCGCCCGACATCTGGTGCGGATACTTGCGGCCGTGCCCCGAAAGCCCGACACGATCCAGCCATTCGCGCGCGATCTGCAGCGCCTGCGCCTTGGGCATGCCGTGGAACAGCAGGCCGGCGGCAATGTTGTCTTCCGCCGTCTTCCAGGGCATGAGCGCATCCACCTGGAATAGATACGAGGCGTCCTTGTTCAAACCCTGGACCAGCGGGCGGCCGAAGACGCTCAGGGTTCCGGTGGACGGCCGCATCAGTCCCGCGGCCACGTTGAGCAGGGTGGATTTCCCGCAGCCGGTGGGCCCGACAACCGACACGAATTCGCCTTCGCCGATGGTCAGGTCGACGTCCCGCACGGCGGTATAGGTCTGCCCGCGCTTTTCGTTGCTGGCGAAGGTGCAGGTCACGCCTTCGAACCGCAACGCCTCCGGTTGTGTGGCGGATTGCGGCTGCGTGCCCGCGCTATGCCCGGGGGTGTCAATGCTGCGCAGCATGGCTCTCATTGCAGCGTCTCCGCGGCGCGCTTCACGTAGCGGTTGTCGTAGGTGGCGGCCAGGTCGATCTTGGCGGCGCCTATCGTCGGGTCGAAGGCAGCCAGGACGTCGCGCACGGTGCGCGCGCCTTCGTCGGTGATGACGCCGTCGCTGGAAATGCAGCGGCGGCTGCTCTCGAAGGCCTTGGCGTACAGGTCCTTGTTGTCGACCAGGTATTCGGGCGGGACGTTGGCGACGACCTGCTGGGGCGTGGCCTTGGCGATCCAGCGTTCGGCCCGGACGATGGCGTCGGCCACCGCCTGCACGGTGCGCGGGTTCCTGGCAACGTAGGCCTGGGTCGTGTAGATGCTGGATTCCGGATAATCCGCGCCGAACACCTGCTTGTTGCCTTCCGCTGTACGCATCTCGTCCATGGGGACGAGACTTCCATCGCCCGTCAGCACGGTGGCGACCGGGTCATTGACGATCAGGGCGTCGATCTGGCCCGCGCGTACGGCAGCCACCGCGCCGGCCGCCTGGCCCACGCCGATGATGGACACGTCGTCGGGCTTGAGTCCCGCCTTGTGCAGGATGTAGTTGACGACCATGTGGGTGCTGGATCCGGGGGCGCTCACGCCTATCCGCTTACCCTTCAGGTCGGCTGTGGTTTTGACCTTCCCGGCGCTTTTGCTGGCTATGCCGAACACCCATCCCGGGCAGGTGACCTGCGCGGCGATGGTCACCAGCTTCTGCCCCTTGGCCGCCATGGTGATGGTATTGGAATAGGCCCCGGCCACCATGTCCGTGCTGCCGCCCAGCATTGCCTCCAGCGCCTTGGAGCCGCCGGAGAACGCCGCGATGGTGACATTCAAGCCCTCGTCGCGAAAGTATCCCAGCTGCTTGGCCAGGATGACCGGCAGGTAGGTGATGCCGACGGATGCCGCGCCGATATGGACTTCGGATTTTTCCGGCGCTTCCTTGGCCTGTGCCAGGGTGGGCGAACAGGAAATGAATGCTGCCACGAATGCGGCTGCTAACGTGCCTTTCATCGTTGTCTCCTTCCTTGTTTTATCGGGATACCGCGCGGATAGGCGTGCGGTATCGCCATCTGGCATGGCGGTTATCTCCAGCAGCCTGCTTTGATGCTGCATCGCACGGCGCCTGCGTGTACCCCTTGTGGCGAGTAATGATGCATGCAGTGGCGTTGCCTCGGCGTGGTCTTTCGGAAAACCACCATCGCGAACGGCGATGGCGGCGTGCCGTTGCGACCGGACCTTCGCGGCTTGCCCCGGCCACTGTCGTGCGTTCGATCGGTGGGGCCGGCGGACCGGGAAGACAGGCACGTCGATGCGGCATGCGGCCGCCGTCCGTAGTCCCGCCCCAAGATTGGTAACGTCCGGAAAGAGCCTGCAGTGGCTGCGCGCTCGAGCTGCGTCAAGATGCGCCTTTGGCATAGAGGAGGGGAGGCCATGATCCGATGGCACCATGTGGCAAACGGCGTAATGCGCGGTAGTCCTTTTGTCCTGCAGATCGCGTCGGCAAAAGGCGGCTTCGTGGGACGGGGGGCGGTTGAAGGTACGGCGCCGCTGGACGACCCAACGGTCTTTCCGAACGAGCAGGCCGCCGTCGGCGCGGCCGCGGCGCGCGTCTATGCCTACGCGCATGCCAAGGCATGTGGCCGGCCGGCGCAACCCTATACACGGTCGGACGCCGCTCAGGGCGAGGACGACGTCGCGCAGCGGACCGCGGGATTCAACCCGATCTGAACCCCGCTCCAACCCGGTATGATCGGCGCATATTCTGCTCGTCCGGACTTTTCCCATGATCGAACACATACAGACCGCCGCGGCGCCGCTGCCCGCGGGCCACTACAGCCAGGCCATCAAGGCAAACGGGTTTGTCTACGTCTCCGGGCAATTGCCTTTTGCGCCGGGCGCGCAGCGCGTCATGCCCCCGGGCATCGCGGCGCAGGCACGCCAATGCCTGGAGAACCTGGCGGCCATCCTTGCGGCGGCCGGTACGTCGTTGGATCAACTTGCCAGCGTGCAAATCTTTATTCCAGACGTGTCGCTATGGCCGGAGGTCAATTCTGTTTATGAGGCATTCATGGGCAAGGCTCGTCCGGCCCGGACCGTGGTGCCCACCGGCGCGCTGCATCATGGCGCGCTGATCGAATTGAACGCCGTCGCGGTCTGCCCGTGAGCGCATCCAGCATTGCCGATACGCGCATCGGCGTCACCGTCGTGACGGGGTTTCTCGGCAGTGGCAAGACCACCTTGTTGAACCGCATGATCGCCACGCCGCGCTTCGCGCGAGCGGCAGTCGTCATCAATGAATTCGGGGCGGTCGGCATCGACCACCATCTGGTCCGCCATGTGACGGATACGGTGCGCGTCGTCGAAGGGGGCTGCATCTGCTGCATGGTGCGCGGCGGCGTCGCGGACACCTTGCGCGATCTATTCCTTCTGGCCGTACGGCGCGCCATCCAGCCTTTTGGCCATGTCCTTATCGAGACCAGCGGGCTGGCCAGCCCCGCACCCATCCTGTTCACCCTGCGGCATGACGCTTTCCTGGCAGAGCGCTATGTCTACAACGGGACCATCACGGTCGCCGATGCGCAGCATGTCGCCGCGCAGATACGGCAGCAGCCCGAGGCGGCGCAGCAGCTGGCGTTGGCCGACGAGATCGCGATCAGCAAGGCCGATCTGGCGTCGACGGCACAAGTGCAAGCGGCCACGGATGCCGTCCTGCGCCTGAACCCCGCGGCCCAAGTCCATGTGTTGGCGCGCGAGGCCGCGCTGCCGGCCGGCCTGCTGGCCGACCGTCTGTATCGCGGACCGCGTGCGCCGGAAGAGGGAAGTGCCTGGCTGGCGCGCTACGGCGCCCCACGGGCGCTGGCGGGGCCGCGCGCCGAACGGGAATCGGCGCCCCATGAGGTCGCCGTTGCAACGCTGGTCCTGCCCGGCGCCGTGCCGCGGGCAGTTTTCCTGCGTGGCATTGCGTCCCTGCAGGGAGAACTGGGCGACGCCTTGTTGAGGATGAAGGGACTGGTCCTTTTCGAGGGCGATGCAGGGCCCAGCGCGGTGCACGCGGTTCACGACCAGCTCTATCCGCCCGTTCCGCTGGCGGACTGGCCGGATGAGGAAACCGAACCCCGCCTGATCTTCATCGCCCGTGGGGTGGATGAAAACGCGCTCTATATATGCGCGAGGCAGCACTTGCGGGGCAATTAGCGCGAGGTTTTCCCCCTATAGGCGCGTTAATGTGGGTATAATTTACGAGTTCCTGCAGGCGGTTTGGCTTGATTACAGACGGCCAGGACGGGCATCCATCGGATAGGTTCGACCGGACAGGCTCCGGTTTCCCAGGCATGCTTCGGCCGCTTTCGCCTTTTCCGTCCACACGCAGGTTAGTCGGCAATAAAAAGACGCTCCGTTGATCGGGGTAGCGCCGGACGGCTCAGTTCAATCTTTACAGCACCGCGCCAAGTCGCCCGTATCCCGGGCGCGCAGGCACTGTCCGCTCCGTCGTTCATTGCCTTATCGTTCCTTTTCGGCTTTGTGGCTCGCGGCGGCGTATACGCTGCCTGACCGCATGGGTATCGCAGACCAGCCGTGTTGGCCGAGGTTCTTTTGCTAGCGTTTTTCAGGTTCGAGCCGCATGCCGCGGCTGCTTCCGCACAGACTCGCGTTCACGCCGTGGCGGCTTCAGCGCCCCGCAAGGGCGGCGTGCGAGTGCGGTTTGCCCGCGAACGTCGTTCGGGCGTCCGGCGAGAGGCCGTGGCCTGTAGGGGCGCGTGTGAGGTCGGCGCGCTGCTTCTGCTCGGCGCGCTTGTGGTCTGGCTTATGGGCGCGTCGTCACTCCCGGACGCGTCGCTTCCGGGCGGCCCGCTTGTGGCCTCGGTGCTTATAGGTGCATCGTTTGCGGCCGGCATCGCCAGGGCGTCCACCGCTACGGCAGGTGGCGCCATGGTCGGCACCCGGGCGGGACACCCGAGCGGGCAGGCCATCAGGTTGCGCGGCAATGACTTCCGGACCGGCCTTGAAAACAAAAAAGGCCTGGCGCGTGCGCCAAGCCTTTTCTGTTTCGTACTGCCTTACTTCGTATCTGGTTGCGGGGGCAGGATTTGAACCTACGACCTTCGGGTTATGAGCCCGACGAGCTGCCAGACTGCTCCACCCCGCGTCTGAGAAAAAGATATTAACCCAGTTCCCAAGCCTTGGCAAGCCAAGGCGCCACTTACCCCGTTGAATTGAATATATCGATGAACGATAGCGAGGCCACACTGGTAATCGAAACCGCGCTGCTCTGCGCTTCGCAGCCCATGCCGCGCGCGGAATTGCGCAAGCTGTTCGGCGATGACGAGGAGATGGATAACGCGCGCATGGACAGCCTGCTGGAGGGGTTGCAGCAGGCCTGGACCGACCGCGGACTGGAGCTCGTATCCCTGGCCAGCGGCTGGCGTTTCCAGAGCCGTCCAGGCATGCAGCGGTACCTCGAACGCCTGAGCCCGGAGAAGCCGCCCAAATATTCCCGGGCCGTGCTGGAGACCCTCGCGATCATCGCCTGGCGCCAACCGGTCACGCGGGGCGATATCGAAGATATTCGGGGCGTCACCGTGTCTTCGCAGATCGTCAAGACGCTGGAGGATCGGGGCTGGATCGAGGTCATCGGCCATCGCGACGCGCCGGGCCGACCTGCCTTGTTCGGGACGACGCGCCAGTTTTTGGATGACCTGGGCTTGCGCGCCCTGGATGAGTTGCCGCCGCTGGAAGCGGGCGCCGCCATGGCGGCACTGGAAGGACTGGACCTGGCGGACGGCGGTATGGGACAGGAACCGGCTGCGGCTTCCGAAGGCGGCGATGAGGCCGCAACCCCGGGTATGCAGCGCGATACCGCCGATCCTGCCCATGGCGACGACTCCGGCAACGCCGCGACCGACGTACCTGATGTGACCCATGCACCTGATATGACCGACTCGCCTAATGTGAACGACGCACCCGATGGGAACGAGGCACCCGATGGGAACGACGCACCTGATGGGAACGACGCACAGCAGGTGACCGACCCAGCTCAAGTCAATGGTGTGCATGTTGTCGCCGTATCGGCGACCTCGGAACCCGAGATCCCGGTTCCCGGGTCCGATTCCGTGGATTTGGGCCAGCATCGTCCCGAGATCACGCCGCCCAGCCGGCACCCTGAGATCAAGCCACCCCAGCAGCCGGAAATCACGCCGCCTAGTAGCACTCCTGAAATCGACCCGGCCGAACCGGCGCCTGAAATCACGCCTCCCGTTCCCGGCCACAACCCTGAAGTGCCGCCCGCGCAACCCGAAAAAGACGACGCGCCCGGCGCGCCCCGTAAAGAATGAATCCCGGAGTAGTCCCAGTGACCATCAATAAAAACGTGCAGGACGAAGTCAAAGAATCGCGCGCCATCGCGTCGCATGAGCCGGCCGCGACGCAGGTCGCTGCTGGTGACCCGGGCCCGCAGGAAGGCAACGCCGAAGCTGTGCCCCGCGCCCGTGCGCGGCGTCAGCCTCGCGCCAAGGCAGCGGCGCCGGAGGCGACAGCCGGACAGGCGGACCCCAGTGCGGCCGATGCCAAGGCACCCGATGGCGAGCGCGTGAAGCGCGCCCCTGCCAAGCGAGCCAGTCCCAAGCGCGCCGGGGCGACGCCCGCGGATGTCGTTGCCGATGCAACGCAGGTACATCCTTCGGACGCCGCCGAGCCGGCCGCCAAGGCGCGTACGCCGCGAGCCCGCAAGCCGCGCACGGCTGGCTCCGTAGGCGAACAGGCGGCGCTGCCGCTTGGCGCCGAAGCGCAGACTTCCTTGCCTCTGGCTATCGATGATGCCTCTGCCGCGGCGCCGGGCCAGGGTGCGGCGTCCTTCGAACAGCCTGCCGCCCCGGTCAAGCGCGCGCGTCGCCGCAAGTCCGGCGATACGCTGGAAACCGGCGCGCGGCCGAACGTGGACAGCGATACCTCGAGTGCGGCCGATGCCGGCATGCCGGCGTCCTCGGATGCCGGTAGCCGCGTCGCGCGCCCCGAGCACGAGGCAAGCGTCACGCAGGCGGTGCCGGCAAGCGAGTCGCCAGCGCCGTACGGCGCCGCGGCGTCCGCGTCCGAAGAGCCCGCGCCGAACGGGCGTAGCCGTCGCCGCGGGGACAATGCGCCGGTGGGCGACACCATCCCGGCCGTCGAGGGCGATGCCGGGGCGGCCGGCAACCGGGGGCGCGGTCGCAAGCTGCGCACGCCGTTCCGCCGCCGCCGCGGTGACGCGGCAACGGGCGACGCGGTGGCGGGCGGCGACGCCGGCGCGGCCGCGCCAGCGCCGCAGCGCGCCGCGGCGCCGGTTCCGGATGCGACTTCGCCCGGCTCCGAGCGGGAGGCGGAACAGGCGCTGGCCTACCTCGAAAAGAGTGCGCGTATGGAACAGCGCCTTACCAAGTACCTGAACAGCGAGGCCGTCATGCCGAAGCTGCACAAGGTACTCGCCGATGCCGGCATCGGGTCGCGGCGCGAAATGGAAGAGCTGATCATCGCGGGCCGCGTGTCCGTCAACGGAGAGCCTGCTCACATCGGGCAGCGGGTCGCCGCCAATGACCAGGTCCGCGTGAATGGCAAGCCCATCACCCGCACCAATACCCGCAAACCGCCGCGCGTCATTCTCTACCACAAGCCGGCCGGCGAAATCGTCAGCCACGACGACCCGGGCGGACGTGCCAGCGTGTTTGCCCGCTTGCCCAAGCTGCGCACGGGGAAGTGGCTTTCGGTGGGTCGACTGGACCTGAACACCGAAGGGCTGCTGATCTTCACGACATCGGGGGATATGGCGAATCGCATCATGCATCCGCGGTACGGCACCGAGCGTGAATACGCCGTGCGGGTGCTTGGCGAGATGGACGAGGCGCAGCGCAAATCGCTCGTCGAAGGCATCGAGCTCGAGGACGGCAAAGCCGCCTTCGGCGCGCTGGACTACCTGGGCGGGGAGGGCAGCAACCGCTGGTATCGCGTCACCCTGCAGGAAGGCCGTAACCGTGAAGTCCGCCGCATGTTCGAGGCGGTGGGCGTCACGGTAAGCCGGCTGATCCGCACCCGCTTCGGCGATATCGTCCTGCCGCGCAATCTGCGCCGTGGGCGCTGGGAAGAACTGGACCCCAATCTGGTGACGGCGCTCATGGTCCAGCTTGGACTGCTGCGCGACGACGATGACGGGAGCGGACGCCGGTCCAAGCAGCCGGAGTCGCATGACAGCGCGCTGCCCCCAGGCTTCGGTACGCTGGACAACAATGGCATGAACGGGGCGCGCATCGGCCGCCGCGGCAAGCTGCAGGGTGGGCGGCCGGGCAAGAGTGCCGGGGCGGGGCTGTCCCATCCGTCCGATCCCTTCGGTACCGGCTTGCTGGTGACCGGCGGCTATGCCAATGGCCATCCCATGGGCAACGACGGCGCGCCGCGGGGCGGTAAAGGGCAGCGTCGCGGACCGGGCAAGCGCCCTGGCCAGGCGGCGCCGGGCCAGGGCGCCGGCCAAGGGCAGCCGCGCGGCAAGTCGGGCCGCAAGGGCAAGCCCGGAATGGGCCAGAATGTCGGCCGTCCCGCGGGCCAGGCTGCCGCGCAGCCAGGCGGTGCGGAAGGCCGCGGCAAAGCGCCGCAGCGTGGCCGCTCCGCCAAGCCGGCCGGGCCCGGCAATGAGAAGAAGCGCGGCAACCCGAAGGCCAAGGGCCCGCGCGGCAATGGACCGAATGGCGGCAACGCTGGCGGCGGCGGTATGGCGCGGGGCGATGATTGGCAGCCGCGTGGTGCCTCGGCCCATGAGTCGCGCCTGGGCGTGGCGGGCGTGCGTGGGCGCGGCTCCCGCTGACTGCATAGCCTGGCCCCGTATACGTAAACCCGCGACGCATCAGGCAATTTATCAATTTTCTGATAACATAACGGGTTTTCGTGGACATGTTGCGGCGGGTTGCGTCCGGGGTGCCTGAGGTGCCTGTCCGGGGCTCGATCGTGATATGTCCAACGGCGCGGGGACGGCCTTCAGGTCGCGGGGCCGCGTCGACAAGAACCGAACATGGCGCGGATGCGCGGGTGGGGCCTGTTTTGCGGGCCTCGTTTTGCGGCCCAATTCTTGTGGCCGTAAAGCGTACCTGCGCATCTCGTGTAATACGATGGGCTGGGCTTACAGCCCATTTTTTTCGAGTATATGGCTGATCTATTCGCATTGACCCAAGAGGCACTGGCCGGCATGGACGTCGAACTCGTCGATGTCGAGCGCGCCGCGCTGGGCCTGTTGCGCGTCACGATCGATCGCCCGGAAGGCGTTCGCATCGAAGACTGCGAGCAGGTTTCCCGGCAGCTTTCGCGCGTCTACGAGGTCGAGAACATTGACTACAAGCGGCTCGAAGTCGGCTCGCCGGGTGTGGACCGACCCCTGCGCAACGAAGCGGACCTCCACCGTTTCGCCGGCCAGCGCGTCGAAGTCAAGCTGCGTGCCGCCGTAGAGGGACGTAAGGTCTTCAACGGCATATTGATTGCGGCAGCCGATGGCGCGGCGCAGGAAGACGGGAAAGCCATTTTCGGCGTGGAATTTGAGGCAAAGAAGGACGAGGCCCAGGTGGTGAACTTCACGTTCGAGGACGTGGAGCGCGCCAAACTGGATCCGGTCCTGGATTTCAAGGGCAAAAAGCGATGAGTCGCGAAATTCTTCTGTTGGTCGATGCCTTGGCGCGCGAAAAGAACGTGGCGCGCGACGTGGTATTCGGAGCGCTGGAAAGCGCGCTGGCTTCGGCCATGAAAAAGCGGTTCAAGGAAGACGCGGACATCCGTGTATCCATCGATCGGGACAGCGGCAGCCATGAAGGTTTCCGCCGCTGGCTGGTCGTGCCCGACGAGGCCGGCCTGCAGGAACCCGACAAGCAGGAGATGTACTCCGACGCCCGCGAACTCGTGCCCAATATCCAGGTGGGCGAATACATCGAGGAACCGCTCGAACCCATCGAGTTCGGCCGTATCGGCGCCCAGGCCGCCAAGCAGGCGATTCTGCAGAAGATCCGTGATGCCGAGCGCGAGCAGGTACTGAACGACTTCCTGGAGCGCGGTGAGACTATCGTCTCCGGCACGGTCAAGCGCATGGACAAGGGCGATGCCATCATCGAAACGGGCAAGATCGAAGCGCGGCTGCCGCGTTCCGAGATGATCCCGAAGGAAAACCTGCGTGTGGGCGACCGCGTGCGTGCCTTCGTGCTGCGCGTGGACCATGCCGCCCGCGGCCAGCAGGTCATCCTGTCTCGTACCTCGCCCGAATTCATCCGCCAGCTTTTCGAGAACGAAGTGCCGGAAATCGAGCAGGGCCTGCTCGAAATCAAGGCGGCCGCGCGCGACGCCGGCGTGCGCGCCAAGATCGCCGTGATCGCCTACGACAAGCGCATCGACCCGATCGGCACCTGCGTGGGCATGCGCGGTTCGCGCGTCACGGCGGTGCGCAACGAGCTGGGCGGTGAACAGGTCGATATCGTGCTGTGGTCGGAGGATCCGGCGCAGTTCGTCATCGGCGCCCTGGCCCCGGCCAACGTGGAGTCCATCGTCGTCGACGAAGACAAGCACGCCATGGACGTGGTGGTGGACGAAGAAAACCTGCCCAAGGCAATCGGCGCAAAGGGTCAGAACGTGCGCCTGGCGTCGGAGCTCACCGGCTGGCAGATCAACATCATGACGCCGGAAGAAAGCCAGAACCGGCAGGAAGTCGAGCGTTCCAGCCTGCGCGATACTTTCATGAGCAAGCTGGATGTCGATGAGGAAGTGGCCGACATCCTGATCGATGAAGGTTTCACCGGTCTTGAGGAGATCGCCTATGTCCCCATGCAGGAACTGCTGGAGATCGAGGCGTTCGACGAAGACACCATCAACGAGCTCCGCACCCGCGCGCGCAATGCCCTGCTGACCGAGGCCATCGCGCAGGAAGAGCGACTCGAAACCGCGCAGGACCTGCTGGAGCTGGAGGGCATGACGCCCGAGCTGGCCGCCAAGCTGGCCGAGCGCAAGGTCCACACCCGCGACGACCTGGCCGAGCTCTCCACGGATGAGCTCGCCGAAATCTCGGGTCTCGAGGAAAGCCAGTCCAGCGAGCTCATCA
The DNA here is from genome assembly GCF_001676725.1 of Bordetella flabilis. Taxonomy (NCBI): domain Bacteria; kingdom Pseudomonadati; phylum Pseudomonadota; class Betaproteobacteria; order Burkholderiales; family Alcaligenaceae; genus Bordetella; species Bordetella flabilis. Next base: position 1,992,281 of record NZ_CP016172.1, read on the forward strand.
TGCGGGCCCGTGCACACTGGTTCGATGAAGAAAAGTAGTGGGTGGGGCGGTGCCTTGCAGGCGCCTCCCCGGACTTGTTTTATTGGATAGCGCTAGTCATATTGTTATATCGCCGTACACAGGAAGAAAGCCTAATGTCGAGCAATACCGTCGCCCAGTTCGCTACCGAGCTGAAAATGCCTGCCAATGTGCTGCTGGAACAGCTGCGCTCGGCCGGCGTTGACCTCAAATCGGTGAACGACGCCGTCACCGACAGCGACAAGGCGAAATTGCTCGACTCGCTGCGCCGGGCGCACGGCGGCAGCGGCGAAGGCAAGAAGATCACGCTGACCCGCCGTCAGACCTCCGAGATCCGCCAAGCCGACGCCACCGGCCGCTCGCGCACCATCCAGGTGGAAGTGCGCAAGAAGCGGGTGTTCGTCAAGCGCGATCCCGCCGAACTGGCTGCCGAAGCGGCTGCTGGCCGGGGCCCCGACGCGGAAGCGCCCGCCGAGGCTGCGCCGCAGGGCGCTGTCGAGACGCCCGCCCCGACGTCTGCGCCTACGTCCGCCGTGGAGCCGGCCGCCGCGCCGTCGCCTGTCGCGGAGGCCAGCGAGAGCGCCACGCCGGCATCCGAGCGTACGGAAAGCCCCGCCGCGCCTGTCGCCGAGTCTGCCGCCCCGCCCGCGCCCGAGGCATCGTCCGCGCCGTCGGAAGAGCAGGCCCAACCCGAATCCATTCAGCCGGAACCCGAACACGAGGCACCCGTGGCATCCGCCGCCGGCCCCGCCGCCGAGCCGCCGGTCGCTGCTGCCCCGCAAGAGCCCGTGAACACGCCAGATACCATTGCGGTTTCCGACCAATCGGAAACCGAAGCTCCCGTTGCGCCCAAGTCTGCCGAGCAGACCGGCGCCGCACCGTCGTCCCTGAATCCCATCGAGCGCCCCGGCACGCCGCCCGCGCCGGCCAAGCCGGCCGCGTCGAAGGGCCCGCGTGCCGGCGATGCACGCCGCGGTCCGCCACCGTCGGCGACGCCCGCCCAGACGCTCAGCACCGCCCAGCGGGACGAGGCGCGCCGCCAGGCCGAGGCCGAAGCCGCCGCGCTGCGCGAAATGCTGAATCGCCCGCGCAAGGTCCTGCGCGCGCCGGAACCCGAACCGACTGCAGCGGCAGCGGCAGCGGCGGCCGCCTTGTCCGGCACTCTGCACAAGCCGGCCGCGAAGGCCGGTACTCCCGCGAAGAAGGATGCCAAGCCGGGTCCTGGCACGGGTCCCAAGAAGACCATCAAGACGGCGGAAGTGTCGTCCACGTGGACCGACGATAGCGCCCGCAAGAAGCCCGCCGAAAAGACCACTGCGCCGAGTCGCGACGGCTGGCGCGCGGGCGGCAAGGGCGGCGGCAAGTCCGGCGGACGTAACCGCAACCAGCAGGGCGATCGTCGCGGCGGCATGGTCGAGCAGCCGACGCAGGAATTCATCGCGCGTGAAGTGCACGTGCCTGAAACCATTACGGTTGCCGACCTGGCGCACAAGATGTCCGTCAAGGCCGCGGAAGTCATCAAGCAATTGATGAAGCTGGGCCAGATGGTCACCATCAACCAGGTGCTGGACCAGGAAACCGCGATGATCGTGGTCGAGGAACTCGGCCACAAGGCGATCGCCGCCAAGCTGGACGACCCGGAAGCTTTCCTGGACGAGACCGCGCCGGAAAGCGAAGAGAGCGAACTGCTGCCGCGGGCCCCCGTGGTGACCGTCATGGGCCACGTCGACCACGGCAAGACCTCGCTGCTCGACTATATTCGTCGCGCCAAGGTTGCCGCGGGCGAAGCCGGCGGCATTACGCAGCATATCGGTGCGTATCACGTCGAGACCGAGCGCGGCATGGTGACCTTCCTGGATACCCCGGGCCACGAAGCCTTTACGGCCATGCGTGCGCGTGGTGCCAAGGCCACCGACATCGTCATCCTGGTGGTGGCGGCCGACGACGGCGTGATGCCGCAGACGCGCGAGGCCATCCACCATGCCAAGGCCGCCGGCGTGCCGCTGGTCGTGGCGGTGAACAAGATCGACAAGCCGGACGCAAACCCGGAACGTGTCAAGCAGGAACTCGTGGCCGAGGAAGTCGTGCCGGAAGAATACGGCGGCGACGTTCCCTTCGTGTCCGTGTCCGCCAAGACTGGCGCCGGCATCGAGGACTTGCTGGAAAACGTGCTGCTGCAAGCGGAAATCCTGGAGTTGACGGCGCCGGTGAACGCACATGCCAAGGGCCTGGTCATCGAAGCGCGGTTGGACAAGGGTCGTGGCCCGGTGGCGACCATCCTGGTGCAGAGCGGTACCCTCAAGCGCGGCGACGTCGTGCTGGCGGGCGCCAGCTTCGGCCGCGTGCGGGCCATGCTGGACGAGAACGCCAAGCAGGTGCAGACGGCCGGTCCCTCGATTCCGGTCGAGATCCAGGGCCTGACCGACGTGCCGGCGGCCGGCGACGAGCTGATCGTCCTGACCGACGAGCGCAAGGCGCGTGAAATCGCCCTGTTCCGCCAGGGCAAGTTCCGCGACGTCAAGCTGGCGCGCCAGCAGGCCGCCAAGCTGGAATCCATGTTCGACAACATGGGCGAAGGCACGCAGACGCTGGCGCTTATCGTCAAGACCGACGTGCAGGGTTCCCAGGAAGCACTGGTGTCGGCCCTGACCAAGCTGTCGACGGAAGAAGTGCGGGTCCAGGTCGTGCATGCCGCCGTGGGCGGTATTTCGGAAAGCGACGTCAACCTGGCCATCGCCTCGAACGCGGTCGTCATCGGCTTCAATGTGCGCGCCGAGCAAAGCGCCAAGAAGCTGGCCGAAGCCAACGGCATCGACGTGCGCTACTACAACATCATCTACGACGCCGTGGATGAGGTGAAAGCGGCGATGTCCGGCATGCTGGCGCCGGAAAAGCGCGAGGAAGTCATCGGCCTGGTGGAGATCCGCGAAATCTACACGATCTCGCGTATCGGCAACATCGCGGGCTGCATGGTGCTGGACGGCATCGTTCGCCGCGATTCGCAGGTACGCCTGTTGCGAAGCAACGTCGTCCAGTGGACCGGGCATCTCGAATCCCTGCGTCGCTTCAAGGACGATGTACGCGAAGTCAAGGCCGGTTTCGATTGCGGCCTGACGCTGCGCGGCAACAACGATATCCAGGTGGGCGACCAGCTGGAAGTGTTCGAGATCAAGGAAATCGCGCGTACGCTCTAAGCGACCGCGCATCGAAGAAGCTGCATGAGCCGTCACAAGTCCAAAGCGATTCCCGGCCGCAACCTGCGGTTGGCCGACCAGATCCAGAAGGATCTGGCCGGCTTGATCCAGCGCGAAATCGACGTCGCGCGGGCGGGGTTGATCACGCTTTCCGGCGTGGAGCTGTCCCCGGATTACGCGCACGCCAAGGTGTATTTCACGGTGCTTGGAGCGGAACCGGACGCGGCGGCCGGCCTGCTCAACGAAAAGGCTGGCTGGCTGCATTCCCAGCTGTATCGGCTGCTGCATATCCATACGGTGCCCACGCTGCGTTTCGTGCACGACGAGCAGATCGCGCGCGGGATCGAAATGTCGCGGCTGATCGACCGCGCCAACCAGCCCGGTTCCTACCGGGATGATCCCGACGAGCCGGAAAAACAGTCCTGACGGGCTGTCGGCACGGCTTTTTTCTCGGACGACACGATGGCCAAACGACGCGGGCTGATGCTCGACGGTGTCCTGCTGCTGGACAAACCTGAAGGCTTATCCAGCAACCATGCGCTGCAACGCGCGCGCCGCACGCTGGATGCGGCCAAGGCGGGCCATACCGGTACGCTGGACCCGTTCGCCACCGGGCTGCTGGTGTGTTGCATGGGCAAGGCGACCAAGCTGTCTGGCGCGATGCTGAACGCGGACAAGGGCTACCGGGCCACTTTGCGCTTTGGCGAGGAAACCGATTCGGGCGACCTCACCGGACATATCGTGGCGCGGGCGCCCCAGGATTTCGCCGGCGTGGATGAGACCGCGCTGCGCGATGTGCTGTCACGTTTCCGGGGCACGATCTCGCAGGTGCCGCCGATGTATTCGGCCCTGAAGCGCGACGGCAAGCCTTTGTACGAGTATGCGCGCGCCGGCGTGGAGCTGGAGCGCGAGGCGCGGGAGGTCACCCTGCATCGCATCGACCTGCTGTCCTGCGACGGTATGACGGCGGTGATCGATGTGGCCTGCAGCAAGGGCACTTATCTGCGCACGCTGGCCCAGGACATCGGGCGGGCGCTGGGCTGCCATGCCCACCTGACGGCCTTGCGCCGCACCCAGGTGGGACCGTTTTCGCTGGACGGCGCCATCGCGCTGGAGGCGCTGCAAGCCCTGCCCGACCCCAAGCGGGCCTTGCTGCCCATGAATGAATTGCCGGCGGGCCTGGCGCCCGTCTTACCTTAAAGGATCTGTTATGACCCGCGCCCTGCGCAACGTCGCCATCATCGCCCACGTCGACCATGGCAAAACCACGCTGGTCGACCAGCTGCTGCGCCAATCCGGTACCTTCCGCGAAAACCAGGCCGTGGCCGAGCGCGTCATGGACTCGAACGACCTGGAAAAGGAACGCGGCATCACCATCCTGGCCAAGAACTGTGCGGTCGAGTACGAGGGTACGCACATCAATATCGTGGACACCCCGGGACACGCGGATTTCGGCGGCGAAGTCGAGCGCGTGCTGTCCATGGTCGACGGCGTGCTGCTGCTGGTCGATGCCGTGGAAGGCCCGATGCCGCAGACCATCTTCGTGACGCGCAAGGCGCTCGCGCTGGGGCTCAAGCCCATCGTGGTGGTCAACAAGATCGACCGCCCCGGCGCGCGTCCCGATTTCGTCATCAACGCGACCTTCGAGCTGTTCGACAAGCTGGGCGCGACGGAAGAGCAGCTGGACTTCCCGGTGGTGTATGCCTCCGGCCTATCGGGCTATGCCGGCATGACCGCCGATGTGCGCGAAGGCGACATGCGGCCGCTGTTCGAATCCATCCTGAAGCATGTTCCCCAGCGCAACGACGACCCCAACGGCCCCTTGCTGCTGCAGATCATCTCGCTGGACTACAGCAGCTATGTCGGCAAGATCGGCGTCGGGCGCGTGAACCGCGGTCGCATCCGGACCGGTATGGAAGTGCAGTACCGCTTCGGTCCGGAGGGCGACGGCGGCAAGGGCCGCATCAACCAGGTGCTGAAGTTCAAGGGTCTTGAGCGCGAAGTGGTCGACGCGGCCGAGGCCGGCGACATCGTCCTGATCAACGGTATTGAAGGCATCGGTATCGGCTGCACGCTCATGGATACGGCGTCGCCGGCGACTGAGGCCTTGCCCATGCTGCGCATCGACGAGCCCACGCTCACCATGAACTTCATGGTGAACACCTCGCCGCTGGCCGGCCGCGAAGGCAAGTTCGTCACCAGCCGCCAATTGCGTGACCGTCTCGATCGTGAGCTGAAGTCCAACGTGGCTCTGCGCGTCAAGGACACCGGCGACGACACGGTGTTCGAAGTCTCCGGACGGGGCGAACTGCACCTGACCATCCTGTTGGAAACCATGCGCCGCGAAGGCTATGAGCTGGCCGTGTCGCGCCCGCGCGTGGTGTTCAAGGAGGTGGATGGCGAGCGCCACGAACCCTTCGAACTGCTTACCGTCGACGTCGAGGACGCCCACCAGGGCGGCGTCATGGAAGAACTGGGCCGTCGCAAGGGCGATCTGCTGGATATGCAGCCGGACGGCCGCGGCCGCACGCGCCTGGAATACCGCATTCCGGCCCGGGGCCTGATCGGCTTCCAGAACGAATTCCTGACCATGACCCGCGGGACCGGGCTGATGAGCCACATCTTCGACGAATACGCGCCCGCCCGCGAAGGCAGCATCGGTGAACGCCGCAATGGCGTGCTGATCAGCCAGGACAACGGCGAAGCGGTGGCCTATGCCCTGTGGAAGCTGCAGGATCGCGGCCGCATGTTCGTGAACCCTGGCGACGCCCTGTACGAGGGCATGATCATCGGCATCCACAGCCGCGACAACGATCTGGTGGTCAACCCCATCAAGGGCAAGCAGCTGACCAACGTCCGCGCCTCCGGCACGGATGAAGCGGTGCGCCTGGTGCCGCCCATCCAGATGTCGCTGGAGTATGCGGTGGAATTCATCGACGACGACGAACTCGTCGAGGTTACGCCGAAGTCCATCCGGCTGCGCAAGCGCTACCTGACGGAAAACGAACGCAAGCGCATGTCCCGCGCCGCGGCCTGACAAGGCCCGCGGCCCCGGCCGGGCCCGCGGCGGGTCGTGATCCGCGCGAAAAGACCTGCGACCATGAAACGCACCCCAAAAGTTGGGCATCAGTCCAACCTTTGGGGTGTTTTTCATAACGGGTGCGACGAGGATCAGCGGCGATCAGGTGCCAGGAGCACACCATCGCAACGCCACCGCACCGCGGTCAGAACTCGAACGTCGCGCCCAGCTCGTAGGTGCGCCCCGGCGCCAGCAGCACCTGGCTGGTGGCGCGGCCGCCGTAGTAGGCGTAGAGCTTGTCCGTCAGGTTGCGCACGCGGAAGGTGATCAGCGCCGACCGCAGGCGGTAGCTGATCGCCGCGTCTACCGTGGTGTGGCCATTGATGCGGACCTGGTTGGCGTTGTCGGTATAGATCTTGCCGGTATGGTTCAGGCCGACGAAAAAGTCTATCGGCACTTCCTTGAGCCGGTACGTGGCGTACAGGTTGGCGACGCGCTCGGGCACATTGGGGGGGGTGTTGCCCACGCGCGAGGTGCCGTCGGCCTCGGTCAGCGAATCGAAGCGCGCGTCCAGCGCGGCGATGTTGCCCGATAGCGTCAGCTGCGGCGTGATGCGCCAGTCCGCGGCCAATTCCACGCCGCGCGAGGACTGGCGGCCATTGTTGACGGTCACGCGCGGGTCGTTGGCATCGCGCGTGAGCACATTCTCGAGCTTGATGTAATAGACCGCCGCGGTCCATTCCAGGTCGCCCAGGCTCTGCTTGAATCCGGTCTCCCATTGTTCGCCCTTGGCCAGCGGAAACGAGGCATCGGCCTGCGACAGCAGGAACAGCGAGCCTACCGGAATGGTCGCGTTGGTGTACTGCGCATAGACCGAGGACGAAGGCGTCAGGTCGTACACGGTGCCGAGCCGCGCGGAGTTGGCGCTATAGCGCGTGCCGAAGGCGCTGCGGGTGCCGGCGTTCAGGTCAGTGACACTGCGGTCGACGCGGAGGCGGTCGTAGCGATAGCCGCCCACCACGGTCCAGCGCTCGGTCAGCTTGAGCGAATCCTCCAGAAACAATGCGGCGCCGCGCACGTCGGTCGCATAGTCGGTGCGGTTGCCGGGTCCGCTCGTCAGCGCCGGGTCGTCATTGAAATAGCCCACGTCGGGGTCCCACAGCGACACGCGCAAGGCGTCGGCGGTGGCGGCGGAACGGTTGGAGAAGCGTCGCTCGCTGTCCAGCGTTGTCTTGCTGAGTTCGCCGCCGATCACGAACTTGTTCGACAGGCCGCCGATCGTCCCGGTGTGGGTGGCGTCGAAGCGATTGATCAGGTACCGCTGGTGGTGCGTGATGCTGGTCTGGTCGCGGTCGATGAACGCGGGGGCGCTGAAGGTGGCCGATTCCGAGTTTTTCCACAGGCGGTCGACCTTGTTCATGGCCAGCTCGTTGCGCAGCGTCCAAGACGACGTCAGTTCGTGAGTGACGCGCGCCCGCAGCCAATAGGTCTCGGCTTCGTTGCGATCGTTGAGCACGTTGTAGTTCTTGCCGGCGAGGGCGCGGTCCAGCACGCGCCCGTCGGGAGTGCTGACCACGCCGGTGGGATCCTTGGCCAGGCTGCGCGGGATCAACGGCGTGCCCCAGTAGGCGTGGCCGGTGTCGCGCGAGTAATCGAACGACAGGTCCAGGCGGGTCGCGGGCGCGACGTCGAACGCCACGCCTGTGGTCAGGTGATCGAGCTTGTTGCTGTTGCGGTCGATGGTGCCGACGCGGCTGTCGTTGTGGCTGTAGTCGATGCGGTAGGCGCCGGTTTCGCCGAAGTTGTCCCCCAGGCCGATGCCGATGCGCGTGCTGCCGTAGCTGCCATACGAGATCATCGCTTCACGCGATGGGTTGTCGCGGTCCGGACGCTTGGTCTGGAAGTTGACAATCCCACCGATGGCGCTGTCGCCCTGCAGTACCGAGGCCGGGCCTTTCAGGACCTCGATGCGCTCGTAGTTCCAGGTGTCCTCGACCCGGTTGGTCGAACCTGCGCCGGACATGCGCAGGCCGTCGTACAGATACAGAATGTCCGTGAAACCGCGCGAGGACAGCGTGGTGGGCGAGGACGGCGGCCCGCCGCCGGCCAGGCCGGTGACGCCGCGCAGGGCCTCGCTGAGCGTGCTGGCGCCACGCTCGCGCATGGTCTGCTGCGACAGGATCTCGACCGATGCCGGCGTTTCGCGCAGCGTCAGTCCCAGCCGTGAGGCGCTGCTGCTGCGGCTGTCCAGATGCAGGCTTTCCGCATCGCTGTCGGCTTCCACGCGGATGGCGGGCAGGTTGGTCTCCCCTGCCTGGACCTCCTGTGCCTGGACGTTGGGCACGGCGGTGCATGCCGCGACGGCGGCGGTGGATACGACTCTTCTCATGATGCTTTCCGAAACTCGATTGAGGTGAAAAACCTGTCTCTAGACCACGCGGTAGCGGCGCAGGCGCCACGCCGCCAGGGCCAGCAGCAACACGGCGGGCGCCAGCAACTGCAACAGCGCGAGTGCGGCCTGTGCGCGCACGGCGGCGGGATCTTCTTCCTGCCATTGGAAGACCGGCATGGCCGGAAAGTCCTCGGGCGTGATGGCGCGGCTGGCTTCGATGCGAAGCAGGAAGAAGTCCTTCCAGGCTTGGTGGTAGGCGTCGATCTGCCGCATGAAATGCGCATGGCGGCGTTGCCCGGTGCCGGCCAGCGCGGTGATGCCTTCAAAGGCGACCGCCGCTGGCGATAGCATGCTGTAGCGCGCCACCAGCGCCTGCTGGCGCGCCATCTGCGCGTCGAAGCGATCCAGTTCGGGCTGCATGGCTGCATCCACCTGGCGCTCGACACGGGCGTGGCCCAGGGGGCGGCCGGTAATTTCCAGGTGGCCGTCACGCGGGATCAGGGCGTCGGGCTTGTCCATGTGCCTGTAGTCGGTCGAAAGCAGGGCGGCGTGGTCGCGCATCGCCAGCGCCGTGGCCACGCGGGTGCGCGTGGCCAGTTCGGCGCGCGACGGCGCGGGGCTGGCGTAGGCGGCCACCAGATTCAACAGCACCGGTACCACCAGCACCAGCAGGACCCAACTGACCATCAGGATCATGGCATTGGCCGCCGAGGACTTGCCGAAGGCGTTGACCGCCACCACCGCCGCGAACCAGAACAGCGCGTAGGCGCCGACCAGCAGGGCCCACCACAGCGTGGCGCTGGCGGCCTGCAGCGCCTGGGGGCGCGCAATCAGCAGGGCAGCCACGGGCAGCAGCACCGCGGCGCCCAGCAGGACGGCGGCGCGCAGCGCGATCTTGCCGCTGATCAGGGTGAGCAGCGACAACGGCTGCGAAAGCAGCAAGCGCAGCGTGCCGTCTTCCTTTTCGCCGGAGAGCAGGTTGTGCCCGAGCGCGAAGATCAGCAGCGGCAACAGGTAGACCACCACGAAGGCGAGGTCGAAATGCCCGCTGAGCAGATGCCAAGGGTTTTCGATGTCGTTGTTGTGGATGAAGTTGACCTTACTGTCGTAGGTCACCTTGAACTGGGACGGAAACAGGTCGGTCTGGCCCAGCGCCACCGGCGCCAGCGGCACGCTGGGCATGATGGCGTAGTGCGCACCCAGGCCGCCGCCCATGTTTGCGGGGCTGGCGGGATTGCCGAACGGCGTGGGGGTTTCGCTGCCGTCCATGATGCGCTGCAACTGCGCCAACTGGCTGCTGCGGTTCTGCGCGTCGGCGCGCGCCAGCGCGGCCTGCGCCTCGTCGCGCAGCGAGGTCTGCAGCAGCCCGTTGAAGACCGCGTAGCCGACCAGCACCAGGAACAGCAGGCCGCACAGCCATAGCGCGCGCTCGCGCGTCAGCAGGCGGAGTTCGTGCCGCAGGACCATCCCGAAGCGGCGGAATTGCGTATCGTGCACCGGAAGTCTCCTACAGGGCGGTCTGGCGGGCCACGGCGCGCCAGGCGAAGGCCAGACTAAGCAGCAGCGCGGCGCCCAGCATCAAAAGGCTCAGGCGGGCCTGGTGCAATGCCCAGTCCGCGGCGGGCGGCTGGTATTGGAAGGGCGGCACGCGCGCCCACAGGGAGGGGCTGGCCCGATACGCGAAATGCTGGTGTTCCAGCGTGTCGGCGTGCGCGACCAGATCGGCGCTGACGATGTCCTGGATCACGCGGCGCTGCTGCTCCGCGGCAGTGGTGAAGTCGCGGTGGTGAGCAAAGTCGGTGCCGGCCATGGCGGCGGACAGCGCGCGCACCGCCAGCAACGGCATCAGCCATCCGGCGGATTCCTGCGCGGTTTGCTGCCGTTCCCAGGTGTCCCACAGGCGGCCGAAATGACGGTCGTAGACGGCATAGCTGGACTGGTCATCGAGCTTGAGCGCGAGGCCCCACTTGTTCAGAGGCACGTCGCGGCTCCAGCGTTCGGTGGTCCCGAAGGCCTGCATCCAGACCCGATCCGAGGTGGCCTTCAGGTCGTCCTGCAGCGCCTGGTTGAATTCCAGGCGCGTGGGGCTGGGATACAGGCCGCGCGACAGTTCGGCCATGACGCGCGGGGCGATAACGGTATTGGCGATCCACAGCGCCAGCAGCACCGTGATGGCCACGCGCGACGACCGCGCGGCCGCCGACACGCCCAGCGTGACGAAGATGAAGGCGGCCAGGTATATCGCGTAGCCTCCCGCCAGGACGCCGAACCGCCACAGCGCGTCGGTCCTGCCGCCCGCCAGCCACACCACCACGATGGCGGCCAGCGCGGCGGGCACCAGCAACAGGCCCAGGCTCATTGCCAGGGCCGTGGCCTTGCCCGACAGCAGGCGCCACGGCGCTACGCCCAGGCTCAGCGTCTGGCGCAGGATGCCTTGTTCGCGTTCGCCCGAGAAGGCGTTGAAGCCCAGCACGATCACCAGCAGCGGCCCCAACGCCTGCAGGATCCAGGCGGCGGATAGGTCGCCGAAACGCTGCAACCCGGTGGCGTCCTGCGCCGGGCGGAACTTCACCTCGCTCTGGCGGTGCGCCTGCAGCCACACAGTGCTGCCGATGTACGGGTTGATGCCCGGATCCAGCAGCGCCAGCGTGGTGTCCGGCTTGAACACGTGCATGCCCTGGTGGGCGGCGTCGTGCGGATGGCGCGCGTCCTGGCGCAGCCAGTCGCTGTAGTCGGTGTTCTGGGCCGCGGCCTGTTCGGCGCGCGCTTCCTGCTGGTGCAGGAAGCCGACCGCCAGGGCCGTCATCAGCAGCACCGCGACGATGCTGCCGGCCCAATAGAGCCGGCCGTCGCGCAGGCGCTCGCGCAGGTCCTTGAAGGCGATGAGGAGGATCATGCGTCGGACCTCATGTGCGCCAGATACAGGGCTTGCAGGTCGACATCGTTGATCTGGCGAGTGTCCAGGTTTTCAACCATGCGGCCACGCTTCATGATGCCGACGCGGGTGGCGGTCTGGCTCGCATGGAACAGGTCGTGGGTGGTTGCAAGGATGGCCACGCCGCGTTCGGCGGCGCGTTGTAGCAGGCGCGTGAATTCTGCGGCGGCTGATGGATCCAGTCCCGAGGTGGGTTCGTCCAGCAGCAGCGCGCGGGCGTCCTTGGCCAGCGCCACGGCGATCCAGACTTTCTGCCGCATGCCCTTGGAGTAGGCGGCGACGCGCTTGTCGGCCGCGGCCCGGTCGAGCCCCACCTCGGCCAGCAGTTCCAGCAGCCTGGCGCGGGGCGGGGCCTCGCCCAGTGCCAGGGCCGCGAAATAGCTCAGGTTCTCCAGCCCGCTCAGGGTGCCGTACAGGTTCACCTGCTCGGGGATGTAGGCCACATGGCGCTTGCTGAGCAGCGGTTCGCGCGTCACGTCCAGTCCGTGGATCAGCGCCTGGCCGCCGTCGGGTGCGATGAAGTTCAGGAATAGGTTGATGGTGGTCGTCTTGCCGGCGCCGTTTGCACCCAGCAGGCAATAGATGTCGCCCGGCTCGATGCGCAGGTCCAGCGGGTGTAGCGCGATCTGTTCGCCGTAGCGTTTGGTCAGTCCGATGGCTTCGAGCACTGCGAGTCCTTTTTCGCCCGAAAGGGCGGAAATCAAGCAAAGGGCGGCTGCGGATGGTGCCGTGTGCGGCGCCCTATAGAATGGGAATGACTATCGTTTGATATGATATAACATATCGTGACTGTGTCGCAGGTTTCGGCCCCACATCGGCAAATATGACGGCCCCAGGCACAAGGTCTCCACCATGCATGGACCGCGCCTCAAAAGTTGGACGTGGATCCAAGCTTTGGGATGTTCGTCGTCGCCACGTACGAATTTGCGGCGCCGGATTGTTGACCCGCCTCTATCTGGGGATGGTGTGACCGAGACGTTGGCCCAGGCGCACAGCGGGCGAAAGTGGATGCGACGCCCTCTAGCCGGCTCAAATCAAAAGGGCTGGGTCCTGTGCAATACAGAACCCAGCCCAGTCTGGCCTGGCTTTCCTGACCGTCCAATCCTACGGAGTCAGTACGGCAGGCCTTTTTTTCCCGCGGGCCCCGCGGGGCTGGCCAACTGCTTACTGATGCACGCGGAAGCGCAGCGCGTCGTCCATGAAGGTCTTTTCACCGAACGCGGCTTCGTTCGAACCGAACGGCATCTGCGCGCGCAGCGTCCAGCTGGCCGGAATGGACCACTCCTGCGCGACCTGCTCGTCGATGAGCGGGTTGTAGTGCTGCAGGCTGGCGCCGATGCCGGCATTGGCCAGGGTCGACCACACCGCCAGTTGCGCCATGCCGCCTGCCTGTTCCGACCAGACCGGGAAGTTGTGCGCGTACAGCGGGAATTTTTCCTGCAGGCTCTTCACGACATCCTGGTCCTCGAAGAACAGCACCGTACCCGCGCCTGCAGCGAAGCCATCGATCTTCTTTTCCGTGGGTCCGAAGTTCTCGGGCGGCACCACCTTGCGCAGCGCCTCCTTGGTCAGGTCCCACAGCTTCTGGCTCTGGGCGCCGAACAGGATGACGGCGCGCGAGCTCTGCGAATTGAAGGACGAGGGCGTGTGCTTGATGGCTTCCTTGATGAGCGCGGTGACGGTCTCGGCCGGCACCGGCAGGTTACGGCCTAGCGAATACTGGGTGCGGCGCCGCTTCAGGGCGTCCAGAAAAGCGTTATCCATGCGAGAAGGTCCTATGTTGATCAGCGGATCACGGTGCCCGCGCAGGTGGCGGCACCAGGCGCCTTATGATCCCATCCTTCCGCATATCGTCCCGCTGGACCATCACGCCACGTAAGGTTTTCAGGAAAGTGTCAGGTAACTTCTGCCTGACCGAGGCTCAGCGCCGCGGGCGACGCGGAGGTCCCCGCAGGACGTCATGCCATCAAGCACCCAGCAAGCCGCGCTTTTCGATGAAGGACACGATCTCGGCGAGCCCTGTCCCGGCCTTCATGTCGCTCATCACGTAAGGACGCTCTCCACGCATGCGGCGGGTGTCTTCTTCCATGATGGAAAGGGACGCTCCCACCATGGGCGCGAGGTCGGTCTTGTTGATGACCAGCAGGTCGGATTTGGTGATCCCAGGGCCGCCCTTGCGCGGGATTTTCTCGCCGCCGGCCACGTCGATCACGTATAGCGTAAGGTCGGAAAGTTCGGGACTGAACGTGGCCGCCAGATTGTCGCCGCCGGATTCGATGAAGACGATATCGGCGTCCGGGAAGCGTCCCAGCATGCGGTCCACGGCTTCCAGGTTGATGGAGGCGTCTTCGCGGATCGCCGTGTGCGGGCAGCCGCCTGTTTCCACACCCATGATGCGTTCGGCGGGAAGGGCGCCGGCCACCGTGAGCAGGCGCTGGTCTTCCTTGGTGTAGATATCGTTTGTGATGACGACCAGGTCGTAGGTCTGGCGCATCGCCTTGCACAGCATTTCAGTAAGCGTGGTCTTGCCGGAGCCGACGGGGCCGCCGATGCCGACCCGCAAGGGCGGGTTCTTCTTGGTGCGTTGCTTCATGATCGTGGGCACGGTGTGGGGAGACGGTGTAGGAGGACGGCGGCGCTCGAATGCGGGACGCGCCATGGAGGTTTGCGCTGTGTGCTCAGGACCGGAACAGCCGGGAGTATTGGGTTTCGTGGCGCGCCGACAGCACGCCCAGCATGGGCGAGAACGTCGAGGCATCGGCTTCGTCGGTGTGGGCGGCGCATGCGGCGGCCGCGGCAATGCGTGCGTGCAGGCCGAACAGGATGCGCTGGCCGGCGACCTGGCCGAGCGGAACCGCCTTCAGGGCGGCGCTGACCTGGTTCTCCGCCCAACTGAACAGCCAGGCGGCAAGACAGTCTTCCAGGGTGGCCCCGGCCCGTTGGGCGGCATAGGCGTACACGGTGGGCAGGCTCAGCGGACGCATGCCGCGCAGCGCCTCGCGGCCCTGCTCGTCGCCCCAGTCCAGATCGTCCAGCAGGCGGGACAAGGACCATCCCATCTGTTCGGTCTCCTGCCGCAGTTCGGCGGACTCCCGCATCGCCAGCAGCCAGCGGTTCAGCGCCGCCACGGCGGGCATATCGTTGGCGGCCCAATGCCGAAACTGCTGGGCCAGCAGTACGGCTTCGCCCTGCGCCATGATGTCCAGGCCTTGCGAGATCCAGTGCAGGGCCTGCTGGGCATCGGACACCAGGCCAGCTTCGATGGCCGCCTCCAGCCCCTGCGAATAGCTGAAGGCGCCGATGGGCAGGGCCGGCGATGCCAGGTGCAGCAGGGCAATGAGCTCAGTGCTTGTGCCCATGCCGATGCGTGTGTTCATTGTCGTCGCGGCGTTCATCGTCATGCCGGTAGTCATGCCCATGCCCGTGATCGTGTTGCTGGCCCTGTGCCTTTGCATGCCCATGTCCATGCTTATGCTCGTGGTCATGCCCGTGTCCATGCTTATGTTCGTGATCGTGGCCATGTCCGTGTCCATGTCGGTGCCCATGGTCATGATCGTGTTCGTGCTCATGGCCATGCCCATGGTCATGATCGTGCCCATGCTCATGGCTGTGCGCATGATCGTGGCCGTGCGCATGATCGTGCTCGTGGCCATGGTGCCCGTGCCCGTGGTCATGGCTGTGGTCATGACCGTGGTCATGCCCATGCCGATCACGGAACGCCTGCTGCGCCAGCGCGTAATCCTCGGCGAACGTTTCGTCGTGGCCGTGCTTGTGTCCGCCGCCATAGGCTCCCGCTTCGGGTTCGAAGGGCGCTTGCAGGGAGACCACGCTCAGTCCCAGCCGCAACAGCAGGTCGCGCAGCACGGGGTCGTGTTCCAGTTGAAGATAATCCTTGCCGACTTCCACGGGAGTATGGCGGTTGCCCAGATGGTAGGCGGCGCGCAGCAGCACATGCGGGTCCGCGCACGTGGCGCGCAGCACCGCCTGGGGCGCCGCGACCACGCGGACCAGGCCGCCGTCGTCGGCCACCAGCGCGTCGCCGTCGCGCAGGACCGTCCCGCGCGGCAGGAACAGCGCGACTTCGTCGCCATTGTCGAGTGTCGCGGCGAGGCGGCTGCGGCTGCGTGATTCGAAGGGCAATGTCAGGGTGGGGGCGCGGCGCAGCAGGGCCTTGGCAACGCCATGGCCGGGGCCCACCACTTTTTCGATACGTCTCATTCTGGACCTGGACAGGTGATGCGCCGAGCGGTCAGAACAGGAAGTAGCGCTGCGCCATGGGAAGCACCTTGGCCGGTTCGCATATCAGTTCCTGTCCATCCGCGACGACACGATAGGTTTCGGGGTCGACATCGATGTGCGGCTGCCAGTCGTTATGCACCATGTGCGACTTGCGTACGCCGCGGATGCCATGGACGGGCACGACGCGCTTGGCCAGGCCATACCGTGCCGCGACGCCGGCCTGGAAAGCCGACTGCGACACGAAGGTCAGGCTGCCGCGCGCCAGGGCGCCGGCGCGCGCGCCGAACATATCGCGGTAGTGTACCGGCTGGGGCGTCGGGATGGACGCGTTGGGATCGCCCATCAAGGCCGTGGTGATGATGCCGCCCTTCAGCACCATGTCCGGCTTGACGCCGAAGAAGGCCGGATCCCACAGGACCAGGTCGGCCCATTTCCCCGGTTCGACCGAACCGATCTCGTGCGACATGCCGTGGGTGATCGCCGGGTTGATGGTGTATTTGGCGATATAGCGCTTGGCGCGCGCATTGTCCGCGCGCCCGTCGCCGGGGAGCGCCCCGCGCTGCACCTTCATTTTGTGGGCGGTCTGCCAGGTACGCAGGATCACTTCGCCGATACGTCCCATGGCCTGCGAGTCGCTCGAAATCATCGAGATGGCGCCCAGGTCCTGCAGGATGTCTTCCGCCGCGATGGTTTCGCGGCGGATGCGCGATTCTGCGAAGGCCACGTCCTCCGCGATGGATGCGTCCAGGTGATGGCACACCATCAGCATGTCCAGATGCTCGTCGATCGTGTTGACGGTGTAGGGGCGGGTGGGATTGGTGGAAGAGGGCAGGACATTCGGCAAGCCGGCCACCTTCAGGATATCCGGCGCATGGCCGCCGCCTGCGCCCTCCGTATGGTAGGTATGGATGGCGCGGTCCTTGAAGGCGGCGATCGTCGTTTCGACGAAGCCGCCCTCGTTCAGGGTGTCGGTGTGGATGGCCACCTGCGTGTCGGTGCGTTCCGCGACGTCCAGGCAGCAATCGATGGCCGCCGGGGTGCTGCCCCAGTCTTCGTGCAGTTTCAGGCCGATCGCGCCTGCGTCGATCTGCTCGATCAGCGCCTCGGGCTGGCTGGCGTTGCCCTTGCCTAGCAAGCCGATGTTGATGGGCCAGCCGTCGGCCGCCGCCAGCATGCGCTCGATATGCCAGGGACCCGGCGTGCAGGTGGTGGCGGCCGTGCCCGTGGCGGGGCCGGTGCCGCCGCCCAGCAGCGTGGTGAGCCCCGATGACAAGGCTTCGTCGATGATCTGCGGGCAGATGAAATGCACGTGCGAGTCGATGCCGCCCGCCGTGACGATCTTGCCTTCCCCCGCGATGATCTCGGTGCCGGGGCCGATCACGATGGTCACGCCTGGCTGGATGTCCGGATTGCCCGCTTTGCCGATGGCCTGGATGCGGCCGTCCTTCAGGCCGATGTCGGCCTTGACGATGCCCCAATGGTCCAGGATGACCGCATTGGTGATCACCGTGTCGGCGACTTCGGCACCGCGCCGTTGGGATTGGCCCATGCCGTCGCGGATGACCTTGCCGCCACCGAACTTCACTTCCTCGCCGTACACCGTGTAGTCGCGTTCGACCGCGATCAGGAGTTCCGTATCGGCCAGGCGGATACGGTCCCCGGTGGTCGGCCCGAACATTTCCGCGTAGGCGCGGCGCCCGATTTTCACGCTCATGGTTGTGCTCCCGTGGGCCGCCGTATCACAGCTTGCCCATGACGCGGCCGGCAAAGCCGTAGACCGCACGCTCGCCCGCGAGGGCGACCAGTTCGACCGTGCGCGTCTGGCCCGGCTCGAACCGCACCGCGGTACCGGCCGTGATATTCAGGCGGAATCCGCGCGCGGCGGCGCGGTCGAAATGCAGCGCGTCGTTGACTTCGTGGAAGTGGTAATGCGATCCGACCTGGATCGGCCGGTCGCCCGTGTTGTCGACCGTGATCGTGAGCGTGGCGCGGCCCACATTCAATTCGATATCGCCGTCGTCCACCAGCAGTTCACCAGGAATCATGGGTTTCTCCCGGCTCAGGCGGCAAGCAATGCCAGGCCGTACGCCGCCACGCCGAGGCCCGCGATACGCGGCCACCACGCATGGGCGCGGCGCAGCGCGACCCCGGCCGCGATGCCGGCGCCGTGAAGGCCCAGCGTTGCGACCATGAAGCCGGCAATGTAGGCCGCGGCACTGGCCGCTTCCGGCAGCTCATAGCCGTGCGCATGGCCATGGAACAGGGCGAACACGGCGGCGATGGCTGCGCCCACGCCCTCGGGCAGCCGCGCGCGCGCCGCGACCAGCAGGCCCAGCACCAGCAGCGATGCCGCGATCATGGGTTCCACGGCTGGCAGGGGCAGGCGGGCCAGGCCCAGCAGCGCGCCGACCAGCAGGACCGCCGCGAACGACAGCGGCGCAAGCCAGACACGGCGGGCGGTCATGGCGCTCCACAGCCCGACCGCGATCATCGCGCACAGGTGGTCCGCGCCGCTCAGTGGATGCAGAAAGCCGGCCGTGGCGCTGGACGCCATGCCGACGGCCTCGGCGAGGTGCTCATGCAGCGGGTGCGCGCCCGCGGTCCCGGCGGCCAACAGGGCCAGCACGGCGAACGGCGCTGCCAGGGCGGTGATCGATGCGCTACGTGGAGGATTCATGGGTGTTCCTTTGGATGCGGAATGCGGAATGCGGAATGCGGAATGCGGAATGCGGAATGCGGAATGCGGCTGGCGCGGCTAGGCCGCGTCAGGCGATGGGATGATGTACGGTGACCAGCTTGGTCCCGTCGGGAAAGGTCGCTTCGATCTGCACGTCGGGGATCATCTCCGCCACGCCTTCCATGACGTCCTCGCGCGCGAGCAGTGTGGTGCCGTAGTCCATCAGCTCGGCTACGGTCCTGCCGTCGCGCGCGCCTTCCATCAGGGCCGCGCTGATATACGCGACCGCTTCCGGATAGTTCAATTTAAGGCCGCGCGCCTTGCGCCGTTCGGCCAGCAGGGCCGCGGTGAAAATCAGCAGCTTGTCTTTCTCGCGAGGCGTCAGCTTCATTGGGAATTCCTGGTGATCATGTTGCCCAAAGGCGCAGGGGCCGGCCCGGTACGCCGTGCACCAGGGGCCGCAGGGTCAGCCACAGGGCGGCGAAGAGGCGCCGTAGCGGTTCGATATTGATGGCCACGGCGCGTACCAGCAGTACGCCGGGGGTAGGGCTGGTAGCCCCGGCTCGCAAACGATGGTCGAAGGGCAGTGTGTCCGCGAGCGATTCCGCGAGCTCCCCCGTGCAGGCCGCGCCGGCCGCCCACAGCGTGCCGTAGGCGGGAAAGCCCGCCAGGCCTTGCGGCGCCGTACGCAGCGGCGATGTGGCGTGCAGCCGCTGCCGTTCGGTCCACAGCAGGCCGCCGTCGCCGTCCAACAGCCGCATGTCCGTGCGCAGGTGGCCCGCGGCCCAGGTTTCCCCCGCGGCCTGGCGGCCCAGCAGCGCCGCGTCCCAGCCCAGCGCCGTGGCGCCCGGACACAGTTCGATGTCGATGTGCTGGTGCGCGTGGCTGTGGTCGAAGTAGATATTTTCCAGCGGCAGCCAATCCAGGCGCGCGCCCGCGCCGACGCGTATGCGCGTATGCTGGCTGGCCGGATGGAGCGGGCTGGCCTTGTACCACTTGGTGGCGCCCGGCGTGGTCAGGACACCATGCGTGGATGCGCCCAGTTCGACCTCCAGCCTCAGCGCGTCGCCGCTCGCCAGGCCCCCTGGGGGGTGCAGCAGCGTCAAATGGCAGATGCCCGATTCCGCCTCGGGGTACAGGGGTTTCTGCACCGTCAAAGGGCCGACGTGGTGGCGGCGGACCAAAACCGTGCGGCCGTGCCGGTGTGCCAATCCCAGTTGCAGGGACGCAAGCCAGCCGCCCGTGTGCGGGGCGGTGTGGACGGGCAGGGCGGCGTTCATACAGCGGGCGGAGTTCCGGGTAGGGGACGGCGCGATTGCCGCCGCGGAGCGTGCCGACGCCCGGTTCAACCCGGCGCAGCTCGATACGCCTTAGTCCAATGCAAAATGCGTGCCATATCGTCGTGAAGCGGCTCCGCCGATGGTCGGCCGCCAAGCTCCCGGCGCGCGCCAACCTGGTGCCGGATGCGCGCACCGGTATGGGTCGCTGGGTGGACTTTGCACCGAAATGGTGCGTACCGGGAGAGGCGCCTTCCCCGAGACGATCCGGCCGTCCGCCCTCCGCTTACGGCATCACGCCGGGAGGGACGGGGCGTATTGCTCCGGGGACATGTACTTGGTATGAAACTCGACGATGCGGCGAACCACGACCTGCGGATCATCCTCCACGATGAACAATTCCAGGTCATGCGCGCCGATCATGCCATTGCTCAGTACCGTTTTGGCGAGCCAATCCACCGCGCCCTGCCAATACTCCTTGCCCATGAGGACGATGGGGGCTGGCGGCACCTTGCCCGTCTGCACCAGCGTCAGCGCTTCGAACAGTTCGTCCAGCGTCCCGAACCCGCCGGGCAGGGCCACATACGCAAAGCTGTGCATGAAGAACGTGGCCTTGCGGGCATAGAAGTACTCGAACATCAGGCTGATGGTCTGGTAGTCGTTGTTGTTCGCCTCATGCGGAAGCACGATATTCAGGCCCACGCTGGTGCCGCCTGTCTCGAATGCGCCCTTGTTGGCCGCTTCCATGATGCCGGGCCCGCCACCGGCGATCACCGCGAAGCCGGCTTCCGCGAGGGCGGCCGACAAGGCCACGCATTTTGCGTAGTAGGGCGAGTCGCGGCTGACGCGCGCGCTGCCGAAGATGCTGACCGCAGGACCGAGGTCGCGCAGCTTGTCAGCCGCGGTCAGTATCTCTGACATAATCACCGGTATTTGCTTGCCGGCGGGCGTCTCCTTGCCATCTGCCTTCTTAATCATGAATAAAACCCTATTGCTGGTTGACGGTTCTAGCTATTTGTACCGCGCCTATCATGCCATGCCTGACCTGCGAAACGCGCAAGGCGAGCCCACGGGGGCCCTGTATGGCGTGGTCAATATGCTGCGCAAGCTGAAGCAGGACTATGACGCGGAGTATGCGGCCTGCATTTTCGATGCCCGTGGCAAAACCTTCCGTGACGACCTGTATCCCGAATACAAATCGCACCGGCCACCGATGCCCGAAGACCTGGCCGCGCAGATCGAGCCCATACATAGCGTGGTGCGGGCGCTCGGATGGCCGATCTTCGCCGTCGAAGGCGTGGAAGCGGACGACATCATCGGCACCTTGGCGCGCATCGCGACCGAACATGGTCTGAAGACCATCGTTTCGACCGGCGACAAGGACCTGGCCCAGTTGGTCAACGAGCACGTCACGCTGGTCAACACCATGTCCGGCGAGACGCTGGACCCGCAAGGGGTGGTCAAGAAGTTCGGCGTACCGCCCGAACGCATCGTGGACTATCTGATGCTGATCGGCGACGCGGTCGACAATGTCCCGGGCGTGGACAAGGTCGGACCGAAGACCGCCGTCAAATGGTTGACGGAGTTCGGCTCCATCGACAAGCTGATCGAGGGGGCCGAGACCATCAAGGGCGTGGCGGGCAGCAATCTGCGCACGGCCATCCCGAACTTCGACTTGACCCGCAAGCTGCTGTCCGTGCGTTGCGACTGCGATCTCACGGGCTTGTTGTCCGGGCCGGAACAACTGGTGGCGGAGGAAGAGGACAAGGAGGCCCTGCTCGCACTTTACGAGCGATACGGGTTCCGCAGCTGGTTGCGCGAGGCCAGCGGGGAAAGCGAACGGGTCCCGACCGGTGACTCGCGGATCGCGCCCGAACGTCCCGCCGCGCCGGAGCAGACGGACTACCAGGTCATCACCGATTGGGCGGCCTTCGACAGCTGGATCGAAAAGCTGCGCGCCGCGCCGCTGGCCGCCTTCGACACGGAGACCACGTCGCTGGACGAGATGCAGGCGCGCCTGGTGGGCATGTCGTTCGCGGTCGAGCCCGGCGTGGCCTGCTATATCCCGGTCGCGCATCGCGGTCCCGAGGCCGGCGAACAATTGCCGAAGGACGAGGTGCTGCGCCGTTTGCGGCCGTGGCTGGAAGACCCGGCCGCCCCCAAGCTGCTGCATAACGCCAAGTACGACGCGCATGTGCTGGCCAACGAAGGCATACGACTGGCCGGCGTCGCCGAAGACACCATGCTGCAGGCCTATGTGCTGGAATCGCATCGCACCGTCAGCCTCGCCGACCTGGCGCAACGCTGGCTGGGCCGCAGCGGCATTACCTACGAGCAGTTGTGCGGCAAGGGCGCCAACCAGATCTGCTTCGATGAAGTCGCGGTCGAACGCGCGGGCCAGTATGCCGCCGAGGATGCGGATTTCACCCTGCAGATGCACCAGGTGTTACGTCCGCGTGTGGCGGCGCAGGCCGGACTGGATTTCGTATACAAGCTGGAATTGCAGGTATCGGAGGTCCTGACGGGGATCGAACGTACCGGCGTGCGCGTCGACGCCGAGGAACTCGCGCGCCAGAGCCACGCGCTGGGCCAGGAAATGATGTCGCTGGAGCAGCGCGCCTACGAACTCGCCGGGCAGCCGTTCAACCTGAATTCGCCCAAGCAGCTGGGCGAAATCCTGTTCACCCGCATGCAGCTGCCGGTGGTACGCAAGACGGCGAGCGGCGTGCCCTCCACCGACGAGGAAGTGCTGAGCAAGCTGGCGCAGGACTACCCCCTGCCGCAGGTGCTGCTGGAATACCGCGGCCTGTCCAAGCTGAAGTCCACCTATACGGACAAGCTGCCGCGCATGATCAATCCGGCCACGGGCCGCGTGCACACGCACTACGCACAGGCCGCCGTCATCACCGGCCGCCTGGCATCGTCCGAACCCAACCTGCAGAACATCCCGGTGCGCACACCGGCCGGGCGGCGCGTGCGGGAAGCCTTCATCGCCGAGCGGGGCGTGTTGATGTCGGCGGATTATTCCCAGATCGAATTGCGCATCATGGCGCACGTCTCGGATGACGCCAACCTGCAGCACGCCTTCGCGACGGGGGCGGACATCCATCGGGCCACCGCCGCGGAAGTGTTCGGCGTGGCGCTGGACGCCGTGGCGGCCGAGCAGCGCCGCGCGGCCAAGGCGATCAACTTCGGGCTGATCTACGGCATGGGCGTGTTCGGCCTGGCGTCGAACCTCGGCATCACGCGCGACGCGGCGCAGGCCTACATCGACCGCTATTTCGCCCGATATCCCGGCGTGGCGCAGTACATGGAGTCGACCCGCGTGCTGGCGCGCGAACAGGGCTATGTGGAAACCGTCTTCGGCCGCCGGCTGTGGTTGCCGGAGATCCGCGGCGGTTCGGGCCCGCGCCGGCAGGCCGCCGAGCGCGCTGCCATCAACGCGCCCATGCAGGGCACCGCCGCCGATCTCATCAAAATGGCCATGGTCGCCGTGCAGCGCTGGATAGAGCAGGAAAAGCTGCTGACGCGCATGACCATGCAGGTGCACGACGAACTGGTGCTCGAAGTGCCGGATCCGGAGATCGAGCACGTGCGCGAGCATCTTCCCCGGTTGATGTGCGGCGTCGCGCAATTGCGGGTGCCGCTGGTGGCCGAAGTCGGCGTGGGCAAGAACTGGGAACAGGCGCACTAGCGCGGGACGGGGCGCAGCCTGCCATGCCCGGGCCTGGCGGCCAGCACCGGGTAAGCCAATGCGCGGCATAATCGTGAGGTTGGCGTCGGGAAGGACGCCGCCCGCGCCGCCCCATCCGGGCGCCCAACCTTAGCCAGAGGACATCGCCATGAATTTTTCAGCCGCCGCAGGGACTCCCCAAAGCACGACCATCCAGACCAGCCCGCAGGGCTTGACGCACGGATTGATCGATCTCCCGGTCAAGGACGGCACGATTTCCGCCTACTACGCCGCGCCGGAAGGAAAGAATCATCTCCCCATCGTGGCGGTCGTCCAGGAAATCTTCGGCATCCATGAACATATCCAGGATGTCTGCCGCCGCCTGGCGAAGGAAGGCTATTTCGCCATCGCCGTGAATCTGTACGAGCGTCAGGGCGATGCGTCGACCTACACCGATATTCCGAAGCTGGTCGCGGAGATCGTGGCCAAGGTCCCGGACGAGCAGGTGATGTCCGACCTGGACGCCAGTGTGGCGTGGGCCGCGCAGCACGGCGGCGACGACAGCCGCGTGGGCGTGACGGGGTTCTGCTGGGGCGGCCGGATCACCTGGATGTACACGGCCCATAGCGACAAGGTCAAGGCCGGCGTCGCCTGGTACGGCAAGCTCACCGCGGGGCACGGTCCGCTTATCAAGCGCAATGCCGTCGACGTGACGCAGGAATTGCATGGACCTGTCCTGGGCCTGTACGGGGCGCAGGACAACAGCATTCCGCTCGCCGACGTCGAAACCATGAAGCAGCGCCTGGCCAAGGGCAATGCGCACGCCCAGGCATCGGACATCGTGGTCTACCCCGATTCCGGCCATGCCTTCTTTGCCGACTATCGGCCCAGCTACAACGAAAAAGACGCCCGCGACGGCTGGCAGAAAATGACTGCCTGGTTCGCGAAGTACCTGAAGTAATTCCCGCGTGGTCCCGGCTGCCGGTCAGTTCGTCGATTCGCGCAGCCGGCTGGGCAGCAGTTCGCCTTCCTTGGCCAGCACCGGGTACGCCGCCGCGCCGACCAGATAGGAATTGACCGCCTTGACGTCGCGCAGGATGTCCAGGTACAGCTGCCCGACCTCGGCCGCATCGACTTTCCCGGACTTTATTTTCTCGAGATGCGTTTCCGCCGCCTGGCTTTCCAGGGCGCGGAAGCGCTCTTTTTCGCTGGCCAGGGCGCGCGCCTGGCGCAGGTCCGCGTTGACGAACAGCGCCGCCGTGCGGCGTTCGTTCTCGAGCAGGTGGCCCAGCGATTCGTCCAATTGCGCGTGCTGGTCTGGCGCCAATGACCACCCATGCTTGCGCAGGCGCGACGCGTGCGACAACAGGCCGCTGTGCACCGTATCGGCGGCGTGGCCGATATTGCTGGCGAAGGCGAGGATTTCCTCCATGCGCTGGATGTCGCTGCTGGTCATGTTCTCGCGGTCCAGGGTGGCCAGGTACAGCGTGATCGCGGTTTCCAGCTTGTCGATGGCGCTGTCCAGTTGCCGGGCCTGCGGCATCCGGTGCCGGTTGTCGCGCTTGTAGCCTGCCCGGGCCAGCACCAGCAGCGTCTGCAGCATGTCGGCCATGCGCAGGGCCTCGCGCGATGCGTTGCCCAGGGCCACGGCGGGCACGTCGTGCGCGGCCTCGTCGAGGTACTGAGGACGCGATGGGTCGTCCGGGTCCACGCGCTTCGGCAGCCAGCGGGTAAGCAGGGCGGCGTATGGCGCCAGCAAGGGCAGGAAGACCACGGCCACGATGGCATTGAACAGGGTGTGGAAGTTGGCGACGGCGCGCGCCGGATCGTCGGACAAGGCGGTCATCCACGGCTGCATCCAGGGCAGCAGGGCCAGCCCCACCAGCACGCCGACGACGCGCGTCAGGAGGTTGCCCAGGGGCAGCCGCCGCGCAGCGGGATCATCGCCCGTGACGCCTTCGATCATCGGATTGATGGCGGTACCGAGGTTGGCGCCGAGGACCATGGCGTAGGCGGCTTCCGGAGCGACCAGTTGGTGCGTCGCCATCGACATGATCAGGACTACCATCGCGACGCTGGAGTGGGCTGCCCAGGTCAGGGCCGCCGCCACCAGCAGCGCGGCAAAGGGCTGCGTGGCCAGCGCCTGCAATACGATCCGCAGCAGTGGCGCATTCTGGAACGGCACGAACAGGCCCACCAGCGAATGCAGGGATATCAGCAACAGGCCCAGGCCGATGAAGACGCGGCCCAGGTCGCGCGTGCGCCCGGGGGGATAGCGGCGGAACATCCACACGCCGAACAGGATCAGGATGGGGGCGAGCGCCGTCAGGTCGAAGGACAGCAACTGGACGATCAGCGTCGTGCCGACATTGGCGCCCAGCATGGCCGAGAGCGCCGGCACCAGCGCCACGACCCCGCCGGCCGCGAAGCCGGTGATCATCAGGCCGGTGGCAGTACTGCTTTGCAGGGCGGCCGTAATGCCCAGGCCGGCGGCGAAGGCCCGCAGGCGGGTGCCCAGCGCGCGGCCCAGTACCGCGCCCAGCGCCGCCCCGAAGGCCCGCTGCACGCCGGTCTGCACCATATGGACGCCCCAGAGCAACAGGGCGACATAACCGGCGAAGTCGAGCAGGGTCAGGATTCCAGACATGCTTGGGTCAGGGCGGATCGGGCGCGAAAGGGCGGAAACAAGGAATAGGCTCCATCATCTCACGAGTCCGTCCCCATGGGGCACGGGCGTTGAAAACGTTCTCATCATTGACGATGGCCGTGGGTTTCCATGCAGGCCGGCACCCCCGGACGCGAGCTATCATGGGGCCTGCCGCGACGCCGGGTCGTCGGCGAAAAGAGCATGACGGAGCCATCGTGGCGGTTTCTGTGTTTGATTTGTTCAAGGTCGGCATCGGGCCCTCCAGCTCGCATACGGTGGGGCCCATGCGGGCGGCGCTGATGTTCGCGCAGGGCCTGCAGAGCGACGGCCTGCTGCCACGGGTGGCCAGCGTACGCGCCGAACTCTATGGATCGCTGGGCGCCACGGGCAAGGGACACGGCACGGACAAGGGCGTGCTGCTGGGCCTGATGGGCGAGGCCCCCGACTCCGTCGACCCGTCGGCCATTGCCGGCATGGTGCAAGCGGTGCGTGCCAGCCGCATCCTGCCGCTGCTGGGGCAGCACCGGGTTCCCTTCATCGAGAAGGAGCATCTGCTTTTCTATCGCCGCGAGGCGATGGCCGAACATCCCAACGGCATGAAGTTCCACGCCTTCGACCAGGCCGGCGCGCCCTTGCGCGAGTCGCGGTATCTGTCCGTGGGGGGCGGCTTCGTCGTCACGGCGGGCGCGGCGAACAGCCAGGTCATCGCGGCGCACGACCAGCTTCCGTACCCGTTCCGCACCGGCCGCGAACTGCTGGACATGACCGCACGCCAGGGCATGACCATCGCGGAGCTGATGCTGCACAATGAAAAAGCGTGGCGCACCGAAGACGAAATACGTGCCGGCCTGGATAACATCTGGGACGTTATGCAGCGCTGCGTGGCGCGCGGCTGCGGCATCGACAACCCGGAGGCAGACGGCGAACTGCCGGGGCCGCTGCGCGTGCGGCGCCGCGCGCCCGAACTGTACCGCAGCCTGACGCAGCGCGCCGAGCGTACCCTGTCCGATCCGCTATCCGTCATGGACTGGGTGAATCTTTACGCCATCGCGGTCAACGAGGAAAACGCCGCGGGCGGGCGCGTGGTCACCGCCCCGACCAATGGCGCGGCCGGCATCATCCCGGCGGTCCTGCATTACTACGATCGCTTCGTGCCCGGCGCCTCGCTGGCAGGCATCCACGCCTTCCTGCTGACCGCGGGCGCCATCGGGCTGCTCTACAAGCTGAATGCGTCCATCTCCGGCGCCGAGGTGGGTTGCCAGGGGGAAGTCGGCGTGGCCTGTTCGATGGCCGCCGGCGGCCTGGCCGCGGCGCAGGGCGGTACTGTATCGCAGGTGGAGAATGCCGCGGAAATCGGCATGGAGCACAACCTGGGGCTGACGTGCGACCCGGTCGGCGGGCTGGTCCAGATACCCTGTATCGAACGCAACGCCATGGCGTCCATCAAGGCCGTCAATGCCGCGCGCATGGCCTTGCGCGGCGACGGTCATCACTATGTATCGCTGGACTCCGTCATCAAGACCATGCGCGAAACCGGCGCCGACATGAAGACCAAGTACAAGGAGACGGCGCGCGGCGGGCTGGCGGTGAATATCGTCGAGTGCTGAGCCCGTGCCTCTGCCGCGGCAGCAGCCGCCGCGGCTGCGCGTACCGCGGCAGGCGTACCGCGGCAGGCTTACCGTGGCAGGCTTACCGTGGCAGGCTTACAGCGGCAGGCTTACAGCGGCAGGCTTACAGCGGCAGGCTTACAGCGGCAGGCGCTGCAGCGCGGCGATACGCGTCTGGAGCGGCGGGTGGGTGGCGAACAGGGCGCTGATGGCGCCGCCCCCATTGATGCCCGATGCCTGGAAGGACTTCGGCAGGTCACTGGCCTCCAGGCCGCCCAGGCGCGCCAGCGCGCGGATCATGGGCTCGCGCGAGCTGAGCAACTGCGCCGAACCGGCATCCGCGCGGAATTCGCGCTGGCGCGAGAACCAGGCCACGATGACGGTCGCGACAATGCCGAACAGGATCTCACAGACGATCACGGTCACGAAGTAGCCCGGGCCCATGCCGCGTTCGCTGCGGAAGATGGCCTTGTCCAGGAAGTAGCCCACCACCCGTGCCAGGAAGACCACGAAGGTATTGACCACGCCCTGGATCAGCGTCAGCGTCACCATGTCGCCGTTGGCGATGTGCGCCACTTCGTGTCCCAGCACGGCGGTCACTTCTTCCTCGGTCATGCTGTCCAGCAGGCCGGTGCTCACGGCCACCAGCGAGTCGTTCTTGAAGGCGCCCGTGGCGAAGGCGTTCGGCGCGCCGTCGTAGATGGCGACTTCCGGTCGGCCGATGCCGGCGCGATCGGCCAGTTGGTGCACCGTGTCCAGCAGCCAGGCCTCGCGCTGGTTGCGCGGCGCGTTGGGGTCGATGACCTGGGCGCCCGTGCTCCACTTGGCCATGGGCTTGCTCATGAACAGCGAGATGATGGCTCCGGCAAAGCCGACCACCACGGAAAATACCAGCAACTGGGTGACGTTCAGACCGTTCATGGTCAGGTAGCGGTCGATCCCCAGAATGCGTAGCGTGGCCGACAGCACGAGCATGACGGCCAGGTTGGTCAGTACGAACAGAACGATGCGTTTCATGTTTCTTATGGTCCCAAGTGCGAGCAATGTAGCTTTGACGGCCAGCCTGCGTTCAGGTTCCGCAGCGTAAGCGGCAAGAGGCGGAACGGGCCGCGCGGGCGCCGGCCGAAGGCGGGCGCCGCCGCGACAGCAGAGTATAGTAACGTTTCCTACGAACTCCCTCGCTTCCGTTTCATCGTCATGCAGGCTCTCTGGATGTTGTTGGCGTCCATCATGTTCGCCATCATGGGTTCCTGCGTGAAGCTGGCGACCGAACACAACGCCTCGCTGTCGCAGGTGGTCCTGTTCCGCGGTCTTCCCTCCGTCGTCCTGCTGCTGCTCTGGGCCCGCGCCGCCCGCCAGTCCGTCATCCCCACCGTTTGGAAGCTGCACCTGTGGCGCAACCTGTCCGGCGTGACCTCCATGTGGCTGGGGTTTTTCGCGCTGGCGCACCTGCCCCTGGCCACGGCGACCAGCCTGACGTATACCTCTCCCTTGTTCATCGCCGCCTGGATGCTGGGGTGGGGCGGGGCGCAGCGCGATCTGGTGCGCATCCTGTCGGTGGCGCTGGGGTTTCTGGGCGTGATCGCGGTCCTCCGTCCGAGCATCGGCGAGGACCAATGGCTGGCGGCCCTGCTGGGCTTGGGTTCGGGCGGCGCGGCGGCGGTCGCGATGATGCAGATACGCGAACTAGGCCGTATCGGCGAGCCGGAATGGCGGACGGTCCTGTTCTTCTCCGCCGCCGTTTGCCTGAGCAGCGTGGCGGGGCTCTGGACGGAAGGCTGGGGCCGCGCCGATGCCACCGGCTACGCCGCGCTTACCGGGATCGGGTTGGCCGGGCTGTTCGGCCAGTTGGCCATGACGCGCGCCTTTGGCCTGGGGTCGGCGCTGTTGACGGCGGCGTTGCAGTACACCACCATCATTTTCGCGGCCCTGATGGGTACGGTCTTCTGGCAGGACCACCTGGACGACCTGGCCTGGCTGGGCATGGGCTTGATCATCGTCGCCGGGCTGTTGTCCATCTGGCGAACCATGCGCGAACGCGTCACCGTGCCGCCGCGCAATAGGGAGAAACAGGCATGACCTTGATGACTTTGATGGCCGCCTCGGAACTGGCGGGCCGGCTGGAGGACGCCGATGTGCGCGTTTTCGACGTACGGCACGATCTGCAGGATTTCGCCGCGGGCCGCCGCCAGTTCGAAGCCTCGCACATCGCCGGTGCGCGGTTTCTCGACAACGAGACGGAGATGGCCGGGCCGCGCACCGGCGCCAACGGGCGCCATCCCCTGCCGGATCGTGGCGCGCTGGCGGCACTGATGGCCGCGCACGGCGTGGGACCGCAGACGCTGGTCGTCGCCTACGACGCCAGCGGCGGGCAGTACGCGGCGCGCCTGTGGTGGCTGCTGCGCTGGATCGGCCATGACCGGGTGGCGGTGCTCGACGGAGGCTGGCAAGCCTGGACGGCGGCCGGCCTGCCGGTCGACAGCGGACCCTCGCCGGCGGTCCGGCCCGGCGCGCATGGGGCGCCGGGCGCGCCACTGGTCCAGGCGGTCGATGCCGACGCCGTGCTGGCCAACCTGCGCAGCAAGTCCTTCACCGTGGTGGATGCGCGCGCCGCCGCTCGCTATCGCGGCGAGGTCGAGCCCATCGACCCCGAAGCGGGGCGTATTCCGGATGCGTTGAACCGGCCGTATACCGACAACCTGGAACCCGATGGGCGCTTCAAGTCGCCGGCCCAATTGCGCGAGGAGTTCGTGGCCGTGCTGGGCGACAGGGCGCCCGAGACCATCGTGCACCAGTGCGGGTCCGGCATCACGGCCGCCGCCAATCTTTTCGCGATGGAGGTCGCGGGGCTGGGCGGTTCGCGCCTGTATCCGGGGTCCTGGAGCGAATGGATCAGCGACCCGTCACGGCCGCGGGCCAAGGGCTGATACCAGGCGCCACGGCTGCGGCATGGCGCAGCGGACACGGCCGGTGCGAGGCTCGTGCCGCTGAAGTCGGGTGCGGGGGCTCCCGCGTGTAGCGGGGGGCAAGGCCAGCGCCGCCTGCGCGGGCTGGCCAGGTCCATCAGTCCATCAGGGATGGGGATCGGTTTCCGCCATGATGCGGCGATACCATTCGTGGAAGTGCTGCATGCCGTCTTCCATTGGCGACTGGTACGGTCCGGCTTCCGACACGCCGCGCTCCATGAGCGCCTTGCGGCCCGCGTCCATGCGTTCGGCGATTTCGTCATCCTCTTTCGCCGTTTCCATGTAGGCGGCGCGCTGCGCCTCGACGAATTCGCGCTCGAAGGCGACGATCTCCTCGGGATAGTAGAACTCCACCACATTCAAGGTGTCCTGCGGACCGCGCGGATGCAGCGTGGACAGCACCAGCACGTGCGGGTAGACCTCGATCATGTGGGTGGGGAAATACGTCGCCCATATCGCCCCGAAGTCGGGCGTTTCGCCCTGGCGGAATTCCAGCACGCGGTCATGCCAGGCGCGATAGACGTCGGAGCCGGGATGGGCGAGCGCCTGATGCACCCCCACGCGCTGCACACTATGCCAGGCGCCGAATTCCCAGGTCAGGTCGTCGCAGGTGACGAAACGGCCCAGGCCCGGATGGAAGGGGCCGACGTGATAGTCCTCAAGGTAGACCTCGATGAAGGTTTTCCAGTTGTAGTTGCACTGGTGGACTTCGACGTGGTCCAGCACGTACTCGTCGAAGGAGAACTCCGGCCTTGCGAACAGCGTGGCCAGATCCTGGGCCGGATCGCGCGGCCCTTCGAACAAGAGGCCATGGCAATCGCGCAGGCGGAAGCGGTCCAGGTTCATGCAGGGCGTGCTGTCGAACTGCGGCGCGCCCAGCAGTTCGCCGCGCGCGCTGTAGGTCCATCGGTGCAACGGGCAAACGATATTGCCACCGGTCGACTTCAGGCTGCCGACGGTGTTGGACTTGCCGGCCACATCGCCCGTGACCCCGCCCAGCATCAAGGCCTGGCGGTGCCTGCAGACATTGGAGACGAGTTCGATGCCCTGAGGCGTATGCACCAGGGCGCGACCGCCTTTTTCCTGGACGAGCGTACGCCAGTCCCCGGCCTCGGGCACCATCTTCTGGTGGCCGACATATAGCGAGGACTGTTTGAAAATGAGTTCTTGCTCGCGCTTTAAGCGGGCTTCGTCAAAGTAGGCACTGACGGGCAGCTGGGTGCGAGCTGGCACAAATTGCGCCATCCGACCGACGTCGGTCATGATTCCCTCCGCTCGGATAAAAAAGCCAGGACGGCACGAATCCGTTCTGGCGCGAAGAAAAATCGGGCTGGCCGATCAACCCATGCATTGTACCCCAGTCCCTACATGCGTGCCCGTGCACCGCTCCGGAACGACCGGGGCCATGCACGGCACGCGTCCAGCCGCTATTGCAGGACGATGTTGGCCTGTTTGACCAGGCCCTGCACCACGGGGCGCTCCGCCTTGATCTGCGCGATCAGGGCTTCGGGCGTGCCGCTCGCCGGCTGGATACCCATGTCCAGCATGCGTTTGCGCACCGTTTCATCCTTGAGTGCCGCGACCAATGCCGCACGGAGTTTCTGCAAGGCTTCGGGCGAGGTATTGCGGGGCGCCACGAAACTGAACCACGCGGTCATGTCGAACTTGGGGTAGCCCTGTTCGGCCAGCGTGGCCAGGGCGGGCTCGCTTTCCAGGCGGCGCATACTGGTGATGCCGAACACGCGGACCTTGCCGGCCTCCACCTGCGGCATGCCGGTGGCCACCATGTCGAAGAAGATATCGACATCGCCCGCGATCAGGGCGGGCAAGGCCTGCGTGGCGCCCTTGAACGGGATATGCAGCATGTCGGTCCCCGTCTGGCTCTTGAAAAGCTCGGCCGCCAGATGCGACGACGTGCCCGCCCCGAAGGTCGCGAATGTGACCTTGCCCGGATGCTGGCGCGCATAGTCGACCAGTTGCTTGACGTTGCCGTAGGGCGTCTTGGGGCCGGCCAGCAGCACCAGGGGCCCGATGCCGACCATCCCGATGGGATCGAAGCCATCCGGGTCGTATGGGAGTTCCTTGTACAGGTAGCGGTTGGTCACCAGCGTGGAATTGGTGGCCATCAGGATGGTGTAGCCGTCCGCGGGCTCGCGCGAAACGTACGACGCGCCGATCGATGTCCCCGCGCCCGCGCGGTTCTCCACGATCATCGATACGCCCAGATCCTTGCTCATCCGCTCCGCCAGCAGGCGGGTGAGGACGTCGGTCGCGCCGCCGGCCGGGAAGGGCGAGACGACCTTGATGGGCCGTGCCGGATACTGCGCGAGCGCGGAGCCGCAGGCGGCCGCCAGCGCGATGGCGGCGGCGAACTTGAACCAGGTACGCATTTTTATTTCCCCCTTGTGGTGTTTGAGGCGCAGACTTGTGATGACGTGTCGGTCCGGGCGCGATACGCATGGTTTCCAACCGCCGGGACCCGACTATAAGAAGCGCTTCCCGCGAATGCAATCCGGGCAGGCCAGGGGGCAGGGCGGCCGCGCCCCCGATCTCGTACAATCCCAGGATTATTCACGCGCCGCCTTTCCGGAGACCCGTTTGGCCCCCACGCAAGCCGATCCGCAGAACGATTCCTCGCTTTTGCCGCAAGACTTCGAGACCGCACTGGCACAGCTGGAAGCCCTGGTCGCGGCCATGGAAGACGGGTTCTTGCCGCTGGAGGAGTCGCTGGCTGCCTACCGTCGCGGTGTCGAATTGACCCGCATCTGCCAGGAACGCCTGGCCCAGGCCGAACAGCAGGTCCGTGTCCTGGAGGGCGACCTGCTGCGTCCGCTGGAACCCGGCGCACTGGATGACGAAGCCGACGGATGAAGCACTCCCATCTCGCCTTTCCGGAATGGTTGGCCGGTCGCGCCGAACACGTCGAGCGCACCCTGGACGAACTGCTGCCTGCCGCCGATGTCGTGCCGGCGCGCCTGCACGAAGCCATGCGCTACGCCGTCCTGGGCGGTGGCAAGCGGGTGCGCGCGGCATTGGTTTATGCGGCGGGCCAGGCCTGCGTCGCGGGCGGGCATCCCATCGCCATCGAAGCCTCGCTGGACCGGGCGGCCGCGGCGGTGGAATTGATCCACGCGTACTCGCTGGTCCATGACGACCTGCCCTGCATGGACGACGACACGTTGCGGCGTGGGCGTCCGACGGTGCACGTGCAGTATGACGAAGCCACCGCCATGCTGGTGGGCGACGCGTTGCAGCCGCTGGCCTTCGAATTGCTCGCGGACATGCCTATCGCCCCGGCGCTGGTCGTGCAGGCGACGCAGGCGCTGGCCAGGGCCTCGGGCAGCCTGGGCATGGCGGGCGGCCAGGCCATCGACCTGGAAAGCGTGGGCCGCAGCCTGAACCGCGAGGAATTGCAGTCCATGCATGGCATGAAGACCGGCGCCATGCTGGCCGTCAGCGTGGCGCTGGGCGGTATCGTGTCGGGCGCCAGCTCCAGCGCGCGGCAGGCCCTGGATGACTATGCGCAGGCCATGGGACTGGCGTTCCAGGTCGTGGACGATATTCTGGACGTGACGGCCGACACCCGCAGTCTGGGCAAGACCGCGGGCAAGGATGCCGCGGATAACAAGCCGACCTATGTTTCGCTGCTCGGGCTGGAGCAGGCGCGCAGTTTCGCGCAGGCCCTGCGCGAGGCTGCCCTGCAAGCCCTGGCTCCCCTGGGGGAAGGGCGTACGCGCCTGGCGGAACTGGCCGATTTCATCGTATTGCGTGACCGTTGAGGCGCGCCGCGCAGGCCGCCATCCTCATTGCGAAGAGCATGACCACTGAACTCCTGGAAACCATCGACAGCCCGGCCGACCTGAAGCGACTGGACCGCCGCGAGCTCAAGAAGCTTGCCGACGAACTGCGCGCCTTCATCCTGGCTTCGGTTTCCCGCACCGGCGGCCATCTGTCGTCGAACCTGGGCACGGTCGAGCTGGCCCTGGCGCTGCACTACGTCTTCGATACGCCGAGCGATCGTATTGTCTGGGACGTGGGCCATCAGTCCTATCCGCACAAGATCCTGACGGGCCGCCGCGCCGGCATGGCGACATTGCGCCAGGCCGGCGGGATTTCGGGCTTTCCCAGGCGCAGCGAATCCGAATACGACGCCTTCGGCACCGCCCACTCGTCCACGTCCATTTCAGCGGCGCTGGGAATGGCCGTGGCGTCGCGCAATGCGGGCGCCGCCCGCCAGCACATCGCCGTCATCGGCGACGGCGCCATGTCGGCCGGCATGGCGTTCGAGGCGATGAACAACGCCGGCGTGACCCCCGACATCAACCTGCTGGTGGTGCTGAACGACAACGATATGTCGATCTCCCCGCCGGTGGGTGCGCTGAACCGCTACCTGGCGCGGCTGATGTCGGGCCGCTTCTACGCCACGGCGAAGAATGTCGGCAAGGCCGTGCTGCAGCACGTACCACCGGTACTGGAGCTGGCGCGCCGCTTCGAGGAGCACGCCAAGGGCATGGTGACGCCGGCCACGCTGTTCGAAGAATTCGGCTTCAACTATGTCGGCCCCATCGACGGCCACGACCTGGATGCGCTGGTGCCGACGCTGCAGAACCTGAAGGCCTTGCCAGGCCTGCAGTTCCTGCATGTGGTCACCCGAAAGGGGCAGGGCTACAAGCTCGCCGAGGCCGATCCCGTGCTTTATCACGGCCCGGGCAAGTTCGATCCGGACGTGGGCATCGTACCGGCCAAGGCGCCCGCCAAGACTACCTTTACGCAGGTCTTCGGGCAGTGGCTGTGCGATATGGCGGCGCAGGATGAAAAGCTGGTGGGCATCACGCCCGCCATGCGCGAAGGCAGTGGCCTGGTGGAGTTCGAGCGGCGCTATCCCTCGCGCTATTTCGACGTCGGTATCGGCGAGCAGCATGCTGTCACGTTCGCGGCCGGATTGGCCTGTGAAGGGCAGAAGCCCGTCGTGGCCATCTATTCGACCTTCCTGCAGCGCGGCTACGACCAACTGATCCACGACGTGGCTTTGCAGAATCTGGATGTCACTTTCGCGCTGGACCGCGCCGGGCTGGTGGGGGCCGACGGGGCCACCCACGCCGGAAACTATGACAT
The DNA here is from genome assembly GCF_001676725.1 of Bordetella flabilis. NCBI lineage: Bacteria > Pseudomonadati > Pseudomonadota > Betaproteobacteria > Burkholderiales > Alcaligenaceae > Bordetella > Bordetella flabilis. Next base: position 2,028,040 of record NZ_CP016172.1, read on the forward strand.
CGCCTTCCTGCGCTGCATACCGAATATGGTCGTCGCGGCGCCCTCGGACGAGGCGGAAGCGCGGCTGTTGCTAAGCACATGCTACCGCTATCCCGGGCCTGCCTCCGTGCGCTATCCCCGCGGAGGCGGACGAGGCGCAACGGTGCCCGCCACGCTGGAAGACGTTCCGATCGGCAAGGGTGTGGTGCGTCGTCGCGGCGCAACCCTGGCCTTCCTCGTGTTCGGAACCCTCCTGCCCGCGGTGCAGAAGGCCGCGGATGCGCTGGACGCCACCGTTGCCGACATGCGTTTCGTCAAGCCGCTGGACGAGGCCCTGGTGCGTGAACTGGCCGCCGGCCACGAGGCCCTGGTCACCGTGGAAGAGGGCGCGATCATGGGCGGCGCGGGTAGCGCGGTCTGCGAAGCCCTGAACGCCGCCGGGGTAGCCATTCCCGTATTGCAGCTGGGCCTGCCGGACCGGTTCATCGACCATGGGGACCAGCAGGCGCTGCTCGGCGGGCTGGGCCTGGATGCGGCCGGCATCGAGGCTTCCGTGCGTGCACGCTTCGGCGGGCTCCTGGCCCCTGCGATGGCGCGGACCAATCTGGGGTGATGTCGGGGCGGGATGGACCAATCTGGAGTGATGCCGGAGAGCAACCCGCTCCATGCCGCGGCGGCAGGTCAATCGGGGCTGATGCCCGGGCCCGCCAGGCGGAATGACGTCCCGCCATACCCCGGATGCCTGTGGGGAAAAGGGTTTTCCCGCGGTGATCGGCCCATTTAAGGGATAATGCGGGTCCATCGACATTCCAGACAGCGCTCAGGCCGCTGTTCGTGACAGGCCAGACAAATGAATTCCCCCATCGATCCCGCCCTCATCATGCCGGACATCCAAAGTTCGGCCGATACCCGGCATATTCCCATCCAGCGCGTGGGGATCCGGGGCGTGCGTCATCCCATGCTGGTGCAGGCCGCCGACGGCAGCGCCATGGCGACCGTGGCCAACTGGACCCTGACGGTGGCCTTGCCGGCTGAAGAGAAGGGCACCCATATGTCACGCTTCGTGGCGCTGTTGGAAAAATACCGCAGCACCCCGATGACCCCGGTCTCGTTCCGCGCCATGGCGCGCGAAATGTTGCCGCTGCTGCACGCGGAACGCGGGGATATCACGGCGGCGTTTCCCTTGTTCATCAACAAGTCGGCACCCGTGTCGGGCGTGCAAAGCCTGATGGATTACGAAGTGCAGTGGATCGCGCGCGCCGCCGGCGACCAGGTCGAATTCGAACTCGTGGTCCAGGTCCCGCTGACCAGCCTGTGCCCGTGCTCCAAGGCCATCTCGGAATACGGCGCGCACAACCAGCGCTCGCATGTCACCGTATCGGCGCTGATCGGCGACGCCGTCGGGGTCGAGGAAATCATCCGCCTGATCGAGGACGAGGGGTCTTGCGAGGTGTGGGGCCTGCTCAAGCGCCCCGACGAGAAATTCGTCACCGAGCGCGCCTACGACAATCCCAAGTTCGTCGAGGACCTGGTTCGCGACGTGGCCGCCCGCCTGACGGTCCGTACCGGCGTCGGCCGCTACCGCGTCGAGGCGGAAAACTTCGAATCCATCCATAACCATTCGGCCTACGCCGTGGTCGAAGGCGAGGGGCCCGGCCTGGCCGCCTGACCGGCCGCGCACCGGGCTGCCGAGCCGTCTCGCCCCAACGCAGCGTGGCGGGCGGCTGTGCCGCTGATCCGTTCCGCCCGGGCTACCGCTCCCGTCGTTTCGCGGCGCCGGCGCTCCGCCAGCCGCTCTGGACGGGCGCGTCGGGACATTTCCCGGCCTGCCAGCCGCCTCTATTGCGCCATTTGCCGATTCCGGCGATAATGGAAAGCTTTCCTGCTCGACCGTCTGGGTTGCCTGAACTTGAGGTGGCCAGCGCGGCGGGCTGTCCCTTGGTCTGCGGGCAACGCGACCGAGACATCCACGAGGAGTTTCACCCATGCGTCACTACGAAGTAGTGTTCATCGTTCATCCCGACCAGAGCGAGCAAGTGCCCGCCATGGTCGAGCGCTACCAGGCGCTGGTCACCGGCCAGGGCGGCACGGTGCACCGTCTGGAAGACTGGGGCCGCCGCCAACTGGCCTACCCGATCCAGAAGCTGGTCAAGGCCCACTATGTGTGCCTGAACATCGAATGCGGCCAAGCCACGCTGGACGAGCTGGAGCATTCCTTCCGCTACAACGACGCCGTGTTGCGCCACCTGGTCATCAAGACCAAGAAGGCCCAGACCGGCGCGTCGATCATGATGAAGTCGGTCGAGCGCGAAGAAGCCCGCAAGGCGTCCGCGGAAGCCGCGCCCGTCCAGGCTGAGTAAAACGGTTCAACGGCAGGACGTTCCGCCCGCCGTACCGGCAACCTGAAGGCGCCGGCCCATGAATGAAACAGCATTGAGCGCCCAGGTGCTCGAACGCGAACCGATACGCCACACCCCCGCCGGGATTCCCGTGCTGGAGATGCTGCTGGGGCATGTGTCGGAAGTCGTGGAAGCGGGCCATCCGCGCCGTGTCGAATTGACGATACAGGCCGTGGTGGTCGGTGACCTGGCCCTGATGCTGGCGGATCTTCAGTTGGGCACGTCGTTGCAGGTGCAAGGCTTTCTGGCCCCGGTTCGCCAGGGTGCGGTCAAGCTGAAGCTGCATGTGCAGCATGCGACGCGGTTGTCGGCGGGGCAGGATCCGGTGGTGGCCTAGGTGGATGCCGGGCGATCGTCGCGAATGCCGGCCGGAACGGGAACGATGGGGCAGGGATGACCCTGCACAGGTAAGGATTACGGGCCCAAGGGCCCATACAAATCAAGAGGCACATCATGGCTTTCTTCGGCAAGCGCAAAGAAAAACGCAAGTTCACGCAGCAGAATCCGCTCTTCAAGCGTCGCAAGTTCTGCCGCTTCACCGCGGCCGGCGTGGAAGAGATCGACTACAAGGATCTGGACACGCTGCGTGACTTCATCCAGGAAAACGGCAAGATCATTCCGGCTCGTCTGACTGGCACCAAGGCGCACTACCAGCGCCAGCTCGACACCGCCATCAAGCGCGCGCGCTTCCTGGCGTTGTTGCCCTACACCGACAACCACAATTGATCCGGAGATCGCGATGGAAGTGATCCTGCTCGAAAAAGTCCCCGGCAAGGGCAACCTGGGCGATATCGTCCGTGTCCGTGACGGCCATGCCCGTAACTGGCTGATTCCGCAAAAGATGGCTCGCCGTGCGACGGCGGCCGCCAAGCAGGAATTCGAAGCTCGCCGTGCCGAGCTCGAAAAGATCCAGGCCGAAAAGCTGGCCGCCGCCCAGTCCGTGGGCGAGCGCCTGTCGGGCCAACAGGTCAAGATCCTGCAGAAGGCGGGTGTCGACGGCCGTCTGTTCGGTTCCGTCACCAGCGCCGACATCGTCGAAGCCCTGCGCAAGGCGGGTTTCGACACGGTCGAAAAGGCCCAGGTGCGCCTGCCGGCCGGTCCCTTGAAGGCCGTTGGTGAGTACTCCGTGCAAGTGGCCTTGCATGCCGACGTGGTGACGGATGTCACCATCGTCATCGAAGGCGACATCGCCTGATTCGCACGCAGCCGGCGGGCGGCCATGCCCCCGCCGGCGTTCCCCATGGCACGGCACGGGCCGTTCCAAGGGGCTACGGCGAAGAACAAGCCGGCCTGGTGCCGGCTTTTTTTTCTGCCGGTGCCTGTTCTTCCCACGCACCTATACTCGGGGCCCGCGCTTGACCTCGCCGCCTGTACACGAATCGCCGCCCGCCGGCCTCAGGGACTGGCTGGATGCGGCCAAAGCGACGCCGCAGCCGTCCGTCCTGGAAGTGCCCATCGACGGCGTGTGGTGCGTGGTCAAGCGTCGCCGCGCCAGCGTGCGCGGCGGCATCAGTTATGTGCTGCGGTACATCCGGGCCTTGTTGCTCGGCGTGGGTTGCAAGCTGGTCCTGGGCGAATTTCCGCGCCCTGACATCCTGTTGCGCAATGGCCTGGACTACGAGGCCGAACGCCTGCGCCAACTGTTGCAGGCCGGCTGCCGGGTGCCGCAGATCTGGTGGCAGGAGCCCGGCCTGGTCGTGCTTGAACATGTCGGCACCGATCTCTCCTCGCTGATCCGCCATGGCAGCGACGAGGAACGCGCCGCGCTGGCCTGGCAGGCGGGACAGGATCTGGCCGCCTTCCACAAACAGGGCTTCTGCCACGGCGGTGCGCAGATCCGCAACCTGACCCTCCGCGGCGCCGACATCTGGCGCATCGATTTCGAGGAAAACATCGGCGAAGCCTTGTCCAAACCCCTGGCCCAGGCCTACGATCTATTCCAGATGGTGGCTTCCCTGCAGTCCCTGCGCAACCTGCCGCCGCGCGTCATGCCGTGGCTGGCCGAGGCGATGCTGACTGCATATTTCGAGGCCAATCCGGATCCCTTGGTGCGGTCGCGACTGCGGCGCCTGGGCCGTGTGCTGCACGCCGTGGCCTGGCCGTTGAAGCCGCTCCTGGGCTGGCTGCCGTCGCGCGACATCCAGGGATTCTTCCGCGTGGCCGACACCTTGCGAGTACAAGTGAAACCATGAATTCTCCGTCTGATACCACGCTGGAATACCTGCGCGTTCCTCCTCACTCCATCGAGGCCGAACAATCGGTGCTGGGCGGGCTGTTGCTGGACAACGCGGCATGGGACCGCATCGCCGATGTCCTGGTCGAGGAAGACTTCTATCGCCACGACCACCGCCTGATCTGGCAGCACATCGCGCGGCTGGTGGGACTGGCGCGGCCGGCGGACGTCATTACGGTGCATGAATCGCTGGTCAGCGCGGGCAAGGCCGACGACGTCGGCGGTATCGCCTATTTGAATTCGCTGGCGCACAACACGCCCTCGGCGGCCAATATCCGCCGTTACGCGGAGATCGTGCGCGAGCGCGCGACGCTGCGCAAGCTGGTGTCGATCGCCGACGAGATTTCGGCCGCGGCGCTCAACCCGCAAGGCAAGGAAGCGCGCCAGTTGCTGGACGAAGCCGAGTCCAAGGTGTTCAAGATCGCCCAGGAAGGCGCGCGCGGCTCGGCGGGCTTCCAGGAAATCCAGCCCCTCCTGACCCAGGTGGTGGAGCGTATCGACGAGCTCTATCACCGCGAGAGCGATTCCGACGTCACCGGCGTGCCCACGGGCTTCGCCGACCTCGACAAGATGACCTCCGGCTTGCAGCCCGGCGACCTGGTGATCGTCGCGGGCCGGCCCTCAATGGGCAAGACCTCGTTCTCCATGAACATCGGCGAGCATGTCGCGATCGAGCAGGGCCTGCCGGTCGCCGTGTTCTCCATGGAAATGGGCGCGGTGCAGCTGGCGATGCGGATGCTGGGTTCGGTCGGCATGCTGGACCAGCACCGCATGCGTACCGGCAAGCTGACCGCCGAAGACTGGCCGCGCGTCACGCATGCGGTGCAGTTGATGCAGGATGCGCAGGTCTATATCGACGAAACGCCGGCGCTCAGCGCGATGGAAGTGCGCGCGCGCTCGCGCCGCCTGGCGCGCCAATGCGGACAGCTGGGCCTGATCATCATCGACTATATCCAGCTCATGTCGGCCAATGGCGCCGGCGAAAACCGCGCCACGGAAATCTCCGAAATCAGCCGTTCGCTCAAGGGCCTGGCCAAGGAGCTGAATTGCCCGCTGATCGCGCTGTCGCAGTTGAACCGCAGCCTCGAACAGCGCCCCAACAAGCGTCCCGTCATGAGCGACCTGCGTGAATCGGGCGCGATCGAGCAGGATGCGGACGTGATCCTGTTCATCTACCGGGACGAGGTCTACAACCCCGACTCCCCGGACAAGGGAACGGCCGAGATCATCATCGGCAAGCAGCGTAACGGTCCGATCGGAACGGTGCGGCTGACCTTCCAGGGCATGAGCACCCGCTTCCTGAATTTCGCCGCCGGCTCGCAGTACTAGCAGCGGCATCCCGTTCGCACGGGTGGAATGCCTTCCGCCCATGCGCGCACCGCTACCGGGCCGCGACCAAGCGCGGCGGGAATGTCGCGGGCCTGCCGTCAGTCGCCGCTGCGGGCAGCGGCGTATCGCTCAGTGGTCGCCGTCGTCGCCCTGCGGGCGGCGCGCGAAGCGACTGGCCAGCATCGCGCACACCATCAATTGCAGTTGGTGGAACATCATCAGGGGCAGCACGATGGCGCCCACGGCGTGGCCGGCGAACAGCACTTGCGCCATCGGGATCCCGCTGGCCAGGCTTTTCTTGGAACCGCAGAACAGCAGCGTGATGCGGTCCGGGATGTTGAAGTGCATGGCGCGGCCCAGCAGCGTGGTGGCCAGCAGGGCCAGCGCCAGGATGACCGCGCAGGCCACCACCAGGCCGGCCAGCGCCGGCAGGGGGGTGTTATGCCACAGTCCTTCGTTCACGGCCTCTGAAAAGGCCGTGTAGACGACCAGCAGGATAGAACCCTGGTCGACGATCTTCAGCAGGTTCTTGCGCTTGTGCACCCACCCGCCGATCCAGCGTCGCAGCGCCTGGCCCAGCACGAAGGGCAGCAGCAGCTGCAGCATGATCTTGCCCACCGCATCGAACGAGACTGGCGAGTTGCTGGCGTTGACCACCACCAGGCCCACCACCAGCGGGGTGATGAAGATTCCCAGCAGGCTGGACGCCGACGCGCTGCATACCGCCGCGGGGACATTGCCCCGCGCCATGGACGTGAAGGCGATGGCCGACTGGACGGTGGCGGGCAGGCAGCACAGGAACATGACGCCCATGTACAGCTCCGGCGTGACCAGCGGTTCCAGCACCGGCCTGAGCAACAGGCCCAGGATCGGGAACAGGATGAAGGTGACCGAGAAGATCAGGCTGTGCAGGCGCCAGTGCGTGATCCCTGCGACGATGGCCTCGCGCGACAGCCGGGCGCCGTGCAGGAAGAACAGCAGGCCGACCGCGATGTCGGTGATGGCGTTGAAGGCGGGAAGTCCCTTGCCATGGGCGGGAAGGAAGCTGGCGATGACAACGGTGGTGATCAGGTACAGCGTGAAGCGGTCCGGCAGGAAACGAGTGATGCGGTTCATTGAGGCTGCGGCAAAAACGTCCGGGCATGCGCGAGCCGCACGAGCCGGCGAGAGGGGAGAGAAGGGTCGGCGCTATTGTAGACCCGCACTCCCGCGCCAAGCTGTCAGTCTGCTGTCACGGCGTCTGGCGTCATGGCCAGCGCCACGTCGAAGGCGACCATGAGCGAAGTCGCGTCGGCGACGCCCTGCCACGCGATGTCGTAGGCGGTGCCGTGGTCGACGCTGGTGCGCACGAAGGGCAGCCCTACCGTCACGTTGACGCCTTCCTCCACGCCGAGGTACTTGACGGGAATCAGGCCCTGGTCGTGATACTGCGCGACCACGATGTCGAAATCGCCACGACGGGCGCGCATGAACACCGTGTCGCCGGGCCAGGGTCCGCTGGCATCGATGCCTTCGGCGCGGGCGGCATCGATTGCCGGGGCAATGATGTCGAGGTCCTCGCGGCCGAACTTGCCGTTCTCCCCGGCGTGCGGGTTGAGTCCCGCCACGGCGACCCGGGGACGCGCGATCCCCATCTGCCGGCATGCCGCGTCGGCCAGGCGCATGGCGCGCAGTTCCGATTCGACCGTGATGCGCGCGAACACATCGGCCAGCGCCACGTGGATGGTCACCAGCAGGACGCGCAGCTCGCGATTGGCCAGCATCATGGCGAAATCCTGGGTGCCGCTGAACTCGGCCAGGATTTCGGTGTGCCCGGGATAGTCGATCCCGGCCGCGTGCATGGAAGCCTTGTTCAGGGGCGCCGTGACGATGGCGCGGATGCGCCCCGCCATGGCGTCGTCGATGGCCGCGCGCACATACGCGTAGGCCCCGCGTCCGGCCGCCGCATCCACCTTCCCGGGCGCCAGGTCTCCAGGGAGGGCGGGATGGCAGGCGACGACCTGGATCAGGCCGGCCTGGGGCACGAATGACCGGGCGTCAGCGATCTCCTGCACGGTCAGGCGCGCGCCCAGCAACTGGGCGGCACGCCGCAGCGTGCCCGCGTCGCCATAGACGACGGCAGGCGCGGCAAGGCCCTGGGCCATGGCCTGGACGATGATCTCCGGGCCGATGCCGGCGGCATCGCCCATGGTGATTCCGACGGGAGGCCGTTGGCTCATGCGAGGCTCCATCCGGCGCTAAAGGACATCCCCGGCGTAATCGGCCAGCCTGGACCGCTCGCCCCGCTGCAGCGTGACGTGGCCGGAGTGCGGCCAGCCCTTGAAGCGGTCTACCACGTAGGTCAGTCCGGAACTGCCCTCCGTGAGATACGGCGTGTCGATCTGCGCGATGTTCCCCAGGCAGATCACCTTGGTGCCGGGGCCGGCCCGCGTGACCAGCGTCTTCATCTGCTTGGGCGTCAGGTTCTGCGCCTCGTCGATGATCAGGTACTTGTTCAGGAAGGTGCGGCCGCGCATGAAGTTCAGCGACTTCACCTTGATGCGGGAACGTATGAGGTCCATGGTGGCGGCGCGGCCCCAATCGCCGCTGCCTTCTCCGTCGCCCATGTTGAGCACGTCCAGGTTGTCTTCCAGGGCGCCCATCCAGGGCAGCATTTTTTCTTCCTCCGTCCCGGGCAGGAAGCCGATGTCCTCGCCGACCGGCACGGTGACACGGGTCATGATGATCTCGGTGTAGCGCTTGGTCTCCAGGACCTGGGTCAGTCCGGCCGCCAGGGCCAGCAGGGTCTTGCCCGTGCCCGCCTGCCCCAGCAGCGAGATGAAGTCGCACTCCGGGTTCATCAGCAGGTTCAAGGCGAAGTTCTGTTCGCGGTTGCGCGCCGTGATGCCCCAGACATTATTCTTGCCGTGCGTGTAGTCGCGCAGCGTCGCCAGGACCGCGGTCTTGCCGCTGACCTCGCGTACCTGGGCATACAGCGGCATCTGTCCTTCGAAATACACGAACTGGTTGACCACGAACTGCGCGCACAGCGGCCCGTTGATGCGGTAGAACGTGGTGCCGCCCTGCTGCCAGGATTCCACGTCCTTGCCGTGCTTGTTCCAGAAGTCCTCCGGCAACTGCATGACGCCGGTATAGAGCAGGTCCGAGTCTTCCAGGACGTGGTCATTGAAGTAATCCTCGGCCGCCATGCCCAGCGCCCGGGCCTTCAGGCGCATGTTGATGTCCTTGGACACCAGCACGACTTCGCGCTGCGGATACTTTTCCTGCAGCGCGCGCACCACCCCCAGTATCTGGTTGTCGGCCTTGCCCATGGGCAGGTCGGACGGCAGCGTGCTGTGTATGGCCGTGGTCTGCAGCAGCAGGCGGCCGTTGGCGTCCTTGTTGCCCAGCGCGTTAAGCGCCAGGCCTTCGTCCAGCTTGACCGTGTCGCTGACCAGCGCATCCAGCGATCGGCTGACCTGGCGGGCGTTGCGCGCCACTTCGGACATGCCTTTCTTCTGGTGGTCCAGCTCTTCCAGCGTCATCATCGGCAGGAAGATGTCGTGTTCCTCGAAGCGGAACAGCGAAGTCGGATCGTGCAGCAGGACATTGGTGTCCAGCACGAACAGCTTGCGCACACCGGCCTCGGCCCGTATGCGGTTCTTGCGCGCCGGCCCGGTCACCGGGGGTGGCGTGGCCGCGCGCAGGGCGGGGGCGGTACCGGCCGCCGCCGCGGGCGCCTGCCCCGTGGCGGTGTTGGCGGCCGGGGCCTTGCGCGCCGTGCTCTTGCGTGGGGCCTCGGCCCGGGCTTCGCCCATGCCGGCAAGCTCGGGCTGGACCAGCCTGGCGGGCTGCTGGGGGTTCGATGCCGGCTTGGCCGCCGGTGCGGCCGGGGTGCGGGCGGCTTCGCCCGACGGGAAGGTCAGGATGGCGGCGGGGCGGGTGGGCAACTTGGGAAGCGGCATGGACGTCACTCTCCTTGGGGGGCCGGCAATATCGCCTGACGATGACTGCGCAAAACGGATCAACCGATGCTTTTGGCGGCTTGCAGGACTTCCTTCGCATGGCCGGGCACCTTCACGCCCCGCCACTCCTGCACCAGCACGCCATAGGCATCGATCAGGAAGGTGCTGCGTTCGATACCGCGCACCTGCTTGCCATACATATTTTTCTGCTTGATGACCCCGAACAGATTGCACACGGTTTCGTCGGGGTCGGCGATGAGGGGGAAGGGAAGCTCGAATTTGCAGCGGAAATTCTCGTGCGACTTCAGCGTGTCGCGCGATATACCCAGCACCACGCAACTGGCCGCCAGGAATTCCTCGTGCAGATCGCGGAAGTCCTGGCTTTCGGTGGTGCAGCCCGGGGTGTTGTCCTTGGGATAGAAATAGAGGACCACGGCGCGCCCACGGCATTGCTCCAGGCTGATCGGGCCTATGGTGCTGTCTGCGCTGAAAAGCGGGGCGGGTTTGCCTATGATCGGCTTCATTGCGAGGGATCTCCGGTGGGAATCAGTGCGACGACGACGCGGCGGCCTTCGGCCATAAGTATGTTGTAGGTCCGTGCGGCGGCCTGCGTATCCATGACCTCGATGCCGACACCGGATTTCAGCAGAGGGCGCAGCACGTCCGGCCGCAGGAATCGCTGGCGGCCGCCCGTGCCGATGAGCAGGACTTCGGGGGCGTTGGGTGGAAGGGCCGGCGCCGCTTCGGGTTCGTCGAGGAAGGCCAGCGGATCGTGGACCGGTTCCGGCAGGCCGGCGGCCTGGCGCAATAGCGCGGAAGTGATCTGATCTGCGCTGGTGACCTGCCATTCTGCGACCGGGCCTTCCGGGCCGAATGCGACAGCGTGGGAAAAACGTACCTGGTTGACTTTGATATATCCGTCACCGTATGCGGTGACGGTATTCAGCGCCGACGCAGGGTCTGTGTGCAGCTTCAATAAGGACTCCGGCTTGTTGTGCGGATAATAGCGCATCGAACCGCGCGCATGTTGCGCGCCCAACACGGGCGAAATCCCTTTTGCCGGTGTATTTGCCGCGCTGCCCGCCTTCGGCTAGATTATCGGGTTAGCCCATAATTCCCCACCCCGCAACAAGGATTCCCGCCATGAGGAAGTTCTCGCGCATCGAGCGCCTGCCGCCTTACGTTTTCAATATCACTGCCGAATTGAAAATGGCGGCACGTCGGCGCGGCGAGGACATCATCGACATGTCGATGGGGAACCCGGACGGCGCCACGCCGCGGCATATCGTCGACAAGCTTATCGAGGCAACCAACCGTCCGGACACGCACGGCTATTCGGTTTCGAAGGGGATCCCGCGCCTGCGCAAGGCCATTTCTGACTGGTATCGCCGCCGCTACGACGTGGAGATCGATCCGGACAGCGAAGCCATCGTCACGATCGGCTCCAAGGAAGGCCTGGCGCACCTCATGCTGGCCACCCTGGACCAGGGCGATACCGTACTGGTGCCCAACCCCAGCTACCCCATCCATATCTATGGGGCGGTGATCGCCGGGGCGAATATCCGGTCGGTGCGCATGACGCCGGGCGTGGATTTCTTCGAGGAGCTGGAGCGCGCGGTGCGCGAATCCATCCCCAAGCCCAAGATGATGGTGCTGGGTTTTCCCAGCAACCCGACCGCCCAATGCGTGGACCTGTCCTTCTTCGAACGCGTGGTCTCGCTGGCCAAGGAGCACGATATCCTGGTTGTGCATGACCTGGCCTACGCGGATATCTGCTTCGACGGCTACGTGGCGCCGTCCATCATGCAGGTGGAGGGCGCGCGCGATGTCGCCGTCGAGTTCTTCACCATGAGCAAGAGCTACAACATGGCCGGATGGCGCATCGGCTTCATGGTGGGCAACCGCGAACTGGTGCATGCCCTGGCGCGCATCAAGAGCTACCACGACTACGGCACCTTCACGCCGATCCAGGTGGCCTCGATCGCGGCGCTGGATGGTCCGCAGGACGGCGTGCGCCAGGTGGTGGAACAGTACCGCAGCCGCCGCGACGTGCTGGCGCGCGGGCTGCATGAGGCCGGCTGGAACGTCGAGATCCCGAAGGCCTCGATGTACATCTGGGCGGAAATCCCCGAGCCCTACAAGGCCCTGGGCTCGCTGGAATTCGCCAAGCGCCTGCTGGCCGATGCCAAGGTCGCGGTTTCGCCCGGCATCGGTTTCGGCGAGTATGGCGACGACTATGTCCGCTTCGCGCTCATCGAAAACGAACAGCGCACCCGCCAGGCGGTGCGCGGCATCAAGGAAATGTTCCGCAAGGACGGATTGCTGAAATGAATCCCATGAAGGTAGGCCTGCTGGGGTTGGGCGTGGTGGGCGGTGGCACGTGGACCGTGCTGTCGCGCAACGCGGAAGAAATCGCGCGGCGCGCGGGCCGACGCATCGAGGTCACCCATATCGCCGTGCGGGATGCGGCCAAGGCGGCCGCCCGGGTGGGCGACGCCGTGGCCGTCACCACCGATCCGTACCAGGTGGTGCGCGACCCCAATATCGATATCGTCGTCGAGCTGATCGGCGGCGACACGCTGGCGCGCGAACTGGTGCTCGAAGCCATCAACCAGGGCAAGCATGTGGTCACGGCCAACAAGGCGCTGCTGGCCAAGCATGGCAACGAGATCTTCGCGGCCGCGTCCGCGCGCGGCGTGATGGTCGCCTTCGAGGCGGCGGTGGCCGGCGGCATTCCCATCATCAAGGCGATACGGGAAGGCCTGACCGCCAATCGCATCGAGTGGGTGGCCGGCATCATCAACGGCACGACGAATTTCATCCTGTCCGAGATGCGTACGCGCGGACTGCCGTTTGCCGAAGTCCTGGCCGAGGCCCAGCGCCTGGGCTATGCCGAGGCCGATCCCACCTTCGATATCGAAGGCGTGGACGCCGCGCACAAGCTGACCTTGCTGGCCTCGCTGGCTTTCGGCGTGCCCGTGCAGTTCGACAAGGCCTATGTGGAGGGGATTTCGCAGCTGGCGCAAGAGGACATTGCGCATGCCGAACGCCTGGGTTACCGCATCAAGCTGCTGGGCATGACGCGACGGCGCCCCGACGGTATCGAGCTGCGCGTGCATCCGGCCCTGGTGCCGGCCGAGCGCCTCCTGGCCAATGTGGAAGGTCCCATGAACGCCGTGCTGGTGCGCGGTGACGCGGTGGGGCCGACCCTGTACTACGGCCAGGGCGCCGGCGAAGAGCCGACCGCTTCGGCGGTGGTGGCGGACCTCGTCGACGTGACGCGGCTGCATACGGCCGACCCGGGCAACCGCGTGCCGCACCTGGCCTTCCAGCCCGATGCGATGTCCGACACCCCTATCCTGCCGATCGAAAAGGTATCGACGTCGTACTATCTGCGGCTGCGGGTGGATGACCAGCCCGGTGTGCTGGCCGATATCGCCCGTGTGCTGGCCGAGCACCGCATTTCCATCGGTTCCATGATCCAGCAGCCCTCGCATATCGGTGGCGCGGACATTATTTTCCTTACGCACCAGGCCGTCGAAGGCCAGGTCAACCGCGCGATCGAGCGCATCGAAGGGCTGCCCTTCGTGCGTTCGCGCATGACCCGTATCCGCATGGAGACCTTATCGTGAAATACGTTTCCACGCGTGGCGGCATGGCGCCGCAAAGTTTCTCCGACATCCTGCTGGAAGGGCTGGCCCCCGACGGCGGCCTGGCCGTGCCGGAGGTCCTGCCGCGCCTGTCCGCCGAGACGCTCGCCGGCTGGCGCGGGTTGCCTTATGCGGACCTGGCGTTCGAAGTGCTGAGCCTGTTCGCCGACGATATCCCGGCGGACGACCTGCGCCGGCTGACGCGCGCCGCCTATACCGAGCAGATCTTCGGCAGCGAGGACATCGTGCCCTTGCGGCCCCTGGGCGGCGGGCTGAGCCTGCTGGGCTTGTCCGAGGGCCCGACCCTGGCCTTCAAGGACATGGCCATGCAGTTCCTGGGGCAGGTTTTCGAATACGTGCTGACCAAGCGCGGCACGACCCTGAATATCCTGGGCGCCACCTCCGGCGATACGGGGTCGGCCGCCGAATATGCCTTGCGCGGCAAGAAGGGCGTGGCGGTATTCATGCTGTCGCCGCACGGGCGCATGAGCGCTTTCCAGCGCGCCCAGATGTATTCGCTGCAGGATCCGAACATCCACAATATCGCGGTGCACGGCGTCTTCGACGACTGCCAGGACATCGTCAAGGCGCTGGCCGGCGACCTGAAGTTCAAGGCCGAGTGCCGCATCGGCGCCGTCAATTCGATCAACTGGGCGCGCATCGCGGCTCAGGTGGTGTACTACATCCACGGTTGGCTGAAGGCCACCACGCGGGCGGACCAGCAGGTGTCCTTCGCGGTGCCGTCCGGCAACTTCGGCAATATCCTGGCAGGCCATATCGCCCGCCGCATGGGTCTGCCGGTGCGTCACCTGGTGCTGGCGACCAACGAGAACAACGTCCTCGAGGAATTTTTCCGTACGGGCGTCTACCGCCCGCGGCCTGCCGTGCAGACCTACGCGACCTCCAGTCCTTCGATGGATATTTCGCGCGCCTCGAATTTCGAGCGTTTCGTGTACGACCTGGTCGGCGGCGATGCCGCACGGGTGGCCGCGCTGTGGAAAGAGCTGGCGGGTACCGGGCAGTTCGACCTGTCATCGCTGCGGCCCGCGTTCGCATCGCAATATGGTTTTGTCGCGGGCGCCAGTTCGCATGCCGACCGCCTGGCGACGATACGCTCCACCTATGACGAGAGCGGCGTGTTGATCGATCCGCACACCGCCGACGGCGTCAAGGTGGCGCAGGCCTATGTGGAGCCGGGCGTGCCCATGCTGGTGCTGGAAACCGCGTTGCCGGCCAAGTTCTCCGACACCATCGAGGAAGCGCTGGGCCGGCGCGTGCCGCCTCCCGCGGCGCTGGCGGACCTGGAATCGCTGCCGCAGCGTGTGCAGATCCTCGACTGCGATGCCGAGGCCGTGAAAGCCTACGTGCGCACGCACGCCGCCTTGTAAGCCGCGGCGAGGCGGCGGCCGGACGGCTGCGCCAGGCAAGCCTGGAAGGCCGGGGTCGGCGCGACCCTGAGGCCGCCGTCGCCACGCAGCAGGAATACCGCCGCGATGCCGCGCGCCCGCGCCCATGCCATTCCGTTCCGCTCGCCCAGGACCAGCAGCGCGGTCGCCAGCGCGTCCGCCTGCATGCAGCCGCCGTGCAGCACGGACACCGACGCCACGCCATTGTCCACGGCAAGGCCCGTGCGCGGGTCCAGCGTGTGCGCATGGCGGCGCCCCTGGTGCATGAAATAGCGTTGGTAATCGCCCGAGGTGGCCAGCGCGGCGTCGCCCAGGCTCAGGGCCAGCGCGGGACGCCCATCCTCCGGGCTTTCGATGCCCACCCGCCAGGGCTGGCCATCGGGGCGCTTGCCTCGCGCGCGCAGTTCACCCCCCACCTCGACCAGGTAATGCCGCAAGCCCAATGCATCGAGCGCTTTCGCTGCAGCGTCGACGCCATAACCCTTGGCGATGGACGAAAGGTCGAGCATGACGCCGCCCGGCTGCCAGATGCGCTGCGCCGATTCGTCCAGCCGCAGCGCCCGCCAGCCCGCGTCGCTGCGCCATTGCCCGAGCCAGGCCGGATCCGGGGGGCGCGCACCGGGTGGGCGGGACGCCTGTCGCGTGTCCTGGTGTGCACCGCGCGGGCCGAACCCCCAGGCCTCGGCCAGGGCTCCCGCCGCGGGATCGTAGGCGCCTTGTGTTTCCTCCGCCAGCCAGAGCGCATAGCGCATCACTTCGAAAAATGCGGCGGGGACGCGGTACCAGCCCTGCAAGGCGCGATTGAAGCGCGACAGGTCTGTATCGTTTTCCCAATGGCTCATCTGGGCCACGACGTCGTCCAGGGCGGCCTGGATCGCATGTCGTGCCCCGTGTTGCGTGACGCCTGGCGGCAGCAGCAGCCGAGCCGACCATGTGGTTCCCATCGTCGCGCCGGCCGGCGCGGCCGGCCGCGCCGGCGCCGGCGTGGGCGCGCGGACCGCCATGTGGTCCTGCGCCCGCGGCTGCACGAGCCGCTGCCAGCGCGCCGCTGTCGGCACGTCACTCAAGGTTGCAGGACTTCCAGGGTCGCCGCGTACATCAGGCGCCGCTTGCTGGCTTGCGGGACGCTGACTTTGTCGTCCTGGGCGTCGGCTTGCAGCCAGTACAGGCCCGGGGCGGGCCAGGTGATCCTGACGAGCCCGTCCTTGTCCGTCTTCAACGCGATTTCGCCGGTCCGGTCGCGATAGCGGCCGCCGGCCGGCACGACCGTGACTTCATGGCCCGCCGCGGGCCGGCCATCCAGGCGCAGTTCGAAGGTCGCCGGTTCCCCGCTGAACAAGTCGTTGGGGTGCGTGACAGGAACCAGTTCCAATCCCTTTCCCACGGGCGGGAGCGGCGTGGGCTTGCCTTGCGTGACGAAGGTTTCCACGCGTCCCAGGCTCTGGACCACTTCGAGGTCCTGGGCCTGCGCGGGGATGGCCTGGGCCAGGCCATCGGGTTTGCCCACATAGCGTTTCGTCTGGCCGTCCTGCTTCCAGCGCGCGAATACCCCGTCGTTGACCACGGCGATGCGGTAAGTGCCCTGCTGGGCCAGCGGCACGTCGAAGGTGCTGCGCAGCTTGCCGCGGCCGACGTTTTCCGGCGTGACGGCGGCACCGGCCGGACCCGCGATCTGCAGGCCGTCCAGGCGCAGCGGCGCATGGTTGAAATAGAACTTGTCATTGCCGACGGCGGCATCGACGGTGACCCAGCCGGTGTCGCCGGACAGGACGGTGGAGGAGGGCACGATCCACATGTCATGGGCCCGCGCCGCCATGGGCAGGGACATCGCGGCGGACAGGAGGAAGGCGGCTGCCAGGGTCTTGCGGTGGGGAAGCATCATGGTCGCGGGTCTCAAGGCTGCAATTTCATGGCGATTTCACCCAATTCGTGCTCGCCGCTGGCGCGCAGGGGCTGGGGCTGCGGCTGGCGCGGCGGCCAATCGAAGGGAATGCGCACCAGTTCCCGGCCGCCTACTTCGCGGGCCGCTTCGACGGCCAGCACATATGCGCCGGGCTGCAAGGTCGCGAGCGGCGCGGCGTTGGCATCGAAGCGCAGCACCTGCCGTCCCGCCGGACGCGTCGCACCGCTGACGCCGTCCACCGGGAATTGCTGGGTGCGGCCGCTGCGGCGCCACCACTGGCGCATGTCCTTCAGCCATTCCGTGCCTTCGTTGTTCTTCTTGGCCACGTCGTACCACACCGCCAGGTCCGCGACGGCCTGCTGGTCCGGACGTTCCAGCCAGATCGCGACATAGGGACGGTGGTATTCGGAGACCTCGAGCCGCGGGATCTCCACGGTCAGTTCCATGCCGCCGGCGTGGGCGAGCCGACCGAAGAGCCCGGCCAGCAAGGCAGGCAGTACAAGCTTGCGCATGACGATGTTCCTGATGCGGAAAACGATTCAATGGATGAAGGTGGCGGCCAGCAGCACGGGCACCAGCACGCCCAGTCCTACCATGGGCCAGGTGGCGCGCCGATGACCCGCGTGCAGCTTGAGCAGCAGCAGCCCCGTCAGCGAGAAGACCAGACAGGCCAGGGCGAATACGTCGATGAACCAGCTCCAGGCCGTCCCGGCGTGCCGGCCCTTGTGCAAATCGTTCAGGTACGCGATGGCGCCGCGATCGGTGCGCTCGTACTCGACATGGCCGCTTTCCATGTCCACGGCCATCCACGCGTCGCCGCCCGGCCGCGGCAGGGATATGTAGAGTTCGCTGCTGGACCATTCGGCCCCATCAGACGGCACGCGGGTATCGAAGCGCTCGCTCAGCCACTGCGCGACGCCGTCGGGCAACGGCCGCGACACCTTGTTGCGCCGGGATGCCGGGGAGGATGGCGTGCCGCTTCCCGCGCCCGCCGCCGATGGTGCGCCTGCGGCGGCGTGCAGGCTGCGCAGAAGGTCGCCGGGCAGGTCGGCTTGCGCCGAGACCACGCGCGGCCGTGATTCGATCAGCCCGGCATTGTTGAGCGTCCAGCCGGTGATCGCGAACGCCAGCATGCCCAGCAGGCACAGCGCCGAGCTGATCCAGTGCCATTGGTGCAGCTTCTTCAGCCAATAGGCGCGGCGGCTTGGAGCAGGGCGGGCAGTCATGTTCGGCAGTCGAAAAAGACGCCGAACATTAACAGAAATGAGAATCTATATCAATTGTGGGCGCTGACGGCACCCCGCGTTCAAGCGCGGGTAATTGACGATGCCGCTGCAGAACGCGCTGAAGCATCGCGCTTTCATGCGTTCGGCAGCCGTGAAGTTCGCACTTCGCCATCGTCAACGAGGACCGATATCAGCGGCCTCCAATCACCTCCGGGTTCACCAGGTTGACAGGCTTGCCGGCGCAGAAGGCATTGATGTTGTCGAACGCCGTGCCGAAATAGGCTTCGTAGTTGTCCCGCTCGACGAAGCCCAGGTGCGGCGTGCACAGCGCGTTGTCCAGATGCAGCAGCGGGTGGTCGGCGCCCAGCACGGGTTCGGATTCGAAGGTGTCGACGGCGGCGTAGCCCGGGCGGCCCTGCCGCAGCGCCACTTCCAGGGCGCCGGGCGCGATCAGTTCGGCGCGGCTCGTATTGACCAGCAGCGCATCCGGCTTCATGCGCGCCAGGTCGTCGGCGCCGATGACGCCGCGCGTGGCCTGACCCAGCCGCAGGTGCAGGGTGACGACGTCGCTGTCCGCGAAGAAGGTCTCGCGCGTGGGGGCGACATCGATACCGTCGGCGCGCGCGCGTGCGGTGGATTCGGGGCCGCCCCACACCCATACGCGCATGCCGAAGGCACGTCCGTAATCGACCACCTGGCGGCCGATGCGGCCATAGCTCCACACGCCCAGGCGCTGCCCGCGCAATTCCTGGCCGAGCGTGTGCTGCCATTGCCCGGCGCGCAGGCGATTCGCTTCCGCCACCAGATGGCGGCGGCTGGCCAGCATCAGCGCCCAGGCCAGTTCGGCCGTGGCCGCGCCGGAACCCGAGCCCTCCGCCACCGCGACGCCGTGCGCGGTGCACGCGGCGATATCGATGTGCGGCGCCGTTTTGCCGATCTGGCTGACCAGGCGCAACCTGGGCAGGCGGCGCAGCAATTCCTCGCCCAGGCGGGTGCGTTCGCGCGTCAGCACGATGCAGTCGGCGTCCTGGAAACGCCGGGCAAGGGTGTCGATATCCTTGACCGTATCGTGAAAGATCGTGACGTCGTGCCCGGCAAGCCTGGCATAGCAGGCGAGCCCGCGCACGCAGTCCTGGTAGTCGTCCGGTATGGCGATATGCATGGTGCGCTTACGCAAAAAGTGAGCGGCCTTGGCGGGGCCGGTTATCCGATGGAAATGTGCAGCCGGCCGATGGTCTGTTTCCATCCCACCAGGTCGTCGTGGATCAGCGTGGCGAACGCCGGCGGCGGCATGCCCCCCGGATCGATGCCGACGGACGCAAGGTAGCGCTTGGCTTCGTCGCTGTTGAGCGCGTCGCGCACGGCGTCGTACAGGGCCTGCCTGGCGGGCGCGGGCGTGCCGGCCTTGACGAGGGCGCCGTACCAGGCATGGATATCGAAGCCGGGGTAGCCCGACGCGGCGATCGTCGGCACTTCCGGCAGGGCCCGCGCTCCCGCGGCAGGGGCCACCGCCAGCGCGCGCACCTTGCCGGCGCGCAGGTAGGGCAGCAAGGTCGGAACGTCGAGGAACATGAACTGCAGCCGGCCGGCCAGCAGATCGGTCAAGGCGGGCGCCGCGCCGCGGTAGGGGACGTGCGTCACGTCCAGGCCCGCGCGGTCGGCGAACAGCGCGCCCGCCAGGTGTGCGGACGTACCGTTGCCCGAGGAGCCGTAACTCAGCGCGCCGGGCCGGGACTTCGCGGCCTTCACCAGATCGGCCAGCGTGTGCGCCGGATCGTCCTCCCGCACCACGAGAACATGGGGGATGAAGCCGACCACGGTGATCGGGTCGAAGTCCTTTTCCGCGTCGTAGGGCACCGACGACATCAGCGCCGGCGTGGTCACCAGCGTGATGGACGAGAGCACCACCGTGGTCCCGTCCTCCGGCGCGCTGCTGACCGCATTCAAGGCCACGATCCCGCCGCCGCCCGGGCGGTTGTCCACGACCACCGAGCGCTTCAGCGACGGGCTCATGACCTTGCCGATCAGGCGGCCCAGACTGTCGACCGGCCCGCCGGGCGCGAAGGGCACGATCAGCCGCAAAGGCTTGTCGGGGAGCGCGGCAGGCGTGGCGGCCAGCGTGGCGCGCGATACCCAGGGCGCCGTCATCGCTGCGGCGGCGGCCGCCAGCAGGCGACGGCGTGATAGGGATGCGTTCATTCTTGTCTCCGTGGACGGAAGGGCGCGGCAGCACGCCGTGCCGCGCACGCGTGCCGGCGTGCGCGACCTGCGTCGCACCTTGGGCGTTGTGCGGGGCACGTGGCGGGGGCGTCGTGCGTTGTGCGGGCCAGTGTAGAGGAAGACCGGCGGCGGGCGCCGTGGGTATTTCCATTGGGTGGAAATGCTGGGGCGCCGTGCCCAGCAGGAAGACCGTGCATGCGTATGGGCGTGGCCGCGCCGCGCCCGCTAGAATGGGTGCATGACGCTCGCGACGCCAACGACGGTTCCCGCTACGCCCGATACGCTCGCCCTGCGCATCGAGGGGCTGCACAAACGCTACAACGGCCGCCCCATCGTGCAGGATCTTTCCTTTTTCCTGCGCCGTGGCGAATGCTATGGACTGCTGGGTCCGAACGGGGCCGGCAAGACCACGACGCTGCGCACCTTGCTGGGGCTTACGCCTTTCGATCGCGGCCATATCGATGTGCTCGGCCACCCGGTGCCCGCGCAGGCACGCATCGCCCGCATGGGCGTGGGCGTGGTCCCCCAGATGGATAACCTGGACCCCGATTTCACCGTGGCCGAGAACCTGCTCGTCTTCGGCCGCTATTTCGGGCTGCGCGATGCGCAGATCCGCGCCCGCATCCCGGCGCTGCTCGAATTCGCCGCGCTGACGGCGAAGGCGCAGGCGCGCATCACGGAGTTATCCGGCGGGATGAAGCGGCGGCTGACGCTGGCGCGCGCCATGATCAACGACCCCGATCTCATCGTGATGGACGAGCCCACCACCGGGCTGGACCCGCAGGCGCGCCATCTGATCTGGGAGCGCCTGAAGGCGCTGCTGGCGCGCGGCAAGACCATCCTGCTGACGACGCACTTCATGGACGAGGCGGAGCGGCTCTGCGATCGCCTGGGGGTGCTCGACCAGGGACGCATGATCGCCGAAGGCACGCCGCGTGCATTGATCGACCGGCACGTCGAGCCGCAGGTGGTGGAGGTCTACGGCGACGCGCTGCAGTCATGGCTGGACCGCCACCGCGCCACCCTGGCCGCGCGTGTCGAAGTCAGCGGCGAGACGGCATTCTGCTATACCGGCGATGCCGAGCCGATCGTCCGTACCCTGCGCGCCACGCCCGGATTGCGCTATCTGCACCGTCCGGCGAACCTGGAGGACCTGTTCCTGCGCCTGACCGGCCGCGATATGCGCGAGGACACCTAGTGCCGGTCCACATTGGAAGGAATCCCACATGAGCGTCGACCCCGTCGCCTCCCAGGCTGCGGCCGTTCCGCCTGCCGCCGCGCGACCGCTGTGGCACTGGCCATGGCTGACCGCGCGCAGCTTCGCCGTCGTGCGGCGCAATTTCCTGGTGTGGCGCAAGACCGCGCTGACCACGATATTGGGCGATGTGCTGGACCCGATGGTCGCGCTGCTCGCGCTGGGCTACGGACTGGGATCGATGCTGCCCGGCGTCGACGGCGTGCGGTATGTGACGTATCTGTCCGCCGGCTCGATCTGCGTGGGCGCGCTGTACGGGGCAACCTTCGAGGCGACTTACAACGCCTTTTCGCGCCTGCAGATCCAGCGCACCTGGGATGCCATGCTCAATACGCCGCTGAGCCTGGACGACGTGGTGTGGGCCGAGATACTGTGGGCGGCCGCCAAGGCGATAAAGAGCGGCATCGCGATCCTGGTCGTGGTGGTGGCATTGGATATTTCGCGCGCGGCCACGTTGGCATGGGTGCCGCTGGTGCTGGTGCTCCTGGGCCTGGTGTTCGCCGGCATGGCCATGATCGTCAGCGCGCTGGCGCGGGGCTATGACTTCTTCATGTATTACTTCACCCTGGGCGTGACGCCCATGGTGTTCCTGTCCGGCGTGTTCTTTCCCGTATCCCAATTGCCGGCACCCCTGGTCGCCGTCATGCAGTGGTTGCCGCTGTCGCCCGCGGTGGACATCGTGCGGCCGCTGGTATTGGGCAAGGCACCGCCCGACCTGGGGTGGAATCTGCTTCAGCTGGGCGTCAGCGCGGTGTTGGCGATCTGGCTCGCGGCGGTGTTGATGCGGCGGCGTTTATTGCGATAATCGGGCCTTTCTTTTCGCGCGCGCCGCGCCCCCATCATGCTGCCCATGCTTGCCCCCCTGAACTTCATAGCGATCGGCATTGGCGCCGCGCTGGGCGCGTGGCTGCGCTGGCTGCTGGGCCTATCCCTCAATGCGGGCGGCTGGCCTTGGGGCACGCTCGCCGCCAATCTGGTGGGTGGATACCTGATCGGCGTGCTTGTCGCGCTGGTCGGTTCTCATCCGGACTGGCCGGCCTGGGTGAGGCTGGCATGCATTACCGGCTTTCTTGGCGGACTCACGACCTTTTCGACGTTCTCGGCCGAAACCGTGGCCTTCCTGGAAGAGGGCGCCGCCTGGACCGCGTTGGGCTACGCCGGGGTCAGCCTTGCGGGCTCGCTGCTGTTGACGGCAGCCGGCTTGTACACGGTCCGCGTGCTGCTGTAGCCGGCTCGCGCCATCACCCCGCCTCCTCAGCCCGCGCCCATGATCCATGCCGCGGCGCGCTGGCCGCTGCGCACCGCGCCTTCCAGCACGCCGGGATAACCGGTATCGGTCCAGTCGCCGGCCAGCCCCAGCGTGCGCCACGGCGTGGCCTGGCCGGCACGCGGCAAGCCCGGGAGCGCCATGAAGGTCGCGCGCCTGTCGATCAGCAGGGTGGCGTCCAGCACCTCCGGCATGGGGGGCAAGCCGCCGCGCGCCGCCTGCTCGCGCAACTGCACCATCAACGCATCGATGACCTGCTGCCGGTCGCGCGCAGCGAGGCTTGCCGCGGCGCTTGCGACGACGGCGATCTCGCCCGGTCCATCCGCGGCACCCGCGAGCCAGGCACGGTCGAATACCCACTGGCCGTCCTGTCCTTCGGCGGGATAGTCATGCAGCATCATCATCGGCTGCGGCAGCGGCCAGGGCTGCGCCAATCGCAGTGTCAGCGTGGCAATGGGGGAATGCGGTATATCGGCCAGTCCGGCGGCGAACTGGGCCGCCCGGCCCTGCGCCAGCACGCGCGCGGCGGCCGCGGGCGGCACGGCCAGCACCGCTGCGTCGTAGCGCGTACCGTCGACCACGATGCCGCCATCGTCGGGATCCACGGCCCTGACGGCATGGCCATACCGCATGCGGCACGTCGCCGCGGCCGCATCCGGCCATAGCGCGGAAAGATCGACGCGGGGCACCAGGATGTCGGAGGCGGCGCGCCTGCCGGCCAGGCTGTCGCGCAGGACATGGGCGTAGAGCTGCGCGCAGGCCTGCCCCGGCGCCGTATTCAGGGCCGCCAGACAAAGCGGTTCCCACAGCAGTCGTATGACGCCGGCCGGTTGGCGCAGCCGGTCCAGCAGCCTGGCGACGGTCTCGCCGGCGGGCACGCGCCAGCGGTCCGCCCGCAGGCGCCGCATCAGCCGCAGTGCCGCGCGGCGGTCCCGCCACGCGAGCCCGCGGGCCGTCAGCAGGCCCCAGGCCGCATGCCAGGGCGCCGGCAGGCGCGGCGCCGCCAGGCGGAAGCCGCCATCCAGGCTGGCGAGGCGCAGGGGCAGGCGCGCCAGCAGGGTCTCGGGATCCCGGCCCAGCCGGCGCATCAAGGCCAGCGTATCGGCGTAGGCGCCCAGCAGGATGTGCTGGCCGTTATCCAGCGGTAGCGCGCCGCCTTCGCGCGGCACCCGGCGCGCCCGGCCGCCCGGCGTGCGGCCGGCCTCGTACACGGTGACCTCCCAGCCGGCATCGCGCAAGGCCACGGCGGCCGACAGGCCCGCCCAGCCGGCTCCGACGACGGCGGCTTTCACCGTGACAGCCGCCGCACGAGCCCCCGTCCGCCGCTCACCCAGGTCTTCCAGGCCAGCCATAGCTTGCGCACGGGCGTCAGGGAGATCCGCTGATGCAGCACCTGCCAGTCGTCACGCTCGATTTCGTCGAGCAGCGCGTGGTAGATGGCGGCCATCATCAGGCCGGGACGCTGGGCCCGCCGATCGGCCTCGGGCAGGGCGGTCATGGCCTCCCGGTACAGTCCACGCGCCCGTTCAGCCTGGAAGGCCATCAAGGCGCTGAAGGCGGGGGAATACCTGCCGTCCAGGATGTCCGCCGCCTTGACGCCGAACTGCTGCAGCTCGTTGACCGGCAGGTAGATGC
Source organism: Bordetella flabilis (assembly GCF_001676725.1). Taxonomy (NCBI): domain Bacteria; kingdom Pseudomonadati; phylum Pseudomonadota; class Betaproteobacteria; order Burkholderiales; family Alcaligenaceae; genus Bordetella; species Bordetella flabilis. Next base: position 2,052,486 of record NZ_CP016172.1, read on the forward strand.
GGCCGCGGCGGGCGTCGTCGCCGACGTCGCGGATGATGTTGGTCATCTGGAAGGCGAGGCCCAGCTTTTCGGCATACTGGAGCGTGGCGGGATCGGTATGGCCGAAGATCGCAGCGGACATTTCACCGATGACGCCCGCCACGTGCCAGCAGTATTTGCGCAGCCCCGGCCAGTCCAGGTAGCGCGTCTGGTCGAGGTCCATTTCCATGCCGTCGATGACGGCCAGGAGGCGCTCACGGGTGATGCCATATGCCTCCAGGTGGGGCGCCAGCGCGCGCGTGACGGGGTGGCTGGCCGCGCCGCCGTACATTTTGTCGACCTCGGTACGCCACCAGGCCAGCTTGATGCGCGCCACGGAGACATCGGTGCATTCGTCCACCACATCGTCGACCTCGCGCCCGAAGGCGTACAGCGCGGTGATGGCGCGCCGGCGCTCCGGCGGCAGGAAGAGGAAGGCGTAGTAGAAGCTGGACCCGCTCTTGGCGGCCTTGTCCTGGCAGTATTCGTCGGGAGTCATTTCAGGTGCAAGCGCGCCACAGCATGACGCCCCAATCCTTGGCGCCCAATTGAGGGCGGTTCATGAACACGTCATAGCGTGCCATTTCGATGCGTTCCAGTATACGCAGGCCGCCTTGGACCACCAGCCGCAATTCCAGGCCGATACGGCCGGGAAGGCGGCGGGCCAGCGGCGCGCCGCAGTTTAACAGCGCGCGGGTGGCTTCGATGCGCTCGGCCATCAGGGCCGTCCATTGCGGCGACAGGCGGCAGGCGGCGATGTCATCCTCCGTGACGCCATGGCGGCGCATCGCATCCAGCGGCAGGTAGATGCGGTCCTTGCGATGATCCACCCGGACGTCCTGCCAGAAATTGACCAACTGCAATCCGCTGCAGATGGCATCGGCGTCGCGCAGGTTGTCCGGCGTCACGGCGCCATACAGATGCAGCATCAGCCGTCCGACCGGATTGGCCGAACGCGCGCAGTAGTCCAGCAGAGCGGGCATGTCGGCATAGCGCTTGACGCTTACGTCCTGCTCGAAGGCGGACAGCAGATCGTAGAAGGGCGTGATCGGCAATTGATGCCGGGCGATGGTGGCCGCCAGGGGCTCGAAGATGGGCGCCAGCGCGGGCGCCGGCCCCGCATCGCTGCGCGCGCCGGAGGCGATCCAGTGCAACTGCGCCCGGTAGGCCGCCAATTGCTCCAGCCGCCAGGCGTCCTCCATGGCGCCTTCGTCGGCGATGTCGTCGGCGCTGCGGGCGAAACGATAAATGTCCGCGACGGCGCCGCGCAGGCGGCGCGGCAGCAGCAGGGAGGCGACGGGGAAGTTCTCGTAGTGGTCGACGGCCATGGCAGGATGTCCCGCGGTCCGCGCCGCGCAGGCGCTCGGCCTTGCGCGCGGCATGTGTAGCGGGCGTTGATGGGATCCCTATTTTAGAGGTGAGACGCCGGCCGGCCCGCGCGCACGATCGGGTAGACTTAGCGCCTCAGGATAGCCGCGATGCCACGACCGATTTCCGTCACTATTTCCGTCTCCGCACTGGCGCACAATCTTGGCGTGGTGCGCCAACATCTGGATCAGGCCACCGCCGCCGGCGCCGCGCGATCGGCAGGCACGCCCCGGGTGCCGCCGTCGATCTGGGCCGTCATCAAGGCGCATGGCTACGGGCACGGCATCGAGCAGGCCATGCAGGGCTTCGCCCAGGCGGATGGCCTTGCCATGCTCGATCTGGCCGAAGCCGCGCATTGCCGTGAATCGGGCTGGGGCAAGCCGCTCCTGCTGCTGGAAGGCTATTTCGAACCGGACGACCTGCATGTCGTCGATCGCCATCGCCTGACCACCGTCGTGCATTGCCAGCCCCAGCTCGACATGCTCGCCCGCTTCAGGCCGCAACATCCGCTGAATATCTTCCTCAAGCTCAACACGGGCATGAACCGCCTGGGATTCGAGCCGGGCGCCTATCGCCAGGCGTATCGCCACGCGCAGGAACTCCAGGCGCGCGGCGTGGTGGGCACGCTGGGCCGCATGACGCACTTCGCCAATGCGGACGGTCCGCAGGGCATCGCCGCGCAGCACGATGTGTTTCGACGTGTCGCCGGGGACCTGCCCGGCCCGGCCAGCGTGTGCAACTCCGCCGCGACCCTCCGCTATCCGGAAATCGCCGTGGCGGACAGCCCGGCGGCAAGCTGGGTGCGGCCGGGCATCTGCCTGTACGGCGCTTCGCCTTTCTTCGACACCGACGCGGCCTCCTTCGGCCTGCGTCCGGCCATGTCGCTGCGCTCGCGCATTATCGCGATCCAGGCCTTGCAGCCCGGCGATACCGTGGGCTACGGCAGTCTCTTCACCGCGCAGGCGCCGACCCGCGTCGGCGTCGTGGCGTGCGGCTATGCCGATGGCTATCCGCGCCATGCCGGCACGGGCACGCCGATTGTCGTGGAGGGCGTGCGCACGCGCGTGCTGGGCAGGGTGTCGATGGACATGCTGGCCGTGGACCTGACGCCCGTGCCGGACGCCAGCATCGGCGCGCCGGTTTCGCTGTGGGGCGCGGACGGTCCGTCCGTCGACGAAGTCGCCCAGGCGGCCGGCACCATCGGCTACGAACTGCTCTGCGCGCTGGCGCCGCGCGTGCCGGTGCGCACGACGCCCTGAAGCCCGCTTGCCGCCGTTGCCGACCCGTCCCGAGCGAGCCTGACGGCCGCCTGACCCCTGCCTGACCACCGCCTGACCGCGCTTACGAAAGACGAGACATCCGCTCCGGATGGTGGTCTACTTGGTGCTTTGCGGTAACCGGTACGTAGGTACGAAGGCAGGGTAGATCCATGAAAGATAAATGCGTCCTTGTGACGGGCGCGACCAAGGGGATTGGTTGGGCGCTGACACGACGTCTGGCTGACATGGGTTGTCATGTGGTGGGCATTGCCCGCAACACCAGCGACGTCGATTTTCCCGGCTATCTCTACGCCTGTGACCTCTCGGATGCCGGCACGACGGAAGAAGTGCTGCGCGAGATCCGCGAGAAATTTCCGGTCGACGCCGTGGTCAACAACGTCGGCCTGGTCCAGCCGCAGCCGCTGGGCGCCATCGAACTGGCCTCGCTCTTCAATGTGCTCGATCTGAACGTCCGCGTGGCCGTGCAGGTTGCGCAGGCCTTTGTCGAATCGATGAAGGCCCGCCGTTCCGGGCGCATCGTCAATGTGGTCAGCCGCGCCATCCATGGCGGCTACGACCGCACCAGCTATTCCGCGGCGAAGAGTGCCCTGGTGGGCTGTACGCATACCTGGGCGCTGGAGCTGGCGGAGTTCGGCATCACAGTCAATGCGGTCTCGCCTGGCCCCATCGAGACGGAACTGTTCCGTGCCAGCCGTCCGGTGGGCAGCGATGCGGAGAAACGCATGCTCGCGTCCATTCCCATGAGGCGTATCGGCAGTCCCGACGATGTGGCCGCGGCGATCACCTTCCTGCTGTCCGACGATGCCGGCTATATCACGGGCCAGGTGCTGGCGGTCGATGGCGGGGGCAGCGTCGCCGGCCGCTGACACGGCCTGCCGCATCCATGGCCGCCTTGCCGGTACACTGCCGGCATGGCCAAATCACGAACCGTCTATGTCTGCGCCGAATGTGGCGGCACCAGCCTGAAATGGCAGGGCAAATGCCCGCACTGCTCGGCCTGGAACACCCTTGAGGAAACCGTGGAAACCGCCGCCCCTGCGGCGGCGGCCGCGCATCGTTACGCGCCCCTGGTCGCGTCCAGTCCGGTGCGCAGCCTGGCCGACATCGAAGCGCGCGAAGTGCCGCGCCAGCCGACCGGGTTCGACGAGTTCGACCGCGTGCTGGGCGGCGGCCTGGTGGCCGGCGCGGTGGTGCTGATCGGCGGCGACCCCGGCATCGGCAAATCGACGCTGCTGCTGCAGGCATTGGCCTCGATGTCGGCGGCGTCCAACGTGCTGTATGTGACCGGCGAAGAATCCGCCGAGCAGGTGGCCCTGCGGGCGCGGCGCCTGGGGTTGTCCACCGGCAATGTCAATCTGCTGGCCGAGATCCGCCTGGAAGCCATCCAGGCCGCGGTGTCGGAGCAGAAGCCGGCGGTCGCGGTGATCGATTCGATCCAGACCCTCTACAGCGGGGAATTGACGGCCGCGCCGGGCTCGGTGTCGCAGGTGCGTGAATGCGCCGCGCAATTGACCCGCCTGGCCAAGCAGACCGGCATCGCCATCGTCATGATCGGCCACGTCACGAAGGATGGGGCGTTGGCGGGGCCGCGCGTGCTCGAACACATCGTGGACACGGTGCTGTATTTCGAAGGGGATACCCATTCCTCTTTCCGCCTGGTGCGCGCCTTCAAGAACCGCTTCGGCGCGGTCAATGAGCTGGGCGTTTTCGCCATGACCGATCGCGGTCTGCGCGGCGTACCGAATCCATCGGCCTTGTTCCTGTCGCAGCATGACCGGCAGGTCGCCGGCTCCTGCGTGATGGCCACGCAGGAAGGGACGCGGCCGCTCTTGGTGGAGATCCAGGCATTGGTCGACGGCGCCCAGGGCGGCAATCCGCGGCGGCTGACTGTCGGCCTGGAAAGCAATCGCCTGGCCATGCTGCTGGCCGTGCTGCACCGGCACGCCGGCGTGGTGACTTCGGACCAGGATGTATTCGTCAATGCGGTCGGCGGCGTGCGCATTACCGAACCCGCTGCCGATCTGCCGGTGCTGCTTTCCATCATGTCTTCGCTGCGTGACCGGCCTTTGCCGCGCGGCCTGGTGGCCTTTGGCGAAGTCGGGCTGGCCGGCGAAATACGTCCGGCGCCGCGGGGCCAGGAACGCTTGCGCGAAGCGGCCAAGCTCGGCTTCAGCGTGGCGCTGATTCCCAAGGCGAACGCGCCGCGGCAGCCCGTGGAAGGCCTGGACGTGTGGGCGGTGGACCGCCTGGACGAAGCGCTCGACCGCCTGAAGCAGGAATGACCGCGCGTCGCGGCATGTCGATGAATGCTGTTTGAATGAGCATTGAAAGATGAATGACGGCTGCGGCGATGCGCGTGTGCAGGCGCGCGCCGATGCGTCCGATGATATGTCGTTGGATGCATGCAGAAGCGCGGCGTAGCGCCCGCGTACAGCAAGGTGTCAGCGGCCCTGCGCGAACGGCGAATCTTTTTTCGTCGCGGATGAAACCTTCGCGACGGTGCCTGCTCCAAGGCAGTACGGGAAACACGGCGGGGTGCCGTGCCCGTGGAATAAGGCCCGGTGGCCTTACTTGATATGGAGTCCTAAATGACCAACCGTTCCCGTATTGCTGCTTTTCTTTCCGTGTCGGCGCTTTGCCTGGGCCTGACCGCGGCGCCGGCTGTTTTCGCGGCAGAGGGCAGCACCGCCACCAAGACGACGAAGGCGCACACGCACAAGAAGGCCAAAGGCTCGATGGCCAAGAAGTCGGCGACTCACGCCGCTACGCCGTCCACGCCCGCGAAGTAAAGCGCGCGGTCGTGCCGGTCGAGGCGAAGCTTCCGGGAGGGAGCTTCGCCTTTTTGCTGCGCGGCCGGCTGGGGTGCGGTATGGGTCCAGCTCCGTCGGGTGTAAGCTCGCCGTGCGCGCATCGCCGGCCGGCATGCGGAGCGCAAACCACCGAAGCGCAAACCACTGAAGCCCAATCAACTGAAGTGCAAAGCGTCCTCATGCTCCCTTGCGTGGCCATCACGCCGTTGAAGACCGTAGGCGTGCCCGACGATGTCGCGATGTGGCGGCTCGACCTCGATCTGCGTGCGGACTTGCCGGAAGGCGTGATGCGATGGCTGGACGAAGCGGAGCGCGCCCGCCTGGGTCGCTATGTGCGCCATGAGGACAAGCTGCGCTTCGCCATCACGCGCGCAACCCTCAAGCACCTGCTGGCACAGGCGGTCTCTTGCGCGGATCCGGCTCGCGTGTCGTTGACCTACACGAACCGCGGGCGTCCCCAATGGGCCGCGTCGGAGCTGCGCTTCAATGTCTCTCATTCCGGCGCGCTCGCATGCCTTGCCTTATCGCCGATGCGCGAAGTCGGCATCGACGTCGAGTCCATGTCCGGCATCCATACCGATATCGAAGCGCTGGCACGCATCGTCCTTACCGATGCCGAGTGCGATGCATGGACGCGCCTGCCGGCTTCGCAACGCGCCGATGCCTTCTACCGCCACTGGGTGTGCAAGGAAGCGGCGCTGAAGGCCACCGGCCATGGCATCGCGGAGTTGCTGCGGCATATCGCCGTGCGACCCGCCCAGGACCCTGCCGGGCTGCGTGTCGAATGCGACCTGCCTACGCGCGAGGGCGCGTCGCTGCAGCAATTGTCCCTGCGCATGCTGGCCTTGCCCGCCGGCTATGCCGGCGCGGTCGCATGGGCGCCACCCCATGCAGGGTCTGGCGCGCGGTCCGGGTGACATGTCGCGCTTGCGTCACGCTGGCTGCAGACAATGCCGGGATGGGGACTACGGTGTCCCCACATAAGCCCATATAACGAGTCGCATCGATTTTCTTCCATTGCGAAGATGCTTGTCGATGCGCCTTGACATCACGAGTCGCTACCCGTAGATTTCGCAATGACAGTGCAAATGATAACGATTCTAATATGCACTCAATCGAATACAAACTCGCGTGACATACAAGCCGCGCGAGTCCTGATCTACAGCGGAGGGACTGCATGAGCTGGGATGATGAGCAGGTTCGATTCAAGGTCGTGATCAATCACGAAGAGCAATATTCCATTTGGCCGGCGTACAAGACCCGCGTTCCGGACGGCTGGCGTGAGGCCGGCATGGAAGGGAACAAGGCGGAGTGCCTGGCCTATATCGAGCAGCATTGGACCGACATGCGGCCCTTGAGCCTGCGCAAGGCGATGGACGGCGAAGCGGCGACTGCGTCTTCGTAGCCGCCCGCGCCCAGCCGGCCGTCTGCCGTGACACGACCCGTCCTGAACCTGCTGTGCCTGCCCTACGCGGGCGGCAGCGCGTCCATGTACCGCTTTTGGCCCACCCATGTGCCGCCATGGTTGCGCGTGGTGGCGCTGGAGCTGCCCGGACGCGGCGCGCGTCAGCAGGAAGATGCCCTGGCGGATTGGCCGGCGCTGCTCGATGTTCTTGCCAAGGATGCGCGGCCATGGCTGGACCGGCCGTACGCGCTTTTCGGCCACAGCATGGGGGCCTTGATCGCCCTGGAGCTCGGCCATCTCTTGCGCGACCGCCATGGCGCGGCGCCGGCATGGCTGGGCGTTTCCGCCTGCACCGCGCCGTCCCGCCGCAAGCCGGAACACCAGTGGCTCTCGTGCTCGCGAAGCGAGTTGCTGGGCGAACTCCGCGCGCTGAAGGGTACGCCTGCGGAACTGCTCGATAACGCGGAATTCATGGCCATGATCGAGCCGACCTTGCGTGCGGATTTCCATCTGTGCGGGACGCACGTATCACCGCCACGGGAGCCCTTGCACTGCCCGGTGCTTGCGCTGTGCGGCCAGGACGACACGGATATCGCCGGCGACCCCGACAACCTGCGCGGCTGGCAGCGCGAGTCGGATGGGCGGTTGCGGACGCAACTGCTGGACGGCGGGCATTTTTTCATTCAGGTCCAGCGCGAGGCGGTGCTCGCGGAAGTCGTGCGCGAGCTGGCCGCCGTCGCGGAATCAATCACCTCGACCCCCCTCGTATCGAGGGCGATGCATGGGTACGGCGGTACCGCGCCGTTGGCACCCGACAGACAAACGGACAGCACACGTTCTTCTGGCAACGACATGCACGCTCGCTCCGGCAACTCGACCTCCTGTTAGCCGCCCCGCGCACGCGCGGCCCGGCGCATGGCCACGGCATTTGCCGCGGCCCGGACCGACTTCGCCTGGAGACCGACCGTGACTTCGTCAATGCTGTCGCCGCTTTTCGACTTCGAACCGCACAAGGCGCGCCGGGAGGAAGCGCTCGCCCTGATCAGGCAGTTCGCCGCACACCCCGCCTTTCGCAGCGCGGTGGTCGAGGAACTGGAACTGGACGAGGATTTCTACCGCCGCCCCCTGCGTCCGGAGGACCTGGAGTTCCTGAAATTCCAGAAGCCCATCACCGCGGCCACCGTCAGCCGGCTGCCGTCGCTTACCTCGAACCGGCTCCTGCTATGCATCAACGAGCTGGATATCGCGCGCCTGCCACGCCCCGATGCGCAGGATATCGAGCGCTGCGAGGCCTTCTACGGCGACGATAGCCAGGTTACGGGCCGCCGCATCCAACCCTTCCTTGAAAGCTATGCCTTCAGTTATCTCGGCGACCAGGTGCGCGATGCGGTGCCTGCCGCGCGCCAGCGTGAATGGCTGCGCGCGGTGTACGAGGCCGAGTCGGCGCAGTGGAGCGACATGCTGGCCATGCTCGAAGCGAACGACTACCTGCAGGAAGGCTTGCGCTTTATCTTCATCCAGAACTGGAGTCTCCTGCCGTCGCGCCAGGTGGCCGTGGCGCGCGCGGCGGTATCCGGGTACTTCGATGCGGTCGAGCCGGCGGACAGGCCCGGCCTGGCGCCTTCGGCCGGCGTCGAGCGCATGATGACGCAGGCCGCCGCGATGCTGGGCGTGGCCAGGCGTGCCCATTCCTACTGGCAGTTCTACCTGCCGACGAGTCTGGCGAAGACCAACCTGCTGCACGCACTGGCCCGGCGTCCGCATCGTGCCTTCGCATTGCTGGGGACGGCCTATGCCGCCGAGGCGGAGTGGCTGGCCTTCATCGCGGCCCTGCGCACGGCGTGCCCGCACCTTGCGATGGATGTGGACGGCCAGCCGATCGCTGCGGACGGTATCGATGCGCTCGACGGGCGCTTCACACGCGCGCTGGACGCGATCGGCCGGGCGCATGGACGCATCGGCCTGGGCTGCGTCGCGCAGGGCTTGGCCGGCTATGCGTTGCTGGCCGACCGAGCGCGCTGGGACCGCGGGGAGCAACTGGGTTGGCTGTCGTCGATCCGACAGTATTGCGCCTGGGCCGGCGATATCGAAAAACGCATCCACGTCGAGTGCCCGAATATCGACCGGGAAACCTTCGTCGAGCCGCGCGAGATGTGTTCGACCACGCATGTGCACAACGACCATCGCCTGGTCGTGATCGAGGAGGGCGACATGGTGTTCTGGGGCAATCTGGGCATGCAGCTGGAGATGACCGTGGGCGATAAGGTGCTGATACCGGATGGTCGCCTGCACGGGTCGACCGTGGTGTCCGCGGAGTGCACCTATCACCAGCCCATCATCCCGGAAGCCTGGATCGCCGAATTGCGCGCCCGCGCGCGGAACGGTGCGACCGCCTCCCTGGCGACCTAGAGAAATGGAGAACGGTATGCACCCCGAGTCGCTCGACGCAGCGGCGCGCGAGGACGCGCCGCGCAATGGATCCTGGCGCGAACGCATCATCCTGGGCGACGAATGCCCGCCGCGCGCCGTGCCCGAATGGCTTGCCGCGTCGTATGAAACCTTGCGCGGCAAGGTGATGGATCCCGCGTATCCCTGCTTCTTCGGAACGCAGGCGGAGAAGCGAGGCGAGATGTTCTATTCCTATGTGACGGGCCGCGATTGGTCGATGCTGCCCGCGACCATGCGGACCTTCGCCAGCCTGTCCGCGCTGCCGCAGTACCAGAAGAACAACATTGCCATCTTCTTCGAGCCGGACCGCGAGCCGCGCGGGCATGACGCGTATCGCGAGGACTTCTGGCGCATCCTGCAGGGCCTGCATGATGTCGATCCGGATCCGGCCGCGGACGGCCAGCCCGACCCCGATCACGCGGACTGGGAGTTCTCCTTCGCCGGCGTGCAGATGTTCGTGGTGTGCGCCTGCCCGTCCTTCCGGGTACGCCGCAGCCGCAACCTCGGCCCCGGCATGGTGCTGCTGTTCCAGCCGCGCAGCGTATTCATCGACAAGGTCACCAATCGCGTGATCGGGGTGCAGGCCCGCACGGAGGTGCGCCGACGCCTGGAGCGCTGGGACGACATCGGCGCGCATCCCGACCTGGGTTTCTACGGCGACCCCGCCAATCGCGAATGGAAGCAGTACTTCCTGCCGGACGACAACAGCGCGGCGTCGCGCTGCCCCTTCCTGAACCGCCGCCATGCGGCAAGCGGAAGCGCCGCAGCTGACGAGGCGGCATCGATGCAGACGCCGGTACGACTCAAGGGCAAGGGCCTCTAGACATGGATTCCATCGTGGACAAGCAGCATCCCGGCGATGCGCCGGCAGATATGCCGCGTAATGGCGGCTGCGAGGCGGGCACGGCCGGCATGCACGGCGACGCGGCGGCCGGGCTGCACCGCGGCATGCTGGACGTGTCGCGCGCCTACGCGGCGCTGCCGGCGGACAAGCGAGAGGCGTTCCGGACGGCCCTGGCCAGCCGCGGCATCGACGGCGCCAGGCTGCCCATCGTGGCGTTGCCGCCGCGGCAGGGACGGTCTGCGCTGTCGTACGCGCAGGAGAGGCTGTGGTTCCTGTGGCGGCTGGATCCGGACAGCGCGGCGTACAACATCGCCGCGGCGATACGTGTACGCGGCGGACTGGATGTGGCCGCGGCGCGCCGGGCGCTGGCCATGCTGGGCGCGCGCCATGACATCCTGCGGTGCCGCTTTGTCGAGGTGGACGGCGTGGGCATGCAGGAGTTCGCCGATATCGAGCCCGCATGGCGGCACGATGACATATCGCCCACACCCTCGCCGGAGCGGGAAGCGACACTGGCGCGCCTGCTTCGCGAGCTTTCTGTGGCGCCCTTCGACCTGCAGCGCGGGCCGGTGCTGCGGGTGACGCTGATCGATGCCGGTCCGGCGGAGCAGGTGCTGCACTTCACGATGCACCACATTGCGGCCGATGGCTGGTCCCTGGGCTTGCTGCAGCAGGAGTTCGCACGCGCGTACGAAGCGGCGCTGCGCGGTGTCGCGGACACGACGCGGCCGCACGAGCTCCAGTTCGCCGATTTCGCCCGCTGGCAGCGCGAATGGCTGGAACCGGCCGCACTGGCGCGCCAGCTGGCCTTCTGGCGCGAACGGCTCGGGACCGCGCATCCGGTGCTGGAGCTGCCGATGTCGTTCCGGCGTATCGGGCCGCGCACCGCGGAGGGCGCCGGCGTGGTGCGACCCCTCGGCGGCGCACTGTCGCAGGCGCTGCGCGGCCTGGCGCGGGAGGCGGACGCCACGCCCTTCATGGTGTTTCTGGCGGCCTATGCCGTCCTGCTGTCGCGCTACGGCAACCAGCAGGACATACGCATCGGCGTGCCGGAGTCCGGCCGGCAGCGCCGCGAAACACAAGACCTGGTCGGCTTCTTCGTCAACACGCTGGTGATACGCAGCGAGTTGCATGGACTGGAACGTGTCGCCGATCTGTTGGCGCATGTGCGTGAGCGCGTGCGCGAGGCCCACGCGCATGGGGACGTGCCGTTCGCCGCCGTGGTAGACGCGCTGCAGCCGCCGCGCAGCCTGTCGCATACGCCGCTGTTCCAGGCCGCGATGAACTACACGGCCGCCAGGCCATCGCACTTCCGGGCTGCCGACCTGGACCTCGAGAGCCTGCCCATGCTGACGGAGACCTCGCGCTTCGATCTGACGCTGGTCGTGACGGACGGCGAAGAGATTCGCGTCGGCTTCAATTATTCGAAGGATGTGTTCGACGGGCGGGTGGTGGAACGGATGCTGGGGCAGTTCGAAGCCATCCTGGCGCGGATGGCGGAAGGCGGCGCGGCGCTTGCCCTGGCCGACATCGCGTTGGAGCGTGACGGCAAGGGCCACGCGCCGCGCGCGGACCATCCCTTCGTTCCGGTGGCGCGGCGCGTCCGCGCGCGGGCGGCATCGCAGCCGGCTGCGCCGGCGCTGCATTGCGAGGGGCAGGGCTTGCGCTATGGCGAGCTGCAGCAGTGGGCCGATGCCATCGCGGCCCGCTTGCGCGGCGCCGGGGTGGGGACGGAGCACCGGGTGGGGCTGTGCGTGCGCCGTTCGGTGGCCTTGCCGGCGGCGTTGCTGGGCGTGTGGAACGCCGGCGCGGCCTTCGTGCCGCTGGATCCGGACTATCCGGCCGAACGGCTGGCGCAGATGATGTGCGATGCCGGCGTGCGCGTGGTGCTGGCCGATGCGCACACGGTGACGCAGCTGGGTTCATTGCTGGCTGACCGGCATGTGATCGACGTGGCGGCATGCGCGCGGGCTGTGGATTCCGGGGAGGCCGGCGCGGCAGTGGCGACCGATCACGAGGTTGCGGACGGGAAGGGTCGGAGCGACCGGAACAACCTGCGCGTCCCGAACTCGAACTCGAACGACCGGAACGACCCGAATGGGCAGGAAGACGCGGTGCCCGAGGCGGACCCCCCGGTCCATCCGGACCAACTGGCCTACGTCATCTACACCTCCGGCTCCACCGGCACGCCCAAGGGCGTGGCGGTATCGCAGCGGTCGCTGAGCCTGCACCTGGACGACTTCATCCAGGCCTACGGCATCGGCGCGAGCGATATCCAGCTGCAGTTGTCGACCATCAACTTCGACGTCTTCCTGCACGAGCTGCTGCCGGCGCTGATCCAGGGCGGCCAGGTGCGCATGCGCGGCCCGCAGGCCTGGGACCTGCGGACCACCAGCCGCGAACTGGCGGACGGGCGCGTCACCTTCTCGCGCATCCCCACGGCCTACTGGCAGCAATGGCTGCGCGAGCCGCCGCCGGCGCAGGCGCTGCGCGCCCTGCGGCAGATCACGGTGGGCGGCGAGGCGCTGCCCGGCGACGCCTTGCGCCAGTGGCGCAGCGGGCCGCTGGGCCACATCGACCTGGACAACCTGTACGGGCCGACCGAGACGACGGTGGCCTGCATGGCGCGGCGCACCGAAGAAGCCGATACCGGGCAGGCCATCGTCTGCATCGGCCGGCCCTATCCGTCGCGCAGCGTGTACGTGATGGACGGCCAGGGCAACGAGGTGCCGGTCGGCGCCCTGGGCGAGCTGTGCATCGGCGGCGATACGCTGGCGCGCGGCTACCTGAACCGGCCCGGGCTGACAGCCGAGAAGTTCATCCCGGACCCGTACCGCGCGGACGGTGCGCGCCTGTACCGCAGCGGCGACCTGTGCCGGCGTCGCGAGGACGGCGCGATCGATTTCCTGGGCCGCATCGACCAGCAGGTCAAGCTGCGCGGTTTCCGCATCGAGTTGGGCGAGATCGAGGCGGTGCTGCGCCAGGTGCCGCAGGTCGAGGAGGCGCTGGTGGCGCTGCGCGGGCAGGGCGAGGGCAGCCGGCTGGTGGCGTATATCGTGGGGCAGGCCGATGAGCCGGCGTTGCGCGCGCAGGTGTCGCGCAAGCTGCCGGCGTACATGGCGCCGTCGGCCTATGTGCGGCTGGATGCCCTGCCGCTGATGGCCAATGGCAAGCTGGACCGCGCGGCGCTGCCCGAGCCGACCGACACGGCGGTGGAAAGGCGCATCGTCGCGCCGCGCAGCGAAACGGAAGCACGCCTGCTGGTCATCTGGCAGGAGGTGCTGGGCCGGCAGGACATCGGCGTCACCGACAACTTCTTCGAGGTCGGCGGCGATTCCATCCTCAGCCTGCGCATCATTGCCCGCGCCGCGCAAGCCGGCCTGGGCCTGACACACCGCCAACTGTTCGATACGCCCGACATCGAACGCCTGGCGCACGCTGCCGACCAGCACGGCACGACGGGGTCGGCGGACACCCCTGGCGAAGTCCGCACGCCGCTGCCCTTGACACCGATCCAGCGAGTCTTCTTCGAACGCCATCCGCACGGCGAATCGCACTGGAACCAGTCCGTGCTACTCAAGGTTCGCGCCGCCGGGGACGAGGAACGAGGCTCGCGAACCAAAGGCGTCGATATGCGCGCGCTGCGCCGGGCCCTGCAGCTCCTGCTGGACAGGCATGATGCGCTCCGGCTGCGTTTCGGAAGCGAGTGGGACCAGGACGGAACAGCCGCCGGTGGGACGACGGCGGGCGGCCCGGATCGGGACGGCGATGCCGGCGTCGGGGCCAGCATCTCCGCCCCGGATGGCGGGGGCATGTCCGAAACGACTTTCGGAACGCTTGGCGACCCCGGCGCGATGCCCTGGCGGCAACGTGCCGAAGCGCCGGGCACCGCCATCATGCTCGACGAGATCGACCTGGCGGGTGACCCGGCCTGGCGCGAAACCTTGCGTCAGCACGCGGACGTCCTGCAGCGCGGCCTGGACATCCGTTGCGGTCCTGTCGTACGCGCCGCCTATTTCCATGTGGGCGATCGCGAGGGCAGGCTGCTGCTGATCGCGCACCACCTGGCGGTGGATGGCGTATCGTGGCGCATCCTGCTCGATGAACTGCGTATTGCCTACGACGACGCGCGCGCCGGGCGCGACACGCCGCTGCCGCCGGCCTTGCCCTGGACGGCTTGGGTGACGGCGCTGCGCGAATACGCGAGCGGCGTCGAGGTCACCGCGGAATGGCCATGGTGGCGGGAGACGCTGGCGGACGCCCGTCCCGCGCTGCTGGCTGTCCCGGCGGGCGCGCAGGATGGCCAGAAGGAGACGCAGGGTCGACAGACGGCGATGCAGCGTGGCCAGACGGGGACGCAGGGTGACCCGGCGGCGATGCAGGCTCGCCCGACGGCGCCGTATACAGAAGGACCTCAGACCCGCGAAACGCCGACGATGTCGCCGCCGGCGCGCGAACGCCGCTCGCAGCACGTCGATGCCGGCTTGACGCGCACCTTGCTGGACGGCGCGGCACGGGCCTATCGCATGGGACCCGACGAGATCCTGCTGGCCGTGCTTGCCCGCGCGGTCCATGCCGCGACGCGCGACGACGACATCCTGGTGGCGGTGGAAGGGCACGGACGGGAGGCCATCCTGCCCGGCCTGGACCTGAGCCGCACGGTCGGCTGGTTCACCACGCGCTATCCCGTGCGCCTGCGTCCCGTGGATGCGTTGGGCCACACCCTCATCGCGTGCAAGGAAACCCTGCGCGGCGTCCCGCGCAAGGGCCTGCACTGGGGGCTGTTGCGCGCATGGGGCGATGCCGCCACGAGGGCGGAAATGGCCGCGTTGCCCGTGCCCCCGATCGGTTTCAACTATCTCGGCAGATTCGAGCGCAACATCGACGCACAGGGTCGGTTCGCGCTGGTCGGCTCGGCGGAGGGCGAGTCCGGCGGCCGGTCCATGGCGGACGACGGGCACAGCCCCTACGCGGTGGACTTGAACGCGATGGTGCTGGACGGTGAACTGTCCATGGACTGGCGTTTCGACCCCAGCCAGTATGCCCCCGGCCTGCCCGAGCGGTTGGTCGCCGCGGTCGATCATGCCTTGCGCGAGATCGCCGATCACTGCGCGACGGTCGAGCCCACCCCGACGGCGGCCGATTTCCCGCTGGCCCGGCTGGACCAGCGCGGCTTCGAAGCGCTGGGTCTGCCGACCGATGGCGTGCAGGACGTCTACCCCGCGACGCCGTTGCAGGCCGGGCTGCTGTACCAGAGCCTGGCGCGGCCGGGCGAAGGGCACTACGTCATCCAGAAGCGGCTGACCCTGGCCGGCGCTTATGACGGGGACGCCATGCGCGCGGCATGGGAGCGCGTGCTCGCCCACCACGATGTGCTGCGCACGCGCTTCGAATGGCGGCACGGCGGGGGCGTGCTGCAGATCGTGCAAAAGGAGGCGGCGCTGCCGTATGCGGAACACGACTGGTCGGCGCGCGACGCCGCGGACTACGACCAGGCGCTGCGCGCATGGCTGTGCGACGACATGGCGCGCGGCTTCGATGCCGCGGTCGCGCCGCTGTTGCGCATCGCGGTCTTTCGCCGGCACGATGGCGCCTGCGACCTGGTCTGGACCGGACACCACCTGCTGACCGACGGCTGGAGCAGCGCGCGCCTGCTCGGCCAGGTCGTCGCGTGCTACCGCGAGGCGGCCGTCGGCCGCGTGCACGTGTTGCCGCCCACGCGGCCCTACCGCGACTATGTGAGCTGGCTCGCCGGGCAACCCGATGCCGAGGGCTGGTGGCGCGATCGCCTTGCCAAGGTCGACGACCCCGCGACCCTGCGGCAGGCCGGACTCTGCGATGCGCAGAGCGGCGCTGTGAATGGCATGGGTGAATGGGTGCAGTGCCTGGATGGGGTGCGTGGCGAAGCACTGGCGCATGCCGCGCGCCGCCATCGCGTCACCTTGAATACGCTGGTGCAGGGCGCGTGGGCCTTGCTGCTGGGCCGCTGCGGGCACCGCCGCCAGGCCGCCTTCGGTATCACCGTATCCGGGCGGCCGCCGGAACTGCCCGGCATGGAGGAGATGCTCGGACTGTTCATCAACACCCTGCCGTTATGGGTGGACCTGCCGCCCGACATGCCGCTGTCGCGCTGGCTGTCCTCCCTGCAGGACGCCAACGCGGCGCTGCGGCAATACGAATACACGGACCTGGCGCGGCTGCAGAAATGGGCAGGCGTGCACGGCGATGCGGACGCCTTGTTCGACAGCCTGGTCGTCTTCGAGAATTATCCCGTGGACCCGGCGCTGCGCGCGCGGACGGGCCCCCTGGCGCTGCGCGACTATGGCGTGGAAGAGCGCACGCACTATCCTTTGGTGCTCACCGCGTCGCATGACGGCCAGTTGCGCCTGCACTGGAAATGGGACCGGCGCCGCATCGCCGACGGTACCGCGCAGGGCTTGGCACGGCGCTACCTCGATCTGCTGCAGAGGCTCGCCGCCGATGGCGACCCGTGCCTGGGAGCGCTGGGGCTGGTGCCGGAGACCGAGGCCATGGCGCGGGCCGCGCGCCAGCCGGCGCAGGAACCCGCCACGCTGTCCGGTGCGCCGGATACCGAGCCGCTGCACCGGCAGATCGCCCGGCAGGCGCGCCTGCGGCCGCAGGCCGTCGCGCTGACGCTGGACGGCCTGGCCATGACCTATGGCGAGCTGGACCGGCGTGCGAACCGGCTGGCCCATCGGCTTATCGCGCAAGGGGCAGGCCCCGAGTGCCGCATCGGGCTCGCTGCACCGCGCTCCATGGCGCTGGTCGTCGGCATGCTGGGCATTCTGAAGGCCGGCGCGGCCTACGTTCCGCTGGATCCCGACTATCCCCACGAACGGCTGGCCTACCTGATCGAGGACAGCGGCATCGACGTGCTGGTGGCGCACCCGGCGGCACGCGGGTCGCTGCCGGCGCTCTCTGTGCCGCTGGTGACGCTCGCGCCGGATCCTGCATCCCTGGCACCGGGGAATGCGGAGCCGAAGAACGAGGGGGCGAAGAACAGGGACGCGATGAGCGCGGACGCGAAGACGGGCGCGGGGAACAAGGACGCGAAGATCGAGGACGCGGAGATCGAGGACGCGGAGAACGAGGACCCGGACGACGACGCACGGCTGGACCGCGATCCCGCGGTACCGGTCCATCCCGACAACCTGGCCTACGTCATCTACACCTCGGGTTCCACCGGCCAGCCCAAGGGCGCGCAGCTATCGCACCGCAATGTGTCGCGGCTGCTGTCACGCACGCAGGCATGGTTCGATTTCCGCAGTGACGATGTCTGGACCCTGTTCCATTCCTATGCCTTCGACTTCTCGGTGTGGGAAATCTTCGGCGCGCTGTGCCACGGCGGGCGGCTGGTCATCGTGCCGCAGCCGGTCAGCCGCGATCCGGCCGCCTTCCTGGCGCTGTTGCAAGGGGAGCGCGTCACGATCCTGAATCAGACGCCTTCGGCCTTCCGGCCGTTGATTGATGCGGCCATGGCCGCATCGGCGCCGGCCCTGGACTTGCGCGCCGTGGTCTTCGGCGGCGAGGCGCTGGACCCACAGATACTGCGCCCGTGGTTCGACCGCTATGGGGACGCCCGTCCGCAACTGGTCAACATGTACGGCATTACCGAAACGACGGTGCACGTCACGTACCGGCCGATCGTTGCCGCCGATGCGGCGCGTCATGGCAGTCCGCTGGGCCAGCCGATTCCTGACCTGGGCATGTACGTGCTGGACCGCGATGGCAACGCGGCCGCGCCCGGCATCGCCGGTGAACTCTATATCGGCGGCGCGGGACTGGCGCGGGGCTACTTGAACCGCCCGGGCCTGACGGCCGAGCGCTTCGTTCCGAATCCGCATGGCCCCGCGGGAAGCCGTCTTTATCGAACCGGGGACCTGGCGAGGCTGCAAGAGGGTGGGGGCGCGACGCGCCCGCGGATGGACGATGCGGAGGACCCGGTTGCCGGCGCACCGCGGGCGGACGATGTCGCGGATGATCTTCAATATGATGTCCAGGGTGATGTCCGGGGTGATGTCCCGTGCGATGTCCACTACGTCGGCCGTATCGACGGGCAGGTGAAGATACGCGGCTTCCGCATCGAACTCGGCGAGGTCGAGGCGCGCCTGCGCGCTTGCGACGGGGTGGCCGACGCGGTGGCGGTGGCCCGGGCGCAACACGGCGCCATGCGCGTGGTTGCCTATGCCTGCCCGCCCACGGGGCACACGCTGGACGCCGGATCCTTGCGGGATGCGATGGCGCGCCAGTGTCCGGCGCATATGGTGCCCGCGGCCATCGTGGTGCTGCCGGCGCTGCCGCTGACCCCCAACGGCAAGGTCGACCGGCGCGCTTTGCCAGAGCCGGAGTTCCGCGCGGCCGACGACGCGCCGCCGATGGGGCCCGTTGAACACACGCTGGCGGAGGTATGGCAGGAAGTCCTGGGCCTGCCGCGCGTCGGCCGGCACGACAACTTCTTCGCCCTGGGCGGTGACTCCATCCTTAGCCTGCAAGTCCTGGCGCGCGCAAGCAAGCGCGGCCTGCGGGCGACGCCACGGCAGTTGTTCGAGGCGCCGACCATCGCGGGGCTCACCCAGCGCATCGCGGACGACGAGGGCCCGCCCGCCGACGGCGCCGAAGTTTCAACACCGACGCGGACCGGGGCGGCGGGCGAGGCGGCAATGGCCGCGCCCGGCTTCGATGCGGCGTCGCTGACGCCACGCCAATGGGCGCAGTTGGGCGTGGACCGGAACGCCATCCAGGACCTGTATCCCGCCACGCCGTTGCAGCACGGCATGCTGTTCCACAACCTGCTCCAGGACGGGCAGGGTGTCTATATCGACCAGAACGGATTCCGCCTGAGCGGCGCGCTGGATGCCGGCGCGCTGCAGGCCGCATGGTCGCTGGCCGTTGCGCGTCACGATATCCTGCGCACGGCCTTTGTCTGGCCGCCCGGCGCCCACGCGATGCAGGTGGTCATGCGCGAGGCCGTCCTGCCTTTCCAGGAACACGACTGGCGGCACAAGTCGGCGGACGATTACGAAGTCGATCTCGAAACCTGGCGCCGGAAGGATCTGGCCACCGCTTTCGCGTTGAGCCGGCCGCCGCTGCTGCGCGTCGCCGTATTCTCGGGGCCGGACGGACGGCACGATGTGATCAGCACCAATCATCACGTCCTCCTGGACGGATGGAGCTATGCGCAACTGGTCGGCGAAGTCATGGCCGCGTACCGTGCGGGGCGGCGCAATGAAGCGCCGAGCCTGCCTCCGCCGGGCCGGTTCCGCGCCTATGTCGATTGGCTGGGGCGACAGGCGCCGCCGCGCGCGTGGTGGCAGGCCCGCCATGCCGAGGCCGGCGAGCCCGCCACCCTGGGCAGCAGCGTGCTGCCGCCGGCGGCCGAAGGACTGTACGACAGCGAACACCTGCATCACCTGGTGCACGAACTGGACGAAGCGGCGACGATACGCCTGGAGCAGGCGGCGCGCCGCTACCGCGTGACTGTCAACACGCTGGTGCAGGGCGCGTGGGCGATGCTGCTGGGCCGCTATGCCAGCCGCGACCACGCGGCGTTCGGCATCACGGTATCGGGCAGGCCGACGGAGCTTCCCGAAATCGAGAATGTACTGGGGCTGTTCATCAACAGCCTGCCGCTGTGGGTGGATGTGCGCGCGGGTCAACGCGTCGGCCCATGGCTGGCGGCCCTGCAACAGCGCAACAGCGACGCGCGCGCGCATGGCCATGCGTCGGTCAGCCAATTGCAGCAGTGGACGGGGCTGTCGGGGGAGGCGCTGTTCGACAGCCTGATCGTGTTCGAGAACTACCCGGTCGACCGCAGCCTGCGCGAGGGCGATCATGGCTTGACGCTGGAACGCCTGCGCGTCACGGAGCGCACGCACTATCCCATGGTGATGGTGGTGGTGCCCGTGGCGCGAATGCGCTTCCGCTTCAAGTTCGACAGCACGCGGCTGCGCGATGCGGTGGCGCGGCGCCTGACGGCCGGTTTCCTGCACATCCTGGACGGCCTGGCGGGCGCTGATGCCGATTCCGTGCTGGGCGTCATCGCCATGGATCGCCATGCGGCCCCTGGGCGGCCGCGCGCGGACCATCCCTTCGTTCCGGCGGCGCGACGGATCCGCGCGCGCGCGGCATCGCAACCCGGCGCGCCGGCGCTGCATTGCGAAGGGCAGGCTTTGCGCTATGGCGAGCTGCAGCAGTGGGCCGATGCGATCGCGGCGCAGTTGCGCGGCGCGGGGGTCGGGGCCGAGCATCGGGTGGGCCTGTGCGTGCGCCGTTCGGTGGCCTTGCCCGCGGCGCTGCTGGGCGTCTGGAACGCAGGGGCGGCGTTCGTGCCGCTGGACCCGGACTATCCGGCCGAACGGCTGGCGCAGATGATGGACGATGCCCGGGTAGGGGTCGTCCTGGCCGATGCGCACACGGCCGCCAGGCTGGGTTCGCTGCTGGGTGACAGGCAGGTGGTCGACGTGGCGTCGTGCGCGCCGCCGGGCGGCTCGGCAGAAGCGGGCGCGGCCGTCGAGGACGTGAACGCGGACCGGAAGGGACAGAATCACCAGAGCCAGCAGAGCGACCAGAACGAGCAGCCGGTCCAGAGGGATCCTGCGGTGCACCCGGACCAGCTGGCCTACGTCATCTACACCTCCGGGTCCACCGGTACGCCCAAGGGCGTGGCGGTCTCGCAGCGTGCGCTGAGCCTGCACCTGGACGACTTCATCCAGACCTACCGCATTGGCGCCGGCGATATCCAGCTGCAGTTGTCGACCATCAACTTCGACGTCTTCCTGCACGAACTGCTGCCGGCGCTGATCCAGGGCGGCCAGGTGCGCATGCGCGGCCCGCAGGCCTGGGATCTTCGAACCACCAGCCGCGAACTGGCCGAGGGGCACGTCACCTTCTCGCGCATACCGACGGCCTACTGGCAGCAGTGGCTGCGCGAGCCGCCGCCGGCGCAGGCGCTGCGGGCGTTGCGGCAGATCACGGTGGGCGGCGAGGCGCTGCCCGGCGATGCCTTGCGCCAGTGGCGCAGCGGCCCGCTGGGCCACATCGACCTGGACAACCTGTACGGACCGACCGAGACCACGGTGGCGTGCATGGCGCGGCGCACCGGGCAGGCCGATACCGCGCAGGCCATCGTCTGCATCGGCCAGCCCTATCCCTCGCGCAGCGTGTACGTGATGGACGGCGAGGGCAACGAGGTGCCGGTGGGCGCGCTGGGCGAGCTGTGCATCGGCGGCGATACCCTGGCGCGCGGCTACCTGAACCGGCCTGGGCTGACGGCCGAGAAGTTCATCCCGGATCCGTACCGCGCGGACGGCGCGCGCCTGTACCGCAGCGGGGACCTGTGCCGGCGGCGCGAGGACGGGGCGATCGACTTCCTGGGCCGCATCGACCAGCAGGTCAAGCTGCGCGGCTTCCGTATCGAGCCGGGCGAGATCGAGGCGGTGCTGCGCCAGGTGCCGCAGGTCGAGGAGGCGCTGGTGGCGCTGCGCGGGCAGGGCGAGGGCAGCCGGCTGGTGGCGTATATCGTGGGGCAGGCCGATGAGCCGGCGTTGCGCGCGCAGGTGGCGCGCAAGCTGCCGGCGCACATGGCGCCGTCGGCCTATGTGCGGCTCGATGCCTTGCCGCTGATGGCCAACGGCAAGCTGGACCGCGCGGCGCTGCCCGAGCCGGAGGGCGTGGTCGCCGAGCGGCAGGCGGTCGCCCCGCGCAGCGAGACCGAAGCTCGGCTGCTGGCCATCTGGCAGGAGGTGCTCGCCCGGCAGGACATCGGCGTCACCGATAACTTCTTCGAGGTCGGCGGCGACTCCATCGCCGCGCTGCGCGTCATCGAAAGCGCGCGCGTGGCCGGTATGGAGGGCCAGAGCCTGGACAGGCTCTTCCGCCATCCGACCATCCGCGCGCTCTCCGACCGCACGGACGAGGACGCCTTTCCCGGAAATATCGTGCCTTTGGGTGGCACGCGCGCCGCGCCGCGGCTGTTCGCCATTCATCCTGGCTATGGGCGCGT
The DNA here is from genome assembly GCF_001676725.1 of Bordetella flabilis. Taxonomy (NCBI): domain Bacteria; kingdom Pseudomonadati; phylum Pseudomonadota; class Betaproteobacteria; order Burkholderiales; family Alcaligenaceae; genus Bordetella; species Bordetella flabilis. The sequence goes on from NZ_CP016172.1 coordinate 2,074,681, forward strand.
GGAGTCGTATCGGGCCCTGGCGCGCCGCCTCGAACCGGACATCGCCGTGTATGGCGTCCAGTCGCCCGTCTATACCGAAGACGATTGGTGGCCGGCATCCTTGCAGGACCTGGTGCGCGACTACGCCGACCGCATCCAGGCGGTGCAGCCACGCGGTCCTTACCTGCTGCTGGGTTGGTCCATAGGCGGCGCGATCGCCGCGCGCGTGGCGCAGGCGCTGGAGGCGCGCGGCCACGCGGTGGATTTCCTGGGGTTGGTGGACAGCCACGCCAGACCGGGCTTCGAAGACCGCGTCCAGTCTTCCCAGGCCGACGCGATCCCGGGTCCGGGCACCGGCGGCGCACGGCGTCCTCGCATCGACCCTGCCGAAGCCGAGGCCTTGCTGGCGCAGTGGCGCGCCCAGCCGGCGATGCGCGACGCCCTCGCGGCGGCGGGACCGCGCGTGCATGTCCAGGCGGTCCACGCGCTGCTCGCGCGGACCAGCTATGAAGCCCTGCGCGGCTGGCACACGCCGTACCCGCTGCGCGCCCGCGCGCATCTATGGCTGGCCGGGCAGTCGTTGGCCGGCTCGGCCGAGGACGCCGTCCGGGCCTGGCAGGCGCTGACGGCCACGGAGGTGCGCATGGCCGGCCGGGTCGCCGCCCATCATGAAGACATCGTCACGGCTGCGGCCTTCCTGGAATCGGCGGCCGCAGCGCTCGCACAGGCCCTTGCGCCTGCCCGGAGCGCTGATGGCGCCAACGGGGCGAGTAGCGCCCCCTTCGATCTTGCAACGAGGTAGCACCATGGCTGATATCGCACTGTCGTCCGATAACGTGGCGACCATCCTGGCGGAGCGGGCCCTGCGGCACCCCGACAAGCCGGCGCTGAAGTTCCTCGGCGACGGCGAATCCGTCACCGCGCAATTGAGCTACGCCGAACTGGACGAGCAGGTGCGCAGCCTGGCCCTGCGTCTGGCCGATGCGGCCGCGCCGGGCGACCGCGCGCTGCTGCTGTATCCCAGTGGGCCGGCATACGCGGTGGCCTTTATCGCCTGCCTGCGCGCCGGCGTGATCGCGGTCCCGGCCTATCCGCCGGAATCGGCCTCGCCGCAGCATGCCGGGCGGCTGGCCGCCATCCTGCGGGATGCGCAGCCCACGCTGGTGCTGACCGAAGCACGGCTGCTGCCGCTGCTCGCGCCCCTGGCCGCGGCGGCAGGGCAACCAGGCCCCAGCCTGATGGCCACCGATACGTTTCCGGCCGAAGCGGATGTCCGCGACAGCGCGCGGTCGCCGGGCGGCGATGCCGTCGCCTTCCTGCAATACACCTCGGGGTCCACGTCCCGGCCCAAGGGGGTGCGCGTCACGCATCGGAATCTTGTCGCCAACGAAGCCGCCATCCAGCGCGCCTTCGGCATCGGCCAGGACGACACCATCGTCAGTTGGCTGCCGCTGTACCACGACATGGGACTGATCGGCGGGCTGCTGCAGCCCTTGTTCAGCGGCGTGACGGTGGTGCTGATGTCACCCGCACATTTCCTGGAGCGGCCCGTGCGCTGGCTCCAGGCCATGGCCCGGTATGGCGGCACGGTCAGCGGCGGTCCCGATTTCGCATTCCGCCTGTGCGCGGCGCGCATCGGCGCGGAACAGGCGGCGTCCCTGGACCTGTCGCGCTGGCGCCTGGCCTTCCTGGGCTCGGAACCGATACGGGCGCATACCCTGGAGGCGTTCGAAAAGGCCTTCGCCCCGGCGGGCTTCCAGCGCCGCGCCTTCTATCCGTGCTATGGACTCGCCGAAGCCACACTGTTCGCCACCGGCGGCCGGCCTGGCGGCGGCTTTCATGCCGTGACGGTCGACCGCGAGCGCCTGGCCGGTGGGGAACTGGTCGGGACCGCCGAGGGCCTGGCCCTGGTCGGGGTCGGCACCGCCCAGGACGGCCACGCGACGCGCATCGTCGACCCCGCCACCGGGGCTGGGCTCACCGATGGCCGCGTCGGGGAAATCTGGCTGGCCGGCCCCAGCGTCGCGGCCGGCTACTGGGGGGACGATCGCGCGAGCGCCGACACCTTCGTGGCCGTGGACGGACGCGCCTGGCTGCGCACCGGCGACCTGGGCGCCATGCATCAGGGCGCGCTATTCGTCACGGGACGCCTGAAGGACATGATCATCGTCCGTGGCCAGAACCTCTACCCGCCGGATATCGAGGCCATTGTCGAGATGCAGGTGGATGTGGTCCGCAAGGGCAGGGTGGTTGCCTTCGGGGTCGAGACAGAGGCAGGCGAAGGCATCGGCATTGCCGCCGAAATCAGCCCCGGCGTGCGCAAACTCGTCGCTCCGGAGCAACTGCGGGACGCGATCGCCGAAGCGGTGGTGCTGACCCATCGCGAATCGCCTGCCGTGGTGGCCTTGCTCAATCCCGGCGCCTTGCCGCGCACGACGAGCGGCAAGCTGCAGCGCCTGGCTTGCCGGGCGCAATGGATGGACGGAACACTGGACAGCTATGCCGTCTACCGGGATGGCGCCACGGAGGCGCTGTCCCCCGCGGCGCGTGCCGGCAGCGACTTGGGCGACGCTGCCGGAACCGAGGACCGGGAGGCGCTGGCGCGCGATATCGCCCACGTGTGGGCAGCCGTGCTGCGTCGGAAGTCCCTGCGGCCGACCGACCGCTTCACCGCCCTGGGCGGCAGTTCCCTGGCCGCTGCCCAGGCCGCCGCCATGCTGCAGGACCGCTTCGGCATCGAGGTGCCGCTGCACTGGTTTTTCGAAGCCCCGACGCCACGCGAATTCGCCGTTCGGATGGAAGAGGCGATGGCTGCCAGCCTGCCGGCGGACCGGGACGCCCGGGCGGAACGGCCCAGGGCGCAGGATGCAGGCGCGCTGCCTCGCGCATGCCCCGACCCCGCCGCCGCACTGCCGCTGGCGTGGTCCTATCCCGCCTCGCCCGCGCAGCAACGGATGTTCTTCTTCTGGCGCATGGAGCCGGATAGCGGGGCCTATCACATCGCCGGCTCGCTGCGACTGCATGGTCCGCTGGACGCCGCGCGTGTCGAGCGCGTGCTGGCCGCGCTGGCGCGGCGGCACGAGAGCCTGCGCAGCCGTTTCGCGGAAGCGGGCGACACGCTGGCCTGCCATGTCGACGCCCCGGCCGCGACCGTACTGGAATGCGACGATCTGCGCGCCCACCCGGCCGCGCAGCGCCAGGCGATCGTGGAAGACATTCTGCGCATAGTGGCGCGGCGCCCGTTCGACCTGATACGCGGACCGCTATGGCGCGCGCGCCTGCTGCGACTGGGCGAGGAAGAACACCTCCTGGCGGTGGCCGTGCATCACATCGTGGCCGACGGCCAGTCGATGAATATCCTGATCCGCGACTTCGGCGCGCTCTACGCGCGGGCCGCGCGGGATACGACGCCGCTGCTGCCCCGGCCACCCGCGCGTTACGCGGATTACGCCGAGGCCACACGCGCGCGCCTGGCGGATGGCACGATGGCCGCGCAACTGGCCTGGTGGACCGGGCATCTGGGACCGGACGTCCCCGTACTGGCCCTGCCGCTGGATCGCCCGCGTCCCGCCGTGCAGACCTACACGGGCGCGCTGCATCGGTTCACGATCGATGCGGCGCTGGCGCGGCGCATACGCCAGTTCGCGGCCGCGCACGATGTCTCCGTATTCATGGTGCTGCTGTCGGGTTTCGATGTGCTGCTGCATCGCTACACCGGCCAGCGCGAGGTGCGCGTGGGCGTGCCGTTTGCGAATCGCACGGCGTCGGCGTGGCGCGACGTCGTCGGCCTGTTCGTCAACACGGTCGTCATCCCCTCGCGATGGGACGCGTCGCGCGACTACGCAGCTTTCCTGCAGGAGGTGCGGCACGCCGTGGTGCAAGGCCAAGCACATGCCGACCTGCCCTTCGAACGCCTGGTCGAAGCGCTCAATCCCGACCGCAGCCTGGCGCATCACCCGCTGTTCCAGGCCATGTACAACCACCTGGAGCACCCCGCCGATGAAAACGCGCTGCCCGGCCTGCGCGTGGCCGCGCGCAGCGAGGACGCCGGGATTACGAAGTTCGACCTGGGCCTGAATACCGAAGCGCACGCGGATGGCGGCCTGAGCGGCAGCTGGGTGTACGCCGCCGACCTGTTCGAGCCGGCCACCATCGCGCGCATGGCCGCGCACTACCTGGCCTTGCTCGATGCGCTGACCGGCCGTCCGCATATACCGCTGGGCCAGGTGGAGTTCCTTGGCGATGACGAACGCCGGCAGTTGCTGGCGTGGAGCCACGGCCCGGCGCAGGAGGAATCGATACCGCCAGTGCACGCGCAGATCGCGCGACAGGCCAGCCGTACGCCCGACGCCGTCGCGCTGGTGCAGGGCGATGCCATGCTGACGTACTCGGCCATGATGGCGCGCGCCCGCGCGCTGTCGGCACAGCTGGCGCGGCACGGCGCCGGGCCCGAGACGCGCATCGGCGTGCTGGCGCGGCGCTCGCTGGACTTGCCGGTGCTGCTGCTGGCTATCCTGCAGTCCGGCGCCGCCTACGTGCCCCTCGATCCGGATCATCCGGCAGCACGCCTCGCCGATGTCGCGCGGCGCGCGGACCTGCAGTTCGTCGTGCGTTCGTGCGCGGCCGATGTCACGCTGGTGTCGGAGACGTCCGTACTGGACCTCGACGCGCTGCTGACAGAGGACGCCGCTTCCATGCGGGCGGCACCTGCCGCGCCCGACGCCACGGTTGCCACGACGGCGCCGGACGCGCTGGCCTACATCCTGTTCACCTCCGGCACGACCGGACGGCCCAAGGGCGTTGGCATTACGCACGGGGCGCTGGCGCGGCGGCTGGCATGGATGCAGCGCGAGTACAGCCTGTCCGCCGACGAAACCCTGCTGCAGAAGACGCCCATGGGCTTCGATGTGTCGGTATGGGAAATCTTCTGGCCCTTGACGCAGGGCGCGCGGCTGGCGATCGCGGATCCGGAGGACCATCGTGACCCGGCACGCCTGGCTGCGCTGGTGCACCGCCACGGCGTCAGCACCTTGCACTTCGTGCCCTCGATGCTCGAGCGTTTCCTGGAGCAGGCCGACGATGCGCAATGCGCCAGCCTGACGCGCTTGTTCAGCGGCGGCGAAGCGCTGGCCCGGCCCTTGTGCGACCGCGTCCTGGCGCGATGGCCGAACATCCGCTTCGACAACCGGTATGGCCCGACGGAAGCGCTGATCAATGCCACCGCCTGGCGATGCGTATCGGATGCGGGCCATACCGTACCCATCGGTCGCCCCCTGCCCGACACGGCGATCCATATCCTGGACGATGCGCTGAACGCCGTACCGGTGGGCGTGGCGGGACACCTGCACATCGGGGGCGCGACGTTGGCGCGCGGCTACCTGGACGATCCCGGCCTTACCGCCGATCGCTTCATTCCCGACCCCCACGGCAAGGGACGGCGCCTGTACCGCTCGGGCGACCTGGCGCGCTGGCGCGCCGATGGCGCCCTGGAATACCTCGGCCGCGCCGACGACCAGGTCAAAATACGCGGCCACCGCATCGAAGTGGGCGAGGTGCAGGCGCAGTTGCGCGAACTGGACCTCGTCCGCGACGCGGCCGTCATCGCGCATGCCGGCCCGGACGGACTCCTGCGCCTGGTGGCCTACGTGGTGCCGGCCGAGACCGCTGCCCATGATCGCGCGGCGACCGGCACCGCTGCTTCAGCGTGCGCCGCCGTCCCTGCCGTCACGGCCATCCGCGAAGCAATGGCGCGGCGCGTGCCGAGCCACATGGTGCCGGCGCTGGTCATGGTCCTGGAGGCGTTGCCCCTCACACCGACGGGCAAGCTGGATCGCGCCGCGTTGCCGGCCCCCGTGTGGGAATCCCTGGACTACGTCGCGCCCGGCACCGGGATCGAGCGGGCGGTCGCGGACATCTGGCGCGAGGTCCTGGGCGTGACGCGCATCGGGCTGGCCGACGACTTCTTCGCGCTGGGCGGGCATTCGCTGCTGGCGACGCAGGTCGTGGCGCGCCTGCGGCGCCGGTTCGGCATCGACCTGCCGCTGCGCACGCTCTTCGAAGGCCCTGTCCTGGCCACCTTTGCTACGGCGGTGCAAAAGGAAATCGACGCGGGTGCCGTTCCCACTCGTCCGGAACCGGTGCGATCGCCGCGCGGCGATCGCCTGCCGCTGTCCTATTCCCAGGAACGGATGTGGTTCCTGTGGAACATGGAACCGGACGGGGCGGCATACAACGTCGGCGGCGCGGTGCGTTTGAGCGGCCCGCTCGATGTGCATGCCATGCGCACCGCCTTCCATGCCTTGCTGATGCGGCATGAAGCCCTGCGCACGACCTTTCCCGCGGTGGATGGCGCGCCGACGCAACGCATACACCCCCGCCCCGACGCCGCGCTGGCCGTCGTGGACCTGGGCGACATGGCGCCAGCCGAGCAGGCGCGCCATGTCGCCGCGTTCGCGCACGACGAGGCGCACCGTCCGTTCGACCTCGCGGACGGTCCGCTGCTGCGGGCGACCTTGTTGCGGCTGGCGCCCGACCGTCACATGCTGGTCATTACGCTGCACCACATCATCGCGGAAGGCTGGGCGATGGAGGTTTTCGCCGACGAGTATGCGCATCTTTACCGGGACGTGGTGGGCGGGCGTACGCCGTCGTTGCCGCCGCCGGACCTGCAGTACGCCGACTTCGCGGTGTGGCAACGGGCATGGCTGGACGGCGGGGAGGCCGACCGCCAGTTGGCTTACTGGACCGAGACCCTGGGTACCGACCATCCCGTGCTGGACTTGCCGACCGATCGCCCACGGCCGCCCGTGCGGTCCTTTGCCGGCGATGCGCTGACCTTCGACATGGACGACGCGCTGCTGGCCCGGGTGCGGCGCTTCAACGCGCGCCACGGCAGCACGCTGTTCATGACGGTCGTTGCCGCCACCCTGGCCTGGCTGCACCGCTACAGCGGCCAGAGCGACCTGCGTGTGGGCTATCCCATCGCGAACCGTACGCACCTGGCCTTCGAAGGCATGGTCGGCGGCTTCCTGAACACGCAGGTACTGCGCTGCCGCGTCGAGGGCGCCATGACGGCGCGCGGACTGCTGCACGCGGTGCGCGCGGCGTCCCTCGGCGCGCAATCGCATCAGGACGTTCCCTACCATCGCATCGTCGATGCAGTACAACCGCGGCGCAGCGCGGCCTGGTCGCCCTTGTTCCAGGTGATGTGCAACGTGCAGCGGTGGAAATTCCAGCAGACGCGCGAAGTGGCGCCTGGCCTGACGGCCGCGTTCCTGCCCAACGATTCCAAAACCGCCAAGTTCGACCTGCTGTTGGATGTCACGGACATCGACGACCGCTTGAGTTGCGTCCTGACCTATAGCACCGACCTCTTCGAACGCGACACCATCGCGCGCATGGCGCGGCACTGGCGGGCCATCCTCGAAGGCATGGTCGACGAGCCCGATGCCCGGATCGGCGAATTGCCGCTGCTGGCCGCGGCCGAACGGCACGCCGCGATCCTGCGCTGGAATCCGCCGCATGAAGCCCGACCTCCGTGCGGCGCGGCCGCGACGCTGCATGAACGCATCCAGGCACAGGCCCGGCGCGCCCCGGACGCCGTGGCGGTGGTGGATGGCGACCGGGTCCTGACCTACGCGCAGCTCAATGCGCTGGCCAACCAGCTCGCGCACCACCTGCGGGATGCGGGCGTGGCGCCCGAGGCACTGGTGGGCCTGGCCCTGGAACGGTCGCTGGACGTGGTGGTCGGCATGCTCGCCATCCTGAAGGCGGGGGCCGCGTACCTGCCGCTGGACCCGGGCTATCCGGCCGCGCATCTGGCCCGCCTGATGGACGACGCCCGGCCGGTGCTGGTGCTGACGCACTCCGGCCTGTTGTCCGCGCTGCCCCTGGGAAATATACCGGTCTGGTGCTTCGACCGCGATGTAGCCGCCTTGCACGGCCGCTCGGAAGACGACCTGGATATCGCCGTGCCGGCGCAGGCGCTGGCCTATTGCATCTACACGTCCGGGTCCACCGGCGCCCCCAAGGGGACACTGGTCACGCACGCGAACGTGACGCGCCTCTTCGATGCCACGGGGCCGGTGTTCCGCTTCGACGAAAGCGATACGTGGACGCTGTTCCACAGCTATGCCTTCGATTTCTCCGTGTGGGAGATCTTCGGGGCCTTGCTGCATGGCGGGCGGCTGGTCGTCCTGCCGCGCGCCGTCAGCCGCGCGCCGTCGGATCTCGTACGGCAGCTTGTGGAGCAGGGCGTCACGGTGCTCAACCAGACCCCGTCGGCTTTCCGGCAACTGCTGGCCGAACCGGGCCTGTGGGCACGCCGCGCGGAATTGCGCCTGCGCCACGTCATCTTCGGCGGAGAGGCGCTGGACGCGACGGTACTGCGCAGCTGGTTCGATCGCTTCGATGCGGACGCCCCGCGCCTGACGAATATGTACGGCATCACGGAAACCACGGTGCACGTGACGCATCACAGGCTGGGGCCGGACGATACAGCGCATGCGCGCGCGCCCATCGGCGCGGCCATCGCCGACCTGCGCTGGTATGTGCTGGACGATGCGATGTCGCCCGTGCCGCCTGGGGTGATCGGCCAGCTCTACGTCGGCGGGCCCGGACTGGCGCGCGGTTATCTGGGGCGCCCCGGCCTGACCGCCCAGCGCTTCGTGCCCGACCCCTATGCGAGCGAACCGGGCGCGCGCCTGTACCGCACCGGTGACCTGGCCCGCGCGCGGCCCGATGGCCGCGTCGAATACCTGGGCCGCGCTGATGCCCAGGTCAAGGTGCGGGGCTTCCGCATCGAGCCCGGAGAGATCGAGGCCAGGCTGCGCGAGCTTCCAGGCGTACGCGACGCCGCCGTCATCGTGCGCGAGGACGATGGCGTATCCCGGCTGGTCGCCTACCTGGTCGCCGCGGCGCACAGCGCCGACGACCCTGCCCACGCCGAGGCGCTGGCGACGGACATCCGGCGCGACCTCGCGCAATGCCTGCCCGACCACATGCTGCCGCACGCTTGCGTGGTGCTGCCCGCGCTGCCGCTGACGCAGAACGGCAAGCTCGATCGCCAGGCGTTGCCGGCGCCGGCGCGCCACGGCGCGCGCAGCGGCCATGGGCCACGCAATGCGGCGGAGGGCCTGCTCGCAGGGCTCTGGGCCAAGGTCCTCGAGCGCGTCGATGTCGGCGTCGAGGACAATTTCTTCGAGTTGGGCGGCGATTCGATCTCGGCCGTGCGCATGGTATCGCTGGCGCGCGAACATGGCCTTCGGATGACGCCGCAGGACGTCTTCCAGTATCAGACCATCGCATCCCTGGCCCGGCATGTGGGGGGGCAGGGCGCGCCGGCGGCCGAGGGCGGCGGCCGTGCCGATACGGGCCGTGCCGCCGGGTTGCCGCCCGCGACCTCCCATGGCGGCGGCCGCGCGTCGGCGTATCCCCTGACGCCGATGCAGGAGGGCATCCTGTATCACAGCCGTTTGCAGCAGTCCCGGGGCACTTATATCGTGCAGTGCGATTGCGACATCGCTGCGGAGCTGGACGTGGAGGCGTTTCGCGCGGCGTGGACGCATGCGCTGCGCACGCACGACATCCTGCGCACCGCGTTTCTGGACGAAGGCGGCGGCCGGCCCTTGCAGCAGCCGCTGGACGAGGTCGCGCTGCCGTTCACCGAGCTGTGTTGGGACCATCTGGATCCGGCCGAACGCGATGCCCGCCTGCGCGAGCTGCTGCGCGAGGATTTCACGCAGGACTTCGATCTGCGGACGCCGCCGCTGATGCGCATCGTCCTGGTGCGGCTGGCCGCTGACAAGTACCACCTGGTCTGGACGCATCATCACCTGTTGATGGATGCGTGGAGCGTCGACGCCTTGCTGGCCGAAGTGTTGTCCTCCTACCATCGCATCGTGTCGGGCGATGCGCCGGAAGCGCGCCCCGCGACCCCTTTCCGGGCCTATGTGGAATGGGTGCTGGGCCAGGACCGGGGCGCGGCAGCCGCTTACTGGCGCGACGCGCTGCGGGGCTTGCGCGAGCCCATGTTGCTGAGCCGCGTGGCGCGTCCATTGGGCGCGGACGACGCATCTTCGCTGGGCCGCCTCGACCGTCGTCTCTCCACCGAAGCCACGAAGCGCCTGGCGGCCTACGCCCAGGCAAGGCATGTAACGTTGAATACGGTGGTGCAGGGCGCGGCACTGCTCGCGCTGGCCAGCCTCGCCCGGCATGGGCAACCCGTCCTGGGCGTCACGGTGGCCGGACGGCATGCGCCCGTGCCCGGCATCCTCGATATGAAGGGCCTGTTCATCAACACGGTGCCGTTGTCCATGCCCATCGATCCGCACCAGCCGGCGGACGCGTGGCTGCGCGATGTGCAGCAGCGCAACCTGGGCCTGCGCGAGCACGCCTTCCTGTCGCTCGTGGACATCCATGGCTGCTGCGATGTGCCGCGCGAAATGCCGCTATTCGATGTGATCTTCGTATTCGAGAACCATCCGGTGGGCGACGCGCTGCGCCGGGACATGGCGCGCCTGGGCGTGCAAGGGGTCGATTCCCGGCACCGCAACGGCTATCCCTGCACCGTCATCGTCTGGCCGGAGGACGAACTGCGCTTCCTGATCCTGCACGAGAACCGGATCATCGACCCGGCGCAGGCCGCGGCGTTCTTCGAGCGCATCGTGGCGGTCCTGGAGCAGTGGGTCGCCGACCCCGGCGCGACCTTGGGAGCGGCTGATTTCGCGGGCGGGCGGGCGCTCGCGACCCCGCCGGCCCTGCCGGCGCACGCAGAGACCGGACTGCATCGCGCCATCGAGCATTGGGCCGCCCGTACACCGGATGCCATCGCGGTCGTGCACGAGGACCAGCGGCTGACGTATGCCGAGCTCAATGCGCGCGCCAATCATCTGGCTTATCGGCTGATGGACATGGGCGTGGGCCCGGACCGCCTGGTCGGCCTTGCGCTGGCGCGTTCGACGGAACTGATCGTGGCCATGCTGGCCACGCTGAAGGCCGGTGGCGCCTATCTGCCCCTGGACCCGGACTATCCCGCCCAGCGGCTGGCCTACCTGCTGGACGACGCCGCGCCTGCCGCCGTCATCGCCCACACCCGCCATGCCGCCGGCCTGGCCGATATGGCGCCGTCCATCCCGGTCCTTCACATCGATGGCGCTGACGCCGGCGCCATCGAAGCGCGCAACCCGGAGCGCGCGGTACATGCCGACCAGCTGGCCTATTGCATCTACACCTCGGGCTCGACCGGGCGGCCGAAGGGTGCCCTGCTGACGCATCGCAACGCGGTACGTCTGTTCGACACCGTCCGCGAGCATTTCGACTTCGGGGCGGGCGATGTCTGGACCCTGTTCCACAGCTACGCGTTCGACTTCTCCGTGTGGGAGATCTTTGGCGCCTTGCGCCATGGCGGCCGGCTGGCGATTGTCCCGAATCCGGACAGCCGTTCGCCGCAGGCTTTCCTGCGCCTGCTGCAGCGCGAGCGCGTGACCGTACTGAACCAGACGCCATCCGCGTTCCGGCAGTTGCTGGATGCTCCGGGCGCTGGCCCGGCTTTGCGCGAGGTGCCCTTGCGCTACGTCATCTTCGGCGGCGAAGCGCTGGACCCCCGCATGCTGGCGCCCTGGCTTGCCGACCCGGTCGCGGATGCTCCGCGCGCGGCCCAGGCGACACGCGACGCAAACGACCCGCTTGCCGGCGGCGCCGGCCAGGCCCGGCGTGGTCCGCGCATGGTCAATATGTACGGCATCACGGAAACCACCGTGCATGTGACACATCACGTCCTGCATGCCGCCGACGCGGCCGGGACCCGCAGCCCCATCGGCACGGCGCTGCCCGACCTCGGCGCACGCGTTCTCGACGCCCGCATGAATCCCGTCCCGCCGGGCTTCGAAGGTGAACTCTATGTGACCGGTCCCGGCCTGGCCCGCGGTTATCTCGGCCGTCCCGGATTGACCGCGGAACGCTTCGTCCCGGATCCGGAGGGCAGGGATGGCGCGCGCCTGTATCGCACCGGCGATCTGGTGCGGCAGACCGCCGATGGCGGCTTGGAGTACCTCGGGCGTATCGATGCCCAGGTCAAGCTGCGCGGCTTCCGGATCGAACTCGGCGAAGTGGAGGCCGCCCTGCAGGGCGTGGCCGATATTCGCGAGGCCGCGGTCGTCGTGCAGGGGGAGGGCGCGGCGCAACGACTCGTTGCCTATGTCGTGCGGCGGACCGCGACAACCGCCGGCCGGCCGGGGAGGGCAGCGGATCCGGCCGGTTCACCGGCGGCCGGCCTTGCCGACACGCTGCGAACCGCTCTGCGGCAAGGCCTGCCCGCGTACATGATCCCCGCGGTCTTCATCGAGCTGGACCGCCTGCCCTTGACCCAGAACGGCAAGATCGACCGCCGCGCCTTGCCGGCGGTCGCCGCGGCCGCGATCGAGGACAGCCAGGACGTCCAGGCCGCCGACGAGATCGAGGAAATGCTGGCCGGCATCTGGTGCCAGGTGCTGGAGCGCGGCCAGGTCGGCGTGACGCGCCATTTCCTGGACGCGGGCGGCCATTCGCTGGCGGCCGTGCGCGTAGCGGCGTACATCCGCGAACGCCTCGGCGTGGATGTGCCCATGACGCTGGTGTTCGATCTGCCCACCGTCCGCCAACAGGCGGAGTGGGTTCGCCAGGCGCGGCGTGCCGGCGCGGGCGCGGAAGCGAATGCCGACGTCGACCAGATGCTGGCCCTGCTGGCGGATATGAAGGGGCCGGAGTGAGGACGGCGGCGGGCCGTGCGGCGAGGGCGCGCGCGGTCTTAGCCGCGCGTCTCGCGCAGGTAGCGCTGCGGCGCTTCGCCCAGGGCGCGCCGGAACATCGCGCTGAAGGCGTTGACCGTGCCGTAGCCCATGTCCTGCGCGACGCTGCTCACCGACTGGCCCAGCGAGAGCTGGCACACGGCTTCGGACAGCCGCAATTGCTGCCGCCACTGCCCGAAGGTCAGTCCGGTTTCCTGCTTGAACAGCCGGCCCAGGGTGCGCACGCTGGTCCCGGCGCGTTCGCTGAGCAGCGTCATGGAGTCGTGCGTCGCGGGCGCGCGCATCAGGGTTTCGCACACTTTGCGCAGCCGCTTATCCTGGGGCAGCGGCAGCTTGCCATGGACGATTTCCTCGGCCTCGCACAAGTGGCGCAACAGCAGCGGCACGATCATCGCCGCCTTGCTGTCGGCGTCGTACACCGGCGGGTCGTCCAGCATGGCGAGGATCAATTCGCGCAGCAGGGGATTCACGCGTATGTGGCGGCATTCCGGCCACAGCCACGGCGCGGCATCGGGCTCGATGCGCAGCCAGCGCATCGCCACGTGCCCGACCATGTGCAGCTCGTGGTCCACGCCCGGCGCGATCCAGAGCGCCTGGCGCGGCGCGATGGCCCACGCCCCCTGCGGCGTCAGCACACGCACCACGCCCTGTATGGCATGCACAAGCTGGCCCTGTTCGTGGCTATGCCAAATCTCGCGGTGGCCGGGCTCGTAGTCATGCCGCGCCGCCATGACGGGCCGTTCGAGGCGACGGTATCCCTTCGCGAAACGTTCTCGCCAAATGCTGTCCATTTCTCGTCGCTTAATCGAGGTTTGGTTCGAAAGCGCCAAATCTTGGCGGGTGCCAACCACTATCTGGCGGCCTTGGTTACGACTTGTACGCTCAAATAATAACAATTCGCATTTTCACTACCAACGGCGTCGTGGTTTCGATCCGCGCGCCACACAAGGAGCCTGAAAGGCCATGTCCGCCCCGCAAGCACGCCGCATGTTGACCCGCACCGGACTCGCCCTGGCCTTGTCCGCCTGCTGGAGTCCCGAGATCCATGCGCAGACTTCAGCGCAATCCGGCACCACCATCGCACCGCAACCCGGCGCCGTCAATGCGGGCTCGCCCCCCGCGCAGCAAAACGGCATCACGACCCTGCCCACCGTGAGGGTCACCGGCGCCGCCGAAACGCTGCGCGGCGACTTGCCCGCCCCGTTCGCGGGAGGGCAGGTGGCGCGCGGCGGCGGCCTGGGCCTGCTGGGCAACCGCGACATCATGGACACGCCCTTCAGCCTGACCAGCTACACGTCGCAGACCATCCAGGACCAGCAGGCGCGCAGCGTCAGCGATGTGGTCAAGAACGACGCGTCGGTGCGGACGATCTGGGCGGACGGCAGCTACAGCACGCAGATGACTATCCGCGGCTTTCCCGTGCAGGCGCAGGATATCGCCATCAATGGCGTCTACGGCATCGTCCCGCCGCAATTGACCGGCGGACTGGAAATGGTCGAGCGCGTGGAGATACTGCGCGGCCCGAGCGCGCTGCTCTACGGAATGGCCCCTTCGGGCGCGGTGGGCGGCACCGTCAACCTGGTCACCAAGCGGGCCACCGACACGCCCATCACGCGGTTGACCACCAGCTACTGGTCGGACGGGCAATTCGGCACCGCCATCGACGTCGGCCGGCGCCTGGGCGACAACAACCAGTTCGGCATCCGCTTCAACGCCGCGTATCGCGACGGCGACACGGCGGTGGACAGCCAGCAGCAGCGCGTGGGCTTCGCCTCGTTGGGCCTGGACTACCGCAGCGACCGCGTGCGCATCTCCACCGACGTGGGTTACCAGAACATGCGCTCGGACAATCCCACGCGCCCCATCTACACCGATAATCCCAATTTCAAGATTCCGCATGCGCCGGCCGGGGACCTGAACCTGGGCCAATCCTGGTATTACGCCAAGTCCGAAGACACCTTCGGCATGGTGCGCGGTGAAGTCGACCTGACCGACAACCTGACCGCCTACGCGGTGGCGGGCGGCCGGCACAACGACTTCCTGGGCCTGTACAACTTCATCTACCTGCAGAACAACGCGGGCGATTTCCGCGCCAACCAGTACTACCAGCCCACCTATGCGGACACCACGACCTTCCTGGGCGGCCTGACCGGCCGGCTGAACACTGGCCCGCTACGCCATACCATCGACCTTTCGGCGTCCACGCTCGAAACCGAATCCGGCGTGCTCGCCCCCGTGATATCCACGTACCGGTCCAATCTTTACGATCCGGCCTCCGTCGCCAAGCCCAACCTGTCGGGTTTCTCCAGCTCGGCGCCCAAAACCTCGGTCAGCCGCCTGAACAGTGTCGCCATCGCCGACACCATATCGGCGCTGGACGACCGCGTGCAGTTCACGGCCGGCGTGCGGCACCAGGAAGTGAAGGTCGACAACTACAGCGCCGTGACCGGCAACAAGACGACTTCCTATGACGAAGACGCGTACACGCCGGCCTTCGCCATCCTGGTCAAGCCCTGGCAGCATGTGTCGCTGTACGCCAATTACATCCAGGGCCTGAGCCAGGGCCCCAGCGCGCCGGCCTCCGCCGCGAATGCGGGCACGGTCTTCGCGCCGATCAAGTCCAAGCAGTACGAGGTGGGCGCCAAGACGGAGTTCGATGGCTTCGGCGCATCGATCGCGTACTTCGAGATCAAGCAGCCCACCGGCTTCGTCAATCCGGCCAACAATACCTTCGCCATGGATGGCGAACAGCGCAACCGGGGCGTGGAAATCAACACCTACGGCGAAGTCATGCGCGGCGTGCGCCTGCTGGGCGGCGTGTCCTTCATCGACGGCGAACTGACCAAGACCGCCGGCGGAGTGAACGACGGCAACAAGGCCGTGGGCGTGCCCGACACGCTGCTGAACCTGGGCGCCGAATGGGACCTCCCGTATGTGCAGGGACTGACGGTGTCGGCGCGCTACATCTACACCTCGTCGCAGTACTACAACCCCACCAACACACAGAAAATTCCCAGCTGGGACCGGGTCGACCTGGGCGTACGCTACCGCACGCGCGTGCTCGACAAGGAGGTCACGCTGCGCGCCGGCGTGGAGAACCTCTTCAACAAGGACTATTGGGCCGGGGCCTCCACCAACTACGGCCTGGCGCGCGGCAACGCGCGGACCTACATGATGTCCGCGACGGTGGATTTCTAGGCGACGCACAGGCATGACCAACCGCCGCGGCTTTTGCCTGGGACTGGGGACGGGACTTGCGCTCGCCCTGTCCGGCCGCGCGCGGGCGGCGGCGCCACGCATCGCCTGCACGGACTGGGCGGCGGCCGAAAGCCTCGCGCTGCTGGACACCATGCCCATCGCCGTGCCCGAACTCGATGTGTACCGCCTATGGCTGCCCGACCCCGCGCTGCCGGCGGGTACCGCCGACCTGGGCGCGCGCACCGAGCCCAACCTGGAAGTGCTGTCCACCCTGAAGCCGGATCGCATCTTCATCTCCAGTTGGCAGGCCGGCATGCTGCCGCTGTTCCGCCGCATCGCGCACACCGACATCGCCAAACTCTTCGATGCGCGCGGCGATCCCTACACGGGCATGCGCGAATTGCTGCTGCAAGCGGGCCGCGCGTGCGGCCGCGAGCCATTGGCGCGCAGCCGCCTTTCCGATTTCGACGCGCAGCTGGATGCCCGGCGCGGCCTGCTGGCCGCAGCCGGGGTGCATCGCCCGGTGTACGTTGCCGTGCTCCACGAGAACGGCGCGCAGGCCTATGTGTATGGCCGCGGCAGCTGGGTGGACACGGTCATCGGCAAACTGGGACTGCGCAATGCCTGGACGGCCGCCACGACGTTCTACGGAAACAGCCTGGTGGGCATACCGGCGCTGGCCGCCGATGCCGAGGCCGCCATCCTGTACCTGGACCAGGGCGCGCGCACGCAACGCGCGCTGGCCTCGCTGCGCGACAGTACGTTGTGGCGCGGATTGCCTGCCGTCGCCGCCGGACGCGCCATCATGATTCCCTCGTTCTATGCCCTGGGCGGCTTGCCGTCCGCGGCGCGCTGCGCGCGCTTGCTGGCCGCCGCAATGACGGACGGCAACATGGCGGGCGGCGAAACGTTGACGGATGCCGAGGTGCGGCGCGCCACCTCTGGCGGCGCCCGCCTGGACCGGACCGCGGCCGCCGACATCCGGACCGGCGTGGACGGATAAGCGCATGGGACACGCCACGCTGCTTCCGTTCTCGGCCGTGTCGCGGCCCATCCGCTGGACCGCCGTGGCCGCCTTGCTGGCCATGGCCGTCGTCTTTACCGTGCATACGCTGACCGGGATCGCGCCGCTGTCGCACTGGGCAGCCATCCTGCATGGCCGCGCCCCGGACACGGTGCAGGCGCTGGTCTTCACCCAGGTGGCCTTGCCGCGCATCGCGATCAGCTGGCTGGTGGGCAGCGCGCTCGGCCTGGCGGGCCTGCTGTTTCAGCAGGGGCTGCGCAATCCCCTGGCCGACCCCGCGACCATCGGCGTGTCATCCGGCGCCTACCTGGCCCTGGCGGCGGCGACCCTGTACGCGCCCTCGCTGCTGGGATGGAGCGCCGAGGCGGTGGCGCTGGCCGGCGGCATCGCGGCCTGCGCGCTCGTGATGACGGTGGCGCGCCGCTCGCAGTTCTCCACCATCCACATCATCCTGGCCGGGCTCATCGTTTCGCTGTTCTGCGGCGCCGCCGCCTCCGCGCTGACGGTGATGAACCACGAATACCTGAGCGGGCTGTTCGTCTGGCAGACGGGCTCGCTGGTGCAGAACGGATGGCAGAAAGCAGCGCGCATGCTGCCGCAGTGCGCGATCCTGGCGATCGGGGCGGGCTGGCTGGCACGGCCGCTGAACATGCTCACGCTGGACGACGCGCGCGCGGCATCGCTGGGCGTGCATGTCTCCCGGGTGCGCATGGCCGCCATCGCCCTGGGCGTCGCCTTCAGCGCGGTGGCCGTTGCCTGGGTCGGCGTCATCGGCTTCATCGGCTTGATGGCCCCGCACCTGGCCCGCATGCTGGGCGCGCGCACGCTGGCGCAGCGCATGATCGCCGCGCCACTGCTGGGCGCGCTGCTGCTGTGGACCACGGACCAGGTGGTCCAGACCCTCGGCCGCGCGGGGGCCGCCATACCGACGGGCAGCGCCTGCGCCGTGGTCGGCGCGCCCATCCTGCTGTGGCTGCTGATGCGCCAGCGCGGCGGCCTGGGAACGCGACCGGCGCCCGGCGCGGTGGCCGATGGCGCGCACGGCGTGGTGCTGCAACGCGGCCTGCGCAACCATACCGTACTGCTGCTGTGCGGCCTGGTATGCCTGGCCAGCGTGCTGGGCGCGCTGGGGTTGGGGCGCGACATGCATGGCTGGACGGACTTCGCGGACACCGGGTGGAGCACGATACGCGACTGGCGCCTGCCGCGCGTCGCGGCCGCCGCGCTGGCCGGCGCCATGCTGGCCGCGGCCGGCATGCTGCTGCAGCGGCTCACCGGCAACCCGCTGGCCAGTCCGGAGGTGCTGGGCATTTCCTCGGGCGCCTCGCTCGGCGTCATCGCGACCTTGCTGCTGACGGCGGACCTGGGCGCGCCCGGCATGCTGGCTGCGGCCAGCGCGGGGGCGCTGGCGACGCTGGCGGCGGTCGTGGCGCTGAACTGGCGTGCCGGGTTTTCTCCCGAGCGGCTGTTGCTGGCGGGCGTCGCCTTGTCCACGTTGTTCAGCGCCTGCGCCGCCTTCCTGCTGACCAGCGGCGATCCACGCGCGGCGGCCCTGCTGACATGGATGTCCGGCTCGACCTACCGTGCCACCAGCGCCAGCATCCTGCCCGGTTCGGCGATACTGGCGCTCGCCTGCATCGGCGCGCTGGCCGGGCGACGCTGGCTGGCGATACTTCCGCTGGGCACCGAAGGGGCGAGGGCGCTGGGCGTCGACGTTCTCATCGCGCGCCTTTACTTTCTGGTCATCATCGCGGTGCTGACGGCAAGCGCCACCATCCAGGTGGGGCCGCTCAGCTTCGTGGGGCTGCTGGCGCCGCACATCGTGCGGGGATTGGGATTGCAACGGCCGGGCGCCGCCTTGGCCGGCTCGGTGCTGGTCGGGGCCGCCATCATGGTGCTGGCCGACTGGGTTGGCCGCATCGCCGTTTTTCCGTGGCAGATCCCGGCCGGACTCGTCGCCATGCTGGCGGGCGGCCCCGTCTTCCTTTGGTTTTTGTGGAGAAGCAAATGAACGCCTTCAAGCCCGCGGCCTCCGCCCCGCGGCCGGCCTCGCTGCTGCGAGAAGCCATGCGCCTGCTCAGGCCCTTCTGGAAGGTGGCCCTGCTGGCCACCGCCATGGGCGCGGCCAGCGGCCTGTCCACCGCCTGGCTGCTGGCCACGGTGAACCGCGCCCTGCATGCGCCGCAAGGCGCCACGGTGGGCCTGCTATGGTTGTTCGCCGGGCTTTGCGTGGTGACCATCGCCGGCGAAATCGCCTCCGACCTGGGCAACAGCTTCGTCGGCCAGAACGTGGTGGCCAAGCTGCGCAAGGACCTTTCCGAAAAAATCCTGTCCGCGCCCATCGCCGAGATCGAACGCTACCGCGTGCATCGCATCACCACGACGCTGAACCAGGATATCGACACGATCAGCACCTTCACCTTCGGCTTCTCCGGCCTGGCCATCGCCATCGCCATCACGGTCGGCTGCTTTGCCTATCTGGCGGTGCTGTCGCCGGTACTCAGCCTGCTGGCCGCGGCCGCCATCGCACTGGGCAGCTGGGCCCATGCCGTCGCCCGGCAGCGCGGCCGCAAGGGCTTCGAGGCGGCGCGCGAGGCGCAGGACGAACTGCAGCGCCACTACCGTGCCATCACGGAGGGCGCCAAGGAGCTGCGCATCAACCGCGATCGCCGCCGCACGCTGCGCGACGCGCACCTGCGCGGCACCATCGAGCGCATCCGCGACCTGCGCGTGCGCGCCATGCGGGTCTTCATGTCGGCCAATGCCTTCGGCTCGGCCTTGTTCTTCATCGTCATCGGCGTCGTGCTGGCGCTGCAGTACAACCTGTCCACGCCCGCGCCGGTGCTGTCCGGCTTCGTGATCGTGCTGCTGTATGTAAAGGGGCCGCTGACGCAGTTGATCAGCGCCTTGCCGCTGCTGGGGCAGACCCAGGTCGCCATCCGCCGCGTCGCCGAACTGTCGCTGCGGTTCTCCAATCCGGAATCCAGCCTGTTCGCCGTGCCGGCGCCGGCCGCGCCTCGGCGCCCCGGCTCCATCGAGCTGCGCGGCGTGCGCTATGGCTATCCCACGGACCAGGGCGCCAGCATGTTCAACCTGGGCCCCATCGATCTGCGCATCGAGGAAGGGGAAATGTTCTTCCTGGTCGGCGAGAACGGCAGCGGCAAGACCACGCTCATCAAGCTGCTGCTGGGCCTGTACGAACCGCAGGAAGGCATCATCCTGCTCGATGGCCAGCCCGTGGTCGCCGACAACCGCGATGACTATCGCCAGCTGTTCAGCACGGTGTTCGCCGACTACTACCTGTTCGACGACGTGCTGGTGGGCCCCACGCAAGCGGCCGAGGCGGCGGTCTACCTGGAAAGGCTGGAACTGGGCCACAAGGTATCCGTCACCGACGGCAGATTCTCCACCACCGACCTGTCCACCGGGCAGCGCAAGCGCTTGGCCCTGGTCCATGCCTATCTGGACAAGCGGCCGGTGCTGGTCTTCGACGAATGGGCGGCCGACCAGGACCCGGCTTTCCGCCGCGTGTTCTATACGGAGATCCTGCCCGATCTGAAGCGCGATGGCAGGACGCTGATCGTCATTTCGCACGACGACCGCTACTTCCATGTCGCGGACCGCGTCGCGCACATGTCCAACGGCCGCATCGTCAGCGTGGAGACCCATGCCGAGGCGCCCCGCCAAGCCACGGCGGGACGGCCATGAGCGGGGCGATGCGCTCACGCGCCGGCCTGCCGCCGCAGGCCGCTGAACCGGACGATGCGGCCGGGCTCAGCGCCGGCGCGGCGCCGCTGCTGGCCTTGCGCGACACCGGCTTCCAGGCGGACGGCAGGGCGATCCTGCAACCGCTGAACCTGGCGATTCCGCCGGGCCGCATGCTGGGCGTCATCGGCCATAACGGCTCCGGAAAATCCACGCTGGGCAGGATACTGGCACGGCAGCTCGCGCCTACGACGGGCCAGGTGCTGCTGCGCGGCGCGCCGGCGGAGCGAATCGGCGCGCGGCAGTTCGCGCGCGAAGTCGCCTATCTGCCGCAGCACATTCCCGCGGCGGCGGGCATGACGGTGGAAGAACTGGTCGGCCTGGGCCGGTATCCGTGGCTGGGCGCCTTCCGGTCGCCCACCGAAGTGGACCGCGACCAGGTCCGGCATGCCATGGCCACTACCGACGTGGCCGGACTCGCCACGCGACTGGTGGACACGCTATCCGGAGGTGAACGGCAGCGGGTGTGGCTGGCGATGCTGGTGGCGCAGCAGGCGCATATCCTCGTCCTGGACGAGCCCACCTCGGCGCTCGATATACGCCATCAGGTGGACATGCTGGGACTGTTGCGCCAGTTGACGCGCACGCAGGGGGTCGGCGTCGTCATCATCCTGCACGATATCTACATGGCGGGACGCTATTGCGACGACATCATCGCCCTGCGACAGGGCAGCATCGTCGCGGCGGGCAACCGCGAGCAGATTCTGACGCCCGCGACGCTGCAGGCGATCTATGACGTCGAAATGGACGTCATGGTGCACCAGGCCTCGGGCGACCGCGTGGTGTGCCTGCGGCATTAGCCGGCGGCGCGGCCCACCGTCACGAACGCGATACCGGCCTACGTATCCATGGCGTACGGCCGGGGCAGGGCCGAAGTACGGACGAGTTGCGGACGACCGCCGACCGGACGGTCGCCCCTGGATTCCCACCGTCGAGAGGATGGAATGGAACTGAGCAGACGGGCGTTTATTCTGGGACTGGCCGCGGTGGCGGGCCCGACGGCGGCCCTGGCCGCCGCGCACACCCTGGTGCCGCCGGCCACGACTGCCGAGCCGGCCTTGCTGCGCGGCAGGCTGCGGCAGGCGCCCGCCGATCTGGGCAAAGGCCGCTCGGTGGTCATTGTGGGCGCCGGTATCGCCGGCATGGTGGCGGCCTACGAATTGACGCGCATGGGGTTCGCGGTCACCGTCCTCGAAGCCGGCGACCGCGTCGGCGGCCGCATCCTGACGCTGCGGGCTGGCGATACGGTGCGTTACGCCGACGGCACCGTGCAGCACGTCGACTATGCGCCAGACCTCTACTTCAATGCCGGCGCGGCGCGTATTCCGAGCACGCACCGCGCGCTGCTGGGTTATTGCCGCGAGCTCGGCGTGCCCATGGAAATCGTCTCGCTGATCTCGCGCAGCGCCCTGGCCGTCGTCAACGACAAGGGGGAGGACCGCCGTTATACCGTGGGCCAGTTGCAAGGCGACGCGCGCGGTTATCTGTCCGAAATGCTCGCCAAGTGCGCGCAGCAGGGCGCCCTGGACGCCCGGCTGGACGCCGGCGACAGCGAAAAGCTGCTGGGGCTGCTGCGCGATTTCGGCGACCTGACGCGCGACCACCGCTATGCGGGGTCGCGCCGCTCCGGCTATGCGGTCAGCCCGGCGGCGGGAGATGTCAGCGGTACGCTGCGCAAGACGCTGGATTTCCGTGTGCTGCTGGACCATCGCCTGTGGTATCCGCTGTGGTACGACGAGCATCTGGAGTACCAGCCCACCATGATGCAGCCGGTGGGCGGCATGGATGCGATCTCCACGGCCTTCGCCCGTGTGCTGGGTGATCGCGTGATACGCCAGGCGCCGGTCACCGACATCCACATCGCGGACCGGGGTGTGCAGGTGACCTACCGCCGGGGATCGGATCGCGCGCCGGCCCGCCTGAGCGCGGACTACGCGATCATGACCTGCCAGTTGCCGGCGCTGCTGCGTATCGCCAACAACCTGCCGCGCGCCTTCCTGGATGCCGCTGCTTCCGTGTCCTATCGCCCCGTCTTCAAGATCGGGTGGCAGTCGCCGCGCTTCTGGGAGGAAGACTTCGACATCTACGGCGGAATTTCCTTCCTGGACGACGACACCAGCCTGGTCTGGTATCCCAGCAGCGGCTTTTTCGCGCCGCGCGGCCTGCTGGTCGGTGGCTACACCCATGGCCCGCCCGCCGTCCGCTACGCCGACCTGAGCCTGCCGGCCCAGCAGGCGGCGTCGCGCCGTTCGGTCGACCGCCTGCATCCTGGGCAGTCCGGCAAGCTCTCCCACCCGGTCTCGGTGGCGTGGCACAAGCTGCCCTACAGCCAGGGCGGGTGGGCCGACTGGCATGAACCCATGGGAGCAGCCTATGAAACACTGATCGCGCCGCAAGGCCCTTGCTATTTCGCCGGGGAGCATCTCAGCCACCTGCCGGGGTGGATGGAGGGCAGCGTGCAGTCCGCGCTGACCGCGGTGGACGGGATGGCCCGGCGTGCCGCGCGATAACGCGTACCAGGCCGTCCAGGGCCCTTTCGGCGGGCGGTGCCGGACGTCAGTCAGGTTACGATAAGGCCATGCACGATACCTCCGCCGCCGCGCGGCTCAACGCTCCCGCCTCCACGCCCGCCTCGACGGGGCTCATGCACGGTTTCCGGCTCGGCCTGCGCACGCTGCTGCGCGACGCGCGGGCAGGGGAGCTGCGCCTGCTGCTGATCGCGCTGGTCGTCGCGGTCGCCGCCGTGACCAGCGTCGGCTTTCTGGCCGATCGCGTCGGGCGCGCGCTGGAGCGCAACGCGGCCCAGATGCTGGGCGCCGACGTCGTGCTGGATGCCGACGAGCCGATCCCGCCGGCCTTCGAGCGCCAGGCGCTGGATGGCGGACTCACGCTCGTCCATACCTTCCAGTTTCCCTCCATGGCTTCGGCCGGCCAGGCTTCGCAACTGGTGTCGCTCAAGGCCGTGGAGCCGGGCTATCCCCTGCGCGGCAGCCTGCGCACGGCCATGCAGCCCGCCGGCCAGGAGGCCGCCACACGCGACATCCCGGCGCCCGGCACGGTCTGGGTGGATCCGCAACTGCTCTCCGCCCTCGGTGCGCGCGTGGGCGACATGGTGGGGCTGGGCGACGCCCGCTTCCGTATCGCGCGTGTCGTGACGTATGAGCCGGACCGCGGCATGCAATTCGTCAACCTGGCCCCGCGCGTGCTGATGCGGGCCGACGATCTGCCGTCCACCGGTTTGCTGGCGCCCGGCAGCCGCATCGACTATGGACTGCTGGCCGCCGGCGATGCCCGTGCCGTCGCGGGGTATTCGGCCTGGCTGCAGGCCAATCTGCAACGCGGACAGAAGATCGCGACGGTGGAGTCGGGGCGTCCGGAGATTCGCCGGGTTCTCGACCGCGCGCAGCGCTTTCTTTCGCTGGTGGCGCTACTGGCCGTGCTGATTTCTGCCGTTGCCGTGGCGCTGGCCGCCAGCCGCTTCATGCTGCGCCACCGCGACGGCATTGCGGTCATGCGCTGTCTGGGCGCCACGCAAGGGCAGATCGCCAGGCTGCTGACGGTCGAGTTTGCGCTGGTCGGGCTGGCGGGCTCCGCCATCGGCGGGCTGGTGGGGTATGTCGTCCACCTCGGGCTCGTCACCATGCTGGGCGCCATGCTGGATACCGCCTTGCCGCAGCCCTCCGTGGTGCCGGCCGCTCAAGGACTGGCCACCGGGATCTGGCTGTTGCTGGGCTTTGCCCTGCCTTCCCTGGCGCAATTGCGCCACGTGCCGCCCGCGCGCGTCCTGCGCCGTGACCTGACCGGCGCGCGCATGGGCAGTGCGCTCGGCTATGCCGTCGGCGCCGCCGGTTTCGCCCTGCTGATATGGTGGTTTGCCGGCGACATCCGCCTGGGCGCCGTGATCGCGGGCGGTTTCATGGGCGCCTTCGCGGCCTTCGCCCTGGTGGCCTGGCTGTGCGTGCAGGTGCTGGCGCGGCTGCGGCGCGCGGCGTCCGGCATGCCGGCGCTGCGCTTCGCACTGGCCGGGGTGGTGCGGCGCCGTGCCGCCACCATCACCCAGGTCTGCGCGCTGGCCATCGGCCTGATGGCGCTGCTGCTGCTCACCATGACCCGCACCGACCTCATCGCCGGCTGGCAGCGTACCCTGCCGCCCGATGCGCCGAATCGCTTCCTGATCAATATCCAGCCGGACCAGCGCGAGGCGGTGGCCGCCGCGCTGCGGGACGCCGGCGTCGGCGACGTGACCTTGTTCCCGATGATCCGCGGGCGCCTTGTGGCCGTGAACGGCCGCGCCGTCTCGGCGGCCGACTATACCGATGACCGCGCCCGGCGCCTGGTCGACCGCGAGTTCAACCTGTCGTACAGCGACCGCATGCCTTCGTACAACACCCTGGAGGCCGGGCGCTGGATGGCTCCGGATTCACGCGAGGTGTCGATGGAGTCCGGGATATCCCGCACGCTCGGCCTGAACATGGGCGATAAGCTGACCTTCGATATCGCCGGGCAGACCGTCGATGTCACGGTCACCAGCCTGCGCGGCGTGGACTGGGACACCATGCGGGCGAACTTCTTCGCCATGCTGTCGCCCGGCGTGCTGGCCAGCGCCCCGCAAAGCTGGATCACCTCTTTTCATCTGCCGGCCAGCCAGGCCGAGCTGCTGCCGCGCCTGGTGCAGCGCTTCCCCAACCTGACCGTATTCGATGTCCAGGCCATCCTGAGGCAATTGCAGGGCGTGCTGGACCAGGTGGTCCAGGCGGTGCAGCTGCTGTTCGGCTTTACCCTGGCCGCGGGCGTGCTGGTGTTGACCGCCGCGCTGGCCGCGACGCGCGACGAACGCGTGCGGGAAGCCGCCGTGCTGCGCGCGCTAGGCGCCACCCGGGCGCAACTCGCGCGTGCCCAGCGCGTCGAACTGCTGGCGGTCGGCGGCCTGGCCGGCCTGCTCGGCGCGGCGGGCGCCAGCGCGGTGGCCTGGGCGCTGTCGCGCCAGGTCTTCGATTTCGACATCACATTCAGCTTGTGGCCCTGGCTGGCCGGCACTCTGGCCGGCATGCTCGGCGCGTGGGCCGGCGGCGCGCTGGCATTGCGCGGCGTACTGCGCACGCCGCCGCTGGTCACCCTGAGAGAAGCAATATGACAACCACCACGCGGGTCGAACCCGTTTTCGAACCCCTGGACCACACCCGCACCGTGTTCGAGCAACTCGGCGGCGAACCCGGCGTCCGCGCGCTGGTGGAGCGGTTCTACGACCTGATGGATATGGAGGTCGATCTGTCGGCCCTGCGCGCCGCGCACGGCCCTAGCCTGGACTCGGCGCGCGAGAAACTGTTCCTGTTCCTGTGCGGCTATTTCGGCGGACCCGACCATTACGTGCAACGCTATGGCCATCCGCGCCTGCGGGCTCGCCATCTGCCATTTTCGATCGGCGAGGCCGAACGGGACCAGTGGGTCGCCTGCATGGGCCGGGCGATGCAGGACCTGAATGTCCCCGCTCCGCTGGCCGACCGCCTGCTGCACGCCTTCTACGGCACGGCGGACTGGATGCGCAATCGTGCAGGCTGAGGTCCGCCGCCTGGCGTTGAGCGGCGCCCGGCGCGGCGCGATGTGCTACGACTTCCTGCGGGTTCCGCATGCCGATCCGGCGCTGTTCGACCCACGGCATTACGGTGAGCGCGCCGCGCCGGTGCAGGCCGGCGGCCGGCAGGCGGCCTGGTTTGTCGAAGGCGATTACGGCCACGGGGTGCTGCGCCACTACCGGCGCGGCGGCATGGTGGCCCGCCTGAGCCAGCGCCGCTACGTCTGGCTGGGCGAGGCCCGCACCCGGTCCTTCATGGAATTCCAGCTGTTGGAATCCCTGTATGCGCAAGGGCTGCCGGTGCCGGCGCCGCTGGCCGCGGCGTACTGGCGCGTCGGCCTGGGCTACGAGGCGGCCATCCTGGTGCAGCGCCTGCCGGACGTGCAGCCGCTGGCGCGCCTGCTGGACGAGCCGGTCTGGGGCGAGGCGGCCCAGGCGATCGCCCGCATGCACCAGGCCGGTGTCTGGCATGCCGACCTGAACGCGTACAACATCCTGGTGGACGCGCGCGGCAAGGCCTGGATCATCGACTTCGACCGCGGGCGCCAGGGCGGGGTATCGGTACGGGGCCAGCGTCGCAACCTGGAGCGCCTGCGCCGTTCGCTGGAAAAGGTGGCCGGGCCGGCCGGCCTGGGCTTTTTCGAAAAGCTGGACCAGGCGTATCGGCAAAGCATGGCCCGCGCGCCTGCCTGACGCTGCCCGCAAAACGCATTATCATTTTGCCTTTGCGCGCGGCGGGCCCCGCTCGCCGCGGCCGCGGGGCCGGGCAGGGCGGTCCGCCACGCGTGTGTCGACGGCCTGGCCAGCGCCCGGCGAAGAATCCATCAACGTAAACTTTCTCGGCAAGGGGCTCTGGGATATGGGTATCAACGCGGGTGTGCGTCTGGCGGCAGGCGCCCTGCTGTCGCTGGTGGCGGTGTCCGCGGCCACGGCGCAGGAAAAGGTCGTCAACGTCTACAACTGGGCCGAATACACGGCGCCGGACACCATTCCCGGTTTCGAGCGGGAAACCGGCATCAAGGTGCGCTACGACACCTACGACAACAACGATACCTTGCAGGCCAAGCTTTTGACCGGCAAGTCGGGTTACGACGTGGTGGTGCCCTCCACGCACTATGCCGCGCGCCAATTGCAGGGCGGCTTGTTCCAGAAGCTGGACAAGTCGAAGATACCCAACGTCCGCTACCTGGATCCCGATGTGATGAAACTCGTCGCCCAGGTGGACCCCGGCAATGAATACTTCATCCCCTGGGGCTACGGCACCAACGGGCTGGGCTACAACGTCACCAGGGTCCAGGCCGTCATGGGCAAGGACGCGCCGCTGGATAGCTGGGACATGCTGTTCAAGCCGGAAAACGCCGCCAAGCTCAAGGACTGCGGCATCTCGATGCTGGACGAGGCCGCGCAGGTGTTTCCCGCGGTGCTGCACTACCTGGGCAAGGATCCCAACAGCTCCAATCCGGACGACTACAAGGCCGCCCTGGAGGTCCTGAAGAAAATCCGGCCCTATATCCGGCAATTCAGCTCGTCCGGCTATATCGACGAACTGGCGGTGGGCGACCTGTGCATGGTGTATGGCTTTTCGGGCGACGTCATGATCGCCCGCGATCGTGCGCAGCAGGCCAAGCAGCCCTTCGAGATCAACTATTTCATTCCGCAGGGTGGCGCGCCGGCGTGGTTCGACGTCATGGCCGTGCCCAAGGACGCGCCGCATCCCGATAACGCCATGGCGTTCATCAATTACATCGAGACGCCGCAGGTGCACGCCGCGATCACGAACAAGATGTTCTATCCCAATGCCAATAAAGAGGCGCGCAAGTACGTGGTCAAGGCGGTGGCGGAGAATCCGATGATCTACCCCCCGGCCGACGTCGCGAAGACGCTTTATGTGATCAAGCCGCAACCGGTGAACATCCTGCGATTGCAGACGCGCATGTGGGCTGAACTGAAGTCCGGGCGGTAAACATCATGAATGACACGCGCTACGCGGCCCCGCACGCGACGGACGCCGACGAGTTCGTTCGCGTCTCTGAACTGGTGAAGATCTTCGGCGACACGGTCGCGGTGCGCTCGGTGAACCTGTCGGTGCGCCGCAACGAGATCTTCGCCCTGCTGGGCAGCTCCGGCTGCGGCAAGTCGACCCTGCTGCGCATGCTGGCCGGGTTCGAGGAAGTCACCTCCGGGCAGATCCTGCTGGATGGCGAAGACATCACCGATATGCCGCCGTACCGGCGGCCCGTCAATATGATGTTCCAGTCGTATGCGCTGTTCCCGCATATGTCGGTGGAGGCCAATGTCGCCTTCGGCCTGAAGCAGGAAGGCGTGGACCGCGCCGAAATCCACGACAGGGTTTTCGAGGCGCTGAACCTGGTCCAGATGGCCGGCTATTCGCGCCGCAAGCCGCACCAGCTTTCCGGCGGCCAGCAGCAACGGGTGGCCCTGGCGCGCAGCCTGGTCAAGCGCCCCAAGCTGCTTCTGCTGGACGAACCCATGTCGGCCCTGGACAAGCAGATCCGCCAGAATACCCAGATCGAGCTGGTGCGCATCCTGGAGCAGGTAGGCGTCACCTGCATCATGGTGACCCATGACCAGGAAGAAGCCATGACCATGGCGCACCGCCTGGCCGTGATGACGGAAGGGCAGATCGTGCAGTGCGGGACGCCGCAGGACGTCTATGAGTTTCCCAGCTCCCGCTTCGTGGCGGGGTTCATCGGCAGCACCAACCTGTTCACCGGCACCATCGTGGTGGACGAGCCGGACCACGTCGCCATCGAAAGCGAGCAGATGTCGCGGCCCCTGTATGTCAGCCATGGGGTGAGCGAGCCGCTCGGCATGCAGGTGCATGTGTCCATCCGTCCGGAGCGCATCGTGGTAAGCCGCGAGCAGCCGGATGTGCCGCATAACTGGGCCCATGGCGCGGTGATGCACATGGCCTGGATGGGCAGCTACGCGCTCTACCATATCCGCCTCGATTCGGGGATGACGGTGCAGGCCAGCGTGCCGCGCCGCGTGCTGGCGCAGAACGACGCGGCGGGCGTGCAGGAGGAAGTCTACGTAAGCTGGGACGCCGACAGCGCGACGGTGCTGCCTTCATGAACATCTCGCTGCTGCGTCGCCTGTTGCCGGCCGCGCGCACGCTGGCCATCGTGCCGCCCTTCGCGTGGCTGGCGCTATTCCTGCTGCTGCCTTTCCTGCTGGTCCTGAAGATCAGCTTCGCCGACCTGCAATTCGGCATTCCGCCGTACACGCCGCTGCTCGCCTTCAAGGATGAGGCGCTCAGCTTCAGCCTGCACCTGCGCGGCTATGCGCTGCTGTTCACGGACAGCCTGTACCTGGCGACCTACCTGAGTTCGGTCAAGATCGCCGCCATCAGTACGCTGTGCTGCATCCTGATCGGCTATCCCATGGCGTACTACATCGCGCGGTCCGCCCCGGCGACGCGCAACATCCTGCTGCTGGGCGTCATCCTGCCGTTCTGGACCTCGCTGCTGCTGCGCGTCTACGCCTGGGTCGGCATCCTGCGCAACGATGGCCTGCTCAATAAGTTCCTGATCTCGCTGGGCATCATCTCGCAACCGCTGGAAATCTACCGGACCGACCTGGCCGTCTACATCGGCATGGTCTATTCCTATCTGCCGTTTTTCATTTTGCCGCTGTACGCCAACCTGGTGAAGCTGGACTTGCGGCTGCTGGAGGCCGCCTACGACCTGGGCGCCCGGCCGTGGCAGGCGTTCTGGCAGATTACGGTCCCCTTGTCGCGCCCCGGCGTCATCGCGGGCGCCATGCTGGTGTTCATCCCGGCGGTGGGGGAATACGTGATTCCCGAAATGCTGGGCGGCGCCGATACGCTGATGATGGGTCGCGTCATGTGGAGCGAGTTCTTCAACAATGCCGACTGGCCCATGGCCTCGGCCGTGACCTGCGTCATGGTGCTGCTGCTGCTCGTGCCCCTGGCCCTGTTCCAGTACAACCAGGTCAAGCAGGTGCGGCTGATGCGCGAGGGCAAGCTATGAAAGGACCGCATCGCGGCATGCGCGCGCTGGCACTGGGCGTGGGCTTCGCCTTCCTGTACATACCCATCCTCAGCCTGGTCGTCTTTTCCTTCAACGATTCGCCGCTGGTCACGTCGTGGTCCGGCTTCTCGTTCAAGTGGTATGGCGCGCTGTTGCAGGACGACGCGCTGCTCAGCGCCGCCTGGCTGTCCTTCCGCGTGGCCGCGCTGGCCGCGACGGCGGCCACCATCATGGGCACCTGGGCCGGCTACGTGCTGGCGCGCATGGGGCGTTTC
Organism: Bordetella flabilis; assembly: GCF_001676725.1. NCBI lineage: Bacteria > Pseudomonadati > Pseudomonadota > Betaproteobacteria > Burkholderiales > Alcaligenaceae > Bordetella > Bordetella flabilis. Next base: position 2,105,292 of record NZ_CP016172.1, read on the forward strand.
CGCGGCTTCTCGCTCTATATCGGCATGCTGAGCGCGCCGCTCGTCATTCCGGAAGTCGTGATCGGTATCTCGCTGCTGCTCATGTTCGTCGAGGTCCGCACGACGCTGGGTTGGCCCGAGAACGGCATCTTCACCATCTGGGTGGGGCACACCACCTTCTGCATGGCCTTCGTCGCGGTCATCATCCAGTCGCGCGTGCGCGACCTGGACCGCTCCCTGGAAGAGGCGGCCCTGGACCTGGGCGCCACGCCGCTGAAGGTGTTCTTCGCCGTGACGCTGCCGCTCATCGCCCCGGCGCTCGCCTCGGCCTGGCTGCTGTCGTTCACGCTGTCGCTGGACGACGTGATCCTGTCGTCCTTCCTGTCGGGACCGGGGTATACGACCTTGCCGCTGGAGGTTTTTTCGCGCGTGCGGCTGGGCCTCAAGCCCGAGGTCAATGCGCTGGCCGCCCTGTTCATCGTCACGGTGGGCGTGTGCGTGGTCGTGGCCAATCATCTGCAGCGTCGCAAGGAGACGGCATGACGGGGACCGTACTGTATGGCTTGAAGCAATGCAGCACGTGCGCCAAGGCGCGCGCATGGCTGGACGAGCATGGCGTGAAGCACGCCTTCGTCGATTACCGGGACGAGCCCGTACCGGCGGCAACGCTCAAGTCATGGGCGGATCAGTTGGGCGGCTGGGAGAAACTGGTCAACCGCACATCGATGACATGGCGCGCCTTGCCTGAGGTCCGCAAGGCCGCGGCGTCCGACGCCCAATGGCAGGCGCTCATCGCCGAATACCCCGCCCTGGTGCGGCGTCCCGTCACGGTGACGCCCGATGGCGCCGTGGCCGTCGGATTCTCGGAAAAGCGCTACGCCGAACGCTTTGCCTGAGGCCGCGTCCCGGATGCTGCCCGATACGTTTTTCGACCGCGACGCTCAACAGGTGGCGCGCGAGCTTATCGGCATGGTGCTGCGCCGGCGCCTCGATGGGATGTGGCTGTCGGCGCGCATCATCGAGACCGAGGCCTATTACCTTCATGACAAGGGCAGCCACGCGTCGCTGGGCTACACCCACAAGCGGCGCGCCCTGTTCATGGACGGTGGCGCGATCTATATGTATTACGCGCGCGGCGGCGATTCGCTCAATATCAGCGCGGGCGGGCCCGGCAACGCGGTGCTGGTCAAGTCCGCCCATCCCTGGGTGGATGCCGTTTCGGGCGAAGACGCCCTGGCGCGCATGCAGGCCCTGAACCCGGACGCGCAGGGCCGCAGCCGGCCGCCGCAGCGGCTGTGCGCCGGCCAGACACTGGTGTGCCGTTCATTGGGATTGAAAGTGCCGGAGTGGGATGGGCGGCGTTTCGACGCGGCCACCTTTTTTGTCGAGGATATCGGCGCACGGCCGTCCCCGCTGATCCGCACTGTCCGGCTGGGTATACCGGAGGGCCGCGACGCACATCTGCCGTACCGCTTCGTGGATCCCGCTTATGCGCCGTTCTGCACCCGCAATCCCCTGCGCCGGGGGCAGGTGGCGGGGCGGGACTACGACTGGATCACGCGGCAGGGCCGGCCTTGCAAGGGTCAGGCCCCCGGGGCCTGACCCTTTCCGGCGTAGCTCGGCGCTTCGCGCTCTTTCCCTTGCTCCATTTCGTTGCTTGCGCTGGCGGCCCGGCTGCGGGCGCGCAGTTTGGTCAGCATCGCCTGGTACTTGCGCTGGATACGGCGACGGTTCAAGGCCTTGCTCCAGGCAAATACCGGGATGGCCTGTTTCGAGCCGAAGCCGTCGATCAGGTACAAGCCCATTTCACCGTCGGCGTTGGCGCCCACCACGACATTGCGCGCCGAGACGTCGTTCAGGATGATATGGTGGTCCGCCAGGGCGTCGAAGAAGTAGTCCAGTTCACGCGCCAGCGCCTCATCCAGGCCTTTGTCCCGCACGATCTGTTCGACCGTGGGCGCCAGGCCGTCCTCGCCGTCGGTGATCTTCTCCACCAGCAATCCCAGCCCGTGCGAGGTCTGCACCATGCCGAGCACGCGGGCCATGGGCACCTTCCAGCGGCCGGCTGCAGCGTTCTGGGCCGCGGCGTATTCCGCCAGTTCGGCGATATGGTTGCGGTAAGCGCCTTCGCGCTGGAAACGCTTGCGCCAGCGGCGCAGCGGTTTGCTGCGCATGTAGGCGTCCCATTCGTCCTCATCGACCACTTTGACGAGCAAGCTTGCTTCATGCGGATGCTGGTAGACCACGCGGTCGTTGCCGGCGGCGATGGGGCGCAGATTGCTCAGATCCAGGGCGGCCAACGGGGCATGCGCCGGCGACGGCTCCAGCGCCTCGGGGGTGGCGAAGAGCGATATGGACGCCGCTTCGCGCCGGACCGCCTGGGGAACAATGCTCATGGGAACGCCGATGTTTATTGTGGCGTTTCTGGTTTTTTTTGTAACTGCCACAGTGATATGACGAAAATTCGATGTTTTCGTAAGTGTGACCGGTAAAGCGAGGGCAGAGAAGCAAAACGCTACGGTACTGTGGCGTACACCCTACAATGCCGCCACATGGCTGGGAGAAGATGTGTTGCTAGGAAGCGACGGAGCGGTTCCGCTCCTGTGGGTGGCGGCACTGGCCGCCTTGGTGGCGGCCGTTGCCGCCTTGCTGGGTTTGCTGCGGGGCGCTCGGCGGTCCGCCGTCCAGGAGGTCCGCATGCAGGCGGTGCTGGCCGATCAGGACCGCGTCGCGCGCGAATTACGCGCCGAGCTGGCGGAAAGCCAGCGCGGCTTGCGCACGGAGTTCGCCGACTCGATGCGCGGCCTGCGCGGCGAACTGGCCAGCCATCTGGAGGACCTGCGCGGCGCGCTGGCGCGGGATGCGGCGGCGGCCCGGACCGAGTCGGCGGAGTCGCTGGGTCGATTCAGCACCACCTTCGGCGAGCAGGTCCAGCGGCTGGTCGAGATGAACGACCGCCGCATGCAGGAAGTGCGGCACACCGTCGACCAGCGCCTGCAGGCGCTGCAAGCCGACAACGCCGGCAAGCTGGACGAGATGCGGCGCACCGTGGACGAAAAGTTGCACGCGACCCTGGAGCAGCGCCTGGGGGAATCGTTCAAGCTGGTGTCGGAGCGGCTGGAAGCAGTGCACAAGGGCCTGGGCGAAATGCAGACACTGGCTTCCGGCGTGGGCGACCTGAAACGGGTGTTGACCAACGTCAAGTCACGTGGCACCTGGGGCGAGGTGCAACTGGCGCGGCTGCTCGAAGACACCATGACGCCGGAGCAGTACGGCCGCAACATCAAGCCGGTGCCAGGCAGCGACGCCGTCGTCGAATTCGCCATCCGGCTGCCCGGACGCGAGGACGGCGGCGCTCCGGTCTGGCTGCCGCTGGACGCCAAGTTCCCCAAGGAAGAGTACGAACGCCTGGTGGATGCGGAACAGGCCGCGGACGCCGAAGGGGCCAGGGCGGCCGGCGCGGCGCTGGCGCGCGCGGTCGAGCTGCAGGCGCGCAGCATCGCCGCCAAGTACATCGCACCGCCGCACACCACCGACTTCGCCATCATGTTCCTGCCGACGGAAGGGCTGTACGCGGAAGTGCTGCGCCGCCCGGGCTTGCTCGACAAGCTGCATCAGCTGCGCGTGAACGTGAGCGGTCCGGCCAACCTGGCGGCCTTGTTGAACAGCCTGCAGATGGGCTTCCGCACCCTGGCCATCGAGCGGCGCTCATCCGAGGTCTGGCAGGTGTTGCGCGCCGTCAAGACGGAGTTCGGCCGCTTCGGCGAGGCGCTGGCCGGCGTCAAGCGGACCCTGGACACGGCCAGCTCGAAGATCGGCCAGACGGAGGTCCGCACGCGCGCCATGTTGCGCAGCCTGAAAGCCGTGGAAGCGCTGCCCGAGGACACCGGCGTCCCGGCGCCGCTGCCGCCCGCGGATGACGACGAGGATGCGCAATCGGCGTAGCATGAGGCGAGCGCTTGCCGGGAGACGCCATGCCTACGTTCGTGACGCACCAGGTCGTGAACCAGGTCCCGCCGCTTTGGGACTACTGCCTGTATGACACCGATGCGGTGCTGCGCGAAGGGGTCGTGCGCGAGGGCGCGGCCGTGCACCAGGAGTCCTTGCACGAGCACGGCACGTGGCTGGGCAGGGAGGCCGTGCAGCATGCCGCGGCCCAGGCGAACCGCCATCCGCCGGCGCTGGCTGCCTACGATGCCACCGGCCATCGCATCGACCGGGTGGACTTCCATCCCGCCTGGCACCTGCTGCTGGGCGGCATCGTCGAACGCGGCCTGCACAGCGCGGCGTGGGAGGACACCCGCCCAGGCGCGCACGTGGCACGGGCCGCGGCCTATCTGATGCAGGGCCAGGTGGAAGCCGGTACCTTGTGTCCCGCCACCATGACGTTCGCGGCCGTGCCGTTATTGCACGGCGAACCGGCCGGCGCGCTGGATTTCGCCCGGGACTGGCTGCCGCGGCTGCACGCGCGACGCTACGACCCCGCGGATGCGCCTGTCGAGCGCAAGCAGGGGGTTCTGCTGGGCATGGGCCTGACGGAAAAGCAGGGCGGCTCCGACTTGCGCGCCGTCGCCACCGAGGCGCGTCCCGTGGGCACGCCCGGCCGCGGCCAGCCCTATCTGCTGACCGGCCACAAATGGTTCTATTCCGTTCCGCACGCCGACGCGCATCTGGTGCTGGCCCGCACCGACGAGGGGCCCGGCTGTTTTTTCGTGCCCCGATGGATACCCGAACACGGACGCAACGCGATCCGCCTGCGGCGCCTCAAGGACAAGCTGGGCAATCGCAGCAACGCCAGCGCGGAAGTGGAGTTCGAGGAAGCCTGGGGCGTCATGGTGCAGGAACCGGGCCGCGGGCTGGCATGCCTCCTCGAAATGGCCGCCATCACGCGGCTGGACTGCGCGACGGCCAGCGCGGCCCTGCTGCGGCAGGGCCTGGTGCAGGCCATGCACCACGCATCCCACCGCCACGCCTTCGGCAAGCCCCTGCTCGCGCAGCCCCTGATGCGCGTCGTGCTGGCCGACCTGGCCCTGGAGAGCGAGGCCGCGCTGGCGCTGTGCCTGCGTCTGGCGCGGGCGATGGACGAGCGCCAGGGCACGGCGGCCCGGATCCTGGCGCGCCTGGGAACGCCCGCCGCCAAGCTCTGGGTGTGCAAACGCGCCATCCCGATGCTGGCCGAGGCAATGGAAGTCTGCGGCGGCAATGGCTATGTGGAAGATGGCCCGATGCCGCGGCTGTACCGCGAGGCGCCCGTCAATTCCATATGGGAAGGGTCGGGCAACATCATGGCGCTCGATGTGCCGCGCGCCTTGCAGCGCGAACCGGGTGCGCGCGAGGCCCTGATGGCGGAGTTGCGCCCGGCGGCCAGCGGCAACGCGGCGTATGCGGCGGCCCTGCAGGCCTGGTGGCGCGCCATCGATCGGGCGGTGGAACAGCCCGAGCAGGCGCGCGCCCTGACCGCGGGCCTGGCGCGGCTCTGGCAGGCCGCGCTGTTGCTGCAACATGCGCCGCATGCCGTGGGCGACGCCTACGTGCGGACACGCCTGACCGAGCGCGCGGGCGTGTGCGGAGAGAACCTGGGCCTGGCCGACGCGGATGCGCTGCTGCCGCGTGCCTGGCCCGCGATCTGCTAAATTGCTGCGCTTTACGTACCTGTCGAGTCCCGCCATGCCCACTCAGCAAGAACTCAAGCAGCAGGCCGCGTCGGCGGCCCTGGAAATCGTCGAGGAAGTCGCCGGTCCGGACGTCATCATCGGAGTCGGCACCGGCTCGACCGCGGACCTGTTCATCGACGGACTGGCGCGCTTCCGCGGGCGCCTGCGCGGGACCGTGGCCAGTTCGGAGCGCAGCGCGGCGCGCCTGGCCGCGCATGGCATCCCGGTCCTGGACCTGAACGACGTCGAGCGTATGCCGATCTACGTCGACGGCGCCGACGAAATCGACGCCCGCCTGCACATGATCAAAGGCGGCGGCGGCGCGCACACGCGCGAAAAGATCGTCGCTTCCGTCGCCGACCGCTTCATCTGCATTGCCGACGGATCCAAGCTGGTCGAGCGCCTGGGCACCTTCCCGCTGCCGGTGGAAGTGATTCCCATGGCACGCGCGGCCATCGCACGCCAGCTCGTCGCCCTTGGGGGACGCCCGGTATTGCGCGACGGCTTCATCACCGACAACGGCAATGTCATCCTCGACGTTGCGGGACTCAGCATTACCGACGCGCCGGCGCTTGAATTGCGCATCAACAACCTGGCCGGCGTCGTCACCTGCGGGCTGTTCACCCAACCCGGCGCGGATGTCGCGCTGTTGGCAACGGCTCAGGGCATACGACGGCTGGAACGCGCGGGCTGACGCAGTTCATAATCCTGTCATGTGGAAGTCATAACCTTGCGGGTCGATGCGGCCTCGGGATTTCCACGATGGCATTTCTTGGAGGCGCACGGCAATGGGAACATCGACAACCCCGCAGGGAGCCCGGATGACCGAGCACACAAACAAGCAGTTCGATGCCGACCTGGAAGGCGTCCGTTCGCAATTCCTGGCCATGGGCGGCGTGGTGGAAGCCATGATCCAGGATTCCATAGACGCCTTGACCAACGGCGACCTAAACCTCGTCGACAAGGTACGCGAGCGCGAAAAGGACGTGAACCGCTACGAGGTCGATATCGACCAGCGTATCAGCTACATCCTGGCGCGCCACCAGCCCACCGCGATCGACCTGCGCATGCTGCTGGCGGTCTCCAAGATGTTGACCGACATGGAGCGCTCCGGCGACGAGGCGGAAAAGGTGGCGACGGTCGCGCGCCGCATCCATGAAGCCGAAATCCGCGCCACGCCGACGGTCGACCTGCGTCACATGGCAAATCGCGTGCTGGCCATGCTGCGCCAGTCGCTCGACGCCTTCGCCCGGCTGGATCCTGTGCAGGCCGCTCAGGTCGTGCGCAGCGACAAGGAAGTCGATAAAGAGTGGAAGGCGGCGTTGCGCCAGTTCATCTCTTTCATGATCGAGGATCCGCGCACGATTTCGCCCTCCATCGACCTGATCTTCATCGCGCGGGCCCTGGAACGTATCGGCGACCACGCCAAGAATATGTCCGAGCGCGTCATCTACATGGTGCGCGGGGCGGATGTGCGGCATACGGGCGCCAAGAATGCCGAACGGCAGGCCCGGGGCGAAGAAGAAAATACCGAAACGACCTAGCCCCGCTGTTTCGGGCGGTCGCGTCCCGATGACGGTGGCGGCGGTACCATGGCCGAATCGCGGCAGTGCAGCGTCGCCGGCAATGCGCTGAATCGCGAAGGTCCGCATGGCGGGGACCCTCGTCATGGTAAAGGCCCGGCAGCCCACCCTTCCCGACGGGTCGGGCGGGGCTACCGGGCCGCTTTGCATCAGGCGCGAGGCACCTGGCAGGCACCACGGACGGCAAGGACGCCGGTGACGCCGATACGTCCGGCGCCACCTTGGCTTGTCAGGCCGACGGCGGGACGAAGCCCTGGGCCTCCACGCTGCCGTCTTCGAATAGGAAGCGTTCCATCTGCTGCTGCAGGTACTTGCGGGCGCGCGAGTCCGCCAGGTTCAGCCGGTTCTCGTTGACCAACCGGGTCTGCACGCCTTTCCATTCTTCCCAGGCCTCCTTGGAAACCTGTTGCCAGATGCGCTGGCCCAGTTCGCCGGGGTAGGGCGGGAAATCGAGCCCTTCGGCTTCGCGCTTGAGTTTTACGCAATGAACGGTACGAGTCATGGTGGCACTGCCGGATTAGGATGGGATCGTCGATTTTACCGAAAGACCCGCCAACCCTTCCGAAAGACCCGCCGGCCGGCGCGGCGTGCTCTACAGCCGCTTGATGAACACCAGGCTGTTGCGCGAGCGGTTGTAGTGCTGCTGCTTTTCGCGCGGCAGGTCGGTGACGCCGCCCTGCGTGAAGCCGCGTTTCATGAACCAGTGCGAAGTGCGCGTGGTCAGCACGAACAGGCGCTTGGCGCCCAGGGCGCGCGCCCGCGACTCCATGTGGCGCAGCAGCAGTTCGCCTTCGCCCGAGCCCTGCCATTCCGGGTGCACGATCAGGCAGGCCATCTCCGCCATCTGCTCGTGCAGGTAGGGATGCAGGGCCGCGCAACCGTAGATCACGCCGTCGTGTTCCAGGACGGTGAAGTTCTCCACATCGCGTTCGATCACGCTGCGTCCGCGCGGTACCAGCGTGCCGTCGGCTTCCAGCGGCTCGATCAGGCTCAGGATGGCGCCCACATCGTCCACGGATGCCGGGCGCAGGTCGTCCAGCGTGTCCTCGACCACCATGGTGCCCACGCCGTCGTGGGTGAATATCTCCAGCAGGACGCTGCCGTCCAGGTTGAAGGGCACCACGTGCGCGCGGGCCACGCCGCGCTTGACGGCCAGCGACGCGTATTGCACGAATAGCGCGGTGTCCTCGTCCAGCACGCCCCGGGCCAGCAGCGCGTCGGCATCGACCCGCGCCAGTTCCGTATCGATGCTGCCGTCTTCGTTGCGCACGCCCTCGGTGGCCGAAAGAAAAATCAGCTTTTCCGCGCGCAGCGCCACGGCCACGGCGGTCGCCAGGTCTTCCATGGCCAGGTTGAACGCATCGCCGGTCGGCGAAAACCCCAGCGGCGAAAGCAGCACCACGGAACCTTTCTCCATGGCGAAGCGCATGGCGTCCACGTCGATCTTGCGCACGTGGCCCGTATGCTTGTAGTCGACCCCGTCGATGACGCCGGTCGGCCGCGCCGTGACGAAATTGCCCGAAATGACGCGGATCTGCGAATGCGACATGGGGGTGTTGGGCAGGCCCTGGCTGAACGCCGCCTCGATGTCCAGGCGAATTTCGCCAGCTGCTTCCTTGGCGCATTCCAGCGACGCCGCATCCGTGGGCGAAAGGCCGCGGTCGAACTGATGCGTAAAGCCCTTCAGGCGCAGTTGTTCGTTGACTTGCGGGCGCGACCCGTGCACCAGCACCAGCCGTATGCCCAGCGCGGACAGCAGCGACAGGTCCTGCACCAGCGCATTGAGCGCGCCGGCCTGCACCAGCTCGCCGCCGAAGGCCACCACGAAGGTCTTGCCGCGGAATGCATGCACGTAGGGCGCGACTTCGCGGAACCAACGTACGAACTGCGCGGGGGCGAACCCGGGAGCTTCGAGGGCGGAGACGGTGTCTTGATCCAGGTCGGGCATGATGCGCAAAGGGCCGGAAAGGAGCGGAAAGCGAAGGCGGCGTAAGCAAGCCCCCACGCGGAATCGCGAAATTATAGTGACGGGGGCCGGCCCCGGCGTGCGTTGCGCGCCTTTTTTTATCCAGGGGCCGCGCCAAGGCAGAGATAGGCAACACCTGTTGGCCCATGCCGCGTCGTGAATGTCCAGGCATGTGCAGTCGTCCCACAGCTTGGCATGATCCCGGCCTGCTGCCGTGATGCAGGCTGCGGCTCGGTCGCGCCTTGCCCGCGCCAGGAAGCGGTTACGTCGCTTGCGTGGCGACGCGGGACGGTTGCGGCAGCGCTGCGAAGTACGCCTTCAGAGCCCCCATCGCAACGCGGACCTTGGCGGGTTCACCCTCGCGCCCCGCAGTAAGCATCGTCAGCGGGTAGCAGGGCAGGCGCCGCTGCGGCAGCACCCGCATCAATAGGCCCTGTTCCAGGGCCGGGCGTACATCGGCATAGAACAGGCGGGCGATCCCCATGCCTTGCTCGCACATCTGCCGCAGCGCGATCTGGTGGGTCGTCGTCGCCCGCGCCTGCAGGGCGACCTGCTCGCGCGTGCCGTCCTCGTTCATCAGCTCAAGCGCGAAGGGAGCGGAAGAGGCGTACTGGAATCCGTTCGCGACCACGGTCTCGCGAACATCCCGCACCACGGCGAGCCATTGATGGCGCTCCAGGTCGACGACCGAGTTCGGGACCCCGTGCCGCTCCAGGTATGCCGGTGACGCGCAGAGCACCGTCTCCATATCGCACAGCTTGCGCCCCACCCAGCTGGAGTCGGGCAGTCCGCCCACCCGCAGCGCGATGTCGATGCGCGACTCGACGAGGTCGATCAGCGCATCATCGACGATCAGGCCCAGCCGAAGTTGCGGCCATTGCGCAAATACCGGCGACAGCGCCGGCGCGACATGGGCGCCGAAGCCGAGCGGCGCTGCGATACGGAGTTCGCCCGCCGGCGCCTCGCGCGCCTGATCCAGCGACGCGGCGGCAGCGTTCGCGGCTTCCAGCAGACGGAGGCAATGGGGGTGGCAGCGCTCACCGGCCTCGGTCAACGCGATCCTGCGGGTCGAACGACGCAGGAGACTTACGCCGAACTGGCGTTCCAGCCCACTGATGATCTGGCTGACCGCGGAGGGCGTCAGCCCGAGCCGCCGGGCTGCCCCGCTCATGGAACCGGCAGCCACGACCTCGGCGAACACGGCATAGGGTTTCAGGTCGGTCATTTATTAGCCAGGCTTAATAAGTGTTTAAGAAAAGGCCGACTTATAGCCGAATCTTTAATGGCAAATAATAGCCGAGGCCGCACAGGTGGCCACTGTTCAACCTCTCGAAACGGGCTTTCCCATGAAAATCGCATTGATCGGCGCCACGGGCTACGTCGGCGCCAGCCTTCTTTCGGAGGCGCTCGCGCGCGGCCACCGGGTGACTGCGGTCGTCCGGCACGCCGGCGACCGGCTCCGGCCGCACGCCAACTTGACCGTTGTCGAAGGCGACGCGACGGACGCCGCGGCGCTGGCCAGGGTCGTCCACGGCCATGAGCTCGTGATCAGCGCCTTCAATCCCGGCCTCGATGCCGATGGGATTGGCGCCCGGGCCATCGTCGAGGGCGTCAAGCGGGGCGGCGTCGGCCGCCTGCTGGTGGTGGGTGGCGCCGGTTCGCTTCATCTGCCTTCGGGCGAGCGGGTCGTGGACCAGCCCGACTTTCCTGCCGAGTGGAAGGAGGGTGCGCTGCGCACGGCGGCTTTCCTGGACTGGCTGCGCGGCGAGCAAGCGCTCGATTGGGTCTTCCTGAGCCCCGCCGCGATGCTGGCGCCGGGAGAACGCACCGGCCGATACCGGGTCGGCAAGGACGAACTGCTGACCGACTCCAACGGCGAAAGCCGTATATCGCTGGAGGATTACGCCGTGGCGATGCTGGACGAGGCGCAGCGGCCCCGGCACCACCAGGCGCGTTTCACCGTGGCCTATTGACCCGGCGCCGGTGGCGCCGGGCATTGCGCCTTACAGCGTGCCGGGATAGACGCCGCCGTCCAGCACCAGGTTCTGCCCCGTCATGAAGCCCGCGCGGGCGCCGCACAGGAACGCGCAGGCGTCGCCGAATTCCGCCGGATCGCCATAGCGCCTGGCCGGCACGCGTTCACGCCGCGCCGCCAGGATCGCCTCCGGCGTCTGTCCGGACGCCTGGGCCGCCATCGCCGCCGTGCTGCGCAGGCGATCCGTATCGAACGGCCCCGGCAGCAGATTGTTGATCGTGACGTTGTGGGCCACCACCTGCCGCGCCAGGCCGGCGACGAAACCGGTCAGGCCGGCACGCGCCCCGTTCGACAATCCCAGCGTGTCGATGGGCATTTTCACCGCCGCCGAAGTGATATTCACGATGCGGCCGAAGCGGCGCGCGATCATCGAGTCGATGGTGGCCTTGATGAGCTCGATGGGGGTGATCATGTTCGCGTCCAGCGCGTTCATCCAGTCCTCGCGCGACCATTCGCGGAAATCCCCCGGCTTCGGGCCGCCGGCATTGTTGACCAGGATGTCGGGCGTCGGACATGCGGCCAGCAGGCGGTCGCGGCCGTCGGCGGTCGTCACATCGGCAATTACCGTGGTGATCGTCGCGCCGGTTTCGCGCCGGATGGCGTCGGCCGCCTCTTCCAGCGCCTCGGCGCCGCGCGCCGACATGGTGACCCGCACGCCCTCGCGTGCCAGCGACAGTGCGCAGGCACGGCCTAGTCCCTTGCTGGACGCGCACACCAGCGCCGTCCGCCCTTCGATGCCCAAATCCATCTCTACAATCTCCTTTTCGGGTCATGGAACCAGCGCCGCAGTCTACGCCGCGCCGGCGCCGGCCGAAAGGCGCGCGGCCAGGTTCTGCGGCGCCGCCGTCCGCGAAAGCCCCCACCCGTCGCGGGAGCCGGCCGTCGGGGCGGCTGGCCCCGGGACAAAAAAAGGAATTTTGAGAAAAAAAGGGTCGCAACTTGCAGTTTCGAAATTAATAATTTGAAATACGGCCTGCGCCGGGCGATACAGCCGCCGGTTGCCCTTGATTAACAACGATTCCAAGCTGACATGGGGACGCGGGCGAGTGCGAGGTGCCCCCGTTGGGGACGGGCCTCACCGTCGTGCCCGTTTCGGTGATTTCTTCGAGGAAACACGGCAGTGACGCAAAGTTATTGGTTGACTCTGGACCCGTCGACGCGTGAGCTGCGCGCCGGGTTCCGTCCCGCTGCCGCCGCCGCGCCGCCGGATGCCGACATGATGCATGCGGCCCTGGCGGCCCGTGGCTGGACCGCCGAGGCCCTCGACCGCGCCGCGCTGGCGGCTTTCCTGACCCGCTGCCGGGAAGCGGCCGCCCAGGTCAGCGGCGAGGTGCTCAGGCAGCACCACGCCAGTGCCGAGCTGGCCACGGCTGGCGCCGTCGGCGTAATGCAGGAACTGGCGGCTATCGAAAGCAATGCGGCGCGCCTGGGCGCCACGCTGGAGTTGATGGACCCTTCCGAACCGGCGGCCGATCCGGCCGCCATGGACGGGAGCGAGGTGGTAGAGGCGGTGATCGGCCAGGTCGTCGATGGCAGCTTCGAGCTGGAGATCACCGAGGACCGGCTGCAGGTCCTGCTGACACTGCACGCCCGGCGCGGTGGCAGCGCCGTGCAACTGGCCGACGTGCGGGCCGTGCTGGCCGAGCACAAAGTGGTCTACGGGCTGGACGAGGACGCGCTGTTGCAGGCGGTGGAGCGCGGCGTGGCCGACGCGGTGCCGATCGCGTCGGGCATACCCCCCAAGCCGGGCTCTCCCACGCGCTTCGAAAGCCTGCTGCAGCGCGAGCGCGCCGCCGCATCCGCAGCCGACGACAACGCCCTGGTCGACTACCGCACGCTTGGCAACCTGGTCCTGGTCAGGACCGGCATGCCCTTGATGCGGCGCATTGCCGCCACGGAGGGCATCGACGGCATCGACGTGTTCGGCAACCCCGCGCCGCCGCCCGAACCCGACGACATTCCCTACGACGACAATCTTTCCGGCGTCGTGCGCGACCCGAACGACCCCGAGGTACTGGTCGCCGCCATCGACGGCGCGCCTTCCGTCATGCCGGCCGGCGTTTCCGTCAATCCGGTGGTGGAGGTGGACGCGGTCAACCTGTCCTCGGGAAACATCAACTTCGAAGGCACGCTGCAGGTTCGCGGGGACATCACCACCGGCATGTCGGTCAAGGTCAGCGGCGATGTGCTGGTCAGCGGCACGGTGGAGGCCGCGCAGATCGACGCGGGCGGCAATATCGTGGTCAAGGGCGGCATCATGGGGGCGGCCGAGGGTTCGTCCACCACCGATGCCGCTGCGCGGCTCGCGCAAGTCACGGCGCGCGGGTCGGTCCAGGCCATGTTCATCGGCAACGCCAGCATCAGCGCCGGCAAGGATGTGGTGGTCGAGCGCGAGATTCGGCAGAGCGACGTGGCGGCCGGCGACAGCGTCACCGTGGGCTTGAAGGGATCTACCCAGGGCAACATCAACGGCGGGCAGGTGCGCGCGCTGCGTTCGGTGAAGGCCGTCACGCTGGGCACCATGGCCGGGGTGCGGACCGTCATCCAGGTCGGCGTGAATCCGCACGCGCAGGCCCAGCGCGAGGCCCTGCAACGCACCCGTAAGCGCTTGACCGAAGAGAAGGCCAAGCTGGAGCAACTGCTGATCTTCCTGCGCCAACATCCGGAGAAGGCCGCCAATGGCATCGGCGAGCGGGCGGTGCAGACCCATGCCAAGCTGTTGAAGGACCTGGCGGGGGTGGACGCGCGCGAGCGGCGCCTCGCGGCGGAAACCGCGGTCAGCGAAGAGGCCACCATTCATGCGGCGCGCAAAATCCATGGCGGGGTGGAACTGGTGATCGTCAACCGCCGCGAGGAAGTCAGCGAGGACCTGCCCGGCGGCACGGCCAAACTGTCGGATGGCAAGCTGATCATCCGCTAGCGATGGCGGCGGGGGCGCGCATTCCGTTGCGCGACCCGCGGCGCGGCGAAAAACTATAATGGCGGCAATGACCGTCAAGCCCCAGACTTCCCCTCGGCGCGGCCGGGCCGCGCCCGCGCCGGTCGTCCCCAATCCTTCGGAAACGCCGCGCAGGCCCGCCGCCGCGCCGCGTGCCATTCCGCCCATCCGCTATCCCGAGGACCTTCCCGTCAGCGGCCGCCGCGACGAGATCGCGCGCGCCATCCGGGATCATCAGGTCGTGATCGTCAGTGGCGAGACCGGCTCCGGCAAGACCACGCAGTTGCCCAAGCTGTGCCTGGACATGGGCCGGGGGCGCGATCGCATGATCGGCCATACGCAGCCGCGCCGCCTGGCAGCGACCTCGGTCGCGCGCCGCATTGCCGATGAACTGCAGACGCCGCTCGGCGAAGTCGTGGGTTACCAGGTGCGGTTCAACGACCGCACCGGTCCCAATGCCGCCATCAAGCTGATGACCGACGGCATTCTGCTGGCCGAGACCCAGCGCGATCCGCTGCTCAAGCGCTACGACACCATCATCATCGACGAGGCGCACGAGCGCAGCCTGAACATCGATTTCCTGCTGGGCTACCTCAAGCGGGTGCTGCCGCGGCGGCCCGACCTGAAGGTCATCATCACCTCGGCGACCATCGACGCCGAGCGCTTCGCACGCCATTTCGCTTCGGCCCCCGACCGCCCCGCGCCCGTCATCGAGGTGTCCGGCCGGCTGTATCCGGTCGATATCCGCTATCGGCCGGTGCGGCAGGAAGATGACGAGGCGGATGCGCCGGCGACCGCCCGCGCCGGTCGCGAACGCGCTTCCGACGAAGAACGGGACCTGGTCGACGCCATCGTCGACGCGGTGGACGAGTGCGCCCGCCATGGCCCCGGCGACATCCTGGTCTTCCTGCCCGGCGAACGGGAGATCCGCGAGTCGGCCGAGGCCTTGCGCAAGCACCATCCTGTGGGCACCGAAGTGCTGGCGCTCTACGCGCGCCTGTCCCAGGCGGAGCAGGAGCAGATCTTCCGCCCGCGCGGCAGTGGCCGCCGTGTCGTGCTGGCCACCAACGTCGCCGAAACATCGCTCACGGTGCCGGGTATCCGCTTCGTGGTCGATAGCGGCCTGGCGCGCGTCAAGCGCTATTCCTGGCGCAACAAGGTCGAGCAACTGCGCATCGAGCCGATCAGCCGCGCTTCGGCGAACCAGCGCGCCGGCCGTTGCGGCCGCGTGGGGCCCGGCGTCTGCATCCGGCTCTATGACGAGGCCGATTTCAATGCCCGCGCGCCGTTCACGGATCCGGAAGTGCTGCGTTCCTCGCTGGCCGCCGTGATCCTGCGCATGAAGTCGCTCAAGCTCGACGACATCGAGGATTTCCCCTTCGTCGAGGCGCCGCCGGGACGGGCCATCGCCGACGGCTACCATCTGCTGCAGGAACTGGGCGCCATCGAACCGGCGCGGGCCGGACGGGAGGGCGGTGACGGCAGCGCCGAGCCGGGCGACCAGGCCGGCCCCGCGTTTGTCCTGACGCGTATCGGGCAGGACCTGGCGCGCCTGCCGCTGGATCCGCGCATTGGCCGCATGATCCTGGCCGCTCGCGAACAGCAATGCCTGGCTGAAATGCTCATCATCGCCTCGGCCCTGTCCATCCAGGATCCGCGCGACCGGCCCATGCACGACAAAGAGGCCGCGGAGAACGCGCACGCCAAGTTCGCCGACGACAAGTCGGAATTCCTGTCCTTCCTGAAGCTGTGGCGATGGTATGGCGAACAGGTGCAGCACAAGGCTTCGCAACGCAAGTTGGTGGCCTTGCTGCGCCAGAATTTCCTGTCGCCGCTGCGCCTGCGCGAATGGCATGACGTCCATAGCCAGTTGGCGGCCGTCATCGGCGAGCAGGGCTGGCGGCTGAATACGACGGAAGCGACGTTCGAGCAACTGCACATGGCGCTGCTCAGCGGCCTGCTCGGCAATATCGGCTACAAGAGCGACGAAGGCGGCCATTACCAGGGCGCGCGCGACATCCGCTTCCACATCCATCCGGGTTCGCGCATGGCCAGGAAGGCGGGGCGCTGGATCGTCGCCGGCGAACTGATGGAAACCACGCGGCTGTATGCCCGCTGCGTGGCCCGCATCGAACCCGCCTGGATCGAAAGAGCCGCGGCCCACCTGTTGCGCCGCAACTGGTCCGATCCGCGCTGGGAGAAGAAGGCCGGGCAAGTGGTGGCCAACGAACGCGCCACGCTATACGGCCTGGTGATCTACGCCGGGCGCCGGGTGCACTACGGTCGTATCAATCCGGACCATGCGCGCGAGATCTTTATCCGCGAGGCCCTGGTGCCCGGGGAAATCGACACGCGCCTGCCTTTCGTCGCCCACAACCGGCGCCTGATCGGGGAAATCGAAAAGCTGGAGCACCGCGCCCGGCGGCCGGACATCCTGGTCGACGATACGCTGATCCATGCCTTCTATGACAGGCTCATCCCGGCCGGGATGAGCCAGGCGGCCACGCTGGAAAAGTGGTATGCCGGCCTGGACAAGGCGGCCGCCGAGGCGCTGCTGCTGACCCGCGATGCGCTGATGCGGCATGAAGCGGCCGGCATCACCACGGAGGTCTTTCCCAAGAAAGTCGAATGGCAGGGCGTGCAGATGGCCCTGGACTACCATTTCGAGCCCGGGTCGCCGCGCGACGGCGTGACCCTGTCCGTACCGCTGTTCGCCTTGAACAAGATAGACGCGCAGCGTTGCGAATGGCTGGTGCCGGGCATGCTCAAGGAAAAAGTCCACCTGCTGCTGAAGTCCCTGCCGCAGAAGATCCGCCGCCACTGCGTACCCTTGCCCGACTACGCGGCGGGATTTTACGAACGCTGGTTCGACCGCCTGGATGACCCGGGCCAGGGGCTGCTGGATGCCCTGGCCGCGGACATGTGGGAGCAGGTCAAGGTGCGGCCCCTGGCGGCCGATTTCAAGCTGGAAACCTTGCCGGCCCACCTGTTCATGAATTTCCGGGTGGTCGACGAGCACGGCCGCATGCTGGCCGCCGGCCGCAACCTGGCGCAGCTCAAGGCCGAGCATGGCCGCCAGGCGCAGGCCGATTTCCAGCAGCTCGCCGCCCAGGACACGCAGGTGGCGCAGGCGTTGGCGCAGGACGGGCTGACCTCATGGTCCTTCGGCCCGTTGCCGGAGATCATGGAGATCCGGCGCAAGGGGCAGTCCGTCATCGGCTACCCGGCCCTGGTCGATCGCGGCGCCCACTGTGACCTTGACGTCTTCGACGACCCGGAAGAGGCCCGCAAGCATCATCGCGCGGGCTTGCTGCGGCTATTTCGCATTGCCCTGCGCGAGCAGGTCAAGTTCCTCGAAAAGAACCTCCCAGAGCTGACCCGCATCGGCATGTTGTTCATGCCGCTGGGTACGCAGGAGGAACTTCGCGACCAGATCATCGACTGCGCCCTGGCCCAAGCCTGCCTGGCCGACCCGTGGCCTGCCGACGAGCGCGCCTTCGAAGCGCGGCGGGCCGAGGGCAAGGGCCGCCTGGGGCTGCTGGCCCAGGAGGTCGCGCGTCACGCCGCTGCGGTGCTCACGGAATGGGCTGCCGTGCAGCGCAAGCTGCCGCAGGCGCGCAGCCACGCCGCCGCGTATGCGGACCTGCAGCAGCAGATCGGGGCGCTGGTCCCGCGTACCTTCCTGCGCGATACGCCGCATGGCCAGCTGGTGCATTTCCCGCGTTACCTCAAGGCCGCCGTGGCGCGCATCGACAAACTCCGTGCCGACCCGGCGCGCGACCAACGGCTCATGGCGGACATGGCGCCCCTGCTGACGCACTACCAGCGCGCGCGGGCGGCGCTCAAGGGTGCGCCCGATGCGCGCCTGGACGAGTTCCGCTGGCTGTTGGAAGAGCTGCGCGTGGCGCTGTTCGCGCAAGAGCTGCGTACGCCGATGCCGGTGTCCGTCAAGCGGCTGCAGAAGGCCTGGGAGGCGATGCAGCGCTAAGGCAACACCGCGCCGCGCCAGGGACGCAGCCGTTGCCATATGGATGGCGCGCGGCCTATCATCCCCACAGGAAGTCCTACCGGTCATATCTCGAGGAGAAGACCATGAGCGACCTCATCCTGTCCGCGCGGGCCTACCGTTCCAGGGCCTCCGCGCCACGTTCCCAGGCCGGCGCCCCCGGCGAACCGCGCCGGCGACGCTTCAAAGTGCTGGGAGACGTGGTGGACTATGTCACCGAAGTGATGGCCGAGATGGAGCGCGGCCGGCAACAACACCCGGTGATATCGGCCTACCGGCCCTAGGCGCGGATCTCTCGACACCGCGAGCATACGCGGGCGCCGGCCGCCTGCGCGGCGGTGCAGCGGTCGTCAGATCAAGACGAAGGCGCCTACAACCAGCACGACCAGGCTCCATTTCACGGCCTTGTAGAGCGGCTTGTTCCAGGACTTGAAGCGCTTGCGCGCCTGGTCCAGGCGCCAGTGTGCATGGGTCAGGCGGTTGATCGCGCCGGTCTTGTCATTCTCGTCATTGGGAGAACTGGCCGCGGACATCACCACCCGGCCGAACCAGCCGTTGAAGGCTTCGGCCCAGCGCCACCGCAGCGGCCGCTCCACATCGCAGAACAGGATGATGCGGTTGCGGCCGGACTGGTTGTGCGCTTCGTGGATATACGTTTCGTCGAACACCACGCCTTCGCCGTCGCGCCAGCTGTAGCGCTCGCCGTCCACGTCGATATAGCAGCGGTCGTCATTGGGCGTGGCCAGGCCAAGGTGGTAGCGCAGCGAGCCGGAAAACGGATCGCGGTGCGGGTTCAGCTTGCCGCCGTCGGGCAGCTCGGCGAACATCGCCGCCTTGACCTTGGGCAAGGTTTTCAGCAAGGCCACGGTGCGCGGGCACAAGGCTTCCGCTGAAGGATGGCGCGCGTCGTACCACTTCAGGTAGAAGCGCTTCCAGCCGTATTTGAAGAAGGAATTGAAGCCGATGTCGTCGTGGCGCTCGGCCGCCTTGATGCGGCGCAACTCGGCCATCTGCAGCGCTTCGTCGCGGATGACTTCCCAGTTGTCCTGCAGCACCTGCAGTTCCGGGATCTCGCGCGTCGAGACGTAGGGCGTGGTCGGCACGCGGGACGCCAGCACCATGAAGGCATTCACGGGCGCGAGCAGCACCGAATGGTCCAGGAACACGCGTGACCAGGCCAGGCGCACCCTTCCACGGTAGTGTCCGTACAGGATGGCGGCCAGCCACAAGCCAGGGATCAGCCATTTCATAGCGGAAAACCGATAAGACAGAATCAACCGTGTATTCTTGCACAGCCACGGCCGGCGTGGGGTGGGCCCGTGGCATCCGTCCCGGCGCGGCCCTGTCTCGCCGGCGCCGCCACAGCAACCTGGTCGCAGGCCGCCGCGGCGACTTATCCGGCCGGCCCGGCGCAGGCAAAAAGCCGGCAGGGGCGGGGGCGCAGGGCGGTGGGCTGAGTACAATCGCGCTCATGTCCGAAGAAGCCGCCGTAGCCCCGTCCCCCTTTGTTCACCTGCGCGTCCACTCCGAATTCTCGGTGGTGGACGGCATTGTCCGTATTCCCGACCTGATCAAGCGCGCCGCCAAGCTGTCGC
This sequence comes from Bordetella flabilis, assembly GCF_001676725.1. Classification (NCBI taxonomy): domain Bacteria; kingdom Pseudomonadati; phylum Pseudomonadota; class Betaproteobacteria; order Burkholderiales; family Alcaligenaceae; genus Bordetella; species Bordetella flabilis. Next base: position 2,125,048 of record NZ_CP016172.1, read on the forward strand.
AGCCGGCTGTCGCCCTTACCGACCTGTCCAACCTTTTCGGCTTGATCAAGTTCTACAAGGCCGCGCGCGGCGCGGGCATCAAGCCCATTGCCGGCTGCGATGTCTGGCTGACCAACGACGATGACCGGGACAAGCCGCATCGCCTGCTGGTGCTGGTGCGCGATCGGCAAGGCTACCTGAACCTGTGCGAACTGCTGACCAAGGCCTGGTTGGGCAACCAGCACAAGGGCCGCGCCGAAATCCGCCGCGAATGGCTACAGGCGGCCGAAGGTCTCATCGTGTTGTCCGGCGGGCGCGCCGGCGACGTGGGGCAGGCCCTGGAAGCGGGCAGTATGGCGCAGGCCGCCGCACTGGCGCGCCAGTGGGCCGCCGCGTTTCCGAATGCCTATTACATCGAGCTGCAGCGCGCCGGCTTCGACGGCGACGAAGCCTATGTGCAGGCGGCCATGCGCCTGGCTGGTGAATGCGGGCTGCCCGTGGTGGCGACCCACCCCGTCCAGTTCCTGGACAAGCATGAGTTCCAGGCGCACGAGGCGCGCGTCTGCATCGCGGAGGGCGAGATACTGGCCAACCCGCGCCGTGTACGCCGCTTCACCGAAGATCAGTACCTGCTGGACGGCGACGAAATGGCGCGGCGCTTCGCCGACGTGCCCTCGGCGCTGGCCAATACCGTCGAGATCGCCAAGCGCTGCAACCTGACGCTGGTCCTGGGCAAGCCGCGCCTGCCGGATTTCCCCACGCCGGAAGGCGTGACGCTGGACGACTATCTGGTCCAGTTGTCCGAGGAAGGCCTGGAGAAGCGCCTGCAGTTCCTGTTTCCCGATGAAGCGGAGCGCCAGGCCAAGCGCGATATGTACTACGAGCGCCTGCGCTGGGAATGCAAGACCATCATCCAGATGGGCTTTCCCGGCTACTTCCTGATCGTGCAGGACTTCATCAACTGGGGCAAGAACAACGGCGTGCCGGTAGGGCCGGGGCGCGGTTCCGGCGCGGGCTCGCTGGTGGCCTACGCGCTGGGCATCACCGACCTCGACCCGATACGCTATGACCTCCTGTTCGAACGGTTCCTGAATCCCGAGCGCGTGTCGATGCCCGACTTCGACATCGACTTCTGCCAGGACAACCGCGAACGGGTCATCGACTACGTCAAGTCGAAGTACGGCCGCGAGGCTGTCAGCCAGATCGCTACCTTCGGTACGCTGGGCGCCAAGGCGGTGGTGCGCGATGCCGGGCGCGTGCTGGACATGCCTTACATGTTTTGCGATGGCCTGTCCAAGCTGATTCCGTTCAACCCGGCGGACCCGTGGACGCTGGAACGCACGCTCAAGGACGAACCCGCGTTCAAGGAGCGCTACGAGCAGGAAGAAGAAGTACGCGGCCTGGTCGACCTCGCCCAGCCGCTCGAAGGCCTGACGCGCAACATCGGCATGCACGCGGGCGGCGTGCTGATCGCTCCGGGCAAGCTGACGGACTTCTGCCCGCTGTACTGCCAGCCGGGCCAGGAAAACAGCGCGGTGTCGCAGTTCGACAAGGACGATGTCGAGGCGGCCGGCCTGGTCAAGTTCGACTTCCTGGGGCTGCGCAACCTGACCATCCTGGACTGGGCCGTGCGCTACGTGCGCCAGTTCAACGAGACGAAGCGCGACTTCGACATCATGGCGCTGCCGCTGGACGATCCGGCGGCGTACAAGATCCTGACGGAGGGCAATACCACCGCGGTGTTCCAGCTGGAATCGCGCGGCATGAAGGAGCTGCTGAAGAAGCTCAAGCCCAGCACCTTCGAAGACATCATCGCCATGCTGGCGCTGTACCGTCCGGGCCCGCTGGAATCCGGCATGGTCGACGACTTCGTCAACCGCAAGCACGGTCGCGCGCCGGTGGACTATTTCCACCCCGATCTGGAGGCCACGCTCAAGAGCACCTATGGGGTCATCGTCTACCAGGAACAGGTGATGTTGATCTCGCAGATCATCGGCGGCTATTCCCTGGGCGGCGCCGACCTCCTGCGCCGCGCCATGGGCAAGAAGAAGCCGGAGGAAATGGCCAAGCACCGCGAACTGTTCCAGAAGGGTGCGCAGGAGAAAGGCCACGATCCCAACCTGGCCGTGAAGCTCTTCGACCTGATGGAGAAGTTCGCCGGCTACGGCTTCAACAAGTCGCACTCGGCGGCCTATGCGCTGATCGCCTACCAGACCGCCTGGTTGAAGGCCTACCATCCCACGGAGTTCCTGGCCGCCACCCTGTCGTCCGATATGGACGACACCGACAAGGTGCAGACCTTCTGGCGCGACGCGCTGGACAACGGCGTCGAAGTCCTGCCGCCGGACGTCAATGCGTCGGGCTACCGTTTCGAGCCCGTGGCCGATGACCGTACCGCCAAGGGCTTGCCGCCGCGCACCATGCGCTACGGCCTGGGCGCGGTCAAAGGAACCGGGCAGGGCGCCGTCGAGGACATCGTTCGCGCACGCGAGCAGGGCGGTCCGTTCAAGGACCTGTTCGACTTCTGCCGGCGCGTGGACAAGCATACGGTGAACCGCCGTACCATCGAAGCCCTCATCAAGGCCGGCGCCTTCGACAGCATTACGCCCAATCGGGCGGCATTGCTGGCGTCGGTGCCGATGGCCATGGAAGGCGCGGAACAGGCCGCGCGCAGCGCCAACCAGGTGTCCCTGTTCGGCGACGATGCCGGCGATGTGGTGGCCAGCGAGCTGGCCAAGGTGCCGCCCTGGAACCTGCATACCCGGCTCACCGAGGAAAAATCCGCCCTCGGCTACTACTTCAGCGGCCACTTGTTCGATGCCTGGCGCGACGAAGTGCGGCGCATCGTGCCGACCACGCTGGCCCGCGTCGAGCCGCAGCGCGAGCTGCAATGGATGTGCGGTGTGCTGGCCGGCGTGCGGGTCATGATGACCCGGCGCGGCAAGATGGTCTTCGCCGTGCTGGACGACGGGACGGCGCAGGTCGAGATCTCCATCTTCAACGAACTCTACGAGAAGCATCGCAACCGCCTGCGCGAGGACCAGTTGCTGATCGTGCAGGGCAAGGTCAGCAACGACGAGTATTCCGGCGGCATGCGCATCGTCGCCGAATCGCTGTTCGACCTGCAGCTGGCGCGCGAAGCGCGCGCGCGCGCCCTGCGCATCCGGCTCAATGGCAATGCCGACGCCGAACACCTGCGCAAACTGCTCAATCCCTATCGCGCGGAGCCCGAGAACGGCGTGCCGGGTACGCCTGTGGAGATCACCTACACGCGCGATAACTTCCTTTGCACGGTTCGCCTGGGCGAAGACTGGCGGGTCCGCATGGCGGACGCGCTGCTCGATCGGCTGAATGAATGGACACGTCCGGACGGCGTGGAGATCGCCTACTCATGACACCCTTGCGCATTGTGCACTCCGAAGCCGCGGTGGCCTTCGGCGGACAGGAGCACCGTATCTTCAAGGAGATGATCGCCATGCGCGAGCGTGGCCATCATATGGAAGCCATCTGCCAGTCGCGCGCCCAGCTCGTCAAGCGCCTGAGCGATGAAGGGTTTACCGTCCACAAGGTCGACATGGACGGCGTGGCCAACTACTTTAAGGGCATCGCCGCGATCCGCCGCATCCTGCGCGAAGGTCGCTACGATGTGCTGAACACCCATAGCCGGCGCGACACCGTCATCGCGGCGCCCGCCGCCCGCATGGCCGGTACGCCGCTGATCGTCCGTACCCGCCATCTGGCCAGCAAGGTCGGCTCGATGTGGTCCTATACGGTGCTGCCGCACCGCGTCACCGCGGTAAGCGACCATGTGAGGGAGTACCTCATCACGCGCGGCGTGCCGCGCGAGTACGCGGCCACGCTGTATTCCCCCATCGTGCCGCCGCCGCCCATCGAGAAATCGACGCTGCGCGACGAACTCGGGTTGGCCGCGACCGACATCGTGGTCGGCTGTGTCGCGGTCATGCGCCCGGCCAAGGGCCACATCGACCTGATCGATGCCATGCTGCCCCTGATGCGCACGCGGCCGAACCTGCACCTGGTCTTTGTCGGCAGCGGCTCGCCCACATTCGAGCGCGTCCAGGCCTACATCGGCGAGCTGGGCCTGCAATCGCATATTCACCTGATGGGTACGCGGCGCGACGTGCCCAATCTGCTGGCCGGCTTCGACCTGTTCGCCCTGGCGACCCAGCAGGAGGCCTCGGGCACCGTCTATGTCGAGGCCCAGGCCAGCGGCCTGCCGGTGGTCGGCACCAATGTGGGCGGCGTCGCGGAAATGTTCCGTGATGGCGTCAGCGGCATCCTGGTCCCGCCCAAGGACCAGGCCGCGCTTACCGCCGCCCTGCAGCGGTTGATCGACGATCCGGCGCTGCGCAGGCAGATGGGCGAGGCGGGGCGGCGCATGATACGGGAAGAGGGCGTGTTCTCGCCGCAGCGCCTGGCCGAACGCACGGAGCTCATCTATCGCAAATGGCTGGCGGAGCGGCGCCGATGAAGCCCGCGCACAATGTGCCGGTCCTCATGTACCACCACGTGACGCCCGCGGGGGGCATGATCGCGGCCACGCCGGCACACTTCGAAAGCCAGGTCGCGTGGCTGGCCCGCGCCGGTTACACGGCTTTGTCGGCGGACCGTTTCGCGGCCCATCTGGCCGGCGAGGCGGCGCCGGAGAAGTCCGTGCTGATCACCTTCGACGATGGCTATCTGGACAACTGGGTGCACGCGCATCCCATCCTGCAGCGCTATGGCATGCGCGCGGTATTGTTCGTGGTGACTGGCTGGGTCGGCGAGGGGCCGGCGCGCCCGCATGCCGGGCAGGGCGGCGCACCGGCGGTACCCGACCACGCGGCATGCAAGGCGGCCATCGCGGCCGGGCGCGCCGACGAGGTGATGGTGCGCTGGAGCGAAATCGAGACCATGCGCGCCGCCGGCACCTTCGAGTTCCATAGCCATACGCACACGCATACCCGGTGGGACCAGGTGTGCGGCGCCGATACCGCCGCCAAGCGCGGGCACATTGCCGACGAATTGGCGAACTCGCGCGCGGCGCTGGCCGCGCGGCTGGGGCAGGACAGCCCGCACCTGTGCTGGCCGCAGGGCTACTTCGATGCCGATTACCTGGATGCGGGCCGGCAGGCGGGGTTCCGCTACTTCTACACCACGGACGCGCTGGGCCAGAACACGGCGGGCGCGGATCCTGAACACATCTACCGTTTCGCCGTCCGCAACCAGCCGGGCAACTGGCTGGCGCGCCGGTTGTGGTGGACCGGCCACCCGTTCTGGGGGCCACGCTATCACGCCTGGAAAGGCTGGAAGCGACGCATGAAGGGGCGCGCATGAAACTGTCCGTGATAGTCATTACCAAGAACGAAGCGGCCAACATCGTCGCCTGCCTGGACTCGGTGGCATTCGCGGATGAATTCATCGTGGTCGATTCCGGCAGCACCGACAATACGATTGAATTGGCGCGGGCCATGGGGGCGACCGTCCAGCAGACCCACGATTGGCCGGGTTTCGGTCCGCAGAAAAACCGGGCCCTGAACCTCGCGCAGGGAGAGTGGGTGCTGTCCATCGATGCCGACGAACGGGTCACGCCGGAACTCGCGCAGGAAATCCAACGGGTCATTGCCGCGCCCTCCTGCGATGCCTACGAAATCGCGCGCCTGTCGAATTTCTGCGGCCGCTTCATCCGCCATAGCGGCTGGTGGCCCGACCGGGTGCTCAGGTTGTTTCGCCGCGGCACCGCGCGCTTCAGCGATGCGGCGGTCCACGAGAAGGTCATCCCCGGCGAAGCGCAACGTGTCGAGCCCTTGCAGGGGCACTTCCTGCACTATCCCTATCCCAACCTGGATGCCCTGGTCAGCAAGGTGAATCGCTATTCCTCCGACGCCGCGGCGATGATGTACGCGCGCGGCAAGCGCAGCGGTATCTGGGGAGCGCTGGGCCACGGCGCCTGGACGTTCATCAGGATCTACCTGATCCGCCGGGGCTTCCTCGACGGCCGCCACGGGCTGGTGCTGGCCGTCACGGCCGCCGCCGGCAGCTTTTTTCGCTATGCAAAGCTGATGTTCCTGTCCGAGAACGCGCCCGGCGATGGCGCGCGCCGCCCTTGAAGATCCTGTACACCAATTTCCATCCGCGCAATGGCGGCGGGCATGTCACCTACATCATGAACCTGGCGCAGGGCCTGCGTCGCAATCATGGGGTCACCATCGCGACGCCCGGGACCAGCCGGCTATACCGCTATGCCGGTGAACTACCAGGTGTGAAGGTGGCGGACATCCCGTTCCGCTCGCGCGCGTCGGCCTTGTTGTCGGAACCCGCGGTGCTGCGCCGGCTGATCCGGCGCGAGCGCTTCGACCTGATCCACGTCAACGGTTCGTCCGACCACCGCCTGGTCATGCTGGCCACGCTCGGGATGCGGCGTCCCCCCATCGTCTTCACCAAGCACAACGACCTCGGGCTGAGCACGCTGGGCCATCGCATGCGCGCCCGCCTAGCCACCGATCACGTTATCGCCGTCAGCGAGTTCGTGGCCGGCCTGTTGCGCCAATCGCCCTATCGCCATTTGCCCATCACGACCGTGCGCCACGGCGTCGACACCGATCACTTCGCGCCGCCATCCGAGGCCTTGCGGCCCGCGCTGCGCGAACGCTTTTTCGGTCCTACCGCCCCGGGCAAGATCCTGCTCGGCAGCGCCGCGGGCACCGATCTCGAAAAGGGATGGCTGGACCTGCTGGCAGGCCTGGCGCTGTTGCCGCCCGAGCAACGCCAGCGGTTTCGCGTGCTGGTGGCCGGCGATCCGCCGAAAGAAGCCAGGATGGCGCGCGTGCGCGAACTCGGCTTGCAGGACCAGGTGGTCTTTCCGGGTTTGATGGACGATGTCCGTCCGGCCCTGGCCGCTTGCGACGTGGGATTCGTCCTGTCGTATCGCGAGGCCCTTTCCTTCGCCTGCCGCGAGGTGATGTCCCTGGGATTGCCGGCGCTGGTGAGCAATGCCGGGGGGCTGCCGGAAAATGTGGCCGATGGCCGGGACGGCTGGATCGTGCCCGTGCGCGACGCCCAGGCCATTGCGGCCGTGCTGCGCGGGATGGTGGCCGATCCGGCGCGCATCGCATCCATGGGCGCCGCCGCACGCGAGAAAAGCCGCTGCGAGTTCAACCTGGACCGATTCGTCGCCGATACGGAGGCCGTGTACCGGGCTGCGCTGGGCCATTCCTACTTATAATCGCCGGCATGTTCATACCGATACTCATGTACCACCAGATCGGCGAGCCGCCGCCGCGCGGTACACCTTATCGCGGCTTGACGGTGCACCCCGCCAGTTTCCGCCGGCAGATGGCCTGGCTGCGCCGCTTCGGGTACCGGGGCCTGTCCATGCGCGACCTGATGCCCTATCTGCGCGGCGAGCGCAGCGGCAAGGTCTTCGGTATCACCTTCGACGACGGGTTCCGCAATGTGCACCACAATGCGGCGCCCATCCTTTCCGAATTCGGTTTTACCGCCACCAACTATTTCGTCGCGCGCCAGTTCGGCGGCAGCAATGTCTGGGACCACGCGGAAGGCGTACCGCCCTCGCCGCTGATGACGGTGGGTGAAATGCGCGAATGGGCGGCCGCGGGCAACGAGGTCGGCTCGCATACGCTGGACCACGTCCATCTGCCGCGCCTGGCGCCGGAAGAAGCCCGTCGCCAGATCACGGCATCGCGCCAGGAACTGGAAGACGCGCTCGGCGGTCCGGTAACGGCTTTCTGCTATCCCTACGGCGAATACACGCAGGCGCATATCGACATGGCGCGCGAGGCCGGCTACGACAACGCCACGCTGACGCAACGCGGACTGGCCAGCGCGAACGACGATCCGTATGGCCTGCCGCGCGTGCTGGTCGCACGTTCGACGCACCTGCTGAATTTCCTGCGCAAGACCCTGACCACCTACGAAGCGCGTCGACGCCGCGCCTGATGTTCCGGGCGGCGCCGCGTGCGCATGCGGGTCATCGGGCCGGGGCGGTGGCCCGTTCCAGCGCGGCGAGCCAGACCAATGCATGGTCGCGGTCCGGCCCGCACATGTCGGCCGACGGACGCAGTCCGCCACAGAAATCGGGCCGTTCCGGCCGGCCGAACACGGCGCAGCGCCTATCTTCGGTCAGTTGCACGCAGGGCACGCCGGCCGGCTTGCCGTTCGGCATGCCCGGCAGGGGCCGGGTAATGGACGGCGCGATGCAACAGGCGCCACATCCAGGACGGCAGGCGATCGTGGCGTCCGGGGTCGTGGTGGCGCCGGCCGCCATCAGATCCACCCTCGCACCCAATACAGGAACAAGCCCGTGTACTCCTTGATGATGGAACGGCTGCCGTCGAAGGCCCGTTCGTCCGGCAGCCAGGGCGAGATCTCGCGTTCCGTGGGCAGCACGATCTGCGGCTGCGACGGGGCCGGGATGGCGGTCACGCCCTGCTTGCGAAAGGCCGCCATGGCCCGGGGCATATGCAGCGCGGATGTCACCAGCAGCACCGTCTGGATATGGTGTTCCTTGAGCTGGCTTTCCGTCAGGATGGCGTTCTCGTAAGTCGTGCGGCTGTCGTTTTCCAGGATCATGGCGCTGCGTGGCACGCCGGACAGGCGCAAGGCATGCGCCATGCCCTCGGCTTCGCTGACGTCGCCGCTGAGCGCCCCGCCGGACAGCACGATCTTCGGCGCCCGCCCGGCTTCGTACAGCTGCTCGGCCGTCTGGAAACGGCGCACGGCCGTCTCGCGGTCGTAGGGCAGGAACCAGTTCGGCCGGTCATTGGCGATATTCCCGCCCAGGACGACGATGGCATCGGCGGTCGGCAGCTCGGCGGGCGGGCGATAGGGATAGGTCCGCTCCAGTATTCCGCCCAGCCACAGCGATGTCGCGGGCAGCGACCAGGCCAGCGCCCATGCGACGCCGGCAGCGGCCAGCGCCATGCCGGTCCTGCGCCATCGGCACAAGGCCAGGACCAGCCCGAGCGTCACCAGGGCCAGGCACAAATACAGGGGGACGATGAGATAAGCGAGCAGACTGACGATAGACATACTGCCCCGATTGTTCCGGCCGATGCGGTCCGTGTCAATCCATGGGTGCCGATGCGGGAATGGGCTGGTTCAACAGGTCCTGGACGGCCCGCTGCACTTCCTGCACGGCGGGCCAGCCCTGCTCGGATCCCAGGCAATGCGCCTGGGCGGACCACGGACCGGTACGCTCGCGCTGGGTGACGCCAAACAAGGTGACCTGCCGCGCGCCCGCGGCCGCCGCCACATGGGAGACCCCCGAATCGTTGCAGATCACCAGTGCGGCCCGGGTGGTCAACGCCGCGAAGGCGCCCAGGCCCAAAGACGGCAGCAGCAGGGCGTCCGGGGCGTTGGCGCGCGCGGCCTCGACCTCCGCCGGCGGCGGGCACATGGCCACCGCCACGCCTTGCGCCCGCAGGGCTTGCGTCAGGGCGGCGAATCCCGGCCAGACCTTGTTGCGTCCACGATGCAGCCCCGTGGCGGTGGGAGCGATCAATACAAAGGGCGTTTGCGCCAGTCCGGCCTGCTCCAGGCATAGCCGGGCCTGTTCGCGATGCGCGTCGGTCAGCGTCAAGCCCAGCGCCGGGGGCGGAACCGGGTCGCCCGTGGGCAATCCCCACTGTGCCAGCGCCTCTCGCGTCAGCTGATACCAGGATTCCACGGCATGCAGCGGTGTGGCCGGCTTGTCGACGGGCCAGCGCAGCAGCAGGCTGCGGCCGTCGTCCCGGTAACCGGCCACGGGCAGGCCCGCGAGCCGGAAGACCGCCGCGCTGGAGAGGGAATCCGGCAGGGAAAGGGCGCGGCCGGCTGCGCCGTGGGCGCGGACATGCGCACGCACCGCCGCGCGATCCGGCATGAACCTGCCGCGTATCGCAATGAAGCCATCGCCGCCGGCCACGCCGGACAACAGGTCGGCGGCCCATGGCCGCGCGCATACCACCACGGGCGCTCCGGTGGCCTGCAGCAGCCGCAGCGAGGGCAGGCTCATGCAGACATCGCCGACCCAATTGGGCAGGCGCACGTACAGGGGGGGCATCGATGGCATAGAGGGGGCAGGGTGCGGGGTTGGTCTCGGAATGGAAGGGAACGGGCGTCGCGGCCGGCGATATCCGGCACGTCGCCGACGGTACAATGCCCCGCACGATTGTATTAAAGCGAGAGATTTCTTGGATTCTGCCGCACGCACCAAGCCGAGCGGGTCGCATCCCGTCAAGGCTGTGCTCTGGAAACGCATTTATTCCCGCGTGGGCTCGCATTGGAAGGCGCTCGTCCTTGCCGTGCTGCTGATGGCCGGCGCGGCCGGCACCCAGCCGACGCTGGCCGTCATCATGAAGCCCCTGCTCGACGATGGCTTCAGCGGCGCGAAACCCTACTACGTCTGGGCGATTCCGCTCGCCGTGGTCGGGCTCATCCTCCTGCGCGGCGTGTGCAACTTCTTCAGCGACTATCTGCTGGCATGGGTGGCCAACAACGTACTCCGCGGGATCCGCCAGGAAATGTTCGAGCGCCTGCTGGGCCTGCCCGACGAGGAATTCAAGCGCGGCGATACCGGCCGGCTGCTGAACCGCTTCACCATCGACGCCGGTAACGTCACGGGCTATGCGACGGACGTCATCACGGTGCTGGTGCGCGAAACCCTGGTCGTCGTGGCGCTGATCTGCGTGCTGCTGTACATGTCCTGGCTGCTCACGCTCATCATCCTGGTCATGCTGCCGGTCTCGGTGCTGGTGGCTCGCGTCTTTATCCGCCGCCTGCGCAAGATCAATCGCGAGACGGTCAACATGAACGCCGAACTGACCCGCGTCGTGGGCGAAGGCATCGACGGCCAGCGCGTCATCAAGCTCTTCGATGGCTACGAATATGAACGCGGCCGTTTCGGCTACGTCAACTCGCGTCTGCGTCGCTTCGCCATGCGCAGCGCCGTGGCGGATGCGGCGATGACGCCCCTGACCCAGGTCTGCATCGCGCTGTCCGTGGGGGCCATCATCGCGGTCGCCCTCGGACAGGCCAACGCCGGTACGCTGACGGCCGGAAGTTTCGCGGCCTTCATGGCGTCGCTGGCGCAATTGTTCGATCCGATCAAGCGGTTGACCAACCTGGCAGGGCGGATGCAGCGCATGCTGGTGTCGGCCGAAAGCGTATTCACGCTTATCGACCAGCCGCCGGAACACGAGACCGGTCAGCGGACGCTGCCGGAGCCGGTGCGCGGCAAGATCGACTTCGTTTCGGTTTCGCACCGTTTCCCCGATGCGGACCGCGATACGCTCAGCGAAGTCTCTTTCTCGGTGCAGCCGGGCGAAACCGTCGCCCTGGTCGGCCGCTCCGGAAGCGGCAAGACCACGCTGGTGAATATGCTGCCGCGCTTCGTGCATCCGACGGCAGGCCAGATCAGCATCGACGGCGTCGACATCCGGGAATTGACGCTGGGCAGCCTGCGGTCGCATCTGTCGCTGGTCAGCCAGGACGTGGTGCTGTTCGACGACAGCATCGCGGTGAACGTCGGCTACGGCGCACTGGGCCAGGCCAGCGAAACGCGGGTCATGGAAGCCCTGGAGGCCGCGAACCTGGGCGATTTCGTCAACAACCTGCCCAAGGGCATCCACACGCCGGTCGGCGAAAATGCCGCCCGCCTGTCCGGTGGCCAGCGTCAACGCCTGGCGATCGCGCGGGCCCTCATCAAGAACGCCCCCATCCTGATCCTGGACGAGGCGACCTCGGCGCTGGACAACGAATCCGAGCGACAGGTGCAGGCTTCGCTGGAGCGGTTGATGAAAGGCCGCACGACGCTGGTCATCGCCCATCGCCTTTCCACCGTGCAGAACGCCGATCGCATCATTGTCCTGGACGCGGGCAGGGTGGCGGAGCAAGGCCGCCACGAAGAACTGCTCGCGGCCAACGGGCTGTACGCGACGCTGTACCGCATGCAATTCCGCGACGCGGAATAAGGGGGAAGGGCGGCCAAGGCGGCGTGCCGCGCGTCGATGACATTGCCGCGGCACATCGTATGCACCCGTCCCATAAGGAGGCTTACATGCAGGTTCCCGAACAGGCGCTGGCGGACCAGGCCGCGGCCTTGATCCAGTTCTGGCGCGACGCGGGTCCGCGCAAATGGTTTGCCAAGGACGCCGCATTCGACGCCGAGTTTTCGGCGCGCTTCATGGCGCTGCATCTGGCGGCCGCGCGCCGCGAGCTCGACGCCTGGGCCGACACGCCCTATGGCGCGCTGGCCCTGCTCATTCTTCTGGATCAATTCCCACGCAATACCTTCCGGGGGACGGCACACATGTATGCCACCGATCCCCTGGCCCGCATGTTCGCCAGGCGCGCGATCGCACAGGGCATGGACGCCCAGGTCGAGCCGGCGTTGCTGCCGTTCTTCTACCTGCCGCTGGAGCATTCGGAGGATCCGCAGGACCAGGAGCAATCGGTTTTGCTCGCGCAGCGCCTCGATCCCCGCACCCGCGATTTCGCGGTGCTGCATCGGGACATCATCGTCCGTTTCGGGCGCTTCCCGCATCGCAATTCGCACCTGGGCCGCGAGACCACGGCGGAAGAACAGGCCTTCCTGGACCAGGGCGGCTTCGCCGGATAGGCGCGCCGCGGGATGGTGAAGCACGCGGGCCGGCAGGGTTCTTAGCGTGCGCCGCGTCCGCGGGGACGGTGTGGGTCGCGGCGCCGCATAGCGGGCGGAACAGGCCCTGGCGCGGCGCGAAGCCGGCGGTGGCCGTTGGCGCCATACAGCCGCCCGGACGGGCAGGCTCGAGCCCGATCCGGCCCGGCCCTCAGACCAGGATCAGGTCGTACTGCTCCTGGGTATAGCTGGCCTCGACTTCCAGGGACACCTTTTTGCCGACGAAATCGCCGAGCATGGCCAGGTGCTGGCTCTCCTCTTCGAGGAATAGATCCACCACGTCCTGCGAGGCCAGAATGCGGAACTCCTTGGGGTTGAACTGCCGTGCCTCACGCAGGATTTCGCGCAGAATCTCGTAGCAGATCGTGCGAGCGGTTCGGACGTGGCCGCGCGATTGGCAGGTCGGGCAGGACTCGCACAACTGGTGGGCCAGCGAATCCCGCGTGCGCTTGCGGGTCATCTCCACCAGGCCCAGTTGCGTAAAACCATTCACGGTCATGCGCGTACGGTCGCGCGACAAGGCCTTGCGCAATTCGGCCAACACTGTGTCGCGATGCCCGGCATCTTCCATATCGATGAAATCCAGGATCACGATCCCGCCCAGATTGCGCAGGCGCAATTGCCGCGCGATGGCCTGCGCGGCTTCCAGATTGGTCTTGAAGATCGTGTCGTCGAAATTGCGGCCACCGACGAAGCCGCCGGTGTTGACGTCCACGGTGGTCAGCGCTTCAGTCTGGTCGATGATCAGATAACCGCCGGATTTCAGGTCGACGCGCCGTGAAAGAGCGCGCTGGATCTCTTCGTCGACATTTGCGGTGTCGAACAAGGGCCGCTCGCCGCTGTAATGCGATATGCGCTCGACGACCGATGGCGTGTACAGGCGCGCCCATTCGATCAGGCTCGCCGTCGTGGTGCGGGAGTCCACGCGGATGGTGCCGGTGTGCGGTCCCACCATGTCGCGCAACACCCGCTGCGCCAGGGTCAGGTCCTGGTGCAGCAGGGCCGGGGCAGGCTGGCTGCGCGCTGCCGCCTGCACGCTGCTCCAGAGCTTGCGCAGATACTCGACGTCGGCGTGCAACTCGTCGTCGGTGGAGCCTTCGGCCTGCGTGCGTACGATGAACCCGCCTTTTTCTTCCGCGGGCATCAAGGCCTGCAGCCGCTCGCGCAGTTGCGCGCGTTCGCTTTCGGAATCGATCTTCTGGGAAATACCGATGTGGGGGTCATGCGGCAGGTAAACCAGCATGCGGCCCGCCATGCTGATCTGCGTGGACAACCGGGCTCCCTTCGTGCCCAGCGGGTCCTTGATCACCTGCACCATCAGGGTCTGCCCTTCGAACAGCAGCTTTTCGATGGGTGTCGGCGTTACGCCCTGGCTGCGCTCGCTGCGGTTCTCGCGCAGGTCGGCGATATGGATGAAGGCGGCGCGTTCCAACCCGACGTCGACGAAGGCGCTTTGCATGCCGGGCAACACGCGGACCACCCGTCCCAGGTAGATGTTGCCCACTTGTCCGCGCTGGATACTGCGTTCGACGTGCAGTTCCTGCACCGCCCCTTGCTCGATGACGGCGACGCGGGTCTCGAACGGCGTAACGTTGATGAGTATGTCTTCGTAGACGTCGGCAGAGGAGGAGGTGGGCATGGTCGGTCGAAGCTGTGGAAATGCGAACCGCAGGGGTGGTGATATGGCGCGCGCGGCGGCTGCGGCCGCCCTGCACATCAGCCGAAGTCTATCGATAAAGTGCAGGGCTCGGGGAGGCGTCGGCCGGCGCTTTGGTGCTGATCAGGGTATGTGCTATAGTCTCGCCCCTTCGACGTTCGCGGCATAAAGCGGATGCCGTGACCGCAGGCCGATTGGGTTCTTCCGAAGTCTCTTCAAAGAAGGGACGCCGGCAGTCAGGGCGGGCGGGGCGGCAAGCGCATTGTCGAGGATGGCGAGGGCGGGATCGGGAAGCGCGGGACTGGCGGATCGAAGCCTGTTTGGAGTCGAGGGTTCGGGTCGAACGGGGTTGCTGGCAGTTCAGCGAAATCGTGCGGCGGAGCCGGGCGATTCGTGGTGCGGCAGGCCGAAAGGCGGCGGCGCTACGGATCAGCAGATCGGGACTCGAGCAGCGAACTTCGACCGGTTTGACAGCCCCAAAAAAAGCCTTCATAATCTCGTTTCTCTGCTGCTGACACAGCAAAAACGCAAACCGAAAGGTGAGCCGGGGGTGAAACCCCAGGGGTTAACTCCCTAAGGCGCTGCGGCGGTGTCGGGATAACGGCGGAATTGCTCTTTAAAAACGAAACAACCGATAAGTGTGGGCGCTTGATGTTCGAAGGCGTACCTGCCGGTTCTGCGTGGATGTGCAAACGTCCGTGCGGGATGGTGGGGCTTACGAAATCAAGTGCTCATTGAAGTAAGTAGGAAATCAGGCGGAGCGATCTGCCTGGGTTCTCACTTCCTTTGAGAAAGCGCAAAGCGAAAGACGAAGCTTTCAGGTCCAGCGATGGGTCTGGAGTTTCGTACGAACAGAGATTGAACTGAAGAGTTTGATCCTGGCTCAGATTGAACGCTGGCGGGATGCCTTACACATGCAAGTCGAACGGCAGCGCGGACTTCGGTCTGGCGGCGAGTGGCGAACGGGTGAGTAATGTATCGGAACGTGCCCAGTAGCGGGGGATAACTACGCGAAAGCGTAGCTAATACCGCATACGCCCTACGGGGGAAAGCGGGGGATCTTCGGACCTCGCACTATTGGAGCGGCCGATATCGGATTAGCTAGTTGGTGGGGTAACGGCTCACCAAGGCGACGATCCGTAGCTGGTTTGAGAGGACGACCAGCCACACTGGGACTGAGACACGGCCCAGACTCCTACGGGAGGCAGCAGTGGGGAATTTTGGACAATGGGGGCAACCCTGATCCAGCCATCCCGCGTGTGCGATGAAGGCCTTCGGGTTGTAAAGCACTTTTGGCAGGAAAGAAACGGCGCTGGTTAATACCTGGCGCAACTGACGGTACCTGCAGAATAAGCACCGGCTAACTACGTGCCAGCAGCCGCGGTAATACGTAGGGTGCAAGCGTTAATCGGAATTACTGGGCGTAAAGCGTGCGCAGGCGGTTCGGAAAGAAAGATGTGAAATCCCAGGGCTTAACCTTGGAACTGCATTTTTAACTACCGGGCTAGAGTGTGTCAGAGGGGGGTGGAATTCCACGTGTAGCAGTGAAATGCGTAGATATGTGGAGGAACACCGATGGCGAAGGCAGCCCCCTGGGATAACACTGACGCTCATGCACGAAAGCGTGGGGAGCAAACAGGATTAGATACCCTGGTAGTCCACGCCCTAAACGATGTCAACTAGCTGTTGGGGCCTTCGGGCCTTGGTAGCGCAGCTAACGCGTGAAGTTGACCGCCTGGGGAGTACGGTCGCAAGATTAAAACTCAAAGGAATTGACGGGGACCCGCACAAGCGGTGGATGATGTGGATTAATTCGATGCAACGCGAAAAACCTTACCTACCCTTGACATGTCTGGAATCCCGAAGAGATTTGGGAGTGCTCGCAAGAGAACCGGAACACAGGTGCTGCATGGCTGTCGTCAGCTCGTGTCGTGAGATGTTGGGTTAAGTCCCGCAACGAGCGCAACCCTTGTCATTAGTTGCTACGAAAGGGCACTCTAATGAGACTGCCGGTGACAAACCGGAGGAAGGTGGGGATGACGTCAAGTCCTCATGGCCCTTATGGGTAGGGCTTCACACGTCATACAATGGTCGGGACAGAGGGTCGCCAACCCGCGAGGGGGAGCCAATCCCAGAAACCCGATCGTAGTCCGGATCGCAGTCTGCAACTCGACTGCGTGAAGTCGGAATCGCTAGTAATCGCGGATCAGCATGTCGCGGTGAATACGTTCCCGGGTCTTGTACACACCGCCCGTCACACCATGGGAGTGGGTTTTACCAGAAGTAGTTAGCCTAACCGCAAGGAGGGCGATTACCACGGTAGGATTCATGACTGGGGTGAAGTCGTAACAAGGTAGCCGTATCGGAAGGTGCGGCTGGATCACCTCCTTTCAGAGCGAGCGCCCGCGGGCGTCAAGCGGCCACACTTATCGGTTGTTGTCAGGCTGGATCGGTGACGCTGGTGCGAGGGTCCTGGGGGCG
Organism: Bordetella flabilis; assembly: GCF_001676725.1. Taxonomy (NCBI): domain Bacteria; kingdom Pseudomonadati; phylum Pseudomonadota; class Betaproteobacteria; order Burkholderiales; family Alcaligenaceae; genus Bordetella; species Bordetella flabilis. The sequence continues at coordinate 2,141,823 of NZ_CP016172.1, forward strand.
GCAAGCCTGTGGGACGCGAGGCCACTGTTCACGCGCGGATCCGATGCGAATTGGGTCTGTAGCTCAGTCGGTTAGAGCACCGTCTTGATAAGGCGGGGGTCGTTGGTTCGAATCCAACCAGACCCACCACGAGATTGAGGCGCGCGCGCTTAGGGGCGGGTGTCTTGGTTTGCCGGGGGTGTAGCTCAGCTGGGAGAGCGCCTGCTTTGCAAGCAGGATGTCATCGGTTCGATCCCGTTCACCTCCACCATTTCCTTTAGGCGTCTGCAGGCAGGTACTGCGGGGGCGGGCAAGCGGGGATGGGGGCGCGCACAGAGGGATCCGCGTTTGAGAGTTCAACGGTCAGTGTCATGCAGGGGCGGTAGCGTCCTGGCGTGGATTGAGCGTTGGGTTTTTGACTCGACAGCAGTATTCGTTCTTTAACAATCTGGAAGAAGCACAACGAGAAGTATTGGCAGCATGCTGATATCGGCGACGATATGGGTATGTTGTGGATACGGGTTGTGATTGCATGATTAGTTCAAACTCAAGTGATTGAGGATTGGACGGCACAAACACGCAAGTATCATGTCAGAGCAAGACGGTTGCTTGGAAGGTTTTATAGCCATTAGCGTTATAGGATCAAGCGACTAAGTGCATATGGTGGATGCCTTGGCGATCACAGGCGATGAAGGACGTTGTAGCCTGCGAAAAGCTGCGGGGAGCTGGCAAACAAGCATTGATCCGCAGATATCCGAATGGGGAAACCCACCGCCGCAAGGCGGTATCCTGGTCTGAATACATAGGTCCAGGAGGCGAACCGGGTGAACTGAAACATCTCAGTAACTCGAGGAACAGAAATCAACCGAGATTCCGAAAGTAGTGGCGAGCGAAATCGGAACAGCCTTTACGATTTAGCGCATTGCATAGTCGAACGGAATGGAAAGTCCGGCCGTAGCAGGTGATAGCCCTGTAGACGAAATGCATTGCGTGGAACTAGGCGTAAGAGAAGTAGGGCGGGACACGTGAAATCCTGTCTGAAGATGGGGGGACCATCCTCCAAGGCTAAATACTCGTGATCGACCGATAGTGAACCAGTACCGTGAGGGAAAGGCGAAAAGAACCCCGGAAGGGGAGTGAAATAGATCCTGAAACCGTATGCATACAAACAGTCGGAGCCTCCTTGTGGGGTGACGGCGTACCTTTTGTATAATGGGTCAGCGACTTACATTCAGTGGCAAGCTTAACCGGATAGGGAAGGCGTAGCGAAAGCGAGTCCGAATAGGGCGATTCAGTCGCTGGGTGTAGACCCGAAACCAGATGATCTATCCATGGCCAGGTTGAAGGCACGGTAACACGTGCTGGAGGACCGAACCCACTAGTGTTGAAAAACTAGGGGATGAGCTGTGGATAGGGGTGAAAGGCTAAACAAATCTGGAAATAGCTGGTTCTCTCCGAAAACTATTTAGGTAGTGCCTCAAGTATGACTGCGGGGGGTAGAGCACTGTTATGGCTAGGGGGTCATGGCGACTTACCAAACCATGGCAAACTCCGAATACCCGCAAGTCCAGCTTGGGAGACAGAGCACCGGGTGCTAACGTCCGGACTCAAGAGGGAAACAACCCAGACCGCCAGCTAAGGTCCCAAATTACCGCTAAGTGGGAAACGAAGTGGGAAGGCTTAGACAGTCAGGAGGTTGGCTTAGAAGCAGCCATCCTTTAAAGAAAGCGTAATAGCTCACTGATCGAGTCGTCCTGCGCGGAAGATGTAACGGGGCTAAGCGGTAAACCGAAGCTGCGGGTGTGTAGGCAACTACACGCGGTAGGAGAGCGTTCTGTAAGCCTGTGAAGGTGACTCGTAAGGGTTGCTGGAGGTATCAGAAGTGCGAATGCTGACATGAGTAGCGATAAAGGGGGTGAAAAGCCCCCTCGCCGTAAGTCCAAGGTTTCCTGCGCAACGTTCATCGGCGCAGGGTGAGTCGGCCCCTAAGGCGAGGCAGAGATGCGTAGCTGATGGGAAGCTGGTTAATATTCCAGCACCGTCGTACAGTGCGATGGGGGGACGGATCGCGGAAGATCATCAGGGTGTTGGAAGTCCCTGTTGCTGCATTGAAGAGGGCGCTTAGGCAAATCCGGGCGCGTGACTCAAGGGTGTGGCACGAGCGAGCATGGCTTGCGAAGTGATTGGAAGTGGTTCCAAGAAAAGCCTCTAAGCTTCAGCTGTACGAGACCGTACCGCAAACCGACACAGGTGGACGGGATGAATATTCCAAGGCGCTTGAGAGAACTCGGGAGAAGGAACTCGGCAAATTGATACCGTAACTTCGGGAGAAGGTATGCCCCGGTAGTGTGAGGCGCCTGCGCGCTGAGCATGATGGGGTCGCAGATAATCGGTGGCTGCGACTGTTTATTAAAAACACAGCACTCTGCAAAGACGAAAGTCGACGTATAGGGTGTGACGCCTGCCCGGTGCCGGAAGGTTAAGTGATGGGGTGCAAGCTCTTGATCGAAGCCCCGGTAAACGGCGGCCGTAACTATAACGGTCCTAAGGTAGCGAAATTCCTTGTCGGGTAAGTTCCGACCTGCACGAATGGCGTAACGATGGCCACACTGTCTCCTCCCGAGACTCAGCGAAGTTGAAGTGTTTGTGATGATGCAATCTACCCGCGGCTAGACGGAAAGACCCCATGAACCTTTACTGTAGCTTTGCATTGGACTGTGAACCGGCCTGTGTAGGATAGGTGGGAGGCGCGGAAACCGAGTCGCCAGATTCGGTGGAGCCAACCTTGAAATACCACCCTGGTCTGTTTGCGGTTCTAACCTTGGCCCGTTATCCGGGTTGGGGACAGTGCATGGTGGGCAGTTTGACTGGGGCGGTCTCCTCCCAAAGCGTAACGGAGGAGTTCGAAGGTACGCTAGGTACGGTCGGAAATCGTGCTGATAGTGCAATGGCATAAGCGTGCTTGACTGTGAGACTGACAAGTCGAACAGGTGCGAAAGCAGGACATAGTGATCCGGTGGTTCTGAATGGAAGGGCCATCGCTCAACGGATAAAAGGTACTCTGGGGATAACAGGCTGATACCGCCCAAGAGTTCATATCGACGGCGGTGTTTGGCACCTCGATGTCGGCTCATCTCATCCTGGGGCTGTAGCCGGTCCCAAGGGTATGGCTGTTCGCCATTTAAAGAGGTACGTGAGCTGGGTTTAAAACGTCGTGAGACAGTTTGGTCCCTATCTGCCGTGGGCGTTGGATACTTGACGGAGCCTGCTCCTAGTACGAGAGGACCGGAGTGGACGTACCTCTGGTGTACCGGTTGTCATGCCAATGGCATTGCCGGGTAGCTATGTACGGAAGAGATAACCGCTGAAGGCATCTAAGCGGGAAACTCGTCTGAAGATAAGGTATCCCGGGGCCTCGAGCCCCCTGAAGGGTCGTTCAAGACCAGGACGTTGATAGGTCGGGTGTGGAAGCGCAGTAATGCGTTAAGCTAACCGATACTAATTGCCCGTGCGGCTTGATCCTATAACCCTGATGGTTGCAACCCATCCAAAGCAAAGCGGCTTGTCCTGACAGCCTCTGATGCTTGCCAACTGTGCCACATAACGCGCAGTCCCAACCCCGAATCCCTCGTGTTGCACCGGCCCGCCCCCGAAGGGGAGCCTGCCTTGCAACACCGCCCATACTCCTCGCTTCGATACGCGCGTGCCGCGCACCGCCGCCCCTTACGGGCAGGCGCTGCCGGCCCGCCGCCTCGGACGTGCTTTGACCAGATTGGCGCATCGCGCCAGGCCTAGCGCCTGGCGCGGCCGCGCAACCCTTTACGCCTGACGACCATAGCAAGGTGGTACCACTCCTTCCCATCCCGAACAGGACAGTGAAACGCCTTCGCGCCGATGATAGTGGACGGACGTCTGTGAAAGTAGGTCATCGTCAGGCTCTTATCCCCAAAACCCCGCCGTGCTAAACGGCGGGGTTTTGCTTTTGCGGCGACACAAACGGCGGCATAATGCGCGCGCCGTATACGGGCGGTTTCGCAGGGCGACACGCTCGCGCCGCACCGGTATAACCCTTGTCCGAATGCTGGTTTACAGCCCATGAGGGCTGTAATTCTTTTGCGTTGAACTTCTGTCGATTCAGACTTCCGTCAGGCTATCAAATCCCTGGCGCCATACAATGGCATGTTGGGCCAAGCGGATAGTCAAGCGAGATAGCGTGCAATCTAGACTGTCGCGCCGTAGTGCCAGTAGAAATAAGTGGATGAATCCATGATCGAAATAGATCAGACCGCGGTTCCGCGGAAACAGAAGTTCTATCAGATTCTTTATGTCCAGGTCGTCGTAGCCATTGTCATCGGCATCCTGCTGGGCTATTACAAGCCCGACACGGCGGAAGCCATGCGGCCGCTCGGCGATGGTTTCATCAAGCTGGTCAAGCTGATCATCGCCCCGGTGATTTTTCTTACGGTGACCACCGGGATCGCCGGTATGAACGACCTCAAGCGCGTGGGCCGTGTGGCCGGCAAGGCGTTCGTCTATTTCCTTTGTTTTTCGACCATCGCGTTGATCGTCGGCATGCTAGTCAGCCACCTGGTACAACCCGGGGCCGGCATGCATATCAACCCGCTGTCGCTCGACAACAAGGCGGTCGCGGACTATGTCACCAAGGCGCACGACTCGACGATTACCGGCTTCCTGATGAACGTCATACCGGCATCGCTGGTAGGGCCCTTCGTCACGGGCGACATCCTGCAGGTCCTGTTCGTCTCCGTGCTTTTCGGCGTGGCACTCGCCCTGGTCGGCGAGAAGGGCAAGCCCATACTGACGCTGCTCAACGCGCTCGGCCAGCCCGTGTTCAAGATGGTGGCGATCCTGATGCGCGCCGCGCCGGTCGGCGCGTTCGGCGCGATGGCCTTTACCATTGGCAAGTACGGCATCCATTCGGTCTTGAACCTCGCCGCGCTGGTCGGGACGTTCTACGCCACCTCCATACTTTTCGTCGTCGTCGTGCTCGGCGCGGTCGCCCGCTACAACGGCTTTTCGATCCTGAAGCTGGTGCGCTACATCAGGGAGGAGCTGCTGCTGGTGCTCGGCACCAGTTCCTCTGAAGCCGCGCTGCCCAGCCTGATGCAGAAAATGGAGCGTGCGGGCTGCTCCAAGCCTGTCGTGGGCCTGGTGGTGCCAACCGGTTATTCGTTCAACCTGGACGGCACCAACATCTACATGACGATGGCCGCCTTGTTCATTGCCCAGGCGTGCGACATCAATCTATCGTTGGGCGACCAGATCCTGCTGTTGCTGGTGGCCATGCTCAGCTCCAAGGGCGCCGCGGGCGTCACCGGCTCCGGTTTCATCACGCTGGCCGCGACGTTGTCGGTGGTGCCCAGCCTGCCGGTCGCCGGTATGGCGCTGATCCTCGGCGTGGATCGCTTCATGTCGGAGTGCCGCGCTTTGACCAACCTCGTGGGCAATGCCACCGCATCGGTCGTGGTCGCGCGCTGGGAAGGTCAGTTGGACAAGGCTGCGCTGGACGCTGCATTGAACGGGCATCCGGAAACGCCGGTGTCCCCGCCGACGACACAGTTGGCTGGTACGCCCTGACCCCGCTGACTCCCTGGACCGACACAGGCCGCGGAGCCGCCGGACGGCGGCTATCCGCGGCCTGTTTTTTTGCAGGCGTGGCGGATCCGGAACGACCGGCCTGCTGATCCGCCGCGGCCCTCGAGCTCAGCCGGGGCAGGCTTCCGTACGCCACATCAGGGGACGTCGATGGCGACCCGGCGCAGCAGAATGGCCGTCTCATACAACGGCAGTCCCATGACGCCCGTATAGCTTCCGGAGATGTGCGCGACGAACGCCGCGGCCAATCCCTGGATTCCATACGCGCCGGCCTTGCCATAAGGTTCGCCGCTGTCGCAATAACGTTCGATCTCTTCGGCGCGTATGCCGCGCATGCGGACCTGGGTCACCGAGACGTCTTCATAAAGTTGTCCCTCGGCGATCACGGCCACGGCAGTGTGGACTTCGTGACACGAGCCGGACAAGCGGCCGAGCAGGCGGATGGCGTCCGGGCGGTCTACCGGCTTTCCCAGCACGTCTCCTTCCAGGATGACGGTAGTGTCGGCGGCCAGCAAGGGCAGCGCCGCCAAACGTCGTTCCCGCATATACCGCTCACCACGCAGGGCTTTTTCCCTCGCCGTGCGGCGCACATAATCGGCGGCCGCTTCGCCCGGGTGTTGCGGTTCGTCCTCACCCGGCGGCGCGGGAACTTCCAGCACCTGGTGGGGCAGGCCGATCTGGTTAAGCAATTCGCGCCGGCGTGGGCTGGCCGAAGCCAGGTACAGGCGCGGCGGCATGGCGTCATGAAGGCTGGGCATTCGCGGATGGATCGGCAATGCGGGCGTGACTACGCCCGATGGTAGGGATGGTTGGCCAGAATGGCCCAGGCCCGATACAGCTGTTCGGCAAGCAGTACGCGAACCATGGGATGCGGCAGGGTCAGCGAGGAGAGTCGTAGCTGCAGGCCGCTGGACGCCTTGAGCGAGGCGTCCAGGCCATCGGGGCCGCCTACGAGAAAAGCGACGTCACGTCCCTCGCCGCGCCATTGCTCCAGAGACTGGGCGAGTGCGGCGGTGGTGAGGTCGCGGCCGCGCTCATCCAGCGCCACGCGCAGTGCGCCCCCGGGCAGGGCAGCTTCTATCCGCCTTCCTTCCGCTGCCATCATTTGCGCGGGGGTCTTGCCGCTTGTACGCGGCTCGGGCTTGATTTCCCGCAATTCGAGCGCACAGTCGGGTGGAAGCCGCCGCGCGTAATCGTCCCAGGCTGTCTGGACCCAATCGGGCATGCGGTTGCCCACTGCGATGACGATCAGCTTCACGGCTATGGCGTAGCGCCGCGCCGCATCCACATCACGGATGCCCGCGGCCCACGTTCAAACGTCGTCAAGGTCATAAGTCGCGCCGGACAGCGCGGGGCGCGTCGACTGCGGCAGCAGTTTCACCCGGACGGGTTTGCCGCCCCAGATTTCTTCCAGGTTGTAGTATTCGCGGATCGCCGGCTGCATGATGTGGACGACGATATCCCCGAGGTCCACCACCACCCATTCGCCGGTGTCCTCGCCTTCGATCGCCACCTGGATCTGCATGGCACGGCCGCGATCGGACACGCTGGAAGCCAATGCACGCGTCTGCCGGTTGGATGTGGCGCTGGCGATGATGACGCGGTCGAATAGGCTGGTCAGGTGCGTGGTATTGAAGACTTTGATGTCTTGCGCCTTGACGTCCTCAAGGGCGTCGATGACGGCGCGCTGTAATTTCTGTATATCCATTTTGCAACTATAACCTCCCACTGGCCGGTTTCACGGTCCGCGATCATCCTCGGCCATCAGGAGGATGACCGGCCGGCCACGCCGGCAGCCGGCCTAGTCATGGTAGAGGTGGTGTGCACCGATGTATAGCCGCACCGGCTCCGCCACCAGGCCGTCCACGGGCAAATCGTGTGCCACGCGCTCGCGGATGTCGGAAGCGGACACCGCCATTTCGGCAAAAGGCAGCGTCTCGATACGCCGTTGCCCGGCCGCGAGGTGCGCCGCCAGTTCCGCCGGCGGGACCAGTGGCGTGCCAGGCCGCGTGGCGACGGCCAGGTCCACCGCGTCGGCGATCGCCTGCCACTCGCGCCAGGTGCAGAAGTTCGCCAACTGGTCCGTCCCCAGCAGCCAGACATAGCGCCGGTCCGCTGGCAGGCTGCGTATCGTGTCGACCGTGTAGGTGGGCCCGCCACGGTCGATCTCGATGGTGTTCAGCGCCAGGCCGGGTACCTGCGCGATGGCCAGGCGGATCATCTCGCAACGCTGTGCGGGTGTCGCGCGCAGCGGCCCGCGCTGCCAGGGGCTGGCGGCGGGGATCAGCTGGACTTCGTCCAACCCCAGGGCATGCAGGGCCGTCCGGGCCAGCGCGACGTGGGCCACATGTATGGGATCGAAGCTGCCTCCCAGCAGGCCGATACGCTTCAGAGCCATTCGCGCGGGACGAGAAAGCTCGCCAGGGCCGACTCCGGCGAGCCCGGTTCCGGTTTCCAGTCGTAGCGCCATTGCGCCATGGGCGGCATGGACAGAAGTATGGACTCCGTGCGTCCGCCAGACTGCAGGCCGAACAAGGTGCCTCGGTCGAACACCAGATTGAATTCGACGTAGCGCCCACGCCGGTACGCCTGGAAGTCGCGCTCCCGTTCGCCGTAGGGCTCGTTCTTGCGCAGGTCCAGGATGGGCACGTAGGCTCGGAGGAAGGCATCTCCCACATCGCGGGCCAGGGCGAAGCATCCTTCGAAGCCCAGCTCGTCCAGGTCGTCGTAGAAAATACCGCCGATGCCGCGGGTTTCGTTCCGGTGCTTCAGATAGAAATACTCATCGCAGAGCTTCTTGAAGCGCGGGTAGTAATCCTGGCCATGCGGTGCCAGGGCGTCCCGGCATACGCGATGAAAATGGCGTGCGTCTTCCTCGAACGGATAATAGGGAGTAAGGTCCATGCCGCCGCCGAACCAGAACGCCGTCGTTTCCGCGCTATGGCGCGCCGGCGCCACGAAGAGGCGCACGTTCATGTGCACCGTGGGTACGTAGGGATTGCGCGGGTGCAGCACCAGCGACACGCCCATGGCCTGCCACGGCCGCCCGGCCAGTTCCGGGCGCCGCGCGCTGGCCGAGGGGGGCAGTTGCTGGCCGGTCACGTGGCTGAAGAGCACCGCGGCACGTTCGAATACCGGCCCGCCCTCCAGGACGCGCGAGAGACCGCCACCGCCCTCAGCGCGTTGCCAGGGGTCGCTGCGGAAGGCTGAGCCATCAGCCTGCTCCAGTGCGGCGACGATGCGCGCTTGCAGGCCGACGAAGTACTCATGCGCCGCCTCGATGTCGGGTTCGGTGGGCAGCAGGGTGGCAGGGTTCGCGTTCATTGCATCATGCGGCAGGTTTGGGTTTGGCGGGACTTCGTTTTAGCGCACGCCAGCCGATGTCCGTCCGGTACTGGCGTCCGTCGAATACGATGCGGTCCACGGTTTCGTACACGCGCTCTCGCGCCATACGTACCGAGTCCCCCAGCGCCGTTACGCACAGCACGCGTCCCCCGGAGGTCTTGATGTGGCCATCCTCCGAACGGGTCGCGGCATGGAACACCATGCAATCGGCGGCGTCGTCGGGCAAGCCCGCGATCACGTCGCCGGTGCGTGGGGTACCGGGATAGTTGTGCGCGGCAAGTACCACGCCCAACGCCGTGCGGCGGTCCCACACGATTTCCGCACGATCGAGTGTGCCCGCAATCGCATGTTCCACCACATCGACGAGATCGCTTTTGATCCGCATCATGATTGGCTGCGTTTCCGGATCGCCCATGCGGCAATTGAATTCCAGCACCTTGATGGGCCGGTCCGGATCGTCGCCTGGCGCGATCATCAGGCCCGCGTACAGGAACCCTGTATAGGGCAGGCCGTCGCGCGCCATGCCTTGCACGGTCGGCAGGATGACTTCGCGCATGATGCGGTGATGCAGTTCCGGCGTGACGACGGGCGCGGGCGAGTAGGCCCCCATGCCCCCGGTATTCGGGCCCTGGTCGCCGTCCTGCAGCCGCTTGTGATCCTGGCTTGTGGCCAGCGCCAGGACGTTGCGGCCGTCGACCATGACGATGAAGCTGGCTTCCTCGCCTTCCAGGCATTCTTCGATGACTACCCGCGCGCCGGCACTGCCCAGCGAGCCATCTCCCAGCATGGCATCCACGGCGGCATGGGCTTCGTCCAGCGTCATGGCGACCACGACTCCCTTGCCCGCGGCCAGGCCGTCGGCCTTGACGACGATGGGCGCGCCCTGCTCGTCGATGTAGGCATGCGCCGCCGCCGGATCGGTGAAGGTCTGGTAGCGGGCGGTGGGTATGTTGTGCCGCACCATGAAGGCCTTGGCATAGTCCTTCGAGCTTTCCAGCTGGGCCGCCGCCTTGGTGGGTCCGAAAATCTTCAGGCCCCGCGCGCGGAAGACGTCCACGACTCCGGCGGCCAGGGGCGCTTCGGGGCCGACCACGGTCAGCGTCACGCCTTCGCGCTGGACGAAGTCGGCCAGTTCCTCGGCCTGGGTCAGCGCCACGTTCTGCAAGCTGCCACGCTGCGTGCCGCCGTTACCCGGTGCCACGAAGACCTTGTGGACGCGCGGCGACTGCGCCAGGCGCCAGGCGAGGGCATGTTCGCGGCCGCCCGAGCCGATTACCAGGAGTTTCATAGTGGATGCATCTGCGTGGTGGGAAGGGCACGCGCACACAAGCGCGTACCGCCGGGGCGACACCCCGATATTTCCGGCCCGTGCGGGACGGGCCGGCGAGAATCAGGCGTTCGCTTCATCGAGGACGGCCGTGGTGTAGACCTCCTGCACGTCGTCCAGCCCGTCGAGGGCATCGAGCAGCTTCTGCATCTTGACGGCGTCTTCGCCGGCCAGCTCGGTTTCATTCAACGGTTTCATGACGATGGCGTCCATCTCCGCCTTCAGGCCCGCTGCTTCGAAAGCCTTGCGCACGGCGGCGTAGTCCGCCGGGGCGGATATCACCTCGATGACCCCTTCGGAATCCGTGACAACGTCCTCGGCCCCCGCTTCCAGCGCGGCTTCCATAACCTTGTCTTCCGGCGTGCCAGGCGCGAAGACAAACTGGCCGCAATGCTTGAACATAAAGGCGACCGAGCCTTCCTGCCCCAGATTGCCGCCGTTCTTGGCGAAGGCATGGCGCACCTCGGCCACGGTGCGGGTGCGGTTGTCCGTCATGCAGTCGACGATGACGGCGGCGCCGCCGACACCGTAGCCCTCATAGCGCACTTCTTCGTAATTGTCCCCATCCGCGCCGCCCGCGCCGCGTTGGATGGCGCGCTGGATGTTGTCCTTGGGCATGTTGGCGTCGGTTGCCTTGTCCCAGGCCAGGCGCAGGCGCGGATTGCTTTCCGGATCGGCACCGCCCGCACGCGCGGCGACGGTGATTTCGCGGATGATCTTGGTCCATAGCTTGCCGCGCTTGGCGTCTTGACGGCCTTTGCGGTGCTGGATATTGGCCCATTTACTGTGTCCGGCCATGGCTTTCCGAATATGAGTGAGGCAAAGGGCGGTATTTTACCGTGCCATACCCTTTCCCGCCGGAGTGCGCTGTTGCGCGCACGCCCGTGGCGACGGAGAATGGCCGCGCCGGTCGCGCCCGGGCAGCGGTTGCCCAGGCACCGCCGCCTATCCCCAGGAGCCCGTCATGTCCGATCAACCCTTACCCGTTCCACCCCTGGTCATCGCCCGGCACGAGGGCCAGGACCTCGGCCTGTTGGCCGGAATGGCGAATCGGCACGGATGCATCACAGGCGCCACAGGGACCGGCAAGACCGTCACCTTGCAGGTCCTGGCCGAACAGTTTTCCCGCGTCGGCACGCCGGTGTTCCTCGCCGACGTCAAAGGCGATCTGACCGGGCTCTGCCAGCCCGGCGCCGCCACGCCCAAAATGCAGGAGCGCCTGAAGGCGCTGGGGCTGGCCGAACCGGCATGGGCGGCCGCGCCTGTCGTGCTGTGGGACGTATTCGGCGCGCAGGGCCATCCGGTACGCGCGACAGTATCGGACATGGGACCTTTGCTGTTGTCGCGCATGCTGGAGCTGAACGACACGCAGGAGGGCGTGCTGGCCATGGTCTTCAAGGTGGCCGACGACGAAGGGCAGTTGTTGCTGGACCTGAAGGACCTGCGCGCCATGCTGCAGGACGTCGCGAGCCGGGCCGCGACGCTGAAGACGCGCTACGGCAATGTGTCGGCCGCCACCGTGGGGGCGATCCAGCGCGGCCTCCTGGCCCTGGAGTCGCAGGGGGCCGACGCATTTTTCGGCGAGCCCATGCTGGACGTGATGGACCTCATGGGCGTCGACGGCCAGGGGCGCGGTATGGTCAATATCCTGGCTGCGGACAAGTTAATGCAGGCGCCGCGCCTGTATGCGGTCTTCCTGCTCTGGCTGCTCGCCGACCTTTACGAAAAGCTGCCCGAGGTAGGCGACCCGGACAAACCCAGGCTGGTGTTCTTTTTCGACGAAGCGCACCTGCTGTTCGAGGACGCCCCACGCGCCTTGCTCGACAAAATCGAACAAGTCGTCCGCCTGGTGCGATCCAAAGGCGTTGGTGTCTACTTCGTGACGCAGAATCCGCTCGATATTCCCGAAACGGTGCTGGGCCAGCTGGGCAACCGGGTCCAGCATGCGCTGCGGGCCTTTACGCCGCGCGACCAGAAAGCCGTGCGGACGGCTGCGCAGACCATGCGGCCCAATCCGCAATTGGATCTGGAACAGGCGATCACCGAATTGGGCGTGGGCGAGGCCCTGGTCTCCCTGCTCGATGCCAAGGGGCGCCCCGGCGTGACGCAGCGGGCCTGGATCGCGCCGCCGGCCAGCCGCATCGGGCCCGCCACGGCGGCCGAGCGCCAGGCGGTGCGCGCCGCGTCTCCCGTGCAGGGCAAGTACGAACAACGCATCGATCGGGAGTCGGCCTATGAGATCCTGGCTGGGCGCGCGCTCAGCCCAGCCGGCAATGCCGGCAGTGGTACGGGTGCGCCAGGTGCCGGGAGCCATGGCCGCGGCCTTCCCCCGGATGCCGGCACGGCCCCCCCGCCGCAGGAAGGCGGCCTGATGGACGGGGTGAACGATGTGCTCTTCGGCTCCACCGGCCCCCGCGGCGGCCGCCGCGATGGCGTGGTGCAGACCATGGCCAAGACGGCCGTCCGATCCCTGGCGCGCGAACTGGTGCGGGGAGTGCTCGGCTCCTTGCTGGGATCCCGCCGCCGCTAGGCCCCTCTTCGGAGCGCCAGGGGAGCCGCCCGGTCTGCCGGTCCGCCAAAGCAAACGCGCTACGCTTTACGGTTGTCCGGCCACGAAACGCGTCACGTCCTCCAGCGTCCGGACGAAGCGCGCCACCATGTCGCGCACTTCGTCCGGGGTAATGATCAGCGGTGGGCAGAATGCCACCGTATCCTGGATCCCGCGAATAATCAGGCCATGCGAGTGCGCCTGTTCGTAGGCGTACGCGCCGGCTTTGCCCAGCGGATCGAAGGGGCGCTTGCTGGCCTTGTCGGCCACAAGTTCCACCCCGGCAATCAGGCCCACGCCGCGTACTTCTCCCACCAGCGGATGATCGGCCAGCGCGCGCAGTTCGCTCTGCAGCACCTCGCCCGAGCGGGCCGCGTTTTCGACCAGATGGCGCTCCTCGATCAGGTTCAGGTTCTCCAGCGCCACTGCGGTGGCGACGGGATGCCCGCTCGCGGTATAGCCGTGGCCCAGCGTTCCCACACGGCCGCTGTTTTCCGCGATGACCTCATGCACCTTGGGCGCCAGCAGTATCGCCGCCAGCGGCACGTACGAGGACGTGATCTGCTTGGAAAGGACCATGATGTCTGGCTCGATCGCGTATTTGTCGCAACCGAAGTAGGTGCCCAACCTGCCGAATCCGGTGATGACCTCGTCGGCGATCAGCAGGATGTCGTACTTGCGGCATACCGCCTGGATCTTTTCCCAATAGGTCCGCGGCGGCACGATGACGCCGCCCGCTCCCATCACGGGCTCGCCAATAAAGGCGGCGACCGTCTCCGGCCCTTCCTGCTGGATCAGGGCTTCGAGTTCGGCCGCCATCCGGCTGGAGAATTCCTCTTCGGTTTCGCCCGGATTGGCGTTGCGGTAATAGTGCGGGCAGCCCGTGTGTTTCATCTGCGGCAGTGGCAGGTCGAAATCGCGGTGATTTCCGGCCAGCCCCGTCAGGCTCGCCGAAGCCACGGTGACGCCGTGATAGCCGCGCTGGCGCGCGATGAATTTCTTCTTCAGCGGGCGCCCCAGGGCATTGTTGTAGTACCAGACGAATTTAACGACGGTGTCGTTGGCCTCGGATCCCGAGTTGGTGAAGAAGGCGCTGGCCATGCGGCCGTTCGTGTGGCTGACCAGCCGTTCCGCCAATTCGATCGACGGCGTGTTCGATTTGTGCGTGAACGTGTGGTAGTAGGGCAGCTTGCTCATCTGCCGCGTGGCGGCCTGCACCAGCCGCGGTTCACCGAATCCGACGGCCACGCTCCACAGTCCTGCCATTCCTTCCAGGTATTTGTTTCCCTGGTCGTCATAGACATAGATCCCTTCCCCCCGCTCGATCACGCGAGGTCCGACGCTGCGGTGCTTGATCGCATTGGTATAGGGATGGAGCTGATGGCGGATATCGTGGCTGTGCGTATCGTGTGAAGAGGCCATGGGAATTCCAGAGAGGAGGGACAGTGCGGGATTCATAGTACCTCCGCGCCATGGCGCAACGGTAGGGCTTGTTGCCGGCCCATGCGCGCGTGCACGATAATGGCCTCCGGCGCGGCTTGCGCGTCCGCTGCAGTTCGTTCCGCTTGCCCCGTCATGCTGCGCGATGATGGCGCTCGCCGCACGGACGACGACGACTCGACAATGGAGACTTGGTGGTGGCTAAAAAACACAAGATTGCGGTAATTCCCGGTGACGGCATCGGCAAGGAAGTCGTACCGGAGGGCTTGCGCGTCCTGGACGCGGCGGCGGCGAAGTTCGGCATCGATTTCCAGTGGGACCATTTCGACTGGAGCTGCGATTACTACGCAAAGCACGGCAAGATGATGCCGGACGACTGGGCCACGCAGATCGGCAGCCACGAAGCCATTTTCTTCGGTGCCATCGGCTGGCCCGACGCCGTGCCCGACCACGAGGCCCTGTGGGGTTCGTTGTTCCGCTTCCGCCGCGACTTCGACCAGTACATCAACCTGCGTCCCGTGCGCTTGATGCCCGGCGTAGTGTCGCCCCTGGCCAATCGCCAGCCCGGCGACATCGATTTCTTCATCGTGCGCGAAAACACGGAAGGCGAGTATTCGAACAGCGGCGGCAAGCTGTTCGCGGGTACGCAGCGCGAAGTCGTTATCCAGGAAAGCGTGTTCACGAGGATCGGTGCAGAGCGTGTACTGAAGTTCGCGTTCGAGCTTGCCCGCAAGCGGGGCAAGCATCTGACGGCAGCCACCAAGTCGAACGGGATTTCGATCTCCATGCCGTGGTGGGATGAGCGCGTGGCGGAAATGGCGCAGCAATATCCCGATGTCCGCTGGGACAAATACCATATCGATATCCTTTGCGCCCACTTCGTCCAGCACCCGGACAGGTTCGACGTCGTCGTGGCCTCCAACCTGTTCGGGGACATTCTGTCGGACCTGGGCCCGGCCTGCACCGGCACCATCGGCATCGCGCCGTCGGCGAACCTGAATCCGGAGCGCAAATTCCCTTCGCTGTTCGAGCCGGTGCACGGGTCGGCGCCCGACATTTATGGCAAAGGCATCGCCAACCCGATCGGACAGATATGGAGCGGGGCGCTGATGTTGGACTTCCTGGGATATCCGGAGGCCTCCGCCGCGGTCGTGGCGGCCATCGAGCATGTCCTGGCGAATGGGCCACGCACGCCTGATATGAAGGGCCAGGCGCGGACCGAGGATGTCGGGCGCGCCGTGGCGGAACGCCTATCCGCACAGTGACAGGGCGTGACGCCGCATCGCCGGCGGCGGTGTGGCGGAGGCCGGCGCGCCGTCGCGCCGCCTCCGCCCCGGTTTGCTTCAGTGGCGGGGCGGGTCGCAAGCGAGCGGTGGCCGGAGCGCAGGCAGGGCCGGTGGTCGACAGCCGCCTGACGGGCCCGCCTGCCCCCGCAACGAGACGTAAAATCGGTGGGCGAGCGTACGCGGCGACCACCGCGCCCACCCGATACGCACTGTTCCGTGTCCCCGTTAAGCTACCGGCCAGCGGGCCATGCCGGGGCGCGAAATACCCCCGCGAGTTTGTAAAATCCACCGGAAATTCAAACTATTGGCGACGATCCGGCAGTATAGTTGCGCAAGGGGCCGATCGCGCGCACAGGACTGCGTCCCCGGTTTGGCCGGTCATCGCATGTACATTTCCGTACGTTTGCGTTCTCACGATCGAGTTTTGGCATTGTTATCTTCCACAAGTTTGGCTGTCGACAACGCGGATTCCCTGGTTCCCGGGAAGGCGCCGGAGCCGCCAGAGACCAATAAGGCTCTCGCGTCCGACGATCGCAAGATAGGCGACCAGCCATTGGACCGCTTCTGGCGCAAGTGCTATGCAATGTTCCGCAGTCGGCGCATGCAGCACAACCGTCATTTGTGGCCCTATGTCTCCATCGGGCGCGATGATCAGGGCGCCATCAACACGTTCTCGGCGTTTGGACGGCAGGTCGCGTTGACCCCGCTGCACCAGGCATTCCGCGAGCGGCACGACACCGTGCACATGATCCTCAGCGGCCCGTCCGTGGGGGAGATCCAGTACGACCGGTTGCCCATACAGGCCGCGATGGGTGTGAACGGCTCCATTTCGCTGGCGCGCCAATTCGACATCCCGTTCAAGTATTACTGCGTTATCGACCAGAATTTCGTCCGTGGACGTATCGACCTCATGCGCGATGTCGTCGCGCGCGACTTGACGTTGTTTGTCACGCCGGACGTGCTGCGGTATATGGTGCAGGGCCTGCCCCCGGAACACTACAGGTGCCGGGTATGCGTCGTCGAACTGGTTTCCGAGCGCGCCTTCCTGCCACACTCACGGCCGGAGGAACTCACCGCGCTGGCCCAGAGCAATCCGGCGATGTCGGTGTTCGACGCGCAGCGTTCGCTCGGCTATAGCTTCGATCTGGCGCATGGTGTCTTTGATGCCGACACGGTCGCCTATGCCGCCCTGCAGATCCTGGTTGCCGGCGGCGTGGACCATATTTACATGCACGGCCTGGATCTCGGCTTTTCGGGGGCGCGCCGCTTCTATAACGAAGCCCAGCCCGAAAACAGCCGGCTGGTCCGCAACTTCGACCGGCTCATCGAGCCCTCCTTTTCGCAAGCCGCAGCCTTGCTGAAGGCGCGCGGCGTACGCCTGTTCAACCTTTCCATGAACAGCGCCCTGTCGGACCGCGTCATTCCGAAGATCGACTGGCGCACCCTCGTCTCCTGAGATCTCCGTACGGCATGGTGCAACCGTGCGCCGCCTCGCGGCAGCGTCACGCGGCCTGCGCCGCCCATCATGCGCCGCGACGTACCGCTTCAGTGCGCACCCGCCGCCGCTTCCGCCGCACCGCCATCCTTCGCGCGGATGGGTTTGGCGAACCACACCAGGCCAGTAAGCAGCAGGAACACGATCGCCGACCCGTAGAACACGTCCAGGGCCGACATGGTGAAGGCCTGGGTATCCAGCATGCCGTTCAAGGCATTGAGCGCCTGCTGATGCGACATGCCCGCGTTGTCCAGCGCGCGCATGACCTGGTCGTAGGCCTGCGAGCCAGGCGTGGCGGCTTCAGTCAAATGCGCATGATGCAGCGTCGCCCGGTTGTCCCACAGCGTGGTCGCGATCGACGTGCCAAAGGCCCCGGCGGTGAGCCGGCAGAAGTTGGACAATCCCGCGGCCGCGGGGATGCGGCCCGGCTCCAGGCCCGACAGGGTGATGGAGGTCAGCGGCACGAAGAAGGCGGCCATGGCGGCGCCCTGGATCACCGTCGGCACGAGCAGCGCGCCCATGTCGGTCTGCGGCGTAAAGCCCGATCGCATGTAGCACACGAGCGCGAACACGCAGAATGCGAACGTCACCAGTTGCCGGGGATCGCGCGTGGCCAACATGCGGCCCACCAGAGGGGTAAGCACGATGGCCAGGATCCCGACCGGTGCAGTAACGATGCCGGCGGCGGTAGCGGTGTAGTTCATATTGCTCTGCAGCCATAGGGGCAGCAGCACCACATTGCCGAAGAAGACGCCGTATGCGACCGCCAGCGTGGCCGCGCCGATGGTGAAGTTGCGCAGCTTGAACAGCCGAAGGTCCACCACCGGATGGGCCGCCGTCAGTTCCCATATGATGAAGAAAACGAACGCCACCACGGTGACCGTCGCGAGCGCGATGATGGTGCCGCTCTCGAACCAATCCAGCTCCTTGCCCTTGTCCAGCATGATCTGCAATGCGCCTACCCAGACCACCAGCAGGACCAGGCCGGTCTTGTCGATCGGCAGGGTGTGCGTAATGGATTCCCGGTCCCGGTAGATGCGCCAGGTGAACCAGGCTGCGAGCAGGCCGACCGGCACGTTGATATAGAAAATCCAGGGCCAGCTGTAGTTGTCGGAGATCCAGCCACCCAATAATGGACCCGCCACGGGCGCCACCAGCGTGGTCATGGACCAGAAGGCCAGGGCCATGCCTGCCTTGCTCTTGGGGAAGCTGGACAGCATCAGCGTCTGCGACAGGGGAATCATCGGGCCGGCGACCGCGCCTTGAAGCACGCGGAACGCGATCAAGGCTTCCAGCGTGGGGGCGAATCCGCATAGCCAGGAAGCCAGCACGAATAGCAGAGTCGACGTCACGAACAGCCGTACCTGCCCGAAGCGCTGCGTCAACCAGCCTGTCAGCGGCACGGTGATGGCGTTGGCCACGGCGAAGGATGTGATGACCCAGGTCCCCTGGCTGGTGCTTACGCCCAGATCTCCCGAGATGGTCGGTATGGAGACGTTGGCGATGGACGTGTCGAGCACGTTCATGAATACCGCCGTCGACAGGGCGATCGAGCCGACGACGCGCAGACCGCCTTCAAGCGGCGGGTAGCTGGCCGCCGGCTGGGCCCGGCCCGGCTTGGGCGCCGGTGTGGTGTTCTCCATGGCGCTCATTGCACGAGGTTGGCTTGGATGATTTTCTGGATGATGGCATCGGCTTCGTGGTGGGCGGGTTCGAACGCAAGCGTGG
Organism: Bordetella flabilis; assembly: GCF_001676725.1. Taxonomy (NCBI): domain Bacteria; kingdom Pseudomonadati; phylum Pseudomonadota; class Betaproteobacteria; order Burkholderiales; family Alcaligenaceae; genus Bordetella; species Bordetella flabilis. The sequence goes on from NZ_CP016172.1 coordinate 2,160,587, forward strand.
CCAATGCCGGTTCCTTGCGTGGGGCCTGTGCCAGCGTGGGGCCGTCCTGCCTGGCGACGTCGACCTCGACGTCCATGGACAAGCCGATGCGCAGGGGATGCGCCTTCAGTTGCTCCGGATCCAGGGCGATGCGTACGGGAACACGCTGGACCACCTTGATCCAGTTGCCGGTCGCGTTCTGCGCCGGAAGCAGGGCGAAGGCGCTGCCCGTGCCTGCATCCAGGCCCACCACCTTGCCGTGGTAGGTCACCGCGCTGCCGTACAGGTCGGCCGTCAGGGTGGCCGATTGGCCCACGCGCATGTCACGCAGTTGCCCTTCCTTGAAGTTCGCTTCCACCCACACCTGGTCCAGCGGCACGACGTTCATCAGGGTGTTGCCCGGCGCGACGCGTTGGCCGACCTGCACGCTGCGGCGCGCCACCATGCCGGTTACCGGCGCCGGGAGCACGGTGCGCCAACGCGCCAGCCACGCATTGCGCAACTCCGCCTCGGCCTCGCGTACGTCGGGATGGTTCTCCACCGAGGTGCCATGGGTCAGTGCCTGGTTCGTTTCCAGCTTCGCCTTGGAGGCTTCCAGCGCGGCGCGGGCCTGTGCCAGACCCGATTCCGCGGTCTTGAGAGTGGTCTGCGCATGCAGGATTTCTTCGCCGCTGACGCCCCCGGACTTGGCCAGTGTCTGTCGCCGGGAAAGGTCGCTGCGCGCGCGCGCCAGATCCGCCTGGGCCCGCTCCACATCGGCCTGGCGTACGGCGATGTCGGCGGCCAGGGCATCGTTCTGGACGAATAGCGTCCGCACCTGGCGTACGGTTTGCGCAAGCTTGGCCTCGGCCTGGTTCAAGGCGATGTCGGCGTCGGCCGGATCCAGCCGCACGAGCGGTGCGCCAGCTGTGATGGTTTCGGTGTCGTCGGCTTCGATGGCGACGACGGTACCGGGAACCTGTGGCGTGATTTGCACGAGGTTGCCGTGCACATAGGCATCGTCGGTACTTTCGTAATGCGAACCGACCAGCCACCACCAAAGGCCGTAGGCGATGGCGATGAGCACGAATACGCCGGTTGCGATCAACATCAGGCGCTTGCGTTTCGGATTGGAGGTTTGAGGGGCGTTCATGACGTGAGTCCGATTCTTCAATTGGAGGTGTTCGAGTCGCGGGTGGTCCCAGCGGCCACCGCGTCGCCGGGCTGGGGCGCATACCCGCCGCCCAGCGCATTGGCCAGGTCGGCATCGAGCTTGTAGGCACGGAACCGCAGATCCGTCTCCAGGCGCGCTTGCGTCAGCACGCTGTTCTGCGCGATGAGTACGGTCAGGTAATTGCCCAGGCCGGCCCGATACCGGTTGACGGCAAGCTCGTATGCCGCATCGATGGATTCGCGCGCCTGCCGCTGTTCCGCGGTTTCCCGGTCGATCAGCCGGATGGCGTCGAGCGCATCGGCGACCTGCCTGACCGCATCCAGGACCGTCTGGTTGTAATCCGAGACAGCCAGGTCGGTATCCGCGCGGCGGCCCGCCAGGTTCGCGTTGAGTTCGCCGCCATGGAAAATGGGCAGCGACACCGCCGGGCCAATAGAGGCGGTACGGCTGGCGGCTTCAAGCAGGTTGCCGGTGCCCAGGGCCTGGAAGCCGATAAAGGCCGTGAGATTCACATTGGGGTAGAACTGGGCCTTGGCCACGTCTATGGTCCGGCGTGCGGCCTCGGCGCGCCAGCGTGCGGCGGTGACGTCGGCCCGGTGGCCCAGGAGATCCAGCGGCACGGTCGCGGGTACGCCGCCGGTTGGCGCGACCAGTGTCGCGGGCTGCAGGCTCTGCCCGCGCTGCGGACCCGCGCCGGCGAGGGCGGCGACCTGGTTGCGCAACTGCGCCAGGGTGGTCTCGATCTGTGTCAGGTCCACTTTGGTGGAGGACAGTTGCGACTCCGCCTGTTTGACCTCCACTTGCGTATCCAATCCAGCGGTAAAGCGCTGCCGCGTGATCGCCAGTGTTTCGTCGCGCTGCGCAATAATGCGCTTGAGGACCTCGCGCTGTGCGAAGGCGTTCTGCAGGCTCAGATAGCTTTGCACGATCGCGCTGGTCAGCACCGTGCGGGCTGCCTGCTTGTCGGCCTCCGCCGCCTGCTGGCGCGACAGGGCCGATTGCAGGGCGGCCCGGTTTTTCCCCCAGAAATCCAGCTCATAGCTGAAGTCCAGTCCCAGCCGTGTGTCGCTTTGCGTGGAACCGCCGAGGGGAGGGGGATAGATATAGTTCTCCGACATGCGTTCGCGTGTCAGGGAATAGTCCCCGTCGACGCTGGGCAGCAGGGGCGCGCGCGCACCGCGCACCGCGGCATTCGCCTGTGCCAGGCGCGCCTGCGCGGAGGTCATGGTCGGGCTGTTCGCCAATGCTTCCTGTACCAGGGCATCGAGTTGCGGATCGCCATAACGCTCCCACCATTGGGTGGTCGGCCAGGAGGGGGCCTGGTCGGCGAGTCCCAGCTGCTGCGCCGAAATTTCGCCGACCGGCGTCGACCCCTTTTCCATGAAGGCGCATCCGCTCAGCGCGATCGCCATCAGCAAACTCATTAGGCGTTTCATATACGGTATGTTTTGTTAGAGGAGCGCCGTGTCGTCGGGTCGGTCGGTCGGGGGTGAACGAAGTAGACTAGTTGACATGGCTTTATTTGACTAGGCAATTAATGGGGCCAATAAAACGGCCTGCGGCCGCTAGGCCTTGGGCGGCGGTACGGGGGCAGAGCCATTGGCCAGCATGCGCCGCAGGAAATGCATAAGCAGCTCGACTTCCGCCTCGGAGAAGCCACGCAGGTAATGGTTGAGCGTGCGGGCGATATTGGCCGGAATCGCCCGCGCGATGGCCTGGCCTTCCTCCGTGATCTCGATCTTCACCACGCGGCGGTCCTGGTCGCTTCGCTGTCGGCGGAGCAATTTCTTCGCCTCCAGGCGATCCAGCGTGCGGGTCATGGCGCCGGTATCGACGCCGTTCAGCCGCGCCAGCTCGACCGCCGTGTCTGCCCGTCCAAGGGCGACCATGGCCACTGGACGCCATTGCGTGGCGGTGAGGCCCAAGGGCGCCATCTCCTGGTCCAACGCGCGGTTCAGCGAGTTGTAGACCAGCTTGATGACGTACCCGGGGTTCTCCTCGTACATGCGGTTGCGGTCGCAGCGGTACTGCGCGGAGGCCTCTGAGGAGGCAATAGGTTCAGTGCTCATGGCGAAGATTATCATTGCCTAGACAGTTATTGTCAATAACAACGATATTCAGCTTTCCGACAGCTTCTTGGCCGCTGCGCGCAGGCACCCGCCACTGTTCCGGCGGCGCGGCTACGGCAGCCGACCGCCGCACGGGGGCGCGGGACGGGGCGTGACATCGTCGGCACAGCGAGGCAAAGAAAGAGTGCAAATCCGGCAGGCCGCCACATAAAATCGCTGCCATGAATTCCACCGTTGCAACTCCCGCCGCCGCGCGCGTATCGAGCCGCGCCATCGGTTTCTTCCTGGCGGCGCTGGGTGCCATCCTGTTCTCCGGCAAGGCCATCGTGGTGAAGTTCACCTACGAATATGGCGTGGACGCAGTCACCTTGATTGCATTCCGGATGCTGTTCTCACTGCCTTTTTTTGCCGTCATCGGCTGGCAGCAGGCGCGTCGGGCCGGGCGGGGTGAAATACCCGTCCTGACCCGCGCCGAACATATCAGGGTGGTGATCCTCGGCCTGATCGGCTATTACCTCTCAAGCTTTCTCGATTTCCTGGGATTGCGCTATATCAGCGTAGGCCTGGAGCGGCTGATCCTCTTCCTGGCGCCTACGCTGGTACTGCTGATTACCGCGTTCTGGCTGAAGCGGGTCATTGCCATGCGCCAATGGGTGGCCCTGTTCCTGTCCTATGCCGGCGTTGTGCTGGTATTCGCCCATGATGTGGCGCAGACTGGCCGGGATGCCGTGCTGCTGGGCTCGGCGTTCGTGTTTGCCTCGGCATTCACCTACGCGTTGTACCTCATCGGGTCCGGTGAACTTGTCAAGCGCGTGGGATCCATCAGGTTGACGGCCTACGCGATGTCGGTGTCCAGCGTCGCATCCCTGATCCAGTTCTTTGTGGTCCATCCGGCATCCACCTTGATTCAGCCCATGGGGTTCTACGGCTTGTCGCTCATACATGCCACCGTCAACACCGTCCTGCCGGTTTTCATGATCATGGGGGCCGTCTCTCGCATCGGTCCGCCGTTGGCATCGCAGCTGGGCATGCTTGGGCCCGTGTCCGTCCTGTTTCTTGCTTTCTGGTTTCTGGGTGAACCCATCACATCATGGCAACTGGCTGGCACCGGCCTGGTTCTGGCCGGTGTTTTCGTCCTGACAGGGCGCAGGGTGTCCACCCCTAGGCGGTCGTGAGGCCACTGATATCCCGGGCCCCGGAAAACCATTACCCCCGTTTTGTTCCGACACACGAGAAGAAAGGAGCGTTGCATGGCCAGCAATACTGTCAAGGCAATTCAACTCGAAGCCCATGGCGGCCCCGAAGTCCTGAAGTTGATCGATGTCGAGGTGCCCGCGCCGGGCCCCAATGAAGTGACGGTGCGCCAGCACGCCGCGGGGCTGAACTTCATCGACATCTATTACCGGACCGGCCTCTATCCGCATCCACTGCCCCACGGCCTGGGTTTCGAAGGGGCAGGCATCGTCGAGGCAGTGGGCAGCGAAGTTGCCCACATCAAGAAGGGTGACCGCGTGGCCTACGGGCAGAGTCCCCTCGGCGCCTACGCCGAAATGCGCAATGTGCCCGCCGCCAACGTGGTGCAGTTACCCAAGGGCATAGGCTTCGACGAAGCCGCGGCAATGATGCTCAAGGGCCTGACTGTCCAGTACTTGTTCCGGCAGACGTATCGGCTGCAAGGCCATGAAACCATCCTGTTCCATGCCGCCGCGGGCGGCGTGGGGCTGATCGCATGCCAGTGGGCCAAGGCCCTTGGTGTGAAACTGATCGGCACGGTATCCAGCCCGGAAAAGGCCGAACTGGCACGCGCCCATGGCGCATGGGAGACCATCGATTACTCACGCGAGAACGTCGTGGAGCGCGTGCTCGAACTCACCGGTGGCAAGAAGGTACCCGTCGTGTATGACGGCGTCGGCAAGGACACCTGGGAAATCTCGCTCGATTGCATCGAGCCGCGCGGCCTCATGGTCAGCTTCGGCAATGCTTCCGGACCCGTGACCGGCGTCAATGTTGGAATCCTGAACCAGAAGGGCTGCCTGTATCTGACGCGGCCGTCGCTGGCAGTACACGTGAACACCCCGGCCAAGCTCAAGGCCGCATCCGATGAACTGTTCGACCTGGTCTCGAAGAAGAAGATCAAGATCCGCATCGACCAGCGCTATCCGCTTGCGCAGGCTGGCGATGCGCAGGCGGCGTTGGCCTCGCGCAAGACCACAGGCGCGACCATACTGACCATGGAATGAAGCAGGGAGGGCCGGGAGATTCCCGGTCCTTTGTTCGTTGCGGGATTAACAGACGCTCGCATTTTCCGCACATCCGGTCACCACTGAGACGTGGACGCTTGGATACATTGGTCGTGTCACTCACGAAAGGAGATACGACATGACCTTGAAGCTGATGACTGTGTCCGTGGCGGTCTTCGCGGTGCTGGCCGGGTGCTCCTCGCCCTCCGTCGTCCAGACCAAGGACGGCTCGCAAATCGTGACGCCGGACAAGCCCGACTACGACAAGAAGTCGGGCATGTACCAGTACGACGACAACGGCAAGCAGGTCCAGATCAACAAGGACGACGTGCATTCCATCCAGGAAGTCAAATAAAGGGAGCTCGGATCCACGCAGCCGCATGGGTCCAAACAGGAAAAAACCGGCGCACGGCGCCGGTTTTTTCGTTCCTCGGATGTCACTGGGCGGCGTCGTCTTCGCGGTGGTAGCGAGCCACGGTGTCGACTTCGTTGCGGGATCCCAGAATCACGCTGACCCGCTCGTGCAATTGTTGCGGCTGGATATCCAGGATGCGCCGTTTGCCATCGATGGCCGCGCCTCCGGCCTGTTCGACGATGAAGCTCATCGGATTGGCTTCGTACATCAACCGCAGCTTGCCGGGCTTGCCCGGCTCGCGCGCGTCCCAGGGATACATGAAAATGCCGCCGCGTGTCAGGATGCGATGGACATCGGCCACCATGGACGCCACCCAGCGCATATTGAAGTCCTTGCCGCGCGGCCCCGTTTTGCCGGCCAGGCAGTCGTCGATATAGCGCTTCACGGGAGGGGCCCAATGACGCATGTTCGACATATTGATGGCGAACTCCTTGGTGTCCGCGGGAATCTGCATGTTCTCGTGCGTCAGCACCCAGGAGCCCATCTCGCGGTCCAGCGTGAAACCCACCACGCCATTACCGACCGTCAGCACCAGCATGCTTTGCGGGCCGTAGACCGCGTAGCCGGCGGCCACTTGCCGTTTCCCTTCTTGCAGGAAGTCCTTCTCGGTGACCGGTTGGCCGTGGACTTCGTGGGGTGCATGCAGCACCGAAAAGATCGTACCGATGGAGACGTTCACATCGATATTGGAGGAGCCGTCCAGGGGATCGAACAGCAGCAGATATTCGCCTTTGGGATAGCGGTTCGGAATCAGGTGGATGGTTTCCATTTCCTCTGATGCCATGGCGGCCAGATGCCCGCCCCATTCGTTCGCTTCCAGCAGGACTTCATTGGACATGACGTCGAGCTTTTTCTGGACTTCGCCTTGAACGTTCTCGGTATCCAGGCTCCCCAGCACGCCGCCCAGCGCGCCCTTGCTGACCGCGTGGCTGATGGCCTTGCAGGCACGGGCCACGACTTCGATCAGAAGCCGTACCTCGGGGCCGACAGCCTGGGCCTGGCGTTGTTGTTCGACCAGATATTGGGTAAGGGTCTTGCGTTTCAAAGGGTTCTCCTCGAACAGATAATTCTCAGGCCGCCAGTTCCAGCGCCTTGGATACGATCTCGCTTACGTTGCGCGACAAGCCTGGATGGTTGCGCACCCGCTCCAGGGCGGCGCGCATGGGGGCACGAAGCACCGGCACGAAGCGCGACCAATTGTCCATGGCGCGTGCGAGGCGCGCGGCGACTTCCGGATTCAGTGCATCCAGTGCCAGCACCTGTTCGACCCAGTAGTCGTAACCGGAACCATCCGGAACGTGCAGGCCGCGCGCGTTATTCAGGCAGAACTGGAACACGAGAGCGCGGGCACGGTTGGGATTGCGCAGGGTGAAGGCCGGATGTGCCATCAGTCCGCGGACGGTCTGAACCGTGGTCGAACGCGCTGTCGCCTGGAGCGAGAACCACTTGTCGATGACCAGGGGATCTTGCTGCCATTGTTCGTAGAATTCACCCAGGACGCCGGTCGCAATATCGGGATCGCCATGATTCACCAAGGCGGCCATCGCGCCAAGGCGGTCGGTCATATTGGTCGCCTGTTTATATTGCGCCAGCGCCCATTCCGAGGCTTGCGCGTCCCCGCCGGCCAGCAAGTGGGTAAGCGCCATGTTCTTCAATGCCCGTTTGCCTGCCGGTTCGGGCGCTGGGCGATAGGGTCCAGGGGTCTGGCATTCTTCGAACACCTGGCGCCATGCCGGCGCCAGATCGCGGCCCAGTTCGGCGCGCAGAAAATCCCGGGCGACGGCCAGCGCGGGTGGGTCGATGGCGGACATGCGCTCCGCCAGCGTTTTCTCCGAAGGTAGTGCCAGCGCCCGGGCACGATATGCCTCGTCGAGCGCTGCGTCTTCAAGCAGCGCCCGCCAGGCTGCGATGAAGCCCGGCCGGACGCGCAGCGCGGCGCCAGTCTGGTGCAGGGATACCAGCGCCAGTATCTCGCGGGTCGCCAGCTCCTGGCCCGCCTCCCAGCGTGCGAAGGGATCGGTGTCATGCGCCGAGAGCAAGGCCAGTTCTTCGTCGCTCCACGGATATTCCACGATTACGGGAGCGGAGAAGCCGCGTAGCAGGGAAGGAACCGGAGCGCTCGGTATATCCTCGAATACCCACTCCTGCTGTTCCGTCGTCAATTCGAGCACCGCGGTTTCCGTCTGGCGGCCATCCTGGTTCAGCATGAGCGCACGCCCATCGCGGTCCATCAGTCCGACCGCGAAGGGGATGTGGAAGGGTTTTTTGGCGGCGGCGTTGGGGGAATTTTTCTCCACGCCGACCGGGGCACAGCGTTGCGCCAGCCTGATGGTGCAGCGTCGTGCCGGGGCGTCGTAATGCAATTCCACGGCGACGCGCGGCGTTCCGGCCTGGCTATACCAGCGGCGGAAAATACCGAGGTCGCGGCCGGGATGTTGCCGGGTATATACCGATTCCATGGCGGCGACGAAATCGTCGCAGGTGACGGCTTGCCCGTCATGGCGACGGAAATACTCGTCCATACCGGCCCGGAATCCTGCGTCGCCCAGCAGCGTATGCTGCATGCGAATGACCTCGGCGCCTTTCTCGTACACCGTCGCTGTATAGAAGTTGCCGATTTCCTGATAGCTTTCCGGCCGGATGGGGTGCGCCATGGGGCCGCCATCTTCGGGAAATTGGGCCGCGCGCAGCGTCACCACATCGTCGATGCGCTTGACGGCACGCGCGCTGGCGGCCGCGGCCGTGTCCAATCCGCTGGCCATCATATCCGCGCTGAATTCCTGGTCGCGGAATACCGTCAGGCCTTCCTTGAGGCTCAGTTGGAACCAATCGCGGCACGTCACGCGATTGCCGGTCCAGTTATGGAAGTATTCGTGGCCGATTACCGATTCGATGGCCTCGTAGTTGGCGTCCGTGGCGGTGTCCGCATTGGCCAGCACATAGGCGGCATTGAATATATTCAAGCCCTTGTTTTCCATGGCCCCCATGTTGAAGTCGCGCACCGCCACGACCATGAAGCGGTCCAGATCCAGTTCCAGCCCGAATCGGCTTTCATCCCAGCGCAAAGCGCGAACCAGGGATTCCAGCGCCCATCCGGTCTTGGATTCCGAGCCCGGATCGCTATATACCTGCAGCAGCACCTCGCGCCCCGATGCGGTCGTCACGCGGGTTTCGCGATGCGTCAGGCGGCCGGCGACAAGGGCGAACAGATAGCATGGCTTGGGAAAAGGGTCTTCCCATACAACCTCTGCACGTCCGTCGGGCAGTGTCCGGCTCTCGATAAGGTTGCCGTTGCTGAGCAATACCGGATACTCGGAGGTCGCTCGCAGCGTGACGCGATAGCGCGACATGACGTCCGGCCGATCCGCGAACCACGTAATGCGCCGGAAACCCTCGGCTTCGCACTGCGTAAAGAAATTGCCGCCTGATACGTAGAGCCCCATCAGGGTCGAATTCGCGGCGGGCCGGCACCGGCTCACGATTTCCACCGTAGCGGCGTCGCCCAGCGTCGACAGTGCGAGCGTCGATTCATTCAGCCGATAGGCCTCTTTGTCCAGCTCGCGTCCGTCCACGGAGACGGAGATCAGTTCGAGATCGCTGCCGTCGAGCTCCAGCGGCGCGCCGTCGCCGGGCGTCCGGCGCCGTACCGCCAGGCGCGACCGCACCGTCGTTGCTTCCGGGTCCAGGTCGAATACCAGGGAGACTTCCGGGATGTCGAAGGGATAGGGTAGATAGTCCTTGCGGTAGACGGTGACGGAGGTTTCTGTGCGCATGGCGTTGCTGTCCAAGGATAGATAGCTCTTATTGTATGGGGGCCCTCGAGGCCCTCCGCAAAACTTTGCGTTCGGTTGCCTGTCCAATCCGGAAGGCACCCATTATGATGCTTTCATGGGCGGTGACGCCTCGTCGTTTTGCAGGAGTTGCTATGTATCGCGCCACGTTGTTCCCCGCACGCCTTGCGCAGGCATTGCTGGCCTTGCTGATCGTCGGCGTGCTCGCCGGATGCGCCACGACCCAATCGGTATCGGCCCGCGTCACGTCATTCCAGCAGTGGCCGCCGGACAGCACCGGTCAGCGCTATCGCTTCACGTATGCGGATCCAAGCCAGCAGAACAACCTGGAATACCAGAGTTTCGAGGACATGGTACGTAGCGGTATCAGTCCGACGGGGCTGGTGGAAGCGCAGGCCGGCCAGCCGGCCCGTTTCGACGTCTCGTTCAAATACGGCGTAACGCAGACACAAACCATGGTGCGACGCCCCTATGATCCGTATTTCTATGGTGGTTACGGGCCCGGTTTCTATGGCGGCCGTTATTGGGGCCCTTGGGGCGGTTACTGGGGCCCGGACTGGGTCGACGTGCCGACGGTCGCGTACCGCAATGCCTTGACCGTGGAAATCCGTGATGCCAGCCAGGGCGGCAAGGAAGTCTACCGGGCCACCGCGTATAGTGTGTCGGAGGGAGACCAGCTCCTGAAAGTCATGCCATACCTGGTGCGGGCGATCTTCGACAATTTCCCTGGCAACAATGGTTCGGAACGGCGGGTCAGCTATACGGTGGGCCGATGAACAGCAGCAGGGGCCGCTCCGGCGAGCGCCGGTTGCGAGCCAGCGTGCCCTGGCATGCCGGCCTTGGCGGAATGGAAAAACCCCGCGGCACATCCGTGCCGCGGGGGGGCGGGAAAACGATCAAGCGATAGTGCAACGCCCGGGCAGGCAGCTACTGAATAAGGAAACTGTCCAAGGTGGCACCGGCGGCTTCCGCAGCGGTCAACCAGCGGGGGCGCTTGCCGCGGCCGCTCCAGGTTTCGCCGGTTTCCGGGTGCCGGTATTTCGGCGCCACCGGGCGCTTGCTGGGTGCAGCAGCTACGGTAGCCTTGCGTCCAGGGCCGCGCCGGGTGGCCGGCTTGCCGTAAGCCGCGACGATCTCTTCGGGAGTTATCTGGTATTCGCGCATGGACCGGATGATCGAGGCAACTACGGGCTTGCGGCGCTTCAACTGCAGGGCTTCCGCCTTTTTGCGTAGCTTGTCGATCTCTTTTTCGATTCTGGCTTGCTGCGCTGAGTAGGTCTCTCTGGGCATGGTATATCGATCCTTATTATGAAATTGATTTTCCGAGGAGATTATAGTTATTTTGTCGACAATAGCACGAAACGAGCTGGGAATTAACCTTGGAATTCTTGAATCTAGTTGTTTCCGATGACTGCTCCTTCTACTGACACCCACGCCGCTGCCCGAGTCGCTGCCGTCCAGATGGTTAGCACGCCGATTGTCCGGGAGAATCTCGATGCTGCGTCCCAGTTAATCTCAAAAGCGGCCGAATCTGGGGCCGGTCTGATAGCCTTGCCCGAGTATTTCTGTTTCATGGGGCAAAAAGATCACGATAAGCTGGCCGTCAGGGAAACCGCTGGCGCCGGTCCGATCCAGGAATTTCTTTCTGCTCAGGCCAGGCAATACGGAATATATCTGGTGGGCGGAACCTTGCCGCTGGCCAGCCCTGACGCCATGCGCGTGTACAACACCTCGATGGTATACGGGCCGGACGGCAAGCTGGTCGCGCGCTATGACAAAATTCACCTATTCAATTTCAAGCGCGGCGCGGAAGCCTATGACGAATCCATCGCCATCCGGCCGGGCACCGAAGTGCGCGTATTCGACGCTCCATTCGGTCGGATCGGTTTATCGGTCTGTTATGACGTGCGATTTCCGGAGCTTTATCGGGCCTTGGGCCAGGTCGATCTGATCCTAGTCCCTGCGGCGTTCACGTACACCACGGGCCGGGCGCATTGGGAACTGCTGCTCCGCACGCGCGCCATCGAAAACCAATGCTATGTGCTGGCGCCTGCCCAAGGTGGCGTTCATCCCAACGGCCGCCGTACCTGGGGACACTCCATGCTCATCGACCCCTGGGGCGATGTTGTGGAAGTGTTGCCGGAGGGGCCAGGGGTGGTAGGGGGTAACATAGACGGCTCACGCCTGAACGAAGTGCGGGCCGCCTTGCCTGCCTTGCGCCACCGCGTCATGTGAATCCGCTTACCGAGTTGTCGACATGAAAATCACCGACCCCGATATCCAATCCCTGGCCACCGCCAAATCGCTGCTGCTGGACCCTTGGGGACTGAGCGAGGCCGATATGGCCCGCGCCCTCGGTGAAATCTTCACCCACAAGGTCGATTACGCTGACCTTTATTTCCAGTACACGCGCAGCGAGGGCTGGAGCCTCGAAGAGGGCATCGTCAAGACCGGCAGCTTCTCCATCGGCCAGGGTGTAGGCGTGCGGGCCATCAGTGGCGAGAAAACCGCATTCGCTTACTCTGATTCGCTTTCCGTGGACGCCTTGCTGTCGTCGGCGCGCGCGGTCCGCGGTATCGCGCGCCAGGGCGCGGGCAAGGTCAAGGTGCGTTCCCGCGCCGAGCCGTTGCCGGCACACGCCCTTTACCCGGCTGTCGACCCCTTGTTGACGTTGACTGCTGCCGACAAAGTCGCTTTGCTCGAACGCGTGGAACGCATGGCGCGCGCGCGGGATCCGCACATCATCCAGGTCATGGCGGGCTTGGGCGCGGAATATGACGTCATTCTCGTTGCGGGCAGCGATGGCCGGCTGGCCGCTGACGTGAGGCCCCTGGTACGGCTGTCGCTCACCGTCATCGCGGAACGCGATGGACGGCGCGAGATGGGACACGCCGGCGGCGGTGGCCGGTCGGGGCTGGCGTATTTCACGGACGAAATCCTGCGGGGATATGTCGACCATGCGGTGCACGAGGCATTGGTAAACCTCGATGCCCGGCCGGCGCCGGCCGGCGAGATGACGGTGGTGCTGGGTTCCGGATGGCCGGGCATATTGCTGCACGAAGCGGTCGGCCATGGCCTGGAAGGGGATTTCAATCGCAAGGGCTCCAGCGTGTTTTCCGGACGCATCGGCGAACGGGTCGCCGCCAAGGGCGTCACGGTCATCGACGACGGTACGTTGCCGGATCGGCGCGGGTCCCTAAACGTGGATGACGAAGGCAACGCCACGCAGCGCAATGTCCTTATCGAGGACGGCATCCTGCGCGGGTATATGCAGGACACCATGAACGCGCGGCTGATGAAAACTGCCGCCACGGGCAATGGGCGGCGCGAATCCTTTGCCCATCTGCCGATGCCGCGTATGACCAATACCTATATGCTGGGCGGCGACACGCCGCCAGAGGAAATCATCGCCTCGGTCAAGCGTGGTTTGTATGCCGTGAACTTCGGCGGCGGCCAGGTCGACATCACCAGCGGCAAGTTCGTGTTTTCAGCATCCGAGGCCTATATGATCGAAAACGGCAAGGTCACGTATCCGGTCAAGGGCGCCACGCTCATCGGCAATGGTCCGGACGCCATGACGCGAGTAAGCCTGATCGGCAACGACATGCGCCTGGACTCGGGTGTCGGGACCTGCGGGAAGGAAGGGCAGAGCGTGCCGGTGGGCGTCGGCATGCCGACCATCCGCATGGAAGGGTTGACGGTCGGCGGCACGGCCTAGAAACGAACTGTCGCGCGCATGCCGCATTCCCGTCAACGCCCCTGCGCTTTTTGTGCTAGGATTTGTCGCGCCGTGAATTGCAACCTGCCATGACCTACGCCACTACCCGCGGGCTAGCCGCCCGATTTTATTTTTATGGCTTTCCGATGCCGCTGGCGGAGGAAGGGTTGCGCGCATACTAAGGTTTGCCAAAACACCCCAAAAGCCGCCAGCGATCTGGCGGCTTTTTTCATGCCCGCCAGCCTGGCCTTCAATCCAGGAAGGAGCTTTCGTGTCCCACAATACCGATGACCTGCGTATCCGAGAAATAAAGGAATTGACGCCGCCCGCGCATGTGATGCGTGAATTTCCATGTGGCCAGGCGGTGTCGGACACGGTCTATTCCGCACGCCAGGCGCTGCACCGGATCCTGCACGGCATGGACGACCGACTCGCGGTGGTGATCGGTCCCTGCTCCATACACGACACGAAGGCGGCATTGGAGTACGCGTCCCGACTGAAGCCGGTGCGCGAGCGCCTGAAGGCAGATCTCGAAATCGTGATGCGCGTTTATTTCGAAAAGCCACGCACCACGGTGGGCTGGAAAGGATTGATCAACGATCCAGACCTGGACGGCAGTTTCAATATCAACAAGGGGGTGCGTATTGCGCGCGAACTGTTGTTGGAAATCAATACCTTGGGTCTTCCCGCGGGTTGCGAGTTCCTTGACATGATCACGCCGCAATATATCGCCGACCTGGTGTCCTGGGGCGCCATCGGGGCGCGCACTACCGAGAGCCAGGTGCATCGGGAATTGGCCTCCGGCCTTTCGTGTCCGGTCGGATTCAAGAATGGTACCGACGGTAATGTGAAGATCGCCGTCGACGCGATCAAGGCGGCTTCGCAGCCGCACCATTTCCTGTCAGTTACAAAGGGCGGTCATTCCGCCATCGTTTCTACCGCCGGCAACGAGGACTGCCATGTCATTCTCCGGGGGGGTAAAACGCCCAATTATGACGCCGCCAGTATCGGCGCGGCGAGCCAGGAGTTGGCAAAAGCCGGCCTGGCGCAGCGCCTGATGATCGACACCAGCCATGCCAACAGCAACAAGAATTTCCAGAACCAGCCGTTGGTGGCACAGGACATTGGAGCGCAGATCGCCGGCGGGGACGCGCGCATCGTGGGCTTGATGGTGGAAAGCCATCTGCTGGCAGGACGGCAGGACCTGGTGCCCGGCAAGCCGCTGACATATGGCCAGAGCATCACGGACGGCTGTATAGATTGGGACGCGTCCATTTCGCTGCTGGAAGGGCTGGCTGCGGCTGTACAGGAGCGCCGCCGGGGGGCCAGCAGCGGGAAATGATCGGCGGGCCCGCCGCCGCCAGCACGTTGCCGGTCCTCGGCCTGGCGGCCTCTCCGTCGCCAGGGGCTGGCGTTGCGGCGTACGGACACTGGTGCGGCGCCGCATGCGCTGTGGCCGATGCGGGACAAGGCGCGGCGTAGAATGACAGACTGACTCCGGCCCGGACGACCAGATGAACGACATGACCTCTCCCACGGCCTTGCGCCGACCGTTCCCCGATGCATGCCTGGCGGCGTTGCGCGCAATCGTGGGGGATCGCCTGTCCGTGGCTCAGGCAGTGCGCGAACACCACGGCCACGATGAATCTCCCTATCCCGATGTGTTGCCGGACGCCGTCATTTTTGCGCAGTCCACGGAAGAGGTGGCCGCCGTGGCGCGCATCTGCAACACCTATCACGTTCCCATTGTCGCGTACGGAGCCGGCTCTTCGCTGGAAGGACATCTACTGCCCGTGCAGGGGGGCGTTACGCTCGATATGTCGGGCATGAATGCGGTCGTTGCAGTGAATGCGGGCGACTTCACGGCGACCGTGCAGGCCGGCGTGACGCGCAAGCAGCTCAATGAATACCTGCGCGATACCGGTTTGTTCTTTCCGGTCGATCCTGGCGCTGACGCCAGCCTGGGCGGCATGGCCGCCACGCGGGCGTCCGGAACCAACGCGGTGCGCTACGGGACCATGCGCGAGAACGTGGTTTCTTTGACGGTTGTCACGGCCGATGGCCGGGTGGTCCGCACGGCACGGCGGGCTCCGAAATCGTCCGCGGGCTATGACCTCACGCGGATTTTCGTCGGCAGCGAAGGAACCCTGGGCCTCATCACCGAAGTTACCGTCAAGCTGTATCCCCAGCCGGAGGCCGTTTCCGCCGCCGTGTGCAACTTCCCTTCGCTCGGCGAGGCGGTGGATAGCGTTATCGAAATCATGCAGGCGGGGGTGCCGGTTGCACGGGTCGAGTTCATGGATGAACACGCCGTACGCTCGGTGAACCGGTACAGCAAGCTCGATCTGCGCGAAACGCCGCTGCTCCTTTTTGAATTTCACGGCAGCACCGCGGGCGTGCAGGAACAGGCGGCGGCGGTACAGGCGATCGTGCATGAGCACGGTGGCATGGACTTCGAGTGGGCGCATCGGCCTGAAGAGCGCAATCGCCTGTGGGCGGCGCGGCACAACGCGTATTTTGCCGGCCTGCAATTGCGCCCCGGCTGCCGTTCCAGCACCACGGACGTATGCGTGCCGATCTCCGCACTCGCCGAATGCGTCCGGGAAACGGCGCGCGACCTCGCCGCGGCGCCGTTTCCGACCACCATTGTCGGCCACGTTGGCGACGGTAATTTCCACGTGTTGATGCTGCTCGATCCCGACAGCGAGGACGAATGGCAGGCGTCGGAGCGGATCAACCATGCGCTGGTCCGGCGCGCCATCGCGGCCGATGGCACCTGCACGGGTGAACACGGGGTAGGGTTGCACAAGATGGGTTTTCTCGCCGAGGAGCATGGCGAGGACGCCCTGGAACTGATGCGCGGGCTCAAGCATGCGTTCGATCCGAACAACATACTCAACCCCGGGAAAATCATAAGCTGGTAGCTCGGCCTGAGCGATGTTTCCCCTTGGGGTAAATCCCTGACTGTGCGTTTGAGCGCCCCGCGCTATTGTTGAAAGAATGGACACTCTCGTAGAGACCGACCTCACGGATGCGCAGGCGGCGCCGCCGGCCGTGCAGGATCTCGTCGCGGCACTGCAGGCCGTATTGCCGGCGCACTGCATCCTATATCGCGAGGAAGACACGCGGCCCTACGAATGCGATGGCCTGTCGTTGTATCGCGCCTTGCCCGCTGTCGTCTGCCTGCCCGAAACCGAAGTCCAGGTGCAGCAGGTAATGCGTGTGTGCCGGCGGTTGAACGCCCCCGTCGTGCCGCGGGGCGCCGGTACGGGGCTTTCCGGCGGTGCCATGCCGCATACCCAGGGCGTTCTGCTGGGGCTCTCCAAGCTGAACCGTATCAAACGCATCGACCCGGACAATGCCCTGGCGGTCGTCGAGCCCGGCGTGCGCAACCTGGCGATCTCGGAAGCGGCGGCGTCGTATGGGTTCTACTACGCACCGGACCCGTCCAGCCAGATCGCATGTTCCATCGGCGGTAACGTGGCGGAGAACTCCGGCGGCGTGCGCTGCATGAAGTACGGCTTGACCGTACACAATATTCTGCGCGTGCGTATCGTCACCATAGACGGCGATATCGTCGAGCTTGGCAGCGAGGCGCCCGATGCGCCCGGGCTGGATCTGCTTGCAGTCTTCATCGGGTCCGAAGGCATGCTCGGCATCGTGACCGAGGTGACCGTCAAGCTGTTGCCCAAGCCAGCGTGCGCCCAGGTGGTACTGGCCAGTTTCCCCAGCGTGGAGGCAGCCGGCAACGCCGTCACGCGGGTGATTGCCGCCGGCATTATTCCCGCCGGCCTGGAGATGATGGACAAACAGGCGATCCACATGGTGGAGCCATTTGTGCAGGCCGGCTACGACATGGCTGCGCAGGCCATCCTCCTGTGTGAATCCGACGGCACGAAGGAAGAGGTCGCGCATGAGATCGCGCGCCTGGAGGCGGTGCTTGGGGAGGCTGGCGCGACGCGGTTGCAAGTGTCCACCTCGGAGCCGGAACGGCTGAGATTCTGGGCAGGCCGCAAGAATGCCTTTCCGGCCGCTGGTCGCGTATCGCCGGACTACTACTGCATGGACGGCACAATTCCGCGGCGCCATCTGGCCCGCGTGCTGAGCGCCATCGAGCAGATGGAGGACGAGTACGGCCTGCGCTGCGCCAACGTATTCCATGCGGGCGACGGCAATCTTCATCCGCTGATCCTTTTCGATTCCAACAAGCCGGACGAGACCGAGCGCGCCGACAAGTTCGGCGTCGCCATTCTCGAACTGTGTGTACAGGTGGGAGGCACCGTGACGGGAGAGCATGGTGTGGGTATGGAGAAAATCAATCAGATGTGCGTGCAATTCTCGCGAGAGGAACTGGATGCCTTTCTGGCCGTAAAGCGGGCTTTCGACCCGACCTGCCTGCTCAACCCGCAGAAGGTAATTCCGACGCTGGCACGTTGCGCGGAGTACGGCAAGATGCACGTGCACGGCGGCGAACTTCAATTTCCCGATTTATCTCGGTTCTGAACGGGGCATCATGGATTTCGTCCTGTCGGAGTTGTGCGATCAGGTCATGACCGCGCGCGCCGGGCACAAGCCGCTGTTCATCTGCGGTGGCGGCAGCAAAGCCTTCTATGGCAACCACCGGCCCTTGCGGCCGGAAGACGGCCATTGCCTGCTGGATATCACCGCCTATCGCGGCATCGTGAATTATCAGCCGTCCGAGCTGGTGGTCACGGCGCGTGCCGGGACGCCGCTGCGCGAGCTCGAAGCCGCGCTCGCCGAGCACAACCAGATGCTGGGCTTCGAGCCGCCGCACTATGAAGAGAGCGCCACCGTCGGCGGGTGCGTGGCGGCCGGCCTGGCCGGACCGCGCCGCATGGCCGCGGGCAGTGTGCGGGACTTCGTTCTGGGGGCCCGCCTGCTGGATGCCCACGGGCGTGTCCTGAATTTCGGTGGCGAGGTCATGAAGAACGTCGCTGGCTATGACGTATCGCGGTTGCTGGCGGGATCCCAAGGGATTTTCGGTGCGCTGCTGGAGGTTTCGCTGAAGGTGCTGCCGCGGCCTGCCGACGAACGGACCCTGCGGCTGGATGCAACGGAGCCGGAAGCCTTGGCGGCCTTCGCGCAATGGCGGCGGCTGCCCATGCCGATCTCCGCGGCATCCTGGATCCCCGCCGGGGAAGAGGGCAAGGGCGAGCTTTGGGTGCGCCTGTCGGGCGCGCCGCCGGCCATCGATGCGGCCCGCGCGCGCATCCGGGGGGACGCTATCGATGCCCCGCAGGCGCAGGCCTTCTGGCTCTCGCTGCGCGAACAGACGCATGCGTACTTCGACCGGACACGCGCCTTGTGGCGCGTCGCGGTACCGCCGGCTGCGCCGTCACTGGGCCTGGGAACGACGCTCATCGAATGGGCGGGCGGGCAGCGCTGGTTGCGAGGCCCCCTGGAGCCCGACTCTGTACGGCAGGCGGCGCAGACCCGGGGTGGTCATGCCACCCTGTTTCGCGCCGTACGCCACGAAGACATGCCGCACGATGGTGTCTTTCATCCGCTCGCGCCCGGTATCGCGACGCTTACCCGCCGCCTGAAGCAGGAGCTGGATCCGTCCGGCCTGTTCAATCCAGGGCGGCTGGCGCTGGAGCTATAGCTATGCAAACCCAAATCGCTTCCTGGGCGCGGGATACGGATTACGGCCGCGAAGCCGATGCCATCCTGCGCCGCTGCGTGCATTGCGGCTTCTGTACCGCGACGTGCCCCACCTACCAGGTCCTGGGGGACGAGCTCGACGGCCCGCGCGGCCGTATCTACTTGATCAAGCAGATGCTGGAAGGCGCGGAGCCGACGCAGTCCACGCAGACGCACCTGGACCGCTGCCTGACCTGCCGCAACTGTGAAACGACGTGCCCGTCCGGTGTCGAGTACGGCCATCTGATCGATATCGGGCGCAGTCTGGTCGAACAGCGTGTGCGTCGGCCTTTGCCGCAGCGCTTGAAGCGTGCACTGCTGCGCCGCGGGCTGACATCGCGCTGGTTCGCGCCGGCCATGCGGCTGGGACAGGTCCTCAGGCCCATGCTGCCGGCGGCGCTGCGCGCCAAGGTGCCGGAGCGCAGGGCCGTCGGGACGCTGCCGGATCCGCGCCTTCATGGTCGACAGGTCCTCATGCTGGCCGGGTGCGTACAGCCTGCCATGATGCCGACCATCGATGCGGCGACCGTAAGGGTGCTGCACGCGCTGGGTATCGGCGCCACCGTCGCACGGGGCGGCGGTTGTTGCGGTGCGATCAATCTGCACCTGGACGACCCCTCGACGGCCCTGGCGCAGATGCGCGCCAACGTGGACAGTTGGTGGCCCTTCGTCGAAAGCGGCAAGGTCGAAGCCATCGTCATGAACGCCACCGGCTGCGGCGCCATGGTGAAAGAGTATGCATATCACCTGCGCAACGATCCCGCGTATGCCGAGCGCGCCGCACGCATTGTGGCCCTGGTGCGCGATATCTCCGAAGTGCTCGCGCCGCATGCGGGCGTCTTGCGCGAGCGCCTGGGACAGCCCGTCAAGGCGGCATTCCATCCGCCTTGCACGCTGCAGCATTGGCAAGGCCTGCGTCCTCTCGCGGACACTTTGCTGACAGACCTGGGCTTTGAATTACAGCCATTCGCCGACCGCCATTTATGCTGCGGGTCGGCGGGCGCGTACTCCGTCATGCAGCCCGAGATGGCGACAACCTTGCGCGACCGCAAGCTCGCTGCCATTGGACCCACGGCCCCGGATGTGATCCTGTCCGCCAACATAGGATGTATCACGCACCTGCAGAGCGGGACGTCCACACCGGTGCGTCATTGGATCGAAGTGCTGGACGAGCGGCTGCGGGAGGCCGGTACTCCCGCCCCCGCGGCTATTCCACAGCCTTGACCATGTCCTCGATGGCCTTTTTGGCATCGCCAAAGACCATCATGGTGCGGTCCATATAGAACAATTCATTGTCCAGGCCGGCATAGCCGGCCGCCATCGAACGCTTGTTCACGATGATGGTGCGGGCCTTGTATGCCTCCAGGATAGGCATGCCGGCGATGGCGGAGCCCGGGTCGTTTTTGGCGGCCGGGTTGACGACATCGTTGGCGCCCAGGACCAGAGCCACGTCGGTCTGGCCGAATTCCCCGTTGATGTCATCCATCTCGAACACCTGGTCATAGGGCACTTCCGCCTCGGCCAGCAGGACGTTCATATGGCCCGGCATGCGGCCCGCCACCGGATGGATGGCGTACTTCACCGTCACGCCTTTCGCGGTCAGCTTCGCGGCCAGTTCCTTCAGTGCGTGCTGCGCGCGCGCCACCGCCAGTCCGTAGCCGGGCACGATGACCACCGTTTCGGCGTTCATCATGACAAAGGCCGCGTCCTCGGCACTGCCGGATTTCACGCTGCGCTGCGGACCACCGGCTTCAGCCGCTGCGCTGCCCCCACCGTTGCCGAAGCCGCCCAGCAGGACATTGAAGAACGAGCGGTTCATCGCCTTGCACATGATGTACGAGAGGATGGCGCCGGACGATCCCACCAGCGAACCGGCGATGATCAGCATCGGGTTGTTCAGCGAAAAACCAATGCCCGCCGCCGCCCAGCCGGAATAGCTGTTCAGCATGGATACCACGACCGGCATGTCGGCGCCGCCGATGGGGATGATGATCAACACGCCCAGCACGAACGCGATGAGCGTCATCGCGATGAACGGCGTCCATTGTTGCGTCATGACAAACGCGATGCCGCAGCCGAGCATGACGAGGGCGAGCACCAGGTTGACGATGTGCTGGCCGCGAAACACCACAGGCGCGCCCTGGAAAAGCCGGAAGCGATACTTGCCCGACAGCTTGCCAAAGGCGATGACGGATCCCGAGAACGTAATGGCGCCCACGAAGGTCCCGATAAAGATCTCCACGCGGTTGCCGGTCGGCAAGGCGGTCCCCATGGGCGCGATGCCGAACGCGTGCGGCTCGGCCACGACCGCGACCGCGATGGCCACGGCCGCCAGACCTATCATGCTGTGCATGAAGGCCACCAGTTCGGGCATCTTGGTCATCTCGACGCGGCGCGCCATGATGGTGCCCGCCGTCCCGCCGATCAGCAGGCCCAGCAGCACCCAACCCAGACCCAGGCCGGCAATGCCCGGTCCGGCCAGGGCGACGATCAAAGCCCCGGTGGTGATGACGGCGATTGCCATGCCGGCCATGCCGAAGGCGTTGCCGATGCGCGACGTGGCCGGATGGGACAGTCCCTTCAACGCCTGGATAAAACATACCGACGCGACCAGGTAGAGCAGCGTGACGACGTTCAGTGAAATCATCACGCAGCCTCCCGGGATTTCTTTTCCTTCTTCTTGAACATCTCCAGCATGCGGCGCGTCACGAGGAAGCCGCCGAAGACATTGACCGCCGCCAGCGCCACCGCCAGCACGCCCATGCCGCGCGCGAGATTGCCTTCCGTGAGGGCCGCCGCTAGCATCGCACCGACGATGATGATGGCGGAGATCGCGTTGGTGACCGCCATCAGCGGGGTGTGCAATGCCGGGGTGACGTTCCAGACGACGTGGTAGCCGACATACACGGCGAGGACGAAGATGATCAGGTTGATGAGTGTCGGGCTGAGCGCGTCCATTCAAGACCTCCGAACTGCATTGCCGGCCTCGCAGATCAGGCAGGCGGCGACGATTTCATCCTCGCGCTGGATGGCGAGGGCGCCTTCCTTGTCGATGATGAGCTTCAGGAAATCGAGTACGTTGCGGGCGTAAAGCGCCGACGCGTCCGTAGGAACCAGGGCAGGGAGGTTGGTAAGCCCGACCAGCGTCACGCCATGCTTTTCCACGACCTTGCCTTTTTCCGACAGCGGGCAATTGCCGCCGCGTTCCACGGCAAGGTCTACCAGTACCGAGCCTGGCCGCATGGCTTCGACGGTTTCCTGGGATACCAGCGTGGGCGCTGGCCGGCCAGGAATTAGGGCGGTGGTGATGACAATATCCGCCTGCTTGCAGCGTTCGGCGACCAGGACCGCCTGGCGTGCCATCCACGCGGCGGGCATGGGCCGCGCATAGCCCCCGATGCCCTGCGCGATTTCACGTTCCTCATCGGTCTCGAAGGGCACGTCGATGAATTTCGCACCCAGCGATTCGACTTGTTCCTTGGCCGCGGGGCGTACGTCGGAGGCTTCCACCACGGCGCCAAGGCGTCGCGCCGTCGCGATCGCCTGCAGGCCGGCCACCCCGGCTCCCAGCACGACGGCCCGCGCAGCCTTCAGGGTGCCGGCCGCGGTCATCATCATGGGGAAGAGGCGACCGTAGTAGTGGGCCGCCAGCAGCACGGCCTTGTAGCCGGCAAGATTGGCCTGGGACGACAGGACGTCCAGGCTCTGTGCCCGCGTAATCCGTGGTGCGGCTTCCAGGGCGAAGGCGGTTATGCCCGCCGCGGCCATTCGGTCGATGCCCTCCGTGTCGAACGGATCGAGCATGCCGACCAGAACCGCCTGGGGCGTCATGGCGGTCAACTCCTGAACGGAAGGCGCCCGCACCTTCAGCACCAGTTCCGTGCCGAGGGCATCGGTCGCCGATCCCAGCGTGGCGCCGGCCGCCTCGTAGGCACTATCCGGATAGCGGGCCGCGGCGCCGGCGCCGCGTTCCACAACGACGGTATGCTTGCCCCCCACGTACTTCTTGACGGTTTCGGGTGTTGCCGCAACGCGCGTTTCCCCCTCCAGGGTCTCCCGCGGAATGCCGATACGCATGCGTTCTCCTCGTCGTATATCGGACCGCTGACACTTATACACGACTTGCCGCCCGTCGCGTTAGGAAAACCGCCGGGTAAAATGGCCCATCCGCTCGCCGCTCGCCCCCGGGGCCGGCGGTTCGAACCCCTAACCCGCACTGCTTGTTTCCCCATGTCCTCCATTACTCCAACCAAGGGCCGTGTCGTCGTCGGCATGTCCGGTGGTGTCGATTCGTCCGTGACCGCGTGGCTGCTCAAGCAGCAGGGCTACGAAGTGATCGGGCTCTTCATGAAGAACTGGGAGGACGATGACGATTCCGAATACTGCTCCAGTCGGCAGGATTGGCTCGACGCGGCCAGCGTCGCGGATTCCATCGGCGTCGATATCGAGGCGGTGAACTTTGCGTCGGAATACAAGGACCGCGTGTTTGCCGAGTTCCTGCGCGAGTATTCGGCCGGCCGCACGCCCAACCCCGACGTGCTGTGCAACGCCGAAATCAAATTCAAGGCGTTCCTGGATCACGCGATGAGCCTGGGCGCTGAACGTATCGCCACAGGACACTATGCGCGGGTACGGGCGGTCGAGGGGAGGGCGGGGCTGCGTTACGAATTGCTCAAGGCCCTGGACGCCACCAAGGACCAGAGCTACTTCCTGCATCGGCTGAACCAGGCGCAGCTGTCGCGCACGCTCTTCCCGCTCGGCGAAATACCCAAGGTCCAGGTGCGGCGCATCGCTCATGAGATCGGCCTGCACAACGCGGCCAAGAAAGACTCGACGGGTATCTGTTTCATCGGCGAACGGCCCTTCCGCGCATTCCTGAACCGTTATCTGCCCACTGCTCCCGGTCCGATCCTGACGCCCGAAGGACAGCACGTCGGCACGCATTCCGGCCTGTCCTTCTACACGCTGGGACAGCGCAAGGGCATAGGAATCGGGGGCGTCAAGGGGCGGCAGCGCGATGACGGCACGGCCGAAGCCTGGTACGTGGCACGCAAGGACATCGCCGCCAATACCCTGTATGTGGTGCAGGGGCACGACCATCCCTGGCTCTTGGCGGGATCATTGGACGCTCAGGACGCCAGCTGGATCGCGGGGACTCCGCCCGCGCCCGGCGGGTACGGCGCCAAAACCCGCTATCGCCAGGGCGATGCGCCCTGCACGCTGCGGGGCGGGACCTCCAGCGGGTTCACGCTGCGGTTCGAACAGCCCCAATGGGCGGTGACGCCGGGCCAGTCCGCGGTGCTCTACGACGGCGAGATCTGCCTGGGGGGCGGTATCATCTCGTAGTTGCGCGTCGGGGAGGGCGTCGCTGCGTCGCCGACCGCATGGCCGCGGGCCGGACGCCGCGGCCTGTCCGTTTTCGTGTGACCGTTACTTGAACAACCATAATGACGGAGCGGATGTGGACATAGCTATGTTGGTTTTCCTGTTGCTGCTGGGCGCGGGCGCAGGATTCGCGGCGGGTTTGCTGGGTATAGGTGGCGGTATGGTGCTGGTGCCTTTCCTCACCATGCTGTTCGGCTGGCATGGCATGGCCGATGACCTGATCGTGCATGCCGCCATCGCCACCTCGATGACATCGATCCTCTTCACCTCCATCTCCAGCGTGCGGGCGCATCACGCCGCCCGCGCCGTGGTGTGGCATGTGGTGGCCGTCATGGCCCCTGGCCTCATCATTGGCGGCCTGCTGGCGGGCGGCGCCGTCTTCGCGGCCTTGCACACAGGCTGGCTATCCGCCTTCTTCGCCGTGTTCGTGGCGTATTCCGGTTATTCGATGCTGCGCAATACCAAGCCCAAGCCGACGCGGCAGTTGCCCGGCATGGTCGGCACGTCGGCAGCCGGAGCAGGCATCGGTTTTATCTCCGGGCTGGTCGGCGCGGGCGGCGGCTTCCTGTCCGTTCCGTTTATGGTGTGGTGCAATGTCCCACTGCGTAACGCCGTGGCCACGTCCGCGGCGCTCGGGTTCCCGATCGCGCTGGCGAATAGCGCCGGGTATGTCATTTCCGGGCTGCGGGAAGCCAATACCACGCCCGGGATGATCGGCTATATCTATTGGCCGGCCTTGTTGGCCCTGGTGTGTACGAGCGTGCTGACCGCACCGATGGGCGCACGGCTGGCCCATCGTCTGCCGGTGGGCACCGTCAAGCGCATTTTCGCGATTCTGCTTTTCGCGCTGGCAATATTTATGGCCTACAAGGCGTGGCGTGCCTTTGCCTGAACGTCCATTCCGCCTCGCCGCTCAGGCGGCGGGCGGCACGGTGTCGATGAACGACTGGCGCGTGGATAATTTGTCGAACAGGCGCGCCAGATTCAGGTGCCCCGTACGCCAGTCCAGGTCCGCGAAACGGAAATTCATGTAGCCCAGGGCGCAGCCGACCGCCACATCGGCGAGGCTGTAGTTGATGCCCATGCAGTAGGTATGCTCGCCCAGGCTCTTGTCCATCGCGTCCATGCTGGCGTGGATCTTGCCATATTGGCGCGAGATCCAGTCCTTGCTGCGTTCGCCCTCGGGCCGTTGCCTTTCCTTGACGATGGCGACGCAGGCGTCGAGCACGCCGTCCGCAATGGCTTCCCAGCATTTGACCGCGGCGCGGTCCCGCCCGGACTGAGGAATCAGCCGTGCCACCGGGGAAAGGGTATCCAGGTATTCGACGATGACGCGCGAATCGAACAGCGCGCCCCCGTCTTCCATGACCAGGCAAGGAACCTTGCCGAGGGGATTGAACTGCTGGATCCGGGTCTCGGGGGACCAGACGTTCTCCAGCTCGAAGCGGTAATCCAGCTTCTTCTCCGCCATGACGATCCGTACCTTACGTACGTACGGGCTAGTAAGGGAGCCTATTAGTTTCATGGATTCACTGTCATAGTCGGAAAGCGGGCGGCAGTATAGCAGGCATGATGCCATGCCGGACTGCGGTGCGGGCGGCTGGGCGCAAGGGCCGCCGGCCGGACGGGGTCGACGGGCGTCGGGTGATAAAATCGCGGCGTTTTTCGGTGCTTTCCAACGTCCGCTTCAGCCTTCATCGATTTCTCATGCATATTGCTCCCGCCCTCAGTCCCCTCAACGCGCTTTCTCCTCTTGACGGAAGGTATGCCGCACGCGGCGACGGCTTGCGCGGGCTGCTTTCGGAGGCGGGTTTCATGGCCCACCGGGTGGAAGTCGAGGTTGCATGGCTGAGTGCGTTGGCCGAGGCCGGGCTGCCGGAACTGCCGCGCTTTTCCGCCGACGCCCGAGCCCGCCTGACCGCCATCGTCGACGGCTTCACCGAGGCCGATGCGGCGCGAATCAAGGAAATCGAGCGCGTTACCAACCACGACGTCAAGGCCGTGGAATACTGGCTGAAAGAAAAAGTGGCCGATCACGAAGAGCTCTCCAGAGCTGCCGAATTCATACATTTCGCCTGCACTTCAGAAGATATCAACAACACCTCGCATGCGCTTATGTTGTCGCGTGCGTGCAACGATGTGTTGCTCCCGGCGCTCGAGAAACTTCACGGCAAGCTCGCCTCGCTGGCAACGGAGCACGCGGCGCAGCCCATGCTGTCCCGCACGCATGGGCAGCCGGCCAGCCCTACCACGCTCGGCAAGGAGTTCGCCAACGTCGCGGCGCGCCTCTCCCGTGCCATCGATGGCATTCGAGCGGTCGAACCGTTGGCAAAGCTGAACGGCGCCACGGGCAATTACAACGCCCATCTGGCCGCCTACCCCGAAATCGACTGGCCGGCGTTCAGCCGGCAAGTGCTGGAGGCGCTGGGGCTGACGCAGAACCGTCACACTATCCAGATAGAGCCGCATGACTGGATGGCCTCGCTCTTCGACGCGCTGGCGCGCGCGAACGTCATTATTCTCGACCTGGACCGGGACGTCTGGGGTTACGTGTCGCTCGGCTACTTCAAGCAGCGCTTGAAGGAAGGGGAGGTCGGCTCCTCCACCATGCCGCATAAGGTAAACCCCATCGATTTCGAGAATTCGGAGGGGAATATCGGCCTCGCGAACGCGATGCTGCGCCATCTTTCGGACAAGCTGCCGGTGTCGCGCTGGCAGCGCGACCTGACCGATTCCACCGTGCTTCGGAATCTTGGCGTTGCCCTGGGCTATTGCGTGGTCGCCTGGGACGCCTGCCTGCGCGGTCTGGGCAAGCTGGAAGTCAACACGGCGGCCATCGATGCCGACATCGACGGATGCTGGGAAGTCCTTGCCGAGCCGGTGCAGACGGTCATGCGCCGCTATGGTCTGCCGCAGCCCTACGAACAGCTCAAGGCGCTCACCCGCGGCAAAGGTATTACACAGCTGGCCCTGCGCGAGTTCATTCAGGGACTGGAGTTGCCGGCCGACGCCAAGGCCCGCTTGCTGGCGATGACCCCGCGCAACTATATCGGCCTGGCCGACCAACTGGCCCGTTCTCTCTAGCGGCAGAAGCCCCGCCACAAGCCGGCAGGTGTTCCTGCCGGCTTTTTTTCGCCTTGCGGACGCCCGTGCATGGCGGCTGGCGGGCGCTTTTGCCTGGAGTCGTCATCTGCCGGATGCGAGTCGTCGGCGTTACGATCGTACACGCCTTTGTATCTATTTCATGCCCCTTTTTCGCCGGTACGGCAAGACGGCCCCGTTTTTTCGCCGGCACGGCAGAGGTCTCGCGCTGTTCTTTCCCCGGGCAACGCCGCTTCATCGGACGCGGGCACGACACTTGCTGTGAGTAGAACATCCATCTGACCGGCGATACGCAATGGAAGTTTTCGCAAAAGTCTTCAACGCGTGGGGCGCGACGCTGACCGTCGACCCGGACGGCAAGGGCAAGTTCAGTTGGAAGATCCTCGTCGAGGATCGGCGCCCGGGACGTCAGCGCTCCCGTTGTATCTCGTCGCCCGTCGGGTTTCCATCGGTTGGAGAAACCATCACGGATGGGCGCGCGGCCTTGGAGGTGCTTACTCCAGAGCAGGACCCCGATTAATTCTATTCCCGGTGACGGGCGCAGCACGGCCCCCGGCAACGGTTCCATCGTCTTCAACAAGTATTGCTATTTCAAACCTATCCTGGAGAACAACAATGAGCGCCATGATGTGCCTTCCCTGCCAGAGCATCACCCTTGCAACCGCCGGGTTGCAGGCCCACCAGAGCCTGGTGCATGAAGGTTTCGTGCGACCCACCGAAAAGCACCGGGAAAACCACCGCGAGGACCGTTTCCGCTGCTCGTGCTGCCATACCCAGTGGATCCGCGAAACCGACCGTTGGGGCATGGACTTGGGGTTCCGGCTTGCGCCGGTGCAGTCCGGCGCACGTCCACGCTTCGCCTATTCCGAAAATACCCCCCGTGCCGGCGTTCGCGTATACCAGGTGTCCGCGGGCTGAGCGCACGGTCCGGAGATATCGGAAAGCGGACCAGCCGCAATCTCTTATGGTTGCGGCTGGTCCGTTTTTTTAAAAGTCCATCGCGAGGCACATGCTAATGCAGTTCAGTGTCTGGCCGTGCCGGGTCGTAGCCCAGCACTTGCAGCGCAGCTTCATATGCTGCGGTGGACGCGCACAGGAACACGGCGATGTCGCCCGGATTCACGTTGTCCAGCACGTCGCCCACCTGTTCGGGAGCGGAAGTCGGGTCATTCACCGCGGTGGCATGGATTTGACCGCCAGCCTCGACCTCGCTGCGCGGCACGATATCCGCGATGGCGTCCAGGTCAGGCGGGCTAACTACCACGTAGCTGCGTATGAACTCGCCGTCCAAGGTCGTCCGCAGGGCCATGCCGGCCTTCAGGTCGGCAAAACGAGCGCTGATAATGGTCATTGATGGGCCTTTCAGTTGCCGGGCTGTTGTAAAAGCGCCTCGTGCATTGTCGGAAAATATACGGTTCGTATGGTGCATGAATTCCCGTCGCGCCGGCTCGGCGCCCGGCATTCACAATCGTCATGTGCAACGTCAGGTAAGACGGCGCGCAGTTTTTGCGCTGCAATGTAGCAATTAGTTTCAACTGCGGGGGGCTGGAGAATAAATTGTTTTTGACTTAAGGGCAGGTCCCGTTCATAGTATCTGTGAGATTTTCAAGCGGCGCGATCTTTGTACAGTTCAGAGTTCTTCCCGGTCTCCGCTATTGTTCTTGGCCCCATGCTTGAACGTCTCGTGTCCCGGGCTTTTTGCCCAGTTTAATTGCAAGGAATATCAGTATGGCTCAGGAAACCGGCGTCGTTAAGTGGTTCAACTCTGAAAAAGGCTATGGCTTTATCACCCCGGAAGCGGGTGGCAAAGATCTGTTCGCGCACTTCTCCGAGATTCAAGGTAGCGGCTTCAAGTCGCTCGAAGAAAACCAGCGCGTGAGCTTCACGACCGCGAATGGCCCCAAGGGCCCGCAGGCCACGAAGATCCAAGTGCTCTAAGTTGAATACTTGAGCAAAGAGCCCCGCTTCGGCGGGGCTTTTTGTTGTCTGCCGCCCATACCAGCCATAGTACTTCGCCGGGATTCCCCGGTTCGGCAAATGTGGACCACCCAGTGGCGCCCGCCCGGCAACCTGTCGCAGGACAGCCGGTGACCTGTGCGTCCATACGCACCGCGGCTGCGGCACGTCGACACGCTTTCACGTAAACCGGCGTGGCTGCAAAAATAAAGCGGCCCGCGTTGCCGCGGGCCGCTGAAACATCCTGGTGGCGCATCCCTGATTCGAACAGGGGACCTGCGGATTATGATTCCGTCGCTCTAACCGGCTGAGCTAATGCGCCAAATCCCATGAGCCGACGTCGGTGCGTTGGCAGAGCTTTGCAAGCGTCTACCGCCACGCGGCCCCTGGAAAGAGCGAGATTCTAGCACGCGATTTTGCCGCTTGCCAAATGTGCCCGGCAGGGTCGCATCCTCACTGTGGAGGCGGCACTGCTATCGCGCCACGTGGCCGAAACGCGTGTTCAGGCATCGCGCGCCAGCCTGAAACCCGAGAATTGCCACCGCGCGTCGGGTGGAAAGAAATTGCGATAGGTCGGCCTGATGTGGGTGCGAGGCGTCGCGCAGGAGCCACCCCTCAGCACGTACTGGTTGCACATGAACTTGCCGTTGTACTCGCCCACTGCGCCGGGGGCGGCGGCGAATCCGGGGTACGGTTCATATGGACTGCACGTCCATTCCCAGACGTCGCCATACAGTTGCAGCGCCGATACACCGTCGTCATGTGTCGCTGCCCGCGGATGCAGCAATCCGGACTCGACCATGTTGGCGTGCGTGTCCGGGCCCGCGTAGCGCCGCGCCACTTGCTCCCATTCCGCTTCCCTGGGCAACCGGGCGCCAGCCCAGCGCGCGTAGGCGTCCGCCTCGAAATAGCTGATGTGCACCACAGGCGCCTCGAGGTCCAGCGGCTCCATGCCGTGCAAAGTAAAGGCATGCCAGGTATCGTCCTGTTGCTCCCAGTAGAGCGGCGCATGCCAACCGTGCGTGTTGATCGCATCCCAGCCCAGGGATAGCCAGAACTCAGGTCGACGGTAGCCGTCGTCCTCGATAAAGGCGAGATACTCGCGCTGCGTGACTGGTCTGCGTGCAAGCTCATACGGCCGCAGCAAGACCTCGTGGGCCGGCATTTCGTTATCGAAGCAGAAACTGGCCTCGGCATGGCCCGTTCGTACGATGCCGCCCGGATGGTGCAGCCAGCCATTGGTGGTCGCCGGCCTGATCGCGCGCGGACGCGCGCCCTGCGCATAGGCGGGGCGCAGCGGATTGCACGCCAGCAGATGCTTCACGTCGGTCAGGATCAGTTCCTGATGCTGCTGCTCATGATGCAGTCCCAGTACCACCAGGGCCTCGAACTCGGTATTCCCGCGCATGCGCGCCGTCAGCTCAACCATGGCGGTGTCTACATGATCCCGGTACGCGACGATGTCGCGATACGGCGGGCGCGTCAGCAAGCCGCGCTGCGGGCGGGGATGCCGTTGGCCGATGGCGTTGTAGTACGAATTGAAGAGATAGCCGTACTGTGGATGAAAGGGCACATAGTCGGCCGCGTAACGTTGCAGCAGAAAGGTTTCGAAGAACCAGGTGGTATGAGCCAAGTGCCATTTGACCGGGCTGGCATCGGGCATGGACTGGGCCTGGCAGTCTTCCGGCGACAGGGGCTCTGCAAGGGCCAGACTGGCGTGGCGCACGGCGGTATAGTCGGTCGCGCCGGGGCAAGCGGAAGTGTCGAGGGCGCTCGCACGCGATGTAGCGGGATGAATCGTATCCATGAAGAAGCTTCTCCTGGGGCAGGGGCGGGCTGTGGTGCCTAAGCCCTGGCACAAAAGACGGCAAACCATTCACGCGCATCGGTCCAATATCGAACCTGACCGAAGCCTGCACGTGCCAGCATGGCCTTGAACGCCTGCGGCCGGTACTTGTAGGAGTCCTCGGTGTGGATGCGCTCGCCTGCGGCAAATCTTCGCTGACCGCCCGGCCAGGTAAGCGTCACATCGGTGCGCGCGCGCAGGTGCATTTCGATGCGGGACCGCGCCTCATTGAAGTAGGCGACATGCTGCCATTGGGACAGATCGAAATCGGTACGAACGATGCGGTTCACATGCCGCAGCAGGTTCAGATTGAAAGCCGCCGTTACTCCCACGGCGTCGTCATACGCCGGCTCAAGGATATCGCGTGGCTTTACCAGATCCACCCCTATGATGATGGCACCACCCTCGGACTGCCTGCGAATGCGATGGAGCAGCGCCGCCGCATCATCCGGCGCCAGGTTGCCAATGCTGGAACCGGGATAAAAGAAAACACGCTGGTCCGTGTGTATGTCGGCGGGCAAGGCGAGATCATGGAAGAAATCCATGCCGACGCCGACGATGTCGAGTTCCGGATAACGTCCCGCGATACGTTTGACGGCGCTGCGCAGGTACTCGATGGAGATGTCTACGGGTGCGTACTGCGGGGGATTCAAATAAGGCAGCAGGCGTTCCGCCTTGGCACAGTCCCCCGCGCCCAGATCGACCAGCACCTGCGCAACACCGGCGTGAGCCGCGATTTCCGCGGCATGGCGGCTAAAGATCTCGTTTTCGCAACGGGTGGGGTAATACTCGTCGAGCAAGGTGATGGCTGTGAACAGGCTCGAGCCGAGTTCGTCGTAAAGGAACTTGGGGCTGATGTGGGCCTGGGGCAGGGCCAGACCTTGAAGCAGTTCATTCGTGACCGTATCGCCCGCTTCCGTGTGCAGCTGATGGAAGCGTGGCTCGCGCGATGGCGCGGGGCACGCCGACGACGGCGAAACGTTATCGGCGAGCGAGGGCGAGTAGGAGGGAGATCGCATGCAGAGTTGGTCCTTGTAGGCCGGGAACGCGGCCGAGCAGGGGTGGAAGCAAACCCCGTTCCCGGTGCATGATGGGACGGAGTAAGCAGTTCGTCTCGCCTGAAATAGGGCTTTACCCATCGTTTCGAAAGAATAGGGCCTTGGCCACAGTCAAGCTCGACAATGGGTCATACGGTACGCCGTCCCCTTTGTCACCCGCAAGGGCTTTTTCGAGGAGAGACCATGAATAGCAATTCGCATAGCGCCGAGCTTCTGGCCAGCAAGGACCGGGTAGCAAGCAGCTTACGTGAACTGATGGCAGGTACCGAGGAACTCCTGCGTTCCACGGCCTCGTACACGGGTGAAGAAATCGACATCGCACGCAAGCGGCTGAAGAGCCAACTGGAGTCCGCACGCAATATGGCAGGCGAATGGGAAGGCACCGCTGCCGAACGCTATCGGCGCGTGTCCGCCGTCACGGACGAATATGTCCATGAGAATGCCTGGAAGTCCATCGGCTTGGCGGCTCTGGTGGGGCTATTGCTGGGGGCCTGCCTGGCCTCCGGCAGCGATCGCCGCTAGCGGTCTCCAGGATCCTGGACGCGCATCTGCGAGCGGTATGTCGCCATGTCGTTGATTATCATCGCGCGTTTTGATAGCTTGCCGGCCGCGGCAAGCGCTGCGCATGCGCTCGTGACGGACGGTTTCCACGAGGACGCTGTCAGCGTCTTCCGTGCGGGGGACAACCGCATGTCGGGGCGGCGTGGGGAGCGCTGGCCGGGGCGTCTGGTGTACGCGGCGATGGCCAGGACCGCGGCCCTGGCCGCGGCAGGGGCGGCGGTTGGCGCCACGGTATCGGCGTTGATGGGGATTCCCGACGCCTACGGCGTCGGGATCACTGCGGTTGGTGCGCTGGTGGGTTCTCTCGCCAGCACGTTGCTTGTGCTGTTCGAGCGCCATGCGGCGCGAGGTGACGGCAGCGTGCCGCCTCAGGCCGCGTTCGTGGCAGTCATTGCAGAACCGGGCGAGGAAGTGCAAGGCGCGCAGTTGCTGCGCGACGCGGGCGGGCAAGGCATTGAACGAGTGCGCGGTCGTCATCTGTCGCGAGTGCCTGCGCAAGACGAAACGCGTACCGACAGGGGCGGCCTGCGGACCGGGCTGTCCGATTCCATGATGTAAGGAGATGACCATGAAAGCCGCACGTACCGATGAACGTGACAAGACCGCTGGCAGCGACACGCACCCCGCCGGCGAACAGGCGGAAACGCACAGGGAAGGGCCGCCGCGCGTATCCCACGAACTGGACAAACAGGAGGAATGGGACACCGCCGCGAAGGACCGTGGCTTCCAGAAGGGAGACCAAGGCGGCTACAAGGGCGACTACGACCACGGCAAGTATGAGGATCGCGACTTCGGCTTTCCCAAGAAGGAGGATGCCGAGCGTAATCAAGGGTCGCGCCAGGCAACCCCGTCGCTGGCCGAGGGCGAGCGCAAGAACAAGAACGGATAAGGCGCGCACGATGTCCCGAGCGGTTCGCTTCGTGTAAGGGCCGCGGCTTTCGTCATCGCGTCCAGTATGCGGCACTTGCCGAGCGCCACGAGCGGCGCTTCGGCCGTGTCGGTTCGTCCAGGGAGTCATCATGAAACGGTCTTTGCGGGCCCTCGTGCTCGCGGGGCTTGGCTGCCTCATTGCCGCGTGCGCGACGGTGCCGGACGCCAGCGAGGTCAGCGCCTCTCAAAGCCAGATTCGTATCGCCACGCAGGCGGGTTGGCTCAGCTATCAGCGCAGCCAGGAACTCGTCAAGAAACTCGACGAAGGCCAAGGTACCCCGGGGCAGGCGGCGCCAGCCGTATCCGGCGATCCCGAATCCGGTTTCCTGCAACGCCATCTGCAGGTCGAAGAGGCAATCAACGGATCGCCGCTGGTTGCGGGCAACCGCGTTGCGCTGCTTGCCGACGGTCCAAACACGTATCGCGCCATGCTCGAGGCGATACGGGGCGCGCGCCAGTACGTCCACATGGAAAGCTACATCTTCGATGACGACGAGGCTGGCAGAACCTTCGCGGATGCTCTCATTGCCAAGCGGCGGCAGGGTGTTGCCGTTGCGCTCATGGTGGACGGCGTCGGGACGCTCGGCACGCCGGCAACGCTATTCGACCGCATGCGGGACGCGGGCGTTCAGGTCGTTATCTTCAATCCCGTCAATCCTGCCAAGGCCCGCGCCGGCTGGGCTCCCAACAACCGCGACCACCGCAAGCTATTGGTGGTGGACGGCAAGGTCGGATTTCTCGGCGGCATCAATATCAGCGACGTGTATGAGTCCTCTTCATCCGGCGGTTCATCGGCTGCGCTCATAAGAAGCGGCAAAGCAGAAGGCCAGCGGCCGAATCCCAAAGAGGTACCCTGGCGCGACACGCAGATACGGGTCGACGGGCCGGCCGTCGCGGACATCGAGCGGGTGATGCAAGCGGGATGGCAGGAGCAGCATGGGCCACCGCTGGACGCTCGCGAATTCTTTCCCGCGGCCAGGCCGCAGGGCGACACGATCATGCGCATCATCGCGAACCGGCCCGGAGACCGCGATGGCTATAACCTGTATTTGACTCTCATGTCGGCCATCCAGTCCGCACAGCAGTCCATCCACATCACGATGGCCTACTTCGTGCCGGACCCCGCTTTCGTCCAGGCCTTGATGGATGCCGCGCGCCGCAAGGTCGATGTGGTCATCGTCCTGCCGGGCTTCACGGATTCGTCACTGGTGTTTCATGCCGGCCGATCTCACTACACCGCGCTGCTGGAGGCTGGCGTGAAGATCTATGAGCGTCGCGACGCGTTGCTGCACGCGAAGACAGCCGTCATAGACGGCGTCTGGTCAACGGTGGGTTCCAGCAACCTTGATTGGCGCAGTTTCGCGCTGAACTATGAGCTGAACGCCGTCATCCTCGGACGCGAGTTCGGCGATCAAATGGAGGCGTTATTCGCGGACGATGTCGCGCGCTCCACGCGCATCGACGAGCAAGCCTGGTCCGATCGCGGCATCAAGGCCCGTTTCATGGAGACCATATCGCGTTTGTTCGAGCGATGGCTGTGAGGCCGCACGCGCTACGGTGGCGTTGACGCGGTGCTTGGCACCGGACCGCCGCCTCGGCAGGCATGGGATAGGGCTCAGACGAAAAAACCGGGCTGCGCGAAGCAGCCCGGTTTTGCACGCCTGCAAGTCTCAGGAATGGCTACTTGCCGAAGCGCGTCTTGGCGTCCGCCATGCAGGCGTCCTTCGCATTGCCCGACATCGCGTCGCACTTTTCCTTGGCGACGTCGTACTCGGATTTGCGTTTCTCCTTGGTGGCTTCATGCCGGGCTTCCGCCTTTTCCTTCGCCTGCTTGGTGTCGGCCTTGGCGCTGTCTCGCGTTGCCTTCGCCTGCTTTTCGCAGACGTCCTTATCGTTGCCCTTCAATGCGTCGCACTTCTTCTGGTCGGCCCGATACTGCGCATCGATTTCCTTGTTGGTCATGGGCGCTTGCGTCTGGGCATGTGCTGTGAAAGCCAGTGCCGGGATGCTGACGAACACGGCGCTGAGGGCGAGTTTGATGGGGCTCATGGGCGGTACTCCTTCTACGTTAGATTGACCGGTTGGCCTTACCCTTGTTGGGTACTGTGGAGCTCGCAAGCGTTGTGCCCATGCGTAGAGCGCAATCCAGGGGCCAGGCCACGCGATGCGGGCGTACCCATAAACCGCGGATTGGATCGGAGCAATAGGATGGGCATGCAGTTTGCTGTACACGGTGTCCATACTTGTCACCCAAGGGAGAACACTATGAAGCTGAGTCGCCTGACATCCATGTTGATTCTTGCCACGGCCATTGGCTCCAGCGCCGCGCTGGCGCAGCAGAGCGCGCCCACGACGCCGACCACCACGCCGAACGATTCGACGGCCACGCCGCCGAATAACAGCAAGGTGCCTCCCGGTACTCCCGCGCCCGCACCCTACTCGTCACAGCCGACCACGACTGCGCCGGTCAACCGCGATGCCTCCGGCAGTGATCTCAGAAAGGACGGCGAGCCTCGTTTGCCCTCCGACATGAAGAACACGAACGTGTCTCCTACCCAGGGTGGCGGTGCGCCGTATACGGCTCCTGACAAGAAGTAGGGCCTCGCCACGCCTGTACCCAGGCGATGTGATGTGAACGACAAGGGGGCGCATCGAGCGCCCCCTTGTCGTTTCCGCTACGAGTGACCGTCAGTACTGGCGACGCATTT
This sequence comes from Bordetella flabilis, assembly GCF_001676725.1. Classification (NCBI taxonomy): domain Bacteria; kingdom Pseudomonadati; phylum Pseudomonadota; class Betaproteobacteria; order Burkholderiales; family Alcaligenaceae; genus Bordetella; species Bordetella flabilis. The sequence goes on from NZ_CP016172.1 coordinate 2,197,159, forward strand.
CCGCAGGCGGGTACTTCAGTTGGCCGCGGTATTTGGAGACCGTTCTACGTGCCACCATGACCCCTTGCTGGCCCAGCAGATGCGCAAGGTCGACGTCCGACAAAGGTGTGGACGCGTCTTCACCGTCGATCATTTCCTTGATCAGCGCACGCACCGCGGCGGCCGAGCAGCTTCCGCCTGTATCCGTGTAGAGCTCGCGCGAGAAGAAATGCTTGAATTCGAAAATGCCGCGTGGCGTGGCCATGTATTTGTTGCTGGTCGCGCGCGACACGGTGGATTCATGGATCTCCAGCTCGTCGGCGATCTCGCGGAGCATCAAGGGGCGCAGGGCGATTTCGCCGTATTCGAAGAAGGTCTGCTGCCGTAGTACGATCGCCTCCGCGACGCGCTGTATGGTGCTGTAGCGCTGCTCCACGTTACGGATCAGCCAACGCGCCTCCTGCAGCTCCTGAGCCATCGGAGACCGATCGCTGTAGCGCGCATTGCGGAACAGGTCGGCATACGCGCGATGCAACCTTGCGCGCGGCATGGCTGCCCGGTTCGGTGTGACGATCCATTGGCCATTGAACTTCTGTACGACGACGTCCGGCACGACATAGCTGGAGTCCGGTTTTGCATAGCGCAGGCCGGGCCGGGGATCGAGCCGCCGAATCAGTGCGCAAGCCTGGCGCAACTCGTCGTCGCTACACTGGCATACGCGCGTGAGTCCGGAGAAATCGTGCTTGCCCAGTCGTTCCAGTTGCTGCTCGACGATGTGCATCGCCAGCGTGCGTCCCGGCGTGTCTTCCTCCATTGCGGTCAACTGCAGGCGCAGGCACTCCGCCAGGTTGCGGGCGCCCAGTCCCGGCACATCCAGCTGCTGCACCAGCTTGAGCGCGACCTCCCATTCTCCCGGTTCCGGTGCGGGGTCGAATACGCCCTCACCGGCGAGATCGGTCAAATCGGTGCGCAGGTAGCCTTCCTCGTCCAGGCCTTCGATGATGTATTCGGCCATCAGGCGATCCCTGGGCGCCAGCCGATAACTGCATAGTTCGGTGCGCAAGCGGTCGCGCAAGTCCTCCATGCTGCGTGCCCATTGCCCGACGTCACTGTCCCCATCGCCGGTCGCCCGCGCGGCGGGGTAATCGCCGGAGTATTCCGACTGCATGTCGGGCAACTCGGGCAGTTCGGTAATTACCTCCGCAGGTGCCTCGGTAAGGGCTGGTGCTTGCATATCGCCAGCCGCCGATATGGTGTCGTTCAGCACCGTTGTCGCGGGACCCGCCGCCATGGCCGCGTCGTCGGCCGCCGTGGCGACGCCTTCTTCATCCCCTTCCTCCAGAAATGGATTCGTTGCCAGTGCCTGCTCGATCTCGCGGGTGAATTCCAGCGCGGACATCTGGAGCAGTTTTACCGACTGTTGGAGCCGCGGCGTCAGGCTGGTTTGCTGGCGCGCCCTGAGTTCGTACGTGGCTTGATGTGTCAATTGCTGTCTCCGTAAAAAGCCGGAACGGAAACTCCCATCCCATCCAATGAAGACGTAAGCAAAGGGTGTGCCAGTTTTTTTGTGCGGCGCGCTTGATTGCAACGCAAGCTCCAAACCCGCGTATTCATTGGTTTTCCGGGGCACGCCTCATGCTGTCCCTTGCCGCTGGGGTTGTGCGCCGTCGGCCGCATGACCCTGTCGGTCTGGCGGAATTACGCATTCATGTAATTACTTCCCGCAGCCGGCCGATCCGTTTTTGTCCGGCTACCGCAGGAGACATTGTCATGGATCATGGCCGCGATACCGCGCCGCCGACGGGCGTCGCCGCGGCGGGCTCGCCCGCCGAAACCCGCATCGTTGGATCGGCAAAAAAAACCGGCTCGGGCCCGGGGCCGGAAATCATGGCCGCCGCCACCCTGGAGGGCAACGACGTGTTGAACCTCGCGGGCGAGAAGCTGGGTACGCTGCAAGACATCATGGTGGACGTGCCCAGCGGGCGTGTGGCCTACGCAGTCCTGGCACGGGGAGGCGTCATGGGTATAGGCGACAAGCTGTTCGCCATCCCCTGGAGCGCCTTGACGCTGGATACGGACCGCAAGTGCTTCCTGCTGGATATCGATTTGGAGCGGTTGCGGAATGCCGCCGGTTTCGACAAGGAAAACTGGCCCCGCATGGCCGATCCCGCGTGGGCGGCGGACATCCACGAGTATTACGGACAGCCGCCGTACTGGTCATGAGGGCGGGGTAGGGCGTGCCGCGCCCTGCGCGGTCGCCTTATCCCGAATGCGAGGCCGTCGAGGCGTCGTAAGTGCCCAGACGGTTGTAGAGGGTCTTCAGGCTGATGCCCAAGGTGCGCGCAGTGCGCCGTTTGTCGCCCTGGTGATGGGCCAGCGTCGCGAGGATCAGTTCGCGCTGCGCCTGCAGCAAAGAAGTTCCCACGCACATCTTCAAGGTGCCTTGAGCAACCTGTGTTTTCGGCGTCCGCCGCGATAGCGCCGGGCCGGCAATCTCCACGACATTGTCGGCCAGGATAAAAGCGCGATGTATGGTGTTCTTGAGCTCACGGACGTTGCCGGGCCAGTCGTAAGCCGTCAGAGTCTCCATGGCTCGCTTCGAGAAGACCTTTTTGGTCGATTCCGCCGCATTGAAGCTGTCCAGGAAACGCTGGGCCAGATACGGTACGTCTTCCAACCGCTCCCGCAATGGCGGCACACGCAGGGGCACGACGGCCAATCTGTACAGCAAGTCTTCGCGGAACCGGCCTTCGGTGACGGCGGTGTAGGGGTCGCGATTGGTGGCGGCCACGATACGGACGTTGACCCGCACCGGCTGCAGGCCGCCCACGCGGTGGAATGTCCCGGTTTCCAGCACCCGCAGCAGCTGTACCTGCATGTCCAGCGGCATTTCCGTGACTTCATCAAGGAACAGCGTGCCGCCGCTGGCGTGTTCGAAATAGCCGATATTCTGGGCGATCGCGCCCGTGAAACTGCCTTTTTCGTGCCCGAACAATTCCGCTTCGATCAAGCTGGCGGGAATGGCGCCGCAATTCACCGGGACGAAGGGCTGGTCGGCGCGCGCACTACGGGCGTGGACGGAACGTGCGACCAGTTCCTTGCCTGTGCCGCTCTCGCCTACGATCAGCACACTGGCTTCCGTTCCCGCCACTTTGTCGATCTGCTCGGCCAGCTTCTGCATGGCTTCGCACTTTCCCATCGCGGACGGGTCGGGCAGGTTGTTGTAGTCGGCGCGCGCTCCAGGCGCGCGCACGGACGCGGAAGCGTTGGGCATTCGGGTTCCTCTTGATGATGCCAAACTGCCGGGACGCGGCATGGTCATGATTTGGCGCTATGTTTGTTGATCGTACTCAGCGAGCATACCCGCCATTGCAAGCACTTGAAAGTGGATGAAATCGTTAGCCAACTGTACGAATTGATTACGTTTATAGGCGGTACGCCGGGATAAGCTTCGCTCCCACAAATCGCCTGCCTTATGCATACGCATCCGTCTTTATTGCGATGCGTCGTCTGGTCAGCAGCGGATAGAATGGAGGCGGCGGGGACGCCGGCCGGGGCGCCGCGTCTTCGAAAGCCCGAAACTCGAATTCTACGGAAACTGCGCATGCCACATGTTTTGATCGTCGATGACGAATCTCCCGTGCGAACGGCGCTGGCCGAGATCGTCAAGGACGAAGGATTCACTGTTGCTCAAGCGAGCGACCTGCGCGAAGCAAAAATACAGATCCTGCGCCAGTCGCCCGACCTGGTCTTGTCCGACCTGCAATTGCCCGACGGCAACGGCCTCGATATTTTCCAGGCGCTCAGCTCGCCCAATGTGGACGTCGTTTTCATTACCGGCCACGCCAGCGTGGAAAGCGCCGTGGATGCTCTGCGGTTGGGCGCCATCGATTATCTGCTCAAACCCGTTAATATCCAACGGCTGAAAATGGTGTTGGGCCGCATGCCGCGCAACGCCGATCTTTCGCCCTGGGGCGGGCCGTTCGAGGACGAGGACCGTTTCGGCAAGATGCTGGGACGATCGGCGCCGATGAAGCAGCTGTATCGGCAGATCGCCAAGGTGGCGCCCACCGAAGCGACTGTCTTCCTGATGGGCGACAGCGGGACAGGGAAGGAACTCGCCGCACAAGCCATCCATGAGCTCAGCGCGCGGCGCAAGGGGCCTTTCCTGCCGGTGAACTGCGGAGCGATTTCGCCCAACCTCATCGAAAGCGAAATGTTCGGGCACGAGCGTGGCAGTTTCACGGGTGCCGACCGCCAGCATAAGGGCTATTTCGAGCGCGCGGCCGGCGGTACCCTTTTCCTGGACGAGATCACGGAAATGCCGATCGATCTGCAGGTCAAGCTCCTGCGCGTGCTCGAGACCGGCCTGTTCATGCGGGTGGGCACCAACCGGGAGATTGCCAGCGATGTCCGCGTCGTGGCGGCGACCAACCGCAGCCCCGAAGAAGCGGTGGCCGAGGGCAAGCTTCGAGAGGATCTGTACCACCGTTTGAATGTGTTCCCTCTGGAGCTGCCGCCCCTTCGCGAACGCGGCGACGACGTGATTCTGATCGCCCAGCGTTACCTGGATATGCTGAACCAGGAACGTGGCGCCCAGAAAAAATTTGCCGCGGATACCCTTGAAAGCCTGCGCGCCCACACTTGGCCCGGCAATGTGCGCGAACTCAAGAACTATGTGCACCGGGCCTTCATCCTCGCCGACGACAACGAGATCCGCGCGGGTATTGTGCCTTTGCAGATGTCGCCCGAAAAAGCTGCCACCGGGACGCAGATTACGGTTCCGGTTGGTGTTCCGCTGGCCGATGCCGATCGCCGTTTGATCTTCGCGACGCTGGAGCAGTGCGGCGGCGTCAAGAAGCACGCAGCCGAGATCCTGGGAATCAGCCTCAAGACGCTGTACAACCGGCTGGAAGAGTATGCGGCCGCCGGCCATTATCCCAAGGTGAACGGCGAGGCTGCCGCCAAGGCAGAAGCCTCCGGCCGGGCCAAGTAAGCTGCGCCGCCGTCGCCCGGCGGCAGCCGCCCTTCAGGGGCGGGACGGCCAAGTGGCATTGCGCTTGCTCTTTTCCGAGAGCGATTGCCGGTTCCCCGGCGACTGGACCAACGCGCAATTCACGAGGTGCAAATATGGCTGATGCCTTGAAAGACGTTACCGTGGCGATTCTCGCCGTCGATGGTTTTGAACAAGCCGAGTTGCTGGAGCCCCGCAGGGCGCTGCAGCAGGCGGGGGCGAGAGTAGTCGTCATTTCCGCCAAGCAGGAGCCGATCCAAGGCTTCAAGCATACGGACAAGGGCGACAAGGTGGACGTGGACCTGACGTTCGCGGAGGCGGACCCTCAGCATTTTGCCGCCGTCCTGCTGCCTGGCGGCGTGGTCAATGCCGATGAGATCCGGCAGCATCCCAAGGCTCAGGATTTCGTCCGCCGCATGACGGAAGCACGCAAACCGTTGGCGGTCATTTGCCATGGTGCCTGGCTGCTCGTGTCGGCCGGGCTGGTGCGCGGCCGGACGATGACGAGCTGGCCGTCGTTGCAGGACGACCTGCGCAACGCCGGCGCTCAGTGGGTGGACCGGGAAGTGGTAGTCGACCAGAACTGGGTAAGCAGCCGCAAACCGGATGACATTCCGGCTTTCAATCGGGAATTCCTGGCCTTGCTTTCGAAGGCCGCCCACCGCCAGGCGGCATGAACGAGGACGGGCCGCCAGGCCCGTCCGTTCCTTCTCATCGCGATTGGCTGACCTGTCTGCTCAGCCGCCGTTGCGGGTAGGATCCGGCGGGGTGTGCGCCAGGCCGGCGCTTCCTTCATCCACGATGTTGTCGGGGGCAATATCGTCGGCCATCGGGCCGTCCGGCTCGCCTTCCACGTCCGCCCTCTCACCCGTCCCGGCCGCGTCGGTGTCTGTGTCGGGCGCCCCCGGACCTACATCGCTGGCCGAGTCGGATGAGTCGCTTGGTCCCAATGCGCGGTTGCCGTGCCCCGGCGGAGACACGTCCGCCAAGTCCGCGTCGGGGTCATATCGTGTTGCCATGTGAGCCTCCTTGGTCAATGTGCCGGGATGCCGGCGCAGTGCCGTCCCAGCCTTGCCCACACCCCGCAAGCGTTGTGCCGTCCGGAACGGTACGGACCTGACGGCGCCGTAGTGGGCGCTGTCTGGGGGCGCTCAGGCCGCTACGTCGGCGGCTGGCCTGTCCGCCACGGCCAGCGCCGCCGTGATGTCGCGGGCCGGCTGGAATGAGTCGGCACGGGCCATGGACCAGCCAACCTCGAATACCCGGTGCCGGAATTTGCCCTCGAGCAGTTCGCCGGGCGCGAGCTCGGGGAAGATCGCCGATAGCAGGCGTACTTCGGACGACGAGATGCGGCGTGCGATGTGATGCGGACGCAGGACGCTGGGGTGCGTCAGTCCGGCGGCCCCGAGCAGCTCGGCCAGCGCATGCAAGGTGTTGCCATGAAAGTTCGCCACGCGCTGGGCCTTATCCGGCACCACCAGGGCACGTTGTCGTATCGGATCCTGCGTCGCCACCCCGGTGGGACATTTGTCGGTATGGCAGGATTGCGCCTGGATACAGCCGATGGCGAACATGAAGCCACGGGCGGCGTTGCACCAGTCAGCACCCAGGGCCATGGCGCGTGCCATGTCGAACGCCGTGATGATCTTGCCAGATGCGCCGATGCGTATGCGTTCCCGCAGGTTCACGCCGACCAAGGTGTTGTGCACGAGTCGCAGGCCTTCCCGCAGCGGCGTGCCGACATGGTCCACGAACTCCACAGGAGCGGCGCCGGTGCCACCCTCCGCCCCGTCCACCACGATGAAGTCGGGCGTAATGCCCGTTTCCAGCATTGCCTTGACGATCGCGAACCATTCCCATGGGTGTCCGACGCAAAGCTTGAAGCCGACGGGTTTTCCTTCCGACAGTGCGCGCAGGCGCGCAATGAAATGCATGAGGCCGACGGGTGAGTCGAAGGCGCTGTGTCCGGCCGGCGAGTTGCAGTCCTTCCAGGGGGCCACGCCGCGCGTGTCGGCGATTTCCAGCGTAACCTTGGCGCCCGGCAGGATACCGCCGTGGCCGGGCTTGGCGCCTTGCGACAGCTTGATTTCTATCATCTTGACCTGCGGCAGGCGGGCGTTGCGCACAAACGCCTCGTCCGAGAAGTTGCCCTGTTCATCGCGGCAGCCGAAATAGCCGGAACCGATGTTCCAGATCAGCGATCCTCCCGGTTTGCGGTGATAGGGACTGATGCCGCCTTCACCGGTATCGTGCGCGAAGTTGCCGATGCGGGCACCCTCGTTCAGCGCGGTGATGGCGTTGCCGGACAGGGCGCCGAAACTCATTGCCGAGATATTCAGCGCCGAGATGGAATATGGCTGTTTGCAGTCGGGCCCGCCTACGGTGACCCGGAAATCGCTGTCGGCCACGTGCGCCGGTACCAGCGAATGGTTCATCCATTCGTAGCGGTCGTTGTAGACCTCTTCCTGCGTGCCGAAAGGTCGCTTGTCCACCTGTTTTTTTGCGCGCTGGTAGACGATGGACCGTTGTGCCCTGGAGAACGGCGTGGCCTGCGTGTCGTCTTCCAGGAAGTACTGCCGGATCTCGGGGCGTATGGCTTCGAACAGGAAGCGCAGATTGCCCAGGATCGGATAGTTGCGCCGGATCGCGTGCCGGGTCTGGCTCAGGTCATAAATTCCCAGCAGCATCAAGCCAAGCAGCGGCACGGCGGCCCACAGCCACATGAGCGTATTGTGCAGGCTCAATGCCAGGGCGATGATCGCACCTGCAGTGACCAGGGCGAACGTTGAAAATCTTATGGCAAACCAGGACATTTTCTTCCCTTTCCGACGGTCTTCCGCTGTCTTTAGAACGGAACGCGGCAAACCATAACAGAAAGCGGGCTGTCCGCTCGTTCAAAAACAGCCTGGCGGTTTGCGAAATGCCCGGCGCACGAAGGGCCGGGGTAGCATGAAGAAAGCCTCCCGAAGGCTGGCGCAATGCCGGTTCTTGGGGTGAGGCATCCAGTTGCGCGCCTTCCGACGCGCTACGCCGGGGCGTGGGCGGGCCGATTCAGCAACTGCTGGGCGGTGGCGACTTTTCCACGGCCAGGCCAAAAAGAGGGCGCAGGCGGACGCCCAGCGCGCTGCCGGCGAAGGCGGCAGGCAGCCACAGCCAGGCGTGCAGGCTGCCGGAGAGGATGCCGCTGAAATATGCACCGATATTGCATCCGTACGCCATGCGTGCGCCGAAGCCGAGCAGCAGGCCGCCCACGACGGCCCCCGCCAGGGAGCGGGCGGGCAGCTTCCACACCGGCGCGAACTTGCCCGCTGCCGCCGCTGCAGCCAGTGCGCCCAGCATCAGGCCGATGTCCATGACCGTCGTGATGTCCTCGCGCAGCGGCGCGGCCAAGGCCTTGGATTGCTTGACCCAATACGCCCAACCGGCGACGTCGCCGCCCATGGCGTCGTACGCCTTGGCGCCCCATAGCGCGAAGGCCGACGTGATGCCCCAGGGGCGGCCGGCGAGGGCCAGGGTTACCAGGTTCAACGCCACCAGGGCGACCCCACCCCAGACCATGGGCCAGGGACCGCGCAGAAGGCCGGCAGGTCGATCGGTGCGCGAGGCGGACGAAATCAGGCGGCCGTGACGCCGGCGTTCCAGCCGCGTCGCGGCCCATGCGATCAATCCGAACACCGCGAGATTGGCGACGATGGCTGGCAGCGGTCCCCAGGACAGCACAAAGGACGTCGGCTTGATGGCCGGTAGCGCGGACCACCAGGGAAATGTATACGTGCCGACGACGGAGCCGGCCACGAAGAAAAGCAGGGTGACGATCATGCGGGTATTGCCGCCGCCCACTGCGAACAGGGTGCCTGACGCGCAGCCACCGCCGAGCTGCATGCCTATGCCGAACAGGAAAGCGCCCAGCAGCACCGAGGTGCCGGCCGGAGACACCAGCCCGGCTACGGTCTGGCCAAACAGCGAGCCCTGCGCCAGGATGGGAAAGAAGAGCAGTACGCCGACGGCGAGCATGGCCATCTGGGCTCGGAGGCCCGCCGCACGCCGGTCCGAAACGAACACCCGCCAAGCCTGGGTGAAGCCGAAGGACGCGTGGTATAGCGTTACGCCGAGCAAGCCACCGGTGATCCATAGGCCTGCCTGCCGCCAGCCGACCGTACTGTCGAGGTACCACGTTCCCAGTACCAGCAGGAGGAGTGCGAGGCATAAGGGCAGGCTGTTTACGCGCGAAGGTGCGCGGGTACCGCTGAAGTCGAGAGTCGTTGCGTTGGAAGACATGGTCTGAAGCCCGAAATTGCAGCGGCCGCGCTCACCGGCGCGGCCGAAAGGCACACTGTAAGCCGCAGCGTGTTATTTCCATAAATAATGAATTTTGATGTGTTTATTATTGGCTGGAATAAAGTGGTGTAGCCGGTCGATCACCCCAGCCGCACAGCCAGCGCCGCCAGCGTAATAAGCAGCACGGGGAGGGTCAGCAGCACACCGACGCGAAAGTAATACCCCCATCCGATGTTCAGGCCCTTGCGGGCAAGGACGTGCAGCCAGAGCAGCGTTGCCAGACTTCCGATCGGCGTTATTTTCGGACCCAGGTCGCTGCCGATCACGTTTGCGTAGATCATGGCCTCGCGCACTACGCCTGTCGTCGCCGTGTCGGCAATGGACAGCGCACCCACCAGGACGGCAGGCAGATTGTTCATCACTGACGACAGCACGGCCGCTGCGATCCCCGTACCCAGCGCCGCGCCCCAGGTGCCGCCGAGTGCGCACCAGGACAGGAACGCCGTCAGGTGGTTGGTGAGGCCGGCATTGCGCAGCCCGTAGACGACCAGGTACATGCCTAGGGAAAAAACGACGATATGCCAGGGCGCCTGGCGCATGATGCGGCGGGTGCCGACCACATGGGTGCGCCCTGCGACCGCCAGAAGGCCCAATGCGCCAGCCGCGGCGATCGCGCTCACCGGAATGCCGGCCGGCTCCAGGACGAAGAACCCCGCCAACAGAAGGACCAGGACCACCCAGCCTGCCCGAAAAGTGGCCTGATCGCGTATGGCGGTGCGAGGTTCGGGCAGTTCACCATCTTCATAGCGCTGCGGAATCGTGCGCCTGAATACCAGCCACAGCATGCCGAGCGAGGCCGCAACCGAGACCAGGTTCACCGGCACCATCACGGCTGCGTACCGCACGAAGCCGATATCGAAGAAGTCCGCCGAGACGATATTGACCAGATTGGAGACGATCAGCGGCAGGCTGCCTGTGTCGGCGATGAAGCCGGCCGCCATGACGAAAGCCAGCGAGGCGCCGGCTCCGAATCCCAATGCCAGCAGCATTTCCATGACGATGGGCGTGAGGATAAGTGCCGCGCCGTCGTTCGCGAACAGCGCCGACACCGCGGCGCCCAGCAGCACGATCAGGGCAAAGAGGCGCGGCCCGTGCCCGCGTCCCCAGCGTGCCACATGCAGGGCACACCACTTGAAGAAGCCAGCTTCGTCCAGGATCAGGCTGGTGATGATGATGGCAATGAACGTGGCGGTGGCGTTCCAGACGATGTGCCACACCACCGCGACGTCTCCAAGGTGCACCACCCCGGTGGCCAGCGCAAGTAGCGCGCCGCCCGCGGCGCTCCAGCCGACACCCAGCCCACGCGGTTGGATGATGACCAGGGCCAGAGTCAGGACGAAGATGAAGGCGGCCAGCATGTCTTGGGTAGGAAGGGAATCATGGGGGAAAGGGTGGGGCCTCGGTCGCGCCTTTCGGCGGGACATCAGGACATCAATACATCAACGCAGGCCATGCCCTTCTATCCATGCGATCAGCGCGGATATGGTGAGCACGGATGCCAGCGTGGACAGCAGGATCGCGCGCGACGCCACGCGTGCGTCGCGGCCGTACAGCTGCGCCAGCATGAAGGGGCCCGTGCCGATGGGAAGCGCGCTGAGCAGCACGGCCGTCCATGCCCAGACGGGTGGCATGGAGAAGACGCCAAAGGCCAGGAGGGCCGTCACGCCAGGTTGCACCAGCAGCTTCGCGACCACGACCCGCGTCACCGCGGTGCCGTCGCTGGCGGCTTCCGTCTGTGCCAGGAAAAGGCCGATGGCGATAAGCGCGCAGGGGCTGGCGGCATTGCCGAGCAGCACCATGAAGCGGTCGATGGGTTCAGGTAGCGCCACGCCGGTGGCCGACCAGGCGAGACCCAGGACAGGGGCGATCAGCAGCGGGTTGCGGATCAGGGCACGGCCGACCTTGGCGGCGGTCTTGCCCAGATTCTGGCCTTGTTGCTGGTCGAATTCGATCAGGGCGATAGACACCCCAAATAGCACGCATGCCGTCATCAGCGTGGCGACCACCGCCGGCGCAAGGCTTTGCGGGCCGAAGACGACAAGGCAAAGCGGAATACCCATGAAGCCGGCGTTCGCATAGGAATTGCTCAGGGCCTCGATACTGATGTCGGTGAGCGGCGTGCGCTTTCCCCGATGCGCGGCAAGGGCAACGGCAAAGGCGGCGGCGATGCCGCCTGCGAAAGAGGCCACGTAGCCGCCATGTCCCAGTTCCGACCAGCTTACCTGTGACATCGCATGGAATAGCAGGGCAGGCAGCGACAGGTAAATGACGAAGCGATTAAGGACGTCGCTGGCCGCGATGCCGAGCAGGCGCCTGCGCGCCGCCAGCCAGCCGACCAGAATCAAGGCAAATACCGGCAATGCGGCGGTGACGACAGCGTGCATGGGGACGCGGGACGAAAAAAGGAGCTCATTCTAACGGCACGCCGCCGCCCCCCGCGCAATCCTTGACCTTGGCTCCGGGGGCCCCTCACTTTGGTCGCAGTCGCGGGCGATCGGGGGGTACGGGTGCCGGCGAACGGGGCAGGCGAAAATCGTGAACAGCGATTTGCGTACATTGGTCGAGGTGAGCAAAATCGCGGTTTGCGTAAGGGATAAGGAGCCGGGCATGACCCAGCAATCCATAGCTGTCACCGTGGGCGACTGGCGTCGTCTGCGCGAGGATGCATGCGCCGTCCGGCATGCCGTTTTCGTCGTGGAGCAAAATGTGCCGCCCGAGATCGAGCTGGACGAATTCGATCCGGTGTCCGTCCATGCCGTCGCATACGACGCGGACGGCAGGGTGCTGGGTACGGGCCGGTTGCTGCCGGATGGACACATAGGCCGCATGGCGGTGCATCGCCATTCGCGGGGGATGGGAGTAGGCGCGCGTCTGCTGCAAGCGCTTGTCGACGCGGGACATGCCGCCGGACACGCCAGGCTGGTATTGAACGCGCAGGTACATGCCCGCGGCTTCTATGAGGCCCACGGATTCGTGGTGGAGGGAGAGCCCTTCATGGAGGCCGGGATTCCGCACGTCACGATGAGCCGCGCGTCGCAGGTCGGCCGAGGCGTTTGAGGCTGTCCCGCAAAACAAAAACCCCGCAAGCGTATGCTTGGCGGGGCTCGACTACAAGGACTTGACTGAAGAGGCTCAGGCCGCGAAGCCTTGCCTTGATCTGCTGGTGCCCAGGAGAGGACTCGAACCTCCACACCTTGCGGCACATGGACCTGAACCATGCGCGTCTACCAATTCCGCCACCTGGGCCCGTTCGCCGTGCTCGTGAAACTGCCGCAGCGAAGAGAGGCGCGATTATGCACATTTTTTCCGGATGCCGCAAGCTGGTTACTCAACATGGCGATTGTCCTCCAGCGGCCCGTGCGGAACCCATTTGCGAATCCGCAGTGCAAAGCAAAAACCCCCGCTGCGTTTCCACACCGGGGGTTTGCAATTCGTGGTGCCCAGGAGAGGACTCGAACCTCCACACCTTGCGGCACATGGACCTGAACCATGCGCGTCTACCAATTCCGCCACCTGGGCACTGTGTATTTCGTTAGAATACCGCCTTTGCACTTGAGTTCGAAGCAGGCTTCGAACCAACCATGCGGTCGACTTTTTGGGTCGGCGTTTTGGCGGTTTTCTGCGAAAGACAGAAGCTGCGCATTATAAACAGGATTTTCGACTTTGGCAAAACGATCGAGCAGCGACTCCAATAACAAAAACAGACCCACGGTCGTGCCCGAGGCGCCGCCGGACTTCGATCCCGACGTTCCGAGCCGCGAAGACATCCTGCGTGCGTTACGCTCCGCCGGCGCGCCGCTGTCGCCGGCTGAGCTGGCCGAACGCATGGGTGTCCACCGGCCCGCCACCCTGGTCGGTTTCGAGCGGCGGCTGGGGGCCATGGAGCGGGACGGCCAGTTGATGCCGAATCGCAAGGGTGTACTGCTGTTGTCCACCAAGCTCGACTTCGTCGCGGGCCGCGTACAGGGCCATCGCGACGGCTTCGGTTTCCTGGTGCGCGACGACGGCGGTCCGGATATCTTTCTGTCGCCGCGCGAGATGCTCAAGGTCCTGCATGGGGATCGCGTGCTGGTCAAGCCCAATGGTGAATATCGCGGCAAGCCGGAAGGCAACATCGTCGAAGTCATCGAGCGCCGCACCAACAAGCTGGTGGGGAGGTTCCTGCACGAGCATGGCTTGTCCATCGTGGTGCCCGAAGACCAGCGCATCAAGCACGATATCCTGGTCCCGCCCAGCGATACCAACGGCGCCCAGCACGGCCAGGTGGTCGCCGTCGAAATCATGGAGCAGCCCACGCGGCATACCCAGCCGCTCGGACGCGTGGCCGAGGTCCTCGGCGAGATCGATGATCCCGGCATGGAAATCGAGATCGCGGTCCGGAAGTTCGACGTGCCCGTCGAGTTCACTGAACCTGCGCGCAAGCAGGCGGCGCGGCTGCCGGATGCCGTCCGCAAGTCCGATCTGAAGGACCGGATCGACCTGCGCGACGTTCCGCTTATCACGATCGACGGGGAAGACGCCCGCGATTTCGACGACGCCGTCTATTGCGAGCCGGTAGAGCTGGGCTCGGGACAACGCAAGCGGCCCGCCTGGCGGCTGCTGGTCGCGATCGCCGATGTGAGCCACTATGTTCAGCCCAACGATGCATTGGACGAGGACGCCGTCGAACGCGGGACCAGCGTGTATTTCCCGCGCCGCGTCATTCCCATGCTTCCGGAAACGCTATCGAACGGATTGTGCTCGCTGAATCCGCAGGTGGACCGGCTGGTACTGGTTTGCGACATGGTGATTCCGGCCACGGGAACCAAGGCCGGTACGGTGACGGCCTACCAGTTCTACAACGCAGTGATGCATTCGCACGCCCGTACCACCTACACCAATGTGTGGGCGGCGCTGCAGCAGCCCGGCGGGCCGGCGGCGCAGGCGATGGCGGACGTGCTGCCACAGGTCCAGCACTTGTACGAGCTCTACCAGCTGCTGGCGCAGGCCCGTCGCAAGCGCGGCGCCATCGACTTCGATACGGTCGAAACCAAAATCGTGTGCAACGAACTCGGCCGCATCGAGCAGATCGTTGGCGTGGTGCGCAATGACGCGCACAAGCTGATCGAGGAATGCATGCTGGCGGCCAACACTTGCGCTGCCGAATTCATGGCGCGCAGCAAGCACCCTGGGCTGTACCGCATTCACGAAGGTCCGACGCCCGACCGCCTGCAATCGTTGCGCGAGTTCCTGCGCACGCTGGGGTTGACGCTGGGCGGTGGCGATACGCCGACGGCAAAGGATTACGGCGAGTTCCTCGACAGCGTCCGCGGAAGGCCCGACTACCCCCTGCTCCAGACCATGTGCCTGCGTTCCATGCAGCAGGCCATGTACAGCCCGGAGAACGTGGGTCACTTCGGCCTGGCTTATCCCGCCTATACCCATTTCACGTCGCCGATCCGACGCTATCCGGATCTGCTTACCCACCGCGTAATCAAGGCGCTCTTGGTGGGGCAGCGCTATGTGCCCCGCCTGGAGGACGAGCCCGTCGTGATCGGGCGGTCGCACAAAGAGCACGAGCACGCTATCTGGGAGAAGCTCGGCCTGATCCTGTCGGCCAGCGAGCGCCGCGCCGACGACGCGTCGCGCGATGTCGAGGCGTGGCTGAAGTGCTGGTTCGTCAAGGAGCGCGTCGGTGAGGATTTCAGCGGAACGGTCACCGGCGTGGCCAGTTTCGGCATTTTCGTCACCCTCGACATGCTGCATGTCGAAGGATTGGTCCACGTTTCCGAACTCGGGGGCGAATACTTCCAGTTCAACGATGCCTTGCACGAGTTGCGCGGCGAACGCACGGGCATGCGGTACCGCCTGACCGACAAGGTTCAGGTGCAGGTCGCGCGGGTCGACCTGGAAGCGCGGCGCATCGAGTTCCGCCTGGTCAAGGGCACCAGTTTCGAGTCGCTGCGCAAGGCCGCGTTGCGTGGGCCGGAAGAGCCGCCGCGGCGCGTGAAGAAGGCGGCCAGCACCAAGCCGCAGGCCCTGAAAGGCCAGACGGCCAAAGTGCGGCGCGCGCAGGCCAAGAAGGCCGATCGCGTCGCTGCACGGCAGGCGCAGGGCGCCAGCAAGTCCGCCGCGCGCAAGCGGCATTGATTGCTGCCCCGCCCGGGCGGGGCACACCATACGAGGTATCGGTTTTATGGCGTCAACCCAGGTTCTTGCAGGGTTTCACGCGGTCGTGGCGCGCCTGCGCCATGCGCCGTCGTCCATCAAGGAAATTTATGTGGAGGCATCCAGGCGCGACAAGCGCATGGTTGCGCTGATCGAGCAGGCGGGCCACGCCGGCTGCAAGGTGCATCCGGTCTCCAGCGAAAGGCTCGACGGAATGGCGCGGGGCACGCGCCATCAGGGCGTGATCGCACTCGCGGAGCCGGCGCAATTGGCGGTGGATGTCGACGATGTGCTCGATGCCATAGAAGGCCCAGCTTTCTTGCTGGTGCTGGATGGTGTGACCGACCCGCACAACCTGGGCGCCTGCCTGCGCACTGCCGATGCCGCGGGCGTGCACGCCGTCATCGCACCGCGGGACCGTGCGGTCGGGCTCAATGCCACGGTCCAGCGCGTTGCTTGCGGCGCGGCCGATACGGTGCCTTATGTCATGGTCACGAATCTCGCGCGCACCATGCGCGAATTGAAGGAACGTGACGTGTGGCTGGTCGGTACCGACGACAAGGCCACCACATCGCTACACGGCATCGATGCCCGACGCCCCATGGCGTGGGTCATGGGCGCGGAAGGCGAGGGCATGCGGCGCCTGACGCGCGAGACCTGCGATGAGCTCGTGAATATTCCCATGCTGGGCTCGGTGGAAAGCCTGAACGTCAGCGTCGCCAGCGCCATTTGTTTATACGAGACTGTTCGCCAGCGCCAGGGGTAAAATTCAACGCCCCTCCCGCATTGGCTTATTCAGCGCCCAGACACCATGGAAAAGACCGGCTTTACCACGACCATCCTTCATTCCGACCGGCGCGATGCCGTCGAGCACGGCGCCGTGCACAAGCCCATGCATGTGTCCTCGGAATATGGATATGGAGACGCAAGGGAACTGGCGGCGGTTTTTCAGGGCAAGGCTGGCTACTCGTATGCGCGCCAGGGTACGCCGACCACAACTGCTCTGGAAGCCAAGATCACGAAGATGGAGGGCGGGGTCTCGACAGTAAGCTTCGCGACCGGTATGGCGGCCCTTGCAGCGGTGTTCACCACCTTGCTGCGGGCGGGAGACCACCTGGTGTCAAGCCAGTTCGTCTTCGGCAATACCACCAGTCTGTTCAGTACGCTGGCGTCCCTCGGCGTCGAAGTCAGTTTCGTCGATGCCACCGACGCTGCCCAGGTGCGAGAGGCGGTACGGCCCAACACGCGCATGGTATTCGTCGAGACCATTGCCAATCCTGGCACTCAGGTCGCCGACCTTGCCGCGATCGGGAAACTGTGCAGCGACCGGGGGCTGGTCTATGTAGTCGACAACACGCTGACATCGCCGTGGCTATTGCGTGGCATCGATGTCCGGGCGTCCCTGGTCATGAATTCGCTGTCCAAGTACATCGGAGGCCATGGCAATGCGCTGGGCGGCTCGATCACCGACACCGGACTGTACGACTGGGCCGGATACGACAACATCTATGACTCGTATCGCAAGGGCCCATCGACCAGTTGGGGACTGTTGCAGATCAAGAAGAAAGGTTTGCGCGATATGGGCGGTACGCTCGCCGCCGAACCTGCGCATCGTATCGCGGCAGGTGCAGAAACTTTGGCCTTGCGCATGCGCAAGCACTGCGACAATGCGTCGGCATTGGCGCATTTCCTTGCCGGCCATGCCGGCGTGTCCAAGGTCTATTACCCTGGGCTGGTCTCCCATCCGCAGCACGAGCGGGCCAATAGCTTGTTCAAGGGCCGCTTCGGCGCCTTGCTGGGCGTGGAACTGATCGACGGTATCGACTGCTTCGATTTCCTGAATCGCCTGCGCGTCGTCATCCTGGCGACGCATCTGGGGGATACCCGCACCCTGGCCCTGCCGGCCGCGCACACCATCTACTACGAAATGGGCGCGGCCCGGCGTGCGCAGATGGGCATCGCCGACAGTTTCATCCGGGTCTCGGTCGGCATCGAGGATGAGGAAGACCTGCTGGGCGATTTCGATCAGGCGCTGCGCGGCTGTATGCATGCATAGCGTGGAGGCGCACGATGTTGATCCAGATTGCCGATTTGTTTACCCCTGCGGAAGCTGCTGATATCAGGCGCCGGCTGGATGCCGCCGAATGGGTCGACGGCAAGGTGACTGCGGGCTACCAGTCCTCTCAGGTCAAGCAGAATCGGCAGCTGCCTGAAGGCCATCCCCTGTCACAGGAGCTGGGCAACCTGATCCTGCAGCGGCTGGGTCGCAATAATCTCTTCATGGCGGCCGCCCTCCCGCGCAAGATCTTCCCGCCGCTGTTCAATCGTTACGAGGGCGGGGAAGCCTTCGGCTATCACGTGGATAACGCGGTTCGTCCGGTCGCCGGTACGGCGGAACGGGTGCGTACCGACTTGTCGGCCACGCTATTTTTATCCGAGCCCAATAGCTACGATGGCGGCGAGCTGATTATCGATGACGTGTACGGGGCGCGTCATGTCAAGCTGCCCGCGGGACATATGGTGCTGTATCCCGGCACCAGCCTGCACCGTGTAAATCCGGTCACGCGTGGCGCACGTATCAGCTCATTCTTCTGGATCCAAAGCCTCGTGCGCGAGGATAGCCAACGTACTTTATTGCTGGAGCTGGATGTCGCCATACAACGCCTGAACCAGGACGTCCGTGACCATCCGGCTCTGGTACAGCTTACCGGCGTCTATCACAACCTGCTGCGCCGCTGGGTCGACGTGTAGTCATGTACGGCGTGATGCCTCGACGGCATCGTGCTGGCGTCCCGGCATCGTGACGGGGGCATGGGTGGCGCGGCAAGTGGCTTCCGTGCCGCAACGCCAGCAATGGCGCGGGTTTCAGCCCGCTTTTTTCTTGACAGCATGTTGCCGGCGATGCCTAATACGCCTCTGCGTCGCTCCTGGTTTGCCCGTTTTCATGCCGGCAAGATCATGGGCGGCGTAGCAATTTAAACGCCGCGGTTTGCGACGCAAACGCGCTGAAGAAGAAGCCATTCGAAGTCTTTCCGGCCGGTCGGGCCGCTACGACGCCATACCTGTGAGGGGTAATCCTACATGAACAAAACTGAACTGATCGACCACATCGCCAGCAAGGCCGATATCTCGAAAGCCGCCGCCGGCCGCTCCCTCGATGCGCTGATCGGCGCTGTGAAGTCGACGCTGAAGAAGGGTGGTACGGTAACGCTGGTCGGCTTCGGCACGTTCGCCGTTTCGGCCCGTGCTGCACGTACGGGGCGCAATCCGCGTACGGGTGAGAGCATCAAAATCAAAAAGGCCAAGGTACCGAAGTTTCGCGCCGGCAAGGCACTGAAGGACGCGGTCAACTGATTGTCCTGTGGCCCTGGCTGCCCCGGTATCGCCGGGGCACATGAAGCGCCGCGGTATCGCGAGCGCAGCGTCGTGCTCGTACCGCCCCGGCCCTTGCGCGGATTGCCTTGGCAGGCGGTGCAAGGGTGTTCCGCCGCCCCGGTCCGGACTATCGGCTGGGCCGGAGGCGGCGCTCAGCGAAATGGGAAACGCCTACGCAGCGTCGGATGGAGATGCGGGCGCAACCGTATATCCGATGTCCGCGGCCATTTCGCGCAGAATGTTCTGCGCCAGATTGAAGGCCGTGTTGGCGGCGGGCACGCCGGCATAGATGGCATTCTGCAAAAGCACTTCCTTCAGCTCGTCAGGCGCCAGTCGGGTTTCGTCGCGAGCGCCCAGGGCGGCACGCACGTGCAGTTCGAATTCCTCCCAGCGGCCCAAAGCCATGGTCGTCGTCAGCACCATGACCCGGCGCATCTTGCGCGGCAGGCCCGGACGACTCCAGATCTCGTCCCAGGCGTAGCGGGTGATCAGGTTCTGGAACTCGGCGGTGAAGGTGGTTGCACGCGCCAGCGAACGGTCGACCCAGGCGTCGCCCAGCACTTCGCGGCGGTTGCGCATTCCTTTTTCGAAACTGTCATCTGTGCTCATGTTGTCTTTCCTCAAAGGCGTGAGGCGGGCCGCGACGTGGCCGGCGGCGAAACGGATGGTGCGGTATGGCGTCGCCCGGCCCGGCAATGTTCGCAGCGTCTGGTTTGCTGACCGCCTGCGCAATCGCTATAATGCTCGGCTTGCAGCGGCCAACTCGTTGGCGTTACGCGGCTTGCATCCAGAGTGGTCCCACTCGTTCCGGGGGTGCTTAGCTCAGCTGGTAGAGCGGCGCCCTTACAAGGCGTAGGTCGGGGGTTCGAACCCCTCAGCACCCACCATTCCCCGGAATTCGGAACCAAGTCTTTTGCGGTTCCCCGCAATATTCCCAGATAGTTCCCCGGCAATTGGCGCGGGCCGCATTGCGGCCCGGTTGCGTGACTGGACGGGGATTCAGTTCACCGTGATGTTGTTGGCTTTTGCCACCTCGGCCCATCGCTTTTCTTCGGAATCGACGAAGCTGGCGAATTCGGCCGATGTGCTGCCGACCGGCGTCAGGCCGAGCTTGGCAAGCTTCTCCTTCACGTCAGGGCGCGCCAGCGTCGTCTGCACGAGGGTTTGCAGGCGATTCACGACGGCCTCCGGTGTGCCGGCGGGCAGGAAAAATCCGTTCCATTCGACGACATTGAAGCCCTTGATGCCGCTTTCGGCCATGGTCGGCACATCGGGCAATTCCGCCATCCGCTTGTCCGACGTGACGGCCAGTGCGCGCAGCTTCTTGCCGGCGATGTAATTCAGGCTGGAAGCGGCGTTGGCGAAATAGACATCGACCTGGCCGCTCATGACGTCGACCAAGGCCGGTGCACCGCCCTTATATGGGATGTGAAC
This sequence comes from Bordetella flabilis, assembly GCF_001676725.1. NCBI lineage: Bacteria > Pseudomonadati > Pseudomonadota > Betaproteobacteria > Burkholderiales > Alcaligenaceae > Bordetella > Bordetella flabilis. The sequence goes on from NZ_CP016172.1 coordinate 2,217,446, forward strand.
CAGGTCCAGCGATGCGTCCTTCTTCAACAATTCGCCTGCCATCTGCGCCAGGCTGCCCGGCCCGTACGAAGCAAAGGTGTGCTTGCCGGGATGCTGTTTGGCGGCGTTGATGAAGTCCTGCACGGTTTGGAACGGGGAGTTGGCGGCCACCACCATGATGTTGGGCACGCTCACGGCCTGCGACACCGGGATGAAATCCTTCTTGAAGTCGTACGGGAGCTTGCGGGTCGCGGCATTGATGGAAAACGCCGATGCGTCGTACAGCACCGTATAGCCGTCCGGTGCCGCGCGCGCGACGAAGGCCGCACCGATGGAGCCGCTGGCGCCGCCCTTGTTTTCGATGACAATGCTTTGGCCCGAGACTTCGCCGAGTCCCTGCGCGATGATACGTGCCGCGTTGTCGGCGCCGCCGCCGGCCGAGTAGGGCACGACGAGCGTGATCGGCTGGGCCGGATAGTCGGCCGCTGCGGCGGTGGCGACACTGCCCAGCATCGCCAGCGCGACGGCGAATCCGGCGGCAGGTTTGCGTCGTTGTAGATTCAAGGTCTTCTCCAGTGGAATTTATAAAGGGATAGATAACGCCCGCGGTGCTATACCGTGGCGATGGGGTTCACGGGCGCCCCTACGAGGCCTGGCAGGTACATCGGGGCAGCAGTGAGGAAAAAGGCGTGGCGGTCGTTCTGGCGCAGCCAGGCGGCAAGCGCCGTCAGGTGCCACAGTTCGCCCAGCGGAAGGCCCAGTTTGAAAAGGCAGAGTTCGTGCAAGGGCAGCAGCGGCCCGCTGTCGGCATCCAGGGTGTGGTTGCGCCGTTCAACGGCATGGTTGTCCGCCGCGATGGCCGCAATCTTGCTATTGGCGATCCAGTTCAGCAGATCGGCGTCGCGGCCGTCCAGCATGCAGCAACTGTGTTTCAGGCGATCCAGTTTGGCGTCCGGCAGGCGCAAGGCCAGGTCGGCCAGTCCGGTGTGCAGGCACAGCACATCGCCCTGGCGCACTTCGACGCCATCCGTATCCATGACCTGCATCAGATCGCGGTATGACACCAGGCGGAAATCGTCGCCGAAGTGTGCGCGTAGGTCGACCAGCACGCCGCGTCCTTGGATGCCATGCCGCGCCATTGGCGCAATGGACAACTCCTGCGTGCCGTTGAAGTCGGGGCCGTGCGGTTCGCTTACCTGGAAACCGTTGTAGCCCGTCGGCACGGGATGGCCGTCACCGTGGGGGTCGAACATCGCGCCGATGTGGCCCAGGGCGTCCCATTGTGTCGAGTACTGCGGCGACAGCGTTACGCTGTCGTCGCTGACGACGTCGGTTGCGCCCGGGACGTCCGACGCCAGCGGATAGCGGTAGACCGGTACGCCGTTCTTTTCAGACGGCCGGATCACGGGGCCCTTGCGGCGGGGATTGAGCACGGGCGCGCGCGGCACGTCCAGCGGCAGGCTCAGCGAAAACGACAGGCCGGCGCGGATTTCGGCGACCGCGGCCAGGCGTTGCGCGTGTTGGATGTAGTTCAGCGTGCCGAGGCGGTCATCGGGGCCGAAGTCGCCCCAGTTCGAACCTTCCGGCCGTACGCGCCAGCGTCGGGTGTTTGTCATGTGGTGATTCCAGTGTCGCGCGTATCAACGCACCGCGGCCGAGGCAATCAAGTCCTCGACGGCCTGCTGCGGATAGCCCAGGTCCAGCAGAATCTGCCGCGTATGCTGGCCCAGCGCCGGCGCACCGTCCGCGAGGTCGGCAGGCTTGCTTGCGGCCGCCTCGTTGCCGAAGTGCGCCCAGCGAGCCAGGCCCAGATAGGCGCCTGCCTGCGGGTTCGTGTATTGCCGCATGAATCCCATGGACTGGACTTGCGGATGGTCGAACATGTCTTCCACGCGATTGACCACCGCGCAGGGTACGCTCTGGCCGAAGCGTTCCGCCCATGTCGGTGCGGTTTCGCGCGCCAGGGCGGCGCGTACGCGCGGAATGAGGTCGGCCGCCCGCGCGGCGCGCTTTTTGACGCTGTCGTATTCCGGGTCGTCCGCCAGTTCCGCCAATCCCAGGTGTTCGCACAGGGCTCGCCAGAAATGCGGCGTGTTCGCGGAGATATAAAGATAGCCATCGCGCGTCGGATGGATCCCCGTGATGCCGCCCGACCGCATGTCGCGTTCGATATGCCGCGGCTCACCCTCGGCCCAGACCAGGCGAGCCGATTGCATGGCCAGTGCGCTACCCAGCAGCGATACGTCGATCGCCTGGCCCATGCCTGTTTTCTCGCGGCGGTAGAGGGCAGCGGCCACGCTGTTGGACAGCAGGGCGGCGCCGTAATAGTCGACCACGGATCCATACAGGATTTCGGGCGGGCCATCGGCCTTGCCCTGGGCCGAGCACATGCCAGTCATGGACTGCAGCACCTGATCGTAGCCGGCATGCTTGGCAAGGGGACCAGTACTGCCGTATCCCGTCATGGCGCAATAGATGAGCCGGGGATTCAAGGCCTGCAAAGTCGGGAAATCGATGCGCAGCCGCTCCGGTACGCCGGGGCGGAAGTTGTGCACCAGGACATCGGCCCTGGCCACCAGCGCGCACAGCACGTCATACCCTGCCTGCGTCTTCAGATCCAGGCAGATGCCGCGTTTGTGGCGGTTGATGCCCAGGAAGGCGCGGCTCTCCGCCGCGAGCGTCGACGGGTACTTGCGCAGGTTGTCGCCTTCGGGCGGTTCCACCTTGATGACGTCGGCACCCAGATCGCCCAGCAGGGCACAACCGTAGGGACCCGCGATGTAGGCACTGAGATCGAGTACCTGTATGCCCGACAAGGGGCGTTCGGAATAAGCTTGTTGCGTCATGGGGTGTCTCGGAACCGAAAGCTCATTGGCGGCCGCAGGCCAGCAGGATGTCCTCGGCGCGGCGCACGAAGGGGGCGTCGATCATCTTGCCGTCGAGCAGGAACGCGCCCGTGCCCGGGTGTGCGCGGGCGGCGTCGACGATGTGCTGTGCCTGCGCGATTTCCTCGGGGCTGTACCCGAATACCTCGTTCGCAATAGCGATCTGGCTGGGGTGGATGCAGGATTTGCCCAGGAAGCCCAACGAGCGGGATAGCCGCGCTTCGGTGCGAAAGCCGTCGCGGTCCGCCACATTCGGGTAGGCGCCGTCCAGCACGTATTTGCCGCTGGCGCCGGCCGCCAGGCGCAACGCAAGCATTACATGCCTGAGCGTCTCCGGCTCGTAGCGCGCAATGCCCAGCGGCTCGAAGAGGTCCGCCAGGCCAAGCTGCAGGCCGCACACGGTTTCATGGGCGCTGGCGATTTCTGCCGCCATGGCGAGGCCGCGCGGCGTTTCGATATTCACCAGCAATCCACCTTGAAAGCCTGCCGCCGCGAGCGCCGCCACCGCGGCTCTCACATCGGCGGCGTTTTCGATTTTCGGAACATTGAGGATGTCGACGGGTGCCAGGCCGAGCGCGGCCAGATCGGCCGCGAAATGCACACTGTCCACGCCATTGACGCGAACGATAATTTTTTTGCCGTGTGCAGGATAGAGCCGCGGCATGTCTGCCGTCAGCCAGTCGGCAAGGACGCGACGCGCCTCGTCCTTGCGCTCGGGCGCCACGGCGTCTTCGAGGTCGAAGGATATGGCGTCGGCCTGGCTGGCCATGGCCTTGGCGAACAGTTCCGGGCGCGATGCGGGAACGAAGAGCTTGCTTTTCACCGTTGTCTCCTTTTCCGGGCATTGTGACAAACAAGCGGCCCCCATTGCATCGGGCTGGCTGCGATATAACGATAGAATCTCTATCGTTATGAATACCGATTATCTCAAGACGCTGCTGGCTGTGTCGCGCCATGGGTCCATGGCGGCGGCTGCACGCCGGCTCGGCCTGACTCATGGGGCGGTCGCGCAGCAAATCCGCGTCCTGGAGAAGGAATTGGGCACGGTACTGGTGGCCCGCGCGGGCCGTACGGTGCACATGACCGAAAACGCCGCACGGCTGTTGGAGTCGGTGGAGCAGGTGTTGGAACAGGTCGAACGCCTGCATTACCTGGCGCGGTCCAGCCAGACCGTGGGGCAACTGCGGCTGGGCGCCGGCCACACGGCGCTGAACACCACGGTCCCGAGCATCCTGGAGCAACTGGTAAGGCGGCACCCCGGAATCAGCGTCGATATCCATCCGGGTCATTCCGCCCAGTTCTATCCCAGCATCGAGAACGGCGATCTGGACGCCGCCATCGCCCTGGAGGCGCCGTATCCGCTGCCCAAGAGTCTGGCCTGGCATCTGCTGCGCGAAGAACCGCACGTCCTGGCGGTGGCGCCGCACCACGCCGGGCGGGATCCTCACACGCTGCTCGCGACGCAACCATTCATCCGGTATACCCGCAGTGATTGGGGCGGGCGCCATGCGGATGATTACCTGCGGCGAGTCGGCATTCGGCCCCGCGAACGGTTCGAGCTCAATGCCATCGAGTCCATCGCGGTGATGGTCAGCCGTGATCTGGGCGTCGCCATCCTGCCCATGTCGACCAGTGGGGTGATCTCGCGGTTGAATATTGTGGCGCTGCCGCTGCCCGCGCCTTGTGAACCACGGCGGTTCGGCCTGATCTGGTCGCGCGGATCTTCGCGGATCAGCGTTATCCAGGCGTTCCTGGCGATCGCGGTGGCGGAATACCGCGAGCTGGGCGCGCCGCATTCCGCCCTCGGTGCGGAGCGCTGAGTCCATACAGTACGGGGCGCCGTCCCGGCAATGGTTTTGCGAATAATTCGCATTTGGGATAGCATATCGGACTCACTCCGCGTAGGGCTTCCCGGTTTCCGGGTAGTCGCACGGCACATATACGTCATGGCATCGGGCTGGTTCATGCCTCGCAACAAGAGCGGTTGGTCCACTTCGTCGAAATCTTCCCTGGGCATCCGGTTAACCGCCGCCGTTACGGTCGTCGCCTTGCATGCGATCGTGGCGGCCGGCATGTTGTCCACGGAAGAGGTAAAGCCGGTATTGCCGGAGAGCCAGCCCATTATGGTGAGCGTGGTGGAAGCTCCCGTACCGCAAGTGGCAAAAGCGCCGGAAACGGAACAGCCGCCGCAGCCCGCGGTCCAGCCTCCGCCGCCGCAACCGGAGCCGGAGCCGGAGGTCAAGCCGGAGCCTGAACCGGATCCGGCACCGCCTGAAAAGATCGAGCCCACGCCCGAACCGGAGCCGGTTGTCGAGAAGCCACCCGTGCCCGCCCCCCAGCCGAAACCCAAGCCCAAGCCCAAGCCGCGTCCACCGGTGCAGCAGGCCCCTGCGCCCAAGCCTGTGGAGCAGCCGCCGACCCCGGCACCGCCCGCGGGTGCGCCGGATGGCGCGACGATGACGCAGGCGCCGCGCCAGGGTCCGCCTCGCGACCAGCCCGAAACGGTCTCCAATATCGAGTACCTGGGCGCAGGTCCGGCCCCGGTCTATCCGGCGGCGTCGAAGCGGCGCCGTGAGGAAGGCAGGGTGATGGTGCTGGTCGTCGTCAATCCGCAGGGCCTGGTGGAAAAAGCCACGGTGGTGTCTTCCTCTGGCTATCCGCGCCTGGACGAGGCGGCGCTGGATGCGTTGCGCCGCGTGCGCTTCAAGCCCTACACCCGCAACGGTGTCGCCTACACCGTGCAGGCTCGAATTCCATTCGATTTCAATATAAGGAACTGACATGTCCATCGCACACCACATCGCCATGGTGCTGGCGCAGGCCACGCCCGCCGCGCCTGCCGATCCTGGCGCCGGACAGGCTGCCGCGGCCGCCGCGGCGCAGGCGCCGAACGCCGCGCCCCTGGCCAGTAGCGTTCTCCAGGCCGGCACGCCCCCGCTTGCAACGCCCGATATGGGGATGATGCATTTCATCGGGCAGAGCGACATCGTCGGCAAGACTTTGTTCGTCATCCTGCTGTTGATGTCTCTGGTGACGTGGTACCTGATACTGGTCAAGGCGGCCAACGGCATGGTGGTGCGCAAGCGGGCGCAGGACTTCCTGAACAAGTTCTGGAACGCCGGCTCCCTGGAGCAGGTGGAGCACGAGATAAGCACTCATGGCGCGCGCGACCCGTTCTCCCATCTGGCCGCCCATGCCATGCACGCACAGGCCCATCATGCGCGGTACGGCGCCACCAAGCTGGCCGAGACCGGTTCGAACAGCGAATTCGTCACGCGAACCATGCGCAAGGTCATCGACGAGGAGACCGCCAAGCTCGAGAACGGCTTGACCGTGTTGGCGTCAGTCGGGTCCACGGCACCGTTCGTCGGGCTGTTCGGCACGGTGTGGGGCGTCTACCACGCCTTGGTCGGTATCGGGATGGCCGACGGCGTCACCATCAACCGCATCGCCGGGCCCGTGGGCGAAGCATTGATCATGACAGGCCTGGGCCTGGCCGTGGCCATTCCCGCCGTACTGGCCTACAACACCTTCGTGCGCAAGAACCGGGTGCTGCTGTCCCGGCTGGACGCGTTCGCGCATGATCTGTTCGCCTTCCTGACGACCGGGCAGCAGGTCGCAGTATCGGACGGCAAGGTGCGCGCCATGCGGCGTTCCGGCGCGCCGGCCGTGCGCGGGAGCGAATAAATGGCGTTCGGCGGATTCGACAACAAAGGCTCCGGCGGGCAGGCGATGTCGGAAATCAACATGGTGCCGCTCATCGACGTGATGCTGGTGCTGCTGGTGATTTTCATCATCACTGCGCCTCTGCTGGCGCATTCCATCCGTATCAATATGCCGCAGGTCAGCGCCGAGCCGGTCAAAGAGGAACCGAAGACGATCGACCTGGCCATCGATGCGGCAGGGCAGTTGTTCTGGGACGAAACGCCCGTGGCGGAGCCCGATCTGGCGGCACGGTTTGCGGCGGCCGCGGCGAGCCAGCCGCAGCCTGAACTCCGTATCCGTGCGGACTTGAACACTCGTTACGAGACCTTGGCGAAAGTAATGGGCGCGGCACGCCGGTCGGGACTGGGCCGCATCGGTTTCGTCACCAATCCGGCGCCCGGCGGGCAGGGCACGGCGGAGCCGGCTTCCACGCCTTCGGCCGCCCCCGTGCGCTAGCCTGAAGAAATTTCGCCTGGGGAGCGCAACACGCTAGCGCGTTGCGCTCCGGATCGCGCTAGAATCGCGCCATGCGAGTACTCGTAATCGAAGACGACACAACCCTGGGCCACGCGCTGCAGGAGTTTCTGGCCGACCAGGGGTATGCGGTCGATTGGCTCACTGACGGCGACAAGGTTCTGGGCGCCCTGGCGGGCCAACCTTACGATCTGCTTCTGCTCGATCTCAACCTGCCCGGCACCAGCGGCCTGGATGTCCTGCGCCAACTGCGCACGGACGGCAACCAGGTGCCCGTGCTTATATTGACGGCGCGCGACGGCATCGAAGACCGCGTGGCCGGTCTGGACGCAGGCGCGGACGATTATGTGACCAAGCCGTTCGAATTGCCCGAGCTGGCGGCGCGCGTGCGCGCCTTTGGCCGGCGGCGCGCCGGGCAGGCTCAACCCTTGATCGAGGTCGGACCGCTGGTCTTTGATACAGTGGGCCGCGAGGTCCGCGTGCACGGCGAACGGCTGTCCCTGTCCGTGCGCGAACTCTCCGTCCTCGAGATGCTGATGGCGCGTGTTGGGCGCGTGGTGACCAAGCGCCAGATCGTCAACTCCTTGTCAGCCTGGGACGCCGACTTCAGCGAAAACGCCGTGGAAGTCTATGTCTACCGATTGCGCAAGCGCCTGGAAGGCACCGGTGCCAGCATCCAGACGGTGCGTGGCTTCGGATACCTGCTGGACGTGGAAGCAGCCTGAGAGCGCACGGCCTTCGTTACCGGATAACCGGGCTGTATCGTCCGGCCGGCTTGGCCAACGATCATGAGCGTGGATATCCAGTCCGAACGTATCCGTAGCCTGCAAAGCCAGAGTACCTATCGCCCTGGTCTGCTGCCCAAAGGGTCTTTGGCGCGCTACCTCGTCGTTCGGCTGTTGCCCGCGATCCTGTTGCTTGTGCTGTTGGACCTGGCCGCGACCTGGGTCATGACGCACAAGATCGACATGGCGATCTGGATGCTGGAGGACTTCTTCCTGCTCATGGTGCTGGGCCAGGTCGCCTTGATGGGATTGTTCGCCTGGGTCGTCGTGCATGGCGTCCGCTCCGGACTGCGTTCGGTGAACCTGCTGTCCGAGGAAATCCGGCAGCGTTCCATCGACGATATGCAACCCCTCGAAGTCGCTGGCGTGCCCGCGGAAATGGAGCCGCTGGTGTTGCATACCAACGACCTGCTGGCCCGGCTCGATGCGTCCCTGGCGGCGCAGCGCCGCTTCATCGGCCATGCCGCGCATCAATTGCGCACCCCACTGAGCGGCCTGCGGCTGGAATCGGAACTGATGCTCGCGCGGCCTCTGCCCGACGATGTCCGGGCCCGCGCCGAGCGCATCAAGGCGGTAAGCGACCGCATGATACGCCTGGGCCAGCAGTTGCTGGTGCTCGCCCGCGCCGATCCGAATGCCCGGCCGCAGGATAGTTTCGTGCGCGTCGACCTGTGCGAATGGGTGCGCGCCAGTGGCGCCGAGTGGATACCGCGTGTGCGCGCGGCGCAATTCGAACTTGACCTGGTCGCGCCCGACACGCCGGTATGGATCGACGCCGATCCGCTGCTGCTGGATGAGCTGCTGGGCAACCTCATCGACAACGCATTGCGTTATGGCAATCCGGCGGGGCGCATCACGCTGAACGTGGGCGGCACGCCCCCCAGCCTGACCGTCATGGATGATGGTCCTGGCGTCCCCCCGGAAGACCAGGACCGCGTATTCGAGGCCTTCTATCGGTCCCCCACCGCAACGGTGGGCGGTTCGGGCCTGGGACTGGCCATCGTGCGCGAGATTGCGCACGCGCATGGCGCATGGTGGAAGCTCACCAGCCGCCCGGATTTCCCCGGCACACGGTTGACGGTGGTGTTTCCCGGGCCCCGCAAAGGCACCCAATTGACCCGACACGACATTCAGGTATGACGACAGGAACCGCAAGCGCCAGTGCCTCTTCCGCTCCCGCGGCGGTCTCCGCGTCTTCTTCTCGGGCGGCCATGGTCATCGGTGCCCTCGGCGTCGTCTATGGCGATATCGGGACGAGCCCCCTCTACACCCTGCGCGCATGCCTGGTAGGCTATGGCGACCTGCGGCCCGAGCATGTCCTGGGCGTATTGTCCATCCTGTTCTGGATGCTCATGCTGGTCGTTTCCTTCAAGTACATCATGCTGGTGCTGCGCGCGGATAACCGCGGGGAAGGGGGCACGCTGGCGTTGCTGGAGCTGGCGATACGCGGGCGCTCCGGCCGTATGCGCACCTTCCTGATCGGGCTTGCGATTTTCGGCGCGGCGCTGTTCTACGGCGATAGCATGATTACGCCTGCGATATCCGTGCTCTCTGCGCTGGAGGGTATCAGCGTGGTGTCGAACCGCTTCGAACATTGGGTGGTCCCGCTATCCCTGCTGATCCTGATTGGCCTGTTCATGATCCAGTCCCGCGGCACAGGGACCATGGGCAAGCTATTCGGGCCCATCATGACGGTGTGGTTCGGCACCCTGGCCGTGCTGGGAATCTGGCAGATCGCCCAGGCGCCGGGCGTACTGGCCGCGCTCAATCCCATGTGGGGCCTGCATTTCGTGGTGGAATCGCCGCGCGCGAGTTTCGTGTTGCTGGGCTCCGTGGTGCTGGCCCTGACGGGGGCCGAGGCGCTGTACGCCGACATGGGGCATTTCGGTCGCGGCGCGATACAGCGGGCGTGGTTCTGGATGGTCATGCCGGCGCTTACGCTGTGCTACTTCGGCCAGGGTGCATTGTTGCTGCGCGACCCGGAAGCGATCGCGAATCCCTTCTTCCTGATGGCGCCGGATTGGGGCATTGCACCGCTGGTGGGATTGGCCACGTTGGCGACCATCATTGCCTCGCAGGCCGTGATATCCGGGGCCTATTCGATGACCCGCCAGGCGGTTCAGCTGGGTTATTGGCCCCGCATGGAGATCCTGCACACTTCCGCCGTGGAGAAGGGGCAGATCTACCTGCCACAGGTGAATGCCTTGTTGCTGGGGGCCGTACTGCTGCTGGTCCTGGTGTTTCGCAGTTCGGACAATCTGGCGGCAGCCTACGGCTTCGCGGTCACCGGCACGATGCTCACCACGTCCGTGCTGCTGTTGTCCCTGATGCCGCGCGCCGCGGTCAATGGGCCGCGGCGGGCGATGTGGTGGGGCATATTGGGCTTTCTCCTGGTGTTCGATATGCTGCTGTTCTCGGCGAACGCGCTGAAGGTGGAAGAGGGCGGGTGGCTGCCCTTGATGGTGGGGATCATCGTCTTCACGCTGATGGGCACCTGGCGACGCGGCCGCTATCTCCTGAACGCGTTGCAGCAGCGCGACCGCCAGCCCTTGGCCGAGTTCATGGAGCAACTGGAGCAATATCCGCCGGCACGCGTACAAGGGACCGCCATCTTCATGACGATGAGTCCCGGGAATGTTCCGCCGGCCTTGCTGCACAACCTGAAGCACAACAAGGTCCTGCACGACCATGTGGTGTTCCTGACCATACACAGCGCGGATGTGCCGTATGTGTCGGCCGAAGAGCGCTTCTCCGTGACGAAACTCAGTGCGTCGAGCTGGCAGGCCGTGGTGACGTACGGGTTCAAGGAAGAGCCCAACGTGCCGGACGCCCTCCGGGAGGTGGCGGAGGCATATCCGGAACTGGACCTGGAGCCGATGCGGACCTCGTACTACCTGTCGCGCCAGACCGTCGTCGCGGCCAAGCGTCCGGCGATGCGCCGCTGGCGGCGAGCGTTGTTTGCATTCATGTCGCGTAATTCGACCCGCAGCACGAAGTTCTTCAAGATTCCGCCCAACCGGGTTGTCGAGATGGGAATGCAGGTAGAACTCTGAGCTCGCTCTCCCGTCAGGGCCGGTGCAGAGGGATCCCCGAGGAGCGTGCGCCCCTCACCGAACGCCAATAAAAAACCGCGCGGACGCGCGGTTTTTTATTGGCGGAAGCGGCTTACTTCTTGTCTTCCTTCAATTGGGGCAGCGCCGCACCCGCGGTAGGGGAGAGCAGCCCGGCCTTCACGTAGGTGAAAAGCTTATCGCGCGTATCGACGATGTCGAGGTTGCGCATGGTGAGCTGGCCGATGCGGTCCTGGGGCGAGAACACGGATTCGCCTTTCTCCATGGTCAGGCGTTCCGGCTTGTACGTCAGGTTGGGCGAATCGGTATTGACGATGGAGTAGTCGTTGCCGCGGCGCAGTTCCACGGTCACCTCGCCGGTGATGGCGCGAGCCACCCAGCGTTGTGCGGTTTCGCGCAGCATGATGGCCTGGGGATCGAACCAGCGCCCTTGGTACAGCAGGCGGCCCAGCTTGCGGCCGTTGTCGCGGTATTGTTCGATGGTGTCTTCGTTGTGGATGCCGGTGACCAGCCGCTCGTACGCGATGAACAGCAGAGCCATCCCGGGGGCTTCGTAGATGCCGCGGCTCTTGGCTTCGATGATGCGGTTTTCGATCTGGTCGCTCATGCCGAGGCCGTGGCGGCCGCCGATGCGGTTGGCTTCCATCATGAGTTCGACGGGGTCGGCATACTCCACGTTGTTGAGGGCAACAGGCCGGCCTTCCACAAAGCGCACCGTGACCTCTTCCCGCTTGACGTCGACGTCGTCGCGCCAGAATGCGACACCCATGATGGGCTGGACGATCCGGATGCCGGAATTCAGATGCTCCAGGTCCTTGGCCTCGTGAGTGGCCCCCAGCATGTTGGAGTCGGTGGAGTAGGCTTTCTCGGCCGACATGCGGTATTCGAAGCCGGATTGCCGCATGTATTCGGACATCTCCGCACGGCCACCAAGCTCGTCGATGAAGGCCTGGTCCAGCCACGGCTTGTATATCTTGAGGTCGGGATTCGTCAGCAGGCCGTAACGGTAGAAACGCTCGATATCATTGCCCTTGAAGGTGCTGCCGTCGCCCCAGATGTTGACGTCGTCCTCCTTCATTGCGGCCACCAGCATGGTGCCGGTAACGGCACGGCCGATGGGGGTGGTGTTGAAGTACGTGATGCCGGCGGTCGAAATGTGGAAGGCTCCGCTTTGCAGCGCGGCAATGCCTTCCGATACAAGTTGGGCGCGGCAATCGATCAGGCGCGCTTTCTCGGCGCCGTATTGCATCGCCCGACGCGGGATCTCGTCGTAGTCAGGCTCGTCCGGCTGGCCCAGGTTGGCCGTGTAGGCGTAGGGCACGGCGCCTTTCTCGCGCATCCAGTGCAGGGCAGCGCTGGTGTCCAGGCCGCCTGAGAACGCGATGCCGACCTTCTGGCCGACGGGGATGTGCTGAAGGATGGTTGCCATTGCGTGTCGCCCGGGTAGAAAACCCGCGATTTTACCGCTTTTGCGGCCCTGCAATGTCGAACGCCGCCGCCGCGATCGGCCGCGAGGTGTTGCGGGCTGCCGGGCGTTGCGGGACCATGACGGTTTTTGTGCGAGGGACACATGGACCATACCCCACCCCCCACCTTTGGCCAGGAAGCGGACATCCTGTTGCTGAAGTTGCCCGACCGCCGGTTGGACGGTGCCGGCCTGGCGGCACTACAGGACGCCGTGAGCGGGACAACGGACGGGTGCACGGTGCAGGCTTATGCCGCCATGGATGCACAGGAAACCTATGTCTATTGCCGGTTGCCGTCGGTCGGCGCCAACAGCGTGGCGGCCACCATCCGGGCCAGCGCATTGGCAGCCTATCCGACTGCGGGCGTGCAGCGTCTGCGTCGGCTTGCAGATCTGCCGGGTGCTTCGTCCGGACGCGCCGCTCCTTGGCACTACATCGTGGAAACCGATGTGGTCGGGACGGCGGAACAGGATTTGAACGACTGGTACGACCAGGAGCATCTGCCCGGCTTGGCTGGGGTGCCGGGCACCGTGCGGGCGGAACGCTTCATCTGCACCGAAGGCGGGCCGCGCTACCATGCCTGCTACGATCTGGAGTCCCTCGAGACCTTTGGCAGCCCGCCCTGGCTGGCGGTGCGCGCCACGGCCTGGAGCGACCGGGTGCGGCCGTCTTTCCGCAATACCAAGCGCACCATGTTCAAGGCGATCGGCTAAGACGGCCTGCTACTGCTTGCCCAGGAGGAGAAACTCCATCAGTGCCTTCTGCACGTGCAGGCGGTTTTCAGCCTCGTCCCAGACCACGCTCTGCGGTCCGTCGATGACTTCCCCGGTGACTTCTTCGCCACGGTGGGCAGGCAAGCAGTGCATGAAGACGGCATCCGCCGCCGCAACGGCCATCATGTCGGCGTCCACGCACCAGTCAGCGAACGCCGCGCGCCGCTGTTCGTTTTCGGCTTCGTAGCCCATGCTGGTCCACACGTCGGTGGTGACCAGATGCGCGCCGCGGCAGGCGTCCATGGGGTCCTTGAACTGCCGCAGCACGGAGGCCGGCGGCGTGCCCGTGCGGAGCGGGTCCAGCTCATAGCCGGACGGCGTCGATACATGCAGCGTGAATCCAAGCATCTCCGCCGCCTGCAGCCAGGTGTATGACATGTTGTTGGCGTCGCCGACCCAGGCGACCGTCTTGCCCGCAATGGGCCCGCGATGCTCGACATAGGTGAAGATATCGGCGAGTATCTGGCAGGGATGGAATTCGTTGGTGAGGCCGTTGATCACCGGCACGCGCGAATGCGCGGCAAAGCGTTCGATGCGGGTCTGCTCGAAGGTCCGGATCATGACGATATCCACCATGCGCGAGATCACCCGTGCGGTGTCCTCGATGGGTTCGGATCGTCCCAGCTGCGAGTCGTTGGATGTCAGGTTGATGACCGAGCCACCCATTTGATACATGCCCGCTTCGAAAGACACGCGCGTCCGCGTGCTGGCCTTCTCGAATACCATTGCCAACGTCCGATCGTGCAAGGTCATGTGCGGCTCGTAGCGCTTGAACTTGTCCTTGATCAGGCGGGCGCGCTCCAGCACGTAGTGCATTTCGGCGGCGGAGAAATCACGGAATTGCAGGAAGTGGCGCAAGGGGCCGTTCTGGGTGCTTGCTATGGTCATGGTGGGTCTGCACATCGTTGGTCCGGCACGCTGCGGCGGCCGGGCGCATCATTATGCCTGTTCTTTTGAAAACAAGTCCGTTGCAGCGGCGTTGCGAGGAAAAGCCGGCGTAAAGCATGCAATTCGACCGCGCGGTGGTCCCTCGATACAATCGAAAAGCACCAATCATATACAATCGGCGCCGCGGCCCTCGAAGCCTCGGGCCACGTCTTTGACGGCGCGCCGCGCGCTCGTCCCCGGGTGCAAAACCAACGGTATTCCGCGTGCGACAACTCGTTATTCTCGGTGTTACGGAAGAAGGTCAACGCTTTCGCCCCAGCGATTGGGCGGAGCGGCTGGCGGGCGTCATGGCGCAATTCCGGCCGCCCGGTAGCGCACCGAGCCATCTGGGTTATTCGCCTTACTGTTCGCCTGTCATCATCGACGGCGAACGCAGTGTGGTGGTCGATGAACGCCTGCGCGAGCTCGAGCCATTGGCGTGGAAATTCGTGGTGGACTTCGCCCGGGATAATCGCCTGAAGACCCAGGAGCGCGAAATCGCGCATCCGCTGTAGGGGCGGACATGCGAGGCGGCCGATAGGGGCCGGGATACGCCGGACACCAGGCCAGCCATCAAAAGGCGATGCCGGGAAGACGCCCGGCATCGATTGGACCCGATCGGCTACTCCGTGACCGGCGTGATGACCTTGCCGGTTGCCAGGAAAGATTCCAGGTTGGCGATCATCAGGTTTTCCATTTCGCTGCGCGTCTCGTAGGTGGCACTGCCGATGTGCGGAAGCAGTACGAGGTTGTCGTTGGCCTTCAGTTCGTCGGGAACCTTGGGTTCGTGCTCGAACACGTCCAGCGCCGCGCTGCCTACCTTGCCGGCCTGCAGTGCCTGGATCAGCGCGGCCTCGTCGATGACCGGCCCGCGCGCGATGTTGATAATGGTGCCCTTCGGGCCCAGGGCTTCCAGGACTTCACGGGAAATCAGATGGTAGGTCGCGGGACCGCCCACGGTGGCCACCACCAGGAAGTCCGCCCATGCCGCCAGGTCCACGAGCGACGCCTCGTACCGGTAGGGCGCATCATCGCGGGGGCGCCGGCTATGGTAACGCACGTCCATGTCAAAGCCGGTACCCCGCTTGGCGATGGCCTGTCCGATGCGGCCCAGCCCGACGATCCCGAGCTTCTTCCCGCTGACCCGGGAGCCCAGCGGGATACTGCCGTGCACCTGGCCCCAGGCGCCGCTGCGCACGAAGCGATCGCCATAGGCGATCCGGCGCGCGGCCGCGATCATCAGCCCCCATGCCAGATCGGCCACGCAGTCGGTCAGGACGTCCGGCGTGTTGCTGACCTGGATGCCGCGTCGCTGGGCGGCCGCGATATCCAGGGTCTCGTAGCCCACGCCCCAGCTGCAGATGGCCTTGAGGTCGGGCAGCGCTTCGATCATTTCCGCGGTGCAGCCGAAGCTGGCGGAGGTCACCAGCGCCGTGATGCCCGTGCCATGCTCGGCCAGCGCCGCTTTGCGATCCGGGTACTTCCATAGCTCGACGACGTCGTAGTCCCGCGCCAGGCGGTCGTTGGCGGTGGGAGAGCCGGCATAGGAGCCGACCTGGATGATGCGTTGCTTGGCGGTCATGTCGTGGTTCGCTCGCAGGGAAAATCAGCAGCGCAATGCTACTCCAACTTGATGTTGGCCTTGCTGATGACGTCTTGCCAGCGCTTGACTTCGCCCTGCTGGAACTTGGTGAATTCGTCGGGACTGCTTGCGACGACCTCGAAGCCGAGCCCTTGCAGGGTCTTTTCCACGGCAGGGTCGCGCAGCGTCTTGCGCAAGGCATCGGAGAGCTTGCCCACGATGTCGGCCGGCGTGGCCGCCGGCACGGCAAAGCCTTGCCAGGAGTAGACCACCATGTCCTTGATGCCCGTTTCACCGATGGTCGGGACATTCGGCAGGTCCGGGATGCGCGCATCGCCTGTGGTGGCCAGGGCTTTCAGCTTGCCGGCCTTGATATGGGTCAGCACGGCGCCCAGGTTCTGGAACGAGACGTTGACCTGGTTGCCCAACAGGTCGCTGATGGCAGCCGCGCCGCCGCGGTAAGGCACATCGACACCAGTGGTATCGGTCTTCTGGCGGAACAGCACCGCGGAGAGGTGATCCGACGATCCCGTGCCCGAGGATGCATAGGAGACTGCACCCGGGTTCTTCTTGGCATAGGCCACCAGTTCCTCGACCGAATTGGCGGGGAAGTTGGGCGAGGCCACCAGTACGTTCGGGTTGCGCACCGCCATGGTCAGGTAGCGGAAGTCTTTGCTCGGGTTGTAGGAGAGGTCCTTGTACAGCGCCTGGTTGATCGAGAAGGTGCCGATGGAGCCGACCATCATGGTGTAGCCATCCGCCGGCGCGCGGGCCAGCGCCTGGGCGCCGATCGCGCCGTTCGCTCCCGGCTTGTTTTCGACCACGAAGGTCTGGCCGAGGATCTTGTTCAGGCCGGGCAGGACCGAGCGTGCGGTGATGTCGGAAGATCCGCCGGGCACGAAGGGCACGATGACCGTGACGGGCTTGTCGGGGTAGGCCGCCTGAGCAGGGAGGATGCCGCCGGCGAAGAGGCCGGCGGCCAGCGCGAGCGCTCGGATGGATGTGGTCATGGTGTCTCCTGGCTTTTATCGACGGCGCGCCTCGCAGGACGGCGTGCACGCCTTGGTCGCCGCCCGCCATCGGGCGCCGTGCTTGTAAAACAACTATATGTATTGAGCCATGATATGTCAACCAAGTATACTTCCCAGTAGACGCGGGCTGCCTTGTCCGACAACGTCGCACACGGTCAGCCAGCGCTGTGACCGGTGTGCGGCGCACCTTCCAACCAGGAGTTCTCCGATGAAAACCACGCCCGTCACGGTGGAGGACCTGCGCCGGTCCGTGATCGCCGTACCGCCGCTGGCCCGCAATGCCGATCTGACGCTCAACCCGCAGGCCAACGGGGCGCTGTTGCGCCACCTGGAGCAGGGCGGCGTGCGCAGCGTGATGTACGGCGGCAACGCCAATTTCTATAACGTCGGCGTCGGCGAATACGCGCGTCTGGTGGATTTCCTCGCCGAAACCGCGGGCCCGGATACCTGGGTTCTGCCTTCGGCCGGCCCGGACTACGGCAAGCTGATGGATCAGGCGATGATATTGAAATCGCGCGCCTTCCCCACCGCCATGCTGCTGCCGATGTCTTTTCCCTTCACCGACGCCGGCCTGGCGGACGGGATCCGGCGCTTCAGCGACGCCATATCGCGTCCGGTGGTCGTGTATATCAAGGCGTCCGACTACATTGCCCCGAACACCCTGGCCCGCCTCGTCCAGGAGGGCCGCATCGTGGCGGTCAAGTACGCGGTCGTGCGCGAGGAGCCAGCGCAAGATCCCTATCTCTCCGCGCTGCTCAAGGAAGTCGACTCGCGGCTGGTGGTCAGCGGGATCGGGGAGCGGCCCGCCATCGTGCATGTGCGCGATTTCGGGCTGCAAAGTTTCACCTCGGGCTCGGTGTGCGTGGCACCGCGGGGTTCCATGGAGTTGCTGCGGCACTTGCAGGAGGGCAGGCACAAGGAGGCCGAGCGGGTACGGGCGGCCTATATCCCGCTGGAAGACTGCCGGGACGCGATCAGCCCGATCCGGGTCTTGCATGATGCGGTGACCCTGGCCGGTATTGCCGACATGGGGCCCATGCTGCCCCTGATGACGGGGCTCACGGCCGCCGAGCGTGAACGGGTCGCGCCGGTCGCCCGCGCCTTGCTCGAACGCGACCGCGACATGCTGGTCGCCTGACAGCGCGCCCCGCCGCATGGCGGTCGATGGCGTACGATTGCCGCTCGACCGAAAGGAGAGCCATTTGTCTTCAAAGCAACGCGCGCCCGACGCCGGACCCGAAAGTGCCGGCGTTGGCGACCGCCCGGCGCCATCCCTGCCATCACTGTCGCGAGCCGCCGACCCCGGGCGGGTTGCCGATACGTCGCGGCAGCTCGACGCAGGCACTGCCGGCGAAGGCCTTCGCATGCTCGATCGCGGCCAGCGGGTGCGGCTTGGCGACCAGCTCTACGGCCAGATTTTCGATCGCATCGCGTCAGGCCAATTGAATGTCGGCGACAAACTGCCGTCGGAACACGAAATCTGCGAGCAGTTCGGGGTGTCGCGCCCCGTTGTCCGCGAAGCGCTGCTGCGCCTGCGCGCCGATGGCCTGGTCAGCGCATACCAGGGCTTGGGCACTTTCGTCATCCATCAACCTGCTCCCCGCCTGAAGACTTTTGGCGACGTGCAGAACGTCGGCGCCTATCTTCGCGCGCAAGAGGTGCGCGTGGCACTGGAGGGCGATGCCGCCCGCCTGGCGGCGATGCGGCGCACCGACGAACAGCTCAAGAAAATCGTCGATGCACACCAGGCCTTCGCGGAAGGACTGGCGCTCGGCAGGGTATCGGCCGAGGTCGACCTGGCCTTCCATGCCAGCATTGCCGAGGCCAGCGGCAACGACTTTTTCCCCGGTGTGCTGGAGACGATCCACGAATCCATCCATGGCTTCATGCGTCTGTCGCTCAACCTGACGCGCACGGGGTCGCGGCAGCGCGCGGAACGCGTCATGGACGAGCACGCCAGCATACTGGCGGCGATCCGCGAACAGGACGGTGAGCGCGCGCGCACCGCCATGCAGTTCCACCTGGGCCAGGCCCGGTATCGGCTGGTGGACCGCGAACGCGATTGACGCGCGGCGGCGCCCTGCTCGCGAAGGGGAGGGCGGACCGATCCCTCGCCACGAGGAGAAATGCAGGGATCCGGTCGCGGTAGCAACGATAAGGAGACAGCAGTGGCAGGCACAGGGGCAATAAGCTGGAACGCGTCGCCGCAGAGCGTGCGGGAACAGATATCGCGGGTTCTGCTGGCCTGGGGCATGCAGCCGGACCTCGCCGAGGTGACGGCCAGCCTCATGAGTGAAACGGATCTGCTCGGCATCGATTCGCACGGCATTTCGATGCTGCCCAGCTACGAGGAAAAACTCCTCGCGGGCACCCTGGCGATCGACGCCCGCCCGCGGCTGGTGCGCGATGGGCAGGCGTCGGCCTTGCTGGATGGCATGGGCGGGCTGGGTTATCCCGTTGCGGCGCAAGCGATGCAACTGGCGGTGGACAAGGCATTGGCGAGCGGCGTCGGCGCCGTAGCCGTGCGCAATTCGCATCACTTCGGAGCGGCAGGCGTGTATGCGCGCATCGCCGTGCGCCGCGGCGTGGTCGGACTGGTCACCAGCAGCGCCAACGGAATCATCATGGTGCCGACCGGCGCTGCCATGCCCATGCTCGGCACCAATCCCATCGCCTTTGCCGCCCCTGCCGCCCGCAACGAGCCGTTCGTGCTCGACATGGCCACGACGACCGTGGCCGCCAACAAGGTGAAGGTGTACGACTTCCATGGCAAGCCCTTGCCGCCGGGCTGGGCCGTGGACGGACGCGGTAAACCGGTCACCGATGCGGCGCAGGCCATGGCATACATCTTCCAGCATCCGGAAGGCGGGCTGACCCCCCTGGGGGGTACCGCCGCAATGAGCAGCCACAAGGGCTACGGGCTGGCCATGATGGCCCAGATCCTCGGCTCCACGCTCACCGGGAGCGGATTCGCGGCCCTGCACGCCAAACGCCGGCGGCCAGGGGAACCCGACAACATCGGCCATTTCTTCCTGGCCTTGAACCCGGATGCTTTCCGTGACGCGGGCTCCTTCGAGGCCGACCTGGACGAGATGATCGATGCGATGCACGAAACGCCGCGCGCCCATCCCGATGTCCCGGTCCTGGTGGCGGGAGAACCGGAGGCGGCCCAACGCGCCCGGCGCGAGCGGGAGGGCATTCCAATCCCGGCCGCGCTGGATGCCCGCCTGCGGGACATTTGCACGCGCTGCAAGGCGCCCTACGTACTGGCGCCAGTCCAAGGTGCTGCTCGATAAACCCCGCCGACGCGGACCTTCCTGGTCCGGGTCTTTTCCTCCATAGGATTGCATACGATGACTTCGTCGCTACCCAACCGCTTTCGCCAACGCATTCTCGCGCGCGAGCAGGTGATCGGATTCTGGATGAGCATGGCCAGCCATATCACTGCAGAATTGGCCGGGCTGGCGGGTTATGACTGGCTGCTGCTGGACGGCGAGCATTCGCCCAATGATGTCCCGATGTTCCTGCAGCAGCTGCAGGCTCTGCAAGGCAGCGAATCCGCGCCGGTGGGCCGGCCCAGCATCAACGATCCGGTGGAGATCAAGCGTCTGCTGGATATCGGCTTCTACAATCTGCTGGTCCCGTTCATCGAATCCGGCGAAGAGGCCCGGCGAGCTGTCGCGGCCACCCGCTACCCGCCCGCCGGCATGCGCGGCGTGGCCGGGCTGCAGCGAAGCAACCGCTACGGGACGGTGCCCGATTATTTGGCGACCATAAACGACAATATCTGCGTACTGCTGCAGATCGAAAGCGCGCGGGGCATCGATGCGGTGGACGACATCGCCGCAGTGGACGGTGTCGATGGGATATTCATCGGGCCCTCGGACCTGGCGGCGGCTTTGGGCCATATCGGCAATCCCGCGCATCCGGATGTACAGGCCGCGATTCGCCATCTATACGATCGCGCCACCGCGCACGGCAAGGCCGTGGGCATCCTCGCGCCGGTTCCCGATGACGCGCGGCGTTACCTGGCCATGGGCATGCACTTCGTCGCGGTCGGAACCGACCTGGGCGTCTTCAAGCAGGCGACCTTCGCCCTGCGCGACGCCTTTCGCTAGGGCGTGTTGCGTCGTGCAGGACTGCCTGGTGTGTTGGTCCGCCATGCGGGTTGCCATGCAGGCCTGCCGTGCAGGGCGGGCCATGCGACAGGATGGCGATATGCGATTTCGCCACGACACGCTGCCTGTCGCGACGTATGCCACCGCATGAAAAAAGGACGCTCAGGGCGTCCTTTCCATTGCCGGGTGAACGTGGGCGGCGAAGCTTCCTTATATCCCCGCCCAGTAGAGGACGCAGGACCGCCTCGGCACCCACTGGCACGACGGGGCAACGCACATGCCCGCAGCATGCTGGATACTCACGCGGGACTCAGGTAGCCGTCCCCCGTATGCACAGATGCGGCAGCTCAGGCCAGCGACTTGACCGCGGCCGACAGGCGGCTCTTGTGGCGAGCGGCCTTGTTCTTGTGGATGATGTTCTTGTCGGCGACGCGATCGATCACGCTGGTCGTCTTTTGCAGCACAGCGGTAGCGGCCGCCTTGTCACCGGCTTCCACGGCCTGGCGTACGCGCTTGATAGCGGTACGCAGCATGGAGCGCAGGCTGGAGTTGTGCTTGTTGCGTTCCACCGATTGGCGGGCACGCTTGCGGGCTTGGGCAGTATTGGCCATGTGCGAGTAAGTTAGAAATTCGGCAAAGCTCAACATTTTAGCAAGTCCGAGCCCAATTGCAAGCTTTACCGGACTGTGTCGAGCATATTGCGGGCGGAAAGCATCAGGCGGATCAGGCCGACACCACGTCTATCGTCACCAGCCAGGGCGTTATGCGGCGTATTACGACGGGCACCGATTGCTCCAGGGCCTTGAGCGTCGCGTCGGTGTCATCCAGCGGGAATTGGCCGGTTACCAGCAGGCCGCCCGCCGCCATGGAAAGACGCAGCATCCCGCTGCGATAGGGGCGTAGCGCGGCAATGACTTCAGCCAAGGGACGATTGCGGACCGCGATCCAGCCGGTTTCCCAGGCCGCATCGGCGACGAGCTCTGCCCGGGGAGAGTCGATGCGCGCGCCGTCGAAGCGCGCCCCCATGCCGGCGCCCACGACAGCGCGGGCCTTGGCGAGGGTTTCGATTTCCACTTCATGCTCATGCACGACCACGAGGGAGCGGCGTGCCTGCTGACGCACCATGAATCGCGTGCCCAGCGCCCGCACGCTGCCCTGTTCGGTGGTGACGATGAAGGGCCGGTTCGGGTCGCGCGCAACGGATACCGTGATGGCGCCCTCCATCAGGCGGACATTACGGGCGCTGCCGGCGAAGTCGAGGCGTACGCGGGAACGCGCGTCCAGCAGTATCTGGCTGCCATCGGACAATTGATACAGGCGTCGTTCCCCTGTTGCCGTCGCTGCGTCGGCCAACAAATTATGCAGGGGGTAGACCTCGTTGACGGCAGCCCCGGTCACCAGGGTGGCCAGCACGCCGCCCGCGGCCATAACAACGCGCCGCCGGGCATGGTTCACGCGCAAATGCCTGGGTACGAGTACCGGAGGAGCGGGCGCCGCGGTGGCAGCCACCGTGCCACGCTGCCCGGAGGTGGAAAAACCGATAGGGTAGAAGTCGCTGAGGCGCCCGAACGAAGAGCCCAGCGCCGACGTAAGTTGCTGCCATGCGCTTTCGTGCATGGGATCCTGGGCTCGCCACGCCAGAAAGTCCGCGTAGTCCGATTGGGACGCGCGACCAGAACGCAGCAGCAGCAGCCAGTTGACGACCTGGTCTGCGACGGGCGTTGACTTGTCCGAGGGGGCGTCCTGTTCCAAAAGGCGTTCCAGCGTGGCCGTGAGGGTGTCGAAATGTAAATATTAAAGCGTTTTATCAAGAATCGGGGCAATTTGCCAGTGGGGTAAGCAAAAAATGATTCAACGGACCATATGTCCGGATGGGAAGCCTAATACCTTCGTGTGGCGCCGGGGGTTGGGACCCATACGGGATCGTTGCACCACCCCCATTCCGCCCCAACATGCCGGAACTACCGCGATACCGCCAGTCTATGCGGCGCCGGGTGCGGCGCGTCGCGTGAAGTCGCGCGGGCGGAAGCCGCAGAGCAGCAGGGTCCCGAAATAGGCAACCACGCTGGCGGCAAGCACGGCGGCCAGTAGCCCGACCCGCTCCCAGCTGTGCTTTTGCAGCGCGATCCAGTCCAGCCGCCCGTCGGCGTAGAGCAGCACGCCGGTCAGGGCCGCCATTGCGGGCAGCAATCTCAAAACGAAGAGTATCCACCCAGGGCTGGGGCGGTAGACCCCTCGCTTGTACAGCGCGCCCAGCAGCAGCAACGCGTTCAGGCAAGCGCCGAGCGCGATGGCCAAGGCCAGGCCGGCGTGGGCCAGTTTGGGCACCAGGACCAGGTTCAGGCATTGCGTGACTACCAGGGCGACGATGGCGATTTTGACGGGCGTGCGGATATCCTGCCGCGCATAGAAACCGGGGGCGAGGATCTTCACGGACAGCAATCCGATCAGCCCCGCCGAATACGCCATGACGGCCAGCCGGGTCTGCATCACGTCGCGGGCGACGAAGGCGCCATAGTGGAAGAGCGTGGCAACCAGCCCGTCGGCCAGTAGTGCCAGGCCCAGTGCGCTGGGCAGGCCCAGCAGAAGCGTCAGCCGCAGCCCCCAGTCGAGCAGGGCGCTGTAGCCGTCCGTGTCCGAGCGCGCGTTTGCCGCGGACAGGGCGGGCAGCAGCACCGTACCCAGCGCGACGCCCAGCAGGGCCGTCGGAAACTCCATCAGCCGATCCGCATAAGACAGCCAGGTCACGCTGCCGGGCGGCAGCCAGGTGGCGATATTCGTGTTGATGAGCAGGGAGATCTGCCCGACCGATACGCCGACAATGGCGGGAAGCATCTGCCTGAGGATGCGTCGCACCGTCGCATCCGCCCATGCCTCTCGAATGCGCGGGCTGTAGCGCGGCACCAATCCCAGCCGCGCCAGTGCGACCCATTGGATCGCCAACTGCAGAACACCACCGACTACGACGCCGATTGCCAGGGCGTAGATGGGAGGGTGGTAGCGGGGAGCCAGCCACACGCAAGCCGCGATCATCGCCACATTCAGCAGCACAGGCGTAAAGGCGGGCACGGCAAACCGCCGCCATGTATTCAGGACACCGGAAGCGAACGCCACCAGCGACATGCAAAGGATGTACGGGAACATCAACCGCGTCATCCATACCGCTGCATCAAAGGCTTGCTCACCCGCTTCGCGCCGCAAACCGCTGGCCATGGCCGTCACTACCCAAGGGGCCAGCAGGATGCCCAGCGCGGTAACCAGCATGAGGGCGCACGTCAGCAATAGTGCGACCCGGTCCAGCAGCACGCGCACTTCGGCGTCGCCGTTCTTGCTGCGCGCGGCGCCCAGTATGGGAACGAAAGCCTGCGCGAACGCGCCCTCCGCAAAGAGCCTGCGCAACAGATTGGGGATGCGGAACGCAACCCAGAAGGCGTCCGTAAGGGGCCCGGCGCCGAAGGCGCGCGCCACCAGCACGTCGCGGATCAGGCCGGCAATGCGGGACAGCAATGTAAAACTGCTGACCGTAGCGGCCGATCGCAGCAAGCTCATGGTGGTACGTCGACGAGCCGGGACTTATTTGGGCGGCATGCGGATGGCCCCATCCAGCCGGATGGTTTCGCCGTTGAGCATGTCGTTGGTGATGATGCTGTGCACCAGCTTGGCGTAGTCTTCCGGGCGTCCCAGGCGGGCGGGGAAGGGAATGCTGGCAGCCAGCGAGTCCTGCACTTCCTGGGGCATGCCGAAGATCATGGGCGTGCCGAAGATGCCCGGCGCGATGGTCATGCAGCGGATACCGACCTTCGCGAGGTCACGGGCAATCGGCAGCGTCATGCCTGCGACGCCTGCCTTCGAAGCTGCGTAGGCGGCTTGCCCGATTTGCCCGTCAAAGGCGGCTACCGAGGCCGTGTTGATCAGGACGCCGCGCTCGCCGGTCGGTTCGGGCGTATTGCCGCTCATGGCTTCGGCCGCAAGCCGCATCATGTTGAAGCTGCCGACCAGGTTGATCGACACCACCTTGTGGAAAAGATCCAGTGGATGCGCGCCATTCTTGCCGACGATGCGGGCGGCTGGCGCCACGCCGGCGCAGTTCACCAGTCCGAACAAGGCGCCGTTCGCCGTGGCCGCGGCCACGGCGGCTTTTGCATCGGCCTCCTGCGTCACATCACAGTGCACATAGCGTTGTCCCAGCTCGGCGGCCAAGCGGCCACCGGCCTCGTCCTGCACATCCGCGATGACCACGCGGCCGCCATGAGCGACAAGCATGCGTGCGGTGCCGGCGCCGAGTCCCGACGCACCGCCGGTGACGATGAACACTTTGTTTGCGATTTCCATGACTGGCTCTACCTGCTTGGGACCGGCTTAGCTTTGAAGCGCGGCAAACAGCCGCTGGCGGATTTCGTCCACTGCGCCCACCCCGGAGATCTTCCGGTAGCGCGGCGCGGCCGGGTCCGATTGAGCCCAGTTCGCGTAATAGTCGACCAGTGGCCGGGTCTGCTGACGGTACACAGACAGGCGGTTACGCACCGTTTCCTCGCGGTCGTCGTCGCGCTGTACCAGGGGTTCGCCCGTGATGTCGTCCTTGTCGGCCGTCTTTGGCGGATTGAAGCGCACATGGTAGCTCCGCCCACTGGCCGGGTGCACCCGGCGGCCGCTCATGCGTTCGATAATGTCCTCTTCGGGCACTTCGATTTCCACTACGTAGTCCAGCTCCACACTGGCATCCTTGAGCGCGTCAGCCTGTGGGATGGTGCGCGGAAACCCGTCGAAGAGATAGCCGTTCGCGCAATCGGCCTGCCGCAGGCGGTCTTGCACGAGACCGATGATGATTTGGTCGGAAACCAGGCCGCCCGCGTCCATGACCTTCTTGGCCTCTATCCCCAGCGGAGTGCCCGCCTTGACGGCGGCTCTCAGCATATCGCCGGTCGAAATCTGCGGGATGCCGAAATGCTCGGTGATGAAACCGGCCTGGGTTCCTTTACCGGCTCCGGGAGGGCCGAGCAGGATGAGACGCATAAGAGCTCCTGATTGAATGTATTTTTGTGATGGGCCCGATTATGCCGCATCGACCGGAGCCCCCGCCCCGGCGAAGGGTCAGACCGATCCTTATAACCGATTTGCGTACACCTCACGCACGCGCTCCAGGTCCGCCTGTGTGTCGACGCCCGCCGCGGGGGCGTGCTGCACCTGATGGACGAGGATGACGTAGCCGTGCTCCAGTGCACGCAGCTGCTCGAGCGACTCATAGCGCTCCAGCATCCCTTGCGGCAATCGCGGAAAGCGACGCAGAAATCCCGCGCGATATGCGTACAGTCCCACATGGTGCCACGCGGGCAGTCCCGGCGCCATCCGCCGTTGGCCGTCGGCCAAGGCATCGCGGGCCCACGGAATCGGCGCGCGGGAGAAGTACAGCGCGCGGCCATCCGCTGCGCACACCGCCTTGACGACGTTGGGATTGAACAGCGACTGCACGTCGGCAATAGGCGAGGCGCACGTTGCGATGGCGGCGTCCGGACGGGTGTGCAAGAGGTGAGCGACGGCGTCGACCAGACCGGGCTCGATCAGCGGCTCGTCGCCCTGGACGTTGACCACGATGGTGTCGTCCGGCAAGTCCAGCAGGTCGACGGCCTCCGCAAGCCGGTCCGTGCCGGTCGCATGGTCGGCGCGGGTCATCAGCGTTTCGACGCCGTGGCTGCGCGCGGCCTGCGCGACCCGCGTGTCATCCGTCGCGACCAGTACGCGCGTCGCTGCGGACAGCGCCGCGCGTTCAGCGGTACGCACGACCATGGGCTTGCCTGCTATGTCGGCAAGCGGCTTGTCGGGCAGCCGCGTGGAAGCGGCACGCGCGGGGATGATGGCGACGAAAGCCACGATGCGCTACGAGGCGTCGGCGCCGCGCTCGCCATCGAGCGGGCGCGCTTCGCTTTCCAGCATGACGGGGATCCCGTCGCGAACCGGGTAGGCGAGCCGATCGGCGTTGCACACCAGTTCAGCGTTCTGGCGATCGAATCGCAGTGGGCCCTTGCAGATGGGGCAGACGAGGATGTCGAGCAGTCGGGATTCCATGCGCGGATTTTAGTGGAGTTTGTCGCGTGCCGGCAGGCACCCGGTAAGCCAATCGAAGAAGCCCGGATCCGAGAAGCGCGGCGTCACCGGTACGGCCCACAAGCGGTTATCGCCCAGTCCGCTGCATTTGACCGCGTCCTTGGCCGTCACCAGGATGAGCGCCGCTTTCAATTCGGCGAACGGCGAATGCGCGTAGCTGTAGTGATCGGGCAGGGCCATGGTGGTGTCGGGCGATACCCCGGCGCCACGCAAGGTCGAGAAAAAGCGGCCGGGATTCCCGATTCCGGCCGCCGCGGCGATCCCCCGCGTTGCGTAGTCTGCCTGCAATTCCCATAGCGTTCGCAAAGTGCCATCGCGCAGATTCCATGCGGCGCCGGGCTCCATCCACATGTTCAGGCGCCGGGGCGCTCCGGGTTCGGGCACAGCGATCGGTACAGGGCCCGATACGTTGGTTACGATGGCATCCACCGTGGCCAGCCGCGTGGCGGGTTCGCGCAGCGGGCCGGCGGGCAGCAGGCGGCCATTGCCGATTCCACGGTCGTCCTGGACGAGGATCTCGATGTCGCGCGCGAGCGCGAGATGCTGTAGCCCATCATCCGACACGATGACATCGATCTGCGGGAAGGCACCGAGCAGGGAACGCGCCGCCCTCGGCCGATCTGGGTGCACGCTGATCGGGACCCCCGTCGAGCGTCCGATGAGCGCGGGCTCATCGCCAAACCGCTCGGGCGGCAGGTCGCCGTGGCCGACGCGTGGGCGGGGACCGATCTTGACGCCATAGCCGCGGCTGACCACACCGGGGGTCCAGCCTCGCTCGCTCAATGCCTGCACGATCGCGGTGACGACGGGCGTCTTGCCGGTCCCACCCACATAGACGTTGCCGACTACGATGACCGGGACGGGCGCCCGGTAGGCCGGCCGCCAGCCCTTGCGATAAGCCGCTTCCTTGGCCTTGACCACCCATCCGGCCAGCCCGGACAGCGGCATTAGCAGGTCGGACAGCCATCCTCCGCGCTGCCATTGTGTCTGGAGCAGGGACCGTAGTGTCTGGCTCACCGCGCGATCTGGGTTGCGAAATTCACCCGCGCGATGCCGGCGAGGCGGGCGGCCTCCATGACATTGACCACCGTCTGGTGCGTGGCCTGGGCGTCGGCGTTGATGACCAGTACCGGGTCGGCTTTGCCGGCCACCGCGCGTCGCAGTGCGTCGGCGATATCGGAGGTGGCGGACACTTCCAGCAGCCTTCCGTCCAAGGCGTAGTGGCCATCCTGGCTGATGGCGACTTCGATCGGCGCAGCAGCACGCTGCTCGGCCGCCGCTTGCGGCAGCGTGACCTTGAGCTGGCTGAAACGAGCGAAGGATGTGGTCGCGGCCAGGAAGATCAGGATGACAAGAAGCACGTCGATCAGCGGGATCAGGTTGATCTCCAGTTCGTCGTGCCGGCGATGGTTGCC
Source organism: Bordetella flabilis (assembly GCF_001676725.1). Classification (NCBI taxonomy): domain Bacteria; kingdom Pseudomonadati; phylum Pseudomonadota; class Betaproteobacteria; order Burkholderiales; family Alcaligenaceae; genus Bordetella; species Bordetella flabilis. The sequence goes on from NZ_CP016172.1 coordinate 2,245,759, forward strand.
GAAATTCATGCCAGCGGATCCTGAAGCGCAGCGGCGCGTGGCGTGAAGAGCGCCTCGTCTTCGTCGGCTCTGCGCCGTCCCGGCGTCGCAAGGATGCGCGCCGTCCGACCCGCCGCGTTCTCCATCAGATACATGTATCCGTCCACGCGTGCGCGCAGATAGCGATGAAAGATCATCGCGGGAATGGCGATCAGTATGCCGAAGCCTGTGTTGTACAAAGCGACGGAGATACCGTGCGCCAATTGCGCCGGGTCCCCGCCCACCGGGGAGTACGAGCCGAAGATGTCGATCATGCCCACCACGGTACCGAAGAGCCCCAGCAACGGGGCGACGACGGCGATGGTGCCGATGCCGCCTATGTAGCGATTCAGGTCATGGGCGACGGCGCGGCCCACGTCCTCGACCGCGCTGCGGAGTTCTTCGCGCGGCAGTTGGCGCTGGCGGAGCACTTCTGCCAGTACCCGCCCCAAAGGGGAATTGCGTTCGAGGCGGGCGATCGCATCAGGAGTGTCCTGGCGGTTGCGCACCATGTCGAGCACCTGGTTCACCAAGCCGGCCGGCGCGACCTGGCGACGGCGCAGGGTGAACAGCCGTTCGAGGATCAGGGCCAGGCACAGCACGGAGGTGGCAAGCAGGGGCCAGATGGGCCAGCCCGCATCACGGAGGACGGACAGCAAGAAGGAACTCCAGAGGGAGCGCCGCCGGCGGGTTGCCGACGGCGCGGGATCAGCGCACTGTAACGGCGGCGGGGCAGCCCTGGCAATAGCCCCCGGCGCGCGCTGAGCTATCCACAATTTTTGTGGATAATTCTGTGCAGAACCTGTGCCGATCCCGCATTTCCGCGGGCTCTTCCTCGGACATCGGTAATCGGTGCAAATGGCCTCGGAAGCGGGTTTCCGATTAAAAACAAGTACTTATGAAGACGTTTTAAAGCGAAAAGGCATGCAGTGTAAAAAAGCGCTCCTTCAGTACCGCCGGCCCTGTATTTTCGCGCCCTGTGGACAGGTTTAGCCCGGAAACCCTTATGACACTTGAATTTCAGATCAAAAACGACGCGCTGGCGGGCGAAATCCTGACAGTCGGGCAACTCAATCAGGCGGTCGGACGGGTGCTGGAACACAGCATTCCCCTGGTCTGGGTGCGGGGCGAAGTGTCGAACTTTACGCAGGCAGCCTCGGGGCACTGGTATTTCACACTGAAGGACAGCCGGGCCGCGGTACGCACGGTAATGTTCCGAAGCCGTGCGACGGCGGTCGGATTTGTTCCGCGTGCCGGCGACAAGGTCGAGGTGCGCGCGCGTGTTTCACTGTATGAGCCGCGGGGGGACTACCAACTCCAGGCGGAGGCCATGCGGCGTGCCGGTCTGGGCGACCTGTTCGAAGCCTTCTTGCGGCTGAAGCAGAAGCTGGAGGCAGAGGGTTTGTTCCTGCCTGAGCGCAAGCGGGCCATCTTGCCCCTGCCACGGGCCATCGGGGTGGTGACCTCACCCCATGCTGCAGCGCTACGCGACGTTCTTTCGGCTCTGGCGCGTCGCGCCCCCCAGGTACCGGTCGTCCTGTATCCCGCGCCGGTGCAGGGCGCCGACGCCGCGACCCGGTTGGTCGCCGCCATCGCGGCAGCCAACCGCCGCGCGGAGGTGGATACCCTCTTGCTGGTGCGGGGCGGGGGCAGTATCGAAGACCTGTGGAGCTTCAACGACGAGGCGCTCGCCCGTGCGGTCGCCGGCAGCTCGATTCCGATTATCAGCGGTGTGGGCCATGAAACCGACTTCACCATCGTCGATTTCGTCGCCGACCTGCGCGCACCAACACCGACCGCCGCCGCGGAACTGGCCTGCCTGCCGCGCCTCGATCTGTACAACCGGGTAATGCGCCTCGCGGGCGCAATGGTGCGCGCACAGGAGCGGCGCCTGGAGCGGTTGACGCAGCGCCTGGACCGCGCCGCCGGGCAACTGGCCTCGCCAGGCCAGCGTCTGGCCCATCAGCGCGAACGTCTGGCCACGCTGCGCCACCGCTTGCTCAATGCCTGGAGCGCACCACAGGCGCGGCGGCGCGCACGTATCGAACTGCTCCTGGCCAAGGTGCTGCATCGGGGACCCGACGTGGCGCGCGCCGCGGATCGCTTGCATGAACGGGTCAGGCGCATGCAACAGGCCCACGGCCATCTCCTCGCGAGCCGCCGTGCGCGGCTCGAAGCATTGACCGCCCATTTGCGGGCTTTCGACCCGCAGCATGTGTTGGCGCGCGGCTATGCAGTGGTGCGGGACGAACAGGGTCGCGTTATTCGCGATGCGGGCAGCCTGATGGCAGGCCAGAACCTGGCGGTCCTGTTCAGCCGCGGCGATGCCGATGTGACCGTCGTCACATCGCGTGCGGGTAGCGATTGAACGCCACCGTACTTATCCCGGGTTGCAACAGGGGTAAGTGCGCCGCTGCAAAAAGTGCCGATACAATGTTCGGCTTGATCGTGCTCTCAACCAAGAAGGAACTCGACATGCCGCACACGCTTCCCCCATTGCCTTATCCCATGGACGCTCTGGCTCCGCACATCTCCAAGGAAACGCTGGAGTTCCACTATGGCAAGCACCATCAGACCTACGTCACCAACCTGAACAATCTCATTCCCGGGACCGAGTTCGAAAACGCCTCCCTCGAGGACATCATCAAGAAGTCCTCGGGTGGTGTGTTCAATAACGCGGCCCAGGTGTGGAACCACACGTTCTATTGGAATTCGCTCAAGCCACAAGGCGGCGGCGCGCCCACCGGCAAACTGGCCGACGCAATCAACGCCAAATGGGGTAGCTTCGACGGGTTCAAGGAAGCTTTCAACAAATCGGCCGCCGGCAACTTCGGGTCGGGCTGGACCTGGCTGGTGAAAAAGGCGGATGGTTCGGTCGACATCGTCAATACGAGCAACGCTGCCACGCCGCTGACCACCGCTGACAAGCCCTTGCTTACCTGTGATGTGTGGGAGCACGCGTACTACATCGATTATCGGAATGCCCGTCCCAAGTACCTGGAGAATTTCTGGAACCTGGTGAACTGGGACTTCGCCGCGAAGAATTTCGGCTGATTTGACTTTCGGCTGTGCAGGGGCCGCGACCTCCGGGTCGCGGCCCTTTGTTTTGTCGCGCGTCCAGCACCGCGTTTAATGGGCATTGAACGCCATCCGGCTGGCATGGGGTGGTATGGTTACGGCCTTGTTCCCCCGGGGTCTCCTTTCGTATGTCCCAAGCCCACACCCTACGCAGCGTCCGTGCGCAACTGCGCCGAGCGCTGCGCCGCAAATCGCGCCAGGCGCGGCGGCTGTCCCGCAAGTCGGTGCAGATGGCGCTGCTTCTGGGTGGGGCCGCACTGGTGTCTCTGGTTTCGTTGGGTTTTACCCGGCTCGCCGACTACGCCCTTGAATTGAATGCGAACTGGGTCGCGCGCACGGGATGGATCGCCTTCGTTCTTTTGCCGTTCGGGCTGGCGCTGATCCGCTGGCTGACGCTGCGCCTTGCACCCAATGCCAGCGGTAGCGGCATTCCGCAGGTCATCGGGGCCTTGTCGCTGCCGCCGGGGGCAGGACAGTCCAGCCTGGTGTCGCTACGCCAGACGGTATGGAAAATTCCCCTGACCTTCCTGGGCATGCTGGCCGGCGCCTCGATCGGACGGGAAGGGCCCTCTGTGCAAGTGGGCGCCGCCGTCATGCTGGCCTGGGGCCAGTTCTGGAAGAAGCGGCGCCTGCCGTTGCAAGGCTTCCATAACAATGAGTTGATCGCGGCCGGGGCTGCGGGTGGCTTGGCAGCCGCCTTCAACGCGCCTTTGGCTGGCGTGATCTTCGCCATCGAGGAACTCGGACGCGGAACCCTCCTGCGCTGGGAGCGGCTGGTGTTGATCGGCGTGCTGGCGTCCGGCTTCATGGTGGTCGCCGTGGCCGGCAACAACCCATATTTCGGCGTGTTCAGCGGTGCGCCGGTGGCCGACATGGTCGGCTGGGTCCTGCTGTGCGGCCTGGTCAATGGCATCCTGGGTGGCGTATTCGGCCGGCTGCTGGGCAAGGGGCCTACTGTGCTGGTGCCGGCGAGTTGGCGTGCAGCGGTGCGCGCGCATCCGATTTGGACCGCATTCATTCTTGGCGTGGCGTTGGCCGCGCTCGGTTTCGCGATGGGCGGCTCCGTCTACGGCACGGGTTACGGCGCGGCGGCGCAATTGCTCGCCGGCGGCAGCCTGGGGCACGATGGTTTCGGCCTTGCCAAGCTGGCGGCCACGGTGGCCTCGTATTGGGCCGGCATACCGGGCGGGATTTTCACTCCGGCGCTTACCACGGGCGCAGGCATCGGCCAGCAAATCTGGCAAATTACGGGTGGCGCTGTCGACCAAAGGGTGTTGGTATTGATTTCCATGGCGGCTTTCCTGGCGGCCGCGACGCAGGCGCCGCTCACTGCCAGCGTAGTGGTGATGGAAATGACCGGCAGTCAACCCATGCTCTTCTGGCTGTTGTTGGCTGCGCTGTCGGCTTCCCTGGTATCGCGGCAGTTCTGCCCGCAGCCTTTCTACCATCAGGCCGCCGGCCGGTTCCGGCGCCAGGCCATCGTTGAGGCGGGCCGGACGGCTCGGCCCGCCACATGAGCTAGCCGTTTGCGTTCCGTCCATACCGTAGACGCTGTCCATGCCGTGGACGCCTGGGGCCGGGCTTGACTAGGGCGAAACTGCCCTGAGCTACCATTTCGCTTCAGACTTCTTACGAGCGAGACATGACCGATCAAGCCTATATCTGTGACGCGATTCGTACTCCTTTCGGCCGTTATGGCGGCGCATTGTCGTCCGTGCGCGCAGATGACCTGGCGGCCGTTCCGATCAAGGCTTTGATGGCGCGCCACGCCGGCGTGGCCTGGGAAGAAATCGACGACGTCATCTTCGGTTGCGCCAACCAGGCCGGCGAGGACAATCGAAATGTCGCCCGCATGGCGGCGCTGCTGGCCGGGCTTCCATCTGCTGTTCCGGGCGCCACGGTGAACCGCCTCTGCGGCTCGGGGCTCGATGCCCTGGGCACCGCGGCGCGGGCCATCCGGGCAGGCGAGGCCGGCCTGATGATCGCCGGCGGGGTCGAGAGCATGAGCCGCGCACCTTTCGTCATGGGTAAAGCCGATACGGCGTTTTCGCGTAACGCGGCGATTTACGACACCACCATCGGCTGGCGCTTCGTCAACAAGCTGATGAAAGCGCAATACGGCGTCGACTCCATGCCGGAGACAGCCGAAAACGTCGCCGTGGAGTTCAAGATCAGCCGTGAGGACCAGGATCGCTTCGCCCTGGCCAGCCAGCAGAAGGCGGTAAAGGCGCAGGCAAGCGGCTTGTTCGACGCCGAGATTACGCCGGTGTCGGTGCCCCAGAAGAAAGGCGATGCCGTCCTCGTGGCGAAGGACGAACATCCCCGCGATACCAACATCGAAGCCCTGTCCCGTCTCAAGGGCGTTGTCCGCGATGGCGGCACCGTCACGGCGGGCAACGCGTCCGGCGTCAACGATGGCGCTGCCGCGTTGCTCCTTGCCGGCGAAGCGGCGCTGAGCAAGCACGGCCTGAAGCCGCGCGCCCGCGTCGTGGGCATGGCGACCGCCGGTGTGCAGCCCCGCATCATGGGCATCGGTCCCGTGCCGGCCACGCGCAAGGTGCTGGCCTTGACCGGGCTGAAGCTGGACCAGATCGACGTGATCGAACTGAACGAAGCTTTCGCAGCGCAAGGGCTGGCCGTGCTGCGCGAACTGGGCCTGGCTGATAGCGACCCGCGGGTGAACCCCAACGGGGGCGCCATCGCGCTCGGGCATCCCCTCGGCGCCAGCGGTGCGCGGCTCGCCACCACGGCGATCAACCAATTGGAGCGCACCGGCGGCCGCTATGCCCTGTGCACGATGTGCATTGGCGTGGGGCAGGGTATCGCCGTGATCCTGGAACGGGTGTAGGACGCACCGGCGTTAAAGGACGGGCCCCTTGCATTTCCCCACCTGTTCTTTATCCCGCATTTATCGCCGTCGATTAATCCCATTTATTTAGGACGCAAAAAAGCGAGCGCCCGGCTCGCTTTTTCCATTATGTATTCTTATCCGTACATTAAGGCAAACCTTCGATTTTCTTGCCCGCGGTGATGCCATGGTCCGCAAACCAGCCTTGCTTCATTTCAAGCGCGTAGCGGACCGCCTTGCGCGAGCAATGGGTGTCGTCGGTTTGCGGCGCCATGTCGGCGATATTGACCACGGTACCGTCGTCCGCCATGAAGGCGATCGACAGGGGCAGGGGGGTGTTGCGCATCCAGAAGCACTGCTGGTCCGGCTGGTCGAAGACGAACAGCATTCCCTCGTTGCCGTCCAGGGTCTGCCGGAACATCAGGCCTCGCTCCCGGGCCTCGTCGGTACGCGCGACCTCGGCCTGGATCACATGGATGCCGGCGGACAGTTGCATTTTGGGCAATACTGGCTGGGGTCCAGTCGGTTTCTGCGCCGCGGCCAGGGCTGGGAGCATGCCGAGGGTGAGCGCAGCAGCGGCAAGGAAGCCGCACAAGGCGTTATGGCCGCGGCGGGGCAACGGTAGGGCTTGCGGCAAGACAGCATCGGTGTGCATGATGGCTACGAAAGGAGGACGAAAAAAAGGCGGGGCGTCAGCCGCCCCGCCTTCGTATGGTACTCGAAGACGCTGATGAACTCGCCTGACCGCTCAGGCGGAGGTGATGTTCAAAGCCTGCTTGCCCTTGGGGCCCTGGATGACTTCGTACTTCACCTTTTGGCCCTCTTTGAGGGTCTTGAAACCGTTCATCTGGATCGAGGAGAAATGCGCGAACACGTCTTCAGTGCCGTCGTCTGGCGTGATGAAACCGAATCCTTTCGCGTCGTTGAACCATTTCACGGTGCCGGTTGTGCCTTTGGGCGCATCGGCGGTGGAGGCCTGTGGGGTGTCCCCTTGCTCACGGTTTGCGGTCGTATCGGACATGCGGACTGCCTCATGAATCGTATGTTGACAGAAGGGCTCCCCGGCCTGGCCGTCTCCCCCCCTCTTCCAAGTGCCTAACAAACAGTTGAAAGCGCTTAGAATTCTCCGATAATGCGCCGCTTTTCTTTGGGACGTCAAGTATGGAAACTACGCATTTCGACATGTAAAACTACGCCCGTTCGATACTCGGTTTTTCAAGCGTTAAATAAAATAGTCACCGCCATGAGCACAAGTACGGATACCCATCACGACCTCGTTGTAGAAAAGGAGAGCGCTCGCACCAAACCGCCGCCGATGTACCAGGTCATCCTGCTCAATGATGACTACACGCCGATGGAATTCGTCGTCAAGGTGCTGCAGAAGTTTTTCAACAAGAACGAGGACGAGGCCACCCGCATCATGCTGCAGGTGCACCATGAAGGGCGCGGCGTCTGCGGGGTTTACTCACGCGACGTTGCGCACACCCGGGTCAGCCAGGTGCAGCAATACGCGAAAGCCAAACAGCATCCGCTGCAATGCGTCGCGGAGCCTATTTGAATTTTTGGGCGCGCGCTGCGCAGGCCGCCCGCAAAAAGCAATAAACAATATGTGGCCTGCAGGCAGCCGGTTCAGATAAAACCGCGCCGGAGGCTTTTGCGGTCCAAAGCATGGGAGAGGGCGTCGTGGCGCAGGAGAAGCGGACCGGCCGTATGGCCGGCGCGGCCATCGTGGCTGCAGTAGTGCTTTTGGCAGGGCTTTGGTTTGGCTATCGTGCTTTTTTTCCCGGCGACGCACCGGTCATCGCCTCGACGCCAGCCGGCCGGGCTCCGGTCGCAGGGGCCGGCACATTACCGCCGTCGACCGGGACGGTAGGCACCGCAGAGCCCTTTGCCGCATTGAACTGCACGGCGCGGCAGTACCAGGGCAGCCTGGCCCTCTCCATCATGTTGACGCAGCCGGTAGACCGCAAGGCAGACCTCGGCCGCTATCTGCAGGTCGTTGACAGCGGCGCCGCCCCGGCGCCCGCAGAAAACGAGGGCGGCGAGGCGCCATCCGCGCCATCACGTCCCGCACCGGTCCAGAGGGGTGATCCGGCCACCCCGGGCAAGCAGGTCCAGGGCAATTGGGTGGTCGGGGAGAATCCACGTACCATCTATTTCCCTTACGTGCTGCCGCAACGACGCTACGCAGTCAGGGTAGGTGCCGGCTTGCCGGCCGCCAGCGGCACCGGCCTGGGGCAATCCGGGCACTGCCAGATCGATACCGACGCCATGCCTCCGACTTTCTATTTCGCCAGCCGTGGCGTGGTGCTTCCGGCGGGCCAGAATGGGGGGTTGCCGGTCGCCACGGTCAATATGCCTGAAGTCGATGTCCAGTTTCTGCGCGTGGCGCCCGAACATGTACCCGCGTTCTTCGATATTTTGCTGGGCAACCATCGCAGCCAGCGCGCCGATGCAGGCGAAGCGGACGACGAAGGAGATGGCGGCTATGGCGCCACGTCCTTGAAGGGCGCGGTGGGTGCCTGGGAACTCGACCGTCTGAACAGCATCGCCAGCAGTGTCTATCAGGGCCGCTTCCTCACGGACAACAGGCCGAACCGCCGGCATGTCACATTCCTGCCGATCGAGCAGATAAAGCCTTTGCAGGAAGCGGGTATCTACGTGGCGGTCATGAGCGAACCCGGGCGGTTTCGCACGGAATACCAGACCACCTATTTCTACGTCAGCGACATCGGCTTGCACGCGCGCCGTTATGCAGATCGCATCGAGGCCTTCACGGTATCCCTGAACTCTGGCCAGCCTATCGTCGCCGACGTTGTCGAGCTCCTGGACGACGCCGGTAAACCGCTCGCCAAGGCGACGGCCGACGCACAAGGCCATGTGGGCTTCGACGGGGCATATGAACGCGCCCGTGTCATCCGGGCCAGCCGCGGCAAGGAAATGACTGTGCTGGCCCTCGGCGAGCCGGCATTGGATTTGTCGGAATTCGATGTCGGTGGCCTGCCTTCGGTAAATAACAACCTTTTCGTCTATGCGGGCCGGGATTTATACCGACCCGGCGAGACGTTCCAGGTCTCGGTGCTGGCGCGCGATGCCGACGGCCGCCTGCCGGCCCCGGTCCCTTTGACCGCCACCTTGAAGCGCCCGGACGGCCGCGTCGTGCAGACGGGACTATGGCGGCCTGATGCAACAGTGCAGGGGTATGTTCAGCACGCCATCGATCTGCCCGCCGATGCGCAGACCGGGACGTGGTCCTTGGAGTTACGGGTGGACCCCGCGGCGCGCAAGGCCGACACCGTGTGGCCGTTTCACGTGGAGGAGTTTCTTCCGGAGCGGATGAAGCTTGCCTTGACGGCAGCCGACGGGGTCCTGGAGCCGGGGCAGGCCTTGAAGATCGCTGTGCAGGGCGATTATCTCTACGGCGCCCCGGCGGCCGGCAACCGCATGCTGGCGAGCTTCACTGTCAAGCGGGAGCGCCAGGCACTACCCGTACAGTGGCCCGGCTTCATCTTCGGGGATGTCGCCGACGACCGGATCCGCCACTACGAGGAACTGCCGGAGTCGCAGCTTGACGACCACGGCAAGGGTGAAATCGACGTCGATCTGTCTGGCCAGAAAGCGGCATCGCCATTGCAAGTCCGTGTGTCTGCCAGCTTGCTCGAATCTGGAGGCCGGCCTGTGGTGCGCTCGCTTTCGCGGTCGGTATGGCCGGCGGCCTCGCTGGTCGCCGTACGCCCATTATTCGATGGCGATGTCGCGCAGGAGAACACGCCTGCAGGCTTTGAGGCGGTGCGTCTCGACGCGCAGGGCAACATCGTGCCATTGGCGCAAGCGCAAATGCGCCTGTTTCGGGAGGACCGCCAATATTACTGGCGCTACGACGAACAGCGTGGATGGAATAGTGGATATACCGAGACGGATGAACTGACCGACACGGGTCTCCTGTCGCTGTCGGGTCGCGAAACCTTCAACGTGCCGGTAACCTACGGTCGCTATCGCCTGGAGATCACCGATCCGGAAACCGGGCAGACCTTGCGCTATCGCTTTTATGCGGGCTGGGGAGCGCAAAGCGAAGAATCCACGGGGAACCGGCCCGACCGGGTACGGATGAAGGTGGAGGGCTTGCCGGCCAAGCCCGGCGGCAGCTTGAAACTGACATTGACCCCGCCTCACGACGGACGTGCCTTGGTTACCGTGGAAGGCGACCGCATGCTCTGGTCGACCTGGGTGGACGCCAAGGCCACCGGCACGGAGGTCGAGGTGCCGGTGGACGCCGCTTGGAAACGGCACGACCTCTATATAGGAGCAGTCGTGTTCCGGCCGGGAAGCCAAGGCGATCGCGTTACACCGGCGCGGGCGGTAGGCCTGGCGCCTTTGCCCCTGGACACGACGAGCCGGAAGCTTGCGGTTCATTTGAACTTCCAGCCGCAGGGCAAGGTGTTGCCCGAAACCCGGGTCAAGGTGCGGGTGAAGGTCGACGGCGCGGCGGATACACCGGCGACAGTCACGCTATCCGCGGTGGACGTCGGCATACTCAACGTCGATCGCTACGCCACACCGGATCCCTTCGGCTATTTCTTCGGCAAACACCGTTACGCTCCCGACATGCTGGACATGTACGGCAAGCTGATCGAAAAAATGGACGGCACGCTGGGACGGCTGAAGTGGGGCGGCGATGCCGCGATGCGCGGGGATACGCGCACTTTGCCCAAGAAAGTGAAGCTGGTCGATCTTTTCTCCGGGCCCGTCACCCTGGACAGGAACGGGGAGGCGGAAATTCCCTTGGATGTGCCAGACTTCAATGGGACGCTACGGCTCATGGCCGTGGCGTTCACGGGTGAGCGCTACGGCAGCGCCGAAGCCGAAATGCTCGTTGCCGCGCCGGTCGTCGCTGAACTGAGCACGCCGCGCTTCATCACCCCGGGCGACCAGGCCGCCATCGCGCTCGATGTGACGAACCTCAGCGGGGCGACGCAAACCTTGAACATCGTGCTGGACGCTCGCGACCCGCTCTCCATCGCGGATAACACGCGAACCGTGACGCTCAAGGACAAACAACGCACCACGCTTCGATATACCGCGACCACCACCGGCTCGTATGGCCCGGGCCTGATGCGGCTGACCGTCTCCGGGCAGGGTGGACCCACGCCCTTGCAAATCGTGCGTGAGTCGGTCTTGCAGGTCGAGCCAGCGCAGGCGCCGGAACGCCAGGTTCACCGCATCCGTTTGATGCCGGGCGAGCGCTTCGCCCCGGACGCAGCCTGGATGTCGGCGTATTACCCCGATTCCGCGACGGTGAGTCTGGCCGTGTCCGGACGCCCGCCGTTCAATGTCGAGCGGCTTGTGCGCGATCTGCTGACTTACCCCTACGGTTGCACTGAGCAAACCATCAGCGCGGCATGGCCGTGGCTGTGGATGAACACGGCCACGGCGCAACGTTATGGCGTGAAAGATTTCTCGACCATGACGCAACAGCAACGGGTAGACAAGGCCCTGCAACGCTTGTCGGGCATGCGCGGGGCCAGTGGGGCCTATTCCCTATGGGGAGGGCCGGCATCCAACCGCGACGTGTGGCTTACGGCCTATGCGGTCAGCTTCCTGCAGGAAGCCCGCGACCGCGGCTATGCAGTGCCAGATACAGCACTCGAACGTTCACGCGTATGGCTGCTGCAGCAATTGCAGCAGACCGCGGCCGGCTTTGGTATGTGGTCCCCGGCGCTGCGGGCGGCCGTGGAGCGCAGACTGGGCGTGCAGGATGGTCGGGATGTGCTGCGCGAGGACCATCGGCGCTTCGCTGGACTGGCGGCAGCGGCACTGACCCTGGCACGCGATGGCAAGGCGCCGTTGTCGACGGTGCGGCAGTTGTTCGACAATTACCAGGAACGAGCCTTTTCACCGCTGCCGCTGGTGCAGCTTGCCGCGGCGTTCAAGCTGATGGGAGACCAGGGACGCATGCAGCGCGCCCTGGACGCCGCCATGAGCCGGCCCTATGGCTTGCCGGGCACCATGGGACGCGTGGACGACTGGCTGGGGGATTATGGGACCGCGGTGCGGGACCTGGCCCTTTCTTATGCCTTGATGCGGGAACATGACCTGCAACATCCGCGCCGCGAACTGCTGTTGGTCGACCTGGCGGCGCGGCTCGGCAATCGTGCCTACTTCTCTACGCAGGAGCAGATGGCCATGCTGCGGGCGGCGCGTGCCGCCGGTGGTGGTGGCGGCCAGGGCTGGGAAGTGACCGTAGCCAACGGCGCCGACAGGCAGGTCGTGCAGGGAGGCGACGACCGCACGCTGACCATATCGCCTGCGGCAGTCGCGGGGCTCCAGTTGGCCAACAGCGGGACGCAACCGGTGTTCGCGGAATTCGACGTGCAGGGCAGCGTCAAGACGCCGCCCGCACCGCGCACCGATATGATCCAGCTGCAGCGGCGCTGGTATCGTCCGGACGGCAGCGCCTGGGATGGTGGCGTCCTGCAAACGGGCGACATCCTTGTGAGCGCGATACGTGCCGACTCGAACTGGTCCATTCCCGACGGCCTCGTGGTGGATCGGATACCGGCGGGCTTCGAGATAGAAAACCTGAATCTGTCGCAGAACCCTGACATGAACGAATGGACCATCGCCAATCGGCGCGTGGCGGACGCCTTGTCGGATTCCCGGGTCAAGCATACCGAGTTCCGCGACGACCGCTTCGTCGCCGCCGTGACCCTGGGCCAGGGGCCTGTCGACATCTTCTATATGCTGCGCGTGGTCACGCCGGGTCGATATACCGTGCCGTCGGTCGTGGCGGAGGATATGTATCGCCCCGAGGTCCGCGGCGTGGGCGACTCTTGGAGCGATATCGAAATCCGCGATCGCAGCGCGCCGGTGAGATGAGCCTCTCCGGCGCCCATTCAAGGTCGGACGGCCCGCGCGGCGGGGCGCCCCGTAAACGGGGGTGGCGCCGTGTTCGCGCGCTTTTGCTGGTGCTCGCCGTTTGTGGGGCGCTGGCCGCCATAGCCGATCGTGTTTGGCCTTTGCCCGCCGCTTATGCGGACGGTGCACTGGTGGTCGCCGCGGCCGACGGCACGCCGTTGCGCAACTATCCCAGCCGGGACGGAATCTGGCGCTATCCCGTCGCGCCGCACCGCGTGTCGCCGCTCTACCTGGAAACGCTACTGACCTACGAAGATCGTTGGTTTCGCTGGCATCCGGGCGTCAATCCCGTTGCCATGGCACGCGCTGCGTGGCAATGGCTGGTCACCGGGCGCATCGTCTCTGGCGGTTCTACTTTGACCATGCAGGTGGCGCGCCTTATCGACCCGGCCCTGGCCGGCCGGTCGTCCCGCACGCTGGCCACAAAGATGCGCCAGGTCCTGCGCGCAGTCCAGCTTGAAATGCACTACAGCAAGGACGATATCCTGGCGATCTATCTCGGCCGCGCTCCGATGGGCGGTATCGTCGAAGGAGCTGAGATGGCGGCGCGCCTGTGGCTGGGGAAGTCCGCGCGTGACCTGAGTGCGGGTGAAGCGGCGTTGCTCACCGCGCTGCCTCAATCCCCCTCGTTGCTGCGGCCCGATCGTCATCCGGAGCAAGCGCGGGCGGCTCGCGACAAGGTTTTGGACCGTATGGCGCGACTGCGCCGATGGACGCCAGCGCAGGTGGCCGATGCGAAGATGGAGCCGGTGATGGCGCCGCCGCTACGCGCCCACTGGCTTGCGCCGTTGGCGGCACAGCGCCTGGTGCGCGGTGCGGGCGCCGCCCGGGGCGCCTTATCGGGCGCCGTTATTGCGTCGACTATCGACGCGGAAATCCAGGCCAGGGTCGAGCAACTGCTGATCGACCGCGTCGATGCGCTGCCGTCCAAGGTGTCGATGGCTGCGCTGGTGATGGACAACGATAGTCTGGCCGTGCGCGCGTACGCCGGTTCCGCGGATTACTCCGACAATACCCGTTACGCGCACGTGGATATGGTGTCGGCGGTGCGTTCCCCGGGGTCCACGCTCAAGCCCTTCCTGTACGGCATGGCGTTGGACGAAGGCCTGATCCATTCCGAAAGCCTGCTGCTGGACCTGCCGTTGTCTTTCGGCGGCTATGCGCCGGGAAATTTCCAAGCCGATTTCTCCGGTCCCGTCAGCGTCGCGCAAGCTTTACAGCGTTCGCTTAACGTGCCTGCGGTCGACCTGCTGGATCGTATCGGGCCCGCGCATTTTGCATCGGTTATGCTAGGCGCAGGCGTCCGTCTTCGCATGCCGGCCGGTGCCACGCCCAATCTGAGCTTGATTTTGGGCGGGGGCGGCACCACCTTGGAAGAACTGGTCGGCGCCTATCGCGCTTTGGCGCGCGGTGGCGTTGCCGGTCGCCCCCGGCTGGATCCCCGGCAGCCCTTGCAGGAGTCCCGTATGATAAGTCCCGGGGCAGCCTGGATCGTGCGTGACATCCTCGAAGGTGGCGGGCATCCGGACCGGCCGTTGTACCAGACTGCCGCGGCTGGCAAGGCGCTCGCCTGGAAAACCGGAACCAGCTTCGGCTTTCGTGATGCCTGGGCGGTCGGCGTAACGGACCATTGGACCATCGGTGTGTGGGTGGGACGGCCGGATGGAACGCCCAATCCCGGGTTTTTCGGCGCCAATGTGGCGGCGCCGCTGCTGCGAGACATCGTGGCGGCGATGCCGGACGCGGCTGCGCTGCCGCGCGTCCGCCCCGCAAGCGTTCTGCCGGTCGTGACCTGCTGGCCGTTGGGCGTGAGCACGGACGAGGTGCCCGCCGGCTCATGCCCGCAGCAGCGGCTGGCGTGGACTTTGAACAACACCGTTCCGCCCTCGTTTGCGGGCTATGCGGATACCGGGCAGGCTCCGATACGCCTGGTCGGCGTTGCTGACGGTTCGGTATTGCGTCCCGTCCCGGGACAGCGTCGCGTCGCTATGGACGTCGACGCGAGCGGGGCGCAAGGTGAGTTATGGTGGATGCTGGACGGCCGCGTGCTCGCACAAGGTCAGGCCGGTCATCCTTTTACAGTGTCGCTGGCGCGCGACGGTCGGTATACGCTCACGGTCATGGACAGCCGCGGGCGTTACGACCGGATCGAATTTGAAATCGCTGGCGTTACGCTCCGATAGGCATAGAATATGTCTTGTGTTTATGTCCGCTTCGATGCGTCATGGAGGAAGCGTGATTTCCCAAGAGCTTGAAGTCAGCCTGCATATGGCTTTCGTCGAGGCCCGATCGGCCCGACACGAATTTATTACAGTAGAGCATCTGCTGTTATCGCTGCTCGACAACGCGTCGGCGGTCGAAGTGTTGCGCGCCTGCGCGGCGAATCTTGATGATCTTCGGCGTAACCTGCGCCAGTTCGTCAACGAGAACACGCCCGTCATTCCCAGCGGTGCCGAGGTGGATACCCAGCCCACCCTCGGGTTCCAGCGGGTGATCCAGCGCGCGATCATGCACGTATCGGCGGGCGGCAGCGGCAAGAAGCCGGTGACCGGAGCCAATGTGCTGGTGGCCATTTTCGGCGAAAAGGATTCGCACGCCGTGTATTACCTGCAGCAGCAGGGCGTCACACGGCTGGACGTCGTCAATTTCCTGTCGCATGGCATCACCAAGCAGCCGCAGGTCGAATCCGCCGCGTCGCAGAAGGAGCAGCAGCCGAATCCGGAGGAACAGGGCGAATCGCGCCAGTCCCCCCTGGACCAGTATGCGACCGACCTGAATGCCGCCGCGTTGGCCGGACGCATCGATCCACTGATTGGCCGCGAATCCGAGGTGGAGCGCGTCATTCAGGTCCTGTGCCGGCGCCGGAAGAACAACCCATTGCTGGTTGGCGAAGCCGGAGTAGGCAAGACTGCAATTGCCGAGGGGTTGGCATGGCGGATCACGCGCGGTGAAGTGCCGGAAATCCTCCAGGCGGCGCAGGTTTACGCGCTGGATATGGGTGCCTTGCTGGCGGGAACCAAATACCGTGGCGATTTCGAACAGCGGCTCAAGGGCGTCCTCAAGCAATTGCGCGGCAATCCCGACGCCATCCTGTTCATCGACGAGATCCACACCTTGATCGGCGCCGGTTCGGCGTCGGGCGGTACGCTGGACGCCTCCAACCTGCTCAAGCCGGCCTTGTCGTCAGGGCAACTGAAGTGCATCGGTGCGACCACCTATACGGAGTATCGCGGCGTGTTTGAAAAGGACCACGCGCTGTCGCGCCGGTTCCAGAAAATCGACGTCAGCGAGCCCAGTGTGGAGCAGACCGTGCAGATCCTGCGTGGCCTGAAGACACGTTTCGAAGAGCACCACAATGTCCGTTATTCGGCTGCTGCGTTGCTTGCGGCTGCCGAGTTGTCGGCGCGCCATATCAACGATCGGCATCTTCCGGACAAGGCGATCGATGTGATCGACGAAGCCGGGGCGGCTCAACGCCTGTTGCCGCGTTCACGGCAGAAAAAAGTCATCGGGAAGGTCGACATCGAGAACATCGTGTCGAAGATCGCCCGCATTCCGCCGCAGTCGGTCTCCAATGACGACCGCAGCAAGCTGGCAACGCTGGACCGGGATTTGAAGACCGTTGTGTTCGGGCAGGATGGAGCGATCGAGGCATTGGCCGCTTCCATCAAGATGGCGCGCTCGGGCTTGGGCAAACCGGAGAAGCCGATTGGCGCATTCCTTTTCTCGGGCCCCACTGGCGTGGGCAAGACCGAGGTCGCCCGTCAGTTGGCATTCACCATGGGTGTCGAGCTGCTGCGCTTCGACATGTCGGAATACATGGAACGCCACGCGGTATCGCGCCTGATCGGCGCGCCCCCGGGGTACGTCGGCTTCGATCAGGGCGGACTGCTGACGGAGGCGATTACCAAGCAACCGCATTGCGTCCTGCTGCTCGACGAAATCGAAAAGGCGCATCCGGATGTGTTCAACATCCTGCTGCAGGTGATGGATCATGGCACGTTGACGGACAATAACGGCCGCAAGGCGGACTTCCGTAATGTGATCCTGATCATGACGACCAACGCGGGCGCTGAAACATTGAATCGGCCGTCCATCGGGTTCGCCAACTCCCGCGTGGTCGGTGATGAAATGGCCGAGATCCGCCGGATGTTCACGCCGGAGTTCCGCAATCGCCTGGACGCCATCATTCCGTTCTCGCCGCTGTCGCGCGAAATCATCCTGCGCGTCGTCGACAAGTTCCTGATGCAGCTGGAAGACCAGTTGCATGAGCGTCGCGTCGATGCGGTGTTCACGGAGTCCCTGCGAGCCCACCTGGCCAAGGAAGGTTTCGATCCGCTCATGGGAGCGCGACCGATGCAGCGCCTGATCCAGGACACCATCCGACGTGCATTGGCCGACGAATTGCTGTTCGGCAAACTGGTCGATGGCGGGTCGGTTACCGTGGACCTGGATGACGAAGGCAAGGTTCGGCTTACTTTCGGTGACAAGCCGGCCTCGGACGCGCCTGACGCGCAGGAAGTCGCCCTGGCGGATTAATGGCAGTCGAAGCGCCTCTTACCTCCTGCGGGCATTGCGGCAGCGTGTATCGCCGCCAGGAGTTGGGGCCAGGTGAACAGGCTTCATGCAGCCGATGCGGCACCGTGCTGTGGCGGTATAGCGGTCTGGCGATATCAGGGTGGTTGGCGGTTGCGCTGACCGCCCTGATCGTTTTTGTGATCGCCAACGCCTATCCCGTGGCCATTATGCGGGTGCAGGCCATGGTGCAGCAGGCGTCCTTGCTGAATGCCATCACGGTTACCTGGGACCAGAACCACGAGCTCGTCGCCGTGATGACGGGCTTGGCGGGTTTCGTTCTGCCCCTCCTGCAGCTGTTGTTGCTCCTTTGGGTCCTGTATCCGCTTGCGGTTGGTACTCTGCCCCGCGGCTTTGCGATGGCGACGCGTTGGCTGGGCATGCTGGAGCCCTGGAGCATGGTGCCGGTGTTCCTGCTGGGTGTCCTGGTGGCGGTGGTCAAGCTGGCAGGCATGGCCGCCGTATCGCCCGGGATAGGTCTGGGCGGCTTCGCGTTGTTGACGATTCTGCTTACCATGCTGGGTCGCCTGACGCCGCATGTGGTGTGGCGGTTCGCCGAAGACCGCGGGATCGTGCCCGTGCACGTGCCGCAGGCGGGGGAAGGGGAAGTCCTGACTGGATGCCATGTATGTGGACAGGTGCAGGCGGTGCAGCGCGGTGCGCCAGAGGGCAGGCACCATTGCCTGCGTTGCAATGCTATCGTGCATTTGCGCAAACCGGATCATTTGAACCGTACGTGGGCTTTGTTGATAGCGGCCGCCATCCTTTATATTCCGGCCAACATCCTGCCTGTCATGAATATCGACTCGCTACTTGGCAATAGTGCGCATACCATTCTGGGCGGCGTGATCGAACTCTGGCAGACCGGTTCCTGGGACATTGCCGTGATCGTGTTTGTCGCCAGCGTGATGGTCCCGATCACCAAGCTGCTGTCGCTGGCGATATTGGCATGGCAGGTGCAACGGGGCAATGTGAATAACCTGCGCCAGCGCACGCGGCTTTACGGAATCGTCGAGTTCATTGGGCAGTGGTCCATGCTGGATGTGTTCGTGGTAATACTGCTGGCCGCGCTGGCGCAGTTCCAGGGTTTGATGGCGATCAGCGCCGGGCCCGGGGCCGGCGCGTTTGGCATGGTGGTTATTTTCACCATGCTGGCGGCCATGAGTTTCGACCCGCGCCGCGGATGGGACCACGCGGTGGATCAAGGCTTGGAAGATGACGCGGTGGCCGCACGGGAGCGGGCCGATGTGGGCATCAAGCCTGGTGTCCATGACCGGCCGGGGGTACCGGCGGACAGTGGGAACGCATAAGCATAAGGAAAAGGAAGCAGCAGCATGTCCGACCCAGTACCGCCCGGAAAAAATAATGAAGTCCGGGCGCCGGAAGTCACGCGCCGGAAACGAGGTATATCCTGGATCTGGCTGATCCCCATTGTGGCCGCCCTGGCAGGGCTCTCCCTGCTGGCACGTACCTGGTTTGAATCCGGGCCGACCGTCACCATCACGTTCAATACCGCCGAAGGCCTGGAAGTGGGCAAGACGCGGGTGCGGTACAAGGACGTGGATATTGGCACGGTGAAAAGCATACGGCTCAGCGAAGACCGGTCCAAGGTGATCGTCAGGGCGGAACTCGCCAAAGAGGCCGCCAGTATTGCGCGCCAGGACACCCGGTTCTGGGTGGTGCGTCCGCGACTGGGCTTGAGCGGCGTATCGGGCCTGGGCACGCTGCTGTCGGGCGCGTATATCGGGGTGGACGCGCCCAACGGCAAGACGCTGGATGGCAAACCGGTGTCCGATGAAGAAAAGACCGACTTCGTCGGCCTGGAGTCGCCTCCGGAGGTCACCCACGATCGGCCGGGCAAAAGGTTCACCCTGCGTGCCTCTGACCTGGGTTCGCTGGACGTTGGTTCCCCTGTGTATTACCGCCGTATCAGTGTTGGCCAGGTGATCGGTTATCAGTTGGACAGCACCGGCCATTACGTGAATATCCAGATCTTCGTCGATGCGCCGAATGACCGTTTCGTCACGGCCGATACGCATTTCTGGAACGCCAGCGGTGTCGACTTCACGCTGAATGCGGATGGATTGAAAGTCCGCACGCAATCGCTTCTTTCTGTCGCGGTGGGCGGAATTGCGTTCGGGCAGAAGAGTGGCGATGCGCCGTCACCGCCCGCCAAAGCCGATACGACCTTCGCGCTCTTCAATAATCAGAGCGTCGCCGAAGCCACGCCCGACGGTGAGCCGTTCCCGGTCGTGATGCGTTTTGACCAGTCCATTCGTGGCCTGGGGGTCGGGGCGCCGATCGATTTCAATGGCGTCGTGCTGGGCCAGGTCGATTCCATCACCATGGACTTCGACACACGCACCAAGCAGTTCTTCGCGGTAGTGTATGCAAACCTGTATCCGCAGCGCCTGGGACCGGTCTATGAGCGCGTGCGCGCGTTCGCCGAGCGCGAGGATGGCAAGGATCCGGCGCACCCGGGCGAACGGTTGCTTGCATCGATGATCGAGCATGGATTGCGAGCGCAGTTGCGCAGCTCCAATCTGCTGACGGGCCAGCTATACGTCGCGCTGGACGTGTTCCCGCGGGCGCAGCCGGTGGAGTTCAAGATGGCGAATCCGGCTCCCATTCCGACGATGCCGGGCAATCTGGATCAGTTGCAGCAGCAGATCAGCAGCATTGCGGCCAAGCTCGATAAGATTCCGTTCGACAAAATCGGCGAGGACCTGCAACGCACGCTGGCCAGCACGTCGCGGCTCATGGGCCGCCTGGACACGCAGCTCGCGCCGCAAGCCCAGGCCGTGCTCAAACAGGCTAACAAATCACTGATAGACCTGGGCAGGTTGCTGGCTCCGGATGCCGACCTGCCAGTGAATGCGCAGCGCGCCATGGACGAACTGGGGCGTGCGGCGAGATCCCTGCGCGCGCTGGCCGACTATCTCCAAGCAAACCCCGAAGCCCTGCTGCGCGGTCGCGGTCCTGATCCCTTGCCAGGCGCAGGCACCATTGGAAAATCACGATGAAAGCCCACTCCGCCCTGAAGCTGACCGCCGCCGGCCTTGTGCTGGGTGCGGCCCTCATCGGCTGCGCCGCGTCGCCCCCGGTGCAGTATTACACCCTGGTCGGTCCGGAGACCGCGCAAGCTGCACCGACGCGGGACCAGGGGGGCGGGGCCTCGCCATACCTGCTGGTTGTGACGCCGGTGAATGTGCCGCCTCAGGCTGATCAACCGCAAATCATGATGCGCCAGCCGGATGGCACGGTCGCGGCCTATTATTCCGACCGTTGGACAGCGCCCCTGCCTGACGAAATCCGCGGGGCGCTTTCCGCCGCGCTGGTGCACGACCTCGGCGTGCTGGATGTCCAGTCCATTACCGCACCGGCTTCCGCGCCCGTGTGGCGCGTACAGGTAGATGTCCAGCGCTTCGAAGCCGTGGCGGGCGGTGCGGCCGTGGTGGACGCGACATGGCGTATCCGGCCTAGCAATATTCAAGGCGGGGCCCTGCTTTGCCGCAGCGTCGTGCAGGTGCCCATTGGCGGTTCCGCACCGGCTCAGGCGGTCACTGCGCTGCGGCAGGCCACGGCGCAACTGGCATCCACCATCGCGACGGGCATACGCGCCGGGGGCCACCGCGCGCAAGCCAGTGGAGACCATGTTCGGCTGTCAGGCTGCGTACCTTCGTGAACCGTTCAGCCGACCGCGCGTGTACGGCGTATTAATTAGGGTTAACCCTAGTATTCGTTGAGGTGCAACCCGCCTAACATCCCGCTCCAACCCGCGCCGCCCAAGGGCGCGCCTCTTGTTCTAGAGCGAGTATCACGCAAATGGGCACCACAACTCTTGGCGTCAAGGTCGATGAAGCGTTGCGCGACCGTCTCAGGGATGCCGCCGCCAAATTGAAATGCACCCCTCATTGGCTGCATAAGCAGGCCATCGCGGCTTACCTGGAACGGATCGAACGCGGCCAACTGCCGGCCGAAATCGCGCACTTCGCCGGGGCCGATGCGCTGCCCGACGACAGCGAATTGCAGGCCCCTGCTCATGTGCCCCCGTTCTTCGAATTCGGACAGGACGTGCAATCGCAGTCCGTGCTGCGTGCCGCCATCACGGCGGCATATCGTCGTCCGGAGCCGGAATGCGTGCCCCTGCTGGTAGGCCAGGCACGGATGCCCAACCCGGAAAAAATCCACGCCACGGCCGCCGGGCTGGTCAAGTCCCTGCGAGAGAAGCGCGGCGGCGGCGGGGTGGAAGGACTGATCCAGGAGTTCTCGCTGTCCAGCCAGGAAGGCGTAGCACTGATGTGCCTGGCCGAGGCGCTGTTGCGCATCCCGGATCGCGCGACTCGCGATGCCCTGATACGCGACAAGATCGCCCGGGGCGACTGGCGTTCCCATATGGGCGGATCGCCGTCGGTGTTCGTCAACGCGGCGACCTGGGGGCTGATGCTTACCGGCAAGCTGGTGGCGGTCAACAGCGAGCAGTCGCTGTCGCGTGCGCTGACGCGCCTGATCGGCAAGGGCGGGGAGCCGTTGATCCGCAAGGGCGTCAACATCGCCATGCGCATGATGGGTGAACAGTTCGTCTCCGGCCAGACAATTTCGGAAGCGCTGGCGAACAACCGCAAGATGGAAGCAAAGGGCTTCAGCTATTCCTACGACATGCTGGGCGAGGCGGCCACCACCTCGGCGGACGCCGACCGCTACTATGCCTCCTATGAACAGGCCATACAGGCGATCGGCAAGGCGGCCGCCGGGCGCGGCATCTACCAGGGTCCTGGCATCTCCATCAAGCTGTCCGCGCTGCACCCGCGCTATTCGCGCGCCCAGCGCGAGCGCGTCATGGGCGAGCTGCTGCCGCGCGTCCGCGCCCTGACACGTCTGGCCCGCAGCTACGACATCGGCCTGAACATCGACGCTGAGGAAGCAGATCGCCTGGAGATCTCGCTGGACCTGCTTGAGGCGTTGTGCTTCGATCCAGAGCTCGAAGGCTGGAACGGAATAGGTTTCGTGATCCAGGCTTACCAGAAGCGTGCGCCCTTCGTGATCGACTACGTCATCGACCTCGCGCGCCGCAGCCGCCACCGCTTGATGATCCGCCTGGTAAAGGGTGCGTATTGGGACAGCGAGATCAAGCGTGCCCAGGTCGACGGGCTGGAAGGCTACCCCGTCTATACCCGCAAGGTATATACCGACGTCGCGTACCTGGCCTGCGCGCGCAAGCTGCTGGCTGCGCCCGAGGCGGTGTTCCCACAGTTCGCCACGCACAACGCCTATACGCTGTCGGCCATCTATCACCTGGCTGGGCAGAACTATTATCCCGGGCAGTACGAATTCCAGTGCCTGCACGGGATGGGCGAGTCGCTCTACGAAGAGGTGGTGGGGCCGGTCACGCAAGGCAAGCTGAACCGGCCGTGCCGCATTTATGCGCCGGTGGGAACGCATGAAACCTTGCTGGCATATCTGGTTCGCCGTCTGCTGGAGAATGGTGCCAATACATCCTTCGTCAATCGCATCGGCGACGACAGCATCTCCATAGAGGAACTTGTCCAGGATCCGGTCGAAGTCGCGTCCGCCATCACTCCGCTCGGTGCGCCGCATGACAAGATCCCGCTGCCGCGCGAACTCTATGGGAGCGTGCGCAACGGCGCGCGGCCCAACTCGCAGGGGCTGGACCTCAGCAACGAACATCGCCTCGCGTCGCTGTCGGCGGCGCTGCTGTCCAGCACCGGTACGGCGTGGCAGGCCTATCCCATGATCGGCGGCGCGGCCGCGGCCTCGGACGAGAGCCGTGCGGTGCCCGTGCGCAATCCCGCCGACCATCGCGATGTGGTCGGGCACGTCATCGAGGCGAATGAAGCCGATACCGCGCTTGCGCTGCGGCGTGCCACTCAGGGCGCCTCCATCTGGCAATCCACGCCGGTGGCCGATCGCGCGCGCTGTCTGCGGCGCGCCGCGCAGATGCTCGAAGAGCAGATGCAGACCCTCCTGGGCCTGATCGTGCGCGAGGCGGGCAAATCCTTGCCCAACGCGATTGCCGAGGTACGCGAAGCCGTGGATTTCCTGCGCTACTACGCCGATCAGGCCGAGCGCGAGTTCGACAACGCCACGCATCGTCCCCTGGGCCCCGTCCTATGCATCAGCCCGTGGAATTTCCCACTGGCGATCTTCACGGGGCAGGTGGCGGCTGCACTGGCGGCCGGCAATGCGGTACTGGCCAAGCCCGCGGAGCAGACCCCGCTCATCGCGGCGCAAGCGGTGACCATCCTGCGCGCCGCCGGCGTGCCGGATGACGCGGTTCAGCTTCTTCCGGGCCGCGGAGAAACCGTGGGCGCGGCGCTGGTCGGCAGCGCCGAGGTTCGCGGCGTGTTGTTCACCGGTTCGACGGATGTGGCAAGGTTGATCGCACGCAGTCTCGCCGACCGGTTGGATGACGCGGGGCACACCATTCCGCTGATCGCTGAAACGGGCGGGCAGAATGCCATGGTGGTCGATTCTTCGGCGCTTACCGAACAAGTCGTCTACGACGTCCTGAGTTCCGCCTACGATTCCGCCGGCCAGCGTTGTTCCGCGCTGCGGGTGCTGTGCGTGCAGGAGGACAATGCCGACCGCGTGTTGGAAATGCTGCGCGGGGCCATGGCCGAACTGCGCATCGGTAATCCGGATCATTTGTCCACCGACGTAGGTCCGGTCATCGACGAAGAAGCGCGCGAGGGCATTCAACGCCATATCGACGGCATGCGCTCGGCGGGCAAAACCGTGACGCAGCTGGAGCTGCCGCCGGCGTGCCGCCACGGGACCTTCGTGGCGCCCACCCTTATTGAGATCGGCGGTGTGCGAGAGCTCAAGCGTGAAGTGTTCGGACCCGTGCTGCATGTGGTGCGCTACAAGCGCGACCAGCTCGATGCCTTGCTCGACGATATCAACGCGACCGGGTATGGCTTGACGTTCGGCGTGCATACCCGGATCGACGAGACCATCGCGCATGTGACGACGCGCGTGCATGCGGGCAATATGTACGTGAACCGCAACATCGTCGGTGCGGTCGTGGGCGTGCAGCCCTTCGGGGGGGAAGGGTTGTCAGGGACCGGCCCCAAGGCTGGCGGCCCCCTGTACCTGTACCGTCTGCTGTCGGTACGTCCCGCCGGCTTGCCGATGGGCGGCACGTCGCCGGCCATGCCGGTCGTGCTGACATTGCCGGGACCGACGGGTGAAGCCAATACATACCGCCTGGAGCCACGCGGCGCGGTGCTGTGCGTGGCGGCGACGCAGGACGGTGCGCGCGCGCAATGGGCGGCGGTGCAGGCGACGGGGAACCGCGCCTTGTTCGTGGACAACGATGCCGGCCGGGCACTGGCGCAAAGCGTGCAGGCAACGCAGCGCGACAGCGTCGCCCTGATTACCGATGACGAGATTGACACCGCGGATTACCAAGCGGTGCTCTTCGAGGGGGATAGCGATGCCTTGCGCGTACTCGGCCGTCGCGTCGCGGCGCGTCCGGGCCCGATCGTCTCGGTCCAGGGTCTGTCCACCGATGCGGCCGTCCAGGGCCAGGGCTATGTGCTGGACCGTCTCGTGGCAGAACGTTCGATCAGCGTCAACACGGCGGCGGCGGGCGGCAATGCCAGCCTCATGACGATCGGCTAGTTGGTATACGATGCGCCGGCGCCGCCATACCGCATACAAGACGTGGAAACGGCATGTATTTCACGGCAGTGAGTGGGGAACGCATCGCCGCGCGTCATGACTTACCATCCCGTTGTCCAGGACGCGGGGTATCGCGGCGGGAAGGGTAATCGCCAATACCTGGCGCCGTGTGCCACTATCAAAATGCGCTTTCCATGGCGCAGGCCGCGCCAGGCCTGCGCCTGTCCCGCGTGGAAACATTATCAGGAATACACGGCCTGTCATCCGCGGGCCGGGTAAGGATAGCGGGGAACAATCCCGCCCATCACACAGCCCTATCCTACAAGGAGGAATAGATGCGTATCACCACAACAATCAAATCGCTCGTCACCGCGATCGCGGCCGGGGTATGTCTGGCCGGCGTCGCGCAGGCCGCGGATACGACCGATGTCAAACTGGGCTACGCAGGGCCGCTGACCGGTCCGCAGGCCCACTACGGCGAGGATATGCAGAATGGGCTGCTCCTCGCCATCGAGGAAGCGAACAAGAAAGGCATCAAGCTGGACGGCAAGGTCGCCAAGTTCGAATTGAACAGCAAGGACGATCAAGCCGATCCGAAGACGGGCGTCACGGTTGCGCAACAGCTCGTCGATGCGGACGTGCACGGCATCCTCGGCCATTTCAACTCCGGCACCACCATCCCGGCCTCGCAGGTCTATCACGATGCGGGCCTGCCGCAGATCGCCATGGCGACCGCGCCACAATACACCACGCAGGGCTACGAATCGGCGTTCCGCATGATGACCAGCGACACCCAGCAAGGCGCCGCGGTCGGCAAGTTCATCGTGGAGGACCTGAAGGCCAAAAAGGTTGCGATCATCGATGACCGTACCGCGTATGGGCAGGGCCTTGCCGATGAGGTGGAAAAGGCGGTCAAGGCGGCCGGTGGGCAAATCGTGCGGCGCGAATATACGAACGACAAGGCCAACGACTTCACCGCCATTCTTACCAACATCAAGGGAAGCGCGCCGGACGCCGTGTTCTTCGGCGGGCTGGATGCGCAGTCGGGCCCCATGAAGAAACAATGGGTCACGCTGGGCCTGAACGTACCATTTCTCTCCGGGGAGATGACGCGCAGCGACACTTTCCTCAAGCTGGCCGGGGACGCGGCAGAAGGGACTTACGCTTCGCTGGCGGGTGTGCCGCTCGACCAGATGCCGGCGGGCAAGGCCTTCCTGCAGGCGTACAAGGCCCGCTTCAAGAAGGACCCCGGCGTCTACGCGCCCTATGCCTATGACGGCGCGTGGAACATGATCACCGCCATGGAGCAGGCGGGCTCCTCCGATCCCGAAAAATATCTGCCCATGCTGAAGAAGCTGAACCGCAAAGGCGCGACGAGCGACCATATCGCCTATGACGACAAGGGCAATCTAAAGGAAGTGTCTGTCACCATGTACCAAGTCAAGGGTGGCAAGTGGGAGATGGTCAAGACCATGGTGGGTGAGTCGAAGTAAGCGACTCCAGCCACGCTCCGCAGGATCGTGGCTGCAACCCTGCTCCCTCCGGAACGCGTATCGCGTCCCTCCGACTAGACGCACGGACCCGCGCCGACTGCTGCGCGCAGCCTGCGCGGGTTCCGTTTCAGCTGGCATTTCATGGAAATCTTTCTGCAGCAACTCATCAACGGGCTTACGCAGGGCAGCATGTACGCCCTGGTCGCGCTCGGCTACACCATGGTGTACGGCATCGTGGGTTTGATCAACTTCGCACACGGCGACGTGGTCATGATCGGCGCGATGGTCGCGACCTCCGTGGCGCTGGCGCTCGTAGGTGGCAACGCCGCGGCATCCCCCTGGCTGGTCATGGGAGCAGGCCTGCTGTGCGCCGTTCCCGTTTGCATGGCGCTGGGCTGGCTGGCCGAGCGCGTGGCCTATCGCCCCTTGCGGCGTGCGCCGCGCCTCGCCGCGCTTATCACGGCGATCGGCGTATCGATCATCATCCAGAACGTCGCCATGATGATCTGGGGCCGCGACTACGCTCACTTCCCGCAAATCCTCGATCCCCGGGTCATCGATCTCGGGGGCGCCCGCATCAGCACGCTGCAGATCGCCATCATCGCCATTGCTGCGCTGATGATGGCCGGCCTGCTGCTCATCGTGCACAAGACGCGGCTCGGTACCGCCATGCGGGCCACGGCTCAAAACCGGGAGGTCGCCGGGCTCATGGGCGTGAATATCAACACGGTTATCTCGGCGGCCTTCCTGATCGGGTCTGCCTTGGCAGCAGTGGCGGGCATGATGGTATCGACCTACTACGGCGTGTCGCACTACACCATGGGTTTCATGCTGGGACTGAAGGCCTTCACCGCGGCGGTGCTGGGCGGTATCGGCAACCTCGCCGGCGCCATGTTCGGCGGTGTGCTGCTGGGCGTCATCGAGGCGCTGGGTTCGGGATATATCGGTGACCTGACGGGCGGCTTCATGGGCAGCAACTACCAGGACGTGTTCGCCTTCCTGGTGCTGGTGCTGGTCCTGATCTTCCGTCCCTCCGGCTTGCTCGGCGAACGCGTAGGGGATCGCGCATGAATACCACTTCCGCTCTACGCGCGCGCACGCCCGTGTCGGCATTGCTGGGCATGGCCTTGTTGGCCGTCGTCCTGGCGGTCCTGCCCTTCGTGCTTGGGCTGGCCGGGCAGGGCTGGGTCCGGATCCTGAACTTCGCGCTGCTGTACGTGATGTTGTCGCTGGGCCTGAATATCGTGGTGGGCTTTGCCGGTTTGCTGGACCTGGGCTATATCGCCTTCTATGCCGTGGGCGCCTACACCTGGGCCTTGCTGGCTTCGCCGCATTTCAACCTGCACCTGCCGTTCTGGGCGATCCTGCCGCTGGGCATCGGGCTGGCGTGCCTGTTCGGCGTGCTGCTGGGCGCGCCGACGCTGAGACTGCGTGGCGATTATCTGGCCATCGTGACACTGGGCTTCGGCGAGATCATCCGGGTCTTCCTGAATAATCTCAACGCACCCGTCAATATCACGAACGGTCCCCAGGGCATCAACCGCATCGATCCCTTCCGTGTGACCGGCTTTGCCTTCAACCGTACGGAGACGCTCTTTGGAATCCGGGTGACCGGGCCCGAGAAGTACTATTACCTGCTGCTCCTCCTCACCTTGCTAATCATCTTTGTCTGCGTGCGCCTGCAGAACTCGCGCATCGGCCGAGCCTGGGAAGCCATCCGCGAGGATGAAGTGGCGGCGAAGGCCATGGGCATCAACACCCGCAACATCAAGCTGCTGGCCTTCGCCATGGGTGCTTCGTTCGGCGGCGTGGCCGGCGCGTTGTTCGCATCCATGCAGGGCTTTGTCAGCCCCGAAAGCTTCAGCCTGACGGAATCCATATCCGTATTGTGCATGGTGGTCCTCGGCGGCATGGGCAATATCCCGGGCGTCATTCTCGGTGCCATTATCCTCGCGGTATTCCCGGAGTTCCTGCGCGCCGTGATCGTTCCCGTCCAGCAAGCCATCTTCGGGGACGTGGTGGTCGACCCGGAAGCGATACGGATGCTTTTGTTCGGTTTGGCGATGGTGTGCGTGATGCTGTTCCGGCCGGCCGGGTTGTGGCCATCGTCGGTTCGCAAACGCGAACTGGCCCGGCCGACGCAAGGAGGTGCGGCATGAATACACCGCTGCTCGAAGCCCGCGGACTGGGCAAGCGCTTTGGCGGACTGCACGCCTTGTCGGACGTCAGCTTCGATATCCGCGCTGGTGAGATCTACGGGCTCATCGGACCGAACGGTGCCGGCAAGACCACTCTGTTCAATGTGCTGACCGGTCTGTATGTGCCTGAAACGGGACAATGCACGTTCGCCGGCGAAAGCCTGATCGGCGCCAAGCCGCATGAAATCGCGGCGTTGGGCATGGCCCGCACGTTCCAGAATATCCGCCTGTTCGCCAACCTCACGGCGCTGGAAAACGTCATGATCGGCCGGCATGTCCGGACGCGCGCCGGCGTCATCGGGGCCGTGCTGCGCAACCGGCGTACGCGTGCGGAAGAAGCCGACATCGAGGCGCGCGCCCATGCACTGCTGGAATATACCGGGATTGCGGCCCGTGCCAATGACATCGCCAAATCCCTGTCCTATGGGGACCAGCGCCGCCTGGAAATTGCCCGCGCGCTCGCCACGGAACCAAGGCTTTTGGCGTTGGACGAGCCGGCCGCCGGCATGAATGCTTCCGAAACCGTGGTGTTGCGCCAGCTCATCGAGAAAATCCGCGATGATGGCATTACCGTGCTGCTGATCGAACACGATATGAAATTGGTAATGGGCCTGTGCGACCGGGTGCTCGTACTTGAATATGGCAAGGTGCTGGCCATGGGCCAACCGGCAGATGTACAGCGCGATCCGAAGGTAATCGAGGCCTATCTCGGCGTCGGCGCGGCGCAGGAGGCGGCAGCATGACAGCAACCGCCGATGTGAAAGACACCCCCCCTTTGCTGGAACTCCGGGATCTGGAAGTGGCCTACGGCGGCATCCGCGCGGTGCGCGGCGTAAGCCTGGTCGTCCATCCTGGGGAACTGGTTTGCCTCATTGGTGCCAACGGCGCCGGCAAGAGCTCTACCTTGCGGGCGGTGTGCGGACTCGTTCCGGCTGCAGGTGGGGAAGTCCGTTATCGCGGCACCCCCATCCGGGGCCGTCGGCCGCACGAGCTGGTGCGCGAGGGGCTCATCATGGTGCCGGAGGGCCGCGGCATATTCGGCCAGCTCACCATCGAGGAAAACCTGGCGATGGGCGCCTATGTGCGGCGGGATGCGGCGGCGATTCGAGCCGACACCGAGCGGGTGTTCGAACAGTTCCCGCGCCTGGCGGAACGCCGCAAGCAAGCGGCTGGCACGTTGTCCGGTGGCGAGCAGCAAATGGTCGCCTTGGGCCGGGCCATGATCGCGCGGCCCACGCTGCTGTTGCTGGACGAGCCTTCCATGGGACTGGCTCCGCTGATGGTGGAGAAGGTCTTCGAAGTCATACGCGACATTGCGGCCGATGGGGTCACCATCCTGCTGATCGAGCAGAACGCTCGTCTGGCTTTGGAGCACAGCAAGCGCGGCTATGTCATGGAATCAGGTGAACTGATTCTGGCCGGCGAGGGCAGGGCCTTGCTGAACGATCGGAAGGTCCGTGCGGCCTATCTGGGCGAGTTGGAAACGGCCTGAACTCAGCGCCAAAAGGCGGGCTCGCGCTGTGCGGGCCCGTCTTTTATCCCTACATTGCCTGTGCGATCAACAGATAGGCGTCGAGCAGGATGATGGTTGCTGTCGCCCCGACCGCCAAGGCGCGCCATATTCCGGTCAATGCATAGGCCTTCATGACGTCGCGCCTCACCGCCAGCATGACAAGCGGTACCAGTGCGAAGGGCAAGGCCAGGCTCAGGATGACCTGGCTGAGCACCAGCAACTGATCGGGATCCTGGCCGCCGCTGTATCCCAGCATGGCCATGGCCGCCACACCCGCGACCGCTCGGGTAATCAGCGCACGCTTTCGATCCGACCAGCCACCGGTGCTGAAGCCGTTCGACAGTACCTTGCCCGCCAGCACGCCCGTGATGGTCGAACTCTGGCCCGCCGCATACAACGCAACGGCAAAGACGACTGCAGCTGCCACTCCGAGGGTCTTGCCGATGACTGCATGCGCCTGATCCAGGCTGGCTATTTCCAGGCCGGTGCCGGACAAGGATGCGGCTGCGACAATCATGATCGCGGCATTGATCAGGGTGGCAATGCCCAGCGAGAACAGCGTGTCGTTGCGCGCGACGCGCATGGCGATTCGCCGGGTCGACGGGGGCAGGTCCTTGGCGCGTTGCGCCAGCGATCCAGAGTGCAGGTAAAGATTGTGCGGCATCAGCGTCGCGCCGATGATGCCCAGCGCAATCATGAACCCGGCGGGGTCGCGCAGCGCCGAGATCGGTCTCACCGTACCCTGCGCTACCGCCGTCCAGTCAGGATTGGCCTTGAAGAGTAAAAAGACAAAGGACACCGACACGATCGCCAGCAAGAGCCCGATGACCTGCTCGTGGCGGTCCGCATTGTTGCGCGCGAAAAGCAGAACGGCATAGGTGCCGGCCCCGGTCATCGCCACACCCGCCGTCAGCGGAATGCCGAACAGCAGGCGCAGCGCGATGGCGCCACCGATCAATTCGGCCAAGGCCGTGGCAAGAATGGCCGCTTCGCCTGCCAGCCACGCCGCCCGTGCCAGCGGCCGGGGAAGGTGGCGTACCGTCAGCGCGGCCAAATCCTCTCCTGTCGCCAGGGCAAGGCGAGACACCAGTATCTGGAAACCCAACGCCAGGAACGCTGCGGCGAAAACCACCATCAGCAGGTGATAACCGAAGCGGCTGCCTCCCGCGATATCGGTGGCCCAGTTGCCGGGGTCGATGTAGCCGACAGCGACCAGCAGGCCCGAACCAACCAGGCGGCGCAGGCCGGCGCGAAGTTTTCCGTCGCCCGGCAGTATCGCCTTGCCGCCTGAGATCGCGAAGATGAGGTTCGTCACAACGTTATCCTTCTTGAGAATGGTTCTTATTGTCTGCGGCGTGCGTAGGTTGGTCAATTGAATTGCTACTTGGTGGTTGGTAGATTTTTTCTATCGAAAGTTATTGGCAGTGGTCAGTCTTTGTCAGCCAGGCTGCGGCCAAGGCAAGCGGCGGGCCCGCGCCGGCCCGCCTCGCAGGCGTCCGGCGGGACGATGGCCGGGCCGGCCCGAAGGGCGTGAGGTCGGAATGGCGGCCTTCGAATGTACTCCTCAGCCGGTGATATATTCCTTGCGCTGTGATGCGCGCACCGGCGTGTCAGAAGCCCGCATCAATCCACATGCAGAGCAAGGAGCGGAAGCGAGATGCAGCGATTTCCGGAGGCCGCCGGCGGCCGGGAGGATCCGTCGCCTTCTTTTCTGGCGGGCGGCGGCGAAATGGGCGCCCTGATCCGGGCGCATGACTGGACCGCCACCCCCTTGGGGCGGCCCGTCGATTGGCCGCAAAGCCTGAAAACCGCTGTACGGATCATGCTGACTTCCCGCCAACCCATCTGGATCGGCTGGGGCGAGGATCTGCTCTTCTTCTACAACGATCCATACAAGGCCATCATCGGAGGGAAGCATCCCACCGCACTGGGCCGTCCCACCGTGGCCGTGTGGCAAGAGATCTGGGACGACATCGGTCCCCTGCTGCGGACCTCAATGAGCGGCACCGAAGGCACCTACGTCGAAGAGAAGTTCCTGCTCATGGAGCGCAACGGCTATCCGGAGGAAACCTACTACACGTTCTCGTATAGCCCCATTCCGACGGATGACGGCGATGCCGGCGGCATTATCTGCGCCAATAGCGACGATACGGCGCGGGTCATCAGCGAACGCCAACTGCGGCTCTTGCGGGAGCTTGCAACGATGACGGCGCATGCGCGGACGTGGGAAGAAGCAGGTACGCTCAGTGCCGAGGCGCTCGGCCTGAATCCCTCCGACCTGCCTTTTGCCATGCTCTATGCAGCGGAGCCGGGCAGTACCCGCGTTACGCTGGTCGGCAGCAGCGGTATCGAAGCCGGCCATGTCGCCGCGCCCGCGGCCATGGGCGATGCCGCTTCGTCGTTGTGGCCGATTGCCGAGGTGCTGCGCAAGCAGGAATTGCTGCTGGTCGATGATTTGCCGCAGCGCTTCGGCGCGAGCCTGCCACGTGGGCCTTGGCGCCACGCGCCGACACGAGCCGCCATGCTGCCGATATCGCCTTCGGGTGACTCCGGCCGCGCGGCCGTGCTGATCGTCGGCCTGAACCCCTATCGACTCTTCGACGAACGCTATAGCGGTTTCCTGAACCTGGCCGCCGGGCAGATCGGCGCGGCCGTCGGCTATGCGCATGCCTATGAAGAAGAGCGGCGCCGCGCACGCGCCCTGGCCGAAATCGATCATGCGAAAACCACCTTCTTTTCCAACATCAGCCACGAGTTCCGTACGCCTTTGACGCTGATGCTCGGCCCGCTGGAGGAACTGCTGCGGGGCATGCCTGCCGACGATGACCAGCGTCCCCTGGTGGATCTCACCTACCGCAACGGGCTGCGTCTGCTCAAGCTGGTCAACAGCCTGCTGGACTTCTCGCGGATCGAAGCCGGACGCATGCAGGCCAGATATGTGCCGACCGACCTGGCAGCATTGACCGCGGAACTTGCTTCGCTGTTCCGATCTGCGACGGAGAAGGCCGGGCTGCGCCTGATCGTCGACTGTCCGACTTTGCCGCAAGCGGTCCACGTGGACCGCGACATGTGGGAAAAGATTGTCCTGAACCTGCTTTCCAATGCATTCAAGTTCACCATAGAAGGCCAGATCGCGGTGCACATGGGTGTTTCTCCGGACGGCGCATGCGTGGAGCTGCGCGTGCGCGACACGGGCATCGGTATCCCGGCGCACGAGTTGCCACATGTGTTCGACCGCTTCCAGCGGGTCGCGGGCGCCGTGGGCCGCAGCATGGAGGGAACCGGCATCGGCCTGGCGCTCGTGCAGGAGCTGGTGAAGCTGCAGGGCGGCTCGATCGATGTGGAGAGCGAGCCCGGTGTGGGATCGACGTTCACCGTGAAGGTGCCGTTGGGAACCGCCCATCTGCCGGCGCCTGGGGCCAGCCAGGAGGATCCGGGCGCGACCACCAGTGTCGCCGCGCAGGCCTATGTCGCGGATGCATTGCGCTGGTTGCCCAGCGCCGATGGCGGCCGGGCCGAGGCGCCCGTCCTGTCGTCGTTATTGGAAACGAGCTCCGGCGACAACGCCGAGCACGCCGAGCGCATCCTGGTCGTCGACGACAATGCGGATTTGCGCGACTACGTCAGCCGCATCCTGCAAGCGGCGGGATACCGCGTTTCCACGGCGGTGGACGGCGATGCCGGTCTGGCCGCCGCATCGCAGGACCCGCCCAGCCTTATCCTTTCCGACGTGATGATGCCCCGGATGGACGGCTTCGGCCTATTGGCGGCATTGCGCCAGGACGCCCGGCTACGCGAGATACCGGTCCTGCTGATGTCCGCGCGCGCCGGCGAGGAGTCACGCGTCGAAGGCTTGGGAGCAGGGGCCGACGACTATATAACCAAGCCGTTTTCGGCAAGGGAACTGCTGGCGCGCGTGGGCAGCAACGTGCGCATGTATCGCTTGCAGCAGGAAACCGCGCGCAAACTGATGGAGGACGCGCGGATACTCGAAGTCCTGAACGAGGTGGGTACCACCATTGCGGCAGAACTGGACCTGGGGCGCGCCGTGCAAGCCGTCACCGATGCCGCCACGGAATTGACGGGGGCTTCCTTCGGTGCGTTCTTCTACAACGTGCTCAACGACCGCGGGGAAAGCTATACGCTCTACACGCTGTCCGGCGCCTCCCGGGAAGCGTTTTCGCGCTTCCCGATGCCGCGTAACACCAAGGTTTTCGGTCCCACGTTTCGTGGCGAGGGCGTGGTGCGTTCCAGCGATATCACGCAGGACGCGCGCTACGGCCACAATGCGCCGTACCGTGGCATGCCGGAGGGGCACCTGCCGGTACGCAGCTATCTCGCCACCCCGGTCATGTCGCGTAGCGGCGAAGTGCTGGGCGGGCTGTTCTTCGGCCATCCCGAACCTGGCGTTTTTTCCGAGAAGGCGGAGCGCCTCGTGGTCGGCATTGCGGCCCAGGCCGCCATTGCCATCGACAACGCGCGCTTGTACCAGGCGGCGCAATCGGAGATCGCCCGGCGTACCGAGGCACAGGACGCCTTGCGCCAGTTGAACGAAACGCTGGAGCTGCGCGTGGCGCAGGCGCTGGCGGAGCGCGATCGCCTCTGGGAACTGAGCGCCGACCTGCTTGCCATAGGCGACGACGTGGGCCACCTGCGCCGTGTCAGTCCATCGTGGACCCGTGTGCTCGGCCATGGCGTCGAAGCATTGATGTTGCAGAACTATGCCGACCTGATCCATCCGGACGATCGGGCCGAGGCCGCCCGGGCGATGGGGGCCTTGCGGGCGCGGGGCGGGTCGGTCTCATACGAAGGCCGCATGCGCAAGGCGGACGGAAGCTGGTGCTGGGTCGCGTGGACCTTGACCGCCGACCCGCACCACAACGAAGTGCATGGGGTCGGTCGCGACGTGACCGCCGCCAAGGAAGCGGCCGAGGCGCTGCGCCAGGCTGAAGAAGCGCTGCGCCTGGCTCACAAGATGGAAGCCGTGGGCAAACTGACCGGCGGCGTCGCCCATGACTTCAACAATCTGCTGCAGGTGATCGGTGGCAACCTGCAACTGCTGGCGCGCGATGTCGTGGGGAGTGAAAGGGCCGAGAAGCGTGTCAACAATGCGCTGGCGGGGGTCGCGCGCGGCTCGAAGCTGGCTTCGCAGTTGCTGGCCTTCGGCCGCAGGCAGCCCCTGGCGCCCAAGGTCGTCAACCTGGGCCGGTTCATCCGTGGCCTGGACGATATGCTGCGCCGCGCACTGGGCGACAGTATCGAGATCGAGACCGTGGTGTCGGGGGGGCTGTGGAATACGCTGGTCGACCCTTTCCAGGTGGAGAACGCGCTGCTGAATCTGGCGATCAACGCACGCGACGCCATGCAAGGACATGGCCGCCTGACCATCGAGGCGGGCAATGCCCTGCTGGACGACGATTATGCAGCTCGTCATGCAGACGTGCTTCCCGGGCAATATGTGATGGTCGCCGTCACGGACACCGGCAGCGGCATGACGCCGGAGGTGCTTGAACACGTGTTCGAGCCGTTCTTCACCACCAAGCCGGAGGGGCGCGGCACCGGTCTGGGACTGAGCATGGTGTATGGCTTCATCAAGCAGTCCAAGGGGCACGTCAAGATCTACAGCGAACCAGGGCAGGGTACGACGGTGCGCCTGTACCTGCCGCGCGAGCGGCAGGAGGAAGACCTGGAGACCGAACTCGACACCGGCCCCATTGCCGGAGGTAGCGAAACCATACTCGCCGTCGAGGATGACGAGGAGGTCCGGACCACGGTGGTGGAAATGCTGGCCGAACTTGGCTATCGCGTGCTCAAGGCCCGCGACGCACAGAGTGCCCTGGCGATTGTGGAAAGCGGAGTGCCGATCGATCTGCTTTTTACGGATGTCGTCATGCCCGGCCCCTTGCGCAGCCCCGAGCTGGCCCGCAAGACCCGCGAGCGCCTGCCCGGCGTGGCGGTATTGTTCACATCCGGCTATACCGAGAATGCCATCGTCCATGGTGGACGCCTCGACGAAGGCATCGAGCTCCTGAGCAAGCCATACACGCGGGAGGCACTGGCACGCAAGATCCGGCATGTATTGCGCAACCAGCAGCAGCGCAACGCCGCGCAGGATGTCCGGCAAGGGCGTTTGCCGCTGACACGGGAGCCGCACGTCGGGCCAGGCGGGAAGCCCCTGCATGTGGTGCTGGTGGAAGACGATGACCTTATACGCTCGGCCACTGCCGATATGCTGGAGGCGCTTGGCCACCATGTAGTGCAGGCCGAAGATGCCGCGCAAGCCCTGGCAGCGCTGGCTTCCGACCATGCCGACGTACTCATGACCGATATCGGGCTGCCGCAGATCTCGGGTGTGGCGCTGGCCGCGGCGGCGCGTGAACGCCATCCGGGGCTGCGCATACTTTTCGCGTCCGGCCATGACCCCGGCAGCACCCCGGCGCACGAGGCTTTGGCCGGAGCCACCTACGTGCTGAAGCCCTATACATCGGAAGATCTGGCGGCCGTGTTCAGGCGGATCGCCCTGCCGGGGTGACGGACGGCTTCAGGCCAGCCGCGCGTCCATGGTGATGGTCGCATTCAATACCTTGGATACGGGGCAACCCGCCTTGGCCTTGTTGGCGGCATCTTCGAAGGCCTGGGCGTCGGCGCCCGGTATCTTCGCCCTGACGGTCAGATGGACGGCCGTGATGGCGAATCCGCCGTCCGCCTTGTCCAAGGTAACGATGGCTTCGGTCTCGATGCTGTCGGCGGTCAGCCCCGATTCGCCGAGGATGTTGGAAAGCGCCATGGAAAAACAGCCGGCGTGCGCGGCACCCAGCAATTCTTCCGGGTTGGTGCCGTTCGCGTCCTCGAACCGGGTCTTGAAGCCGTACGGCGCGCTGGAGAGCGCGCCGCTCTGCGTCGAGATCGTCCCGGTACCGGACTTGAGGTCACCCTTCCATACCGCGGATGCTTTTCTCTTCATGCTCGTACTCCTTGAAGGTTGTGCGTGCGGAAACGGTCGTGCGGCCTACAGGCCGTTATGCGGGCTCGGGCCGCGATTCATCATAAACCTCATTGCGGTGCGAGAGGATCGGGCAAGAATCGCGCAGGAATTGGCATTGTTGCGCACAGCCTGTCCCTTTATCCTCGCGAACTAGCCGGGCGGCGCGCCGTCGCCCGCACGTCTTCAATGAGGAGCCACCATGGCAAAACTGAACATCAACGGCAAGGATGTCACGGTCGATGCGCCGGACGAGATGCCGCTCTTGTGGGCCTTGCGCGATGTGGCGAACATGACGGGGACCAAGTACGGCTGCGGCATGGCGCTGTGCGGCGCCTGTACCGTACATGCGGACGGCAATCCTATCCGCTCCTGTGTGACGCCCATTTCCGCCGTGGCCAGCCAGAAGATCACCACCATCGAAGGCGTCGGGACGGACCCGGTGGGACATGCCGTCCAGTCCGCATGGCGCGAACTCGATGTCGTGCAATGCGGCTATTGCCAGTCGGGGCAGATCATGTCGGCGGTCGCGCTACTGAAGCAGAACAAAAAGCCCACCGATGACGACATCGACGCGGCCATGGGCGGCAATATCTGCCGCTGCGCCACGTATGTGCGCATCCGCGCTGCCATTCACCACGCCGCCCAGGCGCTGGCCTGAGGAGATCGTCGATGAAATCACTGATCAACACCATGATGCCCGCTTTCACGGCCAATTCGGGGGCCGCCGTGGCGGTCCGCAACGTGAGCCGTCGCCGCT
Source organism: Bordetella flabilis (assembly GCF_001676725.1). Classification (NCBI taxonomy): domain Bacteria; kingdom Pseudomonadati; phylum Pseudomonadota; class Betaproteobacteria; order Burkholderiales; family Alcaligenaceae; genus Bordetella; species Bordetella flabilis. The sequence continues at coordinate 2,283,783 of NZ_CP016172.1, forward strand.
TCCTGCAAGGCGCTGGAAGCCTGCTGCTGAGCGTCCAGTTGGGTCCGGCGCTGGCGGCTGCCGATGCGGCACAGGGCGGCAAGGCGGCGAAAGGCAAGACCTTCGTCCCCAACGCCTTCGTGCGCGTCGATGCCGATGGTACCGTCACGGTGCTGTCCAAGCATCTGGAAATGGGCCAGGGTACCTACACCGGTCTGGCCACCCTGGTCGCGGACGAAATGGACGCGGATTGGAAGCAGGTGAGGGTGGTAGGCGCCCCGGCGGACGCCGCCCTGTACAAGAACCTTGCCTTTGGCATGCAGGGCACCGGCGGCAGTACCGCCATCGCGAACTCTTATGAGCAGATGCGCAAGGCAGGCGCAGCGGCGCGGGCCATGCTGGTGGCCGCGGCGGCCGAGCAATGGAAGGTACCTGCGGACGCCATCACGGTAAGCCAGGGCGTCGTGGCCCATGCCGCTTCCGGACGCAAGGCGGGTTTCGGCGAGCTGGCCGCGGCCGCCGCGCGGCAGGCGGTGCCCACGCAGGTCGCGTTGAAAAATCCGGAAGCCTTCACCCTGATTGGCAAGACCGGGGTGCACCGGGTCGACAACGACGCGAAGACCAACGGGACGGCGATATTTACGCAGGACATCAAGCTGCCCGGTATGCTCGTCGCCGTCCCCGCGCATCCACCGTACTTCGGCGCGACCGTGGCCAGCGTGGACGACAGCAAGGCCAAGGCCGTGCCCGGCGTAAAGGCGGTCGTGCGGTTCGCGGGCAACGCCCATCGCTTCGGTGGGGTGGCGGTGCTGGCAACCAATACCTGGGCTGCCCGCGCGGGGCGCGATGCCTTGCAGATCCAATGGGACGAGAGCAAGGCTTATCGCAAAAGCACGCCGGAACTGCTCGCGCAGTATCGCGACGCTGCGGGCACGCCCGGCGCTGTCGCCGCGAAGTCCGGTGACGTCGATGGCGCGCTGTCCAAGGCGGCCAAACGCATCGAAGCCGATTTCGAATTCCCTTATCTGGCGCATGCCGCCATGGAGCCGCTGAACTGCCTGGTGCGGCTGGACGCTGCCCAATGCGAGATATGGAACGGCGAGCAGTTCCAGACCGTGGACCAGAACCTGGTCGCGGCCTTGCTGGGCATGAAGCCGGAGCAGATCAAGATCACGCAGCTCTATTCGGGTGGCAGCTTCGGACGCCGCGCCAGTTCGCAATCCGACTATGTGCTGGAGGCGGTGGCGATTGCGAAGGCTGCCCGCGACCAGGGCATCCATGCCCCCGTCAAGATGGTGTGGACGCGCGAGGACGACACGCGTGGCGGCTACTACCGTCCGATGAACCTGCACCGCGCCCGTGTCGGCCTGGATGACCAGGGCAACCTGCAGGCGTGGCATGTGCGCATCGTCGGCCAATCGATCATGCGCGGCACGACGCTGGAACCGTTCATGGTAAAGAACGGCATCGATGCAACCTCGGTGGAAGGGCAGGCGGACCTGCCGTATGCCGTACCGAACCTGCAGGTCGAACTGCATACCCCGACCGACGTCCCCGTGCCGGTCCTGTGGTTCCGCTCGGTAGGCCATACCCACACCGCGTTTTCGGCGGAGAGCCTGATCGACGAAGCCGCGCGTCTGGCGAACAAGGATCCGGTCGCGTATCGCCTGGCCATGCTCGATAAGTTCCCGCGCCATCAGCAGGTGCTGAAGCTTGCCGCCGAGAAGGCACAGTGGGGCACCCCGCTGGCGCCGGCGGCCGACGGCGCTCGCCGCGGCCGCGGCGTGGCGCTGCACGAATCCTTCAATACACGCGTTGCGGAAGTGGTGGAGGTCACCGTGGCCAAGGACGGCACGCTCAAGGTGGACCGCGTGGTATGCGCGGTCGACTGCGGCGTCGTGGTCAACCCCGACGTGGTGAAGGCACAGATGGAAGGCGGGATCGGGTTCGCGCTGGCCGCCGCGCTGCATGGCGCGATCACGCTGAAGGACGGCGCAGTCGAGCAAGGCAATTTCAACGATTACCCGGTGCTGCGGATCAACGAGATGCCTGTGATCGAAGTGCATCTTGTGCCGTCGGCCGAGGCGCCCACCGGTGTGGGCGAGCCCGGCGTGCCGCCCTTGGCGCCGGCGCTGGCCAATGCCATCCATGACGCCGTTGGCACGCGTATCCGTACGCTGCCTATCGGCACATCGGTACGCGTTACGCAGGCCTAGCGGAAAAGCGCGCCCGCGCGCGGCATAATTGCGCTTCTGGAGGATATCCCGATGCTCACAATCGATGCCGCGCGCACCCGCGCCGCCCTGTCATTTCCGACGCTGATACCCGCGTTGCGGTCGGCGTTCGCGCAAGGCGCCTCGGTGCCGACCCGGCACACCCATGCCATCGAATCCGGCGGACGGCATGGTGTATCGCTGATCATGCCGGCGTGGAATGACGACGGCTACTTCGGCGTCAAGGTCATCAATATCTTCCCCGATAATGGCGCCGTGGGCCTGCCGGGCCTGCATGCGACCTACACGCTGTACAGCGCGCAGACCGGTGTGCCCCTGGCCAGCCTGGACGGCGACGTCATCACGGTCTATCGCACGGCGGCCGCAGCGGCGCTCGGCGCGTCGTACCTGGCCAGGTCCGACGCGCGCGCGCTGACCATCGTGGGATCCGGCCGTATCGCCGCGCTGGTCGCGCAGGCCATGCGCGCCGTGCGCCCCATCGAGACGGTACGGGTCTGGAACCTGCGTCCGGCGGGCGCGGAGGCGTTGGCCGCCGCCTTGCGTGACCAGGGCATCCCTGCCCAGGCCGTCACGGATCTGCAGCAGGCTGTGGAGCAGTCGGATATCGTCAGTTGCGCGACGCTATCCACGGAGCCGCTGATCCAGGCGGCATGGCTGCAGCCGGGAACGCACCTGGATCTTATCGGCAGCTTCAAACCCGAGATGATCGAGGCCCATCCCGATTGTTTCGCCAAGGCTTCGGTCTATGTTGACACCGACGAAGCGGCTACCAAGGCGGGCGACCTGCTGCGCGCGCTGGAAGCCGGAACGCTTGCGCGGGCCGATATACGCGGCACCTTGCATCAGTTGGCCGATGGCACGCTGCCGGGACGCAGGGACGATAGCGAGATCACGATCTTCAAGGCGGTGGGTAGTGCGCTCGAGGACCTCACGGCGGCCGCGCTCGTCTACGAGGCCGCGCGCTTGCCGACATGAGCGGAGTAGGGGATTCAGGTTCGCGCGGGAAGCGCTGCGGTATAACAACCGTGTATCTTCTATACCCGGAGTCCGCATGACCTCCCTGTTTTCTGCCATCGACCTCGGCAAGCTGCCCTTGGCGAACCGCATCGTCATCTCCCCCATGTGCGAATACTCCGCCGATAACGGCAGAGCGACGGATTGGCACATGATCCATCTGGGCCACCTCGCGCTTTCCGGTGCCGGCCTGCTGTTCGTCGAAGCTACCGCGGTCGAGCCGGGCGGACGTATCACGCCGGCCGATCTGGGCCTGTGGGATGACGATACCGAACACTCCATCGCAAAAGTGATGCAGGCAATACGGCGCTATTCGCCCATCCGGATGGGCGTGCAACTGGCCCACGCCGGCCGCAAGGCTTCCAGCCGCGCGCCATGGGAAGGCGGCAACCAGTTGCCCCAGGCTGAAGGGGGATGGCTGTGCGACGCTCCCTCGGCGGTACCCTACAAGGACGGCGAGGAAGCACCGCGGGCGCTCGATGCGGCAGGCCTGGAGCGCGTGCGCAACGCCTTCGTGGCCGCGGCGCGCCGTGCCGATCGCCTGGGTTTCGACACTGTCGAGCTACATGCCGCCCATGGTTATCTGATGCACCAATTCCTGTCCCCGTTGGCGAATCGGCGCACCGACCAGTACGGCGGCAGCCTGGAGAACCGTATGCGTTTTCCGCTGGAGGTTTTCGACGCCGTGCGCGCGGCCTTCAATGCCGACAAGCCGGTGGGGGTTCGGGTATCCGCCACTGATTGGGTCGATGGCGGGTGGGATGCGGACCAGACCGTGGCCTTCGCCCAGGCCCTGAAGGCAAGGGGCTGCGACTACATCGATGTATCGTCCGGCGGGATGTCGCCGGCCCAGAAAATTCCACTGTCGCCCGGCTACCAGGTGCCCTTCGCCGAACGCATCAAGCGCGAAACCGGAATCACCACGATGGCCGTGGGACTCATCACCGAGCCCGAACATGCGGACGCCATCGTTGCCCAGGGGCAGGCCGATATGGTGTCCCTGGCGCGCGGGATGCTCTACAACCCGCGCTGGCCCTGGCATGCGGCCGCCCACTTGGGCCAGCAGGTTCAGGCGCCCAGGCAATACTGGCGCTCGCCGCCCCATGAGATCAAGGCTTTGTTCGCGCAAGCCAGCTTCGGCCAGCGTTGACGCCTATTTGCCCGGGTGCGGCCCCTAGCCGCGCCCGGTACTGCCGAACCCGCCCGCACCGCGGTCGGAGGCCTGGAATTCCGTCACGACTTCGAAAGCCACCTGGGCGACTGGCACGATCACCATTTGCGCCAGGCGGTCCATGGGTTCCAGCGTGAACGGGGTGTCGCCACGATTCCATGTGGATACCATCAATTGGCCCTGATAGTCCGAATCGATCAGGCCGACCAGATTGCCCAGCACGATGCCATGCTTGTGTCCCAGCCCGGAGCGGGGAAGGATCATGGCCGCGTAACCGGGATCGCCGATATGGATGGCCAGGCCCGTCGGGATCAGCACGGTGGCGCCCGGTTCGACCATCATTGGCGCCTGCAGGCAGGCGCGCAGGTCCAGCCCCGCAGCACCTGGCGTGGCATAGGACGGCAGGAATTCGCGCATACGGTCGTCGAGTATCTTGAGGGCAACGGATTTCATCGTTTCTGCTTGGGGATGGGGCGCGGCCGGCGTGGGGTCGCGGCAAGGAGCGCTGTGAGCGCAGGCAGGCCGAAGCGTACCAAATGGCGAGCGTCGGCGCAGGGGCGTGGCGTCTTGCGCAGGAACGCAATCGGCGCGTGCAAGGCAGGGATGGAGCTCAGGCCTGGGAACCGCCGAACGGTTCCCTTCCCGTCAGCGTGCCGCTTGCGGGCGGGGGCGTGGCTGTCGTCAATGGCGGCAGGCGCGTCGGCGCCTGCTTCGCCCGCTTGCGCTGGCTTCGGGATGCCCGCCACAACATGCCGGCAAAAACGAGGAGAAACGCCACGGGGACCATGTCGTTCCAGTCGACCTGAGGCCGTTCGAGCGCAGCGACGAGCATGCGGATGGCTTGCCACACGATCGCCAGCGCGACGATGGCGGTCGCCAGCGCGCCCCGGCGTTGTGCCGCCTTCGCCGCGAGCGTGGTATCGGCCGCTGGCGCGTCGGCCGTTGAGGGCTTGGCGGCGTTCGTCCTGCTGCGTGCGGTCAGCATTTTCCGGATGTCCGGCATGGCGATGCCCCGGGGCTCCGGCGCCGTGACCTCGCCCGGCGATGGCGTGGGGGAAGCCGGACGCGCGGTTCCGGTTTGAGGAGACACCTGGCCGGGGGAGGGCTGGCCACGGTGGATCAGCTCATCGATATAACGCGCGTAATCGCCGTTACGTGGCTCGCCGTCGATAGCCATGTTGCGTCCTTGGACCATAGCCGGCCCTAGCGACGGGTCCGCCGCGTGGGGACGGCGACGCGCCGTTTGCGCATTACCATGAACAGCAGCCATACGCCCAGCACGACGGAAATGCCGGTGCCTACCAGCATCCCGATCTGGCTGGCCGCACCGATGTCGTCCATGTTGCGCATCGTCAGGTAGCCGGGCGCCAGCATAACGGGCATCCACAAGGCAGCGGACAGTACGTTGGCGGTCTGGAACCGCGCGTGTCCCATTCCCATGACGCCAGCGACGGTCGGGATGGTGCTCCGTATGGGGCCCATGAAGCGGCCGGCCAGCACGGACGCGAAACCGTAGCGTGAAAAGAACAGGCGCGCGCGGGCCACCGCGGTACGGTGCTGGCTGAGCGGCCAGCGCCGAAGTACCTTCGGGCCGACGCCGCGGCCCAGCCAATAGGACAGCGCATCGCCCACGATGGCGCCCGCCATGCCCCACACCAGTATGGAGGCACCGTCCAGCGTACCACTGCCCACCAGGCCTCCCGTAATAAGCAGCAGCGCGGTGGCCGGGACGAACAGCCCAACGATGACCAGCGATTCCGCCATGGTCAATACGGCCGTGACGGGGCCCGCCCAATCCTGGTTGTTCTCGATGAATACGCGTATCTGGTTGACGAATTGGTCCATGCCCGGTGCCTCGCCATCTGAATGCGGTATCTTACCGCGTGCGCCGGGCGCCGCGCGGGGCGGCATTCCGGCACTCAGCCGTATGGATGATGTCTAGGATGGATACACTCACGCACATCGCCTTGGGGGCCGGCATACAGGCGGCGCTCCTGGGCCGGTCACAAGGGCGCAAGGCACTGCTATACGGGGCAGTCCTGGCCACATTGCCGGATCTCGATGTCTTCGTACCGTACCCGGACCCCGTTTCCCTGATGACCTATCACCGTGGGTTTTCCCATTCGGTGTTCGTGCTGACGGCGCTGGCGGCCCTGTTGGCGTGGCTGATACGAAAACGGTGGCCCAACGCCCCGTACGGCGCCGGACGCCTCTTCATGACAATGTGGCTGGTCCTGATCACCCATCCGCTTCTGGACGCCATGACCACCTACGGCACCCAGCTGTTCTGGCCCGTGCCGGTGGCGCCGGTCAGCGTGTCCAGCATCTTCATCATCGACCCCATATTCACCCTTCCCCTGCTGGTGGCCTTGCTGGCCAACCTGGCGTGGGGCGAGCGGGTCCGGCGTCTACGCGCGGCGGCGCTTGGTTTCTCCGCCTTTTACCTGGTCTGGACGGTCGTGGCGAAAGCGATCGTGGAGGACCACGTCCGCACCGCATTGTCGGCCCAGGGAGTTTCCGCGCCCGCATTGTTTTCCGCGCCGATGCCGCTGAACAGCCTGTTGTGGCGCGTGGTTGCCCCTGGGCCGGGCGATACCTATTACGAGACCGTTTCAAGCGTCTTCGACGCCGGCGCGCCAGAGCAATTATCGCAGCCCATGAATCGTGCCTTGCGCGACGCCTTGCCGCCGGCGCCGCTGCTTGCCAGGCTGGATTGGTTCACGCACGGCTGGCTGCGCTATGACGCCATCGACGGCAATCTAGTCGTCACAGACCTGCGCATGGGCATGCCAGGCCACTATACGTTCCGATTCGTAATGGCGCGACAGGATCCTGCATCGGGCTGGCAGCTCGTGGTTCCGGAGCGCTGGCCCAGCGCGCGCGGTGACTGGGAGCAATTCCGGCAGATCCTGCGGCGTATCGCCGAGCCGCAACCGCCGCTGCCGCTGGATGTGTGGGCGCGGCGTACGACGGCGGTGGAGACCAAAGGCGGCGGGTCTTAGTTCACCACCACCAACAGGCTCAAGCGGGCAGGCGTGCGGCGATCTCGGCAATAAGGCGCCGCGCCGCGTCCAGTTTGGCAGCCGCCGGCAAGGCATGCATGCCGTTCTCGTCGAACAACACCAGTTCGGTCGTGTCCAGTTCCATGACTTTGTGCGCCAGGTTGCCGACGAGCAAGGGGATGCCCTTGCGTACCCGTTTGGCTTGCGCATGCCGTGGCAAGTCTTCGGTTTCCGCCGCGAAGCCGACGCACCACGGCCCGTCCTGTAGCGCCGCCACCTCGGCCAGGATGTCGGGGTTGGGCGCGAATTCGAGGGCTGGGGCACCTCCGCCGGTGGCGTCTTTCTTGAGTTTCTGGGTACTGGCGTTTTTCACATGCCAATCGGCGACCGCGGCCACGGCGATGAACACGTCCGCCTGGCGCGCCTGTGCCATGACAGCGTCATGCATTTGCCGGGCAGTCTGGACAGGGTACGCATCGACGCCGCGGGGGATGGGCAGGGCGGTCGGCCCGGTAACCATCGTGACACGCGCGCCTGCTTCGCGCGCTGCCCGGGCAATGGCGTAGCCGGTCTTGCCGGACGAGCGGTTGCTGATCATGCGGACCGGATCGATAGGTTCAACCGTCGGTCCGGCAGTCAGCAGCACATGCTTGCCCGCGAGCGGCTTGGGCTGGAAGAAGGCGATGAGGTCGGACAGGATTTCGTGCGGTTCCAGCATGCGGCCATCGCCGGTTTCGCCGCAAGCCTGATCGCCCGCGGCCGGCCCGAGGATCTCGATGCCGTCCTCGCGCAATTGCATCGCGTTGCGCTGCGTGGCCCGGTTCGCCCACATTTCGCGATTCATGGCCGGGACGACCAACAGGGGGCAGTTGCGCGCCAGGCATAAGGTCGAAAGCAGGTCGTCGGCCAAGCCGTGCGCCAGTTTGGCCATGAAGTCCGTACTGGCCGGGGCGATGAGTACCGCATCTGCGCCGCGCGTCAGATCGATGTGCGGCATGTTGTTGCCGATGCGCGCATCCCACTGGCTGACAAATACCGGGCGGCCTGACAAGGCCTGCATGGTGACCGGCGTGATGAAATGGGTGGCCGCATCGGTCATGACGACGTCCACGGCGGCGCCTTGCTCCGAAATGCGCCGCACGAGCTCGGCGATTTTGTAGCAGGCGACGCCTCCCGTCATGCCAAGGACGATGCGTTTGCGGGCGAGATCGAGCATGGAAGAAAGCCGCGGTTCAGGAAACCGGACCATTATGCGGCAAAAGATCCGGCCCAGGTGCGGCGACCGGTTTCGAGATCCTCAATTCGACGGCGCTTTGCGCATGCGCAGCAGTTCGTCGAGGACCAGCAGGATGGCGCCGCAGGTGATCGCGACGTCCGCGATGTTGAACGCGGGGTAGTACCAATCCTTCCAGTAGAACAGCAGGAAATCGACGACGTGCCCATAGGCTACGCGGTCGATCACATTGCCCAGCGCACCGCCCATGATCAAGGCCAGCGCAAGCGCAAAGCGGGGGTGCGCCCGGGGGCCGTGGCGCCGCAGGATAATGGTGATGACCACGGCAGCGCCGATGCCCAGCACCGTAAAGAACCAGCGCTGCCATCCCGCTTCCGTCGCCAGGAAGCTGAACGCGGCGCCACGGTTGTAGACCAGCGTCAGATCGAATATGGGCAGCACGGGGACGCGCTGCCCATAGGTGAAGGCGCCGTTGAAGTACAGCTTGGCGGCCTGGTCCAGTACGATGACCACTGCGGCCAGCAGCAGCCAGAACGCCAGGCCGCGACGGCCGGCGGCGGGCGTGGCGGTCCCTGGCCCCACCATCCGTTCGCTCTCAAGCATGGCTGCGCGCCTCGCCGCTGCCGAACAGGTTGCTGACGCAGCGTCCGCAGATTTCCGGGTGTTCCGGATCCGTGCCGACATCCATGCGCCAGTGCCAGCAACGCTCGCATTTCTTCTGCGCCGACGGCGTGATGGCGATCTGCAGTTCGCCGGAGCCCTCGTGGACCGTCGCGCGCGAAACGATGAGGACGAAGCGCAGGTCGTCGCCCAGGCCGCGCAGGGCAGCCAGGTCGTCGCCGGATGCCGTGATGTCGATTTCCGCCTGCAGCGACGAGCCGATGGCGCCGGCGCTGCGCACTTCCTCCAACTTGCGCATGACTTCGGCGCGGATCGTCCGCAACCTGGCCCAGCGCGTCGGCAGGGGATCTCCTTCCGCCAGGGGCGGGAGGACCTGGAACACCTCGGCGAAGACGGTCGCTCGGGATATGTCGGCCTGGTGCGTGAGCGCCGTGCCCGCAAGCTCTTTCCACGCTTCTTCGGCGGTGAACGACAGCATGGGCGCCATTAGTTTCACCAGCGTCTGGGTGATCTCCAGCAGGGTGCTCTGGGCCGACCGGCGCGCCAGGCTCGCCGCCCCGGTGGTGTACAGGCGGTCTTTCAGGATATCCAGGTAGAACGCGCCCAGGTCTTCGGAACAGAAGGTCTGCAGACGCGCCACCGCGGGATGGAAGTCGTACTTCTCGTAGTGGGTCAGGATTTCCTGCTGCATCTGTGCCGTCATGGCCAGCGCGTAGCGGTCGATCTCGAAGCGCTCGCCATAGGGGACCGTCATCGAGACCGCATCGAAGTCCGCCAGATTGGCCAGCAGGAAACGCAGCGTATTGCGGATGCGGCGATAACTTTCGACGACCCGCTTCAGGATCTCATCCGAGATGGACAGTTCCCCGGAGTAGTCGGTGGACGCGACCCACAGGCGCAGGATTTCGGCGCCGAGGGAGTCCGAAACCTTCTGCGGCGCGATCACGTTGCCCACGGACTTGCTCATTTTGCGGCCCTGGCCGTCCACGACAAAGCCATGGGTGAGCAGCGCGTTGTACGGAGGCCGTCCGTACAGCATGCATCCGGTCAGCAACGAGGAATGGAACCAGCCGCGGTGCTGGTCCGAACCCTCCAGATAGAGGTCCGCCGGCCATGCCAGCTCTTCGCCGTGCGATCCGGACTGCGTCGCATCCTTGCCCCCCAGGACAGTGAAATGCGTGGTACCTGAATCGAACCACACATCCAGCGTGTCGCGGCTTTTCTCGTACATGTGCGCTTCGTCCCCCAGCAGTTCCCGTGGGTCGAGCGACTGCCAGGTTTCGATGCCGCCCTGTTCGACGCGCTGCGCGATCTGCTCCAGCAGGTCGACGGTGCGTGGGTGCAGCGCACCGGTTTCCTTGTGGACGAAAAATGCCATCGGCACGCCCCATTGGCGTTGCCGCGATAGCGTCCAGTCCGGCCGATTCGCAATCATGGCGTGCAGGCGGGCACGGCCCCAGGCGGGATAGAAGCGCGTGGCCTCGATACCGGCCAGCGCGGATTCCCGCAGCGTCGGTCCGCCGTCGTTCGGCGCGACGTCCATGCCGGCGAACCATTGGTTTGTGGCGCGGTAGATGATGGCGGTCTTGTGCCGCCAACAATGCATGTAGCTGTGCTTGTGCTTTTCGCTGTGCAGCAGCGTGCCCGCTTCGCGCAGGGTTTCGACAATCTTGGGATTGGCATCCCAGATGCTGAGTCCGCCGAACAAAGCCAGCGTCGACGCGAAGCGGCCGTCGCCCATCACGGGGCTCAGGATGTCGGCATCGGGCAGGCCATGCGCCTTGCACGATACGAAGTCTTCGATACCGTAGGCTGGCGCGGAATGCACGACACCGGTCCCCGTGTCCAGGGTCACGTAGTCGCCCAGGTAGACGGGCGACAGACGGTCATAGGCCGCGTCGATGCGCGCCAGCGGGTGATGGAAGGCGATGCCTGCCAAGGCTTCGCCCGCCGTGGTCGCGACGATCTCGCCCTGCAAGCCCCATTGGTCCATGCAGGCCTGCACGCGCTCGGCCGCCACCAGCAGCAGCGGACCCGTGGGCAGCGCAGGCGTAACGCGCACCAGCGCGTACTGGATTTCCGGATGCAGGTTCAGGGCCTGGTTCGAAGGTATGGTCCAGGGCGTGGTCGTCCAGATGACGATGGCGCCATCGTCCACCGAAGGCAGGCCGAACGCACGGGCCAAGGCCGGTTTGTCGGCGAAGGGAAACGCGACGTCGACGGCGGGGTCCACCCGGTCCGCGTATTCGACCTCTGCTTCGGCCAGGGCCGAGCCGCAGTCAAAGCACCAGTTCACGGGCTTCAGGCCGCGGAATACATAGCCTTTTTCGAGGATACGCTTCAAGGCCCGGATCTCATTGGCCTCGTTGCGATGGTTCATTGTCAGGTAAGGGCGATCCCACTGACCCAGCACGCCCAACCGCTTGAAGTCTTTTTTCTGGCGCTCGATTTGCTCCAGCGCGTAGGCGCGCGCCTTGGATTGCATTTCCGCCACGGGCAGATTCTTGCCGTACTTTTTCTCGATCTGGATTTCGATGGGCATGCCGTGGCAGTCCCAACCGGGTACATAGTGCGCGTCATAGCCGGCCATGTTCCGGCTCTTGACGATCATGTCCTTCAGGATCTTGTTGACCGCATGCCCGATGTGAATGTCGCCGTTCGCATAGGGCGGGCCGTCGTGCAGCACGAAGCGCGGCCGACCTTTGCTGGCGGCGCGGATGGCCTGATACACATGGTTTTCCTCCCATTCGGCGACCCAGGCGGGTTCGCGCCTGGCTAGGTCGCCCCGCATCGGAAAGGGGGTGTCGGGCAGGTTGAGTGTCTTTTTATAGTCCATGAACGGCAAAGTAGGCGCGCGCGTTTCGCGCGTCTTCGGCGATGGCGGCAGTCAGGGAAGGGAGATCGGGGAACTTTTCTTCGTCCCGCAGCTGTTGCAGGAACTCGACTCGCACGAGTTTACCGTAAGCGTCCAGCCCGGCGGCGTCCAGCACATGCGCTTCCAGCAGGACCCGGCCATGGTCTTCGACGGTGGGACGCACTCCCAGGCTGGCGACTGCCGGCATTGGGCTCGGCCCCAGTCCATGCACGCGCACCACATAGATGCCGGACCTTGCGGCGCAGCGCGGCGTCACCCTCAGGTTCAGGGTTGGAAAGCCCAGCGTGCGGCCGAGCTTGCGACCGTGGATCACATGGCCGCTCAAGTGATAGGCATGGCCCAGCAGATCCTGCGCCCGGGCGAGGTCGCCTACCGCCAAGGCGGTCCGCACTTCGGAGCTCGAAATGCGATGGCCATGGGCGTCCGTGATGTCTTCCAGCGTTTCCACCTCGAAGCCATGATGCTGGCCGGCTTCGCGCAACAGGCCGATATCGCCGCTGCGCTTGCGGCCGAACCGGAAATCGGGGCCTACGAGTATCCAGCGTACCCCCAGGCCATGCACCAGGAGCTGCTCGATGAAGGCGCTGGGCGACATGTCGGCCAGGTGCCCATTGAAGCGTTCGACCACCACCTGTTCGATCCCGCATCGCGCCAGGGCATCCAGTTTGTCGCGCAGCCCGCTGATCCGGGTTGGCGCGAGTTCCGGCCGTTGGTTCAGCGCTGCGAAGTACTCGCGGGGATGGGGTTCGAAGGTCATCACGGCCGGCGCCAGCCCACGCGCGCGCGCCGTGGCGCGCACGCGCGCCAGCATGGCCTGGTGGCCCCGATGGACGCCGTCGAAGTTGCCTATCGTCAGGGCGCAGGGGCGGCGGGCACCGGGCGGGGGAAGGGAGCGGAAGATGTGCAGCGTGGGTTTCACGGACGAGAGTTTACAATTTTGCCGGCGTGCTCTTTATTTCGTGTGGAACCTGATACCTTGGCAGCTATATCCTCGGGCCGGCGGCGGCTCGTTATTCTTATTTCGGGCCGCGGCAGCAATATGCGCGCGCTGGTGCAGGCGTGCCGGCAGGAGAACTGGCCGGCGGACGTATGCGCCGTCATATCGAGCCGCCCGGACGCGCCCGGCCTGCAATGGGCATCCGAGGCCGGCATACCTACCGCCAGCGTCTACCATCGCGACTTTGCCAGCCGGGAAGCCTTCGACGCGGCGTTGGCACGGGAAATCGACCGCCATGCCCCCGACTATGTCATCCTGGCGGGCTTTATGCGCGTGCTCACGGCCGGCTTCGTGAACCGATACGCCGAGCGGCTGGTCAATATCCACCCATCGTTGTTGCCCGCCTTTCCCGGCCTGCATACTCACGCGCAGGCCCTGGCCACGGGTGTGCAGGCGCATGGCTGCACTGTCCACTTCGTGACGCCCTTGCTCGATCACGGACCCATCGTCGCCCAGGGCTGCGTGCCGGTCCTGCCGGGCGACACGCCGGACAGCCTGGCCGGACGCGTCCTGGATATGGAGCACCGCGTTTTCCCCGCCGCCGTGCGCTGGCTGGCAGAGGGGCGAGTCCGGCTGGCACCGGATCATCGCGTCGACGTGCAGGGCAACCCGCAGCGCCTTTTCGTCTGGTCCGCCCCGGACTCGCCGAACCATAATGAATGACATCGACGGGCCTCGCGCCCGTCAGGGAATCGTAATGAAGAAACCGCACAACGCGGCAGGCAGAGCCCCCGCATCGCGCCCCGGCGCGGCCGATCGGCCCCGTCCGTCTTTCGCCGCGATACGGCTGGACCAGGTCCAGAAGGTACTTGGCGAAATGCTGCAGTGGTCGATGCCGGCCGACGCCACGCTGACCCGTTGGCTGCGCGCCCACCCCGGCCTGGGCAGCCGCGACCGTGCAGAAGTGTCGGAAGCCGCCTATGACGTGTTGCGCAACCTGCGCCGTTACCGTCGCCTGGGGGAGAGCGGCACCGGGCCGGCCGCCCGGCGGCTGGCCATCCAGGGCCTTGCGGCCACTCTGGGACCGGAGGCGTTGCGTGAGGCGCTCACGCCCGAGGAAAGCGATTGGCTGCACCATACCTCGCGCATCGATCCCGCTACCTTGCCGCGTGCGGTCCGCGCCAGCCTGCCCGATTGGCTGGAAGAACGGCTGGGCGCCATGGAGAATGCCGACGCGCTCATCGACGCTCTCAATCGTCCTGCCCCCCTGGACATCCGGGTCAATCCGCTGAAGGCGGATCGCGACGCCATCCTGCGCGGCTTGCGGGACGGGCCGGGAGGGCGCTACGAGCCCCGGCCGACGCCGTATTCCCCCTGGGGCATACGGCTGCAGGGCCGCCCGCCGGTCAATCGCTGGCCCCAGTTCGAGGCGGGGGACATCGAAGTGCAGGATGAAGGCAGTCAGCTGCTGGCCCTGCTGGTGGCGCCGCGCCGCGGCGAAATGGTGATCGACTTCTGCGCAGGCGCTGGCGGCAAGACCCTGCTGCTGGGCGCGCTGATGCGCTCCACGGGGCGGCTGTACGCCTTCGACGTGTCGGCGGCTCGCCTGGCCCGTGCCAAGCCGCGCTTCGCCCGCAGCGGCTTGTCGAACGTGGTCCCCGTGGTGCTGGACGGTGAAAACGACGCGCGCGTCAAGCGCTTGGCGGGCAAGGCCCAGCGTGTACTGGTCGACGCGCCCTGCAGCGGAATCGGGACCTTGCGCCGCAATCCCGACCTGAAGTGGCGCCAACATCCGGAAGCGCTGCAGAACCTCGGCGCGCTGCAGTCGCGCATCCTGGCGTCCGCCGCGCGCTGTGTCGCGCCGGGTGGGCGTCTGGTGTATGCGACATGCAGCCTGCTTCCGGAGGAGAATGAGATCCAGGCCGAGATTTTCCTAGCCGCGCATCCCGAATTCGAACGCGTCGACGCCGCCGCGCTGCTAGGCTCCCGGTGCGAGGGGTTGAACCTGACGGGGCCTTATATGCAACTGCGGCCCGATGCGCACGGCACCGATGGCTTTTTCGCGGCCGTGTTCGAGAAGCGCAAGACTGTAGCCTTGACTGAGCCGGCGGCCGCGGCTGCCGAACTGGCCGAGCCTGTCGGGGCGCCCGAGACTGCTGAGCCTGCCCGATTAGCGGAGAGTGCCGAAATTGTTGAAGCCGCTGAGACGGCTGAGACGGTACGAACGGGGGCAACGGCCGTCGTAGATGAGACGGGGGGAAGCGCGGGAACCGGGGCGGCCACCGGGGCAAGCGCAATAGCCACCGGCGCAGACCTTCCCGCGAATAGTGGAACCGCCGCCGTGCCGGGGAAGCGCAAGTCGGGGTCGTCGAAGCGCCCATCGTAAGTGGCGGGACGCGGTGGTCAGCCCGCTAGCGGGCTGGCATCGCCCGGACCGGCTTCCCAGGGACAACGGTGACGGTACCCTGCACCGAGCGGGTGCCCAGCTCGCGCGATTGGAAATATACGCGCCAGGCGACCACGTCCTGGCCACGCTGGGCATCCGGGTGGTACACCACCTGGGTGACCGGCACCTTGACGTGCCGGCATTTGGCGGGCTGCGTGGCCAACTCGGATATCGTATTTACCACCAGTTTGCCCAGCAGCGGTCGCGTCGTGATGGCCACCGGCGGTGCGCGCATCGCCCGGCAGTCGCTGCCCTGTATTTCGTAGTACCTTGCCAGCACCATGGGCGTCCCCGCGACGACCTGCCATGGCTGGCGCTGTTCGTCCGCGGCATGGCCCTTGCTAGGCGAAAGAAGCAGCCAGACAGCAATGCTTGTGGCATAAAAGTAACGGCTGCGGGGGTGTCCGCGTCGCGGCTTCGCAGGCCGGCTGGAAGCAGCATAAGCTGACTTCACGGGGCCAAAGCGGTCTGGCGGAGAGGTTGTCGTTGAAAAAGCGGACAAGATGAGCACAGGAAGCATGTCGTTTGGAGGATTTTACCGAACATTGGCCACGTTTTTATTTGCGGTGCGCGCTGTCATAACACCGCAAGGTACGCTACACTCAAAAACACGCAATTTCCGAGGTTTCCACACCTGATATGGATTACGTCTTTTCTTTTGTCTCCGGCGGTTTTCTCCAGGCCTCCTGGTGGCAGATCGTTGCCTTCACCTTGCTGGCCACACACATCACGATTGTCGCGGTCACGGTGTTCCTGCATCGCAGCCAAGCGCATCGTGGTCTCGATCTTCACCCAGCGGTGATGCACTTCTTCCGCTTCTGGCTTTGGATGACGACCGGCATGGTGACCAAAGAATGGGTCGCCATACACCGGAAACACCACGCCAAGTGCGAACGCGACGGCGATCCTCACTCGCCCATGCTGTTCGGCATATGGAAGGTGCTGTTCCGTGGCGCCGAGCTCTATCGGCAGGAAGCCACCAACGCCGAAACCACCGCCAAGTTCGGTCACGGCACGCCGGACGACTGGCTCGAGCGCAATGTCTATGCTCGCCACAGCCTGCTGGGCGTGATGATCATGCTGGGCATCGATATCGCCATGTTCGGCGCGCTCGGCGTCACGGTGTGGGCTGTCCAGATGGCCTGGATTCCGTTCTGGGCCGCCGGCGTCGTGAACGGCATCGGCCACTACTGGGGCTATCGCAACTACGCCAGCCCGGACACCAGCACCAACGTGTTCCCGTGGGGCATCATCATCGGTGGCGAAGAATTGCACAACAATCACCACGCCTACGGCACCTCGGCCAAGTTTTCGGCCAAGTGGTACGAGTTCGATATCGGTTGGGGCTATATCCGCATTCTGCAGTTCCTGGGTCTGGCCAAGATCAAGAAGGTCGCTCCCAAGCTCAAGCTGGATCCGACCAAGCCTATGGTCGATCAGAGCACCTTGCAGGGTGTCATCACGCACCGCTATGAAGTCATGGCCCGCTACGCGGATATCGTCAAGACCGCGGCCCGCGAGGAAATGAACAAGCTCAAGTCCTCACGACGTCCCGACGCGGCCGACTGCAGCTGGACTACTTTGCGTCATGTGCGCCGCTGGCTGCACCGGTCCGAGGACGTCCTGCAGCCCGAGCAAGTGGCGCAGGTGGATAAGGCCATCGCGGGCAACCAGTCGTTGTCCACCCTGGTACAGATGCGCCGTGAACTCGGCCGCCTGTGGGAGAGCTCGAGCGCCAGCAGCGAGCAGTTGTTGAGCCATTTGCAGGCCTGGTGCCAGCGCGCGCAGCAAAGTGGCATTGAAGGGCTGGAGCAGTTCGCCGACCGACTCCGCCGCTATGCGGCATGATCGACAAGTTAAACCCGGAACAACGCGCCGCCGTTACGCTTGAACCGCAGCACGCCCTGGTCCTGGCCGGGGCGGGCAGCGGCAAGACCCGCGTGCTCACCACGCGCATGGCCTGGCTGATCCAGAATGGCTTGGCCAGTCCCTACGGGCTCCTTGCGGTCACCTTCACGAACAAGGCCGCCCGCGAGATGCTCACACGCATCTCCGCCATACTGCCGATCGATACCCGCGGCCTTTGGGTGGGCACCTTTCACGGGCTTTGCAACAGACTGCTGCGCGCGCACCATCGCGACGCCGGCTTGCCGCAAGCGTTCCAGATCCTGGATACCGCCGATCAACTCGCCGCCATCAAGCGCCTGCTCAAGGCCAATGGCGTTGACGACGAGAAGTATCCGCCACGCGATGTGCAGCGCTTCATCAACGGGGCGAAAGAAGAAGGCCAGCGTCCCGCCGACGTTGAAGCCTGGGACAGCCACCGCCGGCGCCTGATCGAGATCTACCAGCTCTACGAGACGCAGTGCCAACGCGAAGGGGTGGTGGACTTCCCCGAACTGCTCCTGCGTGCCTATGAACTGCTTTCGCGCAACGCCCCGGTGCGCGAACATTACCAGCGCCGGTTCCGTCATATCCTGGTGGACGAGTTCCAGGATACCAACACGCTGCAATACAAATGGCTGCGCCTGTTGGCGGGTGGCGGGGCCTTTATCTTTGCGGTGGGGGACGACGACCAGTCCATATATGCATTCCGTGGCGCGAATGTGGGCAACATGGCCGACTTCGAACGCGACTATGCGCACGGCACCGTCATACGGCTGGAGCAGAATTACCGGTCCTATGGCCATATCCTGGATGCAGCCAACGCCCTGATCGGCCATAACAGCGGACGCCTGGGCAAGAACCTCTGGACGGAGCAGGGTGAAGGCGAGCCGGTTCGCGTCATTGAACAGCCGTCCGATGGCATGGAAGCGCACTGGGTGGTCGACGAGATCCGCGCGCTGGTCAACGATGGCCGGCTACGCCGCGAGATCGCGGTGCTCTACCGCAGTAACGCGCAATCCCGGGTGCTGGAGCATGCGCTGTTCTCTGCGGGCATCGCGTACAAGGTCTATGGCGGTCTGCGTTTTTTCGAGCGCCAGGAAATCAAGCATGCGCTGGCCTACCTGCGTTTGATCGCAAACCCGCATGACGATACCTCGTGGATGCGCGTGGTCAATTTCCCGGCACGGGGCATCGGTGCCCGTACGCTGGAGCAACTGGCCGATGCCGCGCGTGCGCACGACACCAGTCTCTACGGCGCAGTGGCTCGCGTCGCAGGCAAGGGCGGCTCCAATCTGGCGCAGTTCGCGACGTTGATCGGCCGCATGGCCGACGACACGCGCGAATTGCCTTTGCCCGAAATGGTCGAGCATGTGCTGGAAGCCAGTGGTCTGCTGGAGCATTACCGTGGTGAACGAGAGGGTGCTGAACGGATCGAGAACCTGAACGAACTCGTGACGGCGGCCGCCGTTTTCTCCACCGAGGAGAATTTCGACGGTTTGCCCGCTGGAGTTACGGCGCAACGCGATCCCGCCGCCAGCGTCGACGCAGTGCCGGGTACGCCTGCCGCGCCCTCCGACGAGGGTCTCACGCCCTTGGCGGCGTTCCTGTCGCACGCTGCGCTGGAGGCCGGCGACAACCAGGCGCAGGCCGGGCAGGACGCGGTGCAGTTGATGACTGTCCACGCGGCCAAGGGGCTGGAGTTCGATGCTGTTTTCATCACCGGCCTGGAAGAGGGTCTGTTTCCTCACGAAAACAGTGTGCTGGAGCAATCCGGGCTGGAGGAAGAGCGCCGCTTGATGTACGTGGCCATTACGCGGGCGCGAGAGCGCCTGTATCTGAGCCTTGCCCAGAGCCGTATGCTGCACGGGCAGACACGCTATGCCATGCGGTCGCGCTTTCTTTCTGAAATCCCGGAGCAGCACCTGAAGTGGTTGACGCCCCGTACCGGTATTGCGGACGGCTATGGCGCGGCCTCGGGTGCCTGGAGCGGCGCGGCGCGCGATGCGTTCGGCCGCAAGCCTACGGGTGCCGTCGCACCGCGCCAGCCGCGCGGCGTCTCATCTGGCGTGACCGTCGGAGACCGCCACTACCGGATCGGGCAGGGCGTGCGGCACGCCCGTTTCGGTGATGGCACCATCATTGGCCTGAGCGGCACGGGGCAGGACGCGCAGGCGCAGATCCAGTTTCGTGACGTCGGCGCCAAGACCCTGGCATTGGGCATCGCCAAACTGGACGTCATCGCAAGTTGACAGGCCGGGCGCCAGCGAGCGCCGGGCCTGCTTGCGGCCGCTAGGACGCTGCCTGCGTGGCGGCGTTTTTTTCTACCGCCTCGATTTCTTCCTGCAGTGTCAGCCAGTGCTCTTCGAGCTCGCCCATGCGTTTGGCCAGCTCACCATGCTCGGCCATGACCTGCTGGCGTTCCGTCCGCCTAGCGTCCGAGTACAAGTCCGCGTCGGCGATCAGCAAGTCCAGCGCGGCGAGGCGTGAGCGTGCTTTCTCCATTTCGGCCTCTACCTTGCCCAGCTTGGCCTCCAGCGGCTTGCGCGCCGCCGCCAGACGCTGGCGTTGCTCGGCCTCCTGCCGCCGCTGCTGCTTGCGGTCCGGGGCAGCTTCCGTGCCCGCCGCGGCAGCCGCCCGGACGGCATCGGCTTTCTCGCCGGCGTTGCGTGCCGACAACCAATCCCGGTAGTCCTCCAGATCGCCGTCGAATTCCAGCACCTTGCCGTCTGCGACGATCCAGAAGCTGTCTACGGTCGTGCGCAGCAGGTGCCGGTCGTGCGACACGAGTAGCATGCTGCCGGCGAACTCGGCCAGCGCGGCAGCCAGGGCTTCCCGCGTTTCCACGTCCAAGTGGTTGCTGGGCTCGTCGAGCAACAGCAGGTTGGGCTTTTGCCAGACGATGAGGGCAAGGGCAAGCCGTGCCTTTTCCCCGCCCGACATCGGTCCCACGCGGCTCGTCACGGCATCGCCGGAGAATCCGAAGCCGCCAAGGTAGTTGCGCAGTTCCTGTTCGCGCGCGTCGGGGGCGATCCGAGACAGGTGCATGAGCGGCGTCGCGTCGACATCCAGCATGTCCAGTTGGTGCTGCGCGAAGTAACCGATGGAGAGCCCGCGCGAAGCACGCCGTTCGCCTTCCTGTACAGGCAGCGTCTCGGCCAGGGTCTTGATGAGCGTACTTTTGCCTGCCCCGTTGGCACCGAGGATGCCGATGCGGCTGCCTGCACGGACCATGAGTGTCACGTCGCGCAGGATGGACGCGGCCTTGCCGGCAGGGTCGGTATAGCCGGCGGACAGATGCTCCAGCGTGAGCAAGGGATCCGGCATGTGGTCGGGCGAGGGGATGCGGATGTCGAT
The DNA here is from genome assembly GCF_001676725.1 of Bordetella flabilis. Classification (NCBI taxonomy): domain Bacteria; kingdom Pseudomonadati; phylum Pseudomonadota; class Betaproteobacteria; order Burkholderiales; family Alcaligenaceae; genus Bordetella; species Bordetella flabilis. The sequence continues at coordinate 2,304,537 of NZ_CP016172.1, forward strand.
CCCTGCTTCCGCCTGCAAGGGGGCAAGCGTCTGCATGCGCGCCAAGGCCTTGACGCGGCTTTGCGCCTGCTTGGCTTTGGAAGCCTTGGCTTTGAAACGGTCGATGAAGTGCTGCAGCCGTGTTGCTTCACGCGTCTGTCTTTCCCACGCGACCTGGGTCTGGCGCAGCCGTTCGGCGCGTTGCATCAGGAAGTCCTGGTAGCCGCCGCGGTAGCGCACGAGCTTGCCATGGTCGAAGTGCAGAATGGCCTTGGCTGCCGCGTCCAGGAACTCGGTATCGTGCGAGATCAGCAGGACCGTGCCGGGATAGCTCGCCAACCATTTCTCCAGCCACAGCATGGCGTCGAGGTCCAGGTGGTTGGTGGGTTCGTCCAGCAATAGCAGGTCCGATGGGGCCATCAGGGCGCGCGCCAGCGCCAGGCGCATGCGCCAGCCTCCGGAAAAGCTCGCCACGGGCTGCGTCCATTCGGCGGGTTTGAATCCCAGGCCCGCCAGCAGTTGTTCGGCGCGGGAATAGGCGCTCCAGGCGCCAGCCTCGATCAACGCCGCTTCCGTTTCGGCGATTTCCGTGCCCTGCTGGTCGGTAAGGCGGCTGCGCCGCGCCTGCAGGTCGCGCAGCGGCGTGTCGCCATCGATGACGAATTCACGAGCCGGCCGTTCGTCGGCGTGCAGCTCCTGCTGGACCGTAGCGATGCGCCAGTCCGGCGGCAGGCTCAGGCTGCCGCCATCAAGGTCCAGGGTGCCGGTAAGCAGGGCGAACAGAGAAGACTTGCCCGCGCCATTCTTGCCAACGATTCCAACGCGTTCGCCCGGATTGACGACGAAGTCGGCGCCATCCAGCAAAACCTTGGTTCCGCGGCGCAGGGTGATGCCAGATCCACGTATCACGGCGCCAGCTGCTCGCGAGTGAACAGCATGATCTGGTCGGACGCTTCGGCCGAATCCAGCCAGACCGGCTCCATGTCCGGGAATGCCCGTTCGAAGTGCGCTCGTTCGTGGCCGATCTCCAGCACGAGGAGGCCGGACGGCTTCATGTACGCGGGCGCATCCCTCAGGATACGCCGCACCAGGTCCATGCCGTCATCGCCGCCCGCCAGGGCGACCTGCGGCTCGTGCCGGTATTCCGCGGGCAGCGCGTCCATCGATCCCGCGTTCACGTACGGTGGATTGCAGATGATCACGTCATACTCGCGAGGCGCGAGCTTCTCGAACAGGTCGCTGCAGTGCAGGAACACACGATCGTGCAGGCCATAGGCGCCGACGTTGTGCATGGCGACTTCCAGTGCGCTGGCCGAGATATCGGCGCCGTCCACGTGTGCGAACGGGAAAGCCAAGGCGGAAAGAACGGCAAGGCAGCCCGAGCCCGTGCACATGTCCAGCACGTACTCGACCGTTTGGGGATCGCTGATCCAGGGCGACAGGCTGTCGTCCAGGAGTTCGGCAATGGGCGAGCGCGGCACGATCACGCGATTGTCCACGTAGAAGCGGCGTCCGCGCAGCCAGGCCTCGTTGGTCAGGTAGGGCGCCGGGACGCGTTCCCGGACCCGGCGATCCAACAGCGTCAGTACCTGTTCGCGTTCATCGGGCAGTACGTGCGCGTCCAGGAACGGATCCAGCGTATCCAGTGGCAGGTGCAAGGCGTGCAGCACCAGGTAAACCGCTTCGTCCCAGGCATTGTCGCTGCCGTGGCCGAAGCTGACCTTGGCGGCGTTCAAGCGCGAGACCCCGTAGCGGATCAGATCGCGGACGGTATGCAGTTCGTGGCGGTTGTGGGGCGTCATCAGGCGGGCCGAGGGGTAAGCAGCAGGTTCTCGACCGTGCGGCGATAGATGTTCTTCAGGGGAACCAGCGAGTCGAGCGCGATGCGCTCGTTCACCTTGTGGATGGTGGCGTTGCACGGGCCAAACTCGATAACCTGCGGGCAGATCTTGGCCAGAAAGCGTCCGTCCGAGGTGCCGCCCGTGGTGGAAAGTTCGGTGTCCAGGGCGGTTTCTTCCTTGATGGCCCGGGCCAGCGCCTCGCTGAGGATTCCGCGTGGCGTCAGGAACGGTTCGCCACCCAGCTCCCAGGCGATGTCGTACTGCACGCCATGCCGGTCCAGCACGGCGGTCAGGCGCTGCTTGAGGGAATCGGGCGTGCTGGCCGTCGCAAAACGAAAGTTGAACACGACAGTGGCTTCGCCCGGCACGACGTTCGTGGCTCCCGTTCCCGCCGACATATTGGAAATCTGGAAGGTCGTGGGAGGGAAATACGCATTGCCCTGGTCCCATTCGATGGCGACGATTTCGGCAAGCGCCGGCGCCAGCTCATGGACCGCGTTGCGAGCAAGGTGCGGATAGGCGACGTGGCCTTGGACGCCCTTGACCGTCATCTTGCCCGACAGGGAGCCGCGCCGGCCGTTCTTGCAGACATCGCCGAGGCGATCGGTCGACGTCGGTTCTCCGACGATGCAGTAATCCATGGTTTCCCCACGGGCCTGCAGGCGTTCGCATACGCGCACCGTGCCATCCACCGATGGGCCTTCCTCGTCGGAGGTCAGCAGCAGGGCGATGGAGCCTGCGTGGCCGGGGTGCGCGCCCACGAATTCCTCGGTCGCCGTCACGAAGGCGGCGATGGAGCTTTTCATGTCGGCCGCGCCGCGGCCGTACAGGAAACCGTCGCGCTCGACGGGCACGAAGGGATCGCTCTCCCACTTGTCGCGTGGCCCGGGTGGCACTACATCGGTGTGGCCCGCGAAGACGACCAACGGCGCGCTGGTCCCGCGGCGTGCCCACAGATTCGTCACGCCATTGCAGACGATCGTCTCGCACTGGAAGCCCACGCGCGCAAGCCGGGTCGCCAGCATCTGCTGGCAATCGGCGTCTTCCGGCGTAACCGAGGGGCGGGCGATCAGGTCTTTGACCAGGTCGAGTACGGCGGTCGCCCCCATCAGGCCCTCAACAGGTCATTGATGCTGGTCTTGGCGCGTGTCTGTGCATCCACGCGCTTGACAATGACCGCGCAGTTCAGGCTGTGGCTACCGTCCGCGGCCGGCAGCGAACCAGGCACGACCACCGACCCTGACGGCACACGGCCGTAGGTGATCTTGCCGGTTGCCCGGTCGTAGATCTTGGTGCTTTGCGACAGGAACACGCCCATGGCGAGGACCGAGTTTTCTTCCACGATGACGCCTTCAACTACCTCGGAACGCGCACCGATGAAGCAGTTGTCTTCGATGATGGTGGGATTGGCCTGCAAGGGTTCCAGCACGCCGCCGATGCCAACGCCGCCGGACAAGTGCACGTTCTTGCCGATCTGGGCGCACGATCCGACAGTGGCCCAGGTGTCGACCATGGTGCCTTCATCGACATAGGCGCCCAGGTTTACATAGGATGGCATCAGCACCACATTGCGGCCGATGAATGCACCCCGGCGCGCGACAGCGGGCGGCACGACGCGATAGCCGCCATGCTGGAATGCCGCGTTGCCCAATTCGGCGAACTTGAGCGGCACCTTGTCGTAGAACTGCAGCGGCGCCTCGCCCATCACGGCGTTTTCCTGCAGGCGGAACGACAGCAGGACGGCTTTCTTGATCCATTGGTGCACGATCCACTGTCCGGTGGACTTGTCCGCGACCCGCAGACGGCCGGTGTCGAGGGCATCGATGGTGTGCTCGACCGCTTCGCGGACTTCCGCGCTGGCATCGGTTGGCGTCAGGGAGGCCCTGGCTTCCCAGGCGTTTTCGATGGTGCTTTGAAGGTCGAGTGTCATGATCGTAGAGGTTGAGGGTTAAACGGAAAGCTTGACGAAATCGGCAATGCGTTCGGCCGCATCGACGCATTGGCCCAAGGGTGCGACCAGCGCCAGACGGACCCGGTTGCGGCCGGGATTGCTGCCATGGGCGTCACGGGCGAGGAAACTGCCCGGAAGCACGGTCACGCCCGCATGGGCGTACAGGTCCCGGGCGAAATCCGTGTCCGACGTCGGCGTGGGTACCCACAGGTAGAACGAGGCGGCCGGACGCGTAATATCCAGGCCGCGCTGCAGGATAGGAACCACGGCCTCGAATTTTTCGCGGTACAGCCGGCGATTGTCCCGCACATGTGTTTCATCGGTCCAGGCGGCGATGCTGGCCGCCGTTACCACGGGGCTCATCGCGCTGCCGTGGTAGGTACGATAAAGCAGGAAGCGCGCCATGAGGGCGGCGTCGCCGGCGACGAAGCCGGAGCGCATCCCTGGAACGTTGGAGCGCTTGGACAGGCTGGAGAAGACTACCAGGTTGCGGTAATCGTCCCGGCCCAGCGCGCGGGCCGCCTGCAGTGCGCCCAGCGGCGGCTGCGATTCGTTCAAATAGATTTCGGAATAGCACTCATCGGACGCGATGATGAAGCCATAACGGTCGCTCAATTCCAGAATCTCGCGCCAATCGTCCAGCGACATGACGTTTCCCGCCGGATTACCAGGCGAGCAGACGAAGACCATGCGGGTTTTGCGCCAGACATCCTGCGATACCTGGCTCCAGTCGGTACCGAAGCCGCGTGTCGGATCGGCATTCACGAAGTAGGGCTGGCCGCCCGCGAGCAGCGTCGCTCCTTCGTAGATCTGGTAGAACGGGTTGGGGCAAATGACCACATCGCCGCCAGCCGGGTCGAGAACGGTCTGAGTAAAGGAAAACAAGGCCTCGCGCGAGCCCAGGACCGGCAGGACCTGCGTATCGGGATCCGGCGCGGGGATGCCATAGCGCTTGCCCAGCCACTGGGCAATGACTTCGCGCAGGCGTGGCTCACCCTTGGTGGTAGGGTAGCTTGCCAAGCCGCCAGGCAAGGCCTGGATCATGGCTTGAGCGATGCGTGCCGGCGTGTCGTGCTTGGGCTCGCCTATAGACAGATTGATGGGCGCAAGCCCACTCGGCGGAGTGCCGGCATCGGCGATCAGCTGGCGCAGCTTTTCGAAGGGGTAGGGGTGTAGTGCGTCGAGGCGGGGGTTCATGGCGCGCAATTTTAACAAGCAAGCTACAATAGCGGGCTCGGCTTGCGAAGGTGGCGAAATTGGTAGACGCACCAGGTTTAGGTCCTGACGCCGTAACAGGTGTAGGGGTTCGAGTCCCCTCCTTCGCACCAGGATTTTCATAGCCGTCCCCACGGGACGGCGGCGTACAAGAGCCGGCGGGCTAGGGCCCGATGTCGACGGTGACATGTTTCGGCGCCGCAAGCCTGGGTTCCGACGCCAACGATAATTCCAGCAGCCAGTGCCGGAACGCCTGCAAGGTGGGCAGGCTGGCTTTCTGCTCCGGATAACACAAGTAGTAGCCCTGGCGGGCCGGCAGCGATATATCGATCGCGGCAGCCAGTTTGCCGTCGCGCAGTTCATCCTCGATCAGGCAGCGCGGGATCAGCGCAATGCCAAAGCCGGCGGCCGCGGCCTGCGACAACAGGCCGTACTGGTCGAAGCGCGCGCCGTCACGGGCGCGCCGGGTATCGCACCCTGCCTGGGTGAACCAGTCATGCCAGCCTTCCAGCGCGGACGTGTGGTGCATGAGAGGATGCGCCAGGAGGTCCTCTGGGCGGGTGCATGGCCGGGTGAAAATACGGGGGCTTCCAACCGGGACCACATCACGCCCGACGATATAGTCAGCGCCGCTGCCGGGCCATACGCCCTGGCCAAAGCGCACGGCGGCATCCAGTTCGGGGGTCGAAAAGTCATATCCCTGGCGATGCGGCATGAATTCGATGTGAATATCCGGTCGCATGCGCATGAAACTGGTCAGCCGTGGAATCAGCCAGCGGGCTCCGAATGTCGGCATGCTGGTCAACCGTAGCATGCCGCCTCGGCCCTGATGCGAAATCAGCTCCAGCGTTGCGGCTTCCAACTGTCCCAGCCCGGACTGCACTTTCGAAAGATAGGCGCGGCCGGCTTCGGTCAGGACCAGCCCTTGCCGGAGTCGCAGGAATAGTTCTACCCCCACGAATTGCTCCAACTGCTTGACCTGCTTGCTGACAGCGCCTTGGGTGACCGAAAGCTCCTGGGCGGCGCGGGTGAAGCTGCCATGGCGGGCAGCTACCTCAAACGCTTGGAGATCGGTCAGGGAAGGGCAGAAGCGACGCATCGAATAGAACCGGATAGGAGCCCGAGTGCATGAGCAAGGCCCTCTCGCCATGAAAAAAAGTAATAGCGTAAGGAGAATGTTTCGTTTGCGCAAATCACGGCGCGGGCGAAGAATCGGCCCCCGGGCGCGCACGCTCCCACTGCATACATCTCGATAGGGGAATCCATGAAAAACATCCATTACTACTCCACGGGCCTGGCCGCAGCGGCCGTCCTGGCGCTCTCTGCCGTATTGCCCGGCGTCGCCCAGGCGGAGGACGCATACCCGGCCAAGGCAATCCGGCTGATCGTGCCGTTCCCACCGGGCGGCACCACCGATATCGTGGGCCGTCTCTTCGCTGACCGCCTGGGCCGGGAATTGGGACAGACCGTCGTCGTCGAGAATCGCGGTGGCGCGGGCGGCTCTATCGGTAGCGGCGCCATTGCCAGCGCCGCCCCTGATGGATACACGCTGGGCATTGCGACGGTCAGCACGCATGGCATCAATCCGGCCGTATATCCCTCCTTGCCCTTCGACGCGGAGAAGGACTTCACGCCGATCTCCAATCTGGCGGCCGTGCCCAACATCATGACCATCAACCCCAAGGTCGGGGTCAGGGATATGGCCGGTTTCATCAAGCTGGCGAAAGCCGAACCCGGCAAATTGACGTATGCATCCGCCGGCAATGGCTCCGTGTCGCACATGATGGGTGAGCTGTTCAAGTCGGCCTCAGGCACCAATCTGGTCCACGTGCCGTACCGCGGCGTCGGGCCGGCCCTGAACGATGTGCTGGCCGGTCAGGTTGACGTCATGTACGACAACCTGCCGTCGTCCCTGCCGCATGTGCAATCGGGTCGGCTGATCGCGCTGGCCGTGGCGGCGCCCGAGCGCGTCAAGGCCTTGCCCACCGTGCCGACTTTCGCCGAAGTTGGTTTGGCGCCGGTTAACGACGCGTCGTGGTTTGGATTGGTCGGGCCCGCGAAGCTGCCCAAGGCCGTCGTGGACAAGCTGAATGCGGCGGTGGTCAAGGCGGAAGCCGATCCGGATGTGCAGGCCCGGCTTGCGGCGCTGGGCGCGACGCCGGTAGGCAATTCACCGGACGCCTTCGCCAAGCAGATCTCCGCCGAGATCGCCAAGAACAAGCGCGTTGCCGCCGAAGCGCACATCAAAGTCGATTGATCGTTGCCCGATGGCCGGCGTGCCGGCCATCGGGCTCAGGAATGGTACTGATTATGTTGCAAACCCAGCCTCTTTCATTTCGGCTGCTGGCGCCGGAGGACTATCCGTCCGGCGCCGGCGCCGCCCCGCTGGTGCTCGATTCGCCGCATAGCGGCACGACCTATCCGCCGGACTTCGCGTCGGCCATCGACCTTGCGGCGCTGCGTACCGCGGAGGACACCTGGGTCGACGACCTCTGGGGCGGTGCGCCTGAACTTGGCGTGCCCCTGATCGCCGCCACATTTCCACGCAGCTATATCGACGCGAACCGCGCTGCGGACGAGATAGACCCGCTATTGCTGGATGGGCAGTGGCCCGACCCTCTTGTCCCTTCCTCCAAGGTAAGACTGGGCAAGGGCCTGATCTGGCGCATGCTGGATGACGGCACGCCTTTATACGACCGCAAGCTGTCGGTGGACGAGGTGCGCCACCGCATCGAGGCGTGCTGGAAGCCTTACCACCGGAGGCTGGCGCAGTTGCTGGATGCCGCGCACAGCCGGTTCGGCGCGGTCTGGCACATCAACTGTCATTCCATGCCCAGCGTGGCGGCCGCCTATGCCACCGACAAGCCGGGGCTGGTCCATCCGGACTTCGTGCTGGGGGACCTGGACGGCAAGACGGCGGCGCCGGCTTTTCGTCAGTTCGTCGCCGCCTGGCTGCGGGGCCGGGGCTATGACGTGGCCGAAAACGACCCCTACAAGGGCGTGGAGCTCGTGCGCGCCTTCGGCCGTCCGGAGCAAGGCCGCCATAGCCTGCAGATCGAAGTCAACCGCAAGCTGTATATGGATGAAGTAAGCCTGCGTCCGGGGCCGGGCTATGTCAAGCTGCAGACCGACCTGCGGGAATTGACGGCCGCGCTCACGGACTGGATGCGCGCACAACTGGCCTGAGGTCGGCATGCCGGCTGCTTCGGCGCCGGCATGCCCGCGCACCTGTGGCGCCGCATAGTTTGTACGGATTCGCGTACCATCGGCAAGGGTCACGCGTCGGCGCCACTTCTTCACGAGAGTCGGACAAACCGCGGTTGACCCGGCAAAAAAATCCCGTTTACACTTCATTCGCGAGATGTTCAAGCGACGCGGTCTTAATTCTATTTGTCGCCGTCATAGGTACTGTAGTTGCCGATTTCCCTTCCTTGATAATCTGGCGCATCCTTTCACATCTCACAGCACAGGTGGTGGCGAATATGGCAACGGGTATCGTCAAGTGGTTCAACGCGGAAAAGGGCTACGGATTCATCGTTCCCGACGACGGCAGCAAGGACCTGTTCGCGCATTTCTCGCAGATCCGAAGCGAAGGGTACAAAACGCTGGAGGAAAACCAGCGGGTCAGTTATGAGGTCGGGCAGGGCGCCAAGGGCCCGGCCGCGATGAATATCCAGGTTATCAGCTAAGCGCCGCGCCTGACGACGGCCAGCGGGGCGGGTTCGTACAGCGGCCTCGCCTTGCGCCCGTTCTCTCGCCGCTTTCCTCGGCGCTTGCCTCGGCACTCCCGCCCACTGCTTCCCTCACCAACACTTCGCTCAGGCGAACACAGTGGCCGCCTCGTCGACGGCAGGTCGTTGGTTGTCGAGGGGCAACGACACGGCTGTTGAAAGAGAGGTCATGTCCGGGCCGAAGGTTGCCGGCCGTCTCCGCTATTGCGCCTCTTTGGGCGGTAACGCAGGCGGCATCAAAAGCCGGTCGACATACGCGATGCCGATGGCGGAAAGAATGAAGACGCAATGGATGATGGTCTGCCACATCACCCCGGTCTCCGTGAACTTCACCCCTGCGGTGCCCAGTGCGCCCGCCTCGATGAAGGTGCGCAGCAGGTGGATGGAGGAAATGCCGATGATGGCCATCGCCAGCTTTACCTTCAGGACGCTCGCATTGACGTGGCTCAGCCATTCCGGTTGGTCGGGATGCCCCTCCAGCCGGAGACGCGAGACAAAGGTCTCGTAGCCGCCGACGATCACCATGACCAGCAGGTTGGAGATCATTACCACATCGATCAGCCCGAGGACGATCAGCATGATTTCCATTTCGCCAAAGGAGGTGGCATGGCTGACGAGATGCCAGAGTTCCTTAAGGAAGAGCAGCACGTAAACGCCTTGGGCGACGATCAGGCCCAGGTACAGCGGGAGCTGCAACCAGCGCGAACTGAAGATGAGCGCGGCCAGGGCGCTAAGCCGCTGAGGAGGAAGGCCAGGGTTGCGTTGTTGCATACGGAGAAAGTTGGACGATGAAATTCCGGGACCGTCGGATTCTATCAAGCCCGTTTGGCACCTACCGTTATGTCGCCTCGTAGTGCCGCATCGGGCGCCCGCCCGGACCGATCGCATTGTCCCCATTGCTTGAAGAAGGTTCCGCTTCGCGCCGGTCGGCAACCCGCGGGAGGGCGGGGGATAGTTTCCGGTAAAATGGTCGGTTGATTCCACCTTCCATTCACTCGCAAATAGGTCTTTTCTAATGCAGCCTGTGGTTGAAACCCTCTCCGGCCTGAAGCGCCGCGTCGATCTGTCCGTGTCCGTGGCGGAGGTCGAACAAGAAGTCCAGGCGCAATTGAAGCGCGTCGCGCGTACCGTAAAGGTGCCCGGCTTCCGTCCCGGCAAGGTGCCCATGGCAATGCTGGAGCGCAGCCATGGCCCCGGCATTCGCTACGACGTGATCAACACGCAAGTGGGGCGCGCGTTCGAGCAGGCGCTCGATTCGTCCAAGCTGCGCATTGCGGGTGCACCTTCCATCGAGCCGAAGACCGAGGACGTCCCCGATGACATCCTGGCCTTTTCCGCGACATTCGAAGTCTATCCGGAGGTCGCCGTGCCGGATCTGGCCGGCCTCTCCGTCACGCGTTATGCAACGCCGGTTACGGACGCCGAAGTCGACCAGACTCTCGAGGTGCTGCGTAAGCAACGCGCCACGTATGAAGCCCGCGAAGGCCGTGCCGCCCAGGATGGCGACCGCGTAACCCTGGATTTTGCCGGCACCATCGACGGCGTGCCGTTCGAAGGTGGCAAGGCTGAAGGCTTCCCGTTTGTCCTGGGACAGGGCCGCATGTTGCCTGAATTCGAAGCGGCGGCCAAAGGCATGACAGCTGGTGAAACCAAGGTTTTCCCGCTGACCTTCCCGGAGGACTACCAGGGCAAGGAAGTGGCTGGCAAAACGGCCGAGTTCACCATTACCGTCAAGGAAGTGGCGGAAGCGGTGCTGCCCGCCATCGACGCCGAATTCGCCAAATCGCTGGGCCAGGCCGAAGGCGACGTGGACGCGCTGAAAGCGGACATCCGCAAGAATGTCGAGCGCGAAGCGAAGATGCGGGTTCTGGCACGTACCAAGAATAGCGTCATGGATGCCCTGGCTGACGCCGCCAAGTTCGATGTGCCGGCCGCGCTGGTCGACAGCGATGTGAGCAGCCGGGTTGCCGCTGCTCGTGAAGAGCTCAAGCAGCGTGGGTTGCCGAATGCCGATTCGGTGCCCATCCCGCCGGAAGCCTTCACGACGGAATCCGAGCGCCGCGTGCGCCTGGGGCTGCTGGTGTCCGAACTGGTCAAGCAGGCACAACTGCAGGCCAAGCCGGAACAGGTCCGCGCGCGCATCGAGGAGTTCGCCCAGAATTACGAAGAGCCCGCGCAGGTGGTCAGCTACTATTTGTCCGACCGTCAGCGCCGCGCCGAAATCGAGGCGCTGGTGGTGGAAGACAATGTGGTTTCCTATGTGCTCGAAAAGGCCAAGGTCTCTGATGAGCAACTGCCTTTCGACCAGTTGATGGGGATGGCTTGATGAATAGATTCACCGATTTCTATGCGTCCATGTACGGCGGCGAGTCCGTGACGCCGACCGCCTTGGGGTATATCCCCATGGTGATCGAGCAGTCCGGCCGCGGCGAGCGGGCGTATGACATCTATTCCCGCCTGTTGCGGGAACGCGTCGTGTTCCTCGTGGGGCCGGTGAACGACAACTCGGCCAACCTGGTCGTGGCTCAGTTCCTGTTCCTCGAGTCCGAAAACCCGGACAAGGACATTTCTTTCTATATCAATTCGCCCGGCGGTTCGGTATATGCCGGCATGGCCATCTACGACACGATGAATTTCGTGAAGCCCGATGTGTCCACGCTCTGCACCGGCCTGGCGGCCAGCATGGGCGCTTTCCTCCTGGCGGCCGGGAAAAAGGGCAAGCGTTACACGTTGCCGAATTCCCGCATCATGATTCACCAGCCTTCGGGCGGTGCGCAGGGTCAGGCGACCGATATCCAGATCCAGGCGCGCGAGATTCTGGATCTGCGCCAGCGGCTGAACCGCATCCTGGCGGAGAACACCGGCCAGCCGGAAGAACGCATCTCCCTGGACACGGAGCGCGACAACTTCATGTCCGCGGAAGATGCGGTATCGTATGGCCTGGTGGACAAGGTGTTGGCCTCGCGCTCCGAGGATCGTTGAGGCGTCTCGCGGGTCCGGTTCCAATCCGCCGCAATTTCGAGCCAGCGTAGGATGGGTGGCGCGCGCAGGCGCGACATCCATCGTCACCAGAGATATATATGCCTGAGAAAAAGGGATCGGCAGACGCGAAGGTGCTGCATTGCTCGTTCTGCAATAAGAGCCAGCACGAAGTTCGCAAATTGATCGCGGGACCTTCCGTGTTCATTTGCGACGAATGCATCGATCTTTGCAACGACATCATTCGGGAAGAGGCGCAGGCCACCGCGCGTGCCGCCATACGGTCCGAGCTGCCCACCCCGACTGAGATCAAGACTTTCCTGGACCAGTACGTCATTGGCCAGAACAGCCCCAAGCGCACGCTCGCGGTGGCTGTCTACAACCATTACAAGCGCATTCGCCACGGCGAGCTCAAGGGCGACGAGGTTGAGCTTTCCAAAAGCAATATCCTGCTGATCGGACCGACCGGTTCCGGCAAGACGCTACTCGCCCAGACGCTTGCGCGCATGCTCAACGTGCCTTTCGTGATGGCCGATGCGACGACGTTGACCGAAGCCGGCTATGTCGGCGAAGACGTCGAAAATATCATCCAGAAGCTGCTGCAGAACTGCAATTACGAAGTCGAGAAGGCGCAGCGGGCCATCATCTACATCGACGAGATCGACAAGATTTCTCGCAAGTCCGATAACCCTTCCATCACGCGCGACGTGTCGGGAGAGGGCGTCCAGCAGGCCCTGCTGAAGCTGATCGAAGGTACGGTGGCGTCGGTGCCTCCCCAGGGCGGCCGCAAGCACCCTAACCAGGACTTCGTCCAGGTCGATACGACCAATATCCTTTTTATCGTCGGCGGTGCGTTCGACGGTCTGGAGAAGGTCATCCGCGATCGGACGGAAAAATCCGGTATCGGGTTCTCGGCATCTGTGCGTGCGAAGTCCGAGCGCGGCGTCGGGGAGCTTTTCAGCGAAGCAGAGCCTGAAGATCTGATCAAGTTCGGCCTGATTCCCGAACTGGTCGGCCGTCTGCCGGTCGTTGCCACCTTGGATGAACTTGACGAAGGCGCAATGGTCCAAATCCTGACCGAGCCCAAGAACGCGCTGGTCAAGCAGTTCCAGAAGCTGTTCGCGATGGAAGGCGCCGAACTGGACGTACGTCCGGCGGCACTCCGCGCCATCGCGCGCAAGGCGCTGAAGCGCAAGACCGGGGCGCGCGGACTGCGTTCGATACTCGAGCAGGCATTGCTGGATACGATGTACGAGTTGCCTTCGCTGGGCAACGTCAGCCGTGTCGTGCTCGATGAAAACGTCATCGAAGGTGATGGACAGCCCCTGCTCATCTATGCGGACGATGCTGCTCAGTCGTCCAAGCCGGACCGGGGGGAAGTCAGGGACGCCGCGGCGTGAAGGCCTAAACCCGTCCATCAAGACGGGTTTTTTACGGTTTTAGCGGTATACAGCCGAAGTCTTGATTTTTCGGCTATTGTTCCCATATCAGACGTAACTGATGGTCGACTGGATAAACCTCGCGGTTTTTCCGCCGCATCGCCGCTACGCCAAGTCACACCAAGGAATCCTCTATGTCTGGTACTCAGACCCTGCCTTCCGAACCCATCGACCTGCCGCTCCTTCCATTGCGCGATGTCGTGGTGTTCCCGCATATGGTCATCCCGCTTTTCGTCGGCCGTCCTCGTTCCATCCGGGCGCTCGAAGTGGCGATGGAGGCCGGCAAAAGCATCATGCTGGTCGCGCAAAAGTCAGCAGGCAAGGATGATCCCTCTCCCGAGGACGTTTACGAAATCGGTTGCGTGGCCGGCATCCTGCAGATGCTGAAGCTGCCGGACGGCACCGTCAAGGTGCTGGTCGAGGGCGCACAGCGCGCACGTATCACGCGGGTGGACGATGCGGAATCGCATTTCACCTGCGAAGTCGTGCCGATTGAACTGGACGCGATGCAAGGTTCCGAAACGGAAGCCCTGCGCCGGGCCATCGTCGCGCAGTTCGAGCAGTACGTGAAACTCAACAAGAAGATTCCGCCCGAGATCCTGACCTCGCTGGCGGGTATCGACGACGCCGGGCGTCTGGCCGATACCATCGCCGCGCACCTGCCGCTGAAGCTGGAGCAGAAGCAGAAGATGCTCGAGATCTTCGGTACGTCGGAGCGTCTCGAAGGTCTGCTTACGCAACTGGAAACCGAGATCGACATATTGCAGGTCGAGAAGCGGATTCGCGGTCGCGTCAAGAAGCAGATGGAGAAGAGCCAGCGCGACTACTACCTGAACGAGCAGGTAAAGGCCATCCAGAAGGAACTGGGCGAGGGCGAAGAAGGCGCCGATATCGAGGAACTCGAAAAGAAAATCGTTGCTGCGCGCATGCCCAAGGAAGCGCGCAAGAAGGCCGACGCGGAACTGAAGAAGCTCAAGCTGATGTCGCCGATGTCCGCCGAGGCGACTGTGGTGCGCAACTATATCGACACGCTCATCAATCTGCCGTGGCGCAAGAAGAGCAAGGTCAATAACTCGATCGGCAACGCTGAGAGCGTTCTGGACGACGACCACTACGGTCTGGAGAAGGTCAAGGAACGCATTCTGGAATACCTGGCCGTGCAGCAGCGCGTCGACAAGGTGAAGGCGCCCATCCTGTGCCTGGTCGGCCCTCCCGGCGTCGGCAAGACCTCGCTGGGTCAGTCCATCGCCAAGGCGACGAACCGCAAGTTCGTCCGCATGGCGCTGGGCGGCGTGCGCGACGAAGCTGAAATCCGTGGGCACCGTAGGACCTATATCGGCTCCATGCCCGGCAAGATCTTGCAGAACATGAGCAAGGCGGGTGTCCGCAATCCCCTGTTCCTGCTCGACGAAATCGACAAGTTGGGTATGGATTTCCGTGGCGACCCCTCGTCCGCGCTGCTGGAGGTGCTGGATCCGGAACAGAACCACACCTTCCAGGATCACTACGTCGAAGTCGACTTCGACTTGTCCGACGTCATGTTCGTGGCGACGAGCAACACGCTGAATATCCCGCCGGCCTTGTTGGACCGGATGGAAGTCATCCGCCTGTCGGGTTATACCGAGGACGAGAAAGTCCACATTGCCGGTGACCACTTGATCCCCAAGCTGTTGAAGAACAACGGGCTGAAGGATTCCGAGCTGGCGATCGATGAATCGGCCCTGCGCGATATCGTGCGCTATTACACCCGCGAGGCCGGCGTACGGGCGTTGGAGCGCGAAATCGGCAAGATTTGCCGGAAGGTCGTCAAGCAGTTGCTCATCGAGCGCGATGCCCAGGGTGAGGGCAAGGCTGCGCAGGCGGCTGGCAAGACCATCGAAGTCACCTCCGAAAACCTGAGCGACTACCTGGGTGTCCGCCGCTACAACTTTGGTATGGCGGAAAAGGAAAACCAGGTCGGGCAGGTGAATGGTCTGGCGTGGACGGAAGTGGGTGGCGAATTCCTGACGATCGAAGTGGCGGATATGCCTGGCAAGGGCGCCATTCAGCGCACCGGCTCTCTGGGCGACGTGATGAAGGAATCGGTGGAAGCGGCTCGTACGGTCGTGCGCTCGCGTGCGCGGCGGCTGGGATTCGCGGACAGCGTATTCGAAAAGCGGGACATGCACGTCCACGTTCCGGAAGGCGCCACACCGAAGGACGGGCCGTCCGCAGGTATCGCGATTACGACCGCGATGGTTTCCGCGCTGTCGGGCATCCCGGTGCGCGCGGACGTTGCCATGACGGGGGAAATCACGCTGCGTGGTGAAGTCCTGGCGATTGGAGGTCTGAAGGAAAAGCTGCTCGCGGCACACCGCGGCGGCATCAAGACCGTCCTGATCCCGGAAGAGAATGTCAAGGACTTGGCCGAGATCCCGGACAACGTGAAGAACCAGCTTGAAGTCGTCCCGGTTCGCTGGATCGACAAGGTGCTGGAACGGGCCCTGGAACGCATGCCGGATCCGATATCCGAGGAAGAGGCCAAGGACAAGCCCATGGTCGCGCCCGCCGCGGCGCCCGAGGCTGTGGACCCGATCACCAAGCACTGAGCCGTCCTGTCGCCGTTAAAGTCAGGGCCTGGAAGCGTGAGCTTCCAGGCCCTTTTGTCTGGGTGACCTGGCCGCCATCGCCCCGCTTGCGGGTCGCCCCGTAGCCTGTGGCCTGGCCCTTTGCCGATCCGCCTAGTGCAGTGCCTGTGTCCGGATGAGGCCCACCGCTATTCCTTCCAGCGCGAATTCCTGGCCGGGCTGCACGACAATGGGTTCGAAATCCGGGTTCTCCGCCAGTAGCTCTATGCGTCCGCCAACGCGGTGCAGCCGCTTGACGGTGACGTCTTCATCGATCCGCGCGACGACAATCTGCCCGTCACGTGCATCGCTTGCCTTCTTGACGGCCAGCAGGTCGCCATCCAGGATGCCTACGTCCCGCATGCTCATGCCGCGTACCTTGAGGAGGTAGTCTGGACGCTGAGCGAAAAGGGCCGGGTCTACGCCAACATCGCGTTCGACATGTTCAGCCGCGAGGATAGGGCTGCCCGCGGCGACCCGGCCCACCAGCGGCAGCACCAACTGGGCAATCGACGGCATGGGCAACATGGCCTGCGACGGCTGCTTGCTGGCGTCCTTCAGGCGTATGCCGCGGGACGCGCCTGCGGTAAGTTCGATCGCGCCCTTGCGGGCCAAGGCCTTGAGATGGTCTTCCGCCGCATTGGGCGAACGGAAGCCCAGGGTCTGTGCGATCTCGGCGCGTGTGGGAGGAAAGCCCGTGCTTGCCACTGCCTGGCGGATGAGGTCGAGGATTTGCTGCTGGCGTTCGGTGAGTTTGCTGGCCATGGCGCCTTCCGATGCATCCTGTATGGATATACAGGTCGCAATTTTGGGGGACGTACGGGCAAAAGGCAAGGGGCCGCAGCGCTCGTAGGCGTTGAAATGCCATCATCGTGTCGACGACGCGAGGATTCCACCATAAAAAAACGGGGCACCGCGGCCCCGTTGATGCGCAAAGGCGCTGCAGGCAGCGCCTTCGGGCGGCTTTACTCCGTCGGCTTATTGCTGCTCATTTCAGTACCGCCGCAATGCCTTTGGCCACTGCGTCGATGTTCTGGCTGTTGAGCGCGGCCACGCAGATGCGGCCGCTGGAAATCGCGTAGATGGCGTGTTCATCGCGCAGGCGGTCCACCTGGGCGGAGGTCAGCCCCGAATAGGAGAACATGCCACGCTGCGCCAACACGAAGCTGAAGTCTTGTTGCGCGCCGTGCTGCTTGATCTTCTCGACGAGGTCACGCCGCATCAGGCGGATGCGGTCGCGCATGCCGGTCAACTCCTGTTCCCATAGCGCGAAGAGCTCCGGCGTATTCAGCACCGTCGACACGACCGTGCCACCGTGCGTGGGCGGGTTGGAATAGTTGGTGCGAATCACGCGCTTGAGCTGGCTGAGTACTCGTGCGGATTCGTCCTTGCTGCCTGCGATGATGGTCAGCGCGCCGACACGTTCCCCATACAGCGAGAACGACTTGGAGAAAGAGGAGCTGACGAAGATCGTCATGTCCATGTCGGCGAACAGGCGTACGACGGCCGCATCTTCGTGCAACCCTGCACCGAAGCCCTGGTACGCGATGTCCAGGAAAGGCACCAGGCCGCGTTCCTTGACGACATTGGCGATCTGCTTCCATTGCTCCGGCGTCGGGTCGACGCCCGTCGGGTTGTGGCAGCACGCGTGCAGCACCACGACGCTGTTGGCCGGCATGGACTTGAGGCTGGCCAGCATGCCGTCGAAATTCAGGCCATGCGTGGCGGCGTCGTAATAGGGGTAGGTCTCGACCTGGAAGCCGGCTCGCTCGAACAGCGCCCGGTGGTTCTCCCAACTGGGGTCGCTGATGTAGGCCTTGGCCTGGGGCAGCAGCTGGCGCAGGAAATCGGCACCGATCTTCAGCGCGCCGGTGCCGCCCAGGGCCTGCGCGGTCAGCACGCGTCCCGCCGCGGTCAGGGGGGAATCCGCGCCCAGCAGCAACGCCTGCGCACCCTTGTTGTAACCGGCAATTCCTTCGATGGGCAGATAGCCGCGCGCGGCAGCTGCCTCGATACGAGCCACTTCGGCCTTGCGGACCGCGGCCAGGAGCGGAATGCGCCCGTTGTCGTCGTAGTACACCCCCACGCCCAGGTTGACCTTGCCCGGGCGGGTATCGGCGTTGTACTGGTCATTCAGCCCGAGGATAGGGTCGCGCGGGGCCAACTCGACGTTCTGGAAGAGGGTGCTCATCGGATCGGAGAAAGGGATGGGTGGACGCAGCCGTTTATGCGGCGGATAATGGGGGGTTTACCCTGAGACAGTCTAGCATGACCTCACCTGGATTCGTCGAGTTTCCCGATAGCCCATTCCAGCTTTACCAGCCTTACCCACCGGCCGGGGATCAGCCCGCCGCGATCGGCGCGCTGGTGGATGGCGTGCGCGATGGGCTGATGTACCAGACACTGCTGGGCGTGACAGGGTCCGGCAAGACGTACACCATGGCCAACGTCATTGCGCGGCTGGGCCGCCCGGCGCTGGTCCTGGCCCCCAACAAGACGCTCGCTGCCCAGCTTTACGCGGAGATGCGCGAGTTCTTCCCGAAGAACGCCGTCGAGTACTTCGTTTCCTATTACGACTATTACCAGCCCGAAGCCTATGTGCCGACGCGCGACCTTTTCATCGAAAAGGACTCGTCGATCAACGAGCACATCGAACAGATGCGGCTGTCGGCCACCAAAAGCCTGCTGGAGCGTCGCGACACGGTCATCGTGGGCACCGTGTCGTGCATCTACGGTATCGGCAATCCCGGCGACTATCACGCCATGGTGCTGATCCTGCGCGCGGGCGATCGCATCTCCCGCCGCGAAATCCTCGCGCGCCTGGTGGCGATGCAATACACGCGCAACGATGCGGAATTCACCCGCGGCGTGTTTCGCGTGCGTGGCGAAACCATCGACATTTTTCCTGCGGAAAGCGCGGAGCTGGCATTGCGCCTGACCCTGTTCGACGACGAGGTGGAAACCCTCGAATTGTTCGATCCGCTGACGGGCCGGGTGCGCCACAAGGTGCCGCGCTTCACGGTGTATCCCGGCTCCCATTACGTTACGCCGCGCGATACCGTGCTGCGCGCCATCGAAACGATCAAGGAAGAACTGCGGGAACGGGTCAAGCTGTTCATCGCGGAAGGCAAGCTGGTGGAAGCCCAGCGGCTGGAGCAGCGCACCCGTTTTGACCTTGAGATGCTCCAGGAGTTGGGGTTCTGCAAAGGGATCGAAAACTACTCGCGCCACCTGTCTGGCGCGGCCCCGGGAGAGCCACCGCCGACATTGATCGATTACCTGCCTGCCGACGCGTTGATGTTCATCGACGAGAGCCATGTCACGATCGGACAGCTCAGCGGCATGTACCGGGGTGATCGTTCGCGCAAGGAAACCTTGGTCCAGTACGGTTTCCGCCTACCGTCCGCTTTGGATAACCGCCCCCTGCAATTGCAGGAATTCGAAGCGCGCATGCGTCAGTGCATGTTTGTCTCGGCCACGCCGTCCGCCTACGAGCGCGAACATTCCGACAACGTCGTGGAGCAGGTGGTGCGGCCCACCGGACTGGTCGATCCCATTGTGGAGGTCCGGCCCGCTCGCACCCAGGTGGACGACCTGCTCGGGGAAATCAAGCTGCGTGTCGCGCAGGCCGAGCGTGTGCTGGTCACTACGCTGACCAAGCGCATGGCCGAAGACTTGACGGACTATCTGGCCGAGCACGGCATACGCGTGCGCTATCTCCATTCGGATATCGACACCGTGGAACGTGTGGAAATCATCCGGGACTTGCGTCTGGGCACCTTCGATGTCCTGGTGGGGATCAACCTCCTGCGCGAGGGACTGGATATTCCGGAGGTCTCCCTGGTGGCCATCCTGGATGCAGACAAGGAGGGGTTTCTTCGCTCGGAGCGCAGCCTGATCCAGACCATCGGGCGGGCGGCGCGCAACCTGAATGGCCGCGCCATTCTCTATGCCGACCGGATCACCGATTCGATGCATCGCGCCATTGGCGAGACCGAGCGCCGGCGCGCCAAACAGGAAGCTTTCAACCTGGAGCACGGGATCACCGCCAAAGGCGTGCACAAAGCGGTGCGCGAACTTATCGATGGAGTGGTGGCGCCAGCGCACCATTCCACTATCGAGGACGCCGTTCCCATTGAGGCCTTGACGGATGAGAAGGCCCTGGCGAAGGAAATTCGCCGGTTGGAGAAGCTCATGATGGACCACGCGCGCAATCTCGAGTTCGAACAGGCGGCTGCCGCCCGGGACGCCTTGAATGCGCTGAAGGAACGCGTCCTGCTAGATGGTGCGCGGTAAAGGGTGGATCGACGAGGCGTGCAGTGCGGGGATTAGGCCACTGTACTGCCTGTCCACCGGCAGTCATCGGCCGGAAATCGGGCTGACATAACGGCGACATGCTTGTATGTTGCAACGCAGCCGCGCGGACCGTTGAAGCGGCCGCGTAATCCGCTTAGAAAACATCAATCGTTTTGTTAGCTATCCGCTATAAGTCCCTAATTTGTCGGGATTTTTGACGCTGTTCCCCAGGCCCGGCCCAAGCTCTTTGAGTACAAAAAAAGCTTGCCTAGTTCCGGGTTTTCCCGCAGACTACGAACCATGATGACCAAGGTACTTTTCGTTTGCATGGGCAACATCTGCCGCTCGCCGAGCGCAGAGGGTGTGTTCCGCCGGCTGGTCAATGACGCCGGTCTGGGGGATGTCGTTCGGATCGACTCCGCCGGTACGCACGCTTTTCACATTGGCGAGGCGCCGGACGCCCGGGCCCAGGCCGCCGCCCGCAAGCGCGGCTATGAGATCACCCACTGCGAGGCGCGTCAGGTTACGCCGGAGGATTTCCGGGAGTTCGACCTGATCCTGGCCATGGACTGGGAAAACCTGTCGGCATTGCAACAGCAGTGCCCCAAGGCCTACCAGCACAAGCTGATGCTGCTGATGCGCTTCGCCAATGAGTTCGAAGAAGCCACCGTGCCCGATCCGTATTACGGCGGGCCGGAGGGGTTCGGCAAGGTCTTGGATTACCTGGAGGACGCCTGTCAGGGCGTACTGGAGCTGGTGCGCAAGCGCGCCACCCAGTATCAGGCTGCCTGACGGCATTTCATCCGCATCGAGCGATCCGCCGCCCATTGATCCGCAATGGTGCGGCGGTCGTCGCTTCATCGACTGTATTCACTGCCCAACCGCTTAACTAGCGGTTTTTTAATGGCAGCCTGCTCATCCCTATCGGCAGCAGGGTTTCATAGCAAATTAGTCGGGAATAGGCTATACTTGACGCAATTACTCAGGTATTGGTCCCGGCTTGCCGGGCCTGCTGACTAAACAGGAACCCGACTATGCGGCTGACCACGAAAGGGCGTTTTGCCGTGACTGCCATGATCGACTTGGCTATGCGGCAGCATAGCGGCCCGGTCACCTTGGCGGCCATCAGCCAGCGCCAGAACATTTCCCTTTCCTATCTCGAACAACTGTTCGGCAAATTGCGGCGCCACGAGCTGGTTGACAGCGTTCGTGGCCCGGGCGGCGGCTATTCGCTGGCCCGGCTGGCGCGCAATGTCACCGTGGCGGACATTATTTTCGCGGTGGACGAACCATTGGATGCCACCAGTTGCGCAGGCAAGCAGGACTGTACGAGCGGCAAGGATGGCAAGTCCGGCAAGTGCATGACGCACGAGCTGTGGGCCACCTTGAACCGCAAAATGGTGGATTACCTGGATTCGGTTTCCCTGCAGGATCTGGTGGACCAGCAACGCGTGCGGCAGCTTCAGGAAGCCAGCAAGCAAGCCCAGAATGGGACGGTGCGGGTGAACCGCGTGACCAACGGCACCGCGGTTTCCAGCCCTTGCGCCAACGCCGCTTCCGCGCCTACTGGCGCGTCCGCCACCGCATAAGAACTCAGGAGCTGTACGAATGACTACCCGTCCTATTTATCTCGACTACTCCGCTACGACGCCTGTCGATCCCCGCGTGGTAGAGAAAATGGTGCCGTGGCTGTATGAGAACTTCGGTAATCCGGCTTCGCGTAGCCACGCCATCGGCTGGGAAGCGGAGGACGCTGTCGAACGCGCGCGCGAAGAGGTTGCCAAGCTGGTCAATGCGGATCCGCGCGAAATCATCTGGACCTCCGGCGCTACCGAATCGGACAACCTGGCAATCAAGGGCGCGGCGAATTTCTACGCCGAGCGCGGCAAGCACGTCATCACCGTGAAGACCGAGCACAAGGCCGTCCTGGATACAACCCGGGAACTGGAGCGCCAGGGTTTCGAGGTCACCTACCTGGATGTGCAGGAAAACGGCCTGCTGGATCTGGACGTGTTCAAGGCGGCATTGCGGCCGGACACCGTCCTGGTTTCCGTGATGATGGTGAACAACGAGATCGGTGTCATCCAGGACATTGCCGCGCTGGGTGAAATCTGCCGCGAGCGGAACATCATTTTCCACGTCGATGCGGCGCAGGCCACCGGCAAGGTCGAAATCGACCTGCAAAAACTGAAGGTCGACCTGATGTCGTTCTCCGCCCACAAGACCTACGGTCCCAAGGGTATTGGCGCTTTGTATGTCCGCCGCAAGCCGCGGGTCCGCATCGAGGCGCAAATGCATGGTGGCGGCCACGAGCGCGGGTTCCGATCCGGCACGCTGCCAACCCACCAGATCGTCGGCATGGGCGAGGCCTTCCGCCTGGCGCGCGAGGAAATGGGTACGGAGAACGAACGCATCCGCATGTTGCGCGACCGCCTGTGGGCGGGCTTGTCAGAGATCGAAGAGGTCTACCTGAATGGCGATATGGAGCGCCGTGTCCCGCACAACTTGAACGTCAGCTTCAATTATGTGGAAGGCGAGTCGCTCATCATGGCGGTGAAGGAACTCGCGGTGTCCAGTGGATCAGCCTGTACCTCCGCCAGCCTGGAGCCTTCCTACGTCCTGCGCGCCCTGGGCCGCAACGACGAGCTTGCGCATAGCTCCATCCGGTTCACCATCGGCCGCTTCACCACTGAGCAGGAAATCGACTTCACGGTCGACCTCCTGAAGAAGCGGGTAGGCAAGCTGCGCGATATGTCGCCGCTGTGGGAAATGGCCAAGGAAGGTATCGACCTGAATAGCGTGCAGTGGGCTGCGCACTGATCGGCGGGGCCGATCCGCGCAGCTACCGCCACATCAACGAATCCGAATTGCCTTCGCCGAGCGAAGGGGAGAAACATCATGGCATACAGCGAAAAAGTTCTGGATCACTACGAGAATCCCCGCAACGTCGGGTCTTTCGACAAGGGCGACGAATCCATCGGCACTGGCATGGTGGGGGCGCCGGCCTGTGGTGACGTAATGAAGCTGCAGATCAAGGTCGGTCCGGACGGCGTCATCCAGGACGCGCGTTTCAAGACCTATGGCTGTGGTTCGGCCATCGCCTCCAGCTCGCTTGTCACCGAATGGGTCAAGGGCAAGACGCTGGACGAGGCGATGACCATCCGCAACACGCAGATCGCCGAAGAACTGGCGTTGCCGCCGGTCAAGATCCACTGTTCCATCCTGGCGGAAGACGCCATCAAAGCGGCCGTGCAGGACTACAAAGAAAAGCATACGCGGAGCTGATAGATATGGCGGTCACACTGACTTCCCAAGCGGCGAACCACATCAGCCGTTACCTGCAGCGCCGCGGCAAAGGGGTGGGCCTGCGCCTGGGCGTCAGGACCACCGGCTGCTCGGGCATGGCCTACAAGCTGGAATATGTGGATGAACCCGATGCCATGGATCAGGTTTTCGAGAGCCATGGCGTAAAGGTGTTCGTGGATCCGAAGAGCCTGGCCTATATCGACGGGACGGAGCTGGACTACGCCCGTGAAGGGCTCAACGAAGGGTTTAAGTTCCACAACCCCAACGAGAAGGCGACCTGCGGCTGCGGCGAGTCTTTCACGGTGTAGTTTTGGCTGCGGACGATCATTTCGCCTTGTTCGGGCTGCCGGCACGTTTCGATATCGACGCATCCAGGCTGGAGCAGGCGTGGCGGACGGTCGCGGCGCAGGTCCACCCGGACCGCTATGCCACGGCGTCGCCCGCCGAACGGCGGGTGGCGATGCAGTGGTCTGCCAGGGCCAACGAGGCTTATCGTCAATTGCGAGACCCGCTGCTGCGTGCGCGCTACCTGTGCGAGCGGGCGGGGGTGGACCTGCAGACCGAAAGCAACACGTCCATGGACACCGATTTCCTGATGCAGCAGATGGCGTGGCGCGAAATGCTGGACGACATTCGCGAGCAGGGCGGCACCGGGCCGGCTGCTGACACGCTACGCGCGCAGCTCGATGCCGCGGAAGCCGACCTCCGGCGGTCCGTGGGTGAATTGCTGGATGACCAAGACGATGCCGTCAGCGCGGCCACAAAGATCCGGGAGTGGATGTTCGTGCGCAAAATGAGCCAGGAGCTGGCGCTCGCCGCCGACTAGCCCGCGCCGCCCGTGCCGCGCCGACCCGAGCGCTGGCGCTCATAACCATAACGATTCCAACCATGGCTTTATTGCAGATTTCAGAACCGGGAGAGTCGCCGGCGCCGCATGAGCGCAAGCTGGCGGTCGGTATCGACTTGGGTACGACCAACTCGCTGGTGGCGGCCGTGCGCAGCAGTGTGCCCGAGGTCCTGCTGGACGAAACGGGTCGCGCCCTGTTGCCTTCCGCGGTGCGCTATCTGCCGGATGGCGCCATGGTGGTCGGGTACGACGCCCTCGCCACGCAGGCCGAAGATCCCAGCAATACCATCGTGTCCGTGAAGCGCTTCATGGGCCGTACGGCCGACGAGGCGCGCGCTTCGGGCGCCCGCTACGACTTCGTGGACGCGCCGGGCATGGTGCGCTTGCAGACCGTGCAAGGCGAGGTCAGCCCGATCGAGGTTTCGTCGCATATCCTCGCTCAGCTGCGCGCGCGCGCCACGGCCGCCTTGGGCGACGATTTGGTGGGCGCGGTCATTACAGTGCCGGCTTACTTTGACGATGCGCAGCGCCAGGCCACCCGCGATGCCGCCCGCCTGGCGGGCTTGAACGTGTTGCGGCTCCTGAACGAGCCTACCGCTGCGGCCATTGCCTACGGCCTGGAGAACGCCGCCGAAGGCGTCTACGCCGTGTATGACCTGGGCGGCGGCACCTTCGATGTATCGATCCTGCGCTTGACCAAGGGTGTTTTCGAAGTCATCGCCACGGGTGGCGATACCGCCCTGGGCGGAGACGATTTTGATGCGCTGATTGCTGAACGCGTAGCGGCCTCGCTGCCCGGCGCCGACCGGTGGTCGCGCCAGGACCGGCGTGCGCTGACGGTCGCGGCCCGCGCGGCGCGTGAAAGGCTGTCGGCCGAGACCCATACCGCCATCACCTTCCAACTGCAGGACGGCACGCAGGTGGATTCACCGCTGAGCCGGGCCCAGTTCGAAGTACTGGCCGAGCCCTTGATCGAACGTACGCTGGCGTGCGCGCGCCGCGCATTGCGTGATGCCGCGCTGCAGCCTGCTGACGTCAAAGGAGTCGTGATGGTGGGGGGCGCGACGCGCATGCCCATCGTGCGCCGAGCGGTGGGCGAACTGTTCGGACAGACGCCGTTGACCGATCTCGATCCGGACCAGGTGGTCGCTTTGGGCGCGGCCTTGCAGGCGAATCTGCTGGCCGGCAACCGGCTTCCGGGCGAGGATTGGCTGCTGCTTGATGTTATTCCGTTGTCGCTCGGCCTGGAGACCATGGGCGGGCTGGTGGAACGCATCATCCCGCGCAATAGCACTATTCCGGTGGCGCGGGCGCAGGAGTTCACCACCTTCAAGGATGGCCAGAGCGCCATGAGCATCCACGTGGTGCAGGGTGAGCGCGAGCTGGTCTCCGCCTGCCGTTCGCTCGCGCGATTCGAACTGCGCGGGATTCCACCGATGGTGGCGGGCGCCGCGCGCATCCGCGTAACCTTCCAGGTGGATGCCGATGGGCTGCTGGGCGTGACGGCTCGGGAGCAAAGTTCCGGCATCGAGGCTTCGGTGGTCGTCAAACCCTCGTATGGGCTGTCCGACGACGAAATCACCCGCATGCTCGCCGACAGCATCAGCCAGGCCGATGCCGATGCGCGAGCCCGGATGTTGCGCGAACAGCAGGTCGAGGCGCGGCAATTGGTAGAGTCGGTGCGCGCAGCGCTGGCCGCCGATGCCGATTTGCTCGATCCACGAGAACGTGCCGAGATCGATGGCGCGCTGCAGGCCGCCGATACGGCCCAGCACCGCGAGGACGTCGAGGCCGTGCGGGCGGCGGTGCAAGCGCTGTCCGACGCCACGGCATCGTTCGCCGCGCGCCGCATGGACCGCAGCATCCGCACCGCGCTGTCTGGCCGCAAGCTGGACGATTTGACCTGAGCAGTCGCCAATTTCCTCTCCTTACAGACCATGCCGAAACTGACCGTATTGCCGCACCCTGACGTCTGTCCCGAGGGAAAAGTGATCGAGGACGCGCCCGTCGGCGTGTCGATCTGCCGCATCCTGCTCGACAACCACGTCGAGATCGAGCATGCCTGCGAGCTGTCATGTGCCTGTACCACGTGCCATGTCATCGTGCGGGCAGGCTTTCAATCGTTGGACGAAGCCAGCGACATGGAAGAGGACCTGCTCGACAAGGCGTGGGGCCTGACGTCGACGTCCCGGCTCTCCTGCCAGGCCAAAGTGGCGGACGAGGACCTGACGGTCGAAATTCCGCGCTACACCATCAACCACGCCAAGGAGAGCCACTGATGAAGTGGACTGATACTTACGATATCGCCGCTGCCCTTGCGGACCGGCATCCCGATATCGATCCGGCACAGGTGCGGTTCACGGCGCTGCGCGAGATGGTGCTGGCGCTGCCGGACTTCGATGACGATCCGCAGCGCTGCGGCGAGAAAATCCTGGAAGCCATCCAGCAAGCCTGGATTGACGAGGCGGCCTAGAGACAGAGCTCCGTCCCCGGCCAGTCCCAGCGGCCATCCTGCATGGCTCGTCCCTTACCGGCCATTTCTGTCCGGCTGGCCCGGCATGGCAGCATGACGCCGCACCACCACATCCGAAGGCCCTGCCTGTCGGCATAACGGCGCGTTTCAATACCGGCGGTAGCAGTATCATCGCCAGTTGTTGCCACTCGACCTCTATCGACATGCCGCTCCCCATCCTGCGCTTCGGCTTGGCCGCCAATCGCATGCATCACGAGACGCCTGATGCGGTGTTGTTCGACTGGCTTCGGGCGTGCTCAAGCAGTATTCGCGAACTTGGCATCCATCTGTACACGGTGGGCCGCACGCATGACGCGATTTCGCGTGAAGGCATGCTGCAGGGCTATGCCGGGCTGATCCGATATCCGTACGGCCGCGAGGGCGGTTTGATGAAGCTCGTGGCCCGGATCACGGAGGCGCGGGACGGCACGCCGCCTTTCGATGGCGCGATCTACCTGATCGACCCCGTCGACCCATCCTCAATCTTTCCCGAGGCGCTGGCTTTGAAGCGGCAGTGCGTGACGCACGGCAAGCCTTTCATTTCCACGCTTGCTGGGGCGCTGGAATGGGTAGAGGTGGAGCGGCTGCATGCCGGTCTGGCGCCCGATCCGGGCCTGGGGGGCATGTTCGACTTCTCCGGCCAGACACTGGCGCTGATTGCCCATGACGCCCTGAAGGACGAAATGGTTGCGTTTGCCGACGCCCATTTCGACGTTCTGTCGCGATTCCGGCGCCGCGTGGCGACGGGCACGACCGGCGGCCGGCTCAATGAGCTGGCGTGGTCGCGCGGCTGGCCCAAGGACCAGTCCTGGGTGCACCGCTATCTGAGCGGGCCGCTGGGCGGCGATGCCCAGATCGCGGAATTGGTGCTCGAGCGCCAGTGCCAGCGCGTCATTTTCTTCGAAGATCCCCACGTCGCCCGGCAGCACGAGGCGGATATCCAATTGCTGGAGCGGGCGGTCCGCGTCGTGACGCGCACGGCCTCTTGCGCCACTTCGCCGGCCGTGGCGCGACGTTGGGCAAATGCCGCAGTCTTGCGCGATCGACACTGAGCCAGTCCTCGGCGCCCCACGCAAGGATGCCGGCGTGCCATACAAGGATGGCTGCATACCTTGCGCGATTGGCGGCCAGTTAGCGGGGGGCAGCCGCAATGCAAGCCCCCGGCCAAAGGCGTCAGTCCTCGCGGCGCAGGTGCGGGAAGAGGATGACGTCGCGGATGCTGGGACTGTCGGTCAACAACATGACCAGTCGATCGATGCCGATGCCGCAGCCGCCGGTGGGCGGCATGCCGTATTCCAGCGCACGGATGTAGTCCGCGTCGTAATACATGGCTTCTTCGTCGCCCGCGTCCTTGGCTTCGACCTGTGCGCGAAAGCGTTCCGCCTGGTCTTCCGGATCATTGAGTTCGGAGAAGCCGTTGGCGATTTCGCGACCGGTGATGAAGAGTTCGAATCGCTCCGTAATGCCGGTCCGGGTGTCGGAGGCGCGGGCCAGGGGCGATACCTCTACCGGGTAATCGACGATGTAGGTGGGCTCCCACAACAATGCTTCCGCCGTTTCCTCGAAAAGCGCCAGTTGCAGCGCGCCGCGGCCTGCCCTTGCAAGCGGCGGCGCATCGACGTCCACGCCCAGCTTCTTCAGCTCCGCGCGCAGCAGCGCGGTGTCTTCCAGCTGTTCACGGGTGTAGTGGGGCGCGTACTTCAGGATGGCATCGCAAATCGTCAGGCGGTCGAAGGGGCGGGATAGGTCGACCTCGCGCCCCTGGTAGGTGAGGACCGCGCTGCCCGTGGCGGCGATGGCGGCCTGTCGAAGCAGCTGCTCGGTAAAGTCCATCAGCCAGCGGTAGTCCGTGTACGCGGCGTAGAACTCCATCATCGTGAATTCGGGATTGTGCCGCGGACTGACCCCTTCGTTGCGGAAATTCCGGTTCACCTCGAATACGCGATCGAAGCCGCCCACGATCAGGCGCTTCAGATACAGCTCGGGCGCGATGCGCAGGAACATTTCCATGTCGAGCGCGTTGTGATGTGTGACGAAAGGCTTGGCCGCCGCGCCCCCGGGTATGGGGTGCAGCATGGGCGTTTCCACTTCCAGGAAGCCCGCATCCAGCATGTACTGGCGGATCGCGCCGACCGCCTTGCTGCGCGCCTCGAAGGTGCGGCGCGTAGCGTCGGTCATGATCAGATCGACGTAGCGCTGGCGATAGCGCAGCTCCTGGTCCGCCACGCCATGGAACTTGTCCGGCAGCGGTCGCAGCGACTTGGACAGCAGCCGCGCCTGGGTCGCATGGACAGACAGTTCACCCTTGTTGGTCTTGAAGACCGTTCCTTCGACGCCGATGATGTCGCCGATGTCCCATTGCTTGAAGGCCGTGTAGGCGTCTTCGCCCAGGACTCCGCGATCCAGGTAGATCTGGATGCGTCCGCTGGCATCCTGCAGCGTGGCGAAACTGGCCTTGCCCATGACGCGCTTGAGCATCATGCGGCCGGCGACCTTGACGACCTTGCCCAGCGCCGCCAGCGTGTCCTGGTCCGACTCGTCGTGCTCGGCATGCAGGTCGGCCGCGCGGGCGTCCGGGCTGAAATCGTTGGGGTAAGCAATGCCGCTTTCCCGCAGCTTGGCCAGCTTGGCGCGCCGTTCGGCGATCAGCCGGTTCTCGTCCTGCGTGAGGGGGGCGCTCGAAGTATCGGTCATCATGGATCAGTTGTAATTGCGGATGTCGTCGACCTCGGTCGTGCCGAAGTCGTCGCGTTCGAGATAGGCGGCGATGCGGGCCGCCACGCCCTGCGGCGTGGCCAGCTTGCCGCTCGCGTGCAGGTCCTGGAAACGCGAGAGGGCCGGGAAGGCGGCCGGATCGCTGGAACGGATGGCCGATTGCATATCGGTGTCCACTACGCCAGGTGCAAGGGAGACGAAGCGTGCGCCGTGGGCGTCCTGCTCCTGCATGGCGACACGGGTGTACATGTCCAGGGCGGCCTTGGTCGCGCAATAGACCCCCCAGCCCGCGGTCGGGTTGCGGCCCGCGCCGGAGGAAATGTTCAGCACGCGGCGATCGCCCTGCAGGCCACGGGTGGCGGCCAGGAAGCGCGAAGTCAGCAGCATGACGGCCACGACGTTCAGATTCAGCGCCTGGTTGATCGCGGCGGGGTCATCCAGGCCGTCCACAGGCGCTACCGGGCTTACCGTGCCGGCATTGTTGACCAGCACATAGCGTTTGGCGTCGCGCGGCAATCCGCCCATGACGCGGGCAGCGGTTTGCGCGGCTGCCGTGGGGTCCGACAGGTCCACCGCGATCTGTTCCAGCGTGCTGCCCTGGGCGCTGGCATGCGCAGCCAGTTCGGGATCCTGCCGACGTGCCAGCGTGAACAGGTGCGTGCCGGGCTTGGCAAGCTGACGTGCCAGGGCTGCGCCGATACCGCGGGAAGCGCCGGTGAGGACGACTACGGTGTGGGTCATGGTGGGGCCTTTGTGCGAAAGCGTGTAAGAGGGCAAGCGCTATGGATCAGACGCCCTGTTTGAGGCTGGCTTCGATGAAGGGATCGAGGTCGCCATCCAGGACTTTCTGGGTGTTGGAGATTTCCACGTTGGTGCGCAGGTCCTTGATGCGGCTCTGGTCGAGCACATAGGAGCGGATCTGATGGCCCCAGCCCACGTCGGTTTTCGAATCTTCCAGCTTCTGCTGTTCGGCCATCCGGTTGCGCATCTCCAGCTCGTACAGCCGTGATTTCAGCATCTGCATGGCCTCGGCCCTGTTGCGATGCTGGGAGCGGTCGTTCTGGCATTGCACGACGATGCCCGTGGGAATGTGCGTGATGCGGACCGCGGAGTCGGTTTTGTTGATGTGCTGTCCGCCTGCGCCGCTGGCACGGTAGGTGTCCACGCGCAGGTCCGCCGGGTTGACCTCGATTTCAAAGGACTCGTCCACCTCCGGGTAGACGAATACGCTCGCAAATGAGGTATGCCGGCCGCCGGAGGAGTCGAAGGGACTCTTGCGTACCAGGCGGTGCACCCCCGTCTCCGTGCGCAGGTAGCCGAAGGCGTATTCGCCTTCGATCTTGATGGTGGCGGACTTCAGGCCCGCGACTTCGCCTTCGGATTCTTCCAGGACTTCGGCCTTGAAGCCCTTGCGTTCGCAGTACTTCAGGTACTGGCGCAGCAGCATGGAGGCCCAGTCCTGGGCCTCGGTACCGCCGGCGCCCGCCTGGATGTCCAGGAAGCAGTTCAGCGGATCGGCGGGGTTGGAAAACATGCGCCGGAACTCCAGCCCTTCGAGCTTCTTCTGGAACTCGTCGGCGTCGCCCTCGATGGAGAACAGCGTGGCGTCGTCCTCGTCGCCGGCGGCCAGCTCGAACAGTTCGCGGGCGTCGGCCACGCCGCTGCTCAGCGCGGAAAGCGTCCCCACGACGTCTTCAAGGCTTTTCTTTTCCCGACCCAGGTCCTGGGCGTGCTTGGGATCGTTCCAGACTTCCGGGTTTTCCAGCTCGGCATTTACGACTTGCAGGCGTTCCGCTTTGGCATCGTAGTCAAAGATACCTCCGTAGAGCCTGTTCGCGCTCCGCGTAGTCGGCGAGGCGGGCTGCGAGCTGGTTCTGACGTTCGGCTTCCATGGCGTGTCCTGGCTGATTTTCGAAAACCTGGCATTTTACCGTGCATCGGCGGGCGGGGCCCCCGCCCCCGTCATGGGAGGCCGGCACACCGCCAACCCATGGCGAGCCGGAGATTCAGGTTTAAGTCAGTTTTGGGCGACTAGCCTCCGGGTTTCGCAAGCCGGCGCAGAAAGCGGCTGCGGCCCGCACCGCCCCGCGGCGCGGGCGACGAAACACGCTGCCGCCAGGCAGGAAACCGTCCCGTTGGAGGAGACAGATGGAAAACGTCATTATCCCGGACGCCGCGGCGTCATCCGCGAGCGAGGAAGACCGGCTGTACCGCAAGGTCACCCTGCGCCTGGTGCCGTTTCTGGTGCTTTGCTATGTGGTGGCCTATCTGGATCGCGTCAATGTCGGCTTTGCCAAGCTGCAGATGCTGCAGGACCTGAACTTCAGCGATACGGTCTATGGCCTGGGTGCCGGTATTTTCTTCCTGGGTTATTTCATATTCGAGGTGCCCAGCAACATCATCCTGCACCGGGTGGGTGCGCGGCGCTGGATCGCCCGCATCATGATTACGTGGGGATTGATCTCATCCGCCATGATCTTCGTGAACACGCCCGGCATGTTCTACCTGCTGCGTTTCCTCCTGGGCGTGGCGGAGGCCGGGTTCTTCCCGGGCATCATCCTGTACCTGACCTACTGGTTCCCGCATGCCCGGCGCGGCCGCATCACGACCTTCTTCATGACCGCCGTGCCGTTGTCCGGCCTGATCGGCGGGCCGATCTCCGGCTGGATCATGCACACCTTCCATGGCGATCACGGCATGGCGGGCTGGCAGTGGCTGTTCATCCTGGAAGGTGTGCCTTCGGTCATCATCGGCCTGATCGTGCTGCTGTGGCTGGATGACCGCGTTAGCCGGGCGAAGTGGCTGACAGAAAGCGAGCGAGCCACGCTTGCCCGCAACATCGAGGCGGAAGAAAAGACCAAGGAAGATCCGCCCTTGCGGCAGGCCATGACCAAGCCGCGGGTTTGGGCCATGGCCAGCATTTATTTCTCTTTCGTGATGGGGTTGTACGGCGTGGGATTCTGGATGCCGACGCTCATCCGCAACACCGGCGTGCAGGATCCGCTGATCATCGGCTTGCTCACCGCGATACCGAACCTGTTCGCCGTGATCGGCATGATCCTGATCGCTCGCAACTCGGATCGCCGGCACGAGCGTCGGTGGCATCTGGCCATTCCCGCCTTCATCGGTGCGGCCGGCCTGGTGGCGTCGGCCTTGTGGAGCGGCAACACCTGGATCGCGATGATCGCCCTCACCGTGGCGAACGTGGGGATATGCACGGTGCTGCCTTTGTTCTGGAGCTTGCCTACCGCCGTGCTGGGCGGTACCGCGGCGGCGGCCGGCATCGCGCTGATCAACTCGGTCAGCAACCTGGCCGGCTTTATCAGCCCTTACCTGGTCGGCTGGCTGAAGGACACGACCGGCTCCACCAGCAGCGGGATCTACGTGCTGGCCGCATGCCTGTGCGTGGGCGCGCTCGTGGCGCTGGCGCAGCCCGCGAAACTGGTGAACCGGTAAAGGCGGTGAAACGGTAAGGCGCCGTCCGTCGTCCGCATTGTCGTCACTCGCCGGGTGCTACCCGGCGTGCTCCACCACCAGTTGCACCGAAACGCGGCCATTCCAGACGTTCTGTTCCAGCCGGTAAGCCATGTCCACCGTCTCGGGCAGCAGGCGCGTCTGTCCGAACCAGATGGCATCGAAACGCTGATGGCCGCGCTCCAGAGACAGCTTCAGGTGCTTGTCGCCCAGCAGACGCTGGCTACGCACCTGGAATCTGTCCAGGAAGAGCGGGGCGGCGAAGCCTGCCCCCCATACCTGCTGCTGCAGCAGGCCGGCGACGTCGGCGTTGGCATAGCCCGATTCCAGCGATCCATCGGTTTCCAGCACCGGCTCGAAATTGTCGCGGCCGGTCAGCTCGCGCACGGCCGCATCGAAAGCGGGGGCGAAACGGGGGAAGTCCGCGCGCCCGACGGTCAGCCCGGCGGCCATGGCATGGCCGCCGAATTTGCGGATCAGGGTGGGGTCGCGCTTGGACACGAGGTCGAGCGCATCGCGCAGGTGGACGTCCGGGATGGAGCGGCCGGAACCCCGTAGTTCCTCCTCGCCGGCCGGCGCGAACGCCAGGGTGGGCCGCCAGTAGCGGTCCTTCAGGCGCGACGCCACAAGTCCCACCACGCCTTGATGCCAGGTCTCTTCGTACACGCATACGGTTGCGCCGACCACGGTGGCGGGATCTTCCATCGCCGTCATGGCCTGTTCGCGCATGGTCGCCTCGATGCTGCGCCGGTCGCGATTGATGGCATCCAATTCGCGGGCAATCTCCAGCGCACGGGACTCATCGTCGGTGGTCAGGCATGCAATGCCCAGGCTCATGTCGGACAGGCGGCCCGCCGCGTTGATGCGTGGCCCGAGCGCGAAGCCGAGGTCGAAGGCGCTGGCGGCGCGCGGTTCTCGCGCCGCCACGGCGAACAGCGCACGCACGCCAGGCTGCATGCGGCCCGTGCGGATGCGCTGCAAACCCTGCGTCACCAGCAGCCGGTTGTTGGCATCGAGACGGACGACATCGGCCACCGTGCCCAGGGCGACGAGGTCGGCTAAGGCATCCAGCCGGGGCCCGCCGTCGGCGGCATAGACGCCACGTCGCCGCAGTTCGGCTCGCAACGCCAGCATCAGGTAGAACACGACACCGACGCCGGCCAGGTTCTTGGACGGGAAGCCGCAGCCAGGCTGGTTGGGGTTGACGATAGCCAGGGCGTCGGGCAGGCGGTCCCCCGGCAAGTGGTGATCCGTGATCACCACCCCGATGCCGGCGGCGTTGGCCGCGGCTACACCGTCGACGCTGGCGATGCCGTTGTCGACGGTGACGATCAGGTCCGGCTTGCCGGCGTGGTGGCTGCATGCCAGTTCAACGACGGCTGGCGAGAGTCCGTAGCCGGTCTCGAAGCGGTTCGGCACCAGGAAATCCACCACCGCGCCCATGGCCCTCAATGCGCGCAACGCCACTGCGCACGCCGTCGCGCCATCGCAGTCGTAGTCGGCGACAACGAGCAGGCGCAAGCCGCGTGCGATGGCATCAGCCAGGATGGCCGCGGCATGGCCGCAACGCGTCAGCCCGGCGGGCGGCAGCATGGACGGCCATGCCAGACGCGTCTGGTCGGGGTGCACGACGCCGCGAGCCGCCCACAGGCGCGCCAGCAGAGGGTGGATGCCGGCGGCTTCGAGTGCACGGCAGACGGCAGGATCGCCGTTGCGTATGGTCAGACGGGGGGAGACCACCAGGTCCTCCAGGCGTTTTCGTGTATGGGCAGCCAGCGCAGGAGCGGACTGCGGGGTTGGACGGTAAGCGTGACGCGGCGATCCCGCCCCAGCAGTGTCAGGCCCAAGCGCCGGGATGGGCGTCCGGCCGCGTCGATGTAGGGCTTGAATGCCGTGCCATCGAGCCGTTCCATCGCCTGTAGCCAGGCGGCCCAGTCCTCGGCCATGAAAGGGGCGTGCAGGTCTTCCAGTACCTGCGGCCCGGGCGTGACGGCGGCCTCGCGGGGCCAGGCCGAAGCGCCGCCGTACAGCCACACGGCATTGACCGGCAACTGGCCGCGCGCCGACCGTTCCGCGTTCACCGGATGGTCGTACCAGACCATCTGGATTTCATTGAGCAGGCGCCGCCAGGGGCGCGTGGCCGCGTCCTGGGTCCACCACGTGTTCAGCGGCTGACCCATCACCGCCGCCGGACTGGCGCTTGGCGGGGCCAGGTCCTGCGGCAGGCGCACGCGCCAACGATGAGGCTGAAGGGTCTCGGCCTCGAACGGGGTGTCGGCGAAGAGGGGGCGGACGGCCTCGTACAGCGCCAGGCCTTCGGCCGGCTCCAGATCCAGCGCCTCGGCGGGAACAAGGCTGGCGCGATCGGTGCCCAGGGCCACATGGGCCAGGTCGGCGACCCAGACGCGTTCCGTTCCGGCCGCGCTGTTGCCGGCACGCAGCGGCCCCAGGCCGGCGCCCATAGGCTGGCCGGGGTTTGGGTGGAATCCGGCTTGCTCGAGTTGCCAGCCTTCATAGGGGGTACAGCCCTGCTCCCGCGGATCGAACGGCCATTGCTTGCCCACGCCGTGACGCATCAGGGCGTGCAAGGCGGGCGCGACCGTCGGCAGGCGCTTGGCCAGTTCAGCAGCAACGGGCTCGGCAGGGGGCAGGGCGCCGGGAAGGACGATTTGCATGGCGGGATTGTAGTGCGGGGCCGCCGGCGCCCGTCGGGGGGGTGGGCGCGCATGGCTGTGCGCCGTTGATGCCATAATGCGCGGGTGCTGAAAATACCCTATGAACTCTGGATCGGCGCCCGCTATGCGGGCATGGCCCGCATCCGCCAGCGTCGCGGCCGCCGCGACCGTTTCATCTCCTTCATTGCCGCCAGTTCGATGGCCGGCATCGCGCTGGGCGTTGCCGCGCTGATTGTCGTGCTGTCGGTCATGAACGGCTTCCAGAAGGACGTGCGTGACCGCATGCTGTCCGTGCTGCCTCATATCGAGCTGTACGTGCCGGGTGCCAACCCCGACCGCATCCTCTCGCAATGGCAGGAACTGGCCAAAGCGGCCGAACGGAACAAGGAAGTTCAAGCCGCCGCACCGTTCGTCGCCGCCCAGGGGATGCTGGTGCGCGGCGAGGCGCTGCGCGGCGTCCAGGTACGCGGCATCGACCCGCGAATGGAAGGCCGTGTCTCGGACATTCCCAAGCAGATGGTGGCCGGCAAGCTGGACGACCTGAAAGCCGGTTCGTTCGGTGTGGTGCTGGGTCG
Organism: Bordetella flabilis; assembly: GCF_001676725.1. Classification (NCBI taxonomy): domain Bacteria; kingdom Pseudomonadati; phylum Pseudomonadota; class Betaproteobacteria; order Burkholderiales; family Alcaligenaceae; genus Bordetella; species Bordetella flabilis. Next base: position 2,340,678 of record NZ_CP016172.1, read on the forward strand.
CGACCTTGCGTCGGATATGGGCTTGTCGGTGGGCGATACCGCCTTGATGCTGGCGCCGCAGGCATCCATCAGCCCGGCCGGGTTTGCCCCGCGCATGCGCCAGTTCACCGTCGTGGGCATCTTTTCCTCCGGCCACTACGAATACGACTCCTCGCTCGCCTTTGTCGACGACGAGGATGCCGCCAAGGTGTTCCGCGACAGCGGCACGGCGGGAGTACGGCTGCGAATCGAGGACATGCAGAGAGCCCCGCAGGTCGCCGCGGCCTTATCCCGGGAACTGCCACCTTATGTGATGGCCAGCGACTGGACGCGCAACAATCGCACGTGGTTTGCCGCCGTGCAGACCGAGAAGCGCATGATGTTCCTGATCCTGGCCCTGATCGTGGCCGTGGCCGCCTTCAATCTGCTTTCTTCGCTGGTGATGGCGGTGAAGGACAAGCAGTCCGATATCGCTATTCTGCGCACGCTGGGCGCGAGCCCGGGCGAGGTCGCCCGGATCTTCCTGGTGCAAGGAGCGCTGATCGGCATCGTCGGTACGCTGCTCGGCGTGCTGGGAGGCATGCTGATCGCCTACAACATCGAAACCATCGTGCCTTTCATCGAGCGCCTGCTGGGCATCCATTTCCTGCCTCGGCAGATTTACTTCATCAGCGAACTGCCCTCGGATCCCGAGATGACCGACATCCTCACGGTGGGCGTGACCTCGCTGGTGCTGTCCTTGCTGGCGACCCTGTATCCCAGCTGGCGTGCTTCGCGTCTGCAACCGGCTCAGGTGTTGCGCCATGACTGATTACGTGCTGCATGCGGAGAACCTGACCAAGGTGTACGACGAGGGTCCCGCCCGGATCGACGTCTTGCGCGACGTCAGCGTCTCGATACACCGCGGCGAAATGCTCGCCATTATCGGGGCGTCCGGTTCCGGCAAGAGTACTTTGCTGCATATCCTGGGTCTGCTGGACGTGCCCACCGAGGGCACCGTGGTGGTGGACGGCGTACCGGCATCGGGCCTGGCCGAGTCAGCCAAAAGCGAGCTGCGCAATCGCAGCCTCGGTTTCGTGTACCAGTTCCATCACCTGCTCGCGGAGTTTTCCGCGCTGGACAACGTGGCCATGCCGTTGATCGTGCGGCGCATGGACCGCGACGCGGCGCGCGCGCAGGCGCAAACCGTGCTCGAACAAGTGGGACTCGCGGCGCGGGCGCTGCATTTCCCTGGCCAGCTATCGGGCGGCGAACGACAGCGGGTCGCCCTTGCGCGCGCCCTGGTGACGCGGCCCGTTTGCGTGCTGGCGGATGAGCCTACGGGGAATCTCGATCGGGGGACGGCGCACAGCATGTTCGAATTGCTGACGCAGGTGAACAAGGAATCGGGTACGGCCTTTGCTATTGTTACCCACGATCGTGAATTGGCCAGCCGCGCGGACCGGCAACTCGCCATGGAGCAGGGCCGACTGGTGTAGCGGCGGCGGGCCTTTGGAGTCCTCATGCTGATCGACACCCATTGCCATCTGGACGCGCAGGAGTTCGACCAGGACCGCAGCCACGTGGTCGCCCAAGCCGTCTCGGCAGGTGTGCGGGCCATCGTCATTCCCGCTGTCGGGCGCGGCAATTTCCAGGTGGTCCGCGATCTGGCGCACGCTATGCCGGGCGGCGCCTATGCCCTCGGGATACACCCGTTGTTCGTCGGTCCCGCCTGGGACGATGATCTGGCGGCGCTACGCGCGGCGGTGGAAGCGGCGATGGATGATCCCCGCTTCGTCGCCATCGGCGAAATCGGCCTGGACTTCTTCGTCAAGGATATTGCGAGCGGCGCGGCGCGCGACAAGCAGGAACGGTTCTATGCCGCCCAGCTTGATCTTGCGGTGGAGTTCGGCTTGCCGGTGCTGCTGCATGTCAGGCGCTCGCAGGACATTGTGCTGAAATACCTGCGACGTCATCCTGGCCTGCGAGGCGGCATTGCCCATGCCTTCAATGGCAGCGAGCAACAGGCTCGGGCATTCATAGAGCAAGGATGCGCCTTGGGTATCGGAGGCGCCATGACTTTCCCCAGATCTTTGCAGATCCGGCGCCACGCGCAGCAGTGGGGCTTGGAGAACCTGGTACTTGAGACCGACGCGCCGGATATTCCGCCGGCGTGGCTGCATCCGCCGGAACGGCGCAATACGCCTGCCCAGGTGGCCGGGGTAGCGCAAGCCCTGGCGGAACTGCGGGGCATGGACTCCATGGCGGTTGCCGCTGCGACCGCCGCTACGGCCCTGCGGGTGTTGCCGCGCCTGGCGCCCATCGTCACCTGAACTTTCGGACCCAACGATGTAGGGTTGGTTCGACCTCCCCCGATCCGCCGATTGCCGATAAACGGTGATGCGCCGCATCGCGGGCGGCTTTGCCCGTTGCGATAGTTCGCACTTATCGCATTGATTGACTAATTCTTCATTGTTCCGGCGATTAGTCGAATCAACGAAAAAGTGATATCCAATTCCAAGGGTTTATCCCTAGTCCTGTGCGGCGCAGAATGCGTTTCATCGGGAACAGCAACAGACAGCGCAAACCTTCCGATCTGGACTTACCGCACTGTCTGACCCGCCAACTTAACCAGGACTAGGAGTACGACCATGAATGCCAAGACCATCGCTTCCGCTTTTGTTCTTTCCTTCGCCGCCATCGGCGCCGCTCAAGCCGCCACCCCCCGCGGCGACTCGGATAACGTGCCGTTCCAAGGCGTCTATGGCCAGGCCGACGCGGGCAGCAGCCGCGCCCAGGTGATCGCCGAGCTGCAACAAGCGCGCACCGCCGGCCTGACGGGCAACAGCGAAATCAACAACACGCCCTTCACCGCGCAAGCCGACAGCGGTGTGAGCCGCGCGCAGATTCGCGCCGACATCGATCGTGGCAACACGACGACCAGCCTTGCTTTCGGCGACGTGAACAACCAACCCTTCCAAGGTGTTTGAGCCACCTCAGCGCCGCCTGGACCTCCATCATGTGAAGAAATCGATTCCAGAGGTAATTCTGTAGATGTAGATGGATTACCTGAATATTTGGAATGATGATTTCCGTGAATACGGGTTTATCCCTAGGTCCAGACGGCGCAGAATGCAACACATCGGGAACAGCAACGGACCACGCGACCCTTCCCAATTTATCTACCGCGCGGCCCGGCCCGTCACTAAACAGGACTAAGGAGTACTGCCATGAATGCCAAGACCATCGCTTCCGCTTTGATTCTTTCCTTTGCCGCCATCGGCGCCGCCCAAGCCGGCACGCCCCGCGGTGATTCCGACAACACGCCGTTCCAAGGCGTCTACGGGCAAGCCGATACCGGCGCGAGCCGTGACCAGGTGATCGCCGAGCTGCAACAGGCTCGCGTCGCGGGCCTGACCGGCAACGCCGACATCGACAACCAGCCCTTCGTGGCGCAAGCCGATAGCGGCGTGACCCGCGCGCAAGTCGCCTCGGGCATCGACCAATCCAACGGTGGCGTCGACATCGCGTTCGGCGACATCGACAACCAGCCGTTCCAAGGCGTGTGAGTGCAGCGCGGTGTGATCGCACTGAGCGGTCCCCCTGCGCCCGCGCTGGGATAGTTTCAACCCCGCGTTTGTAGTCGTAGTAGCTGCAGTTGTAGTTGTAGTTGTAGTTGTAGTTCTCGCAGTAGCTGTATCTATCGTTATTGTCGTAGCTGTAGTCGTTGTTGTAATCGTCGCTGCGCCCGCTGCATTACTGGCGGGATGCAGCGCTAGTTTCTGTTGTAGCTTTCGCGGTCATTGTCGTTGTGGCGAAGCGTGCCGCTGCTGTCGGATAGTATCGACGGCAGCCGCAACGATACGACCAGGAAGTCCTGGCCATGCGGATTCGCCCCGCGCATGGTTGCCCCGGCGAGAGGCGGGGATGCTGTGGCAGTCCTCTCGATGCAGTACCTCGGCCCCGCGCAAGCGGGGCCGTTGCGTTTGGGCCGAGCCGTTTCCGCCCGACGGTCCCTGTGCCGTCGCGCGCTCGGTCCTGGCCGTTTGCAGCACGCGCGTGGCTACTTTGGGGCTCGATATTGGTCACGATGACAAATCGGCGTCCGGGTCCTTCCTTTCCGAGCGGAAATCAGTATCTCGCACTGCAGCCAATTCCTCGTCGTCGCACGGGGTGGGGCAACGCGCGGGGGTTGCAACGTATGGGCCATGGATGACGCTGCTTTCGCCAAACGATTGTTTGGATTCTTGAAAAAGTGATATCCAGTTCTGCGGGTTTATCCCTAGTCCAGCGCGGCGCAGAATGCGTTTCATCGGGAACAGCAACGGACAACGCAAACCTTCCCATCTCGACTTACCGCGTTGTCCGGCCCGTCAACTTAACCAGGACTAGGAGTACTGCCATGAATGCCAAGACCATCGCTTCCGCTTTTATTCTTTCCTTCGCCACCATCGGCGCCGCACAAGCCGCGACTCCGCGGGGTGATTCGAACAACGTGCCGTTCCAGGGCGTTTACGGCCAAGCCGACACCGGCGCGACCCGCGCCCAGGTGATCGTGGAGCTGCAACAGGCGCGCACCGCCGGCCTGACGAGCAACGTTGAAATCAACAACGCGCCCTTCACTGCGCAAGCCGACAACGGCGCGAGCCGTGCGCAGATCCGCGCGGACATCGACAGCGGCAATACGACCAGCAGCCTTGCCTTCGGCGACGTGAACAACCAACCCTTCCAAGGCGTTTGAGCCGCCTAGCGCCGCCTGGACCTCCATGATGTGAAGAAATCAATTCCATAGGTAATTCTGTAGATGTAGATGGATTACCTGAATATTTGGAATGATGATTTCCGCGGATACGGGTTTATCCCTAGGTTCAGAGGGCGCAGAATGCAACACATCGGGAACAGCAACGGACCACGCGACCCTTCCCAACTTATCTACCGCGCGGCCCGGCCCGTCACTAAACAGGACTAAGGAGTACTGCCATGAATGCCAAGACCATCGCTTCCGCTTTGATTCTTTCCTTCGCCGCCATCGGCGCTGCGCAAGCCGCGACCCCCCGAGGCGATTCGAACAACACGCCGTTCCAAGGCGTCTACGGGCAAGCCGACACCGGCGCGAGCCGTGACCAGGTGATCGCCGAGCTGCAACAGGCTCGCGTCGCGGGCCTGACCGGTAACGCCGACATCGACAACCAGCCCTTCGTGGCGCAAGCCGATAGCGGCGTGACCCGCGCGCAAGTTGCCTCGGGCATCGACCAGTCCAACGGTGGCGTCGATATCGCGTTCGGCGACATCAACAACCAGCCGTTCCAAGGCGTGTAAATGAAGCATGGCGTGCTGAGTCGCCCTGCGCCGCACAGCACGCCGCTACAGTCAGTTGCCGGGACGCTATGCCATCGTAGCGGCCGGGACACAATGCAGTTGCAGTAGAAGCCGTTGTTGTTGTTGTTGTTGTTGTTGTTGTTGTCGTTGTTGTCGTGCCGCCCGTCGCCGCTGCCTCGTTGTACCGGCGGTCGTATGCGATACCACCAGGAAGTCCTGGCCATGCCGGTTTGCTATCGGCATGGTTGCCCCGGCGAGAGGCGGGGATGCTGTGGCAGTCCTCTCGATGCAGTACCCCGGCCCCGCGTAAGCGGGGCCATTGCATTTGTGTCTTGGCGTTTCCCTTTTCGCCATGCCGGGGACTTGCGGCGATTCCCATCGGTGGAGGCCGCGCACAGCTTCGCGCCGCACTTCAAAACAATATGCGTCTGCTTAAAAGGCGCTCGCACGGCCGGGTGATCTACTGTTCCTCCCGTAGATTGCCGCGTTCGCGGGGGCTTGAGCGAAATCTCCCCATGCAAGGCTGCCGGCCGTGAGCTGGGCCGGTGAAGGGAAATGGCTGGACTGATGCCGCTGTATCAATGGAAGCCGCATGGCTTCCTTGGCGGTCTGCGTTTGGCCATCGGGCGCTGTCTCGCGGTATGGACCCCCGTTGCACTGGCAGGTCCAGAGGCTTACCAGTCAAAACCACGCCATGAGGTTTTTATGCCGAATCCATCGACTGAAATCGACCAGCCGTCACAGAAAACGATGCACTTGATACCGGGAAATCCCATTGCGGCCGGATCCGCGCCGTGGGGAGTTCTTGTGGACGAAGACAACAATACTGCCTACGTCTGCAACAGCGACGGCTCGAATGTTCTTCCGATCAATACCAGGACACGTACGCCCGGAGACCCCATCCAGCTGGCCCATAGCCCCGAGCTGGCGGTGCTGAATAAAAGGACGCATACGCTATATACCTTGAGTTTCGATGGTTACGTTATGCCCATCGACACACGTACGAATGAGGCCGGCACGCCGGTCAGCGTGGAAGGAGGCTCCCCGCGCGCCGCTACGCAAAATATCGTCCTGAATCAGAAGCAAGATCTGCTGTACGTGGCGGATTATTATGGAGGAAAAATATATATCATCGATCCAAAGAGCGGCCAGCAGACTCCCGACTCACCTATCGTGCTTTCGGTCAATCCTCAGGACATCGAGATCGACGAGGCCAATGACACGCTTTATGTGCTCTATGTTGTCAGCGATTCGTCGAACGCGGGATATGTCATCCCGATAAGTACGAATTCACCGGATCCCGAAGTCGATCCGATCGCAGTCGGTTACGCGCCTTCCGTCATGGTGCTGGATAAGGTCAACCGCTATTTGTATATCTCGAATAACGACAGGAAGATCACGACCCTGTTCACTCCTACCAATACCGTCGACATAGGCGCGATCGACCACGGTGGGTTGAATATGGCGGCCATGGCGGTCGATGAGGGATTTCAGATCCTGTACGTAGCCGGTTCGGACGAATCGGCTCAACGGCGCGGAAGGGTGGTGATCTTCCGGGCGGATATTGGCAAGGTGGACGGATCGGTGTCGGTAGGAGATCTACCAAATGGATAGCGGTGGATCAGAAAACACATACCGTCTATACAACGAGCGGCATCGACGGCACCGTTCTCCCGCTTCAGCCAAGGCTCGATGAGGTACGCATTGATTTGCCGAAACCGAACGAGTCCGTGCCTGCGGGCAAGGTGCGTTTCACGGGAACGGGCCAGCCAGGCGCCATGGTGCGCCTGCAAGTCATCCCGGAGGACCGTCCGCGTCACCTCGTTTTCCCACCTACGGCGTGCGACGAAACAGGACATTGGGTCCTGACGGGATCGCTGCTTTCGAGCGGCACGTATGCTGCGGTCGCGCGACAATTTGTAGGTAGCGTTGAAACGTCGAGGTGCACCGTGCGTTTCAATGTTTCCTAGAGATATCCTGGCCAGGTCCTGACATACCGTTGATGTCGTAATGCGGCCCCGCGCGAGCGGGGCCGTTGCATTGGACGCCATGGTTCCGCCGGTGCCGCAACCGGCATACGCCGTGTTGTTTTCCTCTCTCCCGTCCGACGCCGTGGGCTCCCCGTCGATAGCATAGGCAGGCCTAGGGAGGACGGTATGAGGGCTCGGCTGGCCATGGCGGCATTCATCGTGGGGGCGGCAGCAGTCCAGACCCTTGCAGATTTGCCTGCCGCTCCCGGCCGCGTGGTCCTGCTCGCGACAGCTGCGCTGTGGCTGCTCATTGTCCACTGGCGCCCGCCCGCCAGGGCGTTGGCCGGGGTCACGTGCTGTATTGGCGCCGCATGCGTTGGAGCCGGCTATGCCATTGAGCGGGGGCAGGCGCGGCTGGATGATGCCTTATCCGCGAGTCTTGAGAACCAGGTCTCGCGTATCACGCTGCGCGTGGCCTCGCTGGCGCAGTACGCCCCGGATGCTATCCGTTTCGATGCCGACGTCATGGACGCCGACCGGGCCGGCGTGCCGACCCGTATCCATGTTTCCTGGCCTATACCGATGGAAAGAGGCGGGGGCATTCCCGCAGCCGTGATCCCCGGTCAACGATGGCGTATGGCCGTGGTGCTGAAGCGCCCGCACGCTTTGCAGAATCCCCACGCCGCGGATGGCGAGGCCCGCATGTTCCGCAACAACATCCGCGCCACGGGCGCCGTTCGAGGCAGACCGAAACTGCTCGATGACGAAGGCTGGCGTCCCGGCTTCATCGCGGTGCATCGCGTCCGCCATATGTTGCGCAAAGGCATGGAACGGGCGCTGGGCCAGGCGCGGTACGGCGCGGTGGTGATCGCGCTGGCGTTGGGCGACCAGGCGGCCGTGGCGCGTGACGACTGGCGCGTGTTCAATGCGACCGGGATCACCCACCTGGTGTCTATCAGCGGGCTGCATGTCACGCTCGTCGCCGGCTTCGCCGGCACCGTGGTGTCCTGGCTATGGCGCCGCCTTCGCTGGCGTGGGAGCGGTCTGGCCGAGCTGTGGCCGGCCCAATTGGCCGGGATTCTCGCCGCGCTGGGCGTAGCGTTTTGCTATTGCCTATTGGCGGGTTGGGGTATCCCCGCGCGCCGCACATTTTTCACGTTGGCCGTGGCCGGAACCGCGGCGTTGGCGCGCGTGCGGCTCTCGACATCGGGCACCTTGCTGCTCACCGCGACAGTGGTGATCGCATTCGATCCATGGGCCACGATGGCGCCGGGATTCTGGCTGTCCTTCGGTGCGGTGGCCGCGGTACTGGCCTGGAGCCGTGCCGCACAGCTGCGCCCGCAGGCGGACGATGGCTTCTGGCGCGCAGCCTGGCGGCGCCTTTCTCATGCCGGACGCCTCCAATGTGTCGTAACGCTGAGTTTGACGCCGCTGCTGGCGTTCCTGACACAGCAGGTCTCGCTGGCCTCGCCGATCGCCAATGCGGTGGCCATTCCATTGGTCAGTTTCGTGGTGACGCCGTTGGCGTTGCTCTGCGCGGCCCTTTGCGCAATTCCCTATGCCCACGATTGGGCAGCGTTCGCTGGCGGGGTGGCACACGATGCATTCGGATGGGCGATGCGTTGGGCGGCGTGGTTGGCCGAGCGGAACTGGGCCGTGTGGGACGTGGCGGCGGCACCGTCCGTGCTGTTGGCCTTGGCGTTCGGTGGCCTGGGGTGGGCCTTGCAGCCACCCGGCATGGCCTCGCGCCGCTGGGCGTGGCTGCTGCTTTTGCCCGCCCTGTGCTGGCGACCCGCGCGCCCGGACGAAGGCGCGTGGCGAATGACCGTCCTGGATGTGGGGCAGGGCGGGGGTGTCGTCGTCGAAACGGCGACCCGGACGCTGGTCTTCGATGCGGGGCCGATGCACCGGAACGGCAGCGATGGCGCGCAGCGAGTCGTATGGCCGTACCTGCGTGCCCGTGGCGTCCGCCGCATCGACACCTTGGTCGTCTCGCACGGCGACCAGGACCATGCGGGTGGCCTGGACAGCCTGTTGCGCGCGATACCGGTGGACGTGGCATATGCCCCGTTCGATGTGGAGTCCCGGCTGCGGCGCGATGCCAACATGCGTGGCCAGGAACGTCCTCCACCCAGCCCTGGCGTCTCGAGGCGCTGCGAGGCGGGCCAGTCCTGGGACGTGGACGGCGTGGGTTTCCGCTTCCTGCATCCACCAGCGGTTGCCCCGACCTGGCAGGACGACGGCGGTGCAAAAACCGGATCCACGCTTGGCGCTCCGGCGCCACGGCGGCAGGCCGCGCGCCACAGCGGGGTGACTCGCGGCGGCAAAGGTCAGTCGAATGCTGGCGGTTGCGTCCTGCTGGTGATGGGGCGCTATCACGCCGCATTGTTGCCGGGAGACGTCGGCATTGCCGAGGAGCGTACCTTCGCAGGGGCCTTGCCATCGCCCGTCGATGTCGTGATCGCGCCGCATCACGGATCCGCCACGTCATCCAGCGAGGTCCTGGTGCGGGCGGCCGCGGCTCGGCATGTCGTTGCCCAGGTGGGGTACGCCAATCGCTTCAAACATCCCGCCTCTTCTGTGCAACGGCGCTGGCGTCGCGCGGGCACGACGTTCTGGCGCACTGACCAACATGGGGCCGTCATCGCGCAATCGGCGGCAGCCGGACTGGCCGTGGGGGTGCAGCGCGAGCGTGCACGCCGCTATTGGCATGCTCCGCCTGCCCCCTAGCGAGACGCGTCGCCGTGGCGCGCAAGCGCTGTCGGGGAAGCACCGTAAAGGCCCGGAAGGGGGCCGCGCGATGCAACCCCCTGCCTGGCTCCTGGACCGGCACCTCGGGGACTCACACTGTGATGATGTTGATTCCGATTGAAATTTGCGGTTGGTGGGTGGATTACTGGCGCTGTTGGAACAATGAATTCCGCTACCTAGGGTTTATCCCTAGTTAGTTGCGGCGCACAATGCAACGCATCGGGGGAAGAAAGCCGCGGCTCCAATCGATTCCACAGGCTCCGCGGTAAGGACCCGTTCAACGTAATCAAGATCTAGGAGTATTGCCATGAAGACCGCATCCATTGCCACCGCATTGATCCTTTCTTTCGCCGCCATCGGCGCCGCACAAGCCGGCACGCCGCGTGGCGATTCCGACAACGTGCCTTTCCAGGGCGTGTACGGCCAGGCAGACACCGGCCTGAGCCGCGCGCAAGTCGTCGCCGAACTGCAACAGGCTCGTGCGGCCGGCGTGACGGGCAATCAGGATGTCGACAACCAGCCTTTTGTCGCCCAGGCCGATAGCGGCGTCAGCCGCGCACAGGTGGAAGCCGGCATCGACCATTCCGGCACAGGCCATGACGTCGCCTTCGGTGATCCTGACAATCAGCCGTTCCAGGGCGTCTGACCGATAAGGCGCGCGCAGGACCGCCACGTGGCGCGCGACGGTAGCGGCCCTTTAGGGAAACTACCGCCAACGGCCGCCATGAGCGGCCGCCGATGCATGAGCTGCCCGAAGCAGGGCGTAGATAGGGCTATCACAGACTGGACGTCATTTCAAAATGGGCGGCGGTAACCTAAACGCTCGCGCCGTCGTTCCAGACTAGTGTTCGCTTATGGGATACCGGTTATCCGTTCCGGTGTTGCACCTCACCCATCTGGAGACGATGCATGAGCGAGCACAACACTCAAGGCGCCAGCCAGAACTTGCAGCCCGTTGTCTACCCCGCGCCCGTACTGGGAGCCAGCACGATCAGCGTACGGGCAGACGAGAATGGGATATATATCGACTTGCTGCTAAGGGATCCATCGGCATCCCACACCGCGCATGCCCAGGTGGGCGACTCTTTCATGTGTGGGGTTGCCAACAGCGTGGACGCAACGCTCAAGGACGTGGTGCCTCTGCAGTTGCAAGACTTCGCGGGAACCGTGACCCAGTCGATGATAGACCAGGGGCACTATGCGACTAAAACGGCGCCTGGCACATTCGCCGACGCAGTTGTGGGCTACGGCATCAAGCCTTTGGGCGAGATATACCTTGTGACCATGACGCATCGCAAGGATTCAAACTACTATTTTTCGGCGATGCTAGAAGTGGCTATTGATATGACTCGGCAATAGATGGCCACCCCGAGCTCAGGCTATGGGGCCGGCGGTTCGTCATGACCGCATGGCGTCGCGACTCCTGAGCGCCGCGGGAAAAGGGAGATTGCCATGGACCTGCTATAAGATAGGCCGCGCCGGCCCGTCCCGTATCAGGTGCATTGTTGGAGTCCCCATGCCGAACCCGCGTCTCGACTACGTTACCTGCGCGAGCCCCGCAGGCCTGCACCGTATGGCGTACTGGGAGTGGGGCGATCCCGATAACGACCGCGTCCTGCTCTGCGTGCATGGCCTGACCCGCACCGGGCGGGACTTCGACACCCTGGCCCAGCGCTTGGCGGGCGAATACCGCGTCGTGTGCCCGGACGTGGTGGGGCGCGGCGCTTCGGACTGGTTGCTAAACCCCGCGTTTTATACCGTTCCGCAATATGTCGGCGATATGGTGTCCCTGATCGCCCGGCTGCGGCCGCGCACGCTGCACTGGGTGGGCTCGTCGATGGGCGGCCTGATCGGCATCGTCCTGGCCGGTTCCGCGGTGTTGTCCACGCGTATGCGCGCTGTACAGAGCCGCGGCGCCGCCCGACTGCCCGATACGGCCTTGCGTGTCGACAAGCTGGTGCTGAACGATGTCGGGCCGCGCTTGCAGTCCGCCGCGCTGGCTCGTATCGGGCAATACGTGGGCCAGGAGCTGGAGTTCAGCAGCTTCGAGGACGCGGTGATGTATTTGCGCCAGGTGTCCGCCGACTTCGGCGTCCATACGGATGAGCAGTGGCGCGATCTTGCGCGGCACGTTTTCAGGCAGCGGGGCGAGCGCTGGGTCAAGCACTACGACCTGGGCTTGGCTGCGCCCTTTGCGGTGCAGGATGATGGGACGCTGGCGGCTGGAGAGCAGCTTCTATGGCAGTCGTACGAGGCGATCGATTGTCCCATCCTGCTGATGCGAGGCGCCCGCTCGGATCTGCTGAGCAGCGCCTCGGCCCAGGAGATGACTCGCCGGAATCCGCGGGCGCGCCTGGTAGAAGTGCCGGACGTCGGCCATGCGCCTACGCTTATGAGCGAGGCGCAAGTCGAGCCCGTGGCCGGGTTCCTGCTGGGTGCGGGGTGACGACGAGGTGGCGGTGCCGGCGTGTCGGCCTACTCGGCCTACTCGGCCTACAATAGGCCCATGCCCATTCCCCGATATTCCAACGTCGATTTGCATTGCCATTCCACCGTTTCCGACGGCGTGTTGTCGCCCGCCGATGTGGCGGCGCGCGCGCGCGCGAACGGCGTGGACGTCTGGGCGCTTACCGACCACGATGAAGTAAGCGGGTTGGCCGAGGCGGCCGCCGCAGCCGCGGATGTCGGGCTGCGCTTCGTGACCGGTGTTGAGATCTCCGTTACCTGGGCCGCCCAGACCGTGCATATCGTGGGGCTGGGCTTCGATGCGGAGCATGCCGTGTTGCGCGAAGGGTTGCGCCGTACGCGTGCCGGGCGGGCGGATCGTGCTCGCCGGATAGGAGAGCGTCTGGCCGACATGGGTATGCCCGGCGCCTTCGAGGGCGCCTTGCCTTTCGCCGGAAACCCGGAGCTCATCAGCCGCACCCATTTCGCTCGCTATCTGGTGGAAGCGGGCTTCTGCCCGGATGTGCAGACCGTCTTTACCAAATACCTGGGTGACGACCGGCCCGGGCAGGTGGCGATCCAGTGGGCCACCTTGGCCGAGGCGGTCGGCTGGATACACGAGGCGGGCGGGCGCGCCGTCATCGCCCATCCCGGGCGATACAAATACACGCGCATACAGTTTTCCGCCTTGTTCGACGAGTTCAAGGCGCTGGGCGGGGAAGGGATCGAAGTCACGACCGGCAGCCATACGTCGGAGGAGTGCCGGCGTTATGCCGACGTCGCGCGCGAGCACGGCTTTCTCGCTTCGCGCGGTTCGGACTTCCACAGCCCCAGCGAAAGCCGTGTCGATCTGGGGCGGCTGCCTCCCTTGCCGGCCGATCTGCGGCCCGTCTGGCACGACTGGTTCTGACCGGGGCGCCGCCTGCACGTGCTGCGGCGGCACTTCCCGCGGTTCCCATCCGAGTCACGTTATGAACAAAGCCTTTGTGAAAGAGTCCGAACAGGACGAAGACGACGATATTCCCCATGCGCAGGCCTTGCCGCCCGGTACCCGCAACTACATCACGCCGGAAGGCTACGGGCGGCTGCGCGACGAGCTGACGCAACTGATGAACGTCGAGCGCCCCGCCGTCGTGCAGGTCGTTTCGTGGGCGGCGTCCAACGGCGACCGATCCGAGAACGGCGATTACCTCTACGGCAAGAAGCGCTTGCGCGAGATCGACCGCCGCATGCGCTTTCTGACGCGCAGGCTCGACATCGCCGAGGTGGTCGATCCCGCCGCACAGCCCAATCGCGACCAGGTGTTCTTCGGGGCCACCGTGCTTTACCTGGACAGCGCCGGCGAAGAACATCAGGTGACCATCGTCGGCGTGGACGAAGCCGAGCCACTGGCCGGCAAGATCAGCTGGATTTCCCCCGTGGCGCGGGCGCTGATCAAGTCACGCGAAGGCGATACGGTGACCTTGCGCACCCCTGGGGGCGTTGAGACCCTGGAGATACTCGAGGTCCGCTATCCCTGAGCGGCGGGCCACGCCGGGCCGCTCGATCCGTCCTCGCAGTCAAGTGCGCCGTAGCAGGTAAAATTCCGTTTTTGCCCTCCTCCCTACGGCGCCCATCGTGTCCATCGTTCAGTACCTTCCCGGTTCCTCCGTCCTGTCTACTTTCCGCCGCGAGCGCCTGCTCGCCCAACTGAAGCAGGCGGGGCTGCCGGTGGCCGATATCTCGGCCCGTTACGAGCATTTCGTGCTGTGCGATGCGGCGCTGGCCCCGGAAGACCAGCGCCGTCTGGCGGAACTGCTGGACTACGGCGCTCCGTACGAGGGCGCCGAACCCGCCAAGGCCCTGGTGCTGCGCGTCATCCCGCGCCTGGGCACGATTTCGCCCTGGGCGAGCAAGGCCACCGATATCGCCCGCAACTGCGGCTTTGCCGACGTGCGGCGGGTCGAGCGGGGCGTCCGCTACCTGCTGGTGCCCGAGCGCGGCTTGTTGGGCGCCAAGTCCTTCGACGACGCCATGCTGGCGCGCGCGGCGGATTGCCTGCATGACCGCATGACCGAAACCGTGGTGGACGCGGACTTCGAAGGCCAGGCGCTTTTCGCGCCGGTGGAAGGCAGGCCGATGCGTACGGTGCCCGTGCTGGCCCAGGGCCGCGGGGCGCTGGCCGAGGCCAATACCAGCCTGGGCCTGGCCCTGTCCGACGACGAGATCGACTATCTGGCCGAGGCCTTCGCCCGCCTGGAGCGCGATCCGACGGATGTCGAACTGATGATGTTCGCGCAGGCCAACAGCGAGCACTGCCGGCACAAGATTTTCAATGCCCAGTGGGTCATCGACGGGCAGCCGCAGGACCAGACGCTGTTCGGGATGATCCGGGCCACGCATGCCGCGCAGCCGGGCGGCACGGTTGTCGCATATTCCGACAACGCCGCCATCATGGAAGGCGGGCCGGCGCAGCGTTTCCATGCAGGGGTGGCGGGGGCCGGGAACGACGCCCTGACCTACAAGCGCCGCGACGCGACGGTCCATACCTTGATGAAGGTGGAGACCCATAATCACCCCACTGCCATCGCGCCCTTCCCAGGGGCATCCACCGGTGCCGGCGGCGAGATCCGTGACGAAGGCGCCACCGGGCGCGGCTCCAAGCCCAAGGCGGGACTCACGGGGTTCACCGTGTCGCACCTGCGCTTCGACGACGCGCCGCAACCGTGGGAAGCCGATCATCACGGCTTGCCCGACCGCATCGCCACGCCGCTGTCCATCATGATCGACGGGCCGATCGGCGGCGCCGCCTTCAACAACGAGTTCGGACGGCCGAACCTGCTGGGTTATTTCCGCGCATTCGAGCAGACCGCAGGCGGTACGCGCTGGGGCTACCACAAGCCCATCATGATCGCGGGTGGGCTGGGCAGCATCGACGCGGGCCTGACGCATAAGGAAAGAATCCCGCCTGGCGCCTTGCTGATCCAACTGGGCGGTCCGGGCCTGCGTATCGGCATGGGCGGCGGCGCCGCCTCCAGCATGGGCGTGGGCAGCAACAGCGCGGACCTGGACTTCGATTCGGTCCAGCGCGGCAATCCGGAAATCGAGCGGCGCGCGCAGGAAGTGATCGACCGCTGCTGGCAGCAAGGCGAGGACAACCCCATCCTGGCCATCCATGACGTCGGCGCAGGCGGCCTGTCCAATGCCTTTCCCGAGCTGGTGAACGATGCCGGGCGCGGCGCGGTTTTCGATCTCAAGCGTGTGCCGGTGGAGGAATCCGGCATGTCGCCGGCCGAGATCTGGAGCAACGAATCGCAGGAGCGCTATGTCCTGGCCGTCATGCCGGACGACCTGGCGCGCTTCGACGCTATCGCCCGCCGCGAACGCTGCCCTTATGCGGTGGTCGGCGTGGCGACGGAAGAGCGCCAACTGCGTGTGGTGCAGGGCGAAGGGCTGCCTGGCCTCGACGTCCCGGGCGAAGCGGCTGGCCCGGTGCGGCCGGTCGACGTGCCGATCGACGTGATCCTGGGCAAGCCCCCCCGCATGACGCGCGACGTGAAGCGCCTGCCCGGTGCGGCCGAGCCGCTGGACCTGGCCGGCATAGACCTCACCGAAGCGGCCTACCGCGTGCTGCGCCATCCCACCGTCGCCAACAAGTCCTTCCTGATTACCATTGGCGATCGCACCGTGGGCGGCCTGTCGGCGCGCGACCAGATGGTCGGACCGTGGCAGGTTCCCGTGGCCGATTGCGCGGTGACGCTGGCCGACTACGAAGGTTTCCGTGGCGAAGCCATGGCCATGGGTGAACGCACGCCGATCGCGATGATCGACGCGCCGGCTTCCGGCCGCATGGCGGTCGCCGAAGCGCTGACGAATCTGGCGGCGGCCGATGTGCAGCAGGTCGAACACATCAAGCTGTCGGCCAACTGGATGGCCGCCTGCGGCGTGGCGGGGCAGGATGCGGCCCTGTACGACACCGTGTCGGCAGTCAGTACGCTATGCCAGGCGGTGGGCTTGTCGATTCCCGTGGGCAAGGATTCCTTGTCCATGAGGACCTCCTGGGCGCAGGACGGCGAGCAGCGCCAGGTCGTGGCCCCGGTGTCCTTGATCGTGACCGCTTTTGCCCCCGTCGCCGACGCGCGACGCAGCCTGACGCCGCAGTTGCGCACCGATGCGGGCGACAGCGTGCTCATACTGGTCGACCTGGGTCGCGGTCAGCATCGCATGGGTGGATCGATCCTGGCACAGGCCTACAACCAGGTGGGCACCACGGTCCCCGACATCGACGTGCCGCAGGACCTGCGCGCATTCTTCATCACCATTCGTACGCTGGCCGAAGCCGGCACGCTGCTGGCCTACCACGATCGTTCCGATGGGGGCCTGTTCGCCACGATCTGCGAAATGGCGTTCGCCGGGCACACCGGTGTCTCGGTCAACCTGGACATGCTGACCTTCGACGCCAATTCGGCCGATTGGGGAGACTACAAAATCCGCCCGGATCAGGTGGCCGTGCAGCGGGAGGAATTGACCTTGAAGGCACTGTTCTCGGAAGAGGCGGGCGCCGTCATCCAGGTGCCGGCGGCGCAGCGCGATGCCGTCATGCAGGTGTTGCGCGGCGCGGGATTGTCCAAGTTTGCCCATGTGATCGGCGGATTGAACGATAGCGACGACGTCGAGTTCTACCGCGACGGCCGCAAAATCTGGAGCCAGCCGCGTGCCGAACTGGGCCGCGCATGGAGCGAAGTCAGCTACCGCATCATGGCGCGCCGGGACAACCCCGCCTGCGCCCAGGCCGAGCTCGATACATGGGCGGACAAGGCGGACCCGGGCCTGTCCCCCGTCGTGACCTTCGATCCGCAGGAAGATGTGGCGGCGCCTTACATCGCCACCGGCAAGCGGCCGCGGGTGGCGATCCTGCGGGAGCAGGGGTGCAACAGCCAGGTCGAGATGGCCTGGGCGTTCGACACCGCAGGCTTCGAGGCGGTGGACGTGCACATGACGGACCTGCTGGCCGGCCGTGCGGACCTGCAAGGGATGCACGGCATGGTCGCCGTTGGCGGGTTCAGCTACGGCGATGTACTGGGCGCTGGCGAAGGCTGGGCCCGTACCATCCGCTTCAACAGCCAACTGGCCGATCGTTTCGCCGCCTTCTTTGCGCGCCCCGACACCTTCGGGCTGGGCGTCTGCAATGGCGCGCAGATGTTCGCCGCCTTGGCGAGCATGATCCCGGGTGCCCAGGCCTGGCCGCGCTTTACGCGCAACGTTTCCGAGAAGTACGAAGCGCGCCTGGCGCTGGTCCAGATCGCCGATACGCCATCCATTTTCTTCGCCGGCATGCAGGGCACCCGCGTGCCGGTGGCCGTCGCGCATGGCGAGGGCTATGCAAATTTCGCGCGGCAGGGCGACCCGTCGCAGGTCATCGCGGCAGTGCGCTATGTCGACCATCGCGGCACGGCAACCGAAACCTATCCGTTCAACCCGAACGGCAGCCCGGACGGCATCGCGGCCGTCACCACGGCGGACGGGCGCTTCACCGCCATCATGCCGCATCCGGAGCGCGTCACGCGCAACGTGATGATGTCCTGGGCGCCGGAAAAGTGGGGTGATCGTGACAGCGGCGGCGCCTTCAGCCCCTGGATGCGCGCGTTCCGCAATGCGCGCGCCTGGATGAAGTAGGGCGCTTGCAGTACGCCATTCCGTTGCCGTCTCGTGATGGCGCCGTTTCTGTCATGACACCTGGCTGAAACGCGCGCCGGGTCGGTGCGCCGGGATGGTGGGCGTGCGGCGGGCGTCCTACAATAACGTTTTCCGCCGGCACCAAGGAATCTCCATGAACGCTCGTGTCCCAGAATCCGCGCTTCCCGGTCCCCTGGATCCGCAGGTGCTGCAGGCCTACGTCGACCAGAAATGGGATCAGGAGATACTGCCGGCATTGACCGATTACATCGCCATCCCGGCCAAGAGCCCGGCTTTCGATGCCGAATGGGAGGCCAACGCCTATATCGACCGGGTGGTGCGCGACGCGGCCCAATGGGTGGAGGCGCAGAAGGTCGGCGGCCTGACGCTGGAAGTGGTGCGCCTGCCGGGGCGCACGCCGGTCATCTTCTTCGATGCGCCGTCCACGCGCAGCGATAACGGCGACACCGTGCTCTTGTATGGCCACCTGGACAAGCAACCGGAGTTTTCCGGCTGGCGGCCCGGCCTGGGACCCTGGACGCCCAAGTACGAGGACGGCAAGCTTTACGGCCGAGGCGGCGCCGACGACGGCTACGCCATCTATGCTTCCCTGACGGCGATCCTGGCCCTGGACAAGCAGGGCATCCCGCGGCCTCGCTGCGTCGGTATCGTCGAAACTTGCGAGGAGTCCGGCAGCTACGACCTGCTGCCTTATGTCGACGCCCTGCGGCATCGCCTGGGCAACGTCGCCTTGGTGGTGTGCCTGGATTCCGGCGCTGGCAACTACGACCAGCTATGGATGACCACGTCGTTGCGCGGCATGGTGTCCGGAACTTTGGAAGTGCAGGTCCTGGACGAAGGCGTGCATTCCGGTGACTCCAGCGGCGTGGTTCCGTCCAGCTTCCGTATCCTGCGCCATTTGCTCGACCGTCTGGAGGACAGCGCAACCGGCCGGCTGCTGCCGCAAAGCTTCCATTGCGAGATCCCGGCCGAGCGCATCGAGCAGGTGCGCGCCACGGCGAAGATCCTGGGTGATGAAGTGTGGCGGCGTTTTCCCTGGAGCTGTGGTGCGGACGGCGGCTTCGTGCTGCCCATGACCACCGAGCCGGAAGAGGCGCTGCTGAATCGTACCTGGCGCCCGACCTTGTCGGTTACCGGCGCGGATGGGCTGCCGCCGCTTTCCAACGCGGGTAACGTCCTGCGTCCCCGCACCGCGTTCAAGCTGTCGCTGCGGTTGCCGCCTTTGGTCGATGCCGTCGTGGCCGCGCAGGAACTGAAAACCCTGCTGGAGGGCGACGCACCGTACAACGCCAAGGTCTTGTTCAAGCCTAGCGAAGGCCAGGCGACCGGCTGGAATGCGCCGGCCACCCAGCCCTGGCTGACCGCCGCCCTGGACGCCGCCTCGCAGCAGTATTACGGCGCGCCCTGCGGCTATATCGGGCAGGGCGGCACGATCCCGCTGATGAATACCTTGCAGCAAGGTTTCCCCAAGGCGCAGTTCATGGTGTGCGGGGTGCTCGGTCCCAAGTCGAATGCCCACGGTCCCAACGAATTCCTGCACGTTCCCTACGGCAAGAAATTGACGGCCGCCGTCGCCCAAACCATCGCGGCGATGCCGGCGGCGTAAGGCCGGGCACGCTGCCGGAGCGTCGGCCATGATCACGGACGGGGAAATTGCCCGGCAGGCCATCACCGCCACTCAGGCGTGGCTTACTCGGGCCGTCATAGGCTTGAACCTGTGCCCTTTTGCCAAGAGCGTGCACGTCAAGGGCCAGATCCGCTATGCCGTCAGCGACGCGACCGACCCGCTGGGGGTCGTCGCGGACCTGGAATCCGAATTGCGCCTGCTGGCGGACGCGGATGCGGCACGGTTGGATACGACCTTGCTGATCCTGCCCATGGCTTTGCAGGACTTCCAGACATACAACGACTTCCTGGCGCTGGCAGACCGCTCCATCAAGCGCTTGCGGCTGCGCGGCGTCTTCCAGATCGCCAGCTTCCATCCGGAATACCAGTTTGCCGATAGCGAACCGGACGATATCGAGAACTACACCAACCGGTCGCCGTATCCCATCCTGCATCTGCTGCGTGAAGACAGCATCGCGCGCGCCATCCAGGCGTATCCCGATCCGGAAGGCATCTACGAGCGCAACCAGGAAACGCTGCGGCGGCTGGGGCAGGCGGGATGGCGCAGGCTGTTTACCGACTCGTCCGCTTGACGCGCGCGGAAGGACCTGTGTGTGCGGGGAACGCCGGGCGCCGGCGCCACCGGGTGTCCGGTGAATCGCGGCGAAAGTCGTGTGGAGTCAATCTTCCACGGCCATCGCGGTATCCGCTTCGGGGGCGAAGAAGCGCGTTCGTAATTCGTCGAGTCCAATGCGGCCGAGCATGGCCTCGAGCCGTTCCGCCGCGCGGCGGCGTGGGAGGTTCTTGTACTGCGCGATGATCAACTCGTTTTTCATCGAGTGTTCCCAGCCGACGAGTTCCGTCACGCTGACCTGGTAGCCGTGCGCCTCCAGTTGCAGGCAGCGCAGCACATTCGTCACCTGGCTGCCGAACTCGCGCGTGTGCAAGGGATGGCGCCAGATCTCCGACAAGGGATCGCCCATCACTTTGCGCTTGTTCCGGCGCAATGCGGCTGCCACCTCCGCCTGGCAGCAAGGCACGACCACGATGTAGCGCGCCTGCTTGCGCAGGGCGAAACGGATCGCGTCATCGGTAGCCGTATCGCAGGCATGCAGGGCGGTAACGATGTCCACGGCCGCCGGCAGTTCCTCCGCGTCGATCGCTTCCGCCACGGACAGGTTCAGAAAACTCATGCCCTCGGCGAAGCCCAGCCGTTGCGCCAGTTCGAGCGAATGCTGTACGAGGGCTTCCCGGGTCTCGATGCCGAAGATATGCGAACCATCCCCCAGATCCTTGAAGAACAGGTCGTACAGGATGAAGCCGAGGTATGACTTGCCGGCGCCATGGTCCACCAGGCGTATGTCGCGGCCGTCCTCCTTCAGGCTCTTGAGCAGCGGCTCGATGAACTGGAAGAGGTGGTAGACCTGTTTGAGCTTGCGCCGGCTGTCCTGGTTCATCTTGCCGTCGCGCGTCAGGATGTGCAGTTCCTTGAGCAGCTCAATGGATTGGCCGGGACGGATTTCTTGCGTGTTGGACATGGGAGGACAGCGAGGTGATGGCGCGTCCGGCGAAGGGGCCGAGGCGCCTGCCGGAGGGGCCATTCTACTTGCATCCGGGCGGACCCTGCTGGCGCGGCGCTGCCGCGGCCGCCACCACGGTACTTGTCCGGCGCTTCCGCCGGTGCAGGCCTTGCCGCCGTTCCGCCAGCTTCGACAGGCCTTCAAAAAATCAGGGACGGGATCTTGAAAATTCCTGGTCCCGCCTCAATTGGTTCAGCTTGCCGTCGCTTGCGCTTTGCCCAGCGCAAGGCGAAGATAGCGGGCGGATATCCGCGCGTGCGCGTCGTGCGCCGCCGATGCCGGTCCCCCGCGCTGCGCCGGGACGGCCCATCCTTGGAGAACCATCGTGCCTCGCAAGACCCCTATCGAAAACTACCGCAACATCGGTATCAGCGCGCACATCGACGCCGGCAAGACGACGACCACCGAGCGCATTCTTTTCTATACCGGGGTGAACCACAAAATCGGCGAAGTGCACGACGGCGCTGCGACCATGGACTGGATGGAGCAGGAGCAGGAACGCGGCATTACCATCACGTCGGCCGCCACCACCGCCTTCTGGCGCGGCATGGCCGGCAACTACCCCGAGCACCGCATCAACATCATCGATACCCCGGGCCACGTGGACTTTACCATCGAAGTCGAACGCTCCATGCGGGTGCTCGATGGCGCCTGCATGGTCTATGACTCCGTCGGCGGCGTACAGCCGCAGTCCGAAACGGTCTGGCGCCAGGCCAACAAGTACGGCGTTCCCCGTATCGCCTTCGTCAACAAGATGGACCGCGTCGGCGCGGATTTCTTCCGCGTGCAGCGCCAGATCGGCGAACGTCTCAAAGGCGTCGCGGTGCCCGTGCAGATACCTGTCGGCGCCGAAGACCACTTCCAGGGCGTCATCGACCTGGTCAAGATGCAGGCCATCATCTGGAATGAGGCCGACCAGGGCCTGACCTTCCAATACGTCGACATCCCGGCCGAGTTGCGCGAGCTGGCGCAGGAATGGCACGACAAAATGGTGGAGGCCGCGGCCGAGGCCAATGAAGAACTGCTGGACAAATACCTGGGCGGCGAAACCCTGACCGAGGAAGAAATCAAGAAGGGGCTGCGCACGCGGACCATCGCCAACGAGATCGTCCCCATGCTGTGTGGCAGCGCCTTCAAGAACAAAGGCGTGCAGGCCATGCTGGACGCCGTCATCGACTACCTGCCGTCGCCGGTCGACGTACCCGCCATCATGGGCCACGACGAACAGGACAAGGAAGTCGAGCGTCATCCCGCCGACGACGAAAAATTCTCCGCGCTGGCCTTCAAGATCATGACCGACCCCTTCGTCGGCCAACTGGTTTTCTTCCGGGTGTACTCCGGCGTGGTCAACTCCGGCGATACGATCTTCGTCTCCAGCAAAGGCAAGAAGGAGCGCCTGGGCCGCATCCTGCAGATGCACGCCAACGAGCGCAAGGAGATCAAGGAAGTGCGCGCCGGCGACATTGCCGCTGCGGTGGGCCTGAAGGACGTCACCACCGGCGATACCCTGTGCGACGTCTCGCAGCCCATCGTCCTGGAAAGAATGATTTTCCCCGAGCCGGTCATTTCCCAGGCCGTCGAGCCCAAGACCCAGGTCGACCAGGAGAAGATGGGGGTGGCCCTGAATCGCCTGGCGCAGGAAGACCCGTCCTTCCGGGTGCACACCGATGAAGAGTCTGGCCAGACCATCATTTCCGGCATGGGTGAGCTGCACCTGGAAATCCTGATCGACCGCATGAAGCGCGAATTCGGGGTGGAGGCCACCGTAGGCAAGCCCCAGGTCGCGTATCGTGAGACCGTGCGCGCCAAGGCAAGCGATGTCGAGGGCAAGTTCGTCAAGCAGTCGGGTGGCCGAGGCCAGTACGGCCACGCCGTCATCACGCTGGAGCCGAACGAGGCAGGCAAGGGCTACGAGTTCGTCGATGCCATCAAGGGCGGCGTCATCCCGCGCGAATACATTCCCGCGGTGGACAAGGGCATCCAGGACACCCTGAAGTCCGGCATCCTGGCCGGCTATCCGGTCGTCGATGTCAAGGTCACCCTGACCTTCGGTTCCTACCACGACGTGGACTCCAACGAAAACGCCTTCCGCATGGCCGGTTCCATGGCGTTCAAGGAAGCCATGCGGCGGGCCAAGCCCGTGCTGCTGGAGCCCATGATGCACGTCGAGGTCGAAACGCCGGAGGACTTCATGGGCAACGTCATGGGGGATCTGTCATCTCGCCGCGGCATGGTCCAGGGGATGGACGACATTGCGGGCGGCGGTGGCAAGATTGTGCGCGCCGAGGTGCCTCTCTCCGAAATGTTCGGCTATTCGACGTCGCTGCGTTCGCTCACGCAGGGCCGCGCCACGTACACCATGGAGTTCAAGCACTATGCGGAAGTGCCGCGCCAGATCGCCGACGAGGTAATGGCCGCGAAGACGGCGAAGTAGGCGGATCCGGGCCACGGGCCTGCGCAGGAAGGGGTAGACAGGGGCGGCCGCTGAAGCGGCCGCCCCTGTTTTGATCTGCCCGCGGGCCTCGCAGTATCAAGGTTTACCCCTAGTAAAACGCGCCGAAACGCGTATAATCTTGCTTTGCGCCCGGAGTTTCCCATGCGTCTCATCCAAACCGCGCTCACCTTCGACGACGTTCTGTTGGTGCCCGCGTTCTCCCAGGTGTTGCCGCGCGACACCTCGCTGGTCACCCGCCTCAGCCGCAACATCACCCTGAATATCCCGCTCGTGTCCGCCGCCATGGACACCGTGACGGAGTCGCGCCTGGCGATCGCCATGGCGCAAGAGGGTGGGATCGGCATCATCCACAAGAACCTGACGGCCGATGAGCAGGCCAAGGAAGTCGCGCGGGTCAAGCGTCACGAATTCGGCATCGTCATCGATCCGATTACCGTCACGCCGCAGATGAAGGTACGCGACGCCATCGCACTGCAACGCCAGCATGGGATTTCGGGCCTGCCGGTGGTGGAAGGGCGCAAGGTCGTCGGTATCGTCACCAACCGCGACCTGCGATTCGAGTCGCGCCTGGACGAGCCCCTGCGCAACATCATGACGCCGCAGGAACGCCTGGTCACCATGCGCGAAGGCGCCACCCTGGACGAGGCGCAGCACCTGATGCACAAGCACCGCCTGGAGCGCGTGCTTATCGTCAATGACCGCTTCGAGCTGCGCGGCCTGGCCACCGTCAAGGACATCGTCAAGAACACCGCGCACCCGCAGGCCAACAAGGATGCCCAGGGCCAGTTGCGCGTGGGCGCCGCGGTCGGCGTGGGCGCCGGCACGGAAGAGCGGGTCGAGAAGCTTGTCGCCGCCGGCGTCGATGTCATCATCGTCGACACCGCGCACGGCCACTCGGCCGGCGTCCTCGAGGGCGTGCGCTGGGTCAAGAAGAACTATCCCAAGGTCGACGTTATCGGCGGCAACATCGCCACCGCCGACGCGGCCCGTGCGCTCGTCGAGCACGGCGCGGATGGCGTCAAGGTCGGCATCGGTCCCGGCTCCATCTGCACGACTCGTGTGGTGGCCGGGGTAGGCGTGCCGCAGATCACGGCCATCTCGGATGTGGCCAAGGCCCTCGAAGGCACGGGCGTACCGCTCATTGCCGACGGCGGCATCCGTTATTCCGGTGACGTCGCCAAAGCCATTGCCGCGGGCGCCTTTGCCTGCATGATGGGCGGCATGTTCGCCGGTACGGAAGAAGCCCCGGGCGAAGTCGTCCTGTTCCAGGGGCGTTCCTACAAGTCGTACCGTGGCATGGGCAGCCTGGGCGCCATGGCGGAAGGCTCCGCCGACCGCTATTTCCAGGATCCCGCCAATAACGCGGACAAGCTGGTGCCCGAAGGCATCGAAGGACGCGTCCCCTACAAGGGCAGCGTCCTCCAGATCATTTACCAGTTGGCCGGCGGGGTGCGCGCGTCCATGGGCTATTGCGGTTGCGCCAACATCGACGAGATGCGCACCAAGACACAGTTCGTGCAGATCACGTCCGCAGGTTTCCGCGAATCGCACGTCCATGACGTGCAGATCACCAAGGAAGCGCCGAACTACCGCGCCGACTGATCGACGGCGATCGCCATGCAGCCATACGCGCACCGGGGGAAGAAAACTTCCCGCCGGTGCGCTTTTATTTAACGGGCGATGCCCGCCACCCAGAGCCAACCATGCACCAGCGCATTCTGATCCTCGATTACGGTTCACAGGTCACCCAGCTGATCGCACGACGCGTGCGCGAAGCAGGCGTGTATTGCGAGATCCATCCCGGCGACGTCGGCGACGACTTTGTGCGCGAACAGATCACGCAGGGCTTGAAAGGCATCATCCTGTCGGGCAGCCACGCATCCGCCTACGCGGAAGATTCCCTGCGCGTACCGCATGCCGTCTTCGAAGTCGGTGTGCCGGTGCTGGGCATCTGCTACGGCATGCAAAGCATGGCGCAACAACTCGGTGGCAAGGTCGCATGGTCGGACCATCGCGAGTTCGGCTATGCCGAGGTGCGCGCGCATGGCCATACGCGCTTGCTGAAGGACATCCAGGACTTCACCACGCCCGAAGGCCACGGCATGCTGAAGGTCTGGATGAGCCATGGCGACAAAGTTACGGAGCTACCGCCCGGTTTCAAGCTCATGGCCTCCACGCCGTCTTGCCCGATCGCCGGCATGGCCGACGAGGCGCGCGGCTTCTACGGCCTGCAGTTCCATCCCGAGGTCACGCATACCGTCCAGGGCAAGGCGCTGCTGGAACGCTTCGTCCACGAGATCTGCGCCTGCAAGGGCGACTGGAACATGCCCGACTACGTATCCGAGGCGGTGGCCCGCATACGGGAACAGGTCGGCAGCGATGAAGTCATCCTGGGCTTGTCCGGGGGCGTCGACTCCTCCGTCGCCGCGGCCCTGATCCACAAGGCCATCGGCGACCAGTTGACCTGCGTGTTCGTCGACCATGGCCTGCTGCGCCTGGACGAGGGCAAGCAGGTCATGCAGACCTTCGCGGAAAACATGGGCGTCAAGATTCTGCACATCGACGCCAGCGAACAGTTCATGGGCAAGCTGGCGGGCGTCTCCGACCCCGAAGCCAAGCGCAAGATCATCGGTCGCGAGTTCGTGGAAGTGTTCCAGGCCGAGGCCGGCAAGCTCAAGGCCGCCAAATGGCTGGCGCAGGGCACGATTTATCCGGACGTGATCGAATCCGCCGGCGCCAAGACCGGCAAGGCGGTTGCCATCAAGTCGCACCACAACGTCGGCGGCCTGCCGGAAACCCTGAACCTGAAGCTGCTGGAGCCCCTGCGCGAGCTGTTCAAGGATGAAGTGCGCGAACTGGGCGTCGCGCTGGGCCTGCCGCCTGGCATGGTGTATCGCCATCCGTTCCCCGGGCCTGGGCTGGGCGTGCGGATACTGGGTGAAGTGAAGACCGAGTATGCGGACCTGCTGCGGCGCGCCGATGCGATTTTCATCGAGGAATTGCGCAGCACGCTGGATCCCCTGAGCGGGAAGTCCTGGTATGACCTGACCTCGCAGGCTTTCGCGGTGTTCCTGCCGGTGAAGAGCGTGGGAGTGATGGGAGATGGGCGTACGTATGACTATGTTGTCGCCTTGCGGGCTGTGCAGACGTCGGATTTCATGACGGCGGATTGGGCGCCGCTGCCGTATCCGCTGTTGGCGAAGGTGAGCTCGCGGATTATCAATGAAGTGCGCGGGATCAATCGCGTGGTGTATGACGTGAGCAGCAAGCCGCCTGCGACGATTGAGTGGGAGTGATCTGACGTCCGGCAGCGACTATCGCCAGTTATCGAAAAACTGTGTCAACGTGGCGAAGGAAGATCGGCGGCTGTCACGCTTGGCTTCCCGGGCGCTGGAAGCTGTTGATCCGGCCCGGCTTAGTTGCCGGCCTTGATAATGTTGTGGGTAAACGGCCAAGGCCTTACCCGCAACAGCCGCCTCAACCCCTTGTCCCGCGCAAGTTTGGCTTGATGTGCCGATAGACGCGGGCGCAGCGCTGTGGAATGCGTCATGAACAAGCCTGGCTGCACCGCCCGCGCCGCGCCCGCCATTCAAGTGGGGTGCGCCGGCTGGTCGATTCCATCGCAGGTATCGAGTCTTTTTTCGTCGGGGGAAAGCCACCTGGAGCGATACGCTCGCGTATATCCATGCGTGGAAATCAATTCATCTTTCTATCGGCCGCACCACCCAAAGACCTATGCCCGCTGGGCCAGCAGTGTGCCGGGTACGTTCCGCTTCAGTGTAAAGGTGCCTCGCACGATCACCCATCAGCTGCGTTTGCAGCAATGTAAAGCGCCTTTACTCGCATTCCTGGGAGAAGTGGCGGCCCTGGAAGACAAGTTGGGGTGCATCCTGCTCCAACTGCCTCCCAGTCTGGCACTCGAAGTAGACCAGGCGAAAAGTTTCTTCTCTTTGCTGCGCAAGTACACACCCGTGCCGGTCGCATGCGAGCCGCGCCATGTCAGTTGGTTCACGCCGCAAGGCGCCGACGTGTTGCGTAAGGCCGGAATCGCCTGCGTCCGGGCGCACCCATCGCCCATCGCCGGCGCGCAACCCTTGGGTGACCAGGCAATGTTCTACATCCGCTTGCACGGGGCGCCCGATGTCTATTACTCGGCTTACGATGACGCTTTTATCGAAGCCGTCGCGTCGCGGATCCGTGAGGCACACGAAGAGGGCAGGGAAGTCTGGTGCATTTTCGATAACACGGCGCGCGGGGCGGCCGTGCCCAACGCTTTGACCTTAATGCGTAAGCTGGGAATAATGCTTTGATTTCAGGTGGCTCGTTGATGATCGAGCGGGAGCAAGGGTGACTCAACAAGACTGTTTGGCGACCGCCAACGCAGCTGACGCAGCCAACGAATCCCCGGCAAACGGGCAAGCCCGCCGTGCCACCGCGGCACAGCTGGTTTTTCGCGTTGCGGCCGACTGTCGAGGACTCGCGGCGCATTTATACGTTCGCCGAGCAACTGTTCTCCATCCATGGTGTTTCGGCCAAGGGGATGGATCCGGGGCGTTTGCACATCACCCTTGATCTGGTTGGACACGACGCGGCCGACACCTTGGTGGACGAGGCCTGTCGTGCGGCCGACACGGTCAGCTTTCCTGCCGTCGTGGCGCACTTCGATTCGGCCATGACGTTTTCGGCGCCCAATGGTCCGCTCGTGCTGCTGGGCGCCGAAGGCCTGGACGACGTACGCAAGCTGCGCACCGTGCTGGGCTGCGCAATGGCCGACCGGGGCTTCGCTGTGCCGCGTGCCTACGAGCCACACATGACCCTATGCTATGACTCGCGGCACCGCTTGGCGCGAACCCCGATCGCGCCGGTCGAGTTTCGTGCTGCGGAATTCGCCCTTGTGAAGAGCCATATCGGGTTGTCACGCCATGAGGTGCTGCGCACGTGGCGGTTGACTGGCTAGCAGGCGGCGGGTGGTGCGAATCTGGCCACGGCGCAATCGGCATATACCGGCCAACCGAGAGATAGTCGGCATATATCGGCCGCCTGAGGCTGCCGAGGTGTCTCGAGCCCAACCCCGACCCGGCTAACCTTTCCAAGCTTTTGACAGCTTGCAGGAGGCGATCGATGGGACGCAGGAGGATCGAGATATTTCAGCATCGACACGCTCGTGCGGTTACACGCCGGTGACACGGTGCGCGTCATCCATGTGTACTACAAGCTGGTGAAGTCCACGCCCAAGGTTGATCCCAAGTTCGTTGCGCCGATCAAGGCGATGATTGAAGAATCACCGTCGTTTGGGTACCGGACGGTTGCCGACCTGTTGGGGTTCAACAAGAACGCCGTGCAACGCGTGTTCCAACTGATGAGCTGGAAGGTCCGCAAACGGCGCATAGGCTTTAGGCCTCGCATCCAGGCCCTTCCATCGGTGCGACGATGCACTGACACTGGTCGACTGATCTGTGCCGAATCTGGGCGGGCCGCGACGGCTGGCCACGTTGACCCTGGTGATGGACTGCCATAGCCGGGAGTTGCTGGGCTGGCACCTGTCGCGCAGCGGCAAGGCCTGCACGGCTGGCAGCGCCTTGGAGCATGCCCTGATCCCCCGGTTCGGTACGCTGGGCCGGGTGCCGGCGCCGTTTCTATTGCGCTCGGACAATGGTTTGGTCTTCACCAGCCGCAGCTATACCGCATTCGGACACTCGCAAGGCAATCCGATATGCCCTGGGGGAGTTGCCGGTTACGCGCTTGAAGGCGGTGCTGAACGCACTTTCGGAGGTGTACCCGAGCGCTTGGGCGATCACCGCTATCGGGCTTTGTTCGTCACGCAGGGCGCGTTCGGCAAGGCGCATGCGCCATTCTGTGAGATAGGTCAGGGGGGCGACGCCTGCGGTCGTTCGGAAATGGAAAGCAAACGTCGTGCGGGACATCGCACATGCCTTGGCAAGTTCGTCGAGATGCCAAGCGCGTGCGGGATCACCATGCATCAACCGGAGGGCGGGCGCGATTCGTGGATCGCCGAGCGCTCGCAGCCATCCGGCCGGCATTGGGGGGGACGTTTTCAGGTGGGCACGGAGGATCTGGATAAAAAGGAGCTGGGCGAGTTGCGTGGATGCGAGCTGCGTGCCGGGCTGTTCGCTGGCTTGTTCTTCAACCAGTTGGTCGAGCAGCCAGCGGAAGGCTGTCGCCTGCGGCGAGGCTGCCGGCACGTGTATCCACGGCGGCAAAACGCCCGCCAATAGCTGCCCGCTGGCCGGATCGAGTAGAACGTGGCCGCCGATATGGCCGAAGTCGGCACCGTCTCCCAGTTGCGTCGTTGTCCTGCCGGCACCGGAAAACAGCCTCATCGCCTCGACAGGCGCGACCTCCAGGTCGCTAGCGAGCACGAAAGATCGCTTCGCCGCCAGAAGGCCGACATCTCCGGTATCGAAGTGGATCGGCGCAGCCTCGCCGTCGATTTGAACCCAGCAACGGCCCTTCACGACCGCAAAGAACTTGATCTTGTCCGGGGCAGGGAAACGGACAGCCCATCGGCCGCCTGCGGTGAAGCCGCCGGTCACGAGCGATTCGGCGCTCGTGACCTTGAGGATGTCGGAAAAAGGGTCGACGCTCATATCCGCACTATTGCGAAAGTAAATCACACTTTTGATTATTCACGGTGCGGGTATTCCTGTCTAACCTGTTGAATTGACCTACCAGGAAATTGGCATGAATAAAAAGCGGGTACTCGTGACCGGCGGAACCGGATTCATCGCGCAGCACTGCATTCTCGCCTTGCTCCGCGAGGGATACAGCGTGCGGACTACCGTTCGTTCGCTGGCGCGGGAAGCGGAAGTGCGATCCAACCTCAAGACGGGTGGCGCCGAGCCGGGGGATCGCCTGTCGTTCGTCACCGCCGATCTGGGCGTCGACCGCGGCTGGGCGGAAGCGACCGCCGGATGCACCTATGTACTGCACGGCGCTTCGCCAACGCCGTCGGGCGGCCAGGTCCGCGAGGAGGATTGGATCAGGCCCGCCGTTGACGGCAATTTGCGGGTGCTGCGCGCCGCGAGGGATGCCGGGGTCAAGCGCGTGGTGCTCACCTCTGCTTTCGGGGCGATCTGCGCCGGACATCCGCAGCTGGATCGGCCGTTCGACGAGACCGACTGGAGCGACCTGACAGGCAACAACATCTGGCCGTATCAGAAATCGAAAACCCTTTCCGAGCGCGCGGCCTGGGACTTCATCGCGCGCGAAGGCGGCGAACTTGAACTATCTGCCGTCAATCCGACGGCGGTGCTTGGTCCGGTACTCGGCCCTGACTATTCGCACTCCATCCGGACAGTAACGACCATGCTGGATGGCCAGTGGGGATGCCCCAAGGTCAATTGCGGCTTTGTCGATGTGCGGGACGTGGCGGATCTGCATGTGCAAGCCATGACGCATCCTGCTGCCAGGGGCGAACGCTTTCTCGCCATCGCTGGCGAAAGCCTGTGGCTGAGCGAGGTTGCGAAGGTGTTGCGCCGTCGCATGGGCCCGGCGGCCAGGAAGGTGCCGACGCGAGAACTTCCCAATTGGCTGGTACGCCTTGCGGCACGGGGAAACCCCGGATTGAGAGGCATCGCCACACTGCTCGGCAGGAGCATGAATGCCACAAGTGAAAAGGCCATCCGCCTGCTCGGCTGGGCACCGCATTCGAGCGAAGAAGCAATCGTTGCTACAGCCGAGAGCCTGATTCGGCTTGGTTTGCTTCGCCAGCCAAGAGGGGGCGGCTAACGCACCAGCGCAGGCGATCATACTTCGTAAGTTGCTCCCGCTTGGAACGGTAGGCAACATGCCAATGAGCGGAAGCAACACTAGGCATCTTTAGCAATGCCTGAACGTAGGGGCGTTCCACATCCGAGAAGGAATGACCCAGCACATGCACGGTTTCGCTCCTTGAACTGCGCATAGCTCGACCGAATCCCATGCCATGGATCGAAACCGTTACCGATGACATAGAGTTTGGTAGGCAGGGCGAAAGGGCTCGCCATTGGTTGAGGCGCCGATGGAGGCGCAGTTGTTCTGCAATGCTTTCTACGTTATCCAAGGTGAGAATCGCGTGTTCGAGGCCGCAGGGTTTCTCGCAGCGTGTCGCGGATGCCATCCTGAGCTGCTTTAGCGGGCCGCAAAGGCCCTCGGCGGGATAGCATCGTAAGACATAAAGCGTGCTTGTATCCAGATGGGCGGCGGCGACCTAAGATGCATCCTTATCGACGATAGGCCTGAAAATGTAGACCGCGTAGGTGGCTCTTCTGTCGCTGACACACGCCTCAGCTGCAAGCGCTGAGGGAAGTCACCCGCGACGACCTGCGGGCGCTGTGCAACATGCCCAAAGGGAGGGCGTTCCGGCTTGCGAGCGATCTGGCCTTGCCGTCGAGCGATGCCACCGCCGTCTTTGCACCCGCGCGGCGTGGCGGCGTTGCCCGCTGCAATGGCGGTGGAGACCTCTTCTTTGCCGGTAGCCGTTTCACCTTGGTCGGCGACCACGCCGATATTCTGCTGGGCGTTCTTCCTACGATCGTCCACATTCGCAAGGAGGTGGATCAGGCGTCCCTGCGCTGGCTCCTCGAGCGCCTGCGCCAGGAGCTGCGCGATCCACAGCCCGGCAGCAGCCTGGTGGCGGAGCATCTCGCCCATCTCATGCTCGTCGAGGCGCTGCGGCTGAATCTGAGGGAGGGGTCGGAGGGGCATGTGGGAAAACTCTTCGCCCTGGCCGAAAAGCAGATGCGCAGGGCGATCGATCACATGCATGCCGATCCGGGACGTCGCTGGACCCTGCAGGAACTGGCCCGGACTGTCGGCGTGTCGAGGACAACCTTTGCTCTGAAGTTCAAGGAGACGGTGGGGCTCTCGGCGATGGACTACCTGACACGCTGCGCATGCTGCTCGCCGGTGAGAGGCTCGCAAATTCCAAAGACACGATTCCCGCCATTGCGGCGGCCTCGGCTACGAGTCCGAGAGCGCCTTCGGCGTGGCCTTCAAGCGGGTCATGGGCTGTTCACCTCGGCAATACAGCCGCGCCGAAGAGATGAAGCTCCTTCCACGGATCGCCGGTAACCGAGAACGGCCGACCATCTGAGTAGGGCGGCGATAAGGCTGAACCCCCGGCATTTTCCGGAGGCTATGGGTTGATCATCGCTTGAATGGACGGTCGGGCTCCGCCTGGGCAAAACATGCGCACGCCTTGCGCGGTATCTCGTTGGCCTGCCGCAGCTTGCGCACTTCAGGTGCGAAACTTGTTGGTCGTCTTGCTCATACAGGCTCCTCCGTCTCAGAAGCTGGAGCCTCCGACAAATCCGGGGGGCGGTGCAGTCTGACGCTTGCATTTGCTACCACCACCGCCACGGCGCGATCCACTATACCCAAGGTTGGGGCGCGCCCTGTCGGAAATCGTTCTCGTGTCGGACGGGCGCTGCAATCACCGCGCAGGCGCAGCCGCAGCGGCGGCATGCTCGCATAGCTCTTCCTTCTCTCCGGATCGGTGAGTCAGGCGCAGGCCAGATCTCCAGCGCGCGGGGAAGGCCTTCCAGATTTCGCTCGCAACCCTTCGTTTGCGGAACGGCATGGTGACGCGTGGGTCTTGGCGGGCCGTCTTGAAGGGCTCCTCTCAATGATTTGAGCCCCCAGCCGCATCATCGGATGTGATCGGACCTCTCTGTCATGTCGCGCAGGTAGCGACCGGGGGAAACTCTGAATCGCCCCGGGTATCACGGAGGCTGTTTGGTTAAAGTAAAAGGGCCTCGTCGGCGGTCTTACCGAGTTGGTTATAGTAGTTTGCCTCAGCCTCGGCCGGCGGGATATAGCCGATGGAGGAATGCAGGCGTTTATGGTTGAACCAGGCGACCCATTCCAGGGTGGCCAGTTCGACGGATTCTCTGGTTTTCCAGGGTGCACGGCGGTGTATCAATTCAGCCTTGTACAGGCCGTTGATGGTCTCGGCCAGGGCGTTGTCGTAACTGTCGCCGCGGCTGCCCACCGAAGGCTCGATGCCGGCTTCTGCCAGGCGTTCGCTATAGCGGATGCTGACGTATTGCGACCCCCTGTCGGAGTGGTGGGTCCGAGAACCGTCATTGCCGGGTTGGCGGGCATACAAGGCTTGCTCCAGCGCGTCGAGCACGAAGTCGTTGGTCATGGACTTGCTCACGCGCCAGCCGACGATGCGTCGGGCGTAGACGTCGATGACGAAAGCCACGTACAGCCAACCCTGCCAGGTCGAGACGTAGGTGAAGTCCGAGACCCAGAGTTGGTTCGGACGGTTGGCCCGGAATTGTCGGTTGACCCAATCCAGCGGGCGGCCTGCTGCGTCATCGGCAATGGTCGTTCGCAGTTGCTTGCCACGCCGTACGCCTTGCAGTCCTTGGGCTCGCATCAGGCGCTCGACTGTGCAGCGGGCCACTGCCACGCCTTCGCGGTTCAGTTGCCGCCAGACCTTGTCGGCGCCGTAGACCCGGTGGTTCTCCTGCCAAACCCGCTGGACATGGGCCTTGAGTTGCTCGTCGCGCCGGGCGCGGTCGCTGCGCCGTGACGGATCACGCAGCCGCGCGGCATGACGCCGATAGGCCGACGGGGCAACCTGCAACACCTTGCAGATCGGCTCGACCCCGTAGACCTCGCGGTGCCGGTCGATATAGGCCTTCACGACTTCAACTTGCGGTCGAGCTTCGCCTGCGCGAAAAAAGCGCTGGCTGTGCGCAGGATGTCATTGGCACGGCGCAGTTCACGGTTCTCCCGCTCCAGCTCCTTGATCCGCTCCCGCTCGCTGGTCGTGACGCCTTCGCGCTGTCTGCTGTCGACTTCGTGGCGTTTGACCCAGTTCAGCAACGTCTGCGCCGAGCAGCCAATCTTCGGCGCGATGGATTCGACTGCCACCCACAGCGACGGATACTCGCCGCGGTGCCCCTGCACCAGCCGCACGGCACGCTCGCGCACTTCAGGGGAAAATTTGTTCGCGTTGTTCTTGCTCATGGCTCCATTCTCTCAAGAGTCGGAGCCTCCGCAAAACCCGGGGCGATTCAGCCACCGTTGGGTCCCGACGTCGGGGAAAAGATCTTCACCACGTTGTACATCCCTGGATCGAACTTCGCTATGGCGAGCGCCTGCTCCAGGTACGGTGACGCGACCGGGTTCGAACGCATTGCTCGATAGTGTTCGGCGCTTTGCCATTGCGCGTACATGGTCACTTTCGTGCCATCGACGCTACTATGAAGAGCGGCGGAAATGAAGCCTGGTACGTGGCGCACAGATGTATCGGTGGCACGTGCAAGCAGGTTGACGAGCTCCTGTTGATTCGCTGGCTCGACCGTGAATACATTAATAAGAGTAACGAATTCGGTATTTTCGGTAATCGTGGTCATGTAGATTTTCTCCATTTAAGGTTTCTATACAACGTGGCGCGGGTTTGTCCAATGAACTAGCTATGCTGCATCCGTTCACGGGTACATAATTACCCGGCCAAAGGCCTGTCTGGACATCACGTAGGCGTGTGCGGCTTGGGCTTCTTGCAATGGAAATTTCTTATCAATTACAACTTTCAGCTCCCCCGTCGCAACACGCTCCAATAAACTATGCACGTTTGCATGAGTACGAACGTGCTCGGAGTCCAACAGCGTAGGAAAGAAGACGCCATGAAGGCTCTGATTTCACCGCCAAAGGCTTACCGGGTCGAGCTTGTCCTGATTTCGGCCAGAAACTCCAACCGTAATAATCCGCCCTCTATATGCCAACGCCTGCACTCCACGCACCAGGGTACTTCCGGCGACGCTGTCGAGAATAAGGTCTACACCTCGGCCATCCGTCAGTGCCGCGACCTCTTTCACAAAATCATTTGTGACGTAATTTATTCCGGCCGTCATGCCATAGGACTTCAGACGCGAAAGGCGTGCGTCATCTGACGCGGTGGCATACACGATAGCTCCGGCACGATGGGCCAGTTGGATCGCGGCCAATCCTAATGCACCTGCTCCTGAATGAATCAGTACCGACTGTCCGCTGACTAAATCGCCTGCGCCAAAAAGGCACTCGTGTGCAGTGCCCCACGCGACAGGTACGGCGGCGGCGATAGTCATATCGAGGGAGTGGGGAATCAGCCATGTATCCGCGGCTGGCGTCGCCACTCTTTGTGCGTGCGATCCCCATGAAAGAACTGCTACAACACGGTCTCCCGGCTGGCGATCGCGTACGTTCTCCCCGATCGCCTTGACTATCCCTGCGCACTGATAGCCGACAATGTGCGGAATACGTACCAGAGGACGAATTTCTCGATTGATTAGATCGCCTCCTTCTATGGAGATGGCTTGTATCTCTATCAGTACGTCGTCAGGACCACATGCCGGTTCATCAACCGTTTCATAGCGGAACACATTCGGCGATCCATTTCCATAATACACGGCAGCCTTCATTATCATTCTCCTTGGATTCGACGATTACTGTGCCGCGATGGGAACGATCGAGCTGATCCGCCAGCCGGCCGCGGTGCGCACCGCTGTATTGACCCAGCGAAACGTGCTCAGGTTAAGCGGCTAATGCAAACGCCTCAGCCGGTGTCTTCATTCCAAGCGCTTGGTGCGGGCGCCGATGGTTGTAAAAGCGTATCCAGTCACCAATCACACGGCTGGCGTGCTGGATGGTCTCAAAGCGGTGGCGATGTACACATTGCTCCTTGAGCGTGCGGATTACCCGTTCGACCATACCGTTCTGCTGAGGGCAATGCGGCGTGATGAACTCCTGGCGCAAGCCGTAGCTGCGTACGAGCGCGGTGTAGCAGCGCGAGGTGAAGACCAGTCCGTTGTCCGATCGGAGCAAGAACGGCGTCGGCACGCGACCTAGCGTTCCGAAGCGGGCGATCAGGGCATGTTCCAGGGCGCTGCCCGCGGTGCATGCCTTGCCACTTCGCGACAGATGCCAGCCAAGTAACTCGCGCGTATGGCAATCGATCACCAGTGCGAGCGTCGCCCAGCCGTCCCGACCGGCCCACACTCGGCACAAATCCGTGGACCAGCGCTCGTTGGGCATTGTCGCCACCGATGGCAGGGCCTGGATGCGTGGCCTGAAGCCGATCGGCCGCTTGCGGACCTGCCAGCCCATTAACTGGAACACACGTTGTACGGTGTTCTTGTTGAACCCTAATAGGTGCGCAACCGTCCGGTAGCCAAACGACGGCGACTCCTCGATCATCGCCTTGATCGGCGCAGCGAATTTGGGATCGATCTTCGGCGCCGACTTAACCGGCTTGTAGTACACCGTGCGGCGCGGCACCTCGAACCAGCGGCACAGCTTGGCGATCGAGACGGTAATGCCGTCGGCTTGTAGTCCCTGGCGGATCATCTCGATCACTTCTCGTCCTCGCCCAGCAGGGACTGCAATTTTTTTCTGGCACGCAGCTCCAACATCGCCTCGCCGTACGCTTCTTGAAGATCCTTCAGTTGACGCTCGTATTGCTCTCGGACATCCTGCGGATTGGCCCTCAGGGCGTTTTCCATGCCGCGCTTGCCGTCATCGACCCATTGCTCGATCTCCGAGGGCGACAGATCGTACGTCTTGCTGGCTTCGGCAACCGTCGTTTTACCCTGAATAATGTCCAGCACCAGGGCGCTCTTGCGCTTGGCGGTCCAACGCTTGATGTCGTCTTCCATCTTCGTGCTCATCGTCAACTTCCTCAATTATGAAGTGAGCAGGTTTTCACTGGGTCAATACAGCGAGACGCTCACGCTCGGACGGTACGGGCCGGCCGGCATGTCGCTGGCTATGGCACGCGAGCGGCTGCTCGACGCCAAGCGCTCGGTCGATCAGGGCCTTTCCCCGGCGCTGGAGAAGCGGCGGGCCAAACGGAGGCTGCCGGCCGCCAGGACCTTCGGCGAGATGACGGAACGCTGGCTGGCCGATGCCCGCATGGCCGACAGCACATGGGCGATGCGCAAGCACATCATCGACCGTGACATCCTGCCGGTCTTCCAGAACCGGAAGCTGAAGGAAGTCACCCCCGACGACCTGCGGGCGCTGTGCAACAAGGTGAAGGCGCGCGGCGCACCGGCCACGGCTATCCACGTCCGCGACATCGTGAAGCAGGTCTATGCCTTCGCCATCCTGCATGGCGAGCGACTTGCCAACCCAGCCGACGACGTGAAGGCGGCTTCGATCGCGACCTTCGTTCCCAAGGACCGGGCGCTCTCGCCGGCCGAGATCCGGTTGGCCTTCCACCAACTGGAGACCATCGCGTCCTATCCGACCATCCGGTTGGCCTTGCGCCTGATTCTGCTGACGATGGTGCGCAATAGCGAACTGGTCGAGGCCACCTGGAACGAGGTGGATTTCGAGAGCGCCACCTGGACGATCCCGAAGGTACGAATGAAGGGGCGCAAGCCGCATGTGGTCTATCTGTCGCGGCAGGCGATGGACATCTTCGTGGCCTTGCACACCTGCGCAGCGGGCTCGCGATTCGTGCTGCCGTCGCGCTATGACCCCGACCGGTGCATGTCGCATGCAACGCTCAATCGGGTGACCCAGCTCATTGGTTCACGCGCGAAGGACGCCGGATTGCCGCTAGAGCCATTCACGGTGCATGACCTGCGGCGTACCGCGTCCACGCTGCTCAACGAGGTCGGCTTCAACGGGGACTGGATCGAGAAGTGCCTGGCGCACGAGGAGGGGAGCAGGTCTTCGCGCTCGGTCTACAACAAGGCCGAGTACGCCGGGCCGCGGCGGCACATGCTCCAGGAGTGGGCCGACATGGTGGAGGCGTGGATCGATGGACGCACGCATGTGCCGAAGCTGGTGCCGGAGGACGTGTCGGTCCCGGTGCTCAGCCCGGCTTTGTGAGAGAGGAGCGCATGATGACCTTAACTGGAACCACTTCTGGGGTGCAGACCGGGGTTTGCATTTGTCCGAAAAAGATCACTCTGGATGATCTTTTTACTGAAGTTTCAAACTTATGGTCCTTGGCGGAGGTTTATAAAAATGATATTTTGGGCACTATGGGTGCTCAAAATCCAGGAAAATTGAACCGATTGCTGGCCGAACTGGGCGATACGCGCCTGGTGTCCAGCCGCTGGCTGCGCGCGCATGACTACTCCAACAGCCTGGTCGCGCGCTATGTCGGCAGCGGCTGGCTGGTGTCGCCGGCGCGTGGCGTGTACATGCGCGCCGGCGGGCGGCTGCAATGGGATGGGGTGGTCCGCAGCCTGCAGGTCGCGGAGGGCATGCCGCTGCATGTCGGGGGACGCTTTGCGCTGGCCTTGCAAGGGCACGAGCACTACTTGCGTCTGGGCGATGCCGGGACGATCACGCTTTACGGACCGACGCCTCCGCCGGGCTGGGTCGGCAAGCTGTCCATGGAGCAGCGCTTCGAGTACCAGGGCAAAGGGCCGTTCGATCTGCCGGCCGTGTCCTTCACTGCGGAAGCTTCCGAGAAGGCGCTATCCGAGGCGGGCTTCGCCTGGCATTCCGCTGCATCTGGTGTCGATGCCTTGGTCTGCTCGACCCCCGAGCGGGCCATGCTGGAGCTGTGCGATGGCGTATCGGATGCGGCGGGGGTCTACGAGGCCGATGCGCTGATGCAGGCCATGACCACGCTGCGCCCGAAGCGCGTCGACTTGCTGCTGCGTCACTGCCGCAGCATCAAGGCCAAGCGGCTGTTCCTGGCCCTGGCCGATCGCCACCAGCATGCATGGCTGGCCCACGTGTCGATGGATGGCGTCGATCTGGGCCGGGGCAAGCGGGCGCTGGTCCCCGATGGGCGTCTGCATCCGACCTACCAGATCACCTTGCCGGGAGACCTCGATGAGCACCTGGCTTGATCGATGGGATCGGCGCTATACGGACCGTGTGCGGCTGCTGGTCGAGATCCTGCCGATGCTGGCCCAGGAGCCACGTTTTGCGCTCAAAGGCGGTACCGCCATTAACTTGTTTGAGCATGATCTGCCTCGCCTGTCGGTGGATATTGATTTGGCTTGGCTGCCCGTCCACGACTATGTCGAGGATGCGAAGCTGATCGCTGAAGCGCTCGGAAGCTTGGCCGATGCGCTGCGCGCCCGGCCTTTGCAATTGCAGGTGCAGGCCTCGACGGGCGAGGGTGGGGCGGTTACGCGATTGGTAGCCAGTCGCGGCCGTGCACGGGTGCAGATCGAGACGACGCCTGTGATGCGCGGCACGGTCCATCCAGTGCGAACCATGGTCGTGCGGCCACAGGTGGAGGAGGCGTTCGGCTTCGCCGAAGTCCAGGTGCTGGATTTCGCCGACCTGTATGCCGGAAAGCTGGCGGCGGCATTGTCGCGGCAGCATCCGCGCGATCTGTTCGACGTGAGCCTGCTGCTGGACGATGAGCGGGCGGATGCTGGTCTCTGGCGGACCTTTCTCGTTTACCTGACTTGTAGTCCTAAGCCAGCATGGGAAATGCTGGCGCCGCGCGTACCTGCGGATTTCGAGGCCACCTTCGAGGCTCACTTCAAGGGCATGACGGCTGAGCCCATTGAAGCGACGGCCTTGTTGGAGAGCCGCGAGCGTCTGTTGGCACGCGTGGCGCATTGGCTGGACGAGCCATCGCGTGCCTTTCTGGAGTCGGTTGAGGATGAGCAGCCGGACTTCGGGTTGATCGGCCTTACCCATGCGGCCGATCTGCCCGGCGTGCGGCGCAAGCTGCACAACCTAGCACAGCGCACGGCGGCTAAACGCGCTGCGGATCGTGGGCAGTTGGCGGACGTGCTGGCGCGCATCAAGGCGCGCTGACGCAGCGGGTAATACAAGCGGACGGAGAGATCGCGATGGTTCACGATTTCACACTGGTCTATGCGTTGAATCCTGAACTGGATTCGCAGGATGAGATCCTGCGCCGGCTGGCCGGCAACGACTGTGCCGACGCCATGGTGGGCTGGGGTCGGCCTGGGCATGTCGCGCTGGCCTTCAGCCGGGAGGCACTGGGCCACGATGCTGCAGTCGCAGCTTGCTGCGGCTCAGATGGCACAGGTGCTGCCCGGGGCGGAACTGGTCCGGGTGGATATCGGATAGTCGCCGTGGACGCCAGATGGCGGGCTCATCGAACAGGGCGGTGCCGACGCAGCCTCACGTCCGGGCCGGGCGATGTGTCGGCCTCCGTTGATCGCGAGGCTTGCTTGCGGCCTTCAATCCAGGCTTCGACCTCTTCAGATCCCAGACCACGCAGCGTGGCGTCAGACGGAAGCGCCGGGGAAACTCGCCGCGCTGCTCCATTTCGTAGATGGTCGTTTCCGCCAAGGGCACGATCTGGTGGAGCTCACGTCGGCGGATCGTGCGGCGGAAGGGGCGCGGTGATCCCTTCGGGAACTGCGGAAGCTCGGCGTACCGCTCGGTCCCCACGCCGATATTCTGCTGGGCGTCCATCCGCCTATCGTCCACATTCGCAACGAGGCGGATCAGGCGTCCCTGCGCTGGCTGGGCAAAATGCGCGCACGCCTTGCGCGGTATCTCGTTGGCCTGCCGCAGTTTGCGGACTTCAGGCGCAGGTCAGGTCTCCAGCGCGCGGGGAAGGCTTTCCAGATTTCGCTCGCACCCCTCGTTTGCGGAATGTCATGGTGGTGCGTGGGTCGTGGCAGGTCGTATCAAAGGGCGCCTCTCAATGATTGCGGCCCAGCCGCATCATTGGATGTGATCGCACCTCTCTGTCATTTCCCGCACGTAGCGACCGGGGGAAACGCCGATAATCCGCGTGAACATGGTGGTGAAGCTACTTTGGCTGCTGTAGCCGAGCTCCATCGCAATCCGCACGATCGGTACATGACGCACGAGCATATCGAGCGCAGTGACAATGCGAAGGTGATCGCGCCAGCGAGCAAATGTCATCCCTGTGTCGGCGAGGAATAACCGCGACAGCGTCCGGCGACTGCTTCCGGCCATTTTCGCCAGTACGTCGAAAGATGCCGTATTGGCAGGATCATTGCGCAGATACTCTGTTACTCGCAGGACGCGTGCGTCGTTGCCCGACGGCAGAAATAAAAAAGGCGTCGCTTCCGCATGGCGGATTCGCCTGAGGATCAGGCCAGACATCAGCTCCGCGTCTTCCGGCTCCCGTTTCCTGAGCGCGGACCTGACAAACTCCAGCGAGAGCTCCCTTAGCAGGTCTGATACTGCGATTGAGCGAACAGTCAGCGGCATGGCTGCGGCATGTGGGGAAATCTTGAGCAGTACCAGCGATGCCATTTCGCTGTAGCTGGCGGAATGCTCCGTTCCCGCGGGGATCCAGACGCCGCGTCCGGCGGGAGCCAGCCACCAACCGTCCCCACAGCGAATCCTCATGGATCCCTTGAGCACCACACTCAATTGCCCCGCCACGTGGGCATGGCGACCGATCGTCTTGCCTGCAGAATGCTGCACGATTTCCCCGTCCACGACTGGATCCGGGGGATGAGGCGGTTTGGCAGGCTTGCACACAAGAATGGCCTGTTGGCGAAAGAAATCCGGTAGGAACTTCTCTATCTTGCCATTCAAATGAACGCAACAGCAAGGATCGGATCAGGACCTATGACGACCCAACCTCTCCATATCGTCGGCGTGTGCGGCAGCTTGCGCGCCGAGTCGTATAGTCACGTGCTCTTGCAGACCATCGCAGAGTTGCTGCCCCTCGAGACCCGGTTTTACCAACTCGATATCGGGGAAATACCGCACTATAACGAGGATTACGATGGCCGGGATTCACCCGACGTTGTGACGAACGCGAGAGTGACCGTAGAACGCGCTGATGCCGTCATCATCGTGACGCCGGAATTCAATCATGGCATACCCGGTGTCCTGAAAAACACGCTCGACTGGTTGTCCCGTCCGGCCTTTGCAAGCTGCTTTGTTGAAAAGCCGGTCCTGTTCGCGACCGTGTCGCCGGGCGCATTAGGCGGGGTGCGGGCACAGTATCAACTCCGGGAAACGCTGTCTTCCATGCTGTGCCGCCTCTTTCCGTTGGCGGAGATCGCGGTGACCCATATCCATCGGAAGCTCGATGGCCGACGCCTCGCAGACGAAGCCACGCTCAACCACATCGGCATGGTGTTGAACTCCTTTTTGAATCAAGCTGAGTTGAAGAGTCGGGCGGAGGTTTAATGATTACGACCAATCTTCTCGCTCTCGGCGCAGGCCTTGCCGTCGGCCTATTGTTCAGTTGGCTCAAGCTTCCTTTGCCTGCGCCGCCAACGTTGACCGGCATACTGGGCGCACTCGGCGTATTCCTCGGCAGCGTGCTCTTCCGCTATCTCGGATCGTGACGGCACTGACTCACGAGTTTGCGCAGCGCTCATCGGGCGTAAAGCAGTCCTTCTCCGCAACGCCCCTGAATCAGAGCAGAATGGGCACATGACATGCCGAAAGACCTACGGATTCTTATTATCATGGGCAGTGTTCGCAAACGTCGACTTTGCCCTGACATTGCGAAATGGGTGGCACGAATCGGGGCGGAAGTGATCCCCGAAGCGACGATCGAGATTATCGATCTGCGTGACTGGCAACTTTCCATGGACGCAGAGCCCGATGTTCCCGCACATTCGAGCTATTCGTGCGATACCACGAAAGCTTGGAGCGCAAAGGTCGCGGCGGCGAGCGCGTTCGTCTTCCTTACGCCTCAGTACAACTGGGGCTATCCCGCGGCCCTCAAGAACGCGATCGATCATCTTTACCGCGAATGGCGCGATAAGCCTGCTGCGATCGTGAGCTATGGCGGGCACGGTGGGGGGAAGTGCGCAGTTCAGCTCCGCGAGGTACTAAGCGGCATCAAGATGCGCGTGGTAGCGGAAATGCCCGGGCTCACGTTGGCGAAGTCGGTAATCGAGGCGAATCCCGGCCACCTCGATGCGAGCGTGGCATTTGCCGATCAACGACCTGCGGTGGCACAGGGGCTGCAGGCGCTCGTTGCATTGGCGTGCCGGTGACATCGACGTCGAGGGTTCTGCGCCGGATAACGGGCAATGCCAGGCTTGTGGACCGCCGCGCCTACTCTAAGTCCACGCTCTACAAGGTCTTGGACGGCGATGGAAACTATGTGGCGGTATCTACCGGCAGGGGTATGTCGTGCCCGGTCAAGTAGTCGCGGGTGAGTGGCTCCAGTATGTCGTACTTCATACCTCGCCAGACATGGGGTGCGATGTTGCGATAGGCATCGGCATCAAGGGGATCCACGCCGAGCAGACGCAATTCGGCATGGATCTTTGCCTGCAAGGGTGCGTCGGCCTGTTCAATCAATGTGGCCTTGGCCTGCGCGTATCGCGCCGCCAGATTCTGTTCGATAAGCGCATTCCAGGTGTCGTCAACCACCAGGTCTTTGTAGAACTCCGCCCGTTCTGCTGCCTTGACTTCCTGCACCGCGGCGTCCAGATCGGCCCGGGTGACGCTGGACATTGAAAAGTAGTGCATGTCCGGCGGGCTTATGGAAAGTTCCAGCGCCCTGCGCAACTTGACGACATATGCCAGATAGACCTCAACGTCGTCGAGGTCTGGAGACTCGGCGATTTTGCGATAGGCAATCTCCTGCAGTCGCCTTTGGCGGAAAAGCTCGCGCATGATTTGCAGGGCATCGGCCGGGCGATCACGGTAGCGGCCCAGGCGGATGTCATCATGGACCCGAAGTTTGTACAGGTCGTTCCACGTCATGATGGCGCGATCTTCGCAGCTCTCACCGGCGCCTGCGCAGATCTCCAGCGTACTTTTCAGCAGCGGTTCCCGTTCGGGCTTGGATAGTTCCAACAGAAATTCCGCGATACCGGCCCGGGCTGCCTTGCGGCGATACAGGGAAGTGCCGCGCAGCTTATCCAGGAACCGTATGAAAGGTACCAAGCCGACGTTCGTGCCGGTCGATTCTTCCATCGTCTTGCCGATGGCTTCCCAACGCGTGGCCGCAGCGCTTTCCTGTTTATCCAGCCAATACCGAACGGCTTGCGCCATGGTGCGGGAACCGTCGATCTTCGGTTGCGGAGCCGTGGCTGCCAGATAGTAAGCCGGCCCCGACTCGTTCGGCGTACGAGCCGGGAGACCGTCGGGGGAAATCGGGTTGCCGTCAAGATAGATGTCGCATAGCGTAAGTTCGGTTATATGCGCAGGCAATTCGGTCAACCTGTTATTCGATAAATCAAGCACGGTCAGGCCCTGCGGCAGGCTGTCCGGCAAGCGATTCAGGCCGAGGCCAGGCGCATGCAACTGCATCAGGGAGCG
The DNA here is from genome assembly GCF_001676725.1 of Bordetella flabilis. Classification (NCBI taxonomy): domain Bacteria; kingdom Pseudomonadati; phylum Pseudomonadota; class Betaproteobacteria; order Burkholderiales; family Alcaligenaceae; genus Bordetella; species Bordetella flabilis. Next base: position 2,385,605 of record NZ_CP016172.1, read on the forward strand.
CGGCAGGGCCGCCGGCAGGGACGATAACCTGGTTCGCCCTACGCGCAGAATTTCCAGCGTTTCCGGCAGCTTGGGAAGTTCTCCCAAGTCGTCGTTGTTCGTCAGGTTCAATATCTTCAGGTGGGGTGGCAAGGTGTCCGGACTGATATCCCAGAAAATATTTCCGGCCAGATCGAGATGTTCGAGGTCGGGCGGCATATTGCGCGGCAGACGATCGAATTGGTTGTGCGACACCCTTAGTTGGCGCAGAGAACCTGGAAGCGCTTTCGGCCACCGAGTCAACATGTTGTTTTCCAACGAAAGGCAAAGCAAACCATCGGGCAGGTTGTCAGGGATCTCCGTGAACGCGTTGTGGTTCGCCGTCAGATGGGTGAGGCTGCGTGGCAGTCGGTGCCCGGCAATCGAGGTCAAGTGATTGTTGGATAGATCGAGTTCCAGTAGCCTCGGCGGAAGATATCGCAGGAGCAAGGAAATATTCCGGGTGTGCGCGGCCTTGAGCGTCGTCAGATTGCGCGGCAGACGGCTCCAGTCCGTGATGGGGTTGTTGTTGACAATCAAGGTATGGACATCGATGGGCAGCGGAGGAATGGCCGTCAGGTGCAGTTCGGACAAATCCAGCGTTAGGCCTACGGGCTGGATGATGTTGCGGTTTCTCAACACGCCGATCAGAGTGGACCTGTCGATGCCGCCATGGCAGCGGGCGGACTGCAGTTGGAGGCGCAGTTTATCGATGATGATTTGGCGTCGCGGCCGGGTGTACACCGTCCCCGGAGGGCCGACTGAATAGCCTGTTGGATCTTGTTTTATCCAGTACGCCCATGCGGCTTCCTGTTTCATATTGAGCAAGGATCGGCCATCATGCAGCGTACCGTTCCGCATCGCTTCGGCAAAGGGATTGATCCCATCCAGGATGCCGGTCATGTTGTTGTAGATTGCGGCCAATTCGTCCAGGGCCGCGTCCAGGGAACCGCTGTCGAGCGCATCTACATCCAGGTTCCAACGCGTGCTGCGCACCGACCGTGCAAGCGATGGCCTGGCAAGCGAGCTATTGCTTCCTTCCCGCAGCACGATATCGGGCGCATGGCCGGTAAGGTCATGGTAGGCGTGCATGGCGCGCAGGATGGCACGGCCGCGCGGATGCTCTTGTAGGCGGACGAGCAGCTCCTGGACGGCTTCGACACGCGCGCGCGAAGGCGCATTGGCGATGCGGGTTAACAGCAATTGGCGGAATTCGCGCAGTTGCCGCACGTCCGGCGTGATCGCTGGTAGCGGCATCGGAATCTTGGGCCGCGGCGCTGTGGAACCGGCCGGCGATGACGCTTCTGCAGCTTGCATCCCGGAAGGTCCGGCTTGTGCGGGCTGCCCATCTGCATTGGCGGATCCACCGGGCTCCACCCGCCGTCGGGCATATGATGAGAACCCGCTACCGCCGCCCTTGAGTCCGGCGTCATCGGCGCGGCGCCAGATTGCCCGCTCTTGGTCATAGCTGATGCGATGGATGATGACATCGCGTCGAGTGTCGTCCGGCGCGATGACGTGCCAGGCCGGACGCGCGACGTCGGACGCGCGATCGCGCGCGATTTCGACATGGGAATCGGCGATGCGTGCGTAGTTTCCCCCGTCCCACGCAATGACGCCGTCGTCGCCGGGCCGTTGGGCAGCCAGCCGGCGCAGCAACTCCGGATCGCTTACTCGATAGCGCTCCAGGATGTCGATAGGTAGCGACGCGTAAAGCCAGCCGTCGCGATCGGCCTGCAACACCATGCCGGTTCGTTCGCCCGTGGATGTGCTGCGGGTATAGGCAGACGCGGCGTCGCTTCCGTAACGCAGCAGCGACAGCACGGTGTCGTCCGTGCCGTGTGCCGTGACCGGGGCCAGCGGGGCGATCTCCGCATCGTCGGTGACCCGCGTCGACGGCTTGAGACGCCACCAACCGTCTTGCATGGCGGCTCCGCGCCTTCGCGCGGCCAGTCGTTGCAGATCGTTGGCCAATCCGGGATGGGTAGCGCGCAAGGCCGCTGCCATGCTGTCGACATCCAGTGGGCGCAGTCCATGCGCGAGGCCGTTGTGAGCACTCAGCGAGCGCAGCGCTGTCACGATGCCGGTGCGCATTTCCGATAGTGAAGGCGCGGCGCTTGACGCGCGCCCCAGCGCCTTGGCGGCCTTGTGGTGAATCACGCGGGAGCCGGGGATCAGCCCCCTCGTTGCGCCGGCGGCCAGCCGAAGTCCGGATCCCATCATGGGGATGGCAATGGTGATCATATCGACGCCGCCGGACAACAAAGCCGCTTTCCAGTCGCCATTGCGGATGCTGACGAACATCCGCCGGAATGGGATGAAATCCAGCAGCGTATCGATGGCGCCACTCCCTGGCGCCTGCGGATTCGCGCCAGACACCGCATCGTCCCGTTGTGTCGAAGTGGCGAGGCCCTCCTGCTCGAACCGTTTCCGCAGGGCTGGTGCAAGCCAGGTCTGCAGATCGGCGCGTTCTCCCTGACCCAGGGTAAACAGCGCCACGCGGGTGCGCAGCCCCGCCGGCGTATCCTGGTCAGGCGAGGCCGCCGGTATGCCGAAGACGTCTTCCTGCTGCCGGAGGGCCCAATCGGCCGGAGGCTCATCCTGTGGCATGGGATGAATGCTGCCGTCGGCCGTTGAAAGAAAATATCGGTGAGGACGGCCGCCGCCAGCCAGGGTCACGATATAGCCGGCGGCCGGAATCTCCTTTTTCGTATCACCCCCGGAGTCGGTCAATACGCTGGAGTTGGGTCGGATTTGACGGGGAAAATACTGCAGATGCGCGGCCTGGATCTCGATACGCGCGTCCTTGAAGTCCACGCCATGCTTCGCCTCGATCCAGTCAAGCCAGTTGTTCAACAGGGCGATGGTTTTGTCGGTGGCTGAGCGGGTGTAAGCGTCGAACTGGCCCGAATACTCTGGGTCCGGTGAATCCGATGTAGAGCGCCTTGGCGGACGGACGGCGGCGAGATCCGTTACGGCATGGGAGACGGTGAATTCATGCTTAAATTCCTCGAACAGAAATTCGTTGATTTGATGCGCGAGTGTGTCGTGATCGTCGGCAGTTGCGGGGGCCTCGTTCGTCAGGGAAATTGACGGACCTGTTTGCTTGCCGGCCTTGGCGAGGGCCGCCAGCAGTCGGACATGGTCAGCGCGATCGCCATGCAGCGCGTGGTCCAGGATCAGTTGCTCACCCAGGGCCGCCAGTTCCGAGCCTGTGTAATCGCTGACGTTCCATCCGAACTGCCTGGCCACATCGACGCCGATGGCGTACATCAGTTCCTGCCGCCTGCGGATCGCCGAGGCGGTCGATATGTCCGACGCGGTCGATCTATCCGATGCGGTCGATCTGGCGGTTCGTCGGGATAACCGGGCGGCTCCTATCCCCTGATCGACCCTGCGTTCGGTCGCATCGGTAAACCGGCGCGTGATCTCATTTGCAATGCATGGGATTCCGGTGTGGTCATACACGTCTGCATGCTCCCCGGCCCGCAGCATTTGCTGGGAGGCGAAGGGAACGGTAATGGATGAGCAGGCTAACGCCACGGGATGTCTCCTGACACATGAGCCCGCCGACACAAGGAAATTTCAAGGCGGCATGCACGCGCGGTAAGTACCCAGGCTCGGTAAAGCGTTCATCGAAATGATGTTGCCTGCCGCATCATCCATAGGCTTGCGGATCTGTTCGATCATTTCGCTGGTAGCTAGGTGGATTCTCGGCTGCCTGTTCGTTCTGCAGTGTGAGTGGCGCCAGGAGTTTGTCGATGGCTTCGTTTCAATCTGGCCGCCGCGGCGACCTTTACCAGGCGCTGGAAAGTCGGGCACTGCGCATGGCTGGGCGCGGGGCATTCCGCGGCATGGCGCAGTCCTTCGCTCATGGCGCGCAGGCGCTTGATGGTGGCGTCGATCTCATCGGCCTTGGCAATCAGCAGCTTCCTATCGACCCGAGGCGCACCGGCGGTAGACAGCATAGTGCCGATCTCGTCCAGCGAAAGGCCGCCGGCTTGCCCCAGCGCGATCAGTCCCAATTGATCGAGCACGTCCGGCGCGAAGCGTCGCCGCTCGCCGGTACTCCGGGTCGCTGAGATCAGCCCTTTCTTTTCGTAGAACCGCAGCGTGGAGGCCGGCACGCCCGTGCGTCGGGCGACTTCCGAAATGTCCATGACACCCTCTTGACTTGAAGTTGACTTCAACTTCTATGCTGGCAGCAAATCTGTATTTCGGCAACGGCAAGGAACGAACATGGCGGCGGTGGACGAGGTGGCAAGGGTGGTGCTGGTCGGTATCGGTGCGACCCTGGTGATGGATGTGTGGACCGCGGTCCTGAAGGCGCTGGGCGTTCCGACGCTGAATTACGCACTCGTCGGCCGCTGGGCCGGGCATTTGCTCCGAGGCCAATTGACGCACGCGAGCATCGGCAAGGCGGCGTCCATACACGGCGAGTTGGCACTGGGCTGGGCCATCCACTACGCGGTGGGCATCGCGTTCGCCGCGGTGCTGGTGGTCCTCTGCGGCACTGGCTGGCTGCGCGATCCCGCGTGGGGGTCGGCCCTGGCCATGGGCGTGGGGACGGTCGTCTTTCCCCTGTTCGTGATGCAACCCGCCATGGGCGCAGGCATCGCGGGATCGCGAACGCCGACGCCGCTGAAGAATTGCCTGCGCAGTCTGGCGACACACGCGATTTTTGGATGTGGTCTCTATCTGTCGGCCGCTGCGCTTGAGTGGATTTCGGGGCTGGGTCCGACGGCGTCGACGCACGGCCTACCCTGGTCGTTCGAGGTCGCAGAAATCGAGGGCTGGAGCATGAAGGTGACTGTGTCGGCTTGACCGCTCGCATGGTGGCGGAACGGGACTTTTCCGGGGACATCGGTCGGAATCTACGATCGGTCGGTGTGCGGCATCGGCTAGAGTCCGAGCGCGTTGAGAAGGACTATGCCGGCCATCATGATGGCACAAGGACGGTTTGTAGGTTTTCGGATCTCTGCCAGACACAGGATGTCGGCCGCGGCTGGTTCGCAAGAAAGGGCAGAAAATAAAAAACGATCGCGAAGAATTAAACGACTGCTCGCTTTCAGGAGGGTAGCTTGGGTACGCGACACCATCGTGTTGCGTAATCCAAAATTTCGTGAGGTCCGTCAATGAATCCGGCACAATCACCTACGCAAGACGCCCATGGCTCTTTGCTTCCTGAAATTTGCGGTGTTCCCGAACTCGTTATCGACGCAAAGCTGGACAGCGAAGGTATATCGATCAGTATCCCGATCAAAAGCGGCGCCGTTAGTGCCGGTAATATTGTTTCTGCGGCGGCAGTAAACGCGGGCGAGAAGGATTTACTGCTCGGAGCGTCTGTAGAGCTGACGTCGAATCCCTTGGCGGTGACGCATGACATGATCTCCCATGGCTACATGGCCGTCACAACGGTGCCAGGGACATTTGCATTGGCCCAGCACAATGGTGCCAAGGGAAGGGCGTCTATCGTGTTCATCGTTCAAGATGCTCATGGTCCGATCGGTGTTTCGGGCAAGCTTCCCATCTACTTGCCATAGGCCCAGGCGTACCACGACCTGAACGGCCACGGGTTTCCTGTTTTTTTCGTCCAAGTTTTTGCTTGCGGACATGACATCGGCTGGTACGGTTATTCGCGGTTTCGGGGCGTGCGGCATGGACTCAAGGCACGGGGCCATTGGCACCCTGCAGGGCCCGCACACCCTTCAATAAGGGTGGGGGAGATCCGCCCCACCAAGGACCAACGCCGAGCTGTTCTCCCATGTGGACAAATTCCTTCTTGCGAATCTGCGCGACTGCCAGGCCGACCCGGTGAGACGGTAAAGGCGACGGCATGGCCCTATATCGATTACAGCCATCCCTTTGATCTCGCTGCTTACCAGACCTGAGGATGACCGAATGAGAGGTTCGACGTTCGGCTTCGGTTGGATCGAGCAGTAGAGCGCCCGCCTGAGGCCGCGTAGTCGTTCTGCCCTCGACGCGCGCATTATCTGCAAGCCGGCAGCATTAGCGCGGGTACGGTCTGCCAGATGACGGCGAGCGACGACAGCAGCGTCAGGGCGGTCGCCAGCCCGGGCAGGAAACGCGGATTGCCAAGCGCGGGCAGGCGCTTGCGGTTCCGGTGGAGAACCAGCGCCATACCCACCAGTGCCAGGCCGCTGCCGGCGCAGATGATCCAGGACGATACCGCCATGCCCAGCCAGTCGGCCTGCCATGCGGGCCGCGCGCATATGACGCCGTTGACGCTATACGCCACCAGGAAGTGGGCCGCCCAGATCAAAGGCCCGGCCAGCGTGACGAGGAAGGCGCTGAAGAACCCGGCAGCCATGCTAGCCCCCCGCCTGGCTCGCCAGGCCGTGGACGATCAGCAGCGCGATCAGGCCCTGGGCCACGACGTAGTGCCATAGCAGCGACGTATTGTGGAAACTGCCTCGATGCCGTGGGCCCAGGCGCCGTGCCAGCGATCGCGCCAACGTGAACGCGCCCATGAAGCACAGTGTGATCGTCAGCAAGGCCTGATATCCGGCCAATCCATACACGGTGGCGGCATAGGCGCTGTCCTGCGGGCGCAGGCCAGTCTGCCAATGGCCCCAGCCCTCCAGCGCGACCGCCCCCGCCAGCAGCAGGAGCGCGGCGGGCAGGCACCACCGCAGCGGTCCGTGGCGCTCGCGCCGCAATTGGCGCCCGGCATACGCCACCAAGGTGGCGCTGCCGATAAAAAGCGCGGCCGAGGCCAGCGGCCATTGCCAGGCTGGCAGTCCCTGCTCCGGCCGCCACCCTTCCGGCGAGGTGGTCCAAAGAAACAGATAGGCGAACACCATCGCGCCGAAAATGCTTGCGCAGACCATGAGCAGTATCACCATCGCCCACCACGAGTGCGACTGGGGCCCATTGCAATGCGTCGGAAGCCGCGAACCGCCGCCGATGTCCACCACGGCCTGGACCCCCGCCGGTTCGCTGCCCCACAACCAGCGCAGGATCATGACGACAGTCAGTACCCCGCATGCCGCTGCGAGCAGCGTCATTTTGACGGTCAGCAGAAGAAAGAACCCCGCCGTACCCAGCGCGGCAACCAGCGGCGACCAGCCGGGGCCGGGTAATTGCAGGACGTACTGGGGGCGGGCGTCCAGCGCGCTGGTCACCAGTGTGCTGCGCCTGCCCGTGGGCGCGCCCGACAGATAGTGCAACCCCGCGCCGACCTCCCTGGCGAGGTCAGGTTGGTCCCACAGCGGCTCGCGGCTGGCCACCGTTGGAATGCTGCGCGTGCCGTACTCGGCGTTGGGCAGCCATTCCAGCGTGCCTGCGTTCCAGACATTGCCGGCGTTGCCGCTGACCGAGGGCCGGAAAGTGCGGACCAGGTCGACGAGGAAAACCAGCACGCCCGCCGCGATCATGTACGCGCCAACGGTCGATACCATGTTCAGCATGCCCCACCCGTAGCTGTCGGCGTAGGTGTACACGCGCCGCGGCATGCCAACCAGGCCCGTGATGTGCATGGGGAAGAAGCTGACGTTGAAGCCGATGAACATCAGCCAGAAGGCCCAGCGTCCAAGCCGTTCCGACAGCGCCCGCCGGCTGACCAGGGGGGCCCAATAGTAGAAGGCCGCGAACAGCGGAAACACCATGCCGCCAAACAGCACATAGTGCAGGTGCGCCACGATGAAGTAAGTGTCATGCACCTGCATATCGAAGGGAATCACGGCCACCATGACGCCGGTCAGCCCCCCGAGCACGAAAACGAAGAAGAACCCAAGAATGAACAGCATGGGCGTTTTCAAGGGTCGCAGCCGCGCGGCGGTGGCAATGGTGGCCACCCAGGCGAATATCTGGATGCCGGTGGGTACGGCCACCGCCATGCTCGACGCCGATGCAAACCCCAGCGACAAGTGCGGAATGCCGGTGGCGAACATGTGGTGCACCCACAGGCCAAAGCTGAAGAACCCGGTGGCGACAACTGCAAGCACGACCAGCCGATATCCGACCAGTGGCCGGCCTGTCATGGCAGGGATGATCATCGACACCATTCCGGCCGCAGGCAGGAAAATAATGTAGACCTCCGGATGGCCGAAAAACCAGAACAGGTGTTGCCACAGCAGGGGATCCCCGCCTTTCGTGGCGATGAAGAATGGCCAGTTGAATGCGCGCTCCAGTTCCAGCAGCGCGGTGGCCACGATGACGGCCGGGAACGCAATGATCACCATGCCGGAGAACACCAGCATGACCCACGCGAAGATGGGCATCTTGTCCAGCGTCATGCCTGGCGCGCGGGTGCGCAGTATGCCGACGGCAAGCTCGATGGCGCCGGCGATGGCGGAGATCTCAATGAAGCCGATTCCCAGCAGCCATAAGTCCGCGTTGACCGCCGGCGAGTAGGCGGTGCTGGTCAGCGGCGGGTACATGAACCATCCGCCGTCGGGCGCCAGGCCGGCGAATATGCTGCAGAAGAAAACAATGCCGCCCACCGCATATGCCCAGTAGGCATAGGCGGACAGGCGGGGAAACGGCAGGTCGCGCGCGCCCAGCATATTGGGCAGCAGCAGCACGGCCATGGCCTCCACGGCCGGCACGGCGAACAGGAACATCATTACCGTGCCATGCATCGTGAACAGCTGGTTATACAGGGCATGCCCAACGAAGTCGTTATCAGGAACGGCCAGCTGCGTGCGCATCACCAGCGCCAGAATGCCCGCCAGCACGAAGAACAGCATTGCCGTGCCGATATACAGCAGGCCGACATAGTTGTTGTTGACAACGGTCAGGGCGCGCCACCCGGTGGGGCGGCGCCAAACGCGCCGGAGCTGCGCCAGGCCTTCTTCCGGGGAGGCCAGGGCAGGTGCGTCCGAGCTCGCGTCATGGGTGGAAGTCGCAGGCATCACTTCAGGCTTTCCATATACTGCGCGACGGCCCGCAGCCCTTCGCCCGATAGCTGATTGAAGGAAGGCATCTGGTTGCCCGGCTTGATGTGTTGGCTGCCCGCTATCCACCCGGCCAGCGTGCCGACGTTATTGGGGAGCGTGCCAGCCGCCAGCGACAGCCGGCTGCCGATATGGGTCAGGTCGGGCCCGAGCCGGCCGGCTGCGGCGGTGCCCCGGACGGTGTGGCACTGCGCACAGGCCCGCATGAACAACTGTTGGCCGGCCCAAAGCCGGGTGTCCGCGGGTTCGGGTGCGGGCCGGCGCTGCGCTTGCAGCCATGCTTCGAATTCGGCGGGGTCGACCGCCATCACGTCGAAGCGCATTCTTGCGTGCTGGGCGCCGCAGTACTCCGCGCATTGGCCACTGAACCGCCCTGGCGCATCGGCCTGCAGGCGCAGCCGGTTGACGCGACCCGGGATCATGTCGACCTTTCCACCGAGGTTGGGTACCCAGAAGCTGTGTATGACGTTGTCGGACGCCAGGGTGAAATCCACCGGCTGGCCCGTGGGAATACGGATATCGTTGGCGGTTTCGAACAGCGCCTGCCCATTGGCGTCCAGGTAGCGCACTCGCCACCACCACATCTCTCCCTTTACTTCGATGCGCGCGCCGGGGGGAGACCCCGCGCGGGCCATGAATGCGGCCGTTCCAAACGCATATACCAGCAATGCACTTAGGATGATCGACGGCACGCCGATGCCGGCCACCACGATTATCCTGCGCTGTCCGAGGCGCGCCCGCAGACCGGGAGGCCCATACAGCGCGAGCGCCAGGGTCGCAAGTACCCACACGAACAACACTCCGCCACCGATGAACAGCACCCACCCCATCTCCGTGACGCGCTGCGCGTATGGGCCGGCAGGATCCAGGACGGACTGCGGGCGCGCGTTTGCCGGCAACGGCATGGCAATCAAGACGGCAACCAGGGCCCGAAGTGACATGGCAATTTATTGGAAGAATGGCGCAGCCACCCGCCGCGGCGCAGGTGGGACGTGCGCGGCCCTCAGCACGTGGCATACCGACAGCGCGGCCGGCCCGTTGCTTGGCCGACTCCGCGGGCGCCGCCGACGGCTATGCGAGATTCTTCAGCCGCATGTAAGGATTGCACGCTCGCGCGGCGCTCAAGCGCTTGCACCCCGCTTGGCAAAGTACTTGCGTAACCGTCCAGTCCAGGGAGAAATAACGATGCCCGCATGTCCCTTCGGCACACATGCCCGGCGCGCCGGCCCGCGCCGGGCCGCCCGCAGCCGCGTCGCGCGGCTGGCGTTCGGCATCGTGGCGATCACGGCTTTGCCCGCCTGTGGCCGCGAGTCCGCGCCCTTGTGGCCGGGGCCGGACGTCAGACCGCTGGCCCAGGCCAGTCCATCCCGCGGCGAACGACTTATCGCGACGCATGGCTGCGTCAGTTGCCATGCCATCCCGGGGGTGCGCGGCCCGTCGTCCGGCGTCGGGCCGCCGCTGGCGGCGATGGGAAGTCGCGCCTATATCGGCGGTGTGCTTCCCAACACGCCCGAGAACCTGGTGCGGTGGTTGCAGGATCCACCAGCGATCGACGCCCGGACCGTCATGCCCAATGTGGGCCTGAGCCACGCAGAGGCGGTGGACATCGCGGCCTATCTACTTACCCTGCGATAGCGCGTTGGAAGACCCGATATGAAGAAATGGAAGCGCGTCGCTGCCCTGACCACCTTGGCGTTGGCCGCCGCCGCTGGCGTCTTCGCCACCGCCGCCGTGTACAGCGGCTGGTACGACGTCAGCGCCACGCAACCGCACCTCGCACCGGCCCACCGCATCATCGGCATCGTTGCGCGGCATTCCATCCGGGCACGCGTGGGCGACCTCATGGCGCCCGACCTGGACGCGGAGGGGCGGGCGGTGAATGGCTTCAGGCTGTTCCGCGCGCACTGCGTCCAATGCCACGGCGCGCCAGGCCTGGCGCCGGAGCCCTTCGCGCGCGGCATGACGCCGGCGCCGTCGGCACTGGTCGCCAGCGCGCGGGAGTGGTCGGCGGAAGAAATCTATCGGGCCATACGCTACGGCATCAAGATGACCGGTATGCCCGCTTGGAAGTATCGGCTCGACGAAACCGAGACCTGGGACCTGGTGGCCTTCATCAAGGTGCTGCCGACCCTGTCACCCGCAGCCTATCAAGGCTGGCAGCAGCAACACCCGGAGCCGCCGGCCGCAACCAGCCCCGTGCCGGTGCAGGACCTGCGCCTGGGCGACGCTGGGGCAGGGCGCGAGGCTTTGCACCAATATCTGTGCGTCACCTGCCATGCGATCCCGGGCGTGGTGGGCGCGGACCGTCACGTCGGTCCGCCGCTGGGCGGCATGGCGGACCGTCTGTACATCGCCGGGGTTTTGCCGAATACACCCGCGAACATGGTGCATTGGCTACGCCATCCCACGGAGGTGGACCCGCAATCCGCCATGCCGGACCTGGGCGTGACGGAACAGGACGCGCGCGACATCGCGGCGTTCTTGTACACGCTGAAAGATAACAAGTAGCAATCGGGCAGCATAAGCGGTTGGTGGGCGCCTGGGGCGTCGAAAGTTCGTAGCACTACGCTGCATGTTCGCGGCAAATCTCCACGCAGAAATCCAAAAACGCTTCAACGGCGGCAGGCGCCAGCCTGCGAGACGGTCGGATGGCGTACAGCGGATAGGTTTCGTCCGGCCACTCTGGAAACAGTTCGACCAATTGCCCATTGGCGATCAGATGGCCAACGCTGAGCGCGAGCACCTGAGCGATCCCTGCGCCATTGACGCATGCCTGAACCATCAGGTCCACATCGGTGGTTGTGAGATGGCCGTTCGTCTTCACCGGCCGGATTTCCCGACCGCGATGGAACTCCCACGGGAACGGCTTGCCGCTTCGCGGATCGATGTACTGGATGCAGTTGTGATCGGCCAGCTTTTCCGGCCGCTTGGGTCGGCCATGCCGCGACAGATACCTGGGGGACGCCACGGTTAGAACGCGCGTCTGGAGCAACATCCGCGAAGTCATGGTCGACGGCGGTTGTGGCCCGAAGCGCACCGCAACGTCGATCCCTTCGGCCACGAGATCTCCCACGTCCGGTTGCTGCAACACCGTCAGTCGCAAACCAGGATGGCGCTCGTGCAACTGCGGCAATTTCAACGCGAGGACGTGCCGCGCAAATATCGGGTTCAGGCTGACTCGCAGTGTGCCGCGCACCGTGACGGCCGCACCCGATACGTAGCTTGCAGCCTCTTCGATGCCTCCCAGGTGCGGCGCTGCGCGTTCATACAAGTTTGCACCTTCGCTCGTCAGGTGCAGCGTACGCGTCGTCCGATCGATCAAGCGGACGCCAAGTCTTTCCTCCAATCTGGAAATCGACCGGCTCACCCCGGAAGCCGACAGCCCGAGCACTTCACCCGCACGACTGAAGCTGCCGGCCTCCACTACCGCCGCTAACACGCTCATACCCGACAACAGCCGGCCATCGAAACTCATATCGCCCTCCATCTTTGATTTTTAGCAAAAATCATTTGATCGAGACTACCTTTATCAAAGATGGCATGCAACCTATCGTGTGAACCGTGACGACGCGGACTGCGATTTCCCGGGGGAATCAGGCCGCCGACTGGCCACTCATCTTCAAGGAGCATTCCATGACTGTAGATCGCACCCTCTTCAAAAGCGGCACCATCCTGACATTGGATGCCAAGGTTCCCAATCTCGCCACGGGCGATGTCCTGGTGCAGGATGGCCGCGTCGCAGCGGTTGGACCCGCCCTGCAGGCGGAGGACGCCCTGGTAATCGACGCGACCGGGCACATCGTCATGCCGGGCCTGGTCGATGCGCACCACCACATGTGGCTCGGCGTGATGCGCCGCATGATGCCCAACGTGGACGACCTCTTCGCCTACATCGACGTCGTCGCCGAAAAGCTGGGCAGGCACTACCGTCCGCTGGATATGTACCTGAGCACGAAGCTGACGGCCGCCGCTTCGCTGGACGCCGGCATCACCACGATCATCGACGCTTGCCACAGCTCGCGCAGCCCCGAACACACCGACGCGGCGCTCGACGCTCTGGAAGACTCCGGCATCCGGGCGCTGCACATGGTCGGAGCCGCCATGGACAAGAAGGCCTCCGCAGCGCACCTGCCCGGCGATCTGCAGCGGTTGGCGTACAACTGGAATAAAGCGAGCAGTCGGGTGCAGGTCGGCCTGTTCGGCCAGCTCAACCTGGACTGGTGGAAGGTCGCGCGCGAACTGGAGATGCGCATCCTGACCGAGTTTATCGGCGACCTGGCCAAGCTCGGTCCCGAATTTGCCCAACCGGGTGTGCTGGGCGCGCACAACATTTTCAATCACTGCACGCGGGTGCCGCAGGAGACCTGGAAACTGTTGGCTGATGCCGGTGTAAACATTACGGTCAACCCGCGCTCGGACGCTTTGTTCGGTTTCGACGACGAAACCTTTGCCTACCAATTGGCAGTGGACCATGGCATGGCCCCTGCGTTGGGCATTGACCTCGATACTGCCTTCGGCAGCGACATGTTCGGTGAAATGCATGCACTGTTCGGACAGCAGCGCTCGGCAATGCGCTATCGGCGTTTCCGCGGCGAGGCTGGCACGCCCGCGCCAATCTCCGTCGAAGCGGTGCTGCAGGCAGCCACGGTGAATGGCGCCCGCGCCGCTGGCCTGGAAGGCCAGATCGGCACGCTGACGCCTGGTAAGCAGGCGGACATCATCATGGTTCGCACCAGCGGCGTGGCCGTCTTTCCCGTGACCAACGCTATCGGCACGATCGTCCAGGCGGTCGAACGCGCCGATGTGGACACCGTGATGGTAGCCGGCCAGCTGCGCAAGCGCGGTGGCCAGCTTATCGGCGTGGATGTGGCCAAGCTCGACGCAGAGGTGACTGCCTCGCGTGACTACCTGATCGAGGCAAGCGGTTATCGCACTGATCTTTTCAATGCCGCCGCGTAACGAACCCGGGCGGCCCGGCACGCCAGGGCCGCGTCCTTTTTATTTCAGTCATTGGAGGCTGTCATGCAAGCTCTCGCCATGAAGCAGGCGGCGCCGGCCGATACGGCACCTGCGCACCTGTCCCGGCCGGCACCGGGGATCATTGCCGCGTTGTTCTGTGGCTACCTGGCCGTCGGTCTGCCCCTGCCGGTCATTCCGCTGTTCATTCATGGCCATCTCGGATTCAGCAACGTCGTCGTCGGACTGGTGATTGGAATCCAGTTTCTGGCGACGGTGCTCACACGCGGCCATGCCGGACGGGTGACCGATCAGCAAGGAGGCAAGCGTTCGGCGCTGCAAGGCGCCGCGATTTCAGCGCTCGCCGGGCTGCTCTATCTGGGCGCTGCCATGCCCGGCCTGTCGCCAGGGGCCAGTCTGGCCATCGTTATCGCCGGCCGTCTCACCGCGGGCCTCGGCGAAAGCCAGTTCGTCACAGGCTGCGTGTCCTGGTCGATAGCCTCCGTCGGTCCGCAGCGCGCGGGCATGTCGATGTCCTGGACCGGCATCTCGATGTTCGCCGCGCTTTCGATCGGCGCGCCCGTCGGCATGGGGCTGTACCAGAGCCACGGCCTGGCGGCCGCGATGGTCGCCTGCATCGTGGCGCCGGTGCTCGCCGCCCTGATTGCACTGGGTTCGACCGCTTACCTGTCGCCGGGTGGTACGCGGTTGCCGTTCTACCGTGTCGTTGGCCGCATCTGGCGCGAGGGCCTGGGTCTGATGCTTCAAGGCGTCGGCTTATCGGGCCTTACCGCGTTCGCCTCGCTGTACTTCGCGGCGCGCCACTGGGGTAATGCGGGACTGGTGATGACCGCTTTCGGGATCGGCTTCATCTTCGTGCGGGCCGTGCTGGGACACTTGCCGGACCGCATGGGCGGCTATCGGGTCGGCCTGTGGTCGCTGGTGGTCGAAGCCGTCGGCCAGGCGATGCTCTGGTTCGCGCCGAACGAATGGACCGCGCTTGCCGGCGCCTTGGTTACGGGTCTGGGTTGCGCGCTGGTGTTTCCGGCGCTCGGCGTCGAAGCGCTCAAGCGGGTACCCCCGGCCAACCGCGGCAGCGCGATGGGAGCCTTCGTGGCTTTCCTCGACATCGCCTATGGCGTCTCGGGGCCAGCGGCGGGCGTCATTGCCGGGCAATTCGGCTATGCCGCCGTCTACCTGCTCGGCGCCGGCTGCGCGCTGCTCGGCGCCGTGCTCGCGGCCGCGTCCCGTCCTCAGCAATCTTGATCTCCAACTATTGTGGACGGTGCAACGTACCGCCACTCATCCAGGGAAAAAATCATGTCTCGCATTTTCATTTCCGGATCTTCCACCGGCCTCGGCCTGATGGCAGCCGAGTTGTTGGTCCAGCAAGGTCATTACGTCGTGCTTCACGCCCGCAATACTGATCGCGCGAAGGATGCACGGGCCGCGTTGCCTCAGGCACAGGGCGTGGTCGTCGGCGACGTGGAGACCATCGCCGGTGCCAAGGACATCGCGGCACAGGTCAACGCATTGGGTCGCTTCGATGCCGTCATCCATAACGCCGCGGTCGGTTACCGTGAAGCCCGCCGTGAGACCAGCGACGGCTTGCCGCATGTCTTTGCGATCAACACCCTGTCGGCCTACATCCTCACGGCGTTGATCGAGCGTCCCCAGCGGTTGGTTTATCTGAGCTCCGGCATGCACCACCATGCGGGGTCCGACCTGGACGACATCCTCTGGCGCACGCGCCGCTGGAATGGCCCGGAAGCCTACGCCGAAAGCAAACTGCACGATGCCATGCTGTCCTTTGCCATCGCGCGTCGATGGCCAGATGTGTTTTCCAATGCGCTGGAACCGGGGTGGGTGCCGACCAAAATGGGCGGGCCGGGCGCGCCCGACGACATGAACCAGGCACATCGTACCCAGGCGTGGCTCGCCGCGGGCGATGACCCGAAAGCGGACGTCACCGGGCGGTACTTCTACCATCTGAAGCCCATGGCGCCGAATCCGGCGGCGCGCGATCCTGCTTTGCAGGACCGCTTGATCGATATCTGTGAGGAAGTCTCGGGGATCATGCTGCCGTCCTGAGTGGCACAACCTTCGTATATCCCCGACCGTCCGAGGTAGCTGGGATCGGCATGGAACTTCGGCATCTTGCCGACCTCAAGGGAGGTTACGGAGACCCTGATGATGCGGCGCCAGTCATGGCAATTGATCACGAAGCGGGCGCCGGACAACGCCCCGGTCCAGTCGGCCCTTTACCGGGCCGGAACGGTGAACGATCCGTCGGGGTACTGGCTGCACATGAACTCCACAAAAGCCCGGACCTTGGGGCTTTGCAAGCGTCGGGACGTGTGGAGGACCCAAAGCTCGACTTCGTCTTCGGCCATGCCCCAGGACACCAGTTCGCCTTTCTCCAGCAGGCCGCCGATGATGGACTTCGGCAGCATGGCCACCCCCGCACCGGCGGCAGCGGCATCCCGGACCGTCAGGAGCGAGGACAGCCGTAGAACAGGCTGTGGTTCGACGATGAACCGGCCATCGCGGACCGACCACACCTCTCCGTCGCGTTAGGTCGGCATGACCACGGCCGGAACCCGGACCGGCTGGTCGCGGCGTCCTTTTGGCATCTGAAGGGAAGGGGAGGCGGCCAGAACGAGCCGGTCCCTGGCGAAGCACCTGCCGACCAGTACGCTGTCCTTGCGCGGATTGATGCGGATGGCGACATCGAAATGCTCGTCGACCAGGTTGGCGAAGCGATCCTCGGCCACGACCTCGATCTCTACGTCGGGATAGACCGCGCGGAACGCGGCGGCAAGACGTCCCAGCGCCACCTGTGAGAACAGCACGGGTGCGGCGATGCGCAGCCGGCCTCGCGGAATCGCCAGGCCATCCCGCGCCGCGGCCACGGCTTCGTCGACCTCCCGCATCGGCCCCTCGGTCCGGTCCAGCAGCAATCGGCCGGCATCGGTCAGTTCCAGGGTGCGGGTGCCGCGCTCCATAAGGCGTATACCCAGCGCGTCCTCGAGGTCGGCCACGCGGCGCGACAAGGTGGCCTTGGGTCGGCCGCTGGCACGGCTGGCTCTTCCAAAGCCGCCGTGAGCCGCTACCAGTTGGAAATCTTCCAGGGCGTTGAGATCCATTGTGTCTCATGTTTGGGACGAGGTGTCTATATTTTATGGTCTTCGTTTTGAATATGGAATGACCTACAGTTTGTGCACACCCAGCCCAACCCATAAGGAGTCTTCATCATGACCATTCTCGTAACCGGTGCAACCGGGACCGTCGGGCGCCAGGTCGTCGAGCAACTCGTCAAGCGTGGCGCCGATGTCCGTGCGTTTGTCCGCGATGCCTCGAAGGCCAATTTCCCGGCCGGTGTAGGCGTCGTCCAGGGCGATCTGCTCGACGTCGACTCGTTGCGTAGCGCCTTCTCCGGCGTCTCGACGCTGTTCTTGCTCAACGCGGTGGTGGCCGATGAGTACACCCAGGCGCTGATCGCGCTCAACATCGCCCGCGAGTCCGGCATCGAGCGGATCGTCTACCTTTCGGTGATACACAGCGACCGCTACGTGAACGTGCCGCACTTCGCGGGCAAGTACGGCGTCGAGCGCATGATCGAACAGATGGGCCTCAACGCCACCATCCTGCGTCCGGCCTATTTCATCGGCAACGACCTCACGATCAAGGATGTGGTGACTGGCTACGGGGTCTATCCGATGCCGATCGGCGGCAAGGGCCTGGCGATGGTCGATACGCGCGACGTAGGTGAGGTCGCGGCGATCGAACTCCTGCGCCGGGAGCGGTCTGCTGTGCCGCTTCCGCTGGTCCGGATCAACCTCGTGGGTCCCGACACGCTGACCGGTCCGGACGTCGCAGCCATCTGGACGGACGTGCTGGGCCGCCCGATCGCCTATCCGGGCGAGGACACCGCTGCATTCGAGCAGAACCTGCGGCAATATATGCCGAGCTGGATGGCTTTCGACATGCGGCTGATGACCGAGCGTTTCCTGACCGACGGAATGGTCCCCGATGCCGGCGACGTCGAGCGGCTGACCACGCTCCTGGGTCGCCCCCTTCATTCGTATCGAGAATTCGCCACCCAGGGCGTCGGCGCCTGACTGCAGCGCGACACCCACCACCAAGACAAGGAGCTTCATCATGATCTACTCGACCGCCACTGTCCCGGTGAACCGGGCAGGCGAGACCACTCTGACGAGGAAGCAGGTATGGCAAGGACTGGTCCTAAAGGCCCGCGACGCCCGCCTGTTCCTTCCCGAAGGCCTTTGCACCCGCTGCGACGTGGTGGAGGAGAGTTCCACCCACTTCGTGCGCGAGGCGACCATCGCCGGCGCCGATCTGCGCGAGATCATCGTCCTGGAGCCGGAAAGCAAGGTCACCTTCTTCCAGGCCACCGGCCCGCGCGAAGGCGCCATCGTCAATGAACTGTTCGAGGACGAAGCCGGCGAGCTTCAGCTCCGCTTCTATTGCTACCTCGGCCTGCGTGGCAAAGCGCCGGGCGGCCCCGAGGAGCAGGCCGAGCAGATGCAGTTCGACAGCGACAAGGGCTACAAGGCCGCCTTGGTGTCCACGCTGAAGCGCACCCGCGAATTGCTGGCTGACGGCCGGATCTGAAACGAGCGTCCGGCTTGTTCTATAAACCGATGGCCTGCTGATCACCGGGCGCATCCGACCGTCTGGCGACGGGCAGGCTATCTCCCTACACCCGGCATCTACACTGACGGGCATGTCGCTGGTCGGGGGGAGGTTACCGATGCCCTTTCCATGCTGTGGGCGACCCACGACAAAGGCTATCTGATGATTGATGGCGGGATCGTCGGGAATTGTGCGCGGGCAGCGGCGCCAGCGCCAGCGTGATCTGGCGCTACCCCTTCATGGTCTTCGCGGCATCCCACGCTGACATGATGTGAGTGATAGAGGCTTCCATGACGGCGTGACGAACGCCGTCGCGTGCCAAGGTGGAGAGTCCCATCAGGAATGCATCGAAGACGGTGGCCAATGCACGAGCATCGGTATCGGCGCGCAGTTCCCCGCTGTCGATCCCTCGTTGCACGCATGCTGTGATGCCTGCCCGCGTCCGCGTGCGCGAGCGCGTCAGGGGTGCAGTTACGGCTGCATTTTCTTCGGATGGAGCGCTCATTACGCCCAAGCCGACCATGCAGCCTTTCGGGTGTCCGCGCTCGCACTGCATCCTGGCGGAACTGCGCAGGGCGGCTTCGACGGCATCTCGCGGAGCGAGATCCGGATCCCATAGGGACTCCGTCACCTGCGCATAAGTGGACAGGTAGCGTTGCATACACTCTTGAAAAAGCGCCTCCTTGGAACCGAAGGCAGCATAGAAGCTCGGCGCAGATATGCCGTTCCCTATACCTGCCTTCAACTGGTTCAACGACGTCGATTCGTAGCCGTTCTGCCAGAAGATGTGCATCGCTTGCTCGACGGCCCTGTCCCGGTCGAAGGTCCGCGGGCGTCCCATTACCGCCATGTCGAACTCCAGGTAGCTTACATTACTAACATACTAAACGATACATAAGTCGTTGGCAACCTGTCCCATATGCGACTAAAGTACCGACGCTGCCTGAGAAAACAAGCTGCAGACCGATCTATCGACCCGAATGGGGCGTTTCCGAAACGGCCCAATTGCGTGCTCCCGGGCCGGCCGTGTTGCCGCCGAGCACCACGATCACGATTGGCGCCTCCTTGCCCTGCATGGTGTGGGTCGTACCGGACACTATCTTGCCGCCAAGCAGACGCTTGAGGTTCTGCTGCACAGCCCGGTAGGGTGTGATGACGGAAATATCTTTGGCCTCAACGCCATCCTCGCGCAAAAGCGCAAGCAATGCGTTCAGCGCCTGTCCCTCGGCAGGCACCCAGTTCCCCTCAGGACGTGGACAGATCAATTCCCCCCAAGGTACATGACCATATGGATCGTTTCGTCGTAATTTCTGGCTGTTCGGGCGGTGGCAAATCCACGTTGCTGGCCGAACTGCGGCGGCAAGGCCATGTCGTTATCGAGGAGCCCGGGCGGCGTGTGGTTCAGGCCGAGGATCGAACCGGCGGTCAAGCCGTACCTTGGATCGACATGGCCGCGTTTCTGCGTCGCGTGATTGCAACCGCGCGCCACGACCACGCAACCGCCCATGCTGGCAACGGCCAATGGGTGTTCTTCGATCGGGGCCTGGTGGATGCGGCAGCGGCGCTGCAGGAACTGACGGGCGAACCGCTTCTTACAATGCTTGGACAGCGCTATCGCTATCACCGCCGCGTGTTCCTCGCGCCGCCGTGGCCGGAAATCTATAAACAAGACCGGGAGCGACGTCATGGCATCCGTGCGGCACGGACCGAGTATCAGAGACTGCAGAAGGCCTATCCTGCGCTGGGCTATGAGGTGTCGTTGCTGCCCAAAGTCAGCGTGTTGGAGCGCGCGGATTTCGTGCTGAGCACATTGTCCGACCTATCGTGACGCAGGCAAGTCACAATACCAGCGCGCCGCCTGATAGGGTCTTCATGCAGATTGATGCGGGCGAAGCCTAAACCGATGGAGAAGCCATATGGCTGATGCAGCCTCGCAGGGCTGCATCCTCCTTATTGGAGCAACTGATGGCGGTCAATGGGAAGCGTTCCGCGCCGCGCGATCGATGGTATCGGCGACGGCCTTGGGTTGGGTGACGAATACCACATGGCTGCCCTTCACCTCGGTGATCTTCGCGCCGATCCGTTCGGCAGTCTGCCGCAACAGCTTGGGATCGATCGCCTTGTCTTGCGTGGCAATCACCGCCCAGCTCGGCTTGCTTTTCCAAGCGGCGCGGGTCAGCCTGGTTTCGAAAATGGACATGTTGATCGGAACCTGGGAGTCGCGCAGGAATGCGGCGTCGGCGTCGCTCGTATCCCCGGCAAAGCCGGTCTTGAATTTCTCGAGGCTGACGAAACCGTAGCCATCCTTCCCCGTCTCGATGACGAATTCCGGGGGAGGGGGGATATCCTTGAACTGGGAACCCGTGGATTCGCCGACATCCGGCGCCAAGGCGGAAACGTAGACCAGTCCGGCGACCTTCGGATCGGTGCCGCCCTCGGTGATGACCGTTCCACCATAGGAATGGCCGACGAGAATAGTCGGGCCTTGCTGGCGGTCGAGGACTCTTTTCGTCGCGGCCACATCGTCGGCGAGAGAAGTAAGGGGGTTCTGAACGATGGTGACTCGGTATCCACGCTCGGTAAGTTGATCATATACGCCGCGCCATCCGGAGCCGTCGGCGAACGCTCCGTGCACCAGTACCACGTTACGGACTGCCTGATTCTGGGGGATACGGTCGGCCGAGTGCGCGAGCGCGGAAGCGGCAATGCCCACGGTTGCGGCCATGGTGGCCAAGAGCGCCTTCATCTTCATGGAGTCTGTTCCTTCGATAGCGCGATAACAGTTATCGCGATAATCAAATCGTAGAGATGCCGGCGTGAGCTGTCAAGTGATAAAATTTATCGCGATATCTATTGGTGCCATGCGCAGTCCTGTGCGGCACCCGAAGAGGTATGCGATGACCCAGAAGAAAGTGACCAGCCCTCCGCCATTGGATGACCAGCTTTGCTATGCCGTTTATTCGGCGGGCATTGCGATCCAGCGTATCTACAAACCGTTGCTGGACAGGATGGGCCTGACCTATCCCCAGTATCTGGTACTGAACGTCCTCTGGCGGGATGACGGGCAAACTGTCGGCGGGATCGCGGAGAGATTGGCGTTGGAACCCAGTACGCTGACACCATTGCTCAAGCGGCTGGAATCCTCGGGCTTTGTCCAGCGGACGCGGAACCCGGACAATGAACGCCAGGTGGTTGTCGCACTGACGGAGCAGGGGCGACTGCTCCGCAACAAAGCGGGATGTCTGGGCGAATCCCTGCTCGCCGCATCGGAGCAGTCGCCCGCGGAGCTCGCCGAACTGAACAAGAAGCTCAGGCAGCTCCGTGACACGATCTACCCGCATCTGGATGGCTGGAGCTTGCCGGCCTAGTTCCGCCGCAACGTGGTGCTAGTCGCAAGGTTGAAGGATTCGCCTCCTGCGCTCGACATGCGACGCACGCCGCAAGTCACGCAGCCGTCCAGCCGACACGGCGGCAACCGATCGCATCATGGACGTAGCGCGTTATTGATCGGCGGTGCCTTGCACCGCATCAGCCA
Organism: Bordetella flabilis; assembly: GCF_001676725.1. NCBI lineage: Bacteria > Pseudomonadati > Pseudomonadota > Betaproteobacteria > Burkholderiales > Alcaligenaceae > Bordetella > Bordetella flabilis. Next base: position 2,407,688 of record NZ_CP016172.1, read on the forward strand.
CTAGGCCGCGCGGGCTGCTCCAGCCCGACACTCCTTCTATTGCGCGTGGTGCGTATCGGGAAACACCGTGAGCCCGTTTCCAGGCCTACCGCCTGGTGCCCGTGCTATCTACGATGCGGGCATGCGGCGTTCTGCCGTGATCAGTGCCCGAGAGCCCCGAATGCCGCCTTCATCATGGTCCTCGCCCGGATAGAACCGGGCAGGCCTGAACGGCGACTTGCCGCCAGTCGCGCGAATGGCTAGGCCTTGGCGATCGGGTCCGTCTTCCTGGAGATTTCATTATGTTTAGCGTCGATAGCACCGTACAGCCCGCCGTACAGCCCAGCGTGCAGCCCGCTCGGCCCCCAGTCGCCGAATTGGTCCCGTCGCGTTACGCGGTGCGGATAGGCGAGATCGATGTGCTGGTGATCAGCGATGGGGTGCTGGCACTGCCCGCCACGACCATGTCGACCAACGCCGACCCGTCCGAGCGCACCTCCTGGCTGGACCACATGTTCCTGTCCCCCGAGGGATTCGATTGGCCCTTGAACGTGATGGTGGCGCGTAGCGGCGGACGGACCATATTGATCGACGCCGGGCTGGGCCTGGAGTACCCGGACTTTCCGCGCGCCGGACAATTTCCCCAGCGACTGAAGGCCGCGGGCATCGACCTTGCTTCCGTGACTGACGTGGTTATCACCCACATGCACATGGATCACGTTGGCGGCTTGCTGGTCGATGGGATGAAGGAGCAGTTGCGTCCGGACGTGCGGATACACGTGGCCGCCGCGGAGCTCAAGTTCTGGGCCGCTCCAGATTTTTCGCACACTTCCATGCCGGCGGCGGTGCCGGACGTCCTCCGGTCAGCCGCCAGGCGGTTCGCGAGCGAGTACAAGAACCAATTGCAGGTATTCGAGGACGAGCAAAAGGTGGCGCCGGGCGTGGTGGTTCGCCGCACTGGCGGCCACACGCCCGGGCACAGCGTTGTTTGCCTGGCGTCAGGCGGCGATCGATTGACCTTCGCCGGCGATGCCGTATTCCCGGTAGGATTCGACCACCCCGAGTGGCACAACGGCTTCGAACACGATCCCGAAGAGGCCATCCGCGTTCGCGTAGGCCTTCTGCGTGAATTGGCGGCCAACGGGGGACTGCTGGTGGCTACCCACATGCCGTTTCCCTCCGTCGGCCGGGTGGCCGAGGAGGGCGACGTCTTTCGTTGGGTACCGGTCTTCTGGGATTTCTGACCACTGTCAGCTTGGGGGCTTCCTTGCCCGGCGAATCCCGGGCAGCGTCCGGCCGCATTCAGCAATGCCTGGCCGGCGCTGAGCTTCACGATTGTCATCGCGCGCCGCCAACCCCCACCAGGCGACGCGAGAGCGCCGACGCTCCAGGCATTGAAGCTGCGCCTGTCGGGTAAGGGGAGGGGACTTGCATAACGGTGACTCCGGTTGAGCTCACGTGACGCGCTCAAAATGTACGAACAGGGGCCTGCAGATCGACATGATTCCGCGTTCGACGGATTCCGGGTATTCAAGTCCCGCAGAACGCGCCACGGTGTTCGCCAACCTGCTGTAGAGGGCGACGGCGGCCTTGAAAGCCTTGATGGCGTCCAATGCATCAAAGTGCCCGAAAACCTGCTGCAACTCGCGCCACGTCGGTTCATCGAGCCACTGCTTCATCCGCGTGCCGTTGTGCCACACGTCGACGGCGCCTGACGCTACCGCGTGCCATTCCAGCATCTGAAGCAACAGGGCTTTCATCGTCTGATCGCGTTGCTTGACCAGCCATAGTTCGCCACGCATAAGGTACTTCGGGATATGGGACGCTTCGAACCAGAACTCTTCCACCGCTGCGCGGAAGACCTCGTTCGAAGGCAATGCCGGGGTGGGGACGTGCCCGCTCGGTGGCGGCAGATCCGTTGTGAGCCCCGCCTTGTCCAGCAGAATCCGATATCCTCGTTCATACAGCGCTTCCAGTTCCTGCCGGCTGGCCATCTCGCGTAAGCGGGCCGGGCCGGCTAGCGTGTAGTCGACTTTGGTGCCGCCGGAATAAATGGCAAGCCGGGTGGCCCATCGTTGTTCGGTAGAAGGGTCCAAGGGTAATACGGTCACCAGCTCCCCGATCTCGCCCAGCCAACCGGAATCGGTCATGAGAACCTGGGGATCGTCCGCGATAAGTTCTATGTCGATGTCGGATAGCGCGTCGGCAAGGCCGTCGGATCTGGCGAGCGAGCCCGTGAGCACCAGCGCCTGGATCGCGCAATTGCGCTGTGCCCACAAGACGATGTTCTGCAGGATTGCATCGCGTTCCGCGATAGCCAAGGCATTCTCTTTCGATGTCATCATCCTCACGTATTCCTTATCGTCCGGCCGCCGCCTCGCCTGGATAGCGCCGGGGCCCGGGCACTGGAGCGATGCGGACACGCTGTCTTGCGTCGCGCCGTCACCCTGCGCGCCGCCGGCGCGGGGCAGGGGCAGGGACGTGCGCCTGCAACTCCCTGACGATGGCTTGGCATTTGTTCTTGAGATGGGTCTTGAGGATGCCCGATAGCGCCGCGGCATCGCGTCGCATCAAGGCGTTGAGCATCCCATCGTGCTCGGCCATGGCGCGGCTCCAGATATCCTCGGTCATGGGGGATTGGAAGCGTATGCGTCGGATACGTGCATTCACAACCGCATATTGGCTGATGAGTACTGGGTTCCGCGTGGCCCGGACGATGGCTTCGTGGATGGCGCGATTGTTCTCGTAGTACGGCTGCCGATCGCGGCGCAGGAAAGCTGCGTGCATACCTTCATGCAGCGCCGTGATCTCCGCCAATTCGGCCTCCGTGACGCGCTCTGCCGCCTGTTCGCCGGCCAATGCCTCCAGGGCGCCCGCCACGGCGAACAAGCCCTCGACCTCATCCAGCGAAAGCTCGCGGACGCGCGCACCTCGGTTGGGCAGCAGTTCGACGTGCCCTTCGGATGCAAGCACTTTCAGCGCTTCGCGCAGGGGGGTGCGCGAGACGCCAAAGCGCGCGCAGAGTGCCGCTTCCGGCACCTTGCTGCCCGGTGCGATTTCCCCTTGCACGAACACCTCGCGCAGACCGTCGAGCAGGGAGGCATGGACGAAGTTTTTGCTCATGCCGCAATTATGCATTCATTTTCAACATAAAAGTGCGGCATAGCGCTCGAAACTCTCGGTGTAAACCCTGGTTTGAATTCATAGATGTTGACGTACGCAGGAAGAACCTCATACATTGAACGCATTCATTTTCGTCAAAAGAAGCAGGTTTCATGTCCGTTTTACCTCAAAGGAGCAAAAAATGAATGCAATTCAGAAGGGTATCGAGGAAATAGAAGGTTCTACCCACGACACCGAACGCTACGTCAATGCGCTGGGTCCCAGGGGCGTGATCGGCGTGATGACACCCGGCCCGAACGTCAACGTCGAGAACGAGATGATGGACATGCGGCCACGGGGCGTCATCAATGCGGTGGACCGCTACTACGTTCCAAACCAGAAGATTGCCGAGAACGAGGACTGGTCGGTCATCATGCGCAACGTGGCGGCCAATCTGGACGACTCGGTCCGCCGCCTGAAGGAAGCGCTGATCGACCATCTCATCCTGGGCATGTCCTCGCAGAGCTACATGGGCGGGGAGAAAGGCAGCTTCGCGCTGCTGGAGCACCTGCAGAAACTGTCGGGCGTGCCGGTCACCATGGGGGCGCAGTCGGCCGAAGAGGCGTTCAAGCTGTGCGGCGCCAAGAGGATCGCCTTGCTCACGCCGTACTACCCGGTCATCGAGCAGAACGCCATCAGCTACTTCACGTCCCGCGGGTTCGAGGTCGTGCATGTGGAAGGGCTGAAGTGCAAGAGCATCATCCACGTTGCGTCGCAGACCTACGAGCAGCTCGCCGAAGCCACGCTGCGCTGCCAGGCCGCCAAGCCCGACGCCATCCTGCAACTCGGCACCAATCTGGCTTATGCCCGCGTGGCGAACGATGCCGAGAAGTGGCTCAAGATGCCCGTATTCGCGTCGGGGCCGGTGATCTACTGGTCCGCGCTGCGCAAGATGGGCATCAAGGACCAGTTCCCCGGTTTCGGCAGTCTCTGCGAATTCCATTGAGTCCGCCCGACGGCGAGGAGACAAGCATGAAGACAAGAAGAACGATGCTGCTGCGCGCCGCCGGGCTAGGCCTGGCGGCGTGGGCCGGCCTGGTCGCACCGGGCCAGGTGCTGGCGCAGGAAGCCTGGCCCGCACGGCCGATCACCCTACTGGTCGGCTTCTCGCCCGGCGGCGGCACGGACCTGATCGCACGCCACATTGCGCCGCGGCTGGCGGAGCTGCTGAAGCAGCCCGTGGTCATCGAGAACCGGGCAGGCGCCAGCGGCACCATCGCGACAGCGGCCGTCGCCAAGGCGCGGCCGGACGGGTACACGCTGCTGCTCGGCCATGTCAGTTCCAATGCCATGGTGCCGGCGATCATGCCCAAGCTGCCTTATTCCGCCAGCCGCGACTTCACTGCCATCACGTTGATCGGCAGCGTTCCGCAGGTGATCGTGGTGCCCCGATCGTCTCCCGCAAAGACGCTGGCCGAGTTCATTGAGCTTGCGCGTAGCAAGGCGGGCGGCCTGAACTACGCATCTTCCGGTACTGGCACGCAGCAGCATTTCGCGGCGGAACTGTTCCAGCAGGCGACAGGCACGACCATGGTGCACGTTCCCTACAAGGGTAGCGGCGCGGCGCTGACCGACCTCATGGCCGGGCAGGTGGATGTGAATTTCGATACCGTGCCCACCGTGTTGCAGCAGATCCGCTCCGGCACGCTGCGCGCACTGGCCGTCACGACACGCCAGCGCGTGGCCAGCCTGCCCGACGTGCCCACCGTGATGGAAGCGGGCGTGCCGGATTACGAGATCGGCGCCTGGTACATGCTGATGGGCCCGGCCGGAATGCCCAAGCCCATCGTCGACAAGCTGTCGAATGCGCTCAACGAGACGCTGCAGACGCCGGATGTACGCAAGAAGCTGGTTGAACTGGGAACCGAGATCGCCGGAGGTACGCCCGGGCAGGCCGATACCTATCTCAAGGCCGAAATCGCCCGCTGGGCCAAGCTTGCCGCCGACAAGCACCTCGTGACGGAGTAGCGACGAACATGGATGGACGACGTTCTTTCCTGTATCGGTCCACGCTGCTGGCAGGGGCCGCCGCCGTGCTGCCCGCTGCACGGCCAGCCGTGGCGCGCTTCAGCCCCAGGCTGCCAGCGCTCCCATCGTCTGGCGCAGGCGCTCATCCTGGCCCACTGGCCTACCGCTGTTGCATGAGTCGGCACTGGCCTTTGCCGATACGATCGGCGCGGCATCGGGTGCCGCATTCGCATCGAGGTGCTCGACCCTTCCCGGCACGGCAAGCCGGCGGACTTGCAGCAGATCGTCCGGCAGTCGGCGCGGGTCTGCGCCTTGCGGGCCATCTATCGCACCCATGACCGGAATGCCGTCGCGCTGCGCGCGCGGGAAAAGCAGGGCATACGGGTGGAGCCGATTCCGCCGGCCGTGGTCCGTGCATTGAAAGAGGCCTCGCGCATCGAGCTGGAGGCGAGCGCAAGTGCGGATCCCGATTCGCGCAGTGTCATCGATAGCCTGCTCGCATACAGGACACGTGTCGCTGCCTACAGCGTGCAGGCCGATGAAGCCGTGCTGAAAGTCTGCCACGGTGGGCCGGGCATGGATCCCTGACCGCTTGCCGCAAAGAGAGCCGTCCCGTGGAGCTGCGGTGGCGAGGCGGTCAGATATCCAGGCGCATCGGCCCGCGGAGCGGCTTGTACCCGTCATCGAAGAGATACCAGACGGCATACACGCCCGCCGCGAGCCGGGGGTTCCCGGGGCGGCTCGCCAGCAACGCCGATCCGACACTCTTCGGTGCATACACCCACGCGACTGCGGAGTCATGGCCCGGGGTCTGTCCTGCCCGGAACACCCCTATCCAGTTCTTCGGGCTATGCGCCCACGGTGGCGCGACATAATCGAATCGCAGGGTATCCGGCGTGGTGCCCTGCATTCGACAGGCAGGCACGAACAATGTTGTATTGCCGATCGCGGGGTCAGTGGAGGGTGCTTGGGGCTGTTGCGGACATCCCGCGAGCCGGCGCAGGAAATTTGCGTCGTCCTTCAGCCGGATGGCGATGTCGTGCCAGCCTGAAAATGTCGTCCACTGGATATCCTGTGCGGCGCCTGCCGCGACAGCGACTTCCGCGTAGGCATTTTTCCCGTAAGCGTTGTCCGTCAATTGAAAAACATGCGCCTGGCTGTCGCGGGTATTGTCCAGGTGGATCGTCACGCTCGCGGCGGTCGGGCCAAGCGACCAACCCACTTCGCAGAGGGCGCCGGCGTTGCCGTTCGCGCCGATATTGCCCCGGAATTCGTGCAGCGATCCATTGGGCCCATAGGCCGACACATCGTAGTCGCCGCTGGCACTCAGCGCGATGTCGTCCTGGACGACGGATTGCCCGGCGACCGTGTAGCGTCGGGGTGTCGGCAAGTTCGGAGAGCTGGCAACGATAGTCACGGCCGCCGCCCCCGCGTTGACGATCCCAAGCGACAGCTTCATCGGTTGCCTGGCTACGCTTCCCTTTATCGAGAAGCGGTAAGGCAGGAGACATGCTGGCCTGGGTTCGGATGGTTGCGAGGGGAGGGATTGCATCGTGGGTGGCGCGAGTGCGACCGATCCAGCCGATGGATTCATGTTGCTCGCCGCCAAGAAGACAGCGGCTGTTGATGCGTCGGGAGAACCGAAATCGAAAGCGGACGTGAGATCGCCACATACCGCCCGTCGCCAAGGAGAGATATTGCTCTCTTGCTGCGTGCCGAAGCGTGCCTCGATAAACCTGATGACGGATGTGTGGTCGAACACCTGGGAGTTGACCTTGCCGCCCTTGGACCAGGGGGAGACGACGACGAGCGGTACGCGGGGACCCAGGCCGTAAGGAACATCGCCGGGCGCTGTGCCGTCCGTCGCAAGGCCATTGTTATAGAACTCGGCCACGGTCGACACGTTGGATAACCCGGTAGCGGGCGTGGGAGGGACGGGCGGCGGAACATGGTCGAAGTATCCGTCGTTCTCGTCATACATGATCAGCAGGACGGTACGGGCGAAGACATCGGGATTCGATGTCAAGGCATCCAGCACATTGCTCACATACCATTCGCCACCGCTGCTCGCCCAGGACGGGTGCTCGCAATATGCAAACGGCGCCACGACCCATGAAACGCTGGGCAGCGCGCCATTGGCGACATCGTCTCTGAGGTTCTTGAACAGGTCGTAGTCGTATGGACGGCTTCGGCCTTGCGCGTCGATCTGCGTGCCGTTGTATGCGGGGTAGAGGGGGGTATTGGGATTTATGTTCTTGTATTGGCGGAAATTGAGGAGTGCGTTATCGCCATAGTTGCCGTTCCACCATAGGTCGGTGGTCGTGCCGCGCTCATATTCGCCCACCCCGGCATTCGAGTCCAGGCCCTGTCCCTTGTCCTGGTACACCTTCCAGGAGACCCCAGCCGCGTTCAGCCGTTCGGGAAAGGTGGTCCAGTTATATCCCGACGTATCGTTATCGATATGGGGCCGTGACAGAGGCACGTTCCCACAGCACCCGGTCCACAGGTACAGCCGGTTGGGATCGGTGGGCCCCAGCATCGAGCAATGATAGCTGTCGCACACCGTGAACAGTTTTCCGAGCGCATGATAGAAGGGAAGGTCCCCCTCATCGAAATGGGCCATCGTTCCGGCGGATTTCGCCCTTGCCCAGCCATCGTATGTTCCGTTATTCCATGCGGCGTGCGTACTGCCCCAGTCATGGGCCATGCCATCGTAGTAAATGTCCGCATTGGCTTGTTTGGAACCTGCTGGGGGCGTCGGGTGGAACGGCAGAACGAATGATGCATCGGACGGCTGGTACCACACCGGGTAGCCACTGGGCATCAGGAAAGGCCGGGGATCGCCGAACCCGCGCACGGCCCGAAGGCTGCCGAAGTAATGGTCGAAAGAGCGGTTCTCCTGCATCAGGATGACGATATGCTGCACGTCGTTCAGGGTGCCGGAAGTCCCCTGGGCGGCGATGGAGTATGCCTTTGCAATACTCGGCGGCACCAGGGTGGCGCCGGCTGCCGTGGCGGCCAACCTGGTCGTGTTCAGCAGGAAATCACGTCGGGACGTAACGGTCTGGGCCATGTTCGTCTACCTGGAGTTCTGTTCGCGACAATTAGGCCAAAAGAACAGCCCGGCGCATGTCGCCGTTTTGTAACGGCAGGCGATTTCAAAACGGAAAGGTTTTCCAGCAGGAAATTACCCTGCGTCGGCCCTTGCGCGTGCCTACACTCGGCACATGCTTCATGTGCCTCGGTGGGGGAAGCGGTGAAGACTTGTGGAATCCGGTTTGCCTGCGCCTTGCTGTTGCTGCTGTTCACGGTCGCGGCTGCGGTCGCGGACACTGTCCCGCCACGGTATAGGAATGTGCGGTTATTCATGGACCCGGATGGTCCCGGTGGCCAACTCTCCTCCAGGATGCCGTATGATCCCTGCGCCCGATACAACAAGGCATTGAGATATACGGTCTCCGGCGAGATCGTGGTGCAATTCGGCGCAAGCCGCTTTTCGTTTGCCTTGCGGGATCTTGTGGCGCAGGCGGCTCAAACCTGGAATGCCAAGCTGCAGCCCAACGGTTGTTCCTTCAGCATAGGCTGGGCGGGTCTTTCCACGCCGAATTTCGTCATCGACGACAGTCAGTCGAATAGTGCATTCGATGCGGTAGCCCGAGCGATCCCGCGGGGATACGAGGCCATAACGCATATGCAGGCCGGGCTCTATGTGAATGCGGGAACGCCGATCACGCTGTCGGCGAATGCTGCAGGGAAGGTAAAAGCCATGTTTTCCGGCGCCATGAGCGACGAGGACGTGGCGCAGGCGGTGGCCCTGGTTACCCTGCTTCACGAGTTCGGGCATGCGCTGGGCCTTGCTCACCCCATCGAGGAGCCGGGCAACCGCAAGGACGCCATGGGTGCCGAATATTCCCCATACTCCATGGAGTGGATACCGCGGGCTACGTTCGATAGGGGTCCCATCATGATAGGCGCCACTGACAGAATGCTCGATGTCATGTGGAAAACGCTAGGCAAGCGCCCGCTGACCCTCGCCGATATGCAGCCTTCCGACGTGGAGGCCGGCACGGTCAGGCAAATGCTATCGTGCTCGGCCATTCAGCTCCTCCGGGATGCGCAGCGCGACGCTTCGTGTCCGTCCTTCCTGGCAGGGGGACGGAGGGTTTTGCAATACCCGGACCTGCTGCGGCCGGCCATCGGACTGTTCAACGACTGAGCGACGGATGGTCAGCATGCTGCCTCCATTGGAGCGAGGCTCAAGCGGTACACCAGCGCATCGACCGCGGCTTCTGCCTCCCTGATCGAATTTGCCAGCCGCGCGTCCGCGAACTCGTCGTACTCGACCGCCACGCCGTGGACATCGGTCACGCCGATGTACGCGAATGCGGTGCGAATAGAGGGTTCGACGTGGTTGCGGTCCTCAATGCGGCCGCCGCGCTGGTACCCGTAGTCTCCGCGCGCGGAAAGGATGACCAGGCGCTTACCCGCATCCGCCAGCAATGGCCAATACGGGTCGCCTTCCCGGCTGCGGTCGAACCCGAAAGTCCGGCCTGCGCGAACGATATTGTCGATGTAGGCCTTGAACTGCGCCGGGGGACCGAAGTTGTACATCGGTACCCCCGCGACGATGATCTCGGCCTGTAGCAGTTCATCCACCAGGGCATCGCTGACGCGCAGTTCCTCCCGCATCCACGGCTCGCGCGCATGTTCCGGCGTAAAGGCCGCATGTATCCATCGGCCCGTGACAGGCGCCGGCGGCTCCTGCCCCACGTCGCGGTAAATCACTTTTGTTCCCGGATGCAAGGCCGTCCAAGCCTGTAGGAAGCGCGCCGTCAACCGGCGCGTGTGTGAGCCGTGCGGGGCGATGTCGGAACGTCCCGGACGGGCGCTTGCGTCGATATGCAGCAGGGTGGTCATCGTCGTATGGCTCCTTATGGATGAAATTGGATCAGTCATAAGGAGTTTGCATGTGGAATATTTGGCCATCAAACGATATGTTTTCACCAGACACATGATATGAGATCATGTGTTCATGGTGACGAGACTTCCTTCCCTGAGCTCGCTTCGCGCGTTCGAAGCCGCGGCACGTCTGCGTAGCTTCAAAATGGCGGCCGAGGAATTGGCCGTAACGCCAACGGCGATCAGCCATCGTATCCACGTGCTCGAGGAGCACCTGGAATGCCGCTTGTTCATCCGCAAGGTGAGGGCGGTCGAATTGACGCGTGAAGGACAGGCACTGCAGGCGGCCGTAAGCAGCGGCTTCCAGGCGATCGCAGCCGGGATCGAACAGGTGCGCAAGCCAACCCGCGCATCGGTCACCCTGTCCACGACGCCGGCCTTCGCCGCCAAGTGGCTGGTTCCCAAGCTGGCGGCCTTCCAGGCCGAGCATCCGGACATCGATCTGCATGTCCATGCATCGAATATGCCGGTCGACCTCAATGCCGGCACGGCGGACCTGGCGATCCGGTATGGAGACGGCGACTACAAGGGGGTAACCGCCAAGTTGCTCTTCGAGGACAACTTCGCACCCGTCGCCAGCCCGACGCTCACCGTGTCGTTGAACGACAGCGCCGGACAGTGGCCCTTGATCCATTTCGATTGGCATCGGCCTCCGCCGCTGGAGCTGACATGGGCGGCCTGGGCTCGCCAGGCTGGCCACAGCCCATCCACACTGTCCACTGGCATCCGTTATTCCGAGGAGAGCCACGCCATCCAGGCCGCGGTCGCGGGCCAGGGGGTCGCGCTCCTGAGCCTGCTGCTCGTGGAGGAAGAACTGCGTATGGGATTGCTGCAGGTGATCGCAGGCCCCACGCTGCGGGGCATGTCCTATCACGTGCTTAAACCGGCCCGTCGAACTGTCTCACCCATGGTTTCTCTGGTGGAAGACTGGCTGATACGGATCGCCAGGCGAAACGAGCCGGGTCAGTCTGGCCGCCAAGGCCGCAATGGCCGTGTGGCGCGCAAGCGTCCCTAGACTGGCCTGGCGATGGCCAGTACCGCAATCGCGAGCATGGCGGCTACGACGGCAATGCCGGCTCCCGGGATGGGCGTCGGCGGCTTGCCTTCCCGGACGAACCCGCGCAATCGCCCGGACTGCACGCCATGGAGCGCCGATAGCGCGACAACGATAACCAGCTTGATCTGCAGCCACGGCGCGGAAAGCCAGCCGGCCCACAGCGCCAGGGATAGGCCGAAGACCCAGGCGAGCAGCAAAGCCGGCGTCACGACATGGCGGTCGAGGCGCAGCAGGGCCATGAGCGTGCTGCTTTGCCCTTGTTGCGGTAGGCGGGTCAACGCGCTGATCACCCGATCGTGTGCGAGCATACCGCCAACCAGAAACACTACCGCAGTGACGTGCGCGGCGACGAGATACGGATAGACGCTCATGATTGCGGGGGCGCTACGCGCTCATTGAGCGCCGCCGTCTTGCGTCGCAGCCAGGGAATGTTGACGTACCCCGCGAACGGCAAGAGGGCGGCAATGAACAGCCGTGCCATCTCGGGGCCGCGCCATCCACCGCCGGAGACGGTCTGCAGCGCCGTCCAGGTGTAGGCGATGAAGGCGATTCCGTGCACCGGGCCGATGATTCTGGAACCAAGTGGCCAGCCGAACACGTGCTTCAGCGGCACGGCGATGCAGACCAGCATGACCAGGGTTGTCGCTTCGATGAGCGATAGGATTTCCAGCCGCTTCAATTGCTGGCTCTCCAGCCTGCTGGCCATCTGCGGGAGTGCTGTCGGGTCAGCCATCGGGTCCGTCCTCCGGTACGGGCCGCCCGGGGGCGTGGCGGCCTGGTGGTTGATGATCGCCGCGACAATAGCCGTTCCCCTGGCCATGGCGTGAGTGGCAGAAACGACAAAAACCGATCATTTGCTGCCAAACAACTTTGCTGCTAGTCTGCGGCGCGGGAGGATACTCACCGATGCATCGGATCGCCGTGCTCGCCCTGCATGACTTCGTTCCCTACGACTTGGGCATCGCTTGCGAGGTGTTCGCGCGCGCCCGCACGTCCCGCGGAGCGCCAGCGTATGCGGTGCAAGTCTGCGGACCGGCGCGCACCATCCGATCGCGCGCCTTCGAGATGCGCGTTTTCTTCGGGCTGGACGCGATTTCGCGCGCCGACACGGTGCTCATTCCCGGCATCGAGGACGCGGCTGCGCTCATGCCGGGGCCCGTGTTGGCCGCATTGCGGGCCGCATGGCAACGTGGTGCGAGACTGGCGGCCATTTGCTCGGGCGCGTTCGTACTCGCGGCCACCGGTCTGCTGGATGGCAGGCGTGCCACCACGCATTGGGCGGGTACCGCGCAGCTGGCGCAGCGATATCCGAAAATCAGGGTCGAGCCGGACGTGCTGTTCGTCGACGAAGGCCGCATCATCACCTCGGCTGGCGCGTCGGCAGGACTGGACATGTGCCTGCACCTGATACGCCGCGATCACGGGCAAGCCGTCGCGGCGCATTCGGCGCGGCTTGCCGTGGCGCCGTTGACGCGGGATGGCGGCCAGTCGCAGTTCATCCGCCACGAGCTTCCGTCGTCCGATTCCAGTCTCGCAGCACTGATCCATTGGATGACGGCCAACCTGGACAAGCCGCTCAATGTGGATACCCTGGCGGCGCGGGCGGGTATGAGCCCGCGGACCTTTGCCCGAAGATTCCGGGAACAGACCGGTACGACACCGCTGCAGTGCCTGCTACTGGCCCGCGTACAACGGGCGCAAGCGCTGCTGGAGGAAGGAAGGATGTCGATCGATCGGGTGGCCGCACGGTCGGGCTTCGATTCTCCGGTCACGTTCCGCGCCCGGTTCCGTCGTGTGGTGGGTGTGACGCCAACCGAATATCGTCGCCGCTTCAGCATGACGCCTGCCAAGGGGCGGCGCTGAGTATCGTGCGGGCCGGGGCCCGCCCATGAGCCGTTACCTTGCCTTCCGTACCTCGCTTGCGACTGGCGCCAATACGCCGCCATCCTTGGTCCGTGGTGCCATGAGGGGGATGGGCTTGCCAGTACGCTTGTCGATGAGTACGGAGTGCCGCTCGCCCTGCCTGAACATGTGCCGCTCACCCCACTGTCGCAACGCCACCACGACAGGGAAGAGATTCTCGCCCTTGGCGGTCAACGCGTATTCCTGATAGGCGGTGCCATCCGAGGCCGGCCGCGTCTCAAGGATGCCGGCCGCCACCAGCTTGCGCAGGCGGTCCGAGAGAATATTGCGGGCCACGCCAAGGTTGCGCTGGAAGTCGCCGAAGCGCCGCATGCCGTCGAAGGCATCCCGGACGATAAGTAGCGCCCACCGATCCCCGATGACATCGACGGAGCGTGCGACGGGACAAGGTTCGTCATTCACGGGCTTGGGGCTTGGCATGGCGTATCCGGCCGGCGGGCCGCTGCGGTTCTGTCTGGTTGCATTCTAAAACTGGCTGGTCTAGCATTCAACCAGTTTTGTTTCGAAACTACATTGAAACTGGATCGACACCGCACGAGGCTGGATCATGACGACTTCCTTGCTATCCACGGACCCGCCGCGCCAGGACCGCGGTACCTTGCAGCACACGGATATGCCGCGCGCCCTGGTACTGCTGTTCGCCATTGCCAGCGGCCTGAGCGTCGCCAACGTTTACTACGCGCAGCCCTTGCTGGATGCGGTGGCGCAGGACTTCGGCCTGAGCCAGGCGTGGGTCGGCGGCGTCGTCACGGCCACGCAGGCCGGTTGTGCGGTGGCTTTGGTTTTGCTGGTGCCCTTGGGCGACCTGGTGCATCGCCGTCGGCTGATGGCGGCGCAGCTTCTTGGACTGGCGGCGGCGCTGGCCGGCGTGGGCATGGCGCAATCCACGGCGATGTTGCTGGCAGGCATGCTGGGCGTCGGCCTGCTCGGTACCGCGATGACGCAGGGGTTGATCGCCTATGCCGCCAGCGCCGCTGGGGCCCATGAGCAGGGGCGGGTAGTCGGGACGGCGCAGAGCGGCGTGTTCATCGGTCTGTTGCTGGCCCGCGTAGTGGCCGGCGGCGTCAGCGACCTGGCCGGATGGCGTGGCGTGTATTTCTGCGCCGCCGGGCTGATGCTGGCGATCGCGCTGCCGCTGTGGCGGCGGCTTCCGGTCCTGCCCGCGCCCGGCAAGCCGCTCAGTTATCCCCGCCTGCTCGCCTCCATGCTGACGCTGCTGCGCCAGGAGCGGGTGCTGCAAGTGCGCGGCGTGCTCGCGTTGTTGATGTTCGCGGCGTTCAACGTCTTCTGGAGCGCGCTGGTGTTGCCCTTGAGCGCGCCGCCCTATGGCTACTCGCACACCGTGATCGGCGCCTTCGGCCTGGTGGGCGCGGTGGGCGCGCTGGCCGCCGCGCGTGCCGGCCGATGGGCCGACCGGGGTTACGGTGGACGCACCAGCGCGGCGGCCCTTGTACTGCTGTTGCTGGCCTGGTGGCCGCTGTCGCGTATGCATGCGTCCTTGTGGGCGCTGGTCATAGGCATCGTGCTGCTGGATCTGGGTGGCCAGGCGCTGCATGTCACCAACCAGAGCATGATCTTCCGTACCCGGCCGGAGGCACACGGCCGGCTGGTGGGCCTGTATATGTTGTTCTACGCGCTGGGTAGCGGGCTGGGGGCGATAGGCACCACGGCGACCTACGCGCATGCCGGCTGGCAGGGCGTGTGCCTGCTGGGCGCGGTGGTCAGCCTGCTGGCGCTGCTGTTCTGGTGGGCCACGCGAAGCGTCGGTTCTTCTGCGGAGGCCATCGACCGCGATCGCGTGTGCAGCGGGCACGCCGTCCGTAACGCCGGTACATGTTCCAACGGATGAGGAAATTGGCCACTGTTCGATGGCGGGGCCTGTGCAGGCACACCGATGGGTCCGAAGGTTGCTGTGGGTTGGATTCACGCACGCGCCTTGCGCGCGGTGCCACGTCAGCAAGCCATTGGAGACCGCCATGACAGACACGCAACGGCCGACGCCGCCCATGCCCGACCAGCAGCAAGAGCAGACCCCCGGGCGAACCGCGCCCATGGACCCCCAGCCCGACCACGGCGAGGAATCGTACGTGGGCTCGGGACGCCTCGCCGGCAAAGCCGCCATCATTACCGGCGGTGACAGTGGCATCGGCCGGGCGGTGGCCATCGCCTTCGCGCGCGAAGGCGCCGACGTGCTGATTTCGTACCTGAACGAGGATGAGGACGCGCGCGAGACCGGGCGCTGGGTGGAAGAAGCAGGGCGCAAGGCTGTGCTGCTGGCCGGAGATATCACCGACCCGGCGCACTGCAACGAGATCGTCGAGCGTGCGGTCCAGGAGTTTGGACGGCTGGATGTACTGGTCAACAACGCGGCGTATCAGATGACCTATCCGTCGCTCGAAGAGATCAGCGATGAGGAATGGGACAAGACGTTCGATACCAATATCGGAGCCATGTTCCGCATCACCCGCGCGGCGGTGAAACATATGAAGCCGGGTGCCTCGATCATCAATACGACTTCGATCAACGCGGACCATCCCAATCCGGGCCTGATCGCCTACGCGAGCACAAAGGGTGCGATCCAGAATTTCACCGGGGGCCTGGCTCAGTTGCTCGCGGAGAAGGGCATACGGGCGAACTGCGTGGCGCCGGGGCCGATCTGGACGCCCTTGATCCCTTCGACCATGCCGCCGGAGAAGGTGAAGAACTTCGGCAAGCAGGTGCCCATGAAGCGCCCCGGGCAGCCGGTCGAGGTGGCGGTGTCGTACGTGATGCTGGCGTCGGATGAAGCGAGTTATATCTCCGGGGCGACGATAGCCGTGACGGGCGGCTCGCCCATTATTTGAGTCGAGGGCCCGGGTCGCGCTGGGCTGCTCGCACGATCCGTCGCGGCTCCCGCCGCCTGCGCGCCATCATCGGCGCGCAGACCGACCCGCTCCAACCAATGCGCCGCCTGCACTAGGTGCAATCCCCACGTTGACACAACCTCTGTCGTCCCACTACAGTTCGCTCAACGATAAGATGTTTCGGTGATCGATACTGATGTGGCGCGCCGTGCTTCCTCACGGGACCGGCTGGCCTACCCCGTACCGTTTGCCTTCCCCATCCAAAGCGAGGCAGACACAATGAAGTCCATCCGATTGTCTCTTTACCGGGCGGGGCTGCTGGCCCTTGCATCCGTCCTGTACGCCGGCTCGGCCACGGCACAGCCGGCTTCCGCTTATCCGCAGCGGCCGGTGAAACTGGTGGTGGCGTACTCGCCGGGCGGCATCTTCGACATCTTCGGGCGCGCGATCGCGCAGCGGCTTACCGAGGTCTGGAAGCAATCCGTGGTGGTGGAGAACCGGCCGGGCGCCTCGGAGATCATCGGCGCGCAAACCGTTGCCACGGCCGCGCCGGACGGCTATACCCTTTTCGTGTCTTCCGAGACTGCGCTGCAGACGAATCCGCTGCTGTATGCCAAGCTGCCCTATGCGCCGATGCGCGACTTCGCCCCGATCATCCGTATCGCCGAAGGGACGCGCGTGCTGGTGGTTCGCCAGGACAGTGCGATCAAGTCACTGAAGGACCTGGAGGACACCGCGCGCAAGGCGCCCGGCCGGGTGACCTACGGCACTTCCGGGGTCGGCACGCCGGTGCACATCCTGCAAAACTGGTTCGGCCTGCAGACGGGCACGCAATACAACCACATTCCCTACAAGGGGACCATACAGACGGTCCAGGACCTGGTGGGCGGGCAGCTGGATTTCACGTGGGCGCCGCTGCCTTTGGTCGAACCCTTCATCAAGAACGGCCGCCTGCGTCCCATCGCGGTCACCGGACGCGCCCGCATGACGGCGCTGCCGGATGTGCCGACGCTTACGGAACTGGGGCATCCCGACATGGACATGAACCTGATGATTTCCCTGGTCGCGCCGGCCCAGACGCCGCCGGACATCATCGCCAAGATCGCCCGCGATGTGCGTGCGGTGCTGCGGGACAAGCGCTTCGAACAGCAGGTCACGCAGGCCAATGCGTTCACGACGGTCGCCGATATGCCCGCGGAGTTCGCGGCGTCGCTGAAGGACGAGGCGTCCTCGTTCAAGGAAAAGGTGCAGGCGCTCAATGTGCGGCTGGACTGAAGGCTAGCCCTATCCATGACAGGAAACGCCCCTATGAGAATTGCCATCCTGGACGACTATCAGGATGTCGTGCGCACCTTCGCCGGCTTCCAGCGCATCGCGCATCACGATGTCACGGTATGGAATGACCACACCGACGATATCGATCTATTGGCGTCGCGACTGGCGGACACCGAAGCGCTGTTGCTGATACGTGAGCGTACGGCCATCACGGCGCCGTTGCTCGAAAGATTGCCGCGCCTGAGGCTGATCAGCCAGTTCGGCTCGGTTCCGCATATCGACCTGGACGCTTGCACGCGCCAGGGCGTGCGCGTGTGCGCGCGCACGGTGCCGGGTCAGCCTTCCTACGCCACCGCTGAACTGACCTGGGGATTGATCCTGGCGGCGCTGCGCCGTATTCCGCAGGAGATGGCTGCTCTGAAGGCGGGCAACTGGCAATCGCGCGACGCGATGGGCCAGTTGTTGTGGGGACGGACGCTGGGCGTGTATGGCTACGGGCGCATCGGCGCCGTGGTCGCCGGGTACGGCCGGGCCTTCGGCATGAAAGTCCAGGTCTGGGGCCGCGCTTCGACGCTGGCTCGCGCCATCGCGGACGGCCACGAGGCCGCCGCAGGGGAGGAAGAATTCTTCGCCATGTCCGACGTCATCAGCCTGCATTTGCCCCTGGTTCCCGCCACGCGGGGCATCGTGACGGCCGGCCTGCTTGCTACGATGAAACCCAGTGCGTTGATCGTCAACACCAGCCGCGCCGGCCTGATCGAAGCGGGGGCCCTGGCCTCGGCATTGCGCAACGGGCGGCCCGGCATGGCCGCGACGGATGTGTTCGAGGATGAACCCGTACCAGGTAGCGATCCGCTGCTTGCCCTGCCCAATGTCGTCGCTACGCCGCACATCGGCTACGTGGAGCGCAGCGGCCTGGAGCGCATGTTCGAGCTCATGTTCGAGCAGGTGCTGGGATTCGAGCGTGGGCAGCCGATCAATGCCCTGAATTGACGGGCGGCAGTATGTTCGAAGTACGCGGACCTATTTCCAGCCCAGGCGCCGCGTCAACTCGGCCGCGGCTTCACGCAGGAGCTGCAGATAGCGCTCCTGGTGCGCGGGATCGTAGCGGAAGTTCGGAATCGTCAGCATGATGTGCCCGCGCACCTGCCCGCCCTTGTCAAAGAAAGGGACCGCCAGGCCATGCATGTCGGGCGCGCGTTCGGCGTAACTGGTGGCATAGCCCGACCGGCGGATCTGCGCGAGGGTCTGGCGCAACGCGGGCACATCGAGCGGCCGGCCGTTCAGCGGTGAAGTCGCGGCTTGCCCGATGGCCCGTTCGATCTCTTCTTCTTCCAGGAAAGCCAGCAGCGACTGGCCGGCCGCGCCCCAGGTCAGGGGCTGCAACTGATGAAGCGGCACGGTATATCGCAGCGGGTGGGATGGCCATGCGATGTCCGAGAAGAACATGCGCAGTTCCTGCCTGGACAGCAGGACCAGCATGGCCGTTTCGTCGGTGGCATCGCGCAGGCCCTCCAGCAACGGCCGGGCGAGCCGGTTGATCGGCATGTCCGCGCTGAGCTTGCTGGCGACCCGGTAGAGCTCGATGCCGGCGGTATAGAGGCCTTCCGCATCCTGGTCGACGAAGCCAAGCGGGCGGCATAGCTTCAGCAGACGATGCACGCTGCCACGTGGAAGATCCAGCTCCCGTGCCAATTCGTTCAGGGGCCACCGGTCCTTGGCCGCGAACGCGGAAAGGATGCGTAGGACGCGGTTGACCGTTCCTGTATCGGCCTGGGGAGCTTCTCTGGATACCATGTATGGACAGTGGATGACGACGGCACGCGGAAGGATAACACCGCGGCCGCTACGCCGCGGGCTGGCTGCGCCCCTTGGCGGCCTTCATGTCCCGGGCGGGGGGCAGCCCGAACATGCGCCGGTACTCGCGCGTGAACTGCGGGATGCTTTCGTATCCAACCGTATAGGCCGCGTTGCCGATGGAGGCGCCTTCCGCGAGCATCATGCGCCGTGCTTCGATCAGCCTGAGCTGCTTCTGGAACTGGAGCGGCGTCAGCGACGTGATGGCACGGAAGTGCTCATGGAACGAAGAGGTGCTCATGCGCGCGGCCTCGGCCAGTTGCTCCACCCGCAGCGGCCTGGCGAAATTGCTCCGTATCAGCGCCACCGCGGATGCGATGCGGTGCGCATGGCTTTCCGCGATCCCCAGGCTGCGGATGGCTCCGCCGTGCCGGCCCGAAAGCAGCCAGAAATGCAGCTCGCGTATCAACTGGGTCTGCAGGACCGGCAAGGACGCCGGCCTGTCCAGAAGGCGCAGCAGGCGCAGCGCGGCGTCGGCCACTTCGGCCTCCGTCGGGACGACCCGAACAGGCATGTCGGCCTCGAAGGGCGTGGGCCCCATGTCCACGACCAAGGCCTCGATAACCGCCGGATCCAGATCCACGACGATCGAAAGATAGGGCGTCCGGATGTCCGCACGCGTGATCTGGCTGACCGTCGGCACGTCGGCCGTGAGCAGCAGGGATTCACCGGCGCCGAAGTCCGTCGTCTGCTTCCCCATCGTGACGCGCTTGCTGCCCTGCAGTACCAGCGCGACAAGCGGTTTGGCGATGGCGTACTGCAGGGCGGTTGGGGCCGTATGGCGAACGAGGGCCAGCCCCGGAATGGGGGTCTGGGCAATGCCGTGTTCGTCCGCATGTGCGTCGGCGTAGCGGCGTACGGTTTCAAGCAGGGTGTCCACCATGCCTGGATGATAAATCAGCGGCGCCGAGATCGGAGAAACGAGCAAGGATGACCGAGAATCCGGCAACGGAGCCGCCGCACCGTCGGCGATAGTGTGGTCACCGCAACATTCACCCTCAAGGAGTCCACCATGACCACCATTTCCATCGTTACCGGCGGCAGCCGGGGCCTGGGTCGCAATACCGCCGTCAGCATCGCCCGCCATGGCGGGGACGTGATTCTTACCTATCGGAGCGGCGCGGATCACGCCGCAGACGTCGTCGCCGAAATCGAAGCCATGGGGCGCAAGGCTCTGGCGCTGCAACTGGACGTCGGCGATATCTCCGGCTTTCCGGCCTTCGCGCAAAGCGTCCGGTCGGCGCTCAAGTCGAACTGGGGCCGGGAGACCTTCGATCACTTGGTGAACAACGCCGGCCACGGGGAAATGGCCGGTTTCGGCGAGACGACCGAGGCGCAATTCGATGGGCTGTTCAATGTGCACGTGAAGGGTGTGTTCTTCCTGACGCAGGCATTGCTGCCACTGCTCGCCGACGGCGGCCGCATCGTGAACTTTTCCTCCGGCCTTACGCGTGTCGCAGCCCCGGGGTTCTCGGCCTATTCGGCAGCCAAGGGCGCTGTCGAGACCCTTACGCTCTACATGGCCAAGGAACTCGGCAGCCGCGGCATCACCGCCAACACCATCGCGCCGGGCGCGATCGAGACGGATTTCCTGGGCGGCGCGGTGCGGGATACGCCCGCCTACAACGACGCGTTCGCCGCCATGACGACGCTGGGCCGCGTGGGCGTGCCCGACGATATCGGGCCGGCGGTGGCCAGCTTGCTCGGGTCGGACAACCGCTGGATCACGGCACAGCGCATCGAAATATCCGGCGGCCAGGGCATCTGAGTCGGGGCGGGGGCGCGCGCCGCGCATGCGCGGGCTGCCAGCGGGTGGTCCGTGCTACCGGTCTTGCCGCTCGCCGGACGGTAAATTGTCGTTGTCAAACATTACGGCGTGGGACGCCATGCCTGCGGCATTTCGCCGATAGGATCGCCATGGCACGGACCTTCGACGGGGTGGATGATGAGAATACGCAATGGCCTGGTCGCGCTCGCACTGTCCATGACCGCGACGGCATGGACAGCCGCCTATGCCGATACGGATCCGAATCCCTGGCCTGGCCCGGCATGGAAAGTGGACGCGAAACGCGGCGTGCTGTGGAAGGTGGTCCAGGCGTGCCTCCAGGCGTCGAACGACCCGCGCCAGCCGGGCAACGGCGGCAATAGCGGCAGTGGCGGCGGCGCCGCCGCGAGCAATCCTTGCGCCAAGGTCGATGTCCCCAATGGCTACGTCATCCTGAAGGACAACAATCCGAGCAGCCCTTACGAGTTCCTGCTGCTGCCGACGGCGAGCGTGACCGGGATCGAGGACAGCCGTCTGTGGGTGCTGGACGGACCGAGCTATTGGCAGTACGCGTACGAGAACCGGCATTACGTCACCGATCTGCTCAAGCCGCCGAAGACGGCGCGGATCGGTTTCGCGGCGAACTCCATCTACGGGCGTAGCCAGGACCAGCTGCACATCCACATCGGCTGCGTGCAGCCGCAGGTCATCACGGTCCTGTCCAGGCATATGGACGAATTGAGCGCAACCCAATGGACCTGGCTGCCACGCATGTTGAACCGGAAATACCAATATCGCGCCTTGCTGGTGGACCAGAAGTCATTGTCGGTCACAGACCCGTTTCGCGCATTGGCCGGCGACGTCGCCCCGGATGGGTCGATGTTACGCCACACGCTTTTCATGACCGCGGTGACCTTGCCGAAGGGGCAACCCGGCTTCGTGCTCCTGGATACCGAGGCCGATGACGATGTGCGCCATGGGCGGGGCAAGGAGGGCAGCAATTGGGGCTCCGCCGCGGAACTGCTGGACCTGGCTTGCACCGCCGACCGTTCCGCGGAAGCTCCGGTCTCGAAGTAGCGGCGCCGGTCCGCCGACGCTGCGGTCCCGAAATAGCGGCGCGGGCAGCAGGCCACTGGCGTCCTGCCGGTCGTCCCTCTAGCGCTGGGGCGGCAAGGGCACCTCGAGGGGAACATAGCCCTCGGGATCGCTCAGCCGGTCCAGCCTGGTTTTGCCCGCGCTGCGCAAATGGTCGACCGCCGCGACAAGCAGGGGATGGGTCAAGTCGGACGAACGCAGCAATTGGCTTGCGCCGCCTTCCCGCACGGACAGAAAGGCGGCACTCTCGGGCTCGTCGACATAGGAGCGCGCCACGTAGGTCCTGCCCGAGCGCGAGAATTCATGGATGTCGTATTCGTAGTGATATTCGTACATGCCCTGGGAGTCCGGCTCGGATGCGTCGATATGATGGCTGACGGCGACATCCATGTCGGTCATCGCGAGGTCGGGCCCGTCGCCCACCCAGGGAATGCCGGTGTCATCGAAGGCCTGCAGCAGCAGGCCCAGCGCGTGGTCCATTTCGGCCGCGCTGGCGGCGGCGAGCATGATGCCGGCTCCATCCACGGCCGGGGCGATCAGCAGGCGCCCGTCGTGAGGAAAGCCGGCGCCGCTCCAATCCCTGGCGCGGCTCAGCCTGCGCACGGTTTCGTCGCTGATCGCGCGATCGCGCAGGACGAGCGCAACCTGTCCCTGGAGCTGCCAGTTCTGGACGAACAGTTCCGCAGCCGCGGCCGGCTGGCGACCCACCACTATGTCCGGACGCCGGGCTCCGGTAAGCCATGCACGGATCCGGGCCGACAGCGCGGGACGTGAAGCGTGGAGCAGGGCGATGCCCAAGCCGGGGTCTGCCGGATGGAACAGGCGAAAGGCCACCCGTCCGAGGGAGGTGGCAACGCGCGATACTGCGTCGATGACCTGGGGCGGAGCGCCTGACCGGATGACGGGCCGCTCCATGGTCCACGTGAGCAGTACGGCGGCGCCATAGCGCGGCCGCAAGGATCCGGTCTGGAACAGCGCCTCGTCCCAGGCGCGCTCGATGCGGAGAAGGGGGCACGACGCGATCCCGGGCGCCGCCGGTCGATGCCCTGGATCGGCAAAGCTTGTGCCCTGCGCCATGGTGCCGCTGTTACCTCCAAATCCGATAGCAGTTTGCCCCCGGTCCCGCGGATGCTCGACCGGCAAGCCGACGCCTTGCACGCAAGATGCGCCTGACGGGCCCACATGCCGTTCCCGCTGCCGCCGGGCACCATGATAGTCAGGCCGGCAGCAATACTTCAAGTTCGCCTTAGAAGCGATACGCGAATCGCGCCGTGGCGGTCTGGCTCAAGAGGGAACTCCCGATGTCGGCAGCGTAGCCCGCCCTTGCATCGCAGCCCCCCGCGCGGAACAGCTGCAGACTCGGATGCATCTTCGCCAGCACTTCAGGCGACTTGAGGGAGTCCGTGAACGCGCCGTTGGACGCGTCCACGCCTCCCAGTTGTCGTTACCTCGCAATGCAGTCCCGCCATTTGCCACACCGGCTGCGAGCGCCGTGCGCCGGGGTGTCGGGGGGAGGGGCACGGGGCGGTGTTTCGGAGACGTTCGTGTATACGTCACCGTACTCGGTCAGGTTCACCGTGGCCGTTCCGCCATCACCGCCCAGCCGCCGTTGTTGTTGGTATTGTCCGAGTCCGTCGAGCCGCCCTGGCCACCCTCGGCAAGCCGCTGAACACTATGCCTTGGTCCAGCGCCCCACGACGAGCGCAATGAACGCGAACAACGCGACCAGTGCACACACAAGCGGCCAGCCGCCCACCGCCCAGGCCGGGCTGGAAAGTGCGGAGCCAAGCGAGCCGCCCAGGAAGAACAGCCCTACGAACAGGCCGTTGAGGCGCCCCCGTGCCTCCGGCCGTATCAGGTTTATCGAATGACGGCCGAGTGTCTGGTCGCCCGTTACGCCGATATCCAGGATGACCGCCCCCGCGGTGAGCGCCACGAGTGGCATGACCGGGCCGGCCGTTACCGTCACGCCAGCCCAGGCGCAAAGGCCCGCGGCCAGGATCTGGGCCAGGTGAGCCGCCGTGGTCCCTATGCCGCGCCATCCGCGATCCGCCATTCTTCCGAAGAAGGGCGTAGCGGCGGCGCCGCCCGCGCCAGCCAGGGCGAACAACGCGATCTGTGACTGGTCGAGTTTGAAGGGTGGGGCAGCCAGCCGGAGGGCGACGGATGTCCAGAATAGGCTGAAGCTCGCCATGGACATGGCTGCGGTGAACGCGCGCGCACGCAGGACCCGCTCATCCCTCAGGAGGTGCCAGAGCGATGCGAGCAAAGGACCATATCGACCCGCAGCGGCGGGATGACGCCTGGGCAGCCTGATGGCGAGCACGATAAGAATCATCGACAGGCTGCATACGCTGGCCGCGTAAAAGCTGCGCCAACCCCATGCACCGGCAACGATACTTGCCAAGGGGCGCGAAACCAGGATGCCTACCAGCACACCGCTCATGACGTTGCCGATTACGCGTCCGCTTTGTTCTGCCGGCACCATGGAGGCCGCCAGGGGAACCAGGATCTGAATCGCCGAACAGGCGGCACCCAGCAGAAACAGCAGGCCGAGTAGGACGACGCCATTGCGAGCTAGTCCCACGGTCCCCCCGGCAAGGACGGCGGCGACGATCATGCGCAGGACCAGCCGACGGTTTTCCATCATGTCGGCCAAAGGCACCAGGAAGATCAGGCCGGCGGCATACCCGATGAGACTGGCCGTTGCGACAAGGCTGGCCCAAGCGGGAGGAAAGCCCAGGTCGGAGCCGATGATGTTGACCAGGGTCTGTGGAGCGAACAGGTTGGTGACGATGACTCCGGTGGCGACGGCAAACAGGAAAACAGGAGCGGTATGCGTGGCGCGCGGCCGATCTTGGCGGCGCAGAGGCTGGATGGCTGACATTTGTGCGGCGTTTGTGTGTATCGGCGCCTTTTATAGAGCGGAAGGATGTATTGCTACAATTGAATAATGTTCATAATGATTATGCTGAAACAATATGAATATCCGTGATCTGGAGGCGTTCGTCGCCGTAGTCGAGACCGGGTCCATCGTGTCGGCATCGGCGCGACTGCACCTGACGCAGCCGGGAGTCACGCGCCGCATACAAAGCCTCGAAGAGAAGTTGGATGCGGTACTGCTGGACCGCCTGTCCAAGCCGCTGAAGCCCACCGCGGCCGGGCTGGAGGCTTATGAGCACGGCCGCCGCGTATTGCGGTCGCTTGAAGACCTGAAGGCCGGCGTCACGCCGGGCGGCGAGATCAGGGGCGAGTTCCGTCTGGGTGTGATGCCGTATCTCTCGGAGGCCGCGCTGTCCGAACCGCTGGATCAGCTACGCGTCCGATACCCCCGCCTGACCCTCAAGGTGGTGTCCGCTTGGTCGCCGCGGCTCGTGGAGGAAGTGTCGAAGGGCGCAGTGGATGCGGCCGCATTATGTCTGCCCGATAGTGTCGCGCCACCCGAAGACCTTGTTGCGCAGACCGTTGGCGCGCAGTCGGTCCTGCTGATCGCCGCGCCGTCCCTGGGGGTGCCGCGCAAAGCGACGCTCGAGGCGCTGGCCCGGTTCCCATGGGTCATGAACGAGACCGGTTGTGGGTTCCGGTCCTATATCAGGCACCGCTTCGAATCGGCCCGCCTGCCGTTTCAGGTGGCGGTGGAGGCGATCACCGCCGACCTGCGCCTGTCACTGGTGGCGCGGGGACTGGGCATCGGCGTCGTCACGCCCGCCGCCCTGATCGGCAGCCCTTGGGAAGACCAGGTCCAGGTTATCGATGCCGCCTCTTTCAAGCCCAGGCTGGGCGCCTGGGTGCTTCATCGTCCTCCCGCCGGTCGGCTGGCCGAGCCCATCGCATGCTTCACCGAAGCGCTGGCAGAGATCTTGAAGCAGGTCCGGTAGTCGGACCTATTGGTCGTGCACCACCAGGTCGATCAAGTGTTCGGCCATGGCCCGCATGCGTTTTTCGTCCTGATAGACCCGTTCGACCACGACCAGGCCTCGGGTCATCGCAACCATGATCCGGGCTGCCTGCCGCGCGTCCAGCGCCAGGCGTTCCTTCGCGTCGTCGCGTGACAGGCGCGCGTACAGCGCCGCTTCGATCTCGTCCAGAAGCTCCCGGATGGCGGAACGGACAGGTTCCTCCAGCGCTTCGGTGCCCACCGCCGTCTTGGTGCTCAGGCAGCCGCGCGTGGGCATGCCTGTTGTCATCGACTTGATCGCGAACGTGAAGAAACCGCGCAGCGCGGTGCGAAGATCCGGCTTGTCCAGGGCTTGGCGCATCTGCTCGACATACCGCTGTCGATATATATCGAAGACACGCAGGAAAAGGGTTTCCTTGTCGCCGTAGGCGTTGTACAGCGATCCGCGCTGCACGCCCGTTACCGCGGCGAGCTCCTGCATCGTCGTCTTGGCATAACCCTGCTGCCAAAAGAGCGTCAGCGCCTTGTCCAGCGCCTGTCCTTCATCGAATTGGCGAACTCCAGCCATTGCCCGCTCCATGTTGACGTGTGGAGATGCGAATGACCATTGAATCCCATCATTGACACTCAAGTCAAGTTTGACTAGAGTGTCAAAATTGACAGAAGTGTCAAGCATTGATCGCCGGCCTCCGCGAGGCGGGCTCCCTTCTTCTCATTATGGAAATCCGATGTCTTCCCATACGTCCTCGCTGCTCTCGGCAAAGATAGACCGGATGCTCGTATGGCGGTACATATTCGCCGGGCTGTGTGCCAGCCTGGAGAGCATAGGCCTTGCGCGTTTCGCCTTTACGCCGCTTATCCCGGAGTTGATCCACGCGCAGTGGTTCACCGCGTCCAGCGTCGTGTACCTCAGTGCCGCGAATCTGGCGGGCTACGTCCTGGGTGCCCTGGCCGGGCGTCCCATCGCCGCCCGCCTTGCCAATGAGCACGTATTGCGCCTCATGATGGTGCTGATTGCCGCCGCTTTCTTCGCGTGCGCCTTGCCGTTGTCGTTTTTCTGGTATTTCAGTTGGCGCTTCGTGTCGGGGATCGCCGGCGGTGTGGTCATGGTGCTGGTCGCGGGAACCATACTGCCGCATGTGCCAGCCGCCCGGAAAGGCGCCGCGGGCGGCGCGATATTCCTGGGACTGGGCTTGGGCATCGCGGGGTCGGGGACTGTCATTCCGCTACTGCTGGAATGGGGCCTGGCGCAAACGTGGATCGGCCTGGGCGCTATTTCGATCGTCCTGACCGCGGTCAGTTGGTTCGCCTGGCCCACAACCCGGCTGAGCGCGCACCCGGAAAGCCGCGACGCAACGCCGGCCCGTGCCGTCCGCTTCGGTAGCGACGTCAGGCGCCTATATGTCCAGTATGCGTTGATGGCGGCTGCCGCCGTTCCGCCGATGGTGTTCCTGGTGGATTTCATCGCGCGTGGACTGGGGCAGGGTACGCGGCTGGGCTCGGTGTTCTGGGCCATCTATGGCCTCGGGGCGATCGCCGGCCCACCGTTGTATGGCTATCTGGCCGATCGCCTGGGTCCCATGGCCACCGTGCGGCTGGTCTCGCTCGTCATGGCGCTGGTTCTCGGGGGTTTCTACATGGTGGACAACCTCACCGCGCTGGGCGTGCTTACCGTCATCATCGGGACATTCGCCCCGGGTATGGTGCCGCTCGTGCTCGCATGCGTGCATGATCTCGTCGCCCATAACGCGACACGGCAGAATATCGCATGGACACGTGCCAGCATCATTTCCGCTGCTGCCCTGGCGGGGGCGGCCTATGCCTTTTCGGCACTGTTCAACCTTGCCGGAGGAAACCATCGCCTCTTGTTCCTGGTCGCCGCCGCAATGCTGGTCCTGGTGCTGTTCATCGCGTTCTTTGCGGGGGATGGACGCAGCGCGCGTCATGTACGAAGCTGAGGCGCGGCCGAGAATGGCTTTGTGCAACGGGCGTCCGTCCAGCGCGTCAATGGCAGCATCTGACGTTGTACAACTATTGCGAACCCATACCGGACTGAGGAAAATGCCGTGCGAAACGGCCCATATTCCGGTCGGCTTTCCGGCGTGTTTTCCGGCGGGCTTTCCGGCACATATGCCGGCGTGTTTGCCGCGTCCTGCCGCTTTCCGCGCGTGGCCGGCACTACACCGTTCCTCGCTACCCGTTCATCTTCCTAGAGTTCCTTATGACCGATAAAACGACCCCGCCCACGCTGACTCACGCAACGGGCGCGCCCGTCGCCGATAACGTGAATATCCAGACCGCGGGGCCGCGCGGTCCGGCGCTGCTGCAGGATGTGTGGCTGATCGAAAAGCTGGCGCACTTCGACCGGGAGGTGATTCCGGAACGCCGCATGCATGCGAAAGGCGCCGGTGCGCATGGCACGTTCACGGTCACGCACGATATCACCCGCTATACCAAGGCCCGCATCTTTTCGGAGGTGGGCAAGCAGACCCCCTTGTTCGCGCGATTTTCCACCGTCGCGGGCGAACGCGGCGCGGCGGATGCCGAGCGCGATATCCGCGGCTTCGCACTGAAGTTCTACACGGAAGAAGGGAATTGGGATGTGGTGGGGAACAACACGCCGGTGTTCTTCTTCCGCGATCCTTTGCGCTTTCCGGACCTGAATCACGCGATCAAGCGCGATCCGCGCACGGGCCTGCGGAGCGCGGAAAATAACTGGGACTTCTGGACGCTGCTTCCGGAAGCGCTGCACCAGGTGACGATCGTCATGAGCGAACGCGGAATTCCGCGCACCTTCCGACATATGCATGGGTTCGGAAGCCATACCTACAGTTTCATCAACGCGGCGAACGAGCGGACCTGGGTCAAGTTCCATTTCCGCACCCAACAGGGCGTCGAGAACCTGACCGATGCGCAAGCGCAGGAGTTGGTCGGTGCGGACCGGGAGACGCATCAACGGGACTTGTTCGAAAGCATCGAGCGCGGCGACTTTCCTCGCTGGACGCTGTTCATCCAGGTGATGACCGATGCCCAGGCCAAGGCGTTCCGCTTCAACCCTTTCGACCTGACGAAGGTATGGCCCAAGGGCGAATTCCCGCTGATCGAGGTGGGCTATTTCGAGTTGAACCGCAACCCGGAGAACTTCTTCGCCGAAACGGAGCAGGCTGCCTTTTCGCCGGCGAACATCGTGCCGGGCGTCGGCTACTCGCCAGACAAAATGCTGCAGGCGCGGCTGTTTTCCTATGGCGACGCCCAGCGCTACCGCCTGGGTGTCAATTTCAACCACATTCCGGTCAATGCGCCGAAGTGCCCGTTCCACAGCTATCACCGCGATGGCGCGATGCGCACCGACGGCAATCTGGGCGGCACGCCATCCTACTGGCCGAACAGCAAGGGCGTGTGGACGGACCAGCCGCAGTTGAACGAACCGCCGCTGGAAATCGACGGCGCCGCGGCCCACTGGGACCACCGCGTCGACGATGATCATTACCAGCAGCCAGGCGACCTGTTCCGCAAGATGAACGCCGCGCAGCGCCAGGCGCTGTTCGACAATACGGCGCGGCAGGTTGGCGGCGCGTCCAGGGAAATCCAGCAGCGTCACATCGACAACTGTGCCAAGGCCGATCCGGAGTACGGTGCCGGGGTGGCGGCCGCGTTGGTGCGGCTGGGCGCCGGGACGTTGTAGGCGGGCCGGAAGCTGGCCACGCTGACGATGGTCATGGCGTGGCCGTGCTGCTTGCGCTGCCTGCCGCCCTTTATGCTTTCCGCGCGGTTGCGCCGGGCCGTGCCGATCCTGCGCGGCGCGGCGGTTTGGAGAGCAGGGCGTCCAGTCCGGCCGCGGCTGCCTTGGCGACCGTGATCAACCTGGCTTCGGTCATCCCTTCCCGCGCGCTGGCCGACAGGCCGGACATGGTGCAGGCGACATAGTCGGTGACGGCATCCGCCATGTCGGGGTGGGAGAGGGCGACGAACGCCCGGATTTCCTCGCGCCGCTGCGCCGCCGAGCGGCGGGCAAGCGCGGCGGCCTCGTCATCGCCTCCGCTTCGCGCCGCTTCCAGGACCAGGCAGCCACGCAATTGCGGATCGCGCGCGTACGTCTGTGCGGCACGCTCAAGGAGTTCCGCCAGTGCGTCCCTGGGCGGACGGCGCGTGCGCAGTATCCCCTCCAGAGCCACCGCTGCCGACGATCGGGTATACCGGTCCAGCACGCGGCTGAAGAACTCCGCTTTGCTGCCGAAGGCCTTGTAGAAGCTCGGCGGCTTGATCCCCAGCGCATCGGTCAGCGCGGCCAGTCCGACCGCGTCATACCCGTGCGCGTGGAACAGGCGCTGGCCAATTTCCAATGCCGTCTCAGTATCGAAGCTGCGCGGGCGGCCGCGCTTCGGCGAAATATTAGTTGTCACTAAAAAATGTCCTTGATGCCCCTCGGCGAACAATATATAGTGATCGATACACAATTCGCAAGGAGGTAATGATGAACGATTTTATGGGCAAGAAGGTAATGGTCATCGGCGGCAGCCGGGGTATCGGCGCGGCGATTGTGTCGGCCTTCACCGGCGCAGGCGCGAAGGTGCAATT
Source organism: Bordetella flabilis (assembly GCF_001676725.1). Taxonomy (NCBI): domain Bacteria; kingdom Pseudomonadati; phylum Pseudomonadota; class Betaproteobacteria; order Burkholderiales; family Alcaligenaceae; genus Bordetella; species Bordetella flabilis. The sequence goes on from NZ_CP016172.1 coordinate 2,438,047, forward strand.
TACCTATGCGGGTTCGGAGGCGGCCGCCAAGGCGCTCGCGGCCGATACGGGCGCCACGGCGGTCTATTCCGATGCAGGCGACCGGGAAGGATTGCTGGCCACGGTACGCGATGCCGGCCCGCTTGATATCCTGGTGTTCAACGCGGGCGTGCTGGTCAGCGGCGACCCCTTGACCATCGATCCCGATGCCGTGGACCGCCTTATCGATATCAATGTGCGGGCGCCGTATCACGCCGCGGTGGAAGCGGCGCGGACCATGCCGGAGGGCGGCCGGATCATAGTGATCGGATCGGTGAACGGCGACCGGATACCGTTTCCGGGCCTGGCAGCCTATTCGATGAGCAAGTCGGCCTTGCAGGGCATGGCTCGCGGCCTGGCGCGGGATTTCGGACCGCGTGGGATTACCGTCAACGTCGTGCAGCCAGGACCGACGGACACCGACATGAATCCGGCGACCGGCCCGATGGCGGCGGACATGCACAGCGTCATGGCGATCAAGCGGCATGGCACGGCGCAGGATGTGGCGAGCCTGGTGGTATACCTGTCCGGGTCGCATGCCAGCGGCATTACAGGGGCGATGCATACCATCGACGGGGGTTTTGGCGCCTGAAGAAGGCCGCAGGGCATCCCGCGCCCAGACCCAGGAAGCTGCGAGTGTCGCGCCGCGCTGGACGAGAGCGCCAGCGGCGCGGCGCGCAGTGGAACGGTCGGAGGGGCGGGCGTCGTGCGTGCACGGGATGACGCCGTGCGGCGCTTATCGGATGGAGCGCCCGTCGAAGTGATTCACGGGAATGGCCTGCAGATCGATGCCGTCGATACAGCGGATATTGATGGCCGCCATGGGCTCGCCCGCCGGCGTCGTGCCTTCGCTATAGGGATGGATGCCGCAGGTCAGGCAGAAACGGTGCTTGATGGCGTGCTTGTTGAACAGATAGGCGCCGGCGTTTTCCTCCGGCGTAAGCACGCGCATCGCACTGCGGGAAACGAACCACATCAGCATTCCCTTGCGCTGGCACATGGAGCAATTGCACGATAGCGCAGAGGCGATCTCGCCTTCGGCTTCGAACTTTACGTTGCCGCAGTGGCAGCTTCCCTGGTAGTTCATGCCTGTGGTTCGTCATCCGTTATGGAGTTGGGCCGATGAAGCCCGGCCACGCTGGCGCCGGGCTTGATCGAACGGAATCCCGCGGGTGCCTGCGCCTAGGCGATCGCCGCCTCGTAACGACGTGCGACTTCCGGCCAATTGACGACATTGTAGAACGCCGCAATATATTCCGGCCGGCGATTCTGGTACTTCAGGTAGTACGCGTGTTCCCACACGTCGAGTCCCAGCACGGGCGTATTGCCCGTCATCAGGGGACTATCCTGGTTGGCGGTACTTTCGACAACCAGCTTCTTCTGCGGCGTGACACTGAGCCACGCCCATCCGCTGCCGAAGCGGGTCAGGGCAGCCTTGGTGAAGGCTTCCTTGAATTTCTCCATGCCGCCGAGGTCGGCGTCGATGGCGGCGGCCAACTTGCCGTCCGGCGCGCCGCCGCCGTCGGGAGACATGACGGTCCAGAACAGGCTGTGGTTGGCGTGGCCGCCGCCGTTGTTGCGCACCGGACCGCGCACGGCCTCCGGCAGCTTGTCGATGTCCGCGACCAGTTCCTCGACCGGCGGAAAGGACAGGTTCGCGCCCTCCAGCGCCGCGTTCACGTTGTTGATATAGGTCTGGTGGTGTTTGGTGTAGTGGATCTCCATCGTCTGCGCATCGATATGAGGTTCAAGCGCGTCATAGGCGTATGGCAGGGGAGGCAGGGTATAGGCCATGGGAATTCTCCTTGGTAGGCAAACGGGTGCCGTGCAGGGCGCCGCACAAACCGTACCGGCTCGGTGCCGATACGGGGCGGCAGGAGACTTGCCGTGTAAATGATAAGCACTTTTATTTGACCCGGCAATGTGCCGGCCGGATGCCGCCCCGGCCGGTCCCCGCCACACCGCGCGGACGCCGACCGGCGAGGGTGCCGTGGGCCGGCAGCTTCAAGCAACCGCGGGGTCGACTGCTTCGCCCGGTACGACGCTGGATGGCGGGGGCGATTCGATATGGGCCGCGAAACCCACCTGGCCTGGGGCGACGTCCGGTCTCAGCGTGAGGGCAGGAATTTCATACGCACCGCCGTTTTGCCGTCGAAATGGGATGGGCGCGGTATCCCGGAGCGTATCGAGTCGGCGTCCGAGCTCCTTGCAAATGGCGGCGTAGCGGGCCGCGTCGATGCGGCCCGTGCGGTAGACGACGAACGGCGGCAAGACATCGTAGCCCGGGTAGTACAGGATTCCGTGCTGGATCGGAAAGAGGATATGGTCGATGGGGCCGTTGATCCCGCGCGGGCCGTAGTGGGACTCCCATCCACCGGCGGTGACGACCAGCATCGCGCGCTTGCCGGCCAGCATGCCTTCGCCGTAGCGATCGCCCCAGCGGGTGTCCGAGTGTTCTCCCACGCCATAGCCGAAGCCATAGGCATAGACACGCTCGACCCAGCCTTTCAGGATGGCGGGCATCGAGAACCACCACAAGGGGAATACCAGGATCACGGCATCCGCCCTACGCAGCTTGTCTTGCTCGATGGCGATGTCCTGGCTCTGCCGGCCGGTTTCGAAGGCGTGCCTGGAGTCCAGGGAAGCATCAAGCCGGGCGCCAGGATCCCTATGCGGGAAGTCGTCGGCGTCCAGCGCCGCTTTCCAATGCATGGCATACAGGTCGGATACCTGGACTGTATGACCGGCGTCGCGCAGATGCCGGACGGTGAAGTCTTTCAGCGAACCATTCAATGAACGGCGTTCGGGGTGGGCGTAGACGACCAGAACGTTCATGAAGCACCTCCTTGCGTATGGCAGCAGGATAGGTTCCGGCCGGGTATATTGGAAATGAATAACCAATATTCCAGGTATTGCCGTGATTAATTTGCGTAGGCTGGACGTTAACCTCCTCGTCACGCTGGATGTCCTGCTGTCGGAATGCAATGTGACGCGCTCGGCCGAACGTTTGCATCTCTCCCAGCCGTCGGTCAGCGTGCACCTGGCCAAGCTGCGGGATATTTTTTCCGATCCCCTGCTGTTGCCAGGGGCCCGGGGAATGCGGCCGACCGCCAGGGCCGAAGCCCTGCGCGAGCCATTGCGCATGGCCCTCGAAGCGCTGGAGCGCGCGGTGGCGCCCGCCGAGCCGTTCGTCCCGGCGCAGGCCACCCATACCTGGCGTGCCGCCGCCAGCGACTACAGCGAATCCACCGTCCTGCTGCCCGCGCTGAGGCGGCTGCGATCGGCGGCGCCCGGCACCCGGCTGGCTGTTCTGGAACTGGCGCCGCCCTTGCTTGCCCGCCAATTGGAGCAGGGGGACATCGACCTGGCCTTCCATACGACAGAGGGTGCGCCCCCGGCGCTGCGCCGCCGGGCGCTGTTCAAGGAAAGATACGTCCTGGTGGGAAGGGCGGGGCATCCCCGTTTGGCCAGGCGTCCCAGCCTGGCGCAATTCGGGTCACTCGAACACGTGATCGTGTCCCCGGATGGCGGCGGTTTCCATGGCGTTACGGACCAGGCGCTCGCAGCCGCCGGCATGACGCGGCGGGTCGTGCTTTCCGTGCCTCATTTTCTGTTCGTGCGTGCCGTTCTGGAGCAATCGGACCTGGTGGCCATGCTGCCCTCGCGCCTGGTGCGCGACAGCGACGCGTTGCGCGTCGTGGAGCCGCCCGTGGAAGTGCCCGGATACGAGATGTCCATGCTATGGCACGAACGGTCGCACCGCGATGCCGCGCACCAATGGTTGCGCGATTGCATCGCGGACGCCGTGTGACGGCTGTTCGTCAGGCCGCGCGCCTGGGCAAGCGCCAGTTGGGCCGGACGAAGTGGCAGGTATAGCCGTTCGGTATCCGTTCCAGATAGTCCTGGTGCTCCGGTTCGGCTTCCCAGAACGGGCCGGCTGCCGCCACTTCGGTGACTACCTTGCCGGGCCACAGGCCCGAGGCATCCACGTCCGCGATGGTGTCCTCGGCGATGCGCTTCTGCGCTTCGTTCGTGTAGTAAATAGCCGAGCGGTAACTGGTGCCGACGTCGTTGCCCTGCCTGTTGCGGGTCGTGGGGTCGTGGATCTGGAAGAAGAACTCCAGGATCTGCCGATAGCTGGTCCGGGACGGGTCGAAAATGATTTCGATCGCTTCGGCATGGGTGCCATGATTGCGATACGTGGCATTCGGCACGTCGCCCCCGGTATAGCCGACCCGGGTGGAAATGACGCCGTCGAAACCGCGGATAAGGTCTTGCATGCCCCAGAAGCAGCCGCCTGCGAGCACAGCGCGTTCTTGATTCATCGTACGTCCTCCACCTGATCGAGATAAGCCCCGTAGCCTTCGGCTTCCATCCTGTCGCGCGGAATGAAGCGCAGCGACGCGGAATTGATGCAGTAGCGCAGGCCGCCGCGGTCGGGCGGGCCGTCGGGGAAAACATGGCCCAGATGGCTGTCGCCATGGACCGACCGCACTTCGGTGCGGATCATGCCATAAGAGCTGTCGCGCAGTTCGTTGATGTGCGCCGGTTCGATAGGCTTGGTAAAGCTGGGCCAGCCGCAACCCGACTCATACTTGTCCGACGAGGCGAACAAGGGTTCGCCGGAAACAATATCGACATAGATGCCCGGTTCCTTGTTATCGAGATACTCGCCGGTGCCGGCGCGTTCGGTGGCGCTTTCCTGCGTCACGCGGTACTGCTCGGGCGTGAGATTCGCGATGGCGTCCGGGTCTTTGCGGTACGTGCTCATGGTGCTCTCCTGTCGATATGCGGCCGGTGTGCGCGGCATGCCACAGCGCGGCGCGGTGAAGCAAACGATACGCCGGCTCGGTATATCAGTCTGCCGCTTTCGCGGCATGACGGCCACTGGGATGCCGCCGGACGCAGGGCGCTTTCACACAGGCATGCAGATGGGGCCAATCCACGGATATCCAAGTCCCGTCGGGCGCGGGGCGGTGCCCTCATGCGTGAGCGGAAGACGTGGCGCGCGGAACATAGGCAGGGCAGTGGCGGTCCGCCCGGGCATATCGACGCCCGTTCCATCTGTGTAGAATGCGACTCATTGTCAATTGCGTGCCGCGTGCAGATGAAGATCCGGACCTTTCGTGGCTGGTATTGGGTCCATAAGTGGACAAGCCTGGTATGCATGGTGTTCCTGCTGCTGCTTTGCCTGACGGGGCTTCCCCTGATTTTCGGGCATGAGATCGACCATTGGCTGGGCAATGGAGTCGAGGTTGCGGAGATGCCGCAATCCAGCCGTGCCGCGCGGGTGGACGATATCCTGGCCCGGGCGCTTGCGCGGCATCCGGACACGGCCGTGCGGTATGTCACCGCCGACGACGAGGACCCTGTATGGTTCGTTTCCCTGTCATCGCGCACGGCGCCGCGCGCCGGAGGAGTGCTGCTTACCTATGATGCGCGCTCCGGCGAGTTGTTACGCGACACGCCCTTGCGAACGGGCTTTATGCGGATCATGGTGAAGCTGCATACGGATCTGTTCGCTGGCCTGGCCGGCACCTTGCTATTGGGGCTGATGGGCGCGCTGTTCATCGCCTCTATCGTTTCCGGCATCGTCGTCTATGGGCCGCTCATGAAGAAGCTGCCATACGGTACGGTACGGCGCGACCGCTCCGCGCGCCTGAGGTGGCTGGACCTGCATAACGTCCTGGGCATGGGGACGGTGTCCTGGGCGGTCGTCGTTGGCGCGACCGGCGTCCTGCTGACTCTGTCCAAGCCGGTATACGGAGTATGGCAGGCCACCGAACTGCGATCCATGATCGCGCCCCATGCGGCGCTGCCGGCGCCCGCTTCGCTCACATCGCTGGACGCCGCCCTGGCATTGGCGCGGCAGGAAGAGCCGGGGATGGTGCCGGCGTTCGTGGCATACCCCGGTACGCCGCTGGCGGGGCATCGGCATTATGCGGTGTTCATGCGCGGGGATGCGGCGGTGACAGCGCGCCTGATCAAACCCGTGCTGGTGGACGCCGAAACGGGCGCCTTCGCCGGCAAACGCGATATGCCCTGGTATGTCGCCGCGCTGCGGATTTCCGGTCCCCTCCATTTCGGCGATTACGGTGCGATGCCGCTGAAGCTGCTGTGGGCGGTGTTGGATCTGATCACCATCGCGGTCCTGGCCAGCGGGATCTATCTGTGGCTGGGCAGACGTCCACCCGGGCGGGGTGGGCTCGTATCGGCGGCGAATGCACATAGCGGCGGTGCTTCACCGACCGCAATGACGGCTTCGGGCCAGGCGCGGGTGGGTCGATGACTGCGCCGGGTTCCTTTCTATGGGTCTATGGCGTGCCGATGGGGCTGGCAGCGATGGGATGCATAGGCCTCACTGCGGCGCTTATTGGCGACGGCTGGTGGGACGGACTCTCCTGGGCGGCCCTGGGGGTTATGACGACGGGCGCTTTGTGGCCGGCACTGCACTGCGCGCGGTATCGCCGGAAGGCGGTCCACCCCGGGGGCCCATCGGGCCCTGAACGGCAATAGGGCAGCCGCGGCGCGGATCGGAGCCGGATCGAGACGCCCGGAGCGGGCGCCAGGGCAGGGGGCGCACCCCCTGGCAGGCCGGCCAACTACCGCCTTGCTGCCCTTGCTCTTGCGCTGTGTACACATTTTCCCCATAATCCATTCCGCATTTACGAATCATTATCATTAGCAATCGCATGTAGTAAGATGTCGTGCCTCCAGGCTTGGGCGCGTCGATATGCTGTTCCGGGGGGTATATGGGGCGAAGTAAAAGGGTATCCATGGCACGCCTGCATGGGGTGATGTGGGCGGGGCTCGCTGCCGGGGCCGCCGGCTATCCGGAGACTGGGCGGGCCGAGGACGCCGCGGTTCAACTGCCCACGGTAGCGGTTACCGCCGAGGGCGAGAGCGCGACAGGGCCCGTGGACGGATATGTGGCGCGGCGCAGCGTGACGGCGACGAAGACGGCCACGGCGCTGGAAGATACACCGCAGTCGATCTCCGTCATCACCCGACAACAAATGGAGGATCGCGGCGTCCAGAATCTTTCCGAGGCCTTCGCGTACTCGGCCGGGGTCATTGGCGACAACGTGGCCGAAGCGCGATATGACAAACCCGTGATTCGCGGCTTTCCGGCCAGGCAGTATCTGGACGGCCTTTACATCAACTATTACGCGAGCGGCTATTTGATGCCGCGCATCGAAACATACGGGCTGGAGCGCGTAGAGATTCTGCGCGGGCCGAGCTCCGTGCTGTATGGCGCGAATTCGCCGGGCGGCCTGGTGAATCTGGTCAGCAAGCGTCCCACTGCCGATACCCGGGGCGAAGTGAATGTCCAGTATGGTTCGGACGATCGCAAGCAGACCAGCTTCGATTTTTCCGGCGCGGCCGATCCCAACCAGAAGGTGTTGTACCGGTTGACTGGCCTGTTTCGCGACAGCGGTACCCAGACGAATCATGCCGACGACGACCGGATATTCATCGCGCCCGCGCTCACCCTGCGCCCCAGCGCGGACACCACGTTTACGTTGCTGACGCATTATCAACGTGACCGGCAAGGCACGGCGATCAACTTCCTACCCCGCGAGGGGACCATCGTGCCGACGGTGAACGGCCGGCGTATTTCGACATCCTTCTTCACTGGCGAACCCGATTTCAATACTTTCGATCGGGAGGAATACGCGGTCGGCTATGCCTTCGAGCACCGCTTCAACGATACATTCACCTTGCGGCAGAACCTGCGCTATACCCACAGCGATCTGGACTATACGGGTGTTTACGCCTCGGGCTGGTCCTCGCCCGCGCAGCGCTATCTAAGGCGCGGATCCGTCGACGCCGGCGGGCAACTGGATACCCTGGGCGTGGATACGCAATTGCAGGGCGACTTCACGACCGGCACGCTGCGGCATACCGCCCTGGTCGGCCTGGACTACCAGAACGGGCATTTCGACGACAAGCAGGGTTTCGGAACGGTAGGCAGTGGACTCGGCCTTATCGATCCGTTCGATCCCGTCTACGGTTCTTCCATCAATCCCATTGCCTCGTATACCTACGCGGAACAGAAACAACGCCAGCTGGGCGTGTACCTGCAGGACCAGCTCAAGCTCTCGGATGCTGTCACCTTCGTCGCCGGCGGGCGAAAGGACTGGGCCAGGGCGCATACCACGTCGACCCGCGTCCTGACCGCAACCCAGGCAAGCACAGTGACGCGGACCGCGATCGAGCAGGATGACTTCACCTACCGGGTGGGCCTGCTTTATCACGCAGCGCATGGCGTTACGCCCTACGTCAGCTATGCCACTTCTTTCCAGCCGCAGGCTGGAACCGACGCGGCGGGCAACGCATTCCGTCCCACCACCGGCAAGCAGACGGAGGTCGGCGTCAAGTACCAGCCGGAGGGCAGCAACAGCTTCATCACGGCGGCGGTTTACGACTTGCGGCAACAGGATGTGCTGACGAGCGACCCAGACCATCCTACGTACCAGGTGCAGACGGGCGAGGTCAGGTCGCGAGGGGTGGAGCTGGAAGCCACCATGGATTTCGAGAACGGGTTCAAGGCCCAGGCTGCCTATACCTATATGGATATGGAGGTGACCCGCAGCAACGGCCCCGATCTCAACAAGGTGCCGACCAACCGGCCGCGCCACACCGGGTCGCTATGGCTGGACTACACCCTGCGGGGAGGACCGCTGCGCGGCCTCGGAATGGGCGTGGGAACGCGGTACATCGGTTCGACGTGGGGCGACACGGCCAACACCTTCAAGGTGCCCTCGGTGTGGCTGGCCGATGCCGCATTGCGCTATGCCGTGAACCGCAACTGGCATGTCTCCCTGACCGCCACGAATCTGTTCGATAAGGAATACGTTGGCCAGTGCGGCAGCGCGACGACCTGCTATTACGGTTATCGGCGCAGCGTCCTTGCCACGGCGACGTACCGGTGGTGAGGTGCGGTCACTGCATGGAGTGCAAGCCGAACATATTGCCTTCGGTATCGTAGGCGAGGGCAATATAGCCGTATTGGCCGATCGACATCTTTTCCTTGTCCACGCGTCCACCCGCCTTGGCGACGCGAGCGGCTTCGACCGAACAATCATCGCAGCCGAAATAGATCAGGGTGCTGTTCCCACCCGATGGGACCCCCGGCATGCAGACGAGTGCCCCGGCGATGCCAGGCTCTTCCATACTCATCGGAAACGCGTACATCTCCATGCCGGGCGCGTCCAGCTTCTCGAACGTCGCGTCCAGGACAGTCTCGTAGAAACGCCTGGCGCGGTCCATGTCCTGGACGTAGATCTCGAACCAGCGACCGGGGTTGTAGTTCATGGCGTGCTCCTTTGCGATTGAGGAAAACCTTTCGCCCGCCATAGGCAACGGGCACGCATACGGCGTGCAGCGGCAGCGCGATCACGAGGGCCTGCCCGGTATGGACGGCGGCAATGCCGTCGGCATCATGCGGGCTACGCCTCGGTACGCGAGCGTGGCGCGGGCCACGACACGATAACGGCAGGCGCGCAAGGCATCAATGATGCATCGCGGCGTAGACTCGGCGCTTAAAAAGCAACCTTAAGGTTGCATCTTCGCAGGGAATCGCCGTAGCATAGGCAAAGCGGAGGTTGCCTATGAGCCAGACAGACCGTATCGAAAAGCAAGTCCTGCTGCGCGCGCCACGCGAGCGGGTGTGGCGCGCGATCAGCGAGGCCGAACGCTTCGGCGCGTGGTTCGGCGTGCGTTTCGATGGCGCGTTCGCCGCCGGCGCCAGGTTGACCGGCCGCATCACGCCGACCCAGGTGGACGCCGCCGTTGCGGCGGCACAGAAACCCTACGAGGGATTGCCGTTCGAGTTCGTTATCGAACGGGTGGAGCCGATGCACCTGTTTTCCTTCCGCTGGCATCCCTACGCCGTGGAGCCGGACGCGGACTATACGCAGGAACCCATGACGCTGGTCAGCTTCGTCCTCCGGGACGCGCCCGAAGGTACGCTCCTGACCATCACTGAAAGCGGTTTCGACAGTATCCCGCCGGCGCGCCGGGCCCAGGCTTTCGCGGCGAACGAGGGAGGCTGGTCGCATCAATGCCGCCTGGTGGAAAAGTACGTGACCATGACGATGGGCCAGGGCGGTGGACAGCTGGAATGAAGCCGGAATGATTCCCCCCCTGAACAGGCGTTCGCGCGCCCGCCCGGCATTGCCGCCGCCGGGCGCCGCACCCATCTTCGCGGCATTGGGCGACGCAACGCGCTTGCGCATCGTTGCGCGGCTATGCGATGACGGACCGCTGTCGATCGCGCGACTGAGCGAGGACGCGTCCATATCGCGGCAGGCGATCACCAAGCATTTGCAGGCCTTGGCGGCGGCCGGCCTGGTGATCAGCCGCCGCGCCGGCCGTGAGCATCTGTGGGCGCTGGAAGGCAGCGGGCTGACCGAGGCGCGACGCTATCTGGACGCCATCTCGGCGCGCTGGGACGACGCGCTGGTGCGCCTGCGCGCCTACGTGGAAGACGACGGCTCCTGACACGCCGAAAAGGCAAGCGACCCGCCCTTGGACCGCCTGCCGCGGATCTATTCCGTTGGACGACCTTCACGCATGTTCGATAGACGGCATGGCGGCACCGGTATACGCTTGCTCCGGCCAGTCGGCCGCTTCTGCAACCACGACCCGAGGACTCGCGATGACCACGATCACCACGAAAGATGGCACCGAAATCTACTACAAGGACTGGGGGACGGGGCAGCCCATCGTCTTTCATCATGGTTGGCCCCTGAGCGCGGACGACTGGGACGCGCAGATGCTGTTCTTCCTTCACCACGGTTACCGCGTGATCGCCCATGATCGGCGCGGGCATGGGCGCTCCACGCAGACGGCGCACGGCAACGAGATGGACACCTATGCGGCCGATGTGGCGGAACTCGCCGCCGCGCTGGACCTGCGCGATGCCGTGCATATCGGACATTCCACGGGGGGAGGCGAGGTGGCGCGCTATGTCGCCCGCCATGGCAAAGGACGCGTGGCCAAGGCGGTTCTGATCGGGGCCGTGCCGCCCGTCATGGTGAAGTCGGAAAAGAATCCCGGCGGGCTGCCGATAGAGGTATTCGACGGTTTCCGGGCCGCGCTCGCCGCGAACCGCGCGCAATTCTTCCTGGACGTGCCGGCCGGCCCCTTCTATGGCTACAACCGCAGCGGCGCCAAGGTGTCGCAGGGCGTGATCGAAAACTGGTGGCGCCAGGGGATGATGGGCGGCGCCAAGGCGCATTACGACTGCATCAAGGCTTTCTCGGAAACCGACTTCACCGAGGACCTGAAAATGATCGACGTGCCCGTCCTCGTCATGCATGGCGACGATGACCAGATCGTCCCCTTCGAGGACTCGGCGCCCTTGTCGTCCAAGCTGGTGAAAAACGCGACGCTGAAGGTATACAAGGGCCTGCCGCACGGCATGTGCACCACGCATCCCGAAATCATCAATCCGGATCTATTGGCCTTCATCCGGGGCTGACCCACGATGCGGGCACAATGCCGCCCGCGGCATGCCGTGCCCGCTACCACCCGGCCGGCAGCGCGTTCCATCGCGCCGCCGGCCGATTCACGTTCAGGAGGAGACGAAATGATCGACCATCTTTCGTTCGGCGTGACCGACCTGGATCGGAGCCGCCGTTTCTACGATAGTGCCCTCGGCGCCCTGGGCTACCGGCGCCATGGCGCCGACGCCGATGCGTTGTGGTATGGCGCGGACGAACCCGTACTGTGGCTGCTCAAGACCGCCCGGCCCGTCGTTCCCGACGACGAATCGGGCCTGCACCTGTCGTTCGCAGCCAAGACTCCGGAGGAGGTGCAGGCGTTTTATCGCGCCGCGCTGGACAATGGCGGCCGCGATAACGGCAAGCCTGGCATCCGTCCCGAATACAGTCCGGGCTATTACGCGGCCTTCGTATATGACCCCGATGGATATCGGGTGGAAGCCAACTGCCACGTTCCCGTGACAGGCGAATGACCCACGCGACGGGGTGAACCAGGCACGCTTGCATGCCGTGACAGGACCGGCTCGATCCGGCAGAATGCGCCTGCGCGTAAGGGGCGCGATTCAGCATGCAAAAGGGGTCGACAATGGGAAGACGTGCGGGTATGCCGGCCGTGCCGGCGGGTTTCTTCGGTATCGTGCTGGGACTGGCCGGGTTGGGCAGTACATGGCGCGCCGCCCACCAGGCGTGGCAACTGCCCGCCGTGGTGGGCGAGTCCATCCTGCTGTTGGCCGCCATTGTGTGGGCGGTGCTGGCCGTGCTCTACACGATGAAGTGGCTCTATGCGCGCGATGCCGCCCTGGCGGAAGCCGCGCATCCGGTGCAGTGCTGCTTCATCGGGCTTGCCGGCGTGGCCACCATGCTGATCGCGGCGGCGGCCGTTCCTTATTCGCGGCCGGTCGCCATGGGGCTGTTTTTACTGGGGAGCATGTTTACGCTGGCCTTCGCCGTGTGGCGCACGGGCGGCCTGTGGCATGGCGACCGCGAGCCCACGAGCACCACGCCCGTGCTTTACCTGCCGACCGTCGCCGGCACCTTCGTGGCTGGCACGGTTGCCGCCGCGCTGGGGTATCGGGATTGGGGGCAAATGGCGTTTGGCGCGGGATTGTTTTCCTGGCTCGCCATCGAATCGGTGCTGTTGGCCCGTATGTTCAATGCGCCCGGCATGGCCAAGGCCTTGCGGCCCACGCTCGGTATCCAACTGGCGCCGCCGGTGGTGGGCGCCGTCACCTTGTTGAGCGTGGCGCCGGAAGGGTTGCCGGTGTTCTTCGTGCAGGCGATGCTCGGCTACGGCCTGCTGCAATGCCTGATCCTGCTGCGCTTGCTGCCGTGGATCATGCAGGAACCGTTCGCGCCGTCCTATTGGGCCTTTACCTTCGGCGCCACCGCGCTCGCGACCGCGCCTATCCGGTTGCTGGTCCAGGGCAGCGACGGGCCCGTCACCGTTCTCGCCCCCATCCTTTTCGTGTTTGCCAATGTGGTGGTGGGCTTGGTGGCGGTTGCAACCGTGCATCGCGCCGCGCAAGGGCGCCTGTTCGGCCCACCGGCGGCCGCTGCGCCCGACAAGGCCAATGCTGCCTGAAAGAAGCAGCTTGGCCTAGGACGGCCGGGCCAGTAGACGTTTCGCCTGGTCCTTGAAGCGATCGGCCGCAGCACGCGCTGCGGCCGATTGCGTATGGCCACCCGTGGCGGCGTCCCGACCCGCTCGCGCGGCGCCCCTTCAGCGCCGTTGCCAGACCGCGTCCAGGGCAAGTGTGGCGGTTCCGTCGTTCGCCCGGATCCGTCCATGCAAGCCATCAACTGGCCATATTGGAGTTCTTCGTTTTTGCCTTCTCCCCTCGTTACAAACAACGACACCCAGGGCCGAAGGTCCTCAGGCCTAATTATTCCGCACTCGCGAACCAGTAGCGCCATCGGTCGCGTACCCGGGATAGAGGCAACGCTGGATATGTGAGTGGATGGGCCGCCTTATGGAAGGCAGGGCGTCGCGCCCCTCTCCGGGAAATCCACACGAGGAAAACGGATATGAAGATTATCAAGGCTTCTGCACTTGCCACGCTGATGCTGCTTACCTCGCTCGATGCCGTGGCGGACCAACAGCCGAGTCCGCAAGACCGGCATCCGACCGTAAGCAGCGGGCCTCCCGCCCGCTCGAACCAGTCCGCGCCATCGGCGCCGCCGGCATCCCAACGGCCTGGGCAGCCCGCGAACGATAGCCAGCAAACATGCATGGCGGGATATATCGTCGGCATGTTTCCCGCCATGAATGGATGGGACGATTGGCTGCTATGGCTGTCACCTACCGGTCCGAGCTGGTCCAACGGCGATACCGTCCAATTCAGGTTCTATAGCCACGCGACCACCGACTTCAACAGCGGAAGAATCATCTATGCAACGGCCCTGCAAGCCATGGCGTTGGGACAAAAGGTGGCCTTGGTGGACTGGAGCGGCAACTGCAACGGAGGGTGGGCCGAGAGTATCCAGGTATGGTATCCATGAGACTTCCGTAGGCTTTCCGCACCCGTAGGGGCCTGATATGTCGCGCTTCCAGTCCTTCGTTCTGCAGTGCGTGCTGTTCGTGCCGCTTGTGATGTTGTCCGGAAAGTGTATGGCGGTGAATGCGTGGATTTTTATTCCGACCCAGTCCGCGGCCCAGGCGGAGAGCCTGATGGACAGGATATTCGGGGGCCAGGATATAGAGCTGACACCGCGCGAATCGGATCTGCTGGCTCAGGAGTTCCTGAACTTCCTGGTTACCCCCCTGACTCACAGGCATTTCCTGTTCGCGTATGGGACGCCACGCCAGGCAACCGGCAGCCTCAACAGGGAGGCATTCCAGTATGGCCTGCTGCTGCAAATCCGTGTTGATATGAACTTTCGCGTCGCCGACCAGGTCATCTGGGCGTTCAGCAAGGAGCTGACCGCGGAGAACGATCCCAGCGGCAGCCTCAGGAGAATGCTCGAATTCGGCCCTGTGTTCGGGAATCTGTATGCCTCGCCCATTTCCAGAGGCGGCTTTGTTGCAGGATTCGACGGAACAACCGTTCCTCATACCGCGGTAATCAATGCCAGCATCCAGCATCGCGGTGTGCTTGATCCGGCGGTGGAGAATCCGGCCTGGGATCCCAATACGCCATTCGGCCCCAACAATACCCCTGTCGATTTTTCGGATCCGCCCACCGCCATGACGCCGCGGGCCATCCAGGTCATCCGGCAAGCGGCGAGGAACATTTTTACCGTGGCGGCGGTGTGTGTGGCCTATTGGGTGCTTACCAACTATGGAAGCGGGCCAGGCGGTCAACCGGAGGATGCCAGCGCCGGCACGGGAACGTGCACGAACGTTGCGTTGATGCAGCTGACGGAATTCGACGGGCTTGAAGCCGGGTATCGCGCGCGATTTTCGCCGGCCGTGAACGGCATCATCCATACATTTTCAGACGAGTAGTGCTCCATGAGCACCCGACAAGCTTTGCTGACCCGCAGGTGGAGGCGACATGTCACGTTTGCAATCATTCGTCCTGCAGTGCGTGCTGTTTGTCCCGCTTGTGGTGTTTTCCGGGAAGTGCCTGGCCGTCGATGCGTGGATTTTCATTCCGACCCAGTCGGCGGCCCAGGCCGAGGACCTGATGAACGGTATCTTCGGCGGTCAGGACATACGACTGACGCCGCGTGAATCGGACCGCCTGGCGCAGGAGTTCCTGAACTTCATGGTCATGCCCCTGACCCACAGGCACTTTTTGCTCGCCTATGGAAGTCCCGTCGAGGCAATGGCGACGCTGCGCATGGAATCGTTCCGGTATGGCCTGCTGCTTCAGATACGCGTGGACCAGAACTTTCGGCGCGCGCCTCTGGTCCTTCACGCCTTCAGGAACGGCTTGAACCGCCAGAACGACCCGGGCGGGAACATAGGGGAAATGCTGACTTACGGCCCGGTGACGGGGAACCTGTACGCGTCTCCCTTTTCCAACGGCGGTTTCATCGCAGGATTCGATGGAACAGTCGTTCCTCACACCATCGTCATCAATGCCAGGGTCGAGAATCGGGGTGTGCTCGGTCCTCTGGTCGCCAATCCAACCTGGGACGAACGTACCCCCTTCGGACCCAACGATACCCCTGTCGATTTCTCGGATTCCTTCTCGCCGGTCGATGCGATACAGGTCATCCGCCAGGCAGCGCGGGCTGTCTTCACCGTAGCCGCGGTGTGTGTGGCGTATTGGGTCCTGACCAACTACGGAAGTGGCCCCGGCGCCCGGTCGGTGGATGGCAGCGAGGGCACAGGAACGTGCAACAACGTCCAGTCGATGCCGCTGAAGGAATTCGTCGACCTTGAAAGCAGGTATCGCGCGCGATTCATGCCTGCAGTGAACAGCATCATCCAGACATTTTGAGTCCAGCGGCCCGCTGTCCTGTCCCCGGGATGGCAGGTATTGAGGCAATACGGCAGCGGTTGCGCAAAGACTCCAGGCGGATGGTGGCGTGGCGGAGCGTTACCGGACTTCCGGTCGCCGGAAACAATCGTCGGCGTGGTCATTGACAATGCCGACGGCCTGCATCCAGGCGTAGACGATGGTGGGGCCCACGAACTTGAATCCACGGGCCTTCAGCGCCTTGGATATCTGCTCTGACAACGGGGTGCTGACCAGGCGGCTTTTGCCGTCGCCTTGCAGCGCCTTGCCATCCGTGAACGACCAGCAGAAGTCGCTGAAGGATTCACCCTTTTCCTGCATCTCGCAGTAGATCTGCGCGCCTCGTATGGTGGCTTCGATCTTGGCGCGGGCCCGGATGATGCCGGGGTTGTCCATGAGCCGTTCGACATCGGCCGCACCGTAGCGTGCGACCGCGGCCGGCTCGAAGCCGTCGAAGGCCAGCCGGAATGCATCGCGCTTGCGCAATACCGTGATCCAGGCAAGGCCCGCCTGGAAGCCTTCCAGCATCAGCATTTCCCACAGCATGCGGCTGTCCCGCTGGGGGACGCCCCATTCTCGGTCGTGGTATTCGCGCATCAAGGCGTCGTCGGACGCCCAGGTGCAACGATGTCGGGTCGGCGTATTCATCGATGGGACCGTCGGCAAGTGTGGACCGACGGGATTGTAGTGCCGTGTGGTGATGGCGATGCCGCCGGGTCCGCATGCCCCGAGCCGGCACGTATGAAGCGCCGATGGCGTCCGCAATGGACGCGATCGGGGCCGGCGTGTGGCGCAGGCAGGTTCAGCGGCCTTGCGGGGGACGGGATGGTCCCTTATCGTCCCGGCCGTTGATGAGCAGCTCGCCGAGCACGGCGACATCCGAGCGCATGTCGATGCGTGCCAGCCATTCGGCGATTCCTTTCAGCGACAGCCCGCTTGACGGCGGCGATTCTTCGATGGGCGACACGTCCACCGAACGCGCCGGGCGCCGGGCAGGAATGCCGGACCCGACTTCACGGGAAGGCCTGGTGCCCTGCGTGTCGTTCACCCCCACGGCGGACAGCTCCTGGACCAATGTGTCCGTGTGCGCGGGCGGGCCGGATGTGCGCGCGGCCGGCTGCTGGGCGATGTCCGGCATCGCGCTTGTAGGGCCAATCTGGTGACTGGCTGCCGATAGGGTCATGAAGGCCTCCGTGGGAATGTTGGAAAGGAGGCCCCTGAGTACGGCGCTCGCATCGAAGGTTCCGGACCCACGCGCTTATCGGACGCGCGCTTGCCGCAAGATCACGCAGCGCACCCGATGCGGAGCCGCGACGGCGCTCACGCCGCGGCGGTCCGCGCCGGCGAAGCCGACACATCCACCGTGCGGTCGTCGATCGGAAAATGCAGCAGCGCGGCGACCAGCCCCGCGGCCGCCGTGAAAATCCACAGCAGCGAATAGGAGCCGGTCATGTCCAGCACCAGGCCACCCAGCCAGGCGCCCAGGAAGGAGCCGATCTGGTGACTGAAGAAGCACACGCCGAAGAGGGTGCCCAGGTGCCGGATGCCGAAGACCTTGGCCACCAGGCCGCTGGTCAGGGGCACGGTCCCCAGCCATGTCAGGCCCATGATCGCGGCAAAGACGACCACTGTGAGCGTGGTCTTGGGCAGCAGGAAAAAAGCCGCGATGGTGACGCCGCGGATCAGATAGAGCCAACCCAGTACGTGCTGCTGGCGATAGCGTCCGCCCAGCCATCCGCATGTCCAGCTGCCCGCCATGTTGAACAGGCCGATCAGCGCCAGCGCGGTCGCCCCCAACGCCGGTGGCATATGGCAAAGCGCCAGGTATTGCGGCAGATGCGTCGCGATGAATGCAAGCTGGAAGCCGCAAGTGAAAAAGCCCAGGGTGAGCAGCCGGAAGCCGCGATGGCGACCGGCCTGCGCCAGCACGTTGCGCAGGGAAGGAGGCGGCGAGGCGGGTGCGGTGGTGTCGCGCACGGGTCGACGCTCCATGATGACGCCGAACGGCGCCACCAGCAGGATCGTGGCGGCAAGCACGAGCAGCGACGCAGAGATTCCGGACGATTCGCGCACGAACTGAGCGAGGGGCACCATGACGACCTGACCCAGCGATCCGCCCGCGCTGACCCATCCCATGGCAACGCTGCGCGTGTGCGGGGATGCAATACGGCCGATCGCCGGGAGCACCACGCCGAACGCGGTGCAACTGATGCCGATGCCGACCAGCAGTCCCATGCTCAGGACCAGCATGCCGCCGGAAGGAGCCAGGGCCGCCAGCGCCAGGCCGGCCGCCAGCACGACCGCGCCGAAGGCGACGACCGGCGCGGAGCCGTAGCGGTCGGCCGCCGCGCCGGCGAAGGGTTGCGCCAGGCCCCATACCAGGTTGTGCAGGGCAATGGCCAGCGCGACCAGCGTTACCGGCACCCCGCGATCATAGGAGAACGGCCCGACGTACAGCCCGAAGGTCTGTCGGATGCCCATGGCCACGCTCAGGATCAATGCGCCGGCAAGTACGGCGACAACGAGGCGGTGCGAGGATGTCGAGGTCGCTGAGGGAAGGGTAGGCATGCGTGTCAGTCTCCTGGCCCGTATGATCGCCGCAGCCCGCTCTCCGGGACAACGGAAAAGATTTCGTCCGTGAGTGAATTCCGTTCACCTGGATGGCGTGGGGACGCCGCGCAAGGACGTGTCGGGCCGCCCACTGCCCAGGATGCCGGCGTCCGGCTCGCCGGCACACGCGCTGGCCTCCTCGAGCAGCCATTGCCGGAAGGCGGACAGGGCGGGTCGCCGCGTCACGTCTTCGGCGCTGATCAGCCAGTACGCGGTCTGCGCGGGCACGCGATGGGGACTCGCCGGTACGAGCGTCCCCGCGGACAACTCCGCCCCGATCAGCGGCAGCCGTCCCAGCACGATACCCAGGCCGGCCATGGCCGCCTCTATCGCGAGCTGGATCGTATCGAAGCGCATGCCTGCGGACAGGTCCATGCCCGATGTGCCCGTCGCGTCCAGCCAGGCCTGCCAGTCCTCGCCCGCTGAAACCACGTGCAGAAGCGTGGCTCGCTCCAGTTCGATATGGCCTTCCCTAACGGCCAGGTGCTGGAGATAGGCCGGGCTGCACACGGGGATGAGGTGTTCGCCGAACAGCCGGGTCCATGCCGGACCGCCTGACGGTGTACGGCTCATGCGGATCGCGAAGTCGAAGCCGTCGGCGGGAAAGCCGGCATGCCGCGGTGAAGTATCCAGGCTGATATCGACCTGCGGCCACAGCTTGCGAAACGCCGGCAGGCGGGGCAGCAGCCAGCGCGACGCCAACGTGGGCGCGCAGGTGAGCGTGATCCGGGCGGGGCCGCCGCAGGGTTGCAGCCGCTGCATTCCGGCCGCGAGCAGGCCGAAGGCCTCGGAGACATAGGTAAGGTAATCGGCGCCTTCCGGCGTCAGGACCAGGCGCCGCGGTTGCCTGATGAACAGCGCCACGCCCAGGTAGGATTCCAGGCTGACGATGCCATGGCTGACGGCGCTGGGCGTCACGTTCAGTTCCGCGGCGGCGAGCTTGAAACTTTGCAGGCGGCCGGCCGCTTCGAAGAGACGCAGGGTGGACAGGGGAGGTAGGCGGAGCGACATGCGCTGAATCTACACTGAACGCGCCGACCCTGGGCGCGGCAGGGGCAATGGCCCGCGATTACTGCAGTGCACAATATACTGCCCGTTCGACTGTCCCTACGTTGTCGCGCCCGTGGTCCCCTCCGGGTGCAACCCCACACCCGATGACTGCTGCATCTTCCCCCGCGCGCCTTGGCCGAGCCGGCCTGTACCTGCTGCTGGCAGGACAACTGCTGCCCATGATCGACTTCTCCATTGTCAATGTCGCGCTGGACGCGATGGCGCATACCCTGCATGCAAGCGAGATGGAGCTGGAGCTGATCGTGGCCGTCTACGGCGTGGCGTTCGCCGTCTGCCTTGCGATGGGCGGCAGGCTGGGCGACAACTATGGCCGGCGCCGGGTGTTCAGCTGGGGCGTGATGCTGTTTACGGTGGCATCGCTGCTATGCGGCCTGGCCAATTCGGTATGGCTGCTGCTGGCCGCGCGCGCCCTGCAAGGCGTGGCGGCGGCGCTCGCGATGCCGCAGATACTCGCGACGATACACGTCACCCTGCGCGGCCCCGAACATTCGCGGGCCCTGGGCCTGTATGGCGCGATCGGCGGCCTCGCATTCGTCGTGGGCCAAGTGCTGGGCGGACTGCTCGTGTCGATGGACGTGGGCGGGTTGGGCTGGCGCAGCGTGTTCCTGATCAACCTGCCCATCGGACTGGTGGTGATGGCGTATGCACCCCGCGTGTTGCCGGAGACCCGCTCACCGCATCCGGCCAGCATCGACTGGCCCGGGACCTGGTTGTTGGCGTCGGTGATCCTGTGCCTGCTGATCCCGATGTCCGTAGGATCGGCGCTGCATTGGCCATGGCCTTGCGAGCTGATGCTGGCGATGGTGCCGGTCCTGCTGTATGTGCTGTGGAATGTTGAACTGCGCCAGGAGCATCGCAAGGGCCTGCCTTTGTTGCCGCCGTCCTTGCTGCGCCTGCCCAGTATTCGGTTCGGGGTGTGGACCGCCATCCTGTTCTTTTCGAGCTGGAGCGGCTTCATGTTTTGCATGGCGCTCACTTTGCAGGCAGGGGCAGGGATGTCGCCGCTGTCGTCGGGCAATACCTTCGTCGCCATGGGCGTCGCCTATTTCGTTGGTTCCCTGCTGACCAGCCGCGTGGTGGCCCGTTTCGATAAAACGTCGGTGCTCGTGTTCGGCTGCCTGGTGCAGATGAGCGGGCTGTTGGCCCTGTGGCTCACGCTGCGGACAGTATGGCCCACACCCTCCGTATTCAACCTGATGGCGGCCACGGTGCCGATCGGCCTGGGACAGGCCTTCATCGTTGGCTGTTTCTTTCGCATCGGGCTTTCGGAAGTGCGCCCTGAGCAGGCCGGCGCGGGCAGCGCCACCTTGTCGACGGTGCAGCAAAGCGCGCTGGGGCTGGGCCCGGCACTGTTCGGAACGGTGTTGACGCGGTTCCTGAATGCGCCCGGGGGCGATTACCTGCAAGCGGCATCGGCGGTCCTGATCACGGAGTTCTGCCTGATGGCCGCCCTGGTGGTGAGCACCGTGTTCTATGGCCGGCGTCGCATGATGTCGCGGCCCGTGGTGGCTTGCCCGGGAGAAAAGTAACGAACGGGCTCATGAAAGCCCGCTCGCCCGATTGAAGTGGGAGGTCGCGGCCGGTACCCGAGAAGCTCCGGCATCCTGCGACTGCGATGATCGGGAATGACCCGGTAGCAATATATTGCGCTGGGGGCGGTGGCCTGCGGCGCGACTTGCGCCGCAGCCGGCCGGTACGCGCGCATAATCCTGGCGGGGCGTTGGTCCTGCGGCGACGCGTCCGTGCTGGTGATGCCAGCCGGGACAGACCCAGGCATTCGGCCCCATGGATGGCAGCGCCTTGCAGGGTGCCGCCTCGATATCGATCTGCTCCTGGACAGGACGGCACAACGATGAAATATGCATCCTGGTCGTATCCGCGCGCAGGCCTCGCCGCGGCCCTGTTGTGCTGCATGCTGCCGCACGCATCGGCCGGGACGTCGCCAGCGCCCGCGGCCGGCCTCGCCAACCCGACCCCCGCGTGTGGCCCCGCGCAACTGTCATTCAAGGCCGACGCGAAGAATGGTGAGTTCGACGGCATGTCGCATTCCGGTACCTTGCTGGTCCTGCGCAACCGCGGACCGGTCGCGTGCACCGTGCCGGCGCGTCCGGAGCTGACCTTCCTGGATGGTGGCGGCCGCCCCGTCCTCGTGTCGCCGCGCACCGCGCCCGGCATGCACCCAGGCCCCGTTCTGCTTCCTGTCACCGTGCCGGCGGGCGCCGAGTTGACCAGCGTGGCGCGCTGGGTCTCCAGCGATGCCTATGGGGCCAATAACTGTGTGGCGTTCGAATCCGTGGCGATCTCCCTGGGCGGGCGGATGCTGACGGCGTCGCTTGGAAGAGAGGGCCATATGTGCGGCCCTGCCCGTCAGAACCCGGGCTATACCGTCTCGCCGCTGGGCCGGGGGAGCGGCGAGACGTCTCCTGGCCAGTAAGAAAGCCGCGCTTTCCCCCGGCGTTGCCGCTGCCATTGCCGCTTGCACCAGAGGCGGGCGCGCGGCAGCGTGTTCATCCGCCCGCGACGCCCTGCGTGTTGACGTACACGGCGTAGATCGATTGCGATGCCGCCATGAAAAGGCGGTTGCGCGCGGGGCCGCCGAAGCACAGGTTCGCGCAGCGTTCCGGCAGGGCGATGCGGCCTATCAACTTGCCCTGGGGCGATATCACCATGACGCCGTCCAGTTCGTCGCTGCCCATGCCCCAGCCGCACCATAGATTGCCGTCGATGTCGGCGCGCATGCCGTCGATGGTGCCGGGCCCGGCGTCGTGGAATACCCGGCCCGGTCCCAGGGTCCGTCCGTCCGCCGCGACCTCGTATACGTGAATCAGGCGGTTCGGCACGCCGCGCGATTCGATGATGTACAGCCGCCGCTCATCGGGGGAAAAGCACAGGCCGTTCGGGCCTTTGAGATCGCGCGTCACCACTGAGACCGCGCCGGTGATGCCGTCGATGCGATAGACGGAGTGGGGCAGCTCCTGTTCCGCCTTGACGCCCTCGTAGTACCCGGCAATGCCCATGGGCGGGTCGGTGAACCAGATCGAGCCGTCCGATTTCACGACGACATCGTTCGGCGAGTTCAGCGGTTTCCCCTCGAAGCGGTCCGCCAGGACCGTGATGCTGCCGTCGTATTCGGTGCGCGTGACGCGGCGTCCGTGCTCGCACGTGATCAGCCGGCCCTGCCGGTCGCGCGTGTTGCCGTTGGCGTAGTTGGACGGCTTGCGGAACACGGACACCTGGCCCGTTTCCTCCTCCCATTTCATGATCCGGTTGTTCGGGATGTCGCTGAACAGCAGATACCGGCCATCACCAAACCACACCGGGCCTTCGGCCCAGCGCAAGCCCGACGCCAGGCGCTCCACGGCCCCCAGGGCGATCCGGTACCTGTCGAAGGAAGGGTCCAGGGAAATGATGCGGGGATCGGGATAGCGTGTCGTTTGCTGCCACATGATGGGTCTCCATGGGGATGCCGGCGGCGGGTGAGGGATGTCGCACTATACGGTGTATCCCGCGAAAAATGTAAGCGCTTTCCGTTGCCTGGAGTCGGCAACAGGTCTATAGTGGCTGCAAAAGCCGCGCGCGGGCGCAGAAGCTGATTTGTTGTTTGTCCTGTACGTCTCCGAAAAGAAAGCGATTACATAGTTTGCTTACATTTTTGGAGGCAGTGGGCGCCCGCGGCTGCCCGTCGCTTCACGTCCGGCGACGATCCGATGCGAGCGCTCCAACAACAACGACACCCCATCTGGAGGTTGGAGACAATGAGCACCGGAAAGTACCGTTATGTCGTCGCCTTGCTGCTGTTCGTGGCAGGCGCGATCAATTACATGGACCGCGCCGCCCTGGGCATCGTGGCGCCGCTGGTCGGCAAGGCGCTGGATCTGTCGCCGTCCCAGCTCGGCATCATATTCAGCAGCTTCTTCGTCGGTTACTCCATTTTTTCCTTTCTCGGGGGCTATTTCTCCGACAAGTGGGGAACGATGCGGGTATTCACCTGGGCCATGGCGATCTGGTCGCTGTTCTGCGGACTGACGGCGGTCGCCACCGGCTTCTTCACGCTGCTGCTATTCAGGGCGATGTTCGGGATCGGCGAAGGGCCCATGAGCTCGAACACCAATCGCACCATTTCGAATTGGTTTCCTCGCCACGAAACGGCGACCATGATCGGGTTTACCTTTTCAGGGCAGACGCTGGGCAACGCGGTGGCTGGACCCATCGTCGGACTGGTCGCGGTCGCCTTCGGCTGGCGCGCATCGTTCGTGGTCATCGCCGTCCTGGGCTTTGTCTGGATTGCCTGCTGGCGCTGGCTGGTGACCGACAAGCCCCGCGAGAGCCGCCGCGTCGGCCCAGAGGAACTGCGCTTGATCGACGAAAGCCGCGCCGAAGCGGAAGCGCGCAATGTCGAGGACGACGGCACCACGCTCGGATCGTATCTTCGCCGGCCCAGTACCCTGGCCCTGGGCGCGGGGCTCTTCGCGGTGAACTACACGCAATACGTGTTCATTTCATGGCTGCCCAGCTACCTGACCGATGCGCTGCATCTGGATATCCGCCAGATGAGCGTCATGACGTCGATCCCCTGGGTCTGCGGCGCCATTGGCTATTTCGGCGGCGGGTTGGTCGGTGACTTCATCTATAAGCGCATGGACGATCCGGTCCGGGCTCGCAAGCTGGTGGCCACCATCCCCTTGGCCCTGTCGGGCGTGGCGGTGTTGAGCATCACCTCGGCGACCTCGCTGACCGCCGCCATTGCGTTGATCGCGGCGGCGCTGTTGTTCCTGACCGGGTCATGCCAGTCGATATGGGCCATCCAGCACGAGATCATCCCCCTGCGTCGCCAGGGCGGCGTGGGTGGCTTTATCCATTTCCTGAGCAATCTGTCCGGCATCATCGGGCCGGCGCTGACGGGCTTCCTGATCCAGTATTTCGGGGGCTACCACAGCGCATTCCTGTTCGGTGCGCTGATCGATTTCGCCGGCGTGCTGGCAATGGTGTTCATGATCCGCAGCCATCGGCCCACGGTCCCCGCGACGCCGCTTCCCGCCCGTTGAGCCGCGTAGTCCTGCCATGGGGCGGCCCTTGATGGCCGCCACGCTCCTACTGTGATGATGAAGGTGGATGCATATGAAGCGAATTCTAGTCACCGGCGCCGCCGGCCATATCGGCCGGGCGCTGCGTGCCGGGTTAGCAGGCCGCTATGACGTCCTGCGGCTGGCGGATATTGCGCCACAGGCGCCGGCCGGCCCTGGCGAGGAAGTCTGCGCGGTGGACATCCGGCGGCCCGAAACCCTGGAGCCCGCCATGGCGGGCATGGATTGCGTGGTGCACCTTGCCGGTATTCCGGACGAGGACACCTGGGAGCGCATCCGCGACATGAACATCGACGGCTGCTACAACGTCTTCGAGAGCGCGCGCCGCGCAGGGGTGAAACGTGTCGTATTCGCCAGCTCCAACCATGCCGTGGGCTTCCATCGGCGCGATCGCATGATCGATGACACGGCGACCTTGCGGCCGGACAGCCGCTATGGGGCCTCCAAGGTCTTCGGCGAAGCAATAGGGCGGTTGTATGCGGACAAGCACGGCATGTCGGTGGCGTGCTTGCGCATCGGCTCCTTCCGTCCGGACGACAGGCCCACCGCGCCGCGCCACCTGTCCACCTGGATCAGCCACCGTGACATGGTGCAGCTGACCCAGCGCTGCATCGAGCATCCCGACTATCACTACGTTGTCGTGTATGGCGTCTCTGCCAACGCCCGCAACCGCTGGAGCAATGCGAACGCGAGATTCCTGGGCTACGCCCCGCGCGACGATGCGGAGACCGCTGCGGCCGCCATCCTGGCGGGGTCTGCCGAGGATGCGCAGGAAGCGCTTTTCCATGGCGGTTTCGGCTGCATGGTGGAGTTCGACGGCGATCCGGACCGCATCGTATAGTATGGGCGCATGGCAGGCGCCATGCATTTCCATACCGATCAGGTGCAAGTTGAGCAGTGAGCCGAAAAAAAGAGCGTCGCGGCGCAAGTCGCATGCGCCTTCCGTGCTGGACGTGGCCCGCGCCGCCGGGGTGTCGACGGCCACCGTGTCCCGTGTGCTCAATGGCAGCGGCACCGTGCGCGAGGCCTTGCGCAGCCGGGTGCGCGACATCGCACAGCAGCTCGGCTATACCCCGCACGCCGCGGCGCGGGCGCTGGCCTCACAGCGGTCCAAGACCATAGGCGCGGTTATTCCGTCGCTGGAGAACCAGAATTTTGCGCTGGGGGTGTTCGCGCTGCAAAAGCGCATCGGCGAGGCCGGCTATACCTTGCTGCTGGCCTGCTCGTACTACGACCAGGAAGACGAGCTGAAGCAGGTCAGGGCGCTCATCGCCGATGGCATCGCCGGCTTGCTGCTGGTCGGGCGCAATCATTCGCCCGCGCTTTACGAGCTGTTGGAGAAAGAACGGATTCCCCTCGTCAACGGCTGGACCGTCGATCCGGACCACCCCTACGTGGGATTCGACAATGTGGCGGTAGGGCACCGGCTGGCCGATTACCTGCTGGACCTGGGGCACCGCGAGTTCGGCATGATTACCCAGATGCGACAGTACAGCGATCGTGCCGAAGATCGCGTCAAGGGCGTACGGGCCGCCCTGCGCGCCCGGGGCCTGGAACTGCGGCACGAGCATCTGATCGAGATGCCGCACAAGATACTGGAGGCGCAGATGGCCATGCGCGCCTTGCTGCAGAACCCGCATCCCCCTACCGCCGTGATCTGCGGCACCGACCTGATGGCGGTCGGCGCGCTGGCCGCCGCGCGGGAGGCGGGTATCGACGTACCCGGACGATTGTCGATCGCCGGCATCAACGATATCGAGTTCTCCAGCTTTACGACGCCGCCCCTGACCACCATGCGGCTGGCCGCGGACCAGATCGGCACCCGCAGCGCCGAATACCTGCTCGCGTGCATCGAAGGGCGTCCTGTGACCTCACAGAATGTGGTCCCCACCGATCTGATCGTGCGGGGAACCACGGGCAGGGCCCCCCGCCGCAGATAAGCCATAATTGGCGCTGTTTCGGAGGGGACCATCATGTTCAAACAATGGATCGCCGGCGCTACGCTGGCCGCGGCCGCCATGGCCGCTCACGCGCAGTACCCGGACCGGCCCGTGCGCCTCATCGTGCCTTTTCCGCCGGGCCAGGCCACGGATATCTTCGCCCGCGCGCTGGCCGAACAGCTCGGCGCGGACCTGAAGCAGCCCATCATCGTCGATAACCGAGCCGGCGCGGGCAGCAATATCGGCATGGGGCAGGCGGCGCGCGCCCCGGCCGACGGCTATACCCTGGTCATCGCGGGCAGCGCCGCCGCCGTCAACCAGACGCTATACAAGAAGGTCGACTACCGCCTCCCCGACGATTTCGCGCCGGTGTCGGGCGTGTTCTCGGTTCCGCTGATGTTCCTGTCCAATCCTCAATCCGGAATCAAGACGCTCCAACAGTTGGTCGACCAGGCGCGAGCCCGTCCCGGCGAACTGGCCTACGCCAGCGCCGGCGTGGGGGGAACCCAACACCTGTCCGCCGAGATGTTCAAGGCCGCGGCCAACGTCGATATCCGGCATATCCCCTACAAGGGCAGCGGCCCGGCGCAATCGGACTTCCTGGGCAACCAGGTGCCGTTGATGGTCGACTCCGTGACCGCGGGCCTGCCTCATGTACGAAGCGGCAAGGCCATCGCGCTTGCGGTCACCACGGCCAAGCGCCTGCCGCAATTGCCCGATGTGCCCACGGTCGCGGAGTCAGGCTATCCAGGCTTCGAAGCGATCGGCTGGGCGGCGGTCCTGGCTCCGAAGGACACGCCCCCTGCCATCGTGGAGCTGCTCAGCCAGCGCATCGGTGCGGTTCTCGCGACGCCCGCCATGCAGGCCTATCTGCGCGATCGCGGCGCCGAACCCATGCCCATGACGCCGGCCGCCACGGCCGCCTTCATACGGAGCGAGGTCGCCAAGTGGGGCAGCGCGGTCAAGGCCTCCGGCGCCGAGGTCGACTAACCTTCGGGGTAAGGGGCGTTTTCGTCGGTTCTGTCTTTGCCGTCGTTGACGCCCCCAGGGCGGGCTTGCTACCATGCGGCCCACTGTTGCTCGCGCCTCCGGCCAGCACAGCGTAAGCGTTTACGTCAATCAACGCATCACCGGCCACTGATCCAGTGGGTACGGGGTGCGTTGTCTTTGCTCTCCTTCCCATGATCAACAGGCCTCGTTCTACTTCAGGACGGCTTGTTCATGTCTGATATCCCCGATCTTTCCCTTGCGCAGCGGCGCATGTTCATTACTACGCTGGCGCTTTTCCTTTCGTACCTCGCGGTGGCAATGGCGCTGCCCGTCGTGCCCGTTTACGTCACGCGCGATCTCGGCATGAGCAACGCGGCCGGCGGGCTGGCTGTCGGCATCGCGTTTCTTTCCACCATTCTCACCCGCAACGTGGCTGGCGGCGTGGCTGACCGGCGCGGCAGCCGTTACGCGATGCTGCGCGGCCTGATGGTCTATGTGGCGGCCTGCCTGTTATGCCTGGTGTCCGCCTTGCCGGACCTGCATGGCGCGCTCGCCTACGGCTTGCTCCTGGCCGGCCGGCTTTTGCTCGGCCTGGGCGAAAGCCTCGTCATCGTGGCGACGATCAGCTGGGGTATCGGGCTGATGGGGCCATCGAGGTCCGGCAAGGTCATGGCGCTGGTGGGCGCTGCGATGTACGGTGCGTTCGCAGTGGGCGGTCCTCTGGGATTGGCGCTGCTGCACGCCGGCGGTTTCTCCGGCCTGATGGCGATGTGCGCGGCACTGCCCCTGCTGGGCGCTTGCCTGGTACGCGCGGTGCCGGAGGTCGAACCCCACGGGGGGCGGCGCGAATCGTTCTGGCGCATCCTGGGTGGCATCTGGCTGCCCGGTGCCGCCGTGTGCCTGCAGGGCGTGGGATTCGCCGCGCTCGCCGCCTTCATTTCGCTGTACTTTCTGAGCCGCGGCTGGGCGCATGCGGGACTGGGCTTGAGCTGCTTCGGTGGTGGCTTCGTGGCGGTGCGGCTGTTTTTCGGCCACCTTCCGGACAGGATCGGCGGCACGCCGGTAGCCATCGTTTCCCTGGTTATCGAGGCCGCGGGGCAGTATCTGTTGTGGCTTGCCCCTGGTCCGGTCGTGGCCCTGTTCGGCGCCTTGCTGACCGGGCTGGGTTGCTCGATGGTGTTTCCGGCGATGGGTTCGGAAGTGGTCAAAGGCATGCCACCGCAGTTGCGCGGCACGGCAGTGGGCGGCTTCGCCGCTTTCCAGGATCTGGCCTATGGCGCGACCGGACCCGCAACGGGGCTGCTGGCGGACCATTTCGGCTACGGCGTCGTGTTTTTGATCGGCGGCATCGCCGCGACCCTGGGCGTGTCGGTCGCGGTCATGGCCCACCGGCAGGCGGCCAACCGACGCCCCGATGCCGCTGGCGCAGAGCGATAGCGAACAGGAGCAGGCCGGCCAGCGATGCCGTCACGCCAGCAGCGTACTTCGCGCCGGCAGGGGGCATCCGCGACCGTGTCAACGCCAGCCGCGCGGCCAAGCGCGGAGGCTGCGCGCATTGATCGATGCCGCGCGCGTGTGGATCCACCGCGGTCAGCCCGCGCGGATCAGGCCCAGCAGGCGCTCGCAATCCATGGCCAAGGTGTCCTCCGAGACATTGCTCACTCCCAGCAGCAAGCCCGGTTGCGCCGGTGCCGAGACGTACCAGGGACTGAGTGCGACCGGTGCCAGGCCTTGTGCCAGGGCTCGACGGGCGATGTCGACGTCGTCCGTTCCGGGCGGCAGGGTCAACCGCACCGCCAGCCCCGCCATTGCGGTGGCGGTATCGGCGCTGGCGCGGCCCAGGCACGCGGCCAGGGCGTCGCGCCGGCCGGCGTAGAGGCGCTTCATGCGGCGCAGGTGACGCATATAGTGACCCTGGTGCATGAACTCGGCCAGGGCGGCTTGCGATTCCGCGCCGGCCGCGGGCGCCAGGCAGGCCGCCACTTCGGCGAAATGCCGCGCCTGCGCGGCCGGTACGACGATAAAGCCCCGTCGCAAGGCCGGACTGATCGTCTTGCTGAAGGTGCCGATATGCAGGACGCGGCCTGCCTCGTCGAGGGCGGCCAGCGCGGGTGCCGCGCGGCCTTTGAGTTGCAGTTCGCTCAGGTAATCGTCTTCGATGATCCAGGCCTGCTGCCGTGCGGCCCATTGCAGTAGTGCGTGCCGCCGTGCCGGGGCCAGCGTGACGCCCAGTGGCGCCTGTTGCCCCGCCGTCACGACCGCCAGCACGGCGTCGGGCGCGCGCCGGATACCGGCGTCCACATCGATACCTTGCGAGTCGACCGGCACGTGCGCCAACCGCATGCCGGCCAATTCCAGCGCTTTGCGGGTCAGGGGAAACCCCGGATCTTCCATCCAGGCGACCCGGCCTTCGAGCCGCAGCGCGCGTATCACCAGATTGACCGCGCCGGCATAGCCGTTCGTCACCAGCACCTGTGCCGGGGAACAGGCGAGCCCGCGCGCCAGTGCGAGATACGCGGCAATCTGTTCGCGCAGGCGAGGATCGCCACGCGGGTCGGGATAGCCTACCGGACCGGCCGCGGATTCGCGTGCCGCCTTGGCCAGCAGGCGCGACCACAGCGCCACGGGGAACACGTCCTGCGCCGGAACGCCCATCTGGAACACCAGGGGGCGCGCCGAATAGACGGGCATCAAGTCCTGCAACGGCTGCGTATCGGCAATGGGCTGTGGCGCGCTGGCCGGCACGCCGTGGCGCGATACGAAGGTGCCGGCCGCACCGGCCGACGTCAGGAGCTGCTCGTCGACCAGACGTTCATAAGCGGCCCGTACCGTGCCCCGCGCCACGCCCAACTGGGCGGCCAGGTCGCGCCAGGACGGCAGGCGTGCGCCCGGCTTCAATCGACCTTGGCGCACGGCCAGGCCGATGGCCTGGTGGATCTGGCCGGCGAGGGGCATCCGCGCCTGTCGATCCAGGTCTATCCGCAGGGGGTCCTCGGTTTCCATGCGCGGATGGTAACTCGGCGCGGCGGGACAGGGATATGCAGTATCGGGGAGGCGACCGAGGCCGGTCCCGATGGCCCGGCGTGGCGCGCCGCCCCGGCCGCGATGGTGGCACGCCGCGAACCGCGGTGCGGTCGTGGCCCTTGTCCCGGATGTGATACTTGTCCATAAGCCGTTGTACCTGCGGGCTCTGAACAACGTCAGGACGGCGGCCCATGCCCTGCGGCGTTGTCTTTCTTGCCGGCTTTCTGTACAAACGCTGGATAACCATACTCAAGCAGCTTTTCGCCAGGAGACGCGATTGCAGCTGACGCTGGAAGGCATACAACTGCAGGTTGGATCACAAGTTCACCTGCATCCCATGAGCCTTGCCCCCGCCCCCGGATCCATGACGGTCCTGCTGGGCGCTACCCAAGCGGGCAAGACTTCCCTCATGCGCATCATGGCGGGACTGGACCGCCCTACGCAGGGCGCCGTCCGTGTCGACGGCGCGGACGTGACACGCGTCCCGGTGCGCCAGCGCAACGTGGCCATGGTTTACCAGCAGTTCATCAACTATCCCTCGATGACGGTGTTCGACAATATCGCATCGCCGCTGCGGCTGCGTGGGGCCGGGCAGGTGCCCGAACGCGTGAAGGCCATGGCGGCCCGCTTGCATATCGACCACTTGCTGGACCGCTATCCAGCGGAACTGTCTGGCGGCCAGCAGCAGCGCGTGGCGCTGGCCCGGGCCCTGGTCAAGGACGCGCCGCTGGTCCTGCTGGATGAACCCCTGGTGAACCTGGACTACAAATTGCGCGAAGAGTTGCGTGAAGAGCTGAGCGGCTTGTTTTCCGAGGGTCGTTCCACGGTGGTCTATGCCACCACCGAGCCTGGGGAGGCATTGCTCCTGGGCGGCTACACCGCCGTGCTCGACGCCGGTGAACTGCTGCAATACGGGCCCACCGCGGAAGTCTTCCATCGGCCGGCCTCCCTGCGTGTGGCGCGCGCCTTCAGCGATCCGCCCATGAACCTGTTTCCGGCCCGGCGGGCCGGGTCCGGTTTCGCGCTGGAAGGCGGGCTGGATGTGCCGCGTGACCTGCCGGGACGCGAAGGGGAGGTCATGACCGCCGGTCTGCGGGCAGGCGCCTTGCGGCTGGACGAGCGTCCCGGTTGCGTCGCCCTGGCCGGCGAGGTCAAGCTGGCCGAACTTTCCGGTTCGGACACCTTCGTCCACGCCAGCACGGCGGCCGGGGACGTGGTGGCGCAGTTGACCGGCGTGCACCGCTTCGGCTTGCGCGAGCGGATACGGCTTTACTTCGATCCCGCCCAGACCTATGCCTTCGACGCGGATGGCGCCCTGCTCGCCGCGCCGGTCTACCATGCGCTGCGGGCGGGGGCGAACTGATGGCGCGCATCGAACTGGATTTGTCGCACGCCTATGTCAGCCATCCCGTCGAGGATGAAGACTATGCCTTGCTGCCGCTCAAGTACGCCTTCGAGGACGGTGGCGCCTATGCCTTGCTGGGCCCCTCCGGCTGCGGCAAGACCACATTGCTGAATTGCATTTCCGGGCTTTTGCGTCCTTCCTCCGGCCAGGTCCTGTTCGATGGCCGCGATGTCACCGCCGAAACGCCGCAGCAACGCAACATCGCGCAGGTGTTCCAGTTTCCAGTCGTCTACGACACCATGACGGTGGCGGACAACCTGGCCTTCCCGCTGCGCAATCGCGGCGTGCCGGAAGCGCGCGTGCGGGAGCGCGTCGGCCGTGTGGCCGAGATGCTGGAACTGTCGGGCGTGCTGGAGCGGCGCGCCAGCGGCCTGGCGGCCGATGCGAAGCAGAAGATTTCCCTGGGGCGCGGGCTGGTGCGCAATGACGTTTCGGCCGTGCTGTTCGACGAGCCGCTCACGGTGATCGACCCGCACCTGAAATGGGAATTGCGGCGCAAGCTCAAGGAGATTCACCAGGAATTCCACCTGACGCTCATCTATGTGACCCATGACCAGACCGAGGCCCTGACCTTCGCCGACCAGGTCGTGGTGATGTCGCGGGGCAAGGTGATGCAGGTGGGTACGGCGGACGACCTGTTCCTGCGTCCGGCACATACCTTCGTCGGCCACTTCATCGGTTCGCCGGGCATGAATTTCCTGCCGGCGCGCTGGCATCAGAATGCATTGCACGTGGGCACGCGCCGCTACGCGGACGTGCCCTCCACGCTGGCGGCGCGACTTTCCGCGGCGGGCGATTTCAAGCTGGGCATACGGCCGGAGTTCGCGGCCCTGTGCCCGCCGGAAAGCGCGCAGGCCTTGCCCGTGACGGTGGCCCGCGTACAGGACGTCGGCACCTACCTGCTGCTGACGGGCGCCTTCGAAGGGCATGCGGTGCGCGCGCGCCTGCCTCTGGATAGCCGCCCGCCGGCGCCGGGCGGCACGGCGTGGCTGACGGTGCTGTCGCCGCATACCTGCTTCTACCGCGATGAGGAGCTGATCCGATGAAGCCCATCAATCAAAAGGCGTGGCTGCTGGTGCTGCCGGTGGTGCTGTGCGTCGCGTTCTCGGCCATCCTGCCGCTGATGACCATCGTCAACTATTCCGTCCAGGACATCATTTCGCCGGACCGGCGTGTTTTCGTGGGCACCGAATGGTTTGCCGCCGTGCTGCAGGACGACGAGCTGCACGGCGCGCTATGGCGTCAGATCGGGTTTTCCCTGGCGGTGCTGCTGGTCGAAATTCCCTTGGGCATCCTGCTGGCGCTCTGCATGCCGCCCGCCGGCTGGCGGGCATCGGCGGTACTCGTCGTCATCGCGCTGTCCCTGCTGATTCCCTGGAATGTGGTGGGGACGATATGGCAGGTGTTCGGCCGCACCGATATCGGGCTGCTGGGCGCAACGCTGTCGTGGATGGGCATCGACTACAACTACACGGGTGACGACGTGGACGCGTGGGTGACCGTTCTGGTGATGGACGTCTGGCACTGGACGCCGCTGGTCGCGCTGCTCTGCTATGCCGGCCTGCGCGCCATCCCGCCGGCGTACTACCAGGCCGCGCGCATCGACGGCGCGTCGCGCATGGCGGTATTCCGCTACATCGAGCTTCCGAAGATGCGCGGCGTGCTGATGATCGCCGTGCTGCTGCGGTTCATGGACAGCTTCATGATCTACACCGAGCCCTTCGTGCTGACAGGCGGCGGCCCGGGCAACGCCACCACCTTCCTGTCCCAATACCTGACCCAGAAAGCGGTGGGCCAGTTCGATCTGGGACCGGCGGCGGCGTTCTCGATCGTCTATTTCCTGATTATTCTTTTGCTGTGCTTCATCCTGTATAACTGGATGCAGCGCGCCGGCACATCCGGGGCGGTGGATGAGGAGAACGCCAATGCGTGAAAAAACACCGTTCTGGCGCGCCGCCTTCCTGACCTTGTATCTGGTGTTCGCCATCCTGCCGCTGTACTGGATGCTGAATATGTCGTTCAAGACGAACACCGAGATCGTCAGTTCGCTGACCCTCTGGCCCAGCGACTTCACCCTGCAGCATTACCGCACCATCTTCACCGACCCGGCCTGGTATTCGGGATACATCAATTCGCTGATCTACGTGGTCATCAATACGGTGATCTCGCTGAGCGTGGCCATGCCCGCGGCCTATGCGTTTTCGCGCTATCGCTTCATCGGCGACAAGCACGTGTTCTTCTGGCTGCTGACCAACCGGATGACGCCGCCGGCCGTGTTCCTGCTGCCGTTCTTCCAGCTGTACAGCTCGTTCGGCCTGATGGACACTCATATCGCCGTGGCGCTGGCGCATCTGGTGTTCAACGTGCCCCTTGCCGTGTGGATACTCGAAGGCTTCATGTCGGGAGTGCCGCGCGAGATCGACGAGACCGCCTACCTGGACGGCTATTCCTTCCCGCGGTTTTTCCTGACCATTTTCCTGCCGCTCATCAAGTCAGGGGTGGGCGTCACGGCGTTCTTCTGCTTCATGTTCAGCTGGGTGGAGCTGCTGCTGGCACGGACCCTCACCTCGGTGAACGCCAAGCCCATCGTGGCGACCATGACGCGCACCGTGTCGGCGTCGGGCATGGATTGGGGGGTGCTGGCCGCGGCCGGTGTGTTGACCATCGTGCCGGGTGGGATCGTGATCTGGTTCGTCCGGCATTACATCGCGAAGGGCTTCGCGATGGGCCGGGTGTAGGAGGGCGCATGTTCGACTGGATGGTATGGACGACGCCCGTGGCGGTTTTCTTCGCTTGCGTCGCACTGATGCTCGTGGGGATGACCGTATGGGAACTGCGCTCGCCGACCCACGCGCGCAAGGGATTTCTACCCATCGCGACGACACGCGGCGACCGGCTGTTCATCGGCCTGATGTGCATGGCATGGGTCAACCTGGCCTTCGTCGGGCTGGGCCAGCAATTCATGGCATGGTTCGCGCTGGACGAGCCGCCATCGGTCTGGATAGGTTTCGCCATATCGGTGCTGGTGCTCGTGTTCGTCATGCGCAAGGGCTAGGGCTAGGACATTGCGGGCGGATGAGGCCGCCGACAAATCGGTTTCCATGGATCGTCGGCCATCGCCTTTCCCGGCCGCGTCCGCGACTGACAATGGGGAAGGCTCATCGAGGAGACAGGTCATGAAAATGCAGATGCATGCCATGGCGGCCGCCATCGCCCTGATCGGGACGGCGTCGGCCTGGGCGGGCGAGCCGGAGGCGCAGAAATGGGTGGAGACGGAATTCCAGCCTTCTACGCTGCCCAAGGACCAGCAGTTGGCCGAGATGAAATGGTTCATCGATGCGGCCGCCAAGCTCAAGGCCAAGGGAGTCAACGAAGTCAATGTCGTGTCGGAAACCATCACGACGCACGAGTACGAATCCAAGACGCTGGCCCGCGCGTTCTCCGAGATCACCGGCATCAAGGTCAACCACGACCTGATCCAGGAGGGCGATGTCGTCGAGAAGTTGCAGACGTCGATGCAGTCGGGCAAGTCCATCTATGACGGCTGGATATCCGATTCGGACCTGATCGGCACCCACTACCGCTACGGCGCCATCCTGCCGCTGTCCGACTACATGAACGGCGCGGGCAAGGAATGGACCAATCCCGGCCTGGACCTGAAGGATTTCATCGGCGCCCGCTTCACCACCGCGCCGGACGGCAAGCTGTACCAGCTGCCCGACCAGCAGTTCGCGAACGTGTACTGGTTCCGCGCCGACTGGTTCGCCCGCAAGGACCTGCAGGAAAAGTTCAAGGCCAAGTACGGCTATGAACTGGGCGTCCCGACGAACTGGTCGGCGTACGAGGATATCGCCGACTTCTTTACCAACGATGTGAAGGAGCTCGACGGCAAGCGGGTCTACGGCCACATGGACTACGGCAAGAAAGACCCCTCGCTGGGCTGGCGCTTTACCGACGCGTGGCTGTCCATGGCCGGCGCGGCCGACAAGGGACTGCCCAACGGCATGCCCGTCGACGAATGGGGCATACGCGTCGCGGACGACAAATGCACGCCGGTCGGGGCCTCCGTTGCGCGGGGCGGCGCCACCAATAGTCCGGCGGCCGTCTATGCCTTGACCAAGTATGTGGACTGGATGAAGAAATACTCGCCGCAGCAGGCCATGGGCATGACCTTCTCCGAGGCCGGACCCGTGCCGGCCCAGGGGCAGATCGCGCAGCAGATTTTCTGGTACACGGCCTTCACCGCCGACATGACCAAGAAAGGCTTGCCGGTGGTCAACGACGACGGCACGCCGAAGTGGCGCATGGCGCCGTCGCCGTACGGCCCTTACTGGAAGGATGGCATGCAGAACGGCTACCAGGACGTCGGCTCATGGACGTTCTTCAAGTCCACGGATCCGAACCGCATGGCGGCGGCCTGGCTGTATGCGCAATTCGTCACATCCAAGACGGTCTCGCTGAAGAAATCGATCACCGGGCTGACCTTCATCCGCGACAGCGATATTCACAGCGACTTCTTCACCAAGAATGCCAACAACTATGGCGGCCTGATCGAGTTCTATCGCAGCCCCGCGCGGGTGGCATGGACGCCGACCGGCACCAACGTGCCGGACTATCCCAAGCTGGCGCAGCTGTGGTGGAAGAACGTCGCGACCGCCGTCACCGGGGAGAATACGCCGCAGGCCGCGATGGACAGCCTGGCCGAGGAGATGGACCAGGTCATGGCGCGCCTGCAGCGCGCGGGCATGGCGCAGTGCGCGCCCAAGCTCAACGCCAAGAGCGATCCGTCGAAGTGGCTGTCGGACCAGCATGCGCCCTGGAAGAAGCTGGCCAACGAAAAGCCCAAGGGCGAGACCATCGCCTATGACAAGCTGCTGCAAGCCTGGAAGGAGGGCAAGGTGAGGTAAACGGGGCGGGCCCGCTTCGGCGGGCGCCCCCGGAGCCGTCAGGCGTCGCCCGTCATGGCATGACGGGCGGCTTGTATTGCAGCGTCGCGGCCAGCGCCCACAGCATGATGAGCACGATGGGCGTGTGCACGACCAGTTGCGTGAAGGTGAAGCCGACCACGTCACGCGCGCGCACACCCAGCACGCCCAGCAGCGGCAGCATCCAGAACGGATTGATCAGATTGGGCAGTGCCTCGGCGGCGTTGTAGACCGTGACGGCCCAGCCCAGGTGCACCTGCAGGTCGTTGGCGGCTTGCATGACATACGGGGCCTCGATGATCCATTTGCCGCCGCCGGAGGGAATGAAGAATCCCAGCACGGCCGAATAGACCCCCATCAGCGCGGGAAACGACGCGTGCGAGGACACGGACACGAAGAAGGCCGATAGCATGTGCGCCAGCGTGTGCCCGTCGCTGCCGACCGCCTTGGTGAGGATATAGGCGACGCCGCCGTACAGGGGAAACTGGATCAGTACGCCGCCCACCGAGGGCACGGCCTTGGCGACGGCGGCCAGGAAGCTGCGCGGCCGCCAGTGCAGCAGCATGCCCAGCATCAGGAACACGAAGTTGTAGGTGTTCAGGTTGGAAATCGCCAGGACCGCGTCCTTGGTAGAGAACTCGTTGACGATCCATGTGGCGCCCAGGGCCACCAGCAGGATGGTCAGCACGGGGCTGTATTCCAGCCAATCGCCGGGACGCGCGGGGCGTTCGCTTTTTTCCACCGTCTGCCCCAGTTCGACGCCCAGGTCCTCGGCCGTCACGGCCTTGGCGCCGCGCGGGGCCGAATAGAAGGCCACGATCATCGAGGCGATCGTCAGCACCAGGGCGATGGCGGCGGATTGCCAAAGGAAAATCGTCTCCGTGAACGGAATGACGCCCGTGATCTTCAGCAGCGCCGGCGGCAGGCTGGCGGGATTGGCCTGCAACTGCGCCGCCGAGGAACTCAGCCCCAGCGCCCAGGTCGCACCCATGCCCAGGTAGGCGGCGGCGCCCGCGGCGCGGTAGTCCATGCGCAATTCGGTGCGGCGCGCCAGCGCGCGGACCAGCAGGCCGCTGAAAATCAGGCTGATCGCCCAGTTGAGCAATGACGCAAGGATGCTGATCAGCGCCACGTAGCAGACGGCGCCGCGTCCGGTCTTGGGATGGCGCGCCATCCAGGCGATCAGCCGCGCGGCCGGCGGCGAGGCCGCCACCACGTAACCGGAGATCGCCACGATGGCCATCTGCATGGTGAACGGGATCAGCGTCCAGAAGCCGTCGCCGAATGCCAGTCCCACGCTCTTGGCCGGCGCGCCTATGGCCATGGCGCCGATCGCCACCACCACGACTGCGATGACGGCGAAGATATAGGCGTCCGGAAACCACTTTTCCGACCAGCGGGTGACCGAGGCCGCCATGCGTTCCAGTACTCCTGCGCCGGCATCGGCGGAGGGCGTGTTATCGAGTATGTTTTCTGCTTTCACGATTTCCCCATGCATTGGTTTGCGGAACGAATTCTAGAAATTCTCAGGTGTCCAGCACCAGGTCGGTGGTAGGCACCGCCTGGCAGGTCAGGCATACGTCCGGGTCTTCCGGTTCCACGCCGTGCAGGTGCCGGACCCGGCCTTCCAGGATGCGCACGGCACAGCTTTCGCATTGGCCGACGCGGCAGCCGCTGGGCAGCGCCAGGCCCAGGCTTTCCGCGAAGGCGAGCAGGGTGCCGCGTGAACCCGACCAGGTCGCGGCCGCGTTGCCAGCGCGTGCGAAGCGCACGGCATACTGGCGCGCGGGGTCCAGATCCACGCGCGCGGGTGAACGGAAGGTTTCGCTGAAGATGTCGAATGAAGGCACGCCGCGCGCGACGAGGCCCTCCGTGATGGCGCGCATCATGGGCGTCGGGCCGCAGAGATAGAAGCGCGCGCGCTGGGCGATGAGCGCGTCGTCCACCGCCGCCGCGCCGGCATACCGGCCGGATCCGGAATGCGCGTCCGATGCGTCGCTGTAGTAGTGCCGTACGGTCAGGGCGGGAAGGGTTGCGCCCAGCGCCTGGATGCGGTCCGCGAACGCGACGCTGGCACGGCTGCGGTTCGCGTAATGCAGCCAGACGCGCGGCATGGTGGCGCGTGCAGCGTCCGGCTGCGCGGCCAGGGTTTCCAGATAGGCCAGGAAGGGCGTTATGCCGATGCCCCCGGCGAACAGCACAATTGGTTGCGGCGAGCGGGTCGGCAGGACGAAATTGCCCGATGGCGCGCCCAGCTCGACGTGGTCGCCTGCACGCAGCCGCGTATGCAGGTGGCCGGACATGGCGCCCTGCCACGGCTGGCCATTCGGCGCGGTGCCGCATTGATGGCGCACGGCGATGGTGTAGGAGCGGCGTCGTGGCGTGTCCGCCGCATCGATGAGCGAGTAGGCGCGCGTGATGGCGGCATCGACCTCTTGCCCGGCGGAGGTCGCCCCCGGCGCCATGGCGTCGGCCGCTGCCGCCGCCGGTACGCGCAAGGTGATGTGCTGGCCGGGGCGATGCGGCGCCAGTTCGCCGCCGTCCAGGGGAGTGAAGGCGATTTCCAGTACGTCATGCGGGCGGCGCCGCAGCTCCGTGACCTGGAAGGCGCGCATGCCGGGCCATGCACGGCGGCCCGGGTCGCTGGCCGGGTCGCGCTCGATGTCGCACAGGAAAGAGCGCATGGGGATGGAACCGCTGATCGGGTCGGCCTTGTCCGCGCTGATCAGCGCGTTGTAGTTGCTGCCGGCCGCGCCCAGCACGGGGAAGCCGTCGTACCCGATCTCCGGACAGGCCTGCCACCAGCCGTAGTCGGCCACGACCACGTGCTCTTGTAGATCCGCCTGGAGCTGGGCGACGAAACGGGCCGTGCCGGTGCGCGTGCGCACGCGCACCCAATCGCCCGCGGCAATGCCGCGACGCCGCGCCAGCAAGGGATGCATGGCCACGCGCGGAACGGGATCCCGCTTGCGCAAGGACACCAGCGATCGATGCTGGCTATGGCAGTAGTACCCGCTTTTGGCGGACGTTAGCACCAGGGGATAGCGGCCATCGCCGTCGCGCGGGCTATCCGCCGGTTCGACGTGGTCGGGCAGGGGATCATAGCCGTGCCGCAGCAGCAGTTCGGAATAGAGTTCGACGCGGCGGCTTTCGGTCGCGAAGCCGGCCACCGGGGAGCAGGTGACCGGCGCGCCCTCGCCAGCAGGCGGCGACGGTGCCGTCGCGGCGGGCGGCGCGGCGTACTTGCGGTCGATGTGCGTCAGCCGGCGCCGTACGCCGCCTTCGGCCTGGCGCAGGTCGGCCACGGTAAGTCCGAGCGGCGCGAGCATGTGGTTCCAGCCACGTTCCAGACTGCCATCGAAGAACTGCTCGCCCATGCCCAGGCGAGTAGCCAGGTCGAACACGATGTCGTTGTCCGAGCGCGATTCTCCGCGCGGGGTGACCATGCGCGGACGCAGCTGCACAAGCTCCTGCGCCTGCGCGCTGATCTCGAAGCCCATGCGCAGGCCTTCGCGTTCCCAAGGCGTGTTGATGGGCAAGAGGATGTCGGCGTAGCGCGACGAAGGCGTCTCGAACAAGTCGCAATGCACGTGGAATTCCAGTGCCTGCAAGGCTGCCTCCCCCATGGCCACGTCGGCCTGCGAGGCCAGCGGATTGCTGCCGAAGGCCATCATGGCGCGGATGGGGTAGGGTCGCTGTTCCAGGATGGCCGTGTACATGTCCCGCGCGGTAATCCAGCCCTGCGCCGGCGGCCCGAGCGGGCGCTCCGCCAGTCCCAGCGCCTTGGCGCGCTGCGCGGCCGGTATCAGGTCCAGGCCGTTCACGACGGCCGCCGGTTGCCGGGGATGCTGCCGATTGCCGCCCGTCACGTCGAAGCTGCCCGTCAGGGCATACAGCACGGCGACGGCGCGCTCGGTCTGGCTGGCATTGGTGTGCTGGCCGATGCCCGTCCAGGCGTGGTAGGCGACCGGACGCGCTTGTGCGATCAGCTCGGCGGCGGCGCGCAACTGCTGCTGCGGTACGCCGCTGAGCTCGCTCGTGCGCGCCGGCGTGTAGGCGGCGCAGCGTTCGGCCAGCAGTGCTAGCGCCGGCCGGCACGCCACGCGGCCGCCGTCGCGCAGCGCGATGTCGTACCGTCCATCCAGGGCGAAGCCGCTGGCGCCCTGAGCCGCCGCGTCGAAGCGGGTGTCATAGGGAGCGGGCGCGCCGGCGGCTTCGTCCCAGGCCACCCATGTGCTGCCGTCGGCCCCCGGCAGGCCGATGTCGGCGGGACGCAGCAGGCGTCCTGTGTCGCCGCGTACGAGCAGCGGCGCATTGGTCCAATGCCGCACGAAGCCCTCGTCGTAGCCGCGCCGCGACAGCAGCAGGTGCGCGAGGCCCAGCGCCACCGCGGCATCCGAGCCGGGCCGCACTTGCAGCCATACATCGGCCTGCGCGGCCAGCGCGGTGCGCCTGGGGTCGACCACCAGCAGCCGTGCGCCGGCCGCCCGGCCCACTCCGATGGCATGGGCCTGGGCCAGCCAGGTATTGGCGGGGTTGTGCCCCCACAGCATGATCAGCCCGGCATGGGCATAGTCCGCCACCGGCATGCCGCAGCCAAACGTAAAGGCGTGCGCATAGTCCTTGTGCCAGTTGCAGATCTCGGTGGCGTAGCAGATGTTGGGGCTGCCGAAGACGCGCACGAAGCGCTCGATCCAGTCGATGCTGTCCGACAACGGCGTGCCGCTGGGCGTAGTGACCCCGAAGGCCACGGATTCCGCGCCGCTCTCGGCGCGTATGGCCGCCAGGCGCCCGGCGGTTTCGGACAGCGCTTCGTCCCAGGAGATGCGCCGCCAGCCGGGATCGGCGGAATCTTTAGGCCGCGTGCGTCGCATGGGATACAGGATGCGATGGGGACTATGCACCAGTTCGGGCGCGGCGCGTCCCTTCATGCACATCGATTGGCCGGTGGGATGGTCGGTGTCCGGCACGACACGCACCAGCCTGTCGTCCTGGACGACGTTGCGCGTTCCGCAACGCGACCGGCATAGCGTGCAATAACCGCGCCTTTCCATCCCCGCTGTCTCCGTTACGCCCAGGCAAAATTCGACGCGCTTAATGCTAGGGACTTGTCGACAATATTGCTAATATAAATTTTTGAAACCACACTATGTAGAAAATCGATATCTGTGCCGAGGCGGACGTCAGGCGTCCGGCCGACCGCGTGGCCCCAGGGATGCACATCACACTCCGCCAGTTCGAATATTTCCTGGCCCTGGCCGAGACCGGCCAGGTGTCCAAGGCCGCCCTGCGCTGCAATGTGTCGCAGTCGTCGGTCACCATCGCGCTGCGCAACCTGGAGCAGGCCGTCGGGACAACGCTGTTCGTGCGCCATGCAAGGGGCCTGAGCCTGACGGATGCCGGGGAGCGTTTCGCGCGCCACGCGCAAAGCGTCACGGGGGCGTTCGTCCGCGCCATGGAGGACATGCGCGCGGAACCGGACGAGCTGCGAGGGCAACTGCGGCTGGGCGTGACGGAGACGATCTCGGCCTATCTGATGCCGGCCGTCATCACGGCGGTGGCGCAGCGCTTTCCCAACCTGCGGCTGGACGTAATCGAGCGTGAACGGGCCCAGGTCGAACAGGATCTGCTGGAAGGCCGGCTGGATCTGGCCCTGGTCATCGTGTCCAACCTGACCCGGTTCGACAAGCTGCAGTACGACACCATGCTGAAGTCGCCGCGCCGGCTATGGACCCATCCCGACCATCCCTTCCAGCACGCGGAGAAAGTCCGGCTGCGCGATGTGGCGCGCGCGGACTATGTATTGCTGGACATGGACGAGCATATCGAAACCGTGGGCAAGTACTGGGGCCGGTACCGGCTGCGCCCCAACGTGCGTTTCCAGAGCCGTTCGCCCGAAGCGGTGCGCAGCCTGGTCGCCCTGCAGCAGGGCGTGACGATATTGTCGGACCTGGTGTATCGGCCGTGGTCGTTGGAGGGACGCCGCATCCTGCGGCGCGACCTCAGCGACGACGTGCCTACCATGGACATTGGTGGGGTCTGGTGCAAGCGCGGGGGCTTGAGCCGTGGCGGCGAAGCCTTGATGGGCTTCCTGCATGCGTCGATCAAGGCCCTTGCCCACGCCTGACGCGTGGCCCGCCGGGTGTCAGTGATGTTCTGTGCGATGCACCTGGTGGGCGCGCAGCTTGTCCCAGTCCCAATCGATGCCCAGGCCCGGCGCGTCGGACGGAATTGCGCGGCCGCCTTGCATGCGCATCCCCGAGGCGGTGACCATGTCCAGTTGCGGGATGTACTCCAGCCAGCGGCTATTGGGCACCGCGCAGCATAGCGCGACGTGTATTTCCATCAGGAAATGCGGGCATACCGGTACGTTGTAGGCCTCGGCCATATGGGCCACCTTCAGCCATGGGGTGATGCCGCCTATGCGGCCGACGTCGACCTGCACGATGGAGCACGCACCGCTTTGCAGATAGTCCTTGAACTGCGACAGGCTATAGAGCGATTCGCCCACGGCGATGGGAACGGTGGTGGAGGCGCTCAGCCGCCGATGCGCGTCGACATCGTCGGCGTGGATGGGTTCCTCGAACCAGGCCACGTCCAGGCCCTCGAAGCAGCGCGCGCGGCGTATCGCCTCGGCCAGGGTAAAGCCCTGGTTGGCATCGGTCATCACGTCCCAGCCGGGACCGACCGCGTCGCGCACGGCGGACAGGCGTTCCACGTCCTCGGCCACGTGCGGACGGCCGACCTTGATCTTGGTGCCGCCGAAACCGGCCTCCTGGGCACGCAGCGCTTCGTCCACGAGCT
The DNA here is from genome assembly GCF_001676725.1 of Bordetella flabilis. Lineage (NCBI taxonomy): Bacteria > Pseudomonadati > Pseudomonadota > Betaproteobacteria > Burkholderiales > Alcaligenaceae > Bordetella > Bordetella flabilis. The sequence continues at coordinate 2,481,834 of NZ_CP016172.1, forward strand.
GGGACTCCGTCAGGTGCAGCCAGCCGCCTTCGGTGTAGTAGGTCTCGATGCCGTCCTTGGCCCCACCGGCCAGCCGGTGCAGGGGCAGGGCGGCCTTGCGCGCGCGCAGGTCCCATAGCGCCGTATCGATCGCCGCAAGCGCGATCGATGTCAGCGCGCCCACCGTCGTCGCGTGCACGCGAAAGAAGAGCTCACGCCACAGCTTTTCGATGTCGTCGGCATCCCGGCCGATCAGCATGGGCGCCAGGTGGTCGTCCAGCAGGCGCACCACGGAAGACCCGCCAGTGCCTATGGTGTAGCTGTAGCCGGTGCCGACCGCGCCGTCGGCGTCGCGGATGCGCACGATGGGCGTTTCCTGGCATTCGAAACTCTGCACGGCATCCGTGCGCTTGACCTTGGGCGGAAGGTTCGCGAGCAGTACTTCGACGGAAACGATGGCGGCCATGCGTGCTCCTGGGGGAAAGGGGGAAGCGGGACTCGCGGACAGCCCGCCCACTATACCCACAGCGAAAGTGCCCCGCTGGATAAGGGTAACTACTTAGTTGTAAGGCAACTTGATAAGCGGATAGGATGACCGGCATTGTCGGGCGCCCTGGCATGCGGCGCGCGGCCCATAACATCGAGGAGACCGCCATGCCCGTGCCTGTCCCCGCCCCGGAAGCGGCCGTCTATCCCGACCTGCCTGGCAAGGTGGTGGTGTGCACCGGCGCCGCCAAGGGCATAGGCCGCGCCATGCTGGACGCCTTCGCGCGGCACGGCTGTCGCCTGGTCCTGCTGGACATGGACGCTCCCGGCATGGACGCCGCGCAATCGCAGTTGCGTGCGCACTATCCCGCGCTGGAGACCCTGTGCCTGACCGCCTCGGTGCGCGATGACGAGGCTATCGAACGGGCCTTCATGGCGGTGGAGGCCCGATTTGGCCGGGTCGACGTCCTGTTGAACAACGCCGGTATTTCGATGAACAAGCCTACGCTGGAGCTGACCGGCGAGGAGTGGCGGCGCGCCATCGATATCGACCTGTCCGGCGTCTTTTATTGCTGCCAGTCCGGCGGACGCATCATGTCGCGCGCGGGCGGCGGCGCCATCGTCAACACCGCTTCGATGTACGGCGTGGTGGCGGCGCCCGAGCGGGCGGCCTACTGCGCGGCCAAGGCGGGCGTCGTCGCATTGACCAAGTCGCTGGCGGTGGAATGGGCGCATTACGGGATCCGTGTGAATGCGCTTTGCCCCGGCTATATCCGTACGGCGCTGGTCGACGACCTGATCGCCCGCGGGGCGCTCGATGCGGCGCGCATCGGGACGCGCGCGCCGATGGGGCGCCTGGGCAGTCCGGAGGAAATGGCGGAAGTCGCGCTGTTCCTCGCATCGGACGCATCGCGCTACACGACAGGGCATGCGCTGCTGTCGGATGGCGGCTGGACCGCCAACGGATACTTGTGAGACTGCCATGCCGGAATTGAAACCGCTGACGCCGCGCGCCCCATGGGTCGCATTGAACACCACCGAGCAGGATTGGGCGCAGGCCGAGCCCGCTTTGCTGGGCACCCTGCTGGCGCATTGCCACCTGATACGCGGGTTCGAGGAAGCGGTGCTGGCACTGGCCGCGGAAGGGCTGGTGCATGGTCCCGCGCACGCCAGCATAGGGCAGGAAGGCGGCGCCGCGGGGTCCATCGTGGGACTGGGCGCCGCCGATGGCGTCAGCGGCTCGCATCGCGGCCACCATCAATTCTTGTCGAAGGCGCTGGCCTACCTGTGTCCGCAGGGCATCGATCCGGGCGCGGAAATCCTGCCCCCGGTCCAGGCCCTGCTGCGTCGCACCCTGGCCGAGATCCTTGGCCTGGCGCAGGGCTTCTGCAAGGGCCGCGGCGGCTCCATGCATCTGCGCTGGCCGCAGGCCGGGGCGCTGGGGACGAATGCCATCGTGGGCGGCGGCGTGCCCATGGCCGCCGGCCAGGCCTGGGCAAATCGGCAGGCCGGCAGCGACGCGGTGATGGTGACGTACTTCGGCGATGGGGCGATCAATATCGGTTCGGTCCTGGAAACCATGAACCTGGCCGCCGCCTGGAAGCTGCCCCTGTGCTTCTTCATCGAAAACAATCGCTACGCGGTGGCGACGTCCGTGGAGGAAATCACCGCCGAGCCGCGTTTGTCGGCGCGCGGCCTGGCCTTCAATATCCCCAGTTGGCATGTCGACGGCATGGATCCGCTGGCGGTGCACCTGGCCATGCAGGCCGCATTGCGCCATATGCGTGCAGGCAAGGGGCCGACCCTGATCGAGGCCGACGTCTATCGCTTTTTCCACCAGAACGGGCCGTTTCCCGGCAGTGCCTTCGGCTATCGAAGCAAGGAAGAAGAAAAGGCCTGGCGCGACCGCGACCCGCTGGCCTTGCTGGCGCGTCGCATGACCCAGCGCAAGCTCATCACCCAGGCCCAGGTGGACGCGTTGCGCGAACGCGTGGCGGCCGCCATGCGCGCGGCCGTCGAAGGCCTGCTCGAAGAGGACCCCGACGCGGGAGAGGGCAAGCGCCGTATCAGGCAGGAATTGTGGCCGGCCGCCGATTTCCGCGACGTGGGTATCGTCGGCGACCTGGCGGAAATGGAAGGCGCGCGCTTCGAGGAGCAGGACGACCATGCGGGCCCGCTGGGCGAACGCAAGTTCATCGATGTGGTGGCCGACGTCATGGATCGCCGCATGGCCTGCGACGACACCATCGTGGTCATGGGCGAGGACGTGCATCGCCTCAAGGGCGGGACCAATGGCGCGACGCGCGGGCTCGGCGAACGCTATCCGGGTAGATGCCTGGGCACGCCCATCAGCGAGAACGCCTTCGTCGGCCTCGCTGGCGGCGTGGCGCTGGACGGCCGCTACAAGCCCGTGGTGGAGTTCATGTACCCGGACTTCATGTGGGTGGCCGCGGACCAGGTGTTCAACCAGATCGGCAAGGTCCGGCATATGTTCGGCGGCGACGACGCCGTGCCCCTGGTGCTGAGGACCAAGGTGGCCATGGGCACGGGCTACGGCTCGCAGCATTCCATGGACCCGGCGGGCATATTCGCCACCAGTCCGGGCTGGCGCATCGTGGCGCCGTCCAATCCCTACGACTACGTGGGGCTGATGAACGCGGCGCTGCAATGCCGCGATCCCGTGCTGGTGATCGAGCATGTCGATCTCTACAACTCGACCGGCATCGGCCCGCTGGAGGACTACGACTATCTGCTGCCGGTCGGGCGCGCGGCCTTGCGCCGCACGGGCGGCGCGGTCACCGTTATCGCCTACTTGTCCATGGTTCACCACGCCGAGCAGGCACTCGAACAGACCGGTATCGACGCGGATCTGGTCGACCTGCGCTGGCTGGACCGCGCCAGCCTGGATTGGCAGACGATAGAGGCGAGCGTACGCAAAACCAATAATGTGCTGATCGTGGAGCAGGGCGCCCGCGGAACCTCTTATGGCGGCTGGCTGGCCGATGAGATCCAGCGCCGCTGTTTCGATTGGCTGGACCAGCCGGTGCAGCGGGTCACCGGTGGACTGGCCTCGCCCAGCATATCCAAGGTGCTGGAACGCGCCGCCGCCGCGCGGACCGAAGAGGTGGTCGAAGGGCTGCGGCAAGTCATGCGCAACAAAGGGGAGCCTGATGGCCAAGCTGGTTAGCATGCCCGCCGTATCGGCCAATGCCGAGCACGCGGTGCTGGTGGAGTGGAACGTCAAGGAAGGCGACGAGGTGCGTGCCGGCGACACCCTGGGCGGTATCGAAACCGACAAGGCGGTGGTCGACCTGGAAGCCGAGGATGATGGCGTGGTGGGGCGATTGCTGGTCGAGCCGGGTGCGCGCGTCGCGGTCGGCGCGCCGCTGGCGGTGCTGCTCGCGCCGGGCGATTCGGACGCCGAGGTAGACGTGCTGCTGGGCGCGGCGGACGGGGCAGCGGCCGCGGGCGCGGATCAGGCGGCCGCTTCCGCAACGCTGGTCGCGGCGCCTTCGCAGGATAGTGCGCCGCAATCGCGCGCCGTTCCCGCGAACGGCGCCGTGCCGCCTGCGCGGCCTGCGCCGGCCCCCCAGCCACCGGGCGATGCGCCGGCGGCAGGTCCGGACGAAAGGGAAGCGCGGCGTATTTTCGCCAGCCCGGTCGCGCGCCGGCTGGCGCGGGAGGCCGGGCTCGCGCTGGACGCGCTGCAAGGCTCCGGACCCGATGGCCGCATCGTCAAGCGGGACATCGAACAGCAGCTCAAGGCTGGCGCAACGGAGCCGGACGCCGTCTTCGACCTGGTGCCGCACACCCCCATGCGCCTGGCCATTGCGCGTCGCCTGACGGAAAGCAAGACCACCATTCCGCATTTCTATCTGCGTGGGCTATGCCGCGCCGACGAACTGGACGCGCTGCGGACCCGATTGAACGCGGTGGCCCCCCGCAAGCTGTCTTTCAACGACCTCATCGTGCGCGCGGCGGCGTGCGCCCTGCGCGACGTGCCCGACATGAACGTCACCTGGGGCCCGGACGCGCTGCGGCGTCATCGCCACCCGGATATCGCCGTGGCAGTGGCGACGGAAGGCGGCCTGATCACCCCCATCGTGCGTGGGGCGGATGGGCTGGGCGTGGCCGAACTGGGTCGGGTCGTCGCCGCGCTGGTCGATCGCGCGCGCGCCGGTCGCCTGGCGCCCGCCGACTATGAAGGCGGCACCTTCGGCATCAGCAACCTCGGCACGCATGGCGTGATGGATTTCGCGGCCATCATCAATCCGCCGCAGTCGGCCATGCTCGCGGTGGGCGCCCTGGTGCGGGAGGCCGTCGTGGTGGGCGACACGGTCCAGCCGGGCCTGGTGATGCGCTACACGCTTTCGGTGGACCACCGCGCCATCGACGGCGCGCTGGCCGCGCGCTGGCTGGCGCGTTTCACGCACTACATGGAGCAGCCGCTGGCCATGCTGGTCTGAGGCGGCGGAGGAAAAAGCATGTCGACCGCACGTTACGATTTCACCGGCCGCACGCTGGTGCTGACGGGCGCCACTGGCGGCATCGGCCGCGCGGTAGCGCGGCGCTTTGCCGGCAGCGGTGCGAACCTGCTCCTCATCGACCTGGACCCGGACGCGCTGGCCGAGCTGTCGCGCACGCTGGGCGGCGACGCGGCACGGGTGCGCACATTGGCCCTCGATGTCTCAGACCCGGATGCGGCCGATATGGCGGCCAGGCATGTCGCCCAGGCCTACGGTGGCGTGGATTTCCTGGTGCCTTCGGCGGGCATCTACCTGGCCGAACCCTTCGCCGGGATGACCGATGCGCAATGGCGCCGCACGCTGGCTGTGAACCTGGACGGCGTGTTCTACCTGACGCGCCGGTTGGTGCCGCTGCTGCGCGAAGGCAGCGCCATCGTCAACCTTTCCTCCATGGCGGCGCACAGGGGCGCCTTCTACAATGCCCACTACAGCGCGTCCAAGGGCGCGCTGCTGAGCTTCACGCGCAGCATCGCCCGCGAACTGGCGCCGCGCACCCGCGTGAATGCCGTATCGCCGGGCGTCATCGAAACGCCGATGACGGCGGAACTCCTGAAGACGCGCGCGGAGGAATCGCGGCAGCAATCCATTCTGAAGCGGCTGGGCCGCGCGGAAGAGGTGGCCGCCGCCATTGCCTTCCTGTGCAGCGATGACGCCGCCTTCATCACCGCCGAAGTGCTGCACGTGAACGGCGGCCTGTACGTCGCCGGTTGACGCCAGGCCGTTCATCGGGGGAAGATTTTCAAGGATATGACCATGCGCGAACCTTCTGGCCAGGCTTATATCGCGGCCCTGGAAGACCATCCGATACCTCGCGGCGCCGGCCTGGCGGCCGGCGTGGCGCAGCGCCTGCGCCAGGCCATCGAACGCCGCGATATCGCCGAAGGCGGCAACAAGCTGCCTTCCGAGGCGGCGCTGGCCAAGACCTACGGGGTGAGCCGGCCGGTCATCCGCGAAGCCATGTCTTTGCTCAAGTCCGACGGCCTGGTGATATCCCATCAGGGACGCGGCCAGTTCGTCAACCCGGAAGGCAGCAACGTCTTTCGCCTGGACCCATCGGTGGACACGGAAGCCGGCCTGGCCGAGCTTTTCGAATTTCTGCTGGCGGTCGAAGTCCCGGCGACGCGGCTGGCCGCGCAACGCCGCAGTTCGACCGAGCTGGCCGCCATACGGGAGGCCTATGACCGCCTTTACTCGGCCACCCGCGATCTGGGCGATGGCACGGAGGAAGACGAAGCCTTCCACCGCGCCATCGTGCAGGCCAGCCACAATCAGTATTTCATCGCGTTCGCCAGCTTCCTGGACGCCCGCGTGCGGCGGCTGATCCGCACCGCGCGCAAGAACACGCGCAACCGCTCCATGGACCTGGTCTGGCAGGTACAGCGCGAACACGAGGCCATCCTGCTGGCCATCGAGGCCGGCGATCCGGAAGGCGCCAGCGTGGCTGCCGCCAACCACCTGACGAACGCGGCGTCGCGGCTGGCCTTGTACAAGGCGTAGCGGGGCCTGGAACGGACGGCCGGTCCGGGCGATCGAATGGATGGGCGGGGCCTTGCTCGCCGATGCGAAAGTGCGCCCACCCGCCGCGGGTCAGGTCATGAGCCAGCCGCCCGCCACGTCCAGCACCTGTCCCGTCACGAAGCTGGCCTGGTCCGACGCCAGGAACACGCAGGCGTCGGCGACTTCTTCCGGGGTGCCCAGTCGGCGCATGGCGGTGACGCGGGCGACCGCATCGTTGATTTCCTGCGGCACCGTCTTGAGCAGGGGCGTGCTGATGCGCCCCGGCGCCAGCGCGTTTACCGTGATGCCGTATTCGCCGAGTTCGCCGGCCCAGTGGCGTGTCAGGCCGATGAGGCCGGCCTTGGTCGCGGCGTAGTGGCCCGCGACGATGTCGCAGTACGCCTTGCCGGCCACGGACGACATATTGATGATGCGTCCGTGGCCTTGCGCGATCATGTGGGGCGCGGCCAGATGGGTCAGGTAGAACACGCTGTTCAGATTCACGCGCACGACCGTATCCCATTCGGCCGGCGGCATTTCCCATACTTTCAGGGCGCGGCCTTCGGTCTTGGGCGAGATGCCGACGTTGTTCACCAGGATATCGGCGCCGCCGAGGGCCTGCGCCAGTTCATCGTAGGCGGCCTTGCACGCGGCGAAATCCTGCACATCGGCATTGGCGTAGCGCACCGTGTGTCCCGCATCCGCCAGTTGCGCCTGGAACGCGGCGCCGCCCTGCGGATCGCGATCCACCAGCCCCACCCGGGCGCCCCCGGCCGCGAGCGCGCGGGCGATGGCCGAGCCGATGCCGCCCACCGCGCCCGTCACGATGGCGGTCTTGCCCGCGAAGCGGCCGGAGTCCCCGGGATGGGTGGCGGCGGAACTCACGGTCGCACCTGCAGGACGATCTTGCCGATATGCTGGCTGCTTTCCATCAGGGCGTGCGCCTTGCCGGCTTCTTCCAGCGGGAACACGGTATGCACGACCGGCAGGCATTGTCCGCGTTCCAGCAGGGGAAATACGTGCTCGCGCAAGGCGAGCGCGATCTCGCCCTTGTCCTCGTCGCTGCGCGGTCGCAGGGTGGAGCCGGTGAAGGTCAGCCGCTTGATCATGATCGGCATCGCGTCGATCTCCGCCTTGCTGCCATCCAGGAAGGCGATCTGCACCAGCCGGCCGTTGACGGCCAGGCTGTGCAGGTTCTTGTTGATGTAGGGCGCGCCGACCATGTCCAGGATTACGTCCACGCCCTTGCCGGCGGTATCCGCCTTGATGACGGACTGGAAGTCCTGTTCCCTGTACAGGATGGTGTGCGCCGCGCCGGCCTTTTCGCAGGCGCGCGCCTTGTCGGCGCTGCCCACCGTGGTCCAGATTTCCGCGCCGAAGGCATGCCCCAATTGGATGGCCGTCAGCCCGATGCCGCTGGAGCCGCCATGCACCAGCATCTTTTCGCCGGCGCGCAAGCGGCCACGTTCGAACACATTGGTCCAGACCGTGAAGTAGTTCTCCGGAATGCACGCCGCTGTCAGCATGTCCATTCCCTTGGGAACGGGCAGGCAATGGCGCTCGTCGACCAGGCAGTATTCGGCGTAGCCGCCGCCCGGCGTCAGCGCGCACACGGCCTCGCCCACCTGGCGGTCGCGCACCTCCGGACCGACCGCCGCGATGCGGCCCGAGACTTCCAGTCCCAAATAGGGCGATGCGCCGGGCGGCGGCGGATAGGCACCGGCGCGCTGCAGGACCTCCGGACGGTTGATGCCGGCATAGGCGACTTCCACCAGGACCTGCCTCCCGGTGGGTTGTTCGATGGGGCGTTGCGCGATGGCCATGCATTCGGGGCCGCCGCCGGTGCCATGGTCGATGAAACGGAATGATTGCGTCATGATGAAGTTCCTGTATGGCCGTGCGGGATACCGGGACCGGTCAATGGCCCAGGTAGGCCTTCTTGACGTGGGGGTTGTCCAGGAGTTCCTGTCCGGTTCCGGCCAGCACGATGGCGCCATTCTCCAGCACATAGCCGCGGTCCGCCAGCCGCAGCGTGCGGAACACGTTCTGTTCCACCAGCAGGACCGTCACGCCGTGCGTGGTGATGGTGCGGATGATGTCGAACATCTGCTGCACGAGCAGCGGCGAAAGGCCCAGCGACGGCTCGTCGAACATCAGCAGCTTGGGGTCGGCCATCAGCCCGCGCGCGATCGCGACCATTTGCTGTTCGCCGCCCGACAGCGAGCCGGCGTATTGCGTCAGGCGCTGCTTGACCCTGGGGAATGCCTGCAGCACTTCGTCCAGCTTGCGGTTGACGTGGGCGCGCGCCGCGCGCTTGTACGAGCCCATCAGCAGGTTGTCGCGCACGGTGAAGTGCGGAAACAGCTGGCGGCCTTCGGGGATCATGGTGATGCCCGCGTCGACGATGTCGTAGGGCGTGCGGTTGGTCAGTTCGCGGCCCTCGAATTCCACCTTGCCGCCCATGCTGGGAATGATGCCGCACAGCGTCTTCAGGGTCGTGGTCTTGCCCGCGCCATTGGCGCCGATGAGGGTGACGATTTCGCCGGCCCGCACCTCGAAATCCAGTCCGTTGAGAACCTGCGTCTTGCCGTAGCCGGCACTCAACTGGGATACCTTAAGCATCTTGGTACTCCTTGCCCAGATACGCTTCGATCACCGCCGGGTCCTCCACGACCTCGCGCGGCGCGCCCGTGACGAGAACGCTGCCTTCGTTGATGACGATGATGCGGTCGGACAGGGCCATGGTGGCGCGCATCATGTGTTCGATCATCAGGATGGACACGCCGCTGTCGCGGATACTGCGGATCAGGTCGATGGCGATGGCGATATCGGTGGGGTTCAGGCCCGCCATGACTTCGTCCAGCAATAGGATGCGCGGACGCGTCGCCAGGGCACGGGCGACCTCCAGGCGCTTCATGCCGCCCACCGTCAGATTGCGTGCTTCGGTGCCCAGGAAGCGCGTCAATTGCGTGCGGTCCGCCACCTCGCGCGCGATGTGTTCCGCCTCGGCATGGTCGGCGGTATGGATGAAGGCGCCCAGCATGATGTTTTCCAGCACGCTCAGCCCGGTAAAGGGCTGGGCGATCTGGAAGGTGCGGCCCAGGCCTTTGTGGGCGAACTGGTCGGGCGTGTCGCAGCTCGTCCATTCGCCGCTGGCGTCGCGCAGCAGCACGCTGCCCCGGTCGGGCGCCAGAAAGCCGGACAGCAGGTTGAATACCGTGGTCTTGCCAGCGCCGTTGGGGCCGATCACGCCGAGGATCTCGTTCTCGTGCAGGGTCAGCGAAACATCGTTGGTGGCGCGCAGGCCGCCGAAGCTCTTGTGCAGGTGCTCCGCCTTCAGGATGGGCTGGCCCACGGGCGGCGGGTTGGCGGCCGCACCCGCCGGTGTCGGCGCCTGGGATGCCTTGTGCTGGGGGATGCCGGCGCCCGCCTTCCGCGGCGTGCCCAGGTAGGGCAGCCGTGCCAGCATGCGTTCCACGGCGGGGCCGAAGGCGCCGGCCAGGCCGCGCGGGATGGTCAGCACCACGGCCACCAGGATCGCGCCGTAGATCAGTCCGTGCATGCCGTTGCCCACCGCGCTGAGCCAGCCGCGCGCCAGCTCGGCGATCGGCAGCACGAGGAAGGTGCCGGCGACCGGGCCGGCCACGGTGCCCAGCCCGCCGATGAGCGCGAACATCGCGATCTGCACCGAGAGGTCCAGCGAGAATGCCGAGGCCGGATCGATGAAGGTCAGGTAGGTAATGTGGAAGGTCCCGATGATGCTGGTCAGCATGGCCGAGACAACGGCGGCCAGTATCTTTACCCTGACGGTATGTATCCCCACGGCCCGGGCCGCGTCCTCGCGTTCGCGGATGGCGATCAGGTAGTGGCCCATGCGCGACTTGCGGATAAGCCAGGATACCCACAGCACCAGCACGAACAGTGCGAAGGCGATGATGACGTAGTTGATCTTCTCCCGGAACACGATCCAGGTCCAGCCGATGTTCAGGGGCAGGCTGATGCCGCTGGAGCCCCCGGTCCAGCTTTCCTCGTGGATGACGAGCAGGCGGCAGACCTCCAGGATGGCGATGCTGGCCAGCGCGAAGAATGGTCCGCGCAGGCGCAGGGTGGGGTAGCTGATGATGACCGCGACGATGCCCGACAGCACGGCGCCGGCCACCATGCCTATCCATGGCGAGATCTCGTAGTTCTGCGTCAGCAGCGTGGCGGTGTAGCCGCCGATGCCATAGAAGACGGCATGGCCCAGCGACAGTTTGCCGGCATAGCCGCCGACGATGTTCCAGGCCACCGACATGGCCGAGAAAACGAACAGCAGGACGAACAGGTTGGTCCAGAACGGCGTGGCCAGCACCGCGGGAACGGCGAACATGACGATCAGCAGGGCCAGGCTGACGTAGGCTTTCGGGCTGCGGAAATCGGGAAACACGTCTTGCTCCTTGTTATTCCGTGCCGACGCCGAACAGGCCGGCGGGCCGCAAGACGAGGATCAACAGGAAGATGCCGAAGTACACGACTTCCTTCAGGTCGGGCGCGATGTAGTATCCGGCCAGCGCATCGACCACGCCGATGATCATGGAACCGGCCACGGCACCGTACAGGCTGCCCATGCCGCCCAGCACCACGATGACGAAGGCGGTCAGGACGAAGTACGTGCCCACGGTGGGAAACACGGGGTACTGCGGCGCGAGCAGGCCGGCGGCGATGCCGACGAAGGCCGTGCCCAGGCCGAAGGCAATGACATAGATCAGTTTGACGTTCACGCCCATCAGCATGGCGGCGTAGCGATGCTGGGCCACGGCGCGCAGCGCCCGCCCCAGGTAGGTGCGATGCATGAAGATGTGCAGCAGGATCGCCAGCGCAATGGCTACCAGGAAAGTGATGAGCTGCCCGCTGACCATGGAGTAACCGCCGATCGCCACGGGGCCCGTACCCGTTGCAACGGGCGCGCGGAACACATTGGCGCCGAAGATGACCAGCGCGAGGTTGAGCAGGATGGTGGAGATGCCGACCGTGGCGAAAATCTGGATATGTTCGTCGGCGTTGAGCAGGGGCTGGATGACGGCGCGCTGCGTAAAGGCACCCAGCGCGAACATGATGATCGCCACCGGCGCAAGACCTATATACGGGTGGATGCCGAAATAGGTCGCGGCCAGGTAGACCAGGTACATCCCTATCATCAGGAATTCGCCGTGAGCGAAGTTCACCACGCGCACCACCCCGAAGATCAGGGTCAGGCCCAGGCTGATGATGGTATAGGCGCCGCCCAGCAGCAGCCCGTTGATAATCAACTGAACGAATATATCCATTGTGCAACCCCGCGATGGCGCAAGGCCGGACGCCCGCGAGGCATCCGGCCTGCTGACCGGCCGTTTCGATTATTTGTTGAAGATCGGCTTGCCGAGCGCGAGCTCGGGCGGGGCGATGGTGACCAGCTTGCCGTTGTCCTGCCACTGCATGACGTAGAACGTCGAGGCCTTGTTCTGGCCGTCCTCGCCGAAGTCGAAGCCCCAGCCGTTGGCGGTTTCGCCGGGCTTTTTCTTGTAGGCCAGCACGGCGGCGCGGATGTTGTCCTTGTCCAGGGACTTGGCCTGGGCCATGGCTTCCAGGAAAGCCTTGGCGCCCACATAGTTGGCCAGGCTATGTCCCGATTGCGGATCGGCCTTGTAGGCGGTCTTGTACGCCTGCAGGAACTTGTCCAGTCCCGGCGCGCCGGCCGGGTTGATGGATGCCTGCGGGAAGTCCAGGTCGAACACGCCGTTCATGTCGGCGCCCACGGCCTTGGCGGTATCGGCCAGCGAGTAGCCGCCGCCCGCGCCGATCACGACCTTGGGGGCGAACCCCGCCGACCGCGCCTGCTGGAAGTACAGGATGGCGTCATTCTGGTACGCCGTCTGCAGGACCACGTTGACGTTGGCGCCCTTGAGCCGCAGGATCAGCGACGACAGGTCCACGGTCTTGGCCGAGTAGGGCAGGACTTCAGCCACCTTGTAGCCCAGTTCCTTCGCTCGCTGCTGCTCGGTGGCCGCCACGTCGGTGCCGTACGGACCGTCTTCGTGGATGATGCCGATGGTGATGTCTTTCGGGCTCATGCCCATGCCGGGCGCGATGATGTCGTGCAGGGCGTTCACCACCGAAACGCCGTACAAGCCGGTATTGGGATTGCTGCGGAACAGGTATTTGTAGCCACGCTGCGTAATCTTGTGCGCGGTGGCCCCGAGTTCGAAGTACGGGATGCCCGCCAGTTCCGTGACCGGCGTCGCCGCGTAGGAAATGCCGGAGGCGTAGCTGCCGAACACCGCGGCCACGCCGCTGGAGGTCAGGCGCTTGGTTTCCGAAACGGCCTGGTTGGGGTCGACGGCATCGGCCTTGATGATCTGGATCTTCTCGCCCTTGATGCCGCCCGCGGCGTTGAATTCGTTGACCGCGATTTCCAGGCCGCGGAAGCTTTCCTGGCCCAGCAGGGCGAGGGCGCCGCTGAAGGGATACACCGCGCCGACTTTGATGTCGGCCCATGCGCTCGCGCTCAACAGCGCCGTGCACGCGCCGGCCGCCAGGGCCAATTTCCGGATAGTGTGCATGTCTCGCTCCTTATGTCGTTGTGTGGATGTCGCCGCATCGTCTCCGCACGCTTTTGGCGCCCGGATGCTGTAAGCATATATGATATATTTTCCGCGCGGACGAGAAGAAAGCCGCCCAATTCTGTCGTGGCGCTGGAAGCACGGTAAATGGGGGATTTCCCTAGCGATCCCCGGCATGCCGGCAGGGCAATGCGAGCACGATGGCGAGCGGTGCGCGGACAACCCATAACGGAGACAGACGCATGTTCGAAGAAGTCGATTATCGCGGTCGGAAAGTGCTGATCACGGCCGGCGCCGACGGGCTGGGCCTGGAGATGACCCGGTTGTTCCACCGGGCCGGCGCCAGCGTGCTGATATGCGATATCAGCGCGAGCCGCCTTGAAGACGCGCAGCGCGAATTGCCCGGCCTGCATACCATCGTGGCCGACGTCGCGGACGAGGCCAGCGTAGCCGCGATGTTCCAGGCCGTGCAGGACAAGTTGGGCGGGTTGGACATCCTGATCAACAACGCGGGCATCGCCGGGCCGACGGGCTATGTGGAAACGCTGTCCAAGGCGGACTGGGACCGCACCCTGGCGGTCAATATCACCGGCCAGTTCCTGTGCGCCCGCCTGGCCGTCCCGCTGTTGAAGCAGTCGCGCGCGGGCGTGATGATCAATCTGTCTTCGGCGGCCGGCCATCTCGGTTTCCCGGGCCGCTCGGCCTATTCCGCTTCGAAGTGGGCGGTCGTCGGCTTTACCAAATCGCTGGCGCTGGAGCTCGGCGCCCATGGCATCCGCGTCAACGCCATTCTGCCGGGTGCGGTGGAAGGCCCCCGCATACGCGCGGTCATCGACGCCAAGGCGCGTACGCTGGGCCGGCCCGTCGAAGAGATCGCCGCGCAATACGAAAACCAGGCCGCGCTGGGGCGCATGGTGACGGCGCGCGACATCGCCAACATGGTGCTGTTCAATGCCAGCGAGGCCGCGGGCAATATTTCGGGCCAGGCCATCGCCGTGGATGGATTCACGCAGAAACTCTATTGAGGAGGGACGCCATGTCGACCGTTGCCATCGTTGGTGCGGGCCTGATCGGGCAGGGCTGGGCCATCGTCTTCGCGCGCGCGGGCTGGCAGGTCCGCCTGTACGACGTTGATGCCGGCCGGCTGCAGGCGGGTCGCGATCTGGTCGTCCAGCAGCTGCATGCCCTGCAGGCCCATGGCCTGCTCGACGATGCCGCGGCCATCTCCGCACGCGTGCACACCACGGCCACGTTGGAAGCCGCGCTCTCCGGCGCCAGTTATGTGCAGGAAAACTCGCCGGAGGACGTGGCGCTCAAGCGGGACCTCTTCAGCAAGCTGGACGCGCTTTCTGGTCCGGACGCCGTCCTGGCCAGCTCCACGTCGAGCATTCCCGCCAGCCGCTTTACCGAACACCTTGCGCATCGCGAACGTTGCCTGGTCGCGCACCCGGTGAATCCGCCGTACCTGGTTCCTGTCGTGGAAATCAGCGGCGCGCCCTGGACGTCGCCGCAGGTGGTGGCGCGCGCGCGGGACATCCTGGCCAGTGTGGGCCAGCGGCCGGTGGAGGTGCGCAAGGAAGTGGAGGGCTTCATCCTGAACCGCCTGCAAGGCGCCTTGCTGCAGGAGGCAATGCGGCTGGTGCAGGACGGCGTCGCGAGCGTCGAGGATATCGACACGACGGTGAAGGACGGGCTGGGCCTGCGCTGGTCCTTCATGGGGCCGCTGGAGACGATAGACCTGAATGCGCCGGGCGGCATTGCGGACTATTGCGCGCGCTACGGACCGATGTACGCTTCCATCGGTGCGACGCAGTCGGCGTGCCCCCCATGGGCCGGCGAACTGCTCGAGACGCTGTCGCGCGAGCGGCGTGCCTTGCTCGACGAGAAGGATCTGGCGGCGCGCCGCTTCTGGCGTGACGAGCAATTGATGCGACTGATGCGTCATAAACAGGAAGGTGGAGAGACGAATGGCTAAAGCCAAGCAGAAGGTCATCATTACCTGCGCCGTGACGGGTGCCATCCATACGCCCAGCATGTCGCCACATCTGCCGGTAACGGCGGACGAGATCGCGGACGCGGCGATCGGCGCCGCCCAGGCCGGCGCGGCAGTGCTGCACCTGCATGCGCGCGATCCGCAGACCGGCAAGCCGTCGCAGGACCCGGCGCTGTTCGAGCCTTTCCTGAAACGCATCAAGGCGGAAACCGATGCGGTCATCAACATCACCACCGGCGGCAGTCCCCACATGACGGTGGAAGAGCGCATGCGGCCGGCGGCAACGTTCAAGCCGGAAGTGGCATCGCTGAACATGGGGTCGATGAATTTCGGGCTGTTCCCCATGCTCGACCGCTTCAAGGAATTCAAGTTCGACTGGGAACGCGAGCATCTGGAGAACAGCCGCGGGTTGATCTTCCGCAATACGTACCAGGACATCGAATCCATCCTGACGATCGGCAACGCCAACGGCACGCGCTTCGAGTTCGAGTGCTATGACATCAGCCACCTCTACAACCTGAAGCACTTTGTGGACCGCGGGCTGGTGAAGTCGCCGCCCTTCATCCAATCGGTGTTCGGGATCCTGGGCGGCATCGGTCCGCACCCGGAAGACCTGATGCACATGAAGCGCACCGCCGACCGCCTGTTCGGCGACGACTACGAGTGGTCGATACTCGGCGCCGGCCGCAACCAGATTCCGCTGGCGACCATCGGCGCCGCCATGGGGTCCAATGTCCGTGTGGGCCTGGAAGACTCGCTATGGATCGGTCCCGGGCAGCTCGCCGCGTCCAACCGCACCCAGGTCGAGCGTATCCGGACCATCCTGGAAGCCCTGAACCTGGAGATCGCCACGCCTGACGACGCGCGCGCCAAGCTGGGCCTGAAGGGTGCCGGCCAGGTGGCTTTCTAGCATTGATGGACGTTGGGCGGCATGCGATGCCCGAGCCGCGCGCGGCGTATGCCGTCCGGGCCCGCTCGTCGTCCGGGCCGCGCCGGCCTGACGGTCCGCCGGCCTGACCGGCCCGACCACGCCGCCTGAGCCGACCGACGCCATCCGGCCGGCGTATCGGGCCGTAGTTACTCAGCCAACATAATGCAGCAGGGCGTCCGCCAGGGCCGCTTCCGTCAGGGTGCGGTCGAAGTTCGCCGCATGGCGGGCCTTCAGCGTCAAGGCTGCCGCCTGCCGCGCCTGCGCCGCGTCCACGTTCGTCGCGCCCAGTTCCCGCAGGGTCGACGGCAGGCCGACCTTGCCGTACCAGGCATGCAGCGCGTCCAGCGCGCCATCGCTGCGTTGTTCCAGGTGCAATTGCACCAGCAGGCCCACGGCCACCTGCAAGCCGTGCGGCGCGCTGGCCAGGCCGGGCAGGTGCGGCAGCCCGCGTGTCAGCGCGTGGGCGATGGATAGGCCGCCGCTTTCGAAACCCAGGCCGCTCATCAGGATCATCGCTTCCACCGCGCGTTCGAAGGCGGGCGTCGGCTTACCGGTACCGGCGGCGGCCAGCGCGGCTTCGCCGTCGGCCAGCAGGGTGCGGTAGCAGGCGTCGGCGATGGATTGCGCGGTGAGCGTGGCGTGGCCCTCGTACATGTTCAGGCCGCCATGGCGCGCGCACTGTTCGGCCTCGAACTTCTTGGAGATCGCGTCGCCCAG
Source organism: Bordetella flabilis (assembly GCF_001676725.1). Taxonomy (NCBI): domain Bacteria; kingdom Pseudomonadati; phylum Pseudomonadota; class Betaproteobacteria; order Burkholderiales; family Alcaligenaceae; genus Bordetella; species Bordetella flabilis. The sequence continues at coordinate 2,498,541 of NZ_CP016172.1, forward strand.
GCCGGCGCGAAAGAACGCGGCCGGCGCACTGGCCACCAGGGCGGTATCGACGAGCACCATGGTGGGATTGAACAGCATGTGCTCCACCGCCAGCAGTCGGTGGCCGGCGTCGTACAACACATAGTTCTTGCTGGTCGGTGCGTCGTTGGAGGCGACCGTCGGTACGGTGACCAGATGGCAGTGGGCGGCCTTGGCCAGCGCCTTGCCGGCATCCAGCGCCTTGCCTCCACCCGCCGCGATAACCAGTGGCGGTCGGGTGGGCATTGCCTGCGCGCAGAGGCGCGCCACGCTGTCGGGCGTGATGTCGCCCTCGACGGGGAAGGTATGCAGCCGTACGCCCTGCGCTTCACAAATGGCGTCGAGCCGGGCGCCGAGCAGTTCCAGCACATAGGCGTCGATCACCAGGGCGGCGCGGTCGCCGAACAGCGCCGCGCACGCGCCCAGGCGCTCGATGGCGCCCGGCCCTTGCAGATAGCGGCTCGGCGCGCCAAAGATCTTCAGCATGGGTCCTCCCTATTTGTGCGCGGCGGTAGCCAGCGCCTGCTGCTCTTTTTCTTTTTCCACCAGCCAGTCGATCATGATCTTGCCGCCCCACACGAGGTCCGCCTGGATGGCCTTGGCGGCGGCTTTGGGGTCGCGCGCCTTGAGCGCGTCCAGCACGGCTTCGTGCCGGTGCTGGCCGCCGGAATAATCCAGGCCCGCGGTCTTGACGTGGAAGATCTTCAGGATGGGGCCGGTAATCACCCAGAAAGATTCGACCGTGTTGCGCAGGATCGGCATCCGGCTGGCTTCCAGGATGGCGAAGTGGAACTGGCGGTTCAGGAAACTGGCGCGCTTGGGGTCGCTGGACGTGCAGGCGATGAACTCTTCCTGCAGGTCGACCAGCCTGTCCAACTGTGCGCGGGTGATCTTGGTGGCGGCTTCGGCCGCGCCCATGCCTTCCAGATGAAAGCGGATCTGCTGGATCTCGCGCAGTTTCTCCGAATCCACATAAGGCACGTAGACCGCGGTGGCCGCCTGCATCTCCAGGCCTTGCTCGCTGATCAGGCGGAAGATGGCTTCGCGCACCGGCGTGATCGATACGCCGAGTTCCTGCGCCAGTTCCCCGATGATGAGGCGTTCGCCAGGCTCGTACTGGCCGTTGATCAGGGCCTCGCGTATCTCGGTGTAGACCCGGACCGACAGATTTTCTTTTTTGACGGGCTTGAGGTTGGACATGGAATACGCCGGCCACGTAAGGAAGGACGGAATTCTAGCGCGGGGTAGTGCTTTTTCCGTGGGGTGCCTATATTATATATCATATATCACCACCAAAAACAGAGGAGACACGCCATGGTGGACGAAGAGGCCGGGCCCAGCCCTGAACAGCTACGCCTGCTGCGCGAGAAAGCGCGCTTCATCCGGCTGGAGACCATCCGGCTGATCGAGATCGCCAAGGTGGGCCACTACAGTTCGGTGTTCTCCTGTGCCGAAATTTTCGCGTCGCTGTACTACGATGTCCTGTCCATGCGGCGCGGCGAGCCGGCCTGGGAAGACCGCGACCGGTTTCTGATGGGCAAGGGTCATGCGGCCGTGGGCCTGTTCCCGATACTGGCCGATCACGGATTCATTCCGCGCGAACTGCTGGATGGCTACACCCGCCTGGGCAGCCCCTTGGGCGACCATCCCGACATGACCAAGGTGCCCGGCATCGACTTCAGTTCCGGGTCCATCGGGCACGCGCTGTCCAACGGCGCGGGCATGGCGATGGGCGGGCGCATGCGCAAGGCGCCATTCAATGTTTTCGTGATGCTTGGCGACGGCGAAATGCAGGAGGGGCAGGTATGGGAAGCGGCGCTCTTTGCCGCCCACCACAAGCTGTCGCGCCTGATCGCCATCGTCGACCGCAACGGCTACCAGCTCGATGGCAAGGTGGACGATGTCATCGGCGTCGAATCCCTGCGCGATAAATGGACGGCCTTCGGCTGGCAGGTGCACGAAGTCGATGGGCACGACCTGCATGCGCTGACGCGTCTGCTGCGCCGGCTGAAGGCGGATACGCAACGTACCGGGCCTGCCTGCGTCATCGCGCGTACGGTCAAGGGCAAGGGGGTCACCTTCATGGAGACCGAACCGGGCTGGCACCTGGGTTACCTGGCCCCCGGCGATGCGCAGTTGGCGATCGACGAAATCATGACGCGGGAGATCTGACATGGCGCCTACCCCTGTATCCCCGGCCGGGCGGCGCACGACGCACACCCGATCCCCCGATTCCTGGCAGTACCGCGCGCTGAACGCCGTGACGCCGGGCCTGGCCTGGTTGTCCGACGCACTGATCGACCTGACCCGGGCCGGGCACCCCGTGGTCGCGGGATCGGCCGATCTGCAACATTCGAACGGTCTTTCGCGCTATGCCGAGGCCTATCCGGACCGGTATATCCAGTTCGGCATTTCGGAACAGAACATGGTGTCGGTGGCGGCCGGCCTGGCCACCACGGGCCATATGCCTTTCGTGGCGACTTTCGCGTCCTTCCTGGGCTTGCTGTGCTGCGAGCAGATCCGCATGGACGTCGCGTATACGCGGCTGCCGGTGCGGTTGATCGGCCACCATACCGGCATCAGCCTCGGCTTCTATGGCACCTCGCATCACGCAACGGAGGACATCTCCACCATGCGCGCCATCGCCGGCCTGACGGTGGTGTCGCCCGCGGATGGCCCGCAGCTGGCCGCGGCCATCCGCGCCTCCGTGGACTGGCCCGAGCCGATCTACTTTCGCATCGGTCGTGGACGCGACCCGCAGGTGTATGCGCCGGACGTGCCGTTCGCTTTCGGCAAGGCCATAGTCCATGCGGCTGGCACGGATGCGACGCTGGTAGCCTGCGGGATTACCGTCAAGGCCGCGCTGGACGCCGCCGCCGCGCTGCGCGAGCAGGGGTACTCCATCGGCGTGATCGACATGCCGACCATCAAGCCGCTGGATCGCGACGCCATCCTGGCCGCCAGCCGGCAGGCGCCGCTGCTGATGACGGTGGAGGAGCACAACATCCTGGGCGGCCTGGGCTCCGCGGTGGCCGAGGTGCTGGCCGAGGCCGGCACCGGCGCCCGCCTGGTCCGGCACGGCATTTATGATGAGTACAGCCTGATCGCGCCGCCCACCACGCTCTATGCGCATTACAAGCTGGACGCCGATGGCATCCGCGAGATGGTCCTGAACCAACTGGAACGCAACGGAGATCGACAATGACACCCGTCACCGGCAAGACGCGCCTGTTCGGCATACTGGCCGATCCCATCCACCATGTGCAGGCGCCGCAGCGGCTGAACGAGCACTTCGCGGCCATCGGTTTCGACGGCGTCATGGTCCCCATGCACGTCCGGCCCGACAACCTGGCTTCCGTGGTCGCGGGTTTGCGCGGCATGGAGAACCTGGGTGGCGTGGTGGTGACCGTTCCGCACAAGACCGCCATCCTGGCGCTCTGCGACGAGGCTTCGGACGTCACCCGCAAGATCGGCGCGGCCAATGTGGTGCGCCGCGAAGCGGACGGCCGGCTGGTGGCCACCATGCTGGACGGCGAAGGTTTCGTGCGGGGACTGCAAGGCGAGGGCAGGCAGGTCGAGGGCCGCTCGGCCTATCTGGCGGGCGCCGGCGGCGCGGCCAATGCCATCGCGTTTTCGCTGGTGCAGGCGGGAGTGTCGCGCTTGACGGTCGGCAACCGCACGACGGCCAAGGCCGAAGACCTGCGGCAACGTGTCCTGGCGCTTTACCCCGCCGCGGACGTGCGCGTGGGCACGGCGGATCCGTCCGGCCACGATCTGGTCGTCAACGCCACGTCGCTGGGCTTGCGCGAAGGCGATGCGCTGCCGCTGGACGTGTCGCGGCTCGCACCGGAGCAACTGGTTTGCGAAGTCATCATGCAGCCCAAGGAGACCGCGCTGTTGCTGGCGGCGCGGCAGCGCGGTTGCGATATCCATTACGGTGCGCCCATGCTGGCATCGCAGGTGGCGCTGATGGCGGAGTTCCTGGGCGCGCGCGGCGCGCGGGTTGCCGGGACAGCCTAAGGCTGTAGACACCATGCGCCGCACATAGCCGGCATCGGGACGGGAACAGACACAAGATGGATTCCTACGATTTCATCATCGCAGGTGGCGGTACGGCGGGATGCATACTCGCCAACCGCCTGACCGCCGATGGGCGATATCGGGTGCTGCTGCTGGAAGCCGGACGTGACGGCGCCAATATGTGGGTGGCCATTCCGGCGGGCTTCAGCAAGTTGCTGGTGGACCCGGTCTACAACTGGCGCTTCAAGACCGAGCCGGAGGACAACGTGTATGGCCGCGCCATATCCGTGCCGCGCGGCAAGGGCGTGGGGGGCTCGACGCTGATCAATGGCGGCATCTATGTGCGCGGCCAGCCCGCGGACTACGACGCATGGGAACGCGCGGGCGCCACGGGATGGAGCTACCGCGATGTGGAGCCGTACTTCCGCGCGCTGGAGGACTATCCGGCCGGTGGCGAGAGCCGTGGCAAGGGCGGGCCCATGCATGTGGCCCAGGTGCGCGAGCGCTTCCCGCTTTCGGACGCCTTCCTAGCCGCTGCGCGGGAGGATGGCCAGCGCCTGAACCCCGATTACAACGGCGGGGACCAGGAAGGCTTCGGCCATTACCAGGTGCTGCAGCATCGCGGGCGCCGCTGGAGCGTCGTCGAAGGGTACCTGGCGCCGGCGCGCCGCCGCGCCAATCTGCACATCGTTTCCGAAGCGCACGTTACCCAGCTGCTGTTCGAGGGCCGCCGCTGCGTGGGCGTACGCTACCGACGGAATGGGCAGGATGTCACGGTGCGATCGCGCCTTGAAACCCTGTTGTGCATGGGCGCCGTGCAGTCGCCGCAGATGCTGGAGCTTTCCGGCATCGGCGACCCGGACAGGTTGCGCGCACTGGGCCTGCCCGTGGTGCACGCACAGCCCGCCGTGGGCGAGAACTATCAGGAGCACTACGCCACCCGCATGAACTGGCGCGTCAAGGGCACCATCACGCTGAACGAGATGTCGCGCGGCTGGCGGCTGCTGCACCAGTTGGGCAAGTACTATGGGGCGCGCCGCGGCATCCTCACGCTGGGCACCGGGCTGGTCCACGGCTTCGTCAAGACTTCTCCATCCATGGCGGCCCCGGACGTGCAGTACTTCTTTGTGCACGCCAGCTATGCCAATGCGGCCGAGCGCATCCTGGATCGCCATCCGGGCATGACGATAGGCGTGGCGCAGTTGCGGCCCGAGTCCGTGGGCAGCATCCACATCAAGACCGCGAGCCCCTACGACGCCCCTTCGATACGCCCGAATTTCCTTGGCTCGGAGGCGGATCGTATCTGCCTGGTCGAGGGCATGCGGATCGCGCGGCGTATCGTGGCGCAGCCCAGCATGCGGCCGTATGTGGACCAGGAGCTGGCGCCGGGCGCCCAGGTACGGGAGTTCGACGAATGGCTGGACTTCGCGCGCCGCAACGGGCAAACCATCTATCACCCCATCGGCACGTGCCGCATGGGAACGGACGCCGCCGCGGTGACCGACACGAGGCTAAGGGTCAATGGCGTCGAGGGGCTGCGGGTCGTGGACGCGTCCGTCATGCCGAGCATGGTTTCCGGCAATACGCAGGCCGCCGTGATGATGGTGGCGGAAAAAGGCGCGCACCTTATCCTGGAAGATGCGCGCCGTCATTAGCGCCCGGCACTGCTTGACACGCATTCAACCTACGGCCCGATACCCGTGAAGATGGTTGCAACGAAGGCACGTTCCAGTGGAGCGGGACTTTGCAAGGCCTGTCCCCATTGCGTCAGCGAGGAGGGCATTTGCGTGTCCTCGGCGGCGTGCGCCTGGCCGGACCGGTCTTGCGGCGGTGTCGCGGCCTGGTACGAGGTGGCGGGGTGGTGGCTGCGGATCTCCATGGTGGGCTCCAGTGGGATGGATGTCGATGCGGAATCGTGCAGGATGTGAGGCATCAGTAGGCGTTGCCGTATGACACCGCGGCGAGATAGCGTTCGTAGCTCTGGAGGTCATCGGCTGGCGCGGGCTCGAAAGTATCGGCATCGAGAGGTCGATCGCATTCCGCCGCGGGATTCGTCGGCCTGGCCTGTTCCGGCCGTGCGGCCATGGGCAGCAGCCAGACCATCGGGCTGAGCAGCGAGGCGACGCCATTCAGGACGTGCCTCCAGCGGCTGGCCACCCTGCAGGGCGCCGCTTCGGCCGGCTGCGTGTCGCCCGCGCCGTCGGCCCAGCCGTCCGGGTATACGGCGACGCCATTCGCGGCCAGGCTGCGGCGTACCCCTGAGTCGCGGCTGTATGCAGACCTGTCGACGCGGTCCGATCCGGACGTGGTACTGGTGGACAGGTGCGTGTCCGATCCGGTCTGGCGCGCTCGCCGAGGGCCGCGCGGAGTGCCCGCGGGGAGCTGGCCGCCTGTCGAGGCCGCGGGCATCTGCCGATATGCCTCGCTGTGGCCCGGGTGGCAAGGTGCGAGGAGTATCGTGCCAGGCTTGATGCGGAGGTTGTCGACGGCGGCCTCCGCTGCCCCCCTGTCCATGCCGGGTTGATCGCCGAAATTGGAGCGCGGCGCCATCAGTGCATGGACAAAGCGTTCGTACCCCACCGTGCCCTTCATTGCCGACCCCATGAAGGGCCGGGCGGGCGTGTCGTTGCCGGTGCCGCGCTGCGCGGGCGCGAGCGGGTAATAACATGTCGGAGCTCCCGTGCGGTGCGTGCCGCCGTCGGACTGCCCGGCGGCATCACTGCCCGCCAGCCCGTTGTACGCAAGGTTCTGCGCGGGTGCCTGTGTGCTGTTCAGTGCCATGGTCATGTCGTCCTCCTTGATATCGCGCGGTGTGGCGCGTCGGCTGAGTACATCGCGGTGCGCGGAAAGTTCCTGTGCGGTACGGGGCCATGGCCGGACCGCCGCGGTGACGGCGGGCGGTTACGATAGTTGCGGGGGCGCCGCCGGCGCGCACGGTATCGCACGTACGCCGTGCGGTGAAAGGAGAGTTCGGTGCTTGTCGTCGAGGACGTGCACAAGTCATTCGGGACCGCGCAGGGCAGCCTGCCGGTGCTGCGCGGGGCGGACCTGCGGCTGGAAACCGGGACGAGCGTGGCGCTGATGGGCGAATCCGGCAGCGGCAAGAGCACGTTGCTGCACCTGGTCGCGGGCCTGGAACGTCCCGATAGCGGGCGCATCCTGATGGATGGGCAGCCCATCCACGATCGGGGCGAGGCGGAACTGGCGCGCTGGCGGCGCACCGGCATCGGCCTGGTCTTCCAGCAGTACAACCTCATCGGCAGCCTGGATGTCGCGGCCAATCTGGACTTCCAGGCGCGGCTGGCGGGGCGGCATGACGCCGCCTGGAGCGCGCGGCTGGCGCAGCGGCTGGGATTGGCGGCGCTATTGGACCGTTTTCCCGAGCAATTGTCGGGCGGGCAGCAGCAACGCGTGGCCATCGGCCGCGCGTTGGCGGGGCGGCCGCCGCTGGTGCTGGCGGATGAACCCACCGGCAGCCTGGACGAGGCCAGCAGCGATATCGTGCTGGACCTGCTGCTGGAGCTGGTGCATGAAGCCGGCGCCAGCCTGCTCATGGTGACACACAGCGCGCGGCTTGCCGGGCGCCTGGACCGTTGCCTGACGCTGCACCTGGGTCGTGTACAGACTGGACGCACCGAGCCGGCATTGCGGCGGGAGGCCTGATGCGGGTCGCCTTGCTTTGCCTGCGGGCGCTGCTGGGACATTGGCGGCGCCATCCCATGCAATGCGCCAGCATCGTCGGCGGCCTGTGGCTGGCGACAGCCTTGTGGAGCGGCGTGCAGGCGCTCAATGCACAGGCGCGCGCGGACTACGCGCGGGCCAGCGCGGTGCTGGCCGGACCCTCGCAGGGGCAGTGGGTGCCTCGCCAGGGTGATCGTCTCGACCAGGACGTGTATGTAAAGCTGCGCCGGGCGGGCCTGCCGGTGTCACCGTTATTGGAGGGCCGCCTGCGGTTTCCCGGGGACCCGCCGGCCACGGTCAACGTGCTGGGTATCGAGCCCTTGACCCTGCCGCCGGGCGCTGCGGTGGCGGGCCAGGCGGCCACGACGCTCGACCTGGACGCGTTTATCGGCATGCCGGGACAGGCCTGGGCGGGGCCGGATACGCTGCGGCGCCTGAACGCTCGGCCTGGGGATGCGCCCCATACGATGAATGGCGAGCGCCTGCCGCCCTTGCAATTGCGGTCACAGCTGGCGCCCGGCGTCCTCGTGATGGACATCGGCCACGCGCAACGGTTGCTGCATGCGGACGGGCAGGTGTCCCGGCTGTTGTTGCCGGCAGGAGTCAGCGGCCAGGCGGCGCAGCCACCCGCGGCATGGGCCAGTGTGCTGGCGCTGCGCACGCCCGAGGAGCGTGACGATCTGGATCGCATGACCCAGAGCTTCCATCTGAACCTCACCGCGCTCGGCATGCTGGCGTTCATCGTCGGGCTGTTCATCGTGCACGCGGCGATCGGTCTTGCGCTGGAACAGCGCCGCGGCGTGCTGCGTACGCTGCGCGCCTGCGGCATAAGCTTGCGCGTCCTCGTCATGGCGCTGGCCGTGGAGCTGGGCGCGTTCGCCGTCGTGGGCGGATTGGCCGGCGTGGCGAGCGGGTATGTGCTGGCCGGGCTATTGCTGGGCGACGTCGCGGCCAGCCTGCGCGGCCTTTACGGCGCCGAGGTGTCGGGCCAGTTGAACCTGCCGCCGCAATGGTGGCTGGCCGGCATTGCAATGACGCTGCTGGGCGTGCTGGTTGCCGGCGCCGGCAGCCTGGTGCGCGCGGCGCGGCTGCCCTTGCTGGCGCTGGCGCGGCCGGAAGCCTGGCGCGCGGCCCAGGCGGTGTGGCTGCGGCGCCAGACGGTGCTGGCCGGGCTGCTGGCCTTGGTCGCCGCCGCCAGCGGGTGGTGGGGCGACAGCCTGGCCAGCGCCTTCGCGATGCAGGCAGCTTTGCTGCTCGCGGCGGCCTTGCTGCTGCCGGCGTTGCTGGACGCCGTGCTGGCGTGGGCCGCGCGCCTGGCGCAGGGGCCGCTGGCGGGATGGTTCGTCGCGGACAGCCGCCAGCAATTGCCTGCATTGAGCCTGGCCTTGATGGCCTTGCTCCTGGCCTTGGCGGCCAGCGTCGGTGTAGGCAGCATGACGGAAGGTTTTCGCAAGACTTTCCTGGGCTGGCTCGACCAGCGCCTGTCCGCCGACGTGTACCTGAATGCCCGCGATACCGCGCAGGGCCTCGATGCCATGCGGTGGCTGCAGCAACGATCCGATATGCGCGCGGTGTTGCCGCAGTGGCGGGCGATGCTGCATGTGGGGGGATGGCCCGTGGAGATGCAAGGGGTCGAAGATCATCCTGAAACCCGCCGGCAATGGCCGCTGCTGGCGCGCATGGAGGACGCCTGGCCGCGTGTGGCGGCGGGGCAGGGCGTGATGATCAGCGAACAGTTGGGGCGGCGCCTGCAACTGCGCGTGGGGGACGCCCTGTCCTTGCCCGGGTCGTCGGCCGCCGGCGCGCCGCCGCGGTTTACCGTGGTGGGGCTGTACGCCGATTACGGCAATCCCAAGGGGCACATCCTGATGCAGGCGGACGTCCTGCGCCGGTACTGGCCGCAAGCGCAATTGCGCAGCCTGAATCTGTACCTGGAGCCGGCCCACGCCGCCGGCTTGCGCGAGGCGCTGGAGCGCCGCTACGGCGCGGATGGCATGCAGGTAGTGGAGCAGGCGTCGCTCAAGCAATGGTCCACGCAGGTGTTCGAGCGCACGTTCGCCGCCACCGGCGCGCTCAACACCCTGACGCTGGGGGTGGCCGGCATTGCGCTGTTCATCAGCCTGCTTACCTTGGGCCAGAGCCGGCTTGCCCAACTGGCGCCGCTGTGGGCCGTGGGCGTGCAGCGCTCCAGGCTGGCGGCGCTGGCGCTGGCGCAGACGCTGATGTTGTCGCTGCTGACGGTGCTGCTGGCGATGCCGCTCGGCATCCTGCTGGCGTGGTGCCTGGTGGCGGTGGTCAATGTGCAGGCCTTCGGCTGGCGGCTGCCCTTGTACGTATCGACCGGGCAACTGCTGCAACTGGGCGTGCTGGGGCTGATGACCAGCCTGCTGGCGGCGGCATGGCCGATGTGGCAATTGTGGCGGCGCCAGCCCGCCGACCTGTTGAGGCAGTTCGCCGATGAAGCCTAGTACCTGCCTGGGGCTGTGCCTGCTCTTGCTGCTGGGTGCCTGCGATGACACCACGGCCCCGCCCAGCGCCGGCTATGCCGGCCTGGGTCGCGACGCCGACGCCTACGCGCAGGTCCGGCGCGGCCACGCCCTGCAGTTCCCCGCGGATCATGGACCCCATGATGGTTATCGCATCGAATGGTGGTACGTCACCGCGAATCTGAAAGACGAAACCGGTCGTGATTGGGGCGTCCAATGGACCTTGTTCCGTTCCGCATTGCGTCCGGGGCCGGAAGCGCCAGGCTGGGGCAGCCCCAATCTGTGGATGGGCCACGCCGCCCTGACGAATGCGGACGGCCATGTCTTCGCGGAAAAGCTGGCGCGTGGCGGCATCGGTCAGGCCGGCGCGCAGGCGGTGCCGTTCCACGCCTGGATCGACGACTGGTCCTTGCGCGGCGTGGACGGCGCGGGCGTGGACCGCCTGACGATGCAAGCCGGCGCTTCCGGCTTTCGCTATCGGCTGGAACTGGTCAGCCAGGGTCCTTTGGTGCTGCATGGCGAGGCCGGCTATAGCGAAAAGTCGGGGCAGGGCCAGGCCTCGTACTACTACAGCCAGCCTTTCTATCGCGTCAGCGGCGAAATCGAAACCGCGGGCCGGCGCCACAGCGTCGAAGGAACGGCCTGGCTGGACCGCGAGTGGAGCAGCCAGCCACTGTCGGCCGGCCAGAAGGGCTGGGATTGGTTTTCGCTGCATCTGGCCGACGGCGCCCGCCTGATGGTGTTCCAGGTGCGGCAGGCCGACGGCGAGCCGTATCGCGCCGGGACCTGGGTCGGCAAGGACGGGCGTTCCGTGGCCTTGCGCGGTGCGCAGATCCAGCTGGCGCCATTGGCATGGACCGCGCAGCAGGAGGGCCGCCGCCTGCCCACGCAGTGGCGGGTGCAGGTGCCCGATCATGGCGTCGACGTCACGGTGCAGGCCATCCAGCCGCGCGCCTGGATGGCCACCACGTTTCCCTATTGGGAAGGACCCGTGCGTATGGTGTCCGGCGATGGGGGCGGCTACCTGGAGATGACCGGGTATTGACGCGGACGCCGTGTCCGCGTGAGGGAATAAAGCGTCGCGCCACGTGTTCTCGCTTGGTAACCGCCACATCGCAAGGGGTGGCCGGAGCAAGATCACGGAGGCCGTGTTGAAAGAGGAAATCCTGGTACTGGACTGGAATGGCGATAGCCATGACCGGGCGGACTGGCTCGAGCAGATGGCCGTCCAGGCCGGCATGGCGGGACAGGTGGACGCCACGCGCGCCAACGGGGCGACGATACAGGGCTGGCAGCTTGGCTCCATCGGGGTTGTGCAAGCCCGGATGTCCGGCATCTGCCTGACGCCGCTGCGCGTCGGCGCGCAGGCGCAGCACGAGGAATTCCTTTACCTGAAAATTTTGACGCAGGGCAGGCTGAGCGTGACGCAGCATGGCGAGACCGTCACCCTGGCCGCCGGTACGGCCGTACTCATCGACCCCGCCTGGGCATTCGAAGAGGACTTCGGCGATGGCGCCGCGTTGACCGTGATGCGGATTCCGCGGCAGGCATTGCGCGCCCGGGGCTTGCAGCATGCCTTGAGCCGGCCCGTCATCCCGGATGTCCAGCGTGCCGACCAGGCGGCCGTACGTGACTTTGCGTTGTTCGTCGCCGGCCTGGGTCCCGGACCGAGTCCCGCGCTGCGCCGGCAATTGGGCGAACAATGCCTCGATGTGCTGGATGTGCTGCTGGACGACGGACGACGGCGCAGCATGGCCCGCGGCCCGGAGGCCACGCTGTTGCGTGCGAAGCGCATCATCGCGCGCAGTGTCGGCGATTCCAGCTTGACCATCGGCCGTCTGGCGGCCGAACTGAACGTATCGTCCAACTACCTGGGACGCCTGTTCAAGCGCGACGGCACATCGGTGATGCGTTACGTCGGCGCGGTGCGCCTGGAGCACGCCGCCCGCCTGCTGCGCGAAGTGCCACGGCGGCCGATGCAGATACAGGAGATCGCCTACCGGTGCGGCTATGTATCGCTGGCGCACTTCAGCCGGGCCTACAAGCAAAGGTTCGGCATGTCCCCGCGCGCGGCCGTCGACGCGGCGGCGCGGGGGACGCTTACTCCGGCTTGATGCCGGCCTCGCGCACGATGCGCTGCCAGCGCGCCGCTTCCTGCGCGACCAGCTTTGCATAGTCGGCGCTGGAGCGATATGCCGCTTCCGCGCCCTGGGCCTTCAGGCGTTCGAGCAACGCCGGCTCCTGCATGGCCTTGCTCGCCGCCTCCTGCAGGCGTTCGACGACCTGCGGCGGCGTACCGGCGGGCGCGTGCAATCCAACCCAGCCGAACACCGTGGCTTGGGGATAGCCGAGCTCGGTGACGGTGGGCACGTCCGGCAGCAGGCCGATACGCTCCGGACTGGTGACCGCCAGCGCGCGCAGCTTGCCGGCCTGTACCTGCGGCAGCGCGGCGGGCAGCGAAGGCGTGGCCACCTGGGCTTCGCCGCTGACGGCCGCAAGCAGCGCGGGGCCCGCACCCTTGTAGGGAATGTGCGTCCATTGAAGGCCTGTTTCCAGGCGCAGCGCTTCGCCGGCGAGGTGCAGCGGCGACCCTATGCCGCCCGAACTGAAATTGATCTTGCCCGGTTCGCGTTTCGTGAGGGCGATCAGTTCGGCCAGGCTGTGCGCCTTCAGCGCCGGGTTGACCACCAGCAGATGCGGGACGGTGACAAAGAGCGCCACCGCCTCCAGATCCTTCACGGGATTCACCGGCATGCCGGGATACAGGCTGGGCGCGGTCGCGACGCTGGCGTCGCTCACCAGCAAGGTGTAGCCGTCCGGCGTGGCGCGCGCGACGTAGGCCATGGCCGTCTGGCCTCCGGCCCCCGCCTTGTTCTCCACCACGATGGACTGCCCGAGCTGCGCGGCCATGGCCTGCGCGGCGTGTCGCGCGACCACGTCGGTGGTGCCGCCGGGCGGATAGGGCACGACCCAGGTGATGGGACGTTCGGGATAGGCGGCATGCGCAGCCTGTACGCCGCAGCACAGGGCCACCGTGGCCAGGATGCGCGGCGTGTTCGCGATGAAGGTACGTAGGGCCCGGGCCGACCGGGATGCGCGAGCGTCGTTCATGTTGTCCCCTTGTTCCATGGCGCGTGCCGACGGGCTTCGCGCCTTTGGTGTTCCATGCGATGCAGCTTGCCGGGACCGCTGCCGCCCCGCGGATGCCGGCGCACCGCGCGGTCCCGGGGACGATTGCGGCATCCCGGCATGCGGCCTCATGGTCCGGATACTTCGTACAGCAGGGCGTACACGCCGTAAGCGTCTTCCGTCCAGCCTGCCTGGGCCAGCGCGGCGGCGGAAAGCACGGTCGACCTCAATGTTCGCAGGTCCCGCTCGCGCGTCGCTTCGACCAGGACGGCGTGGTCCACATAGCCGTCGGATAGCCCCGTCACGCGCACGGCGTCCATTCGGGCGCGGACCTGCGGGTCCGCCTCCAGCCAGTGCGCGCCCACGATGCCATGTTCCGTGGCCAGCCGCGACAGGCATTCCGCAAGCCAGGCGCGCGCCGTCGCGGCGTGTCCGCCGCTGTCCTGGCCGTCGCCCGGTGTGGCGATGCGCAGGCGCAGGCTGGCCACGACGGCGCCCAGGCCGCGCCCGTGCGTATCGCGCACCTGGAAGGTGTTGCGCACGACATTCGAGAAACCGGCGCGTATCCGCTTGGACTGTTCGCTGATGCTGCCGACCAGGGCGAGATAGCCCGGGCTGGCCAGGGCGTCCGGCGTATCGGCTTCGAACAGGGTCAGGTAGCGGGGCGCGCCTTCCAGCGCGTCGAAGCGACGCGCCCGGCGATAGCCGCCGATGTCGATGCGTTCGGGCATGTGCTCGACGATGTACCAGGCGTCCGTCTCGCGGTCCAGGGCCGGGTCGACGTCTATCCACAGCGCCAGGGCGCCGGTTCCCATCAATGCTGCCATTGGGTATTTCCTTCCAAGGATCCAAAGGATGCGGCCACGTCGCTGGGCCGATACTTACATCGGCGCTTCATACATGGGCGGCTCACGCATGATTTCCCCATGCGGCGTCAATCGACCTTGATTCCGGCTTTCTTGATGAGGCCGGACCAGCGCGCGTAATCGGCGCGGATGACCGCCGCGAAGGCCTGCGGCGGGGTGTACAGCGGTTCCGCGCCGACGGCGGCCAGCTTGTTGCGGATATCGGGATCATCCACCGCCTGCTTCAGCGCCTGCGCTAGCCGCTCTACCACCGCCGCCGGCGTGCCCGCGGGGGCCAGCACGCCGTTCCACGTCGTCACGACCAAACCCGGCAGGCCGGCTTCGCGGGCGGTAGGCACGTCGGGCAACGTCGGCGAACGGCTTTCCCCGGTGACGGCCAGTGCGCGTAGCTTGCCGCCCTTGATCAATGCCACCGCGGATGGCAGGGTCGCGAACATCGCGTCCACGTGGCCGCCCGTCAGGTCCACCAGCGCGGGACCGCCGCCTTTGTACGGGATGTGCACGACCTGCACATTGGCCTGGTTCTGATAGAGCTCCGCGGTCAGGTGATTGGTGCTGCCCTGGCCCGAGGAGGCGAAAGTCAGGCTCTTGGGCTTGGCCTGTGCCTGCGCCGTCAGGTCCGCCAGCCGCGTGGCCTTCACCGTCGGTCCGGTCACCAGCACATTGGGGAACTGGGCGACGATGGCTACCGGCGCGAAATCGCGTGTCGGGTCGTAGGGCAGGGCGCTGTACAGCGTCGGGCTCATCGCGATTTCGTTGGTGGTCCCGAACAACAGGGTGTAGCCGTCCGGCGCGGCGTGCGCGACGTAGGCGCCTCCGATGGTCCCGGTGGCGCCGCCGCGGTTCTCCACGATTACCGGCTGCCCCAGGGCGTTCGCCAGTTTCTCCGCGACGGGCCGCGCGATGATATCGGCCACCCCGCCCGGCGGAAACGGCACCACCAGGTGGATGGGCTTGTCCGGATAGGTCTGGGCCAGCGTGGCCAAGGGAAAGAGCAGCGCGGCCGCCAGCCATGCGGCGCGCCGGAATGTGTGTCCGCCCATGTGTTGTCTCCTGTTCGGCGTGGTCGCCGATCGTTGTGGTGTGGAACTGCGCACCCTGCGGCGTCGGTCAGGCCGGGGAGAGCAGGGGTGTGAAATGCGCCAGGTCGTCGTAGGCGTCCAGTTGCAGTACGGCGTCGTGCAGGGCCAGTGCGCGGCTGCGGCCCAACACGGGCATTGCGTAGCCGAGGAATTTGTCCGCCAGTTCGCGGTCGCTCATCGGCAGCTGCGGGTGTCCGGGCGGATAGGGGCACAGGTGGCGCCGCACGGCGCCGTCGCGCAGATGCAGTTCGACGCCGCCGCCGGCCGCCTGAGGCCAGTTGCGGTCAAGGTCGCCGTCTTCGTGCAGCTCGATCTTGCCGAGCAGGTCGCGCAGTGCCGGATCCGCCAGCTTGCGGGGCTGGAACTGGGCTTCGCCGCAGGCCCCGTCGAGCAGCGCCACGGCGGTGCAGTAGTAGAAGCTGTGCTGTGCGCTTTCCATGCCGGCGGGATAGCGACGGTCCGGATGCGCGGAAGGCGTGCGTAGCGCGAAGCTGGGCAGGCGCACCACGACACGTTCGACGGTGCCGGCCGCCGGCAGGCCTTCCCGGTGCAGCGCGATCGCCGCACGCACCGGTGCCAGGGCGGTGGCGACTACCGGGTAGGGCTTGATACTGGTCTCCAGCAGGCGATAGCGGCCGTTCAGCGGCAGCGTGAGCGCGCTGACGTCTACCGCGCCGGCCACCGTCTCGGCCCAGCCGCCGGGGCTTTCCATTAGCGACAGCGGACCGGTCATGCCGAGCCTGGCCAGGAGTGTCGCCTCGACCGCGGCCTTGGCCACCCATGCTTCCGCGGTGGCCTTGATCATGGATATGGCGCCGCTTTGCAGGTGGGCGAGCGTGTTCTGGTGGCTGCCGGCGATTGCCAGGGCATGCGCCGCACGCACGTTGTCCAGCCCGGCCAGCCGCGCCGCCAGGGCCGCGCCGGAGAATTGCGCATTGGTGCCGTGGTGCCAGCCACGGCGCCACAACGACGGTTCGCCGGCATGGTCGGCCAGCCGCAAGTGGATTTCGTAGGCGGCCACCAGCGCGGCGATCAGGTCCTTGCCGCTGCGGCGCTCGCTTTCCGCCAACGCCAGCGCCACCGCCAGGTTGCCGCTGGGATGGGCCGGATCGCGGCCGAAGTAGTAGTCGTTGCAGTCCAGGTAGCGCAGCAGGCCGCCGTTGACCAGGGTGGCGAGCGCGGCCGACGTTTTTCGCCCCGTACCCAGCAAGGTGGCCTGCGGGGCGCCGCCCGCCTCGTCGGCAAAGCGGCGCAAGGCGACGCTGACTTCGCTGTTCATGGCGCCGTAGGCGCATCCCAACGTGTCCAGGACCAGGCGCTTGGCATAGCGCACGACATCGGCGGGCAACTGCTCGTAGCGCAGGTCCAGCGCGATGCCGGCCAGCGTTTGCAGCACGCCCGCAGGCGCGCGCGTGGCGCGGGAATCAGCGGCGGCCGTCATGGCGTCAAAAGGCAAAGCGGCTGGAGCCGCCATCCACCGGGATCACGGTACCGGTCACATAGCTGGCCAGCGGCGAGGCCAGGAACATCGCCACGGCGGCGATTTCCTCCGGCTCGCCGAAACGGCCCACCGGGATTTCGGCCTGCGCATACTCGCGTTCGCTTTCCGCCGTGGGGTAGCGCTTGGCGATCTGTTCGCTGTGGATGCGTCCGGGCTGCAGGCAGTTCATCGTGATGCCGTAGGGCGCCACTTCGCGGGACAGGCCCTTGGACCAGACGTGGACGGCCGCCTTGGCGGTAAAGGCCGCGTTGAGCATGCGCGGCTCGGAGGTGCCGGTGAACGTGACGATGCGCCCCCACTTGTGTTCGCGCATGCCCGGCACGACGGCATGCGTCAGCTCGCGGATGCGGAAGAAGTTCAGCACCATGCCTTCATGCCATTGTTCGCGGGTGGCTTCGAAGGGCACCGGGCGGCTGGCGCCGGCCGCGTTCATCAGGATGTCGATGCGGCCGAGCAGTTGGCGCGCCTGCGCGGCCACACGTTCCGGCGCGTCCTCGTCGTAGAAGTCGGCCGCCATCGGGATCAGCTTGCCGCCTTTACCGGCCTTGCCGACCTGTTCGGCGATCTCCGCCGCGCTTTTCTCGACCAGTTCGACCCGGCGGGCGACGCCCACCACGGTGGCGCCGGCCAGCGCCAGCATACGTGCGGTAGTGCGGCCGATGCCCTGGCTGGCGCCGGTGACCAGGGCGGTGCGCCCTTCGAAATTCAGTTCCATATTGCCTCTCTGCCTCTGGTGCGGACCGGAAGTCCGCTGGTGATTGCTGGTGCACGCGGCCGGTGTTATCGTTATTTGTCTCATTGAATGAGACATATGTCCGTTGATTGATAATTCTGGGCGCGACGGCGAGGTTTGTCAACGCGGGAAAGCGGGTTTGCCGGCCGGCGCGCGCCCGTACAATTCCGCCCGAGCATGGGCCGGCGGAACCGGCCGCACTGGAGCGCAATGAAAAAGGCAGGCAATCCCGCAACAGATCCGGCCTCCCCGACGGCGTCGGAAGCGTCGGCTGGAGAGGGCAAGGAGACCAGCACGGTCAAGCGCGTCCTGCTGTTGCTGCAGTGCCTGGTCGACCACCCGGGCGAATCGGCGCAGGCATTGGCACAGCGGCTGAATCTGCCGCGCAGCTCCGTCCACCGGCTGCTGGCGACCCTGCGCGACAACGAATACGCCGGCCACGAAGCCGGCGGCACTTTCGGGCCCGGTCTGGAGATCTACCGCATGGCCGCCAAGCTGGGCGGCCACATGCCGTACCGTCGCCTGGCCGAGCCCTATCTCCAGGCCCTGTCGGCCGAGTTCCACGAGACCTCGCTGCTGACCCTGCTGGAGCGCCGGCAACTCAAGATGTTCCATGCGGCCAGCGGATCGCCCGATGACCCCATGCGCTACAACATCGGCCTGAACGTGCTGGAGCCGCTGGTCTGGGGCGCCACTGCCCGTGTGATCCTGGCGCATCTGAGCCCGCAGGAAATCGACAGCGCCATCGCGGCCGGCGGCCCATCGCCCGTCCAGGGCCTGGCGCCGGATGCGCGCGAGATCGGCGAGGCGCTGGCGCGCATCCGGCACGACGGTTATGCCGTTACGCACTCGCACCGCACGCCCAACACGGTGGGCGTGGGCGCGCCGTTTTTCGATGCGGACGGTGCGGTGGTCGGAAGCCTCGGATTTCTGATTCCCTCATTTCGTTGGGAACAGTCTGACGCGGATCGGGTCATAACTGCATTGCGCGAGGCCGCGGGCGCCTTGTCGGCACGGCTGGGCTACCGGTCCGCGGGATCGCGCCCGCCTGGCGCCAACTGACGCCAGCCTGAGTCGGCTCGCTGCACCGCCACGTCGGCGCGACGGGTGGCTGCGCCTTGCCATACCGATGTGGGCCGCGTGATGCGCACGCTGCCGTGCCCATCCTTCACTCCGCTTTCGAGGTATCAAGAATGGAACCCCTACGATTGGCTGGCCCGCAGACGGCGCTTGTCGCCATCGACCTGCAACATGGCATCGTCGAGCGCGATTGGGCGCCGTATTCCGGCGTCGACGTGGTGCTGCGCAATGTGCCGCTGGCCGACGCGGTACGCGCCGCGGGCGGCCTGGTGGTGTGGGTGCGCGTCGATCTCGCGGCCTTGCTACGCCTGCCCATGGACGCTCCCGCACCGTCGCCGGCCGCACCGCCGCCGCCACGCGCTTCGGAGCTGGTGCCGGAAATCGGCATGCAGGCCGGCGATATCGTGGTCACCAAGCGCCAGTGGGGGGCGTTCTACGGGACCGACCTGGACCAGCAACTGCGTCGCCGCGGGATACGTACGATCGTCATGAGCGGCATCGCGACGAATTTCGGCGTCGAATCGACCGCGCGCGGCGCCTTCGACCGCGGCTACGAACTGGTTTTCGCCGAAGACGCCATGACCTCGGCCACGCCGCAGGGGCATGCCTTCAGCGTGCAGCACCTGTTCACGCGCATGGGCAGGGTGCGCAAGACGGCCCAGGTGATCGGGGCCATCAAAACCTGAGTACTGGCCCAGGCCGCGGGATGCCCGGCGTTGCGTCCTGCTCCTCGCGGCTGGATTCTCTTCGCCACGGAGCAGCTGTTGTTCGGCTGCCGGGCTGTTTCGGTCGCAGCCGGCCCGGCCATAATCCGCCCACCCTTTATTCCGCTGCCGAGATGACCATGAAAGCGATCGTTTATGACCAGGCCGGCCTCGAGCCGGAGAACCCGCGTGCCCTTTACGAAACCGATATCGCCGTGCCGACGCCGGGGCCGCGCGACCTGCTGGTACGCATCCATGCCATCGCGGTCAACCCCGTCGACACCAAGGTGCGGCGCGGCATGACCCCCGATGGGCCGCGCATCCTGGGCTGGGATGCCGCCGGTGTCGTTGCCGCGGTGGGTGCCGAGGTTTCGCTGTTCCGGCCGGGCGATGAAGTCTTCTACGCCGGGTCCCTGCTGCGGCCGGGCACCAACGCGGAATACGCGCTGGTGGACGAGCGCATTGCCGGGCACAAGCCCGCCACGCTGGATTTCGCCCATGCCGCCGCCTTGCCGTTGACGTCGCTGACCGCATGGGAATTGCTCTTCGATCGCCTGGGCGTGCCGGAAGGCGGCGGTGAAGACCGCACGCTGCTGGTCACCGCGGGGGCGGGCGGCGTCGGTTCCATACTGGTGCAACTGGCGTCCCGCCTGACGCGCATGACCGTGGTGGCCACGGCGTCCCGGCCGGAAACCCAGGCCTGGGTGCGCGAGCTGGGCGCGCATCACGTGATCGACCATGGCAAAGGACTGATACCCGAGCTCAAGCGTGTCGGGGTATCGTCCGTCACCGATGTCGCCAGCCTGACGCACACCAGCAGCTACTTCGCGCAGTTCATCGAGGCACTCGCCCCGCAGGGCAGGATCGCGGTGATCGACGATCCGGATACCCTGGATGTCGTGCCGCTGAAGCGCAAGGCGCTGTCGCTGCACTGGGAACTGATGTTCACCCGATCCATGTACCAGACCGCCGACATGGTGCGGCAGCATGAGTACCTGGAGCGTGTCGCGGCGCTGGTGGACCAGGGCGTACTGCGTTCCACGCTGGGCGAACACTTCGGCCGCATCGACGCCGCGAATCTGCGCCGTGCCCACGCATTGCTGGAAAGCGGCAAGGCGCGCGGCAAGATCGTGCTGGAAGGATACGGCGAAATGGCGGCTTCCCATCCCGCTGCGTAAGCCTAGAATGACGCTCATGGGCGGCCCACGCCGCCGCTGCACGGGGAGCGGCCTATGAGTTCAATCAGCGATATCGAGTCCCTGCCCACGCAGGGGGAAGTGCGGCAACTGTTCATCCTGCTGCATGGGGTGGGCGGCCGGCCGGAAGACATGCAGGCCCTTGCCGGCGCCTTCCGGCGCGCGTTTCCCCAGGCCGCCATTGTGACGCCGGCGGGCTTCGAGCCGAACGATGGGCCGGGGGGCGGCCGCCAATGGTTTTCCACGCGTGGCATCGACGAGGGCAATCGCCCCGGGCGCGTGGCGCGCGCGATGCCGCCCCTGGTCGATTACATCCGGGCCTGCCAGGTGCGCTTTCATCTGCTGCAGAGCGATACGGCGCTGGCCGGGTTTTCCCAGGGAGCCATCATGGCGCTGGAAGCCACGGCGGCGCACGACGGCCTGGCCGGGCGTGTACTGGCCTTTTCCGGACGGTACGCGGCCATGCCGCATTGCGCGCCCCTGTACACCACCATTCATCTGCTGCATGGGGCCGATGACAGCGTCATGCCGGTGGCGCATGCCCGGCAGGCACAGGCGCGGCTCGACGCCTTGCATGGCGATTCCACCATCGACGTGGCCACGCGCGTGGGCCACGAATTGCATCCCGCCCTGATCGACCGGGCCGTGCTGCGCCTGCAGACATGCGTACCCTTGCGCAGTTGGGAAGCCGCGCTGGGATTGAACCAGGCCGCGCCCGCGGGAACCGTGCTGCACTAGGTGGCGCGTCCGGCCGGGGTTCAACGCACCGTATCCGGCGTTTCGCCGGTCTGCCAGCCGCCGCCCAAGGCAAGGAAGAGGGTGATCTGGTCGCTGGCCAACTGCGCCTGCGACGCCGCCAGCGCGCTTTCGTTGCTGGCCAGCGTGCGTTCGGCGTCCAGCACCGTCAGATAATCGGTCTTGCCGTATTGGTACAAGGTGCGCGCCTGTCCGGCCGCCTCGGCGCTCTGGTCCCGCGCGGCCTGCAAGGCCGCATGGCGATCCAGCTCGCGCGCATAGACTTCCAGCGCGCTCTCGGTTTCGCGCAAGGCGTTCAGTACGGCGGCGTCGAAGCGCGCATAGGCGGCGCGCGTGCCGGCTTCGGCTTCGGCGATGCGCGCCTGCACCGCACCAGTGTTCGGGATCGTCCAGGAGATCAGCGGGCCGGCGCTCCAGGCGAAGGTGCTGGCCTGGCCGAACAGCGACGCCGGCCCGGCGGACGCCGCCGACACGCCCAGGGTGATCCTGGGATACAGGTCCGCCGTCGCCACGCCGATACGGGCGGTGGACGCCGCCAGATTGCGTTCGGCCTGCCGGATGTCGGCACGGCGCCGCAGCAGGGCGGCGCCATCGCCCACGGGAATGGGCTGCTTGAGGAGCGGCACGGCGAAGCAATGGTCCAGTTGCGGGGGAAACTGCGCCGGTGTGTCGCCCGTCAGCGTCGCCAGTTGGAACAGCGCCGTACGGCGCTGCCCCTGCAAAGGCGGCAGATTGGCGCGCAGTTGCTCGAGCTGGCTGCGCGCGCGCGTCACGTCCAGCGTGGTGCCGCGCCCCAGGCGTTGCAGTCGTTCGGCGGCGCGCACCGATTCGGCCTGCACGTCGACGGAATGTTGTGCCGACTGCAGCTGCATGCCGGCGGCGCAGGCCGTGGTGTAGGCCCGCGTCGTCTGTGCGGCGACGGCGGCGCGTGTGGCATCGTAGGCGGCCTGGGCCGCGTCGCGATCGGCGCCCGCCGCTTCAATCGCGCGCCGGATCTGGCCTACCAGGTCGACCTGATACGAAATGCCGGCGCTGCCGCTGTATGACCATTGGTCTGGCGGACGATAGTCGGGCGCCAGTTCCTGTATTCCCGACACATGCCCAAACGTCGGCGACGCATTAAGCGTGGCGCCGGGGCGTGTCTGCGCCTGCGCTTCGCGCACGACCGCGTCGGCGCGTTCCAGGTTGGCGGCAGCCACGCGAAGATCGGTATTGGCTGCCAGTGCCTTGGCCACCAGGCCGTTGAGCGCCGGATCGTCGTAAAGCTGCCACCACCGGCCCGGCACGGCGGCATCCAGAAATGCGGCGTTGTCTTCGGCGCCCAGGAAGGCGGCGGAGGCAGCGGGGCGCTGCGCGACCGCGTCCGCCGGTACGTGGTAGTCCGGGCCGACCGTCGTGCAGGCGCCCAACGCCGCGACCAGGACGGTGCAAACCAGCCCGCGCGCCGTGGTCATGCTGGTGGCTGCGCGCGACATCACCATCCTCCGTCGCGCGTGGGGTGCGCCATGGGCATCGCCAGCGGCGATGGCTCTGCGGGGCGAGAGGACGGCGCGCTCGCGTCCGCCATCCGCTGCGTGGCGTCGTTCACCGACACCGTGGCCGTCTGGCCCGCGACCAGGCGGACACCCGGCGGAACATGGTCGATATGCACGCGCACCGGAATGCGCTGCGCCAGGCGTACCCAGTTGAAGTTGGGATTCACGTTGGGCAGCATGTTGGCGGCCGTGCTGCGGTCTCGGTCCGCGATGCCCATGGCGATGCTTTCCACATGGCCGCTCAGCGTCCGTGGGTCGCCCATCAGGGCTACCGTCACACCCTCGCCTTCATGTATGCGCGGCAGCTTGGTTTCCTCGAAATAACCTTCCACGTAGAAGGATGTCGCGTCGACCAGGGCCATGACCGGACGACCGGCCGCCGCGTAGGCACCCACGCGCAGGTCCAGATTCGTCACGCGGCCATCGGTGGCCGCCACCACGCGGCTGCGTTCCAGGTTCAGGCGCGCGACATCCAGCGTGACCCTGGCCTGCGCCAGCGCAGCCTGCGCCTGTTCCACCCGTGTCTGGCTTTGTTCGCGGATCTCGGCGGACACCAACTGGCCCAGTTCGCGGTTGCGTCGCGCGTCGCGCGTGGCCTGGTCCAGCGCCACCGTTTGCGATCCGACCGCGGCCCTGGCCTGGTCGAAGGCGAGCTGGAAGCGCGCGCGATCGATCTCGAACAGCACATCGCCGGCCTTGACGTCCTGATTGTCATGCACGGGCACGGCGGTGACCAGGCCGGATACGTCCGGAGCTACCTGCACGACATAGGCTTTGACACGGCCATCGCGCGTCCACGGTTCCAGCTCGTAATGCGCCCAGAGGCGCCAGCCGGCGAACACGGCGGCAAGCACCAGCAACGCGGTGACGGCGAACCTGGCCAGCGCGAGCGGGCCCAGGGTGAAGGGGAGCTTCATGGACTATCTCGAAAAAATAAGGGGTGAAAGACACACCATGCCGTAGAGCAGTACGACGTATAGCGCCAGGTCGAACAGGGCCGGATGCCAGACGAGGCGATAAACCCCCGTCAAGGCGAGCAGACGGCGTACCGACCAGGACAGGCCCAGCGTCAGGACGGCGAGCACCAGCAGCCACGGAAAATAGATGCCGTACAGGCTGATTTCGCCAATCATGAGAGGCTCTCCTGGCCGATACCGCCCGGGCCCGATCCGACGCCATACGGCGGGGCCTGCGGAACGAGGCCCCGGCGCAAGCCCACCAGCGACACGATGGCCCGTTCGCGCGGTGCGCTGGACGGGGCGCTCGTCACGCGCGCCAGGGCCCGGTCCAGCCGAGGCAGGAAAACGTCCGGCATGGCGGAACGTCCGTGGATGCGTCCGCGAAACCATTGCGCGAGGCAGCCCAGCACCGGCCGGATGGCCGCATCCGCGACGGGCAACTGGCGCCGAGCGCGCTGCAGCTCGACGATCTCGTGGCCGATCCGCAGATCGAGCAGGGTGTCTTCCTCCACCGGCTCGTCGTGCCGGCCGCGCACCGCCAACCGCGTATAGAGCAGGCCGATGCGGTCGAGCATACGTACCGCGTAGCCGTTGCCCGTGGGCGGGCGGTCGGCTTCGGCAAGTTGGGCCAGTTCGCGCCAGTTGGCGGACTGGATGCGACGCGCGCTGTATTCGGAGCTGATCTTGCGCAGCAGGGCGGCGACGATGGCGGCGGCGCCCACACCGATGATCTGGGCGATCATGGTGTCCAGGAACGACACGATGTCCGCCGTGTTGGTGTCGTGCAGCGCCAGCGTCCCGGAAAAACCGAAGAAGATCGCCATGGCCTTGCCCGTGCTGGCGGGCCGCGCGATGTAGATGCCGCAGGCAAAGCACACCGGGAACATCGCAAGGGCGACCATCTCGAAGGAATGCACGCTGGGCAGAACCACCAGCAGATACACCGCCGACAGCGGTATCGAGACGACCGTGTAGACCAGGAACTGCATGATGCCCGGCACAGGGTCGTCCTGCGAGGCGAAGAAGCAGCTGAAAATGGCCGCCATGAGCGCCGCCGTCGCGCCATTGGTCCAGGCCGTGCCTATCCAGAAAGCGCAGCATGCGCCGATGGCCACGCCCGCCGATATCGCCGACAGCAGCGCGATGCCATGGTCGTGGTGCAGCGCGCGATTCGACGTCGCCGCCTGGCGCGGGATCGGCGTGGGCGCGCCCGACAGGCCGGCCTGTATGTCACGGCGCAGGGCGAAACCCTGTTCGCACTGGTCGATCAACTCGCGTAGCCGGGCGGTCAGGCTGACCATGAGCAGATCGCACCAATCGGAATCGGCGTCGATCGGCGGCGCCAGGCTTGCCGCCCGGTCTCGCAAGGACTGCGCTCCCGTACCGTTGCCGCGCGGACCCGCTTCGATCCACGCCGAGATATCGTCCAGCAGCGGCGCCAGGCCGGCGGGCAGGGGGCGGTCCAGCGCGCGCAGCGCGCGCAGACGGTCTTCCAGCGACGAGACGGTCGGCGTCAATGCCGCCATGCGATCCTGCATGGCCGAGACCGAGCGCGCCGTCCAGCGGATATTGCCCGTGTCATAAGGGACGTGGGTCGACAGCAGACGCAACTGCGTGATGTCGTTGGCCAGGGCACGGCGATCCCTGGCGCTTTGGGAAACCGTGTCGCCCCTCAGGGCGTCCTGTATCCAGATGCGCGCATCGCGCAGCGCCTGGTCCAGCCGCCCGATGACGGCCGGCCCGATGCCGCGCGGCAGGATCAGGCTGTGGGCGAGCATTGCGCACACAATGCCTGCGCTGATTTCCTCCACCCGCGCCAGCCCGATGTCGAAGACCGTTTCCGGCGCCGTGACGCTGGGCAGCCCGATCATGGCGGCGGTATATCCGGCCAGCATGAACAGATAGGAACGCGGGGTCCTGTCCAGCACGGCGATGTACAGGCACACCCCCACCCACAGGGACAGGGCCAGGACCATCAACAGCGGATAGTTGGCCAGGCGCGGCACCAGGAAAACCACCGCCGCGCATCCGAAGAAGGTGCCACCCAGCCGGAACACCGCCTTGGACCGCACCGCGCCGGCCCAGGGCTGCGCCACGATGTAGGCGGTCGTCACGGCCCAGAAAGGCCGAGGCAGGTCGATGAGCATGGACAGGTACAGGGCCGCCATCGCTCCGATGAAGGCCTTGAGCGAAAACAGCGATTCCTCGGCGCTGGGCAGCTTCATTGCGGGGGCTCGCGCCGTGCCGCCTGCGGCGGCGTGGGGATGGACTGGATGCGGGCCAGCGACGACTTGATGCTTTCGAAGACGCGGATACACGCTTCGATATCCGCCGCGTCCACGCCTTCGAACACTTGCCGCCGCAGTTGCCCCAGCATGCCCTCGACCTGTTCACGCAGGGCGTGGCCCGCTTGCGTCAGGTGCAGGGTTTTGGCGCGGCGGTCCAGCGCGTCCTCGCGGCGCTCGATGAGGCCCGCCGCGACGAGCTGGTCCAGGAGCCGGACGAGCGAAGGACCTTCGACCCCCATGGCTTCGGCCAGCACGCCCTGGCGCACGCCGTCTCCCAGGCGGCCCGTCCAGATGACGGGCCATGCCGTGGCCTGCGACAGGCCGTAGTCGGCCAGGGCCTTGTCTGCCGCTGCGCGATAGGCGCGGTGAACGACGAGGAGATGGCCAATCAGGGCGGACAGGGAAGGGTCGGAGGGCTTTTTCATGGTATCGATTATAAGCTAACTATTAGCTTCCTATCAATACCGACGGACGTCCCCGCCGGGCGTCTCGCCCACGGCTCAGCGGTCGACCAGCACCGCGACGGGGAAATCCGCCAGGGCTTCAGCCAGGGGCAGGATGCTGTCCGCGCCCACGCGGCGTTCCCGTCCGCTGAGGGCGTCCCGCAGCGTCGCACCCGCGTAGCGGTGAGGCAGGACGACCGCGGTGGTTTCCCAGAAGGCAGGATCGATGCGCGGCAGCGCGGTCGGCGGGGCGTCGGGATCGTCGCCATTTTCGGTGCGCAGTCCCTGGGCGCACAGGCGCGGCACCAGCGTGAAGACGCACCGGTCCTGCACGCAGCGCACGAATGCCAGCACGCGGTCCCCGCGCGTGCCCAGAACCGGCAGCGGCACATGGCCGCCCAGTTCGAATATGTCCGGTCGGGCACGCCGCGCCGCCAGCGCGCCGCGCACCACGGCCTGCTTAAGGCGGCCACTGCGCCAGTCCGCCAGCAGGGCCTCCGGATCGGTGGCATCGGGCGCATCCAGGGCGGCCGCGCGGGCGGCGTAGTCCACCGGTGCGCGGTTATCCGGATCGACCAGGCTGAAATCCCAGAACTCCGTGCCTTGGTAGAGGTCCGGCACGCCGGGCACCGTCATGCGCAAGACCGTCTGCGCGAGGCTATTGACGATGCCCGCCGGCGCGATGCGCGCGACGAAAGCCGCGATCTCGCAAGCGGGCGTGCCGGGGTCGGTCCCCGGTTGCAGCAGGCTGCGCAGCGTCTGTTCGCAGGCGGCCTCGTATTCCGCGTCCGGCACCACCCAGCTGGTGCGCAGCTTCGCTTCGCGCAACGATTTCTGCTGCCATGCCGAAACGCGGTCGCCGAAGGCACGCAGTCCGGCTTCGTCGTCCGGCCGCAGCGACAGGGGCCATGCCCCCACCAGGCATTGAAGCAGCATGTACAGATCGGCGGGATGGGGCGCCAGGACGCCCGTGCCGTTGTAGGTGGCCGGCGCATGCCGGCTCATCCAGGTCTGCACCGTGTCGGCCCACAGGCCGGGGAATTCGCTCAGTACCGCCAGGCGCGACCGCGTGTCCTCGCCGCGCTTGTGGTCGTGCGTGGCCGTGGCCACCATGGCGCGCGGGAAATGGCGTCCGCGCGCGGCGCAGCGACGGTGGAAGACGTCCACCGGCATGCTGAAGATCCCCGGATCGGCGCCCACTTCGTTGCGCGAGAGCAGGCGCCCATAGCGATAGAAGGCGGTATCCTCCAGGGACTTGGCCGTCAGCGGCGGGGTCAGTTGCTGGAAGCGCCGGATGGCCTCGCGGCGCGCATCGCGTTGGGCGGGCTCGAACGCTTCGGGCGCCTCGGCGCCCAGCCATCCCGTCATCAGGTCGAGCAAGGGGGCATCGTCGCCATCGCGGTCCAGGCGGATGCGCGCGTGGGCCTGCGTGGCGGCGTGTTCGAAGCGGACACGGTCCATGTGGTGCCAGCCGTGGTCGTCGGCGTAGGTGCGATACACCGGGAAGACCGCCAGCAATTGCCAAAGCACGCGCAGTATGGCGGACTCGCCCCAGTCACGCGTGTGGAGGTCCATGCGCGCCACGCGATGCAGGGCGCGCGCCGCGGCGAAGCGTTCGGCGGGGAAGTGCCGCAGCAGCATCAGGTCGCGCGCCTCGGCCGCGACGGCGGCGAAAGGACGCCCGTCGCGTGATACGCGTTCCCATAGTTCGGTCAGGGTGGCTTCGCCGGCCGGGTCGTGCAGCACGGCGCTGACCTGGCTCAGGAAGTCATAGCCGGTGGTGCCATCCACCTTCCAGCGTTCGTCCAGCGTTTCGTCGTCGGCCAGGATTTTTTCCACGACCAGATAGGGATCGAGCGCGGGCAGGCCGGCAGGGCGCCGCGGCGTCCGCTCCGCAAGGGCCTCGCGCAGCCGGGCGCAATAGCCGATGGGATCGCTCAATCCGTCGACATGGTCGACCCGTACGCCGTCTATCAGCCCTTCCTCGTAGAAGCGCAGCGTCAGCGCGTGGACCGCATCGAAGACTTCCGGCCGGTCCACCCGCACGCCGATCAGGTCGCTGATCTCGAAGAAGCGGCGCCAGTTGATTTCCTCCGGCGCCGCGCGCCACCACGCCAGGCGGTAGTGCTGTCGCTCCAGCAATTCGTGCAGGCGTTGACGTCCGGATTCGGACGCCGCGTCGTAGTCGCCCAGCGTCGCCGGATCGGTCAGGTTCGCGGCGCGCAGGCTTTCCGGGCACAAAGGATAGGATGTGCCGTAGACGTCCAGATAGAAGCGGCCGCTCTCGGCGTCGTGGGCCAGCTTGAGGTCGCCGCCTTCCAGCGCCTCGCCATACGGTTTGCCGAGGAACGGCGCGAGCACCTTGCCGCGCAATTCCGGATCGACGAATTCCCAGGCGATGTCGAACCACTCCGCGTGCGGACTGGACTGCCCGGATTCCAGCACGCTGCGCCACCACGGGTTGTCCGTGCTGGTCGCCATGTGGTTGGGCACGATGTCGACGATCAGGCCCATATCGAATTCGCGCAGCCGCGCCACCAGCGCGCGTAGTGCCTTCTCGCCGCCCAGCTCGGGATTGACCTGGGTGTGGTCGAGCACGTCGTAGCCGTGCATGGAGCCGGCGCGTGCCCGGGTGATCGGCGAGGTGTAGACGTGGCTGATGCCCAGCCGGGCGAAATAAGGTACCCAGTCCCGGGCATCGTCCAGGGTGAAGCCGCTATGCAGCTGCAATCGTACGGTGGCGCGTGGTGCGGTCATGATGCTGTACTCCGGCCATGCGTCAGCGCCGCCACGCGGCGGCGTACGGGTTCCGCGTCGAACAGTTGAGCGGCATTCGCCTCCAGCCGTCGGCGCCAGTTGGGATGCTGGTCTATGGTTCCAGGCATATTCGGCTGTTCATGCACGGCCACCAGGTCTTCGGCGGGGACGATCACCAGCGGCGAGGCCGCGCGGCCGACGAACTGCAAGGCCTGCTCGACCGGCGCCTCGCCGGGCGGTTCGGCCGGCGCGTCCGGCGCCGCGCAGCCCGCCTGGCGTATCGCCTGCCAGAGGGCGCCGCGGTCGCGGTCGCGTTGCGCGTACAGGGACGACTCGGCCTCGTCTTCGGCCAGCAGTTGCAGCCGGCTGCGCCACGCGATATCCGTGCCGTCCCACCAGCCCGTGACCGTCGGAAGATCATGCGTGGAGGTCATCGCCACGGAGGCGCGCGGCCATGCCTGCGGCGCCTGGAAGGGGGTGGGATCGCCCCAGCCCTCGCGCTGGAACCAGAGCACGCTCATCCCCAGTATCCCGGCGCGCTCGATGCGGTCGTTGAAGCCTTCGGGCACCGTACCCAGGTTTTCTCCGACGATGATCGCGCGGTGGCGCCACGCCTCGAGCGCGACCAGCCGCAGCATGTCGTCCATCGGGTAGCGCAGGTAGGCCCCTTCCCTGGGCGATGCGCCGGCAGGCACCAGCCACATGCGCGCCAGCGCCAGGACATGGTCGATGCGCAAGCCGCCCGTGTAGGCGAGCGCCGCGCGCAGCATCTCCAGGAACGCGGCATAGCCGTTGCGCTTGAGCGAGCGCGGCGAGAAGGCGGTCAGGCCCCAGCTTTGGCCCAAGGGGTTGTAGACGTCGGGCGGGGCACCCGGCGACAAGTCGCCCAGGATATCGGCCTGGCGGCTCCAGGCATGGCTGCCGCCCGGGTCCGTGCCGACGGCCAGGTCGCCGATCAGGCCGATCGCCATGCCGGCCGAGCGCGCGCTGTGCTGCGCCTGCTCCAGGCCCCGGGCGGCCAGCCATTGCAGGAAAATGTGGAAGGCCACGTCCTTGTCATGGGCGTGGGCCCAGGCCCGCACCCCGGGCCCCGTGGGATCCCGCAGGTCCGTGGGCCAGTGGCGCCAGTCGGCGGCGTCGCCTAGCGGTGGCAGGTGGCGGGCGTGCAGCGCTTCGAAGCGCGCATGGCTTTCCAGCGGCTCGCCGCCGGCCACCCGGAAGCCCTGCAAGTCGGCGTGCTGCGCCGGTGTCGCGTCGGTGCGGAAGTCGTCGTACAGCCGTCGCATCACCTTCATGCGCAGCCGTGCAACGGCGGGCCAATCGATCAGCGGCAGATCGTCCAGCCGCATCGCCTCGTCGCCCATGCCGAGCGATTGCAGTACCGCGCCTACCTTTTGCTCGCCCAGGATGGCGCAGGGATCGGCGTAGAGGGTGTTCAGGAAAAGACGGCTGGACGGGGCATACGGGCTATAGCGCGAAGGGTCGGCCGCGAACATGGCGTGCACGGGGCTGATCGCGACGGCCGTGGCGCCCTGGGAGGCGGCGGCCGTGGCGAACTGCGCCAGCGCGGTGAAATCGCCCAGGCCCGCGGCCCGCGCGGGGTTCGCCTCATGGGGACGGCGCAGGCTGTACAACTGGGCGGCCACGCCCCAGGCACGCGGCGAGCCGGCCTGCATGACGTCCGCGATGCCGGGGCAGTGACGCGGCGCGACGGCCAGCGTCCATTCGTGCGAGCCGGCGCGCAAGCGATAGTATCCCGGGGCCTGGAGGGGGGGCAGGCGCACCCCGCCTTCCTGCACGCTGTCCGCGACCACGCCACGGGTTTCGCCGTTTTCGCCCAGCAGCTCGAACGACCTTTCGGAGGTGCCCGACAGTGCGATGGGGGCATCCGTTTCGGCGATCACCAGGCCATCGTGCGGCGCGTCGTCATGCGCCAGCCGCCCCGCGCTTTCGCGCAGTTGTTCGACCGTGCCGGCGGGCAGCTCCAGCGCATGCAGCAAGGCGCGCAGGGAATCGTCCTGGACGCGCTGCGGGCGCCCGCGCGCGTCCGTCCAATCGACGGCGATGCCGGCGCGGTCGGCCAACTGCGCCAGCGCCTGGCTGTAATCGTCGGACAGCGCTTCCCCTGTCATGCCGACTCCTTCAACAGAACCACCGTGGAGCCATGTTGCAGCACGCCATCGTACAGCGCGCGGCCCGCGCCGGGTTCGCTTTCGAACAGCAGGACTTCGCCTTCGTGGTCGCCTTGCAACCAGTCAGGGCGGATATCGACCGCCCCCAGGTTCACATGGATGGACAATATCGCGCTATCGCTGAGCAGCCACTGCGCCACCACCGCGCGCAGGCCCAGGACGTGCGCCCCCAATGAACGGGCGCCTTCCAGCCTGGGCACGATCAGGCGATGCCGCAATTGCAGCAGGTTGCGGTAGTACTCCATCCATTCCTCGTCCGGCTCGGCCTGGTACGGATTGGAGCGCGCGAAGGTCTCGGGCTCGTTCGGGTCGGGAATGCGGTCGCGCGTCGCCGGGTTGGCGAAGGCGCGGAACTTCTCGAATTCGCGGCGGCGGCCGTCACGCACGGCCTGGGCCAGTTCCGCATTGGTGTGGCTGGTGAAATAGAGGAAAGGAGTGATCGCTCCGCGCTCCTCTCCCATGAAGATCAGGGGAATCTGCGGGGCCAGGAGCAGCAACGCGACAGCGGCGCGCAGGGGCCGCGTATCGTTGCGCAGCAACGCGGTCAGGCGTTCGCCCATCGCACGATTCCCCGTCTGGTCGTGGTTCTGCAGGAACAGCACGAAAGAGGTCGGCGGCAGGTGGGCGCTCGGTTCGCCGCGCCTGGTCCCGCCGCGATGGCCCGATGGCTCACCCTGGTAGATGAACCCGTCGGTCAGGCAGCGCGTCAGCTGCTGGGCCGGGTGCACGGCGTAGTCGCTGTAATAGCCTTCGCTTTCGCCGGTCAGCAATTGGTGCAGGACGTGGTGCCCATCGTCGTTCCACTGGGCCTGGTAGCCATGTTCCAGGGGATGGACCTGGTTGTCGTCATTCTCCAGCACCAGGTGGACCTGGCGTTCGGCGGGCAGGTGTGCGCGCACGAAACCCGCCATCTCTTCCAGCCAACCGGTGTCGCGGATGGCATGGACGGCATCCAGCCGCAATCCGTCGAAGCGGTATTCGGACAGCCAGTACAAGGCGTTTTCGGAGAAGAACTGGCGCACCGGCCGGCGGCGGAAGTCGATGGCGACGCCCCAGGGCGTATGCACGTCGTCGCGAAAGAAGTCCGACGCATACGCGGACAGGTAATTGCCGTCCGGGCCGAAGTGGTTGTAGACCACGTCCAGGAACACCATCATCCCCAGCCCGTGCGCCGTGTCGATCAGCCGCTTGAGTTCGTCCGGCGTGCCATAGGCGCAGTCGGGCGCATAGGGCAGTACGCCGTCATAGCCCCAGTTGCGCGCGCCGGGGAAATCCGCGATAGGCATCAGCTCGACGGCGGTGATGCCGAGTTCCGCCAGTTCGGGCAGGCGTTGCTCGATCCCCGCGAAACCGCCCGCGATGCCGGGATGGATTTCGTAGAACACCGCTTCATGCCAGGGGCGTCCCTGCCATTCGGTATTGCGCCAGACATAGCTTTCCGGCGCCGTCACGACGCTGTCGTCATGAACGTCGCCGGCCTGCAGGCGCGATGCGGGATCCGGTACGCTCAACTCCGCCGACACGCGATAGCGGTAGGGGGTGCCGGGCGGGCAGGGCGTCTGGATTTCGTAATAGCCTTCACCGACATCGGTCATGGCCAAGGGCTCGCGCCCCGGTATTTCCAGCATGACGCCGTGCTCGGCATTGGGGGCCCAGATCCTGAAGCGGGTGAGGCCGCTGGGCAGATGGATGGCGCCAAAGCAGGGCAGATGAGCCGCGCACGCCGTGGCGGCGTCGGCTGGGCTGGCGGATTGAGTATTGCCTGTCATGCGTGCTCCGTGGTGCGGTGATGTCCGCTCAGTATTGCGATGCCGTGCGCATGCATGGTGATGTGCTCGCCGTGTACCCGGTGTTCCGGTGCATCGGGTCGAGTCGAGTCCACTAGCATGCGCCATGCCATATCGTGCGGCAGAGCGAACACGACATCACCACCGCTGCCGTTCATCAGGGTCAATGTGACGTCCAGCCCATCAGGTGTGGCGGTCGCGCGGCGCACGCCCAGGGCGCGGCCCTGCGGATCGTTCCACGCAGACTCGGTCATGGGCTGCCCATCCACGTCGAGCCAGGTCACGCCCGTTACGCCGGGCGCCACTTCCTGATGCGCATTCATGTAGCGCGTGCTGCGCAGGCTGGGATGATGGCGGCGGCATGCCGCGACACGCGCGACGAAGCGCGTCAGCGCAACGCCCTCGGCATCGTCCGCCTGTCCCCAGTCCAGCCATGACACCTGGTTATCCTGGCAGTAGGCATTGTTGTTGCCGCCCTGGCTGTTGCCGAATTCATCGCCGGCCAGCAGCATCGGCGTGCCGTACGACAACAGCACGGTCGCAAGGAGCGCGCGTTGCACCCGGGCTCGTACCTGCAGTATTTGCGGATCGTCGGTCGGGCCCTCCACGCCCCAGTTGTTGCTGCAATTCTCGTTGTGGCCGTCGCGGTTGTCTTCGCAGTTGGCCTCGTTGTGTTTTTCGTTGTAGCTGACCACGTCGCGCGTGGTGAAGCCGTCGTGCGCGGCGACGAAATTGATGGAGGCCCAGGGCCGGCGATGCCGGCGGTCGAACAGGTTGCTGGATCCCGCGATGCGCTCGGCGAGGTCGCCACGCTGGCTGGGATCGCCGCGCCAGAAGCGTCGCACCGTATCGCGGTACTTGTCGTTCCACTCCGCAAACCCGGGCGGGTGCTGGCCCAGCTGGTACCCGTCCGGACCGATATCCCAGGGTTCGGAAATCAGCTTGAGCCGCGACAGCACCGGATCCTGGAGAATGGCGTCGAAGAATCCCGAGCCCGGGTCGAAGCCGGTGCCTTCCCGGCCGAGCGTCACGCCCAGGTCGAAGCGAAAGCCGTCCACGCGGTAGGCGGTGGCCCAGTGGCGCAGGGAATCCAGCACCATCTGCAGGACACGGGGATGCGACAGGTTGACCGTGTTGCCGCATCCGGTGTCGTTGATGTAGTAGCGCTCGTCCCCAGGTATCAGGCGGTAGTAGCTGGCGTTGTCCAGTCCGCGCCAGGACAGCGTCGGGCCCAGTTCGTTGCCTTCGCAGGTGTGGTTGTAGACCACGTCCAGGATGACCTCGATGCCGGCCGCCTGCAGCCGCCGGATAGCCATGCGGAAGTCGTTCGGCCCGCCCTGGGACAGGTAAGCCGGCTCGGGCGCGAAATACGACAGCGTGCTGTAGCCCCAATAATTGCCCAGGCCGCGCTCCACCAGGAACTTGTCCTGGAGAAACGCATGCACGGGGAGCAGTTCGATCGCGGTCACGCCGAGCTTGTGCAGGTGATCGATGAAGCGCGGGTTGGACAGCGCCGCGGCGGTGCCGCGCAGATGCGGCCGCAAGTCGTCGCGTCCCATGGACAGGCCACGCACATGCGCCTCATAGATGACGGTGTGTTCCCACGGCGTGGGCGCGGGACGGCTGTCGCCCCAGTTGAATGCGCTGTCGGTGACCACGCCCTTGGGCATGGCCGGCGCGCTGTCGCGGCGGTCCGGCACCAGGTCGCCGCGCGCGTGTCCGACGCGATATCCGAACAACGCATCGGACCAGCGCAGCGGCCCGAGCAGTTCACGCGCGTAGGGGTCGAGCAGCAGCTTGTGCGGATTGAAGCGGTGGCCGTGCTTGGGGTCGTAGGGGCCGTAGGCTCGGAAGCCATAGACCAGTCCGGGCGCGGCGTCGGGCAGATAGCCGTGCCAGATCTCGTCCGTGCATTCCGGCAGGGGCATGCGGCGGACTTCCTTGCGGCCGCGCGAGTCGAAGATGCAAAGGTCTATGCGGGTGGCGTTGGCGGAGAAGACGGCAAAGTTGACGCCCAGCCCGTCGCTGGTGGCGCCCAAGGGGTAGGGCATGCCAGGCGAGAGCCGGTCGGGAAGCAGACCAGGCATGCGGACTATCCTTCGTACTGGAACACCACGGTCGCCAGGGGCGGCAGCGTCAATGACAGGGAATGGGGCTGGCCATGCGCGGCGACATCGTCGGTATGGCGGCCGCCACCGTTGCCCACGCCGGAGCCGCCGTAGTCGCTGGCATCGGTGTTCAGGCGCTCGCGCCAATAGCCGGGGCGGGGTACGCCGATGCGGTAGTCGTGGCGCGGTACCGGCGTCATATTGCATACGGCCAGCACCCGGGCTTCCCCATCCTGCCGCATGAAGGCGAACACGCTGTTGGTGGTGTCATCGCCCACGACCCACATGAAGCCGCCGGGATCCGCGTCGTGGCGGTGCAGCGCCGGAAGCTCGGCGTAAAGCCGGTTCAGGTCGCGCACCACCTGCTGAACGCCGCGGTGCATGGGATCGTCGAGCGCCGGCCAGTCCAGGCTGGCGTCGTGATTCCATTCGCGTTCCTGCGCGATTTCGCCCCCCATGAACAGCAGCTTCTTGCCGGGGTGCGTCCACATGAAGCCGAAATAAGCGCGCAGGTTGGCGAAGCGTTGCCAGCGGTCGCCCGGCATCTTGTTCAGCAACGATCCCTTGCCGTGCACGACTTCGTCATGCGACAGCGGCAGGATGAAGCGCTCCGAATAGGCATAGACCATGCCGAAGGTCATGTCGTTGTGGTGGTAGCTGCGGTGCACCGGCTCGTGGTGCATGTAGCGCAGCGTATCGTGCATCCAGCCCATGTTCCACTTGTAGGTGAACCCCAGGCCGCCGTCCTCCGTGCGTGCCGTCACGCCAGGCCAGGCGGTGGATTCCTCGGCGATGGTCATCGCGCCCGGACACAGGCGGCCGATGGTGACGTTCATGTCGCGCAGGAACTCCACGGCTTCCAGGTTTTCCCGGCCGCCGTAGCGGTTCGGGATCCACTCGCCCGCCTGCCGGCTGTAGTCGCGATACAGCATGGACGCCACCGCGTCGACGCGCAGCGCGTCCACATGGTAGCGACGCACCCATTCCAGCGCGCTGGCGATCATGAAGTTGCGGACTTCCGTGCGGCCCAGGTTGTAGATCAGGGTATTCCAGTCCGGATGGAAACCCTCGCGCGGGTCGCTGTATTCGTAGAGCGATGTGCCGTCGAATTGCACCAGGCCGTGCGTATCGGTCGGAAAGTGCGCGGGCACCCAGTCCAGGATGACGCCCAGGCCTGCGGCGTGGCAGCGGTCCACGAAGCGGGCGAAGTCGGCGGGCGTGCCGAAACGTGCCGTCGGCGCGAAAACGCCCAGCGGCTGGTAGCCCCAGGACCCGCCGAACGGATGTTCCATGATGGGCATCAGCTCCAGGTGCGTGAAGCCCAGGTCCTTCGCATAGGGCACCAGGCGCTCGGCCAGGCGGTCCCAGATGCAGACGGCATCGTCGCCATCGCGGGGCAGCCAGGATCCCGGGTGCACCTCGTAGACGGCAATGGGCGCGTCCGGCGCATGCCGGCCGGCACGGTCGGCCATCCAGGCCTCGTCGGTCCAGGAAAAGTCCCCGGGGGGTGGCACCACGGACGCCGTTGCCGGCGGCATTTCAGTCTGGCGTGCCAACGGGTCCGCCTTCAGCGGCAGCAGGTTGCCCGCAGCGCCAATGATCTCGTACTTGTAGCGCTCGCCCGCCCGCAGCCTGGGCAGGAAGACTTCCCACACCCCGTTGCCATGCCGCAGCCGCATCGGATGGCGGCGGCCGTCCCAGGAATTGAAGTCGCCCACTACCGATACCCGCCGCGCATTCGGCGCCCACACGGCAAAACGCACGCCTTCGACGCCTTCGACTGTCATGACATGCGAACCCAGGCAGTCGGCCAGCGCTTCGTGGCGGCCTTCGCCGATCAGGTAGAGGTCGAGATCGCCAAGCAGCGGCGCGAAGGCGTAGGGATCCTCGGCTTCCTGGACCACGCCGGGCCATTCGGTGCGCAGCCGATACGAGCCGGGCCTGCCCAGGGGCAGGTCGGTGACGTCGCCCATGAAGAAGCCATGGCGGATATGGGCCAGGTCGATGCAATCCCCGGTATCGGCGCGCACCACCGCCACGCGCGTGGCGTTGGGGGCGAAGACGCGTACGGATGTCAGGTCGCCGCTGGGGTGTGGTCCCAGCAGATGGAAGGGATCGGCATGCCGGCCGCTGAGCAGGGCATCGATCTCGGCGCTCAGGGCCGCGTCGACCGACGGCATGCCGGGCGGGCTTTGGGAAGAAGAAGCAGTGGTCATGGGGCCTGTATTCCTATTCTGCGTTGGCGGGCGTCTGGCCCGAAGCGGTTTCGCTGGACAACAAGCGGTCCGCCAGCGTGGCCAGGCCGTTCAGTGGAATGCATACCCAATCGGGACGGTGCGCGGCCTCGTAGCCGATCTCGTAGGCCGCTTTTTCGATCAGGGCCAGGTCGATCAATGCCGACTCCTGGCTCTCATCCATCCAGCGGTGCTCGGCATTGCGCGAGACCTCCTGGTAAGCGGACAGGAAGGCCTCGTTGGCGATGTGGCGGAAGCGGTCTATGAGGTCGCGCCGGCGACGGCGCAGGACGGCCTCCGCGGGCTGCACCTCGGTGCCGCCCGATTCCGCATCGCCGAAGCCGTTGGCCACCGTGGCGGCCGCATAGTCGAACGACCGCAACAGGCCCGCGACATCGCGTGATGCGCTGCTCTTGGCGCGACGTTCCGCCAGCGGGCGGGCCGGTTCCCCTTCGAAGTCGATGATGTAGGCATCGCTCTGCGCGACCAGCACTTGTCCCAGGTGGAAATCACCATGGATACGGATATGCATCGATCCGGCTTCATGCGCCGCGAGGGACTGTATGACTTCGACCAGTTCCTCGCGCTGCGCGATCAGCCGTTGCGCCTTTTGGCTGCTGCCGGCATCCAGCCGGGAAGCGTTGTCCTGGAGCAGCTTCAGCCCGCGATCGAGCATGGCCACCACATCGGCGGCGCGCTTGTCGGCATCGTGCGCGTTGGCGCGATGCGGCTCGAAGGCCGCATCCTCGCAGGGCTGCGCCAGCGTGGCGTGCAACTCACCCAGCCGCTTGCCGATGGCGCAGGCGAAGGCGGTGTAGCCGCGCAGGTCTTCGTCGTACTCCGCGGCGCTTTCCGCCGTGAGCGCCGCGGCTTCCAGCGTGCGCTTCAGGTATTCCAGCGTCCAGCTCCATGCGTCGCCCTGGTTCGTGATGACCGTATGCATCAGCGCGAGCGTGTGCGGCGTGCCGTCTTCGTCGACGCGCACGATCTCCCCGAGCAACTGGGCGCTATTGGCATAGCCGGCCTGCGTCAGCCGGCGCGTCATTTCGGCCTCGGGATGGACTCCGGGCACCACGCGCCGCAGCAGCTTCAACATGACGCTGCCGCCGATGGTGATGGAGCTGTTCGACTGTTCGCCCGTGAACCAGCTGACTTCCGCATCCGGCGGGATATCCAGGTCCTCCAGCCCCGCCTCGCCCCGGAAATGAAGGACGGCGGGCGGATGGGCGCGCGGCACCGGCAGTTCCAGCCGTTCGCGCAGCCCGCGCACCAGCGCGTGGATGAAGGTGGGCAAGGTATAGGCGTCGGTGACCATCCCCATTTCCGCGGCGCGCCGCACGCGGGCCAGCGCATACTGCTGCGCCATGGGCGGCAGCGTTTCGCTCC
This sequence comes from Bordetella flabilis, assembly GCF_001676725.1. NCBI lineage: Bacteria > Pseudomonadati > Pseudomonadota > Betaproteobacteria > Burkholderiales > Alcaligenaceae > Bordetella > Bordetella flabilis. The sequence goes on from NZ_CP016172.1 coordinate 2,537,482, forward strand.
AGATCAGGGCGACGGGCAACAGGAAGCGCGTGGGCTTTCCATCCAGTTCCACCTGCATTTCGGCGATGAAGCACTCCTGGTCGGTTCCCTTGAGTTGCACGGCATAGGCGGGCTGGGCCGAACGCACTTTCTGGTCCTTGGGGAACCAGCGCTGGCGTGCGAGGTAGATCGGCAGCACGTCTTCGCGCAGGGAACGCACTGCGCCTTCGGTCAATTCGTAGCCGGCGCGACCGCGCAGGACCAACGTGTAGTATTCGGGCATTTGTTCCGGATGGGTGGCATGCCAGGCGGGCGGTGACGCCACCGAGCTCAATTCGAACCAGTAAAAACCATAGGGCGGCAAAGTCAGCAGGTAGGGGAGTTCGCCGATCGCGGGGAAGGGCGTTCCGCCCAGCAGTTCGACGGGCACGCGTCCGTTCATCGCGGATAGGTCCAGTTCCACCGGCTGCGGCGCGCGCGACAGGTTCGCGACGCAAAGGATGACCGTGTCTTCGTATTCGCGCAGGTAAGCGAGAATCTTGCGGTTGCCTGGGAACAGGAAGCGCAGCGTGCCACGGCCGAAGGCGCGCGTCTGGCGCCGCGTGGCCAGCATGCGGCGCGTCCAGTTCAGCAGCGAATGCGGGTCGCGCGTCTGCGCCTCGACGTTGACGGCTTCGTAGCCGTACAGCGGTCCCATCAAGGGCGGCAGCGGCAGGCGTTCCGGATCGGCACGCGAGAAGCCGCCATTGCGGTCGGGCGACCACTGCATGGGCGTACGCACGCCGTCGCGGTCGCCCAGGTGCACGTTGTCGCCCATGCCGAGCTCGTCGCCGTAATAGATGACCGGCGTGCCGGGCATGGAGAACAGCAGGCTGTTCATCAACTCGATGCGTCGCCGGTCGCGTTCCATCAGCGGCGCCAGGCGGCGCCGTATGCCCAGGTTCAGGCGGGCGCGTCGGTCCGCCGCGTACACGTCCCACAGGTAATCGCGCTCGCTGCTGGTGACCATCTCCAGCGTCAGTTCATCGTGGTTGCGCAGGAACACGGCCCATTGGCAGTTCTCCGGGATGTCCGGCGTCTGCCGCATGATGTCGGTAATGGGAAAACGGTCTTCCCGTGCGATCGCCATGTACATGCGCGGCATCAGCGGGAAGTGAAAACACATGTGGCATTCATCGCCCTTGCCGAAGTATTCCTGGGCGTCTTCGGGCCACTGGTTGGCTTCCGCCAGCAACATGCGGCCGTTGTACTCCGCATCCAGCTGCGAGCGGATTTTCTTCAGTACCGCGTGCGTTTCGGGCAGGTTCTCGTTGTTGGTCCCCTCGCGTTCCACCAGGTAGGGCACGGCGTCCAGCCGCAGTCCGTCCACGCCCATGTCCAGCCAATAGCGCATCACCCCCAGGACTTCCTTCAGCACCTGGGGATTGTCGTAGTTCAGGTCGGGCTGGTGGGAATAGAAGCGATGCCAGAAGTATGCGCCGGCCACCGGATCCCAGGTCCAGTTCGACTTTTCCGTATCCAGGAAGATGATGCGCGTGCCGGCATAGGATTGGTCGTTGTCCGACCACACGTAGTAGTTGCGTGCCGCCGATCCCGGCTTGGCGTTGCGCGCACGCTGGAACCAGGGGTGCTGGTCCGAGGTGTGGTTCACGACCAGTTCGGTAATGACGCGCAAGCCGCGCGCATGCGCCGCACGGATGAACTTGCGCACATCGGCCAGCGCGCCATAGTCGGGGTGCACGCCGCGATAGTCGGCGATGTCGTAGCCGTCGTCGCGGCGCGGCGAAGGGTAGAAGGGCAGGAGCCAGATCGTGTTGACGCCCAGCGCGGATATGTAGTCGAGCTTCTCGATGAGCCCCGCGAAGTCGCCCACGCCGTCGTTGTTCGCATCGAAGAACGACTTGATGTGCAGTTGATAGATAACCGCGTCCTTGTACCAGAGCGGGTCGTCCCTGTCGGGGGTGTTGACGGTGCTGTCTTCTGTCGTCATGGTTGCTATCGCCTGCTTGTTCGTCTTCTGTTGGGGGCAAGGGGGCTACGCGGTACCCGTGACCCGCCATATCCGGAAAGGCTGACCGGGATGCAGATAAACCGTCTGCTGCTTGCCCTGCCAGGATTGGTGTCCACCGTCGATCAGATCATCGGCATAAAGCGTGCCGTGGTCCGGCAGCCCGAATTCCCATAGCGGCAGCTCCAACTGCGCGACCTGGGGCTCGAACGGATCCAGGCTGATGGCCACCAGCACCACGTTGTCGCGCTCGGGCGTCGCCTTGGAGAAGAACAGCACCCGGTCGTTGTAGGCCGTATGGAAACGCAGGCCGAGATGGCTATGCAAGGCCGGGTTCGCGCGGCGCAACTGGTTCAATTGCGTGATCTCGCGCACGATGTTGCCGGGACGGTCGTGGTCCCAGATGCGGATCTGGTACTTCTCCGAGTCCAGGTACTCCTCCTTGCCCGGCATGGCGGCGGCCTCGCACAGCTCGAAGCCGTTGTAGACGCCCCATAATCCGGACAGCGTCGCCGCCAGGGCGGCCCGGATCAGGAAGCCCCCGCGCCCGGAGGCCTGCAGGAAGCGCGGGTTGATGTCGGGCGTGTTGACGAAGAAATGCGGGCGGAAAAACTCCGCAGGAGGCGCCTGGTTCAGCTCGGTCAGGTATTCGGTGAGTTCCTGCTTGGTGTCGCGCCAGGTGAAGTAGGTGTACGACTGCGTGAAGCCGATCTTGGCCAGCCGGTACATCATCTTAGGCCGCGTGAATGCTTCGGACAGGAAGATGGTTCCCGGGTGGCGGCTCTGCACGTCGGCGATGAGCCACTGCCAGAAAGGCAGCGGCTTGGTATGCGGGTTATCGACGCGGAACACGCGCACGCCCTGGGCCGCCCAGAACAACACCACATCGCGCAGCGCGCGCCACAACGGCGTCTGGCGCGAGGCGCCCGCCCTCGGCCCGTAGAAATCGACGTTGACGATGTCCTCGTATTTCTTGGGCGGATTCTCCGCATACTTCAGGGACCCGTCGGGACGCCAGTCGAACCATTCGGGGTGTTCCTTCAGCCAGGGATGGTCGGGCGAACATTGGATCGCGAAATCAAGCGCGATCTCCAGTCCGTGCCGGTGCGCCGCCTCGATGAGGCGCTTGAAGTCGTCCAAGGTGCCCAGCTGGGGATGCAACGCATCGTGGCCTCCTTCCTCGGCGCCTATCGCGTACGGACTCCCGGGGTCGCCGGCGCCGGCGCGCAAGCTGTTATTGCGTCCCTTGCGATTGCGCCGCCCGATGGGATGGATGGGCGGGAAGTAGAGCGTATCGAAGCCCATGTCGCGGATGCGCGGCAACTCGCGGATGACGTCGTCGAAGGTGCCGTGCCGGTCGGGATCGTCGGTCTGCGAGCGGGGGAATATCTCGTACCAGCTGGAGAAACGCGCGGCCGCTCGATCCACGGTGACGCCGTATTCGACCGGCGTGGTGTATTCGAAAGGGCGGTCGTCGGCCTGCCGCATGGCCTCGGCCGTGTCCTCGGCGAGCAGCACGGCGACCTGCTCGGCCGTGGGCGCGGCGAAGACCGGCGGGGCGGTCTCATCCGCCTTGCGGCGGCCGCGGCGTGGCTTGGGCGCTTCCGGCTCGAAACCGAGCACGCGCAGCGCGTGCTGCAGCACGGTCGCCGCCGGCGCATCGCCCGGCAGCCGCTCCAGCGCCTGGGTGATGGCCTGTTTGCCTTCGGCGGTTTCCAGCGCGATGTCCACGCCGGCGGCGTGCTTTTTCTGCAATCCTTCGCGGAACGAGGTCCAGGTATCGGCCCAGGCCTGGATGACGAAGTAGTGCCGGCCGTTGCGGCGCGGCACGAAGCTGCCCTGCCAGCGGTCGTTGTTCAGCAGCGTCATGGGGACGCGTTGCCAGTCTCTTTCGTCGGCGGGCCGCCACAGTACCGCCACCGCAATCCTGTCGTGGCCGTCCATGTAGACATCCGCCTCGACATGGATGGGCTCGCCCACCACGCGCTTGACCGGGAAGGCGCCATCATCGACCGCAGGCGCAACGCGTTCCACCACGACGCGGGGCGCACGCATCGCGGCGGTTACGGAAAGCCGGCCTTCGTCGGAAGTCGGCATCCGCACGGGGGCAAGGCGGCTGGCGCCCAGGCGCAGGATCGCTCCCGGACCCAGGCGGTCCGGCACCTCGCGAGCGGGCCGTTCCGCTTCCCAGCTATCCAGGCGGGAATAGTTGTCCGGCAGCCGTGCGCACAGCGCGGGCCAGTCGACGGAGACTTCGCGGTGGTCATCGGGGTTCAGCACCACCATGCGGGCATGGCTGCGCCCCGAGCCCGGGACGGCGAAAGGGCGGCCATCGCCGCGGAACAGCGCCGTGACGGCCGCTTGCGGCCCCAGCAGGCTGTGCAGCGGGCCCTGCGCGGCGGTGGTGCGCGCCAGCCATTGGTTGGCCTGCGAGATGTCTCCGTGCAGGGCGGGGTGGGCTTCTGCAGTCGTCGGCGCGGCGGACCCTTCGGACGTCGGCGCTCCCTGTATTTGCAGCGCCTCTGTCGCGCCGTCCTCGAAGCCCATGGGCACCAGCACGCCGGCATCGCCGACCACGGCGGCCGTCCACAGCGCGCGGGCGGCGTTCTGGTAGCGTCCATCGCTGTCCGGCCGCCACGCCGCCACGCGCTTGGCGTAGGGCGCTTCCACGGGCGCGATCACGGGCGCGACTGCGCGCAGGCGGACATATTCGTCGGCCAGCCACGGTGCGCGATAGTCCCACCAGGGCAGGGAGGAGAACACCCCATCGAAGCCCGCGCCCGTCAGGCCCTGCAACTGCCCGAGGTTCAGTCCTGGCGTCCACGCCAGAAAGCGGCAATCCGGGCGTACCGCACGCACGCCTTCCATGAGGTCGCGCCATTCGGCGGCGTTCAGGTGCTGCGGCGACAGGCAACGAAACCCGGCAACGCCGTTCTGCACCCACAGGCCCAGCCGTTCCACCCAGTGCGCAATGAATCCCTCCGGCGCCGCGCCGGCGTCGCGCTGCAGGGCAATTGCGTAGCGATCTTCCAATGGCTTGCGCGGATCGCGCAGGGCGTCCACGCCGTCCTGCGCCGCATACCACGGGGCATGCGCCCGCGCCATGGGCCCGTCGGCGGCGACGCGATCCAGCACGAGGTCGACGATCAAGGCCAGGCCGTATTTACCGCACAATGTCGAAAGGGTGGCGAGCGCCTGGTCCAGCTTTAGCTCGCCGCCCAGCGCAGGGTTGAGTTGGTCAGGGTCGCTGGGGACGTACGGGTTGCCGGCGGCATCGGGCGCCCAGAGCGGCGCCGTCATCAGGGTATCGAAACCCAAGGCCTTGGCACGTGCGCACAGCGTCGGCCAGCCTCCGTCGGCGTGGTTGGACAGCGGACCGGCGAGGACGGGATGGACGTAGTAAATGCGCATTGATGGGCTCGTGAGTGTCTCGTTGAAGATTGCGGAATGACCAACTGCCACGGTATGAGGCGCAGGCGTCTGCCGGGGAGGGGTGGCGGCATGGATCATGCCGGGGCGAGCCGCACGGAGACCGCGTTGCCTGGCGTCATGCCTTGCAACGCGGCAGGGGAAGCGCTATGCCACCCCCCGCCACCAGGACGTCCGCTGTCCGCCCGTCACGCGCCAGCACCGGTCGGCAATGCCCCGGGCGGCTTGGCGTGCCCTTTCCGCCCGACCATGTTGCCCGTCAGCGGGCGCGCAGCGGCGGTGACCTGGTCCAGCAAGGACGGCCGGGCCGCGGTCGCGGTACTCGCCGTCGCGGCCTCCACCGTCGCCTCGTCCGGAACCAGCGATCGATACAGGCTGACATACGCAGGCGAAGCGCGTTCCCAACTGAAGTCCGCCGTCATGGCGCGGTACTGCATGGCCTGCCACACGCTGGGACGCCGATACAGGCTCATGGCGCGGGCAATCGCGCCAACCATCGTGTCGACAGTATCGCCTTCGAACAGCAAGCCGGTCGCGCTGCGCATGGCGTCGCGCCCGGCACGCGGACCGGGGTCCAGGATGGTGTCGGCCATGCCGCCTACCTTCGACCCGATGGGGATGGTTCCGTAGCGCATGGCGTACAGCGGCGTCAGCCCGAAAGGCTCGAAACGGCTGCCATGCAACAGCAGGTCGCCGCCGGCGTGAAGCATGTGCGCGGTGTTCTCGTCGAAACCGATACGTACGGCGCAGCGGCCAGGATAGCGGCGCTGCAGTTGGCGCAGGGCCGCTTCAAGCGGCTTCTCGCCTTGTCCCAGCACGGCCACCTGCAGTTCAGGATAATCGTCCAGCGCGACGGGCAGCGCCTGCACGGCGATATCCGCCATTTTCTGATGAGTCAGGCGGCTGCCCATGACCAGCAGCGGCGCGCGCACGTTTTCGGTCAGGCCGAAGTGGCGCTGCAGGCGCAGCTTGCACGCTTGCTTGTTCGCCATGTCGCTGGTGCTGAAGCGGTGTTCGCCCAGATGCGTGTCGGAGGCCGGATCCCATTCCTCCGCGTCGATGCCGTTGGGCACCGCCACCAGGTCATGTTCGCGCGTGGCCAGTACGCCTTCGAGGCCGCAGCCGAAGCGTGCGGTCAGGATCTCGCGTGCGTAGGTCTGGCTGACCGTCGTGATGCGGTCGGCATAGCGAATGCCGGCCTTCATGAAACTGAGCTGGCCCCAGTACTCGATACCTTCGGTGGTCAGGTAGCGTTCGTCGACGCCCAGTTCGGGGGCCAGCGCCATCGGGTACACGCCCTGGAACGCCATGTTGTGCACCGTCAGCACGGTCTTGACGTCCGTGATGCCGGCGTCATGCAGCAGCAGCGGCACCAGGCCAGCATGCCAGTCGTGGGCGTGCACGATGTCCGGCTTGGCCAGCATCGTCGCGCCGGCCGCCACGCACGCGGCGGCGTGGCACAGGGCGGCATAGCGGATGGCGTTGTCTTCGTATTCCCGGCCCTCGGCATCCACGTACAGGCCGTCGCGGTGGTACAGGCGGTCGTTCTGCACCAGCAGGACGGGCACGTTGCCCATGGCGGGGCAGATGCCCGAGAGCAACTTCGCATCGCCGCCGGGCAGCCGGCTCAGGTGAGCGACCTGCCGCACCTGGACCAGGTGGTCCAGCGTGCCGCGGTAGGCGGGAAGCATTATTGTCACGGAAGCGGCCGAGCCGGCGTGCAGGGCGCGGGCCATGCCACTGATGGCATCCCCCAGGCCACCGGTTTTCGCCAGGGGAAATGCTTCCGACGTTACAGCCAAGATTTTTAGCGACACGATACCGACTCCAATGGAGAATCGCGCTTGAGAGGGGAAGGAACCAACGAACGTAAAACTGGAGCCGGTCGGCGTAAACGGATGGGCGGGGCTGTAACGATATTGCCGCCCCTCGCGTAGGAATTACCCGTAACGTAATTTCTCCTAAGCGGGAGTGCCGTCCGCGATCGGCCAGATGTATATCCTTGGCAAGCGGCGTGCCCAAGGGTATATCGGCTAAGGAAGAGCATGCATTTTGCGCGGCCTCAGGGGTGGGCAGATGTGTATATTGGTAACTTCCGGGGGATATTCTGGCCCGGGATTTGCTTATGCCGGGTCCTTCTTCTTTTCCAGGGCGGATATCCGCCGGACTCCGCGGCCCCGCCCAGCGCTCATGGATCTTATCGTCGCACGGCCGGAAGGCCTGTATTGCCCGCCGGGCGATTTCTATATCGACCCGTGGCGCCCCGTGGAGCGCGCCGTTATCACCCACGCGCATTCGGACCATGCGCGTGGCGGCCATCGCCATTACCTTGCCGCCGCCCCGGGGGCCGCCGTCCTGCGCAGCCGCCTCGGCGACATCGCGCTGGACGCCGTGCCCTATGGCGAGCCGCGCGTCCACAACGGCGTTCGTATCAGCTTGCATCCCGCCGGGCATGTATTGGGTTCGGCACAGGTCCGCCTGGAATATGGGGGTGAGGTCTGGGTCGCATCCGGCGACTACAAATTGCAGGAAGATGGAACCTGCACGCCATTCGAACCCGTGCGCTGCGACGTTTTCATTACAGAGTCCACATTCGGCCTGCCCATCTACAGGTGGGACCCGGCTCCGGCCGTGCATGCCGAGATAAATGCCTGGTGGGCGGCCAATGCGGCCCAGGACCGCCCGTCCGTGCTGTTTTGTTATGCCTTCGGCAAGGCGCAGCGGATTCTGCACGCTTTGGATGCATCGATCGGCCCCATCGTGACGCATGGTGCAGTGGAAACGCTGAACCGCGCCTACCGTCAGTCGGGCGTGCGGCTGCCGGCTACGGTCACGGTGAGCGACCTGGCCGACCCGACGGCCTTGCGGCGCGCGATGGTGCTGGCGCCGCCTTCGGCCCGGGGCAGTACCTGGATGCGCCGCTTCGGCGACCACGCCGATGCCTTCGCCAGCGGCTGGATGCGGCTGCGGGGCGCCCGGCGGCGGCGCGGCGTGGACCGCGGTTTCGTGATGTCCGACCACGTCGATTGGCCGGGCCTGCAACACGCCATCGCGGCGACCGGGGCGCGGCGCGTGATCGTGACGCACGGCAACGTCGGCGTGCTGGTGCGCTGGCTGAACGAACAGGGCTGGCAGGCCGAGTCCTTCACCACCGAGTACGGCGCCGAGGAGGACGAGGGCGGGGCCGATACGGATCCCAAGGAGGCCGCATGAAGGCCTTCGCGGACCTGTATGCAAAGCTGGATGCCACCACTTCCAGCAACGCCAAACTTGCTGCCATGCAGGACTACTTCCGCACGGCGCCGGCGGCGGATGGCGCCTGGGCCGCCTATTTCCTGGCCGGCGGCAAGCCGCGCCAACTGGTCCCGACCAAGGTTCTGCGGCAGTTCATAACCGAGACGGCCGGCATCCCGGAATGGCTGTTCGAGGAAAGCTACCAGGCCGTCGGCGATCTCGCGGAGACGCTGGCGCTGTTGCTGCCCGATCCGGGCACGGAGGACCAGGCGGGGCTTGCCGAGTGGGTGGAAGAACGCCTGCTGCCGTTGCGCGGCCTGCCACCGGCAGAAATCCTGCATCGCCTAAGCGATCTGTTCGGCCGGCTGGATGCACACGGGCGTTTTGTCTGCGCCAAGCTGATGACCGGTGCCATGCGGGTCGGGGTATCGAAGCTCCTGCTGACGCGTGCCCTGGCAGAGGTCGCCGGCGTCGACGCCCGCCATATGGCGCAGCGCCTGATCGGCTACACCGATATCGGGGCGCGTCCGCAGTCCGATGCGTTCACGCATTTGTTGGCGCCTTTGTCGCACGACGCCCAGGCGCGCGCGGACGGCCACCCCTATCCGTTCTTCCTTGCGCATCCGCTGTCCGCCGACCCGGCGGCGTTCCAGGATCTGCTCGGCCCGCCGGCGCGTTGGCAGGTCGAATGGAAATGGGATGGCATCCGCGCCCAGGTGGTGCGGCGCGCCGAACAGACCTGGGTCTGGTCGCGTGGCGAGGAACTGGTCACCGAGCGCTTTCCCGAGCTGATGCGGCTCGGCACCCACTTGCCGGAAGGCACGGTCCTGGATGGCGAGATCGTGGTCTGGCGCGAGGGCAGGGTGCAACCCTTCGCGCTGCTTCAGCAGCGCCTCGGGCGTAAAACGGTGGGCGCGAAATTGCTGGCCGACGCGCCGGTGGTGCTGCTTACCTACGACTTGCTGGAGCTCGACGGCCAGGACATGCGCTCGCAACCGCAGTCTGCCCGGCGCGCGGCGCTGGAACAGTTGGCCTTCCGGGTGCATGACCCCGCGCTGGAGCTGTCGCCGCTGCTGCACGGCGATGATTGGCAGGACCTGGCCCGGCAACGCGAAGCGTCCCGCGCGTTGGGCGTCGAAGGCATGATGCTCAAGGCCGCCGACGCCCGCTACGGGGTGGGGCGCACCAAGGAAAGTGGCGTCTGGTGGAAATGGAAAGTCGATCCGTTTTCCGTGGACGCGGTATTGATCTACGCGCAACGCGGACACGGGCGTCGCGCCAGCCTCTATACGGATTACACGTTTGCCGTCTGGGACGGCCCCCCGGACGCACCCGAGCGCCGGCTGGTGCCGTTCGCCAAGGCGTATTCCGGCCTGACCGACGAGGAGATCCGCAAGGTCGACGCCATCGTGCGCAAGACCACGGTGGAGAAGTTCGGGCCGGTGCGCAGCCTGGAGCCCACCCAGGTCTTCGAACTCGGGTTCGAAGGCATCGCCCGCAGTGGCCGGCACAAGAGCGGTATCGCGGTGCGGTTTCCCCGCATGCTGCGTTGGCGCCAGGACAAGACGCCGGCCGATGCGGACAGCCTTGAGACGCTGGCGGCTTTGCTGCCGGAGTAGGGGAGCTCGCCGGCAGGCGTCGTGGCGCGGCTGCGCGAACTACTGATCGTCGCGACGAAGAGTCCACAGGCCAAGGCATTCTTCGCCAACTCGGCGACGGAGTCCTGGACCTCTACGCCTTCGGAACTGAGTCAGTTCCAGACGGCGGAACGGGCGCAGGGTGGCCTGGCCGTGAAGGCGGCGGGAATCGAGCCGGAGTGATACCGGGAGATGCAGCCCGGGAACGCTGGCGTCCATCGCGCAGCGCCTCATCGCTTCAATCGCATGTGCAGGATCGGAAAAGCCTTGCCTTGCCCATCGACGGGTGATCTGTCGACGACCTCGAAGCCCATGCGCTTGTAGAAGCCGAGCGCCTGATCATTCTGTTCGTTTACATCCACAAGGTAATGTCCGTCGGAGATCGCGTGCCGGAGCAGTGCCTTTCCCATCCCGCGGCCCATGGCTTGGGGCGCGATGAACAACATCTCGATTTTGTCCGCCGATGTGGCCACGAAGCCCTTGATGCGATGTAAAGCGTCCAGGCAGACATGAACGCGCAGCGCGGGCAGATATTCGCCGGCGATCCTCGGCTTGAGCGCTGCGACATCGCCTTCCGACAGAAAGCGGTGGGTGGCTTTCACCGATGCCTCCCAGACGCCGACAATGGCGTCGAAGTCCTCCGGATGAGCTGCGCGAATGGTCATCTGTGGTCCGAATCGTCGAATCGAAAAGGCGGCATCGTAGCGGAAGCCGCGTGCCGGACGATACATCGGTGCCAGCGTCCGCGCCCATGGCGGGCATGGGGCCAAAGTCCGATAATCCCCGGATGCGGCGACGCGCGAGGCATGTGGTCGCCTCCCATGCCGTCGCTTGGCCCGCGAGCAGCGATATCCGGCAAGGAGACAGACCATGAAGGTGGGCACTATCATCACCGTCGCCTGCGTCGCCGTGGGACTCGCCGGGACCGTCCTGGCGCCCGCGGGCTAGACCCAGACGCTGACCCCCCGGCCCGGCCAACCGGCGCCGAGCGCCGCGCCCGGGGTTGCCGGCATAGAGATTCCCGACAGCAAGCTGGCGCGTGACGCGGCGGAGTTCATTCGCGGTCCTACGGGGGACATGCTATTCCAGCATTCCACCCGGGTCTATTACTGGGCCGCCCTGGCAGGAAAGCGCAAAGCGCTGGCTTTCGACCCGGAGCTTCTCTACGTGGCTGCCATGTTCCATGATTTCGGCCTGACGGCCGCTTATGGCGAGAGCCATTTACGCTATGAAGTGGATGGCGCGAACGCGGCCCGTGGCTTCTTGCGAAGCCGCGGTGTTTCGGAAGCCGACAGCGAGAAGGTGTGGCTCGCCATTGCGCTGCACACCACCAATGGCATTCCGGCGCATGTGTCGCCCCTGGCCGCGCTGGTCGCCGAAGGCGCCAATATGGATCTTGTGGGCGCGGGGTACGGGGAGTTCACTGCCGCACAGCGGAGCGCGGTCGAGGCGGCACATCCGCATCCGCCGCAGTTCGCGCAGGATTTCATGCGGACGCTCTACGACAGCCTGAAGCATCGTCCGGAGACGACGCAAGGCACCGGCCTGGCCGACGTCATGGCCTACGAGGACCCGCATTTCGTCCGCAGGGATTTCAGCAGCCTGATGCGGAATTCTCCGTGGGTCACCGGGAAGTAATCGGGGCCGGGACCGCGGCAGTTGCCGGAAGCGCACGGGGCGTGCGAGCTCGATCGCGCCCCGCGCTCGATGCGGACCCCGGAGCCGCCGTCGGGGTCGTCCCCCCGGATTAATCCACCGTCGCCCCGGACGCCTTGACCGCCGCGCCCCAGGTGACGATTTCCTTGGCGATATAGGCCTGGAATTGCTGGGGCGTCATGGCCATGGGTTCCACCCCCAGGCTGGCGAGCTGGGCTTTTACATCGGGCGAAGCCAGGACTGCCTGGATCTCCGCGTTCATCTTCTTCGTAATCGCGTCCGGCAAGCCGGCCGGCGCCAGTACGCCGTACCAGGGTTGCGCGTCGATGCCCGCCAGGCCGCTTTCAGCCAGTGTGGGAACGTCGGGCAGGGCGGCGGAACGCTGGGCGCCCGTCACCGCCAGGACCTTCAGATTGCCTGCCTTGACCTGCTGCATGATAGGCAGCGGGTTTTCGAAAGCAAGCGGTACCTGGCCGCCGACCAGGTCGTTGAGCAGCGGCCCGGAACCTTTGTACGGGATGTGCTGCATCTTCACGTGGGCCGCGGTGCTGAACATCTCGCCGATGATGTGCTGCGGCGTGCCGGATCCCGCCGAGCCGAAGGCAAGGTTGCCTTCTCTGGCCTTCTTCAGGACGTCCTGGATGGAGTTCAGGCCCGACTTGGCGTTGACCGCGACCACGAAGCTGGTGCGCGCCAGCGGCGATACCGCGGTGAAGTCCTTGTCGGGGTGATAGGGCAGCTTGGTGTACAGCGTGCCGGCGATCACGATGGGGCCGCTGGCGGCCAGCAGGAAGGTATATCCGTCGGGCTTGGCATGGGCGACGTACGACGTGCCGATATTGCCGCCCGCACCTGGTCGGTTTTCGACGATCACGGTTTGCCCCAGCTTGTCGTGCAGCTTGTTCGACAGCAGGCGGGCCAGCACGTCCGTGGTGCCGCCGGGCGCGTAGGGCGAAACCAGGGTGATGGGCTTGTCGGGCCAGGCGTCCGCGGCGCGCGCAGCCGGAACGGCGGCGAGCATGGCGACCGCGCACAGCGCGGCCAGTTGACGGGGCAGGAATCGACGCATGGGATGTCTCCTCGGGATATTGTTGTGGTGAACGGATAGTAGTTGAACGCAGTGTCCGTTCACCCCCTAGTGGACCCCGAACTCGCTGACTGGTTGCTGATGACCGACCACTGCAAGGCGCCTCGGCCCCGAGCGCCGGACCGCACGGGCATGGTGCTTGCTTGATGAGCATGGAAGCTGGCCACACGTAGCCGGCGATAGAAAAGGAGAAGCTCCATGCCTGGAATCCTGCTTTGGCTGTTGGGTATCCCTATTCCCATCATCCTTCTGCTCTGGCTTTTCAATGTAATCTGATGGCTATGCATGGGGCGAGCGCGCGGCTCGCCCCATCTTCATCCTCGGACAGCGATCCACCAGAACCTGCACGTCCCCCGCCTGGATCTCACCTGATCTCCGGGTACGCCTCCGCATCGCCGGTATCCAGCAAGGCCTCGTAGGCGGCCGGATGCGCGGGAACGAAGCGCGCGACGTGCGCCTGCGCGAGCAGGCCCGCCAAGCTCCCATCCTCGTGCATTCCATATAGAACTTGCGAAAGGCGGCCGGTCAGCGCCGGGTCGACATCCGGTCCGCCGACCAGCAGGGGATTCGCCGTCCATGGCGTATAGGCCAGCGTGCGCACGCCTTGCAGGGCGGCCGGATCATGGGCGCGTAGCAGGTCCAGATACCAGCCGTCGACCGCCGTCAGGTCGATCTCCTCGTCCAGCAGGGCGCGCAGCAGCCCGCGCGGGTTGCCGTACGGCCCCTTGGACGCTTCGAACAGGAGGGGGCCGCGTTCCGCCGTCCATTGCGCCAGCATCCTGCGCGGGGCGTTCCAGCCGGATTGCGAGTCGCGCACCATCCACCCGTAACGACTGCCCAGCGCGTCCGGAAGTTGCTGCCAGGGCGCCGCCGCACGCACCAGGAATTCGCTGCGGTAGCGCGCCTGGCCAGCGTATTGCGTCCAGCTCGGCACGACGGCGGCGACGGCCGTATACGCCTTGCCCGCGCGGCGCGCCTGGGCGTAAGGCCAGCCGCACATGAAAGCGCCGCACAGGCCAGGCCGTTCCCACAGTTCGCCGATGGGCGTGGGCCAGCCATGTTCGACAAAGTCGACTTCCAGGCCGGCCCGGTCATGCGCCGCGCGCAGCAAGGCATGCCAGGCGTCGCGCGCGGATGGCGCGACGTCGTACATGCGCGTGGAGGCAATCAGCGGTGAGTGCGGCATCGTGCTCAGGCGAACTTCAAGGTCTGGCCGATACCCATGCCGCGCGCTTTCTCGAGCATGGCGTGGCCCAGCGCGATATCGGTGGTGGACAGGCCGCGGTGCCAGAACAGGATGGTTTCGTCGTTGCGCTCGCGTCCCGGTTTCAGGCCGGCGACGATCTGCCCGATCTCGGCATGCAGGTTCTCCTGCGTGATGCGGTCGCTGTCGACGTGCGCGCGCAAGGCGCCAAAGGGCAGGCCCTTGCGGCACTGGCCCCAGTCGTCCACCACCACCTTGCTCATGATGTCGGTCAGCGACAGCTCCACGGCGCTCATGGTGCCATAGGGAATGACCAGCGCGCCGGGTTTGATCCACGCGGTCTTCAGCATGGGAGTGGGCTCCGGCAGGCGCGAGGCCTCGACCACGATATCGGCGTCGCGCACGCAGGATTCCCAGTCGTCCACCACCTTGACCGGTTTGCCCAGGTCGCGCGACAGGCGCTCGCCGAAGGCGCGCTGGCTTTCCGGGCGGCGCGAATGCACGCGGATTTCATCGAAATGGAACAGGCTGTCCAGCAGGCGTACATTCCAATACGACGTTCCACGGGCGCCGATGTGCCCCAGCACCTTGCTGTCGCGGCGAGCCAGGTGCTTGGCGCCGATGGCGGTGACGGCGCCGGTGCGCATATCGGTAATGGCCGTCGCGTCGACAATGGCCAGCGGCTTGCCGGTGTTCGGATCGAAGAGATTGAGCAGCGCCATTTCCGAGGGCAGCCCGACCTTGTAGTTATCGACGAAGTCGCTGACGACCTTGACGCCGGCCACCTGCAGCGGCTCGATATAGCCGCGCAGTACGTTGAAGTGTCCCTTGGCGGAGGACTCGGGAATCAGATGCACCCGAGGCTCGATGACCGTCTTGCCCAGGCCTTGCGCGCGCAGGGCGCTTTCGACGGCTGCCAGGATTTCGGCGTCGGTGATGCCCAGCGCCTTGATGTCCGGGCCATTGAGATAAGTAATGTCGATGGACTGCATAGCGGACTCCGCGTTCATTGAATGGGTTTGATGCCGGCTGTCTTGACGATGTCCGCCCACTTGCGGCTCTCGTCGCGGATCATCGTGGCGAATGCCTCGGTGGTGGTATCGGCCGGTTCCACGCCCAGGTCTTCGAATTTCTTGCGCACCGCGTCCTGCTTGAGCACGGTGTTGATGTCCTGCTGCAGTTTGCTCAGGATGTCCTTTGGCGTCTTGGCCGGCGCGACGATGCCGTACCACGATGTCACGTCGAAGCCGGGATAGCCGCTTTCGGCCACGGTGGGTACGTCGGGGAGTTGCGGCAGGCGCCGGGGCCCGGCCACGGCCAGCGCGCGCAGCTTGCCGCTGCGTATGAAGGGCAGCACGGTGGATACGCCGGCGAACATCATGTCGACGTTGCCCGCCACCACATCGGTGACGGCCGGCGCCATGCCGTTGTAAGGGATGTGCATGAGGCTGACGTCGGCGGACTGGTTCAGCAGTTCGCCGGCCAGGTGCGCGCCCGTGCCCGCGCCCGGCGATGCGTAGTTGAGCTTGCCCGGCTTGCTCTTGGCATAGGCGACGAACTCCTTGAAGTCCCGCGCCGGCACGGCGGGATTGACCACGAGGATATTGGGGGAGGTGGCCACCAGTGTCACGGGCGCGAAGTCGCGTGCCGTATCGAAAGTCAGGTTGGTATAGAGCAGCGGGTTGACGGTGAGATTGCCCGCCGGCGCCAGGCCCAGGGTGTAGCCATCGGCGGGGGCGCGCGCGACCTGCGCCATCCCCAGGTTGCCGGAGGCTCCCGGCCGGTTCTCGATGACGACGGGCACGCCCCACATTTCATTGAGCTTTTGCCCCACGATGCGCGGCAGCGCATCGGCCACGCCACCGGCGCCGAAGGGCACGATGACCGTGATGGGCTTGGAGGGATAGGTCGTGTCGGCGGCGCGGGCCGGTGCCGACGTGGACAGGACCGCGGCGGCCGCGGCGGCCATGGCAAGACGGATGCTCAGAGACGGTTTCATGGAATTCCCCTTGTATGTGTCTACTGCTGCTGCTGACGCCGCGCAATGCGGCGGATCCGGAAAGGTGTCAGAACCGCCCCTGCGCGCGTTCTCTGCGCGCGCTCGGGTGGCTGGTCCTGGGAGGGCGGCCTGGAAGCGTTGGGCGGGCCCTATGCGTTCGAGCTGTGCGGCGCGTCGAGCATCGGCAGGTCCAGGCCGGCATCGCGGGCGCAGCGCACCGCCTGTTCATAGCCGGCGTCCGCATGGCGCATCACGCCGGTAGCCGGGTCGTTGTGCAGCACGCGGCCGATGCGGCGCGCGGCTTCGTCGGTGCCGTCGCACACGATGACCACGCCGGCATGCTGCGAAAAACCCATGCCCACGCCACCGCCGTGGTGCAGCGATACCCAGGTTGCACCCCCCGCCGTATTCAGCAGCGCGTTCAACAAAGGCCAGTCCGATACGGCATCGGAGCCGTCGCGCATGGATTCGGTTTCGCGGTTGGGGCTGGCTACCGAGCCCGAGTCCAGGTGGTCGCGCCCGATGACGATCGGCGCGCTCAATTCGCCGGTGCGCACCATTTCGTTGAAGGCCAGGCCCAGCCTGGCCCGGTCGCGCACGCCTACCCAGCAGATGCGTGCCGGCAAGCCCTGGAAGGCGATGCGTTCGCGCGCCATGTCGAGCCAGTTGTGCAGGTGCTTGTCATCCGGGATCAGTTCCTTGACCTTGGCGTCCGTCTTGTAGATATCTTCCGGATCTCCGGACAGGGCGACCCAGCGGAACGGCCCGATACCCTCGCAGAACAATGGCCGGATGTAGGCCGGCACGAAGCCCGGAAAGTCGAAGGCGTTCTCGACACCCATCTCCAGGGCCATCTGGCGGATGTTGTTGCCGTAGTCCAGCGTGGCGGCGCCACGCTGCTGCAAGGCCAGCATGGCGCGGACGTGGCCGGCCATCGACTGCTTCGCGGCGAGGATTACGCCGGCCGGATCGGACACCCGGCGCGCCTGCCATTCCTCCATGGTCCAGCCTTGCGGCAGATATCCGTTGAGCGGATCGTGCGCCGACGTCTGGTCGGTCACGCAATCCGGCGTGATGCCGCGTTCCACGAGTTCCGCCAGCACGTCCGCGGCATTGCCCAGCAGGCCGATGGATACAGGCCGTCCCTCCGCACGCGATCGTTCCAGCCGTTGCAGCGCCTCGTCCAGCGAGTTCGCCTTGACGTCGATGTACCGCGTGCGCAGCCGGAAGTCGATGCGGGATTCGTCGCATTCCACCGCGATCATGCTGAACCCCGCCATGGTGGCGGCCAGCGGTTGCGCGCCGCCCATGCCGCCCAATCCCGCCGTGAGGATCCAACGTCCCTTGGGATCGCCACCGAAATGACGATCGGCCACCGAGAAAAAGGTCTCGTAGGTGCCCTGCACGATGCCCTGCGAGCCGATGTAGATCCAGCTGCCGGCCGTCATCTGGCCGTACATCATCAGGCCCTTGCGGTCGAGCTCGTGGAAATGTTCCCAGGTCGCCCAGTGCGGCACCAGATTGGAATTGGCCAGCAGCACGCGCGGGGCGTCGGCATGCGTCCTGAAGACGCCCACCGGTTTGCCGGACTGGATCAACAGGGTTTCATCGGCCTCCAGCCGCCGCAGCACCTCGAGAATCCTATCGTACGAAGGCCAGTCGCGCGCGGCGCGACCGATGCCGCCGTAGACCACGAGTTGCTCCGGATGCTCGGCGACTTCCGGGTCCAGGTTGTTCTGGATCATGCGGTAGGCGGCTTCGATCAGCCAGTTCTTGCAGGTCAGCGTGCTGCCACGAGGGGCGCGGATGGCGCGCGACGGGTCGAGGCGGGAAGAAGGCGATGAAGTCATGATGCGGAATCTCCAGAAGACTTGGCGGGAGCGGGGCGCGCGGGTACGGTGGCGTGGCCGCTGAGGCGGTAGCGGTCGCCGGGATGGATCAGGCGGGCGAAGGTCACGACGTCCGGGCCGGCCCAGGTGCGTCGCAGCACCTGCAGGCAGGCCTGCGGGGTATTCAGGCCCAGCCATTGGGCGACGCGCGCATCGGGCAGGATGGCCTCGATGGTGTGCTCGACGGCGGTCAGGGGCGCGACGCGGCTCAGGTAGGCGTTCGGCGTTTCGGCGCTGAAGTCCTGCGCCATGTAGTCAGGGGCCGTGCGCGGGTTCACATAGCGGTCCTCCAACTGCACCGGCACGTCGTTGTCCAGATGCAGGATCAGCGAGTGATAGACGGACTTGTCCATGCCCAGTTCCAGGGACGCGGCGATCGTGTCGGGCGCGGTGGTGCGTTCCAGGCGCAGCACCCGGGCGGCGTAGCGATGGCCGCGCTGCGCGATTTCCTCGGCGATGTTGCGGACCTCCAGCACGGGCAGGGTGGCCTTTTGTTCGGCCACGAACGTGCCCAGCCCCTGGCTGCGGACCAGGACGCCTTCCTGGGTCAGTTCCAGGATGGCGCGGCGCGCGGTCATGCGCGAGACTTCGAACTGGGCGGCAAGCTGGTTCTCCGACGGCACCTGTTCGTTCACCGCCCAGCGTCCCGCGCCGATCTGCTGCACGATGTGCTGCTTGATGCGGACGTAGGGCGGAAGCGGCAGCGCGCGCTGGGGGGTGGCCATGGTTTCCATTCGCCGGCGTGGGGCCGGAATAGTTGTGTATGGCAGAAATCTAGCTTGAATATACAAGTATAGTCAAGTACATTGCGTACCTCGGACCTCGATACTCAGGGATACCCCCATGACCCACGGCGCGCACGGTTTGGACGGCGGTATTTGGATACGCAATGCCAGGGTGGCCAGCTTCGACCCGTCCTGCGACGGGCCGTATGGCGTCCGGCAGGACGCCGACGCGCTCGCGGTGCGGGACGGCCGCATTACGTGGATCGGCCGCGATCGCGACGCACCCGCCGACGTTCGCGCATTGCCTGCGCTGGACGCCCATGGGCAATGGATCACGCCGGGACTGATCGATTGCCATACCCATCTGGTCTATGCGGGATCGCGAGCGCGCGAATTCGAGATGCGGCTGAATGGCGCCTCGTATGAGGACATCGCGCGGGCCGGCGGCGGCATTGTCTCGACGGTGCGCGCCACGCGCCAGGCCGGGGAGGCCGGTCTCGTGGAACAGGCCCTGCCGCGGCTGCGGGCGCTCATGCTGGAAGGGGTCACCACGGTGGAGATCAAGTCCGGCTATGGGCTGGACATGGACACGGAACTGGCCATGCTGCGCGCGGCGCGCACGCTGGAGCGGACGGTCCCCGTGACGGTACGCACGACGTTCCTGGCGGCCCATGCCGTGCCCCCCGAATACAGCGGCCGCGCCGACGCCTATATCGATTTCGTGTGTACGCAGGTACTGCCCGCCGCGGTGCGGCTGGGCCTGGTGGACGCGGTCGACGTTTTCCACGAGAACATCGGCTTCGACGCGGCCCAGGCCGAACGCATGCTGCAGGCCGCGGCCGCCTTCGGGCTGCCGGTCAAGCTGCACGCCGAGCAATTGAGCCTGTGCGGCGCCACCGCGCTGGGCGCCCGCTACCGGGCGATGTCCACGGATCACCTTGAACACCTCGATGAGGCGGGCGTGCAGGCCATGGCCGAGGCAGGCACGGTCGCCGTGTTGCTGCCGGGTGCGTTCTACTTTCTGCGCGATACGCACGTACCGCCGGTCGACCTTCTGCGCCGGCACGGCGTGCCGATAGCCGTGGCCACCGATTGCAATCCCGGGACCTCGCCATTCGCGTCGCTGCTGCTCATGTTGAATATGGCGTGCACCCTGTTCCGGCTGACGCCGGCAGAGGCCCTGAATGGCGTGACCCATGCCGCCGCGCGCGCGCTCGGCATCCACGATCAGGCCGGCTCGATTACGGTCGGCAAACGGGCCGATCTGGCTTTCTGGAATGTCGCCGAACTGGCCGAACTCTGCTACAGCTATGGAACGCATCGGCCCACGCGGGTGCTGCGCCATGGCGTGGAACGGGGCATGGCGCCAGGGGCCGCGGCGGCTCCGGCGTAGCGGTTCAGGCATCGCCCGCTCGTGGCGTACAGTCCGGGCGTCATGCCCGAGCTCCTCTCCCGTCGCGACATTGGAGCAACGTCCGGGCTTGTTCGGACAGCGTCAGGCAACGTCGGGCCATGGCCGCGGACCCGTGCGGGGGTATAGTACGGGGCCGCCGAGCGGGGCCGGCATGAACATCATGCCCTGCCGGATGCAGCAGCCCCGCCATATGCCTCACGCCATGGACAGTCCAGAAGCACCACCGTCCCGTCCTTCGACAGCGCCCACCCACGCCGACTCCCCTTACTGGCGGCGCAACCTCGCCATCTGCGTGTTCGGTTCGTTCACCACCATCGTGGGCATGACGCTGCTGCTGCCTTTCCTGCCGCTGTATGTCGAGCAGCTGGGGGTGACGGACCACGCGGCCATCGTGCAATGGTCCGGCGTGGCGTTCGGCGCCACCTTCTTCAGCGCGGCCCTGACCGCGCCGCTGTGGGGCCGCCTGGCCGATCGCTATGGGCGCAAACTGATGCTGATACGCGCCAGTCTGGGCATGTCCATCGCCATGTCGCTGATCGGCATGGCCGACAATGTCTGGCAACTGGTGGGCCTGCGCCTGCTGGCCGGCTTGCTGGGTGGCTATGCCTCCGGCTCCATGGTGTTGGTGGCGACCCAGACACCCAGGCACCGCACCGGCTGGGCCTTGGGCGTGCTGTCTTCCGGCATCATGGCGGGCAATCTGGCCGGCCCGCTGATCGGCGGCGCGCTGCCGCCCCTGATCGGCATCCGCGCGACCTTCTGGGCTTCGGGCGCGCTGATTTTCGTGGCGTTCCTGGTGACGGCATTCCTGATCAAGGAAGAGCGCCGGGTACGGCCCAAGGCCGCGGACAAGCCCAAGGTCGGCTGGTCGGCCGTGCCGGACAAGGGACCGCTGATGGCCATGCTGCTGACCGGTGCGCTCCTGATGCTGGCCAACATGTCCATCGAACCGATCATCACCGTGTACGTCGCCCAGTTCGCCGAGCCGGCCAATGTGACCATGGTTTCGGGGCTGGTCATGTCGGCCGCCGCGCTGGGCAGCATTCTGTCGGCGTCCCGCCTGGGACGGCTGGCCGACCGGATTGGCCACTGGAACGTCATCATCGGCTGCCTGGCGGTATCGGCCGTGCTATTGATTCCGCAGGCCTTCGTCACGCAAAGCTGGCAACTGGTGGCCTTGCGCTTCCTGATGGGGCTGGCGCTGGGCGGGCTGCTGCCTTGCATCGCCAGCGTGATCCGCCACAACGTGCCGGAGAACGTCGCCGGCGGCATGCTGGGCTACTCGACCTCGGCGCAATACGTCGGACAGGTGGTCGGTCCGATAGGCGGTGGATTCGTCGCCGGGCATTTCGGCATGCGGTCGGTGTTCCTCGGCACGTGCGTGCTGATGGCGCTGGGTGCGCTGTACAACCGCGTGGTGCTGGCCAGGCGCAGGCGCTAGGTCCGCGCGGCGGCCAGCTCCGCCCGGCCCGAAGACCCGACGCCAGGCAGCCAGGCCGGGCAGCCAGGTACAGCGAAGGCAATGCCAGCGGAGGCAATTCGGGAAGGCGAATCCACCGAAGCCGGCTCAAGCCAACGGCTTGAGTTCGCCCAGCACGGTGGGGATGAGTTCGGAGACGGTGGGGTGGATAGGCACTGCGCGTTGCAGCGTCGTGTAGGGGGACTTGCTCGCCATGATGTCCAGGATGCCGTGTATGGCTTCGTCGCCGCCCGTGCCGAGGATGGCGGCGCCCAGGATGGCCTTGGTATCCGCATCGACCACGACTTTCATAAAGCCTTCGGTCTCGCCTTTCTCGATGGCGCGGCCCACCCGGGTCATGGGGCGGACTCCGACCAGCGCCGGACGTCCGCTGGCCCGCACCGCGGCTTCGGTCATTCCCACGCGCCCCAACGGCGGGTCGATGTACAGGGCGTACCCCGGCAGGCGGTCGCTGACGCGCCGCGTGTCGCCGTCCAGCAGATTGGCGGCGACGATCTCGAAATCGTTGTAAGCGGTATGCGTGAACGCGCCGCGGCCATTGCAGTCGCCCATGGCCCAGATATTGGGCACATTGGTGCGCAGCGTATCGTCGACGACGATATAGCCGCGTTCGTCGGTATGCACGCCGGCCGCTTGCAGGTCCAGATCGTCCGTATTGGGCTCGCGCCCCACGGCCATCAGCACATGCGATCCCACGACGCGCCGGGCGTCCGGGCCCGGGGAAGTCTGCACCGCGATGCCCTCCGGATCCGGCGCGAACCGGATGCATTCGGCCTGCAGCAGGATACGTATGCCTTCCTTTTCCAGGATTTTGTGGATGGCGTCGGAGATGTCCGGGTCTTCGCGGGCGATCAGGCGCGGGCCTTTCTCGACGATGGTGACCTCGCTGCCGAAGCGACGGTACATCTGCGCGAACTCCAGGCCGATGTAGCTGCCGCCCACCACCACGAGATGGCGGGGCAGGACGTCGAGGTCCAGCAGGGTGGTGTTGGTCAAGAGCGGCACGTCGTGCACCCCCGGCATGTCGGGGATGCGCGCGCGGCCGCCCACGTTGATGAAGATGCGATCCGCGGACAGGGTCAGGCCGTCGACCTGGACGCGGTCCGGGCCGGTGAAGCGCGCATGGCCCTGGTAAACGGTGCAGCCCTCCATTCCGCGCAGCCAGCTTTCCACGTTGCCGCTGGCGCGCAGGACCACCGCATCCTTGCGCGCCTTCAGGCGGGCCACGTCCACCCCCACGTTGCCGTCCAGGGCCACGCCGAAATCCGCGGCGCGGCGGGCCAGGTGCGCCGCGTAGGCGCTGGCGACCAGCGTCTTCGTCGGCATGCAGCCCGTGTTCACGCAGGTGCCGCCGAACCGTTTGCGTTCGATCAGGGCGACACGCAGGCCGGCCTGTGTCAGCCGACCGGCCAGCGGCGGTCCGGCTTGCCCCGCGCCGATGATGATGGCGTCGAAATGCGCGCCTTGCGCGCCGCGCGCGGGGGACGCTGCGCCGGCCGGCACGCCACGGGTGTTGCCGTCTGTGGCCTCGTTATCCATAGGGAGTCTCCCGTTGCGGCGACGCGCATCGCCATCGGCTATTGATCGCGCTGGGGCCTGTCGGCCGGTCCGGCGCACGGATGTCCAGCCACGAGGGCTGCAGCGTAACGCAACTGTAAACGCTGTCGGCAGATTCGCGAAGCCCTCGCCGTTCATGGAACGACGGCGGCAAGCGCGGGCCGGCATCGCCACATGCGCGCATCTTTCAATGGCGAAAGCTATGTAAATTCCGGGCCGCGCCGCGTAAACATCGTTGAGTTGCGCGCCGTCATGTCGCAGGATGCCGCTGGGCTTTCAGCGGAAACACGCCGTAGCGGCCACAGAGCCGTCACCCATGACCTGGAGACATGCAACATGCTGGACGATACGAAGGGATTTTCGACCACTCGCCGCGCCATCCTGAAGGGGGCTGCGTCGCTGGCTGGCACGGGACTGCTGGGAGGCCTTGCGCCAGGGCGGGCGTCCGCCGCCGATCCGGTTGTCGAAACGACCCATGGCAAGGTCCGCGGCGTGGTGAATGAACGCGTACACGTGTTCAAGGGCGTGCGATACGGGGATACCACTGCAGGGGCCAACCGCTTCATGCCGCCCAGGCCGCCAGCAAAGTGGGCCGGCATCGTCGACGCGCAGGCGTGGGGCGCCTCCGCCCCGCAAGTCACCGCCAAGCCGGATCCCTTCAACGACTGGTATACCGCCACCCAGCCGCTCAGCGAGGATTGCCTGTTCCTGAACGTCTTCACCCCCGGCGTCCTCGGCAACGGCCGGCGTCCGGTCATGGTGTGGCTGCATGGCGGCGCCTGGACCAATTGCGCGGGCACGGCCCCCGGGTTCGACGGCACCGGCCTGGCGCGGGATGGCGGCGTCGTCGTGGTGACGGTCAACCATCGGTTGAACGTGTTCGGCTACGTCAGGCTCGATGACCCGGACGAGCGCTTCGCGGACGCGGGCAATACCGGCGTGCAGGACATGATCGCCGCCCTGCAGTGGGTCCGCGACAATGTGGCGCAGTTCGGCGGCGATCCCGGCAACGTGACGATATTCGGTCAATCGGGCGGCGCCGCGAAGGTGGTGGCCTTGATGGGAACGCCCAAGGCCAGCGGTCTGTTCCACAAGGCCATCGTGCAAAGCTGCTCCGGCGGCCGCCAGATCGACGGGCAGGAGGAAGCCGCGGTCCAGGCACGCGAGCTGGCCACGGTGCTGGGCTTGCCGAGGCTGACGGGCGCCGCCTTGCAGAACATCTCCATGGACGATCTGATCAAGGCCACCCGGGGCATCGCCGACCCGTTCCGGCCCGTGATCGACGGACGCACGTTCACCGCCGACCCGTTCTATCCCGCCGCACCGGCCATCTCGGCGCATATCCCGCTGTTGATCGGCAATGCCAATACCGAGATGACCTATTACCTGCAGGTCGACCCGCGTAATTTCGCGCTCGGGATGCCCGATGTGAAGCGCCGCATGGGACGCTTCCTGAAGCTGGACGCGGCACGGGTCGACCGATTGGTCGACGCGTACCGCGCCAGTTATCCCCGCTATACGCCGAGCGAACTGCTGACGACGATGTCGACCGACTATATCTTCAAGCGCAATACGCTCAAGGTCGCTTCCCTGCAGGCCGCGCACGCCGCCGCGCCGGTATACGCCTATGTGTTCGCGCGCGAAACGCCGATACGGGGCGGCGTCATCCATGCGCCGCATACCGAGGAAGTACCCTTCATTTTCGGTACCACGAGGGCGGCCGCCGCCATGTTGGGAACCGGCGGCGACATCGAACCGGTCAGGCGCATGATGACGGCGACGTGGACGGCGTTCGCCCGGCATGGCAACCCGAACAACTCCACGTTGCCGCAATGGACGCGGTTCCAGGATCCGGAGCGGCAGACCATGGTGCTGCAACGCCAGAGCCGCCTGGAGAAGGATCCCGGCGGACCGGCGCGGGCGGCGCTCGAGACGCTTCCGTACTACGAGTACAGCATGGAGCGCGGGAACGTGGTGAAGGGATAATGCGTGGCGGGGTAGCGGCGTGCCGACGCGCCCTCAGGCCGCGAACAGCGCGTGCTCGCCGCTGAAAACCTGGACCAGGTAGTCGACGACGGTCCTGACGGGCAAGTTCTTCCGGTCCTGCGGCCGGGTCAGCAGCCACATCTCGCGGGCCGGCGGCGCCGCGTCCAGTCGGCAAGGCCGCAGGGCCGCTTCCCTGCGGCCGATGTAGTGCGGCAAAAGCGCCAGTCCGACCCCCGACCGCGCCGCCGTCGCCTGTGCGACCTGGTTATTGGCCCGGAACGCGACACGGGCCTGCGGATACTGCCGCGCCAGCCATACCGCTTCGGGTACATAGGCATTCATCTCATCGAACGCAATGAGGACCGGCGGCGCGCCGTCTTCGATGGGCTGGCAGACCTCGGGCGTTCCGTAGAAGCCGTAGGCCATCAGGCCCAGCGGTTTGGCGATCACGTCTCCATCGGCCGGGCGTCCGAGGCGGATGGCGATGTCGGTCACGTGCCGTTCGAGGCTGACCGCGCGCACGTCCGATGCCAGGTCGATGTCCAGCCCCGGATGCTGACGGGGCAATTCCGCCAGTTTGTCGATGATGAAGCCCTGCGTCAGGGCGGGCGGGGCATTGACGCGAACCAGCCCCCTGGGTGAACCGTCGGACCCGCCCCGGCGCAGCGCCTGGACGGCCGTTTCCATTTCGCTGGCCGCGCCCAGCGTGCGGGTGCCCGCCGGCGTCAATACGTAGCCTTCCGGCCGCCGCTCGACCAGCTTTTCCCCCAGCGTCGCCTCCAGCGAGGCAATGCGCCGCGCGATCGTCGCATGGTTCACCGAAAGGGCCCGGGCCGCCGCAGACAGGCTGCCGTAACGGCCCAGCGCCAGGAAGACGCGGATGTCCTGCCAGTCCGGTTCTGTGCGTTTTTTCTCAGTCATTGAGAAAGGATAGCGACTTTCGCACAGCCCGTCACCGGCATACCTTACGTCGCAGGCCAACGCCACTTCTCTCACACATCTCGATCGAAAGGAAACACATCATGCGCAATCAACCAAAAGTCGCCATCGTCACCGGTGCCTCGCAGGGTCTGGGCGCCGGTATCGTGCAGGGCTTCCGCGATAACGGCTACGTGGTCGTCGCCAATTCGCGCAATATCGCACCGGGTGCGGACGCCGGTATCGTGGCGGTCCCGGGTGACATCGGCGACCGCGACGTCGCACGCCAGGTGGTGGCCGCGGCCATCGAACGCTACGGCCGGATCGACACGCTCATCAACAACGCCGGCGTCTACATCGGCAAGCCGTTCCCCGACTACACGGCCGAGGACTTCGAACAGGTGATGCACGTGAATGTCGCGGGGTTTTTCCACATCACGCAGTTCGCCCTGGCGCAGATGCTCAAGCAAAACCATGGCCATATCGTGCAGATCACGACCGCCTTGGTAAACCAGGCCATCGCGGGCATGCCGTCGGGCCTGGCCACGCTGACCAAGGGAGGGCTGGATTCGGTCACGCGCGGGTTGGCGATCGAGTACGCCCAGAGCGGTATCCGCGTGAACGCGGTCGCGCCCGGCATTATCAAGACACCCATGCACAAGGAGGAAACGCATGCCGTCCTGGACACGCTGCACCCCATGGGCCGGATGGGGGAAATCGCCGATATCGTCGATGCGGTGCTTTACCTGGAGCGCGCCAGTTTCGTGACCGGCGAGACCCTCAACGTCGACGGCGGCCAGCATGCCGGCCGCTGGTAATCCACCAAGGAGAGAACCATGCCATACGTCAATATCAAAGTGACACGGGAAGGGACCGCGCCGGGCGCCACGGCAACGACAGCGGAACAAAAGCGGGCGCTTATCAAAGGGGTGAGCGACCTGCTATGGCAGGTCATGGGCAAGCCGCCGCAATCCACGTTCGTGGTCATCGAGGAAGTCGAGCTCGAAAACTGGGGCGTGGGCGGCGTACCGACGCCGGAGTATCGGCTGGGCCTGCAGAGCGCATCCCCGCCCTCGCGCTGACGCTGCGGGCACACGGCGATAGGCCCGTGTCAGGGTTCCGCCGGGACGGTCCTTAAAATGTGCCCATGAAGCAATCTCACAACGTTCCGTGCGCCGACCCGGATGCAAGCCGCGCAAGCGTCCTGGCGTCCATCCTGCGGCGGGACGGCAACCGGATGCGCATCCTGTCCATCGTGAAAGCGCGCAATCTGCCCGACTGCTGGATCGGCGCGGGCTTTGTCCGCAATGCGGTATGGGATGCATTGGCGGGGCGGCCCGCGGGTTCATTGGCCGAAGACATCGATGTCGTATGGTTCGACCCCGCGCGCGGCGATGCGGAGTCGGATCGGCGCATCCAGGCGGATCTTGCCGCGGTGGATCCTTCGTTGCGCTGGTCGGTCAAGAACCAGCACCGCATGCATGTCCGCAACGCGGACGCCCCATACCGCTGCTGCGAGGACGCCTTGCGCCATTGGCCCGAAACCGCCACCGCGGTGGCGGTGCGGCTTGCCGACTCCGGCCGTATCGAGATGCTGGCGCCGTTCGGGCTGCACGATCTGTTCGCCGGCATCGTCAGGCCCACGCCGGCCTTCGCCTTCGACGGCGGGACGCCCCGAGCCGGAGTGGCCGCTTTCCCGGCCCCTGGCAAGCGGGCGGTGTTCGAGGCGCGCTGGCGCGAGAAGCGATGGTTGGAACGCTGGCCTTTCCTGTGCGTCGTCGCACCGGAGTAGGGGCGGCGCGAAGCGCATCCCGGTCTTCAGGCAAAGCCGCCATTCGCGCGCACCACCTGGCCGTGCACCCAGCCGCCGTCGGGGCCCACCAGGAACGCGACCACCCGGGCGATATCCTGCGGCTGCGCCAGACGCTCCAGGGGCGACAGCTTGCGCAACTGCGCGATCTGTTCCTCCGTCTTGCCATCCAGGAACAGGTCGGTACCGACGGGCCCGGGCGCGACCGCGTTGACCGTGATGTCGCGGCCGCGCAGTTCGTTGGCCAGCACATGGACCAGGCCCTCGACGCCCGCCTTGGATGCGATGTACGGACCGTATTGCGGGAAAGACTTGGCGATCACGCTGCTGGACAAGGCGACGATGCGACCGCCGGCGCGCAGATGCTGTCCGGCGTGCCCCAGCACCAGGAAAGCCCCGCGCAGATTGGTGTGGATGACCTGGTCGAAGGCGTCCAGGCTGTCGGGCGCGATGGGCGCCATGGGCATGATGCCGGCGCTGTGCACCACGGCCCCGATTTCGCCAAAGGCTTCCTGGGCCGTGGCGAACAGCCGCTGCACGTCCCCGGGCTGCGCCACGTCGCCCTGGACCGCAATGGCCTGGCCTCCGGCTGTCTGGATGGCGGCGACGGTTTCGTCGGCGCGCGCGGCGTTGCCCGCGTAATTGATCACTACCTTGAAGCCGTCCGCCGCGAGGCGCTCGGCGATGGCGCGGCCGATGCCGCGCGACGCGCCGGTGACGATGGCGGCCTGGGCGGTGGCGGCGGGTGAAGATGATGCGTTCGTGTTCATGATCGGTTCCTCGAAACGGTTGGGGAGGCGGCGGGTCCGACGAAGCGGACTGGCCGTGCGGGGCGCTCGGGTCGGAATCCGGCCGCTCGCGCTACAACATGGAAAGCATGATGCCAGTTGACTGTTGTGGAATAAATAGGGCTAAATTGCCATATTCATTCAGTTTGAATCAACAATGGGGCCGCCATGGACCGCTTCGACGCCTTACAGCTGTTCATCCGTATCGTGGAGCTAGGCAGCTTCACGGAAGCGGCGGCCGCGCTCGACGTGCCGCGCGCCACGGCAACGCATGCGATCAAGCAGCTGGAACGGCGCCTGAACGCGCGGCTGCTGGAACGCACGACGCGCCAGGTCAAGCCCACGCTGGATGGCCAGGCGTTCTACGAGCGCAGCAAACGCGTGCTGGCGGAGCTCGAAGATGCTGAAACCTCCCTTAGCACGCAGGTGGCCAACCCGCGCGGAATGCTGCGGCTGGATCTGCATGGGGCGCACGCGACCTTGATCATTCTGCCGCGCATCATGGAGTTTCGGGAACGCTATCCCGAAATAGATGTGATGATCAGCAGCGGCGACCGCCTGGTCGACCTGATCAAGGAAGGCATCGACTGCGTCGTGCGCGCGGGACAGCCGCGCGACTCCTCGCTGGTGGCGCGGCCGCTGGCCAGCCTGCCCGAGATTATCTGCGCCAGCCCTGAATACCTTGCGAAGTACGGTACCCCGACGCATCCGAGTGAACTGGAGCAACACCAGGGGATAGGCTTTTTCGCGCGCGGCAGCGATCACCGCTATCCCTTCACCGTGATGGTGGAGGGGCAGGTGACCGAATTCGAGGCCAGCGGCTGGATGTCGGTCAGCGATGCCGAGTGCTATACGAGTGCGGCGCTGGCCGGCTGCGGTTTGATCCAGGTGCCGCGCTTCCGCCTGGAGCCGCACCTGCAGGCGGGCCGGCTGGTGCAGGTCCTGCCCGAATGGCGTTGTCCGGACCTGCCCGTGACCGCGCTTTATCCCTTTCATCGGCAGCTTTCGCCCCGCGTGCGCGTGTTCATCGACTGGGCGCGATCGATCTATGCGGAGCGGTTCGGGGCCCCGCGCGCGGCGGAATAGATTCCGGCGCGGCCGCCGCCGAAGGAGCCACGCCGATCGCTGCGCGTATTGCTGATTTGGATTCAGCAGTGTTTTTAATTCCAGCGGATTGATCAGCATACGGCCCGCAATTAGACTGCGCCGTACCACTCGAGATCCGGACACCCCAACGCATCTGGCAATGGCCGATGCGGTCTTGGCGGGCGATACCGGACAACCAGGAGACAAGCTGATGTCGCACGCGCAGCCGCCCGGTCCAGCCGGCGCGACCGGGTCCGTTCGTCCCGGCGTTTTGCCCCGCTATGAAGTCATCGCGCTGAAGTACGCCACGCGTGGCGCCCAGCGGCCCGCGAATTTCCTGGGCGGCGATCCGCACGACGCGCCCATGCCGATGGACTACTACGTGTGGGTAATACGCAATGAAGACCGGCTGGTCCTGGTCGATACGGGGTTCGACGAGGAAATGGCCGTCAAGCGTCATCGCACGCTGTTGCGCCGGCCGGCGGATGCGCTGCGCCTGCTGGGGATCCACGCGGCGGCGATCACCGATATCGTGATTACGCACCTGCACAACGACCATGCCGGCACGCTGCCGGACTATCCGAACGCGCGCTTCCATTTGCAGGACGCCGAAATGGCGTTCGCCACGGGCCGCCACATGTGCTGCGGCATCCTGAACCGCGCCTACGAACCCGATGACGTCATCAGGATGGTGCGGCTGGTCTATGGCGACCGCGTGGTATTCCACGACGGCGATGCGGAACTCGCGCCCGGCATCAGCCTGCATCGTATCGGCGGGCACACCGATGGCCTGCAGTCCGTCCGGGTCCATACCGCGCGCGGCTGGGTCGTGCTGGCATCGGATGCCAGCCACTACTACGAGCACTTCGAGCAGGACCGCTGCTTTCCGCTGGTGTTCAACGTAGGCGACGTGTTGCAGGGGTACAGGCGCTTGATCGGCTTGGCCGGGTCCCGTGCCCATGTGGTGCCCGGGCACGATCCGCTGGTGCTTGAACGCTATCCCAGCGTGTCTGCGGAACTCGAAGGAATCGCCGCGCGGCTCGATCTCGATCCGAAGTAGCCGACCGCGGCTGCCATCCCCAAGGAGACATCATGCATAACAAGAACGCCCAGTCACGCCTGGGAGGAAACCGCCGCGCCGGCGCGCTGCGCGCCATCCTGGCGCTGGCCTTGTGTTGCGGGCTTCTGCCTGCACAGGCGCTGGCGAAGTATCCCGACCATCCCATCAAGCTCGTGGTGCCGTTCCCGGCCGGAAGCGCCACCGACACCGTGGCGCGCCAACTCGGCGAGGAGATGTCCAGGGACCTCGGCCAACCCATCGTGGTGGACAACAAGCCGGGCGCGCAAGGGATCATCGGCGTCAACGCCACGGTGAACGCCGCGCCGGACGGCTATACCTTGCTGATACTGGGCGTGACCACGGGCGCCAGCAATGTCTCGCTGTTCAAGCAGCTGCCCTATGACCCCATCAAGGACCTGACGCCGATCGGCATGATCGCGGAGTCGCCCATCGTCCTGGTGGCGGCCCCCGGCTTCGGCCCCGACGACACCGCGCAATTGTTCGAACTGGGACGCAAGCAGCCGGGCAAGCTGACTTATGGCTATGGCTCGGGCAGCGCGCAGGTGGCGGCCGCCAAGCTTGTCAGCATGGGCGATATCAAGGCCATGCCCGTGCCGTACAAGGGCTCGCCGCAGGCATTGACCGACGTCATGTCCGGACGCGTGGACTTCATGTTCGTCGACCTGTCGCTGGCCATTCCGCAGATCGAAGGCGGCAAGCTGAAGGCGCTGGGCGTGACCACCCGCGGACGCTTCCCGGTGGTGCCGGATATCAAGTCCATCAACGAATCCGGTGCGCCTGGCTATGAACTGGTCGTGTGGTTCGCGTTGAGCGGACCGGCGAAGATGCCGAAGGACGTGACCGACCGCATATCCAAGGCCTTGAACGTCGCCTTGCAAAGCAAGGACCTGCAGCGCAAGTATGCGGCCCTCGGGCTGGCGGTGAAATCGTCCACGCCCGACCAGTTCGCTTCGTTCCTGACCAGTGAGATCGATAACTGGGGCGCCATGATCAGGGCCGCCGGCATTCCGCCGCAGGATTGACGGATAGTCCCGCGCCCGTCCGTGCCACGCGCCGGGCGCTTTACCGAAAGTGCGATTGCAATCCTCCTCATGGAGGCGCGCGCCTCGTCCATCGTCAACCAGGAAAGAAGACATGAAGATTGCCGGCAACAAATTCGTCATCACGGGCGGTGTCAGCCTGATCGGGTCGCATATCACCGAGATGCTGCTCGCCGCGGGCGCCGAGCAGGTGGTGCTGTTCGACAACTATTCGTTGAGCACACCGGATGCCATCAGCGACCTGAAGGCGGACTCCCGCATCAAGCTGGTGCGCGGCGACATACTGCGCATGCACGAGCTGTATGACGCTTGCGAAGGCGCCGCGGGCCTGTTTTCCGTGGCGGCGTTCCTGACCTTGCCCTTGTCGCAGAACCCCGGGCTGGGCCTGTCGGTGAACGTGCAGGGCCAGGCCAACGTGATGGAAGCGTGCCGGTACCGGGGCGTGAAGCGGGTGGTGTTTTCCTCGTCCACCGCCGTCTATGGCGAGCCTGTGCCAGGCGTGATGGACGAACGCACCGCCTTCAACTTCGCGCCTTTCCAGCCGGCAGCCGCCTTGTATTCCGCCTCGAAGATCATTGGAGAAAACCTCTGCAGGCTGTATCACCAGAAGCACGGGATCCAGTCGCTGTCCCTGCGCTATGCCACCGTCTATGGCGAGCGGCAGCACTACCGCGGCGTCAACGCCCTGTACATCATGGAGAACTACGACCGGATCAAGAGCGGCGAGCGCCCGCTCATTCCCGACGATGGCCAGGAAGTGCACGACTACGTCCATGTCGCCGACGTCGCGCGCGCCAACGTCATGGCCATGGAAAGCGAGGTGTCGGGGGAGAGCATGAACGTGGCGACGGGTACCGCCACCACGCTGAACGACCTGGTCGCGACGCTGCTCGAAGTGATGGGATCGGACCTGCGTCCGGACTACAGCACCGAGACCTCCCATGTGCGGGCATCCGTGGGCAAGCATCTGGCCTTCAGCCGCGAAAAGATCGGCAGGCTGCTCGGTTGGGAGCCGCAGGTCAGCCTCGAGGAAGGGATACGGCGGCTGGTCCAGTGGCGTGAAGGCCGCGACGCCGCCCCGCGCGGAGCCGCATGATGCAGCGCGTGGCGATGGTGGGCCTGGGCCAGATGGGATCCGCCATGGCGGCCCGGCTGGCGCAGTCCGGCTGCCACGTCCGGGGATGGGATGTGGATGTCGCCGCGCGCACCCGCGCGGCGGGCATGGGGCTGCAGGTGGCCGAAACGCTGCGCCAGGCGCTGGCGCAGTGCGACGCAGTCCTGACCAGTCTGCCCGACGCGCGCGCCGTCCGTGCCGCATGGTTGGAAGAGGGCGGCATCGTCGCATCGGCAGAGCCTTCCAGCGTCTGCATCGATCTGAGCACGATCGAACCCGGCGTCATGGTGGAAGTCGCCCAGGGCGCGGCGGCCCGCGGCCTGGCCGTGCTGGACTGTCCCGTCAGCGGCGGCCCCGTGGAGGCGCGCGCCGGCACCCTGGTGATGATGGTCGGCGGACACGCGGCCACCGTCGCCCGCATGGAGCCCGTGCTCAAGCGCCTGGGCGGCACGCTATGCCATACCGGCGACGTCGGTACCGCGAAGGTCGTCAAGATCGTCAACAACATGATGGCGATGGGCAACCTGCTGGTGGCCTGCGAAGCCTTCTCGCTGGGCGTGACCGCCGGCGTCGATGCGGCCACGCTGTTCGCGGTGCTGGCCGAAAGCGGCGGCACGTCGCGCACCTTCACCAAGCGCTTTCCGCATGCGCTGAAGAACGATTTCGATCCGCGCTTCAAGATGGAGCTCGGCGAAAAAGACCTGGCCCTCGGCGTGGCGCTGGGCCGCGCGCAACAGGTGCCGCTGCCGGCGGCTTCCCTGGTCCGGGAGATGTTCGGGCTGGCGCTGCTGCAAGGGCATGCGGGCAGGGATGTCGTGGCCTTGCTGGCCATGTACCAGGACTGGGCGCTGAAGGCCCAGGCGCGGCGCGACGCGGTCGCGCCGGCCGCCGCACAGAACGCATACGGAGGATAGCCGAATGAAACATGCCGTCGTGACCGGCGCGGGGTCCGGGATAGGGCAGGACTGCTGCCTCGATCTGCTGGCCAGCGGCTGGACCGTCTATGGACTGGACCGGTCTGGCGATAGCCTGCGGCAGACCGCCGACAAGGCCGGGGATACGGGGGGGCGCTTCGCGCCGCAGGAGTGTGATGTGTCCGACTCCGCCGCGGTGGCGGCGGCCTTCGGCTGGGTGGCGCAGCGCAGCCCGGCGCTGGACGCGCTGGTGTGCTCGGCGGGCATATTCCGTACCGGCCCCCTGATGGCCATGCAGGAGGCAGACTTCGCCGCCCTGTTCGATGTGAACACCAAAGGGGCATGGCTGTGCGCGCGCGCGGCCCTCCCTTTGCTCGAGAACGCGGCAAGTACGCAGGCGCCGGCGCGCATCGTGTTCGTGGCCTCCATCGCGGCGATCCGGCCGAAGGTCGGCGGCGGCGCCTATGGCGCGTCGAAGGTCGCGCTGACGCAGATCGCGCGCGTCCTGGCGGTGGAGCTGGCGCCCAGGTCCATACTGGTCAACGCCATCGCGCCGTCCACCGTCGATACCGCCATGACTCGCCAGTTGGCCGCCGATGCCGCGCACAACGGCTATACGGTGTCCGGCCTGTCGCCGCTGGGGCGCGTGGCGCTGCCGGCCGACGTCACGCCGGTCATCCGCTTCCTGCTCGGCGACGACTCCCGATACATGACGGGCGCCGTGCTGCCTATCGATGGCGGCACGTCGGCCGCCTTCCAGCCCAAACCGAACTGAAAGGGGAACGCGATGAAGAACCCATGGGTGATGGCCGGCGCGCTGTTGCTGGCCACCGGCGGCGCGCATGCGCAGGAAGTGCTGAAGATCGGCGCGATGGGCAGCTTGTCCGGACCTGGCGCGGCCTGGGGCCAGGCGATTCAGTATGGCGCCGAACTGGCCGCGGAGGATGTGAACGCCAAGGGCGGCCTGGAGGTCGCCGGCAAGAAGTACCGGGTGCAGGTCATTGCCTACGATGACAAGTACCAGGCCAACGAAGCCGTCACGGCGGTCAACCGGCTCATCTTCGAAGACAAGGTCAAGTTCATCATCGGCCCCATGGGCGGGGCGACGCAGCTGGCCATCGCGCCCATCACCGAGAAAGCCAAGGTCATCACCATGACCATGGCCTTCACGCCGCTGGCCTTGGGGCCCGACAAGCCGTATTCGTTCCGTCCCATCCTGACGACCAGCGAAACCGCGCCCGCGCAGATCGCATGGGTAGCCAAGACCATGGGCATCAAGAAGGTGGGGGCACTGTTCCCCAACGACGAGACCGGGCAGAAGATCATCGTCGACCTGGAAAAGGCGTATTCCAGGGCAGGCACCCCGCTGGCCGCCAAGGAATTGTTCGAACGCGACCGCCTGGACATGGCGCCGCTGCTGACCCGCCTGATGGCCCAGGGCGTGGATGCGATCGAGCTGGACGGCAATGCGCCGACGACATCGGGACTGATCGTCAAGCAGGCGCGTGAACTGGGTTTCAAGGGCCTCATCCTGCGCAGCGGCGGGCCGGCGACGCCGGAAATCGTCAGCGTGGCCGGCAAGCGCGCCACCGAGGGCATGATCGTGTACTCCCCGCTGGACCTCGCCAATCCCGCCATCAAGGCCTACGCCGACCGCTACCAGAAACAATACAAAAAGCCGATGAACGGCTTTAGCCCGTCCTTCTATGACGCGACCCACATGCTGTTCCAGGCCATGGCGCAGGCGGGCACGGTCACGGACACGGACAAGGTGGGCGCGGCGCTGGCGGCCATCAAGAACTACCCGGGGATCATGGGCACGACCAACTGGACCGGCAAGCAGGCGTATGGCATCGACCACCAGGTCGACGTGCCGTACTACCTGGCCGAAGTGAAGGACGGCAAGGAAATCATACGCGCGCATTGCACGGTACAGGCATGCGAGTAAGCCAGGAGAACGCCATGTGGAAGCACTATCTAGGGGCTGCGCTGCTGTGCGCCGCGGGTGCCGCGCACGCCGAGGACACGCTGCGGATCGGCGCGGTGGTGACGCTCTCCGGGCCCGGCGCGGCCTGGGGCCAGGGCATGCTGTACGGCGCCGAACTGGCCGCCGACGACATCAACGCCAAGGGCGGCCTGGATGTGGGCGGCAAGAAGTATCGCATCGAGCTGGTGGCGTATGACGACAAGTACCAGGCCAACGAGGCCGTCACCGCGGTCAACCGTCTCGTATACGACGACAAGGTGAAATTCATCATCGGCCCGACCGGGTCCGCGCCGGTACTGGCGCTGGCTCCCATTACCGAGAAGAACAAGGTCATATTGATGATGCTGGCGTTTACATCCAAGGCGCTGACGCCCGAAAAGCCGTTCTCCTTCCGTCCCGTACTGACGACGGTGGAGACCGCGCAGCCGCAGATCGACTGGGTGACCAAGGTCGCGGGGGCGCACAAGGTGGGAGGCCTGTTCGTCAACGACGAGTCGGGCCAGCAGCAGCACGAGTACCTGTCCAAGGCCTACGCGAAAGCGGGGTATCCGTTCGTCGCCGCCGAGTATTTCGACCGCGACCGTGTCGACATGATGCCTTTGATCACGCGCCTGATGGCCAAGGGCGTCGATGCCATCGAGCTGAACGGCATCTCGCCGGCAACCGCGGGTTTGATCGCGAAGCAGGCGCGCGAGCTGGGCTTCAGGGGCATGTTCATCCGCAGCGGCGGCCCGGCTACGCCGGAGATCGTCGCGGTGGCGGGTCCCAAGGCGGTGGAAGGCATGGTCGTCTATACCCAGTTCGACCCCGCCAATCCTGCCGTGCAGGCCTACCAGCAGCGCTATCAGTCCAAGTACAAGAAGGCGATGAACGGCTTCAGCCCGTCCTTCTACGACGGCACGCATATGCTGTTCCAGGCGATCGCGGCGGCGGGTACGGTATCGGACACCGACAAGGTGCGCGCCGCGCTGCGGGATATCAAGGACTACCCCGGCATCCTGGGCAACAGCAACTGGACCGGGCAGGCCGTCTACGGCTCGAACCAGCAGATCGATGCCCCGTTCTTCCTGTCGAAGGTGCATGACGGCAAGGAAGTGATCGCGGCGACCTGCACGCTTGCGGCGTGCCGATAGCGGCCGCGGGGAGCTTTCCGTGAACCTCACCTTCCTGATCGGCCAGGCCCTGACCAACGGAATTATCGTGGGCCTGCTCTACCTGCTTATCGCCATCGGCTTCACGCTGGTGTTCGGCGTCATGCGGATCGCCAACTTCGCGCACGGGGAGTTCTACATGCTCGGCGCGTTCGCCGCGCTGGTGTGTGTCACGCAATACGACATGCCCTACCTGGTGGCCGTGTTCGTGGCCTTCGCGCTGGTGCTGGCCTTCGGCTGGGTCGTGGAGGTATTGATCCTGAAGTCGTTCCGGGGCGATGAGCTCAATGGCCTGATCGCCACGCTGGGCGTGGCGATGATCCTGCAGAACGGCGCGCTGATGCTGTTCGGCCCCGATCCGCAGTCGATGCCTGCACCGGTCGAAGGCGTGTTCGCCATGGGCGACATCATCATGCCTTTGTCGCGGCTCTACGTCGTTGTTTTCTCGGCGGCCGTGCTGGTGGGGCTGTACGTGTTCCTGATGCATACGCGCAGCGGCCGGGCCTTGCGCGCGGTGGTTCAGGACATGGAGATCGCCACCGCGCAGGGCATACGCTCCCACATCGTCTATCCGCTGGGTTTCGCGCTCGGCGTCGCGCTGGCTGCGATCGCCGGCGCCTTGATGGCGCCCGTCTTCTCGGTGTCTCCCTTCATTGGCGCGGCGCCGCTGTTCAAGGCCTTCATCGTGGTGGTGCTGGGCGGGCTGGGCAGTATTCCCGGCGCCGCGCTGGCCAGCCTGCTGCTGGGAGTGGCCGAAAGCCTGGGCAGCACGTTTTTCGACGGCAGTACGGCGGACATGATGATCTTCGGCCTGGTCATCGTCATGCTGATATTCCGGCCTACAGGGCTGATGGGACGGGCGGAATAATGACCATGGAAAAGCAGAATGCCATTCCCGTAGGCGCGGCCAGCGGCGGGGAGGGCAGGCCGGGCGTCCTGCGCGCGCCACTGGGCTGGGCGGCGGCGCTCGTGCTGCTGGTGCTGCCCCTCTTGACGGACAGCCAGTTCTACGTGCACCTGGCAGTGCTGGTCTGCCTGAACGTGGTCATCGTCAGCGGCCTGTCCATGCTGATACGGGCGGGCCAGCTTTCCCTCTGCCACGCCGCCTTCATGGGTATCGGCGCCTACGTTTCGGCGCTGGCGTCCATGCGCCTGGGGATTCCGTTCCTGGCTGCCGTGGCGCTGGGTGTCGCCGCCTCGGCACTGCTGGCCTTCCTGCTGGGCGCCGCCATATTGCATCTGCGCGGGGTGTACTTCGTACTGATCACGTTCGCCTTCGGCGAACTGGTGCGCCTGGGATTGCTGGAAGGCGCCAGCCTGACGGGTGGCGCCAACGGCATCGCCGGCATACCGCCCGCCACGCTGTTCGGCATCGTGCTCGATACCAAGAAGGCCTTCTATTGCGCGGCGGCGCCCTTGGCCGTGGCGGCGGTCGTATTTCTGGCGGCCTTGTTCCGCACGCCGCGCGGGCATGCGCTGGACGCGGTGGGGCAGAACGCCACGCTGGCCGAAGCCAGCGGATTGAGCGTACGGAACCACCAACTGTTCGCTTTCGCCGTGGGCAGCGCGATGGCAGGGTTGGGCGGCGCCTTTCTCGCGCGCTACGTGGGATATGTTTCGCCGGAATCGTTCAATGCCCAGGTGTCCATCGCGGCCATCATTACGCTGGTGGTGGGGGGCCGCAACTCGGTGGTGGGCCCATTGATAGGCGCCCTCATCATGACGCCGCTGCCCGAATTGTTCCGCGGCGCGGTGCAGTCCCAGAATATTTTCTATGGCGTCACGCTGATCCTTATCCTCAAGTTCCTGCCGCAGGGGATCGCCAGCCTGCTTGCGGCGCGTCGCGGGAGGAAATCATGAGTGTCCTGCTGCAAGTACGGGATCTGTCGAAATCCTTCGGTGGCCTGAAGGCCGTGAGCGGCCTGACCTTCGAGGTCGCGCAAGGCGAGATCATGGGCCTGATCGGTCCCAACGGCGCCGGCAAAAGCACGGCCTTCAACCTGATCAGCGGCGCCTTGCGACCCAGTTCGGGCAGCGTGGCATTCCGCGGCAAGGAAATCGCCGGGCTGGCTCCGAGCAAGGTGGTCCGTCACGGACTGGCGCGCACCTTCCAGTCCGCCTCCGTGTACCCGGACGCCACGGTCGCCGAGAATGTTTTCCGCGGCGCCATTTCGACGCTGGAGACCTCCTTCATGGGGCAGTTGGCCCGCACCCGCGCCTTTCGGCACGCCATGCAGGACTTGCAGCGGCATACGGACGAAGTCCTTGCCATTACAGGGCTGGAACGCTTCCGCGACCAGCCTGCCGGCGGGCTGCCCTACGGCTACCAGAAGCGGCTGGGCGTGGCCATCGGGTTGGCGACGCGGCCCGCGCTTTTACTGCTGGATGAGCCTGCGGCAGGTCTGAACCCGGAGGAGTGCGCGGACTTCGGCAGGCTGCTGAAGCGCCTGCGCAGCGAATACAAACTCACCTTGCTCTTCGTGGAACACCATATGGCGCTCGTGATGGACACCTGCGAGCGCATCGTGGTGCTGGTGCAGGGACGCAAGATCGCCGAAGGGACGCCGGAGCAGATCCGCCGCGACCCCGGCGTGGTGGAAGCCTACCTGGGGACGCCGCAGCATGCCGACGCTTGAAGCCAGAGAGATCGTGGTGCATTACGGCGCGCTCGCGGCCGTGAGGCAGGCGACATTCACCATCGCGCCAGGCCAGATCGTGGCGCTGATCGGATCCAACGGCGCGGGCAAGAGCACGACGCTGAAAGCCCTCATGGGCCTGAAGCGGGTGTCGTCGGGTTCGCTGTACATGGACGGCGAACGCATCGATCACACCAGCGCCGCGCAGCGCGTCGCGCGCGGCATCGCCTTGTCGCCGGAAGGCCGGCGCCTGTTCCCGCGCATGAGCGTGATCGAGAACCTGGAGGTGGGCAGCCACACGGTACGGTCCGTGGCGCAGCGGCGCCAGGCGCTGGAGCAGGTGTACGCCCTGTTCCCCATCGTGGCGGAGCGCCGGCGCCAGATGGCCGGTTCGCTGTCCGGCGGCGAACAGCAGATGGTGGCCATCGGGCGGGCCATGATGTCCTGCCCGCGGATACTGATGCTGGACGAACCGTCGCTCGGCATCGCGCCCAAGGTGGTCGGCGAAATCGCGCGCGCGGTGCAGCGGCTGAACCGCGATACCGGCATATCGGTGGTGCTGGTGGAGCAGAACGCCCGCCTGGCGCTCAGCCTGGCCGCGCAGGCCTATGTCTTCGAGCAGGGCGCGGTGACGCGGTCCGGCAGCGGCGAGGCGCTGCTGGCGGATCCCTCCGTGCGGCGGGCCTATCTGGGGGTCTAGGGTCCCGGGTGTTCCACGCGGGCTGGACGGAACATCCACCCGTCGACATCGGCCCCATGCTGTGGTGGCATATCCTCGGAGCGATCCTGATTTCCAGCATTCCACTGCTCGTATTGGTGAGGGGACTGCAACACCTGCGCGCGCTCTTTCGCACATACGCCAGTTGCGCCCATTTCTCAGTGGAAGCCACCGCCCGGCTGGGAAAGATGGGACGCTCCATCGCCTCGTGGGTGCTGGTCCAGTCCCTGACGGAGCCTATGCTCGCGCCCACCGCTGCTGAGTGGGCTGGCGATGCGCGCTCAGCCCTCGCAATCCGCCCAGCAATTCGGCGTTTCATACAGCCGCACGCGCACCAGCCGCAGATCGCCGCCGTATTGCCCGTGGTAATGCGGAAACAGGGTGTCGAAGGCGATACGTGCCAGATTCTCTACGGTGGGGATACGGTCCAGCACCACGGTCTTGTGGTCCGGCAGGGATTCCAGGAAGGCGCGTACGGCCGTATCGCCGGCGAACACCAGGAAGGCATGGTCCCACTTGTCCACCACATGTTCGCGCGCAATGGCCTTGATGTCGGAAAAGTCCATCACCATGCCGTTATCGGAAGCGCCGGGCACATTGACGACATCGCCGGCCAGGGTGACTTCCAGCACATAGCGGTGCCCGTGCATATTGCGGCACTGGCTGCGATGGTCGGGGATACGGTGGCCGGCGTCGAACTCCAGCCTGCGCGTGACCGATATCATGCTCGGTTCCCCGCGCGGGTAAGGCTCATCATGGAATGCCTATGTATTTATGGGTTTGCAGGCTCAGGCGCCATTGCGGGTGCTGCATGCAGTATTCGACCGCCCTGGTGGTGTTGGCGAGCCTGTCCGGACCGTCCATGGGCTGCAGGAAGAAATGGTCGAACTCCAGGCCGGCAAAGGCTTCGGGACGTGCATCGGCCTGCGGGTAGACCAGCTTCAGCTCGTTCCCATGGCGCAGCAGCACCGGCGCCTTGCCCTTGGGGCTGACGCATATCCAGTCTATGCCCGCGGGCGGCTCCATGGTGCCATTGGTTTCGATGGCCACGGTGAAGCCGCGCGCGTGCACGGCGTCCAGCAGCGCGCCGTCCAGTTGCAGCAGGGGCTCGCCGCCCGTGAAGACGACGTAACGGCCGTTCGTGCCGGGGCCCCATTCGGCGACCAGCGCATCGGCCAGTTCATCGGCGGTGGCGAACTTGCCCCCGCCGGGGCCGTCCGTGCCGACGAAATCGGTGTCGCAGAAGGTACAGGCAGCGGTGGCGCGATCGCTCTCGCGACCCGACCACAGGTTGCAGCCGGCAAAGCGGCAGAACACCGCGGCGCGTCCCGCCTGCGCACCTTCGCCCTGCAGGGTCTTGAAGATTTCCTTGGCGGCGTAGGTCATGAAAACAGCGGGGTGTGGGGAAAACCCGGTATTTTACCAAGCGGCGGGTATTCCGCCCTTCGATAACCCCGTGCGGCCCCTGGAATATCTCCGGACGGGGCGCCTTACCCGGCGAAAAACGCGAAACGGATGACAAACAGGACCGCGACCAGCCACGTGGCCGCATGCACCTCGCGGGCCTTGCCGGTCAGGCATTTCAGCACGACGTAGCTGATGAAGCCGAATGCCAGTCCGTTCGCCACGGAGTAGGTGAACGGCATGGCAAGGGCCGTGAGCGCGGCGGGCGTGGCTTCCGACACGTCGTCCCAGTTGACCTCGATGAGCTCGCGCATCATCAGGCCGGCCACGTACAGCAGGGCGGGCGCGGTGGCATAGGCGGGTACCGAGCCCGCCAGCGGCGAAACGAAGAGGGCCGCCAGGAAGAGCAGGCCCACCACGACGGCCGTCAGGCCGGTCCGTCCGCCCGCCTGCACGCCCGAGGCGCTTTCGACGTAGGCGGTGGTGCTGCTGGTGCCGAGCACCGAGCCGGCGACGATGGCGGCGCTGTCGGCGAACAATGCCCGCCCCAGGCGGTTCGGCCGGTCCTCGGGAATCAGCCCCGCGCGCTTGGCCACGCCGATCAGCGTGCCGGTGGCGTCGAAGACCTCCACCAGCACGAAGACCAGGATCACGTGGAACAGTCCCGCGTGCAGGGCGCCGGCGATGTCCAGCTGCATGAAGGTCGGAGCGAGACTGGGCGGCGCCGACACCAGGCCGTGAAAGCTGTTGTAGCCCAGGACCATGGACAGCACGGTGACCACAAGGATGCCGATCAGGATTGCGCCGCGCACGCGCAGGGCGTCCAGCGCCGCGATGATGAAAAATCCCAGCACGGCGAACAGCGGCCCATGCGTGCGCAGGTCCCCCAGGCTGACCTTGGTTGCCGCGTTGGGCACCACGATGCCCGCATTCGACAGCGCGATGATGGCCAGGAACAGCCCGATACCGGCGGCAATGGCGCTGCGCAGGGAGTTCGGTATGCCGCGGATCAGCCATGCGCGGATGCCGGTGATGGTCAGCACCAGGAAGATGGCGCCGGAGATGAAGACCGCGCCCAGTGCCTGCTCCCAGCTGTAGCCCATGCCCTTGACCACGGTGAAGGCGAAAAACGCGTTCAGCCCCATGCCGGGCGCCATGCCGATGGGCCAGTTGGCCAGCAGGCCCATGACCAGCGAACCCAGCGCCGCGGCCAGGCATGTGGCCACGAACACTGCATTGCGATCCATGCCGGTTGTCGACAGGATGTCCGGGTTCACGAAGATGATGTAGGACATCG
This sequence comes from Bordetella flabilis, assembly GCF_001676725.1. Taxonomy (NCBI): domain Bacteria; kingdom Pseudomonadati; phylum Pseudomonadota; class Betaproteobacteria; order Burkholderiales; family Alcaligenaceae; genus Bordetella; species Bordetella flabilis. The sequence goes on from NZ_CP016172.1 coordinate 2,580,710, forward strand.
TCAGGAAGGTGGTGAACCCGGCGACGATTTCGCCGCGCGTCGTCGTCCCGTGCTCGTTCAGTCGAAAAAATCGCTCCAGCATGCGCTTCTCCCAGGCATTCCCTTCGTGGTCGCGGGATTATTGGCCAAGGCGCGAAAATAACATTTCCCGTCCATGTAAACTCGCCGCCATGATCATTCTCGGCTTCGAAAGTTCCTGCGATGAAACCGGCGTTGCGGCGGTCTGCACCGAGCGCGGCCTGCTCGCGCATGCTCTGCATAGCCAGATCGCCATGCATCAGGAGTACGGTGGCGTTGTGCCCGAACTGGCCTCGCGCGATCACGTGCGACGCGTGGTTCCGCTGACGCGCCAGGTGCTGCAGGAAGCCGGCCTGACGGTACAGGACGTCGATGCCGTGGCCTACACGGCGGGGCCGGGCCTGGCGGGCGCGCTGCTGGTCGGCGCCAGCGTCGCGCAGGCGTTCGCCTGGGCGCGCGACCTGCCGGCCATTGCCGTGCATCACCTGGAAGGGCATCTGCTGTCGCCCATGCTGGCCGAGCCGAGGCCGGCGTTTCCTTTCGTGGCGCTGCTGGTGTCGGGCGGCCACACCCAGCTGATGCGGGTGGATGGCGTGGGACGCTATGCCTTGCTCGGCGAAACACTGGACGATGCCGCGGGCGAGGCCTTCGATAAATCGGCGAAGCTGCTGGGCCTGGGCTATCCCGGCGGGCCGGCGCTGGCGGCCCTGGCCGAACAAGGCGACGCCAGTCGCTTCGATCTGCCGCGCCCCATGCTGCACAGCGGCGACCTGGATTTCAGTTTCAGCGGCCTGAAAACCGCGGTGCTGACGCGCGTCAAGGCGATGGAGGCGGCGGGCAGCGCCCCGGATGCACGCGCCCGGGCCGATCTCGCTGCGGCCACGCAGGCGGCGATCGTCGATGTCCTGGCCGCCAAGGCGGTACGCGCCCTGAAGGAAACGGGACTGCGTCGCCTGGTCGTAGCCGGTGGCGTGGGGGCCAACAAGGCGTTGCGTGAACGCCTGGGCAGCGCGCTGCCCCGGCTCAATGCGGAAGCGTATTTTCCGCCCCTGGCCCTGTGCACGGACAACGGCGCCATGATCGCCTTCGCCGCGGGCGAACGCGTCAAGGCGGGTCTTGCGAATCTCGATCGCGGCGACCATGCCTTCACGGTGCGCCCGCGCTGGGACCTGGCCGAGCTCGACACGGTGGCTCCATAGGGCAGCGTTGGTCGCCATAAGGCAGCTGCGGTCGCGCCGGATCCGGTATCGGACGCCTTGCCTTATCGACGGACAACGCGGCCCGGCACTGGCGGGGGCTTTCCTGGCTCAAGCCTTTTTCTTCGCGCCGATGCGCGATTCCGTGCCGTTCAGCAGCCGCGCGATGTTGGCCCGGTGCCGCAGGATAAGCAGCACGCTGATCAACGTAATGGCCGCCAGCATGGGCGGTTCGGCGTACCAGGCCAGTCCCGAACCGAACAGGTAGTACACCGGCGCGAAGATCGCCGCGACCAGCGCGGCCAGCGACGAATAGCGAAAAAACGCCACGATGATGAGCCAGGTGGCCAGCGTGGCCAGCGCCAGCCACGGCGAGACGGCGAACAGCACGCCCAGCGCCGTCGCCACACCCTTGCCGCCGCGGAATCCCAGGAAGATGGGAAACAGGTGGCCAAGGAATACCGCCAGCGCGGCCAGGGCGAGGACATTCCAGGTCCAGCCCTCCGGCGCGCCGATATGCTGCACCAGCCAGACGCCGAACCAGCCCTTGGCGGCATCGCCCAGCAAGGTCAGGATCGCGGCGGTCTTGCTGCCTGAACGCAACACATTGGTCGCGCCGGGATTGCCCGATCCATAAGAACGCGGGTCCTGCAGCCCCATGAGCTTGGACACGACCACCGCGAATGGCACGGAGCCGACCAGGTAAGCCAGGACGACCAGACCAACATTGAATGCGACGGCGTGAGATAGATCGGGCATGGACCTTTCCATTGGGTGGACAGGCGCGGATTCTACCGTGGCGGACGGGCGCGACGCGACGAGGTTACATCCGCCGCCACCCCCATGCCATCGGGGCGGTCCAATGTTACGCGCGGAGCCGGCGCTTTGATCGCCGCCGCGCCGATGCAGCGGGTACAATTCGACGCCACCGCGGCAACAATTTTCTTTTCGACGCAGAATGCGGATTCTGGTTTCCAACGATGACGGCTATACGGCGCCCGGTTTACAGGCGCTGGTGGAGGCCCTGCGCGGACTCGGCGACCTTACCGTCGTGGCGCCCGAGGTCAACCACAGCGGCGCCTCCAATTCGCTGACCCTGAGCCGTCCGTTGTCCGTGCGCGAGGCGGCCAATGGCTTTATCTATGTCAATGGCACGCCGTCGGATTGCGTGCACGTGGCGCTGACGGGCGGCCTGGTCGATACGCGGCCGGACCTGGTGGTGTCCGGCATCAACAATGGCGCCAACATGGGCGACGACACCCTGTATTCCGGCACCGTGGCGGCGGCCATCGAAGGCTATCTGTTCGGCATCCCGGCCATTGCGTTTTCGCTGCAGGACAAGGGCTGGTCGCATCTGGACGCGGCGGCGGCCATGGCAAGGCAGGTGGTCGAACACCAGATCGCACACCCCCTGCAGGCGCCGGTGCTGTTGAACGTGAATATTCCCAACAGGCCCTTGACGGCGATGAAAGGCTGGCGCGTGACGCGGCTGGGAAAGCGCCATCCTTCCGAACCGGTCGTGCGCACCACCACGCCGTATGGCGATACCGTGTACTGGATCGGGCCGGCTGGACTGGCCGCCGATGCCGGCCCGGATACCGACTTCCATGCGGTCAACGACGGCGCGGTATCCATCACTCCCCTGCGGCTGGACCTGACGCACCAGGGGCGGCTGGCCGAAGTGCGTTCCTGGGCGAAGCCTCTATGCGGAAACGAGTAGGGCCGGACCCGATGCCGCGGGCCGAACCCGATCGGCCCGGCACCACTCCGTACCGCGCCGGTACGCTGGCGCCGGGAGTCACCGCCGCGAACAGCAACACCCGCGTGTCTGCGGCGACGCTGCAGCGGCGTATCGCGCCGCCGGCGGCCGCCGACGCGGCCAACAATCTCGGCTTGAATTCGGAGCGCCTGCGGCGCGCCATGGTGCAGCGCCTGCGTGCGCAAGGCATCACGGACGAACGCGTGCTGGCCGCCATGGAAGCCGTGCCGCGCCATCTGTTCGTCGATCAGGCCCTGGCCAGCCGCGCGTACGAGGACGCGGCCCTGCCCATCGGCCACTCCCAGACGATTTCACAGCCCTGGGTGGTGGCCCGCATGATCGCCGCCGTGTGCGAGGACCGCGAACCGACCCGCGTGATGGAAGTCGGCGCGGGCTGCGGCTACCAGGCCGCGGTGCTGGCCCAGTTCGTGCGCGATGTCCATGCCATCGAACGCATACGCGGACTGTACGATCTGGCGCGTGGCCACCTGCGCATGCTGCGCCTGACCACGCGTGTGCGGCTGACCTTCGGCGACGGGATGCTGGGGCTGCCGAATACGGCTCCGTTCGATGCTATCGTTGTGGCCGCCGCGGGCCTGGCCATTCCGCAGGCCCTGTTGTCGCAGTTGGCGCCGGGCGGCCGGCTGATCGCGCCCGAGGGCGGTTCCAACCAGCGCCTGGTGCTGGTCGAGCGTACCGGCGCAGCCAGCTGGAAACGGGTGGAACTCGAAGCCGTGCGCTTTGTCCCGCTAAGGGCCGGCATACAATCTTGAGCTACCAGGAGAATCATATGCTCGACGGGCAGTCATTACTGACCGGAACCGAATTGCCTGGCGCGCCGCGCGCGCGCCTGCCCCTGGCCCCGCTTTGCGTGGCGTTCATTTGCCTGGTCCTGGCCGGCTGCGCGTCGCGCACCGCGCGCGCGCCCGTGGTCGACATGACGGCAACGCCCGCGCCCAGCACGCCCGCTGCTTCGGGCGCCACCTATGTCGTCAAGCCGGGCGATACGCTGTATGGCATCGCGCGCAGCAATGGCGTGGACGTGGAAAGCCTGAAGCGCTGGAACACCATCACGGACACCAACCACCTCGCGGTGGGCCAGGTGCTGCGCCTGTCGGCGCCGACTTCTGGCGCGGCAGGGGCAGGTACGAAGACGCCGCCGCTCACGCCCGTGCGGCCGCCGGAGCAGAAGAACGAACCGACGCCGCTGCCGCCGCCTGGCGAGCAACCGGCGTCGCCACCGGCTGCCAACCCGCCCGCCACCCCGGCGCCGGCGCCCGTCGAAACACCCAAGCCGCCACGCGCGGCCGACGCGGGCGCCATCAACTGGGGCTGGCCGGCCACCGGCAGCCTGGTCCAGACCTTCAGCTCGACGACCAAGGGCATCGACATCGCCGGCAATCCCGGCGATCCCGTGCTCGCGGCCGCCGACGGCAAGGTGATGTACAGCGGCAACGGGGTGCGCGGGCTCGGCAACCTGATCATCATCAACCATCAAAGCGGTTTCATCACTGCCTACGCGCACAATCGCGCGCTGCTGGTGAAGGCCGGCCAGGAAGTGAAGAAGGGCGCCAAGATCGCCGAGGTCGGGCAGACCGACACGAGTTCGCCGCGGCTGCATTTCGAAATCCGCAAGCAGGGTACGCCGGTCGACCCGCTGCAATACCTGCCCGCGCGCTAGCCATGACGCCGACCCTGGTCTTCGACCTCGAAACCCTGCCCGACGTGGCCGGCCTGCGCCGCTTGAACGGCTGGGGCGCCGACGTGCCGGACGGCGAAGTCGCCGAGCGCGCCTTCGCGCAGCGGCGCGAGGCCACCGGCAGCGACTTCCTGCCCCTGCACCTGCAGCGCGTCGCGGTGATCGGCTGCGTGTTCCGCGACGACCAGGGCTTTCGCGTCCGCACCTTGGGCAATCCCGACGATCCGGAGCCGGTCCTGCTGGCGGGATTTTTCAAGACCATCGAACGCTATACGCCGCGGCTGGTCAGCTGGAACGGGTCGGGCTTCGATCTGCCGGTATTGCACTATCGCAGCCTGATCCACGGCGTGCCCGCCCCCCGTTATTGGGACATGGGCGAGGATGACCGCGAGTTCAAGTTCAACAACTACATCGGTCGCTACCACACCCGGCACATCGACCTGATGGATGTGCTGGCCAAGTACAACGGCCGCGCCAACGCGCCGCTGGATCAACTGGCCAAGCTGTGCGGCTTCCCCGGCAAGCTGGGCATGGACGGCAGCAAGGTGTGGGAAGCGTGGAACCAGGGCAAGGCCGACGAGGTACGGGCCTATTGCGAAACGGACGTCGTCAACACCTGGCTGGTCTATTGCCGCTGGCGCTTCCTGCGCGGCGAACTGGACGCCGCGTCGTACCAGGAGGAAATCGACCTGGTGCGCGATACCCTGGCCGCCAGCTCGGCGCCCCATTGGCTGGAATACCTGGAAGCCTGGGAAGACGAATAGCGCACGTCGGCAGGGGCCGCTGCCGCGCAATGGACTGAAACAGACAAGCCCTTGCGCGAAACCACCCCGTAATCGACACGCCCCGACAATGGTCTCGCGTTAATCCACTGGAGACCATACATGTCCCGATTCGCTATTCGCCCCATCGTTGCCAGCCTGGCCGTCACGCTTGCCGCCGGCGTATTCGCCGGCACCGCCAGCGCCGCGCCCTCCGACACGCCCGCGGCCGCCCAGTCTGGCGCCGACCACATGGGCAAGCACGGCGCCGGCCCGCGTGGCCATCACTTCCAGGGCATGCGCGACGCCTTGTGGTTGCCCGGCGTCGGCCCGATCGGCAAGCAGGAAGTCGCCAAACTGAAACTGGACACCAATCAGCAGGCGCTGTTCGATGCCGCCCGGCAGGCCCAGCAGGATTTCCACAAGTCCATGCGGGAATCCATGATGACGCGCCACAAGACGCTGGACAGCCAGTTGCAGGCCGGCAAGCTCGATCCCCACGCGCTGGCGGACGCGCAATCCCAATCCCGCCAGGAGCGCCAGTCGCAGGCCGACCAGGTCCGGCAGAAGTGGCTGGCCGTATGGGACAGCCTGAACGATGCGCAACGCCAGCAGGTGACGAGCTTCGTGAAGGAGCGCCAGGCCCGTTGGGAGCAACGCCGCAAGGAAGGACGTCCCGGAATGGGCCACCATCCCGCCGCGCCCGCCGACGCACCGCCCTCGGCTACCTGACCTGCCTAGTCCAGGGTAATCCGCCGTCCGCCGAAGCCACACCGGCTTGCCACGACAGCTTCGGCGGCATTCCCTCCTTGTCCTGCACGATGCCCGATCCGGGCGGGTTCGCCCGCCCGGATCGGGCATTTCCCGTTTATGGGGCGCGTCGCGCCAGCCTGCACCATGGCGATGCATCGTTGTGGTGCAGCACGCCCGGGAACGGCCTCGAACAGGCTCCGCACCGGCCATGTACCGGCATGTCCACGGGCTGCGCGTTACCGAATCTTGATGATGTGAAAAGTTGGCACAGATTGTGCTTTTAACGGGGAGAAGCCGAAGGAGGTACGGCCCCCGGCGCCCGCTCCCGGGCGCCGTGCGTCGCGGCTTCGGGCAGTAGGTCGTTCCCCACCGGTTCATGGGCGGTCATCGAAGCAGCCGCGCCATGCCCGGATACGCCAATTACATCAGGATCCCTACCATGAAGAAGACGCTGCGCGCGGTGCCCCTAATAGCCACGTGTTTTGCCGCGATGGCCCATGCCGAGCCTACCGACCTGGGGGCAGGATTTTCCCTCAGCGGCAACGCCACCATCACCAATGACTATCGCTTTCGCGGGTACTCACAGACCGATTTCCGGCCGGCGGCGCAGCTTGGACTGGACCTGACGCATTCCTCGGGCTTCTACCTCGGCAACTGGAACTCGAACGTCTCCAGCACGCTGTTCACTGAAGGCAACCTGGAAATGGATTTCTATGGCGGCTGGCGCGGCGATGTCGGCAACGGTTTCGGGCTGGACGTCGGCGTGCTGCACTACTACTACCCGGGGTCCACCTCGCCGAAGGGCGGCAATTACAACAACACCGACCTCTATATCGGCGGCACGTACGCCAACTACTCCCTGAAGTACTCCTATACGCCCGGCGATTTCTTCAGTACGCCGAATTCCAAAGGCACCTGGTACCTGGACGCTTCGGCCACCTTCGACCTGGGCGACGGCTGGGGGCTGATCGGCCACGTCGGCTACCAGAAACTGAAGAATTCCGTGGACACCGATGGCGATGACATCGGCCACTACGTTGACTACAAGCTGGGAGTCACGAAGGACATTAAGGGCTGGGTCTTCGGCCTGGCCGCCGTGGGCGCGTCCAAGGACAACTGGTACGCCACCAAGTACGACCATCCGGCCGGCCGCCTGGGCCTGGTCGCCTCGATTTCCCGCACGTTCTAGGCAAATACAAAAGCGGCTAGCCCGCACTCCCAAGGGGAAGCGTCCGCCGCGAGGCGGACGTTTTTTTTTGCCGTCCCCATCCGTGCCGTCCACCGGCAGAACTTCTACAATGCCAGGCTGTTCACACGAGATTGCAGATGGCTGAAGTTCTGAATATCGAATCCCTGGACCTGGAGGCCAGGGGCATCGCGCGTCGCGATGGCAAGGTGGTTTTCGTCGAGGGCGCGCTTCCCGGCGAGCAGGTCCGCGCCGATACGGTGCGCCGCAAGCCATCCTACGAGATCGCGCGGACGGTCGACGTGCTGCGTCCCTCGGCGCAGCGGGTCGTGCCGCGTTGCGCCCATTTCGGCGTCTGCGGCGGCTGCGCCATGCAGCACCTGGAGCCCGCGGCCCAGGTGGCTATCAAGCAGCGTTCGCTCGAGGACACCTTCTGGCATGTGGGCAAGCTGCGTCCTGGCCGCATCCTGCCGCCGTTGCATGGGCCGACCTGGGGCTACCGCTTCCGCGCCCGGCTGTCGGTGCGTGTGGTGCCCAAGAAAGGCGGGGTGCTCGTGGGCTTCCGCGAACGCAAGAGCAGCTATGTCGCCGACATGCGCGAATGCCACGTGCTGCCGCCGCATGTTGCGCGCCTGCTGGTGCCGCTGCGTGCCATGGTCGCGGCCATGTCGGCGCCGGACCGGCTGCCGCAGATCGAGGTCGCGGTCGGTGACGTGGCCACGGTGCTGGTGCTGCGCCACCTCGTGCCGCTGGCGCAGGGCGATATCGATATCCTGCGCGCGTTCGCCGCCGAGCACGGCGTGCAATGGTGGCTGCAGCCCAAGGGGCCGGAAACCTGTCATCCGCTGGAACGCGAACACGCCGAAACACTGGCGTACACCTTGCCGGAGTTCGGCCTGCGCATGCCGTACCGGCCGACCGATTTCACCCAGGTCAACCATGCCATCAATCGCACGCTGGTGTCGCGCGCGCTAAGCCTGCTGGACGCGCGGCCCGACGAGCGCGTGGCCGATCTGTTCTGCGGATTGGGCAACTTCACGCTGCCGCTGGCGACCCGGGCGCGCGAAGTCGTCGGCGTGGAGGGCAGCAAGCCGCTGACCGACCGCGCCCATGAGGCGGCGTCGCGCAACGGCCTGGGCGAAAAAGTGTCCTTCGCCACCCTGAACCTGTTCGAAGTCGACGTGGCGTGGCTGCGCGGCCTGGGGCATTTCGACCGCATGCTGATCGATCCGCCGCGCGAAGGGGCGCAGGCGGTGGCGCAGGCGCTGGCGCAACTGTCGGCCCGGGAGCGTCCGCGCCGTATCGTGTATGTGTCCTGCAACCCCGCCACCCTGGCGCGCGACGCGGCGATCATGGTGCACGAAGGCGGCTACCAGGTCCTGAGCGCCGGCGTCATCAATATGTTCCCGCACACCGGCCACGTGGAATCGATCGCGGTCTTTGAATCGCAGGACGTGGAGGCGATCGAAGCGGCGCAACGCCAGGCCGCGGCCAAGCGGGAGGAAGCCCTGCAGCCGGAAATGCGGGCGGCCTAGCCCGAAGGGCGGCCCGAAGCCGGGCCTGGCAGTGGCACAGCCCGGCTGGCTAGCCGGGGCGCGTCAGCCGGCGGTCTCGGCGAGCACGCGTTGCGCTTCCTCGCGGACCCGCTGGGGCGCCGTGCCGCCGATATGGCTGCGCGCCGCGACGGAACCTTCGAGCGTCAATACCTGCCGCACGTCTTCGCCGATGCCGCCGTGATACGCCCTGAGCTCGTCCAGCGTCAGGTCGGCCAGGTCGCAGCCGCGCTGTTCGCAATCGCGCACGGCGTGGGCGACGATTTCATGCGCGTCGCGGAAGGGCAGTCCGCGCTTGACGAGGTAGTCGGCCAGGTCCGTGGCGGTGGCGTAGCCCTGCAGGGCCGCGGCGCGCATGTTGTCGGCCTTGACCTTGATGCCGCCTATCATGTCCGCGAAGATCGTGAGCGTATCGCGCAGTGTGTCGGCGGTATCGAACAGGCCTTCCTTGTCTTCCTGGTTGTCCTTGTTGTAGGCCAGCGGCTGGCCTTTCATCAGCGTCAGCAGCGCGACCAGGTGTCCATTGACCCGGCCCGTCTTGCCGCGGGCGAGCTCGGGTACGTCCGGGTTTTTTTTCTGCGGCATGATGGAGCTGCCGGTGCAGAAGCGGTCGGCCAGGTCGATGAAGCCCACGCGCGGGCTCATCCATAGCACGAGCTCTTCGGAAAGCCGCGATATATGCGTCATGACCAGCGCGGCCGCGGCGCAGAACTCGATGGCGAAATCGCGATCGGACACGGCATCCAGCGAATTGCGGCATACGCCGTCGAAGCCCAGGGTCGCGGCGACACGCTCGCGGTCGATGGGGAAACTCGTTCCCGCCAGCGCCGCCGCCCCCAGCGGCAGGCGGTTGACACGGCGGCGGCAGTCCTGCAGGCGCTCGGCATCGCGGCCGAACATTTCCGCATAGGCCAGCAGGTGATGGCCGAAGGTCACCGGCTGGGCCACCTGGAGGTGGGTGAAGCCGGGCATGATGGTGTCGGCGTGGTTGAGCGCCGCCGTGGCCAGCGCATGGCGAAGCTGGCGCAGCAGGTCCAGCGCAATGTCGATTTCCCCGCGCAGCCACAGCCGGATGTCCGTGGCCACCTGGTCGTTGCGCGAGCGGCCGGTATGCAGCCGCTTGCCCGCGTCCCCGACCAGTTCCACCAGCCGCTTTTCGATATTCAGATGGACGTCTTCCAGGTCCAGCAGCCATTGGAAGCTGCCAGCGTCGATTTCAGCAAGAATCTGCGCCATGCCGCGCTCGATATCGGCCTTGTCCTGGTCCGAAATGATGCCTTGCGCGGCCAGCATGTCGGCGTGTGCAAGCGAGCCCTGGATGTCGTGGCGGGCCAGGCGGTGGTCGAAACCCACCGAAGCTGTATAGCGCTTGACGAGATCGGAGACGGGTTCGGAAAAACGGGCGGACCAGGCTTGCGCCTTGTTGGCGAACTGGTTCTGGGCGGGGGAGGAGGGCTTCGACATAGTGGCGGGATTATAGAACCGGTCTGCAGCGGTGGTGAGATAATGACCGCCGTGCCGTGCCGCGCCGATGAGATAATCGGATTGTCGTCGCCCCGCGACCCTGTCGCGCTTTACGCTCCCGCTTTTCATCTTATTACGGAAGGTCGTCCATGAACGCAGCCCGTGTCGCCATTGCGCAGATCAATGCCTGTGTGGGAGACCTGTGCGGTAATGCCGAACGTGTACTGGCCGCCGCCCGGCGGGCCCACGAACTGGGCGCCGATGTGCTCCTTACGCCGGAACTCGTGCTGACCGGCTATCCCCCGGAAGACCTGCTGCTGCGGCCGTCTTTCGTCAGCGAGCAGCAGCAGCAGCTTGACGAGCTGCGCCGGGAACTCGCCGGGCTGAAGGGCCTGCATGTGGTTGTCGGGCACGTGGACGGCGATGCGCGCGGCGCGCCGGCCTATGCCTTCGCTGACCGCAGCGGCCATCACCGCCTGTACAACGCGGCATCCGTCCTGTGCGAAGGACGCGTGCTGGGCACGTATCGCAAGCGGGAGCTGCCCAACTATTCGGTGTTCGACGAACAGCGCTATTTCACCGCGGACGGCACGCCGCTGGCCTTCGAGGTCAAGGGCGTGCGCTTCGCCGTGGCGATATGCGAAGACATCTGGTTCGACGCGGTGCCCAAGGCGGTCGGCCAGACCGGCGCGCAGGTGCTGCTGGTGCCCAACGCCTCGCCCTACAACACCGGCAAACAGGCGCAGCGCCAGGAGGTGGCCGCGGAATGCGCCCGCTCCAGCGGCTGCGCCGTCGTCTACGCCAATATGGTGGGGGGCCAGGACGAGCTGGTCTTCGACGGCGCCTCCTTCGCGCTGGACGCGCAGGGCCGGCCGGCCGCGCGGCTGCCGGACTTCGTCGATTGCGTGCAGGCCGTGGACGTGGACGCCCAGGGAGGCGTGCGTCCGGTCGGCGGGCAGGCCGACGCGGCGCCCGCCAGCGTGGAAGAGCAGGTGTGGAACGCCCTGGTGCTGGGCGTGCGCGACTATCTGGGCAAGAACCGCTTTCCCGGCGCCATCATCGGCCTGTCCGGGGGCATCGATTCCGCCGTGGTGCTGGCCATCGCGGTCGATGCCGTGGGCGCCGAGAACGTGCGCGCGGTCATGATGCCCTCGCGCTATACCGCCGATATCTCGCAGCTCGATGCCAGCGATATGGCCAAGCGGCTGGGTGTGCAGTACGACGTCATCACCATCGGCGCGATGGTGGATGCCTTCGACGGCGTGCTGGCGCCGCACTTCGCGGGAATGTCGCCGGATGCCACCGAAGAGAACATCCAGGCCCGGGTACGGGGCACGCTGCTGATGGCCCTGTCCAACAAGACCGGCCGGCTGGTGCTGACCACCGGAAACAAATCGGAAATGACCACCGGCTATTGCACGCTGTACGGCGACATGGCCGGCGGCTTCGCGGTCATCAAGGATGTGCCCAAGACGCTGGTCTATCGCCTGGCGCAATGGCGCAACCAGCAGCGCGCGATCATTCCGGAACGCATCATCACCCGTCCGCCTTCGGCCGAATTGCGGCCGGACCAGAAAGACCAGGATAGCCTGCCGCCCTATGACATCCTGGACGGCATCATGGAGCGGTACATGGAGGACAACGCCTCGGCGGCCGATATCGTCGCTGCGGGTTTTCCCGAGGCCGCGGTGGAGCAGGTGGTGCGCCTCATCCGCATCAACGAATACAAAAGACGGCAAGCACCTCCTGGCCCGCGCATCACGCCCCGCGCGTTCGGCCGGGATTGGCGCTATCCTGTCACCAACGGTTTTCGCGAAACGCTTTGAATCGCGGCGCACATCAAAAAATGAATACTGAGGACTGCAAGTGAAACAAGTCACCGCCATCATCAAACCGTTCAAGCTCGACGAAGTGCGGGAAGCCCTGGCCGAAGTGGGCGTCAGCGGCCTGACCGTCACCGAGGTCAAGGGGTTCGGCCGCCAGAAAGGGCATACCGAGCTATACCGCGGCGCCGAATATGTCGTCGACTTCCTGCCCAAGATCCGCGTCGAGGTGGTGCTGGCCGATGACCTGGTGGAAGGCGCCATCGAAGCCATCGTCAAGGCTTCGCGTACAGGCAAGATCGGCGACGGCAAGATCTTCGTGACCCCCGTCGAGCAAGCCATCCGTATCCGTACCGGCGAGGCGGACAACGACGCGCTGTAATCCCGCATCGTCCTGGCGACGCCGCGCTGCGGCTTGCCAGGCGCAAGCAGGCACCCCCAGGCCGGGCGCATCGCTCCCGGGCGTCTTCTAGCCCTTGCGGCCGCCGGACTCGTACAGGCCGGCATATTCCTTGAAGATCGATTCCGTGATGTGCTGGCGCACATGTTCGCGGCGTTCGATCATGCCCACGGCGCGCACCACGGGCCCGATATCCTCGGGCAACGGCAGTACGTTCAGGTCCGGCTCGCCGCGCCACTGTGCCGCCATCAGCAAGGGCAGCAGGCTGACGCCGACTTCCTGGCGTACCAGCTCGACCACGGTTTCGATGGCATTCAATTCCAGGAACTCGTGGACGTGGACGTTCATGCGGCGCAGGACGCGGTCGATTTGCAGGCCAGTGCGCTGGGTGCGGTCGAAGCGCAAAAAGGGGTTGCCCTCCAGCACTTCCTGGACGGTCGTGCCGACCGCGGTGCGCGGCGCCAGCACGACCAGCGGCTCCTCGTACAGGGGCGTCCATCGCGTGCTGGCCATGCGGCGCCCGGATTCCACCACCAGCGCCGCGTCCAGTTCGCCGCTTTCCACCTTGCTGGCCAGCTCGCTCGACTTGCCCGTGAACAGCCGGACGTCCAGGCCGTCGTGCCGGCGCTTGAGTTGCGATACCACCTTCGACAGCGGCCCCATGCACGAGACGATGGCGCCGAACGCGACGGAGCCGGCAAGTTCCCCCGGACCGGGCTTGCGCGGCAGCCGCATCCGGTCGTAGAGGTCGAGCAGGTGCTTGACCTCGGGCAACAGTTCACGGCCGGCCGCGTTGAGGATGGCCAGCCGGCCGCTGCGGTCGAACAGTTCACGGCCCAGTTCCTCTTCGAGCGCGCGCATCTGGAAGCTGACAGCCGCCTGCGTCAGCGCCACGCGTTCGGCCGCCTCGGAAAACGAACCATAGCGGGCGACCGCCAGGAAGGTACGGAGGAAACGCACGGTGCTCATGCGGACCGGCCGGTAAGCGAAGCCGCCCGATGGGCAATGGCGAGGGCAGGTCGCAGGCCGCAAGACGTCATATGGGAACCGCAAAACGCCGGGGCCGCATCCCTGCCGGCCCCATCGGTGGCCGATAAATGACCCATAAAAGAATCTTTTGTGACTTGAAAAAAAATCAAATTGATCTAATTAAACCACGCGTGTACCTTGCGAGGTTTGGCCTTCGCCGCCTTTCCCACCCCCTGATCCGACCATGAAGAACTTCAACTGGGACAATCCGTATCCCACCATCCGGGCGCCGCTGTTCGCACGTAACGTCGTGTCGACCTCGCATCCTTTGGCGGCGCAGGCGGGCCTGCGCATGCTGCTCAAGGGCGGCAACGCCATCGATGCCGCGATCGCGGCGGCCGCGACGATCACCCTGTGCGAGCCGGTGTCCTGCGGGTTGGGCAGCGATTGCTTCGCCATCGTGTGGGACGGCAAGCAACTGCATGGCCTGAATTCCTCCGGGGTGGCGCCGGCTGCCTGGAGTATTGAATATTTCAAGCGCAAGTACGGCACCGGACCGGATGGGCTGGCCAAGCAGCCCAAGCGCGGCTGGGACAGCGTGACCGTGCCGGGCGCGGTGGCGGGCTGGGCCGCGCTGCATGAGAAGTTCGGCAAGCTGCCGTTCGAACAATTGTTCGAGCCGTCGATCGAGATCGCCGAGCGCGGCTACGCCGTGCCGCCCATCGTGGCGCGCAAATGGGACGCCGCCGCGGCGGAGCTCAAGGACCAGCCCGGGTTCGCGCAGGCCTTCATGCCGAACGGCCGCGCGCCCGCCGTAGGCGAGCATTTCCGTTTGCCCGAAGCCGCCTGGACGCTGCGCCGCATCGCCGCCAGCAAGGGCCGCGACTACTACGAAGGCGAGATCGCCGAAAAAATCGCCGCGTACAGCAAGGAATGCGGCGGCGCCATGACGCTGGACGACCTGCGCAATTACCGGCCGGATTGGGTCAAGCCGATCTCGCGTTCCTATCGCGGCTACGAAGTCCATGAGATCCCGCCGAACGGGCAGGGTATTGCCGCGCTGATGGCGCTGGGCATCCTCGAAAAATTCGATGTGGCCGGACTGGCGCTCGATTCGGTGCAGTCCCAGCATCTGCAGATCGAGGCCATGAAGCTGGCCTTCGCGGACCTGTACAAGTATGTCGCTGATCCGCGCAGCATGGACGTCACGCCGGCGCAGATGCTGGATGACGCCTACCTGGCGTCGCGCGCCAGGCTCATCAGCATGGACAGGGCAACGGCCTTCGCGGCGGGCCGGCCGCATGCCGGCGGCACCATCTATATGTCGGCCGCCGACGAAAGCGGCATGATGGTGTCCTTCATCCAGTCGAACTACATGGGCTTCGGTTCGGGCGTGGTCGTGCCGGGCACCGGCATCAGCCTGCAGAATCGCGGCGTGGGCTTTTCCATGGATCCCCAGGCCGCGAATGTGGTGAAGGGCGGGCACCGTCCCTTCCACACCATCATCCCGGGTTTCCTGACCCGCGGCGGCAAGCCGGTCATGAGCTTTGGCGTGATGGGCGGCGACATGCAGCCGCAGGGCCATTTGCAGACCGTCGTGCGGATGTTGGACTATCATCAGAACCCGCAGGCCGCGTGCTGCGCGCCGCGCTGGAAAGTCAATCGCGACTTCACGGTGGACCTGGAGTCCACAATGCCGGCGGCGACGCTGGAAGGCTTGAAGAACCTGGGGCATGTGCTGAAAAGCGTGAACGATCCCTACATGGATTTCGGGTCGGGCCAATTCATCTGGCGTATGTCCGAGGACGACAACGAACTCGGTTATGTGGCCGCGAGCGACAGCAGACGGGACGGCCAGGCCGTCGGCTTCTGACCGGCGACGATCCATCCACAAGGGGAATGCAATGAAAAAACAAGGTACCGCCATCGCCGCGGCGCTGCTCATGCTGGCCGCGGGATCGGCCTTCGCGCAGGAACTGCGCATCGGCCTTCAGGAGGATCCGGATGTGCTGGATCCTGTCCGCGCCCGCACCTATGTGGGCCGCATCGTCTTCACCTCGCTGTGCGACAAGCTGGTCGACATCGATCCCAAGCTGAACATCGTGCCGCAGCTGGCCACGTCCTGGAGCTGGAACGCCGACAACACGGTGCTGACCATGAAGCTGCGCGGCGATGCCGTCTTCCATGACGGCACCAAGCTCGACGCGGCGGCCGTCAAGGCCAACCTGGACCGCGCCCGCACGCTGCCGGACAGCTTCCGCAAGGGCGAACTGGGGTCGGTGCAGAACGTCGAGGCGCCGGACGCGCAGACCGTCGTGCTGACCCTGAAGCAGCCTGACGCCACGCTGTTGTACCAGTTGACCGATCGCGCCGGCATGGTGCTGTCGCCGGCGTCCTTCGACCCCAAGGATGCGAATGCCGTGGGCCGCAAACCCATCTGCTCAGGTCCCTACAAGTTCGTCGAGCGGGTGCAGAACGACCGCATCGTGCTGGAGAAATTCGACCAGTACTACGATGCGAAGAGCTATCACTTCAGCAAGATCACCTTCCTGCCGATTCCCGATACGACGGTGCGCCTGCAGAACCTGCGGTCGGGCGGGCTGGACATCCTGGAGCGCCTGAACCCGTCGGATGCGCCGGATGTGAAGAAGGATCCCAACCTGCATTTCTCGTCGGTCGCCGGCCTGGGATTCCAGGAGATCGTGTTCAACCAGCACAATGGCGATCGCGCCAAGACCAATCCTTTCCGCGACCAGCGGGTGCGCCAGGCATTGAGCCTGTCCATCGACCGTGACGCCATCAACGAGGTCATCGGTGGCGGCATCTACGAGCCCGCCAACCAGGCCTTCCCGCCCGCGAGTCCGTACCACAGCGACAAGTTCCCGGTGCCCAAGCGCGATATCGCCAAGGCGCGGGAGCTGCTCAAGCAGGCCGGCATGACGCAGGTCAAGGCCGAGCTCGCCTTCGGCAACAACACCACGACGGCGGCGATCGCCGAAATGATGCAGGCCATGGCGCGCGAAGCCGGCATCGAGCTCAGCCTGCGGCCCACGGATTACGCCGCGCTGCTGACGCAGATGCGCGGCGGCAACTTCGAGGTCGCGCTGCGCGGCTGGTCTGGCCGGCCCGATCCGGATGGCAACGTTTATCCGTTCGTCACCTGCAAGGGCGCCTTGAACGACGGCCAGTACTGCAATCCCAAGGTGGACGAGCTGCTGAACGAGGCGCGCAAGGTGCCGGACGAAGGCAAGCGCAAGGTGCTGTACGAGCAGGCCGAGGCCATCATCCAGCAGGAAATGCCCGACGCGTTCCTGTACTTCCAGCCATGGCCCTTCGCCATGCAGAAGAAGGTCAAGGGATTCCTGCCTTATCCCGATGGCATGATCCGCCTGAAGGGCGTCACGTTCGCGCAGAAATAAGCGCGTCCATCGAGGCGAAGTGCCGGCGCAGGGCTGCCGGTCCTTCGCTTTTAGGTTTCACCGGTTTTCCTATGTTCAAACTGATCCTACGCCGCGTGCTTGTGGCGATCCCGACGCTGATACTGGTGTCGATGATCGTCTTCCTGCTGCAGAAAGTGCTGCCCGGCGACCCGGTATTGACGCTGGCGGGCGAAGAGCGCGATCCGGCCGTGCTCGATTACCTGCGCGAGAAATACCATCTGGATGATCCCTTGCCCGTGCAGTACGTGGCCTGGGTCAAGCAGGTCGCCACCGGAGACCTTGGCAAATCGCTGCGCACCGACGTGCCCGTGGCGTCGCTGATCGCGCAGAAGCTGCCCGTGACCCTGCAACTGGCGGCGATGGCCATGGTCATCGCGCTGCTGGTGGGTATCCCCACCGGTATCCTGGCTGCGGTTCGCAAGGGCAAGCTGATGGAGTACGGCGCCAATATCGCGGCGCTGTCGGGCATGTCGATACCCAACTTCTGGCTGGGCATCATCCTGATCATGATCGTCTCGGTGCAACTGCGCTGGCTGCCGGCATCGGGCTATGTGTCTCCGGCGGAGGACTTCTGGCTGTCGATGAAGACCATGATCATGCCAGCCATCGTGTTGTCGACCTCGCTGGCCGCCTATCTGATGCGGCACACCCGTTCGGCCATGCTGGAGGCGCTGGGCGCGGATTATGTCCGGACGGCGCGGGCCAAGGGCGCCTCGCCGCGCGCGGTCGTGCTGCGTCATGCGCTGCGCAACGCCTTGATGCCCATCGTCACCCTGGTGACCCTGCTGTTCGGCGAACTGCTGGCCGGCGCGGTGCTGACCGAGCAGGTCTTCACCATTCCCGGCTTCGGCAAGCTGGTGGTCGACGCGGTCTTCAACCGCGACTATGCGGTGGTGCAGGGCGTGGTGCTCTGCGTCGCCGTCGGCTTCATCGTCATGAACCTGCTGGCCGATATCCTCTACATCGTCGTCAATCCACGGTTGCGGCATTCTTGAGCACGGGAGTATTCCTATGACGGCACAGACCGTGGCCGCCGCCGGCGCGGCGCCCCGCCGGACCAGTCGGGCCTGGGGCAAATTCCGGCGCAACCGGATCGCGATGGCGGGCGCCATCATCGTGTTGTTCTTCGTGGTGGTGGCCATCCTGGCGCCGCTGCTGTCCAACCACGATCCTTTCCAGACCAGCTTTTCCGCCATCCGCAAGGCGCCGTCGGCGCGCTTCTGGCTGGGCACGGACGAGCTGGGCCGCGACATCTATACCCGCATGCTCTATGGCGCGCGCGCCTCGCTGATGGCCGGCCTGGCCTCGGTGGTCATCGCGATGGCGGTCGGCGTGCCGTTCGGCCTGCTCGCCGGCTATTTCGGCGGCTGGATCGATAGCGCGATCTCGCGCGTGACCGAGGCACTGCTGGCCATTCCGTTCCTGATCCTGGCCATCGCGCTGGCGGCCTTCCTGGGGCCCAGCCTGATGAACGCCATGATCGCCATCGGCGTGTCGGCGGCGCCGAAGTTCGTGCGGCTGGCGCGCGGGCAGGTGCTCGCCGTCAAGAACGAGGACTATGTGCAGAGCGCGCGCGCACTGGGTGCGACGGACGGGCGCATCATCCTGCGCCATATCCTGCCCAACATCATGCCGCCGCTGATCGTGCAGGCCACCATTACCATCGCCACGGCCATCATCGCCGAGGCCAGCCTGTCGTTCCTGGGGCTGGGACTGCAGCCGCCGAATCCCTCGTGGGGATCGATGCTGAACACCGCCAAGAATTTCATGACCCAGGCTCCCTGGATGTCGATCTTTCCCGGCTCGGCCATCTTCCTGGCCGTGCTGGGTTTCAATCTGCTGGGCGACGGGCTGCGCGACGCGCTCGATCCACGTCAGGAGAAGTAGCGCGATGGATATGGAATCCAACCGGGTGGTTCAGGTAGAAGATCTGACGGTGCGCTTCAAGACCCACGACCGCACGGTCGAGGCGGTGCGCAACGTGTCGTTCCATGTCGACCGTGGCGAAACACTGGCCATCGTGGGTGAGTCCGGGTCGGGCAAATCGGTCACCTCGCTGGCGCTGATGCGGCTGGTCGAATATGGCGGCGGCGTCATCGCCAATGGCCGGGTAAGGTTGCGCCGGCGCAGCGGGGACGTGCTGGACATGACTGCGGCTTCCGAGCAGGCCTTGCAGCGCGTGCGCGGCGCCGACGTCGCCATGATCTTCCAGGAGCCGATGACCTCGCTCAATCCCAGCTTCACGGCAGGCGTGCAGATCGCCGAAGCCTTGCGGTTGCACCAGGGCCTGGACGCTGCCGGCGCCCGCGCGGAGACGCTGCGCATGCTGGAACGCGTGCGCATTCCGGAGGCCGGATCGGTGCTGGACCGCTACCCGCACCAATTGTCGGGCGGCATGCGGCAGCGCGTCATGATCGCCATGGCGCTGTCCTGCAAGCCGCAACTGCTGATCGCCGACGAGCCGACGACCGCGCTGGATGTGACCATCCAGGCGCAGATCCTGCAGTTGATCCGCCAACTGCAGGAAGAGATGAACATGGGCGTGATCTTCATCACCCACGATATGGGCGTGGTCGCCGAGGTGGCGGACCGCGTACTGGTGATGTACCGCGGGGACAAGGTGGAAGAGGGCGGTTCGGACGAGGTCTTCGCCCATCCGCGCCATGCCTACACGCGCGCCCTGCTGTCCGCGGTGCCGCGCCTGGGCGCCATGCACGGCACCGACGAGCCGGCGCCATTTCCCCTGCTGACGGTGACCCAGGCCGGCGCGGGACAGGCAGAGCCGACACCGGAGATTCCCCGCGTGGCCGAGAGCACCGTGCGGCGCGACAATGGTCCCGTGCTGAAAGTGCGCGACCTGGTCACCCGCTTCGACATCGCCGGCGGCATCCTGGGGCGCGTGCAGCGCCGGGTGCATGCGGTGGAGAAGGTCAGCTTCGATCTCTATCCCGGCGAGACGCTATCCCTGGTGGGGGAGTCCGGCTGCGGCAAGACCACCACCGGACGCTCCCTGCTGCAACTGGTGCACAGCCAGGGCGGCACCATCGAGTTCGACGGCCGCAATATCGGCGCCTTGCGGGGCGCCGCCATGCAGACGCTGCGGCGGCATATCCAGTTCATTTTCCAGGATCCCTTCGGTTCGCTGGACCCGCGCATGACCGTCGGCGACTCCATCATGGAGCCGCTGCTGATCCACGGCACGGCCAAAGGCCGCGAAGCGCAGGAGCGCGTACGCTGGCTGATGGAAAAATGCGGCCTGGTGCCGGAGATGATCGGGCGCTACCCGCATGAATTTTCCGGCGGCCAGCGGCAACGCGTCTGCATCGCGCGGGCGCTGGCGCTCAACCCCAAGGTCGTCGTGGCCGATGAATCGGTGTCGGCGCTGGATGTGTCCATACAGGCCCAGATCGTCAACTTGCTGCTGGACCTGCAACGCGAGCTGGGCGTGGCCTTCCTGTTCATCTCGCACGACATGGCCGTGGTGGAACGCATCAGCCATCGGGTGGCCGTCATGTACCTGGGACAGATTGTCGAGATCGGCCCGCGCCGGGCCATCTTCGAGAATCCTCAGCATCCCTATACCAGGAAGCTGATGGCCGCGGTGCCCATCGCCGACCCGCAGCGCCGGCACCGCCAGCGTTCGCTGCTGGTGGACGAGATACCGAGCCCGGTGCGCAAGGTGGGCGACGAGCCGGTGGTGGCGCCGCTGGTGGAAGTGTCCAGCGGGCACTTCGTGGCCCGCCACGCGGTGGGAGCATATCCGGCGATGTAACGGCACGCGGCTAGGGATCGTCGCGGCAACCCGGGCGGTATCATTCCACGCTTTTGCAGGCGACGAGCTCCCATGGCACTACGCGCGACCATCTACAAGGCCGATTTGAATGTGGCGGACAACGATCGCCGCTATTACGGCAGCCATGCCGTGACCGTGGCGCGCCACCCGTCGGAGACCGACGAACGCATGATGGTGCGCATGCTGGCGTATGCCCTGAACGCGGACGATGCGCTGTCCTTCACCAAGGGCCTGAGCGATACCGACGAACCCGATCTGTGGCGCAAGGACCTGACGGGCGCCATCGAGCTGTGGATCGAAGTCGGACAGCCCGACGAGCGCCGCATACTGAAGGCCTGCGGCCGCGCGGAACAGGTGCTGATCTATTGCTACGGCGGCCATGCCAGCCAGATCTGGTGGAACGGCATACGCGACAAGTTGTCGCGCGCCCGCAACCTGCGCGTGGTCAACCTGCCCGCGGCGGCGACACAGGCCCTTGGCCTTCTTGCCGAGCGCACCATGGCCCTGGATATCAATGTGCAGGATCGGGAGGTCTACGTGACGGCCGAAGCGGGCAGCGTGACGCTGGCGCCGGAAACCTGGCGCGAGTGAGCAGCGGGGGGCGTCCGCGGCATGCCGTCGCGCGACCGCCGCGCTGCCCGGCTTTCACGGCGGGCAGCGGGTCCCCGCCTTGTCCCAGAATCCCGGCAGGAATCCTTCGGCCACCAGCAGCGGTTGACCATGGCGCCAGAACACCGATCGGCGCGCCAGGATGCGACCGGCATCGTGCGGCGCCTGCCCGCCCGGGTTTGCCGCAAGGCCGCCGTCCGGTGCGCCGTCGTGCGACCAGGTCCCCCGCGCCGTCGCATGGAACGGTACCCCGGGAGCCAGCCGCCGGCATTCGAAGGCGGACCGGCGCACGCTGCGGTCGTGGTAAAGCATGTCGGCCAGCGGGCGGGTGCGCAGGCGCCGCATGCCCTGCCAGGTCGACCTGGACGCACGCAGCGGCGTCAGGCTGCGCGCCACCACGCAATCCAGGCCATCGATGGCCATCATGACTTCGCGCACCCACACCGGCGTACCGCGCTCCAGCCGCAGGGCATGCGCTTCGTCCGCAAGTGCGGCCTGGGGGTACTCGGCCAGCACGCGCAGGCTCATCGTGCCCAGCTGGCGCAGGCCGGCGGTCAGCGCGCCGGGGCGCAGGAGCCAGAACCGTTGGGTGGGTGTGCAGGACGGGGGAGGGACAGGTATCCAGCCGGGGCTGTCGGGATGCGGAATCTTCATGGCGACGTATTATCCCGCAAGCGGGCGGCCGGCCGCCGCGGTGCAACCGTTAGAATGTCGGCTTTCGTTTGCCGCGCCATGGAAAAAGTACGCATCTCCAAGCTCATGTCGGAGCAGGGCCTGTGCTCGCGCCGCGAAGCCGACAGCTATATCGAGCGCGGCTGGGTGCGCGTGGACGGCCAGGTCGTGTCCGAACTGGGCGCCAAGGCCTATCCGGACCAGGTCATCACCCTGGAGCGCGCCGCGCAGGCGCAGCAGCGCACGCGGGTCACCATTCTCATCAACAAGCCGGTCGGGTATGTATCCGGCCAGGCCGAACAGGGCTACACGCCGGCCGTCGCGCTGGTCAACGCGCGTTCGCGCGCGGCCAACGACCGCTCGCCGCTACGCTTCGAACCTTCCCATTTGCGCGGCCTGGCCGTCGCGGGCAGGCTGGATATCGATTCGCAAGGCCTGCTGGTCCTGACCCAGGACGGCCGCATCGCCAAGCAGTTGATCGGCGAGGACTCGGACGTCGAAAAGGAATATCTGGTGCGGGTGCAGGGCCGCCTTGGCGGCAATGGCCTGGCGCTGCTCAATCACGGCCTGTCCCTGGACGGCAAGCCGCTTCGTCCGGCGCAGGTGGCATGGCAGAACGAGGACCAGCTGCGTTTCATCCTGAAGGAAGGGAAGAAGCGGCAGATCCGCCGCATGTGCGAGCTGGTCGGGCTGAAGGTCGTGGGCTTGAAGCGCGTCCGCATCGGCCGCGTGGCGCTCGCCGACCTGCCGCTCGGGCAGTGGCGCTATCTGCGCGAGAACGAACGCTTCTGAGCGACGCCGCGCCTGGGGGCGTGGGCGGCGGCCTGCTGCCCCGCGCGGATCGCGAATGCCGCCGTGCCGTTCCACCGCAGTCCGGATGGCCCGCCACGTCATGGCTGCGGATCGGGAAGCGGCAGCGCGGTCTGGTATTTCACCTGTTTCAGGGCGAAGCCGGAACGGATGTTCTTCACGCCCGGGATGCGCGACAGGTGGCTCACGATGAACCGCTCCAGTCCGCGCATGTCGGGCACCACCACCCGCAGCAGGTAATCGGCATCGCCGGTCATCAGGTAGCACTCCATGACCTCGGGATAGGCGGCCATGGCCTGCTGGAACCGCTCCAGCTCCGATTCGATCTGTTTCTCCAGGCTGACCTGGATAAAGACATTCAGGCTCAAACCCAGGCTGAGCGGATCGGCCAGCGCGACGTAGCCGCGGATCACGCCCGCGGCTTCGAGCGCCTTGACCCGCGCCAGGCAGGGGGAGGGCGACAGGTGGACCCGCCGCGCCAGCTCCACGTTGGTGATGCTGGCGTCCGTTTGCAGCACTTCCAGGATGCGGCGGTCGATGGCGTCTAGAGTGGGGCTTGGCATAGGGGTTCCGCACGGCGGGTGTGCCGCCGATTCTGATTCTATGCGTAAGCTACCACTTATTAATCAAGGTTTCCGCGGCGGCGACGCACCGGGATAAGGCCCGGTGCGGGCGGTCTCCCCGATGACGCCCAGGTCCCGGGCGCCTCATGACGCACCGCCGATGACGCTCAGCTCCCGGGCGCCTCATGAAGCACCGCGATATCGGCGCAGCCATCCAGCAGCGGATAGCGGCGCAGCACCAGCGGGTCGTGGCCGGGCACGATGTGGTCCGGGCTTTGCGCCGCGACCCGCAGGCGTGCGTAGCCGGCCAGCATGTCGGCGGTGTTGTAGACGATGGGAAAGGGCCGCTCCGTGTGCAGGTTCTCGTAGTAGTGGCTGGCGTCGGAAGCCAGCACGACCCAGCCGCACCGGGTGTGCACGCGCACCGCCTGCAGGCCGCGCGTATGGCCGCCGATCTTGAGCAATTCCACGCCGGGCAGCAGCACGCTGTCGCCATCGTGGAATTGCACCCGGTCCTCGTACACGCGGCGCACCAGCGTCACCACGTCCTCGACTTCGTAGGCGTGCCGCAAGGGCTCGTGGCACATGCACCGGCCGGTGGCATAGCCCACTTCGTCATCCTGGATATGGAAGCGCGCGCGCGGCAATCGGTCCAGGTTCCCCGCATGGTCGTAGTGCAAATGGGTCAACACCACATGCTGCACGTCCTGGGGCTGGACGCCCAGGCGGGCCAGGGCCTCGATCGGGCAGCCGAGCAGATCGCGGCGGCGGCGCGCGGCGGTGGCGGCGCTGAAGCCGGTATCGACAAGCACCACCGCGCCAGGCGCGCGCACCAGCCAGACAAAGAAGTCCATGGGCATGGCCCCGTCGTGCGGGTCCCCGCCCAGAAAGTTGTCGCGCCGTTGCCGCGCCATGTGGGCGTAGCGCAACGCATAGACTTCGTATTCGGGCAGGCAGGCGTCCGAGCGGACGAGATGGTTCATGCTCACATCCCCAGGTAGGCTTGCTGGATGAAGGGGTCGACCAGCAAGTCGCTGCCCTTGCCGGCGCGCACGATCTCGCCATGCTCCAGCGCATAGGCCTGGTGCGCCAGGCGCAACGCCAGGCGCGCATTCTGTTCCACCAGGATGATGGACAACCCCGTTTCCGCATTGATGCGCTGGATGGCGCCGGCGATCTCGGCAACGATCTTCGGCGCGATGCCCAGGGACGGCTCGTCCAGCATGAGCAGGCGGGGCTGCGCCATCAGCGCGCGGCCGATGGCCACCATCTGCTGCTCGCCGCCCGACAAGGAGCCGGCCAACTGGTGGCGGCGTTCGCGCACGCGCGGAAACAGCGCATAGACTTCCTCCAGCCGCCGGCGCGTGCGCTCGCCGCCGCGTACCGCGTGGGCGCCGGCAAGCAGGTTGTCGAGCACGCTCATGCGGCCGAACAGGCGCCGGCCTTCGGGCGACAGCGCCACGCCGGCCGACACGCGCGCCGCGATGCCGGTGCGGGTGATGTCCTTGCCGTCCAGGCGGATAGTGCCGCGCGCGGCGCCGGCCATGCCCATGATCGCCTTGAGCATCGAACTTTTGCCGGCGCCGTTGGCGCCTACCAGTGCGACGATATGCCCGGACTCCACGGCGAAATGCGCGCCTCGCACGGCTTCCAGCGGCCCATAGCGGACGCTGAGGTCCTGTACCTCAAGCATGGGCATAGTCGGGAGCTCCCAGATAGGCTTCGATCACGGCGGGGTTCTCGCGCACCTGGGCGGGCGTGCCTTCGGCGATCTTTTCGCCCTGCACCAGCACCACGATGCGATGGCACAGGTCCATTACCAGCGCCATGTGGTGTTCCACCAGCAGCAGCGTCAAGCCATGCTCGGATTGAAGCCGGCGCAACAGGCGGCCGAGTTCATTGCACTCTTCGTGGTTCAGGCCGGCGGCCGGCTCGTCGAGCAGCAGCATGCGCGGCCGGGCGGCCAGCGCCACGGCGATACCCAGTTTCTTCTGCAGGCCGTAGGCCAGCGAACCGGCGGCCGCATCGCGCCAGGGCCGCAGATCCAGCATGTCCAGGATGGCGTCGATCTCCGCGGGCACCTCGCTGGAGTCGAGCAGGTGCTCCGTGCGCCCGGTCAGGCGGCGCAGGGCGCTTTGCCGGATGCGCGACAGCATGCCGCGATAGACGTTGTCCGCCACCGACGATTGCGCGTAGGTCGCGGTCGACTGGAAGGTGCGCGCCAGGCCCGCCGCCACGCTGCGGCTCGACGGCCCCTTCGTCAGGTCCGTGCCGGCGAAGCGCACTTCGCCCGACGTCGCCGGCATGGCGCCGCTGATGACGTTGAAGGCGGTGGTCTTGCCGGCGCCGTTGGGTCCGATCAGGCCCACGATATCGCCCTGCGACACGGAGAAGCTCAGGTCGCGCAATGCGGCGAGCCCGCCGAAACTGCGCGACAGCGCTCGCACCTCCAGCAGCGGGGAGGAGGAAGGAATCATGGATGCTCCCGGTTGCGCAAGCCGCCTGGCGCGCCACGCAGCCCGGCGAGGCCGCGCGGCATGAAGCGCAGGATGAGAATCAGCGCCGCGCCATAGAAGATGTGCTGCGTCTGGACCGCGCCACGGAACAGTTCCGGCAGCGGCGTCAACACCAGCGCGCCGATGCATGGACCCCAGATCGATTGCCGGCCGCCGATGACCAGCATGATGATGAAGCCGATCGATACGCCGGTATTGAAGGACTCGGGCGATACATAGCCCACATAGCTGGCCTGCAGCGTGCCGCCCAGGCCGGCGAGGGCGCAGCCGCCGATGAAGGCGAGCAACTGGATGCGGTGTACGTTCAATCCCGTGGATTCGGCCAGTTGCGGATTGTCCGCCACCGCATCGATGGCGTGGCCCAGCGGTTGGCGGAACAGCAGCCACAGCAGCGCCAGCGAGCCGGCCGCGACGGCCAGCGCCAGGCCGTAGGCGCTGGCGCGGGTGTCGAACGCGAAGCCGAAGAACTGCGCGGCGGGAATCGCCGCCAGGCCGTTGGCCCCACCGGTCAGGCCGGCCCAGTCCAGCAGCGCCAGCCGCGCGAGCTCGCCGAACGCGAAGGTGACCAGCACGAAGTACACGCCCTTGAGCCGCAGGACCACCCAGCCCAGCAGGCCGGCCACCAGCGCCGCGGCGGCGACGCCCAGCAGCATGCCGACGCCGAACGGCAGTCCAAGCTCGCGCTGCGCAAGCACGGCCACGTAGGCGCCGATGGCCACGAAGGCAGCGTGGCCCAGCGAGAGCTGTCCGGCACGGCTGATCAGTGCCAGGCCGTTGACCACGATGACGTTCAGGCAGGCAAGCACGGCGAGGTGCAGTACGAAGGGGCCGGAGAACCAGGGCACAACGACGATCGCGGCCAGCAGGATGGCGGCGCACCGGGGCCACCATGCGCCGCCGCGCAAGGCCGCTGCGGAAACGGCGGATGCGTTCATCATGCTTCTCCTCGGCCGAGCAGGCCCTTGGGCCGCACCACCAGCATGGCGATCACCAACACGAATATCAGCATGTCCGCGCTGCTTCCGCTCAGGAAGAGGCTGGCGTAGCTCTCCACCAGCCCCAGCGTAAGCCCCGCCACGGCCGCGCCGGGGATGCTCCCCAGGCCGCCCAGGATCACCACGATGAAGGCCTTGAGCAGCGGCGTGGCGCCGACGAATGGCGACACGGAGAACAGGGGCGCCATGAGCGCGCCGGCAACCGCCGCCAGTCCTACCCCCAGGCCGAAGCCCAGGGGATAGTAGATGCGCGAACGTATGCCCTGCACGGCCGCGATCTCGAAATCCTCGACCACCGCGCGCAGCGCCCGGCCCGCCTTGGCGTAGCGCAGGAAGCCATAGAGCAGGGCCAAAGCCAGGAGGGCGAAACCGACCACATAGGCACGGGAGGCCGGCACGACGATCTTGTCGAAGCGCACCGTTCCCCGCGCCACCGCCGGCATGGACAGGGGGTCCGGCCCGAAGAAAATCAGGGCCAGGTTCTGCAGGATCATCGCCAGGCCGATGGTGGCGATCATGCCATTGAGCTCATCGCGGCGAAACGGTTGCAGCACGCCCCATTCGAGCAGGGCGCCGCCGGCCACCGCGCCGACGAAGGTCAGCGCGACGGCAGGCAGGAAGGGCACGCCCGCCTTGGTCGTGAAGAAGTACGCCGCGAAAGCGCCCAGCATGTAGAACTCGCCGTGCGCGAAGTTCACCATGCGCATGACGCCGAACACGAGCGTGAAGCCGACGGCCATCAGCAGGTATAGCAGTCCCACGATCAACCCGTTGATCGTGGCCTGCCCGAGCAGCACGGTCCAGTCCAAGGTGTTCTCCCGACCGCGATCAGCGGCAGCCCTCGACGGTGCACCGCGCCCGGATGACTTCCTTGCCGTCCTTGACCTCGGCCACGTAGAAGGGCGCGTTCAGTTGGTGGTCGATCCCGTACACAGCCTTGCCTGTCCAGTCGAGCTTGCCCAGCGCGCCGGGAAAGTCGTGCAGCTTCTCCAGTTCAACGCGTACGCGTTCGGTATCTTCGACGGTGCCGGCGCGCCGCATGGCTTCGAACAGCATGTTCGTGCCGTCATAAAAGGCGGGGCTGAAGCCATTCATGGCCGTCTTGTACTTCGCGGCATAGCGCTGCGCATAGGCCTGGATCGACGGCAGCGTCGGATCGATGGGCGTATGGACGAACATGCCGTCGGTCGCCTGCGCGCCGGCGACGTTGACGATCTCCTGCGTGGCCGGACCGCCGGTACGCACGATCCTGCCCTCGAAGCCGAGTTCGCGCGCCTGCTTGACGATCAGTCCCGCCGTCGTGGGGGAATTGCCGTCCAGTTCGATACCGTCGATGCCGCGCGCCATCATGCGTGTGAGCAAGGGCACGAAGTCCACGCGATCGCGTTCGAAGAACTCCTTGGCGGAAAGCTTGGCGCCCGCCTTCTTGTAGGCGCTTTCCAGGTCCTGGGCGATCTGCTGGCCCGTCTCGTCGTTCGGGAACAGCGCGCCCACGTTCTTCAGCCCCTGCGTCTTTACCAGCCAGTCGATCTGTGGCTGCGACACTTCCGCCGTAGTGACGTTGGGCCGGAAGGTGTAGGGCTTTTCCGGGCCGAGGGCCTTGGCCGTGAACCCCAGGGTCATGACGATGACCTTGTTCTTTTCGGTGGTCGGCTGGATGGCCAGGACGGGCGCCGACCCCACCGGTCCGATGATGTAGCGGACCTTGTCCTCGAACACCAGCCGGTTCGCCACGGTCACGGCCTCGTTGGCCTGGTATTTGTCATCGTAGGCAATGACGTTGACCTTGTACGTCTTGCCGCCGACCTTCAGGCCGCCGGCTTCATTGACCTGGTCGGCCGCGATCTCGGCCGCATTCTTCATGCCCTGGCCCCAGGCCGCGCCGGCGCCGGACAGCGTGACGAGCGCGCCGATGGTCAGGGTGTCGGTGGCCTGGGCGTGCGCGGTGGCGGTGCAGGCGGCGCCGAGAGCCAGCAGCAAGGTGGCGG
The DNA here is from genome assembly GCF_001676725.1 of Bordetella flabilis. NCBI lineage: Bacteria > Pseudomonadati > Pseudomonadota > Betaproteobacteria > Burkholderiales > Alcaligenaceae > Bordetella > Bordetella flabilis. The sequence continues at coordinate 2,609,677 of NZ_CP016172.1, forward strand.
TAGTGTGGGTTTTCATGATCGTCTCCGGGGTTGTTGGTCTTGCGCGGGGCGTCAGCGCGCCGCGATCTCGTCGAGAACGGGCAGCAGGTATCGGCGGAATTGCGCCGGGTTTTCGCTCATGGGAAAGTGCCCGACCTCGCGCATGATGGTGGCCTGCGCGCCCGGAATGGCGCGGGCCGTGCGCAAGGTGTCGTCCGGGCTGCATGAGAAGTCGTACTCGCCTGTGAGCAGGTATAGCGGGCAGGCGGCGGTATCGATGCCGCCGAGACGACCGCGCAGGTCGCTGTCCTGACGATAGAAGTAGAGGTCGCCGCGGAATACGCCCGGACCGCTCTGCATGTACTGCCACAGGGTCTCGTCGCGGTACCGCGCCGGCGATTGCGGCGCGACCAGCCCCGAGACCAGCGCGGCGCATACCTCCCCGCCATGCACGTCGCCACGATGCAGCCAGGCGGTGTCATACCAGGGTTCCTGGTAGTCGGCCGCCTCGACGCCGATCAGGGCGCGAAAGCGCGCACCGTGCTCGTGGGCCAGTTGCAGCACGATGCGCCCGCCTATGGAGCAGCCTATCAAGGCGGGCCGGTCCAGGTTCAAGGCGGCGCAGAACGACATCACCGTATCCACGTACAAGCCGGTGGTCAGGCGGTATTCCTCGCCGTAGGCGCCGTCAGGCGGATAGGACTTGCCGTGCCACGGCATGTCGAAGGCCAGCACACGGTAGCGGGACGTGATGGCGTCGTCGCACATCATGTGGCGATACTGCCGGCCGTCCGCGCCGGCGGTGTGCAGGCAGACCAACGGGATGCCGGCGCCGGCCTCCTCGAAATAGACACGGCATGGCTTGCCCTGGATGTCGATCCGCGCATAGCGACCGACGATGGGTTCGATGGGCGTGTTCATGCGTGGCTCCCCGGCGTGCCGGCGGCCCTGGGGCAGGCGAGCAGGTCCTTGACGAACTGCAGGTGCGCCATCAGGCCTTGCAGGCGTCCCTCGATGGCGAATTCGCCCAGCTTGGCAAGCGCGAATATGTCGTGCCAGCCCGGCGCCGGCGGGGCTTCCCAGAGCGCCTGCCATCCGCGCGCGCTGCCGCGTACGGCATAGTCCCAGGATGGCAGCGGTGCGCGCGGCGCGGCGATGGAACACACCGCGCCGTCGCGGACCTTGACGATCACCGGCGCACTGCCGAACTGCACGAGGATGTCGGCGTCCACGGCCCGCGCGCGGGCGAATCCGGTGGCGCAGGCGGTGAAACGGCGGACGAGATCCTCGTCCGGCTGGATGGATGGGTCGTGCATGTCTCCTGCCTCGTCGCGTCCGCCGGGCGCCTGGTTGCGCGCCCGGCGGCTGGGTGTGGGACGGCTTATTGCTTATTCTGTCAAACAGAATGGCTATTCTTTTGTAGAGAACATTCTAGGGGCTGTCAGCGCGATGTCAACAAGGGCTTGTCCGGGGCCGTCGCGCAGTGCCCCTGGGGCGTGCGCGGGCTTTGTGCCTGCCCTGGCTGCCGCGCCAACGCCGCGCCACGGTCAGTCCGATGCCTTCGCGCCCGACGCCTGCACGGCCTTGCCCCACTTGCTTTCTTCGGCGCGCATGAAATCGGCGAACTGCGCCGGCGTGCTGTTGACGACTTCGCCGCCCAGGTCCTCGATGCGCTTGCGCATGTCGGGCGTGGCGACGATTTTCGATACGTCGCCGTAGATGCGCTGGGCGAGCTCCGGCTTCATGCTGGCGGGGGCCAGCAGGCCGAACCAGGTGGCCGCTTCGAATCCGGGCATGCCGGCTTCGGCGAAAGTGGGCACCGAGGACAGCGCGGATACGCGCTTGTCGTTGGCCACGGCCAGCGCGCGCAGCTTTCCGGATTCGATCAGCGGCAACGCCGACGTAATGGTGGCGAGCATCATCTGGACCTGGCCGCCGACCAGGTCGGTGAAGGCGGGGGCGTCGCCGCGATAGGGCACATGCGTAATCCCGGATCCCGTCGCGATCTTGAACAGTTCACCGCTCAGGTGCTGCGCCGTCCCCGTGCCGGGCGAGGCGAAGTTCACGCTGGCCCCGTCCTTCTTCAGATAGGCAAGGAATTCCTTCAGGTTTTGCGCCGGAATGGCGGGGTTGACGACCAGCACCAGGGGCACCTTGGTGACCAGGGTGATGGGCGTGAAGTCCTTCATCGGGTCGTAGGGCAGCTTGGAATACAAGTGGCCGCTGATGGTGTGCGCGGACGTCGTCATGAAAAGCGTGTAGCCGTCGCCCTGGGCGCGCGCGACGTAGCTGGCCGCGATGGTGGTCCCCGCGCCGGCGCGGTTCTCGACGATGACCGACTGCTTCCATGCAACGCCGAGCTTCTCGGCTACCGCACGCGCGACGACGTCGGTCGCCCCGCCGGCGGGATATGGGACGACCATCGTCACCGGTTTGGCGGGGTAGGTGTCGGCCTGCGCCGTGCCGGTCAACAGCGCCATGGCCAACAGGCCGGCGCGTATCCAGGATGAATGCATGACTTGGTCTCCTCGAACCTTCGATAAGGGGTGTTTGTTGGAACGTTTCTGTCTTGCGGTGCCGCGTGCAGTGTGTTCTTATAGACAGAACGATCATTCTATTTTATATTGTGCGGCATAGAACTTGTCAACGAAAATGCGTGCCGCACGCGCTCATCCCGGGCACCGCGGCGGCTCCGCGAGAGGAAACAGACGACCATGTCCACGCCGAGAACGCCTCCTGCATCGTCAGCCGTACAGCTCAAGCCCATGTTGATCGATGGCGCCTGGGTCAGCGTCGACCGCGATGCCTTTGCCTCGATCAATCCGGCCACCGGAGAGGAGAATTTCCGCGTCAGCGCCGCCACGGCATCCGAAGTCGACCGTGCCGTCGAAGCCGCGTGGCGCGCCGTGCGCGAGCCAGCGTGGCGCGACATGTTGCAGCACCAGCGCGCGGGCATCCTGCGCCGCATCGCGGATGCCATGGACCGCGAATCCGAGTTGTTCGCGCAGCTGCAGATGATCGAGAACGGCAAGGTGTGGGCCGAGTGCAAGGCGCAGGTCGCCAGCGCCGCCGCCACCTTCCGCTATTACGCCGGTGTTTGCGAAACCATCTGCGCCGAGGTAACGCCGGCACGCGGCAACTATCTGTCGATGACGCGCTATGAGCCTTACGGCGTGGTCGCCGCCATTACGCCGTGGAACTCGCCGCTGACGATGGAAGCGCAGAAGGTTGCACCGGCGCTGGCGGCCGGAAATGCGGTCATCCTGAAGCCGTCGGAGGTAACGCCGTCGCCGGCGCTGGAGCTGGGCCGCCTGGCCCTCGAAGCCGGGCTGCCGCCGGGCATCCTGAACGTGGTTACCGGCACCGGCGCCGTCGCCGGCAAGGGCCTGGTCGAACACCCGGGCGTGCGCATGGTTTCGTTCACGGGCGGCACGGCCAGCGGCCGCGCCATCGCCATCGCGGCGGCGCAGAAGCTGATGCCCGTCGCGCTCGAACTGGGCGGAAAATCGCCGCACATCGTGTTCGCGGACGCCGATATGGACGCCGCCATCGAGGCCGTCGTGGGCGGAATCTTCGAAGGCAGCGGCCAATCCTGCGTGGCCGGGTCGCGGCTTTATGTGCAGGCCGCCATCGCGCAGGAGTTCCAGGAGCGCCTGGTCGCGCGGACCGCGCGCATCAAGGTCGACATGCCGCAGGCGCAGGGCGCGCAGATGGGGCCCATCGCTTCTTTCGGCCATCGGCAGAAGATAGAGAGCATGGTGCAGTCGGCGCGCGATGAAGGCGCCGAGGTACTGATCGGCGGCCAGCGACCGGAGGCCGAGGCGCTGGCGGGGGGCGCTTTCTACCAGCCCACCATCCTGAGCGGACTGCGGCGCGACGCGCTGGTGGTGCGTGAAGAGATCTTCGGTCCCGTGCTGTGCGCGCTGCCGTTCCAGGACGAAGAGGACTTGATCGAGCAAGCCAACGAAAGCGTCTACGGCCTGGCCTCCGGCATCTGGACCGCGGATTACCGCCGCGCCTGGCGCATCGCCACGCGGCTCGAAGCCGGCAGCGTGTGGATCAACACCTACAAGCAGTTGTCCGTCTCGACGCCGTTCGGCGGCTACAAGCAGAGCGGCCTGGGGCGCGAGAAGGGCATAGGGGGCCTGCGCCTGTATCAACAGTCCAAGGGCATCTATTTCGGCATGTGAGGCGGGCCCATCCATCCCATGGGCCGGTCGCGCGGCGATCGGTCCAACGACTCGACGGAGACATCATGAGTGCAATCAAGAAAATCGGTTTCATCGGCCTGGGCGTCATGGGTGAACCCATGTGCCGCAATCTGGCGCAGAAGTGCGGCGTACCGGTGGTCGCCTGCGATATCGATCCCGAACCGCTGCGGCGGGTGGCCGCACACGGGGTAGCCGGCGCCGACGTGCCGGCCATCATGCGCGACTGCGATGTGGTCTTCCTGTCGCTGCCTTCCGGCGAAGTCGTGGACAGGATCGTTCGCGCGGACGACGGCTTGCTCGCGGGCGCGCGCGACGGCCAGATCGTCATCGACCTGAGCACGTCGCCGGTCGATACCACGCGCCAGCTGGCGGCCGACTTCGCGACACGGGGCGTTGCCTTCCTGGATGCGCCGGTGGCGCGGACGCGCGCCGCCGCCGAGGCCGGTACCCTGTCGGTGATGGTGGGCGGCGATGCGGCCACCTTCGAAAGCGTCCGGCCGTTGATCGCCACCTTCGCCAGCGAGATCACGCTGTGCGGTCCGGTCGGCAGCGGCCAGGTGGTGAAGATCCTCAACAACATGGTGTTGTTCGAGACCGTGGTGGCGCTGTCCGAGGCGCGTGCCATCGCGCGCCGCTCGGGCGTCGATCCGCAGGTCCTGCTCGACACCCTGTCGCGCGGCTCGGCCGACAGCTTCGCGTTGCGCAACCATGGCTTAAAGGCTATTCTGCCGGGTGATTTTCCGGAGAAGGCCTTCCCCGTCCAGTACGCCCGCAAGGATCTGCGCTATGCGCTGCTGCTGGCCGAGCAGACCGGCGTGCAGGCCTTCGGTGCCCGCAATGTCGATCACTGGTTCGAAGCGGCGCTGCAGCGTGGGGATGGCAATCGGTACTGGCCGGTCGTCAGCCGCGCCATCGACGCCGAGCCGGAGACGTCTTCCAGTGTCGACACACCTTAATTCCTTTTCTTCATACGCATGAGTCGCCAAGCCAGCCAGGAGGGCGCGACCGATGGCGTGGCAGCCGTCGAGCGCGCCCTCGCCATCGTCGACGCCGTCGCACAGCGCACCGATCCCATCACCCTGGCAGACCTGTCCCGCGCCACCGGTTTCTACAAGAGCACCTTGCTGCGCCTGATCGCGACCCTCGAAAGGGCGTGCCTGGTGGTGCGGCGGCCGGACGGTCGTTATGCCCTCGGTCCCTATGCGCACAGCCTCGGCCGCGCCTACGAGGCCACCTACCAGCTGACCGAAAGCATCCTGCCCTTGCTGCAGGACCTGGTGGACAAGGGTACGGAGAGCGCCTCCTTCCACGTGTACCAGGATGCCGATTCCCGCATCTGCCTGCTGCGGGTGGATTCGCATCACTCCACGCTGGATCGCATCCGGGTCGGCGACCTCCTGCCGTTGAGCAAGGGGGCGGCCGGGCGCCTCATCACCGCGTATGTGGTCAAGCATGAAGCGCCCCAGGATGCGGGGCTCATGCTGCTGTCCATGGGCGAGCGCGATCCCAATTGCGCCGCCGTCGCCAGCCCCGTCTTCGGGCCGGACGACCAGTTGTCCGGCGCTATATCGCTTTCCGGACCGAAGGAGCGCTTCACCCCCGCGGCCATCAAGAAGATGTCGCGCCTGGTGCAGGAGGCCGCGCGCACGGCGACCCAAGCCCTGGGCGGGCGCTGGCCGTCGGTGAAATAACACAATCCCGACGCAATCCCACCGACAACGCCATCACCCGTCGCAAGCCCGCACCGCGTATGCCAAAGCACGGCCCGCAGGGGGCCGTGCTTTGGCGGGCATCGCAAACTCTTCCACCCCCCACTGCTGGGACCGAAGCTGCAAGAACACAACCGGTCGCAGCATCCGTCGATTCAAGACGCTCGAGTCCGGCGGGGTAGTCGCCGGCCCGGGCAGGCGACTACCCCGCCGGACGTCTCAAGAACCCGCACGACCCGCACGACGCGCAGGCCGGGGATGCGCCGCCACGGCGGACACCGCGATTGCCGCACCGTGACACGCGGCGCAGGGGTTCATCCAGCCTTTCGCGTGCATAACGGCAGGAAGTGCCGCACACCGCGCCATCGACGGAATAACATGCCGTTCCGCCCGCCGTGGCGCCTCGAATTCGAAGCCCTATGCCGGGCTTGCACATCTAGCATGGTGGGCACTGGGATGCCCCTGTGCACATGTCGCCACCGGTCCCTCCGCGTGCCTGCATGGGCCTGTTCCCGCGTCCCGCGAGAGCCGCCATGTTCGACACCGACGCCCCCCACCTTGCCCATATCGCCACGCCCGCCGCGACCGCCACCGTCCCGCTGGACGGGGCAGCCGCGGACCCCGCCGCCGCCATGGCGCGCGTGGATGCGGATCCGCAGGAAACGGCGGAATGGCGGGATGCCCTGGCGTCCCTGGTGGCCGCCGAAGGTCCGCACCGCGCGGCCTTCGTGCTTGAACAGGTCCTGGCTTATGCGGCGCGCCTGGGCGTGCGCGGGCATGGGCCGGTCGCCTCGGCCTACCTGAACACGATCCCCGCCGAGCAGGAACCGCCGTTTCCGGGGGATATGCAGATCGAGGAGCGCATCGCTTCGATCAACCGCTGGAATGCGCTGGCCATGGTGGTACGCGCGAACCAGGCCCACGGCGAACTGGGTGGGCATATCGCCAGCTATGCCTCGGCGGCGGACCTGTTCGAAGTGGGCTTCAATCATTTCTGGCGCGCGCCGACTGCCTACCATGGCGGCGACGTCGTCTACATGCAGCCGCACTCCGCGCCGGGCATCTACGCGCGCGCCTTCCTGGAAGGCTTCCTGAGCGAAGCGGAACTGGCCCATTTCCGCCGTGAAATCGAAGCCTCGGGGCGCGGCATGCACGGCCTGTCGTCATATCCGCACCCCTGGCTGATGCCGGACTTCTGGCAATTCCCGACCGGCTCCATGGGCATTGGCCCGATCAACGCCATCTACCAGGCCCGCTTCATGCGCTACCTGGAGCATCGCGGGCTGGCCGCGCCATCCGATCGCAAGGTCTGGGGCATTTTCGGCGACGGCGAAATGGACGAGCCCGAGTCGGTCGCCGCGCTGACGCTGGCGGCACGCGAAAAGCTCGACAACCTGGTGTTCGTCGTCAATTGCAATCTGCAGCGGCTGGACGGCCCGGTGCGCGGCAACGGCCGCATCATCGACGAACTGGAAACCCTGTACGCGGGCGCGGGCTGGAACGTCATCAAGCTGTTGTGGGGCGGTGACTGGGACCCGCTGCTGCGTCGCGATGCCACCGGCGCGCTGGCGCATGCTTTTTCGCATACGGTGGACGGCCAGTTCCAGACCTTCGCCGCGAAAGACGGCGCGTATAACCGGCGGCAATTCTTCGGGTGTACGCCCGAACTGGCCGCGCTGGTGGCGGACTGGTCGGACGACGCCATCGACCGGTTGCGCCGCGGCGGGCATGACATCGTCAAGATCCATGCCGCCTACCATCGCGCCGCACGGCATGCCGGGCAGCCCACCGTCATCCTGGCGCAGACCAAGAAAGGCTATGGCATGGGCGAGGCCGGCCAGGGCAAGATGACGACCCACCAACAGAAGAAACTGGACGTACAGGCGCTGCTGGCGTTTCGCGACCGCTTCGCCTTGCCGATCACGGATGCGGACTGCGCCGCCTTGAAGTTCTATCGGCCCGACCCGGACAGCGCCGAGATGCGCTATCTGCGCGACCGCCGCGCGGCGCTGGGCGGCTGCATCCCGCGCCGCAGCGGACGCGCGCCCGTTCTCCAGGCCCAGCCGGTGGCGTCCTGGGCTGCCTTCGCGCTGGCTCCCGGCGGCAAGGAGATGTCCAGCACCATGGCCATCGTCCGCATGTTGACGGCGTTGCTGAAGGACCGCGACCTGGGTGCGCGCATCGTGCCCATCGTGGCCGACGAGGCGCGCACCTTCGGCATGGCCAACCTGTTCCGCCAGGTCGGCATTTATTCCTCGCAAGGCCAGTTGTACGAGCCGGAGGATATCGGCTCGGTGCTGCACTACCGCGAGGCGCGCGACGGACAGATCCTGGAGGAGGGCATTACCGAAGCCGGCGCCCTGTCGTCCTGGATCGCGGCGGGCACCAGCTATTCCGTCAACGGCCTGCCCATGCTGCCGTTCTACATCTACTACTCGATGTTCGGTTTCCAGCGGGTAGGGGACCTGATCTGGGCCGCCGCGGACCAGCGCACGCGCGGCTTCCTGGTCGGGGCCACGTCCGGGCGCACCACGCTGGGCGGAGAGGGCCTGCAGCACCAGGATGGCAGCAGCCACCTGGTGGCCGGCACGATCCCGAACTGCCGGGCCTACGATCCCGCCTACGCCTACGAGGTCGCGGTCATCGTCGAAGCCGGCATGCGGCGCATGCTGACCGAGCAGCGTGACGAGTTCTACTACCTGACCGTCACCAACGAGAATATCCCGCAACCGGATATGCCCGCCGGCGACGCCGTCCGTGAAGGCATTCTGCGCGGCATGTACCGCTTGCGCGATGCCGGCGGCGCCGCCCGGATACGCCTGGCCGCGGCCGGCCCCATGGTGCGCGAAGCCATGATGGCGGCACAACGCCTGCAGGACGAATACGGTGTCGCGGCCGAAGTCTGGAGCGTGACGAGCTTCTCCGAACTGGCGCGCGAGGCGCGCGCGGTGGACCGCTCCCGCCTGCTGGGCCTGGATGCGCCGCCCGCGTGGATCGAGCAGCAGTGGGGGCAGTCGGCATTGCCCATCGTGGCTGCCAGCGATTATGTGCGGGCGGTCCCGGAGCAGATACGCGCCTGGGCGCCCGGCCGCTTCCGTACCCTGGGCACCGATGGCTTCGGGCGCAGCGATACGCGTGCGCAATTGCGCGATTTCTTCGAGGTCAGCGCAGACTGGATGGTGCTGAGCGCGCTTGATAGCCTGCAGCGCGGCGACGACGTGGAGGCGCTGCGTGCGCGCCTGGGCGCCGCGGCGCGTCCGGCGCCGCCGTGGGAGCGCTGATCCCATAAGAAAAGCGCGCGACCGATTTCAATCCGTTTCAGCGCGGACATCCAATGCCCGCGCTGCGCTACGCTTCGCATGGCGCGACCAGTCGCCCTGCAGCCGTTCGGTCAGGAATTCCACGAAGGTGCGGGTCTTGACCGGCAGCAGCCGTGTCTCGGTGACGGCGTACACGGGGAAGGGGCCGACCTCCCAGTCGGGCAGTACGCGCAGCAATCGGCCCGCGGCCACCTCCTGCTGCGCGGCGACCTCGGACAGCACGGCGATGCCTGCGCCCAGCGTGGCCAGCCGCCGTAACATGCTGGCACTGTTCATCGAGAACCGCTTTCCCGGATGGAATTCGATATGTTCGCCGTTCCGATGCAACGGCCACCGCGTGACGCGCGCGCCCGGCGTTGCGCGAAACTCCATGCATTCGTGGCTGGCAAGATGGTCCGGATGGACCGGCGTACCGCGCGCGGCCAGATAGGACGGCGCGGCGTACAGGTAGGCCGAAATCGACCCCAACTGGCGGGCGATGCGTGTGGGCGAAGGCTGTTCGCCGATTTCTATGGCGACGTCGCAGGCATGGAATACCTGCCCGGCATGGTCGGGCGCGGCCATGTCCAGGTGGAAGGTGACGTCCGGATAGCGGCGCGAGAACGCCATCAGCGACTCGGCCAGGAAGTCGGTGCCGAAGTCGATGGGCATGTTCACGCGCAAGGGTCCCGCCGGCGTACTGGCCAGCCCCTGGATCTCCTCGTGCGCGAACTGTGCCTCGGCGACGATGTGCTGGCAACGCTCGAAGTAGCGCGAGCCGGCGTCGGTCAGTTCGACCTTGCGTGTCGTGCGGCTAAGCAACTGCACGCCCAGGGAGCGCTCCAGTTCCGCAACCTGGCGCGACAGCGTGGACTTGGGGACGCCGAGCACCAGCGCCGCGCGGCTGAAGCTCTTCGCCCGCGCGACCTCGACGAACAACTCCATAGTTTGAAGGCACTTTGTCATGGCATCATTGTCTCATTGATGGAACGAAGTTTTCGCAATAGCGCCCTTTGTTACGCGGGTGGAATAGTGCACAATCAACGCTTTTGCAATGCAGCAAACCGCCCAGGCGCCTCGCTGCGCGCCTCGCCTTGATCGTGTTGTTGCGGTCGGCGATCGCCGACCGGTTCTTGTTGGGAATCAGGAAATGCACCGTATGAATAAGAAGACCGCCGGGCGTGCCGCCGCGGCGGCCGCCCTGGCCGTGCTCGTCCTTGCTCTGGCCGCTTGCGGCAAAAAGGACAATGCCGCCGCCGCCCCCGCCAAGCCGACCGTCGGCGTGGTGACCGTGCAGGCACAACCTGTGTCGCTGACCACGGAGCTGCCCGGCCGCACCACGCCATACCGTGTCGCGGAAGTGCGGCCGCAGGTCAACGGCATCATCCTGAAGCGACTCTTCACCGAAGGCGGCCAGGTGAAGGCGGGGCAGCAGCTGTACCAGATCGACCCATCGCTGTACCAGGCCACCCTGGACAGCGAGCGCGCCGCACTGGCGCGAGCCGAAGCCCAGGTCAAGACCGCGACGTTGCTGGCTGAACGCTACAAGCCGCTGACGGAGACGCGCGCCATCAGCCGCCAGACCTACGATGACGCCGTGGCCGCCCGCGACCAGGCCAAGGCGGACGTCATGGCAGCCAAGGCGGCCGTCGATACCGCGCGCATCAACCTCGTCTATACCAAGGTCCTGTCGCCCATCGAGGGCATCATCGGCAGGTCCGTGGTGACCGAAGGCGCGCTCGTCACGGCCAACCAGACGTCGGCGCTGGCATCGGTACAGCAGATCGACCCGATCTACGTCGACGTCGTGCAGTCCAGCGTCCAGTTGCTCCGCCTGCAGGATCAACTGAAAAAGGGCGAGATCAAGCGGGCCGCCGACCAGCAGGCCGCGCAGGTGACGCTGACTCTGGAGGACGGCACCCAGTACAACCATGAAGGCAAGCTGCAGTTCTCCGAGGTGACGGTGGACCAGAGCACCGGTTCGGTCACGTTGCGTGCCGTATTCCCCAACCCCGAGCATCGCCTGTTGCCCGGCATGTTCGTGCGGGCCAAGCTGGTCGACGGGGTCGCCAGCGAAGGGCTGCTGGTGCCGCAGCGCGGCGTCGTGCGCAACCAGCGCGGCACGCCGACCGCCTACGTGGTGAACGCACAAGGGAAGATCGAGGTGCGCGACCTGACCACCGATCGCGCGATCGGCTCGAACTGGCTGGTGACCAGCGGCCTCAAGCCGGGCGACAAGGTGGTCGTCGAAGGTTTGCAAAGCATACGCCCGGGCATGGACGTAACCGTGGCCGATGCCAATGCCAAGCCCGCGACCGCGGCCGCGGCGACGCCGGCCCAGTAAGCCGGTCAGGGAGTTTCAAGCATGGCTAAGTTTTTCATAGAAAGGCCGGTGTTCGCCTGGGTGATCGCCATCGTCATGATGCTGGCGGGCGCCCTGTCCATCCTGCGTCTGCCGATATCGCAATACCCCGCCATCGCACCGCCCTCGATCAGCATCCAGGTGAATTACCCGGGTGCATCGGCCCAGACGGTGCAGGATACGGTCGTCCAGGTCATCGAGCAGCAGATGAACGGGCTCGATGGCCTGGAGTACATGAACTCCGAGAGCGCGGCCGACGGCAGCGTCACCATCACGCTGACCTTCACGCAGGGCACCAATGCCGACACGGCGCAGGTGCAGGTGCAGAACAAGCTGTCGTTGGCGCAGCCGCTCTTGCCCCAGGAGGTGCAGCAGCAGGGTATCCGCGTCACCAAGGCCACCAAGAACTTCCTGCTGGTGGCCGCGTTCATCTCCACGGACGGCAGCATGTCGCGCGCCGACCTGGCCGACTATGTCGCGTCCTATGTGCAGGACCCGATCAGCCGCACCAGCGGCGTCGGCGATTTCCAGTTGTTCGGCTCGCAGTACGCGATGCGCATCTGGCTCGACCCGGCCAAACTGCTGAACTACAGCCTGACCACGGTGGATGTGGTCAACGCCATTTCGCAGCAGAACGTGCAGGTCTCCACGGGGCAGCTGGGCGGGCTGCCGGCCGTGCGCGGGCAGGACCTGACGGCGACCATCATCGGGCCGTCGCGCCTGCAGACGCCGGAGCAATTCGGCAACATCCTGCTGAAGGTGAATGCGGATGGCTCGCAGGTGCGCCTGCGTGACGTCGGCAGCGTCAGCCTGGGCGCGCAGTCCTATACCATCGACAGCCTGTACAACGGCAAGCCGGCCGCCGGCCTGGCGATCAAGCTGGCCGCCGGGGCCAATGCCCTGGACACGGCCGAGGCAGTGCGGCACACCGTGGACGGCCTCAAGCCTTTCTTCCCGCCCGGCATGGACGTGGTCTATCCCTACGACACGACCCCCTTCGTCAAGCTTTCGATCGAGGACGTGTTCAAGACACTGGGCGAAGCCATCGTGCTGGTTTTCCTGGTGATGTACCTGTTCCTGCAGAATCTGCGGGCCACACTGGTGCCCACGCTGGCGGTGCCGGTGGTGCTGCTGGGCACCTTCGGGGTCCTTGCGGCGTTCGGGTATTCGATCAATACGCTGACGATGTTCGGCATGGTGCTGGCCATCGGCCTGCTGGTGGACGATGCCATCGTGGTCGTGGAGAACGTCGAACGGGTCATGGCCGAAGAAGGCCTGACGCCGCGCCAGGCCACGCGCAAGTCCATGGAGCAGATCACCGGCGCGCTGGTCGGCATCGCCATGGTGCTGGCCGCCGTGTTCATTCCGATGGCCTTCTTCGGCGGGTCCACGGGCGTGATCTACCGGCAGTTCTCCATCACCATCGTGTCCGCCATGGCGCTATCCGTGCTGGTGGCCCTGGTCTTCACGCCGGCGCTGTGCGCGACGCTGCTCAAGCCTATCGCCCCGGGCCACCACGAGAACAAGCGCGGCTTCTTCGGCTGGTTCAACCGCGTCTTCAACCGCAGCAGCCACGGCTATGCCAACACCGTGTCGCGCGTGTTGAATCGCACGCCGCGCGTGCTGCTGATCTATGCGCTGATCGTGGCCGGCATGGTGTTCCTGTTCACCCGTATTCCGACGTCCTTCCTGCCGGACGAGGACCAGGGCATCCTGTTCGTGCAGGTCGCCACGCCGTCCGGCGCGACGGCCGAGCGCACCCAGGCGGTACTGGACCAGGCCACCAAGTACCTGCTCGATGACGAAAAGGATACGGTGGCGTCGGTGTTCGCCATCAACGGCTTCAACTTCGGCGGCCGGGGGCAGAATGCCGGGCTGATGTTCGTCAAGCTCAAGGACTGGGGCGACCGGCCCGATGCGCGGCAGAAGGTCGCCGCGCTGGCGCAGCGCGCGTCCGCGCACTTCGCGCAAACCATACGCGATGCGCAGGTGATCGCCTTTGCGCCGCCCGCCGTGCTGGAACTGGGCAATGCCACGGGCTTCGACTTCCAGTTGATGGATCGCGGGGGGCTGGGGCACGATCGCCTGCTGGCCGCGCGCAACCAGTTGCTGGCCGAAGCGGCGAAGAGCCCCGTCCTGATGGCCGTACGGCCCAACAGCGTGGAGGACGCCCCGCAGTACCGCCTGAACATCGACCGCGAAAAGGCGCGCGTGCTGGGCATTTCCATCCAGGACGTCAACAGCGTGCTGACGACGGCCTGGGGTTCCACCTACGTCAACGACTTCATCGACCGCGGCCGCGTCAAGAAGGTCTACGTGCAGGGCATGCCCAGCTCGCGCATGTTGCCCGACGACCTGAACAAGTGGTACGTGCGCAATGCGGCGGGCGATATGGTGCCGTTCTCGGCCTTCGCATCGGCGGACTGGACTTATGGGCCGCAGAAGCTGAACCGCTACAACGGCGTGCCGGCTTATGAAATCCTGGGCCAGCCGGCGCCCGGGCGCAGCACCGGCGAAGCCATGGCGGAAATGGAGCGCATCGCCGCCACCATGCCGCCGGGTATCGGCTACGAGTGGACCGGCCTGTCGTATGAGGAAAGGTTGTCCGGTTCGCAGGCGCCGGCGTTGTATGCGATATCGCTGATCGTGGTGTTCCTGTGCCTGGCCGCCTTGTACGAAAGCTGGTCCATTCCCACGGCGGTGATGATGGTGGTCCCGCTGGGCATCATCGGCGCGCTGGCGGCCACGCTGTTGCGCGGCCTGTCCAATGACGTGTACTTCCAGGTCGGTCTGTTGACGACGGTCGGCCTGGCCGCCAAAAACGCCATCCTGATCGTCGAGTTCGCCAAGGAGCATTACGAATCCGGGGCGAGCCTGACGGAGTCGGCCATCCATGCGGCGCGGCAGCGGCTGCGGCCCATCCTGATGACCTCGATGGCGTTCATCCTGGGCGTGGTCCCGCTGGCCATCGCCAGCGGCGCCGGCTCGGGTAGCCAGAACGCCATCGGTACCGGCGTGATCGGCGGCATGCTGACCGCGACCTTCCTGGCGATTTTCTTTGTGCCGACCTTCTTCGTCGCGATGCTGCGGGTATTCAAGGTCAAGCGCCAAAGCGAACGCGGCGACCCGCACGACCCCGGCGATCCGAAACACAGTACGACGCCCCCGGCGCAAGCAGGGGGGCATGCCGAATGACAACGAAAGCAATGAGTAGAACGCTGTGCCTGTCGCTGTCCGCCACCATGGCGGCGGTGTTGGCCGGCTGCACCCTGATGCCGGATTACGAACGGCCCGCGGCGCCCGTCGACGCGGCGTATCCGACCGGACCGGCATACCGCTCCATTAACCAGGCGCCCGGCCGGTCGCGCGATCCGGCCACGCCCGATGTGGGCTGGCGCGACTTCTATACCGACCCGCTCCTGCAGCAGGTCATCGCGCTGTCGCTGGAAAACAACCGCGACCTGCGCGTGGCGGCCCTGAACGTGGAAGCCGCGCGGGCGACCTACCGGATCCAGCGCGCGCAAGTGTTGCCCACGGTGACGGTGGGCGCCCAGGAATCGGCGCAGCGCCTGCCGGGCGACCTCTCGCAAAGTGGCCGCGCGACCACCACCCGCAGCTACCAGGTGGGTGCCAATGTCTCGGCCTGGGAACTGGATCTGTTCGGGCGTCTGCGCAGCCTCAATGAACAGGCGCTGCAGTTGTACCTGGCGCAGGACGAGACTCGGACGGCGACGCAGCTGGCGCTGATCTCCGAAGTGGCCAGCGCCTACATGACGCTGCGTGCGGACCAGGAGCTCCTGCAGCTGACGCGCGATACGCTCAAGAGCCAGCGCGACTCGTACGAGTTGACCAAGCAGAGCTACGACAACAACATTGCCACGGCGCTCGACCTGAGCCAGGCGGAGATCTCCGTGCGCACCGCCGAACGCAACCTGGCGCAGTTCGAGCGGCAGGCGGCGCAGGACATGAATGCGCTGGTGCTGCTGGTGGGCAATCCGCTGCCGCAGGATGTGCGCGCCAGGCTGGACCAACCGTCGCCGCTGAACGATGCGCTGATGCCGACCACCTTGCCGGCGGGGCTGCCGTCCGACCTGCTGGAGCGCCGTCCCGATATCCGGGCCGCCGAGCACCAGCTGGAGGCCGCCAACGCCAATATCGGCGCTGCGCGCGCGGCATTCTTTCCCAGCATCACGCTGACGGGCGGGGCCGGCACGGCCAGCGCCAGCCTGGGCCGCCTGTTCGATGGCGGGCAGGGGGCCTGGAGCTTCACGCCGCAGATCAACATACCGATCTTCACCGGCGGATCGCTGCAAGCGAATCTCGATCTTGCCAAGGTGCAGAAACGGATCGAGATCGCCACGTACGAGGGCGCCATCCAGTCGGCGTTCCGCGAGGTGGCCGACGCCCTGGCCGGCCGCGGTACGCTGGACGACCAGATCCGCGCGCAGCAGCTCCTGGTGGACGCCAACCAGCGGGCCTACGACTTGTCGGAACAACGCTTCCGGCAGGGCGTGGACAGCTATCTGAGCGTGCTGGACTCGCAGCGGTCGCTCTACGACGCGCAGCAGGTGCTGGTGCAGACCCGGCTGGCGCGCCTGACGAATCTGGTGGACCTCTACAAGGCCCTGGGCGGCGGCTGGACGGAAAAGACCGTGGCGCAGCAGCAGCCGGCGCAGGCGCCGCAACAGCCGCCGCAGGCGTTGCAGCAACCCCAGGCGCAACAACAGCCCGGCGCGCAGCCGCCGCAACAACCGCAGGCGCAGGCGCCGCAACAGTCCCCGCAATGGTAAGGGGCCGCGCGCGTGGCGCACGCGGCGCGTGGATGTGCGGATCTACGCGCCGTCGCGCTGCTTCTGCCGTCTCGCGCAGGCGGCCACCCGCATTTCAGTCCTCGCGGTAGTCCAGCGTGAAGCGCGCCCGCGCGTCCTGGCCGAGCACATCCTTGAGCCAGGGCAGGGCGTGCTTCAACTGCTCGGCCAGCGTCCATGGCGGGTTGACCAGGAACATCCCGCTGCCATGCAGCCCGTAACCCTCGCTGGCAGGCTTCTTCACCGAAAGGCTGGCATGAAGCCAGCGCTTGACGCCGGCTTTTTCCAATTGGCGCGGCAGTTCCTGCGATTCGCGCCGCTGCACCTGCGGGTACCAGACCGCATAGGTGCCGGTGGCGAAGCGCTTGATGCCTTCCTTCAGCGCCAGCGCGACGCGGCGGTAATCCTGCTTGTCCTCGTACGAGGGATCGAACAGGACCAGGCCGCGCCGGGAAGGCGGCGGCAGCAGGGCCTTCATGCCCTCGAACCCGTCGGTGGCATAGATGGTGGTCTGCCGCAGGGCCGTGCCGCCGAGCCGCTCCAGGTTCGTCACCAGGACCTCGGCTTCGGTGGGATGCAGTTCGAACAGTCGCAGGCGGTCATGCTCGCGCAAGGCGTCCAGCGCCAGCCAGGGCGAGCCCGGATAGTGCCGCAACTGGCCATTGCCGTTGTAGTCGCGTATCCGTTCCACGTAGCGCGCCAGCAGCGGCGGCAAGTCCGGGCGATCCCAGAGCCGGCCGATGCCGTCGGCGAACTCCGCATTCTTGGAGGCCCAATCGCTGTCCAGGCGGTACAAGCCCGCCCCGGCGTGCGTATCGATAACCCAGTAGGGCGCATCCTTCTGGCCCAGGTAATCCAGGATGTGGATCAGGATGGCGTGCTTGAGTACGTCGGCGTGGTTGCCGGCATGAAAGGCGTGGCGGTAGCTGAACAAGGCAGTTTCTCGTGAGGGGGCGCTGGCCGGCGCGTTCAGGCGTCGGGCCGGATGGCGGCCAGTTCGTCCGTGAAGATGGCGTCCACGCCCCAGTCCAGCAGCTGCCGCGCGCGGGCAGGGTCGTTCACCGTCCATGCCGCGAGCCGGTAGCCCGCGGCATGCACCGATTGCACCAGCGCCGGCGTGACGTCCTTCTGGTTGACGTTGAGACCGGCACAGTCGTGCTGCACCAGCCGATCGCGCCAGTCCGTGGGAATCTTCTCGACCAGCAGCGCGCGCGGTATCTGCGGCGCCGCCACGTGCGCGGCGGTCAGCGCGGCTTCCGAGAACGAAGACAGCAGAGGCGGCACGGGCGCATCGCGCCAGAGTTCGCGCACGGCCAGCGCGACCGCCGTCCCCGTCTCCATTTCGCGCCCGGGGCAGGGCTTGATTTCGACG
This sequence comes from Bordetella flabilis, assembly GCF_001676725.1. Classification (NCBI taxonomy): domain Bacteria; kingdom Pseudomonadati; phylum Pseudomonadota; class Betaproteobacteria; order Burkholderiales; family Alcaligenaceae; genus Bordetella; species Bordetella flabilis. The sequence continues at coordinate 2,627,417 of NZ_CP016172.1, forward strand.
TTGCTGGCAATGCCTTGTTCGATCGTGTAGCGCGCCACTTCCTGCAGCGTCGGAATCCGCGCGCCGGCGAAGGCGGGCGAATGCCAGGCCCCGGCATCCAGCGCGGCCAGTTCGGCATATGTCCTGGCGGCGGCGGGTCCCTGGCCATTGGTGGTGCGGTCCAGGTCGTCGTCGTGGAGCAGGATCAGCACGTCGTCCTTGCTGAGCTTGACGTCGTATTCGAACATCCGGTAGCCATGCTCGAAGCCGGCACGCATGCCGGCCAGGGTGTTCTCGGGCGCCAGCCGTCCGCCTCCGCGGTGCGCGATCAGCCGGGGATAGGGCCAGGGTGACAGAGAAGTGGTCATGAAGCGTGGGCGTTTGATGGCATGATGACGACATCAAGGATACCGCACCGTCGCACGGCGGCGCCGCGGCGTCGCTCCCGGATGGGCGCCATCCGCGACGCGTGCCGGTCCCGGTGCGCGCGTCCCTGGTGCCGCCCATGCAAACGGCACGCCGCGCCGCCCGCGCGCCGGGGTGGCCGGAGGTGCTAAACTGCAGCCCGCTGATCCGGTACCACGCAGTAATGAGAGCAAGGCGAATCCGGTTCGCTTTTTTTTGCGTCTTTTTCGCGGATCGACACGGCTAGACGTGTACCGCGCCGCAACAGGGCCTCCATGTTCGATTTCATTCGCAACCATCAGCGTTGGATGCAGTTCATCCTGCTGATCCTGATAGTTCCGTCCTTCGCCTTCTTCGGGGTGCAAAGCTACAGCAGCTTCATGTCCGAGGAGCCCAAGATGGCGACCGTGGACGGCAAGCCGATCACGCAGCGCGAATACGACCAGGCTCGGCGCGACCAGCTGGACCAGTACCGTCAGATGATGGGCGCGCAGTTCGACCCGGCCCTGCTGGACACGCCCGCCATGCGCGAGCGCCTGCTGGACCAGTTGATCAACCAGCGGTTGCTGGCCGCGGCCGCGGCGGCCAACCGGTTCTCGGTCTCCGACGAGACCCTGCGCAACACCATCGCGTCCAATCCCGCGGTGCAGGACAACGGCCGCTTCTCTCCGGAACGCTATCGGGCCGTCCTGGCGGCCCAGGGCCTGACGCCGGCGACGTTCGAGGCCGGCTTGCGGCGCGACCTGGCGATCGGCCGCGTGCTGGATCCCATCGGCCAGTCGGCGCGGCTGCCCGCCACGGTGGCCAACTACATCGAGAGCGCGCTGACGGAAACGCGCCACGTGCTGACGCGTCGCTTCGCCGCGGCGGACTACCGCAAGCAGGTCCAGGTCAGCGACGAAGACGTGCAGAAGTGGTACGACGGCAACAAGCAGCAGTACCTGGTGCCGGACCAGGTGCAGGCGCAATACATCGTGCTGGACGAAGCCGCCGCCAGCACTGGCGTCCAGGTCAGCGACGATGACATCGCGCGCTACTACGAGCAGAACAAGAGCCGCTTCGGCCAGCCGGAGCGGCGCCGCGCCAGCCATATCATGATCGAGGTTCCGGCCGGCGCGACCGAGGCGCAGCGCAAGGCCGCGCGCGCCAAGGCGGACGATATCGCGCGCCAGGCGGCGGCCAACCCCTCGGCCTTCGCCGATCTGGCCAAAAAGCTGTCCCAGGACGCCGGTTCCGCGTCCAAGGGCGGCGACCTCGGCTGGATTTCGCCCGGCATGCTGACACCTGCGCTGCAAAAGGCGATCGACGGCCTGTCCAAGGGCCAGGTATCCGGCGTGGTCGAAAGCCCCTATGGCCTGCACGTGCTCATGCTGACGGACCTGCAGCCCGCGCAGATCAAGCCGCTCGCCGAAGTGCGCGACCAGATCGCCGGCGAGATCCAGAAGCAGATCGCCGCGTCGCGCTTTTCCGACATGGCCACCAAGCTCACTTCGCTGGTCTACGACCAGCGCGACAGCCTGCAGCCCGCCGCCGACGCGCTGGGCCTGAAGATCCGCCAGGCCGGCGGCATCACGCGCACCGGCCTGCTGCCCGAAGACCAGGCCGGCACCGGCGCGGCATCGGCCAGCCCGGATTCCGCCTTGCTGGACAACCCGCGCGTGCGCCAGGCGCTGTTCAGTCCGGAAGTCCTGCGCGACAAACAGAACTCCGGCGTCATCGAATTGTCGCCCGACACCATGGTGGTGGTCCGCGTCGCGGCCAACACCCCGGCGCACGTTCCGCCGCTGGATAAATTGAAGGACAAGATCCGCGCGCGCCTGGTGGACGAGCGCGCCGCGGACGCCGCCGCCAAGGCGGGCGAACAGGCGCTGGAAGCCTTGCGCAAGAATCCGGCTGCGCCGGCCGACGGGTTTGGCGGACCGGTCGACGTCTCGCGCCAGAATCCGCAGAACCTGTCCCGTCCCGTACTGGATGCCGTGATGCGGGCGCCCGCCACGCCGCTGCCCGCCTATGCCGGTACGCGCGACGGCGATGACTACGTGCTGGCGCGTATCGAGAAGGTCGAAGCAGGCAAGAGCGACCCGGGCGCGGTGGCCAGCCTGAGCCAGCAATTGTCGAATGCCTGGGGCCAGGCAGAGGACGAGGCGGTCCTGAAGATGCTGCGCAGCCAGTACAAGGTCGAGATCGCGCCGGAGGCCGCACGCGTCCTGCAAGGCGGCGATGCCGAGACGGCCGCCGGCTGATTTCGACCCGGTGGCTCGCGCGGTCGGATAACGGGCCAGCGGCCCCGTCTTCTTTGCCTTAGTTCAACATCGGTTTCAGCCCGGCCCAGACATTTTCCAGCAGCCTGGGCTGGCCGGCTTCGTTGGGATGCATCCCGTCAGACTGGAACAGGCTGCGGTCGGTGGCGATGCCTTCCATCAGGAAGGGAACCAGGCGCGCGTTTTCCGTGCTGGCGACCTTGGCGAAGAGGTCGCGGAATTGTTCGGTGTAGGTGCGGCCATAGTTGGGCGGGATCTGCATGCCCACGATCAGCACGGCGGCGCCGGCCTGCTTCGCCTGGCGCGCCATCTCGGTCAGGTTCTGCTGCGTCATCGCCAGCGACAGGCCGCGCAGGGCGTCATTGGACCCCAGTTCCAGTATCACAATGGCGGGATGGTGCTGGCGCAGCAAGGCGGGCAGCCGGCTGAGGCCGCCACTGGTGGTGTCGCCGCTGATGCTGGCGTTGACGACGCGATAGGCCGGGTATTGCTCTCCCAGGCGGCGGCCCAGCAGAGGCACCCAGCCGCTGCCCCGGGCGATGCCATACTCCGCCGACAGGCTGTCACCGACCACGAGTATGGTTTTGCCGGGAATGGAACCGCCCTGGGTGGCAGCGGTCTGAGCAGAGGCGACGGCGGCGGCCGCGGCCAGGATAAACGCGAACAACAAACGGATGAGCGGGCGCATGGATACGGGAAACGCGATAGAGGTGCGGGGACTGGGCAAGCGGGTGGCCGACGCGGGCGGGACGCTGTCCATTCTGGAAGGAATCGATTTTACGGTCTCGGCCGGAACGGCCCTGGCGATCACCGGCAGTTCCGGTTCCGGCAAATCGACCTTGCTGGGACTGCTGGCCGGCCTGGATGTTCCCAGCTCGGGCTCGGTCACCCTGGCCGGGCATGACCTGTTCGCCCTGGATGAGGACGGCCGCGCACGGCTGCGCGCCAACCACGTGGGCTTCGTATTCCAGTCCTTCCAGCTGCTACCCAACCTCACCGCGCTGGAAAATGTCATGTTGCCGCTGGAGCTGGCGGGCCAGCCCGCCCAGGAAGCTGCCCGCGGGATGCTCGAGCGCGTGGGCCTGGGCGACCGGCTGCACCATTACCCGCGGACGCTGTCCGGGGGCGAGCAGCAGCGGGTATCGCTGGCGCGCGCCTTCGTCGTCAAGCCGGACCTGTTGTTCGCCGACGAACCGACCGGCAGCCTGGACGCGGCGACCGGCGCGCGCGTCATCGACCTGATCTTCGACCTGCACCGCGAACAGGGCGCCACCCTCGTCCTGGTGACGCACGACGCCAGCCTGGCCGCGCGCTGCGAGCGGCAGCTCGTGCTGGCCGCCGGCAAGGTTGTCGCGAGCGACTGAGCGTACCGGCGCAATCCCGGGCCTTCAGCTCGCCGGACGGATATTCTGGTTATGGCAGAACAGGTTCTGCGGATCGTAGCGGCCCTTGATGGCGCCCAGGCGGGAGAAATTGGTCCCGTAGGCCGCGTTGACCCGATCCGATTCCTCTTCGGTCAGGAAGTTCACATAGACGCTTCCGAGGGAGTAGGGCGCCGCCTTGTCGAAGAAGTCGCGCGCCCACGTGATGCCGGCGGCGTCATCGGCGGAGTCGGCCCAGCGTCCGTGCACATTCACGATGTACTGAGTCTCGCGATTGCCGTAGGCCATCGCGTCGGCGGCGGGCCGCGTCGTCTGCCCACCCAACTGGCCCACGAAGATCTCGCATTGCGGTGACGGCAGCCGCCCCGCCGCGTCCACCAGCGCGTCCAGCAGGCCATCGGAAAGCTCGCCGAAATCATGCGATTTCCAGTAGTTGCGCGCGCCGGGCGTCAGCAGGGGATCGAAGGCTTTCTGCCACGCGGTGTACGGCATCTCGCCCAGGTGCTCGCCATAGGGCGTGCCGAACTGGCGCACCGGCTGCACGGCCGCGGGGCCGTTCTCGATGGGCCCGGTGTAGCAGACGGCGAAGGCGACGACCGGCTTGCCATGCACCTCGGCAGGCAGGAAGGGCAAGGGTGGCGCCTGGCGCAGCACGCTCCATACCGTCAGTTCCTCCGGCATGGAGGCCGCCGCCGCGCGGTAGGCGCGCAAGGCCTGGGGCGCCTGTTCGCCGGGCACGACCACCAGCCCGCCGTAGATCTGCGGGCCCACGGCATGCAGCTGGAATTCGAACATGGTGACGACGCCGAAATTGCCGCCACCGCCGCGCAGGGCCCAGAACAGGTCTTCGTGCGACGAGGCGCTGGCGCGCACCAGCTCGCCCTCGGCCGTGACCACGTCCGCGGCCCGCAGGTTGTCGACCGTCATGCCGAAGCGCCGGCTCAGCCAGCCGAAACCCCCGCCCAAGGTCAGCCCGGCCACGCCCGTGGTGGAATTGATGCCGAGCGGCGTGGCCAGCCCGAAGGCCTGGGCCTCATGGTCGAAGTCAGCCAGGGTTGCGCCGGCTTCGACATAGGCGCGCTGCTCGGCCGGATCGATGCGGACCGATCGCATCGGTGAAAGATCGATCATCATCCCGTCATCGCAGATCGCGCTGCCGGCGATATTGTGCCCGCCGCCGCGCAAGGTCAGGGGCACGCCGTGCGCGCGCGCGAAACGCACGGCGTGGCGCACGTCCGCCACGCCCGCGCAGCGGACGATGAGGGCGGGGCGTCGGTCGATCATGGCGTTCCAGATGCGGCGGGTGTCGTCGTAGTCCGCATCGGATGGCCGCACGATCCGTCCTCGGAGCGTGCTCTTCAATTCATCTATGGCGTTGGTGGACAGCGTGAACATGAGGCCCCCTTCGGCGTGCAGCGCCCGCGTTGGGGCGAAGGCCCGCCGTCGACAGAATGCGTGCAGGGCGCGGCAGGGACGGCGTCGTGCGACGCGCGCCGGTGTCACGGTGAGGCCGCCTCGGGCTACCTGGAACAGGCGGCTCTTGGGTTTTCCGATTTTTTATCAGGCGAGTATAGGCCGCGCACCGGCGCGTGTGCCGCGCGGCGGGGCTGTCTACCGCGCTTCTACTGCTTAAGGTGCGAGCCGCCGCGCGCGCCGCCATTCGAGGACGCCGATGCCCATGCCGCTGCCGCAGATGATGGCGATGCCGACCCAGGTCAGCGCGTCGGGGAAATGCCCCCAGATCAACCAGCCCGTCGTGGTGGAACTGACGATCTGCAGATACGCGAAGGGCGCCAGGCTGGACGCCGGCGCCTTGCGATACGCCGCGATTTGCAGCAGATGGCCCAGGCAGCCTGTCACCCCGGTGGACGCCAGGACGAACCAGTGCAGGGCATCGAGTTCGCGCAAGACCGGCAAGGCGGCCGGCACGGCATAGGGCAGGGTGAAGGAGAGCACCACGGTTCCCACGCCGCCGCTCCAGATCACCGACGTCAGCGGGTCGTCGCCGGCCACGCGCCGTGTGGCGATGTATTGTCCGGCGAAGCAGAACGCCCCCAGCAGGCCGTACATGGTTCCCATGGCGTCCAGGCCGCCGCTGGGGCGGATGACGATGAGGACGCCGCAGAAGGCCACGCCGGCGGCGACCCAGCGCGACATCCGGGGCGGTTCGCGCAGCAGCCAGGGCGCCAGCAGCAGCACGATCAACGGCGCAAGGAAGTTGATGGCGGTGGCTTCGGCCTGCGGCAGGAAGCGCAGCGCCGTGAAGAAGAACAGGGTGGCGCCCAGCATGGCGCCGCCGCGCAGCATCTGCTCGCGCGGCCGTTTGCTGGCCAGAATGCCCCAGCCCTTGACCGGCACGATCAGGGCCAGCGCCACCAGCAGATGCGCGGCGTAGCGCACCCACGACAACAGCAACATCGGCACGCCGGCCGCCATGACCCATTTGCCGCTGGCGTCCAGGCTGGACAGCACCCACATCGACAGCAGCAAGAGCGCGATGCCGGCCAGCGGACGAGAGGCCGCAACCGGCGCGGCACGCGCGGCAGTGTCGGCGGTTCGGGCGCCGGTGACCCGTGGCATGTCGTGATCTCCTCTTTGCAGCGCCCGCCATGATACGCTCACCGCGATCAATTTTCCTGATGGGTGCCCGCGGCACCGGCCGTCCATGATCGACCTGCGCAACATCGAGACATTTTTCTGGGTCGCCAGGCTGGGCGGCTTTCGCGCCGCCGCGGAGAAGCTCAGCGCCACGCAGCCAGCGATCTCGCAACGTATCGCCTCGCTGGAGAGCGGCCTGGGCGTGCGCCTTTTCGAACGCAATTCGCGTGGCATCACGCTCACGGCCAAGGGTGGCGAACTGCTGTCGCATGCCGAGCGCATGCTGCAGATGCGCAGCGATATGCAGCAGGCCGCGCGCGCGCAGAACATCATGAGCGGCACCTTGCGCCTGGGCGTGTCGGAGACCATCGTCCACACCTGGCTGCCCAGCCTGATGGAATACATGCACGAGGCCTATCCGGCGCTGATGGTCGAGATCCAGGTCGACACCAGCACGGGCCTGCGCACGCAGTTGGCGTCGCACCAGATCGATCTGGCCTTCCTGCTCGGTCCCATGGAAGAGCCGCGCGTCGAAAGCCTGCATTTGTGCCGCTATCCCTTGGCCTGGATCGCCAGCCCGCAATTACGGCTGGGGCGTCCGCCGATTTCCCTGAAGCGGCTCGGCCGCTGGCCGGTCATTACCTATACGTCCAATACCGATCCGCATCGCGCCGTGCGCCGCATCCTGCTGGAAGGCGGCGTGCAGACGCCGCGCATGTACGGCAGTTCCGCGCTCAGCGTGATCGTCCGCATGACGCTGGACGGCATCGGGACGGCGGTCATCGCCCCGGTAATCCTGGGCCGCGAACTGGCGCAGGGCCAGTTGCAAGTCCTGCAGGTGCGCGCCCCGGAGCTGCCTTCCCTGAATTACACGGCCTGCTGGATGCAGGGGCCGGACAGCCATGTCGCGCGTACCGTGGCGCAGGCCGCGCAGTACATCGCGCGCCAGGATGCCGCCCGTATCGCGACCAGCCCGATGACGCTGGAGGCCCCGCCGCTCGTGCCTGCTCTAGGTAGTAACCCTCGCTCTCCCGGGAAGAGCGATAAATAATTGTGATCGCGGTTTATCGCAACATGTGATTGGACGGCGGGTCCACGGTAAGGTGCAATAGCGCATACAAAAAATCATCACATTGCACGGGGAAATACCATGTCCGCACTTCCGCAATCCGCGTCCGATGGCCCATCGGCGCCTTATCGTGCCCGGCTGGCCGCCCGTTCGGGCGCGATGACCGGCCCCACCGCCAATGTGGCGCCTGGCCATGTCCAGGCCAACCTGGCGATCCTGCCCCGGGAAATGGCCGACGAATTCCTGCGCTTCTGCCTGCGCAATCCCAAGCCGTGTCCCATCCTGGCGGTGTCGGAGCCAGGCGATCCCGCCTTGCCGGAGCTCGGTGTGGACATCGATATCCGCACCGATATCCCGCGCTACCGCGTGTGGAAGGACGGCGTGCTGGTGGAAGAGCCCCTGGATGTGCGGCACGTGTGGCGCGACGATCTGGTGTCTTTCCTGCTCGGCTGCTCGTTCTCGTTCGAGGAAGCCATGCTGGACAATGGCCTGCCCGTGCGCCATATCGAGCAGGGCTGCAATGTGCCGATGTACCGGACCAATGTGCCTACCGCACCGGCCGGCCGTTTCAGCGGCCCCCTGGTGGTATCGATGCGGCCGCTCAAGCCGGCGGACGCCATACGCGCCATCCAGGTCACATCGCGCTTTCCCTCGGTGCACGGCGCGCCGGTGCACTTCGGCGACCCGGCGGCCATCGGCATTGCGGATATCAATCGGCCGGAATACGGCGACCCCGTGGAGATCCGGCCGGGCGAGGTGCCCGTGTTCTGGGCCTGCGGCGTCACGCCGCAGTCCGTGGTCGCGGCGGTCAAGCCGGCCTTCTGCATCACGCACGCGCCGGGCCATATGCTGGTGACCGATCTGATCAATAGCCGCGTGGCGGCGCTCTGATTCCCGCGTATCCTCACCCGCCCATACCGTGATCGCCAAGTCCGGGGGCTGGCTGCGCGGCGGCGGCGGCGCAAGCCCATGGTCCCGGCGGCAACATACGCCGCGATTTGCATTGCCTGTCAGGGTTTGTTCGGGCGGTTGTATCGCGGTGTAGCGGATAAGCTTGCTGTCGGCAGTTTTCCTTTCTTCGAAATCGTCAGTCCTCAGGAGCAAAAGCAATGAGAATGATCCCTCACGTGGCGCCGGTCGCGTCCAAAGCGAAGCTGATCGCCGGCCTCGCTGCGTGCATGGCGCTGATGTTCGGGCAGCCCGTCGCCGCCCAGACCAAGACCGTGCGCATCGGGGCCATCTATCCCTTGAGCGGCGCCCTGGCTTCCACGGGCACCGAGATCAAGGACGCTATCGAGCTTGCGGTCGACATCATCAACAACCCGCATCCGGAGCTCAAAGGACTGCCGCTGGCCGAAGGCGCGGGCCTGCCGAACCTCGGCGGCGCCAAGCTGGAAGTTGTGTTCGGCGATTCGCAGGGCAAGCCCGATGTCGGCCTGGCCGACGCGCAGCGGCTGATCCAGCAGGAGAAGGTCGTGGCCCTGACGGGCGCGTATCAGTCGGCGGTCACCAAGACGGCGAGCCGCGTTGCCGAACAGGCGGGTATCCCGTACCTGAACGGCGAATCCAGCAGCCCCGACCTGACCGAGCGCGGCTACAAGTGGTTCTTCCGCACGTCGCCCACGGATGAGACCTTCATCGAGAACATGCTGGCCTTCCTGGACGGCATCAAGCAGCTGCCCACGAAGAAGATCGTCGTGGTGTATGAAAACACCGACTTCGGCGTCAACACCTACAAGGCGGTCCAGAAGCTGGCCGGCAAGCGCGAGATCACCGGCATCGCCTATTCGGCGGGATCGCCCTCGGTGACGGCGGAAGTGCAGAAGCTGGCCGCCTCCAAGCCCGACGTCGCGCTGTTCGCCAGCTATACGTCCGACGCCGTGCTGTTCGTGCGCACCATGCGCGAAGCCAAGTACGCGCCGCCCATCTTCCTGGCCAACGATGCCGGCTTCATCGATTCGAAGTTCGTGCAGGACGTCGGTCCGCAAGCGCAGGGCGTGCTGACGCGCGACGTGTGGAGCAATGACGTCGCCGCCGCCAAGCCGGGCCTGAAGAAGATCAATGAGATGTACAAGGCGAAGACCGGCAAGGACCTGAACGGCAACAATGCCCGTTCCATGCAGGGCGTCCTCGTGCTCGCCGATGCGATCAACCGTGCGGGTTCCACCGATCCCGAAGCGATACGCAAGGCGCTCGCGGCGACGGACCTGGGCGACAACCAGATCGCCATGCCGTGGGCCGGCGTGAAGTTCGACAACCACAACCAGAACACCAAGGGCGCGGGCCTGATCCTGGAATTGAAGGGCGCGGGTTACGTGCCTGTATGGCCGGAACAATACCGCACCGACAAATCGCTGCCGACGCTGCCCTTCGCCTGGAAGTAAGACGGTCCGCACGTACGCGCAACGCAAGACACGGCGGCCCGCCAGGGCCTGCCGCAGGAGCACCGCATGTTTGAAGCGCTCTACGCCGGGCTGTTCAATGGCCTGATCTACGCCGCCGTGGCCGTGGGCCTGGCCTTGATCTGGGGTATCACGGACGTCATCAATTTCGCCCATGGCGAATTCCTGATGCTGGCCATGTATGCCGCCTACTGGTTCTTTACGCTGGGCCACGTAGATCCGACCATGTCGGCGCCGTTGGTGGCCATTTTGCTGGCCTTTGTCGGCTTCCTGACGTATGCGCTCATCATCAAGCGCCTGCAGAAGGGGCCGCCCATGGCGGTCATCCTGGCCACCTTCGGCCTGGGTCTGGTATTGCGGCAGTTGGCCTTCATCGCCTTCACGCCCGACTACCGCAACCTGCCGGACACCATCGTGTCGGGCAGCGTGACGCTGGCCGGCGTGTCCATAGGCCGACCGCAGGTGGTGACGGGACTGGTCGCGCTGGTGGTCGTGATCGCGCTGTTCGTGCTGGTCTACCGCACCCGCTGGGGCCACGCGCTGCAAGCGGTGGCCGAGGACCGCCAGGTCGCCGCGCTGGTGGGCATTTCGCCCGACCGCGTCAATGCGCAGGTCTGGATGCTGGGCAGCGCGGCGGTCGGCCTGGCCGGGGCGCTGCTGACGACGTTCTTCTATGTGTTCCCTTCCGTGGGAACGGTGTTCGGCCTGCTGGCCTTCGTGGCCGTGTGCATGGGTGGCTTCGGGTCGCTGCCGGGCGCTTTCATCGCCGGCATCCTGATCGGCATCATCGAGGCGATGACCGGCTATTTCGTGGCGCCCGCGATGAAGACGGTGGCCATCTTCATCCTGTTCGTCCTGGTTCTCTGGTACCGGCCGCGCGGCCTGTTCGGGCGGTGGTGATATGGCAAACGTAAAACAACTCGATATAACGGCCGCCATGCCCGCCAAGGCGCGCTATTCGCGGGCGCCCCTGGTCGCCGCGGTCGCGCTGGCGGTGGTGTTCGCGCTGGCGCCCGTCTTCATCAGCGACCAGTTCACCATCCAGGTCCTGTTGCAGGTGCTGCTGTTCGGCGCGCTGGGCGCTGCATGGAATCTGGTGGGCGGCTTCCTGGGACGCGTGTCGTTCGGCCATGGCGTCTTCGTTGGCGTCGGCGCATACACCACCATCCTGCTGCTGCAGCATCTGAAGCTGACGCCGCTGATCGGCATCCCCGTGGGCGCGCTGGTTTCGGCCCTGCTGGCCTACATCGTCGGCGGACCGACCCTGCGGCTGTCCGGCCACTACTTCGCGATGGCGACCATCGCGCTGCTGCAAATCGGGCTGCTGCTGATGGTCAACTGGGACTGGGCCGGTGGGGCGGTGGGACTGGAGGCGCCCATCGGCGAAGCGCCATGGATGCTGCTGTTCCGCAGCAAGGTCCCGTACTACTGGATCGCCGTAGTGCTGGCCTTGCTGACCTTCCTGCTGACCTACTTCCTGGTCCATTCGCGCACCGGCTTCTACTGGCGCGCGATCAACGGCGACGAAGCCGCCGCGCGCAGCCTGGGCGTGCCGGCCGACCGCTACAAGATGCTGGCCTTCGTGCTCTCGGCGGGCATCACCGGTGCCTGGGGCGGGTTCTTCGCCATGTATGTGGGCTTCATCGATCCCGAATCGATGTTCAGCCTGACCATGTCGGTGCAAGTGGTGCTGGTCGCCATCCTGGGCGGCGTGGGCACTCTCGTCGGGCCGTGGATCGGTGCCGCGCTGCTGCTGCCCCTGTCCGAAGGCACGCGCGTGCTGTGGGGCAGTTCCGGCCTGGGCCTGGATCTGCTGGTATTCGGCCTGGCCATATTGCTGGTGACGATGTTCCTGCCGGGCGGCCTGATCACGTTGAGGGGGCGTCGTGGCTCTGCTTGAAGTCAAGGATCTGACCAAACGCTTCGGCGGATTGGTGGCCAACAAGGACATCAGCCTGTCGGTGGAGGCAGGCGAGATCGTCGCCGTCATCGGCCCGAACGGCGCGGGCAAGAGCACGCTGTTCAACGGCCTGGTGGGCCATCACGCCCCGACGGCGGGCACGGTGTCCTTCAATGGCAAGTCCATGCTGGGCCTGAAGCCGGAGCAGGTGGCGGAGATGGGGCTGGTGCGCACGTACCAGATTCCGCGCAATTTCGGCCAGATGACCGTGCTGGAGAATGCCATGGTAGGCGCGTTGCTGCGCCATCGCCGCCTGGCCGATGCGCGCGCGTCGGCGCAAAACGTCCTCGACCTTGTCGGCCTGGGCGATCGCGCCAACGTCAAGGCGGCGGGGCTGAACGTGGCGGGGCAGAAGCGCGTGGAGCTGGCGCGCGCCCTGGCCACGGAGCCGCGCATGTTGTTGCTGGACGAAGTTGCCGGCGGCCTGAATCCGACCGAAGCCATCGCACTGTCGGAAATCCTCGGCCGCATCCATGCGGCCGGCATCACGCTGGTCATCGTGGAGCACGTGCTGGAAGTCGTCATGCGCCTGGCGCACCGGGTACTGGTGTTGAATTTCGGCCAGACGATCGCCGAGGGGCCGCCGCAGGAAATCGTGCGCCATCCCGCCGTGATCGAGGCCTACCTGGGGAGGAAGCACCGTGCCTGACGCCATGCTGAAAGTCGAAAACCTGAGCGTGGCCTACGGTGGCGTGCAGGCGGTGCGCGGTATCTCGCTCGAAGTGCGCCCTGGCGAGATCACCGCCTTGCTCGGCGCGAACGGCGCGGGGAAGTCCAGCACGCTGGCCGCCGTGGTGGGCATGGTACGGCCGGCCGGCGGCCGGGTCGTCTTCGAGGGGCAGGACATCACCGGCACGCCACCGGAAAAACTGGTCAAGCGCGGCATCGCCATGATCCCCGAAGGCGCGCGCGTGTTCGCACGCCAGCCGGTCGAGCAGAACCTGCGCCTGGGCGCCTACACGGTTGCCAGCGAAGCGGTGTATCGCGAACGCCTGGAGCAGGTGTATACGGTATTTCCCCGCTTGCGGGAGCGGCGTACGCAATTGGCCGGCACCATGTCGGGCGGAGAGCGCCAGATGCTGGCGATCGGCCGCGCGCTGATGAGCGGTCCGCGGCTGCTGCTGGTTGACGAACCCAGCCTGGGGCTTTCGCCGCTGCTGGTCGAGCAGGTGTTCGACGCGCTGGCCGCCCTGAACACGCAGGCCGGGGTGTCGGTGCTGCTGGTGGAGCAGAACATGAACGCGGCGCTGGAGGTGGCCGCGCGTGCCTATGTGATGCAGAGCGGCGCCATCGCGATCTCCGGCAGTGCCGCCGAGCTGGCGGCCTCGGATGAGGTGCGCCGGGCCTACCTCGGCATGTAGGCGGGGGGCAGGCGCAGCGCGGGTGGCAGTATGTGATGCGCGGAGCGGGGCGGCGCCTGCCATGCGCCGGGTAACAGCTGTCCCCGCGGAAGTTCCAATATGTCCCTGTTATGTTGATTTATCGATTTAACAGGGACACGGATCTGTTCTGCGTCTACAATGGGCGCGCCATCACGTCAGGAGCAGTTCGAAATGCACCAAACGCCTACCCACGCCTTGCCTTCGTACCTGGATGCTGACCACCTGGGACCCTGGGGGACCTATCTGCAGCAGGTCGACCGGGTGACCCCATACCTCGGCGCGCTGGGACGTTGGGCCGAGACCCTGAAGCGGCCCAAGCGCGCGCTCATCGTTGACGTTCCAGTAGAGCTGGACAACGGCCGCATCGCGCATTTCGAGGGCTACCGGGTGCAGCACAATACCTCGCGCGGGCCGGGCAAGGGCGGGGTGCGCTTCCACCAGGATGTGACCCTGCCCGAAGTCATGGCGCTGGCCGCCTGGATGTCCATCAAGAATGCCGCGGTCAACCTGCCCTACGGCGGCGCCAAGGGCGGCATTCGGCTGGATCCGCGCGGATATTCCCAGGCAGAGCTGGAGCGCATCACGCGCCGCTACACCAGCGAGATCGGCGTCATCATCGGGCCTTCCAAGGACATCCCCGCGCCGGACGTGAACACCAACGCCCAGATCATGGCGTGGATGATGGACACCTATTCCATGAACGAAGGGTCCACCGCGACCGGCGTGGTCACCGGCAAGCCGGTGGCGCTGGGCGGCAGCCTGGGACGCGTGGAAGCCACGGGCCGCGGCGTATTCGTGGTCGGCTGCGAAGCGGCGCGCGACCTGGGCATCGACGTGGCGGGCGCGCGGGTGATCGTCCAGGGCTTCGGCAACGTGGGCGGAACCGCGGCGCGCCTTTTCCATGGCGTGGGCGCCAAGGTCATCGCCGTGCAGGACCACACCGGCACCATCTACAACGAGTTCGGGCTCGATGTGCCGGAGCTGCTGGTCCACGTGTCCCGCAACGGCGGGGTGGGGGGCTACGAGCACGCGCAGGCGCTCGATCCGGCCGAGTTCTGGAAGCTCGAAACGGAGTTCCTGATTCCCGCGGCGCTGGAAGGCCAGATCTCTTCCGCGAATGCTGGCGACATCCGCGCCAAGGTCGTCGTGGAAGGCGCCAATGGACCGACCACCCCCGAGGCCGACGACATCCTGTTCGACAAGGGCATCCTGGTCGTACCCGACGTGGTCGCCAATGCCGGCGGCGTGACGGTCAGCTATTTCGAGTGGGTGCAGGACTTCTCCAGCTTCTTCTGGACGGAAGACGAGATCAATCACCGCCTGGAGCGCATCATGCGCGACGCCTACGCTGCAGTGTCGCAGGTGGCGCGCGAACACAAGGTGACGCTGCGCACGGCCGCGTTCATCGTCGCGTGCACGCGCATCCTGCAAGCCCGGCAAGTGCGCGGCCTGTACCCCTGAGCCGAGGCGTAAGGCTCGCCGGGGCTCAACTCCTGGCGGGGATGAATTCCGGACGCAGGATGCCGACCAGTTCGCTGTACGGTATCCGCAGTTCCGGTTCCCCATAGGAATACGGCGCGATGCTGTAGGCGTCGTACTTCACGACGACGCCATCCCTGGTCAGGGCGAAGTTCTCCGAAGGCAGGAAAGGCCACAACTTCCGGTAGGCCGCGGGGTCGCGCTTGGCGTCCTCGTTGCCCGCCAGCCATTTGGTGTGGGCCGCTTTCAGCGCATTCTCGAACTGCGTCTGCCGGCCGGGGATGATGGCCTCATCCAGGGCCAGCACGCGGCCTTGGCTGCGCTGCCAGTTCAGGTATTGGGTGGCGGGGATGGGATGCGCGGCCCCGGTCAGTTGCTGTCCGGTGTTCAGCTCGACGGCGATGATGTCGCCCACCGTGTCCTTGACCTGCGCGTTGAACCAGGTTTCGTCCCGGGGGCCGGCAGTCTGCCAGAAATACCGTGCGTATTCCTCCAGCGTGTCATACGGGCCCGGGCGGTTGCGGTCCACGCCTGTCATGTAGGCCAGTACGTGGTCGACCAGGGCAGTCAGCTTCGGAATACCGGGGAAGGCGACGGAATCCACCTCGATGCGCGGACATTCGCCGCTGCAGCCGGGCTTGGTGCGGCTCCACTTGACGCTTTCGACCCGCACGTCGCCCAGATCCGCCTGCGGTTTGCCGGCCCCAGCCAGGCTGATATCCGCGGGCGGCGAACTGCCGCAGCCAGACAACAGGCCGCACAACGCGAGCAGCACGCCGCCCAGCGCACGGCGGGACACCATGGGCGCGGGCCGGAAAATGTGAAGTCGTTGGCGCATCGTAGCCTCCAGTGCGATCACGGGACCTGCATTATCCAGGCTTCGCTGGCAAAGCGCTCGCGCGCCTGGCGGTCCGCCTCGGCCTCCTCGGCCGGTGTGACGGCGCCCGGCGTCAGCCCGTGGCGTTCGCGGAAGATATCGATCATGCACGCGATGATCCGTTCGCGCGGAAGGCCGGTCTGCGTCAAGAGCGGGTCCACGCGTTTCTTGGCGCTGGTGGTGCCTTTGTCGGACAGCTTTTCGCGCCCGATGCGCAGCACCTGGACCATTTTCCCGGCATCGATGTCGTAGGCCATGGTGACGTGGTGCAGCACGGCCCGCCCGCGCCGCGCCTGGGCCGCTCCGCCTATTTTGCCTGCGGCGGACGTGATGTCGTTCAGCGGCTGGTACCACGCCTTGATGCCGAGCGACTGCAGGGCTTCCAGGGTCCATTCGTCGAGGAAGGCATAGCTCTCCTGGAAACTCATGCCCTCTACCAGGGTTTGCGGCGCGTAGATGGAATAGGTGATCGTGTTGCCCGGCTCCACGAACATGGCGCCGCCGCCGCTCACGCGCCGCACCACCTCGATGCCGTAGCGCAGGGCGCCATCCGGGTCCACCTCGTTCTTCAGCGATTGGAAGCGGCCGATGACCACGGCCGGCGCCGCCCATTCCCAGAAGCGCAGCGTGGGCGGCCTGCGTCCGGCGCCCACCTCGTCGCACAGTACGGCGTCCAGCGCCATGTGCTGCAAGGGTGTGCGGGGACCTTCGTGGATCAGTTGCCAGTCGTGTTCCTGCCATGTCGTGCGCGTCATGCCAGGGCCCTCCGCACGGCGATGGCGACCGCTTCCGGCGAGAACCCGAACATCTCGGTGCCGGGCGGCAGCGCCAGGGCAACGGCCAGCGCCAGTTCGGTCTCCGTGGCGTTCGCAGGCAGGCCGGTGAGGGCGCGGTCGATCTCCGGCAGGGCTTCGGGCGGTTCCAGGAAAAAATCGCCGCTGATGCTGACGTGCGCCAATACCCCGCCGTCGATGGAGACGTCCGCAACGACGAGTTTGCCGCCTGGCACCTTGTATTCGCCATGCCGCATCATGGCGTCACCCCCCGGGCGGTTCGTCCGCGCCGGCTGGGGGCCGGCCGGCCGTCGTCGAACATCCTGGTCGTGCCGGCGCCGGCGGGCGCCCAGTCATGCAGATCCGTCATCGCGCATCGTCCTCATGAAGTGCCGCCACCACGGCGGCAGAGACATCATGCCGGCCCGGACAGCGCCGGCCGGCATGCGCATGGGTGGATCTTAAGCGCACCGGGCCGCCCGGCGGGCGGGACGGGACAGGTGGCAGGGGTTATTGCGCCGGGATGGACAGGCCGGCAGGGTGCTCGGGGACAAGTCCCGGCGGGCCCGGCACGCCGGCGTGGAGACCGGCGGCCGCCGGCTTCACGGGCGGGCAGCGGGTCCAGGCGCGCAGCGCTTGGGCGCCATCCGCGGCCAGAGGCGCCAGTTCAGGGTTACGCCGGCCACCGCCAGCAGGATCAGCGAGATACCCATGGCCTGCGCCATGTCCAGCCGTTGTCCGAAGAAGGCATAGTCGACCAGGATGGCGACGGCCGGGTAGATGAAGGACAGCGCCGCGATCATCGGCGTGGCGAGCTTCTGGATGGCGGAGTAAAGCAGGATATACATCAGGCAAGTATGGACTACGCCCAGCACCACCAGGCAACCCCATTGCGGAAGCGAGCCCGGCAGCGCGGAAAAATCCGCCATGGGAGCCAGCATGACGATGCCTATGGCGGCCTGTACCAGTGCCAGCAGATGGGGTGGAATGCCCGACAGGCGCTTCACGATGATTGCCGTCACGGCATACAGCGCGCCTGCTCCCATGCCCAGCAGCAAGCCCAGCAGATGGCCGTCGTGCAGCGACGCCTGAGCGCTCTTGAGATCCAGTAGCAGCAACAGGCCGGCGAACGCCACCACGGCCCAGGCCACCTTCGCCACGCCGGGCCGTTCGCCCAGGAACAGCGCCCCCAGCGCCATCAGGAAGAAGGGCTGGAAGTTGTAGACCGCCGTGGACAGGGAAATCGACGCCAGGCGATAAGCCGAAAACAGCAGCACCCAGTTCATCACCAGGGCCGCGCCGGCCGCCGCGGCAAGCAGCAGCGTGCGCCGCGTGAAGTATCTGCGCGACAGCAAGCCGCGCGCGTGGCAGTAGATGAGCAGCGCCAGGGCGCCGAAGACGCAGCGGAAGAACACCACGTTGAAGGGTGTTTGGCCGGACTCCAGCACGAAAAAACCGAGCGTGCCCGACAGGCCCATGGCGGCGCTCATTTGCGCGGCGCCGAAGCGTTCTGGAGATATCGCCATGATGAAACCTCGAAACCTTGCGCCAGGAAGGCGCGCTATGTATTGTGTGCAGGCAAATTATCCCAGCCGGAACCGCCGATCGATATGGCGAAGATGTGGCACTTCAAGCCGAAAACCTAATTTTCTGGGGAAAAAATGGCTAGCGACCTTAATACCAAGGAAGGGGGCCTGGATGCGGTGGACCGGCGCCTGATCCGGCTGCTGGCGGCGAACGCCAGGGTCACCGTCGCCGACCTGGCGCGGCAGGTCGGAATGTCCTCTCCCAGCGTCGCGGACCGTCTGCGTCGCCTGGAGGAGTCTGGCGTGATTCGCCGCTATACCGTCGAGGTGGACGCGGCCGCGCTAGGCTATGCCCTGGAAGCCATCGTCCGTGTTCGACCGTTGCCGGGCCAGTTGCGGCGGGTGGAGCAATTGCTGGCGGATATTCCCGAATTCATCGAATGCGACAAGGTCACCGGCGACGATTGCTTCGTTGCGCGGGTGGTGCTGCGCACCATCGGGCACCTGGACGAGATACTGGAGCGGGTAACGGAATACGCGGAAACCAATACGGCCATCATCAAGGCCGCCACGCTGCGCCGGCGTCTGCCGCCGCTGGACTGAACCGGTTTCGTGAATAAGCACGCTTCGCTTCCGGTAGAGATATGTGACATCCCTCGGGACCCCGCGTTCGTGGAAATTGGCTATGGTGATCCAAACGTCACGGAGTCATCATGGCTACACGCGAAACCACGCACCGTTTCGAACGGGTCGCCGGCCTCGACATCTTCGTTCGGGAAGCGGGGCCCCCGGACGCACCCGTCCTGCTCCTTCCGCACGGCTATCCATGCTCTTCCTTCCAGTTCCGCCGGCTCATGCCGGCACTTGCCGACCGCTGGCGGACTATCGCTTTCGACTGGCCGGGGTTCGGCTACAGCGGGACGCCCGCCTTGTCCGCGTTCGGCTATGACTTCAGCGCCTATGCCGACTTGCTTGGCGAATTCGCGGATGCCCTGAATCTGCAGCGTTACGCGCTCTGGCTTCACGATTACGGTTCGCAGATCGGCCTGCGCCATGCGCTCGCGCGTTCCGATAACGTGGCCGCGCTGATCATCCAGAACGGCGATATCTACGAAGACCAGCTCGGCCCCAAGTACGAAACCATCAGGAAATACTGGGCGCAGAAGACCCCCGAAGCGCGCCGGCCGCTGGAAGAGGCAGTCAGCGAGGAGGGGTTCCGGGAAGAGTTCGTGGGCGAGGTTTCCGACGCGGTGGCCGTCCGAATAACGCCGGACCTCTGGAAGCTGCACTGGCCACTGATGAACTCGCCGGTGCGGCGGCGCATCGCCGTCGCGCTGATGGAAGGGCTTGAAGCGAACCTGGAATGGTTTCCCCGCTACCAGGCCTACCTGCGCGCGCGCCAGCCGCGAACGTTGCTCATTTGGGGACCGCAGGACGGCTATATGCCGGAGAGCGCCGCCAGGGCTTATCTGCGCGACCTGCCCGACGCCGAGTTGCACCTGCTCCCTGATGCCGGCCATTGGCTGCTCGAGACGCATTTCGACGACGCGCTGCCGCGGGTGCGCGACTTCCTTTCCCGCACGCTCGGCTGAGCATTGTTCGAGCGATAGGGAGACCTGCGTGGCGAACGAGCCTCGCGCGCCGATGGCGCGCGGCCGCGGGGAGGTTACCCGAGCTTCAGTGCGGACCTTGAAGGCCGCACTATTTCACTGCTGGCCACGCTGCGCGGCGCAGGCCGCGGCGATATCCGGCGTGATCGAGTCCGGCTTGACGGCTGGCCCATAGCGCTTGATGGGCTGGCCATCCCGCCCGAGCAGGAACTTGGTGAAATTCCACTTGATCGACGGGATGCCCAGTACGCCAGGGCGTTCCCGCTTGAGCCATTGGTACAGGGGGTGGGCGGCGGCGCCGTTGACGTCGATCTTGGCGTAGAGCGGAAATGTCACGTCATAGTGCAAGGCACAGAAGCGCTTGATTTCCGCTTCGTCGCCCGGTTCCTGATGGCGGAACTGGTCGCAAGGGAAGCCGAGTACGGTAAGGCCTGCTTCCCGGTGGCTCCGATACAGCGCCTCCAGGCCGGCGTATTGCGGCGTGAAGCCACAGCGCGATGCGACATTCACCACCAGCACGACACGGCCGGCGTAATCCGCCAGGGAGCGTTCCACGCCATCGATGTCGCGGGCCGAGAAATCGTAGAGAGAGGTCATGGAGCGTCACCGTTCGATGCCATGCATGAAAGGGACCGGGAATAGTGCCGGCCGGCAAACCGCCGTGCGCCGCCCAATGATGGCGCTAGCGCGTGGCGCGGCCGGGCAGCGGTACGGTGCCCGCGGGCGGCATGGCGCGTCCATAGTAGCGCGTTCCCCAAACGGCCAAGGCCAACGCGACCGTAATAATGCACAGCGAGATCCAGGGCAGGGCGGTCAAGGGTTGCCCATGCCGCAAGGCCATGCTGCCAAGCCAGGCGCCGCTCGCATTGCCCAGATTGAAGGCGCCTTGATTCAGGGTGGACGCCAGGTTGGGCGCTTCGGCCGCCTGGTCGACAATCAGCGTCTGCAGCAACGGTACCAGGGCAAACGCAAGCATGCCCCATACGAAGATGATGAACAGCATGGGCAGCCAGCCGTGCACGGCCTTCGTCATCGCCAGGAACACGGCAACCAGGGCCAATAGCAGCCAGCGCAGCGAGGCCTCCAGGCTGCGGTCCCCGAGCTTGCCCCCCAGCGTGCTGCCTGCCGTCAGGGCGACGCCGAACACCAGCAGCATCCCGGTGATGGCGCGATCCGATATGCCCGTTACGTCGCGCAGCAGGGGGGCGATATAGGTGAACACGCAGAACAGCGCCGCCGACGCCAGCACGCTGCCCAGCAGCGGCCACAGCACACGCGGATCGGCCAGCACCCGGAATTCACGCAGGATATTGCCCGCCTGCATGGGGATGCGTCCCGGCAGCCATGCGATCAGCGCCGCGACGGCCAGCGTGCCGATTCCCGTCACGGCCCAGAAGGTGGCGCGCCAGCCCGCGGCCTGGCCGAGCGCGGTCCCGAGCGGCACGCCAAGCACGTTCGCCAGCGTCAGCCCGGTGAACATCAGCGCGATGGCGCTGGAGCGCTGGTGCCTTGGCACCAGGTCGGCGGCGACCACGGCGCCGATGCCGAAGAAGGCCCCATGGCAGAAGGCCGTGACGATGCGCGCACCCATCAGCAAGCCATAGGTGGGAGATAGCGCGCACAGCAGGTTGCCGACCACGAAAGTGCTGGCCAATCCGATCAGGGTTGCCTTGCGCGGCATGCGGGCCGTCGCGATCGCCATGATCGGCGCGCCGACCACTACGCCCATGGCGTAGCCGGTGATCAGCAGGCCGGCGATATCGATGCTGACGTGAAGATCCTGCGCGACGTTGGGCAGCAGGCCCATAATGACGAACTCGCTGGTGCCGATGCCGAAAGCGGCGGCGGCCAGCGCAAGAAGGTGCAAAGGCATGGAGTGTGAACCGGGACGTAGGTGTGAGAGGCGGTCGCGGCCTGGATGGGGCCGAAAGGATGAACCATGAACACGGTGCGACCGCCATGCCATTTTAGACGAGCCGTACGCATGGATCCGGTTGGGCCTGGCGCGCACGCGCAAGCAAGGAAAGGAGAGGGCGATGACGACGCAGAGGTCCATGACGGAACGCCTGGAAGCCATGCTGGCATCCGGCCGCGACGACAAACTCTTGCGATACACCCTGGGCAAGGCCTATGCGGAAGCCGAAGACTACGCCAAGGCCTGCGATCACCTTGAAACCTGCGTGGCCTACGACCCCCGCTATTCGGTGGGCTGGAAATGGCTGGGCAAGGCGCGTCTCGGCCTTGGCGATGAGGAGGGCGCGCGCCATGCCTGGGAACGTGCCAGCGCCGTGGCCGCAGAACACGGCGACGCGCAAGTGATGAAGGAAGTCGCCGTGTTCCTGCGGCGCCTTGATAAGCGGACGTGACTCACGTGTTCCGCACTTGCGGCGGTCCGCGTCGATCCACTTTTATTGCCTTGTTTTACGCACTATTGCGTAGTGCCGTGCATACGTGATCCGTTGCCGCGGACACCAATGCTTCGCGGGTGTTGGAAGCGCGTCACAGCCGAGGCGCTGCTGGCGTAGGTTTGAGCCACAAATCGAAAACAGATGTGACCGCAGCGTGACCCCTTGGGGCAGCGGTACCCCGCTGTTGCAGTGCATTTGTATGCCTTGCGGTCAAACCGTGAAACACGGGGCACGCCGTACCATGTTGACGCCTCTGTGGCCCGGGATTTGTAATGCGCTGGGATAAGCACGGCCTGTCGCAATGGGATATTTGATGGATCTTCGTCCGCCCTTCTTCAGAGGGGTTACCTCCAGCCGGAAATCGGCGCACGGCGCGCTGACCGCTTTATGGCAGATGGCGGAAATGCCGGACGAGGCCTTGGGCTACGTCGATCTGCCCGGCACCGATCCCGTCCTCCCTTCGTCGTTCGCCGTCGGCATGGCGGCCCAGTGCAGCATCGCCGCGGCTGCGCTGGCTGCCGCGGAAATCTGGCATCTGCGCGGTGGCAAGCGCCAGCGCGTGTCCGTCGACATGCGCCACGCGGCTCAGGAAACGCGCGGCTATTTCACCCTTGACGGCGTGCAGCCCAATCTCTGGGACAAGATCACCGGCGTCTACCGCTGCGGCGATGGCAACTGGGTCCGCATACACGCCAACTTCGCGCATCATCGCGATGGCGCTTTGTCTCTCCTGGGCTGTCCCACCGGCGCCACGGTGAATCGCGATGCCGTGGAACGGGCGCTGTCGCGTTGGAGCGCGCTGGAATTCGAGCAGGCCGCCGCGGACGCGGGGCTGGTTGTCGCGGCCCTGCGCAGCTTCGACGAATGGGACCGCCATCCCCAGGGCATCGCCGTGTCGCAGTTGCCGCTGGTAAGCATCGAACGTATCGGCGATGCGCCGTCGCGGCCCTTGCCGCGTTACGGGCATGACCCCCGGCCGCTCAAGGACATACGCGTGCTGGATCTCACGCGTATCCTGGCCGGGCCGGTCTGCGGCCGCACGCTGGCCGCCTACGGCGCCGACGTCATGCTGTTGAATTCTCCGAATCTGCCGAATATCGCCGCCATCGCGGAGACCAGCCGCGGCAAGCTCTCCGTGCACGCGGACTTGGATACGGCCACCGGCCGTATCACGCTCGGCAACCTGTTGCGCAGCGCGCATATTCTCGTGCAGGGCTACCGGCCCGGAGCCCTGGACGCCCTGGGTTTCGGTCCGCAGGACGCGGCGCGTATCCGTCCCGGCATCGTCTACGTTTCCCTGTCCGCCTACGGCCATGTCGGTCCCTGGGCGACGCGCCGAGGCTTCGATTCGCTGGTACAGACCGCGTCCGGCTTCAATCATGCCGAATCGCAGGCCGCGCGCCAGGAAGCGCCGCGCCCCATGCCAGTCCAGATACTGGACTACGCGAGCGGTTACCTGATGGCGTTTGGCGCACAGGCCGCGCTGGCGCGCCAGGCGGTGGAGGGCGGCAGTTGGCACGTGCGGGTGTCGCTGGCGCAGACCGCGCGCTGGCTGCGCGGGCTGCCCCGCGTACCGAACGGCCTTGCCTGCCCATTACCGGCGCTGGACGGCTACCTGGAAGAAACCGAATCGGGTTTCGGCAGGCTGGTCGCGGTGCGCCATGCCGCCCGGTTCTCCGCCACGGCCCCGAAGTGGATCCGGCCTTCGGTACCGCCCGGCACCAATCCCACCGTGTGGCCGTTCAGTTAGCACCTCGTCGCCGCCGCGCACGCTAACCCAGGCCCCGGGCCGCTGGGCTTTTCCGGTAGACTTTTCATCCCGTGCCCCTCTCGGGACGTCATCGGTCCAGGTGCCACCATGTCCACCACCATCTATCACAACCCACGGTGCGGCACCTCCCGCACCGTGCTGGAACATCTCGTCGAAGCCGGCATGTCGCCGACCGTTATCGAATACCTGAAGACGCCGCCATCGCGCTCGACCTTGCAGGCATTGATCGCCCAGGCCGGTCTGACCGTTCGCGAGGCGGTCCGCACCAAGGAGCCGCTTTACGAGGAGTTGGGACTCGATGCCGCCGACGTCACCGACGAGCAGTTGCTCGATGCGATGATCGACAATCCGATCCTGATCAACCGGCCCTTCGTCATCACGCCCATCGGCACACGGCTTTGCCGTCCCGCGGACGTCCTGCGCGAAATCCTGCCTGGCTAGGGCGGTCCGTCGCGCGAAGCGCCGCACCAGGGGGATCAGCGTTGCGGGTTCTGCTGGCGCCAGGCGCGCAATGCGTCCAGGGTGTTGGTGACGTGATGCTCCGGATCGCTATCCGTGTACGCGTAGATTACCCGGCCGGGCGGCACGATCACGTAGGAAACGCGCTGCGCATACGCCGGGTTGCGGTCGTGCACGGCGTCATACGCGCGCATGATGCGCTGGTCGGCGTCCGCCGCCACGGCGAACTTGCTCTGGCATGCGCTGACCGAAAAGCGCTGAAGCACGTCGATGTCATCGGCGGAAACGCCGATCACCCGGGCGCCCAGGTCGCGGTACTGCTCCGTCGCCTCGGCAAAATTGTGCGCCTCGATCGTGCATCCCTTGGTGAATGCCGCGGGATAGAAGTACAGCACGACCGGGCCGTCGCGCAGGGCGCGCGCCAGCTCAAAGGTGAACGGCTTGCCGTCCAACGCCGCCTGGGTGGAGAAATCGGGCGCCGTGGCGCCGACGGGCAGCGCGCCCCATGCGGCCGGTGCGGCGCACAGCGCGAGCGCCAGGGACAAGGTGGCGGGGGTTTTCATGGTGACCTCTGCGGCGGCGTAAGGATGGCGCCCGGCGGATGCCGGCACGGGGGCGTATCGGTTTGGCCATTATGGCACCACGGTCCCGTACCGCGTACCACCCGGTACGGCATGTAGCGCGCCCACCATCGCGTTACCGCAGGAACACGTACTGGGCCATATAGGGCGACTCAGCGGATTGATGTTCTGTCGCGCAGGCCGCCTCCGGCGCGGCCCCGCCCACCGTTCCGACCCGCTGCACATACCGCACGGCGGCCAGCATTCCCGGCCCCGCGACACTGGTACTGGCCAATAGCAGCTGCGGTACGCTGCGCGGTGCTTCGCTCGGGATCTGTCCGATGACGCGGCCCGTGATGCCACTGCCATCGCTGGCTCGCCACGTAGGCCCGGGGCCATGTTCGACCAGGGGGCGGCCGTTCGCGTCATACAAGCGGGCATGCGGGGCGATGTATTGCCATTGCAGCCGGCGGGACGCGTCGTACTCGCACGAGTACGCCTGGTAGCCCACCGCGGTGAGGGTCAGCACCGGCGTGCCGGTGGGCGGATCGATGGGGGAGGCCGATGGCGCCCGCGCAACCAATAGCGCGGTGCCGGCCAGCGCGGCGGCGATAGGCCGAGCGGCGCGGGGACGTCGGACAGGCATGGAGGGGTTCCTTTGGTGGGCGCGTCGGCGCAGTCGGAAATGGGCGGCGGGGCCGCGAGTAGCCGGGTCGCGGCGCGATCAGGGCCAGGCGATGGCGCCATGTTGCATGGCGCGCAGCAGCAGCGGTGTCGTGTCGTCCGCGCGCTGGCCCGGGGGCAACGCATTCGCAGGCGCGGCCGCGACGGGCAGGGGCGTGGCCGAGACGCCGGTGGCGGATGCGGACGGGGGCGAGGCACGCGAGGTCGCGTCGCGCTTCATCTGGAAAGCGATGCGGCAGCATGCGTACAGATAGGGCAGCCGGGACGATAGGTGCGCCTGGGCCGCGGCGTCTCCGGAGGCGCGCACGGCGGGACGGTTGAACGATGGGGCGGCGATGATGCCGGCGACATCGTGCCGCGCATGCCCGACGAGCGGCATCAGGCCGCCTCGGGTCAATTCCGCCTCCTGGTGGTCGCCGATGATCGCTTCGGTCGGATAGGCAGCGGCCTGGCCGTCGCCGGTATCCACGATGGCGGTCGGCGCCATCGGCGTGGCGGCCATGCCGAGTTCGGCGTCGCGCGCGCGCAGGCACCAGTCGTAGTAATGGAAGGCGCGGTTCATATTCGCCGCCATGGCATACGCGGCATTCGCCCAGGTGTAGTGGCTCAGGTCGGATGCGCTCAGTTCCTCCTCGAAGGGGAATGCCTCCACCTGCTGCCCCTGCGCGCCATACGGCGGGCGCGCGGCGAAGCGAGGCATGGCCAGGCCGATATAGCGCGACGCATCCAGGTCGCGCAAAGCCTGCCACGCCGCATGTTGGCCGGTCTCCAGCGATTTCGAGAGATCGCGCCGGCCTTGCAGTTCGCGCCACGAGCCCATCAACATGACGGCGGAGTCGACGCCGGTAATGAAGGGGGTGTACGACGCGGCGGACATCCGCGCGATCTGCGTCAGCAGTGCCACGTCGGGGTCGCTGTGGTCGAAATAGTAGTCGGCCACCAGGGCGCCGAAGGGCCGACCCAGCGAGGGACCTTCACCGAGGGCGAGCTTGCAGAATACCGGGCTCCGGTCCCAAGAACTTTCCGCATAGCGGTGCAGGCTGCGATGGAATTCCGCCTTGGACAGATTCATCACACGCAGCGCGAGGCCGCGATCGTCGGCGGTATGCGTAACCAGCCAGTGCAGCCCGCGCCAACTGCCTTCCAGCTGCTGGAACGCCGCGGCATGCAGTATGGCGTTGACCTGACGGTTGAGCAGGCTGTCGATACGTGCGATGAGGGCCTGGGCGGTCCTGTGCATGTCTTCCGATACGCCGGCAACTGGCCCGAGCGCGTGCGCCGACAGCGTGTCCAGCGCCTGGACCACGACATTGCGCGTCCTGGCCGCCACGCCGTCGTCCACGGGGCCACGGGTCGGCGGCATCACGGCGCTCAGTGCCCGGCGGGCGTGCAGCAGCTTGGCCAGCGGCGGCACGTTGCGGGCGATCGCGTCCGGACCGAAATCCTCCAGGCACTGGAATGTAAGGTCCACGCTCAGGCGGCCGTGTCCGGTCAAGGCGTTGGGAACGCTCATGGCGACCCGGGGCCGCACTTGCCTCAGGCGGTCGTCGAAATCGTGGATGCCGATGGGCAGGAAAGGACGGTCCGCGACGGGTGGCAGAGGATCCCCGGGCTGCCCGGAAAGGTCGGCCAGGACGCCCATTACGAAAGGCGCCGGCGCGTCGCCTGGCGACCTGTCGTTGCTCACGGCTGGGACATGCGCGAGCGCCGATGCGAGGGCTGCGGCGGACGTGGCGTGGGCTGGCTGTATCGGCGGCTGCCGCGCGCTGCGCAGCAGTCCGGCATAGCCGTCCTGGATCGCCCGCGGTCCTGGCGAGCCGGGATCGGTTGAATCGACGGATTGGTGGATACGATTGGCCATGCTGCACTCCTGTCGTTCGCGTCCACCGTCGGCCGCACGCGGCTCGCGCACGGCGGCAACGCCGGGCCAGCTCCATGGCTTATCGGGACGCTTGGTCGCGCTGACGGCCGATCGCCGCCGCATGCCAGTAAAACGGCTCACCCGCGGCTTTATTCCGTCCCGTGGGCTGCTGCGGACCATCCGACTGCCGTGGTGATGAAGCGGGCGGCGAAGGCACCCTGCATGACGTCAGGGCGTGCGCTGGCCGCCGCCGGGCCTTTCGATGGTGTGAGGTTGCGCACTCCGCGCATGCCGGGAGATGCAAGCCCGGCGGCGGAGCGCGCTTAACGCTGTGCTTCCCGTATGGGCCCGCGCTGGCCGCGTTGGCGGTCCTGGACCTGGCGCTGCTGCACCTGCTGGCGTTGCACCTGCATCTGCCGGACTTGTTGCTGCCGGGCCTGATGTTCACGCGCCACCTGGCGTTGCGCCTGATGGTGCTGTTGTTCGATCTGGCGCTGCTGCGCCGGACGCTGTTGCCATATCTGCGGTTGCCGCATCTGTTGCGGGCCCATCGGCTGCTGTCGGACCTGTTGCTGCTGGAATTGCTGCCGCTGCTGGTACTGCGATTGCTGGCGTTGGAACTGCTGCTGGCGCTGCTGTTGTTGCTGGAATTGCTGGCGTTGCTGGTACTGCTGCTGCTGTTGCCGTTGGAATTGCTGGCGCTGCTGGTATTGCTGCTGTTGTTGCTGCTGGAATTGCTGGCGCTGCTGGTATTGCTGCTGTTGTTGCTGCTGGAATTGCTGGCGTTGCTGGAATTGCTGCTGCTGTTGCTGCTGGAACTGCTGGCGCTGCTGCAGTTGTCTTTGCTGGGACTCCTGCTGCTGGCGTTGCTGGAACTGCTGTTGCTGGAGCCGCTGCTGCTGCTCGGATTGCTGCTGCTGGAGCTGCTGCTGTTGCTGCTGCAACTGCTGTTGCCGCAATTGCTGTTGGAACTGGGTCTGCGGCACCACGGGCGCCCGGGGCGGCTGCAAGGATCGCTGCTGGTACTGTTGCTGGTCCAGATTGCGCTGCAGTTGCTGCTGCTGCAACTGCTGCTGCTGGCGCAACTGCTGTTGCTGGAGTTGTTGCTGGAACTGCTGTTGACGCTGCGGCTGAGCCGCCTGCGAAGGAGAAGTCAGGGGCAGGCGCGGCGTCTGGGCTTGCGCCTGGAACTGCGGATCGCCCTGCTGCAGCCTGCGCGGGATGTCGCTTCGCGGGCGGTCCAAACGCTCGTGCATCTGCTGGCGTTGCGTCGAGGCCAGCCGCTCCTGGCTTTCCCGTTGCTGCTCCAGCTCGCGGCGTTGCGTTCGCATGTGCTGCAGTTGGCCGCCGCGGCCCGGCCAGGCGCCATCCGGCCGCTCATGCCTGTCGAATCCCTCGCCGGAGCGTCCTGCGCCACGAATTGGTGCGCGCCACGCGTCGGGGCTACCCGCGGGATGGGCAAAGGCCGCATGCACGGGGCGGCCGCGATTCACGGACATGAACTGTTCGCGCTGGCGGCCGGCCTGGCGGTCCAGCTCGGTCTGCGCCCGCAAGGGCGGGACGTGCCGCTCGCGTTGCGCGGCCCGTTCGCGGGCGTCGGGTCCCCTGCGCAGGCCTCCCGGACCGCCGTGGTAGCTGACGCGCGGCCCGTGACGGTGCTCCACGTTCCTCGGGTGGTGGTAGACATAGCGCACACGACCGGGATCCACGCGCGTGATGGCGCGGTTGTAGTAGAAGTGCCGGTCCTTCCAATAGCCGCCGAGATACCCGATGCCGATATAACCGAAGCCATAGTCGATGCCGCCGTAGTAACCGATGTGCGGTCCCCAATAGCCGGGGGACCAGCGATACCCGCTGCCGGCGTACGACCAGTAGCCGGGAGTCCACAAGGCGCCGACATACGGCGCGAGGACCCAGGTCCCGGGCACCCAATAGAAGCCGTATGCGTTGCGCGCCCAGTACCCCGGAATCCAGATGTAGCCATCGCCTGGCGCCGCGGGCTGCGCGTATACCGGAATCGGAGGGGGCGGTTCGGCCGAGACGGCGACAGGCGCCAGATTCGCGTCGGCGGGATCCGGGCCGTCGGCGGCCAGGGGCGCCTGCCCGTCCTGCGCCGAAGCCGGGTCCGCGCCGTCAGATGGGACGGGTGGTATCCCGGCGTCCGGGTCCGGCGATGCCGCGTATTGCGGCTGGGAGGGATCCAGCCCGGATGGGTCGGGCGACTGCTCCGGCGCGTTCCCGGAGCCCGTTGCGGTGGAATATGGCAGTCCGCCATCGTGGCCGACGGCCGGCAAGGATTGAGGGTAAGCGGTCTGCGCGCGCGGCGTCGTCATGCCTGACATGACGGCGGTCAACAGCACCGCCCCGGCCGCCAGGCGCCCGATGCGCGGAGAATAAGCGGTATCCATGGAACCTCCCCATCAGCCGTGCACCCTTCAGTAGCCGTAGTAATAGTGAGGCGCGGCGGGGTAGTAATAGACCGGCGCCGGCCGGTAGTGGGCCGGGCGCGCCGGTACCACGATGCAGCCGCTAAGCGTACTGGTGACTGCCAAGACCGCGATGAGCTTCTTCATGCCTGACTCCTTGATGCAGCCGCGATACGGTGCACGGCTTCAGTGTAGGCATGCAGTCGATGGACAGGGCTCCTTGAAATCGTTTTGAAATGCCTGCCGGGTTACGAATTCCTACGCCGGCAGGCGAGGCAATTCAGTTCATGCGGCCGCTGGCGCCGCCGACACTGAAGCGGCCCGCGCCCAGCAGCGCAACCGCGATTGCCGCAAACAGAAACATGCCTTGCAATTCCAGTTGCCAGCCCCCTTGCGCGTTCAGCATGAAGAGCTGGCCGCGATGCGCCAGCAGGATGGCGACCACCATATTGATGGCGACAATCAGTCCGCCCAGGCGGGTAAAGATGCCGGCGATGATGAGGATGGGCGCGACCACTTCGCCGACATAGACGAAATAGCCCAGAAAGCCGGGCAGGCCATGCTGGCTCACCACGTTCACGATGCCGCCGGCGCCATGCGTCATTTTGAAGATGCCATGCAACAGAATCAGGATGCCCAGGGCCAGCCGCAGGATCAGCTTGGCCATATCGTCGTGTCGGTTCATCGTTTTCTTCTCAAGTTGGTGTGGATGGGTGGCGCCCGCACCCGGCCGCGATGTCCGCGATCTTGCATCGCCGCCGGCTGGGCGTCGCGCAATTATTGCAAATCTTTCCGGTAAAACCACGCGCGGCCTGGGCAAGGCTCCACAATTGGTGCGCAAGGCCTTCGGCCGCCTTTCGTTCAGGCGGCGCCGACCTTCGATCGGCTGTCTGCGGCAGCGAGCCAACGAAGGCGAACGGGTGGTGCGATCGGGACCAACGCCGCCACGGGCTGCAGCCGCCGGGGCCGGCGCGCGGCAGGCAGCCCGGCCGGCCGCCGGGTCAGCCGGCCCTCAGGGGCGCAGCAGGGTGGACTTGCCGAAGAGGCTTTCCACCAGGTCGACCACCACTTCGGCGGTCTGGTTGCGGACGTCCCGGGCCGGGTTGAGCTCCATGAGGTCCAGCGAACCCAGGCGCCCGGTGTCGGCGATCATCTCCATGCACAATTGCGCTTCGCGGTACGTCGGCCCGCCCAGTACCGGCGTGCCCACGCCGGGGGCGACAACGGAATCCAGGAAATCCGCGTCGAAGCTCACATGCAGGTGGGTGTCATCGCCCAGGCCCGCCAGGGCTTGCTCCATGGTCTGTCGCATGCCGTTTTCGTCGATGTAGCGCATGTCGAAGACTTTGAGGCCGATCGCGCGCAATTGACGTTTTTCTTCGGCATCGACGCTGCGGATGCCGATCTGCCGGATGTTGGACGGATCGGCGACCGCGGGAAAGGCGTCTCCCAGCCGGGTGAGGGCGGAGGGACCGTCACCGCACAGGCAGGCCACCGGCATCCCATGGATGTTGCCGGTCGGGGTGATCGCATGGGTGTTCGCATCGGCGTGCGCGTCGAGCCACAGCACCATCAGGCGCTTGCCGGCTTCCCGGCAGTGCTGCGCCACGGCCGTGATGGAACCGATGGCCAGGCAATGATCGCCGCCCATCAGCACAGGGAAGCGGTTCGCGCGCCGGGAACCGAGGACGGCTTCGTAGACCGCGCGGTTCCATTGGACGACTTCGTCCAGATGCCGAAAGCCGTCGCGGGCAGGGTGGGAGGGATTGGGCGGCCCGGATAGATTGGCGGCGTCCGACACGGTGAGTCCATGCCTTTCGAGCGCCGCCTGCAAGCCGGCGACCCGCAAGGCCTCCGGCCCCATCGACGCGCCGCGGATGCTGGCGCCGACATCGGTCGGCGCACCAATGAGATCTACCGGTTCCATTATGCTTTGCTCCCGAAACGTCCCGTGCACGGCTAACATCCCGTTGAACGCGACATTGCCACACCGCAGGATACCTTCATGATCCTTATCGTATACGCCCATCCCTATCCGCGGTATTCACGCGCGAATCGGGCCATGCTGGATGCCGTGGGCGACATGCCCGTACAAGTGCGATCGCTTTACGATCTCTACCCCGACTTCCATATCGATGCGGCCGCGGAACAGGCCGCGCTGCGGCCGGCCAGCCTGGTCGTATGGCAGCACCCGATGCACTGGTACGGCACGCCGCCTTTGTTCGGCTTATGGATGGACAAGGTGCTGCAGCACGGGTGGGCCTACGGACAGGGTGGCGATGCGTTGCGCGGCAAGGCCGTGCTGTGGGCGGTGACCACGGGCGGCGCCGCGGACGATTTCACGCGCTGCACCGATACCGATCTCGGCGTGCTCGGACAGCCCCTGCGCAGCGCGGCGGAACTGTGCGGCATGCGCTGGCAGCCGCCCTACGCGCTGCACGGGGCGGCCACGCTGGATGCCGAACGCCTGGACATCGCGGCGGCGCGGTATCGCGAGCGGCTTGCCCCTTACGTCGAGGGGACCGTGCCCGGGTCGGCCGCGCCCGCCGTGATGGAGACCGCGCATGGATAACGCGCTTTTGCTGCAGGTACTGGTCTACCTGGCCGCCGCGGTGATCTTCGTCCCGTTGGCCATGCGGGCTCGCATGGGGTCCGTCCTGGGTTACCTGGTGGCCGGCTGCGTCATCGGGCCCTGGGGGCTGGCCCTGGTCGCCGACCCCGGGCAGATCCTGGAGTTCGCCGAGATCGGTGTGGTGCTGATGCTGTTCCTGATCGGGCTGGAGCTGGACCCGCGCCGCCTGTGGCGCATGCGGGTGCCTGTCTTCGGCGGCGGCATCCTGCAGATGGGGTTGT
This sequence comes from Bordetella flabilis, assembly GCF_001676725.1. NCBI lineage: Bacteria > Pseudomonadati > Pseudomonadota > Betaproteobacteria > Burkholderiales > Alcaligenaceae > Bordetella > Bordetella flabilis. The sequence goes on from NZ_CP016172.1 coordinate 2,660,142, forward strand.
GCGGGGCGGCGCTGGCCGGCTTGATGGCATGGCTGGGCATGGCCTGGCCGCTGGCGGCGCTCGTCGGCCTGACCCTGGCCTTGTCATCCACCGCCGTGGCCATGCAGGCAATGAGCGAACGCGGGCTGCTGCAGACCGTACTGGGCGAGCGCGCGTTTTCCTTGCTGCTGTTCCAGGACCTGGCGGCCATTCCGCTGGTCGCCCTGATCCCGCTGCTGGCGGTCGGCGAGGCAGGGGACGGCGGAGACTCCATCGGAATGGCCGCGCTGAAGATCGTCGCCGCGTTGGGGGCGGCCGTAGTCATGGGCCGCTACCTTGCCCGTCCCTTGCTGCGCTTCGTCGCGCGCTCGGGTCTGCGGGAGGTCTTCAGCGCTGTAGCCTTGCTGCTCGTGATCGGCGTAGGCGAAATCATCGAACACGCCGGGCTGTCGATGGCCATGGGCGCCTTCCTGGCCGGCGTCCTGCTCGCCAGCTCGGAGTATCGCCATGCCCTGGAGAGCGATATCCAGCCGTTCAAGGGCCTGTTGCTGGGCCTGTTCTTCATGGGCGTGGGGATGTCGGTGGACTTCGGCACCTTGCTGGGGCGCCCCTTGTTGGTCCTTGGCCTGCTGGCCGGCTTCCTGGCGCTGAAGTTCCTGCTGCTGTATGCCCTGGGCCGGATATTCGGCGCGCAGCGTGGCCGTTGCCTGCTGTTCGCCACCTTGCTGGGGCAGGGCAGCGAATTCGCGTTCGTGGTGTTCGCCACGGCGCGCTCGGCCGATGTACTGCCGGAGGACTGGGCACGGGTCCTTACCCTGGTCGTGGCCTTGTCGATGGGCGCCACGCCCATCATCCTGGCCATACTCGACGCCGTCGACCGGCGCCGTCCGCGCAGCACGCGCGCCGATGATCGCATCGAGGACGACGGTGCGCGCGTCATCATCGCCGGCTTCGGCCGCTTCGGGCAAATCGCCGGCCGCCTGCTGCTGGCGAACGGCGTCAAGGTGGTCGTGCTGGATCACGACCCCGACAACGTCGATACGCTGCGCCGGTTCGGCGCCAAGGTCTTCTATGGCGACGCCACGCGCGCCGACCTGCTGGAGACGGCGGGCGCGGCGCGCGCCGAAGTGCTGTTGAATGCGATCGACAGCGTGCCGGACAACCTGCGGCTGGTGGACCTGGTACGGCGCGACTTTCCCCACCTGCGCGTGGTGGCGCGGGCGCGTGATGCGGTGCACTACTACCAGTTGCGCAAGCGAGGGGTGGACGTGGTGGAGCGCGAAATGTTCGAGTCTTCGCTGCGTGCCGGACGGCAGGCGCTGGAAGCCCTGGGCATGGGGGCGTACGAGGCCAAGGAAGTCGCGGACGCGTTTCGCCGCAACAACATCGATATGCTGGAAGAAACCGCGCCTCGTTTCGAGGACGACGGCTATCGCATCACGGTGGCCCGGCGTGCGCAGGAGACGCTGGAAAAATCCATCGCCCGGGATCGCGAGCTGTCGTTGTCCGTGCACCGCGATGCCTGGGGCGCCGAGGCGACCGCTACACGCAGGGAAGACCAGGCGGCGTGAAGAACAGGGTGGCCTGACCGGCCGGGCCCGGCAGGGTCCGACGCTCAGGTTCCCTGGACACGCTTGCCGCTGTCCGCCTCGAACCAGTGCAGCGGATGGCGGCCGTCCGGGCCGACGTTCAGCTGGTCGCCCGGCTTGACGGTGGCTTCCTGCAACTGCCGGGTGGCACAGCGCACGACCAGCTCCGCATCTCCGCAGCGACCGTGCACCAGTTGTTCCGAACCCAGTGTTTCCACCATTTCGACTTCCATGCGCGCGCCCGGGGCGTTCAGCACCATGTGCTCGGGGCGGATGCCCATGACCAGGCTGCGGCCGCGCACCGCCGACGGAACTTCGGTTGGCGCGATGGCCAGGTCGAAGCCGCCCGCCGTCTTGAGCGTGCCGTCTCCCTGCACATTCACGGTCACCAGGTTCATGGGAGGCGAGCCGATGAAGCTGGCCACGAAGGTCGATGCCGGCCGCTCGAATACTTCCATGGGGGTGCCGATCTGTTCCGGTATGCCCTTGTTCATGACGATCATGCGGTGCGCGAGGGTCATCGCTTCCACCTGGTCGTGCGTCACGTAGAGGCTGGTCGTGCCCAGGCGCCGGTGCAGCTTCAGCAATTCCAGGCGCATCGCCACGCGCAGCTTCGCATCAAGGTTCGACAGCGGTTCATCGAACAGGAACACCTTGGGCTCCCGCACGATGGCGCGTCCCATCGCCACGCGCTGGCGCTGGCCGCCGGACAACTGGCGTGGGCGCCGTTCCAGCAGCGGACCCAGTTCCAGGATCTGCGCGGCGGCCTCGACGCGCTTGCGGATCTCGTCCTTCGACATCTTGCGGATCTTCAACCCGTAGGCCATGTTCTGGAACACGCTCATGTGCGGATACAGGGCGTAGTTCTGGAACACCATCGCGATATCGCGCTCGGCCGGCTCGAGGTTGTTGACCGTGCGTCCGTCGATCGCGATCTCGCCGCTGGTAATGCTTTCGAGGCCGGCGACCATGCGCATCAGCGTGGACTTGCCGCAGCCCGACGGTCCGACGATGACGACGAACTCGCCATCCGCGATATCCACGTCTATGCCGTGGATGACGGGAATATTGCCGGCGTAGGTTTTCTTGACGTTGCGAAAGCTCAGGGTAGCCATACGGAGAGTCGGTGAGTTGCGGCAGCGATTACTTTTCGCTGTCCACGAGGCCTTTGACGAACCACTTCTGCATCAGGATGACGACCAGCGCGGGCGGGATCATCGCGAGCATGGCCGTGGCCATGGTGATATTCCATTCGGTGACGCTGTCGCCGCCGCTGACCATGCGCTTGATGCCGATCACGATGGGGTACATGTCTTCCTGCGTGGTGATCAGCAGCGGCCACAGGTACTGGTTCCAGCCGTAGATGAACTGGATCACGAACAGCGCGGCGATGCTGGTGCGCGACAGGGGCAGCAGCACGTCGCGAAAAAAGCGCATGGGGCCGGCGCCATCGATGCGCGCGGCTTCCACCAGTTCGTCCGGCACCGTCAGGAAGAACTGGCGGAACAGGAAGGTCGCCGTGGCCGAGGCGATCAGCGGCAGCGTCAAGCCTGCATAGCTGTTGAGCAGGCCCAGGTCCGCAACAACCTTGTAGGTGGGTGCGATACGGACTTCCACCGGCAGCATCAGCGTGACGAAGATCATCCAGAAGAAGAACATGCGGCCGCGGAAGCGGAAGTACACCACCGCGAACGCCGACAGCAGGGAGATGACGATCTTGCCGATCGAAATGGCCAGGGCCATGACCAGGCTGACCCACAGCATGCGGCCCACCGGCGGCCCGCTGGAGCCGCCGCCGGACCCCGCGAACAGGGCCTGCAGGTAGTTGTCGACGAAATGGGACCCGGGAAGCAGGGACATCGGCGCATTGGCCACTTCCTGTGCCGTCTGGGTGGAAGCCACGAAGGTGACATAAAGCGGGAAGGCCACCACGGCCACCCCGCAGAGCAGGATGACGTGGGCCAGGACATCCAGCCAGGGACGGCGTTCAACCATTGCCTAGAGCCTCTGTGTGTATCAGTACTGGACCTTGCGGTCGATATAGCGGAACTGCAGCACGGTAAGCGCCACCACGATGACCATCAGCACAACGGACTGCGCGGCCGACGAACCCAGGTCCAGGCCGCGGAAGCCGTCGCTGTACACCTTGTAGACCAGGATGGACGTCGAAGTGCCGGGGCCGCCCTGGGTGGTGGTGTCGATGACCGCGAAGGTATCGAAGAAGGCGTAGATGACGTTGACCACCAGCAGGAAGAAGGTCGTCGGCGAAAGCAAGGGGAAGACGATGCTCCAGAACCGCCGTGCCGGACTGGCGCCGTCGATGGCGGCCGCCTCGATCAGGGAGCGGGGGATCGATTGCAATCCGGCCAGGAAGAACAGGAAGTTGTACGAGACCTGTTTCCACACCGAGGCGATCAGCACCAGCGCCATGGCCTGCTCACCGTCGAGGCGCGGATTCCATGGCACGCCGATGTTGCGCAGCGCCACGGCCAGGATGCCGACGGCCGGGGAAAACAGGAACAGCCACAGCACGCCTACCACCGCCGGGGCGACGGCGTAGGGCCAGATGAGCAGGGTCTTGTAGACGTTGGCGCCGCGCAGGACGCGGTCCGCCATGACCGCCAGCAGCAGCGAGACGGACAGGCCGACCACCGCGACCAGCAGCGAGAACACCGCCGTGACCTTGAAGGAGTCGATGTAGCTTTGCTGCTTGAACAGGTCGGCGAAATTCGACAGGCCGGCGAACTGAGACGACAGGCCGAAGGGGTCTTCGACGTGCAGCGATTGCCACATCGCCTGTCCCGCGGGCAGGAAGAAAAACACAACCGTGATGACGAGCTGCGGAAACAGCAGCAGGTAGGGCAGGGCCTTGTGGCCGAAAACGACGCGTTTTTCCATGTTTGCAAGTGTTCGCGGGCGCAAGGCCGTAGGCGGTAAGAAACCTGAAACGATCAGCCCGGACGCCGGGCCGATCGGTTCGGGTTCATGCGGGGCAGCCAAGTCGCGGCCGGTAGACCGGGCGCGACTTGGTCCTACACTTCGCCGAAAAGGCGCGCTACTTTACACTTTTTTCGAATTTTTCGAGCAGTTCGTCGCCGCGCTTCTTGGCGTCCTCCAGCCCTTCCTTGGCGCTGACCTTGCCCGCCACGATGTTTTCGATCGCGCCATCCTCGATCTGGCGGATCTGCGGCAGGTAGCCCAGGCGCACCCCGCGCGACTGCGCGGTGGTCTGGACGTTCAATTGCTTGACGCCAACGTCGGTGCCTGGATTCTTATCGTAGAAGCCTTCCTTCTGCGTCAGCTCATACGCGGCCGTGGTGATGGGCACGTAGCCCGTCTGCTGGTGCCATTTCGCCGCCACTTCGGGGCTGGACAGGTACTTGAAGAACTTGGTCACGCCCTTGTAGACCTCGGGCTTCTTGTTGGCGAAGACCCACAGCGAGGCGCCGCCGATGATGGTGTTCTGCGGCGCACCCTTGACGTCCGAGTAGTACGGCAACGTTGAGGTGCCGAACTCGAACTTGGCGTTCTTCATGATGTTGGCGCGCAGGCCGCTCGAACCGGTGATCATCGCGCACTTGCCGGAAATGAACAGCGCGTTGGGGTCGTCGCCGCGTCCGCCGTACATGAACTCGCCGGCCTTGGCCATGTCGGCCAGGAAGGTCAGGTGACGCACGTGCAGCGGCGAATCGATGTTCAGGCGGGCGTCCAGGCCACCGAAGCCGTTGTCCTTGCTGGCGTAGGGCACGTTGTGCCAGGCCGAGAAGGTTTCCAGTTGGACCCAGGAAGGCCACGAAGTGGTGTAGCCGCACTCCTGGCCGGCGGCCTTCAGCTTGTCCGCGACGGCCCGGAGTTCCTGCCAGGTCTTGGGCGGTTTGTCGGCGTCCACGCCGGCTTTCTTGAAGGCGTCCTTGTTGTAATAGAACACCACCGTGGAGCTGTTGAACGGCATGGAGACCAGTTTGCCGTCCGGCGCGGAGTAGTACCCCGCCACCGCGCCGATGAAGTTCTTCGGGTCGATGGGATCGCCGACTTCCTCGGACATCTGCTGCACCGGCTTGATCGCGCCCTTGGCGTACATCATGGTCGCCGTGCCGACCTCGAAGACCTGCAGGATATCGGGCGCGTTCCCGGCCCGGAATGCCGCGATGCCGGCGTTCATCGACTCGCCGTAGTTACCCTTGTAGACCGGCTTGACGACGTAGTCCGACTGGGTTTTGTTGAAGTTGGCCGCGATTTCGTTGACGCGGTCACCCAGGGCTCCTTCCATGGAATGCCAGAACTGAATTTCGGTCGCCGCATTGGCGGACGCGGCGCCAAAGGCGGTAAGCAGGGTCGCCGCGACAAGCGCGAGTCGATGGGATCGCATGGGTGGTTCCTCCTGGATTGCGATGCTGCAGCCCCGGATAGGGACAGGCAGCCCGACACCATATGAATTGTTTGTGACGAACACGTGACTGTTACACCCGCCAGTAGGTCTGTCAAATGGGACTCACCCTGAGCGCAGGAGCAAACCTGCAGTAATAAGCGCGGCGATTCGAATACCGCCATGCGCCTGCGTTTACAATTTCGCCCATGGACACCAATCTGCACATAGCCTTCATCGGCGGCGGCAACATGGCCTCCGCCCTGGGCGCCGGCATGGCCGGAAATATCTGCCCGGCCAACCAGTTTCATGTGGTCGACATCAATACCGCCGCGCATCAGGCGTGGATCGCGCGTGGCGCCACGGCGGCCACCGCGCCGGACGAACGGCTGGCGCGCTGCAATGTGTGGTTCTACGCCGTCAAGCCGCAGTTCATGCGCGATGCCGTCGAGGCCTCGCGGCCCTGGCTGCGCGAAGGTACCCTGGTGGTCAGTGTGGCGGCCGGCATCCGCGGCGACGTGCTGGCGGCCTGGCTGGGCGGCAGCGCGACACCCTGGCCCAAGCTGGTGCGGTGCATGCCCAACACGCCGGCCCTGGTGGGCGAGGGCGTAACCGGGATGCTGGCCATGGGGGGCGTCGCCGCGCCGGAGCGGGCGTTGGCCGAAGCCATGCTGGCCTCGGTGGGCAAGGTCGTCTGGGTGAACGACGACGCCGCCATCGACGCGGTGACCGCGTTGTCGGGCAGCGGGCCAGCCTATGTGTTCCGCTTTATCGAAGCGCTGATCGAAGGCGGCCAGCAGGTCGGCCTCGATGCGACCCAGGCACGCGAGCTTGCGCTGGCGACCTTGTCGGGCGCCACCCGCCTGGCCCGCGAATCGCAGGACCCGCCGGCCCTGCTGCGCGAGCGGGTGACCTCCAAGGGAGGCACGACCGCCGCCGCGCTCAAGGTGTTCGAGGATGCCGACTTCATGGGCCTGGTGGCCAAGGCCATGCAGGCGGCGGCCCAGCGCTCCCGCGAACTTGCGGACGAGTTCGGCAAGAACTGAAGGGCGCTGGACGACACGGCGCCGGGCGGTTGAAGGCGCCGTCAGGGCTTGCTGGCGGCGCCCGAGGGGTCATGATGCCGCCGTCAGGGCTGCTCGCTCGGCTCCAGGCTGTACGGCAGGGGCCGCAGCGCGATGGACGGGCCGTCGGCGCTGCCCAGGCGCAAGTCGCCGTGCGGCAGTGAACTCAAGGTGGTTTCGAACAGAACGGCCGCGTCGGGTGCGCCGGCCGCGTCCACCACTCGTCCGCACGGCTCTCCCGCGTCCGTCGCATCGTAGATATCCGATCCCGCAGCGATGGCCGCGCCCGAATGTCCCGCCACGATGCCATACGCCATGCGGCGCTTGACCGTGCCGCGATAGTGGCTGCGCGCGACGACCTCCTGTCCCGGGTAACAGCCCTTGGTGAAGCTGACCCCGCCCACCAGGTCGAGATTGACCGTCTGCGGAATGAACAGGTCCTGCGTGGGCGAACCGACCCACGGGATTCCGGCGGCCAGGTCGGCCGCCTGCCAGGTCGCGGCGTCGGCCTGCTCCAATATCCTGTTCAGGCCGGGCTCGCGCGCCTGCAACTGGTCGGCGGAGGCGATCCACCACCAGCGTCGCCCCGAGCCGCCGGGCGCGCCGATCCAGATGCCACTGGGCAGGTCGGCGCGTTCCCACGCGGCGCGCGGCAGCCGGCCACCCGCGGCGTCCTCCAGCGCGACGGTGTCGCCATCGCTCCACACGCCGGCGACGTGCAGCGGCTCGATCGCCAGCCGGACCTTGGCGCGCAGGACGAACATGCTGAGCCGTTTGGCCAGTGGCGCGGCGACGTCGGCGCGCACCAGGGCCTGGACGCGCGGGGCCTCGGGGTCGCCCTGGCCGTCGACCCGTGTTCGCCAGATGACCAGGGTGGCGAGCAGGCGCCCCTTGGCCGTGCAATAACCGGCCAGGGCGGCGGCGTCGGTGGTCAGCTCGCGCACGTCCTGGGTCAATTGGCCGTGCAGGAAGTCGACCGCATCCATGCCGGAAGCCGACAGCACCTGCAGGTAGGGGAGGATGGCGTAGCGTGCGCGATCGACGGCAGGCCCAGAGGACGAGGCTGCAAGAATATCGTTCATAGGGCGACCCTGTTCATTGTTGTTGGTGGGCAAAAGTGCAAACCAAAGATGATAACGCCCGCTCTGCGGGGCCTTGGCACATCCATTAAACTCCGTGGTCTCATGACAAAGCGTCCCGTCTTTTACCTCCTTGCCGCGTTGCTCATCCTGGTGATCGCCGCCGCAGCGGCGTGCGCCAGCGCCTGGCTGTGGATGAATCATTCCATGCGTCTTCCCACGGAAAGAGTGGACTTCGTCGTGGACCCGGGTAGCAGTCCGCGTGCCGTCGCTCATATGTTGAATGCGAACGGCATCCCGGTGTGGGAGGATGGCTTCGTGTGGATGGCCCGCTTGAGCGGCCGGGACAAGCTCATCAAGGCGGGGGGCTACCAGGCGATACAGGGCGATACGCCGTGGCTGCTGCTCGAGCGCCTGGCACGCGGGGACATGACCCAGCGCCAGATCACCTTCGTCGAGGGCTGGACCTTCAAGCAGATCCGCCAGGCTTTGCGCGAGAACCCGGACATCAAGCAGACCCTGGGCGATGTCGGCGAGGCCGAGCTGCTGCGGCGGCTGGGCGCGGATGCACCCAGCATGGAAGGGCTGATCTTTCCGGACACCTATGTTTTTTCGCCGGGCAGCACGGACTTCGATCTGCTGCGTCGCGCCTACCAGGAAGGGCAGCGCATCCTTGCCCAGACCTGGGCCAAGCGCAACCCGAACCTGCCCCTGGCCACGCCGTATGACGCCCTGATCCTGGCCTCCATCATCGAAAAGGAAACCGGCGACGCGGCCGACCGCGCCCGCGTCGGCGGCGTCTTCATCAACCGCCTGCGCGAAGGCATGCCCCTGCAGACCGATCCGACCGTGATCTACGGCATGGGCGATACCTATCAGGGCCGCATCCGCCGTCGCGACCTGCAAACCGATACGCCCTGGAATACCTACACCCGGCCTGGTTTGCCGCCGACCCCCATCGCCAGTCCCGGCCGCGCGGCGCTGCTGGCGGCGGTGCAGCCGGCGCAGCACAAATACCTGTATTTCGTTTCGCGGGGCAACGGCACCAGCGAGTTCTCCGCGACGCTGTCCGATCACAACCGCAACGTATCGCGCTACATATTGGGCAGAGACCAGACGCCATGACGACACGAGGCGGATTCATCACCCTGGAAGGGGTGGACGGCGCCGGTAAAAGCACCCATGCCGACTGGCTGGCGGAGACCCTGCGCAGTCACGGCCTGAACGTGGTGGCCACGCGCGAGCCCGGCGGTACGTCCTTGGGCGAGCGTCTGCGCGAACTGGTGCTCAACCATCCAATGGGCCTGGAAACCGAAACGCTCGTCATGTTCGCGTCGCGCTGCGAACACGTGCGCCAGGTCATCGAACCGGCGCTGGCACGCGGCGACTGGGTGGTCTGCGACCGCTTCACCGATGCCACCTACGCCTACCAGGGCGGCGGGCGGGAACTGGGCGCGGGCCGCGTGGCGGTGCTGGAGCAGTGGGTGCATCCGCACTTGCAGCCGGATCGCACCTGGCTGTTCGACGTGCCTCTTGAAGTGGCGCGCGCGCGCCTGGCGGACGCGCGCAGCCCGGACCGCTTCGAAAGCGAAGGCGCGGCTTTCTTCCAGCGCACGCGGGATGCCTATCTGGAGCGGGCCCGTGCGTATCCGGACCGCTTCCGCGTTATTGACGGTGCGCGCGACATCCCGGCCATACGGGCGCAGCTGCAAGCCGAGATCCGCGCGCTGGTCGATGCGCGCAGGGCCGGTCCATGAGCGTGGCGCAATTCCTGCCGTGGCAGACGGAGACCGCGCGCGCCTGGTTGGGCCAGCGGGACCGCTTCGCCCATGCGTGGCTGGTCCACGGCATGGCGGGCATCGGCAAGCTGCAGTTCGCGACCGCGGCGGCGGCCAGCCTGCTGTGCGAAACCCCGGAACAAGGGTTGGCGTGCGGCCAGTGCGCGGCCTGCACATGGGTATCCAGCGGCAATCACCCGGATTTGCGGCGCATACGTCCGGAAGCCGTGGCCCTGGAAGAGGGGGCCGAGGCGGCCGCAGAAGGCGAAGATACCGAAGCCTCCACCGCCACGGGCGGCGCAGCCAAGCGGGCCCCGTCCAAGGAAATCCGTGTCGATCAGATCCGCGGCCTGGAGTCGTGGTTCAACACCGCCACGCATCGCGGCGGATGGCGCGTCGCGCTGCTATACCCCGCGCAGGCGCTCAATGTCATATCGGCCAACGCCTTGCTCAAGGTGCTGGAGGAACCGCCACCGCATACGGTTTTCCTGCTCGTGGCCGATGCGCCGGACCGGCTGCTGCCCACGTTGTTATCGCGTTGCCGTCGTCTGCCGCTCGCGGCGCCGGCTGCCGGGCAGTCCCTGGCGTGGCTGCAGGCGCAGGAAGGGGTGGCCGACGCCGCGTCGTGGCTGGCGGCCGCCGGCGGCGCGCCCCTGGGCGCGTTGCGGCTGGCGCAATCGGGCGATAGCGCCTGCCCGCCCTGGCTGGACCAGCTCGTGGCGCCCCTGGCCAAGGGCCAGTCGCCGGACGTCGGCACCCTGGCCGACCAATTGGAAAAAATGCCCGCGGTGCAGTGGATCGATGCCTTGCAGCGCTTGTACGTCGACCTGATGCTGGCCGGCGCCGGCGCGCAGCCGCGCTACTTTCCCGCGCTGGCAACGGCCGTGGCCCGGACGGCGGCGCGCGCGAACGCCGCGCGCATGGCCGAAGCGGCGCGCTGGCTGACCCGCCAGCGCGCGGTGGCCGGACATCCCCTGAATCCCAAGCTGTTCGCGCATGCCGCGCTGCAGCGCGTGGTGCTATCCTGCCAGGCTTGAATCCCGCAGCCCGGGTCGCCGGGCGATCGTTCGAGCATCATTGCCGATTCCATGTACGTTGATTCCCACTGCCATCTGAACTTCCCCGAACTGGCGGAGAACCTTCCCGATATCCTGGCGCGCATGTCGGCCAACCAGGTCACCCATGCGCTGGTAGCCAGCGTCGCCATGCCGGACTGGCCCGGCCTGATGGCCCTGGTTGCCGCGCACCCCAACCTGTGGGCCTCGGTGGGCGTGCATCCCGACTACGAAGACATGCAGGAGCCGACAGCCGATGAATTGGCCGAACTGGCGACGGCGCCCAAAGTCGTGGCGATCGGGGAAACCGGCCTGGACTATTACCGGCTGAGCGAGCCGCTGGACTGGCAGCGGGAACGCTTTCGCACGCATATCCGCGCCGCGCGCAGCGCGGGACTGCCCCTCATCATCCATACGCGCGCCTCCGCCGAGGACACCCTGCGGATCCTGCGCGAAGAAAGGGCCGAGGAAGTGGGCGGCGTAATGCATTGCTTCACGGAGACCTGGGATGTTGCGCAGGCCGCCATGGACCTGAACTTCCATATTTCCATGTCGGGGATCGTGACGTTCAAGAACGCCACGACGCTCCACGATGTCGCCTCGCGCCTGCCGCTCGATCGATTGCTGATCGAGACCGATTCGCCGTACCTGGCGCCGGTGCCTTACCGGGGCAAGCTGAACGACCCCTCGATGGTGGTGCACGTCGCGGAGAAGGTGGCGGAGTTGAAAGGCTTGCCGGTGGCCGACATCGCCACTGCTTCAAGCGATAATTTTTTCAATCTTTTCAGTAAAGTACAGCGCATATAGAGAATTCACTTTTAAAGTGAATTCTGAGGAATCCGTATCACCCACGTGTCGGGCATGAGGTCTGCGCGCGCCCTCTTCAGCGGTGCCGGCACGATGCCGGACCCACAGCAAGTCATTCGGAAAGCCCCGCCATCGAATCTAATCTATTCCCGCATATTCCTCACGTAAGTTATTGATATTCAACATACAAAGATTCGGCTTCCGGTTGAACTTAAAGTGGTTTCTCAAGACGTTCGCCCTTCGGTGTGCCGTCATGACAGCTCGGTGCGCACCTGATGTTGAACTTTAACTAAATTCCTTAAGGTGCTGAAATGAAAGAGAATCGTTGGAAGCTTCTGGCTGGCGGAGTAACCCTGCACATTGCCGGATGGGCGTGCGCGGGGGCAGCGCTCGCCGCGAATCCTGCGGACGTCGCAACCTATCTCGCCAATGACCGGGTCGTGGAGGTGCGCGAGCTGCTTGCGCAAAAGTGGAACCCCAACAGCACGGTCAAAGGGCAGCCGGCGATCATGCAGGCCATACGCGAGGGCGCCTGGAGAGTCTTCGATGTGTTGGCCGCCGACCCGCGCACGGACGTCAATGTGGCGAATTCCCACGACGAAACACCGCTGATGTACCTGGCGATCCAAGGCCAGACCGAGCGCGCGCGCGCCCTCATCGCGCGCGGGGCGCAAGTCAACCGCCTGGGATGGACGCCGTTGCACTACGCCGCGTCGAAGGCGCAAATGGATGTCGCCAAGCTGCTGCTCGCGCATCGGGCCATCGTCAATGCACCAGGACCGGACGGAACCACTCCCTTGATGATGGCGGGGCTATCGGGCAACCAGGCGATGGCGGAATTGTTGCTGCGGGCGGGCGCGGATCCTTCCATGCGCAATACGCAGGGCCTGGACGCCGGCAGCTGGGCGCGCTCGGCCAAGCACGAAGAATTGGCGGCGAAACTGGATCAAGCCGCAGCCGAACGTCTCGCCAGTCTGGCGGCCAGGCGCGCCGGCCAGGGCGCGGCGCCTCCCGCAGGGACCGCACCGGCGGCAGCCCGGCCGACGGTGTCGCCACCCGCCGTTTCCAGCCCGCCGGCAGCCGGCGGCGGGGCGGTGCAAGGGGTCGAAGGCGTACGCCTGGATCCGGACGGCGGGTCCGCGCCTCGTTGACGGCTGTAGGGCCGGGTCTTCCTTTGGGGAAAACCCGGCTTGTTTTATATTTCGTTGATAAATCGTCAACAAAATATTAGCATGCAGCCGTTGTGCCACTGGAAAACGGCTGATGAATACGCCCCACGCGCCCAAACCGATGATCGCCGCATCATCGCATCTGGTATCCGACCGTGCCCCGGATCTCTCCGCGGTGGAGTTTGGCCTGATGATCGCCGGCCATGCCTTCAACCGCTGGATCGTGCGCTGCATGGCCGCCGCCGGACTGCCCGACCTCACGGCCATCGATGTCATCGTCTTTCATCACGTCTACCATCGGCAGCGCGGCAAGAAGCTGGCGGATATCTGCTTCACCCTCAATATCGAAGACACCCACATCGTCAACTATTCGCTCAAGAAGCTGGAGCGGCTGGGCGTCGTAAGCGGGCAGCGCAGCGGCAAGGAGGTCGTGTATTCCGTCACGCCCAAGGGCAGCGACATCATCGCGCGCTACGTCGACGTGCGCGAGCGCTGCCTGATCGATGGGCTGCCCGGCTCCAGCAACGGGCTGGAGTTTTCCCAGGAGCTCGCCAATCTGCTGCGCGGGCTGTCCGGGGTCTATGACCAGGCCGCGCGCGCGGCCACCTCGCTGTAGCGCGGGCGTCGGCATTCCGTTTTTCGAGCAGTTTCCTTCCACCGGCCCCAGGCGAGCCCGCCGGGCCAGGCATCAAGCATAGGAATCCATATGAAGTGGCAATTCTGGGTTGACCGTGGCGGCACGTTCACGGATATCGTCGGCCGCCGGCCCGATGGCACCACCACCACCGTCAAGATGCTGTCGGAGAACCCGGAACAGTATCGCGATGCCGCGGTCGCGGGGATCCGCGCGCTGCTGGGCCTGGCGCCCGGCGAACCGGTGCCCGCCGACCAGGTCGACTGCGTGAAGATGGGGACGACGGTCGCCACCAATGCGTTGCTGGAACGCAAGGGGGAACGCACGCTGCTGGTCACCACACGCGGCTTCCGCGATGGCTTGCGCATCGCGTACCAGAACCGTCCACGCCTGTTCGATCGCAATGTGGTCCTGCCCGAGATGCTCTATGACAGCGTCATCGAAGCCGAGGAGCGCATGGCGGCTGACGGCAGCGTCGTACTGCCCCTGGACGAGGCAGCCTTGCGGCGCGACCTGCAGACCGAGTATGACCGCGGCATTCGGGCGCTTGCCATTGTCTTCATGCATGCCTGGCGCGAGCCCCGGCACGAGCAGCGCGCCGCCGAGCTGGCGCGCGAGGTGGGCTTTACCCAAATATCGGCATCGCACGAAGTCAGCCCCTTGATCAAATTCGTGTCGCGGGGCGACACCACGGTGGTCGATGCCTACCTGTCGCCCATCCTGCGGCGCTACGTCGAACAGGTGGCGGGCGAGCTGCCCGGCATCCGGCTGATGTTCATGCAGTCCAGCGGCGGCCTGACGGACGCGCACCGTTTCCGCGGCAAGGACGCGATTCTCTCGGGTCCCGCCGGCGGCATCGTCGGCATGGTGCGCACCAGCGAACTGGCCGGATTCACCCGCGTGATCGGCTTCGACATGGGCGGCACATCCACCGATGTGTCGCACTACGCGGGCGAGTTCGAGCGCGAGTTCGAAACGCGGGTGGCCGGCGTGCGCATGCGGGCGCCCATGATGAGCATCCACACCGTCGCCGCGGGCGGCGGATCCATCCTGCATTTCGATGGCTCTCGCCTGCGCGTCGGCCCGGATTCGGCCGGCGCCAACCCCGGTCCCGCGTGCTATCGCCGTGGCGGGCCGCTCGCCGTGACGGACTGCAACGTGTTGCTGGGCAAGATCCAGCCCGACTTTTTTCCCTGCGTGTTCGGGCCCAGGGCGGACCAGCCGCTGGACCGCGAGGCGGCCGAGCGCGGCTTCGCCGAGATGGCCCAGCGCGTCAAGGCGGAAACGGGCCGCGACATGACCCCGGAACAATTGGCCGAAGGCTTCCTGGAAATCGCCGTCGGCAATATGGCCGAGGCCATCAAGCGCATCTCCGTGCAGCGCGGCCACGACGTGACGGAATACGCGCTTACCGTGTTCGGCGGCGCGGGCGGGCAGCATGCCTGCCTGGTGGCGGACGCCTTGGGGATGACGACGGTGTTCGCGCACCCACTGGCCGGCGTGCTGTCCGCCTACGGCATGGGGCTGGCCGACCAGACCGAAATGCGCCAGAAGACGGTGGAGCGGGTGCTGGACGACCCCCTCGTTCCCGAACTCCAGGCCCAGCTGGACGTGCTGGCGGATGCCGCCGTGGGTGAATTGCGGCGCCAGCATGTCGCCGAAGACGCCATCACCGTGCAGCGGCGCCTGCATCTGAAGTACCGCGGCACCGATACGGCCCTCGAGGTGCCATTCGCCCCCGCGACGCAGGCCCGCGCCGAATTCGAGGCCGCGTACCGCCAGCGCTACTCCTTCCTGATGCCGGGGCGCGAGCTCGTCGTGGAGACGATCTCGGTGGAAGCCACCGGCGGAGGCGAAGCCGTCGTCGAAGCGGCCGTATCCGCGCGGCGCGAGGGGCCGCTGCAAGTCCGCCGTACCGTCCGGATGTACAGCGCCGGCGCCTGGCGCGACACGCCCTTGTACGTGCGCGAAGACATGGTTCCCGGCGACGTGGTCGATGGTCCGGCCATCATCTCGGAAAGAAACCAGACCACCGTGGTGGAGATGGGCTGGCGGGCGGAACTGACGCCACGCGACCATGTGGTATTGCGCCGTGTCGCGGCGCGGCCCCACGGGCGGGCCGTCGGTACCGAGGCCGACCCGGTCATGCTGGAAGTTTTCAACAACCTGTTCATGTCCATCGCCGAACAGATGGGGTACCGGCTGCAGAACACGGCGTACTCGGTCAACATCAAGGAACGCCTGGATTTCTCGTGCGCCATTTTCGACGCCCAGGGCAACCTCATCGCCAATGCGCCGCACATGCCGGTGCACCTGGGCTCCATGGGCGAGTCGATACGCACCGTCATGATGGCCAACGCCGGCGCGATGAAGCCGGGCGACGCCTACGTGGTCAACGACCCCTACCATGGCGGCACCCATTTGCCCGATGTGACGATCATTACGCCGGTATTCGACCGCGCGGGCAAGGAGATCCTTTTCTTCGTGGGATCGCGGGGACACCATGCCGACATCGGCGGCACGACGCCCGGCTCCATGCCGCCCGATTCCCGTACCGTCGAAGACGAGGGGGTGCTGTTCACCAACTTCCAGTTGGTGCGGGACGGCGAGTTCCGCGAGCAGGCGGCGCGCGAGATACTGGGCTCCGGCAAATGGCCGGCGCGCAATCCGGACCAGAACATCGCCGACATGCGCGCGCAAATCGCCGCCAACGAGAAGGGCGTGCAGGAATTGCTGCGCATGTGCGAGCACTTCGGCCTGGATGTCGTGCGGGCCTATATGGGCCATGTGCAGGACAATGCCGAGGAAGCCGTGCGCCGCGTGATCTCGGTGCTGAAGGACGGCAGCTACGAATACCCGCTGGACAACGGCGCGGTGATCCGCGTGGCGGTCCGGGTCGACCGCGAGCGCCGCAGCGCAGTCGTGGACTTCACCGGCACGTCGCCGCAACTGGACAATAACTTCAACGCGCCGGGCGCGATCGCGGTGGCGGCGGTTCTGTACGTGTTCCGCACCCTGGTGGACGATGAAATCCCGTTGAATGCTGGGGGGTTGAAGCCGCTGGAGATTATCCTTCCGCCCGCGTCCATGCTGCGGCCCGATCCGCCGGCATCGGTGGTGGCCGGCAATGTCGAAACCTCGATGTGCATCGTCAATGCGTTGTACGGCGCGCTCGGTGTGCTGGCGGCCAGCCAGGGCACCATGAACAACCTGACCTTCGGCAACGCCCGCTACCAGTATTACGAAACCATCGCCGGCGGCACGGGCGCCGGCCCGTTGCGCATCGATGCGCCCGCCGACACCAGCCAGGGCTTCGACGGCCAGTCCGTGGTACAGGCGCACATGACCAATTCCCGCCTTACCGACCCCGAAGTGCTGGAGCTGCGTTTCCCGGTGCGCCTGGAATCGTATGAGATTCGCCATGGCTCCGGCGGGCGGGGGCGCTATCGCGGCGGCGACGGGGGCGTGCGCAAGCTGCGTTTCCTGGAGCGCATGACGGCAGCCATCCTGTCGAACAATCGTCGCTACGCGCCGTTCGGCCTGCATGGCGGCGAACCTGGGCAGGTGGGGCGCAATTATGTCGAGCGGATCGACGGCAGCGTGGAGTCGCTGGGGCCGCAGGACAGCACAGAACTGCAACCCGGCGATATTTTCGTGGTTGAAACGCCCGGAGGCGGAGGTTTCGGCAAAATTTAACGGTGCCGGAGCGATTCGAATGGGGTACGCGTCAGGTGTGCTGCGGTAACATCGCCTGCTCGGCCTCCGCCAACCCGCGGGGGCCAGCGGCCTGTACCCCGGGCCCTTCAACAAAGGAGAGTACAACATGCTCAATAAGAAATTCGTCGCGGCAGTCGCCGGCATGTCCGTGGCCTGGTTCGCCATGATGGGCACCGCGTCGGCGCAGAGCGACAAGACGCTGACGGTCGCCACCGACACCGCCTTCGTCCCCTTCGAGTTCAAGCAGGGCAGTACCTACACCGGTTTCGACATCGATCTGTGGGCCGCCATCGCCAAAGAGCTGAACCTGAAGTACAAGCTTCAGCCCATGGATTTCAACGGCATCATCCCGGGCTTGCAGACCAACAACATCGATGCGGCGCTGGCCGGCATCACCATACGCGACGACCGCAAGAAGGTGATCGATTTCTCCGATCCCTACTACGAGAGCGGCCTGGCCATCCTGGTGGCGCAGGACAACAACACGATCAAGACCGCCGCTGACCTGTCTGGCAAGAACGTCGCGGTGAAGACCGGCACGGCCACGGTCGATTTCCTGAAGACCCAGGTGCCCGGCGCCAATCTCAAGCTGTTCCCCAACATCGACAACGCATACCTGGAGCTCGCCACGGGCCGGGTGGATGCCGCCGTGCATGACACGCCGAATGTCCAGTACTACGCCAATACGGCGGGCAAGGGCCGCGTCAAGGTGGTGGGTACCGTCAAGAGCGGCGACTTTTATGGCATCGCCTTCCCCAAGGGCAGCCCCCTGGTCGGACAGGTCAACAAGGCGCTGGCCACGCTGAAGGCCAACGGCCAGTACGACGCCATCTATACCAAGTGGTTCGGCGCCAAGCCGAAGTAAGCAAGCCATCTCTCCCGGCGACGGGCATGCGTCCACGACGCTTCCGCAACATCCGTCCGCCGCCGGTTCTTTCTTATCGCTTACGCGTGGCGGCACCCGCCGCCTTCCCGCACCGCCGCGCCGGTGCGGCGTAGCGCCTTTCCTTCAGGGGAAACATGTGAATTTCGATTGGTCCGTGATCTGGGCCGCCTTGCCCAACCTGCTCGACGGAACGGTGATGACGATCAAGATCACCTTCTGGGGCTTGCTCGGCGGATTCCTGCTGGGCGCGCTGGCTGGCGTGACCCGCGCCTATGCGCCGCGCGCGCTGGCCACCATTGCGCTGGTCTACGTCGCCGTGATCCGCGGTACGCCGATCGTCGTGCAAGTGATGTTCATCTACTTCGCCTTGCCGCTGATCGCCCGCGGGTTGCGCATCGATGCCGAACTGGCGGCGATCATCACGCTGATGGTGAATTCCGGCGCCTATATTGCCGAGATCGTCCGCGGCGCGCTGCTGTCCGTACAGAAGGGGCTGAAAGAGGCGGGGCAGGCGATGGGGCTGCCTTTCCACAAGATCCTGCTGCACATCATCGGGCCCGTGGCCCTGCGGCGCATGATCCCGCCGCTGGGCAACCAGTGCATCATCAGCCTGAAGGATTCCTCGCTGTTCATCGTCATCGGGGTCGCGGAGCTGACCCGGCAGGGACAGGAAATCATGGCGAGCAACTTCCGCGCGGTCGAGATCTGGTCCGCCGTGGCGATCATTTATCTGATCCTCACCGGCCTGATGGCGGTGGCGCTGCGGATCGCCGAGAAAAGGATGCGCATTCTATGAGCATGGTCGAATTCCAGAACGTCATCAAGCGCTTCGGCACGTCCACCGTGCTCGACGGCATCAGCTTGAACATCGAAGCCGGCGAGGTCGTGGTGGTGGTCGGGCCATCGGGCTCGGGCAAGTCGACCTTCCTGCGCTGTATCAACGTGCTTGAAACCATCGACGGCGGCGATCTGCTGGTGGATGGCCTCAGCGTCAAGGGCGATGCCGGCCAGGTGCGCGAAATCCGCCGCGAAGCCGGCATGGTGTTCCAGCAGTTCAATCTGTTCCCGCAGATGACGGCCTTGCAGAACGTGATGTTCGGGCCGGTACACACGCGCGGGACATCGCGCGGCGAAGCGCGGGCCGAAGCCGAGGCCCTGCTTGCCAAGGTGGGTTTGGCCCAGCGGATGGACCACTATCCTTCGGAATTGTCCGGTGGCCAGCAACAGCGGGTGGCCATCGCGCGGGCCCTGGCCATCAAGCCCAAGCTCATGCTGTTCGACGAGCCGACCTCGGCGCTGGACCCGGAACTGCGCCATGAGGTGCTGAAGGTCATGCGCGACCTGGCGGAAGAGGGCATGACCATGGTCGTCGTCACGCATGAAATGGAGTTCGCCCGCGGCGTAGGCAGCCGGCTGATCTTCATCGACGGCGGCAAGGTCGCGCACGATGGCGTGCCGTCCGAATTGCTGTCCAACCCGCCCAGCCAGCGGCTGAAGGACTTCCTGCAGCACGTGGGCTGACTGCTCGCTGGTAGCGCCGGCGCCCGGCGCGACGCGCCGGGCGGCGCGGGCAGCGCGAAGGGCCGGCCCGGACGGCCGAGCGGAGATCCAGGCGGGCCTTAGTGGGCCGCAAGCGGACTGAACGGACTGCGCGGACGAAGCGGACGAAGCGGACGAAGCGGACCCAGACGGGCCGGAAAGCTGCGTCAGCCCTTCACGCGAACGATCTTCTGCACCTGGGGAACGTGGCGGATCGCCCGTATCACTTGCGCCAGGTGTTTGCGGTTGTCGACCTGCACCGTCAGGTGCAGGGACACGGTGGACGCCGCGTCGTCGTGCATGGTCACGTGGACGATATTGGCATCGGTGGCGGTGACTTCGGCGGCCAGCCTGCCCAGCACGCCGCGTTCGTTGCGCGTCACGATGTCCAGGCGCGTGGACAGATGCTTGGCGGTCTGCGCATCCCAGGCCACATTGATCCAGCGTTCCGGTTCGCGCGCACGCTGTCGTGCGGCGACGGGACAGTCCGATGTGTGCACCACCAGGCCGTGTCCGAGCCGCATGCCGGCGACGATGGGGTCGCCGGGCAACGGCCCGCAGCAGGGCGCCAGTTGTACCGCCTGGCCTTCGTTGCCCTGGATCAGGATGGGCGCGCTGCGCGCGGCCGTGATCTCGTCGACGGCAGCCGCGGTGGTGGCGATCAATTGGTATTCCGGGGCGAAGCGCCGCGCGACCACGGCGGCCAGGCGCTTGCCCAGCCCGATATCGGCCAGGATCTCGTCGCGTGAGCTGGCGCCCGTGCTGCGCGCCAGTTTTTCCCATTCGGGATCATCGGCCGCCGGCAGGGAAAGATGCAATTCCTGCAATGCCTGCGCCAGCAGGCGTTCGCCGAAGGCGACCGATTCCGCGTACTTCACCGTGCGCAGATAGTGGCGGATTTCCGACCGTGCGCGACCGGTGCGTACATAGTTCAGCCACTGCGCGTTGGGTCGCGAAGCGGGCGAGGTGATGATTTCCACCGTATCGCCGCTGGACAGCTCGGTCCGCAGGGGGATGAATTCGTTGTTGACCTTCGCCGCCACGGCCTGGTTGCCGATATCGGTGTGGATGGCGTAGGCAAAATCGACCGGCGTGGCGCCGCGCGGCAGCGAGATGATCTTGCCATGCGGCGTGAAGACATAGACCGCGTCGGGGAAGAGGTCGACCTTGACGTGTTCCAGGAATTCACTGGAGTCCCCCGTCTGGCTCTGGATATCCAGGAGCGATTGCAGCCACTGGTGGGTGCGCTTCTGGAGGTCGTTCAGGGAGACGTCCGCGCTCTTGTACAGCCAGTGCGAGGCGACGCCTTCTTCGGCCACATGATGCATGTCGCGCGTGCGGAACTGGAATTCCACCGGCGTGCCGTAGGGACCGACCAGCGTGGTGTGCAGCGACTGGTAGCCATTCACCTTGGGAATGGCGATGTAGTCCTTGAACTTGCCGGGCACCGGCCGGTACAACTGGTGCAGGGTGCCCAGCGCCAGATAGCATTCCGGCAGCGTGTGGACCACGACCCGGAAGCCGTAGATGTCCAGCACTTCCGAGAAGGTCTTCTTCTGGTCGACCATCTTGCGGTAGATGCCGTACAGCGTTTTCTCGCGGCCGCTGACCTCCGCCTCGATGCCCGCGGCAGGCAGTGCCGCGCGCACGGCGTCTTCGATCTTGCTGATGACTTCGCGCCGATTGCCGCGCGCGGCCAGCACCGCCTTGTACAGCACCTGGTACCGGTTCGGGTACATGGCCGCGAAGCACAGGTCCTGCAATTCGCGAAAGAGCAGGTTCAGGCCCAGCCGGTGGGCGATGGGCGCGTAGATTTCCAGGGTTTCGCGGGCGATGCGGCGGCGTTTCTCCGGGGCCACCGCGTCCAGCGTGCGCATGTTGTGCACGCGGTCGGCCAGCTTGATGAGAATGACGCGCACGTCGCGCGCCATGGCCAGCAGCATCTTGCGGAAGCTTTCGGCCTGCTGCTCCGCCTTGGTGGCGAAGTCCAGGCGGTCCAGCTTGGACAAGCCGTCGACCAGGTCCGCGACTTCCGGGCTGAAGCGTTCGGCAAGCTCGTGCTTGGTGACGCCCTGATCCTCCATGACGTCATGGAGCAGCGCCGCGGACAGCGCGTTGGCGTCCAGCTTCCAACCGGCACAGATTTCCGTGACGGCGATGGGGTGGGATATGTACGGTGCGCCGCTGGCGCGGAACTGGCCCAGGT
The DNA here is from genome assembly GCF_001676725.1 of Bordetella flabilis. NCBI lineage: Bacteria > Pseudomonadati > Pseudomonadota > Betaproteobacteria > Burkholderiales > Alcaligenaceae > Bordetella > Bordetella flabilis. The sequence continues at coordinate 2,682,010 of NZ_CP016172.1, forward strand.
GAGCCTGGTCGGCGAAGCGGTAGGCTTCGCGCACCCGCTCGACGTCCTTGGGGTCCAGGTACTGGCTGATGATTTCCGTCAGCGGCGCTAGCGACGCGATCTGCGGGACTGCGGGCACATCGGCGGCCTGCTGAATGGCCGCCGCAATGGGCGAGGGGGCGACTTTACTGGACCGCCGGCCGGGGCGGCGTCCCAGCCGGGAACCCGCACGCAGGGCGGCGAGCAGTCCCGTGGAGGCATATTTGAATGCGGGGAAGGCCATGCGCGCCACCTCCCGACCGCGATCAGGTCGGTACTTTACGCAGCATTTCAGCGCCGGTGAGTCCCGAGGCGATCTCGCGCAGGGCGGTGACCGTGGGCTTGTCCTTGCTGTCCAGGCGCGGAGCGTGGCCCTGGGCCAGTTCACGTGCGCGGTAGGTGGCAGCCAAGGTCAGCGTGAAACGATTGGGAATGTGGCTCAGACAATCTTCAACGGTAATACGGGCCATAGTGGGTCACCTGATGACGAACGGATTGGAAGAGGGGAACGAAGCTGCGCCCTGCGCTCAATGGGGCGCCGAGATGCCGAGCTGCGAGAACAACTGGGCGTGGCGGACGGCTTGTGAGGAGAAACGCAACCGCGCTGCGCTGACGATCTGGACAAGTTCGTTCAACGCAACGCTAAATTCTTGATTAATAATAACATATTCGCATTCCGGCGCGTGCGCGATTTCACCGCCGGCGCCCAGCAGGCGGCGCGCGATGACGGAGTCGGAGTCCTGCCCGCGCGCGCGCAGGCGGCTTTCCAGTTCCTCGATGGACGGGGGCAGGATGAAGATGCCGATGGCGCCCGGAAACCGCTGCCGCACCTGGCGAGCGCCCTGCCAATCGATTTCCAGCAGCACGTCGCGGCCTTCGCGCGTGGCCTGCACGATGCCGTCCACCGGCGTGCCGTAGAAATTCCCGTGCACCTCCGCCCATTCCAGCAGCGCGTTTTCCTCGCGCATGCGGTCGAATTCGGCCGCCGTGACGAACCGGTAATCGCGGCCGTCGGTTTCGCCGGGGCGTGGCGCGCGCGTGGTGCACGATACCGAAAGGCAGATCGCCGGGTCCTGCTGGAGCAGGGCGCGGACCAGGGTGGACTTGCCGGCGCCGCTGGGCGCTACGACCATAAATACGTTTCCAGGGGAGGCGGACATTCCGGCGGCGGGCGGCATGGTGGGTACGGTAAGGGCCAAGACGGCAAGGATAACAAATCGTGAAGCCCCATCGTGCTGTTGTACGCGGTGTCGTACTCGTCTTCCCCGTGCGTGGTACCTGAATTTTGCGGGAGGCGGGCGGGGCCGTTTCGGCATGGCCGGGCAGCCGCTCCGTTGGCCGTGCCTGCCTCGCGCGGTCCCCGCGAGCGGACCTGCCCCTGGCCGGCCTTTGGGAGTAGCATGCCCGGTACTTTTTCAAGGAGACGGGTATGAATCCGAGCGGCAGGCGTGGCGATGGCAAGGTAGCGGTGGTGACGGGGGCCGGCACCGGCATCGGGCGGGCGGTCGCCCTGCAATTGTTGTCCGAAGGCTACCGGGTAGTGCTTGCCGGACGCCGCGCGGAGCCGCTGGAACAGACCCGCACGTCGGCGGGCGATGACGCGGTACGGGCGCTCGCTGTGCCTACCGACGTCTGCGACGAATCGTCGGTACGCCATCTCTTCGATGAAACGCAGCGCGCCTATGGCCGCCTGGACGTCCTCTTCAACAACGCGGGACGGGGCGCGCCGGCCGTACCCATCGAAGATCTGCCGGTGGACGTCTGGCGCAGCGTGGTGGACACCAACCTGACCGGCATGTTCCTGTGCGCGCAGGCGGCGATCCGGATCATGAAGGCGCAGCAGCCACGCGGCGGCCGGATCGTCAACAATGGATCGATTTCCGCGCACGCGCCGCGGCCTTACTCGATCGCCTACACCTCGACCAAGCATGCGGTCACGGGACTGACCAAATCGATTTCCCTGGACTGCCGGCAGTACGACATTGCGTGCGGGCAGATCGATGTCGGCAACGCAGCCACGCCGATGACGGAACGCATGGTTGCCGGCGTACTGCAGCCCGACCACACGGTCCGGCCGGAGCCGCGCATGGACGTGGCGCACGTCGCCGAGGCGGTGGCCGCGATGGTTGCCTTGCCCCTGGATGCCAATGTCCAGTTCATGACCATCATGGCCACCAAGATGCCCTTCGTCGGGCGCGGCTAGCCGCGCGGCGACATAACGGGCCTGGGCGGGGTCTTAGCGGGAGCTGGAAGCCACGGCGACCGCGTTCCCGCCGTGCGGGTCCAGATAGCGGCGTGCGCCGTTGAAGCGCTTGGACCAATAGGCGTTGTCCAGCGTATCGACGCGGACGCGCTCGCCGCGGGTCGGCGCGTGGACGAATTCGTTGTTGCCGATGTAGATGCCGACGTGCGAAGTCTGGTTGCGGCGCCGGACGCCGAAAAAGACGAGGTCGCCGGGCTGCAGCTCGGTGACCCGGACGGCGCGGCCTTCGCCACGCTGGTCGCGGGCGCGGCGCGGCAGGTCCACGCCCACGACTTCCTTGTAGATGAAGCTGACCAGGCCGCTGCAGTCGAATCCCTCGTCGGGATCGTCGCCGCCCCAGCGGTAGCGCGTGCCGATGGCATCGAGCCCGGCGGCGACGACGCGGTCGCGCAGGCTGGGCACGGTGGGCAGATCAGTGGGGGAAAGCCCTTTCAGCGACCCGAATGCATCGGGCGAGACCACGGCCACGGCGGTGCCGGGCAGGGCAGAGAGGGCAAGGGACAGGAGGGCGGTCGATAGGAAGATTCGCGGTAGGGGTCTGCGTGTCGTCGGCGGCGTCATAACTTCACATGAAATACGGTGCGGAATGGCGTGGCTTCAACTGCGTTCAAGCCGGCGGATGGATCGGGTCGCCGGCGATTATATCCTATGAAATAACGCTTACATTTGTGGGCATCCTCGTTCTATCTCTTCGAATCTGGCGGCATTTTGTGACATCCTCCGTGCGCGCTGCCATGCGCCCGGGGCCCTGCCCGCCTGGTAGGCAGAAGGGATCCCGGGGTGTTTGCGCCGCGCCGGCGCCCGCGCCGCTAGAAGCTGGCCCTCACGCCCACCAGCACGGCGCGCCCGCCTTCGGGCGCGAGATCCCGCACCACCGAAGTGGCGTAGCGGATTTCCTGGTTGGTCAGGTTCGTCCCGCGGAGATACGCCTGCCATTGCGTCTTGTCGATGCGGAAGGCGTAGGTCAGGTCGGCATCCAGCCGGTAATAGCCGGCCGTGCTGTCGTCGTTGTCGGGCACGCGATGCTGCGCGAAGGCCTTGGTGAACGACACGCCGGCGCCCCAGGCGCCATAGGCGTAGTCCAGCCCGAAGCCCAGGCGTAGCGGCGGAATACGCGGCAGCGGCTGCCCCGTATCGCTATTGCGCGCGTGGGTATAGTCGCCGGACAGCAATACGTCGAGCTTGTGGCCGCCACGATCCAGGACACGGAAGGTGCCTTCCGCTTCGAAGCCGAAGAAGTCGGCCGGCACACCGCGGTAGACCGCCTGGGTCAGCGCATCCTCGGAGCCAGCCGGCACGATATTGCCTTCATCGTCGGTGAACAGGCCGGTATTGACTTCCGTTATGTAGTTGCGGAAGTGGCTGTAGAACACGCCGAAGCTGCCATGGTGCGGGCCATCCTTGAAGCGCAACCCCAGGTCGCCGGAGAAGGACCGCTCCTTGGGCAAGGACGGGTCGCCGATCAGGAACTGCCCGGTGGCTTCGTGGGGGCCGTTGGCGTAGAGCTCGTAGAACGTGGGCGCGCGCTCGGTGTACGAGGCATTGGCGGCCAGCGACCAGACGCTGTCGAACTTGTAGATGCCGCCCAGCGCCAGGCTGCCCGCCGTGAAGTCGCGATTCGCGGCATCGGTGAACTTGGGGTTGCCCTGCGCCGACGGAGACAGCCGCGTGTATTCCACCCGGCCGCCCGCGCTGAGCGTCAGGCGGTCGGTGACGTCCCATTGCTCCAGGTCGAACAGCGCCAGCGTATCCGTGTCCGTCGTGGGAACCAGCGCCTCCCCGCCCAGCGCCGAAAACTTGCTTTGCCCGATCTGCAGGCCCAGTGCGCCGTGCACCGGTCCCAGGTCGCGATGCTGTGCCTCGATGCGCGCTTCGTAGCCCCTGTTCTTGAAGGTGGTCCCTGTGATGCCGTCGTCGACTTCGCGGTGCCGGTAGTCGGTATAGGCGAAGTCGAACTTCAGGCTTTTGAAGGGCCCTTCGAGGTCGCGGATCTGTCCCGTCGCGCCAAAGCGTTCCTGGCGCATCTTCAGGCGTACGGAGTCCTCCGCGACCGAACCGTAATCGGAGTCGTAGCCGCTGTAGGAAAGGCCGGCGTAGCCGCTGTCGCCTGTCCATGCCATCCCGATGCCGCCGCCATGGACCGAGCCATCGCTGTTGGGCAGGTGATCGCGGGGTTCGTCCGTGCCGGGCTCGTCCTGCGCGCGCAAGCTGGAAGAGCGGGCATAGCCGGGAATGCGCAGTGTGTCGGTGGACCGTGTGAAGCCGTCCGCCCGGATGGCGAACCGGCCATCGCCGCCCTCCAGCTGGACGGCGCCGGAGCGGCTGTCGTTGGCGCCGCCCCAGTCGCCCTGGGCCTGGCCGTGTATGCCCTGGACAGGTTCGGTGGGAATGCGGTCGTCGATGACGTTCACCACGCCACCCACGGCGTTGCCGCCATAGAGCAGGGCGGCCGGCCCGCGTATCACTTCGATGCGGCTGGCGGTGAGCGGATCGATCGGCACGGCATGATCAAAGGACAGCGAAGATGCGTCCACCGAACCCAGTCCGTTGTTCATGATGCGGATACGGTCCCCATCCATCCCGCGGATGATGGGGCGCCCGACCATGGGTCCGTAGGTCGTCGTGGAAATACCCGGCAAGCCGTTCAGCGTCTGGCCCAGCGTGTCGGCACGGCGCAGGTCCAGGCCGGTGCCCTCCAGCACGGTGCTGGGCGCCGTCAGTTCGGCGTTGCCCAGCGGATTGCCGGTCGCAATGACAGGCGGCAGCGTGACTGGCGCGCCCGGATCGGAGGCAGCGGAGGAAGTGGCCTGTGCCCGCGCGGAGGGTGCGGCGACCAGGGCGAGGGCAAGGGCAAGAGGCGTCAGGGCGAACAGGCGCATGGCGGCGCCTGGACCGGCGAGGCGGGATATGGACATCGTTTTTTGAGCAAGAGAGGGGTGTCCCGGCCAGTGCATACGGGCCGGATGCGGGAATCGATGAAGCGGCGTTCAGGCGTGGGACGGCGGCGCGCGTGGCAGGATCCACGGCGTCTCGATCGAAGCCCGCGTGGCCCCGGCGGTGGTGTGCGGCGGGCCGGCATCGTGCGACGGCGGCGCGCCTGCGCTGGCCAGCGGCAGGACGTGATCGAAGAACTGCCAGGCGTCGCAGCCGTGACAGTGCGCGGGCGCGCCATGCGGCGCCCGGTCGTCTCCGTCCGCTGCACCAATGTGTTCCTGCCCCTCCATGCCCGGCGCGCCCGCGGACACGGACAGGAGGGGACGCAGGTGCGTGAGCGCGTGCAGCGTGGCGCCCATGGGCGCGAAAACTACGATCACCCACACCCACGCCAGTACAGCGGCGTGGATAACCGGATGCCGTGCCGGCGCAGCGTAAGCGCGGTCCACCTGCAAGCTTTTCCCCGAGTAGGCGCCGCCCCCTGGCGGCTCGATTCACGACCCCGACCCGGCGCCGTCCATGCGCCTGCCGATCAGGATGCTTTGTGCTGTTTATGTAATGATATATTGTTCTATATCGGACTGGTCAACGAGTTTGCAGGAATTCGCCTTGGCGGCTGCGTCGCGTTGCTAAGGTGTCGCGATCGCCGCCGACGGCTGCCGAGCACGCCCGATGATCGTCCGACCCAAGACAAACTGGTTCCGCATGCTGTTCGCCTGGGAGGGCTCGGTCCAGAACACCATACTCGCGCCCCTGGCCATCATTCTCGGACTATCGCTGCTCGCCCTCTGGGGGCACCACCGCAGCGATCATTTCTTCCTGCGGCTCAGCCCCGTGCCGTTCTCCCTGATCGGCGTGGCGCTGGCCATTTTTGCCAGTTTCCGTAACAGCGCCTGCTACGAGCGCTACTGGGAAGGGCGCAAGCTCTGGGGCCAATTGCTGGGTGCATCGCGTTGCCTGGCGCGCTTTGCGATCACCGTGCCGGGGCTGCCGGCCGCACATCCGGAAGTGCGCCGCGTCGTCGACCTGCTGGCGGCCTTCGCGCACGCCTTGCGCCATCAACTGCGCGGGACTGATCCCGCCGACACGCTGGCCCGGCTGCTGGGGACCGCGGAGGCCGCCGAGGTGATGCGGCGCGCGTACCGGCCGCACCATGTGGTCGCGCTATTGCAAGCGCATATCGAGGCATGGCGGCGCCAGGGGCGGCTGAGCGACGTGCTCTTTGCCGCCTGCCTGGCGCAGCTGGATATCCTGACCGCGACCGCGGGCGGCTGCGAACGCATACGAACCACCCCGGTGCCGTATGCCTACGAAGTGCTGCTGCACCGGACGACGTACTTCTATTGCGCCTTGCTGCCCTTCGGCCTGGTGGAGAGCACCGGATGGGCGACACCCATCGTGGCGGTCTTCATTTCCTACGCGTTCCTGGCCCTGCACACGATCGCCGGGGAACTGGAAGACCCGTTCGGCCAGGACGCAAACGATCTGCCCCTGGATGCGCTGACGGTTCATATCGAACGTTCGCTGGCCGAGGCGACCGGGGCGGCGTCCTTGCCCCCCGTTCCCGTGCCCGACGAGCATTACCGCCTGGGCTAGGCGGGGGCGTGGCGCGTGTCGCCCGATTTCCCCGCCGCCGTTGACAGCGTATATGTACAGCCCATAGAATATGTTCATACATATAACGGCTGTGCGCGCTGCAATGGTTGCAACGCCGGCAAGACACTGGCGACGCACGATCGGCGCCGAGGGCGGACAGGATGGAAGACAAGGTTGTTGTGGTCACGGGCGCCGGCGGCGCCATCGGGCGCGGCATCGTGCATGCCCTGGCGGCGGCCGGGGCGAAAGTCGTGGTCAACGACGTGGGCGTATCGCTCACGGGACAGGGCGGCGATAGCGCCGTGGCCGAAGCGCTGGCGGCCGAGATCCGCGCCGCCGGCGGACAAGCCGTTTCCAATGCCGACAATGTGTCCGACTGGAATAGCGCGCAGCGCATCGTCGCGTGCGCGCTTGATCACTTCGGCCGCGTGGACGCCGTGGTCAACAACGCCGGCAATCTGCGCGACCGCTTTTTCCACAACATGACCGAAGAGGAATGGCGCGCCGTCATCGATGTCCATTTGCATGGCACGTTCTTCGTCAGCCGCGCGGCTGCGCCGCACTTCCGCGCGCAGAACGGCGGCGCCTACGTCCACATGACGTCGACGTCCGGGCTTATCGGCAATTTCGGCCAGGCCAACTATTCGGCGGCCAAGCTGGGCATCGTGGCATTGTCCAAATCCATCGCGCTGGACATGGCGAAATACGGCGTTCGCTCCAATTGCATCGCCCCCTTCGCCTGGAGCCGCATGACCGACTCGATCCCGGCCAATACGCCGGAGGAAGCGGCGCGCGTGGAAAAGCTCAAGCGCATGGACGCCGGCAAGATCGCGCCCATGGTGGTGTTTCTGGCGAGCGACGCGGCCAACGCGGTGACCGGACAGATCTTCGGCGTGCGGGCCAACGAGGTGTTCCTGTTCAGCCAGCCGCGTCCGGTGCGCTCCGTGCACATGAGCACCGGCTGGACGCCGGAACTCATCGCCGAAGTGGCCATCCCCGCGATGCGCAGCCATTTCCACGAGTTGGAGCGCTCGCCGGATGTCGTGTGCTGGGATCCGATTTAGGGCCGACCCACGGCGTGACGCGTATGACGGACCCGCGCGCCAACGCCCATTGATAACGCATAACGGAACACACAGATGTCGCAACGAGACACGGCGCCGGACGGCGGCGCGACCCCGGCCACGGGCCCGGAGCAAACCTATTTCAACTATCTCGTGTCGGGCGAGTGGCGCATCCCGCGATGCCAGCGTTGCGACAAGGCGGTCTTTTATCCGCGCGTGGCCTGCCTGGCGTGCGGCAACGACACGTTCGACTGGGTGGCTCCCTCGGGGCTGGGCACGATCTACTCCACCACGGTGATGCGGCGGCCGGCACAGGCGGGCGGCGACCTGCATCTTTGCCTGGTGGACCTTGACGAAGGCTTCCGCATGATGAGCCGCGTGCAGGACAAGGACCCCGCGGCGGTGCGCATCGGCGATCGGGTCCGGGCGAGGCTGGTGGGCGAGAACGAACAGACGCTGGTGGTGTTCGCACCGACGGAGGACCAGGCATGACACGCAATCCTTTGCGCGGCGGCGCCGCGATCGTCGGCGTCGGGCAGGCCGGCATGGGCGCGGCCACGGGCTATACCGAGATGGAGATCCTGGCGCAGGCGGCGATGGCGGCGGTGGCCGACGCGGGCTTGACGATGCAGGATATCGACGGCCTGTGTACCTGCAGCGCCTCGGCCACGATGTGGGCCATGCCGGTCGCCGAGTACCTGGGCGTGCGGCCGAGTTTCCTCGACAGCACCATGCTGGGCGGCTCCAGCTTCGTGGCGCATTTGTTGCCGGCGATGCATGCCTTGTTGTCCGGCCAATGCAAGGCGGTGCTGGTGTGCTATGGCAGTACGCAGCGTACCGGTACCGTGAACCGCGCGGCGGTGGGCAAGATGCGCCAGGTGCTGGATCCGCAGCCCTACGAGACGCCCTATGAGCCGATGCAGCCGATCAGCGCGTACGCGCTGGCGGCGGCGCGGCACATGGCGCAATACGGCACGACGCGCGAGCAATTGGCCGAAGTCGCGGTCGCCGCGCGCGCCTGGGCGCGCCTGAACCCCGAAGCCTGGTCGCGCGATCCCTTGACCGTGGAGGACGTGCTGGCGTCGCGCATGATCTGCGATCCGTTGACGCTGCGTGACTGCTGCCTGTTGACGGACGGCGCCGGCGCCTTCGTCATGGTGCGCGCCGACCGCGCCGCCGACACGCCGAACGCGCCGGTGTATGTGCTGGGCAATGCCACCGCGGTATGGCATCGCCAGATCTCCTCGATGGAAGACCTGACCGTCACCGCCGCCACCGAATCGGGCGCCCGCGCCTTTGAAATGGCGGGCGTGTCGCGCCAGGACATCGACCTGCTGTGTCTCTACGACGCATTCACCATCAACACCATTCTTTTCCTGGAAGACCTGGGCTTCTGCCCCAAGGGTGAAGGCGGGCGGTTCGTCGCCGGCGGCCGGATCGCGCCGGGCGGCGAGTTGCCGGTGAATACCAATGGCGGGGGGCTGTCGTTCGGGCATCCCGGCATGTATGGCGTGTTCCTGGTCATCGAGGCGGTGCGCCAGTTGCGCGGGACGGCCGGCGCGCGGCAGCAGAAGGCCGAGCTGGCCCTGGTGCACGGCAACGGCGCCACGCTTTCGAGCCAGTCCACCGCCATCCTGGGGACGGCAGCCACGCTGTAGAAGCGCCGGTGCCGGTGGCCGCGGACAGCGTCCCGGCCGCCGGCGCGGTGTACGCCTCCTGTGTCGCGCGAGCCCGCTGCAAGCGTGCCGCGCGGTGCAGCCTGTATTGCCTTGAAGAGCCAAAGGAAGACACTTCGATGATCAACAAGATTTCTCCGCGCCTGGTCGATGCGGTGTCCTGCATCGGCGACGGAGCGTCCGTGATGGTGACCGGCTTCGGAGACTCCGGCCTGCCGCGTGCGCTGCTGGATGCGCTGATCGAGCACGGTGCGACCGACCTCACCGTCATCAGCAATAACGCCGGAACCGGTACGACCGGCCTGGCGGCGCTGCTGGCGGCGGGGCGGGTGCGCAAGATTATCTGCACCTATCCCAAGTCGTCCGGCGCGGACGTGTTCCGCGACCTGTACAAGGCGCGCAGGATCGAACTGGAACTGGTGCCGCAGGGAACGCTCATCGAGCGCATGCGCGCTGCCGGTGCCGGGCTGGGACCGTTCTATACGCCCACCGGCTACGGCACGCCGATCGCGGAGGGCAAGCCGCAGCAGGTCTACAAGGGCAGGGGCTACGTGCTGGAGGAACCCTTGCACGCCGACTTCGCGCTGGTCAAGGCCTATCACGGCGATCGCTGGGGCAACTTGACGTACCGGCTGGCGGCACGCGGCTTCGGCCCGGTCATGTGCATGGCCGCCAGGACCGCCATCGCGCAGGTCGACGACATCCTTCCGCTGGGCATGATCCAGCCGGAAACCATCGTTACCCCGGGAATTTTCGTAAGCAGAATCGTGCGCAAGGACGCCCACTGATGAACGACGCCAAGAAACTCAGCCGCGACCGGGTTGCGCAACTGGTAGCCGAAGACATCCCGCCCGGCAGCTACGTGAACATCGGCCTGGGCATGCCCACCCTGGTCGCCAAGTACCTGGACCCGCGCAAGGAAATCATCCTGCACAGCGAGAACGGCATCCTGGGTATCGAGGACGTGACGCCCGGCGATCCGGGCGACGAGGACCTGATCAATGCCAGCAAGGCGCGCCTGCAACTGATACGCGGCGCTTCGATATGCGACCAGTCCCTGTCCTTCGCCATGATGCGCGGCGGCCATCTGGACGCAACCATCCTGGGCGCGTTCCAGGTGTCCTCCGAGGGCGATATCGCCAGTTGGGCCACCGACGATGCCGAAGCCGTGCCGGGCATCGGCGGCGCCATGGACCTGGTGGCGGGCGCGCGCAAGGTCATCGTCGTCATGGAGCACACCACGCGCGACGGCAAGCCCAAGCTGCTGCGCGCCTGCACCTTTCCGCTGACCGGCAAGGCAGCCGTCGACACCATCTATACCGACATGGCCATCATCGATGTCGTGCCGGGCCAAGGCTATGTCGTGCGCGGCCTGGCGCAAGGCATTACCCGCGAGGCATTGCAGGCGGCCACGGATGCGCCGCTTTCCTTTGCCGATCCCCTTACCGTTCTATAACAAGCACGCAGGAGACCACCCATAATGAAAAAATTCATCAAGCACGTGTTTTGCGCGGCGGCCCTCGCCGTTTCGTCCAGCGCGGCGTTCGCCGCCTTCCCGGACCATGCAGTCGAATTGATCATTCCTTATCCCCCGGGCGGCACCGCCGATGCAGTGGGGCGGCCGCTGGCCGACGGGATGCAGAAGCGGCTTGGCGTGCCGGTGGTCGTCCAGTACAAGGCGGGCGCCAGCGGAACCATCGCCACCCAGTACGCCGCGCGCGCCAAGCCGGACGGCTATACGCTGATCATGGTGCTGGCCGCGCATGCCATCAATCCCAGCCTTTATCCCAATCTGCCGTATGACTCCGTGAAGGACTTCACGCCGGTGTCCATGGTGGCGAAGCTGCCGCTGGTCCTGTACACCAATCCGAAGTTCCCGCCCAAGACGGTGCAGGAATTCATCGACTACGCCAAATCGCATCCCGGCGCCGTGTCGGTCGGTTCGGCCGGCAACGGCAACACCAGCCACCTGGCGCTGGAACTGTTCAACAACATGGCGGGTGTGAAGCTGCTGCATGTGCCGTACAAGGGCGGCGGTCCGTCGATCACCGCCGCCATGGGGGGCGAGGTCAATGCAGTGTTTGCCGGCCCGGATACGCTGCACCTGGCACAGGCCGGCCGCCTGCATCCCCTGGCCGTCACCAGCCCGCAGCGCCTCGCCCTGACGCCGAACACGCCTACCGTGCAGGAGTCCGGCCTGAAAGGCTATGAAGTGCAGGGCTGGTACGGCCTGCTGGCCCCGGCCGGCACGCCCGACGACGTGGTCAAGGTCCTGCACAAGTCCGTCAGCGATACGCTGGCCGATCCGGAGTTCGCCAAGACGGTCGAAGCGCTGGGCTACATCCCGTCGCCGTCGACGCCGGCGGGCTTCATGGATTACATCAAGGAAGAAATGGCGCGCTGGAGCAAAGTCGTCAAGGACGCCGATATCAAGCTCCAGTAAGCAAAACGCCCAGGAAGCGCCACCCGCCGCACCGCGCATCGTCGTCGACGCCGCGACGGCAAGGCCGGTAAGCGCTTCCGTGGGCGGGCCGCCGTCGCTTTCCATCAACCTCGCAGCACCCACACCATGCCCATTTCCGTTATCGATTCAGCCATTTTCAAGGACATGTTCGGAACCGCAGCGATGCGCGCGGTATTCGACGACGCCGCAACCTTGCGCCGCTATGTCGAGACGGAGGTCGCGCTGGCGCGCGTCCAGGGCCGTCTGGGCATCATCCCGGCGGCGGCGGCCGAGGCGATCGCCGCGCGTGCCGACGCCGGCAAGCTGGATATCGAATTGCTCAAGGCAGAGACCGAAATCGTCGGTTATCCCATCCTGCCGCTGGTGCACCAGGTCGCGAAAATGTGCGGCCCGGAAGGCGAGTACCTGCACTGGGGTGCCACCACGCAGGACATCATGGATACGGCGACGGTGTTGCAGATCCGCGAAGCCCTCGGCCTGATCGAGGCGGATCTCGATGCGCTGGACGGCATACTCGACGGACTGGCCGAACGGTACCGCGACACGCCGATGGCGGGCCGCACGCATTTGCAGCATGCCTTGCCGGTGACCTTCGGGTACAAGGCGGCGGTGTGGCTGCTGATGGTACGCCGGCATCGGGAAAGGCTGGCCCAGCTCAAGCCCCGCGTGCTGATCGGCCAGTTCGGCGGCGCGGCCGGCACGCTGGCATCGCTGGGCGACGGCGGCCTGCCGGTACACGAAGCCTTGATGCAGGAACTTGGACTGCGCGCCGCGCCGGTGACCTGGCACGTGGCCCGCGACGGCCTGGCGGAGGCGGTGCAGTTCCTGGGACTGGTGACGTCTACGCTGGGCAAGGTCGCGCTGGACATCATGCTGATGATGACCAACGAACTGGGCGAGGCCTTCGAGCCCTTCGTCAAGAATCGCGGCGCGTCCAGCACCATGCCGCAAAAGCGCAATCCCATTTCCTGCGAACTGATGTGGAGCGCGTCCAAGACCGTGCGGCAGCACGCCGGGCTGGCGTTGGACGCCATGGTGCAGGATTTCGAGCGCGCCACGGGGCCATGGCACCTGGAATGGTCGGTGATTCCGGAGTCCTTCATTTTGACGGCCGGAGCGCTGCGCCAGGCGCGCTTCATGCTCGGCGGCCTGGAAGTGGACACTGTCCGCATGCGCCGCAATCTGGACCTGACCGGCGGCCTGATCGTCGCCGAGGCGGTGATGATGGGCCTGGCGCCGTACCTGGGCCGCCAGACCGCCCACGATGTGGTCTACGACGCCTGCCGCAGCGCGTACACCAGCGGTGCGACGCTGGCGTCCGTACTGAAGCAGGATCCCAAAGTCTCCGCGCACCTGGATGCGGCAGCCATCGAAAGGCTGTGCGACCCGGCGGGGTATCTGGGCGCCGCGCCGGAGATGGTCGACCGGATGCGGGCGAGCACATAGCGCTGCGATACGGCCCGGCGAGCGGGGCGGGGAATGGACAGGGCCTTCCGCCCGGCTGCCGAATGGAGCCGGGCGGTGCGCATTGTGGGGTGGCGTGACGTCAGCCCTGATTCCCGGGCGTTGATCCGACCTTATACGTCCGTCGTGTAATGAGAGTGATTTCTATTTACAATAGAGCACTTTCAGGAGCTTCGTGCCGTGTCGACCCCCGTGCTTGTGTCCGCCGATCCCGTTCATCTGCTTTACCACGACCACCACCGCTGGCTGCAGAACTGGTTGCGCGCCAAGCTGGGCAATACCTTCGATGCCGCGGATCTGGCGCAGGACACCTTCGTGCGCGTGCTGCGGCACCGTCATGAGCTGGACCGCCTGCTGGAACCGCGCGCCTACCTGACGACGATTGCCAGGCGGCTGATGCTCAACCTGTTCCGCCGACGCTCGCTGGAGCAGGCCTATCTGGACGCGCTGGCCTGCCTGCCGGAGGCCATGGCGCCATCTCCCGAGCAGAGGTTGACCATTCTCCAAGCCCTGCACGAGATCGACGACATGCTTGCCGGCCTGCCGCGGCCCACCCGGCAGGCCTTCCTGATGGCGCAGATCGAGGGCTTGAGCCATGCGGAAATCGCCACGCGGTTGAAGGTGTCGCTGCGTACCGTGCACCGGTACATTGTTCGAGGCTACGAGCAGTGCATCCTGACGGGCGGGTAACGGCCGCGCAGGGTGGGCCGGCTGCGGATGGCGCCATCGATGCGGCCGCGGCGTCGCCAGCCGGCCCGCCGTCGCTGGAACGCGGCGTCGCCCGCGCGGCCGCCCGCTGGCTGCTGCGCCTGAGTTCGCCGTCGGCCACGGACGCGGATGTGCGGGCCTGCGCGCGCTGGCGCGCCAGTCGGGCCGAGCACGAGCAGGCATGGCAACGCGCACAGCGCATCAACGAACGGTTCGCGCGCGTACCGGCCGCCCTGGGCATGGCCGCATTGGACCGTCCGGAATCGCGGCCGCGCCGGACGGTGTTGAAAGCCCTGGTGGCGCTGGTCGCCGGCGGCGCGGGCGCCTGGGCGGCCGGGCAGGGGCGGGCGCGGGAATGGATCGCCGACTACCGCAGCGGCGTCGGCGAATACCGGCGGGTGGCCCTGGACGACGGCAGCGTACTGGAGCTGAACACGTCGACCGCGGTCGACGTGCGCTTCGACGCCCGGATGCGGCTGCTGCGCCTGTACGGCGGCGAGATCGCGGTACACGCGGTGCGCGACGCGACGGCGGCCGGCAGGCCGCTTCTGGTGAGCACCCGCCATGGCGAGATCGAAACCGAGGCGGCCGACTTCGACGTGCGGGATGGAGACGCACGCTGCCAGGTCCAGGTCCGCGCGGGCGAGGTCCGCATCCGCTGCGCGGGCCTGCCCGGCAAGGCCGTCGTGGTGAAGGCCGGCCAGCAGGGCGATTTCACGGCTAGCGCCTTGCCGGAGGCGGCGCCCGCCGATAGCCGGGTGGACGGCTGGACCCGCGGCATCCTGTACGCCGACCGGATGCCGCTGGCGGACTTCGCGCACGAGCTGGGCCGCTACCGCCGCGGCGTGCTGCGTTGCGATCCCGCCGTCGCCGGACTGCGCATCTCCGGCATCTTCCAGTTGCGCGATACGGACGCTGCGCTGGCGGCACTGCCCGCCACGTTGCCCGTGCGCGTACGCTACCTCACCCCGTATTGGGTCGGCATCGGTCCGGCAGCACGCGCGTGAGGCCGCCCGACCGCCTTCCATCTGCCCGCGGGGATGCGCGCCGAGGGCCCGCGGCGAATTCCGAAGGCTTTCCTGCCCTCGGACGGGCGCCGAAGTGACGACGTTACAAAGCCGTCCCGCGCGACGTGTCCGGTTCGGCGGACACGCGGGTCATGGTCAGTGTAGGCAGCCAAATGCCGACACCCCTTGCATTGGAAGGATGACCATGGCTCATTTTCGCGTCGGCCGTGTGAACGGCGCTCGCATCACTCCGGACACCGGCCGGGCTCCCGGCCTTTCCGGCAGGTCCACTACCGCCGCCTCGACCGCCCTGGCGGCGCCCGTCGTTCCACAGCGGGCGCATACACAGCGGGCGTACACACGGCGGGTCCGCACACCGCAGGTTCATACGTCGCGAATGCGCGCCCCGCACGCTTCGGCACTACCTGCCACGCTGGCCCTCGCCGTCGCGTCGGTACTGGGTGGCTTGCCGTCCGGCGGCGTTCACGCATCGCCACCCGCATCGCCCGCCTTCGTACCGACGCCTGCCCCGGGCGGCGCCGTTCGCACTGCATCCCTGGGCGACGCCGACAGGATCCCGGCCGGCCCCCTGGCAGAAAGCCTGTCCCGTTATGCGGAGCGCCAGGGTGTGACCGTGCTGTTCGATCCGGCCCTCGTGCAGGGCGCGCGCGGCCGGGAACTGGACGGACGCCATTCCGTCATGGAAGGCTTCGCGCGCCTGCTGGCGGGCACCGGCCTGACGGTGCGCGAGCGCGGCCCAGGGGTCTACGTGGTCGAGCGCGTGCCTGCGGGCGGTGTGGCCCAGCTGCCGCCGGTGACCGTCGACGGCGCCGTTCCGGATGCGGCGCCCGCCTGGGAATCGACAACCGACCGCGCGCGCCTGGACGCGCTGCAGATCGACAGTTGGAGCGATTTCGGCAGGCGCGCCGAAGCCGGCGTGAATTACAACCGCCAGAACAACAGCATCAACATCCGGGGCATGGACCAGGACCGCGTGCTGACCCGCGTGGACGGCATCCGGCTGCCCTGGCTGGACGACGGCGCGCGGGGCGTGAAGGGCGGACTGGAAGCGGTGGACTTCAATAGCCTGTCGCGCGTGGACATCCTGCGGGGCGCGGACGCGACGCGGGGCGGGTCGGGCGTGCTCGGCGGCATGGCCGACCTGCATACGCTCGAACCGGGCGACCTGCTCGACGGCGACAAGCGCTTCGGCGCGCTGGTCAAGTCGGACTACGATTCCGCCGATACCAGCCGTGGCGCCAACGCCGCCCTGGCGGGACGCATACGAGACAACACATACTGGCTGGTTCAGGCAGGGGTGCGCAGCGGCCACGACCTGGACAACCGCGGCGATGTGGGCGGCTACGGCCCGGCGCGCAACGAACCCAGTCCGGAACACTATGACCAGCACAGTTTCCTGCTGAAGTTGCAGCAGCGCGTACAGGGCGGCCATCGCTTCGGCCTGACGGGCGAGTATTTCAAGCGCGACGCCGACATCGACAATATGTGGCAGCAAGGGCCGGGAACGAATTACCTGTACGGCGAGAACACCACCACCAAGAAATCCGAGCGCCAGCGTATCTCGCTGGATTACGCCTACCGGGCTCCCGGCAGCGGCGCGATCGTCGATGAAGCCACCGCCGTCGTGTATTGGCAGCGCGTCAAGCTGGACGAAGCCCAGGACGGCATGCGCAGTCCCGATGCGCGGGCGCGCATCATCCCGCGCGACCCGTTCCGCTATGGCTTTCCAAGCGGCGCCTTCGGCCGCGACAACGTGATCCAGCAGACACTGTTCGGGACCAGCGCCGAGCTGGCCAGGCGCTTCGACGGCCCGGTCGCCCAGCGCTGGGCGCTGGGCGGCGAATGGTATGGCAACAGGACCGAGCAGTATTCCAGCGGCTACGACAACTGCCCGGCCATCCGGCCGGGCCTGCCGGCGCCGTTCGGCCCGCGCAGTTGCGATCTGCTGCACACCAACCAGGCCGATTCGCCGCCGTCCCGGGGCGAACAATGGGCCTTGTGGGCGCAGGACGAATTCAGTTTCGCCGACGGGCGCTACACGCTGATGCCGGCCCTGCGCTACGACCGCTATGAACAAAGGCCGCGCGACGGCAACGGCTACGCCAGCAACCCGAACGCCGGCCCCTTGCCGCCGTCTTCCAGCGGCAGCCGTTTTTCGCCCAAGCTGCTGGGCACCTGGCATGCGCGCGAGACGCTCAGCCTGTATGCCCAGTACGCCTATGGTTTCAAGGCGCCCAGTCCGACGCAGCTCTATACCAATTACGGCGCGCCCGGCTCTTACCTGCGCGTGGGCAACCCCTACCTGAAGCCGGAAACCAGCAAGGGCTGGGAGTTGGGCGCGAAGATGGGCTCCGAAGCGCTGGGCGGCGCATTGGCCATTTTCGACAACCGCTACCAGAACTTCATCGACAGCGACGTTCCGCTGAATCCCGCGTCGCCGCAGTGGCAGCCGGGCTGGGCCGGCCAGTATCCCCTGGGGATCACCGGCGCAGTGAACCGGTCGCGCGTGCGCATCTACGGCGCCGAGGCCAGCGCCCACTGGCGCTTCATGCCGGGTTGGCGGACCTGGGGTTCCCTGGCCTGGGCGGTGGGCAAGGACGAGGGCACGGGCCAGTACCTGAATTCCGTGGCGCCGCTCAAGGCCATCGTCGGCCTGGGCTACGGCCGCCAGGCATGGGGCGTGGATGCCATGCTGACCACGGCCATGCGCCGCAACAAGGTCGAATATCCGCAAGCCACGCGCGACGCGCCCAATCCCGACTTCCGGGCGCCGGGCTATGGCGTCGTGGATCTGATGGGCTATTGGCGGCCGGCCGCGGTCAAGGGCCTGCGGGTGCAGGCCGGCGTGTTCAACCTGTTCGACAAGAAGTACTGGCAGGCCATCGATGTGCCGACAGCCGGCGCCACGCCCATCCCGCGCCCGGTAGACTGGTACACCGAACCGGGACGCAGCGTGCGGCTCTCACTGACTTACCAATATTGACCCTGTATATGGATCGAGGAACGGCATGACCGACAAGGATTTCGAGACCCTCGCCACGGATCTGCGCGCGCGCAGCAAGGCCTTGGCCGACGACAACCCCAGGCTGCGGGCGCGCGACCTGGCGCGCCTGCTGGACGTGTCCGAGGCCGAATGGGTGGCCGCGGGATGCACCGGGGTGCCGGCGGTGGCGCTGACCGGCGAACCGCAGGCCATCTTCCGAGAGCTGGGGACGCTGGGCGAAGTGATGGCGCTCACGCGCAACGACCATTGCGTCCACGAACGGCACGGCCGATATGAAGACATCCAGGCCCAGGGCCCCGTCGGCCTGGTGCTGGGACCGGACATCGACCTGCGCGTGTTTTTCTCGTGCTGGCGGTCGGCCTGGGCGGTCGCGCAGGACGGCCGCCACAGCCTGCAATTCTTCGACGGCGCAGGGGTGGCCGTGCACAAGATCTATCGAACCGATGCCACCGACGTGGCGGCCTACGACGCGCTGGTCGCCCGCTTTGCGGGTACCCCCGAATGGCCCACGCCGCAACCCTACGCCGCCTCTACCGATGCCGATCATGTTGGCGATGACCATGCCTGGCGCGAGGCGTGGCTGGGCATGCGCGATACCCACGAGTTCTTCCCGCTGCTGCGCAAGTTCAAGGTGACCCGCCTGGCGGCGCTGCAGGCCGCGGGCGACGACCTGGCCCAGCGGGTTCCGGCCGACACCGCCGAGCGCATGCTTGCATCGGCCGCCGGGTCAGGCCTTTCCATCATGTGCTTCGTGGGCAATCGCGGCATGATCCAGATCCACACCGGCCCGGTCGGCAACCTGCGCCGTACCGGCCCTTGGTACAACGTGCTGGACCCGAAATTCAACCTGCACCTGGACACCACCGCCATCGATTCCGCTTGGGTGGTGAACAAGCCGACCTCCGACGGCTGGGTCACCTCGCTGGAGCTGTATTCCAGCGCCGGCGAACTGATCGTGCAGTTCTTCGGCGAGCGCAAGCCGGGCCGGCCCGAATTGCCCGAGTGGCGCGCCCTGATGTCCGGATTCTGCCGCGTGCCGCTGGCCGTCTGAAGGGACTGCAATGAAGAAACTGCTGGTGGTGGTGCTGGGTTGGATGATCGCCTCGTGGGCCTGCGCCGCGCCGCCATCCAGGGTGGTCACCCTGGGCGGCAGCGTCACGGAAATCGTCTATGGCCTGGGGCAGGGGGCACGCCTGGTGGGGGACGACTTGTCGAGCCTTTATCCGGAAGCCGCGACGCGCCTGCCGCGCGTCGGCTACTACCGCGCCGTTCCGGTCGAAGGCGTGCTGGCGTTGCAACCCGACCTGGTCCTGGCGTCGGAGCAGGCCGGGCCGCCCCACGCGCTGAAGCGGCTTGCCGATGTCGGCGTGCGCGTGGTCACGGTCCCGGATGCGCCGTCCATCGAATCGCTGCAGGCGCGCATCCGCGCGGTGGCGGAGGCGCTCGGCGTGCAGGCGGCGGGCGAACGCATGGTGGCCGACGTGGCGCGCCAGATGGAACGCGCGCGTGCGGTGCCCGCCACGCGCGCACGCGCCATCCTCTTGATCAACCGCAGCGGCACGCCGCAAGCCGCCGGCCAGGGTACCGCCGCCAATGAGATCATGACGCAGGCCGGGCTGGTCAACGTGCTGCAGGCCCAGCAGGGATACAAGCCGGTATCGGCGGAAGCCGTGGCGGCGCTGGCGCCCGAACTGATCGTCGTGACCGCGACCTCGCTGCAAGCCAGCGGTGGTATCGATGCACTGCTGCGCCTGCCGGGCCTGGCCGCCACACCCGCCGGGGCGCACCGGCGCGTGATCGTCATGGACGACCTGCTTATTCTGGGGCTGGGACCGCGCCTGCCGTTGGCCTTGACCCAGCTCAAACAGGAGGCCGCGCGTGCCATGGGGCATTAGGGGCGTGCCGAAGCGCAATGCCGCGACCGGCCCCGATCCCCGCTGGGTCCTGAGCGGCCTCGCGCTGGCGCTGGCCCTGGTCGGTCTGGCGGCCAGCGCCAGCGGCGCCGTATCCATTCCCCTGAGCGAGCTGCCGGACCTTCTGTGGCACGCGGCCACGCCGCGCACCGAGCTATGGCGCAACGTGCTGCTCGATATCCGGATGCCACGCGTGGTTTTCGCCTTCGTCGCGGGCGCGGCGCTGGCGGTCAGCGGCGCCGCGATGCAGGCGCTGTTTCGCAATCCCCTGGCGGAGCCGGGCCTGATCGGCATTTCCGCCGGCGGCGCGCTGGGCGCGGTGGCCGCCATCGTGCTGACGTCCGGCGGGTTCCAGCTCGTGGCGCCCGCGGCTTTCGCGGGCAGCCTGGCGGCGACCCTGTGCGCCTATGCGCTGGGACGGCGCGTGCCCGGCGTGGCCGGTCTGCTTCTGGCGGGCATCGCGATCAATGCGGTCGCCGGCAGCATGATCGGCCTGATTACCTTCGTGGCCAATGACGCCCAACTGCGCGATATCACGTTCTGGACCATGGGCAGCCTGGCCGGCGCCAACTGGCGCTTGCTGGCTTTCCTGGGGCCGTGGACCTTGCTGATGTCCCTGTGGCTGATGCGCCAGTGGCGGGTGATGAATGCGCTGTTGCTGGGCGAGCGCGAAGCGCAACACCTCGGGTACGCGCTGCGGCGTGTGCGCGCGCAGCTGGTCCTGGCCTGCGCCCTCATCGTCGGGCCGCTGGTTGCCGCCACCGGCGGCATCGGCTTCGTCGGGCTGGTGGTGCCGCATCTGGTCCGCATGACGCTGGGCGCGAATCACCGGTGGCTGCTGCCGGCCTGCGTGCTGGCCGGCGCACTGGCGCTGACGCTGGCGGACTGGCTGTCGCGCGTGGCCGTCGTGCCCGCCGAGCTGCCGATCGGCCTCGTGACGAGCCTGGTGGGTGGGCCTTTCTTCCTGTGGCTGCTGGCGCGGGGCGGGAAGCAGGCATGACACTGGCCGCGGAAAACATTTCGGTGACACGTGGCGGCGTCCGCATCCTGGACGACGTATCCCTGGCGGTGCAGCCCGGTGAAGTCGTGGGCCTGCTGGGCGCCAATGGCGCCGGCAAGTCCACGCTGCTGGGGGCCTTGGCGGGCGAGCACCGCGCCGACGCGGGCAAGGTGGTGTTGGACGGCACCGAACTGCGCCACCTGTCGCACCGTGCGCAGGCGCGCTGCCGCGCGGTGTTGCCGCAAAAGCCCGGCCTGGCGTTCGACCTGGATGTGCGGGATGTGGCGGCGATGGGCGCCTATCCCTTTCCGGCATTGTCGCCGGCGCACGTCGATGCGCTGGTGACCGAGGCGCTGGACCTGGCCGATGTCCGTCACCTCGTTGCGCGACGCTACCCCGAACTGTCCGGCGGCGAGCAGCAGCGCGTGCAGTTCGCCCGGGTGCTGGTTCAGTGCAATGCCGCGCGTGACGACGGCGCGTCATCACGCTATCTGTTGCTGGACGAG
The DNA here is from genome assembly GCF_001676725.1 of Bordetella flabilis. Taxonomy (NCBI): domain Bacteria; kingdom Pseudomonadati; phylum Pseudomonadota; class Betaproteobacteria; order Burkholderiales; family Alcaligenaceae; genus Bordetella; species Bordetella flabilis. The sequence goes on from NZ_CP016172.1 coordinate 2,703,648, forward strand.
CCCACGGCCAGCCTGGACCCCCGGCACCAGGCCGATCTGCTGCGCATCGCCGCGCGGATCGCGCACCTGGGCACCACCGGGGTGCTTGTCATCCTGCACGACATCAACCTCGCTGCGCGATGGTGCGATCGGCTGTTGCTGCTGAGCGCGGGCGGTACGGTTGCCGTCGGTACGCCGCCAGAAGTCCTTACACCCGCCAACCTGAATCTGGCCTACGGCATCGACGCCCATGTGATGCCCCATCCCCTGCAGCCGCAGCGCCTGCTCGTACTGGTTTCCTGACACCATCATCGGCGGAACCACAGGTACGACAGCGTGCAGGCCATGGCCAGCAACAGGGCGGCCGCCGCGGTCAGCAGCGCCGAGATCTCGGTGTCCTTGCGTTCGAGCGACAGGCGGGTGCTGAGATTGCGGTAAACCTGGCTCAGGTCGGCGGCGGACCCGGCCTGGAAGTACTCGCCGCCCGTCATCTTGGCCACTGCCCGCAATGTCGGTTCGTCCAATTGCATGAAATACGACATGCCTTCTTCGCCGATATAGCCGCCCTGGCGCGTACCGAAGCCCACGGCATAGATGCGCACGCCACGCTTGGCGGCCATGCGTGCCACTTCGACGGGGTCCGGGCCGGTGGTGCGGCGGCCATCGCTAAGCAGAATGATGGCGCCGTTCGGATAGGATCCCGGCTCCACGGGCGGTCGCTCCTGTTCCCGTTTGCGGGCCGCTTCGGCAGCGCCGTTCCGGCCCAGCGGCGCGGCCTGCCGATCGAAGCGCAGCGACGGCGTGTTCAGCAGCACCGCTTCGACATCGATGCCGTCGTTCGGAAAGAGCGTGGCCAGCGCGACGATCAATCCACTGCCGGTGGCCGTGCCGCGTTGCAGTTCGAACCGGTCGATGGCGTCGAGCATGTCCTGCCGGTTGTCGGTGGGCGGCTGCACGACGGTCGCCGCCGCGGCAAAGGAAACGATGCCCAGCCGCACGCTGGGCGGCAGTTCGGCGATGAAGTTCCTTGCCGCCTGCTGTGCGGCAACGATGCGCGTGGGCGCGACATCGCCCGCTTCCATGCTGCGCGAGACATCCATGGCGAGCACCAGGGTCAGCGTATCCGCTGGCAGCGTGACGGTCGCGGTGGGGCGCGCGCAGGCCAACAAGGCGGCGGCCAGGGCGAGCAGGAAGAGTAGCGGCGGGATATGGCGCCGCAGGCGCTGGCGGGGGCCGAGCGCCGCCCGCGCCAGCGCAACGCTGGGGTAGAGCAGCGCGGCCTTCTTGCGCCGGGCGAGCACGTACACATAGGCCGCCACAAGGATGGGCAGCGCCAAAAGCAGCCAAAGCATTTCGGGCCAGAGAAACCGCATACAGTTCTCCTTGGCGCGTTGATGCGTCGATGGTACTTTACTCCGACGGCGGCACGGGACTTCGGTGGCTGCGATGAAACGGCGTGCGATCTACGGATGGACGGCGGGGGCGGCGGCGCTGGTGGTCGCGGCGGGCCTTTCCTTTGCCTGGTACATGCAACCGCGCTGGCGGCTGCTCACGCAGGCCGACATCGACGCCGCCGTCCTGCACACGTTGCAGACCAAGCGGCTGCCATCGCGCACCGCGCGAGCGGCCGAAGCGGTCCAGCAATCGGTCGTCGAAATCCATGGCTATCCTGCCGTGCAGGAGGAAGCCAAGCCCGCCGCGCCGCAGGATGGCGGACAGGGGCCGCCGCAGGATCCACCCCAAGGACCGTACCGGGGACCGCCGCAGGAGCCGCGTGCCGAGCCTGCGCCACCGCAGGGGCAGGGGCGCGAGTCCGCGCCGGTACCGCCACAGGCGCCGGCCCGGCCGCCCAACCCCACACCGCCGCAGGCGCAAGGCCCGGACGTGCCACGTTCAGCGCCTCCGCAGGCCCAGGTTCCGCCACCGTCCCAGGAGCACGCGCCGGACGGCAAGGGCCAGGGCGAGGCCAGGCGAGGACCGGTCAATATCGGATCCGGCGTGGTGGTGACCGAAGGCGGTCTCATCCTTACGAACTACCACGTCATCGCCGGCGCCGCGCGGCTGACGGTGACCTTCCACGACGGCAGCGAGTCGGAAGCCTCGGTGCTCAGCGTCCAGCCGGAAAAAGACCTGGCGGTCATCCGCGCCAAGTCGCTGCCTGACGACCTGCCGCCTGCCACGCTGGGGTCCAGCCGGGACCTGGCGCCGGGCGACGAAGTGGTCGCGGTCGGCTTTCCCTTCGGTATCGGCCCGTCGGTGTCCGCCGGCGTGGTGTCCGGGCTCAACCGCGAATTCGTTTCGGCGGAGAGCAAGCAGGACCTCGATCACCTGATCCAGTTCGACGCCGCCGCCAATCCCGGCAATTCCGGCGGTCCCCTGGTCAATATGGACGGCGAGGTGGTGGGCATCGTCACCGCCATCCTGAACCCCGCGAAAACCGGCACCTTCGTCGGCATCGGCTTCGCGACCACCATCGAAAGCGCCGGCACGGCCGTGGGCTTTTCTCCTTTCTAGAGAGGTGCAGGCGTATGAACGACCAAGCCCTGAGCGCCGTGGACAGCGCCAACCTGATGGAGCGTCTGCTGTACGAGGTGAAACGCGTGGTGGTGGGACAGGACCATTTCCTGGAACGGGTATTGGTTGCCGTCCTCGCGCGGGGCCACCTGCTGGTCGAAGGCGTGCCGGGCCTGGCCAAGACGCTCACCGTCAACACCCTGGCCAAGACCATGGGCGGGTCGTTCAAGCGCATCCAGTTCACGCCAGACCTGCTGCCCGCCGACCTGGTGGGCACGCGCATGTACAACCAGCGCACGGGGGAATTTTCCACGGTGCTCGGCCCCATCTTCGCGAACCTGCTGCTGGCCGACGAAATCAATCGCGCGCCGGCCAAGGTGCAGAGCGCGCTGCTGGAAGTGATGCAGGAAAGACAGGTAACCATCGCCGGCGAGACCCATCCGGTACCGGTGCCTTTCCTGGTAATGGCGACGCAGAATCCGATAGAGACCGAAGGCACCTATCCCTTGCCGGAAGCGCAGATCGACCGCTTCCTGATGAAGGTGCTGGTGGGCTATCCCACGGATGAAGAAGAGGTGGTCATCGTCAACCGCGTGACCGGGCCGCGTATCGACGTCAACAGGGTCGCCATGACGGAACAACTCGCCTTGCTCCAGGATGAATGCCGCCGGGTGTATGTGGATCCGGGCCTGGTCCACTATGCGGTCCGTGTGGTGGGCGCCACGAGGGCGCCGGGCAACTGCGGTCTGCCTGAACTGCAGCGCTACATCACCTTCGGCGCCAGTCCGCGCGCCACCATCGGCCTGATCGAGGGCGGTCGCGCGCTGGCCTTCCTGCGTGGCCGCCACTACGTGCTGCCGGAAGACGTGGTCGACCTGGTGCCCGACGTGTTGCGGCACCGTATCGTGCTTTCCTACGAGGCCTTGTCCGAAGGGATCAGCGCCGACGAAATCGTCGCGCGCGTGTTGCGCGCGTTGCCGGCGCCCGAGCGTCCGCTGGAATCCCATGTTCGGGTTGCTGCGGTTTAAGCGGCGGCGCGCGCCTCCCGGCGACGCACGGCCCGCGGGGGCGGGCGGGCTGGCGCCCGACATATCGGCGAGCCGCGCGGAGGCCCTCGTGCGGCGGCTCGAGTGGACGGTGATCCGCCGCCTCGATGGATTGCTCCAGGGCGACTATCGCACGCTGTTCCGCGGCTTCGGGCTGGATCTTGCCGACCTGCGCGAATACCGGCCCGGCGACGACGTGCGCTATATGGACTGGAATGTGACGGCGCGCCTGCAAACGCCTTACGTGCGCGAGTTCCAGGAAGACCGCGAGGTTTCCGCCTGGTTCCTGCTGGATATGAGCGGCTCGGTGGACTTCGGTTCGCAGGGTGTGCGCAAGCGGGCGCTGCTGGACGAGTTCACCGCAGTCATGGCGCGCCTGCTGACCCGCTACGGAAACAGGGTGGGGGCCGTGGTGTATGTGGGCGCCGACGACACGCGTCCCCTCGTCGTGCCGGCCCGGGCGGGACGGCGCCACCTGCTGCATCTGCTCGATCGCATGCTGGCGGCGCCGCCCGCGGTGCGCGGCGAAACGCGGCTGAGCGATTTGCTCGAGCACGCCAGGATGGCCGTGGGACGGCGATCCGCGCTGTTCGTGGTGTCCGACTTCATCAGCGCGCCGGGTTGGGAGGCGCCGCTGGGCAAGCTGGCCCGGCGGCATGATGTCGTGGCGGTGCGCCTGCGCGATCCCCTGGAGACCGCCTTGCCGGATCTGGGCCTGGTCGTCCTGCAGGATGCGGAAACGGGGGAACAGTTGTTCGTCGATACGCACGATGCAAGCTTCCGCAAGCGCTTCGCGGAAGCGGCGCAGGCCCGCGAGACCGGCCTGCAGCAGGCGTTCGCGCACGCCGGCGTGACCTGCCTGACGCTGGCGACCGACGCACGCCTGGATCTGGCCCTGCTGGAATTCGCCCGCCGGCGGCGCGCGCCGGGCAAGGGCGGCATGCCCGCGGATCCCGCGCTCGACGACGCGGGGCAGGCGCAGCGGCAAGGCGGGGAACAGGGCCAGCAACAATGGGGACAACAGCAGCAAGGGGAACGACAGCAGCAAGGGGAACGACAGCAGCAAGGCCGGGAACAAGGCCAGGTGGGAAGGAGACCCATATGAGCCAGCTCGCCGCCCTGGAGTTCCTGTGGCCCAGAATGCTCTGGCTGCTCGTGCTGCCCCCTGTCCTGGCCATTGCGTACCTATGGCATGAGCGGCGCCGGCGCCGCGTGGCCGTGAGCTATCCCGCCTTGATGACGGTCGGGGCCGTTGCACGCGGCGGCAGCGGTTGGCGTCGCCATGTACCGGCGGTGCTGATGTTCGTGGCCCTGACGGCGTTGACCCTGGCCATCGCGCGTCCGCAGGCGATGATGGTGCTGCCATCGCGTGTCGAAACCGTTCTGCTGGCCGTGGATACCTCCGGCAGCATGAAAGCGGAGGACATCAAGCCGACCCGCATGCATGCCGCGCAGCAGGCCGCCAAGGTGTTCCTGGACGAGCAGCCCGTCGGCGTCAGGGTAGGGCTGATCGCGGTGGCGGGCACCGCCGCGGTGGCGCAGCCGCCGACGCGCAACAAGGCGGATGTGGTGGCGGCCATCGACCGCCTCCAGGCGCAGCGGGGCACCGCGCTGGGCAGCGGCCTGATCATCGCGCTCACGACCCTGCTGCCGCAGGCCGGCATCGATGCCGAGCGCTTCATGAATACCGGCAATGCGAAGGCGCCGGAGCCGGCGCGCGCGCCCGGCAGGCCGCCCGATGCCGTTTCCCGCCCGGCGGAACGCGCCGCAGGCCCGCAGGCGGAAGGGGGACCCGTGGCCCCGGGATCCTATGCGGCCGGCGCCATCGTGCTGTTGTCGGACGGCGAAAGCAATGCCGGTCCGGACGCGGTCCAGGCCGCCACCATCGCCGCCGAGCATGGCGTGCGCGTTTATACGGTCGGCGTCGGTACGCCGGAAGGGACGGTGCTGCGCCTGGAAGGCATGGCGGCCCGCGTCAAGCTGGATGAAGCGGCGCTGAAGAAGGTGGCCGACATGACCGGCGCGGAATACTTCCGCGCCCAGGACGCGGCCGAGTTGAAATCGGTATACCGCACGCTCAGCGCCAGGCTGGCCCTGGGCAAGCGGCAACCGGTGGAAGTGACCGCCTTGTTCACCGCGCTGGGTACGCTGCTGGCCGCCTGCGCGGCGCTGCTGTCGCTGCGCTGGTTCGGGCGGGTGCTGTAAGGGCTGCGGCGGGGTCAGGCGGGCGCCAGCCGTTTGCGACAGAGGTCTACCGTCGCCTTCATTCGCAGCACCGTGGCACGACGGATAGGGAACGCCCTTGCGCGCTCGCGCGCCAGATCTGCAGTGGTTTTTAATATTTCTACTCGATATTCTGCGCCTGCTCCCGCATCTGCTCGATCAGCAGCTTCAGGTCCATGGCGGCGCGGGTGACGTCGACGCTGCCGGCCTTGGAACCCAGGGTGTTGGCTTCGCGGTTCATTTCCTGGAAAAGGAAATCCAGGCGCTTGCCGGCGCTGCCGCTGCCGCCCCCGCTGCGCTTGCCGCCCTTGGGTTTGTCATCGCCTTCGGTCAGGATGTGCACCAGTTCGGCCAGGTGCGAGCGCAGGCGCGATAGCTCCTCGGCAACGTCGATGCGCAGCGCGAACAGGTTGGCTTCCTGCGACAGGCGTTCGGTCAGCTCGGCGCCGCTGATGTGGGTGAAGCCGCCGGGAAAGGCGGTCTCGACGCTTTCGCGCAGCTTGGCCGCCAGCTTTTCACGATGGTCGGCCAGCAACTGGGGCAGGTGGCGCTCCACTTCCTCCACGATCTTCTGGATACCGGCCGCGCATTCGCGCATCATGGCGGCCAGGCGTTCGCCCTCGCGGGCGCGCGCATCCTGCAGCTGCTGCAGGGCTTCGCGTGCGGCCTGCATGCCGGCCGCGCCCCAGGCTTGTGGGTCCAGCGCGTCGTTGTTGCGCTGGCCGGGCCAGTTGAACAGTTCGACCAGGCGCGGCGGCTCGATCTCCGGCAATATCTCGCGGGCCGCCTGCAATTGTTCGGCCAGCGTCTTCAGCCATTGCGGATCGAGGCGGTCGACATCGGCGGCGACGTTGCGCGTGTAGCTGACGCGGACCTCCACCTTGCCACGGGCGAGCTGGCTCGTGAGCAGTTCCCGCAGGGGGGCTTCCAGGTGCCGCAGGTCGTCGGGCAACCGGAAATAGAGATCGAGAAAACGGCTATTGACGCTGCGAAATTCCAGCGCCAGCGAACCTGCATCGAGGTCGGCGCGGGCGCTGCCGAAGGCCGTCATGCTGCGTATCATGTTCGGTAGATCCTGATAGTGAACGGGCGCGAAGCGTACCCTTGCCGGCAGAATAACCTGAAGCGCGAGGGCCACGTACAATCCGCCGACCCCACCGACTGTATCCATGGAGAAACGCGTGACGACCCCTACCACGATGGTCCGGCCTTCCGGGCGCGCCCCTGACGAACTGCGCCCGCTCGACCTGGCGCGCGGCTTTACGCGCTACGCCGAGGGCTCGGTGCTGATCAAGGCCGGCAATACCCATGTCCTGTGCACCGCCAGCGTGCTCGACAAGGTGCCTGGCTTCCTCAAGGGGCAGGGCCAGGGCTGGGTGACGGCGGAGTACGGCATGTTGCCGCGCGCCACGCATACGCGCGGCGACCGGGAGGCCGCGCGCGGCAAGCAGTCCGGGCGCACGCAAGAGATCCAGCGCCTGATCGGCCGCAGCCTGCGCGCCGTCGTGGACATGGGCCTGCTGGGCGAGCGCACGCTGCAGATCGATTGCGACGTGCTGCAGGCCGATGGCGGCACGCGCTGCGCCAGCATCACGGGCGCATGGCTCGCCACGGCGGACGCGATCGGCGTGCTGATGAAGCGCGGCGACCTCGCTGCCAATCCCTTGCGCGACCATGTGGCGGCCGTGTCGGTCGGCATGGTGGGCGGGCGGCCGGTGCTGGACCTGGATTACGAAGAAGATTCCGGCTGCGATGCCGATGTGAATGTGGTCATGACCGGCGCGGGCGCCTTCGTGGAAGTGCAAGGCACGGCCGAAGGGGTCGCCTTCAGCCGCGCGGAACTCGACGCGATGCTGGCCTTGGCGGAAAGCGGCATCGGCCGCCTGGTGCAGGCGCAACGGGCGGCGCTGGGACAGGGTTGAGCCCGCGCGGCGCGGGACGAGGACCCGCGCCACCCGGGCGCGCACAACGACTTGCGCCAGTGTCAAGAAACTGCCAACTTGCCGCAACATAATCCATCCCCGGATGTTTGCCCCGCGAGGGGAAAGTGGGATGTGATGCACAACAAGTTCAGTGTGAAGCAGGCGCTATCCATCGTGTTGGCGCTGTTCGTGGTGCTGTTTTGCGCCGCCGGTGCGGCAGCCATCGCGCTGCTGCGCGAGAACCGCGCCTGGGTGGAAGAACTGGGGCGCGATAACATCGAGCGCGCCAGCGATATGGGCAATGTCAGCGGGGCGGTGTTCCAGGCCCGCGCGGCCCTGGTCGATGCGAAAACCTATATGGAAGGCGGGCGTATCCCGGATCGCGACGAAGCGCTGCGCGTCGTCGACCGCTTCCTGGCCGATGCGCGCGCGGGCGTGAGCCGCCTGCAGGCCGTGCCCTACGCCAACCAGGCCGGCAAGCCGCGCTATGACGCCGTGATGCGCGCCTACGCCGCGCTGGTGGACGGCTGCCTGGTGCCGATGCGCGAGGCGATCCAGGGCTGGAACGGCGTGGAGGTGAACCGGCTCGGCGACCAGGTGCTGCCCGCCGCGGCCGCGGCCTATGTCAAGGCGGAAGGTGAATTCCAGCGCTATATGCGGGAGCAGGGCGCGGCCGCCATACGGGAAGTCGCGCGCATGCAGGACATCGCGGTGCGCAGTGCCGTGGCCCTGGCGGTATTCGTGCTGCTGCTGGCCATCGGCATACGCCTGGTGCTGCAGCGTGCGCTGCTGCGGCCCCTGGTCGAGGCCGGCCACCACCTGGACGATATCGCCGACGGCGACCTGACCGGCGCGGTAGGACGCACCGGCGACAACGAAATCGGCGTGCTTTTCACCGCCATGGCACGCATGCGCGCCGGTTTGGCGACCGCGGTCGGCACGGTGCGCACCGCCGTGGACGACATCCACGCCGATATGCGCGCGCTGGCCGCGGGCGGCATACAGCTTTCCGAGCGCACCGCCGAACAGGCCGGCATGCTGCAGGAGACCGCGGCCGGCATGTCGACCCTGGCGCAGACCGTGCACCTGACCTCCGATAATGCGCAACAGGCCAGCGCGCAGGCGCAGCGCGCCGAGACGCTGGCCGGCCAGGGAGCCCAGGCGGTCGACCGCGTGGTCGCCCGCATGCGCGACATCGCCGACAGCGCCCGGCACATCGGCGACATTGTCGGCGTGGTGGACGGCATCGCCTTCCAGACCAATATGCTGGCGCTGAACGCCGCCGTCGAAGCCGCCCGTGCCGGCGAGGCGGGCCGCGGCTTCGCCGTCGTCGCCGGCGAGGTGCGCACCCTTGCCCAACGCAGCGCCAATGCCGCACGGGAGATCAAGACGCTGATCGCGGATTCGGCCAGCCATGTGCAGGCCGGCGTGCGGGAAGTGGGCGAGGCCGGCCGCACCATCGATGACGTACGCCAGGCGGTCGCCTGCGTCACGGCACTGGTGCACGGAATATCGGAGGCGGCCGCCGAGCAGGCGTTGGGGATCGGCACCATGCACGAAGCCATGTCGGGACTGGACGGCAACACCCAGGAGAACGCGGCGCTGGCCGAGGAAACCGCGGCCGCCGTCGCCGCCTTGGAAGGACGGGCGCAGCGCCTGCGCGAGGCCGTCGCGGTGTTTCGCCTGGGCGGCGTGGACGCCGGGCACGCCGGCGCCCCCGACCTGCCCGTTGCCAGCCGGCCCGGCTCAGGCGCCGTCGGCCATGAGGTAGGGTTCGACGACGAGCGGCACGTTTCCGTGCTTGACCTGATGCTTGACCCGCGCGGCCGCAGAGGCAATGTCCTCGGCGCGGATGCGCATGCCTGATCGCGGCGTCACCTGCAGGGCGCCAATGCTCAGGGTGACGAAGGGGAATGACCGCATGATGCCGTAGCGGTCTTCCGCCGCGATGCCGCCGCGCGCCCGGCCGCCTTCGTCGTAGAGTGCGATGGCGCCCTCGTTGAACTGTTCGATGATGCGTTCGGCGCGGGCGTGCCAGTCGCCGCTGCGGAACAGGATCACGAAATCGTCGCCGCCCACATGGCCGACGAAATCGCGCTGCGGGTCGCAGTTCGCGCGGATCACCGATGCGCACAACTGGATCATGTCGTCGCCCCGCCAATAGCCGTACACATCGTTGAACGGCTTGAAGTGGTTCAGGTCGCAATAGCAGGTGACGAAGTCCACGCCGCCCTCGAGCAGGCTGCCGATGTGCTGGCTGATCGGGATGTTGCCGGGCAGCGATGTCAGGGGGTTTGCGTAGCGGGCGGCTTCGATGCGCATTTCCGTCACCGAGCGGACCAGCGCCTCGCCCGTGCCCAGGCTGTCGTAACGGCCGTCGCGGGTAATGATGAAGCCGTCCACCAGGTAGCGCTGGTCTTCCGAGACCAGCACGTGACTGAGTTGGTCGATGGACGCGTGCACGTCCACCAGCACCGGCTGGCTATTCATGAACGTGGTGCAGGGGTCGCGGCCGAACAATTCGCGCGTGTAGCGTTGGGCGTAGCGCTCGGTGAAGTCGCGCCGGTTGATGATGCCCGCCGGCCGGTTCCCGTCGTCCACCACCGCCACGGCGTGCAGGGCCTTGTGCTCGTCGAACAGGCGGTGCACGTCATCGTTGGTATGCCGGCCGGGCGACACCGAAGGCGCCTCCACGCGCAGCGTGGCGGCGGTGGCGCCGGGCAGCAGCGACGTGGCGCGCGGGGCGGGACGGCGCGCCAGGGCCTGCCGCACCTCCGCGCCGATGTGCGTGGCCAGGGTGGCGGCGGGATGGCCCAGGAACCAGCCCTGGGCGTAGCGGATACCCAGGTCCCGCACTGCGGCCAGGTCTTCGGCGGTCTCGATGCCTTCCGCGATGGTGGGAGTTCCCAGGCACTGCGCGACCGACAGGATCGCGCGCACCAGTTGCTGCCGCCGCTCGTCGCGCGCGATGCCATGGAAGAAGTAGCGGTCCACCTTGACCAGGTCGGGTTGCACCTCGGACCACAGTTGCAGGCTGGCGTGGCCGACGCCGTAGTCGTCCAGCGCCAGGCGCACGCCATGCGCGCGCAGGGCGCGGAACACTTCGGTCAGCACGCGCAGGTCGGGACATACCGGGTCATGCTCGGTCAGTTCGATGACGATGCGCGCGGCGTCGATGGCGCTGGCTTCCAGCAGCCGGGCGGGCGTTTCCTGTCCCCAGCGCGCCCAGAAATGCAGCAGGGCGGAGGCCGACATGTTCAGGAATAGACAACTGTCCGCAGGCGCGTCCAGGTCCTGGAAAGTACGCAGGCCGCTGGTCGCGCTCGCGTGTTCGACGGCGGGGTGTACCCCGCGCCGGCGCGCCTCGCCGAACAGGGCGTCGGGCGTATGCAGCAAGCTGTCCCGCGGTCCTCGGATCAGGCTTTCGTAGCCGTAGACGCGGCCTTGCGCCAGGTCGACCACGGGTTGGAACAGCGGCGTCAGTTGTCCTGCGCGGAGGATATCGTCCAGCAGGCCCGCCGCCGGCGCGACGGCATGGTGGGCGGGAATTCCGGAAGCGGGATGTACAGGCGCGTGCATACGGAAGCCAGCGGAGGCAGCGGGTGGAGGTCGGCTATGGTGAGCCGTCCATGTTGCGCCGGCGTTTCAAAGTGTGACCTCAGGCCGGGGCGCGGGCGATACACTAGCAGTTTGCCTGGGGCCTCGCACGCCCGTTACATATCATGAGCGTCGTCACCTCCCGACTCGACCGCGTTGTACTGGCGTCCGGCAATGCCGGCAAACTGCGGGAATTCGCCGCCTTGTTCGCCCCCCTGGGCATCGAACTGGTACCGCAACATCAATTGGGCGTGCCCGAGGCGCCCGAACCCCACGTCACTTTCGTGGAAAACGCCCTGGAGAAAGCTCGCCATGCCAGCCGCCTGACCGGGCTGCCCGCGCTGGCCGACGATTCGGGGCTGTGCGTCGACGCCCTGGACGGGGCGCCGGGCGTCTACTCGGCCCGGTACGCGAGCCTGGACGGCGGGGAAAAATCCGATGCCGCCAACAATGCCTTGCTGGTACGGAACCTGGCGGGACAGGCCGACCGGCGCGCCTGTTATGTCGCCGTCCTGGTGCTGGTGCGCAGCGCCGACGATCCGCGGCCGCTGGTGGGCGAGGGCGTCTGGTACGGCGAAATCAGCGCCACGCCGCGCGGCGATCACGGTTTCGGCTACGATCCGCACTTCCTGCTGCCCGAGCTGGGCCGGACCGCCGCCGAGCTGCAGCCCACCGAAAAGAACGCCGTCAGCCACCGCGCGCTCGCGCTGCGCGAACTGCTCGCCAAACTGGACCGTGCCGCGCGCTGACGCGGCTGTCTACCATGCCCATCACCATTCCCATCCGCCACGCGGACGTGCCTCTTCCTGCGTCGCAGGCGCGTCGCGGCGCTTCCGGCTTGACCAGCCTGCCGCCGCTGTCGCTCTACGTGCACGTGCCCTGGTGCGTGCGCAAGTGTCCCTATTGCGATTTCAATTCCCACGCCATCGCGGGCGAGATACCCGAGCGCGCGTACCTGGATGCCTTGCGCGCCGACCTGGAGCAGGCGCTGCCCCTGATCTGGGGCCGCCAGGTGATGACGGTATTCATTGGAGGCGGCACGCCCAGCCTGCTGTCGCCGGCGGGGCTGGATGAGCTGCTGGCGATGCTGCGGGCCTACCTGAACCTGTGGCCGGACGCGGAAATCACCATGGAGGCCAACCCCGGCACCGCGGAGGCCGGCCGATTCCGCGACTACGCGGCAAGCGGGGTCAACCGCCTTTCCCTGGGCATCCAGAGCTTCGACGACGCACAGTTGCGCGCGCTGGGCCGCATCCATGACGCCGCGCAGGCGCGTCGCGCCATCGCGATGGCGCAGGCGGCGGTGGCGCGGGTCAACCTTGACGTGATGTTCGCCTTGCCGGGCCAGTCTGTGCAGGCCTGTGCGGCGGACGTCCGCGAGGCGCTCTCCCATGGCACCGAACACCTGTCGCTCTACCACCTGACGCTGGAGCCCAATACGGTCTTCGCGAAGTACCCGCCCGTGGTGCCGGACGACGACACCGCGGCGGCGATGCAGGACACGGTGCAGGAGCTGGCGGAGCAGGCCGGGCTGGCCCGCTACGAAGTATCGGCCTATGCCCGGGCCGGTGCGCGCTGCCGGCATAACCTGAACTACTGGGAGTTCGGCGACTACCTGGGCATCGGCCCCGGGGCGCACGGCAAGCTGTCCTTCCACGACCGCATCGTCCGGCAGGCGCGCACGCGCAACCCCGAACGCTGGATGGCGGCGGCGCTGGCAGGCGACGGTTCGCACGTGGCCGAGTCGCGCGAGGTCGGTCCGGAGGACCTGCCGTTCGAGTTCATGCTGAACGTGCTGCGGCTCAAGGACGGCGTGCCGGCGACCCATTTCGCCGAACGGACCGGCCTGTCGCTGGCGACCATCGCGCACCAATTGGAGGCAGCCGTCCGCCGCGGCTTGCTGGATCCGGACCCGACGCGCCTGAAGGCAACGCCTCAGGGTTGGGCGTTCCTGAACGATCTTCAAGCCATTTTCCTGCCCTGATGCACCACGGCGCCCCGGCCTGTGCACCAAAATGGAACCTTTGTGCCCTAGGATATGCACAATACCGGTGCATGATTTCGTATCTACCCTTCGGGATTCCCAGGGGAAAACATGGCATGGATGTTGCTTCTAGTCCTACGCCAGTCGAGTTGCAGCACTCGACCCTTTATCAAACGGAGATGACATGGCAAGCCCAAAAGAAGTCGTGAAAGAGATTGCTGAGAAGGAGGTCAAATTCGTCGACTTCCGGTTCACCGATACCGCTGGCCGCGAGCACCACGTTTCGGTGCCGGCGCGCGTCGTCGACGAAGACAAGTTCGAAAGCGGCCACGCTTTCGACGGTTCCTCGATCCCTGGCTGGAAGGGCATCGAAGCCTCGGACATGCTTCTGATTCCGGATGCCGGCACGGCCCGCATCGATCCGTTCATGGAAGAAACCACGCTGGCGCTCACCTGCGACGTGGTCGAGCCCTCGGATATGAGCGGCTATTCCCGCGACCCCCGGTCCCTGGCCAAGCGCGCCGAAGCCTACCTGAAGTCCTCCGGTATCGGCGACACCGCTTATTTCGGCCCGGAGCCCGAATTCTTCGTGTTCGACGGCGTGACGTGGAACACCGACATGTCGGGCACCTTCGTCAAGATCAAGTCCGAAGAGGCGCCGTGGTCCACCGGGACCGAGTTCGAAGGCGGCAACCTGGGCCATCGTCCGCTGGTCAAGGGCGGCTATTTTCCCGTGCCCCCCGTCGATTCCTTCCAGGACATGCGCTCCGAAATGTGCCTGATCCTGGAACAGCAGGGCGTGCCGGTCGAAGTGCATCACCACGAAGTGGCCGCTCCGGGCCAACTGGAAATCGGCACCCAGTTCAGCACGCTGGTCAAGCGCGCCGACTGGAACCAGGTCCTGAAGTACGTCGTGCGCAACGTGGCCCATGCCTACGGCAAGACGGCCACCTTCATGCCCAAGCCCGTCGTGGGCGACAACGGTTCCGGCATGCACGTGCACCAATCGATCTGGAAGGACGGCCAGAACCTGTTTGCCGGTGAAGGCTACGCCGGCCTGTCGGAATTCGCGCTGTACTACATCGGCGGCATCATCAAGCACGCCCGTGCGCTGAACGCGATCACCAACCCCGGCACGAACTCCTACAAGCGCCTGGTCCCGCACTTCGAAGCGCCGGTCAAGCTGGCGTACTCGGCGCGCAACCGCTCGGCTTCCATCCGCATCCCGTATGTCGGCAACCCCAAGGGCCGCCGTATCGAGACGCGCTTCCCCGATCCCCTGGCCAACCCCTATCTGGCTTTCTCGGCCCTGATGATGGCGGGCCTGGATGGCGTGCAGAACAAGATTCACCCCGGCGACCCCGCCGACAAGAATCTGTACGACCTGCCGCCGGAAGAGGACGCCAAGATCCCGACCGTCTGCGCGTCGCTGGAGCAGGCCCTGGAAGCGCTGGACAAGGATCGCGAGTTCCTGACCCGGGGCGGCGTGTTCAGCAATGAAATGCTGGATGCCTACCTGGTGCTGAAGGAGCAGGAAGTACAGCGTCTGCGCATGACGGCGCACCCCGTCGAGTTCGACATGTACTACAGCCTGTGATTGACGGCTGATTTCCCGGGTACACGCGGGGGCGGACCGGGTTGCCGGTCCGCCTGTCCGCCGCCCCGGGTGACAACGATGAATGTAGACGCCTTCGACCTGCTCGCGACATCCGTACTGCTGGTGGACGAGCACGGGCTGGTCGTGCATGCCAATGCAGCGGCAGAGGACTTGTTCGGGCGGTCGCGCCGCCAGTTGGGCGGCCAGTCCGCCGCGGGCCTGTTCGACGACCGCGAGGCGGTGCAGGATTCCATCGAGCAGGCGCAGGCCGGCAATTTCGCCGACGCGCGCCAGTTGTCGTCCCTGCGGCGCGGAGGCGAATCGGTGAGCGTGGTGGTGACCACCGTCGCCTTGATGGGGCAGCCCTGGCCGGTGCTCATCGAAGCGCGCGAGATCGAGCAGCGCGTGCTGGCGGACCGTAACCACCGCCTGGTCGACGAGATCGAAACGCACCGCGAATTGCTGCGCAACCTTGCGCACGAAGTGAAGAACCCGCTGGGTGGCTTGCGTGGCGCCGCCCAACTGCTGGAAGGGGAGTTGCCCGATCCGGCGCTGGCGGAATACACGCAAGTCATCATTTCAGAGGCCGACCGGCTGCAGGCGCTGGTCGACCGGCTTATCGGCCCCCAGCGCATGCCGTTGCAGGCGCGGCCGGTCAATATCCACGAAGTCTGCGAACGCGTCAGCGCGCTGATCCAGGCGGAGTTCCGCGATGGCCTGACCATCGTGCGCGACTATGACGCTTCCATGCCCGACCTGCAGGGCGATGCCGCGCGGCTCATGCAGGCGGTGCTGAACGTCGCGCGCAACGCCGCGCAGGAGTTGGCGCTGCAGCCGGGCGGCCCCGATACGCCGCCGGCGCAAATCGTATTGCGCACCCGCGTGGCGCGTCGCGTCATGCTGGCGCACCGGCAGCACCGGCTGGCCGCGGTGCTTTCGATCATCGACAACGGCCCGGGAGTGCCTGAACATATCCGCGACCGCATTTTCCATCCGCTTGTCACCGCGCGTCCTGGCGGCACGGGGCTGGGGTTGAGCCTGGCCCAGGATTTCGTGCAGCAACACGGTGGCATCATCGAATTCGAATCCCGACCCAGGCACACCGAATTCCGCCTGGTATTGCCGATGGAACCCGCATGAAACCCGTTTGGATCGTAGACGATGACCAGGCCATCCGCTGGGTGCTGGAAAAAGCCTTGGCCCGGGGCGGCATGACCACCCGCAGCTTCTCCCAGGCGCCAGACGTGCTGGCGGCGCTGGAGACGGAAGTGCCCGCGGCGCTGGTGTCCGATATCCGCATGCCGGGCGGCAATGGGCTCGACCTGCTGCGGCAGATCAAGGAACGCCATCCCGCGCTGCCCGTGATCGTGATGACCGCCTTCGCCGACCTGGACAGTACGGTGTCGGCCTTCCAGGGCGGAGCTTTCGACTATCTGGCCAAGCCCTTCGATGTGAACGATGCGGTGGCGTTGATCCAGCGCGCGGCCCAGGAGTCGGCCGATGGACAGTCCGGCGACGAGGCGTCGTCGCAGGCCGAGGCCAACTCCGAACGCTGGATGATGACGCAGTCCGCGTCCACCGCGATGCAGGAGATCTTCCGCGCCATCGGCCGCCTGGCGCAGTCCAAGGTCACCGTGCTGATCACCGGCGAGTCCGGGACCGGCAAGGAATTGGTCGCGCGGGCCTTGCATGGCCACGGCGCGCGTTCCAACGGTCCCTTCGTCGCCCTGAATGCGGCGGCGATTCCGCGGGACCTCCTGGAAGCGGAATTGTTCGGCCACGAACGCGGCGCCTTTACCGGCGCCAACAATCTGCGGCGCGGACGCTTCGAGGAAGCGAACGGCGGGACGCTGTTCCTGGACGAAATCGGCGACATGCCGATCGAGTTGCAGACCCGGCTGCTGCGGGTCCTGGCCGAAGGCAGCTTCTACCGCGTGGGCGGTGCGCAACCTGTCCGCGTGGACGTGCGCATCGTGGCGGCCACCCACCAGCCGCTGGAGCGGCGCGTGGAGCAGGGCCTGTTCCGCGAAGACCTGTTCCACCGGCTGAACGTGATCCGCCTGCGCTTGCCGCCCCTGCGCGAGCGCGTGGAAGACATCCCGGCGCTGGCCCAGCATTTCCTCACGCAGAGCGCCCGCGCCCTGGGCGTGCCGGCCAAGCGGCTCACGCCGGAAGCGCTGGCCGTGCTGACGCGTTTCGATTTTCCGGGCAATGTGCGCCAACTGGAGAATTTCTGCCATTGGCTTACGGTGATGGCGCCTGGCCAGACCATCGAACGCGCCGACCTGCCGCCCGAGATCCGGGCGATGGAGCAGCAGCCGGTAGCGCAGATTTCTTCACGGCAGGTGGTCGCGGACCCGCCGCAGAACTGGCAGGAGTCCTTGCTGCGCGATGCCCAGCATCGCCTGGACCGTGGCGAGCCGGCCATCATGGCCACGCTGACGCGGCAGTTCGAGCGCATCCTGCTGCAGACAGCGCTGGAGGCCAGCCGGGGACGGCGCGTCGAAGCGGCGTCCCGCCTGGGCATCGGCCGCAATACGATCACGCGCAAGCTGCGCGACCTGGGCATCGAGGACGAATAGTCCGCGCCGCTCAGCCGGCCGGCGTGGGGTCCGTCAGGCTGGCGCGCAGGCGCGCGGAATCCAGTTTCTTCAGCCACCATTTCAGGGCTTCGCCCTGCGCCGGCGCGCGCCACGCATAGACGAGCTGCTCGCGCATCTGGCCGTCGCGCGTGGCTTTTTCCATGAGCAGCCCCTGGTCCAGATAGGGCTGGGCCAGCACCCGGGGAATATAGCCGCAGCCCACGCCGCGGACCTGTGCGTCGATCTTTGCCTGCATGGTCGGCATGACGACGCGCTGCTGCATATCGAGCAGGTTGCGCGTAAGCGGCGGCAGGGCGCGCGAGGTGTCCGCCACGACGACGGCGCAGTGCGCGCCGATGTCGGAGGGCGCCAGCGGGTCTTCCACCTTGGCCAGGGGGTGATGCGGCGCGACGCAGAACACCAGCGTGACCTCGCCCAGGGGCCGCGAGGCGAAGCGTCCAGGGGGCGCGAAGGCCGCGTCCCCGCCGATCAGGAGGTCGGCGCGGCCCGATGTCATGGCGTCCCAGGTGCCGCTCAGGACTTCGCTGGAGAAGCGCAGCTTGGTTGCGCCACCGACATGCTGGAAGTCCTCGATCAGGTCGTAGAGCGGCGGCCACGGCAGGACGCCGCTGACGGCGATGCGCAGTTCCGGTTCCCATCCGGTGGCGATGCGCCGCACGCGGCGCGTGAGGTCTTCCATCGACTGCAGCAGCAGGCGGCCGTCGGCCAGCAGCGCCTGGCCCGCCGGCGTCAGGACGGCCCGGTGGCCGCCACGGTCGAACAGCAGCACGTCGAGCTTGTCTTCCAGGCCACGTATGGCGTAGGTGACCGCCGAGGGCACTTTGCCCATTTCGCGCGCCGCCTTGGCGAAACTGCCATGGCGGGCGATGGCGTCCACCAATAGCAGCAGGTCGGGGGTGATCAGGGCATCGGCGCCTGGGACAGGCGCCGCGGAAGAAGCAGGGGAGGAGGGCACGAAATTTCCGGACGGAGGGCAGCGCACCGCGCGCGGCAGCCATTCAAATTTATTGAATGATGTCGTCAAACCGATTCATCCGCAAGCCATGCCCCGGGGCCCAGAATGGTGTTCATCGA
Source organism: Bordetella flabilis (assembly GCF_001676725.1). NCBI lineage: Bacteria > Pseudomonadati > Pseudomonadota > Betaproteobacteria > Burkholderiales > Alcaligenaceae > Bordetella > Bordetella flabilis. The sequence continues at coordinate 2,722,187 of NZ_CP016172.1, forward strand.
CACACCACACAGGAGTTCACGCCATGCTTACCCTGCGACGCAGCGAAGAACGCGGTTATGCCGACCACGGCTGGCTCAAGAGCCACCATACCTTTTCCTTCGCCAGCTATCACGACCCGCGCTATATGGGGTTCGGGCCGCTGCGCGTCATCAACGATGACCATATCGCCGCCGGCCGCGGCTTCGGTACGCACGGCCATCGCGACATGGAGATCGTGACCTATGTGCTGGAAGGCGCGGTCGCGCACAAGGACAGCATGGGCAATGGCTCGACCATCCGGCCGGGCGACGTGCAGCGCATGAGCGCGGGCCGCGGTGTGCTGCATTCGGAGTTCAATCCGCAGCCGGATCGCGGGACGCACCTGTTGCAGATCTGGATCGAGCCGGATGTGACCGGCATCGAACCCGAGTACGAGGAAAAGCGCTTCGACGAGGCCGACAAGCGCGGCCGGCTGCGCCTGGTGGCCTCGCCCGACGGACGCGACGGCTCGGTACGTATCCACCAGGACGCGCGCCTGTACGTCGGCCTGTTCGACGGGTCGGAAAGCGCCACGGTGTCGCTGGCCGCCGGGCGGCGCGCCTGGGTCCACGTGGCGCGCGGCAGTGTCAGCCTGAACGGCCAGGCCTTGCAGGCGGGGGACGCCGTGGCGGTCCAGGACGAAAGCGGCATTGCGCTGTCGGACGGTGAAGGCGCCGAAGTCCTGGTGTTCGACCTGCCCTGACTGCAGAATGACCTCCGGTGACAGGGAAGCTTGCTTCCCTGTCGGATCCCCTTGCTTGCGGAGCCTCTTCATGTCCCAGCTCACCCCCCGCTACGCGCCCCCCATTGAAACGGTGGTCGTGCCCCGCACCAGCGATATCGGCAACTTCGAAGTGCGGCGCGCCTTGCCGTCGCGGGAGCGCCGCACCGTCGGCCCGTTCGTCTTCCTGGACGAGATGGGCCCGGCTGTCCTGCCGGCGGGCGCCGGGATCGATGTGCGGCCGCACCCGCACATCGGCCTGTCCACCGTGACCTACCTGTACGAGGGCGCCATCGTGCACCGCGACGGCGCGGGCCATGTGCAGACCATCCTGCCCGGGGAGGTCAACTGGATGACGGCCGGGCGCGGCATCGTCCATTCGGAGCGTTCATCGGCCGCCAGCCGCGCGCAACCGCAAGGGCTGGCCGGCTTGCAGGCATGGGTCGCGCTGCCCGCCAGCCATGAGGAAACCGACCCGGGTTTCGCCCACTACGGCCGCGATGCGCAGGCCGTGGCCGAGGGCGAGGGCGTGCGCGCGCAGATCATCGCCGGATCGCTGTTCGGGCAGACTTCCTCGGTACCGTCCCTGTCTCCGCTTTTTTTCGGCGACGTGACGCTGGCGCCGGGCGCCCGCCTGGATCTGGCGCCCGAATATGAGGAAAGGGCTGCCTACGTGGCCGTGGGCGCAGTGGAAATCGAAGGCCAACGTTTCGATGCGGGGCGGCTGGTGGTATTCGCGCCGGGCCGGCCCGTGAGCTTCCGCGCCCTCGGTGACGCGCGTATTGCCCTGCTGGGCGGCGAGCCGCTGGACGGTCCGCGCTACCTGTGGTGGAACTTCGTGTCCAGCCGGCGCGACCGCATCGCCCAGGCGCGCGAGGACTGGACGCGCGACCGCTTCGGCCAGAGCGTGCCGGAGGACACCACGGAATTCATACCGGCGCCGCCGCTGCCCGCGCTGGCGCCCGCCAGGCAGGGTTAGCCCAGGGCCGCGCGCGCCGGTTTGCCGATATGATGCGTTGGCTGTCAAAACGCTTACACGGAGGCAATGATGCGAATATCGGCGAAGTGGCTTTCCACGGTCGCGATGCTGGCGGCCGGCTTGTGCGCAGTGGCGTCGGCGGCGGATTTCCCCACCCGGCAGATCACCTTCATCGTGCCGTATACGCCCGGCGGGACCACCGACATCGTGGCCCGTACGGTGGGGCAGAAACTCACCGAACGGTTCGGCCACCCCGTGGTCGTTGAAAACCGCCCTGGCGCCGGCGGCAACATCGGCATGGAGGCCGTCGCCAAGGCGGCGCCGGACGGCTATACCATCGGCCTGGGCGCCATCTCGACCAATGCCTTGAATCCCTTCGTCTATCCGTCCATGCCTTTCGACCCTACCAAGGCATTCACGGGCATCAGCATGCTGGGCACCTCCACCATCGTGCTGGATGTCGGTCCGCGCCTGCCGGTGGACAGCGTGGCGCAACTGATCGACTACGCCCGCAAGCACCCTGGACTGGGTTACGGCACGCCGGGCGCCGGCACGTCCATGCACCTGGCCGGCATCATGTTCGACCAGCTGACCGGCGCGGGGCTGCAGCACGTCCCCTACAAGGGCAGTTCGCAGGCGCTCAACGACATGCTCGGCGGCCATGTCGACATGCTGTTCGACAACCTGCCTGCCTCGCTGCCGCATATCAAGGCGGGCAAGATCAAGGCCCTGGCCGTCACCGGCAGCAAGCGTTCGCCGGTACTGCCCGATGTCCCCACGCTGAAGGAGCTGGGCTATGCGGGCGCGGTGGTCGATCCCTGGTTCGCCGTCTACGGGCCGGCAGGCATGCCGCCTGAAGTCACCAGGACGCTGAGCGCCGGTTTCCAGTGGGCGCTGGCCTTGCCCGACGTCAGGCAAAAGCTGGAGCAGGCCGGCTTCGCGCCCTCCGGTTCTTCGCCGGAAGAGGTGGAAAAGCTGACCCGCAGCCAATACCAGACCTTCGAGGCCCTGTCGCGCAAGGTCAAGCTGCGGGCCGATTGAACCCCGGGCGCGGTGCCGGCGCGAGGATGCCGGTGGGATACTGGAATCGCGCAGGAATCGCGATGGAATCGTGCTGCAACCCGGTGGGGACCGCGCCGGATTCGCGTTGGGACCGCGCTGCCGCGCGCGATGTCAGGCCGCGGCGGCGGGGGGCCTGGCGCCGCGCGCGTACGCAGCGGCGCGCCGTTCCGCAAGCGCTTCGCGGCGGATGAAGTCGGCCACTGCTGGCGTGGCCGGATGATGGCGCAGGTTGTAGGGCGTATCCCACTGCGCGATCCGGCCTTCCGCCATGACGCCGATGCGGTCGGCGATGGCGAAGGCCTCGGCCTGGTCATGGGTGACCAGCATCGCCGTGTGGCCGGTGTGCTTGAGGATGTCGCGCACCTCGAAGGCCAGCCGTTCGCGCGCATCCGCGTCCAGATTCGAAAACGGCTCGTCCAGCAGCAGCAGCTCGGGCGAGGGCGCCAGGGCGCGCGCCAGCGCGACCCGTTGCTGCTGCCCGCCGGACAGCTCGTGCGGATAGCTGTCCGCCGCGTGGGCCAGGCCGACCAGGTCCAGCATTTCGTCGACGCGGCGCCTGCACTCGTCGCGCGGCATGCGGCGCAGGCCGAAGCCGACGTTGCGGCGTACCGTCAGGTGCGGGAACAGGGCATAGTCCTGGAACATCATGCCTACGCGCCGGCGTTCGGGCGCGACGGAGGAGGTGGCGCTGGACAGGACCGCGCCGTCGAGAAGAATGCGGCCGGCCACCGGCGGTTCGAAGCCCGCGATGGCGCGCAGCACCGTCGTCTTGCCGCAGCCAGAGGCCCCCAGCAGGCAGCCGATGTGGCCGCCGGGCAGCGTCAGGCTCAGGTCATCGACCACACGCCGCGGGCCACGCGGGGTGTCATAGGCGAGGCCGAGTTGATCGAGTTCGAGCGTGGCGGTCATGATGCGGGATGTCCGGTATAGCGGGCGCTGGCCGCGCCCGCCGGTGCGCGCGGCAGTTTTTCCTGGCCGCGCGCCAGCAGGATGACCGGCAGCAGTCCGGCCGCCACGATGCCCAGCGCCGCCACGGCGCCTTCTTCGTAGGTGCCGCGGGCCGCCTCGCCGTACAGCCAGGTCGCCAGCGTGTCGAAATTCATCGGCCGCAGCAGCAGGGTGGCGGGCAGCTCTTTCATTGCGTCGACGAAGACGAGTAGCGCAGCCGCGGCCATGGCCGGCCGCAGCAGCGGCAGGTGTACGCGTCGCAGCGTCCCGCCCGGCGTTTCGCCGAGCAGGCGCGCTGCCTGTTCCAGTGACGCGGGGATGCGCGCCAGCCCGGCCTCCAGGCCGCCGGCCGCGATGGCGAGGAAGCGGATGCTATAGGCGCAAACCAGCGCCGCCGCCGATCCCATCAGCACCAGGCCTGTCGTTCCGACCGTGGCCGAGAGTGCGCGGTCGAACAGGCTGAAGGGGGTCAGCAGGCCGATGGCGAGCACAGTGCCGGGCACCGCATAGCCCAGTCCGGCGAGCCGCGCATACGCCTGCGCCAGCCTGCCGCGGGCGCTTTCCCGCGTGGCGCGCGCGGCCCATGCCACCACCATGCCGCAGCCCAGCGTAACCACGGTGGCGATGCTCGCGATGGCCAGGGTATTGCCCGCCGCCGCCCAGAGCTGGCGCGAGACGCCGCCCACCAGGTGCAGGCGCTTCTGCACCTCCCAAAGCAGGTATAGCGCCGGCGCGGCGAAGCCCAGCGTCACCGGGATGGCGCCCAGCAGGGCGGCCAGCGCGGCGCGCCAGCCTTGCAGGCGCACGGGCTGCATCGGCCGCATGCGCTGCGCGGTCGCGTAGCGTTGCCGCCGGCGCCCATGGCGTTCGAGCAGGATCAGGCCCACCACGATCAGCAGCATGGTCAGCGCGATCTGCGCCGCCGAGGCCAGATCCGAACGGGTGACCCAGGTGGTATAGACCGAGACCGTCAAGGTTTGCACGCCCAGGAATTCCGAGGCGCCGATGTCATTCAATGTTTCGAGCAAGGCCAGGCTGACGCCCACCGCGATGGCCGGGCGGGCCATGGGCAGCGCCACGCGCCAGAACGCGCCGATGCGTCCTTCGCCCAGCGTGCGGGCGGCTTCCAGCATGTTGGCGGCCTGCGTCATGAACATGGCGCGGGTGCTCAGGTAGACGTAGGGATAGAGCGCGAAGCCCAGCACGAAAATCGCGCCGGGCAGCGAGCGCAGTTCGGGCAAGCGGAACTGGCGCGGACTGTCATAGCCGAGCAGCGCGCGGATCGCGCCCTGCACCGGCCCGATGGGGTGCAGCAGGTCCAGATAGGCGAAGGCGACGATATAGGTCGGCACCGCCAGCGGCAGCAGCAAGGCCCAGCTCAGTATGCGGCGGCCGCGGAATTCATAGGCGCTGACCAGCCAGGCGCTCCCCGTGCCCAGCAGCGCGGCCAGCACGCCCACGCCCAACAGCAGCAGGCCGGTATTGGAGGCGGCCTGGGGCAGCACATAGGCTGCCAGGTGCGCCCAGTGGCCGGCGTCGGTCCCCAGCGCCTGCCAACCCAGCGCCGCCAACGGGGCGCAGACGACCAGCGCGATCAGAGCCGCGCCCCATGACCAGGCCATCAGTTGTCAAAGCCCACCTTATCGACGAGCTCGCTCGCTTGTTTGCGGTACTTGGCGATTTCCGCGACGGACAGCCCGTCCACCTTCAGCGGGCCGAAGCTTTCCACGACCGGGTCCAGCTTGACGCCGCTGCGGACGGGGTATTCGTAATTCGCCTGTGCATACAAGGCCTGCGCGGGCGCCGATACCAGGTATTCGAGCAGCTTGACCGCGCCTTCCTTGTGCGGGGCATGGCGCGCGACCGCCGCGCCGCTGATATTCACGTGCGTGCCGCCGTCCTTGGCCTTGGCGAAGGTGGGGCGCACCACCTTGATGGCATCGCCCCATTTGCGCGCGTCGGTGCCGGGCTGCGCGTTCTTCATGTGGCCGACGTAATACGCGTTGGCCAGGCCGATATCGCAGATGCCGCCAAGGATGTCGCGCGCCACGTCGCGATCGCCGCCGGCGGCCTTGCGCGCCAGATTGGCCTTGACGCCGCGCAGCCATTTTTCAGTGGCCTCGGCGCCGTCGTGGGCGATCATGGCTGCGATCAGCCCGGTGTTGTAGGGATGCTGGCCGGATCGGATGCACACCTTGCCCTTCCACTTCGGATCGGCCAGGTCTTCGTAGTGGAAGCTGGACAGCGGCAGGTCCTTTTCGACGTACAGCACGCGATCGCGCAGGGACAGGGCATACCACGCGCCATTCGCCCCGCGCAGATTGGCGGGCACTGCGGATTCGAGCGCGCGGGATGGCGCGGCCTGCGTCACGCCGCCGTCCACCAGATCCAGCAGATTGCCGATGTCGACGGTCATCAGCACATCGGCGGGCGACTTGTCTCCCTCGGCCTTGACGCGCTCCAGCAGCCCGTCCTTGACGAACACGGTGTTCACCTTGACGCCGCTTTCCTTGGTATAGGCATCCAGCAGGGGCTGGATCAGCTTGGGTTCGCGCGTCGTATACAGCGTGACCTCGTCGGCCGCCAGCGCAGGCGCCGCGTATACCGCGCCGGCCAGGCACAAGGCGCCGAAAACGTTCGAAAGAGGAGAGCGTAGGAATTTCATTGCGTGTGGCTCCGTGTCGGCCGACCGCCCGCGTGCGGCCAGCGGACTGTTAACGAAAATTATTATCAGTCACCGAAAGCGGGAAGATAGCAAGAATCAACCGTTCATTCAACTGAATGTCAGGCGCGTCATGGGTCCGAGCGGCCGGGCGATGGGCCACGGTTGCGTCCGGATGTCGGGCGCCGTTGCATCGGTTATTTGCTAACAACAAATCTGTTGGCGCAAATATGCCAAAACCTGCCCAGTTGAGAAGCCTTATCAACAAAACCGTATAAAATCGGGACTTACCCCAATCTGGACGGCTTCCTTTTTTCGCCGTCCGGCGGCCGCGGTCACAGAGCGCTGCCGCGCCACACCTTTCGATCCCTATGGCAGCCTTCAATACCGAGCGCGTCCTCAGCGTGCACCACTGGAACGACACCCTTTTTTCCTTCAAGACTACCCGCGATGCGGCGCTGCGCTTCCATAACGGCCATTTCGTCATGATCGGCCTGGAAGTGGACGGCAAGCCCTTGCTGCGCGCGTACAGCATCGCCAGCGCCAACTACGAGGAAAACCTGGAATTCCTCAGCATCAAGGTGCCGGACGGCCCCTTGACGTCCCGGCTGCAGCATTTGAAGGAAGGCGACACCATCCTGGTCAGCCGCAAGCCGGTCGGCACTCTGGTGGTTGACGATCTCAAGCCGGGCAAGCACCTGTACCTGTTCGGCACGGGCACCGGGCTCGCGCCGTTCATGAGCATCATCAAGGATCCGGACATCTACGACCGCTTCGAGAAAGTCGTCCTGGTGCACGGCGTGCGCTGGAAGAGCGAACTCGCCTATGCGGACTACATCCAGAACGAACTGCCCGCCAACGAGTTCTTCGGCGACATGGTCAACGGCAAGCTGGTCTACTACCCGACGGTGACCCGCGAGCCTTTCCGCAACCAGGGCCGTATCACGCAACTGGTGGAGAACGGCAAGCTGTTCCAGGACATCGGCCTGCCGCCGCTGGACCCGGCGGTGGACCGCGCCATGATTTGCGGCAGCCCGCACATGCTGGCCGACATCAGCGCCATGCTGAACGATCGCGGCTTCGTCGTGTCCCCCGGCGTGGGCCAGCCCGGGGATTACGTGGTCGAACGCGCCTTCGTGGAAAAGTAAGCCCGCGTCGGCCCAACCCGCATCGATGCGCCGTCGGGGCAAGCCCGCCCGACGGCGCGGCGTGCTCATTCAGGCTCGATGCCGGCCTGCTTGATGATGGTCTGCCACTTTTTGGATTCTGACTTCTGGAAGGCGGCCAGTTCGGCGGGCGTGGAAGTCGACGGCTCCGTGCCGGTGGATCCATAGAACTGTTTGGCGGCCGCGCCGGTGGTCGCCTTGACCAGCAGTTCGTTCAAACGCTTGACGACATTGTCGGGCGTGCCGGCCGGCGCATAGGCCGCGAACCAGTAACCCATCTCGTATCCCGGCACGCCGGATTCCGCGATCGTCGGCACGTCCGGCGCCAGTGGCGAGCGCTTCAGGGTCGTCACGCCCAGCGCGCGCAGCTTGCCCGCCTGTACCTGCGGCAGTCCGGTCGCCATGTCGGTGATCATGGTGCTGATCTGGCCGCCCAGCAGATCCGTCACGGCCAGGGGATTGCTCTTGTACGGCACATGCAGCAGTTTCACATTGGCCATCTGCTGCAGCAGCTCGCCGGCGATGCGGCTGCTGGAACTGCCGCTGCCGAAGCTCAGCTTGCCGGGTTCCTTGCGCGCCATGGCCAGGAATTCGCCAACCGTCCTGGCCGGGAAGGCGGGATTCACCACCATGATCTGGCTACCCTTGCCCAACAGCGTCAAGGGCGCGAAATCCTTCACGGGGTCGTACTGGAGCTGCTTGTACAGGTGCTCGTTCGCGGCGTGGGTGGTGTTGGTCGTGATCAGCACCGTGTAGCCGTCCGGCTTCGCGCGCGCCGCGGCCTGGGCGCCGATCATGGCGCTGGCGCCCGGCTTGTTCTCGATGACCACGGCCTGGCCGGTCTGTTCGGTCACGCCCTGGCCGATGGCGCGGGCGATCTGGTCCGTGGCGCTGCCGGCGGCAAAGGGCACGACGAAGGTGATATTGCGGTTCGGAAAGTCTTGCGCGGACGCCGCGAACGGCGCGCAGGTGGCCACCAGCAGTGCCGCGACCGCCGGCAGGGCTTGGATTTTCATATTCATGTCTCCTGAGTTGTGGTTTGGTAGTTTGGTGGTCGGGTGTCGTCGGGGGCTGGATCACCCCCAGGGCGGGATGTCGCCGTCCACGTCCGGCAACCGGGCCGCCAGGGCCGCCGGTACCGGAACGGGCAGGTCCAGCAGCCAGAACGACAGCGATTTGCCGTGGGCGTCCAGGTTCAATGCGTCGTTGACGCCGCCATCGAGCACGCCGTCCAGCACGAAGTTCATGGCTTGCAGGCGCGGCAGCACATAGCGGGTGACCGCGTCCGGCTTGCGATACGCGAACCATTCCCGTACCCGTTCGGCCGTGACATAGGCTTCGATCACCGCATAGCATTCCTCATCCCAGGCGATGAGGCTGAGGTTGGAGATATCGCCCTTGTCGCCGGAACGGCTATGCGCCAGCCGGTAGAGCGGCACGTCGCGCATGCCTGTGTCGGCTGGCGGTTGCTGTGGGGATCCGTTCATGACAACTCCGTGGCGTGATCGAACATCCGCCAGCCGCTACGCACGGCGTCGCGCGCGATGGCGCAGGACACCATGTTCAGGCGCGGTCGCAGCGCCGTCCGCACGCCGCCGCCGCCGGCGGGGCCGCAGCAATACAAGGCCGTGACTTCGCGCAGCACGCCTTCGCCGGTGGCGCGGTCTGCATGCGTGCCGGCCACGCGCAGGCGCACGTCGCGCGCATGGCGGCCGGGCAGGGCGGCTCGCAGCGCGCCGCCATCGTCGTCCAGGATGCTGACGGCCCCGATCAGGTCGATGCGCAAAGGCAAGGCGCCATTCAGCCGCCGCCGCACGATATCCGCCGCCAGCCGCGCGCGCGCCTCGGCCTGCACGCCGGCATAGGAAATTTCCGCTTCGGCCAGCCAGCCGCCGCGATGGCAGACATTCACCTTCAGCGTATCGGGGCGTGGATGGCCCGTGATTCCGCGCAGCGCCACGCGGTCTTCGCCCAGTTCGACCACCTCGGCGCGGGCGATGTCGGCCACCACGTCCGGCGTCAGGTAGCGCGCCGGGTCGTGGACCTCGTAGAGCAATTGTTCCTTGGCCGTGCGCGCATCCACGCGTCCGCCGGTATGTGCGGCCTTGCCCACGATGAAATGGCCGTCGGCGTCGATCTCGGCGATGGGAAATCCGGTTTCATGCAGCCCGTCGACATCCTTCAGGCCCGGAACGCAGAAATAGCCGCCGCTGACCTGCGTCCCGCATTCCAGCATATGGCCCGCCATGGTGGCCCGGCCCAGCTTTTCCCATTCGTCTTCGCCCCAGCCGAAATGGGCCATGGCCGGACCCACTGTCAGCGAAGGGTCGGCCACGCGGCCCGCGACGACGATATCGGCGCCGGCGCGCAAGGCCCCCGCGATGTCGGCCGCGCCCAGGTAGGCATTGGCGCTGACGATATCCATGCTGTCCACCGCCGTGCCCAGTTGTTCACGCAACAAGGCCCGCTGGGCGGGCGAGGATAGGTCGTCGCCGTGGACGATGGCGATGCGCGGCGGGCGCAGGCCCTGGGCCTGGGCCAGTTCGGCGATACGGCGGGCCGCGCCGGGCGGATTGGCCGCCCCGAAGTTGCTGACGATGCGGATGCCATGCGCGAGGCACCGCGCCAGCACGGGTGCCACCAGGTCATCGAGCAAGGGTTCGTAGCCGCCGCGCGGATCCTGCTGGCGGGCCAGTTGGGCCAGCGCCAGGGTGCGTTCGGCCAGCGTTTCGAAGATCAGCGTGCCGCCGCCCCGCGCGGCCAGTGTGTCGACCACAGGGCCCGCGCCGTCGGTACGGTCGCCGGAAAAGCCCGATGCGCACCCGATGAGTAATGGGGAGTTCGCCATAGTGTCTCTTTGTCTCCGGGAACCACTATAGGAAGATGCCGTTCATACGTAAAATAGAAATAAAGAATGGATTGATAGAGAAAACCCATGAATTTATCGGCGCGGCACCTGCGTGCCTTCGTGGCCTTGGCCGAAGAGAAGCACTTCACGCGCGCGGCGCAGCGCTGCCACCTGACGCAGCCGGCGTTCAGCGCGCTGATCCGCGCCATCGAGGAAGGCACCGGCATGCGGCTGTTCGACCGCACCACGCGCCATGTGGAACTGACGGCGGAAGGCCGGGTGCTGGATGCCTCCGCGCGGCGCCTGCTGGCGGATTTCGACCTGGTCATGGAAGACCTGCGGGACCACGCCGCGCGGCGCCGCGGCCGCGTGGCGCTGGCCGCGCTGCCTTCGCTGGCGGCCGGATGGCTGCCGGGCATCCTGGCCGAGTTCCATCGCGCCTATCCCGGCATTGCGCTGACGCTGCGCGATGCCTTGCTCGATCCCTGCCTGGACATGGTGCGCGATGGCGTAGTGGACTTCGCGGTGGCGTCGCGCCGCGCCGATATGTCGGAGCTGGATAGCGAATTCCTGCACGCGGACCGCTTCCACCTGGTGTGCCGCGACGACCATCCGCTGGCCGCGCAGCCGGCGGCCACGCTGGCGCAGATCGTCAAGTGGCCGTTGATCCAGCTTGCCCGCAACAGCAGTGTCAGGCAGCACCTGGACGCCGCGCTGGGCCGGCGCCGCCTGCGCCCCCTGGTGGAGGTCGAACACCTGGCCACCGTTACCGGCCTGGTCGCCGCGGGGCTGGGCGTCAGCATCGTGCCCGCCATGACGCTGTTCCACTTCCGCCGTCCCGGCCTCGCTATCCGGCCATTGGCCGGCAAGGCGCCGACGCGCTCGCTCTACCTGGTCCGGCGCAGCGGACGCAGCCTGCCGCTGGCGGCGCAGACCCTGTACGACACGCTGGTGTGCCAGCGCGCGCATATCGCGTCGGCGGAACACGCCACGGGACTTTCGCAGTAGTCTATGGATGATTAAACTTCGATAGAAGTTTTCCTATGCCTTTCCGAGGATCCGCCCATGAGCAAGCAAATCATCCATACCCAGGACGCGCCCAAGGCCGTCGGCCCTTACTCCCAGGCGGTCGCTGTGAGCGGCAGCAAGACCGTCTACCTCTCCGGGCAGATCGGCCTGGAGCCGCATAGCGGCGAACTGGTTTCGGAAAGCTTCGAAGGGCAGGTCAGGCAGGCGTTCGCGAACATGCACGCGGTGGTGCTGGCCGCAGGCGGCACGCTGACCGACGTGGCCAAGCTCACCCTGTTCCTGACCGACCTGGGCAAGTTCGGCACCGTGAATGCCATCATGGAAGAATTCTTCCCCCAGCCATTCCCGGCACGTTCCACCGTGGGCGTGGCCAGCCTGCCCAAGGGCGCGCAGTTCGAGGTCGAAGCCGTGGTGGTGCTGTAGAGACAGTTCGCCGTTCCGACGCTCCAGCCGCTTTCAGTCGCCATGCCGACCGCCGTGGCCTCCGGTAAAACGCGCGCCGCCGTGCCTGCCCAGGCCCCGGCAGCGCGCAGCGATGCCGAGCGCCGGCTGCAATCGCTGGGCTTGGTGGAGCCGGCCGACCTCATCCTGCATTTGCCCCTGCGCTACGAGGACGAAACCCGGGTGACGCCGATTTCCGCGTTGCGGCCGGGTTACGCCGCGCAGGTGGAGGGCGAAATCACGCGTTGCGAGGTGCAGTACCGTCCGCGCAAGCAATTGACGGCCGCCATCGCCGACGAGACCGGCGAGTTGCAGTTGCGCTGGCTCAACTTCTATCCCAGCCAGCAGCGCCAATTGACCGTGGGACGCCGGCTGCGGGCGCGCGGCGAAGTGCGCGGCGGCCTGTTCGGGCGCGAGATGGTGCATCCACGCATGGCCAGCGCCGATGCGCCGCTGGCCACCGCGCTTACGCCCGTCTATCCCACTACGGAAGGGCTGCATCAGTCGGTATTGCGCAAAGCCATCGCGCAGGCGCTGTCCCAGGCGGACCTGGCCGATACGCTGCCCGCGCCGGTGCGCGAACGCTACGACCTGGCCGCCTTCGACGAGGCCATACGCATCCTGCACGCCCCGCCGCCCGGCGTGTCCGAATACGAACTGGTCGAGCGTGCGCACCCCGCCTGGCGCCGTATCAAGTTCGACGAGCTGCTGGCGCAGCAATTGTCCCTGGCTGCCGCGCGTGCCGCACGACGCACGCACAAGGCCTTGCCGCTGGCGCGGACGCAGGACCCCGACGGCCTGGTGGCGCGCCTGTATCGCGCGCTGCCGTTCACCCTGACGGCCGCGCAGGCGCGCGTGGTGGAGGAAATCAGCGCCGACCTGGCGCGGCCTTTTCCCATGCATCGCCTGCTGCAAGGCGATGTCGGGAGCGGCAAGACGGTGGTGGCCGCCATCGCCGCGGCGCAGGCCATGGAGGCGGGCGTACAGGTCGCGATGATGGCGCCGACGGAGATCCTGGCCGAGCAGCATTTCCGCAAGCTGGTCGACTGGCTGGAACCGTTGGGCGTAGGGGTGGCCTGGTTGAGCGGCAGCCTGGGCGCGAAGGCGCGGCGCGAAGCTGCCGCGGCGGTGGCCGATGGCAGCGTGCGGCTGGTGGTCGGCACGCAGGCCCTGATCCAGGACCATGTGGCCTTCGAACGGCTGGGCCTGTCCATCGTGGACGAACAACACCGCTTCGGGGTCGGGCAACGCCTGGCCCTGACGCGCAAGGGCGAAACCACGCGCGGCCGCGTGGTGCCGCATCAGCTGAACATGAGCGCGACGCCCATTCCGCGCACGCTCGCCATGACCTTCTTCGCCGACCTGGACGTGTCCGTCATCGACGAACTGCCGCCAGGCCGCACCCCCGTCGTCACCAAGCTGGTGTCCGATGTCCGGCGCGACGAGGTCATCGCGCATATCGCACAGGCCGTGCGCAGCGGCCGCCAGGCATATTGGGTGTGCCCGCTGGTGGAGGAAAGCGAAGCGCTGGAGCTGCAGACGGCGGTGGACACCTACGAAGCGATGCGCGCGGACCTGCCGGACCTGCGCATCGGCCTGGTGCATGGGCGCCTGCCGCAAGGCGACAAGGCCGCCGTCATGCAGGCCTTCCGCGCTGGCGACATCGACGTGCTGGTGGCGACCACCGTGATCGAAGTGGGCGTGGACGTGCCCAATGCGTCGCTCATGGTGATCGAGCACGCCGAGCGCTTCGGCCTGGCGCAGCTGCATCAGCTGCGCGGGCGGGTAGGGCGGGGCACGGCCGAATCGGTCTGCGTACTGATGTACCAGGCGCCGCTGTCGCGCATCGCGCGCGAACGCCTGCGCGCCATGTTCGAGACGGCGGATGGCTTCGAGATCGCGCGCCGCGACCTGCTGCAGCGCGGCCCGGGCGAGTTCCTCGGCACGCGCCAGTCAGGCCTTGCCCTGCTGCGCTTCGCCGACCTGGAGCTGGATGCGGCGATCGCCGAGCAGGCCCGCGAGGCCGCAGTGTGGCTGCGCAAGGATTACCTGGATGCCGTGCAAGCCCATTTGGCGCGCTGGATGCGCGGCCGCGAAGATTTCCTGCGCACCTGAAGCGATGCGCCGACCCCGACCCTCGTGCCGCCTTGCGGCCATGCCTACGGAACCGCCACCATGACCCTCACCGAACTCAAATACATTGTCGCCGTGGCGCGCGAACGCCACTTCGGCCGTGCGGCGGAGGCCTGTTTCGTCAGCCAGCCGACCTTGTCGGTGGCCATCCGCAAGCTGGAGGACGAGCTGGGCGTGACCATTTTCGAACGCGGCGGCGCCGAAGTCGGCGTCACGCCCATCGGCCAGCGCATCGTCGCGCAGGCGCAGAAGGTCCTGGAGGAAAGCGCCAGCATCAAGGAAATCGCCCGGCAGGGGCATGATCCCCTGGCGGGGCCGCTGCGAGTGGGCGTCATCCATACCATCGGGCCCTACCTGCTGCCCAGGCTGGTGCCCGTGCAGATCGAACGCACGCCGCAGATGCCGCTGCTGCTGCAGGAGAACTTCACCATCAGGCTGGTGGAATTGCTGCGCCAGGGAGAAATCGACTGCGCCATCATGGCGCTGCCGCTGCCCGAGGCGGGCCTCGTGATCCAGCCGCTGTACGACGAGCCATTCCTGGTGGCCGTACCCAAGGACCATCCCTGGGCCGAGCGCAAAGAGATCGCCGCGCAGGATCTGAAGCAGCAAACCATGCTGTTGCTGGGAAGCGGCCACTGCTTCCGCGACCAGGTGCTGGAAGTCTGCCCCGAGCTGTCGCGTTTTTCCGCGGCCAGCGACGGCATCCAGCGCACCTTCGAAGGCTCGTCGCTGGAGACCATACGCCATATGGTGGCCGCGGGCATCGGCATTACCGTGTTGCCGGTCAGCGCGGTGCCGGAGCATCCGCCGGCCGACAGCCTGCTGCGCTACGTGCCGCTGGAGGCGCCCGCGCCGGACCGCCGCGTGGTGCTGGCGTGGCGGCGCAGCTTCCCCCGGCTGGCCGCCATCGAAGCGCTGGCGCAGGCGGTCTATGCCAGCCCCATGCCCGGTGTCCGCATGCTGGAGGGCATCGCGGCCGCGCACCAGGACTAGCGGCCGGCGCTCAGACCATCGATATCCGCAGCGCCTCGCGTTTGCGGCGCTGCGCGGCTTCGAACGCCAGGTCGGCCAGCCGTCCGCGGCCGTCTGCGGTATCCGATCCGGGCCGGTCCTGCGCGATGCGCGACGGTACGGCGCCGCCGCCAGGGATCGCGGTTGCGACCGCGCGCGCGGGACGCGCTCTCTGGTACCCATCTTCGTCGACGGAGTCTTCCGAAGACATATCCTGGATACCGCTGTCGCTGCCACTATCGCTGACCGTGTCGTAGTGGTGGATGCCGTGCGGCCAATCATTGCCGGTCACCGGCAGCCGGCGCTGACCCGCCGACACGGACGCCTCGGATCCACCCTCGTACAAGGACTGGCGAGGTTCGCGGTGCGTTTGCATCGCGCCGCCATCCAGCGAGATGCGCTCGTACATGTCGTCGTCGGACACGGCGTCATACATCTGTCGCGTGAAACCGGGCGCCAGGGAATGAGGCGGAGATACCGGCCGTCCGGCGGGCGGCGGCGGCACCGTGACGGCCCGATCGCCAGCCATGCGCAACGAAGGCTGCGGCGTCAGCGGCAAGGTGGGGAAGGGGAACGTGTGGTCCGCACCGCGGTCGGGCACGGGCCGCGATGCCTTTTGCATCTTCCGCCACGGCAGCCCGCCCTGGCTGGCAGGATCGCCGATGTCGCGCAGGATCCCGGTTTGTTCGAGCACCGCCTGCCGCAGTCCGGCCATGGTGCGGACGACATCTATCCGGTTGCCTCCGGCATCGCCGCAAAGGCCGATATTCAAGGCCGCGCCGGCGGCGGACAGGGACTGGTCCAACGCTTCGAACGGACGCCACAGGCGGCTGAGCCGGTTTTCGACCGCCTCATAGCGCGAGCCTGTAAAGAGAAACGCCGGCACCGCCGCCTTATCCGGCCTGCAGGCGTGGCGCACCAATCGCGACACCACCTCCGGTGCCTCCGCGTTGTTCAGTTGAACCGCCAGCCGCCGATCGACGGCATCCCACAGTGCCTCGACTTCCGGCGCCAGGCCTGCACGCAGCGTGGGGGCTTGTGCGTAGCCCGCGCGCGCGAGCCGTGAAAGCGCCTCCTTGCTCGCGCTCTGGAAGATCAACTCGTTCAGCGCACCGCGCAGCAGGCGTCCGTTGCCACGGCTCGGCCGGTTGCGCGGTCCGGCCAGGCTGGCGTCCTGCCCGTCAGGCATGCCGGTACGGTCTTCGTCCTGCTCCGCCATCGCGATATGGTCTTGACGAGCCCGCAGGCTGATGCCGCCGGACGTCTCCGCATAGGGGGAAAACACCTTGAGCAAGGCGGCAAGCTCATCGTCGCGCAAGGCGGGCCAGCAGTGTTGCAGGCCTTGCCCCATGGCGGTCCAGGCCATGCGGGCGCCGGCGGCACCCAGGTCCTGGGCATCCGCCGCCACGCCATAGAAGGTCATGTAGAGCTGATGGTTCAGCTGGGTGGTGGCCTTGAATATCGCCTGGTCGCGGGCCTCCTCGCGCTGCGCCGGGCCCTGGCGGAAGATGTCATGGAAGCCATCCGCGCCGGGCTGGCCGGGTGCAGATCGACCGTGCGCCGGGTCGACGGCCGCCGCGACCTTGCCGATGTATTCACGCGTCAGTATTCTGGCCTGTCCGATATTGATGCGCAGCCATACGCTTTCCAGTACGTTGTGCGCGTCTTCACGGCTTTGGGCGGGCATGTTTGCCAGCAGATCGATCCTGCCCGCCATGTGCCGGGCGAGCGGCCCGTTGCGCATGCGCCGTATGGCGTCTTCCCCCATCCCCGCGAGGCGCTTGTCGATGTCCTGTATCCATGCGTCCTCGGACCGCCCGAAGCGGGCCAGCGTCCGCCGGCCGTCGAGAATGCCCGGCAGTTTGCGCTCCGCGACCTTTTGCGCCGGCCGGGTTTCGCCCTGTGCGAGGGACGCCAGCAAGGCATCGAAGCGATTCAGCATGTCCTTGCGGGCCTTCTCCGCCATCCTGGCCCGGTCTTTCCTGATTTCTTTTCCGCGGTTCTCCGTCCAGGGGGGACGTGTCTTGCCGCGCTTTCCGGGGCCGGACGCCTGCTGCGCGCGTTGCGTCGCCAGCCAAAGGGAATCGGACAGCCCGTCGATGGCATGCCGTACCCCCATCCGGTCCAGGACGCCGTAGAGCAGGCGCTTGCGCATGGCATGGACCTCCTGGCCGTCCAGGGCGTCATGGCATCGCAAGGCAGCCATTTGCCCGTCCACCTGCGCCATGAGGGTCGCGAGCACGCCCGTGAGCGGCGCGGACAGTTCGATGGCGCCGTGCAGATTCCGTTCTTCGGCGGGCAGCAAAGCATTATGCAGGGCATGCTCGTAGAGCGCCCTGATCTGCGTGTTGCATTCCTGGGGATTCCCCTTGCAGCCCGGCAGGCCGGCCACGCTTTCGTACAGGATCTGCAAGGCGCTTGCGGTGTCGCGCAAAGATGAATCGGCCAGGGGCAGCACTTTGCCCTGCGCGACTTCCTCCAGCGCGCGCATGGCGGCGGTCCGGAAGGCGTGCAGCTCGCTCTTCAAGTCCGCGGTTGCCCGCTTCAGTACTTCGCTGCGCGGGACATCGCCCGAGAGCTGTTGCGGCTCGTCGTCCAGCCAGCGGTTCATTGCCTGTTCCCATCCCGGGCCGGCCTGGGCCGACAGCGCGCACAAGGCCCGGCCCAAGGTATCGGCGCCATTCGGCTGCCGGCTCAGCATGCGTACGGCCGGCATGTGGAAGGCCACATCCTCCGCCGCGCTGCGGAACATGCGGCGCGTGCTCTGCAAGTGCCGGAAGCCTTTGACGATATCGATGCCGATATGCAGCGATCCATCGGCGCCGGGCGTTCTCTCGGCGTCGGCGAGGCCGCGGCACAAGGCTTCCACGCGCTCGCGTGTCGCGACCAGGGCGGATTCATCGTTCACCATCGTGTCGAAGGCCCGTTTCACCTGCTCGACCGATTCGTCGGGGCTGGCGCCGCGCATCCAATGGCCGGTCGCTCGCTTCAGGCGCAGCAGATCCTCGACCTGCCTTGCGCCCGGCTCGGCGGGGTCGGGCCGGGTCTTGCCGGTGCCTCGTTGCAGCAGGTGGTCCTGCAGTATGCGGTGGATGTCGACCGCCGCGCCGTCTGTACGGGCCGCGAGGTCGGCGGCCTTGCCGGCCATCCGGTCGAGCCGCGCAAAGCCGCGCTGGCCGTCCGGCGCCCGGCCGTTCTTCGCTTTCATGAGGCCGCGCCGCAGGTTCGTCGCGGTTTTACCGAGGCCTCGCTCCAGTGCGTTCTGCGCCCTGCGCAGGGCGCCGTTGTTGCGTGTTTCCACGACGTTGAAGGGGCGTGGCGGCGCCGAGGCCGGACCGGGTGGGCGCCTTTTGGGCGATCCCGCCAGTACCGCGAAGGAGAGGTTGCCGATCTTGCCGCGGGCCGCGGTTTCCCGCGCGGCCATCACGCCAGGCAGGGCGCCATGTATGCCGAATGCGTTGCTCATTACCTTCCTTTTCCTTTCTTATCGTCGTGCGCTGAAGACGATGCAAGTCTAGAAGGGCGGTATGTGCCGATCCATAAGCGGACAGGCGCGCGCGGAACGGATGACGCCGCATGTCGTGTAGGGCGCGGATGAGAACGGATGCGGGTTCTTCCGATAAAGCAGGCGTGGCGGTGCTATTCTTTTCAAGAGCCGTTATTCAACGCTTCATTCCACGTTCATCCCTTTCTGCACGGAGAATATCCATGGCAAAAACCATCAGTTCCGCTTCCGGGGTGCCCCGCATCAATATCGGTATTTCGGAGGAGGATCGTGCCGCCATCGCCGGCGAGCTGTCCAAGCTTCTTGCGGATTCGTACACGCTCTATCTGATGACGCACAACTTCCATTGGAACGTGACGGGGCCGCTTTTCAATACCCTGCACCAGATGTTCATGGCGCAGTACACGGAGGCCTGGAATGCGCTGGACGGCATTGCCGAGCGCATCCGTGCCCTGGGCCATTACGCGCCGGGAACGTACCGTGAATACGCGGCGCTGTCCTCGATACAGGAACCCAGCGACGTACCGGCCGCCCTGGACATGGTGCGCATGCTCGTGACCGGCAACGAATCCGTCGCCAAGACGGCTCGCGCGGCCTTCGAAAAGGCGGACGCGGCCAACGACCAGCCGACGGCGGATCTGCTGACGCAACGCCTGGATATCCACGAGAAGAATGCCTGGATGTTGCGCAGCCTGCTGGAAGAGTGAGCGAGCGGCCGGCGTCGTGCCGGCCGTTCACGTGCGCGCCTGATGGCCTACCGGGCAGATGCGCGGCGCGCGCGGAACCACGCGCCAGGCCGCGCGCCGGCGCAGCGCCCGCAACAGCTTCAGGCCCTCCGGCCAGGGGCCGTGCCCGGATTCCGCATTGATGTGGCCGGCGCCGGACAGGACGACGAGCCGGCTGCCCCATTGTTCGGCGAAGTGCCTTGCGCGCGCCACGCCGCAATACGGGTCATCGTCGCTGGCCACCACGACGCTCTGGAAGGGCAGCGGACGGGTGGCGATGGGGGCGAATGCCGCCAGGCAAGGCGGGGCGCCGGGGCGCTCGACGTCCGCCGGCGCCACCAGCAGGGCGCCGGCGATCCGGCCATGCAGCGCGGGCGGCAGGGCGGCCGAGGCGACGCAGCCCAGGCTGTGGGCGATCAGCAGCACGGGCCAGGGGGAGAGCTCCACGCTCGCGGCCAGGGCGCCGATCCATGCATCGCGATCCGGGTTGTCCCAATCGCGCTGCCGTACGCGCAGCGCATGGGACAGGCCGCGTTCCCAATGGGACTGCCAGTGTTCGGGACCGGAATTGCGCCATCCCGGCACGATGATCGGTTGGAATCGCATGGCGCGATAATGCAGGCAGACCTTCATTGCGCAAACGACTAAATGCGCTTTTGTATATATTGCCCTTGTTATAAGCGAGGCCGGCGGCAAGGCCCGTGGGGCGGGGCGGGCAAGCAGCCTGGAAGCTCCCTTGGGACAGCCCAGGAACAGCGGTTGAAACAACCGTCGGGCCGGCCGTCGGGCCAGCCGTTGAAACAGCCGTTTACGCCGCGCGGAAGACGATGCCGATATTTTTGAAGTCCGGCGAGCCGCCCATAATCCCGCGCGCCTTTCATGTATCCTTTGAACCTTTTCGCCGGCCGTGGGGCCGGCGGCGCGCCGCGGGGACCACGAGTCGCCACCGGCGTGGCGTGTGCAACAGGAGGAGATCACCATGAAAACACACCAACGACGTTTGGCCGCGCTGGGCGCGGCGCTGGCTGTCAGCGCGGGCTTCCTGGCCTTTCCGGCCCATGCCCAGACCATCAAGATCGCGGTCGTGGGCCCCACCACGGGCCCGGTGACCCAGTACGGCGACATGGTGCGTGAAGGTGTCGATACCGCCGTCGAGCGTGTGAATGCCGACGGCGGAATCAATGGCCGCAAGCTGGAAACCGTCGTGATCGACGATGGCTGCGAGCCCAAACAGGGTCCGACCGCGGCCAACCGCGTGGTCAACGAGAAAATCGGCTTTGTCGTCGGCGGGGTTTGTTCCGGCGCCACGATCGCGGCCGCGCCCATTTACCAGCAGGAAGGCGTTGTCATGATCACGCCGTCCGCCACCTCCCCGGCGTTGACGGATGGCAAGAAGTACACCTTCATTTTCCGCACGATCGGGCGCGACGACCAGCAGGGGCCGGCGGCCGCCCGCTATATCATCGACAAGGTCAAGCCGCGCAAGGTCGCGGTACTGCATGACAAGCAGTCGTACGGCCAAGGCATTGCCATGTCGGTCAAGGATGCGCTGGAAAAGGCCAATATCCCCATCGCTTTCGTCGAAGGCATCAATGCGGGCGAGAGCGACTATTCGGCGGTCATTACCAAGCTCAAGAGCAATAACGTCGATTTCGTCTACTACGGCGGCTATCACCCGGAGATGGGCCTGCTGATGCGGCAGGCGGCGGAGCAGGGCGTCAAGGCCCGCTTCATGGGGCCGGAAGGCGCCGGCAACCCCGACATCAACGCCATCGCGGGCGACGCGGTCGAAGGCATGCTGTTGACGCTGCCGGCCGATTTTTCGCAGAAGCCGGAGAACGCCGCGGTCGTCAAGGCAATGAAAGCCGCCAAGCGCAATCCGTCGGGCGCCTTCCAATTGCCGGCCTATGCGGCCACCATGGCGATTGTGGACGGCATCAAGGCTACGGGCGGCACCGATCCCGCCAAGGTTGCGCAGTGGCTGCATAAAAACAGCATCGACACGCCCATCGGGAAGATATCCTGGAACGCGCAGGGCGACCTGAACGCCTTCGACTTCCAGGTCTACCAATGGCACAAGGACGGTTCGCATACCGTGGCCAACTAGGCCCGCGCCGGCCGGGGGGATGCAGTCATGAGCATGGGCGACGGGGTAGGCCCCACGGTTCGGCCCGATTTCATGCCTTTCGAGGCATTCGACCAGGCCGACGCCGCGGTGCAGCGTCTGATCGAAATCTACGAGCGCAACACCGCTTATCTGCGCACGGCGCTGGAGCGGATCGCGCGCGGCGAAGACCAGCTGGGCCGGGTGCGCGCCTGCTACCCGGCCATCCGCGTGGCGGTCCATACCTATGACGCCGTGGATACGCGGTTGTCGTACGGGCATGTCTCCGATCCCGGCGTCTACCAGACCACGATCACGCAGCCGCGCCTGTTCAAGGCCTATCTTACCGAGCAGATCGGCCATCTGCTGCACAACCACGGTGTCCCGGTAGAGGTGGGCGAGTCGCACGTGCCCATCCCGTTGCACTTCGCGTTCGCGGATGGGGCCTACATCGAAGGCCAGCACCTGGAGGCAATGAAGCGGCCCCTGCGGGATATCTTCGATGTGCCCGACCTGGCGGTCACCGACGACGCCATCGTCAACGGCACCTGGCATGGACGCGACAACGAACCCCGCCCGCTCAGCCCGTTCACGGCGCCGCGGGTGGACTATTCCTTGCACCGCCTGCAGCATTACACCGCGACGGCGCCGGGGTATTTCCAGAACTTCATCCTGTTCACCAACTACCAGTTCTACGTGGACGAGTTCTGCGCCCGCGCGCGCGCCATGCTCAGCAGCGGGCAAGGGGACTACGAAGCGCTGGTCGAGCCGGGCAACCGGGTGTTGAAGCGGGGCGACGCCATCGACGCCGAGCCCGTGGCCACGCGCCTGCCGCAGATGCCGGCCTATCACCTGGTCAGGCGGAATGGCTCGGGCATCACGCTGGTCAATATCGGCGTCGGTCCTTCGAACGCCAAGACCATCACGGACCATATCGCCGTGCTGCGACCGCATGCCTGGTTGATGCTGGGCCATTGCGCCGGCCTGCGCACGTCGCAGCGCCTGGGCGACTATGTGCTGGCCCATGGTTATGTGCGGGACGACCATGTGCTGGACGCCGACCTGCCCACCTGGGTGCCGGTGCCGCCGCTGGCGGAAGTGCAGGTCGCGCTGGAGCAGGCCGTGGAAGAAGTCGCGGGTTTGTCGGGCTGGGAGCTCAAGCGCATCATGCGCACGGGCACCGTGGCGACCATCGACAACCGCAACTGGGAACTGCGCGAGCACCTGGAGCCCGTGCAGCGCTTCGCCCAGTCGCGCGCGATCGCGCTGGACATGGAGTCGGCCACCATTGCGGCCAATGGCTTCCGCTTCCGGGTGCCTTACGGCACGCTCCTGTGCGTGTCCGACAAACCGCTGCACGGCGAGTTGAAGTTGCCCGGCATGGCATCCGATTTCTATCGCCGGCAGGTCGGACAGCACCTGGAGATCGGCATCCGGGCGCTGGAACTTCTGCGTGAAATGCCCCCGGAGCGCCTGCACTCGCGCAAGCTGCGCAGCTTCATGGAAACGGCCTTCCAGTAATACCGGCGCCGCCCGCTACAACCGGGCCTCGCGCCCGTGCCGGCGTCAGCACACGGTAATCGTGCATTGCGTCGGCGTGGCGTCCACGTGCAGCGTGGCGTCCGCTCCCGCGCGCAGCAGGATATCCCAGGTCTCGCCGTCGACCACGGCAATCGGCACGTCGACGCCATAGAGCTCCGCGGCGACGATGCAACCCAACGCCACGATCAGGTCGCGATCCAGCATGATGATGGCCGCCGGGCCCGTGCCGTTGCGCACGGCTTCAGCGAGCACGCTGCTGCTGGAGCTGGAACCCTTGGCGCGCGCCATCAACATGACGCGGCCCTGCAGCGATGCGCCATATTGGGGATGGCGCGGTTCGATAATGCGGCCGGTCGCGGCGTCGTAGCCGCCCCAAAAACTCAATGGTTCGCTCAGCGGCAGCGCCGCGCCGCCGCCCGTGCCAGGAACCAGCGTGCGGCCGGGGAAACGCCCGCGATCAATCTTCATCGATGCACACCCTGGCCTCCATGGCGGAGCGTACGCATTCGCGCAGGCTGCCGTAGGCGACCTGCACGCCGATGTTGGCCGGCGCATAGTGCGCCCATTTGCCCGAGTTGGTCATGACGAGTCCGCGGGTCTGCCGCATGACGGGCGTGATGTAGGTACAGGTGTCCGTCACGAACTGCACGCCGGCGGCCCGCAGCCTTTGCGCCATTCCCGATGCATCCAGCTCCCACAGGATGTAGCGGCTGGTGTTCACGTAGAAGTCGACCGCGCATCGGCGTCCGTCCTCGGCCAGGAGGCGGTCCAGCGCCGCGCATTCCGCCAGCGAAAAATGCGGCGTGCCGACACTGACGGCCGCGATGCGATCGCCCGTCCGGGCCTTGCTGAGCGTCGCCCGCATGGCGCGCAGGTCGGCCCGCGTCACCGCGATCGTTGCGCCCTCGGCACGAGTGCCGAGGGCTTCGGCCAGGGTGGGCGCCTCGGGCGTGATGCCCACGGCGTGAAAAAGGGCGATGGCCCCGCTGGATGCGGCGGCCGCGCCCAGCGCCTTCAGCTCGTCCTCGGTGGTGTCCGGCGGCAGGCCCGTGATGGCGGGGATGCGCCCATCGGACCTTGCTCCCACCAGCAAACCGAGGGCGGCGTACCAGATGTCGCGGCTGGCCGGGTCCCCGGGAAAGTCGTCCAGCGCAAAGACCACGCTGGCGTGGCGGTTCTCGGTCAGGTGCAAGCCGCAGCAGGGCGCGCGGCCGGTGAGCGCCGCGCACAGGTCCATGAAGTCGCCGTAGCGATTGGTGCGGGCGCCGAGCACGGAGTTGGCAAACACGATGGCGTTGGATTCCGCCCAGGCGATCTGCTGGCCCAGGGCAGGGCGCCGCTTCATCTGGTACGGCGCGCAGGTGAAGCTGGATTCGCAACCCAGTTCGACATGGGCCTGCATGAGGCGGGTGCCGGCATCGCGCAGCGCGTTGTCGCCGCGGAACAGTTCGGGGTGGATCAGGTCCATGGAGCCCACGTTCAAGGTCGTGGGCACGACGACGCGGCCGCCGCCCTGCACCAGCCGTTCGACGAAGTCCAGGCTGGCCTGGCCATGGTAAAGACAGCCATCGATGTGCGCGCTAACGATGTCCAGCAGGCCGGCCGCGCCCATGACCGCCGCGGAACGAACCAGCACGCGCATGGCCAGCGCGGTGGCGTCGCCGTGTTCGCCCCGCAACAGGGCCTCGTCGTAGTCGGTAAGCGCAAGCACGGTGTTCCTTGGCCGGCGGGGTGGACGGGCATCGTCCGCATGCGGGGATTGTAGCGGCCGGTCCAGGACGCCCGGCGCGGCGCCGGTGTCATGACCGGTTTTCCCCGTCTTGCCGCGCTTTCCCGATACGCGTAAGGTGGGCCGGCATCCAATCGCGACGGAGACACGCGCCATGCAAGCTTTCGCCTTTCATGCCGCCAAGGCGCTCTTCGTGGCGCCGGGCGGCGCCGCACAGTTGGCCGAGCATGTCCTGCGCCTGGGCGGCCGTTCCGTGATGGTGGTTACCGACCCCGGCGTGGTCCGGGCCGGGCTGCTGGAGCCGGTGTTGCAGGGGTTGCGCGGCGCGGGGCTTGCCGTCTCCTGCTTCGCCGATGTCGAACCCGACCCGCCGGTGGACGTCGTCCTGCGCGCGGCTGGGCAGGCCCGCGCAAGCGGGGCCGATTGCATCGTCGGCTTCGGTGGCGGCAGTTCGCTCGATGCCGCCAAGCTGGCCGCCGTGCTGGCCGGCGGAGACACGCGCCTGGAAGATATCTACGGCGTGGACAAGGTGCGCGGCCACCGCCTGCCCCTGGCGCTGGTGCCCACCACCGCGGGCACCGGGTCCGAAGTCACGCCCATCGCCATCGTCACGACCGGCGAAGGCATGAAGCAGGGCGTGGTGTCTCCCGTGCTGCTGCCCGATGTGGCGCTGCTGGACGCGGACCTGACCCTGGGCTTGCCGCGTGCCGTCACGGCGGCCACGGGCATCGACGCGATGGTGCATGCGATCGAGGCGTACACCAGCAAGCGCCTGAAGAACCCGGTTTCGGATAGCCTGGCGCGCGAAGCCCTGTGTCTGCTGTCCCGCAATATCCACCGGGTCTGCGATACGCCGTCGGATCGCGCCGCGCGGCAGGACATGCTGCTCGGCGCCTGCATGGCGGGGATGGCGTTCGCCAATGCCCCCGTGGCGGCCGTGCATGCGCTCGCGTACCCGGTGGGTGCGCGTTTCCACGTGCCGCACGGCCTGTCGAACTCGCTGGTGCTGGGGCCGGTATTGCGCTTCAACCTGCCGGCCGCCCATGGGCACTATGCCGAACTCGCGGGGCAGGTCCTTCCGGACGCGGAGGGCTCGGTCGAGGCGCGCGCCACCGCGTTGATCGAATGGCTGGAGGCCCTGCCGGGCGCCCTCGGCATCCCGACCCGCCTGGCGCAGGTGGGCATAGGCGCTGGCGATATCGATGCGCTGGCGGACGACGCCATGCGGCAGACACGGCTGCTGGTCAACAATCCGCGCGAGCTGGGCCGCGATGACGCGGCCGCGCTGTATCGGCTGGCGCTCTGACACGCCCGGGCCTTCGCCGCGCCAGTCCGCGACCTGACGCAGTCGAACGGGTCGCGCAATGGAGGGCTCGCAGCGCCCCGCCGGAGGATCCCCTCCGGCGCCGTTGCCCCGCGTGCGTCGGCTCCTGCCCCCGGGCAGGTCAGCAGCAGATCTGTCGCTGAAAAGACGCACGCTTCATCGACCGAAAACACGGATTCATCGAAAAACGCCTACGTGCGCCGCGGGCACGTGGCAAACTTTCAGCGCCCGAAAAAGTAACAAGAAACAATTGCGGTCGCATTGTGGCGGCTGCCTTCCTGGCGCACCAGAAGATGAACAAACGAGCTGCACGTTCGACGAAACGCAGGGTAACGGGGAAGATGGAGCAGCCGACTTTCGCGGCGCCGGCTTCCCCACGTTGGCCGGGCGGCTGGCCGGTGGCACCCTGGCCGGGAATGGCGGTCCTGTCCACCGCGATGGCATGGGGACTGCCGGCAATACTCCCCGGCCAGGCCTGGGCCGCCTCCTGCTCCGGCACCAGCAGCGTGACGTGCAGCATTTCGGGCGGCTCGTACAGCAGTTCCCAGGAAGCCCTCTACGGCGGAGCGGACGGCACCAGCAGCAACAAGACGGGGAGTGCCGGTCCCAACGTCACCTTGACCAACGACGGCAATGTCTCGATCAGCTACTCCAGCTCGATGTACGTGGGCGGCGCCGCGGTCCTGGTCGGCAGCGAAGGCGGCTTCGGCTACGACGAAGGCAACGGCGGCGGGGGCGGCACGGTAACGGTGACGAACAACGGCACCCTCGGCGCGTTCCTGAACGGAAGCAACCAAGGGTTTTTTCCCACCGGCAAGCTGCTGTACGTGTTCTCCGCCGGCGGCGGGGGAAGCGCCGACAACAAGAACAACAATTCCAACGGCGGCACGGGCGGCACGGGCGGCACCGTCACCGTGCAGAACAACGCGGCGCTCAGCATGTCCGGCACCGTATCGGGCGAAGGCTTTTTCGGCATCTTCGCCGACAACCAGGGCGGCACGGGCGGCGAACAGAACAACGCCGCGACCGGTGACCAGTTGGGTGGCTCGGGCGGAAGTGCCGGCAATGTCACGGTAAACAACCAGGGCAGCATCGCCCTGGGCAATAGCAACAGCCGGGTGCAGGGAACCGCCCTGGGCGCCGGCATCCTGGCGCGGTCCGCCGGTGGCGGGGGCGGCGTCAATAACGGCAATGCCGGCGACGGCGGGTGGGCCATCCTCAACAATACCGGCGCCGTGAGCGTCTACTGGAATGCGACGACGCAGGGCGCCCTGTTCGGCGTGTTGAGCCGCAGCGCCGGCGGCGATGGCCTGCCTTCCACCGACAACAGCGACCGGGGCGGCGATGGCGGCGCCGGACAATACGCGAAAGTGACGTCCTCCACCGCCAATATCCTGCTGGACGTGACCGGCGCCGCGGGCGTGATCGGCGCGGGTATCGCCGCGCTCAGCCATGGCGGCGATGGCGGCAAGGGTCCGAGCAGCGACAACTATGGCGGCTACGGCGGCAGCGCCTGGGGCGCGGAGGTCTACCTGACCGATAACGGCTCGGTGACCACGCGCGGCGATTCCATGTTCGGCATCCTGGCCGAAGGCCTGGGCGGCCTGGGCGGGGACGGCAGCAACGGCGGCGCGCTCGCGGGCACGGGCGGCGGCGGGGGCTTCGGGGGCAACGGCGGCGCCATCTATGTGGAAACGGAATCCAGCACCTCCATCGCCACCACCGGCGCCTATTCCGTCGGCATCGTCGGGCATTCGGTGGGCGGCGGCGGCGGCACGGGTTCGGATTTCGTCAGCGTGCTGGGCGGGTCGGGCGGCAATGGCGGCAATGGCGGCAACGCGGGCGTCGTAAGAATACAGAACGCCGGGCGTATCACCACGAGCGGTGATCACGCCTACGGCATCCTGGCCCAGTCCGTGGGCGGCAGCGGCGGCAACGGAGGCGTGGACACCTCCGTGGCGCTGTCCCTGGGCGGGTCGGGCGCGGGCGGCGGCACGGCGGACCTGGCCCAGGTGGAGAACGTGGGCGCCATCAGTACCAGCGGCTATAGCGCGCACGGCGTGGTCGCGCAATCCATAG
Organism: Bordetella flabilis; assembly: GCF_001676725.1. Lineage (NCBI taxonomy): Bacteria > Pseudomonadati > Pseudomonadota > Betaproteobacteria > Burkholderiales > Alcaligenaceae > Bordetella > Bordetella flabilis. The sequence continues at coordinate 2,750,214 of NZ_CP016172.1, forward strand.
GCGGCGGAGGCGGCGCGGCCGGTTCGGCCACCGGCCTGCTCTCCATCGGCGGCAAGGCCGCGGGCACCACCACCTCTCCCGGCGGCACGGTCCTGATCTACAACTCTGGCGCGGTCACGACGACCGGCGATGCCGCCATCGGCCTGCTGGCGCAGTCCGTCGGCGGGGGCGGTGGCACCGGCGGCGACGCCAAGGGCATCGCCGGGGTCGGCGGCACGGGTTCGGCCGGCGGGGCGGGCGGCGAAGCGATCCTGCTCAATCTGGGCACGGTGAAGACATCGGGCGATTTCGCGGTCGGCGCGCTCGCGCAGTCCATAGGCGGGGGCGGCGGCAACGGCGGCGACACCATGACCCTGTCCACCGGCGTGTCGCTGGGCATCGGCGGCAACGCCAGCGGCGGCGGCGACGGCGGCATCGTCTGCATCGACAACACCGGAAGCTGCGCCACACCGGTGCCGGCCATCCTGCCGGGCGCGATCACCACGCTCGGCGACTATGCCATCGGCCTGGTCGGGCAATCCGTTGGCGGCGGCGGTGGCAACGGCGGCAGCGCGACCAACCACAGCCTGGCTTCCTTCGTCGAATTGCAGATCGGCGGTGCAGGGGGCGCGGGCGGGAGCGGCAAAGCCGTGACCGTCCAGCAGGACTTCCTGTCGATCACGACCAGCGGTGCGCACGCCATCGGCGTGCTGGCGCAGTCCGTCGGCGGCGGCGGCGGCAACGGTGGCGACTCGTCGTTTTTCGATGCCACGATAGGTTTCAACGCCGGGGTTGCGATCGGGGGCAGCGGCGGCCCGGGCGGCTCGGCGGACGTGACGACGGTCAATCTGCGCAACAGCCAGATCGTGACGGGCATGCCCCCGCCCAACGTGGATCCGTCGACCTTCGCGCCCGACGACGCGTTCGGCATCCTGGCGCAATCCATCGGTGGCGGCGGCGGCAACGGCGGCAGCTCCACGGCCAAGGACTTCGTGCTGGCGGCGCCGACCGGCACCGGCGTACCCGTCGCGGTCAACTTCAACGCCTCGGTAGGCGGCAACGGTGGCGTGGGGGGCGGCGGCAACACGGTGAACATCAACTTGAGCAACGGCACTTCGGTGGCGACGCTGGGCGACGGTTCGCACGCGGTGGTGGCGCAGTCGATCGGCGGCGGGGGCGGCAACGGTGGCGACGCTTCCACGCTGTCCACCGTGCTGGGCGACAAGGACACCGTTGAGATTACAGGGAGCATCGCCATCGGCGGCGTTAACACCGGCAACGGCGCCAACGGCGGAACGGTCAACGTGACCGTGGGCGATGTCGGCACGGCCTACGCGCGCATCCCGGCGCCGCTGCAGCTGCCGCCCATCTCGCAACAGGCGCCGCCATCGACCATCGTGACCTACGGCGACTATGCCAACGGCGTGCTGGCGCAGTCCATCGGCGGCGGCGGCGGCAATGGCGGCATCGGCGCCAGCAACGCCTACGCGCAAGGCGGCGTGGTCAACCTGAAGGCCAACGTGGGCCTGGGCGGAAAGGGCGGCTATGGCGGCTACGGCGGCACGGTGAACGTTACGCAGAATCCGAACCAGACCATCCAGACGCTGGGCTCGGGCTCGCGCGGCATTACCGCGCAATCCATCGGGGGCGGCGGCGGCAATTCGCAGGGCGGCACGCTCTACCTGGGCGGCGCGGTGAGCGGTTATGGCGCCCGCCTCAGCGTGGGAGTCGGCAAGACCGGCGGTTCGGGCGGCGACGGCGGCGACGTCAGCGCGTTGACCTCCGGCGCCATCGCCACCGCGGGCGGCGATGCCGACGGCGTCATGCTGCAATCGGTCGGCGGCGGCGGCGGCCTGGGCGGCTCCATCGGCGCGGATGCGTCGTCCAATCCCATCCTCGACCGCATCGGCACCATCGAGGACAACAAAAACCGCCTCGGGGATTCAGGCGCCACCTATACGCTTACCGTAAACGTCGGCGGCAGCGGTGGCGGCGGCGGCAATGGCGGCGCGATCACCTTCACGCACGCCGGCCAGATCGCCACGCAGGGCGACTGGGCCGACGGCTATGTCGCCCAATCCATCGGCGGAGGCGGCGGCGCCGGCGGTTCATCGGTCGCCTCGGGCAGCAAGGTCAATGCCAACATCACGGTTGGCGTGGGCGGCACGGGCGGCATCTCCGGCAACGGTGGAAACATCACCGGCCACTTCGACGACGACCACGCCAACCTCATCACCACCGCAGGCTACATGGCATACGGCGTCCTGCTGCAGTCCATCGGCGGGGGCGGCGGCCAGGGGGGCGACGGTTCCGATATGGCCAACGGCAATCTGACCGTCGGCGGCGTGGCCGGCGGCGCGGGCGGCGCGGCGGGGGCGGGCGGCACGATCTCGCTGCCGGCAGGCGGCAGCTGGATCAATGTGACGACCAGCGGCAGCGACTCTCCCTCCATGGTCTTGCAGTCCGTCGGCGGTGGGGGCGGCATCGGCGGCGCGGGCAACACCAGTTCGTCGGTCGGCATAGGCACGCACCAGGTCGCCGTGGCGGTAGGCGGCAAGGGCGGCGTCAGCGGCGACGGCGGCACCATCGATGCCTCGACGGGCGGCGCCTTCACGACCCATGGCGCGCGCTCGTATGGCGTCCTGGCGCAGTCCGTGGGCGGCGGCGGGGGCATAGGCGGGGCGGGGTCGGCCGGCAGCCTGCTCAGCGTGGCGCTGGGCGGAAGCGGCGGCGCGGCGGGCGACGGCGGGGCCGTCACCTTGGCGTTGACCAGCGGAAGCCGCCTGGCGACATCCGGCGCGGGCTCGCATGCCATCGTGGCGCAGTCCATCGGCGGTGGCGGCGGTATCGCGGGCGACACATCGCTGGCCTTGCAACTGAACCCCGGCGCCTGGAACGGCAGGCCCGCCGATTCCGGCGCCAATGGTTCCGGGCAGCAGGTGTCGGTCTCGGTCGACGGCAGCATCAGCACCAACGGCGCCAACGCATTCGGCATCGTCGCGCAGTCGATAGGCGGCGGCGGCGGCCTGGGTGGCGTGGGTGGCACCGGCTTCGCCGGCAATAGCAATCAACAAGCCTCCGGCACGGCGGGCAACGTACAGGTGACGCAGAGCGGCACGCTGTACGCCAACGGCCCGGGCTCGACGGGCATCCTGGCGCAAAGCCAGGGCCCCAGCGGCAATGGCACCGTCACGGTGAACGTGAACGGCACGGTGCAGGGCGGTTCGGGAAGCGCCAGCGGCGTCTGGGTCGCCGACGGCTACAACAACGTGCTGAATGTCGGGACGAACGGCTCGATTTCCGCGTTGTCGGGCGTGGCGGTGCTATATGACGGCGATAACTACACGTCCAATGGATCGGTGCTGACGGTCAACAACAACGGCGTCATCCAGGGCAACGTCAACTGCTACACCTCGGGCAGCGGCCCCGCCTGCAACGAGGGCAGCCTGCCGAACGTCATCAATGCGCAGACCGGCATGCTCGCCGACGCCACGGTCTACCAGGCCAATGTGGTCAATGCGGGCGTCATGTTTATCGGCACGCCGGCGCAGTTCGATACCGCTACGGTGACGGGCAACTTCACGCAGCAGGCAAGCGGCGTGATGCGCGTCACCGCCGATTTCGACCAACTGCGCTCGAACCGTCTGGTGGTGCAGGGGGCTTCCGTTCTGGGCGGGACGGTGGACGTGAGCGCGGTAAGCCTGCTGCCGGATCGCGAGGTCACCGTGCTGACCGCCCAGGGCCCCGCGCAGGGTCAGTTGAACGCGGTGGACTCGCCGGTCATCGATTACGCCGTGACCCCGGCAGGCCCGGATTACCGCGTGCGCGCCGCGAGCGCGGACTTCGCGGCCCCGTCCATGGGCTTGAAGCGCAACCAGGCCGCGGTCGCGGATAATCTGCAGGGCGCCTGGGACGCCGGCGGCAACTCCAGTTTCGGCCCGCTGTTCGCCGCCCTGGACCAGGCCTCGCGCCAGGGCGCGGGCGCGTACCAGCAAAGCATCTCCGATCTCTCGCCCGGCGTCGCGCTGGCGCCCGCCGTGCAGATGCAGGCCGGAATGAGCCGCTTCAATGACGGCATGATGTCCTGCCCCGCCTTTGCCGGCGCGGACGCCCTGACGGGCGAACGCAATTGCCTGTGGGGCCAGGTGAGCGGACGTTCCACGCATCAGGACGGCAGCGGCGGCACGGCCGGCTTCGATTACGACAGCATGACCTATCAGTTTGGCGGGCAACGCGAGTTCCAGCCGGATTGGTTCATCGGCGCCTCCGCGGCGTACCAGAGCAGCCAGTTGCGCGGGCAGGACGGCAGGGTGTCCGGCAATGGCGACAGCGGCTACGTGGGCGTGGTATTGAAGCGGCAGGCCGGCCCCTGGACGTTCTCCGGCGCGCTCGGGGGCGGTTATGGCTCCTATGAACTGGACCGCAATATCGGCATCCAGAACATGCAGAGCACGGCCGAAGGCAGCCCGGATGTCTACACCGTGGGCGCGAAGCTGCGTGCCGCGCGCACCTTCACGCCGACGGACAACTTCTACCTGAAGCCATACCTGGACCTGGATGCCACCTATGCGCGCATGCCGGGGTATGACGAGTCGGGCAACGCGCTGCATCTCTCGGTCGATGGAAGCAGCCAGTTCGTCATGGCGCTGTCGCCCATGCTGGAAATCGGCGGGCGCGCCGACCTGGGCAATGGCGCCACCATGCGGCCGTATGCGTATGCGGGCGCCGCGTTCCTGTCCAAGGACAAGTGGAGCACCCGCGCCCGTTTCCAGGGGGCGCCGGATGGCGCGGGGTCGTTCACCACGACAATGGATACGGACAGGGTCGTGGCGAGGATCGGCGCGGGCCTGCAGGTGACCACCGCGTCGAACATGGACTTCCGGCTGCAATACGACGGGGAGCTCTCCTCCAAGGTCGCGAGCCATAGCGGGACGTTGCGGGTGATGGTGCCGTTCTAGGTGGGAGCCATCGACGGGGCGGCCCGCATCCTCCGGACGCGAGCCGCAATATACTGGCGCGGTTACCGAGGAGCCCGTCATGCCCGCCACTTCCGCCACTGCCGACACTGCCGCCACCCCCGACACACCGGTCGCCGTCACGCCGCTCGCGCAACGCCTCGGCCTGTCCACGCCGGTCATCCAGGCCCCCATGGCGGGCGTCAGCACGCCAGCGCTGGCCGCCGCCGTATCCAATGCGGGCGCGCTGGGCTTTCTCGGCGTTGGCGCGATGACGGCCGAGGCCGCCCGCAAAGCCATCGGCGAAACCCGCGCCCTGACGGCGCGGCCTTTCGGGGTGAACGTGTTTTGCCATGCCCCGGCGGTGGCCGACGCGGCCACGGAGTCGGCCTGGCTGGCGTACCTGGCGCCGGTCTTCCAGGAGTTCGGCGCGCAGCCGCCGGCCGCGCTAGGCGAGATCTACACCAGCTTCGTTGAGGACGACGCCATGCTGGACGTCTTCGTAAAGGAGCGGCCCGCGGTGGTCAGCTTCCATTTCGGCCTGCCGCACGCCGACCGTATCCGGGCGCTGCGCGAGGCCGGCATCTACCTGATGGCCAGCGCGACCAGCGTGGATGAAGCCTTGCGCATACAGGAGGCTGGCGTCGATGCAGTCGTGGCGCAGGGCTACGAGGCCGGCGGCCACCGCGGCGTTTTCGACCCGGAGGCAGCGGATGAGCGGCTCGGGACCCTGGCGCTGACCCGGCTGATCGTGCGCAATGTCGAGATCCCGGTGGTGGCCGCCGGCGGCATCATGGACGGCGCCGGCATCGCGGCGGTCCTGGCCCTGGGCGCGCAGGCGGCGCAGCTGGGCACCGCCTTCATCGCGTGCCCGGAGTCGGCCGCGGATGCGGCCTTCCGCGCGGCGCTGCAGGATGGGCGCAATGCCCGGACGGCCATGACGGCAGCCATATCCGGCCGCCGCGCGCGCGGCTTGTACAACCGGTTCATGCGCCTGGGCGAAGCCGCCGACAGCCCCCGCGTGCCGGACTATCCCATTGCGTACGATGCCGGCAAGGCGCTGAACGCGGCGGCGAAGGCCAAGGGCAACAGCGAGTTCGCCGCCCAGTGGGCCGGCCAGGCCGTCGCGCTATCGCGCGCGCTGCCGGCCGCCGCATTGGTGGCGCAGCTGCGCGAGGAACTGATGGGCGCGCACGCAGTTACAGGGAAATATTCGCAGCCTTGATCAGCTCGCCCCATTTCCTTGTTTCGGCAATGGAGACATCGCGCAGCGTCGCGGCATTGGCATAGTTGGCCAGGTAGCCGTTCTGCTCCAGGCTCGCGTCCAGCTTGGGATCGGCCATGATCCCGGCGAAGGCCTGGTCCAGGGTCTGGATGGCCGCCGGGGGCGTTCCCTTGGGCGCGCAGATGCCGAACCAGTTGTCCACGTCATACCCCGGCACGCCGGCTTCTTTCAGTGTGGGCAGTTGGCTCAGCGCCGGGACCCGGCGCGACGACGCCACGGCGAGGCCGCGCAACTGCCCGCTGCGTATGAAAGGCAGTGCCGAGGGGATGCTGTCGAAGATGAAAGACACACTCCCCGCGAGCAGGTCGGTCATGGCCTGGGCCGAGCCCTTGTATGGCACGTTCGTCAGTTGCACGCCCAGCCGTTGCTGCAGCAACACCCCTTCCAAATGGGAGAGCGTGCCGTAGCCGGAGGCATAGTTGACGCTCGGGCCGTTTTTCCTCAGCCAGGCGATAAAGCTCTCCATGTCCTGCGCGGGCACGTGCGTATTGGTCGCCAGCACATGCGGCGCGCTGGCCAGCAAGGACACCGGCTCCAGATCCCTGACGACATCGTTGCGGGCATTCTTATTCAGCTCGGTACCGATGATCAGCGTGGTGACCGGACACAGGAAGATGGTGTTGCCGTCCGGCGGGGATTGGACAGCCACGTTCAGTCCCAGCATGCCGCCCGCGCCGGGACGGTTGTCCACGACCACGGAACGCCCGAGGACCGGTCCCAGGTACTGGGCCAGCAACCGCGCCAGGATATCGGCCGAGCCGCCTGGAGGATACGCGACCAGCAGATGCAGGGGCGCGGTCGACTGGGCGAAGGTCAGTCCCGCCAGGCCCAGGCCCGCGAGGCCCGCGGTGTATGCGCCCGCGCGTCGCAGCGCGCTGCGACGGGATGGGCGCGCTGGCGCGCCGTTGGGTGGGCATGCGGATGAGGGCATCGCAATCTCCTTGAAGGGAACCAGATCGTGGAAAAGGGCGGGCCGTGCGACCTACCCGAACGGGCGGGCGCGGCCGTCTGTGCGGTGCCGCAGCCATCGCAGCACCAGGAAAAGGGCGGTGGTCAGCAGGATTAGTACGGTGGACAAGGCGATGATGGTCGGGTTGATGTCGTCGCGGATGCCGCTGAACATCTGCCGCGGAATGGTCGTTTGCCGGGGCCCGGCCAGGAACAGCGTCACGACGACCTCGTCGAAGGACACGGCGAAGGCGAACACCGCCCCGGTCAGAACGCCCGGCAGGATGATGGGCAGGGTGATACGCCGGAAGGTCTGTACACCGGACGCGCCCAGGCTGGCGCTGGCCATCGCGAGGCGCCGGTCGTAACCCTTGAGCGTCGCCAGCACGGTAGTCACGACCAGCGGCGCGCCCAGGATCGCGTGCGCCAGCACCAGCCCCAGGTAGGTGTCGTTCAGCGCAAGGTCCGCGTAGAAAAAATACATGCCGACGCCCACCACGACGATGGGCGTGACGACCGGTGAAAGAATGATCGCCATGATGGCCCCGCGTCCGCGGAAATCGCCGCCTTGCAGGCCCAGCGCGCACAGGACGCCCAGCACTGTCGCCACGAGCGTCGCGGCCGGTGCCACGATGAAGCTGTTGCGCGCGGCCGTGATCCATTCCGGCGACGCCAACAGCGAGCGGTACCATTTCAGCGAATATCCCGTGATCGGGTATCCCAGGAAATGATTCTCGCTGAACGACAGCGGGATGATGGATACGATAGGCAGCAGCAGGAAGGCCAATACGCCATAGCCGATGCCGCGCAGCGCGTAGTACCACGCTTTCTCGGCCGGCGACGTGTAGGGGGCGAACCGCGCGACACGCATCAGGATCTCCGCAGTACCAGCATCCCGGTTCGCTTGAGCAGGATGAACACGACATAGGAAAGCGCCGTGGCCAGCAACAGCACGGCGCCCAGCGCGCAGGCCAGGCCCCAGTTGATCTGCTGGTTGGTGAAATACGCGACGTAGTAGCTCATGAACTGGTCGCCCGCGCCGCCCAGCAGGCTGGGCGCGATGTAGTAGCCCAGGGCCATGATGAACACCAGCAGCGCGCCCGCCGATATGCCGGGCATGGTCTGGGGCACATAGATGCGCCAGAACGCCTGGAAGGGATGGCTGCCCAGCGAGATCGCAGCGCGCTGGTAGCCCGGGGGGATCTCTTTCATGACGCTGTACAGCGGAAAAATCATGACCGGCAGCAGGATATGCGTCATGGAAACGTAGACGGCGATGCGGTGGAACAGCATATCGACCGGCTCGTCGATCAGGTGCAGTGCGCGCAACAGCGTGTTGACCAGGCCTTCGCGCTGCAGCAGCACCATCCACGCGGCAATGCGCACCAGTATCGAGCACCAGAAGGGGATCAGGATGCCGATCATGACCCAGCTGGCCCGGCGCGCGGGCAAGGTCGTGAGCCAATAGGCGACCGGATAGCCCAGCACCAGGCAGAACAGCGTCACGACGGCGCTGACCCAGAACGTGCGGCCGAGAATGCGCAGGTAGACCGCATGGGACGGCTCCACCGCGTGGATGCGGCCGTCCGGATCCTGCGCCATGTCGATGGCCGTCAGCACGAAGTACGGCGTCAACGGCGACGCGGCGCGGGCCAGGACCTGCCAATACGACAGCTCGCCCCAACGGCGGTCGGCATCCAACAGGGCGGCGCGGGCCGTGGCCGGCGCGAGCGTCCCGGCTTGCCGGGCCTGCCCCAGCGCACGGGCCGTGCGCTGGATGAGGACGCGAAAGCCGCGCTGCTCGTACTCCAGGCGCTGCGCCATGCGTCCCAGTGCCCGGTCGCCGGCGGCGGCGAGCAGGTCGGCGACGAAGCTTTGGTAGACGGCATCGTCGGGCAGCGCGGTCCGGTCCCACGCCGCCAAGGCGGGAGCGCTGCGGGGCAGCGCGTCGCGCACCTCGGGGCTCCACACCGCCAGGGTCAGCAGCTTGGCGATGGGCAGCACGAAGAACAGCACCATGAAAACCAGCAATGGCGCGATGAAGGCCAGGGCCACCTGCGTACGCTTGCGGCGCTCGCGGCGCAGCGCCGCCTTCGGGTCGGCCACGGCGCCGGCGGCGCCGCGGGCAAGCGCCGTGGGCTGCGTCGTAATGAACATGTCAACGCCCGTCCATGCCGGATGCCATCAACGTGCGGCCCAGACGGCGAAGCGCTGGTCCAGGTCGTCGCCGTGCTCGTTCCAGAACGAGGCGCTCTGGATCAGGGCGGTTTTCATGTTTTCCGGCGAATTCGGCATGACCGCCAGTTGCTCCGGCGTCATCTGCTTGAAGGCGTCGACATTGACCGGGCCGTTCGGATAGATCGTGACGAACTCCTTCTGCACGGGCGACTGCAGCGTATAGGCGATGTACTTCTGCGCCAGCGCCTTGTTCGGCGCACCCTTGGGGATCACCCAGTAGTCGAGGTCCGACAGGGTCTGGCGCCAGACGATGCCGACATTGCCTCCTTCGCTGATGGCCGTACGGATGCGGCCGCCGAAGGCACTCGTCATGGCGACGTCGCCGGCAAGCAGTATTTGCGGCGGCTGGGCGCCGGCGGTCCACCACTGTATGTGCGGCCGAAGCTTGTCCAGCTGCCGGAAGGCACGGTCGACGCCCGCGGGGGTGCTCAGCGTGGCGTAGACGTCCCGGGGCGCCACGCCGTCGGCCATCAGCGCGAATTCGAGCGTGCCGCGGGCGCTCTTGCGCAGTCCCCGCTTGCCGGGGAAGCGATTCACGTCCCAGAAGTCCTTCCATCCGGTCGGCGCTTCCTTGACCAGGCCCTTGTTGTAGGCCAGCACGGTGGCCCATACGAAGAAGCCGGCCCCGCACTCGGTCACGGCCTGCGGCAGGAACTGCGACTTGCCGCCCAGGGACTGCCAGTCCAGCGGTTCATACAGCCCCTGATCGCAGCCGCGCTCGACGTCGGCGGATTCCACCTCCACCACATCCCAGGTCACGCGGCCGGCGTCCACCATGGCCTTGACCTTGGCCTGCTCGCCAGCGTATTCGGCCACGGTGACGGAGATGCCGCTGGACCGAATGAAAGGCTCGACGAACGCCTTGCGCTGTGCGGCGCCGTTGGCGCCGCCGTAGTTCACCACGGTCAGCGCGTCCTGCGCGGGCGCGTTCCCGGCCAGCAGGCCAAGCAGCATGCCGGCGGCCATCTTCGTTTGGATATGCATCTGTTTTCTCCAGAAACCGGGTGAAGGCGACTATGGGAAGACCCGCAGGTGGGGCGGGGAGAAGCCCAGTTCGATGGGCTGGCCAGGCTGGAAGTCACGCAGGCAGGGATCTTCCAGGCTGACCTTGACGAAGCAGGGCATCAACGCGCCCTGCACGTCGCAACGCAGCCGGAAATGGTCACCGTGGTAGATCAGGCCCAGGGCCGTGGCGCCAAGCCGGTTCACGGCCGCCTGGCCGGGGGCCAGCACGTTCAGGCGCTCCGGGCGCACGCAGGCATGGACGGGCGTGCCGGCCGCCAGACCGGTATCGGCCGTTCCCCATACGCAGGTGCCGTCGGCGAGCCGGATCTGGCACCGTTCGCCGGCGCCGTCCACGACCACGCCGTGGAACTGGTTGCTGTCGCCCACGAAGTTGGCCACGGTGCGGTTCGACGGCGTTTCGTAAAGACACCGTACCTGGTCGATCTGCTGGATGCGGCCCGCATCGAATATCGCCACGCGATCGGACATGGTCAGTGCCTCGCCCTGGTCATGGGTGACGTACACCACCGTCAGGTTGAGCGACCGATGCAGTTCCTTGATCTCCAGCTGCATGTGCTCGCGCAGCCGCTTGTCCAGTGCGCCGAGCGGTTCGTCCATCAGCACCAGCGGCGGATCGAAGATCAGCGCCCGGGCCAGCGCGACGCGTTGCTGTTGTCCGCCCGACAGCTGTGCCGGGCGCCGTTTGCCATAAGGACCCATCTGCACCATCTCCAGCGCCTGCGCCACCCGTCGCGCGATGCTGTCGCGGTCGACGCGCCGGATCGCCAGCGGATAGGCGACGTTCTGTTCGACCGTGAGGTGGGGAAACAGCGCGTAGCTCTGGAACACCACGCCTATCTGGCGTTTATGCGGCGGGATACGGTTGATGACGCGGCCTTCCAGCGTGATCTCGCCGTGCGTCGGATACTCGAAGCCGGCCAGCATCATCAGGCAGGTCGTCTTGCCGGAGCCCGAGGGGCCCAGCAGCGTCAGGAATTCGCCTCGATGGATGTCGAGGTCGAGACCTTGCACCACGTACTGCTCGCCGTCATAGCTCTTGTCGACGGCGCGGAAGCTGACGAGAACGTCGTCCGAACGTGCCATTCTTCCCCCTGGCCCGGAATTCGCGGGAGGGCGGTGAGTGCGGTCATCGCGTGCTGCCGGATGGACCCCTGCCTCCCGCTCCTTGATGACGGCAACGTTACAGAGACGTCCATGGGCACACAACACGTTGATGGGAAAGCCGCATTCGCGAAAAACGATGCAGCCGCGCCCTCGTCATTCGCGTAGCTGGCCTGCCTATCCACGAATTTACGGCGCCCGGGCCCATGCCTAGACTTGCGCCTGGTCCACGTTCGGCCTTGGGAGGCGGAAGCAGCATGCCAGGCGACTTGCAGTCAGCAACGACGCTGTTCGACAAAATTTGGCGGCAGCATGTCGTCCTGGAACGCGACGACGGCCAGACGCTGCTTTATATCGACCGCCATTACGTCGGCGACGACCTGCCCATCGACACGTTTCGCTCGCTGCACCGGCGCGGCATTCCCATCCGACGGGCGGATACGATCGTCGCCTCGCCCGACCACTACGCCCCGACCGCGGGTGCGCGCATGGAAGACGTGGTGGACGATCAGCGGCGCGCCATGATCCTGGAACTCAGGCAGCAGTCGGAACGGGCGGGCTTCACCTATTTCGGGCTGGGCGACGCGCGCCAAGGCATCGTCCACGTCGTGGGCCCGGAGCAGGGGCTCACCTTGCCCGGCATGACCGTCGTCTGCGGCGACAGCCACACCGCCACGCACGGCGCGCTGGGCACTTTCGCGCTGGGCATCGGCGCCACCGAAGTGGCGCACGTCCTGGCCACCCAGACGCTATGGCAGCGCAAGCCGGCCACGATGCGGGTGCGCCTGGACGGCACGGCTCCTTTCGGGGTGACGGCCAAGGACATCATCATGGCCGTGATCCGCCAGATCGGCGCCGCGGGCGCCGCCGGACACGTGATCGAATACCAGGGCTCCGCCGTGCAGGCCTTGTCCATGGAAGGCCGCATGACGCTGTGCAATATGTCGATCGAAGCAGGCGCGCGGGCCGGCCTGGTGGCGCCTGACGAGGTGGCCCTGGATTACCTGCGCGGACGCCCCGGCACGCCCGTCGGCGCGCAATGGGACGAACTGGTGGCGCGCTGCCGGACCTTGCGCAGCGACGCGGACGCGGTGTTCGACCGCGAAGTCACGCTGGACGTATCCGGCCTTGCGCCCATGGTCACCTGGGGTACATCGCCGGCGCAGGCCATGACCATCGCGGAGCGGATTCCATCGCGCGACGCCATCGAGCCCGGCGATGCGCGGCTGCGCTTCGACGACGCGCTGCGGTATATGGATCTGGGCCCCGGGCTCGCGCTCGCCGGCCTGCCCGTGGACCGGGTCTTCATCGGTTCCTGTACCAACGGCCGGATCGAGGACCTGCGCCTGGCCGCCAGCCTGGTCCAGGGCAGGGTGGCCAGGGTGCCCGCCCTGGTGGTGCCCGGGTCCGGGCTCGTGCGGCGGCAGGCCGAGGCGGAAGGCCTGGACCGCATCTTCCTGGACGCCGGCATGCAGTGGGGCCAGCCGGGCTGTTCGATGTGCCTGGCCATCAACGGCGATGCGGGCCGGCCGGGCGAACGCTGCGTGTCGACCTCCAACCGCAATTTCGTCGGCCGGCAGGGACGGGGCGTCAGGACCCATCTGGTCAACCCGGGCATGGCGGCCGCGGCGGCGATCCACGGCCGCCTCGTCGACTATCGCAACGAGCTTCCCCATGCCGCCCTTTGACATCCTGCGCGCGTGCGCCGTGCCCATGGCGGGGCGCGACATCAATACCGACCAAATCGTCCCGGCCCGGTTCATGCACCTGCCCAGGGAGGACTACGGACGCTATTGCTTCCATGACCTGCGTTTCGACGGCGAAGGCAGGCCCGTCGAGGAATTCGTGCTGAATCAGGCGCGATACCGTGGCGCGCGCATCCTGCTGGCCGACCGCAATTTCGGCTGCGGATCGTCACGCGAGCATGCCGTGTACACCCTGGTCGATTTCGGGCTACGGGCGATCATCGCGCCCAGCTTCGGCGATATCTTCCGCATCAACTGCTACAAGAACGGCCTGCTGCCCATCGAAGTACCGGATGCGCGCGCCGACGCGTGGCGTGCGGCCGTTGCCGCCGACCCGGCGATCGAGCTGTGCATCGATTTGCCGGGCCAGGTAGTGACCGGACCGGGCGCGCAACGCCTTTCTTTCGAGATCGATCCCTTCAGCAAGCACTGCCTGGTCCAAGGGCTGGACGAGATCGACTACACCCTGGGACTCGCCGCGCATATCGACCGCTACGAAGCCCGCAACACCCGATAAGGTAGCTCGTCAAATGACCATGAAGATTGCAGTCCTGCCCGGCGATGGCATCGGCCCTGAAGTGACCCGGCAGGCCTTGAAGGTGCTGGACGTGCTGGCCGGCGAAGGATTGAATTTCGAACGCCAGGAGGCCTTGATCGGCGGGTGCGCGTACGAAGCCACGGGACATCCCTTGCCCCCCTCCACCCTGGATCTGGCGCGCCGCGCGGACGCCATTCTCTTCGGTGCGGAAGGCGGGTTCCAGTACGAGACCTTGCCGCGCGGGCTGCGCCCGGGCGATGCCCTGCTGGCCGTGCGCAAGCAACTCGACCTGTACGCCAACTACCGGCCCATCGTTACGTTCGAGGCGCTGCTGGATGCGTCGCCCTTCAAGCCGGAGCACGTGCGGGGCCTGGACATCCTGCTGATTCGGGAATTGACCTCCGACCTGTATTTCGGCGAGCCGCGCGGGATCGCCGTCGAGGGCGGCCTGCGGGTGGGCACCAATACCATGCGCTACGACGAAACGGAAATCGCCCGGGTGGTCCACACCGCGTTCCAGGCCGCGCGCCAGCGCGGCCGGCGCCTGTGTTCCGTGGACAAGGCCAATGTGCTGGAGTCCATGGAGCTGTGGCGCACCGTCGTCGACGAGGTGGCGCCTTCTTACCCCGATGTGGAACTGACCCATCTGTACGTCGATGCGGCCGCCATGGCGCTGGTACGCGATCCACGGCAGTTCGACGTCATCGTCACCGGCAACCTGTTCGGCGATATCCTGTCGGACGAAGCGTCCATGCTGACCGGCTCCCTGGGCATGCTGCCGTCGGCGTCGATCAACGCCGGCGGCAAGGGACTGTTCGAGCCGGTGCACGGCTGCGCGCCGGACATCGCCAACCAGGATATCGCCAATCCGCTCGCGTCCATCCTGTCGGCCGCCATGATGTTGCGGCATGGCCTGCGCCAACCGGTAGCGGCCGACCGCATCGAGGCGGCCGTGCGGCACGTGTTGGCAAACGGCATCCGTACCCGTGATATCGCCCAGCCTGGCGCGCAAATCGTCGGTACCCAGGCCATGGGCGACGCGGTGGCCAGCGCGCTGCGGGCCAACCGCCGCTAGCGTGGCGGCGCCGCTGGGGTACTGGCCAGGCGGTTGGCGGCCGCACAGGACAGGAAGTGCTCCATCAGCAGCCGCGTCGCCGTCGGCAGATAGTCGGTGGCCCGTGCGCAGATCTTGTATTGCCGCGTGGCCCACGGTTCATCCAGCGGCACCAGGACCAAGCCCATTCCGGGCTGCATGCGCTGCGTGAAGCTGTCGGGAATGATCGCCAGGCCGAAGCCTGCCACCGCCATGCTGCAGGCCGCGTCATAACCGCCCACCCGGATACGGCTACGCAGGACCATCCCGAGCAGGTTGGCCTCATGCAGCAGCAGGGCCTGCATCGAACTGTTCGCCTCCTGTTCGATGACCTCGAATTCCAGCACTTCGTGGTAGCGCAGCGTCGCGTGCCCGGATAGCTCATGGTCACGCGGCATCGCCACCATCAGGCGGTCGGAATAGCAGGGCACCGCATGCAGGTCCGGGGTGGGCAGCTCGCCCCAGAAGATCCCGATGTCGGTAGCGTTCTCCTGGACCAGGGGGATGACCGCCGTGCTGACTTCCGCCTTCAGGTCGATGCGGATTTGCGGGTATTGCTGCGCGAAGGAACTGAGCGCGTCGGGCACGAACCGGTACAGCGCCGATTCGCTGGTGGCGATGCGCACATGCCCGCGTGCGCCAGTGGAGAAATCCCCGATGTGCGCCTCCAACTGCGCCATGTCGCGCAGGATGGCGCGGGCGTGCTGCAGGAAGGCTTCGCCCGCGGGAGTGGGGCTTATCCCCTTGCGGTGCCGCGACAGCAATTGCGCCTGGGTGGCATGTTCCAGGTCGGCGATGCGCTTGCTGGCCGCCGACGGCGCGATGAACTCGCGCTGCGCCGCCTTGGCGATGCTTTGCTCTTCCACCGTGGCGACGAAGAGCTTCAGTGTCACGAAGTCCAGCCGGGATGAAAGGTTCAGGGGCCAGCGTGCGGGCGCTTTGGCCCGCGGGGCGGCAGGTTCGGTCGGCATCTCGATTTCCCGATGGCACCCACGCGCATCGCGCATGCCGTGCTTCCGTGTTGTGCATTCTTGCTGCGTTCTGGCGGGCAGCATACCTGCCGGAACCAGGCGGCTCAACGCGGATGTTCCCGCAGTCGCCAGGCGATGCGCCCCGACGCGCCGCGCTTGCCCGCCCCATGGCGCCGCGCCGGGCAAGCGGCCCGGACGCCGAAAGGCGGTAAGCCGGAACGTGGGGAGGCGGGCAGGGATATACTGTATGCAAATACAGTATTTATATGCCTCCAGAAATGAGCATGCCTGCCGCGGGCGGCGACGAGCCCATCGCGTCCGAACGCGCCGCCGGGCCGTCCGCGCAAGAAATCGACGCCGCGCCGCCCGCCTATACCGTTGCCGTGCGCGCGTTGTGCGAGTTCAGCGCGCGCACCGGCGACCTGGACCTGCGCTTCGCGCCGTCGCCGTCGGCCCAGCAGGGCCAGGCCGGCCATGCGGTGGTGACGGCACGTCGTCCGGCGGGCTACCAGACCGAAGTCTTCCTGAGCGGCACGCATGGCAGGCTGCGCGTCCGCGGCCGGGCCGACGGCTACGATCCCGCCGGTCATCGCGTCGAGGAGATCAAGACGCATCGCGGCAACGCGCAGGCGATTCCGCATCATCAACGTGCCTTGCACTGGGCCCAGGTCCGCATCTACGGCCATCTGCTGTGCCGCAAGCTCGGATGCGCCGAGATCGGATTGGCGCTGGTGTATTTCGACATCGCCACGCAGCGCGAGACGGTGCTGGTGGAACGCCAGGACGCGGCATCGCTGCAGGCCTTCTTCGAAGATGCCTGCGCGCGCTTTTCCGCCTGGGCGGACCTGGAATTGGCGCATCGCGACGCACGGGACGCGGCGCTGTCGGCCTTGCGCTTTCCCCATGCCAGCTTCCGGGCCGGGCAACGCGAATTGGCGGAAACGGTGTACCGCGCGGTCCGCGACCGGCAATGCGCGATGGTGCAGGCGCCCACGGGCATCGGCAAGACGCTGGCGACCTTGTTCCCCACGCTGAAGGCCGCGCCGGGACGCCTGGACAAGGTGTTTTTCCTCTGCGCCAAGACCGCCGGCCGCCAGCTCGCCCTGCAGGCCATCGACCGGATGCAGGCGGAGCAGGGCGCAGGCCCGTCCTTGCGCACCCTGGAATTGGTGGCGCGCGACCAGGCCTGCGTACATCCGGACAAGGCCTGCCACGGCGGCTCGTGCCCGCTCGCGCGGAATTTCTACGACCGACTGCCCGCCGCGCGCGCCGCCGCGCTGGCCGAACCCCGATGGGACCGCGCTGCGGTGCGCGGCGTCGCCCTGGAGCATGCGGTCTGCCCGTATTTCCTGGCGCAGGAACTGGCGCGCTGGAGCGATGTGGTGATCGGGGACTATCACTACTACTTCGACCACAATGGCTTGCTGCATGGCCTGGCGCTGGCCAACCAGTGGCGCGTCGCCGTGCTGGTGGACGAGGCGCACAACGTGCTGGAGCGGGGACGTGGCATGTATACGGCGGAGCTCAGCGCGTCCGAGGCGCAGCGCCTGGCTCGGGTCGCCGCGCCGGCCCTGCGGGCGCCTTTGCGGGCAATGGCGCAGGCCTTGCGGCCGGCCGGCGCGCAGACGCCGCAGGCACCGTCTCCAGCGTTGCGGCAGGCGCTGGAGCAGGGCACGGCGGCCATCGCGGAGCATATGGCGGGAGCTGTAGCGGGTGGTGTGGCGGAACAGGTGCCCGGAAATACGGCCGGAAACATGGCCGGACATGGATCGGCGCCCGCCGGCGCCGACGACGCCCTCCTGCGCTTCTACTTCGATGCCTTGCGCTTCCTGCGCATCGCGGACGACTACGGAGCGCATTCGATTTTCGATGTGACGCAGGACGCGGCGTGCATCCGCAACGTCGTTCCGGCCCCGTTCCTGGCGCCGCGTTTCGCCGCCGCCCACGCCAGCGTGCTGTTCTCGGCCACCTTGAATCCATGGCATTTCTACACCGACACACTGGGCGTGCCGCGCGGCACCGTGTGCCTGGATATCCCGCCGCCTTTCGACCCGGCGCGACTGGCGGTCCATGTCGTCGGCAACGTGTCCACACGCTATGCCGACCGCGACGGCAGCCTGGATATCGTCGTGGACCTGATCGCCCGCGAGTACGCGCGGCGGCCAGGCAATTACCTGTGCTTCGCCAGCAGCTTCGAATACCTGCACCGGATCTTCGAGCGGCTGCGGGAACGGCATCCGGCCATGCGCGCCTGGACACAGACCGCCGGCATGCCGGACCAGGACCGCGCAGCCTTCCTGGCGCGCTTCCAGGCGGATGGACAAGGACTTGGGTTCGCGATACTGGGCGGCGCGTTTGGCGAAGGCATCGACCTGCCCGGGACGCGCCTGATCGGCGCCTTCGTCCTGACCCTCGGGTTGCCGCAGTGGAACCGGGAGAACGGCCAGATGATGCGCTGCATGCAGGACCGCTTTGGCCAGGGGTACGACTATGCCTATCTATACCCGGGTTTGCAGAAGGTCGTGCAGGCCGCCGGCAGGGTGATCCGCTCGGAAACCGATGAAGGCTGCGTCTATCTGGTGGACGAGCGTTTCCGCCGTCCCGCGGTGCGGCGCCTGCTGCCGGCGTGGTGGCAGATCACCGAGGTGCCGGCGTAAACGCGCGCCGAATCAACGCGTCCAGTCAGCTGGCGTCGCAACGCGCTCCATCGACGCGTTCCCGCAATGCGGTTTCTTCAACGCGTGCCATTCTGCCGTGCTTCGATGTGGCGCAACAGCTGCCGCAGTTGCGGGCCGATCGCGCGCAATTCCTCGAAGTGCGCGCTGGCCAGAGCCTGCAGCTTCTGCTCGGCGGCGGGGGTCAACGCCACATGTACTTTGCGCCGATCGATCCGATCCGCGGTGCGGCGCACCATTTCCATGCGTTCGAGCCGGTCGACCAGTTCGCCGGCACTGTGCGGGCGAAGCAACAGCCAGTCGGCGATTTCCCCCACAGTCATGGTTTCGTCCGGGGCTGCCTTGATGGCGAGCAAGGCCTGGTGCTGCTGGGCCGTCAGCCCGCATTCGGCTGCCGCGGCTTCGCTGAAGGCGGTAAAGCGCCGCAGCGCGTAGCGCAACTGCGCCATGGCGACGAAGTCTTCCCGGCGCAGCGCGAGAGCAGGCGCGGTAACGCCGCTGAGCCATGGGTTCGGCGAAGGGTCTTCGGCAGGAGGCGGGGCGGGTTTGCTCGGCATGCCGCAATCGTAGCAGTCGCGCGGCCTCCGTGCCGCATCCATCACACGTAGCAGGGACCTTCGATCAGGGGATGCGCGGCCAGGAAGTCCTGGTCGATCTTCAGGCCGATGCCCGCCTCCTCGTACGGCCGTACGTAGCCGTCCTTGTCCAGCGTGTAGGGCGCGCGGTCCATCATGTCGTCCCGGAAAGGATTCAGCAGCGTCACGTCCGCTTCGAAATAGCCCGGGTTGTCGACTGCGCAAAGGTAGTGGATGGACGTCGCCATATTGATGGCGGTGGCCGAGGTGTGCGGATTGACGGTCAGCTTCAGTGTGCTGGCCAGCGCTGCCACGCGCATGCCTTCGGTCACGCCGCCCACCTTGGACAGGTCCGGCTGCACATAGCCCACGCTGCCGCTCGCCAGCAGGGGGCCGAATTCATAGCGCGTGTAGTGGTTTTCGCCGGCCGCCAGCGGCACCCGGCCCAGGCGCGCCGCCTGGGCGTACGCATGGTGGTCATGCGCCGGGAAAGGCTCTTCCAGCCAGATGACCTGGCATTCCTCGTAGGCCGGCATCACGCGCCGCACGTCCTCGATGCTGTAGGCCGTGTTGGCGTCCACCAGCAGGTCGATGTCGTCGCCCACCGCCTTGCGCACCGCCCGCACGCGGGCGATATCGCGCGCCGGCGTATCGCCCACGCGCAGCTTCAGGGCGCGGAAGCCCTGCGCCACCAGGCCGCTGGCTTCCTCGGCCAGCAGCTCGGGCGCCTGCCAGCCCAGGGCAATGCCACCCGCGTAGGCCTTGATCGGCCGTGCGGTGCCGCCCAGCAGGCGGAACAGGGGCCAGCCGGTCGCCTGGCAGCGTATGTCCCACAGGGCCAGGTCCACGCCGCTCAGCGCCAGCGCCGCGGCCGCGCCCATGCCATGGCTGGCGAACTGCATCTTCAGCACGCGCGCCGTCACACCGCTGACATCGCGCGGGTCCATGCCCAGCACCAGTTCCCGTATGGTCGTATCGACCAGCCGCGCGATCGCGCCGGGGCAGCGTCCATGATGCGCTTCGCCCCAGCCGACCAGGCCTTCGTCCGTGTCGATGCGCACCAGCACGGCATCGCGCTTGACGCTGCGTCCGATGCCCAGCCGCACGGAACGGTTCTCCGGCACGGGAAAGGAAATCGGCAGCGCTTTTACATCGGTGATCCGCATGGTTGTCTTCCTCTATCCAAAGTGACCCTAGGCCGGCCGCGCGGCGGCCGCGATCTCGCGGTTGACCCAATTCAGGGGTGGCTCGCCGCGCAGGATGCGCAGCATCTCGTCCACGGCGCCGCGGCTCATGCTGCGCAGGCTGGCCGTGGTGGTGCCGGCCAGGTGCGGCGTAAGCAGCAGGCGCGGATCGCCGAACACGGGCGAGTCCGCCGGCAGCGGCTGCACTTCGTGCACGTCCAGCGCGGCGCCGCCCAGCCGGCCCTCCTTGAGCGCCGCGAGCAGGGCGCCGGTATCGACCACCGGCCCGCGGGACACGTTGACCAGCACGGCGCCGGGCCTGGCCAGCGACAGCGCGCCGGCATCGATGAGGCCGCGCGTCTGTTCATTCAAGGGACACGCCAGCACGATGAAATCCGATTCGCGCATCAACGTCGGCTTGTCCACGGCCTGCACGCCGGGCGGCAGAGACTCCGGACGGCGGGTCAGCCCCAGCACGCGCATGCCCAGCGCCTGCGCCACCGCCGCCAGCCGGCCGCCGATCGCGCCCACGCCGACGATGCCGCATACGGCGCCGGCCAGTTCGCCGCCCGCCTCGCCGAAGGCGCGCGCCGGCGCCCAGCCCTGCTGCCGCAGCATGCCGTCCACCACGGCCAGCCGCCGCCGCAGGTGCAGCATGGCGGCCAGGCAGTACTCGACCACCGACGTCGTGTTCGAGCCGGGGATGTTCGCCACCATGACGCCGTGCCGGGTCGCTGCCTCGACCGGAATCATGTCCAGGCCCACGCCATGGCGAACCACGCCCTTGAGATGCGGGGCGTGGTCGAACAGGTCCGCCGGCAAGGGGTTGCGCACGATGATGCCGGTGGCTTCCGTGGCGGCGGCCTTCAAGGTGTCCGGCCGCGCGTCGGCGGCGACACGCACCTCCGCGGCCTGGGCCAGGCGCGCATGTTCGTCCGGATGGATGGCGCTAGTCAGCACCACGATGGGCAGAGTGTTCATGAAGGCTCGCTTGCCAGGATGGGGGTATGCAGGGCGCCCAGGCCGTCCACTTCGGTAATCATCGAGGAACCGGGCCGCAGCCACGCCGGGGGTTGATGGGAAGCGGCGACGCCCGCCGGCGTGCCCGTCGCGATGATATCGCCCGGGTCCAGCGGCATCTGTGTCGAGGCATAGGCGATCAGCTCGGCGATGCCGAACACCAGGTCCGCCGTGTTGCCGGACTGGCGGATCCGGCCGTCCACCTGCAATCGCACGCCGAGCGCGGCCGGGTCCTCGATTTCGTCCGGCGTCGCGATCCAGGGCCCGCAGGGGCAGAACGTGGGCTGGTTCTTGCCGCGCACGAACGCCTTGTCCGCGCGCACCATGTCGCTCGCGCTGACATCGTTCAGGACCAGATAGCCGGCAATGTGGGACAGCGCCTGCGCGGGCTCGATACGCAGGGCGGTGCGGCCGATCACCACGCCCAGCTCGGCCTCGTAGGTGACATTGCCCACATCGGCGGCCAGGCGTACGGGTGCGTCCGGGCCGATCACCGTGCGGCCGGATTTGACGAAGATAACCGGCGTGGCGGGCGGCGCCATGTCGCGTTCGCGCAGCGCGTCGTGGTAATTGAAGGCGGCGCCGACAATCTTGCCGGGACGAGGCAGGGGCGCGGCTAGCCTGGCCCGGGCCAGTGGCACGCGGGCGGCGTCCGGGTAGCTGCACGCGGCCAGCCGGTGCGCCAGCGATTGCAGTCCCAGTTCTACCCACGCGGCCAGATCCGTGGGCAGCGCGGCTGCCCACGGATCGTTGCCGGGCCGCGTCACGTCGATGACCTGGGGCGCCTGGGGATCGCGGCTATCGATGAAGCCGGGCACGACGCGCCCGTCGTCGCGGTGGAAGGAAACGAATTTCATCGCGTCCTCACGCGACGCGATAGCGGTCGAGGATCTCGCGCTTGACCTCGATGCCCAGGCCGGGACCGGTGGGTATCTGCACGATGCCGCGGCGTTGCTCGATGGGTTCGGTGGTCAGCAGGTCGCGGAAGGGGTTCTCGCACTGCTCGAATTCGAGCAGCGGCGGCATGGGACGGAAGCTGGGCGGCTGGTCCGGCAGGGCGGCGAGGAACTGCAGCGTCGCCGCCAGGCCGATGGCCGATCCCCAGGCATGCGGGACGCACTCCACCCCGTGCGTCATCGCGAGGGTCGCGATCTTGCGGCATTCGCTGATGCCGCCGGCCGCGCATACGTCCGGCTGCACGATGTCCATGGCCTTGCGCGTCACGATGTCGCGAAAGCCCCAGCGGGTGAACTCGTTTTCGCCGCCGGCGACGGCCATGTCCAGTGCGCGCGTGACTTCGACATACCCGTCCAGGTCTTCGGGCGAGATGGGTTCCTCGAACCATTCGATGTCCAGGCTTTCCAGCTCGCGACCCAGGCGGATCGCCGCGGGGACGGTGAAGCAGTGGTTGGCGTCGACCATCAGCCGCACATCGTCGCCCACCGCTTCGCGCACGGCCGCGACGCGGCGGATATCCAGCTTGGGCGAGCCCAGGCCGATCTTCATCTTGACCGCGCGAAAGCCCTGGTTCACGTATTCGCAGGCCTCTTCCACCGCTTCTTCGATAAGGCGGTCCATATCGATGAAGTACAGGCCGGTGGCATACGACTGCACTTCCGTGCGATAGGCCCCGCCGATGAGCTTGTGCACCGGCTTGCCGCACACCTTGCCGATGATGTCCCACAGGGCGATGTCGATGCCGCTGAGCGCCGAGATCGCCATGCCGGTATTGCCGTAGTCCTTGATGCGGTTGTACAGGTCTTCCCAGATCACTTCCACGTCGAAGGCGTCGCGGCCGATGATGCGCGGCGCGTACTGCGTATCGATATAGGCGCGCGCCACCTGGGACGGGCCGTAGCATTCACCCCAGCCCACCACGCCATCGGTGGTCTCGATCTCGACGATGCACGATCCGCGTGTCTTGTACAGCCATCCCCGCGAGGACGTGAAGGGACGCTGCACGGGTGCCGCGACGACATGGCAGGTGACTTTCTTGATTGTGCTCATTATGTTTCCGTGGGACGACGGTTCGGATGGTCAGGGTTGCTTGAATACCTTGGTGGCCACGCTGTTCAGCGTGGTCTGGACGTCGCGGACTTCCTTGTCCAGCGCCGCGCCGGTCAGGTCGTCCACCAGGAAGCCGTTCTGTTGCGCGAAGGTCTTGAACTTCTCGCTCTGGATGGCCTTGCCGAAGATCTCGATCAGGCGGGCCCGCACGTCGGGCGAGATGCCGGCCGGCGCGACTACATAGGCCATTTGTACCAAGGGACCGTAGGGATAGACGTCGTAGCCCTTTTCCTTGAAGGTCGGGACGTCCGGGAAGACCTGCAGCCGCTCATTGCCGAAGACGCCGATGGGGCGCACATAGCCCGCGTCGATCTGCCCCTTGCTTTCGGAGGGCTTGAGCACGGCGGCCTGTATCTGCTTGCCCGCCAGGTCCGCGATGACGCGCGAGCCGCCGGGGTAGGGGACGTTGACATAACCGACGCCGGCCGCGCGCGCCGTCATTTCCGCGAAGATGTGGTTGAGGTTGTTGGTGCCCGGGGTGCCGATGGACACCTTGCCCGGATTGCGCTTCATCTCGGCGAGGAAGGCGTCCAGGTCGGCAGGGCCATCCTTGGGCACGAGCAGTACCAGGGGATCGGTCGACACGCGGGCGATGTGGGCGAACTGCTCGTTGCGCAGCGGCGTCAGGTTCTGCGCGATCTGCGCCAGGGTCGAGCTGGTGCCCATGCCGACGACATAGCCGTCGGGGGGCGCCGCCGCGACCTTGCCCAGGCCGATGGCCCCGGTGGCGCCGGGCGCGTTCTCGACGACCAGGGTGACGTTCTGCTGCTCGGCGACGATCTGCTGGAGCTGGCGGGCGGCAATGTCGTTGGACCCGCCGGCGTTCCACGGGATGATGAAGCGGATGCTGCGGTCGGGGAAGGTGCCGTCGGCGGCGAAGGCGGTGGATACGGCGCAGGCGCAAGCGAGCGCGCCGGCCAATTTGCTTAGCAGTGACATGTACGGTCTCCTCATCAGTCGCGCCCGGGATGGCGCGCCCCGTGCCTCTGTGGGCGACGTTGCGTAGGCATACTAGCATTCGTTATAACGAATAACAATGGGGAGTTTCGGAGTATTGTCGTGGTTGCGGAGATGCGCGCGCGCATCCGCTGGGCGGGCAGGAGTGCGAAAATACCCAGCGCTATGCGCCCGCCCGAAGGCGCCCCGATAACCACCGAAGCAAACCGCCACACCAAAGGTCAGGCATGTCCCAATTGAAAGCCGCCGCTTCCCCAGCGGCCGCGAAACCCGCCGCGCTGCAGCCCATAGACCGCGAAACCCTATGGGACCGCGCGTATGCCGCGCTGCGCGAAGCGCTGCTGAGCGGCCGCTACGAACCCGGGCACCGGATCCTGCTGCGGGAGGTGGCGGGCGAGCTGGGTATCAGCCTGACGCCGGTGCGTGACGCGGTGAACCACCTGATCGCGGAACGGATACTGCGGCGGGGCACGGGCGGCCAGGGCGGCGGCGCGGTGGTCCCGGAAGTAGATGCGGACCAGTTGCGGCAGCTACTGATGATGCGGGCGGAGCTGGAAAGCCGCGCGGCGCTGGAGGCCGTTGCGCACGCGACGCCCGAGGATGTGGACACGCTGCGGCGCCTGGTGGCGGATATGAAGCGCCTGATCGATGTGGACGGGCACCAGGGCTACCTGGAGGTACACCGGCAATTCCACTTCCATATTTACGGACTGAGCAGGCTCGACATTATCGAGGACGCAATCGAGACGCTGTGGTTGCGCTGCGGCCCGGTGCTGAACTTCGTCCTGGCGGAGTATGTGCCGCATCTGAAGCGGATGGATTATCACGCAGTGGCGGTGGAAGCATTGGCGCGCGGGGACGCGGAAGCGACGGCGCACGCGATCCGCTGCGACATCCTGGAGGCGGGGCGGTATATCCAGACCTTGCTGCAGCGGGGGCGTGGCGGCCGGGCATAGCGTTTACGCCGGTGCGTGTGGCCGATGTCCCAGGCGGGGACAGCGACGGCCCCCCCGGATGCCAACGACTGTGGAGCCTTTCTGGCCCACCGAATATGGTGCTGGCGGGCTCGTGCCGACGACCTTGCCTCAGGAAGGGCGGGGAAACGCCAAGTCGCGCGACCGCTCAAGCCTTTACACCGAGTTCCAGGATGGCATCGCGCTTGTCCAGCAGGTGCTGCCGCAGGATGCGGGACAGGCGTTGGCCGTCGCGGTCCTGCAGGGCGACCAGCATTTGTTCGTGGTCCTCGATGGCGCTTTCCCACTTCGGGGTTTTCAGGTTGGAGCGCAGGCGCAGCGCCTGGACCCGGCGGTTGAGCGAGACGTAGGTCTGGCGCAGCACCTGGTTGCGCGCGGCGAGATTGATGCGGTCGTGGATTTGCTGGTTGCGGCTGTAGTAGCCCGGCAGATCGCCCTGCGCCTTGCAGGCCAGCATGCCGTGATGCAGCGCCTTGATCTGCTCGACCTCGTCGTCGGTGATGCGCTGGCAGGCCAGTTCCCCCGAGAAAGCTTCCAGGCCGCTGAGCACTTCGAAGGCCTCGCGGATCTCGGCTTCGGTCATGCGGGCGACCGCGGCGCCGCGGTTGGGGGAAATTTCGATCAGGCCCTCGGCGGCCAGGACCTTGAACGCTTCGCGCAGCGGCGTGCGCGAGATGCCCAGCGTTTCGCACAGCGCCCGTTCGTTGAGCTTCATGCCGGGCGTCAGCACGCCCTCGATAATGAAATTGCGCAGGTGGTCGGTGACCGAGTCGTGCAGGATGGCGCGCTCCACCTTGGGCAGGACTGGCGTGACGGGCGGAGAATCGTGGTTCGTATACATAGCGGATCTTCGATGGGCCACCGGAGTGCGGAGCGGCGCGACGGCGTTGCTGGCCGGCCCCTGCGCCCCGGGCTGCGCTGGCGCCCACCGTCAGGGGCGGTCGCGAAAGCCGCGGCGCATCGGCGCTGAACAGCCCGGCCCATAACGCCAAGGGTGCATCGGGTACGGCAGGGAAGCATCAGCGTTCCGGGTGGGCCTCATCTCCATGGAGGGCCGGCTTCCCGCGAACTGCCGGCTCAGCCCTGGGCGCAAGGGCCGCCGCGAGCACGCGCGCGACGTGCAGCGATTCTACCTGGGCGCCGTCGCGGATCTGGTGCCGGCAACTGGTGCCGTCGGCAATGATCCAACTGTCGGCGGGCGCCTTGCGGACGGCGGGCAGCAGGGCGGCTTCCGCCATGGCCTTGGACGCCTCGAAATGCTCGGCTTCGTAGCCGAAGCTGCCCGCCATGCCGCAACAGGAGGATTCGACAAAGCTGGCCTGCAGTCCTGGAATCCAGCCCAGCACCGTCTTGATGGGGTGAACGGCGTCGAAGGCCTTCTGATGGCAATGCCCGTGGACCACGGCGGTGCTCCGCTCCGGCGTGCGCAGGTCGAGGGCCAGGCGCCCCGCCTGCTGTTCGCGGACCAGGAATTCCTCGAACAGGAAAGCCGAATCCGCGAGCCGCCGGGCGGCGTCGCCATATCCGTAGTGCAGGAATTCATCGCGTAGGGTCAGCAGGCACGAGGGCTCCAGGCCGACGATGGGCACGCCGCGGTCGATATAGGGAGACAGGGCGTCCAGCAGGCGGCGCGCCTCGGCCTTGGCCTGTTCCACCAGGCCCGCCGCCAGGAAGGTGCGTCCGCAACACAGCGGCCGTTGCCCGGGCTGGATATTGACGTGCACGGTATAGCCGGCGGCTTCCAGCACCTGGCGCGCGGCGCGCGCGTTCTCCGGCTCCATGTAGTTGTTGAAGGTGTCGACGAAGAGCAGCACTTCATGCCTGGTCCCGGACGGCTGCGCGGGCGTGCCGCCCGCCAGGAAGGGGCGGGTGAAATGCGGCAGGGAGCGCTCGGGCGCGATGCCCAGGCCGCGCTTGACCCAGCCGGAAAGCAGCGGCGCCCTGTCCACCCAGCGCATCAGGGGCGCGCAGCGGCTGGCGGCCGCGGCGTAGCGCGGCAGGAAAGCGACCATGCGGTCGCGCAGGGTCAGCCCGTGCTTCCGTACCCAGGCATGGCGCGCCTCGATCTTCAACTTGGCCATGTCGACGCTGGTGGGGCATTCCCGCTTGCAGCCCTTGCACGAGACGCACAGGTCCAGCGCTTCCTTCACCGCCCGGCTGGCCAGGCCCTCCATGCCCACCTGGCCGCTGAGCGCCAGCCGCAAGGTGTTGGCGCGCCCGCGGGTGACATGCTGTTCGTCCTTGGTGACGCGGTAGCTGGGGCACATGGTGCCGGCGTCGAACTTGCGGCAATGCCCGTTGTTGTTGCACATCTCCACGGCCTTGGCCAGGCCGCCGGTGGTGTCGCCGCCGCTGCCCGGCGCCGTTTCCACGCCGGTCAGCGGGTCGCGCGTCACGTCCCATGCCGACCAGTCCAGCGCCGGGGCGAGCGGGGGCACGGTGTAGCGGGGGGGAAAGCGGAAGTTGGCCGCATCGTCCATGCGCGGCGGATTGACGATCTTGTCCGGATTGAAGCGGTTGTCCGGATCGAACAGGGCCTTGATTTCGCGGAAGGCCTGGTTGATGCGCGGGCCGTATTGCCAGCTGACCCATTCGCCGCGGCACAGGCCGTCGCCATGTTCGCCGGAATACGCGCCCTTGTAGCGGCGCACCAGCTCGGCCGCCTGCTCCGCGATGGCGCGCATTTTCGCGGCGCCATCGCGCCGCATGTCTAGGATGGGCCGCACGTGCAGCGTGCCAACGCTCGCATGGGCGTACCACGTGCCCTCGGTGCCGTGCCGGTGAAACACCTCGGTGAGCTGGCGCGTGTACTCCGCCAGGTGTTCCAGCGGGACGGCGCAGTCCTCGATGAAGGACACCGGCTTGCCGTCGCCTTTCATGCTCATCATGATGTTCAAGCCGGCCTTGCGGACCTCCCACAGCGCCTTTTGGGCGCTGGCGTCGATCATCTCCACGACCGCGCCGGCGTGGCCCAGGTCGGCGACCAGTTGCGACAGTTCACGCAGCCGCGCCAGCAGGACGGCCTTGTCGTCGCCGGCGAATTCCACCAGCAGTATGGCCTGTGGCTGCCCCACCAGCGCGCCCTGTATGACGGGGCGGAACGAAGGGTTGTCCATGGCCAGGTCGATCATGGTGCGATCGACCAGCTCGACGGCCACGGGACCCAGCCGCACGATGTGCTGCGCGGCGTCCATGGACTGGTAGAAGGTCGGAAAATTCACGACGCCCAGCACCTTGTGCGCGGGCAGCGGCGCCAGCTTCAGCGTGACCTGGCGGGTGAATGCGAGCGTACCTTCAGAACCCACCAGCAGGTGCGCCAGATTGGCCTCGCCGTCGTCGGTATAGGCGCGCGGATTCTGGCAATCGAAAATGTCGATGTTGTAGCCGGCCACCCGGCGCAGCACCTTGGGCGTGCGTTCGGCGATCTCGGCGCGCTCGCGCTGCGCGATTTCGCGTACCCCCTGCAGGATGCCTTGCAGGCGGGCGCCTGCGGCCAGGCGGGAGACCGCGCCGAAGGCAGCCTGGGCGCCGTCGGGCAGGATGGCGTCGATCGACAACACGTTGTGCACCATGTTGCCGTACTCGATCGAGCGCGACCCGCAGGAGTTGTTGCCCGCCATGCCGCCCAGCGTACATTGCGCGGAAGTCGAGACATCCACCGGGAACCATAGCCCGTGGGGCTTGAGCCAGGCGTTCAGGTGGTCCAGCACCATGCCCGGCTCGACCGTCACGGTGCGGGCCTGCGCGTCGAACGCGACGATATTGTTCAACCATTTGCTGGTGTCGATCACCAGCGCGTCGGCGACCGTCTGGCCGCATTGGCTGGTGCCGGCGCCGCGCGCGAGCACCGGAATGTCCTCGTCGCGGGCGATGTCCAGCGCGGCGATCAGATCGGCCTGGTCGCGCGGCACCACGATGCCCAGGGGCGTGATCTGGTAGATGGACGCGTCGGTGGCATAGCGGCCGCGGCTGGCGCCATCGAAGAGGACGTCGCCACGCAGTTCGCTGCGCAGGCGTCCCGCCAGCGCAGGCGCGGCGCCCGCGGCATAGGGCACCAGGCGTATCGGCTGCGAGAGGCCGGGAGCGGGAGTGGTAGTCATGGATAGCGGGGAGAAAGATTGTTGCGGCCCTTGCGCAGCCGCGCGACACCGGCCGACAGCAGCGGCCAGAACAGCGCAAGCAGCGCCAGGGTGACGATGGTGCCCACCAGCCCGTTGGACCAGAAGACGCTCAGGTCGCCGGAGGAAATCAGCATGGTCTGGCGAAAGGCGTCTTCCGCGCGGTCGCCCAGCACCAGTGCCAGGACCAGGGGGGCGAGCGGGTATTGCAGCTTCTTGAACAGATAGCCGACCACGCCGAAGACCAGCATCAGCCAGATGTCGAAGCTGGCGTTATGCACGGTGAAGGCGCCGATCGCGCACACCACCAGGATCAGGGGCGCGATGATGGAAAACGGAATGCGCAGGATCGCCGCGAACAGCGGTACGGTCGACAGCACGACGATCAGGCCGGCGAGGTTGCCCAGGTACATGCTGGCGATCAGCCCCCACACGAAATCCTTCTGCTCCGTGAAAAGCAGCGGTCCCGGCTGCAGGCCCCAGATCATCAGGCCGCCCAGCAGCACCGCGGCCGTGGCCGAGCCCGGGATGCCCAGCGCCAGCATGGGCAGCAAAGCGCTGGTGCCGGCCGCGTGCGCCGCGGTTTCGGGCGCCAGCACGCCTTCCACATTGCCCTTGCCGAAGGAGTCCGGATCCTTGGCGAATTTCTTCGCGATGCCGTAGCCCATGAACGAAGCCGCGATGGCGCCCCCGGGCGTGACGCCCAGCCAGCAGCCGATCGCCGAGGACCGCAGCAGCACCAGCCAGTAGCGCGGCAACTGCGCCCAGGTCTTGAACACCACTTTCAGGTCGATGCGCGCCTTGTTGCCCTTGAAGGCGACGCCTTCCTCCATGGTCAGCAGGATCTCGCCGATGCCGAAGAGCCCGATGACGGCAACCAGGAAGTCGAAGCCGCGCAACAGTTCAGAGGACCCGAATGTCATGCGCAGGTCGCCCGATACGGTATCCATGCCGACCGCCGCGAGGGCGAAGCCGATGCCCATGGCGATGATGATCTTGGGCTTGGATTCCCGCCCCATGCCGATGAAGCTGCAGAAGGTCAGCAGGTACACCGCGAAGAACTCCGCCGGACCGAACCGCAGGGCGAAGCGCGCCACCGCCGGCGCGAGAAAGGTGATCAGCAGCACGCCCACCAGCGCGCCGAAAAACGATCCGGTAAAGGCCGACGTCAGCGCCTGTCCGGCGCGGCCCTGCTGCGCCATGGGATAGCCGTCGAAGGTGGTGGCCACCGACCAGGCCTCGCCCGGAATGTTGAACAGGATGGACGTGATCGCGCCGCCGAAGAGCGCACCCCAATAGATGCACGAAAGCAGGATGATGGCCGATGTGGGATGCATGGAGAAAGTCAGCGGCAGCAGGATCGCCACGCCGTTGGGACCGCCCAGTCCGGGCAGCACGCCGACCACGATCCCCAGCAGGATGCCGACCAGCATCAGGCCGATGTTCCCCCACGACAGCACGACCGCGAAGCCGTCATACAGGGCGCTCAGTTCTTGCATGATGTTTTCCCGGGATAAGCGGTTTGCGTAGCCATGCGGCGCTGCTTGCAGCGTGTAAAGGCCTGGGGCCTGTCGACGCTAGTAGCCCAGCATGTTTTCCAGCGGGCCCTTGGGCAGCGGCACCAGGAACTTCATCTCGAAGACCCAGAACAGCACCGCCATGATGGCCACGGCCAGCGGCAGGCCTTTCCACAGCGGATACTTGCCGACCCAGCGCATGAATCCCGCGATGAACAGCGCGGACGCGACATAGATGCCCAGCGCCTTGATGACGCCCACATAGACGATGAGCGGCAGCAGCACCACCGCCACCTGCCGCAGTTCATGCGTGTGCACGAAGGCGCGCCGGTCTTGCTTGCGCAGCGCCTGGATGGCTACTGCGAGGGTGGCGGCCAGGATGATGACGCCGATGCGCAGCGGGAAGTAGCCGGCCTGCGGACCGTCCTCGGTCCAGCCGGCGCCGATGCGGTAATTGCTCCAGATCACCGTCAGCGCCAGCGCGGCCAGCAGCACGGCGACGGCGAGTTCCATGGTCATGTAGGTGACGACGGCGCGGCCGGCCGGTGGGGCGTCCGCTTCCATCCCGTCCCGGGGCCCGGGGGGCACCCGGGCCTCCTGGATGGGCTGCTTTTGCACCGATTGCTGCGCGGACGCTCCCGGCAACGACGCTTCCTGCATGCGCTCTTCCTGCATGATGATCGTGCTCCATCCGATGAAACGGCGCGCCCGAGGGGGAACGCGCCGCCCGGCACTACTGCGCGAATCCGGCGGACTTGATGATGTCCTTGTGCACGGCCTCGTCCTTCTCCAGGAACTGCGTCAGCGGCGCGCCGGTCAGGAGCTCCGGCTTGAGGGCCGAGCGTTCCAGGTATTGCTTCCATTCCGGCGTCTCGCTGATCTTCTTGAAGACGTCGGTGTAGTAGGCCACCTGGTCCGGGGTCGCCTTGCCGGGCAGCAGGAAGATGCGCAGCATCTCGTAGTGCACATCCAGCCCCTTTTCCTTGCAGGTGGGAATGTCGGCCCAGCTTTGCGTCTCCGTGACCTTCTGCGTATAGGACAGCCGCTGTTCCGCGAAGACACACAAGGCGCGGTGCTCGCCGGCGCGCCATTGCGCCACGGACTCCGCCGGGTTGTTCACGTTGGCGTCGATGTGGTTGCCCGACAGTTGCGTGGCGGCCTCGCCGCCGCCCTTGTAGGGCACGTAGATGAACTTGGCGCCGGTGGCATGTTCCACCATGGCGGTGATCATCTGGTCCTCGCGCTTGGAGCTGGTGCCGCCCATCTTCAGGCGCTTGGCCTTGGCCGCCGCGATGAAGTCGTCGACGGTGTTGTACGAGGACTTCGCGTTGACCCACAGCACGAACTCGTCCACCGCCACCATGGCCACCGGCGACAGGTCGCGCCAGTTGAAGGGCAGTTTGCTTATCAGGGGCACGGTGTACAGCGCCGACGAGGCCACCAGGAGCTTGTGCGGATCGCCAGCGGACTCCTTGGCGTCCATCAGGCCTTCGGCGCCCGATGCGCCGGCCTTGTTCACCACGATCAGCGGCTGTTTCATCAAGGCGTGCTTGGCGACGATGCCTTGTATCGTGCGCGCCATCTGGTCGGAGGCGCCGCCCGCGCTGAACGGCACGATGATTTCGACCGGTTTGGTCGGTTCCCAGGCCCAGGCCATGGCCGGCAGCAGCGCCGCAGCCATGGCAAAAGCCCGCAGTCCTCGCAGTTTCCTTGCTCGCATGATGTCTCCTCCGGGGTGGGGTGGCCGCGGATATGGACGTCGCCTTCTGGCGCGGCGATCGTCCGCTACGGATGTCAGGCGACCTTCGCCTGGCGTTCCTCCACGGTGTCCTGCAAACAATCCATGGCGGCTTGCACGCCGCTGCCGGCCAGGGTGACGCCGGACAGCTTCAGGCCCATTTCGCAGCCCGCCAACGTTGCCATCAAAGTCAGGTCGTTGCAGTCGCCCAGGTGGCCGATGCGGAACATGCTGCCCCTGACCTTGCCCAGGCCCGTGCCCAGGGACATGTCGAAGCGTTCGTAGATCAGGCGGCGCACGGCATCGGCGTCCACGCCCGCCGGCATGACGACGCCGGTCAGCACGGGCGAATAGCGTTCGGGTTCGACGCACTGGATCTCCAGGCCCCAGGCCTGCACCGCCGCGCGGCAGGCGCGGGCCAGGCGCTGGTGCCGCGCGAACACGGCATCCAGTCCTTCGTCCAGGATCATCTCGAGCGCCTCGTGCAGCGCGTAAAGCAGGTTGGTGCTGGGCGTATAGGGCCAATACCCGGTCTTGTTCATCTCCAGGATTTCGGACCAGCGCCAGAAACTGCGCGGCAGCCCGGCCTGTTCGCTGCGTTCGATGGCCTTGGGCGACAGGGCGTTGAAGCTGATACCGGGCGGCAGCATCAAGCCCTTCTGCGAACCCGATATCGACACGTCCACGCCCCATTCGTCGTGGCGGTAGTCGGCGCACGCCAGGCCTGAAATCGTGTCCACCAGCAGCAGGGCGGGATGCCCGGCGGCGTCGATGGCGCGCCGGACCGCCGCGATATCGGACGTCACGCCCGTGGAGGTCTCGTTGTGCACGACGCAGACGGCCTTGATGTCATGCGCGGCGTCCGCCCGCAGGCGGTCCTCGATCATGCGCGGCTGCACGCCGCGGCGCCATCCCTCGACACCCGGAAGTCCCAGGAATTCCGTCTTGAGCCCGAGCCCATCCGCCATCTTTTTCCACAGGCTGGCGAAGTGCCCCGTCTCGAACATCAGGACATGGTCGCCGGGATTCATGGTGTTCGACAGCGCCGCTTCCCACGCACCCGTGCCGGAAGCCGGATAGATGATGACCGGATGCCGGGTCTTGAAGATCTTCTTTATGCCGTCCAGCACGGCCAGGCCCAGGGCGCCGAACTCCGGGCCGCGATGGTCGATCGTGGGGTAGCTCATGGCGCGCAGCAGCCGGTCCGGGACGGGGCTGGGCCCGGGGATCTGCAGGAAATGGCGCCCGGCGGGATGGAAGTCGAGTCGCAACATGGATGTCTCGCTCCTGGCATCTTGAATTTTGAATGCAAAATACCATAACAGCGGTTCGCGCTCGTGGGAAGTCGTTCGCTCGTATTACTGCGTAGTGGTTTACCCGGTACGCGGCGGCGGCGAGGGCCGCATCGCGAGGGCGATGGGCGGAGTGGAGGGCGTCGCTTGCGTGGATCGCACGGTCCCCCGTTCAGCGGGTGGTGCAATGGGTAGGCGTGGCACGCGCGCGGTAAGCGGTCGTGCCACTGGCCTGTCTCGGCAGTTCCTTGTGGGAATCGGCCGCCACGCGGCGGGCGCCATGCAGAACCTTAGGCGCCGCGGCGGTCGCGGTAAATCAGAACAATCTCAAGACCGATGGTCGACCGCGTAGTCGCGGCACGCTGCCAGGTCGGGTTCGCTCCCTAGCCCGGGCGCATCGGGCAGCGTGACGACGCCATCCACCGGTCGCAGGCGATCGCCGCCGAACCGCTCCCGCAGCGGATTGGGATTGGAGTCCACTTCGGCATAGCCAGGGCCCCCGGCGATCGCTTTCAGGTGCAACGAGGCCAACTGGCCGACGCCGCCGCCCAGCCAGTGGGGGCAGAACATCCGGCCTTGCGCCATCGCGCGCCGGGCGACGGGCAGGCAGCCGCTGAAGCCGCCCCATTTGCCCAGGTCAGGCTGGATGACGCGCAGCGCGCCGGCCTCGATGGCGGCGTCGAATTCGACGTCGCCGCGCAGGTTTTCGCCGCCCGCCAGCGGCACGGGGCTGGCCGCGGCCAGGCTGCGCCAATCGTCCGCGCCATGGTCGGCCGGTATGGGTTCTTCCAGCCAGATCGGCCGCAGCTCGGCCAGGCGCGCGCTCATGTCGCGTGCCTCGGCCAGCGACCATGCCTGGTTTGCATCGACCATCAGCGTGGCGTCCGGCCCGAACGCGTCGCGCAGCGAGCGCAGGTTCGCCACGTCGCGCGCCGCGCCGAAGCCGACCTTCAGCTTGAAGGCGCGATAGCCTTCCGCATGCTTCGCGGCCGCCAGTTCGGCGGGGTTCGTGGGGTTCAGCCCCGAGGCGTAGACCTGGACCTGCGGCGCCCCGCCCAGCAGGCGCCACAAGGGCTGGCCCAGCCGGCGCGCGGCCAGGTCCCACAGCGCCACGTCCAGCCCGGCGATGACCTGGGCGATGGTGCCCGGCTCGCCGCTCTGGATCGCCAGCACGCGCAAGCGCCGCGTCAGGGCCTCGTAGGCTTCGGTGGGATGGGACCACGGCCGTTCCAGCAGCACGGCGGCCGCGTAGGCGTCGATCATGCGCGCCCGATGTTCCGCGC
Organism: Bordetella flabilis; assembly: GCF_001676725.1. Lineage (NCBI taxonomy): Bacteria > Pseudomonadati > Pseudomonadota > Betaproteobacteria > Burkholderiales > Alcaligenaceae > Bordetella > Bordetella flabilis. The sequence continues at coordinate 2,785,493 of NZ_CP016172.1, forward strand.
CCACGCTGGGGAAGTTGCACCAGACCTCGCCCCAGCCATATGCGCCGTCGTCATCCTGTACGCGCACCAGCAACGCCGGACGGTCGACCATGGTGCCGAACGATGTCTGCACGGGCTGGGCAATCGGCGCGCGGAAGACCATGGCATCGATCTTCGCGATGCGTAGCGGCGTGGAGGCGGGCAAGGGCAGCATAAGGTGATGCCTTCGAAAAAGAGGGGATGCAGGGGAAGGCGGCGCGCGCCGCGAAGGGGCCCGCGTGCCTTCGGTCCGCCGAGCGGGCGCCGAGGCGGCCCGCGGTGCGCGCCGGGGTCATGCGGCGTGTTCCAGGGCGGGCAGGGCGGCTTCCTCGAGCACGTGGCTGGCACCTTTCTCGCCGATCATGATGGCGGCCGCATTGGTATTGGCCGACACCATATCGGGCATCACCGATGCATCGATGACGCGCAGCCGGCGTACGCCGCGCACGTTCAGGGAAGGATCCACCACCGCGCCCTCGTCGGTGCCCATGCGGCAGGTCCCGACCGGGTGGAACACGGTGCCGCCCGCGCGCTTGGCGAACTCCACGATATGCGCACGCGTGCGGCTTTCCGGCCCCGGCAGGACCTCGGCCTCGACCAGGCCCGCGAACGCCGGCTGGCGGTAGATTTCGCGCAGCATCTCCACGCCGGCGGCCAGCGTGTCGCGGTCGATGGGCTCGCTCAGGTAATTCGTCTCGATCCGGGGCGGGTCCAGCGGATCGGCCGAACGGATCTGGATGCGGCCGCGCGAAGCGGGCCGGCACTGGCAGGCCGAGGCGGTGAAGCCGGGGTAGTCGTGCAGCGGCGTGCCGGGCTTGTCCACCGAAAGCGGCATCACATTGAACTGCATATCGGCACGGCCCTCGCGCGCGTACTGGGTGGCGGCGAATCCGCCCACCTGGCCGGCGCCCACCGTCAGCGGCCCGGATCGCTTGACCAGCCATTCCAGTCCCATGGCCGCCAGGCGATAGGGATTGCGCACGTCGTTGTTCAAGGACATCTTTTTTTTCAGGCGCACGATGGTGCGCGCCTGGTAGTGGTCCTTCAGGTTCTCGCCGACCTCCGGGGCATCGACCACCACCTCGATGCCGTGGCGGCGCAGCAGCGCGGCCGGGCCGATGCCGGACAGCTGCAGCAATTGCGGCGACTGGATCGCGCCGGCGCTCAGGATGACCTCGCGATCGGCCCGCGTGCGGCGCGCCGTGCCGCCATGCACCCATTCGACACCGGTGGCGGCATCCCCCTCGAAGAGGATGCGGTGCACGTCGGCTTGGGTGACGATGGTCAGGTTGGGCCGTTCCATGACCGGCCGCAGGAAGGCCACCGCGGCGCTGGATCGCCAGCCGTTGCGGATGGTCAACTGGTAAGGGCCGACGCCATAGTCGCTGGCGCCGTTGAAGTCCGGGTTGTAGGGCAGGCCGAACTGCTGCCCGGCCTCGACCCAGGCCTGGCAATAGGGATGGTCGTTCTTCAGGTCGGAAACGCCCAGCTCGCCGCTGCCGCCGTGGTACGCGCTTGCGCCGCGCTCGTAGCCCTCGGAGCGCTTGAAGTACGGCAGCACGGAGCGATAGTTCCAGTCCGTGGCGCCCAGCGCTTCCCAATGGTCGTAGTCGCGGTGCTGCCCGCGGATATAGAGCAGCCCGTTGATGGAGCTGGAGCCGCCCAGCACACGGCCGCGGGGCCAGACGATGTTGCGGCCGGCCGTGCCTTCGCAGCCTTCCGTATCGAACAGGCGTGAGAAGCGGGTGTCGTAGATGGTGCGGAAATAGCCCACCGGCAAATGCAGCCAGAAGTTCCGGTTCGGCTTGCCGGATTCCAGCAGCAGCACCTTGACCGACGGGTCGCGCGACAGCCGGTTGGCCAGCACGCAGCCCGCCGAGCCGGCGCCCACGATGATGTAGTCATAGACCGCCTGCGGTCCCTTGCCGATGCCGCTCATGCCTTCACGATATCCAGGTAGAGTTTCGGATCGAAGTACTGCGCGGCGGGCACGGCGTTGGGGATGCTGGCGAAGTCGACGAAGAAGTCCGTGACCTGCTGCAGCCACTTCGTCACCGTGCCGTCGGCATAGAGCTTGGCCCAGGCCCGCGAGTCGAACATCTTCTGGGCCTTGTACTGCTCCTTGATATCCGACAGCGGCACGTTCGGATAGTATTTTTTCTGCAGCAGCTCCAGCGATTCGTCCGGGTGCGCCACCATGTGGTCGTTGGCCTGCACCCAGGCCTGGATGATGCGCTTGAGCGCGTCCTTGTTCTTGTCGTAGTAGTCGTTGCGCGCCGCCCAGCCGCCGACAATTGCCGTGTCCGGGTAGTACTTGGAGGCATCCACCAGCATCCTTGCCGAAGGCACGCGGTCGCGCACGGCGATATTGAACGGAACCCACAGCGCCACCGCGGGCACCGCCTTGGAGATGAAGGCGGACGTCGCGTCCTGCATGCGCTGGTTGACGATCTGTACGTCCTTTTTGGGGTCTATGCCGTTGGCGCGCAAGGCCTTGTCCAGGAAGACGTGGGCCGTGGTGCCGGTGGTGGTCGATATCTTCTTGCCCTTGAGGTCCGCCAGGCTGTTGACGCCCATATCGGGATGCACCCACAACTGCGCCGTGGCGAACTCGACGTCGTTGATCAGGAATACCTTGCCCTGGCCGCGCGCGGGAAAGTTCGACATGACCGCGCCGGTGCTCAGGACGTCGATACTGCCGCCGCTCATGGACTGGAACAGTTCGAGTCCGGTCTGGAACTGGATGAACTCCGGATCCAGGCCGGCCTTTTTCCACAAGCCCATGGACTCGGCCAGCCACAGTTGCCCGTCCACCGCCAGCGTGTGCAGGTAGCCGACCTTGATCTTCTGCGTGGCCTGGGCATATGCCAAGGGCGCGTGCAGGGCGGTCGCGGCGCCGGCGGCGGCCAGCTGGATGAAAGTGCGTCGTTTCATGTGTGTCTCCTCGTGGTCTTGTTGTATCGAGAGGCTGCCATGCAGGCCCGGTCGCGGTCGGCCGGACCCTAAATCGTCACGGGCGCGCGGGCCTGGGCTTCCTGGGCCGCGTATTCGCGCATGACCGAATCGTGGATGCGGGCGCGCAGCGCGTTGAACTGGGGCGTTTCCTGCAGCGCGCGGCGCCGGGGATACGGGAAGGGGATCTCGATGACCTCCCGTATCCGCGACGGACGTGCGGATATCACCAGGACCTTGTTGGACAGATACACCGCCTCTTCCACGGAATGGGTGATCAGCAGCACGCTCTTGCCTTCCGCGTGCAGCACGTCCAGCAGCAGGTCATGCATGGCGCTGCGGGTTTGCGCGTCCAGTGCGCCGAAAGGCTCGTCCATCAGCACGAATTCCGGATGCACCGCATAGGTGCGCGCCAGCGCCAGGCGCTGCCGCATGCCGCCGGACAGTGTCTTGGGATAGGCCTTGCGGAAATCGGCCAGCCCCATCAGGGCCAGGTAGCGCTCGATAATCGCTCTTTTCTCGGCGGCGCCCAGCCGGGCATTGTGTTTCAGGTTGAGGCCGAAGGCGATGTTCTGCTCCACCGTGAGCCACGGGAACACGCCGTATTCCTGGAACATCACGCCGCGATCGGGGCCGGGCCCTTCGATGACCTTGCCGTCCAGCGTGACCTGGCCCCGCGTGGGCTTGATAAAGCCCGCCGCCATGTTCATCAAGGTCGTCTTGCCGCAGCCGGAAGGCCCCACCAGCGATACGAAGTCGCCCTGGTTTACGGAGAACGACATGTCGCGCACGACGTCCAGCGCGCCATGCGGCGTGCGGAACTGCATCGACACGTTATCGAAGCGGATGCGCTCGTCGGGGTGTTGCATGATCAGTTCTCCGTTTTGTCCTGCCAACTGACCAGGCGGCGCGACAGCGCGCGCAGGCCCAGGTCCATCAACAGCGCCAGGACGCCGATGCAGATAATGCCCAGGTAGATGGTGCGCAGGTCGAAAAACGCCGAGGCGTTCTGGATCATCGCGCCCAGGCCCTGCTGGGCGGCCACCAGTTCGGACGCGACCAGCGTGGCCCACGCCACGCCCAGCGCCACGCGCAGGGCCGTCAGCATGTGCGGCACGGCCATGGGCACGATGACCTTCAGGAAGATTTCCAGGTCGGTCGCGCCCAGGGTACGCGCGACACGGATATAGACCGGGCTGATCTGCGTCATGCCTTCGTACATCACGATGACCGCCGCGAAGAACGACGCATAGAAAAGAATGGCGATCTTGGCCAGCTCGCCGATGCCCAGGTAGACGATCACCAGCGGAATCAGCGCGATGGGCGGCAGGGCGCGGAAGAAATTGATCAGGGGGTCGACGAAGCGGCGTACCGGCGCGTACCAGCCGATCAGGAAGCCGACCGGAACCGCCGCCACCATGCCCAGCAGCAGGCCGGCCACCACCCGCTGCACCGACATCAGGATGTTGGGCAGCAGCTCGCCCTGGCTGAGCCGGCTCCAGAAAGTCTGCAAGACCTCCAGCGGGGAAGGCAGCAGGGCGGGATTGATCACGCCCGATATGCGCAACGCCACCCAGCCGAGCACCAGGAATACGAAGGGCAGGAGGGCCCAGCCCAGGCTGCTGGCCGCGCGGGTACTGCTTCTTGACATCGATGTCTCCTTATGGGCCGTGGCCGGCCTTTCTGGTGCCGGCGTTACCGGCCGTATTCGCCGTATCCGTGGCATTGCCGCGCCCTCGGATATCGCCGCCGCGCCGTTCCGTGCGCCCGGCCTCCTAGCCGGGAGACCGCTTCTTCCGGGACCTGCGTCCCGCCTGCATCAGATCGGTTTCGATCTGGATCATCTGCGCCGGGTACTGGATATGCGCGTAATAGACGATGCGCCCGTCCGTATCGACCAGTGCCCGGCAGACATCGGCGATCGGATCGCTGACGCCGATGTCCAAGTGCGCGGCCGTCTCCTCGTCGGAAACGGTGATGCGCATCACCTGCGGTGCCGCCGTGATCGTGACATCCTTTCGCGCCGCCAGTTGTGGAACGACGGTCGCGCTGCTGAAGGCGGCCGGATCGGAATCGAAGATGGCCTTGTCCAGGTAGATGTCGATCAGGCAGTACGGCACCTCGTTGTGATAGTGCACGCGCCGCAGCCGGTGATAGGCCGTGCCTACGTTGCCGAAAGGGAAGGCCGGCACCAGGGGCCGCTCGGCCTGTTCGATATGCAGCAGCCGTATCTTCAGGTTGGCGACCGTGCCGACCAGTTCGTCGAAGGTATTGGGCAGCTTGAACCAGCGCTGTTCCGACAGGTCCTTCGCGACGAAGGTGCCGCGGCCGCGCGTGCGTCGCACGATGCCCAGGCCTTCCAGCTGGTTGAGCGCCGCGCGCAGCGTGATGCGCGATACCTCGTACTCCTTCTCCAGTTCGTCGAGCGTGGGGATCTGGGCGCCGAACGCCCATTCCTGGCTTTCGATTTTCTGGCGCATCAGGCTGGCCACCTGCAGGTACAGGGGGACGCGGCTGCGACGCAGTACCGACTCCGCTGGCGCGTTCATCATAAAGTCATACTTTCAAGCACAATGCAGGCATTCTACCGGCTGTGCATGGCGCGGCCAGGGTGGTTTTCCCTAATGTCGGGCGTGTGGCGGCGGGGCTCGGCCGGGCGGTTTCAGCCGGCGCGCACGTAGTCCGGATAACGCCGGCAGATATCCTCGATCTGGCTCAAGGTGCCGGACAGGTGTTCGCGCAGCGCCTCCTGGGCCCGCCGCGCGTCGCGCGCGACGATGGCGTCGAGCACGCGCTGGTGGTCGACCAGGATGCGCTCCGCCTTGCCGGCTTCCGGCAGGTGCAGCCGGCGCAGGCGATCGACATGCCCGCTGTAGCGCTGCTCCAGCTCCCATAACCCGGCCACGCCGGCGGCTTCATGCATGTCCCGGTGGAAGGCCTGGTCGGCGGCGATGAACTGCGCATAGGCATTCGCCGCCAGGCTGGCGCGCTGCAGATCGATGTGCGCCTGCAGGCGCGCGGCCAGCACGGCGTCGGCGCGGCCCGACAGCACATGCACGATTTCCAGTTCGAGCGAGCGGCGCAGGAAGTGCGCCTGGCGCGCCGCGGCGATGTCGATGCGGCTCACCTCGGTGGTGTGCTGCGGGAAGATGTCGACCAATCCTTCCTCGCTCAGGCGCAGCAGGGCATCGCGGATGGGCGTCTGGCTCAGGCCGAAGGCCTCGGCCAGCTCCGGCCGCGACAGCACCGTGCCGGGTTCGAGCTCCATCGACACGATCAGTTCGCGCAGTTTCTCGAAGACCTGCGGTGCGGCGTGGCGCGAGCGGTCCAGGCGGGGCGACGAAAGGATGTCCGGCAGCGGCATGGCGGCGAGTGGCGTATGGGGGTGGGAATTGTAGCGGCGGATCCGCGTTGACATACTAATACATTAGTGTTTCAATCGCCGTGAGACAAAGCCGCTGCCGTCCCCCGGCAGCCCACGACGACGACAAGTGGATTCCATGACGCGTACCTACGAAAGCCTGCGCAGCGCCCGCTGGATGGCCAAGGACGACCTGCGTTCCTTCGGCCACCGTTCCCGCATGATGCAAATGGGCTACGGCCCGGACGACTGGGTCGGCCGCCCCGTCATCGCCATCATCAACACCTGGTCGGACCTGCAACCCTGCCATATGCACTTCAGGGAGCGGGTGGCCGACGTCAAGCGCGGCGTTTTGCAAGCCGGCGGCTTCCCGGTGGAATTGCCGGCCTTGTCCGTGTCGGAGTCCTTCGTCAAGCCGACCACCATGCTCTATCGCAACATGCTGGCGATGGAAACCGAGGAGCTGTTGCGCAGCCATCCGGTGGATGGCGCCGTGCTGATGGGCGGCTGCGACAAGACCACCCCGGGGCTGCTGATGGGCGCTATCAGTGCGGGACTGCCCTGTGTCTACGTGCCGGCAGGTCCCATGTTGCGCGGCAACTGGAAGGGCAAGGTGCTGGGTTCGGGTTCGGATGCATGGAAGCTGTGGGACGAGCGCCGCGCCGGCAATATCACCAAGGAAGAATGGACCGAGGTGGAAGGCGGCATCGCGCGCAGCTATGGCACCTGCATGACCATGGGCACGGCCAGCACCATGACGGCCATCGCCGAAGCCATAGGCATGACGCTGCCGGGCGCTTCCTCCATCCCGGCCGCGGACGTAGGCCATATGCGCATGGCCGCCGACTGCGGCCGCCGTGCCGTCGAAATGGTATGGGAAGACCTGACTCCCCGGAAGATCCTGTCGCCGGCGTCGTTCAAGAACGCCATCAACGTCGCCATGGCGATGGGCTGTTCCACCAATGCCATCGTGCACCTGGTGGCGATGTCGCGGCGTGCCGGCTGCACGGTGGGCCTGGACGATTTCGATGCCGCCAGCCGCAAGGTCCCGGTCATCGCCAATATCCGGCCCAGCGGCGACACCTACCTGATGGAAGATTTCTACTACGCGGGCGGGCTGCCCGCGCTTATGTCGCGGCTGACGCAACACCTGGACCTGTCGGCCATGACGGTGACCGGCAAGCCGCTGGGCGAAAACATCGCGGGCGCCGAGGTCTATAACGACGACGTGATCCGGCCGCTGGACAAGGCGATCTACCAGGAAGGCGCGCTGGCCGTGCTGCGTGGAAACATTGCGCCGGATGGCTGCGTCATCAAGCCCAGCGCCTGTGCGCCGCAGTACCTGCAGCATACCGGCCCGGCGCTGGTGTTCGACGACTACCCCAGCATGAAGGCGGCGGTGGACGACGAGAACCTGGATGTCACCGCGGACCATATCCTGATCCTGCGCAATGCGGGGCCGCAAGGCGGGCCGGGCATGCCGGAGTGGGGCATGCTGCCCATCCCGACCAAGCTGGTCAAGCAGGGCGTGCGCGACATGCTGCGCCTGTCGGACGCCCGCATGAGCGGCACCAGCTACGGCGCATGCATCCTGCACGCCGCGCCCGAAAGCTACATCGGCGGTCCGCTCGCGCTCGTGCGCACGGGGGACCTGATCACGGTCGATGTGCCGGCGCGCACCATCCACCTGAATATCAGCGACGAGGAACTGGCCGCCCGCAAGGCCGCCTGGACGCCGCCGCCGCCCCGCTACGAGCGCGGCTACGGCTGGATGTATTCCAGGCACATCCTGCAGGCCAACGAAGGCTGCGATTTCGATTTCCTGGAGACCGGCTTCGGCGCGCCGGTTCCGGAACCGGAAATCTTCTGAGTCCACGCGGACGACGGTCCGCTCGCAACCCCGGGGCGCCGGACGGCGCCCCGTATCCGCACCCATCATTCCGATCCGGGAGTTCCCTGTGTCTCAACTCAAGCCCGAAACGCGCGCGCTGCTGGCCAAGGTCAGCACGGCAACGCTGTGCACCGCGCTCTTCAAGCGCGGCCTGCGCAACCAGTTCATCCAGGACGTGCGTCCGCTCAACCCCGCGCTGCCCAATATGGTCGGCGAGGCCTTTACCCTGCGCTATATCCCGGCGCGCGAGGACCTCAACGGCATCAAGGTATTCGAAGACCGGTCGCATCCGCAGCGCGTGGCCGTCGAGACCTGCCCGCAGGGCGCCGTCATGGTCATCGACAGCCGCGGCAATGCACGCGCGGCCTCGGCCGGCTCCATCCTGGTCACGCGCCTGATGAAGCGCGGCGCGGCCGGCGTGGTTACCGACGGCGGCTTCCGCGATTCGCCGGAAATCGCGCAGATGGGCTTTCCGGCCTATCACCAGCGCCCGTCCGCGCCGACCAACCTGACGCTGCATCAGGCGCTGGACATCAACGTGCCGATCGGTTGCGGCGACGTGGCGGTCTTCCCCGGCGACGTGGTGGTGGGCGACGGTGAAGGAGTGGTGGTGATTCCCGCGCACATGGCCGATGAAATCGCCGCCGAAGCCACCGAAATGACTGCGTTCGAGGACTTCGTGACCGAGCGCGTGAACGAGGGCGCTTCCATCCTGGGCCTGTATCCGCCCACCGACCCGGCATCGCGCGAAGCCTTCGCGCAATGGCGCAAGGCGCAGGGCCGCTAAAGCCCAAGGCGCGAAGCCTATAGCGCTGAAGCCGTGAAAGCGCCAGAGGCCTGGATGCGCTGGGCACCTCGGCACCGAAGCACCGAAGCACCGAAGCACCGAAGCACCGAAGCTGTGAGGCGGTGATGTGCTGAAGCGTTCCGGCGCGGGGATTCCGTACCGGCATCAAGGCGCGGCGGTCGCCCGCGCCTTCCATAACTACAGATCGCGATAGACAGGAGAGACAGACATGACCACCCAACGACGCAGGGCGCTCGCCGCGCTGGTAGCCACCGGCGTGCTCGCCGGCCTGGGCGTGCAGGCGCGTGCCGCCGATTCCGATTGGCCGCAGAAAAAGCCGATTTCCTACGTAGTGCCCTTTACGCCGGGCGGCTCGACCGATGTGGTCGGCCGCGTGCTCGCCCAGAAGCTGTCCGAGCGCCTGCACCAGACGGTGGTGGTGGAGAACAAGCCCGGCGCCGCGGGCGCCGTGGGCGCGGCCTATGTGGCCAAGGCGGCGCCGGACGGCTATACGCTGTTCGGCGGCACCATCAGCACGCATGCCATCAACGCCAGCCTGTACAAGAACCTGAGCTACGACCCCGTCAAGAACTTCGAGCCGGTTTCCTTGATCGCCACACTGCCCAACGTCCTGCTGGTGGATCCGAACCTCAATGTGAATTCGGTGGCCGACCTGATCGCGCTGCTCAAGCGCGATCCGACCAAGCGGACCTTCGCGTCCTCGGGGGCCGGCACATCCACCCACCTGACCGGCGAGCTGTTCGCCGAAACCATCGGCATCCCGCTGACCCACATCCCCTACAAGGGCACGCCGCCCGCCATGGTCGATGTGTCCTCCGGCAATGTCACCTTCATGTTCGACCAGATGACCGCCGCCTTGCCGCTGTTGCAGCAGGGCAAGCTGAAGCTGCTGGCCGTGACGACCGCCAAGCGCATCGCGCTGGCGCCGGACACGCCGACCCTGCAGGAAGCCGGCGTTCCGGGTTTCGACGTCTCTTCGTGGCAGGCGGTGTACGCGCCCAAGGGCACGCCCAAGGCCATCGTCGACCGCCTGTCCAAGGAAATCGCGGAAATCCTGAAGGAACCGGACGTGCAGGAAAAACTCGGCAAGACCATGGGCATGGACCTGGTCGGCAGCACGCCCGAACAATTGCGCGACCTGATGTCCCGGGAAATCCCGCGCTGGGCCGAAGTCGTGCAGAAGTCGGGCGCCAAGGTCGAATGATCGGTTACCGGTAATGCGTCTTCGCCAACCCGATTTCGGCAATGCGTTACCGATGATGCCTTATCGATGATGCCTTATCGATGACGCCGGCCGCATCGCAGTGCGGCCGGCGTCACTGGCCACGCGCCCCGGACGGCCGGGGGCGCGCGGGCAACGCCGAGCCGCATACCCCGGCTACTTCACCAGGAACCCGGCCCCCACCGGGTCGTTGCGGTCCAGGGTCCAGCGCGCGGTGCCGAGGATGCTCGCGGTACCCTTGACGGTCGGTCGCACCGCACGGGTGCCGTTCAGGTCCACTTCACCGAGCAGGCAGCCTTCGAAGGTGCCGCTGCCCAGCAGGCCTTCGGACAAAATGGGCTGGTTCAGGCCCATTTTTCCCCGCGCTTCGAACATGGCCATCATGGCGCTGGTGCCGGTGCCGCCGGGCGAACGGTCCAGTTGGCCGTGGCTGAATACATGGACGTTCTTGTAGAACGCGCCTTCGATCGTGGCGGGATGCCAGAAGGTCACATAGTTCAGGTTGTTGATATGCGCCTGCGTCGGATGCTGGATGCGGTGGCGGGCATTGAGCTGGTCGCGCACTTCCAGTCCCAGCCGCGACAGCTCGCTGCCGTTTTCAGGGGAAATGCGCAGCGCGCTGTGCGTCAGGTCGACAATGCCGAAGTAGTTGCCGCCCCAGACGATGTCCGCCTTGAGGTCGCCATATCCCGGCAGGTGCACGGGCAGGTCCTGGGCCTCGACATAGGCAGGGACGTTCTCGAAGCGGGTCCACAGCACTTCGTCGCCTTCCGACTTCACCTCCGACACGACCAGGCCGGCCGTGGTCTCGAAACGGATGCGGGTCAGCCCGTCGGGGCTGCGGGGCACCAGCCCCAGCGCCACCATGGCCATGCTGACGGCGATGGTGCCGTGTCCGCACATGTGGGAATACTCGGTGCCGTCGATGTACACCAGGCCGGCATCGTAGTCCGGCGAGGACGGCGGCGTGAGGAACACGCCGAACATGTCGCGATGGCCGCGCGGCTCGCGCATCAGTGCCTTGCGCAGCCAGTCGTAGTTGGCCTCCAGGAAGGCGCGCTTCTGCAGGATATCCGTGCCTGCGGGGTAGGGTATGCCGCTGTGGATGATGCACAGGGGTTCGCCTTCGGTATGGGTATAGATGACGTCGAACACGTCTTGCTTGCGCATGACTGATACTCCCGGATGGAAAAGGGATGGCTGGTTAAGAACGGTGGTTGGGGCGGCGGGCCGCCGGGGCGGTCAGCGGGGCTCGGACAACATATCGAGCCCTACGGTGAGGTCCAGGATCACGATGGCCAGGAAGGCCGCGACGATGGTCGCGCCGGATACGGCGGCGATGGTGGGGTCTATCGTGTACTGCACGTAGTTGAAAAGCTTGACCGGTATGGTGTTCAACTGCGCCGTGGTGTTGAAGATGGACAGCTCGACATTGATGAACGATGAGATGAAGGCGAAGATGCCGCCCGTCAGCAGGCCCGGCCGGATCTGCGGCAGGACCACCAGGAAGAAGGTCTGCATCGGGCTGGCGCCCAGGTCCGCGGAAGCCTCTTCCAGGGCGCGTTGCTCCGGAGTCATGACGGCCAGGATGCTGCGCAACACGAACGGCATGACGATGACCGTATGGCCGACCAGCAGCGCGGTGAAATTACGCGTCAATCCCAAGGGGGCGCCGAACTGCAGCAGCGCCGCGCCCAGCACGACGTGCGGCAATACCAGTGGGGACATCAACAGGCCGGATATCGCCGCCTTGCCCCGGAATTCGTAGCGTGCCAACGCGAGGGCGGACGGCACCGCCAGGGCGATCGCCACGGCGGTGGCCGCGGCCGCCAGCGCGCTGCTGGTCACGAAGGCGGACAGGTAGCTGGGGTCGGCCAGCAGGTGCCGATACCACTGGGTCGTCCAGCCCTGAGGCGGGAACGCCAGGTATGACGTGGCGGTAAAGGACGCGCCCAGGATGACGATCAGGGGCAGGGCGAGGTAGGCCAGCAGAACCCAGGACAACAGGCGTATCAGGGGCCGGGCGATCATCTGGAGCTCCTTGCGGGCTGGCCGAAACGGCTGGCCAGGGTCACCAGCACGAGCGTGAATACCAGCAGCACGATGCTGAGCGCGCCGCCCTGGTGTTCGTTGAACACGCTGCTGTACTGCTGGAAGATCAGTACCGACAACACCGTCACGCGGCCGCCTGACAGCAGCGCCGGCGTCACATAGGCGCTGACGGCCAGGGTGAAGGCCATGATGGCGCCCGCCACCACGCCCGGCAGGGTCAGCGGCAGCGTCACATGGAAGAAGGTCTGCCAGGGCGAGGCGCCCAGGTCGGCGGAGGCCTGTTCCAGCGCCGGCTCGACCCGCGCGAGCGTGTTGCCCACCGCCAGCACGACGAAGGGCAGGAGGATGTAGACCATCCCGATCAGTATGCCGAGTTCGGTGCCGAGGAAGCGCATGGGCCGCTCGATGACGCCCAGCGCCTGCAGGGTTTCGTTGACGAGCCCGTTGCGGCCCAGCATGACCATCCAGCCGAAGGAGCGGACGATGTTGCTGGTGAACAGGGGCACCACCAGCACGATGATGCAGATACGCCGCCAGAGCCGCCAGCGCACCACGCGGACCAGGTACCACGCCAGCGGATAACCGAGCAGCAGGCAGACCACCGTACTACCGAGCCCGATACGGAACGTGGTGGCGATGACGTCCCAATGGTAGCCGTCCGCCAGGACGTTGAAGTAATAGTCCAGCGTGAAACCGCCCGGGCTGCCGGCGAAGACGCTGGCCAGGGCGACCACGCACAGGGGCGCCACGAAAAACGCCGCGAACAGCGCAAGCGGGATGCCGAGCAGGGCGGCGGGCGCGGGCAGGCGGGCCGTCATGGCTGCTCCGCGATCAAATGCACGCGCGCCGGATCGAAATGCCACAGCGCGTGCCCGCCGGTACGCAGGGCGCCGGCGTCCCCCTGGAGACGCGCCTGCAAGGCCTGTCCGCCCGCCTCGCCCAGTACCACGGTATGGCTGCCCACCCGGATGATGTCCGTGATGCCGCCCTGGAACGCGATGGCGCCCGGCGGCGCCGTGTCCGCATTGCACACGACGAGGTCTTCCGGGCGCAGCACGGCAATGCCGCGCGCCGGCGCCGGCTGCGTCGCGTCGATATGCAGCACGCGCTGCGGCAGGCGGTCAAGGACGATACCGGTCGCCTGCGGCGCGCGGGTAAAGGACAGCAGGTTGGCGTCGCCGATGAACTCGGCCACGAAGCGGGTGGCAGGCGCGCGGTAGATTTCCGGCCCGGTGCCCACCTGCTCGATGCGGCCGCCGTTCATCACGACGATGCGGTCGGCCATGGTCATGGCTTCTTCCTGGTCGTGCGTCACGAACACGAAGGAAATGCCCAGGCGCTCCTGCAGGTGCTTGAGCTCCAACTGCATGCGGCGCCGCAGCTTCAGGTCCAGGGCGGACAACGGCTCGTCGAGCAGCAGCAGCCGGGGCGCGTTGACGATGGCCCGCGCCAGCGCCACCCGCTGCTGCTGGCCGCCGGACATTTCGCGCGGATAGCGGCCGTCGAGTCCGGCCAGCCCGACCATCTCCAGGGCGTCGCGCGCGCGCTGCCTGGCCTCGGCGCGCGCCATGCCGCGCCGGCGCGGTCCGTAGGCCACGTTCTCCAGCACCGTCATATGCGGAAAGAGCGCGTAGTTCTGGAAGACAGTGTTCAGCGGCCGGCGATGCGGCGGCAGCTCGCCGACGTCCTGGCCGTCGATGGCGATGGTGCCGGCGTCGACCTGCAGGAAGCCGGCAATGGCGCGCAGCAAGGTGGTTTTGCCGCAGCCGCTGGGCCCGAGCAAGGCAACGAACTCGCCTTGCCGGACCTGCAGGCTGATGGCGTCCAGCGCCGCATGGCCGCCGAACCGCTTGCACACCCCATGGATGTCCAATAAGACCGACATCTTGTTTCCCCGTTCTTCTTCCATCCCCGGCGTGCCGGTATCAGCGCTTGCGCGCCACCTGGCGGTTCCAGGCGTCGGTGATTTCGGCACGGCGGGCGTTGACTTCGTTCCAGTCCAGCAGGCTCAGGTCCTTGACCGAACCTTTCTCGCCCCAGGGCAGTTTGCGGGCTGCCTCGGGCGGCACCTGCACGCCTTCGACCGACGGTCCGAGGTACAGGCGCGTGGCCAGGCAGGAGGACGCCTGCGGCGTCAGCGCGGTGTCGATGAAGGCCTGGGCGGCTGCCTTGCGCGGCGTGCCCTTGACCAGGTGCAGGCGCGCGTCCGTGGCCCATACGCCTTCCTGCGGGACGGCGAATCCGATCGGCAGGCCTTTGTCGATCAAGTCCCAGGCGCCCACGTTGAAGTGCGCGCCGATCACCGCCTCGCCCGATTGGAAGGCATTGGTCGCCGCGCCCGAACTATCGAAGAACAGGGCGGTATCGAGCGCGGCCAGGCGCTGGTACACCGGGCCCAGGTCGGCGGCATTCACGCCCCAGACCTTGGCCATGAACAGGATGAAGGGCACGCCGGAGGAATTCGATGGCGACGGGACCGCGACGGCGCCGGCGTATTCGGGTTTCCACAGGTCTTTCCAGCTCTTGGGCGCCGCGGGCACGTCCCGCGTGTTGTAGGTCAGGCCCAGGGAGTAATAGCCGGTTCCCACCGCATAGGTCGCGCCGCCATGGCTGTAGACCGCCTGCGGCAACACATGCGCCATATTGGGAATGCCGGCACGGTCCAGGCCGTCGAGCACGCCCGCAGCCTGCGCCAGTTCGCTGATGCCGCCGTCCATCCACGCGACATCGATCGTCGGTGCGTCCTTCTGCTGCTGCAGCTTGGCCAGCGTGGTGGTGGACGTGCCGACTTCGGGCGTGACCCGAATGCCGGTGGCGCGGGTGAACGGATCGGCCACGCAGGCCTTGAAGGCATCGCCCCAATTGCCGCCGTACCAGGCGACCGTGATGGCCTGGTCGGCGGCCAGGACCGGCTGGTTCATGAGCGCGGCGGCGACGGCGCTGGCGCACAGGACATTCCGAAACGATATGGCCATGACGTGTTTCCCCTTGCGATGTTGTGGAGTGACGTGGCGGGACGGCAGGTGCATAGTGCGCCGCTCAGGGCAAACCGCGATTGAAATGTCTGGTCAGAAACTTGAATAATTGCGTCATGACCGATGTCGTGCGATCCAACCTTCCCGTCGAGCCCGAGCCGACTGCGGGTAAACCAGAACTGTCCATCGGACTGGTGCTGCTGGACCAGTTCACGCTCGCGGCGTTCTCGGGTTTCGTCGACGCCTTGCGGCTGGCCGGAGACCACGGCGGCAAGAGCCGCCGCATCCATACCACCTGGCGCGTCATGAGCTGGGACGGCTTGCCGCGCTCGTCCAGCGCCGGGCTGGCCGTGGCCGTCGACGGCGCGCTGCCGGCTGATCCCGTCGTGTTCGACTACGTAGCCATCTGCGGCGGCAACGATTATCCCAATACCCGGCTGCCGCCGGTGCTGGGCGAATGGATCGCGCATGTCGCGCGGCTGCGTGTGCGCATGCTGGGCATCTGCACGGGTACGTTCGCGCTGGCGCAGGCCGGTGTGCTGGGTTCGCGCAGCGTGTGCGTGCACTGGAACGTCCTGGACGCCTTTCGCGCCCGCTTCCCGGACGTGCGGGCCGTGGTGGACAGGCTGTTCATCGACGAGGGCGACTTGATCACCTGCGCGGGATCGACGGCGGCCATCGACCTGGCGCTCTATTTGATCGAACGTCATTGCGGCCGCGACAAGGCGCAGCAGGCGGTGCGCCACATGATGTTGCAGGGCATGCGGCCGGCCCGGGTGCCGCAGGCCCACTTCTATTCGGATGTCTCGGGTATCCGGGACCTGCGCGTGCGCCAGGCGGCGCATTTCATCGAGCAGCGCATGGACGACCCGCCCTCGCTGGAGGCCATCGCGCGCTACGTGGGCCTGGGGCGGCGCCAGCTGGAGCGCGCCTTCCAGCAGGCGCTGGGCGTCAGCCCCATGCTGTTTCAGCGCAACCTGCGCCTGCATTACGGCCGCTGGCTGCTGGAACACAGCCGCGTACCGGTGACCCAGGTTGCGCTGGATTGCGGCTTCGCCGACGGCGCGCACTTCTCGCGCGAATTCCGCAGCCGCTTCGGGACCACCCCCAGGCAGTACAAGAAGCAGTTCAGTCCGGCCTGACGGCGGGGCATTCTTAACAAGGGCGGGGCTGCGTTTGTCGAGAAGGCGTTGATCGGTTGTCTGGGCCGTTCCGGAGTGCATGCATTGGTGTTACTGGGCCGTCCGGCGGCGTGGTCGCCTGCCGGGGCCGTCACGGTCGGGCGCTGCGGCGCACGGGCGCCGCAGACCACTTCGCTCGCCTCGTCCGCCGGCCGTTCGCTGCTGGCTTTCTATTTGATGGGTTGCCGGCTCGGCTTCCTTCGGCATCCGCTCGTTCGCCCTCTACGTGCCGGCCCCGGCAGGCGACCACCCCACCGGACTGCTGCATCTTCCATCCACCGCCGCTGCCGCCGTCTGGGTTCTTGCCGCTACGCTGCGCAGCCTGGGGGGAGGAAGAGTTGAGTGCGCCCGCCGAAGTGCGGCCCGCGGGGGCCGCACTTCGGCATACATGCTTCGACATGCAGGGGGTGCTGCTCATGCGAAGATCTGCGCGCGGGGGCGGCCACATGAAACCACCGCCATCGCCTTCGCAGGCGGAACCGCGTAAGCAAACTCACGGCCTCCGCGGGCCGCGGCCCGCGGGGTGCGGGTTGCGGCCATGCGAAATCTTCCAGCAGCCCGACGCCCCCGTGCGGGGCCGCGCTACATCGGCGTTATTCCCGCCGCCTCGACATAGCCCTGCCAACGCTTCTTGTCCGCCTTGACGAATGCGTCGATCTCGCCGGGCGATGCCGGAGGATAGGTCAGGAAACCCTGGTCGACGTACACCTGCTGGATCGCCGGCTTGTCCAGGGTCTTCTGGAATTCCCTGTTCAGAAGGTCCACGACGTCGGTGGGGGTCTTGCGGGGCGCGAACACCGCGTGCCAGGTCACCACGTCGTAGTCGCTGTGGACCACGCTGGCGATGGTGGGGAGCCCGGGCGCCCAGGGTAGGGGTTCGCTGCTGGACACGGCCAGGGGGACGAGCTTGCCGGCCTTGACGAGCGGGTCCACCACGGACCAGGCATCGATGTGGAAGGTGTTGCGTCCGGCCGCCAGGTCCGACATGGCCGTCATGTCCTTGTAGGGGACGTGCAGCACGCCGGGCGCGCCTATCTTCCTGGTGAAGATGGTGCCGGCGATATGGCTGGATGTGCCGATGCCATAGGAACTGAAGCTGCAGTTCTGCGGGTTCTTGCGCAGGTAGTCCACGAATGCGCCGGCGGTCTTGATGCCCAGCCCGGCGTTGACGACCAGCACCAGCGGCAGCTTGGCCGTGCGCGATACGGCGGCGAAATCGTTGTCCGGGTCGAAGGGCAGGGTGCGGTAGACGTAGGGGTTGATGCAGAAAGGCGTCGCGGTGGAATAGAGCAGCGTGGCGCCGTCCGGCCGCGAGATGGCGACCTGCCGCGTGCCGATATTGCCGGCCGCGCCGGGTTTGTTCTCCACGATGAATTTGCCGCCCAGCCGGGCGCTGACATCGTTGACGAGCAGGCGCGCGATGACGTCCGTGCTGCCGCCTGATCCATACGGCACGATGACGGTAACCGGCCCGGCGGGATACGAGCCAGGCTGCGCCCGCGCGTACCGCGACAGGGCGGCGGCGCCACACAGGCTGGAGAGGACTTTCAGGGCATTGCGACGCTGATTGTTCATGCATCACTCCAATGTCGTTGGACCCCGTCCGATCCCTTATCGCATCGACGGCGTGGCGCGGCCGGGCGCGTCGAACGGTGCAAGGCAAGCGATGCCGGCGCGGCCGCGCGGGTCGCGCCGGGACGAAGGGACAGCTTATGTCTGGACTGCCTGCCTCTTGCCCGCGTTGCCGCGAGCCCTCCAATGATCGTAGGCATCCTGCGCCTGGTACCAGCTACCGATGGCGAACAGGAACCATGGATTGCCGAAATAAAAAGGATGGCCGGGTATTTCGCCCATATCGAAAGCGTTGATCGGGCCGGCCGAGCGCGTGGCGATCTTGCGTCCCACGCTGTGCCCCAGGTAGCTCATCATCGCGACGCCGCTGCCGTTGCAGCCCAGGGCGTAGTGCAGCCCATCGGCGCCGCCGATGTGGGGCATGGCGTCCAGCGTCATCGCGACATTGCCGCCCCAGCTGTGCGTGATGCGCGTTCCGGCCAGTTGCGGAAAGCGCTTGACCATGGCGCGGTACAGCAGCCGGGCGGTGGTTTCCTCGCTGGCCGGGGTGAAGCGGGCGCGTCCGCCGAACAGCAGGCGGCGGCCGTCGGGGGAAAGCCGGTAGTGATTGACCACCCGCCGGGATTCGGACACGGCGCGATTCGTCGGCAGGATGCTGGCCGCCAGATCGTGGGACAACTCCTCGGTGGCGATCATGTAGGTTGCGATGGGCACCACCCTGGTGTGCAGGTCGCCCATGGCCGCGCCGGTGTAGCCGTTCGTCGCGATCACGACCTGCGCGGCGTGGATCTGGCCGCGCGGGGTCCGGACGCTGTAGCCGCCCGGCCGGCGCTCGATGCGTTCAACGGGCGTATCGCCATACACGCGTGCGCCAGCGCGGCGCGCCGCCGCCAGCATGCCGCCGTAGAGTTGCGCCGGATGCAAATGGCCGGCTCGCTCGATCAGGGCCGCGCCGTAATAGACCGTCGAACCGACCTCGCTGCCCAGGGCTTCGCGCGGGATCATGCGGGCGTGCGACCCGGTGCAGGCGTTCAACTGGTCCAGGCGCGTCTTCCAGCTTTCGTAGTGCTGGGGCAGCCACATGGTGGTCAGCCGGCCGGTCGGATGCCACCCGCACTGGATGGCGTGGCGCTCGATCAGGGAAACGACGTAGTCCATGGACGAAGCCGCGTCGCGCAGCCGCGCGGCCAGGCGTTCGGCGCGCTGGCCGGCGCTTTCGCCCACGGCGGCGAGCGCCTTCTTCTGCACATTGACGCCACCGGACACCTGTCCGCCGGACCGGGTGCTGGCACCCTGGCCGGGGCGGCCGGCCTCCAGCACGACGGCGTCGATACCCGCCTCGCGCAGGGTCAGGGCGCAGCAGACGCCGGTATAGCCGCCGCCGACGATGACGACGTCGGCGCTCGGCGGCAGCCCATCGTCGCCGCTTTCAGGCGGCTCGTAGGCTTCCCACCAGTAGGGGCGCTTGCGGAAATCATGCGTGAAGATGTCGGCGGCGGAACGCATGGCGTGCTTTTGGATGGGCATGGATCGGTGGCGCCTCAGGCGTGCGCCGGCGCGTGCCCGGCGATATCCTTCAGGGGCGGAAGATCTCCATAGCGCTCGCTCAACTGGACGTAGATGCGCTCGATATCCTGCGCCCCGCCGTCCGTGGGAGGCGGCGTCCCCGCCAGCGCGGCGAACATCTGGTGCTTGACGAAATGGCGCCAACTGACCGGGATGGCGGCCATGATGCGCGTCATGGCGTCATAGCGCGCCGGGGTCCAGACGGCTTCGAAGCGCGACCGTCCCGGGCCGTAATCGAAATGCGCCAGCGGCCCGCGGTCCGCGACGCGCCGTTCGCGGGTCGCGGCCTCGTCCACGGTCAGGTCCTCGCGCACGACCACGCCGTAGGCGTCCCGGGCGCGCCCCGGCGATACGAAGCCGCAGCGGACGTCCTCCACGACCTTTTCCACCGGACGGTCATAAGGGTGGCCGTAACCGCCGCCCGCCGGACCCTGCAGCCGGATGACGTCGCCCGGCGCGCAGTTCACCAAATCGCTGTTGCGCAGTTCCTCCGGCGCGGCGGAATCCGGGTTCCTGGTAAAGCGCGAGTTGGCGCCCGCCTTGCCGCCTACCACGCCCCAGGCCGCCAGTTCGGAGCGGTTGCGGTTGCGGGCGGTGACCACCCCGTTGGGCGCGAGCACCTTGAACTCCATGGTCGCGGCATTTCCGCCGCGCAGCCGGCCCGCGCCGCCGGTATCGGGAACCAGGCCGTAGCGGATCACCTCGATGGGCACTTCGGCTTCATTGATTTCCACGGGCGTGTTCTTCAGGAAGGCGTTGTTGGCTCCGCAGCCCTCGACACCGTCGAAGTCGGGTCCACCGCCCGCGCCGCCGCCGCACGGTCCGATCGACGACAACACTTGCCGGCCTTCGCGGGTGGCCGTCTTGACGTTCAACAAAGTCGATCCGCCCGCCGGGCATGCGGGCAGGCGGTCAGGCAGGGCGCGGCTGAAAACGCCGAAGGTGCACGCCTGGATCACGGCGGCCATCAGGCTGCGCATGCCGACGGCGGCAGGCGCGTGCGGATTGACGACCGAGCCTTCCGGCAGCATGGCGCGCATGGGCCGCACCGAGCCGGTGTTCAGCACATTGCGCGGCGCCAGCGTGTGCATGACATAGATCAGGCCGACCGTGATGACCGAATGGTGCCCGTCGCCGCCGGTGGGCACATTCAGCGACGAGGCGACCTGCGGATCGCTGCCGGTGAAGTCCAATTCCAGCTCGTCGCCCTGCACGCGCAGCGTGATGTGGATGCGGCAGGGATAGCCGCCCACCGTATCCTCGTCGGCGTACTCCGAGAACTCGTACTCGCCGTCGGGGATCTCGCGGATCAGGGCACGCGTCTGCTGTTCGGCGTAGTCGAGAATGGCCTCGGCGCCCTGCATGAATTCTTCCACGCCGAAACGGTCGATGATCTCGTGCACCTTGCGCTCGCCGACATTCAGCGAGGCGATCTGCGCGTTCAGGTCGCCCTGGTTCTGCTCCGGCATGCGCACGTTGACCTGCATGATGCGCAATAGCTTCTCGTCGATCACGCCGTCGCGCATCAGCAGCATGGGCGGGATGCGCAGCCCCTCCTGGTGCACCTCCGTGAGCGTGCGCGACAGCGATGCCGGCACGGCTCCGCCCATGTCGGTATTGTGGATGTGGCTGCCGACGAAGCACACCAGCGTGCCGTCGCGGAAGACCGGCTTCCACACATGCATGTCGGGCGTATGCGTGGCGACGAAGCCGCTATAGGGATCGTTGGTCAGGTAGATATCGCCTTCGCGGTAATCGTCGAACATGGCGATGACGCGGCCATAGTCCAGGCCGGTGTACCAGGTCGCGCCGAAGGTCTTGGGCGAGGCGAAGGTCTTGCCGGCCGGCGTCATCAGCTGGGCGGAGAAGTCCTCCGTTTCCTTGACGAAGGTGGAGTAGGCCGTGCGCATCAGCGTGTAGCCCATGGCCTCGGCGGCGGCGGTGCAGTGGTTGGCGAGCACCTGCAGGCGGAAATGGTCCACGGCAGAGGTCACGACGCGGCTCCTTCGGAAGTGATGCGCAGGTTGGCGTATTCGTCGACATGGCAGATGTAGTCGCCGGGGATCACGGTGGTGCAGTCGTCCTGGCTGACGATGGCCGGCCCGCTGAACCGGTGGCCCGCGCGCAGGGCGGCGCGGCTGTACAGGTTCACGTCGCGCAGGCCGCCGTCCAGCCAGACGCGCACCGCGCGTTCGGGTGCGGGCGTGCCGGAACGCGGCTCGTGGCGCGGAAAGCGGGGTTTGTCGTTGTTGCCCGAGATCACCACGCGCAGGCTGACGATCTGCACCGGCGCGCGTTCGTCGGCATGGCCGTACAGGCGGCGATGCATGTCGTGGAACGCCAGGCCGACCGCCCGGACGTCGCCCGCGTCTACGTGGGCGGGATCCAGTACGGTATCGATTTCATAGGACTGGCCGCGATAGCGCATTTCCGCCGAATACACGAATTCCGCTCCGTCGATATGGCCCTGCTCGTGCGTCAGCCACTGTTCCGCACGCTTCCGCAACGCGGCGAACTCGTCGCGTACCGTCTGCAGGTTGGCGGGCGCCAGGTCGGTGTACACGGTCTTGAGGAAATCGCTCTTCAAGTCGGCGATGAGGCCGCCCAGCGCGCTGAGTGTGCCGGGCGAGGGCGGAACGACGATTTCCTTCACCTTGAGCTCGCGCGCCAGGAAGCAGCCCAGCATGGGGCCCGCGCCGCCGAAGGCCAGCACGGCGTATTCGCGCGGGTCGATGCCGTAGCGCGATACCAGGCCGCTGACTTCCGTGTACATGCCGGATACGGCGATCTGGATGATGGCCTCGGCGGTCTCTTCGATGCCGCGGCCCAATTGCCGGGCCAGTTCACCGACCACCTTGCGCGATGCGGCGGCGTCCACTGCCACGGCCTGGTATCCCAGGTCGGAGTGGCCCACCAGGCCGCAGCAGACGAAGGCGTCGGTGATCGTGGCGCGCGTCCCGCCACGGCTGTAGCAGGCCGGCCCGGGCCGCGAGCCCGCGCTTTCCGGTCCGACCTTGAGTACGCCCAGCGGGTCCACCCAGGCGATGGAGCCGCCCCCTTCGCCGACCGACGACACCGACACGGAAGGGATGTAGATCTGGAAGTCGCCGATCAGTTCGCCCACGCCGTATTGCGGCTTGCCGTCGATGATGACGGCGATGTCGGCGCTGGTGCCGCCTATGTCCAGGCTGAGGCAGCGCGGAATGCCGGCGGTGGCGGCGACGTGGCTGGCGCCGATGACCCCCGCCGCGGTGCCGGACAGGATCATCTGCACGCAGTCGCGCTTGCCCTGTTCGGCGGTCATGACGCCGCCGTTGGACTTGGTCAGCCGCGGCTCGGGCCGCACCCCGGCGTCCTTCAGCGCCTTTTGCAGTGAACCCAGGTAGTGTTCGACGCGGGGTTGCACATAACCGCCGATGACCGCGGTGATGGTGCGTTCGTATTCGCGGATGATGGGCCAGGTTTCGCTGGAGCAGGAGACGGGCATGCCGGGCGCCAGCGTCTCGATGATTTCCTTTGCGCGCAATTCATGGGCAGGATTGCGGTAGGCGTGCAGCAGCGAGATGACGATGCCTTCGGCGCCGGCCGCGCGCGCCTGCTCGACGGCACGCTGGACGCTGGCCTCGTCCAGGGGCTTGCGCACCGTGCCATCCGGCGCCATGCGCTCCGCAATGCCGAACACCATGCTGCGCTTGACGAGCGGCTCCGGACGGCGCGAAAGCAGGTGATACATGTCCGGGGTCTTCAGGCGCGCGAGTTCCAGCACGTCGCAGAAGTTCTCGGTGGCGAAGAGGGCCAGCTTCAGGCCCTTGCGCTGGATGACGGTGTTGATGCCCACCGTCGTGCCGTGGGTGAAATAGCTGATCTGTTCCGGCCGGATGCCGTAGCGTTCAGCCAGCATGCGGACGCCGGCGATGACTTCCTCGCCGGGCGCATCCGGGCGCGAGAAAACCTTCAGGCTTTTGATGTCGCCGGTGTCGTCGTCGAAGACCGCGAAATCCGTGAATGAGCCGCCGATGTCGACCCCGACCCTGTACGCCATGGTGCCCCCGATGCTGTCCTGCGGTGTTGGCGATCTGCTTGCGCACCACGTTGAAGCCGGCTACAATGTTCACTAGATGAACAAATAGTTCACGTGGTGGTCAAATGAATGATAATAGGTCGGTACAGCGGTGTCTAGCGGTCCTGCGGGGTTTTCGTGGGGGCCCCGGGCAATCCCTAACCGGCCTGGCGAAGTCCGTGGGACTCTCGCACTCCACCGTGCTGCGCTTCCTGACCACGCTGGAAAGCGAAGGCTATGTGCGCAAGGAAGGGACGCTCTGGTCCCTGACTCCCCAGTTGCTGGAGATCGGCTTCGCCGCGCTCGCGAATACGGGCGTGAACGAATTCATCCAGGCGTCGCTGCAAACGCTCGCGGACAAATGCGCGGGCACGGTGAATATCGGCGAACGCGGCAGGGAAGAGGTGATCATCATCGCCCGGGCCAGCGCCGAATCCGAACGGCGCAAGATCCTGGTCGTCAACCTGCGTGTCGGCAGCTCGTTGCCGCGGGAAAGCGCCTTGTATTCGGCGCTCGACCTGCCCGAGGACCAATGGTCCATCGCCCGGTATCCGGACCGCAAGGTCACGACTGTGGGGATTCCCTTGTTCACGGGCCCGGTACGCAGCCTGTCGCTCGGGCTATCGGTGAACGACGACGACTACGGGACGGCGCGGCTGGAGGGCGAACTGCTGCCCTTGCTGCGCGCGGAGCGGGACCAGATACGTCGCCTGATGCGCCTGGGCGAAGTGTAGGGAGCGGGCCCCGTCGCACCGCCTTGCTCACGCCGCGCCTCGTCGTGGCTCCATATCAATAGGGATGAAAGCACGCCACGGATCGCCCATTGGCGCCGCCCGCTTCGAGCGGCGGAACGCGCGCGGAACAATCCGCCTGGGCCGACGGACAGCGGGGATGGAAGGTGCAGCCCACGGGCAGCTTGGTCGCCGAGGGAATCTCGCCGGTGATCCTGGCCAGGGCAATACGGGCACGCGGGTCCGGCACCGGCGAGGAGTCGCGCAGCACCCGGGAATACGGATGGCACGGCGCATCCAGTACCTGGCGGGTAGGGCCGTGTTCGATGATGCGGCCCAGGTACATCACGCAGACCGTGTCGCAGAAGTGGCGGACCACTCCCAGATCGTGCGAAACGAACACGAAGGACAGGCCCCGTTCGCGCTTGAGCCGGTCCAGCAGTTGCAGGATCTGCGCCTGTACCGAGACATCCAGCGCGGACACCGGTTCGTCGGCGACGATCAGTTCGGGGTCCAGGACCAGCGCGCGGGCGATGCCGATGCGCTGGCGCTGTCCGCCGGAGAACTCGTGCGGATAGCGGTCCAGGGCGGACAGCGGCAGGCCGACTTCCTGCAGCGTGCCGGCCACCTTGGCGTCGATGCGCGCGGCGTCGCCCAGGCCGTGCACGCGCAGCGGCTCGGCCAGCGTCTGGCGCACGGTGCGGCGCGGGTTCAGCGACGCGTACGGGTCCTGGAATACGATCTGGATCCGTTGGCGCAGCGCCCGCATTTGCGCCGCGCCGGCGGCATGCAGGTCCTGCCCGTCGAAGCGGATGCTGCCTTCGTCCGGATCGATCAGGCGCAGCAGCAGGCGCGCCACGGTGGATTTGCCACAGCCGGATTCCCCCACCAGCCCCAGGGACTGGCCGGGCGCGACGTCGAACGACACGTCGTTGACGGCCCGCACGATCTGTTTGCGGCCGCCCAGCCAGCCGCCGCCGCTTTCGAATCGCTTGACCAGATTGCGTACTTGCAGAAGCGCGCTCATGCCTGTTCCTCGCTGGGTTCCGTGCGCACCAGGCATCGAACCTGGTGGCCCGCGCCGATGGGCTTCAATGCCGGCGCTTGCGTTTCGCAGCGCGCCTGGCGCAAGGGGCACCGCGACACGTAGGCGCAGCCGGTGTGTACGGCCGTGATGGGCGGGACGCTGCCCGCGATGGGCTCCAGCACGGCGGTATCGGTATCCACGCGCGGCATGGCGCGCAGCAGGGCCTGCGTATAGGGATGGGTGGGCCGCGCGAACAGGGTCTGCACATCGGCGGTCTCGATGATCTGCCCCGCGTACATCACCGCGACACGGTCGGCGATCTGCGCCACCACGCCCAGGTTGTGCGTGATGAAGACCACGCTCATGCCGCGCGCCGTCTTCAGGTCCGCGAGCAGCGTCAGTATCTGCGCCTGGATGGTGACGTCCAGCGCCGTGGTGGGTTCGTCGGCCAGCAGGACCTTGGGCTTGCAGGCCAGGGCCATGGCGATCATGACGCGCTGGCGCATGCCGCCGGAGAACTGGTGCGGGTAATCGCCATAGCGGCTCGCCGCGGCGGGAATCCGGACCTCTTCAAGCGCCTCCAGGGCCAGCTTGCGCGCCTCGCGCCACGGCAGCCCGCGATGCTGCCGTATGGCTTCGGCGATCTGGTCGCCCACCGTCATGGTGGGGTTGAGCGAGGTCATGGGCTCCTGGAAGATCATCGCGATGGCATCGCCGCGCAATCGGGCCATGTGCTTTTCCGGCAGCGTGGCCAGGTCGACGCCTTCCAGCAGGACCTGCCCGCCGCCATGGCGCGCGCCGGCCTGCGGCAGCAGGCGCAGCACGGAAAGCGCCATGACGCTCTTGCCGCTGCCTGACTCGCCGACGACGGCCAGCGTTTCGTTGCGCGAGACCGAAAGCGATACGTCGCGCACGGCGGCGTGCCAGGCGCCGCCGATGCGGAATTCGGTACGCAGCCCGCGCAGTTCCAGCACGGGGGCCTCCGGGCGCAGGCGGGCGTCCATCGGCGCGTGCGTGTTCACGGCCGTTTCCTTGGCAGGTTCGAGCAGGTTCATCCGCGCTCCGATCTCAGCTTGGGATCTATGGCATCGCGCAGGGCGTCGCCCAGCAGGTTCAACGCCAGGACGGTCAGCAGGATGGCGATGCTGGGAAACACCGTGAGCCACCACGCATCGAGGATATTCTCGAAGCCTTCGCGTATCATCCCGCCCCAGGTCGCCGCCGGCGGCGGCACGCCCAGGCCGATGAAGCTCAGCGAGGCCTCGGTACGGATGGCCGAGGCCATCCAGAGGGAGCCCAGCACCACCACGTCGGAGATCATGTTGGGCAGGATGTGCACCCCCATCAGCCGCAGCGGCCCATAGCCCAGCGCCCGCCCGGCCTCCACGAAGTCGCGCTGCTTCAGGGCGATGGTGGGCGCGCGCGCCACCCGGACGAAGGGCGCGATCTCGGTGATGGCGATGGCGATGATCAGGTTCTCCAGGCTGGCGCCCAGCATGGCCGCGACCATCAGGCCCAGCAGCAGCGTGGGAAAGGACAGCAGCACGTCGACCAGTCCCATGATGAACTGGTCCACCATCCCGCCCACATAGCCGGCCAGGATGCCCAGCGAGGCGCCGATGCACATGGCGATCAGGATGGCTACGAAGCCGACCAGCAGCGAGACGCGGGCGCCGTAGATCAGGCGCGACAGCACGTCGCGGCCGTAGCTGTCCGTGCCCAGCCAGAACTGCGCCGATGGCGGATCCAGCCGATACGCGATGTTCTGCAGCAGCGGGTCGTGGGGCGCGATCCACGGGGCCAGCACGGCGACCAGCGCGATGAACAGCAGCAGGCCCAGGCCGACCCAGGACAGCCGGTTCCGGCTCAGGGCCTGCCACAAGGCGTTGGGCGCGGCGGCGGCGGGGGCAATGACGGCGCTCATTTGTATTTCACCCGGGGATCGACCAGCCCGTAGACGAGGTCGGTGAGAAGATTGACGACGATCACGCACGCCGCGAACACCACCATCAGGCCTTGCAGCAAGGTGTAGTCGCGCGCGTTCAGCGCGCCCAGGATCAGCTTGCCCAGGCCCGGACGGTTGAAGACGATTTCGGTCAGCACCGAGTTGCCGATCAGCGTGCCGAAGTACAGGCCCACCACCGTCACGATCGGGATCAAGGCGTTGCGCAGGCCATGTCGCACCACCAGCCGCAAGGGCCGCACGCCCTTGGCGCGGGCGGTGCGTACATAGTCCTCGCCCATCACGCCCAGCATGGATGAGCGCGTGACCCGCATCACGTAGGCCGTCATGATTAGGCCCAGGTTGAACGCCGGCAGGGCCAGGCCGCGCAGCTGGGCGGTCCAGTCCCCGGACGTGGTGCTGCCGATCACCGGAAACCAGCGCAGCTCGATGGCGAAGACCAGCAGCATCAGGATGGCGGACACGAAGGCGGGAAAGGACAGTCCCGTCAGCGACAACACGCGGCCCAGGTAGTCCGGCCAGCTGTTGCGGCGCAGGGCCGCCCACATGCCCAGCGGCAGCCCGAACAGGACGCCGATACAGATGGAGGCGGCTGTCAGTTGCAGCGTCCAGGGCAGCACCAGCGCGACTTCCTGCAGCACCGTGCGGCCGCTGGCCATCGACACGCCCAGGTTGCCGGTCAGCATGTCGCCAAGGAAGTGCAGGTACTGCACGTGCACGGGCAGGTCCAGGCCCAGCCGGGCCCGCAGCGCCGCCAGGGCCGGTGCGCTGGCCTGGTCCCCCAGCATGACGGCGGCCGGGTCGCCGGGCACCAGGCGCACGAGGACGAACACGGCCGTCAGCATGGCCAGCAAGGTCGGGATGGCCAGCAGCAGGCGCTTGATGGCGTAGCGCGTCATGGCGTGGACTCCTGCGCAATGGACATCAGGCGGCGGGCGTCCAGGTTCCGGATGGCCCGCGCGGTGGCGCCGCGAAGGACAAGATCGGCCAGGGCCGCGCCCACCACCGGCACCAATTGGAATCCATGGCCGGAGAAGCCGAAGGCATGGAATACGCCCGGCGCGTTGGGCGAGGGCCCGACCACCGGCAACAGGTCCTCCGTCTTGGCTTCCAGTCCGGACCACACCCGCACGATGCGGACATCGCGCACGGCCGGGAAAAGATCGGTGGCCGCGCGCGCGCCTTTGGCGAGCACGCCCATGCGTGCGGTAGAGGTCTCCCGGTCCAGGTCGGGAATGCCTTGCAGCCCGCCGCCGATGACCAGAGTGCCCTGGTCGGACTGCTTGAAGGACAGCGAGCGTCCCATGATGGACACCACCGGCTTGATGAAGGGGCGCAGCCGCTCGCTGACCATCATCATGGACGATTTGGTGGCCAGCGGGATGTCGTCGCCCACCATCGCCGCGATGCGGGCCGCCCAGGCGCCGGCGGCGTTGACCACCGCCCGCGCCGTCCAGCTGCGGCCCTCGCCGACGACCTGCCATGCCTGCGCCCGGCGCTCGATGGCGACGACGCCGCATTGCTCCACCAGTTCCGCGCCGGCATCCAGGATGCTGCGCCGGAAGGCGCGCAGGGCGCGGTGCGGGTCGGCCGCACCGTCGCGCCGTGCAATCGAGGCGCCGACGCAGTGCGGGCTCAGTTCCGGCAGGACTCGGCGCAGTTCCTCCGGACCGATCAGTTCCTCGTGCACATAGCCGTCGGCGCGCAGGCTCTCGACGCGGGCCTGCAATCTTGCCAGCGCGGCCGGCGTTTCGGCCACGCACACCTGGCCATGGGCATGGAAGCCGCAGTCGTCGCCGACCAATGTCGCGATGTCGTGCCACATCGCCATGGATTCCAGCGACAGGTCCAGTTCGCCGCGGTCCCGGTTCAGCGTGCGCACGCCCGCCGCCGTGGCGCCGGACGCATGGCGGCCGACCCAGTGTTTTTCCACCACCACTACGCGGGCGCCCGCCCGCGCCAGATGCAGCGCGGCCGACAGGCCATGCAGGCCGCCGCCGATGACGACGGCGTCGTAGGTGCGCGCATTCATTTGCTGTCGCCCCCGATATCCAGGCTGGCCAATTCGCCCAGCGTCAGGGGCTTGAGCGGCGGCCGGATGCGATAGAAGCCGACTTCCGCCACGGACCTGTGTTGCTGGGCGGCCAGGATATGCGCGATGGTATAGCCGCATTGGCGGCCCTGGCACGGCCCCATGCCCGCACGCGTAAAGGATTTGATCTGGTTGGGGCCGGGCTGGCCCAGCGCCGCCGCCTTGCGGATGTCGCCGGCGGTGAGCTCCTCGCAGCGGCATACGATGGTGTCGTCGTCCGGCGTACGGAGATCGGCGCGCGGGGGATAGAGGGCGTCCAGCATGGGCCGCAGCCGCAGGCTGGCCGCCAGCGCACGGCGCAGCGGCGCGGCCTGCGCCGCCGCGCCGGCCGCCTCCATGGCGCCGGCGCGCACCGCCATGCCCACCGCGGCCAGTTCGCCGCGCGCGCAGGCCGCCTGCACGCCGCCGATGCCGGCGCCGTCGCCGGCGACATACAGGCCGGGCTGGCTGGTCTGGCCCCAGGCGTCCAGCTGCGGCGCCCAGCACGCCTGCGCCGCGTTCCAGGCGTGCGCGCATTCGAGCGCGCGCGTCATATGGGTGGAGGGCACCACGCCTTCGTGCACCAGGAGCACGTCGGCCTCGACGCGCCGTGCGGCCCCGTCCGCGAGCGTGTATTCGATGTGCCGCAGGCGGCCGTCGCCCAGGGCGCGAAAGCCTTTGACGCCGCGCAGGCGCGGCACGCCGGCGGCCCGTATGGCCCGCATCCAGCCCAGGCCCTTGCGCAGCTCGCCGCTGCTGGCCACGGCCTGGCGCAGGTAGGGCAGCGCACGGCGCCAGCCGCCGCGTGGCGACGTGTCCAGCCAGCCGGCGATGCGCCCGCCCGCGCGCAGCAACTGCGCCATGTACAGCAGCACGAGTGGACCGCTGCCGGCGATCCAGACCGGGGCGGCGGGCACCTCGCGCGAAGTCTTCAACAGGATCTGCGCGGCGCCCACCGTCAATACGCCCGGTAGCGTCCAGCCCGGAAAGGGCGCCGGACGTTCCTGCGCGCCCGTGGCCAGCAGCACCTGGCCCGCGCGAACCACGCCGGCCTGGCCGGCGCGGCTCATGTAGACATCCCAGCCGGGCTCGATTTGCCAGACTTGCGTATCGGGCTCGTACACCGCGCCGCATCCCCGAAAGGCCGCCGCCAGCGGTGCGCCGGCGCGGTATTCGTCGCCCAGCAGCGCGCCGGCCGGCGTGGCGGCGACGGTCTCCACCGCGCGCCACACCTGCCCGCCCGGGCTGTCCTGTTCGTCCACAACCAGTACGCTCATGCCGCTGGCGCGCAGGCGGATGGCCGCGCTCATGCCGGCCGGGCCGGCGCCCACGATGACCGCATCGAACTCCCGCATCATGGCAGTACGCTCCGTTTGCCGAACTGGCGCTGCACCTGCATGCCGTCGCGCACCACGGCCAGGCAGGTCTGCGTGGAGGCAACCCCGTCGACAATGGCCAGGCAGTCGAAGCACACGCCCATCATGCAATAGGGCGCGCGCGGGCTTTCGTTGACGGGAGTCGTACGGGTCGCGGCGGTGTCCTGCCGCAGCAGGACGCCGGCCACTGTTTCGCCGGCCTCGGCCGGCACAGCGACGCCGTCTATGAAGACCGTCAGCGCCTGCGCGCCGGCGTCCGGATCATGCAGCTTGCGAAACATCGAAGCGCTCATGGTGAAAGGCATCCAGGGAGGAAGGGAGTGCGCCGTCGGCCAGGGCGCGGGCCAGGGGCCCGGCATGGAAGGACGCCAGCGTGACGCCGGAATGGCAAAGCGCGGTCCACGCGCCGGAATACAGGGCCGATCCCGCGTACACGGGACAGCCATCGGGAGTCATGACGCGCAGGCAGGACCACTGCCTGATCAATCGTGCGCCGGCCAGGTCGGGCAGCACGCGCAGCGCGCCGCGACACATGCGCGCGGCGGCCTCGGTGGTGGTGCGCACGTCGTAGCCGACGTTTTCCTGCGTCAGGCCGATCATGACCGTGCCTTCGCCGGTCTGCCGGATGCCGCTGGCCGGCACCGGAAGCAGCGGCGCCATGCGCTCGGTCACCATGACCTGGCCGCGCTGGGGGCGCAGCGGCACATCGAGCCCGACCATCGCGCCCAGCAACCGCGAACCCAGCCCCGCGGCCACCACCACATTGGCGGCCTCGAAGGCGGTCGCGCCCGAACGAACACGGAAACCGCCGCCGGCGAGCGGGTCGATGCCGTCCACCGGATGGCGGCTCAACAGCGTGCCGCCGCGCGACAGGCAGGTCTTCTGCAGCGCGGCCAGCAGCCGCAAGGGATTGACATGGCCGTCCAGCGCGCCAAAGCTGGCGCCGGTCACCGCGGCGCCCAGCCGCAACATGGGATAGCGGCGTTGCAAGGTATCGCGGTCCAGCATTTCGACGCAGGATGGGAGCTCCGGTGTGCGCGACTGCCATTGCCGCATGCGGGCCGCGCGTTCATCCCACTGCGCCTGGCCCAGGCAGAAATGCAGTCCGCCGCGGTTCTCGTAGTGCAGGGCGATCCCGCTTTCCGCCTCCAGCTCGCGCGCGAAGGCGGGCCACAGGCGCGCGGCCTGATGCGACAGCCGCTGGTAGTCGGTGTTGCCGTAGCCCTTGCCTTGCACCCATACCAGGCCGAAATTCGCCTTGGCCGCGCGATGGTCGGTATCGGCGCCGTCGAGCAACAGGACGCGCCGTCCCAGGCCGGCCAGGCCCATTCCAATGGCCGCGCCCACCATGCCGGCGCCGACCACCACCACGTCATAGCCGGCCTTCATGGGTGCGCTCCAGCGCGGCAGCGCCGTGGGCGGGCGGCATGCCGGCCCACCGCACTGTCGGCGGGCATTAAGCTATAACCCTGAAGCAAAGCAACTCGAATACATTTCTCCAAGGTTATGGGAAGCGCACCATGCAACAGATGCTGAATCTCCGGCAGGTCGAAGCCTTCAAGGCGGTCATCGAGCACGGCACCGTCAGCCAGGCGGCGGCGGTGCTGGGTGTCTCGCAACCCGCCGTCAGCAAACTGCTGGCGCACCTGGAGGCGGATACAGGACTCGGCCTGTTCGACCGCGTGCGTGGCAAGCTCGCGCCCACGCCGCACGGCATGCGGCTTTACCAGGAGATCGACCGCATCTTCGCCGGGCTGCGCCAGGTGGAGCAGGCGGTGGAGTCCATTCGACGCGACGAACAACGGACCCTGATAGTCGGGGTGCTGCCCGCCTTGTCGGGGTCCTTCATCCGTCGGGTGACCATGAACTTCCTGCGCAGCCATCCCGATGTGCGCATCTCGATCCGGAGCAGAGGTTCGCAGTTCCTGGCCGACTGGCTGGCGACCCGGCAGATCGACGTCGCGCTGGTGGGCAGCCGCGTGGACAATCCCTACATCGACCGCGAGCCGCTGTTCGAGTATCCGCTGGTGTGCGCTTTGCCGGTCAACCATGCGCTGACGCGCAAGCGGGTGCTGCGGCCGCGCGACTTGTCCGGCGAACCTTTCGTGGCCTTCGGCGCCACCAGTCAGACGCAGCAACTGGTGCGATCGGCCTTCGATCGGGCCGGCGCGGTGCTGAACATCGTGCTCGATACCGATACGGCGCCGACGGCCTGCGAATTCGTGGCGTCGGGGCTGGGCGTGTCGTTGATTCATCCGCTTTTTGCCGATGGGTTGCAGAATCGCCTTGTACTGCGGCGCTTCGATCCGAATATGTATTTCCATTTCCAGCTCTGCCGCGTCCAGGCCTCGCGCAATGCCGGGGTGGTGGAAACCTTCGTGCAGGAAGCCCGCGCCGTCGCGGCGCAGGTTTCCCGCGAATTGCTCAAGGGGCAATGATCACCGTGCCACGGTGGTCGCCTCGGTGACGGGGGGCTGCAGGTTCAAGGCGCCCTTCAAGGCATAGCCGTAGTTCACGCCCTCGCCGCGCGCCCAGACCTGCTTCAGGCCGAAGAGGGGAAGGGCGCATACGTCCTGATGGATCTTCGCCTGGGCATCCTTCCACAGGGCCAGTTGCTTCTTCGGATCCGGCTCGGTGCGCGCCGCGCGGATATCCGCGTCGGCCACCGAGCAATGCGAGAAATTCGACATGGCCGCCGGCGCGCCGATCGCCGAGGCCGAATCGTAGAACTCGGTCAGGTACACATCGGCGTTGGGAAAGCGGGCCGCGCCGTAGAAGACCAGCGCGCTCTGGTCCTGGCGGCTCTTGGCCTGGTAGGTGGCGTGGTCCACCACTTCCATGTTCAGCTTGATGCCGGCCTTGGCCAGTTGTGCCTGGATGATCTCCATGATGGGCTGCTGGGCCGAGATATTGGACACCACCGACTTGATCTCGATGCCGTTGGGGAAGCCGGCCTCGGCCAGGAGCTTCTTCGCCCTGGCGGTATCGTGCACGTAAGCGCCGGCCGCGCAGTCTTCGCCCAGATAGCCATTGGGTACGACGGAACAGCCTTTTTCCGCGACGTCCTTGCCGGCGTAGCGCACGATCTCGTCCACGTCGATCGCCGCGGCGATGGCCTGGCGCACCTTGACGTTGTCCAGCGGCTTGATGGTGCGGTTGATGTGCAGCGTGCGGAATTCGGCTGGATCGAAAATGTCGATCTTCATTCCACGCTTGATCGAGCGTTCGACCCAGCGCTGCTCGCGCTTGCCTTGCATGACATCGATTTCACCGGAGCTGAAAGCCAGCTCGCGGGCGCTGTCCGAGGGAATCATGCGGTAGGTGATGCCGGCCAGTCTGGGCTTGCCGCGGAAATACGCATCGTTGGCCACCAGCTTCACGTACTGCTGCGTGACGTGTTCGCCGAAGGCGAAGGGGCCCGTGCCGATAGGCGCCGCGCCGAATTTGTCGCCCAGCTTTTCGGCGGCCTTTTTGCTGACGATGTTGCCGCCGTGGTAGTTCGACACGCGGCCCAGGAAGGCGGCATCCGGATACTTCAGCGTGATGCGCACCGTGTAGTCGTCCAGGGCTTCGACCTTGTCCAGGATGGCGAAGCTGTTCGCGAAGCTGGAACGCTGCGGATCGGCGGCGCGCTGGATGGAATAGGCGACGTCTTCGGCCTTCAGTTCGCCATAGCCGCCGTGGAACTGCACGCCCTTGCGCAGGTGGAAGGTCCACACCTTGCTATCCGGCGAGGATTCCCACCGGGTGGCCAGGTCCGGTTCGAGCGCCTTGGGGTCCGCGCTGCCGGGCGGGAACTGCACCAGGCCGTCGAACATGCTCGAGACCACGCCTTTGTCCACGGTCGACGTGGCGCGGTGCGGATCGAGCGTGGCGTTGTCGGCGGCGCCGGAGCTGATACGCAGTTCGGGCCGGTCGGCGGCGTGCGCTGGCGCATGGGGCAGGGCGGCGCCTACACAGAACAGCGCGGCGGCGAGGACGGAAAGTGCAGGACGTGTCATGGTTCCCCTTGCGAGCCGCACGGACCGGCGCGGCGATGTCGGATAGTGTCGAGGCATCGCGGCACGCCGTTCCACGTGCGTTGGCATGTTCCGCAATGCATCTGACGGCAAGGTAGACGCCAAGCGCCATAGCGTCAAAGTCGTTCGATGACTGACTCCATTCCGCAGGGTTATAGGCCGCCCTTGCGGACCGCTCGCCTCCGGGCGTGCCGCGACGCACATAATGGTTAGTACCGATATTGCGCCGTTACAAAATTCTTGCAGATTCGCGGCGCTGCCAGCCCTTTGCGCAGCGCGCGACGTGGGGACCCGTCAATGAAAAGGGGCCGCAAAGGCGGCCCCGGTTTGCAGCGCGATACGGCCTAGAAGTGATAGGCGAAGCGCGCGCTGGCGGTCTGGCTCAGGAAGGAACTGCCGATATCCGCCGTATAGCTGGCCTTGATCTCGAAGCCGTTGTACCGGTAGAACTGCAGGCCCAGGTCTACCTTGCCAAGCAGCTCCGGCGCCTTGATGTAGTCGGTAAAGGTGCCATCCGCGGACGACGCGCCGACCACGCTGGAGTGGATGCTGCGGTCGCCGTCCGGCCGCCAGCTTGCGCCGAAGCCAGCATAGGCGCGCAGCGTGGTCTTGGCATCGATTTGGCGGCGTATGCCGAATTCCAGCATGGGCGT
Source organism: Bordetella flabilis (assembly GCF_001676725.1). Lineage (NCBI taxonomy): Bacteria > Pseudomonadati > Pseudomonadota > Betaproteobacteria > Burkholderiales > Alcaligenaceae > Bordetella > Bordetella flabilis. The sequence continues at coordinate 2,820,991 of NZ_CP016172.1, forward strand.
CACCATCACGTTGGTCTGGTCGCTGCCGCGCACATTCAATGCATACGGCGCCGCGCCGGATTCCTTGAACCCCGGCATGTGCGTATGAACCACGTCGATGTCGTTGTAGGGCTTCATGTACCAGCCATCGAAGCTCGCCTCATAGGCGGCGCGAAAGCGCGCGCCAACCAGGAACATATTCGGGCTGCTGGACAAGGTGGTATCCACGCCGGGCAACTGGACGCGCCGGTTATTGTTGAAGGAGCCGGTGGCCATTGCCACCGAGCCGGCGAAGTGCCACGGACCATCCACGCGCTTGAGCGTCAGCGAGCCGTCGTAGGTGTCGCCATCGCCCGTGGAGCCGCCGTCCATCCTGGCCCAGGTCTGCCCCGCGGCCACCGATCCGCCCAGGTACCAGCCCGGCGCGATCTGGCGCTGGCCGCCCAGGCGATAGGTGGTGCCGGACACGTGGTAGCCCTGCGTCTCGCCGGTGCCCGACTGGTCGCTCCAACGGCCGCTGAACTGGCCCCAGAAGCAGCTGTCTTCACCCAACTGCACGCTGTCGCCCACGAATACCGGGCAGCTCATCGACGATCCCAGTATCGCGCCGGCCTCGTTGGCCAGGGCCATGGATTGCGCCTGCGTGGCCTTGCTGGAAAGCGCGTTCAACGACGACTTGTATTCGCCGCCGTCGTTGATGCGCGACAGCGCCGCGAACAGGGGCGCCAGCGCGGGATCGGCATTGTTCCAGCCGCGGCTGTAGTAGTTGGCCAGCGACGCCTGGCTGTCGCCCAGCGGCACGCCGGCCGGCTTGAAGTCGGCGTTCGGGTTCAGCGAAATCGTGTTGCCCGAGCGCCGCGCCTCCCAGTCGTACAGCAGCGAGTCCTGCGCGGTGGCCGTCGTGTCCAGGTTGTCGGCCGTGAGCACGGGCAGTTCTCCGGGCAACAGCGTGATGGCCGAAGGCACGATGGTGCCGTCCACCGAGGCGTAGCCGTTCACGCGCAGCAGGCTGGCGCGCTTGTTCAATGAATCGATGGTGGTGGTGAGCCGTCCGCTGCCGGTCTGTATGAACGTGCCGGTCAGTTGGCTCGTCATGCCAGGATCGAGCATGACCATGTCGGCCCAGTTGTCGATACTGGCCTGGATGACGGGGCCCGCGTTGTATGTGCCCGATTGATTGTTGAATTCGCCGTAGTTCAGGTACAGCGATCCCGTAATGGTGCCGCCGTAGTTCGCCAATGCGATCAGCCCGCTATTGGTTTCGCGGACGGCCACGGCGTTGATGTTGTTGCTGTCGGCCGACAGGCTGCCGCCGCTATAGACGTTCACCCAGGCGGCGTTGCTGGTGTTGTCCACCACCAGGCCGGCCGCGCCCGAACCCGTGCCGCCCGACACGGGCGCGGAGATCTGCACGTCGGGATTGCCGCCGTTCGCCCCGCTATAGCCGATCGACTGCACGAACATGCCGATGCCGTTTGGACCGCTGGCGGTGATCGGGCCATTCGTGCTTACCGTCACGTTGCCGCCCGCGCCGCAGGACTTGCCGCAGGATTCGTTCTGCAAAGGCGTGCCGGCGTAGATCGTATTGCCATTCATGATGAGGCCGCCGGCGCCGCCCACGCTTTGCGCGAACAGGCCGATGGAGCCGGCGCCGGTCACGTTGATCGAGCCCCAGTTCGCGACGTTGACGTTGCCGCCGTTGCCGCTGCCCGGATGCGGCTGCTCCGCGAAGGACGAGTTGGCGCCGGTCACCAGGACGGGCAGGGTGGTCGAGGCGCCGGCGACGCGGATCACGCCGCCGCCGTTGCCCACCGATTGCGCGAACAGGCCGATCGATGCAGTGCCCATGCTGGTAATGGACGTGGAGCTCGTGGTCGTCACGCTGACGTTGCCGCCGTCGCCGCCGCCCCAGCCGCCGATTTTCACGGTCGGCGACTGCACCGTCTGCGCGGCATTGATGACGCCGCCGCCGCCGCCCACGCTCTGCGCCAGGATGCCGAAGGAGTTGGCGCCGGCGGTCTGTATCGTCAACGGGGTGTTGTTCTGGCTGAAGGTGACGTCGCCGCCGGTGCCGCTGGTGGCGGAGCCGCCGCCGGCGGTCAGCTTCAGCGTACCTTGCGCCGAGGCCAGCGGGCCGGACATCTGCACGAAGGCCGACGATCCGGCGCCGGCGATGCCGCCGCCGCCGCCCACGGACTGCAGCACGATGCCGTCGGCCAGATAGCCGGCAGTGGATATGACCGGGTTGCCGCCGTTGAAGTCGAACGACACGTCGCCGCCGTTGCCGGCGACGCCACCGTTGCCTGCGCCGGCCATGCCGACGGAAATGACGCCGGCCGCATGGTCCGACCCATCCGCGCCCATGCCGCCGCCGCCCCCCACGCTCTGCACGACGATGGCGCTGGCCCCGAACCCTTGCGTATACACCGAGGCCGCGTTTTGCAGCGACAGGCTGGCGGTGTTGCCGTCGCCGCCGGAGCCGCCCTGGCCACCCAATGCGTAGTCGAGGTTGATGCCGACCTCCGCGATGGAGCCCGTGCCGCTGGCCGCGCCCGTGCCGCCCTTGCCGCCGCCGCCGCCGATGGACTGCACGACGATGCCGTTGGCCCAGTCGCCCGCGGTGCTGATCGTCGAGTTGAGGGTCGCCGTCGCGGTGCTGCCGGCCCCACCGGAGCCGCCCGTGCCGCCGAAGGACAGGGTGAAGGTAGGATCCATCTGCGGCAGCTGGCCATTGTCCAGGTAAGCGTTGATATCGCTCTGGAATTCGCGGGCGTTCAGGGCCTGGACGATGGGTGAGTCGCCGCTGCCGTCGCCCGTGGCGCCGCCACCGACGCCACCGCCGCCGCCCACGGACTGGACCAGCACGCCGGTCGCGTCCGAGCCATAGGTGGTAATGGGCGCCGCAATGGATACGGTGACCGGCTGTGCCGAGCCGCCGCTGCCGCCGGTGGTGCCCAGGTTGATCGTGGCGCCCAGCTTGAATTTTTCGGACGGCTTGCTATCCGGGTCGTCGTTCGGCGCCTGGAAGCTTTGCGCCACGCCGTAGGAGCCGCCTTGCGAGATGCCGCCGCCGCCGCCCACCGATTGCGCGATCACGCCCATGGCGCCCGAGCCGTAGGTGGTAATGCCGTTGCCGGAATACACATTCACCGTGACAGTGCCGCCGTTGCCGCCGCCCCCGCCGGTGGAACCCGCATTGATCGCGAACGAGGTGCTGCTGCCGGTGCCGAAACCCTGGGTGTTGCCGCTGCCGATGCCCGCGTCACCGCCGCCACCGCCCACGGATTGCGCCTTGATGCCGGCCGCGAAGTCGCCGTAGGTGACGATGGCGGTGCGTGCGGCATTGGAATCCGGCGTGAATGCACCCGTATCCGAGACGGTGCCGCCGATCGCGACGTTCACGGTTCCACCGTTGCCGGCGTCCGCGCCCGAACCGCCCATGGTGAATTCCATCGTGCCGCCGGGACCTTTGCCCTTGCTGGGCAGGGTGTTCGGATAGCCGATGACCGCCGCGGTGGAACTGGAGTCGCCGCCGGCGCCGCCTCCGCCGCCGATGCTCTGCACCAGCACGGCGGTCGAGCCATTGCCACGGGTCTCGATATATCCGCCATTGGACAGCGAAAACTGCGCCGTACCGCCGTAGCCGCCGGTGCCGCCCGAGCCGCCCATCGTCACGGCCGCCGCAAGGGCGACCTGATCGCCCCCGGCGTTGATCGGCGTTGAGACCGCGATGGCTTCCGCGACCGCGGAGCCGCCCAATCCACCGCCGCCGCCGATGCTCTGCACCGCGACGCCGTAGCTGTCCACGGGCAGCGCATTGCATGGCATCGCGCCGGGATTCGACGCGGAACAGCCGCCGGGCGTGGCCGGCATCGTGTTGAGCAGCCTGGGATCCTGGCCGGTGAGGATGGAGCCGCCGGTCATGGTGGCGGTCGCCAGGCCGCCGTTGTTGCCGTTGCCGGCCGAACCGCCCAGGCCCACAGAGGCCGATACGCCCGCGCCTATGGAATAGGAAGCGGCGTTGCCGCCCGTCCCGCCGCCTCCGCCCACCGATTGGGCGATCAGCCCGGGCGCCTTGGTGCCGGCGGTAGAGATGGTGGTGTTGTTGAGCGTCACCTCGACTTGTCCGCCGGCCCCGCCGCCCTTGCCCTTGCCGCCCAGGGTAACGGCCGCGAAAGGCGCCGCGGCGCTGGCGTTGCCGCCATTGCCGCCGCCGCCGCCGATCGATTGCATGACCATGCCGGTGGCGCCATCACCCGTGGTGGTGATGGTGCTCGAATTCACGTTGGCCGTCACCGTGTTGCCGTTGGCCGCGGCGGCGCCGCTGCCGCCGATGCTGACGGCCACGCCGGACGCGCCGCCGCCGTCCCCACCGCCGCCCCCGATCGACTGGCCCAGGACGCCGATCGCCGAGGTGCCGCTGGTGACGATGCTGCTGTTGTTCGAGTTGTAGGTGACCACGCCGCCGCCCGACCCGTTGCCGCCGCCGCCACCCACATTGGAAATAACGCCCGAGGCCGAGCCGCCGGCGCCGCCGTCGCCGCCCACGGATTGCAGCAGGATGCCGTGCGCATTGCTACCGGCCGTGACGATCGAGCCGTTGTGCGTGACGGTGACCGAGTTGGCGGCCCCGCCGGGAGCGCCCGAGCCGCCGCCGCTGTGAAACGATGCCCACGACGAGCCGCCTGTGCCGCCCGATCCGGCCAGCGACTGGGCCAGAATCCCGCGCGCGTAATCGCCGTTGGTCGTGATGGCGGATCCATTGGTGACGGTCACCGTGCCCGTGATGCCTCCCAGGCCGGCGTAGTCAGTGCCGCTGGTGAGGTGGCCGTTTTCATATCCGCCGTTGCCGCCCGTCGCGCTGACGCTTTGCGCCAGGATGCCCATGGAGTCGGCGGCCTGCGTCGTAATGGTGCCGCCGGTGGTGGTGACGGTCACGTTGCCCGAATTGCCGCCGTCTTCGCCGCTGCCGCCATCGGCCTGCGCGGCGTTGGCGCTGCCTCCGTTGCCGCCGATACCGCCTTCAGACTGCGCGACGATACCCGGCGAGTTGTTGCCCTGGGTACTGATATTCGTATACGCCAGCGAGACATTGACGTCGCCGCCGTTGCCGCCCACGCCGCCGTTGCCGCCTTCCGCCTTGCCGACAAGGGCGGTATCCGCGCCGTTGCCGTTCCCCGCCGCGCCGCCCATGCTCGCGGCATAGACCCCGGGCGAGGTGGGTCCCGTGGTCGACAGGGTGATGGAGTTGGTCGCCGAGGAGCCGGCCAGCGTCACGTAGAGCGGCGCCAGGATCGACCCCCCCGAGCCGCCGACGCCACCATGGGAAGTGGAAGCGCCTTTGTCGTGGCTCCATCCACCGATCGCACCGGCGCCGCCCTGCATCAATGCCGCGACCGCGGCCGCATTGCTGCCGCCGGAGGTCGTTATCGAGATCGGCGTGTTCTGCGCGGCGATGCTGATTGCCGCGGCCGAGCGCACATTGCCGCCGTTTCCGCCGTTCTCACTCGGGTCGTTGGAGCCGTCGTTCTCGTTGACGCCGCCCACGCCACCCGCGCCGCCTTGGGCCAGGGCCACGACCGCCGGCAGGCCGCCATTGACGATCACGCTGGCATCGGTGATGGAAATCGCCGCCGAATACACCGGCGCGCCGGCGTTGCCTATGGGATAGTTGCCGCCCACGACGTCGCCGCCGTTGTTGCCGCTGGCGTTGTTGTCGTTGCGGCCATAGCCGCCACTGCCGCCCACGCTGGCCGCCAGCACGCCCGCGCTAGGTTGCGACGACGCGTTCGATGGGCCCGACCCGGACACCGACAGGTTCACGTTCGCGCCCGCGGCGAGTTGCACGCCCGCCAGACCCGAGGTGCCCCCCGCGCCGCCGCTACCGTTGTCGTTATTGCTGCCGGCGCCGCCTTGCGACAGCGCCAATACCCCCCACATGCCGTTGTTGCTGCTGCCCGCGTTCGCCCAGGTCCAGTCCACCGCCACGGATCCGGAGCTGCTGACGGCGGCCGTGCCGCCGTTGCCGCCGTTGCCCTGGCCGCTGTTGTTCGCGTTGCCGCCGTACGACATCGCCTGCAGGCCGGCGAATCCGGCCTGGCCGGAAAGCGTTGCACTGATCGCGCCGCTGTTGGTGATGACCGCGCCGGCCGATGATCCACCCGAGGTATTGGCATTGCCGCCGCCGCCCTGGTCGGCCAGCCAGATGCCGGAGCCGCCCACCGTCTGCACGCCGGGCAATGCGATCGTGATGTTGCCCGTGTTGTTGATGGTGTACATCTGGGTGGTGGACCCGCCGCCATCGCCATAGCCGGCCATTTGCTGGCCCCAGATGCCGAACACGTAGTCGTAGATCGGGCTTGGGCCGGCCGACTGGTAGATGGTCGCGGAATTGTTGAGCTGTATGCCTTGTGCGTTGCCGCCGGGGCTGCCGCTGTTGAAGTCCTGGCCATAGGCAGAGACTTGTATCGCGGCGCTCGTTGTCGAGGGAGCCGTGTACGAAATGCTGCCCGACACGGTCACCGGCATGAACGCGGATGACGAGCCCTGGCTTGGACCCTGGGACATCTGGATGGAGGAGCCGAAACTGCCGCTCGCGCTGCAGGAATACTGGCTGCCGTTCAGGCTGCAGCTCTGCGCCATGGCCGCAGGCGGAAGCGCGATGCCCGCGGCAGTGCCAAGCAGCCCGGCAATCAGCGTGGGCCGGAGCATGGGCACGCCGGTCGCACGCTTGCCTTGCCCGGCATGCTGCCCCTGGCGGCGCGTTCGCCGCTCCGTGGTTCGCTCGAGGGCCGGCACGCACTTCCGGGTATGCAACGCAGCATTCATGGCGAGTCCACCGAGCCTTGCCGGCTCCCGGAGACCGCCCGTATCAGGGGTGGCTACAGAGGGAGCGGGCGATGATAGGGAGCACTGACAAAAGTGAAGAAAAAAATGCCAATTACCGTCTAGATATTTTGACTTAGTACAAATCGGCGAGGAATCCTATCAAAAGATTTCATTTTCTCTAGTTTCCAGTAATGGAAAATTTTCATTTTTCATCAAAAGTTACGCCAAGTCGGTTTTGGGGCACCTGTTCCGCGTGGGGATGGCGGCCGGTCAAGCCACAGGCCGGCGAGGGCGGGGCGCGCGGGCGCGGCGAACGCTACGGCCGCCGTCGAGCAGGTCGTCGCGCATCAGCCCGGACACCAGGTCGCGCAGCCAGCGGTGTGACGGCACGTCGTCCCATCGCGCATGCCACACCATGCTGTAGTGCGATGCCGGCAGGGCAAAGCCCAGCTCCAGGACATGCAGGGGATGGAAGCGCGCGATATAGGTGGCCAGCTTGCGCGGCATGGTCACGGCCAGGTCCGTCTGCAGCAGGATCAGGGGTACGTGGCTCATGCTGGAGACATACAGGCCGAAGCGGCGCTGGTGGCCACTGCGGCGCAAGCCGATATCGACCTCATTGTCCTTGCCCAGCATGTCGGTCGTCGTGACGAAGGACAGCTCGCAGAATTTCGCCGGTGTCAGGCGCGTGCGGGCGGCGGGGTGTCCGCGCCGCAGCAGGCAGACGCGGTCGTCGTCGAACAGGGCCTGGCTGCGAAAGCGCGGGCCCACGTCGTCGAAGCGACCCAGCGCGATATCGACAGAACTGTCTTCCAACTGCCTTTCGGGTAGCGCGACGCCCTGCATGTTGACGAAGCTGAAACGCACGGACGGCGCCTCGCCGTCACAGTAACGGCGCAAGGCCGGGGCGAGCATCCATTCCAGGGTGTGGCGGGCGGCGATACGGAAGGTGCGGCTGGAGCGCGGCGGATCGAAGCTGGCGACGTTGTCGATGATGCCGCCGATGGACGCCAATGCTTCCCGGACGGTAGGGCGGATCTCCAGTGCCAGGGGAGTGGGTATCAGTTGGCGGCGCGCCAGCACGAAGAGGGGATCGCCCAGCAAACGGCGCAGTTCTGCGAGTTTCCGGCTGACGCCCGGCTGCGTCATATGCAGGCGCGCCGCGGTCTGCGTCGCGCTGCGCGTCTCCATCAGCACTTCAAACACCGTCAGAAGGTTGAGATTCACCCTGCGCAGCGTATCCAGTTCCATGGCGGTGGCGATACATACCAAAATCGGTATTGTATGTTGCTTATAAATAATTTGATGGTATGAAGCCCGCCACTTAGCATTTCGCTCATGCCTGCCGCTTACACCGGGCGCCTGCCCGTGCTTGCGCGTGCGCAGGGCGCAGGCGGTCGGCATGGCCATGGAGAACCAGATGAGCAGGCAGAAGGTGCAACCGTTCCCTTTCTACGAGATCGCAGGCACGCCACGCGAGCGCGGCAGGTCGTACGGTGAGCAGGCGCGCGAGCGCGTGGCGCGGTCGATCGCGCACTACAGCGAACAGGCCGGCCGCTGGAACCTGGCCCGCGAGGAGATGGACCGGATCATCCATAGCTACGTGCCGGTGGCACGGAAGTTCGACGAGAACTACATCGCCGAGATGGAAGGCATCGCCGAGGGCGCGCGCGCGCGTTTCGAGGATATTTTCCTGCTCAACGCCCGCACCGAAGTGATGAAGCTCGCCTTCAAGCCCGAGCTGCGCGCGCGCCTGCTGGCCGGCGAGTCCACCGACGGCTGTACGTCGGTGACCGTCATGGCCGACGCCAGCCAGGATGGGCGGCTGATCCATGCGCAGGACTGGGACTGGAAGGTCGAGTGCGCCGAAACCGGTGTGGTGCTCCGTATCCTGCGCGAGGACGGACCGGACATCCTCACCTTCACCGAGGCCGGCATGCTGGGCCGGTCCGGCTTCAATTCGGCGGGTATTTCCATCACCGGCAACAACCTCGAATGCGACCGCGACTACCGGCAGATCGGCGTGCCCTTGCCCCTGATCCGGCGCAAGGCGCTGGAAAGCCCGTACCTGGCGCACGCGCTGCATGCCGTCTATGCGACGCCTAAGACCGGCTCCAACAACATGGCGGTCTGCCATCAGGACGGCGTGGCGATCAATTTCGAGTGCGCGCCGGACGAAACCTTCCAGGTGCTGCCGCAGGAAGGCCTGCTGGTGCATGCCAACCATTGGCTGAGCCCGGTCGCGCTGTCCAAGCTGCGGGATACGGGGATTGCGTTCTCGCCCTGCACCTTGTACCGGGAACAGCGCGTCCGCGAGATCCTGCTGCCCCAGCGCGGACGTATCACCGTGGACGCCGTCAAGCAGGCCTTGCTGGACGGGTTCCAGTCGCCGTGGTCGGTGTGCCGTCCGCCACGCCAGGATTTCGGCCGCGACACCCGCAGCGCCACCGTGTCGACCGTGGTGATGCAGCCGGAGCTGGGCATCATGGAAGTCGCAAACCTGCCGGCGATCGATCCGACTTTCACCACGTATCACCTGCCGCGGCGCGGCTAGCGCCGGCGACGGCGATCACAGGCGGCGCCAGCCGGCAGGAGTCGGGGCATCGGTGGTCCACCGCCACGCAGAATCAGGCTTCGGGAAGACGTACAACATGAGAGGGGAAGGAATATGAATACGCCTATCGCAGGATATTTGCCGGCTGCAAAGCGCATATCACGGTTCATCGTGGGTCTGGGCGCCGGGCTGGTGCTGGCCGCCGGCGGCGGCTTGGCCGGACCGGCCGCGGCACAGTCCGCCGAAACCTTTCCGTCACGCCCGATCAAGATGGTTGTGCCGTTCGCGGCCGGCGGCGGCACGGATATCCAGGCGCGCATCGTGGCCCAGGAAGTCGGCAAGGTACTGGGGCAATCGATCATCGTCGAGAACCGGCCAGGCGCGGGCGGGAACATCGGCGCCGCCTACGTCGCCGGGGCGCAGCCGGATGGCTATACGCTGCTGGTGGGCTCGACCGGCACCCATTCGGCGAACCAGTTCCTGTATTCGAAGCTGCCGTACGATCCGGTGAAAGACTTCACGCCTATTTCGGTGCTGGCCACCTTCGACAACGTGCTGGTGGTTCCGGAATCATCCTCGATCCGGACCTTGAAGGAATTGGTGGATGCCGCGCGCAAGAATCCCGGGAAGCTGAATTACGGCGTCACCACCATAGGCAGTTCCTCGCATCTGGCGGTGGAGAAATTCAAGCGCGATGCCGGCATCGAGGCCGGTGCGGTGCCTTATAACGGCGCGGGCCAGGCCACGACAGACCTGCTTGCCGGCCGGCTCGATTTCATGCTGGACCTGGTGGGCACGCAGCTGGGCAACATCAAGGCCGGCAAGGTGCGGCCCATTGCCACGACGGCATCCAGGCGCAATGCGGTGCTGCCCGATGTGCCCACCATTGCCGAATCCGGCTATCCCGGCTTCAGCGCCGTGGGCTGGATCGGCTTGTTCGGGCCGGCCGGCATGCCGCAGCAGGCGGTCGACGCCATCTACGGCGCGATCGAAAAGGTCTATGCCTCGCCGGAGTTCCAGGAAACGATGCGCGCGCGCTCCTTCGATGTGGCCCATATGCCGCCCAAAGAGTACGCGCGCTTCCTGCAGAACGAGCGCGAGAAGTGGGGCGCCGTCGTGCGCGAATCCCATATCAAGCTGGATTGAGGACGAACGGATATGAACGCTGATCCCCTGTTTCCCGACGACATGCGCTGCGTCGTGCTTATCGGCATTGACTTCGACGGCGCCAGCCACGAGGTCGGGCGCGGCATCGCCCCGCTGGGCAAGCACTCCTGGGGCAACTATTCGGCGCGTTGCGGCGTGCCGCGGCACCTGGAGATGCTGGCGCGCCACGGCGTGGACGCGACTTTCTTCATTCCCGGCTATGACGCGGAACAGCATCCGGCCACGGTCGAGGAAATCGACCGCTGCGGCTTCGAAGTGGCGGCGCACGGCTACCTGCACGAGGCCTGGGACCTGGAGGGCGCCGAAGAGGAAGCCTTGCTGCGCAAAACCGACGCCATCCTGAAGGGCATCCTGGGCAAGCCCGTACTCGGCTGGCGTTCGCCGTCCGGGCGCAAGACGGACAAGACCATGGCGGTCCTGAAATCGCTGGGCTATATCTACGACTCCAGCGACAAGGACTACGACCGGCCGTACCGGCTGCGCTTCGGCAAGGGCCGGGACGACCTGATCATCGAGCTGCCGAACAATACCTACAGCCTGGACGACTTCCCGTTCTACAAGTTCAGCTACACGCCGCCGTCGGAAGTGCTGGCGCAGTGGCGCGCCGAGTTCGACGCCATCTATGGCGCGGACCGGTTTTTCGTGCTCTCGCTGCACCCGCGCGCCGGCTGGGGATCGGGAACGCCGTCGCATACCCGCATCCTGTCGGACCTTATCGACTACATGAAGGGGCATGACGGCGTGCACTTCATGCAGGCCAGGACCTTCGCGCAATGGTGCCTGGAGCATAGCAACCGTCTCGAAGAGGTGTCGTTCACATGATCTCGTATCCCTGGCCCCATGGCGCCCGCTCCGTGGTCCTGCTGACCGTTAACTTCGACGCCGAATCCTTCGACCTCAAGGAGGTGGCGCCGGCACGCATGTTCGGCCGGTATTCCTATGGCCGGTATGCGGTCCGTGCCGGCTTTCCCCGGCTGCTGGATCTACTGGCAAGGCACGGCGTGCCCGCTACCTTCTTCGTGCCCGGCGCGGACGCGCGCCGCCATCCGGACCTGGTGCGGGAAGCCGCAAGCCAGGGACATGAAATGGCCGCCCGCGGCGTGGACCTGGAGGACTTCGCCACGCTGGGCGAAAAGGAGCAGGAGGTGCTGCGCGCCTCGGCCGGGATCCTGGGCGACATCACCGGCGCTGCGCCACTGGGCTTTCGGGCGCCCGGCGGACAGTTGTCGCCGGCGACGCTGGAGCACCTGGCCGAACTGGGCTTCCTCTACGACGCGACTTTCCAGGACGCCGACCACCCCTACGTCTTCGGCCTGTCGGGTGGGAAGAAGCTGGTGGAGCTGCCGTCCACATTCGCCCTGGACGACGCGCCCATCTATTCGGCGCGCCATACCCATGCGCGCCTGCTGGCCATCTGGCGCGACGAGGTTGCCGCGATGCACGAGGAGGGGACACTGATTCCGCTCACCCTGCATCTGCGTGGCGACTTCGGCTCCACGCGCGCGGCGCGCATCGCGGTCCTGGACACGCTGCTGACGGAGATCAAGCAGTTGGGCGGCGTGCATTTCACCACGGGCGCCGAACTGGCCCGGCACGCATTGTCCCTGGACCGGCCAACGGAGCCGGATCCATACCTCGCGCATGCGGACACCTTGTCCAGGACGACGTACCGGGGCGACCTGGCCGTGCGTCCCCTTTGACGCGGGCGGCCGGGATCCCGTCCCGGTCACTCGCCCGTGTCATCGGTACCTTGCGGCGCACCGAACAGAGCCTGCTGCCGGCGGCCGCGCACATGCACGCCCTTATGGTGGAGAGCCTGGCGGCCTTCGCGCGGGCGCACGGCGCCACGGTGCTGGTGTAGAGGGGGAGGGACGGAACCGCCCGGGCTATTTTGAGCCCTGGGCCAGCCCGCCGTCGCGGCCATCGCGGGCCAGGTGCAGCACGCGCTGGTTCGGAGGGATGAACAGCTCCTGGTAGTACACCGGACTGCTGCGTCCCAGGTATGCGCGGATATCCAGGCGCTGTCCTACCGTACCGGCGCGCGTACCTATGGCCTTGCAGACGGCCGCCTCGAATTTGCGGCTGGATAGATACTGGTCCATGAGCCCGATCGCCTGCGCGGTTTCCTTCATGATCAATTCCTTGAAATTCTCGCTGCCCAGTTTCTTGAGCGGCAGCGTCAGGAATGCCGGCAACCGGTCGGGATCCGCGTAGAAGCGCGAGAAGACCGAAAACTCGTCCCCGATGGCCAGCACCCGCTCGATACAAAACACGTGCTGGCGGCCCAGGTGGGCCGTCCAGGCGCCGTCCTCGTCCAATTCGTAGCGCGCCAGGATGGTCGGGTACACGGGCAGGTAGCCCTTGCCGCTGTCGTCGACGAAGCGGCAATGCAGCGGGGCATGCATGGATTCGTCGGGCCGCCCCGCGACGAACGTGCCGCTGCCTTGTTGCCGCACGATGATGCCTTCGTCCACCAGCATGCGCAGCGCTCGCTGGATCGTCCCGACGCTCAAGGGCAGGGCGGCTGCCCATTCCAGTTCGGTGGGCAGCCGCAGTCCGGGTGGCCAGGATCCCGTGGCGACCGCATGGGCGATGGCGTCGCGCATGGCCATGTACTTGGGAATGCCCGGCCGGACGTAATGGTCGAGGCGGCGTTGCAGGTCCGCGCCGAGGGTGGCTTGATCTTGGTTCATTACTTTAATACTATATAGTAATAGCGCAATAACGAGGCGCGTGACGGAGACGAGGCAGACATGGGTGCTGGAAATCTGGTTGTCATTATGTCCGATGAACACAATCCCAAGGTAATGGGCTGCGCGGGCCATCCCATCGTGGCGACGCCCCACCTGGATGGGCTCGCGGCTGCGGGCACCATGTTTTCGGGGGCATATACGACCAGCCCGGTGTGCATCCCCGCGCGCGCCGGCTTTGCCTGCGGCAAGTACATCCACCAGATCGGGTTCTGGGACAACGCCGACGCCTATGACGGCAGCGTGCCGAGCTGGCATCACGTGCTGCGCGAGCGTGGCCATGCCGTCGTGTCGATCGGCAAGCTGCACTTCCGGCAGCCCGGCGAGGACCATGGGTTTACCGAGGAACAGATCCCCATGCACATCCTGGAAGGCAAGGGCGACCTGATGGGTTTGATACGGGATGACCTGCCGCGTCGCGGTGGGGCCAGGAAAATGGCCGCCATGGCCGGTCCCGGAGAGACGCCCTACACCATGTACGACCGCGAAATCTGTTCGCGCGCGCAGGTGTGGCTCCGAGAAGAAGGGACCCGCCGTCACGACAAGCCGTGGGTGCTGTTCGTTTCCTTTGTCGCGCCGCACTTTCCGTTGACCGCACCCCCGGAGCACTACTACCGCTATTGGGAGCAGGATCTTCCCATGCCCAAGCTGTATGCACGCGAACAGCGGCCACAGCATCCCTATCTGCGCGACTACGCGCAAAGCTTCTGCTACGACGACTATTTCGAGTCCGAGCACGACGTCAAGCGGGCCTTGGCAGGTTACTTCGGCCTGGTGTCCTTCCTGGACGAGAACATCGGCAAGGTGCTGCGTGCGCTGAGCGAGACGGGCCTGGCCGAGACGACGCGGGTCATCTATACCAGCGACCACGGAGACAACCTGGGCGCGCGGGGCCTGTGGGGCAAGTCCACCATGTATGACGAAATCGCCGGCGTTCCGCTGATCATGCGCGGTCCTGACGTGCCGGCGGGACAGGTCGTCGCCACGCCGGTCAGCCATGTGGACTGTTATCCGACCATCGTCAACAGCGTGGGCGTGGACTTCGAGGGGGTCAGGGATACGCACCCGGGGGTCGATCTGCGCACCGTCGCGGCCGGCGCCCAGCCGGAGCGGATGGTCCTGTCCGAATACCACGGCATGGGATCGACGTCCGGCGCCTTCGCCATCCGGCACGGCCAGTACAAGTACGTGCACTACGCCTTGTATCCGGCACAGTTGTTCGACCTCGAGCGGGATCCCGATGAGATCCAGGACCTGGCGGGCGATCCCGCACATGCGGCCACCTTGGCGGCGTGCCGGGAACGCCTGTATGCGCTGTGCGATCCCGAGGAGGTGGACAGCCGCGCGAAGGCCCGCCAGGCAGAGCTGCTGGCGCGCAACGGCGGGCGGGAAGCCGTGATTGCGCGCGGCGATCTTGGCTTTACCCCGGCGCCCGGCACCGCCGCGGATTTCCAGTAGGAAGGCGTAGCAGGAATCGCACGGGACCACTGGTCCTGTCCGCCGGCCGGCGGATGCGCTTACGCGCTGCGGCAATGACGGACCTTGCGTAGTCGAGGCCGATATGACAACGAGGAGACACATGATGAACAACAAGCATCGTATCGGCGCGGCATGCCTGGCGCTGGCGTTGGCCACGTGGGGGGCTGCCCCGGCGACGGCGGCGGAGCAGGCATGGCCGGCGCGGCAGGTACGCGTCATCGTGGCGTATCCCGCAGGCGGGGGCCTTGATTTCGTTACCCGGGTCCTGGCCCAGCAATTATCGAAAAAGACCGGCCAAAGCTTCGTCGTGGAGAACCGGTCCGGGGCGTCCGGGCTGATCGGCGCCGACGCGGTGGTCAAGAGCGCGCCTGACGGCTACACCATGCTGGTCGCTTCCCCGGCCGAGGTGCTGGTAGGCGCGATCGCCGGGCAGAAGATGCCCTACGACCCGCAGCGCGACCTGGTGCCGGTGACGCTGGCCGGCGAGACCCCCCTGGTGATCGCGGTGCATCCGTCGATCAAGGCGCGGACGATGCAGGAGCTGCTGGCGGAAGCCAAGCGCAGCGCCACGCCGCTATCCTATGGCACGCCGGGCAACGGCAGTTCGATGAACTTCGCCGGCGAGTCCATCAATCTGCTGGCCGGTACGTCCGTCCAGCACGTCCCCTACAAGGGCGCGGCCCCGGCCGTTGCGGACTTGCTGGGCAATCATATTCCGATCGGCATCGTCGGCATGCCACCCACCGTGCCTTACCAGAAAAGCGGGCAGCTGCGTGTGCTGGCCGTGACCAGCGACAAGCGGTCCAGCGCCATGCCGGATGTGCCGACGATGGCGGAATTGCCGGGGTTCAAGGGTTACCGCTTCACGAACTGGATGGGCGTATATGTGCCTGCCGGCACCCCCGCCGCGGTGGTGGACCGGATGTCGGCGGATATCAATGCGATCCTGCACCAGGCCGACACGCGCGCGCTGTTGGCCCAACAGGGCGTCGACCCCATCGGCGGCACGCCGGCCGACTTCGCGGCATTCCTGAGCGCCGAGCGCCAGCGCTACGAAACCATCGCGCGCGAGCGGCACATCAAGATCGATTGACCTGCCGGGCGGTGCCGCCGCGGCGGCTGTACGCCTGGGCGGCCGCAGAACGCGCCCGTTGCACAGTATTGCCGCCGGAGTGGGGCAGACCCGGCGGCCACCTCGGCATACCTAGCGATGGGTCACGAACTTCGTGACGAGGTAGCCGTCGTAGGTCTCGCTGCCCCCCTCGCTGCCGATGCCGCTGTCCTTGACCCCGCCGAAGGGCATCTCGGCCATGCCGCTGCCGTAATGGTTGATGTTCACCATGCCGGCTTCCAGCGCATTGGAGGCGCGCGTCGCGGTCTGCAGCGACTCGGTAAAGACATAGGAGCTCAGCCCGTAGGGCAGCGCGTTGGCCAGCCGGATGCCGTCCTCGAAGGAATCGAAGGACGTCAGCGAGGCGATAGGACCGAATGGTTCTTCGTTCATCAGGCGTGCGTCGGCGGGCAGGCCGGCAACGACCGTCGGGGCAAAGAACGTGCCGCGCGTACCGACGCGCTGGCCACCCGCCAGCACCTCGCCCTTGCGCCGCGCCACGTCTTCCATGAAGCCCTCCATGGCGGCGATGCGCCGCTCGTGCACCAGCGGGCCCATATCCACGCCCGTTTCCAGGCCATCGCCGACCTTCAACGACCGGATGACTTCCAGGAAACGCGCCGCGAAGCGGTCATAGGCCTTGCGCTGCACGAAGAAGCGCGAAGGTGAGATGCATACCTGTCCGGCATTGCGCATCTTGAAGCGCGCCAGCATGTCGGCCGCCGCGTCCAGGTCGGCGTCATCGAAGACCAGCACGGGCGCATGGCCGCCCAGTTCCATGGTCATGCGCTTCATATGGCTGGCGGCCAGCGCGGCCACCTGCTTGCCCACCGCCGTCGAACCGGTGAACGACACTTTGCGCACGATGGGCGAGCGGATCAGGTAGGCGGAGATGTCGGCGGGCACGCCCCACACCAGGTTCAGGCAGCCGGCGGGCAAGCCGGCATCATGCAGGGCGCGCGCCAGCGCAATCACGCCGCTGGGGCTGTCCTCCGGTCCCTTGATAACCAGCGTGCAGCCATTGCCCAGGGCGGCGAACACCTTGCGCGACGCCTGCCCGATCGGAAAATTCCATGGCGAGAAAGCCACGCAGACGCCCACCGGTTCGCGCTGCACCCACTGGCGCACGTCCGGCTGGCGCGACGGGATGACGCGCCCATAGGTGCGCCGGCCTTCCTCCGCATGCCAGTCCGCATGCTCGGCGCTCTTGTCCGTTTCGGCGATCGCCTCGGGCAGCGGCTTGCCCTGGTCCAGAGAAATATCGCGGGCGATCTCGCGTACGCGTTCGCGCAGCAGGTCGCCGGCCTTGCGCAGGGTGGCGGAACGCTCCAGAGGCGACGTGCGCTTCCATTGCTGGAATGCGGCCTGGGCGGCGGCCAGGCACTGGTCCAGGTCCTCGGTGGTCGCATGAGGCAACTGGCCCAGCACTTCGCCCGTGGCCGGGTTGGTGATGGGCTGGGTCTTGCGCCCCTCCGCAGTGATGAAGCGTCCGTTGATATAAAGGACCGGATCCTGGTACATCGCGTGTCTCCTGGCGCCGGACCGGTGCGTCGGCCGATTCCGGGATCGGCGCGGCCGGCTGGCATGACCGGCTATCGTATCAGCGGCCGCGGGCTGCTTCGTTTCCCTTTCGGAACAGCAGTGTTCCGGCTGGGAAAAGCGGGGCAAAAAAAAGACCTGCAGCGCCGCAAGGTGTCCATAATCTGGTTTGGCGACGCCGCGTCCAGGCGGCGCGCCGCGCACGGCGCAGCGAAAGCGACCGTCGCATATACAGAAAAAACAGAGGAGACAAACATGGGCATGTCCCAAAGGTTCAAGTGCATTCTTGCCGCCACGGCGGCGCTGGCCGGCCTGGCGCTGGCCGGGCCATCGCGCGCCGACTATCCCGATCATCCCGTGACCGTGGTGGTCGGCTTTCCCGCGGGCGGCTCGGCCGACCCCTTCGCCCGGCTGTTCTCGCAGGAGCTGTCCAAGAAGTGGGGCCAGCCCGTCGTGGTGGAAAACAAGGCCGGCGCCAACGCCTTGATCGGCACCAGCTATGTGGCCAAGGCGGCGCCGGACGGCTATACCCTGCTGGTGGCGCTGGGCAATCACACGATGAACCCCGCGATGTACAAGAACCTGCAGTTCGATACCGCGAAGGACTTCGCTCCCATCGCGCTGCTGGCGCTCGCGCCCAATGTGCTGGTCGTGCGCAACAACTTCCCGGCCCGCGACTTCAAGGAATTCCTGCAGGCGCTGAAGGCCAACCCCGGCAAGTACACCTATGCATCATCGGGCAACGGCGGCACGCCGCACCTGGCAGGTGTGCTGTTCAGCCAGAAGACCGGCACTTCCATCCTGCACGTGCCCTACAAGGGCGCGGCGCCGGCGATCGCCGACCTGATGGCCGGCACCGTGGATATGTCCTTCGCCACCTTGAGCTCCGCGTTGCCGCAGATCAAGGCTGGCAAGATCCGCGCGCTGGCGATTACGCACGACAAGCGCGTGCCGCAGTTGCCGGATGTTCCTTCGCTGGACGAGCTGGGCATCAAGGGGGCCGATATCGCCACCTGGTACGGGTTCCTGGCGCCGGCGGGCACCCCGCGTCCGGTGGTCGAGAAGATCCATGCCGACCTGGCGGAGATCGCCGCGCGGCCCGCGATACGGGAGCAGGTGACGACCATGTTGGGCTCGGTCGTGATCCAGGAGGGACCGGCCCAGTTCCAGCGGCGCATCGACAACGAACTGGCCGAATGGGAGAAGGTCGTCAAGGCGTCCGGGTTGTCCATGAATTGACCGCCGTACAGCATCCACGTCCGCAACCCATACACAGCGAGTCCCGAGCGTGTCCATCCTACAGTTCCTGACCAAAGTGCATTTCGATTACGGCAGCCGCCGCGAACTTCCCGGCGAGCTGGCCCGCAACGGGGTCCAGCGTCCGCTGTTCGTCACCGACAAGGGCCTGATCGCCGCGGGGGTGTTCGCGATGGCGCTGGAACCCCTGGGCGGCACGGGCGGGGCGCCCGTGTTCGACGCCACGCCGCCCAATCCCACGGAGGATGCCGCGCAGGCAGGGTATGCGATGTTCACGGCGGAGCGGTGTGACGGGATCGTTGCCGTGGGCGGCGGTGCGGCGCTGGATCTGGCCAAGGCCATCGCCGTGCTGTGCGGCGATCCCGCGCCGCTATGGGAATACTGCAACCGCCACGCCAGGCCACGCCCCGTCGTCAACACGCCGCCCCTTGTCGTACTGCCGACCACCGCCGGCAGCGGCAGCGAGGTAGGCCGCTCCGCGGTGATGATTTTTCGTAACGGGGTAAAGGCGGGCGTGGGCTGTCCCAATGTCATCAAGGCGGCCATCTGCGATCCGGAGCTCACCCTGGGGCTGCCGCCCTATATGACCGCGGCCACGGGCATGGACGCGCTGTCGCACTGCGTGGAAACCTACTGTTCTCCCACGATCAATCCGCCGGCCGATGCCATCGCGCTGGATGGCCTGAAGCGCGTGTACGCCAATATCGAGCGAGCGGCCAGCCATGGCGGCGATCGTGAAGCGCGGTGGAACATGATGATGGGTGCGCTCGAAGGGGCCATCTGCTTCCAGAAGGGCATGGGCGCGGTCCACTCGATGTCGCATGCGCTGGGCGCGCTGAACTACCACCACGGCACACTCAACGCCATCCTGCTGCCGCACGTCATGCGCTACAACGCGCAATCGCTGGGCGGCAAGCTGGGCACGCTGCGGCAGACCATGGGATTGCCCCAGGACGCTGACCTGGCCCAGGTGTTTCAGGATTTGAACCGCCGGTTGGGATTGCCTCCGGGGCTGAAGGCGCTGGGCGTGGACGACGCCATCTTCGAATCCATCGCCGATGCGTCGCTGGCGGACAATGCGCACAAGACGAACCCGCGGCCGCTGTCCCGGGAAGACTATCTGGTCCTGCTGAAGGCGGCGTACTGACCGCGGAGACGACCGCATCGGCGCAGGCGCGGCGTGTCAGCCGCCGCGCGCTATCATGCCGGGGAAACGCGGGAGGGCGTCGCCATGCAAATCATCGGTATCGATCACGTCGTGCTGCGGGTCCATGCGCTGGCGCGCATGGTGGACTTCTACGAGCGGGTGCTGGGATGCGAGGTGGTCCACCGGCAGGAAGACCTTGGCCTGGTGCACCTGCGCGCCGGATCGTCCCTCATCGACCTGGTCGACGTCGCCGGTACGCTGGGAAGGAAGGGCGGTGCCGCGCCGACGGCGGGGCAGGGCCACAACATGGACCATCTGTGCCTGCGCGTGGCGGACTTCGATGCCGATGCGATCCGCCGCACACTCGAAGCCCAAGGCGTACAGCTGGGTGAGACGGCCGAGCGCTACGGCTCGACCGGCAAGGCCACCTCGGTCTACCTGGCCGATCCCGAAGGCAACGGCCTGGAATTGCGCGCGTAGTGCGCGTAGGGCGCGCTCTTACTGCGGCGTGATCTTCGCTTCCTTGATGACCTGCGCCCACTTGGCGGTTTCGGACTGGATGAAGGCAGCGAACTGCTCCGGCGTCCCGCCGCCGGCCTGGCTGCCCGTATCCTCGATGGCCTTGGCCACTTCCGGATCCTTCAGCACCGCGTTCAGCTCGGCGTTCAAGCGGTCGATGATGGGCCGCGGCGTGCCGGCGGGCGCCACGATGCCTTGCCAGTTATACGATTCGTAGCCCGGCAGGCCGGCTTCAACCATGGTGGGCACGTCGGGCAGCACGCTGATGCGCCGCGCGGACGTAACGGCGATGGGCCGCACCTTGTCGCCCTTGATGGCGGGCAGGGCGGAATAGCCCATTTCGAACATCATGGTGATGTGCCCACCCATCAGGTCGGTCGCGGCCAGGTTGCCGCCTTTGTACGGCACATGGGTGAGATCGATGTGTGCCTGCTCCGCGAACATCTCGCCGGACAAATGGTGCGCGCCACCCACGCCGGACGACCCGAACGTCAGCTTGCCGGGTTCAGACCTGGCCAGCGCGATCAGCTCCGTCAGGTTCCCGGCCTGGACGGACTTGTTCACGCTGAGCACCAGCGGGCTGTTCTCGATCAGGATGACCGGAGCGAGGTCTTTCAAGGGATCGTAGGGGATGCTCTGCATCAGACTGGGATTCACGGACATGGGCGCCAGGTTGCCCGTGCCGAGGGTGTAGCCGTCGGGGTTGGCGCGGGCGATGAACGTGGTGCCGACCACGCCGCCGGCGCCTGCCTTGTTCTCCACGACCACCGGTTGTTTCAGGCGCGGCTCCAGCTTGCTGGCGATCAGCCGCACGCGCGTGTCGGCGAAGCCGCCGGGGGCGTAGGGCACGACGATGGTGATCGGTTTGGACGGCCAGTCGCCGGTACCCTGGGCCATTGCCGGCGTGGCCTGCGTCAGCACGGCCGCGGCCGATACCGCCGCGGCCAGCATGTGCTTGGCGTATGTCTTCATACTGTTCCTCATTATGGATGTGCATCATGCGGCGCCCACCGCAGGTACGCCACGGCTCGATGATATCCGCGTGCAGGGGGGCCATCGTCATGAAACGGTCATCACGGCGCGGTATTCATGCCGGCCTGTGCGACGCCTGGCGTGACCCGTCGCGCCGCGCCGGTCTTGGCACAGGCCCGTCTCGCTATATTTCGCTACTCACGGATTCATGGATACTTCCTCACGCACGGAGCCGTCTGCCGCAGACCCTGCCGCACGCAATCGGCTGCTTACGCTGGCCACCGGCCCGGGCGGTCTCATCTGCGCTTTCCGCTTCGGTGGCGAACGTCCCGTGCGCCTGAACTGGGACGACATCCAGGCGCCCGCGCCGGTGGCGCCGGGGCAATTCCTGTGGATCCACCTGAAGATCGCCGACAGCCGCATCCACGACTGGCTCGAGCGCGTCGACGACATTCCGCCCGCCGCGCGCGCATTCCTGGCCGGCCATGACAGCCGGCCGCGACTGCACATCACCGACCAGGGTGTATACGGCCTGTTGGTGGACCTGAAGATGGACGCGGGCGACGCGGACAACGAAAAGGGCGTGCTGCATTTCTACATGGACGGCAGCCGGCTGATCACGGTGCGCCGGGGCGCCCTGCGTTCCACCGACAGCCTGCGGCGCCTGGTCGAGGAGGGCGCGGATTTCGATTGCACGCCCGCGTTGCTGGCCCGGCTGCTTCAGTGCCTGTCCGAAGGCTTCGCGGACAAACTGGAAACGCTGACCGACGATGTCGACGACATCGAGGCCTCCGTGCTGTCCGATCGCAAGGAAACCGACCGCAGCGCGCTGAGCGCCGTGCGGCGGCAACTCGCCGAATTCCGCCGCCACATCCATCCGGAACGCAACATCCTCGGCCGGCTCTGCACGCTGGGACATGACTGGGCCAACGCCCGCGCGCTGGATCAACTGGCGCAGGTCATCGACGGGCTGCACAGCCTGGGCGCCAATATCGACGCCTTGTATGAACGCGCCAAGCTGCTCCAGGAAGAGGTCGCCTCGCAGATGGCGGAGGAAATGAACCGCAACCTGGTGGTGTTGTCGGTGCTGACCGCCTTGCTGATGCCCGGTACGCTGCTGTCCGGCATCTTCGGCATGAATATGGAGGACGTCCCCGGCCTGCGGACACCCGGTGCGTTCTGGTACGTGCTCGCCCTGATGGCGATGCTGGGCGCCGGCATGCTCGCCTTGCTGAAGAAACTCAAGCTCTGGTAGGGGGGCGTCGGGCGCGGCGAGCAAGCCGTCGAGCGCCTGATGCCGTGCCCCGCTACGACAGGATCTCCGGCATGGTGGTCCGCATGGCCTGCAGGAACAAGCGCAGCCGCGCCGGGTAAAAACGCGCATACGGGTACACCAGATACACGGGCAGGGGCAGGCCGCGCCATTCCGGCACCAGGTGAACCAGCCGCTTCTGCCGCAGGTCGGGCAGCATCAGCCATTCGGAGACCAGCGCCGCGCCCAGGCCCTGGGCCGCCGCGTTGCGCAGCGCGTACAGGCTGTCCGTGCTCAGCTTCGGCCGTATCGGAAAGCGGTAGGCGGCGTCATCGCGCTGGCGCGTGAGCGCCACTTCGTCCTGGTAGAAGGTCCGCATGGCGAGCCAGGGCAACGCCGCGAGATCGCGGGGATGCCTGGGCGTCGGCAGCCCCTCCAGCAGCCCGGGAGCGGCGACCACGATGCGTGAAACCTGGGCAAGCTGGATCGCCACGACGGAAGGATCGTCGACCATGCCGACCTGGATCGCGCAGTCTATGCCTTCGGCGATGTAGTCGGGACGCCGGTCGTGCAGCAGCCATTCCACCTGGACACGCGGATAGCGGCGCAGGTAGGCAGCCAGCGGTTCGATCAATTGTTCCTGCCCGAAGGCATGCGGGGCCAGTACGCGCAGCGTCCCTTCGGGCTCGTCGCCCATGCCGCGCAGCTCCGCGTCCATGGCATGCCAGCTTGCCAGCAGGCCCTTCGCATGGGCATAGCAACGTTCGCCGTCCAGCGTGGTCTTCATCACATGGGTGGAACGCTGCAGCAGGCGCAGGCCGAGCAGGCGCTCCAGCGCCTGCAGCCGCCGGCTGATGGTGGGCTGCGTGGTGCCCAATTCGCGCGCCGCCGCGGACAGGCTGCCGGTTTCGACGATACGCACATAGGTCTGCAGGAGCTCAATGCGATCGACTCCTGGATTTCCTGGCTCTTTCATGCGTTTATCGTATATCAGTTCTACAGCCATGCCCACTACAAGCCCTGCAGCCGGCTCCTCATAATCACGCCAGTCTGGTTTTCTAACGAGGTGTGAAGATGTCGTCCATTCAAACGGCGTATGCAAGCAGCGCCCCCGCGGAGGCCGCCGCGTCGCGCGGGCTGGTACTGCTCCTGTCCGTGGCGGCCGGGTTGAGCGTCGCGTCGCTCTACTACAGCCAGCCCATGCTGGCGGTACTGGGCGCGGAGCTGCACGCCAGCGACGCCGTGCTCGGCCTGGTACCGACGCTGACACAGCTGGGATACGCGTTGGGCATCCTGCTGCTCGCTCCGCTGGGCGACCGCTACGATCGGCGCCGGATCATTCTGCTGAAGACCGGCCTGCTTGCGGTGGCGTTGTTGCTGGGCGGTCTGGCCCAGGGCGCGGGGATGCTTATCGCCGTCAGCGTCGCCATCGGGCTGGCGGCCACGGCCACGCAGGACATCGTGCCGGCGGCCGCGACATTGGCCGCGGCCGAGCAGCGCGGCAAGGTGGTGGGCACCGTCATGACCGGCCTGCTGCTGGGCATCCTGCTGTCCCGCGTGGTCAGCGGCTTCGTGGCCGAACACGCCGGTTGGCGCGCCATGTACCTCGGCGCCTCGGCCGGCGTCGTGTTGATCGGGGTCGCCATCTGGCACGGCCTGCCGCGCTCTGTGGCAACCACCGACCTGAGCTATGGCCAACTCCTGGCCTCGCTCGTGGCGCTATGGCGCGAGCATGCCGCCCTGCGCCGCGCCACCTGGGCGCAGGGCCTGCTTTCCGTGGGGTTTGGCGCGTTCTGGTCCACCCTGGCGGTGATGTTGCACGGTGCCCCATTTCATCTCGGCAGCACGGCGGCCGGCGCTTTCGGCCTGGCCGGCGCGGCCGGCGCGTTGGCCGCGCCCTTGGCGGGACGCCTTGCGGACCGCCGCGGCCCGCAAGGCGTGGCCGTCGCCGGCGCCGCCATCGCGCTGGTGTCCTTCCTGGCCATGCTGGCGGCCCCCTGGATGCCGGTACGGGCGCAGCTGTGGCTACTCGTCCTTGGCGCGGTCGGATTCGACTTCGGGGTGCAGACGGCGCTGATTGCGCACCAGGCCATTGTGTACGGGCTGGTCGCGCACGCCCGCAGCCGCTTGAATGCGCTGCTGGTGACCGGGATGTTCATCGGCATGGCCGCGGGCGCCGCGATAGGCAGCCTGGCGCTGGCGCAATGGGGCTGGGCAGGCGTGGTCGTGCTGTCGGCCGCCGCCTCGGCCGGCGCGCTGGGATTGCGGTGGGCCACGCCGCGTGCCTAGCGACGGGCGCGACCCACGCGGGCCGCGTTACAGCACGGCGTCGCGCGTACGGCCGCCGCGCGTGGCGGCATAGCTGGCGACGAATGCACCGATCAGCATGGAGAGGAAAGCCCACAGGGCAAACCCTGCTGCGGCCTTGCGGGCCGTGTCGGCGGCCTCGCGCGCCTTTTGTTTGACTTCGTCGGCGGTCTGCCGGGCGCGGTTGATCGTATCGTCGATGCGCTTTTCCGCGGTGGGCTGGTCGACGCCGGTCTGCGTGGAGATCACCCGGGCGACGTATGTCTTGTCTTCCGGAGTGATGGATCCGCGCGCCAGGCTGACGGCGAGGATGCGGCCCACCTCTGCCTTCGCAGCATCGCCTTGGGCGGCGTCCGGGCGATCGGAGCGGAACAGGCTGTCGACGAAGTACTGCGCCGAGGGACCTGCGCCCTCCGCACCGCCGCCACCCGCCGCGGCGGGCACCGCGGCCGACACGGCGGACCCGACGCCGGACGCCGCGCTGGCGCCCACCTGGGCCGCTCCGCTGACCGCAGAAGACAGCCCGGAGCCCAGCAGGAACGCGCTGACGACGGCGCCGACCGCCCACACCAGGAATCCATGCGCGGTATCGCGGAAATACACCTCGTCGGAATGGGTGTCGACCCATTTGGTGCGCAGGCGACCGGCGATATAGCCGCCCAGTCCGGCGGAGATAAGCTGGATGACGACCAGCCAGATGATGGCGCCTATCCCGAGTGTCTTGGCCGAAGCGCCATCGTCCCCCCAGGGCGACATGGACGCGAACCCGAAGCCCGCGCCGGCCAGCAACAGCATCAGGTAGGTCGCGGAAGCGACGAACGCGCCGGCCAGCACGGCGCCCCAGGAGACCGCCGAACCGAAGGACTCGCGCTTGCCAACGGATGCGGGCGAGCCGGAGCTATGCAATGTGGTGCTTTCCATGGAATTCCTCTCTGTTGAACGAAGGTTCAAGGGGAGAGCGCAAGCAACCGGCATACCCGCGCGCGGGAAGCCGCATGGAATATGCTGCCGGGGGCCGCCCGGTATGGAATGCGCGATCGTTCCGGAGGCGGTCCCAAAGGTTCGACGCCGTATCAAGAATGATCGCCCGGCACCTCTTTTGGCCCGCGGTCCCCGCGGGCAAGTTCCCGGCGCAGCCGTTCGTATGCGGTCAGTCCCAACGCGATGGGCGCCGCCCGATGGATGAACTCGACCAGCTTTTCCGCGCCGCCGCCTATTCTCGCCACCTGGTTCAGGTTGACGATGATCGACCGCGAGGCCTGGAAAAACGGTGGCGACGGCAATTGCGGTCGCAATCGGGTAAGGGTGGCGTGTATCAATTCGGATGTACCGTCCATGCAGCACAGCCGGACGTAGTCACCCTGGGCGAGCAACGCCGACAGGGTCTGGACCTTGATCTGCCGCACGCCGTTGCGGCTGCGGACGACAAGATGCGCCTCCTGTGTGCTGGGACTCCTCATCCGTCGCAACCGGCCCAGCGTGGCGTTCAGCCGTTGGGCGTCGACGGGCTTCAGCAGGTAATCCAGCGCCGCCACGTCGTAGGCGCGCACGGCATGGTCCGCATGGGCTGTCACGAAAACGACGGCGGGTACGGTGGCGAGCCTGCCCAGCAGGTCGAATCCCGTGCCTTCGGTCAGCTCGATGTCCAGGAAGAGCACGTCGGGTTGCAGTTGCCCGATCAATTGCGCCGCGTGTTCCTGCGTGGCGGCTTCCCCGACGATCTGTACATCGCTGTGCGCTTCCAGCAGGCGGCGCAGATAGCGGCGCGCGGGCGCTTCGTCATCGACCAGGATCACACGTTGCATGGCGCCCCTTGCACGGTGAGCGTGGCGACGGTGCGGTCCGCGCGCTGCTCCAGGACGAAGCGGCCACGGCCCGGATAGTGCAGGGCCAGGCGCTGCCGCAGGTTGTCCAGGCCGACGCCGTTGCGCGCCGTATCGGCCGGGGCGTCCAGTGTGCCCGGGTTGTCCATTTCCACGACCAGGGCGCCATCCGCCATCCAGGCGCGCAGGTTGATGGAAAAATGGAGCTGGTCCGCCCGCATCCCATGCTTGATGGCATTCTCGGCCAGGCCCTGCAACGCCATGTGGGGAATGCTCGCATGCAGGGCGGCAGGATCGATGTTGGCCCGGTATGTGAAGCGATCACCGAATCGCAATGCCTGGATTCCAATGTAGGTCTCCAGCGCCGCGACTTCTTCCTCGAGCCGGCAGGTGGCGCTGTGGCGCTTGCTAAGCGAATAACGCAGGTAGGAGGCCAGCCGGCGGGTCATTTCTTCGGCGATCACGGGCCGCTCGGCGATCTCGGCCACGATGGTGTTGAGCGCATTGAAGAGGAAATGCGGCTCGACCTGCAAGCGCAGCGATTCCAGTTCCAGCCGCAGGGCGCGGGTTTCGGCGTGCATGATCGACATGCGGGCCATCCGCGCGTCGAGTTCCGCGCTTACGCCGAAGTACACCAGGGTCCAGATGGAATAGATTCCCAGGTAGTAGACGAATCCCATGGAAAAGCCGTTGCGCGGCACGTAGGTCACGGCGTCCGGTGGAAAAAGCCCGTGCAGCGAGTGCGCGATCAGCGCGCCGACCGCCGCCGCGATCACGCACAGCAGCGCGGCGATCGCCACGGCCGCCGCCTTGCTGGCGCCGGGATGGCGTGCATGGAAGATGGCCCCCGCGCTGGTGGCCAGAAAACCCAGGCTGTCCAGCACGAGGGTCAGCGCCAAGGCAAGTCCGGCGTGGCCGAAGGCTGCGAGCCGGATCAGAAAGCCGATGGTGGCCAGGCAGAGCCACCCTATGGTTTGCGCCCGCCAGAAGCCAGGTCCGGTATCCCCTTCGGTCAAATTCCTGAAAGTGGCAGCCGATTCCATAGGGGTGGGCGATGAGGCGGGTTGTGGTATTCGGATCGGACGCGCGGTCGGTTCGCCGAAGCGCCCGCGCGGGCGGTCCCAAAAAGGCAGAGGACCAAGCCGTTCGCGAAGAATAGCCGCCACACCCAGCGGCAACAAGTGTCGGTCCCGTTGTTTCGCCCAAAGCCAGCGCGGCGCACCACGCGAGGAGGGCTGTCTGAACGGGACGCTTGCTTACTGCGGCTCTATCCTGGCGTCGACCGCGCGCTGCGTCCATACCTTGCGCTGGGCCTGTGCGAAAGCCTGGTGTTCCGCGACCGAGTTCGGCGATACGTGCATGCCCAGGGCTTCGAAACGCCGGACGGTATCCGGATCCGCCAAAATGGCGGCCACTTCCCGATTCAGGCGCTGCACCACCGGGTCCGGCGTTCCCGCCGGCACGGCAACGCCCACCCACACGACCAGGTCGAAGTTCTTGTAGCCCAGCTCGGCCAGCGTCGGCACGTCCGGGAATGCCGGGGCGCGCGATTGCCCGGTGAAGGCCAGCCCGCGCAGCTTGCCGGCCTGCATGAAGGAAGTTACCACCGACAGGTCGGCGAAAAGATAGTCCACATGGCCGCCCAGCAGATCGGTCACGGCCGGCGGCTGGCTCTTGTACGGCACGCCGTTGGCGGTGGCGCTGGCTACCGTGTTGAACGTCGCGCCCGCGATCTGGCTGGTGGGCGAACCGTAGGCATAGTTCAGCGGCTTGCTCTGCGTGGCCTTGATCAGTTCCTGCGTCGTCTTGTATGGGGCATCGGCGCGCACCACCAGCATCATCGGTATGGTCGCGATACGGACCACATGGATGAAGTCGCCCGTAGGGTCATACCCGAGCTTGCGAAACAGTGCCGGAGTGGCCGAATGCGTGGAGCTGCTGGTCAGGATCAGGGTGTAGCCGTCGGGATGCGCGCGCGCGGCGGCCATCGAACCTATTGTGCCGGACGCGCCCGGCTTGTTCTCGATCACAATCGGGACGTTGAGCCGCGGTCCCAGCTTTTCCGTCAGGATGCGCGCGCTCGTGTCCGTCGCGCTGCCCGGCGAGAACGGCACGATGATGGTGATGGGCTTGTCGGGATAGGTGTCGGCGGCCTGCGCGGCCCCACACAGCGCCGCCACGGCGCAGCCCGCGCCTATTGCCAACAGCCGCCTGCGCGCGCGGTCCAGTATTCGGGTCATGCCTGTCTCCTTTGTTGGAGAGCCATGGGGGCTCGCCTTGCTTATGCCTGCCGCATGATGCGCCGCACCGGCTTATCCCAACAAGGGACTAATATTCATAGACTTATTCCGATTCTGGATCAATCGGCCGCGGCCTCGCGCGCGGCCAGGTAGGCCTCGGTGTCGGCCAGGAAGGCCGCCGCCGCCAGCGAGAGCCGGGCGCTGTGACGCTGGATCAGCCACAGTTCATGCCCGTGCCTGCGCGCGTTCTCGATGGAAATCACGCGCAGCCCGAGCTTCCTGGCGAGGTCGGCGGCATAACCGGGGACGACGGTAATGCCCATGCCGGCGCCCACCAGGTTGAGCGCGGATGTCAACATGCCCACTTCGATTTGATATCGGAACTCCAGGTCGAGTTCAGCGGCCACGCGATCCAGGCTGCGCCGCACGCTGTAGACATTGCGCAGCGCGATATGGTTGTGGGCGGCCACGTCGGCCCAATGGACGGAGCGCTTGCGCGCCAGCGCGTGCCGCGGGGCACACACCGCGTACATGGTGTCGCGATAGATGACGCGGGCAGCCAGCTCCTCGACTGGCATCTCCAGCGATACGATGCCGAAGTCGGCGCGGCCGTGCCGCACATGGGCGATCGTCTCGTCGCTGGAAAGTTCGAACAGATCGAGCCTGACGCTGGGGTGGGCCCGGTGATACGCGGCCACCACATCGCCCAGCAGGCCAACCATCATCAACGGCGAGCTGGCCACGCCGACGTTGCCCCGTTGCAGCGACCGCAGACCCGACATGCTGCGCTCAGCCGAGCGGACGATGCCGAGGATCTCCTGCGCATAGGCATAGAAGTCCGCGGCGCCGTCGCAGGGTTTCACGCTGCGGGTGGACCGTTCGAACAGCGGCTGGCCGACTTCCGCTTCCAATTCCGCGCAAAGCTTGCTGACCGCCGATTGCGTCACGAAGGCCGCGCGCGCGGCAGCCGTGAAGCTGCGCAGCTCGTACAGCGCGCAGAAAACGCGCAATTGCTTGAGGGTGATATTCATGGTTCGCCACGTGCTCGATGCGCCGCGCGGCCATGGCCGCTCAGCGCGCAGTGTCCAGGATATAGCGATCCGCGTCCTGTCGCGGCGCCAGGCCGCGGATGTCGCCCGGCGTGCGGGAGAACCGCACGGGTATGGCGGTGGCCACCACCGACCCTTCGGTGGGATGCTCCATGCGCCGGAAGAACCCGGTGGCCTGCAGATGCGGGTCCTCGAACAGCGCTTCGGGGGTGTTCACGCGCGCATGCGGAATGTCGGCATCCGCGAGCAGGGCCAGCCATTCGTCCGTGGGGCGCACAGCTACGATGTCCGCCAGGTCCCCGTAAAGGGCATCGAAATGGCGCGCCCGCGCCGCGGCGTCGATGTAGCGGGGATCCCGGGCCAGATCGTCCCGCTGCGCCAGGGCGAAGAAGCGTCGCCATTGGGCGTCGGTATAGGGCAGCAGGCCCAGGTAGCCATCCCGGGTGCGATACGGCCGCCGTTGCGCGGACAGGACCCGTCCATAGCCCATGGGACCCTGGGGCGGCTCGAAGGTGTGGCCGCCGAGATGTTCGACAAGCAGGAACGAAACCAGGGTTTCGAACATCGGCACTTCGATGGCCTGGCCCTGGCCGGACCGTTCGCGTTCGTAAAGCGCCATCGGAATGGCGTAGGCCAGGGTCAGGCCGGCCACCTTGTCAGCCAGGATGGTGTTCACATAGGTTGGCGCGCCGGTGTGGCGTCCCTGCAGGTCCGCCAGACCGCTCATGGCCTGGATGATATCGTCGAAAGCGGGCCGGGCCGCATAGGGCCCGTCCTGGCCGAAGCCCACCGCCGCGCAGTGAACCAGGCGGGGATTGCGCGCGCACAGGGTCGCGGCGTCCAGGCCCAGGCGTGCCAGGGCGCGGGGACGCACGTTGGAGATGAAGACGTCGGCCGTGTCGATCAGGGCCAGCAGGCGCTCACGGTCGGCCGCGGTCTTGAGGTCCAGCGTGATGCTTTGCTTGTTGCGGTTCAGGTTGAGGTAGGCGGGCCCCATCCCCGCGTTCACGGCAGGCGCCGTACTGCGGAATACATCGCCCTCGGGCGATTCGATCTTCATCACCTCCGCCCCCATATCGCCCAGGATCTGGGTGGCATAAGGGCCCATGGCGACCGAGGTCATGTCGATGATCCGTATCCCGTGCAGGGGGCCCGCCATTACTTTGGCTCCCGATGCTGCTTGCGGGCGAGGAAGGGCGCCATGTATTCGGACGGCTCACTCGTGGTGAAGGCGTCGCCGAAGACCTCGACGCTGCGGTCCAGGCCGGCTTGCATGCTGGATGTGGTCCAGTACCGCAGCAAGGCCTTTTGCGAACGGATCGCGCGCGGCCCGCTGGCCACGATGGGCGCGACCGTGCGCGCCACCAGCGCATCCAGTTCGCCGGGCTCGCAGACGAACTGCAGGAAACCCCACCGCAACGCCTGGTCCGCGTCTATTGTTTCGCCGGTGAGCAACAGCCAATTGGTGGCGCCCGGGCCGATCAGGGCCGGCAGCAGCACGGCATGGACAACGGAAGGAATGCCCACACGGACTTCCGGCATGCCGAACACGCTATCGCGCCCGCCGAGGCGGATGTCGCAGGCGGCGGCCAGCTCCATGCCAGCACCCAGGCAAAATCCGGGGATCCGCGCGATGGTGGGCACCGGGGCATGGGCGACCGCTTCGCACAATTCGCGCAAGTGGGTGATGAAGATGCGCGCGCTTTCGGGGTCCAGCCCGGACATCTCGTGGATGTCGGCGCCCGCCACGAAGGCGCGGTCGCCGGAACCGCGCAGCACCAGCGCGCGGACATCGTCCTGGGCGCAGATCCAGCGGACCGCTTCGGTCAGCCCCAGCATCGCCCGCGTGGACAGGATGTTCAGGCTCTTGGCCTCGTGGATGGCCAGCGTGTACACGCCCTGCGCATCGCGCTCGATAAGACTATGGGCGAAATCTGGAATGGCCGCGCTCATGGTAGTTTGCCTCCTGGTGTCGTCCGAGGATGCTAAGCGCCGCGTTTGATCGCAACAAACGATTAATTTTCATGGAATAAGTCCAGATCGGAATAGGCGCCGCCTTCCTTTATTCCGGGTTTTCCCTAGTGACGGCCATGTCGATGCCGGTGTCGCTGAGTCGTCGTAGGAGTACATCCCACCCTTTCTGATAGGTGCATCGACATGGCTACTGGAACCGTCAAACTTCATCGCGTGTTGCGCGCGCCCCCGGAACGCGTCTATCGAGCCTTCCTGGAACCGGAGGCCATGGCGAAGTGGTTGCCGCCCTACGGATATACCTGCCGGGTCCACCACATGGAGCCCAAGGTCGGCGGCACCTTCAGGATGTCGTTCAGGAATTTCGGCACGGGCAATGAGCACGCCTTCGGCGGTGAGTATCTTGAACTCGTCCCGCACGAAAGAATCCGCTACACCGACCGCTTCGACGATCCCAACCTGCCTGGCGAGATGGTGGCCACCATTTCGTTGCGCCAGGTCTCCTGCGGAACGGAGATCGACATCGTGCAGGAAGGCGTGCCGGCGCTTATCCCGGTCGAAATGTGCTATCTGGGCTGGCAGGAGTCGCTGGCCCAGTTGGCCAAGCTGGTCGAGCCGGAAATTCCCGGCTGAGTGGCATAGCACATCGGAAGGTCGCCAGCGGAGGATCGCTGTGTGGTGCGTTCCTCCAATGCCTGTCAGGCGACCGGGCGATCCCTATCACGCGACCGCGATCTCGACATCGATATTGCCGCGCGTGGCACGCGAGTACGGGCAGGTCTGGTGCGCCTCATCGACCAGGCTGCGCTTCTGCGCGTCGTCCAGGCCGGGCAGCGCGACCCGCAGTTTCGCGGCCAGGGCGTAATTCGCGCCGCCCGACGTCTTGCCCAGCGAGACGCTGGCCTGGACCGCCACATCTTCCGGCACCTTGATGTTCAGCTTGCGGCCGGCGAGCTGGATGGCGCCCATGAAGCAGGCCGACCAACCCACGGCAAAGAGCTGTTCGGGATTGGTGCCCGGCTTGCCGGAGCCGGGAGAACCGAGCTGGACATCCAGCGCGCCGTCGCTGGAGGTGCCGCGCCCGTCGCGGCCTCCCGTGGTGCGGGTTTCAGCGGTGTACAGGACGGTTTCGAGCGCGTGGGACATGGTGACTCCTTCGGGTCATTGGAAAATGCGCCCAGTACACCGCGACCCGGTATCCGCACTATGTCAAAACACCGTCCTGTATGCATGCCCGCGTATCGCGCCGGGTAGCTCGGTACATTGCGATACAGCGAGCAAGCGTCCCTGATGCCACGGACCGCATTTTCATAGTGAGCCATTTTCCTGCGCAGCTCTTACAATCGCCGGCGGCTTGGCGGTTTGGCTCGACGGCAATATCAGTGATGTGCTCGAGCGCCGGGGCGGACCTGCAAGCCGATAGTCCTCTGGTCCCTCAGTTTCGACCCACACTGCCATGTGGTCAGTTCATCTCACGCGCACATATGAAAAATAAAAGCCGTCTGATTGTCCCGCCGCAGTTTCCTTTCGTCTCCGCCGCCCCGGCGGATGGACACCGCTCCCCATATTCCGCTTCACAGCTCTCCGCTCCGGTGCCGCCGCGCAAGCTCTTTCTGGCGCTTGCGATCCTGTCCATCGCGGTGCCCATGGGCGTGCGGGCTGCCCCCGGAGACATTGCCAGTGGCGGGGGCCGTGGCGGCCATGGCGCCGACGCAACCAATGGCGACGGCGGCGCGGGCGGAGCAGGCGGAATCGCCGGCGGCGGCGGCGGCGGGGGAGGCGGACAGACCGCGACGCCCGGCGTGCCGACCGATGGCGGCGCCGGCGGGGCGGGCGCGACGTTGAGCGGCGCCGCACAGAGCGGCAGCGCGGGCGCCAACAGCGGCCGCCCGGGGGGATCGGGCGGACTGATCCTGAGTTCCGATGCCAGTTCGGGCGGCGGCGGAGGAGGCGGCGCGGGAGGCTTTACGGGCAACGGCGGCAATGGAGGCGACGTGCTGGCCTTGGGCAGCAACGTCAATGCGGCCGCCAACGTAAGCCTGTCCTCCGCGGCGTTCGGCCCGAGCGGCTCGGACGGCGACTTCGGAGCCGATGTCGCCGGGGGGGGCGGTGGCGGTAGCGGTGGTTCAGGGGGGATGGTCTTTACCGCGCCCAACGCAACGATATCCACGGGCGGCCAACCGATCGCAGGCGGTACGGGGGGCGCCGGCTTCAATACCGTGGCCGGCGGAGGAGGAGGCGGAGGCGGCGCAGGCCTCGTGCTGGCTGCCGGTGGCACGGTCGACCATGATGGCGCCATCATCCTGGGCGGCCTGGGTGGCGCGTCCGGCTCGGGCCTCACCGCCGGCGGCGATGGCGGCGCGGGTGTCTTTCTCATGGACGGCGGTGAGTTGCGCAACAACGCCGGTCCGGTGCAGGGCGGGCAGGGCGGCGGCGGCTTCGGCCGCTTCGGCGGCAATGGCGGCGCAGGCGTATTGGCCAACCGCGGCAGCATCCTGAACAACGCGCAGATCGTCGGCGGCGAGGGTGGCACGGCGCCCAGCGGCGGCGCCGGGGGGGACGCCGTCGTCGCCAACGGAAGCAGCATCATCAATGAGGCGGGGGCACAGATTACCGGCGGGCGGGGCGGCACGTCCACCGGCTCCTTCGCAGCTGGCAATGCGGGCGCCGGCATCCGCTTCATCAACACCGGCGGATCCTTGCTGAACCTGGGCGCCATAAGCGGCGGTACCGGCGGCACGCAATCGGGCGGCGCGGCCGGCAGCGGCGGCACGGCGATCATCGCGCAAGGCGGCGTAGAGTTGTCCAACGGCGGCGCCATCGCCGGCGGCATGGACAGCGCCAACGCGGTGCGTGCCCCGGCCATCGCGCTAAGCGGGGGCGCCAACCGCCTGACCCTGCAGGCCGGCTCCGCCATTCTGGGCCAGGTCGTCAGCACGAGCGGGACAGCGCCAGGCGGTGACGTCCTGGCATTGGGCGGCGATACGACGGACGCGTCGACCACGTTCGATGTGGGCCAGATCGGCGCCTTGGGCGGCGGCGCGCAGTACCAGGGCTTCGCCGGCTACCAGAAGACCGGGGCCAGCATCTGGACGCTGACTGGGTCCAATACCGGCATCACGCCTTGGACCTTGCGCGGCGGCACGCTGTCCATCGATTCCGACGGCGCGCTGGGCGACGTGTCGGGGGGATTGGCGTTCGACGGCGGTGTGTTGCGCAATACGGTCGCCATCGATACCGCTCGCGGCATTGTCGTGAACCCGGGCGGCGGCACCTTCGAGACGATCCAGCCGCTGACGCTGCAGGGCGGGATATCCGGGAGCGGGGCGCTCGCCAAGACCGGTGCGGGGACGCTGACGCTGAACGGCGTGAGCACGTATACCGGCGCGCTGGCGATCCAGGCCGGCAAGCTGGTGGTTGGCGATGGCACGCACGCCAATGCCTCGCTGCCCGGCACGGTCATGGTCGGCAGCGGTGCGATGCTGGGTGGTCAGGGGACCGTGGGAAGTACGGTGGTCGCGGCGGGCGGCATCATCGCGCCGGGCAACTCCATCGGAACGCTGCACGTCTCGGGCAACCTGACCCTTGCGCCGGGCTCGGTGTACCAGGTCGAGGTGGACTCGGCTTCGTCGGCCAGCGATCGTATCGACGTCAGCGGCACGGCGGCGCTGGCCGGCTCGGCCGTGCACGTGGGCCCCGACGGCAATTTCACTACCGCGCGCGATTACACCATCGTGACGGCTGCCGGCGGCGTGCAGGGACGCTTCGACAACGTCGGCAGCAACTATGCCTTCCTGGATCCACAGATTTCCTATGGAGCCAAGGATGTGACCTTGCGCATGCAACTGAAGCAGGTGCCCGACGACGGCGGCTCGGGCAATGGCGGCGGTAATGGCGGCGGTAATGGCGGCGGTAATGGCAATGGCAATGGCAATGGCAATGGCAATGGCGGCGGCGAGAATGGCAACGGTGGCGGCAACGGCAATGGTGGGGGCAACAATGGCGCCCCCGGCGGCGGCGCCAACGGCGGAAGCGGCGGCACGCGGCCGATCCGCTTCGCGGATGCGGCCGACACCGGGAATCAGCGGGCGGTCGCCAACGCCGTGCAAAGCCTTCCGCAGGACAATGCCGTCTATGCGCGTGTGCTGAACTTGCCGCAGGGGGCGCCCCCGGCCGCTTTCGACGCCTTGTCCGGCGAAATCCATGCGAGCGCCATCGCCATGCTGCAAGGCCTGGGCGATACCGTCGCCAGTCTCCCCGTGGCGCGCTTGCGCTCCAACCTGTACGCGGGCCTGGCGCCCGGCGCGCCCACCGCGCAACGCGGCGCCGGCGACACGTCCATGCAGGACGAGACGGCCTTCCCACGCTCCACCGCGCAGCCGGTCTGGGCGCAGGTATTCGGCAACTGGCGCACGTTCGGGGGCAACGGCAGCGCGGCCCGGCTGCGGCAATCGGACGGCGGCGTATTCATCGGTGGCGACCAGGCCATCGGCGGCGGGTGGCGGCTGGGCGGCGCCCTGGGCTATACGGGTAGCCACGCCTCATTGAAGGACCGGGCCTCCACCGCGGATGTGGACAGCTACAGCGCCACGCTCTACGGCGGCAAGGCGTACCAGGCCGGCCCGGGACGAATCGAATGGACGGTCGGCGCCGCCTATACCTGGCACGACATCGACACGCAGCGCGATACGGCCGCCGCGGGCCTGGGCGATACGCTCGAAGCCAGCTATCACGCCAGCACGGCGCAGATGTTCACCGAACTGGGCTACCGGCTGCCCGTGGGCGACGGCATGGCGCTGCAGCCCTTCGCCGGTGTGAACTACAGCGATCTGCGCGTAAGGGGTTTTTCCGAATCCGGCGGCGCCGCCGCCCTGGACGGCGAAGCGCAGCGCAATAGCGTTACCACTAGCACCCTGGGACTGCGCGGCGAGGCGCGCTTCGAATCCGCCGGCCTGCCCGGCCGGGTCCATGCCATGGCCGGCTGGCGCCACGCCTTCGGCGACCTGGATCCGTCGACCACCATGGCCATGGGCGACAGTGTGCCCTTTACGGTCGCAGGCGCGCCAATTGCGCAGGACGCCGCCGTCATGGAAATAGGGGTGGACATGCGGGTAACCAAGGCAACCTCGGTCGGTGTCGCCTACACCGGTCAGTTCGGCGGCGGCAACCGGCAGAATGCCGGAAGCGTCAGCGTGGCATGGCGGTTCTGAAATCTTCGGGCCTGGCCGCTGCCCAGCCCGAGCCACCCGCGACGCCGATCGTGAAAGGCGGGCCGCCAGGGTGACCAGGCGCGCGCGACCGCGCTGGGACACGCCGCTGGCGGCCTGGTTCACGGCGCGGGCCTGGAAGCCCGCTGCGTTCCAGCGCGAAACGTGGCAACGCTACCTGGCCGGCGAGTCCGGCCTGCTGCATACGCCCACCGGCAGCGGCAAGACGCTGGCGGCGTTCGGGGGCCCGCTGCTGGAAGCGCTGGCCGATGGCGCGGCGGCGCAACCGGCGAGGGGCGAGGGGCCCCGGGTGATGTGGGTCACGCCGCTGCGCGCGTTGGCCGCCGACACGGCCCGCGCCCTGGCGCAGGTCACCCAGGACATGGGACTTTCCTGGACCGTCGCCCTGCGCACCGGCGACGCCAGTGCCCGCGACAAGCGACTGGCCCGCCAGGGCAAGGCCGACGTGCTCGTGATTACGCCGGAGTCCCTGGCCTTGCTGTTGTCATACGCCGATGCCTCGCTGCGTTTCGGCGCCTTGCGATGCGTGGTGGTGGACGAATGGCACGAACTGCTGGGCAGCAAACGTGGCGTATTGCTGCAACTGTGCCTGGCGCGGCTGCGCCGGCTGTCGCCGGCCTTGCGCACCTGGGGCTTGTCGGCCACCCTGGGCAACCTGGAGGAAGCGCGCGATGTGCTGCTGCCCCACGCGCCGGACAGCGCACTGGTGGCCGGCGCACGAGCGCGCAAAGTCCGCATCACGACCTTGTTGCCGGAACGCAATCGCGCGCTGCCCTGGGCTGGCCACATGGGCCTGTCTCAACTGCCGCGTGTATTCCAGCGATTGTTCGACGTGCGCGCCAGCCTCCTGTTCACGAATACCCGCGCCCAGGCGGAGCTCTGGCATCGTGCGCTCCAGTCCATCTGGCCGGAGAATCCCGCCACGCTGGCGCTTCACCACGGCTCGCTGGACCCGGGCTTGCGGGCAGCGGCTGAACAGGGTTTGCGCGACGGCAGCATACGCTGCGTGGTGGCGACCTCCAGCCTGGACCTGGGCGTGGATTTTCCCGCGGTGGACCAGGTATTGCAGATCGGCAGCCCCAAGGGCGTTGCACGCCTGCTGCAGCGGGCAGGGCGCGCGAAACATCGCCCCGGCGAATCCGGCCACGTCATCTGCGTGCCGGCCCAGGCGCTGGAACTCGTCGAATACGCGGCCGCCCGCCAGGCCATCGCGCGCGGCGCCATCGAATCGCGGCCGCCCCCACGCGGCAGCCTGGACGTCCTGGCGCAGCATGCCGTAACGCTGGCGCTGGGCGGCGGCTTCGACGCGGGCGCGCTGTACCAGGAAGTGAAGGCCACCCATGCCTATGCGGAACTCGATCCCGCGACCTGGCAGGCCGTGCTGGACTTCATCGTGCAGGGTGGCCGGGCGCTGGGCAACTATCCGGAGTTCCGGCGTGTCGAAGTCGACGACGATGGCAGGTATCGCGTGCACGATCGCCGCATCGCCCTGCGCCACCGGCTGTCCATCGGCACGATTACCGCTGACGGCGCAGTGGCCGTGAAGTATCTGCGTGGCGGCGGCCTAGGTTCCGTGGAAGAGGGCTTCCTGGCACGCCTGCGGCCGGGCGACCGTTTCCAGTTCGCGGGCCGCGCCCTGGAGCTGGTGCGGCTGGAGGGCATGACGGCCTACGTGCGGCGAGCCAAGGTCGGCAATGGCCCGGTCGCCACCTGGCAGGGCGGACGCATGCCCTTGTCCACGCAGCTGGCGCGCGAAGTGGAAGCGCTTTTCGCCGAGCCGGGGGCGCACCCCGAAATGCGCGCCGCCGAACCGCTGCTGCGCATACTCGAACGGATCGACGCCTTGCCCGGCCCCGGACGACTGGTTGCGGAACGCGTCGGGACGCGGCGCGGCATGCATGTGTTCCTGTACCCATTCGCCGGCCGCGCGGTGCACGAAGGCATGGCGGCCATGATGGCGCTGCGGTGGGGCAGGCTGCAGGCCAACACCTTCTCGTATACGGTCAATGACTACGGCCTGATGCTGACATTGGCGCAACCGGCCGAGCTGGACGAAGCGCTGCTGCGGCGGCTGCTGCGGCCGGAAGGCATGCGGGAAGACCTGCGCGCGGGCGTCAATCTGGGCGAACTGGCCCGCCGCCAGTTCCGCGAGATCGCCCGTGTGGCGGGGCTATTGGTGCCCTCGTTCCCGGGGCGCGAGCTACGCTCGCTGCGCCAGGTGCAGGCGTCCAGCGGCCTGCTCTACGACGTCCTGCGCCGTTACGATCCGGACCATCTTCTGCTTGCGCAGGCCGAACGCGAGGTCTTCGAATCCCAGCTGGAGGCGCCGCGCCTCATGGCCGCGCTACGCGATTGCCAGGACCGGACGCTCGCCTTGCGCGCATTGCCAGCCCTGAGCCCTTTGTCCTTTCCCCTGTGGTCCGAAAGCCTGCGCGGCCAGTTGAGCACCGAAACATGGCAGGCCCGCGTCAAGCGGGCCGCTGCGCAGTTGGAGAAGCGCTATGCCCGCGTCGCATGACGACGCCCTCACCATGACGATCGCGGATGAAACCCTGGTCCTGCTCGGGGCGCGCGCGCTGTATTGGCCGGCGCGCCGCCGCCTGGTTATCGCCGACCTGCACCTGGGCAAGAGCCATGCATTCCGGCGCGCGGGCATCACCGTTCCAAGCGGCGCCACGCAGGATGACCTGCAACGCCTTTCGGGACTGTTGGACGCGACCGGCGCCCATGAGCTATGGATCGTCGGCGACGTCCTGCATGGTCCGGCATCCAGGGCCGGCTGGCGCGATACCTGGACTCGGTGGCGGCAGCAGCAAGGCAGCCTGGACGTGGCGGCCTTGACCGGCAATCACGACCGCGCGCTGGACGGGCCTGCGCTCGGCATCCGCCAACTGGGCGAAGCGCACCACGATGGCCCGTTCCTGTTCCGGCATCTGCCCGACCCGGATCCGATTGGCCGGCATGTGATCGCGGGGCATGTGCATCCCAAGGCGCGCATACCAGGGGTGCCGCGCGCCTGGCCCGCATTCTGGCTAAGACCGGGCATCACGGTGTTGCCCGCGTTCTCCGCGTTTACCGGCGGCCATGCGATAGAGGCGGACCAGGGGGAGTCGCTGGTGGCATGCGTGGAAGGGGCGGCATTGCGCCTGGGTTGAGCACCGGCGGACGCTGTACCTCGGGCGTCGCGGCGGCCAGGATGTCTGGGCGGCTGCCGTTGCGCGGCGGGTAGATGCGTTGCTGGTTTATGACCTGCTTGGTTTCCTTCGCCTGCCGACCCTGCGCCACGACCACGCGGTCCCAGCCCTGCGCATACACGGCGCCGGCGGGGCCCAGATCGATGATGTTGGTGTACCAGTCGATATCCAGCGCGAGCATATCCAGTCCGTGGAGCTCGCAGACCGCATTGTGGCCCGCGTATCGTCCCATGGGCCGCGCATGCTGGCACGACATGACGGAGGCATGCTCGCCATCGATCAAGGCGTGCGCCACGTCGCCCGCGGCGAAGACATCCGCCACGCCTTGTACCCGCATGAAGGCGTCCACCAGCAGCCGGCCCTGTGCATCGCGCTCGGCCGGGACGCAGGCCGTGAGTTCGTTGGCCCGCATGCCGGCGCACCATACGACGGTGGCGGCGTCGATGCGGTCGCCGTTCGACAGCGTCACCCCCTGGGCGTCCAGCACGGCCACGGCTACGCCAGGCAGCAACTCGATGCCCAGTTCCCTGCAAGCCCGTTCGATGACCGCTTGCGCTCCGCCGAGATGGCCGGCGATCCGGGCGCCGCGGTCGACCAGCATTACGCGAATAGGCTCCGGCGCGTCCTTGCCGGAACTTGCGCTCGCCACGGTCCGCAAGCGCGCAGGCAACTCGCATGCAAGCTCGACTCCGGTCGCCCCCGCGCCGACGACTACGGCAGTAAAGCGTCCAGGGCAGGGAGGCATCCCGGCCAGGCCAGCGATGTGCCGGCCCAGCCGCATCGCCTGGGCATAGGTGTCGACGTCGAACAGGCAATCGTCGGCGTGCGGTAGTGCCGGCCGGACCACATGGCTGCCACTGGCGAGCACCAGCTTGTTGTATGTGAGATCCTGGGGGCCGTCCTGCGCCTGCACGCGGATCGACCGCCGCAGCGTATCGATGCCGGTGACCTTGCCCACCGTCAACGCAACGCCGATAGGGTCCAGTACCGACCGCAACGGCACCAGGGTTTGCCGCAGATCGTCCTCGTAGTTGCGCACGCGGATGCTGTGCTGGTCATCCGGATTGACCAGGGTGATCCGCAGCGGCTTGTTCAGGATGTCCGCCATGCGGGCCGCCCCAGCGGCGCTCCACAGCCCCGCGAAACCGCCGCCGATTACGAGTATGTCGTTCATGTCGGGTAGCCCTCCGGAACCATGATGCATTCGACGCTGGATGCGGCGCTTTGCATAGTATGCCTACGGCTGAGGGCAGGGCGGTATCCCGCGGGCGCGCGCGACATCCGGCGCGGCCCATCCCCATGGCGAGTACCTAGAACGGCTTGGCCACGGCAAGGCCCAGTATGGCCAGGGTGGCCGTCGCCACAATCAGCGGCGTCAGCCGCCACACGCTGGCTTGCTGGCCCGCCGCACGAAGACGAAGCGCCCGCGACTGCGCGCCGTGGATACCGGACAACAGCACGACCAAGCCGACCTTGGCGCTTAACCAGGTATACCCGAGCCAGTGGCCCTGCATGGCCAGTCCCAAGCCAAACACCCAGGTAAGCAGCATGGCCGGGGTGATGACGATACGGTTCCAACGGCGCCACCTGGCTGTCGCCGATCCGCTGTGGGCTGTATTCGGCGCGTCGGCGACCAGGACCAGCGACAGGACCGATACGCCGGCGACGAAGACGAACGCCGACGCAACGTGAACGGCCTTCATCCAGGTGTATAGGACAGCGAACGTCATTTTTTGGGTATCCGGGGGCCAGGACCAAGGGGCGCGGACATGCTCGCCGTGCCGGGCCGAAGTCTAGCCCATTCGCCGCTACGCCGGGAGGCAGCGCGCCGAGTGCTGCAATGCCCGCCGTCCGAGTCGGCATGATGCCGGATGTGCGCCGTTCGATTCGCAGCGCCGCTCTGGCCTCCCATCCGCCAGTCAGTCAGCCCGTTTGTCCGCGTCCTGGCTTGACCATGTGGGTCCGGATGAAGGCAGCGCAATGGCGTAGCGCGCGGCGGGCATCCGGCACGATGGCGGGGAACAACTGCCATTGATGGACCATGCCGGGCCATACCTCGACGGTTACCGCGACATCATCCCTGGCTGCGTGCTCGGCCATGCGCAGACTATCGTCAAGCAGCAGTTCTCCAGCGCCCACCTGAAGCATCAACGGCGGCAGACCCCGCAAGTCGGCAAACAGGGGAGATGCATCGGGACTACGTGGATCCGCGCCGTGCATGTATACCCGCGTGACCTCCAGCAGGCCGTCGCGTTGCAAGACCGGATCTCGCTTGGCATTCGCGCGGGTCGACCCGCCCGAGGCTGTCAAGTCCATGATCGGGCTCATGGCGACCATCGATGACGGCAAGGGGCGGCCGGCCGCGCGCAGCCGCAATGCGAGCTCGAGCACCAGGTTGCCGCCGGCCGATTCGCCCGCGATAGCGATCTGCGAGGCAGAGTAGCCCTGCGCCAGCAGCCACTCATAGCTGGACACCGCATCGTCGATCTGGGCGGGATACACGGCCTCCGGCATGCGCCGGTAATCAACCAGCAGCAAGTCGGCGTTGGCGTCCTTGGCCAAGGTGGCGCCCAGTACGCGATGGCTGTCGCTTGAACCGCTGTAGAACCCGCCGCCATGCAAGTACAGGATTACGCCGTGCGGGCGTGAACCGGGCGAGGCCGGCGAAGCGCTTTCCTCGGGAGATATCCACTTTGCGGGTACGCCGTTGGCGTCGATCGCTCGGATCGTCACGCCGGCCGGGACGGCGAACTGTGCCATCAATGATTCGAAGGCCGAGCGACGGTCGAGGAAACCCCGGGTACCGACAAGAGAGTGCTCGCGCATCGCGACAATCCTGGCAGTCCCTGTGTCGAAATCATGCCTGACTTCATGGGCCTGGACAGCGGGGCCGGTAAGCGCAAGCGTTGCCGTGACGCCAAGCGCCGAAATGGTGAGCGACTTCATGTTTCTCCTTCCCGAGGCCGCGGACTGGAGTCAGGATAGTGGCCTCGGTGTTCGCG
Source organism: Bordetella flabilis (assembly GCF_001676725.1). Lineage (NCBI taxonomy): Bacteria > Pseudomonadati > Pseudomonadota > Betaproteobacteria > Burkholderiales > Alcaligenaceae > Bordetella > Bordetella flabilis. The sequence goes on from NZ_CP016172.1 coordinate 2,864,359, forward strand.
AAGCGACGCGACGCGCGTCAGAACGGCGTATCCGTGGGGAATCGGGGAGGGCGCTTCTGCAGGAATGCGTCCATGCCTTCCTTTCCTTCGGGACCCGCCATGCCTATGAACTCCATGGCGAGCGAGGCGTCGAAGATGGGGCCCGCCTGCCTCATCCAATTGTTCAACGCATGCTTGGTCCAGCGGATGGCGGCCGGCGCACCTTCGGCAAGCCGTGATGCGATCTCAACGGCCTTCGCCTCCACCTCGGCGTCGTCCAGGGCCAGTGAGATGAGGTTCATGCGCTCGGCCTGCTCCCCGGTGAAACTGTCCGCCGTCAGCAGGTAGTATTTGGCCTTCGCCAGGCCGCACAACAACGGCCAGATAATGGTGGCGTGATCTCCTGCCGCCACACCGATTTTCAAGTGTCCATCGGAGAAACGGGCGTCCTTGGACGCGATCGAAATGTCGGCGAGGACCACGCACGCCAGGCCGGCGCCCACCGCCCAGCCCCGGGCCGCCGTCACGATTGGCTTGGAACAATTGATCATTCCGTAGACGATGTCCCGTGCTTCCTTCATGGCCTGCATGCGCGATGCATAGTCGTCGCAAACCTCCCGCTCATGGTTGAGATCGCCCCCAGCCGAAAACATCCGGCCTTCCCCGGTCAGGATGATGGCCGAGACGCTGGGGTCGGCGTCGGCGTCTTTCCAGATTTGGGAGACTTCGCGATGCATGGTGGCGTCCATCGCGCCCATCTTCAGCGGCGACGCCAGCGTGATGCGCAGGACCCGGGCGTGGGGCCTGTCGAACTTCAATCGGGTGTAGGAGGCGTAACGGTCGTTCATGATCTTGGTGTCCTGGATAGGCAGGGGTACTGGGGCCCCGGCTGACCGGGGATGCGGAAATGGCAACTGCAGCGTTTGCACGATCGCTGACCGTCCGATTGCCCGGGCTGGCGGAATCACGGTCCTTTGCTCAAGCAGGCTCCTGTACGCGTGCATGGGCGGGACCGGGCGCCGGAAGCCGTGTGTCGGCGAGCTCCAGGGCCAGGAGCGACAGGCCCAGGCCGGCCCGTCGCCACAGCCATGGACTGGGGCGATAACGCATGTCGCCCGTCAGGCCGTGAATATTGCGCAGCACCTCCAGGATCAGGTCCGCGCCGATTGCGTCCCCCAATGCCAGCGGACCTTTGGGATAGCCGAGGCCCAGATGCACCGCCAGATCGATGTCCGCGGGCGCCGCGATCTCCTGCTGGGCCATGTCGCAGGCAATGTTCACGATGCAACAGATGATGCGTTGCGCGATGAAACCCGCGGAATCGCGGATTATCGTCACGGGGCTGCCGTCAGCGGCGAACAGGCCGTGGGCGGCGTCGCGCGCGGCCGCGCTGGTGGCTGGCGTGGTCATCAGCGTACGGCGCCTGCCGCTTTCGAAGGGGATGAGCGTGTCCAGGGCCACCACGCGCGCGGCATCCAGGTCCTGCATCAGCGCGGCAGTGGTCGCGTCGAGTCCCAGCGGCGTCAGGACGACCAGCGCGGTGTCCGATGGCCGGCATCCGGTCTCCGGCGCCATCCCCAGCGTGGCGAGCAGTTCTACCGTCATCGCATGGCCGCGCGCGTTCGCCGGGCTTACCCACACGCTGGAAGGCCGGCCTGGCGGCGCCGGCCTGGCACCAGGCATCTTCTTTCTTCCCTCCGGGTAGGAATAGAAACCGGCGTTCGCCTTGCGGCCGAGCAGGCCGCCCGTCTGGCGCAGCGCCGTGATGGGCGAGGGGCGATAGCGTGGCTCCTGGTAGAACTGGTGATAGATGGATTCCATCACCGGATGTGACACGTCCAGGCCGGTCAGATCCATCAGTTCGAAGGGGCCCATGCGAAAGCCGGCTTGTTCGCGCATGATGTCGTCGATATCGGAATATCCCGCCACACCTTCCTGCGCGGCCTTCAGCCCTTCGACGTTCATGGCGCGGCCGGCATGGTTCACGATGAAGCCGGGCATGTCCTTGCAGCGCACGGGGGTATGGCCCATGCGGCGCGCCAACTCCATCAGCCGGTCGCCGCTCGCCGGGTCGCCGCACAGGCCATCGACGACCTCCACGACCTTCATCAGTGGCACCGGGTTGAAGAAGTGGTAGCCCACGACGCGGCCCGGGTGTTTCGCGGCGGCGGCGATGGCGGTGATCGATAGTGAAGAGGTGTTGGAGGCAATGATCGCATCCCGGTCCAGGATCGCCTCGAGCGTCGCCACGAGAGCGCGCTTCACCTCCAGTTTTTCGACAACCGCCTCGATCACCATGTCGCAATCGGCCAAGTCGTGCAAGACGCTGCAGATGTGCACGCGCGAAAGGGCCCCAGCCTGGTCCGCCGCACCGATCTTGCCCTTGGCGACCAGTCGGTCGAGGGTCTCGCTGAGGTACTGGCGCGCGGCGTTGGCAGCGCTGCCTTCCTTATCGAAGAGCTTCACGACTACGCCGGCCTGTGCGGCGATTTGTGCGATGCCCCGGCCCATCGCGCCGGTGCCGACGATGCCTATCGTTTGAATGGAACGCATGGCCTGGACTGCCTATCGCAAATGGGATCGACTGTCGCCGGGTGCCGAGAGGGCCCGCCGCGCGGCCACCTGCGCACGCCGGGCAGGCGCATACGCTTCCTGTCCGAGCGCCTCATACAGCGATTGCGCGACCCGGAAGTGGTCGGCGAGCCCGGTGCGTTCGAGCAGTGAGATCGGCCCCTCCGGATAGCCCAATCCCAGGCAGAGGGTCTTGTCCAGATCCCTGGCGCTGGCCAGCTTTTCGTCGAGGCGGCGGAGGGCCGCGTTGAAATAGGGGCGTATCAAACGATCGACGATACGGCCGGGGAAATCACCGCACACGGCGACAGTCAGACCTGCCGCCTGGAAAGCCGCCTTGGCCGCTTCAATGGCCTCCGGGCGGGTGGCGGGTTGCCTAACCAACTCGACCAACGGACTCGGCTCGGCGGTGCCCAGCCTGAAACGCGCAAATCCGACCACATTCGACCCTTCCTGGCCTTGATCCTCGCCGGTATGGACCCCCAGGCATTCGGTGCCGAGTTCAATCGCGACGAACATGCATTTGGCATGTCCTGCACCGGCGGTATACCCGCTCCCGGCGTCGACCCCTAAATAGACGACGTTTTCGGCGCCAGGCGAGGCCTGCTCCAGGAACGCGTGCGGGCTGGGGAAGGAGCGGCTTGCGCCGGCCCTGACGATTTGATAGCGCATATCAAGCTCCGTACATTTTGGTGTCGCCGTAGGCATGGAATCCTTGTCCGGTCTTCTTGCCCAGGCGCCTTGCGGCGATCATCCGCCGCACCAGAGGCGGGCAGGCGGCCCGAGGTTCATGCGTAAGGCCATGCATGGCTTCGCACAGCAGCTTTTGCGTATCCAGGCCGACCAGGTCCAGCAATTCGAGCGGCCCCATCGGATAACCCAGCGCAGTCTTGATGGCGGTATCGATGTCGGCGGGCTCCGCCACTCCCTGTTCCACCAGCCGTATGGCATCGTTGTTGAAAGGGATCAGGAAATAGTTCAGGACGAAGCCCGGTGTGTCCTGAGTGGCGACCGGCTTCTGCCCCAGCGCTTCCGCGAAGTCCCAGGCGATCCGAAAGGTTTCATCGGAGGTGGCCAGCCCCGGGGACATCTCCACGAGCTTCATCAGTTGGGCCGGCAGGCAGAAATGCATGCCTACGAAACGATCGGGCCTTCCCGATCCCCCTGCGATTTCAGTGATCGAGATCGTCGAGGTATTCGAGGCAAAAAGCGTCGTGTCCGGGCAGATTTCGTTGAGCCTGCCAAACAACTGGTGCTTGGCGGACAGGTCCTCGAAGATCGCCTCGATGACAAGGTCGCAGCTGGAGAGATCGCTGATATCGGTACTGCTTTCCCACCGGTCCAACGCCGCGGCGGCGCTCCCGGGAGGCAACTTGCCGCGCTGCTCGGACTTTCTCAGGAAGGCCTCGGTCTGTTCGCGCGCGCGCTCCAGCGCGTCCGGCCGCGCATCGAAGACGATGGTCCGGAATCCGGCGCGCGCCGCGACGATGGCGATTCCCGCGCCCATGGTGCCTGCGCCCGCGACACCTACGGTTCGAATGGTTGTCATGACGTCCTTTCTTCCTTCAAGAAATTCCGGGTGATCGAGCGACGCTGCACTGACCGATCCCATGGGCCTACGTATCCGTGAACGCCGGCGTGCGTTTCCCGATGAAGGCCAGCATGCCCTCTGCCGCATCGTGCGTCTGGTATGCCAGAGTCGAGAGATCGGCCTCGATATCCAAGCCGGCCTGGCCGGCCGTCTCCATGCCGCGCACCACCGCTTCGCGCGCGAAGCCCAAGGCGCGCAGGCTATATCCTACGAACTCGGACATGAAAGCCCGGCCCAGTTCAACCGGCTCGCCGTCGGCCACGATGCGGTTGACCAGGCCCCAGCGCTCCGCTTCCACCGCGTCGAGCGTACGTCCGGACATCACCATTTCAAGCGCTCGCGCTTCTCCAACCAGGCGGGGCAGGCGCTGCGTGCCGCCATAGCCCGGTATAAGGCCAAGTTTGATCTCGGGCAGACCCATGCGAGCTTGCGCTGTGGCGATACGGAAAGTGCAGGCCATGGCCAGTTCAAGTCCTCCCCCGAACGCATATCCATGGATCACCGCCACGGACGGAATTGGCAGCTTCGCCAGTTTGTCGAAGGTGTGCTGTCCCAGCTTCGCGCCGTCGCGCTGTTCCATCAGGCCGCGATCCATCAACTCCTTGATGTCGGCGCCGGCACAGAACGACTTGGGACCCGCGCCGGTCACGATGACCGCACGGGCGCCGGAGGCCGCTACCTTGTCCAGCGCACGGGACAGGGCTTCCAGCATGGAGAACTGCAGGGCGTTATGCGCATCCGGCCGGTCCAGTGTGACGAGCGCGCATGGCCCATCGAAGGTCAGTTTGACGGACATGCGTGGGCTCCCGTCTGGCCGGGCTGGTTGATGTGGACCTGCATCTGCCGTGGGTGGCGTTGGCGGCGCCCCGCCGGAATTTCCTTGTATGGCATGGTGTCTCTTGTCTACAGGGCTTCAGCGCTGATCAGATCCGCGATGTCCCCGGGCGACTTGGCCAGCACGTCCTTGAGGATTCGCTCCGTGTCCTGGCCGAGCGTCGGCGGCGGTGTACGCAGCACGGCGCTGGCGCCATCGAACTGGATGCCCAGGCCGACCTGAGGCACCAGGCCGGCCGGACCCTCGGCGGCGAAAAACATGCCGCTGTCTCGCAGCGCCTCGTCCTGGGACAGTTGGTCGATGCTGTTGATGGGGCCGGCGGGAATCCTGTGCTTGCCGAAGAGCGCCAGCCAATGCTGGCGTGGTTGCGCGGCCAGAATCCCCGCGATGGTCTGGACGATGGCGTGCCGGGCCTCCCGCCGCTTCGCATTGGTTTCCAGGCCGGGCTGTTCTCCGTACCCGGGATGGCCTACCGCCGTCCAGAACCGCTGCCAGATCGCATCGTTGCCCAGGCCGAGGGTGATAGGGAAGTCGGCGGTGTCGAACACTTGATAGATGGCGATCACCGAATCGGTTCCGCCCGAGCGGATGGGTGCCTCGTCCGAGCCCAGGTAGGACACGATGCGGGGCGCCATGAAGCGCGCCATGGTGGCGACCATGGACACGTCGATCTGCTTGCCCAACCCTGTGCGCGTGCGTTCCAGCAACGCGGCAAGCGTGGCCATGGCCACATCCTGGCCGGACAGCAAGTCGGCGGCCGGCGTACCGACTTTCTGCGGGGGTCGGTCCGCTTCGCCGGTCAGGTGCATGACGCCGGAGTAGCCTTCCGCGATCAGGTCGTAGCACGGTAGGTCGGCTCGCGGGCCCTCCAGGCCGAACCCGGTCACGGACACATGTATCAAGCCCGGGTTAAAGGCTTTCAGGGTGGCGTAGTCCAGGCCAAGCTTCTCCTGGATGCGCCTGCCCGTATTGAGCACCACGACATCGGCGTGCCCGATCAATTCGTGGGCCAGGCTCCGGCCTTCGGGCTGCGTGAGGTCCATCGCGATGCTTTGCTTGTTGCGGTTCATGCTGATGAACCATAAGGACTCGCCCGCAAGAAATGGAGGCCCCCAGCTGCGCGTGTCGTCGCCGCCCTGGCGCCGCTCCACCTTGATGACTTCCGCCCCCAGATCCGCAAGCAGCAGCGTGCCGTAGGGGCCTGCCACGGACGTGGTGAAATCGATCACCCGGACGCCCTCCAGGCACGAAAGGCCCGCGCCAGGCGTCTCGATCGGAAGAGTTTTGAGTACGTTCATATCGAATCGGTATGTATGTGTGGCGATGAACATTGAACGCGGTGCGGGAACCCGCTCCGCACAGGTCCCACATGCGGCAGAGCAGTACGGTCGCCACGCGTTCCATGCTCGCGGCGGCACGGCTTACTGGCGTTCTATCCCTGCGGCCTTGATGATGGCCGCCCATTTCTCTGTTTCGGATGCCTGGAAATGCGCCAGGTCCGCCGGGGTGGTCGGGAACGGATCGAGGCCGGCCGATTCCAGGGTCTTCAGTACCGATTCCTTGCGCAAGGCGCTGACGATCAACGCATTCAGCCGGTTCTGGATGGCGGGCGCCAGGTTGGCGGGCGCGTAGGCAGCGAACCAATAAGTCAGCTCATAGCCCTTTACTCCTGCTTCATCCAGCGTGGGCACGTCCGGCAGCAAGCTGGAGCGCGTCTTGCTCGAAACCGCCAACGCACGCAGCTTGTCCGCCTTGATAAGCGGCAGGGCGGTCGGTATATCGGCCATCATGGTTTGCACTTCCCCTCCCATCAAGTCCTGCAGCGCCGGTGGATTGCTCTTGTAGGGAATGGGCGTTATCTGGATTCCGGTCATGCTCTTCAGCATTTCAGACGCGATCTGGCTGGACGAGGTCCCGTAGGCATAGGAAAGCTTGCCGGGATCCGTCTTGGCGGCCGCGATGACGCCGGCGACATCCTTGGTAGCGAGGTTGGGATTCACCACCATGACGAGGCTTCCTTTCGCCAGGCCGCTCAGCGGGGTGAAGTCCTTGACCGGGTCGTAGGGCAGTTGCTTGAACAAGGATTGATTGGCGGCATGCGTGGTGTTCGTCGTGATGAATACCGTGTATCCATCGGCCGGGGCGCGCGCCACTGCGGTGGCGCCGATGAAACCGTTGGCGCCAGGTCGGTTTTCGACCACGACTGCCTGACCGGTCTCCTGCGTAATGCTGCTTCCGACCGCGCGGGCGATAAGGTCGGTGCTGCTGCCGGCCGTGAATGGAACCACGAATTTGATCGGGCGGTCCGGATAGGATGGGTCCGCACCATAGGTCGGCGTCCACGCGACTGCTGCCGCCACGAGTGCCAATATTGAGTATGCATTCCTCACTGTCGAAGTCTCCTGGTAATAGTTTTAGAGCGCCCCCGGCATAAGGCCGGCGGCCATTGCATGTGGATCAAGGCGTAGCCATCCGTGCGGCTTCTTCTTCGCTGTATCCGACACTGCGCAGTACATCGAACGTATGCTCGCCGGATCTCGGAGGCGGGAAGCGGTAGTTGGGCGGCGACGCCGAAAATCCGATCGGATTGGACGTCATGACCAGTTCACCCTCGCTGGGATGAACGTACCGCTTGAAGAAACCGGTTGCTGCCAGATAGTCGTCGCTCATCAGCTCCGTAAGGCTCCTGACCGGCCCGCTGGTCACATCTCTCTCCTGGAAGATCGCAATCCAGTCGTCCGTAGTCCTCGTAAGCAGCTGATCCGCCAGGGCCGCATAAAGCTGATCGATATGCTTCATGCGTGACGCCATGTCCGCGAAGCGCGGATCGTCGGCAAGGTGCGCAAGCCCGACGGCGCCCAGCAGGCGCTGCCACTGGATATCGTTGATCGCCAGCACGCAGATGTATCCGTCGCTGGTACGGTACGGACGGCGATGAGGCGACAGCATCCGGCTATAGCCGACTTTCGCGTCCGTCTGGCCGAATGCGCCTTCCCACAGATGCTCGAACAGGCAGAACTGCAACATGGTCTCGTACATCGGTACTTCGACTTTCTGCCCGACGCCGTTACGCTCGCGGTGGAACAAGGCCATGCCGACGGATGACGCCAGGACATAGCCGCAGAACTTGTCCGCGATCACGGTGGGAAAGTAGCGGGGCTGGCCGTCCTTGTCGCGGTTCAGGTCTGCCAGGCCGCACGCGCCCTGGATGATGTCGTCGAACGCGGGGGCGTCCCGCCTGGGGCCATCGCCTCGAAAGCCGGGGGCAGACGCATAGACGATGGACGGTTTGCGGGCAGCGACCTTTTCGTAGCTGACGCCCAGCCGTTCGGCGGCGCTGGGCCGCATGCTGTGTATGAAAACATCCGCCGTGTCGATCAAGCGCATGAGCGCTTCCAATCCGGCGGGCGTCTTCAAGTTGAGCGCCACGCTGCGCTTGTTGCGATTCATGATCAAGTAGAACGCGGACATGCCGGCATTGCGCGCGGGGCCATTGTGCCGGTTCTGGTCGCCCTCCGGGGTTTCCACCTTGATGACGTCTGCACCCATGTCGCCCAGGATCTGGGTGCAGACCGGTCCCAGTACATTGATCGTCAGGTCGACGACGCGGATCCCCGCCAGGGGACCGGTCGGCGGCTTTCCGGACTCGAAGGGGTCATCGGCTTGCTGCGGCATCATGCTGCGCTCCCTCGTCCCTTGACAAGGCGCAGCGGCGTGTACACCTGGACGATTTCCCCCCGCTGGTTCACGATGTTGTTGCGGGTGCGGACAAGGCCGAATCCCGGTCGGCTCTTGCTCGGCCGGCACTCCAGCACCTGGCACTCCACATGGATGGTGTCGCCAGTGAGCACCGGGCCCTTGATATCGAGCTCCATGTGCAGGAAAGCGAAGCCGGTTCCCTGCATGGTCGATTGCACCAGCAGCCCCTCGGCGAAGCTGAAGACCAGGGCGCCGGGCGCGACCCGACCCTGGATCGCCGATTCCCTGGCCAGGAATTCAAGGTTGTTGAAGAGCACTTCCTGCTGGCCGGTGCAGCCGATGAAGTTGGCGATATCCGCTTCGAATACGGTGCGGCCCACCGTCTGGAATTCCCTGCCGACCGGGAGATCTTCCCAGTGGAAGCCGAGACCGACCGTCTCGATACTGCGTTGCGTCATTGCCGCGTCTCCTTCCCGTTGATTGACGTGACGGAAAGTGTAGAGAGGGAATCCATGCGCAATGCATATGGCTGCATTTACTTCATTTATGGACCTTCGTGCTCCAATGGACGCGCCCGTAAACCATACTGCGGCCGTACCGGCTTGCGCCGCGCCCCGCCACTCCAGACCATGCCGCTTCGATCTCTGCACGTCCAGCATTGCACCTACCCGATACGCGGCGTGTTCCGTATCAGCCGAGGTTCCAAGACCCAGGCCGATGCGGTCATCCTCCGCATCACCGAGGACGGCTACACCGGCCGCGGAGAATGCATCCCCTACGGGCATTACGGCGAAAGCGTGGCGAGCGTCATCGCGCAGATCGAAGCCATCGCGCCAATGATCCGCGATGGAATGGATGTCGACCGGTTGCAGTCGGTGCTGCCGGCCGGAGCCGCCCGCAATGCGGTGGACTGCGCCTTATGGGACCTACGGAGCCGGATGAGCGGGGTATCGGTCAGCGCCTATGCGGGGTTGCCGGGGCCGCTCGCCCCGGTGCAGACAGCGTTCACCATCAGCCTGGACAGCCCTGCGACGATGGCGGTTCACGCCTACGCGCATCGCCATATGCCGATGCTGAAGCTCAAACTGGGCGGCGAGGGCGATGACGAAAGAGTGTTGGCGGTGCGATCAAGCGCGCCGTCGGCGCGCTTGATCGCCGACGCGAACGAATCCTGGGCGCCGGAGCACCTGGAGCGTTACCTGCCCCTGTTTGCGTCACTCGGCCTGGAACTACTGGAGCAGCCACTGCCTGCCGGCGCGGACGACTTCCTGAGTACCTTCAAAAGTCCCGTCCCCTTGGCTGCGGACGAATCCTGCCGGGATGCGAACTCCATACCCGCCATTCTTGGAAAGTACTCGATCGCCAATATCAAGCTCGACAAGTCCGGCGGGCTCACGGAGGCGCTGCGGGTCGCGCGCGGCGCGCGCGAGGCGGGCCTGGGGATAATGGTGGGCTGCATGGTGGGATCGTCGCTGTCCATGGCGCCGGGCATCGTGCTTGCCCAATGCGCCGACTTCGTTCATCTTGACGGTCCGCTGTTGCTGGAATCGGACATCACCCCAGCCTTGCCGATCGACGGCGCGACTTTATCGCCGGACGCCGCCGTCTGGGCGGTCTGACGCGCCAGGCTAGGGAAGGGAAGCGGACTGACGGGGGTACAGCTTGGAAAGGCTGCGGAGCGCGATATCGATGATGCGCCGTACCGTCAAATCGCGTTCTACCTTGCGGTGCGCCAGATACAGCGGCAAATTCAAATGGTCGTTGGCGTCTTCCAGGTCGATCAGCGAGACGGTGCGATCCGCGAACCGACGGCAATTCGCGGGAAGCAATGCGACGCCCAGCCCTTCGCCGACGAATGACAGTATCGTCGCCATCTCCACCGCCTCCAGTGAGGCGCGCGGCCGGTACCCCGCGGCTTCGCATGCCGCGCGGACCCGGGCGTTGAGCGCTGGAGACCGCTGGTCCGGGACCATAAGGAAAACCTCGCTGCGCAGCGCGGACAGCTGCAAGCTGCTGTTCGCCGCCAGTTTATGCGTAGCCGGCAGCGCCGCTACCATGCGCTGCTCGTGCACCAGCGTCAATGACAGATCCGCGAAGCTGTGAACCGCCTGTCGAACCAGGCCGATATCCAGTTGCCCGTCGATCAATTGCCGGAGCTGGTCGATGGAGGTGACCTCGGACAGTTGCAGCCTGACGCGTGGGGCAAGGTCCTGGACCGACCTCAGAATAGGGGGCACGACGTCGAACGAGGCAGATTGCACGAACCCGATCCTGCACAATCCCTCCTGGCCCGACGCGACCTCTGCGGTCGTTCTCTCGACCTGGTCCACCAAGGCCAGGATCTCCCTGGCGCCCCTCGCATAAGCCTCTCCGGCTGGAGTAAGGATGACGTGGCGGCTGGTGCGGCGGAGCAGTTCCACCCCGACGCGTTCCTCCAGGCGCTGCATGGCGATGCTCAAGGCAGGCTGCGTCATGCCCAGCTTGTTCGCGGCCACGGTGAAGCTGAGGGTGTCGGCGAGCGTGGCGAAGTAACGGAGCGATTTGAGGTCGGTGTGCATTTATGGCTGGAAACGCGCGAACCGCCGTGCGGCGTCACGCCGGCCCGGGGGTATATCCCGTCCGCGCCGGATGCAGACGGGCGACCGGTGGATGGATGCGTGAAGTCTACAGGTTGCGTAAGTGCCGGGTAATAGGGTGACGCATCCCTCGGCCACCTTGGCGGTCGCAACACGCGCCCCTGGGAAGGCGGCCGCGCTGGCACGCTGCGGCGCGCGGCGAAGGGACCGTGGCCCCGTACAAGGCCGAGGGTGGGGCGGTTTACCCCTAAGCGACCGGCTCGGTCGCGATGCGACGATGGTCGCTACTTCAGCGCCTGCCGCGCGACGGTCACGCGGAATCCTGCGCCTTCGCACCCGTGATCCGCGTATTGCGCAACTGCGTCGGATCGGCGTTCAGCACGACGAGGTCGTTGATGGTCGACAGCGTATTGCGCCAGTTGGCCCAGTCCGCGTCCGTGGCGGAGCCGTCCTCCTTCGGGCGGGCGGCGTGCAACAGGTCCGCCAGTTCCCATGTGCGAGATACCGACGAAGGCGTGTTCAGGTCTTGCTGCAGTTCTCCCACCACGTACTTCTTGACGTTCGTGGACTGCGCGATCGATTGCGTGACAGACGCCTTCACGAGCGCGCCATCCTTGTAGGCAATGTTGGCCACGCTGCTCGCGGTGTCGTCGATCTGGGTGTAGTAATAGTTCTGGGAGTACTTGTCCCCGGTCAGGTTCAGCGGAGTATCCGGATACAGGGCAGTGTGGTAGCTGGCGGTCAGGTGCGATTGCTGGGACTGCTCGATGGCGCGATCGGCCGCGGTGCGCCCCTGGGTGTTCGTCTGCTGCGATACCTGGTACGAAAACGTGTCCTTCTCATCGTCCCGCATCGGATTGGGCGAGGGCCGGTCGCTCGCCCGGACCGAGGCGCTGAAGTCGGCAAGGCCGCTGAGCATGGCGTGGTCCGTGTCGGTCAGCGCGACGGGGTTATACGAACCGGCGGCGGGGGGCGCGGCATTCGCACCATAGTGGCTGTTCAGGGCGCCGAAGGCGTCCTTGAACATCGTCATCAATTCCGCGTCGCCCTGGCCACGGCTCTGGGCCTGGTCAAACTGCCGCATATACGCCGCCAGCGCGCGCGATTGCTGGTCCGCGCTGCCGATCAGCGCGGGGTTGGATAGGTCGACCTCGACGTTCACCGTGCCGGCGGCGCCGGTGTAGGCCACGCTGCGGTGCGCGGCGTCCGCCTGGAAGTCCAGGGTCTGGACGCTTCCATCCGACAGCTTGAAGCTGGATTGAAGATTCACGGAAGACAGTACGGTCGAATCGAACTGCGTCAGGCCTTCCAGCGCCAGCCGCGGCGGCACGCTGGCCAGGCCGTCGATGGCGTCCTGGAAGGCGTCGGCCAGGCCGGCCACCGCATCGCGCTCGGCGCCGGAAAGCGTACCGTTGCTTGTCGTGATCTGGACGCCCAGGGCGCCCCCCTGGCTGCTCAGGGACACACGCACCGTCGCGCCGCCAACAGTCTGGATGTCCAACGTGATCTGGTTGTCCGCCACGGTGTGCAGCAGCGTCTGCCGGATGCGGTCGGACTGCGAGACTGAAGCGCCGTCCGATCCGCTGCCCGAGCCCGGCGGGCGCAGCATAAGGGATTGCGAATAGTCGCCGCCGTCCACGGCGAATCGATCGAGCAACGCCGCCCCCAGGCCGTTGAAACGGCCGGCCAGCGTGCTCGAATGAAAGTTGACCGACATCGGCCCGCTGAGGGTATCGGTGCCGTCGTGCTCCCAGACGGGCGTCGAGGGCGCCAGTGTGCCGTCCGCCGTATAAGTCTGGCTCAGCCTGGCGGATTCCGCGTCCGTGAGCGTCACGTTCGTGGACGGCGTCGCGGCAATGCCACCGCCCGAGGGCGTGCCGGCGGGCTCGGGATTGGCAATGGCCGGCGCGGGGAGGGACAAACGCTCGGCCGAGGCGGCGCTCAAGGGAGGCAGGCTGTGCATGGTCTCGGGTACCGGATTGAAACAGGCGCGGGGAAGGACGAGCCATTCCGCTGTTCCTGCTATTACGGCACCATTCGCGAATAGTTAAGCCCCGCGCGGTCACTGCGACGGCAGGGCGTCCCGGCCGCAGCTACGTCCCGGCCATATCGGCGCGCAGCGAATCCCCGTATAGTTTTGTACTTCGTCCCCGACCGCCTTCATCATGCAAGTCGTCGTCCAAAGTGCCACTTCGCTTGCCGCTCCGGTGGTCGAGCGCCTCGCCCAAAGCCTGCAGGCCACGCATGTCTCGTGCGGCGACGCCGGTATCGCGGCCTTCACCCTGCCTCCGGGGTCGGACAAACCCCGTGATGTGCTGCACGCCCTCTGCCAGGAAGCGGGATTGGACAGCGCGGTCTTGCGGCAGGTGCGGCCATTGTCGGACTTCAAGCTGATCGTCTTCGATATGGACTCGACCCTCATCAATATCGAGTGCATCGACGAACTGGCCGATCTGGTCGGGAAAAAGCAGGAGGTTGCCGCGCTGACGGAGCAAGCCATGCAGTCCGGCAAGGTGGACTACGACACCAGCCTGCGCATGCGAACCCGCCTGCTGGCGGGCTTGCCGGTGCGCGACTTCCCCCGCCTGTATGAAGAGCGGGTACGCTTTTCTCCCGGCGCCCGTACCCTGGTCGCGGCCGCGCGCCAGGCAGGTCTCAAGACGGCGATCGTATCGGGCGGATTCGATTACTTCACCGGCCGCGTACGGGAAGAGCTGGGCGTGGACGCGCACTATTCCAATCACCTGGCCGTCAGCGGTGGATGCCTTACCGGGGAACTGGAGGGGACGCTTATCAATGCGCATGTCAAGGCGCAGCACTTGACGCGGCTATGCGCGGAGATCGGCATTCCGACTTCGGACGCGATCGTGGTGGGCGACGGTTCCAACGACCGCAACATGATGGCCTTGGCCGGCTTGTCCGTGGGTTTCCGCCCCAAGCCCATCCTGCGGCCCATGCTGGATATGGTGATCGACCATCTCGGCCTGGATTCCGTGCTGAATGTGCTGGCGCTCGGCCCCGCGCGCTAGGGCACCGCACCGGATGGCGCCTGCCGCCTAGGCGGGTGGCGTCGACTTCCGGTAGATCAGTTGCCCTGGCAGCAGCCGGTGTTCGTACCTGGTGCTGTCGCCCAGCAGCAGGGCAAACGCCTCCGCGATCATGTCCTCCACGGGCTGGCGTATGGTGGTCATGTCATAGGCAGCGTTGGAGGCGACGGGGTGGTCGTCGAAGCCGAATACGCGCACGTCTTCCGGCACCCGCTTTCCCAATGCATGGCGCAGCGCATCGATGGCGCCCGAGGCGATCTCATCGTCCGCGCAGAACAAGCCGTCCAGCCCGGGATGGCGCGCCATGATCGTCTGCGTGGCTTCATACCCCCAGGCGTAGGTGAATTCCTTCTCCAGCGAGGGGGCCGATGGCAAGCCCAGCTCTGCGACTCGCTCCATGAAACCGGCCAGACGGTCGCGATTGGTCGATACCGTCGGCATGCCACCCAGGAAGCCAAGCTGCCTGCTGCCCGAGCGGAACAGCACGTCGGCGGCGAGCCGCCCGCCGCCCCTGTTGTCCGTGGATACCGAATGGCCGTTGCCGACTTGCGAGTAGCGGTTGAACATGACGACCGGCACGCCTTGCTTCACGCACAAATCGGCGCCGGACGAGTGCAAGGAAGCCGTCGTGATGATGACGCCGCGTACCCGATATTGCAGGACCAGGGGCATGAGGTCATCCACCGTTTGCGGCGGGGTGGCGTTGAACAGCAAGGCCTGCAGGCCCACGCGGTGCAATTCGCGCGTGATGAGTTCCAGCACGACCGGATACCAAGGATTGGTAATGTTCGCCATGACGATGGCGATGATGTTGAACTTGCCGCTGCTCAAGCCGCGCGCCACGGGATCGGGACGGTAGTCGACCAGATCGATGACCTTCAGGATCTTTTCTCGTACTTCGTCGGAGACGGCGCCCTTGCCGGAAACGAAGCGCGAAACCGCCGCTTGCGAGACGCCGGCGAACCGCGCGACGTCTTTCTGTGTGGGAGCTTTCTTTTTCACCGTTGTGTTTGCATAGGGTCAGCGCCCGCGCCGTAGCGCGGCCGCCGCCAGGAAATGAGTAAGGCAATTTTCGACAATACGGGACACATCGTTATCGTAGTGGTTATGCGCCAGGCTGCCCAGGAAGGTGATGGATCCCACGGCGAAAAGGCCGCCGCCCGGCTCGTCCAGGCCAACGGCCATGTGGGCCCGCACGCCTTCGTACTTGCGGGGCAGCGACGCGGCGATGGTCCATGTCAGGATTTCCTCGGGCACGGTCCTGAATGTCGGGCCGTGGCCATCCGAGATGGCGACCACCTTCAGATAGCCGGGCGAACCCAGCTCGGGCACGACCTGGTCGAGCTCGAAGCCGGCCGCGCCGCCGCCGGACAATCCATAGTCGCCGAAGCTCTCTCCCTCGATTCCTTTGAACAGCCACGCTACGTCCGGGTCATGGGATTCCGGCGTGCGATGATAGCCCACGCCTTCGAAGGCGCCCTGAACGGCAAACCCCACGCCGCCGGTGACCTGCGGCGCAATGCCATTCCGCCGCCACATGCCGCCGTAGCCGCCGTCGAGCTGGTGATAGTACTCGCCCGGGTCGCTGGCCCACGCCCGTATCCCGCCCTCGGCACGGCGGATCTCCAGCATGTGGGGGGCGGATGCCGGGCGGGCAATCTTCCAGTAGAAGCCATTGGCGCCCAGGTACATCAGGTAGCCTCCGGATTCGCGGTAGGCGATGAGCGCTTCGATCATGCGGCGCGTGTGGTATTCGGGATGGGAGCCGGTCAATACCACGTCATACGGCTTGAGCGCATCGACCCCCTGGTCGTCCAGGTCCTCGTCGGTAATGACGTCGTAGTCGTGGCCTTTCTCGCGCAGCCAATCGGTCAGGTGCGAATCGGCCGGAAAGTGGCGCAGTCCCGAGCCCTTGGGATCGGGAAAGGTGAGGTAGCCGGGGCGCATGGTGAGCATCGGCCGCAGGCGCGACGATAGGCTGATGCCGGCCGCATCCTTGTGGCGGTTGTAGGTCGATGCGCCGAACCGCGTCACCACGTCGGGGTTGTGGGGGTAGGCGCCCCATGCGCGGATGCGTGCTTCCAGTTCGCCCGCGTAATTGCCACGCGCGTGGTTCGCGTAGGCCTGGTAGGTGAGCGTCGGCGCCAGGAACAGGACGCGCGCCCTTGGGCCGCCGGCGGACGGCGTCACATAGAAAGGGATAGTGTCCTTCCCATCCCCGTTGTCCACTTCCAGGCCATAGACGCCGGATTTCAGGCCGGCGGGAATCTGCAGGCTCAATGCCTCCTGCCAACCGCAGTCGGCCAGGGCATCGGCATGGAAATAAAGCGCGGCGTATTCGCCAGGCGCCTGCTTCCAATCCTGGTTCAGGCCCGTCCAGTTGGAACCGCGCGCAGCTCGTCCCGGCATGTTGACCAGGTCCAGGCAGGGCATGGCGGGCCGGGTGCCGGGAATGCGCTGCGCCTGCATCGCCGCGGAGAGGTCCCAGGCGGCGAGCAGGCGCTCCGTGGCCTGCCGCCTGGAGTCGCCGTCCCGCGGCGCTGCCGTATCGGCGTACAACGCGGGCGCCTCGACCAGTCCGTTGAACCCCGACGCCGGATGCCCCGCCCACATTGCACCCATGCACAACCGGGTGGGCCAGGGCAGGGCGCAGCCGGCGTGTACCCTTGCGGCCCGGGCGGCAAGGGCTGGCCCGGCGCCGGGCGTGCCGGTTTGCACGGGACCCACCGACACATCGACGCAGCCGTTATGGAGGTCCACGCCGGCATGCAGCGCCTGCCATCGATGCTGGGCCAGGCGCAGGCCGGTGGATAGCGTCCGCGTCGGCGCACCCTTGCCGCCCAGGAGCAGGACGCACAGCTCTTCGTTCTCCACGACCAATGCGACGCCTTGCGCGCCTTCGTCGTCCTGCAGGCTGGCAATGACTTGCCGGCAGTTGTCGCGTACCAGCGTTGGCTTGACCCGCAGACTCAGCGCCAGGTAGCCCGCCTGTCCGTCCGGCAGCGTCGCCAGCGCGCAGGATCCCGGGTAAACGGGCTGTTCGCGGCCGGCATAACGCGCCTCCAGCGCCACCTCCACGGGTTCGAGTTTCATGCCCGGCCCCTCCGGATTGGGATCGGCGCAGTGGATGCGCAGCACCCGCGCGGTGAAAGGCCTGTCGCCTGTCGAACTGATGCGGAAGGACAGCCGCTCGCCGGGGCGGGCGCTCAGTGGCGTGACGTAGCCGACGATGGGAGGAGAGGGCGGGGAGGCGGTCATGGTCAGGGCTCGGTCCGGGCGTTGGCGTCGGCGATGTCAGTGCACCGCGAGGTATTGTTCAAGACGGGCGGGATTCCCGCGTGCTTCGGCGCACCCGAAGGTATCCGCCACGGCGCCGTTCTCCAGCACGACCACGCGGTCCGCGATGTCCAGGGCCATGTTCAGGTTCTGCTCGACCAACAGGATCGTCAGGTCGTCTCCCTTCAACGCCTTGAGCACACTGGCGACCGCCTTGACCATGATGGGCGCGAGGCCCTGCGAAGGCTCGTCCAGCAGCAGCAGGCGAGGCCCCATGGCCAGGCCGCGCGCCATCACCATCATCTGCTGCTGTCCCCCCGACAGTTCGCCGCCCTTTTTCCTGAGCAGCTCCTTCAGCATGGGGAACAGGTCCATCAGGCGGTCCAGGGTATAGGGCGAGCTGGGACGGTAGCCCAGCATGATGTTCTCCTTCACCGTCAAAAGTACGAAAGGATCGCGCGTCTCCGGCACCAGCGTGATACCCAGCCGCGAGATCGCCTGCGGACTCGATCGGGAGATGTCCTTGCCGTCGAAGACGATGGTGCCGCTTGCCGGGCTGTTCAACCCCATGATGGAACGCAGCGTCGTACTCTTGCCGGCGCCATTGCGGCCCAGGAGCGCGACTACTTCCCGGTTGCCGACGCCGAAAGAGACGTCGTGGATCGCCTGGCTGGGGCCGTAATAGGTATTGATGGAATCGACGTTGAGCAACATGTTCACAGTCCGAAGTAGGCGGCGTGCACCGCCTGGTTCGCGCCGATCTCGGCGGCCGTGCCGGCGGCGATCAGGGCGCCCCGGTTCATCACGTGGATGCGGTCGGAAATCTCCATGACGACATTCATCTTGTGCTCGATCATGACAATGGTGTAGCGGGGCTTGATGTCGGCGATGAAGCGCTTGACCCGCTCCGTCTCGCGTTGCGACAGGCCCGCGGTGGGTTCGTCCAGCAGCAGGATCTCCGGGCGCGTCGCCAGGGTCACGGCGATCTCCAGCAAGCGCTGGTCGCCGTAGGAGACGGCCGCGGCCTGCGTGTGTTCGTACTGGCCCAGGCCCAGTTCGTGCAGCAACTGGCTGGCCTGCTCGCGCAACGCCGTGTAGCGGTCGACCCTGCGCCACCAGCCGACACGCCCGCCATGGGCCGCGCGATAGGCGGCCAGCCATACGTTCTCCAGGAAACTCAGCTCCAGATACACGCTGGAGATCTGGTAGGAGCGTCCGACGCCCCGGCGAGCGATCTGGTGCGGTTTCAGCCGCGTCACCGGATCGCCCTTGAGCAGGATCTCGCCCGCGCTGACCGGCAGGTCGCGCGTGAGCAGATTGAACAAGGTGGTCTTGCCTGCGCCGTTGGGACCAAGGATGCTGTGCAGCATGCCTGCTTCGAAACCGATCGAAAGGTTCTCGATGACGACATTGGCCCCGAACTTCTTGGTGACATTGCGGGCCTCGTAGGCATAGGCCGGCGCGGCCTTGGCGGGGTGGGCGGTCTGCCGCCCGTTCACGGCGTCGCTCATGGGGCGCTCCTTTGCTGGACGCGCGCGCCACCCAGGCGGCGGACGCGCTCGAACAGCTCGATGGCGCCGCCCTTCAGGAACAGGACCACCAGGATGATGAACACGCCGAACAGGAGGGGCCAGCGCGCCCACACCAGGCTGAAGAAGCCCTGGAGCCAGATGAAGAGCGCCGCGCCGATGATCGGACCGAAGATGGAGGACATGCCACCGATGATCACCATGAAAACCGCGGTGCCGGAGTTCGTCCAGGAGATGGCGTCGATAGGCATGATGCGGTAAAGCAGGGCGAACAAGGCACCCGCCACGCCGGACGCCGCGCCCGCCACCACGAAGGCCAGCAATTGCGCGCGGTACACCGAGTATCCCAGCGAGGCCGTGCGCCGGGCATTCTGCTTGGCGGCGTTGAGCACCAGCCCCAGGGGACTGTTCATCGTCTGGTACAGCGCGGCGAATATGGCGACGAACAGCACCGCGGCGAAGATATAGAAATTCAGATGGCTGGACAGGTCCAGCGTGCCCAGCCCGGGAATGTCCAGGTCGGGCCGCCGTATTCCGCCAAGGCCGTCTTCGCCGCCGGTGACGCTGTGCAGGCTATAGGCCAGGTAATAGATCATCTGGTTGAACGCAAAGGTCAGCATCATGAAATAGATGCCGGTGCGCTTGATGCTTATCATGCCCACCACCAGCGCCACCGCGGCGCTGCCGAGGGCGGCCAGGAGGATCCCGGCCAGCAACGGCAGATCCGTGTTGATGAACACGTAGCCGGCCACATAGCCACCCACACCAAAGAACGCCGCCTGTCCGAAGGAATACAGCCCGGCCACGCTGACGAGCAGGTAAGTGGCGAGCGCGAAGATGCCGTAAATCAGGATCTCGGTGGCGATATTGAGCGGCATGCAAAAGGGCGCCGCGACCGCCACCGCGATGGCCACGCCCGACACCAGGTACGTCGAGGCAGTGCGTTTCATCAGCGTTCCCCAAACAGGCCCTGCGGCCGGACCATCAGGGTGGCCACCATGGCCACGTAGATCAGGACGGTGCTCGCGGACGGTACGAACACCGAGGACACGCTCTGGATGACCCCGACCAGTACGCCGGCAGCCAGCGCGCCGTAGAGCGAACCCAGTCCTCCGATGACAAGCACCACGAACGCGATCGAAAGCATTTCGGAGCCCATGGTGGCATTGGCGCCCAGCAGCGGCAAAACCAATCCGCCCGACAGGCCGGCCAGGCCGGCGCCGAGGGCGAAGCCGGCGGTGATCAGGCGCGATACGTCTATGCCCAGGCACTGCGCCATCTCGCGCTTGTCGATGCCGGCTCGGATCTGCGAGCCCAGCCGGGTGCGCTCGATCATCAGCCAGACGACCGCGATGGTAAGCGCCGCCATCGCGCCGTTGAACACCAGGTATCTGGGCAGGAACGTAAAGCCCAGGTCGAAAGCGCCTTCAAGCCATTCGGGCGCGGCGGCGCTCAGGCCCATGGTGCCCCAGATGATGATGATCAGTTGTTCCAGAATCAGCGCGGTGCCGAACAGGAACAGCAGCTGGTAAAGATAGGGACCGCTCATCAGCCGGGACACGCCAAGTTTCTCGACAAGCGCGCCCACCAGCGCCGGTACGAGAAAAGCGATGGCCAACGCCAGCGCAAAAGGAATGTTTGCCTGTAGGGCGGCGTAGCAGGCGTAGGCGCCCAGCGCATAGAAAGCGCCGTGCGCGAAGTTCGGGACATTGAGCAGCCCCTTGATGATGGACAATCCGAACGCGGTAAGGGCGTAGATCATCCCGATCGCGAGCCCGTTCAGGAGCTGTGCGGCGAGCAAGGAAGTCATGGGTGGCCTTGAATGGAAAGCGCCGCCCGGCGGCCTATGTGCCGGTCAGCGCGCAGACCTTGGAGCGATGCGGAACGTGCGGCGTTACACCTGGCGTTTGCATTGGTTGAGTTCGGCCGGCTGCGGCTTGTCGCCCTGCGCCACGATGGTGGCCAGGTCGAATTCGTTTTTCATGGCCGCGGGCGCCTTGCACTCCACCACGTAGTACGGCCGCACGGTCTGGTGCGTGCGGGCGTCGATATGCGTGGGTCCGAAAATGCTGTCGTACTGCATGCCTTCCAAGGCCTTGATGACGGCGCTCACCTCGACGCTTTTGGCCTTGTCCATGGCCAGGAACAGGGTCCGCATGGAGTCGTAGCCATAGGCCGCGGCATAGGAGGGGACGTTCTTGTAGGCCTCGAGATAGCGCTTGACGAAGGCCTTGTTCACGGGCGTGTCGATGTCCTGGTAATAGTTCAGGCCGAGTATCATGCCGCTGCGCATCGCGGGTGACAGTTCCCGCATCTGTTCCACTTCCAGCGTCCACGGACCGACGATCTGCACCGACTTGACGCCGAAGCTGTTGAATTGCCGGATCGCCGTCACGGCGTCGGCGCCTGCCGTGAGCAGGCAGATGATGTCGGGCCGGGTAGACAAGGCCTTGGTGAAATACTGGGTGAACTGGCGCTCGCCCGACGGATGGTTGTCGTTGCCCACCAGTTCCAGGCCCAGTTCCTTGGCCGCGACCCGGGTGTAATGCAGCAACGATTGGCCGAAGGCGTAGTCGGCCGTAATCGTGTAGATTTTTTTCTTGTCGGGCAGGGTCTTGCTGACATACTCCAGCGTCGCGCGCAGCGCGGTATAGGCATGGGCCGACCATTGGAATGTGTAGGCACTGCAGCGCGACCCGGTGAAGTCTTCCGAGCCACCGGCCGCGTACTGAAGGACTTTCTCCTGGGCGGCGACTTCCAGCTCCGCCAGGCCGACGGCGCTGGAAAAATTGCCGACGAAGTAGCGCAGCTTGTCGGAGGCGATCGCTTCGGTCAGCCGGCGTACGCCCACGGCGGGCTTGCCTTCGTCATCCCGCACCACCAGGTTGATCTTCTTGCCGTGTACCGCGCCATTGCGTTCTTCTATCGCCAGCTTCGCGCCCTTCAGGACGAGGTCGCCCGCATAGGCAAAGGTGCCGGTCTGCTGCGACAAGACGCCCATGGTCAGCGACGCGTCGGAGTCTTGCGCCCAGGAAATGCCGGTCAGCGATGAGCCCAGCGCCGCGACGCCGGCTTTTAGGATGGTGCGGCGGTCCAGCTTTCTGTCAGAGATCATGGTGTTTCCCCTTGAAAGTGCGTGCTCAGCGCACGGCTTGGTGGTCTGCGTAGCCCATCTCGGCGCCGAAAGTCGTCAGCCCGCGTTCCAAGCGCCGCAACAGGTCCTCCATCTCGGCTTCGGTAATGACCAGCGGCGGGGCGATCAGCGTGGCGTTGTTAAACGGTGCGATGCCGGCGGTATAGACAATCAGGCCGGCCTTGAAGCAGTGCGCGGTAAATAGCGTGTTGGCATTGAGCGCGGGGTCCGGCGGCGTTCTGGCCACAGGATCGGTGACGAACTCGAACCCCCACAGCAGGCCCCGGCCGCGCACGTCGGCCATCCAGGAAAAACGCGCCGCCAGGCGGCGCAACCCGGCTTCCAGTTGCCTGGCGCGGGCCGCCACGTTGTCCAGCACGCGATGCTTGCGCATGTAGTCCACGACAGCCAGGCATGTCGCGGCGGACAGGGGATTGGCACTGAAGGTATGGCCGAAGGGCACGGTCTTGCCCGTGGCGGCGAAAGTCTCGACGATGCGCCGGTGAAAGAGCACGGCGCCCATCGGCGTATAGCCGGAGGTCATGCCCTTGCCCGTGGCGATCAAGTCCGGCGCGATGCCGTCATGGTCGCATCCGAACCAGGTACCGGTGCGGCCCATGCCGGTGATGACCTCGTCGGAGATCAGCAGCACCTCGTGCCGGTCGCAGATCTCACGCAGCGTGCGCAGGTAGCCGATATCCGGCGTCAGCGCGCCACCCGCGGCGCCGACGACCGGTTCGACGATGACGGCGGCCACCTTCCCGGGCCCGTACTCGCGGATGATCCGGTCCCACACCATGGCACCGTGGCCTTCCGCGTCCGCACCGGACAGGGGAAAACGATAGGGGTAGGGCGGCGGGGCCACCGCGAACGTGTGCAGCAGATTGCCATAATCGGCGCGCCGGGCGCTATGGCCCGACATGGACAGCGCGCCCAGCGTCATGCCGTGATAACTGATCGCCCGCCCCAGCACATGGGTTTTCCCGGGACGTCCCCGATCCCGCCAGTACTGCTGCGCGGTACGCAAAGCCAATTCAGTGGCTTCCGACCCGCTGTTGACGAAGAACACATGCTCGATGCCTTCGGGCGCCAGGTCGACCAGCGTCTGCGCCAGGGTTTCGGCCGGGGCGTTGGTGAAATGCGTCCGATACGTAAAGCAGACCTTCTCGGCCTGGCCATGCATGGCATCCAGCACTTCCCGCACGCCATGTCCTATTGAAACAGTCATCGCGCCGCCAGAGCCATCCAGGTAGTCGCGGCCCATGGCGTCGTAGATGTAGACGCCCTTCGCATGGTCGACCAGCGGCAGCCGCGCGTGCAGGGGCTGCTTGAGCAGCACGTCGATGGCAGGCTCGGTGAATTCGAATTCAGTTTCATTCATCATCAATGGATTCCTGCCTTGCGACGATGCGCCGGATACACGCGAAAATTCGGGGTTTGCAGGGGATGACCGTGGGCCACGCCCCTGAAACAAAGCAGTCCGGCGCTATGAATCCGTATTCTTATCGAGGCGTGGCTAGACGGCTATGAGGGTTTTCCCGTCGGTAAGGGGGCCTGATGGCGGGTTGCAAAGCAGGCAGGCGGGGAGCCCTGTATACGTATGCAGTACCGGCGCATTTACGTGTAACCGGACAGGCCCGGCGCTGTCAGTCGATCCTGATGCCTGACGACTTGATAAGGCCTGTATAGGAAGCGCGTTCGCTTTTCACCAGTTCCTGCAAGTCCCGGGGGCTTCCTGGCAGCGGCACGTTGCCGGTCGAGGTCAACTGCGCGCTCAGTGCCTCGCCCGTCAGCGCTTTACGCATGGCGGCATTGATGCGCGTGACGACGTCCGTCGGCGTGCGGGCCGGAGCGAAGACGGCGAACCAATTGCTCGCGGTGAAGCCGGGCACGCCGGCCTCCATGATGGTGGGCAGATCGGGCAGCAGGGCTTCCCGCACATTGCCGGTGGTCGCCAGTCCGGTCACCTTGCCGGCCTTGACCAGATTCAGCACCGTAGGCACGGAGTCGAACAATAGATCGATATTGCCGCCGGCCAGGTCGTTCAGGGCGGGTGTGGTGCCCTTGTAGGGAATGTGCCGCAAGCGTATGCCCGCGGCCTGCTGGAAGGCCGCGGCGGCCAGATGGGTATTCGACCCGTTGCCGGCCGAACCGATGGTCAGCGCTTCAGGCCTCTGTTTCGCATGCGCGATCAGCGCGGCCACCGTCTTGTAAGGGAAGCCGGGACGTGCCATCAGCACGTATTCGAAACGCGCCACCGCTCCCACTCGAACAAAGTCTTTCTCGGCGTCGTAGGGCAGGTCGCTCTTCAGGAGCGGGTTGATGACGAACGTTGCCGCGCTGCCAAGAAACAGGGTGTAGCCGTCCGGCACGCTGGAGGCGGCGGCTCGTGCCGCAATGGCGCCGCCTGCGCCCGGACGGTTCTCCACGATCAGGGGCTGGCCCAAAGGGCCCGCGATCTCGGTGGCCAAGGCGCGGGCGATGAAATCGCTGCCCCCGCCAGGCGCAAAGCCGACGATCAGCCGCGGGGGATGATGGGGAAATGCGGCCTGGCCGGAGACCAGCGTGGGAACAGCCGCCAGGGCGGCGATGGCGACAAGCCTGCGGCGCTGAAGATCTATCACGGGATTCGTCTCCGTATGATGTTATTGGTACGAGGGCGCGTCTGGAGCGGTGTAGGCGGCGGCGCTGCCGTACAGTTCCGCGATCCGCTCCGCCGTGTAGCCAAGTTCGGCGAGAACCGCGACGGTGTGTTCACCGATGTGGGGCGCCGGCAGGCGCACGGAAGGCTCGAAGCCTGTCATGCGGATGGCCGGGCGTATCTGCCGTATCTCGCCCTGTGTCGGATGTTGCGCCGGTTGCACCAGGCCCACGTCGCCCAAGTGCGGATCGGCCAAAAGCGACTCCAGCGTGTGGCACGGCATGCACGGAATGTCGTGCTTCAACAGCAGTTCGACGACTTCATCGGTATCGCGTTGCGCCAGCAGCTCGGCGCGCACGGCGAAGAATTCGGCGATATGCTCTATCCGCGATAGCGACGTGGCAAAGCGCACATCGGCCGCCAGATCGGGGCGCCCGAGCGCCGTGAACAACTTGCGTACCTGCGCATCGGTGTTGGTCGTGATGCAGGCATAGCCGTCGCGTGTGCGCACAGGCCGGGCGTTGGCGTCCAGCAGGCGGCGATCTCCCAGGCGATCGGTCGGCGGCTCGAAGCTGTGGCCGTACAGGTGTTCGCCAAGCAACAGCCCGGCATAGCTCTCGAACATGGGGACCTCGATCACGCGGCCCCTGCCATCGCGCTCGCGCGCGAATAGCGCGGCAAGAAGCGCATGCGTGACCATCAGCCCGGCGGTACGGTCGATCACCACATAAGGTACGTAGCGTGGCTGTCCGTCAGCGCCGGACAGCAGGCTCGCCAGCCCGGTCCCCCCTTGCAGAATGGAGTCATAGGCGGGCCGACCGGCATATCGGCCGTCGCTGCCGAAGCCGACAATCCCGCAGTACAGCAAGCCGGGGCGGCGCGCCATGAGCGTGCCCGCGTCCAGGCCCAGGCGGCCCACCGCCGCGTTGCGCATGTTGTGCAGGAACACATCCGCCGTATCCACCAGCTTCAGCAGCGCCTCGCGGCCGGCGGGCTGCTTCAGATCCAGTGAAATGCTGCGCTTGTTCCGGTTCATATGCATGAACTTCCCCGACATGCCCGGGGTCCTGGATCGACCGGAAATCCAGCGGATGACATCGCCCGACTTCTCCTCCAGCTTGATGACGTCGGCGCCGTAGTCGGCCAGCACCTGGGTGCAATAGGGGCCGACCACGGCCGAGGTCAGGTCCACGACCCGTATGCCGGCCAGGGGCATTGCCGTATCGGCGGACGCAGCGGGTGTTTCCATGTTCGTCGCCTCCATGGTCTTTATAGGTAGTTGATTTTGTCCACTAATTAGTTTAGTTTATCAACTACTTTGACTGACATCCAGCGCCATGCGTACACGAATCACCTCGATGCTCGGCATCGACCATCCCATCGTGCAGGCGGGAATGAGCTGGGCCTCGTCCAGCGCGGCACTGCCGGCGGCCGTCTCGAACGCCGGCGGGCTCGGGGTACTTGCCGCGGGCCCGTTGCGGCCGGACGATTTCGTGCGCGTGCTGGACGAACTGTCCGATGCCACCCACAGGCCCTACGCCGTCAACATTCCGCTATACCGCCCTGGCGCCGCCGAGATCCTGGATGCCATGCATGGCCATCGGGTGCCCGTAGTCATCGCCTCGCAGGGAAGCCCGAAAGCGCACCTGCCGCGCTTCCGCGATATCGGCGCCACCTGGATACAGGTCGTCGCCACGCTGGAACACGCCAGAAAGGCCGCCGATGCCGGTGTCGATGCGCTGGTGGTTGTGGGCACCGAGGCCGGGGGCCATCCGCCGGCCAGCGAGGTGACGACCCTGGTGACGGTGCGGCGTGTCCTGCAGGAAGTGTCCATTCCGGTCATCGCCAGCGGGGGCGTGGCCGACGGCTGGGGCATCGCTGCGCTGCTGGCGCTCGGCGCCGACGCGGTGCAACTGGGGACCCGCTTCCTGCTCACGGAAGAAGCCACCGTGCATGCCAACTACAAGGCCGCTGTCCTGGCGGCGGATGTCCACGACACCGCCCTGGTAGGGCGCCGGGACCTGCCGATACGCGGCCTGCGCAACGCCTTTGCTCGCGCGATCTTCGACGCGGAGCGCGCCCAATTGGCGCAAGAGGAATACCTGGCCCTGTTCAAGAAAAGCACGCTCAGGCAGGCGGCGCTGGACGGCGATGTCGAGTGGGGCAGGGTAGAACTGGGCCAGTCCGCTGGCCTGATCTCACAGATCGAACCCGCCGCCGCCGTAATGGACCGCCTGGTACGCGAGCTGGATGAAGCCACCGGCCGGCTGCGGACGATGGCCCGTTGAACGCTCACTATTCTTTAGACGACTTTGCGAACCGACATGGAACACCTGCTGATCGAAGACCGCGGCGCTGTCCGCATCCTGACGCTGAACCGGCCCGAGAAGCACAATGCGCTGAACACGCGCCTGACGCAGGAACTGCTCGACAGCCTGCGCGAGGCGGATCGGACCGCCGGCATCAACGCCGTAGTCTTGACGGGCGCCGGCAAGTCGTTTTGCGCGGGCGCCGACACGACTGAATTCTCCGCGCTGACGCCGCAGGATCCACAAGCGGTGAGCGCCCGCGCGGACCTGACCACCAGCCTGCACCTGGTGTTCTCGCAGATGAACAAACCGGTGGTCTCCGCCGTGCGGGGAAACGCGCTGGGCGGCGGTGCCGGCCTGGCCATCGCCTGCGACTTGTGCGTCATGTCGGAGACCGTGCGCTTCGGGTACCCCGAGCTCAAGCACGGGATCGTCGCGGCAGTGGTCATGGCGAACCTGGTCCGGCAGGTGGGCCGCAAGCAGGCGTTCGAACTGGTGTCCCTGGCTGAACCCCTGGACGGCCACGCCGCCAAGGCCTGGGGCCTGTGCAATCGCGTCGTGCCGGACGAGCGCGTGCTCGATACGGCGCTCGATCTGGCGCACAAGGTCGCGGGGTGGAGCGCCATCGCCATGGCCACGACCAAGCGCGCGTTTCACCGCGCGGCGGACCTGGGGCTGGCCCAGGCGCTCGAAGTCGGCCGCGACGCGAACGTCATGATGCGGGGCTTTCGCAAGGACAAGGCATGAGACCGCTGGAGGGCATCACCATTCTGGACCTGTCGCGCGTGCTGGCCTGCCCGTTCGCGTCCATGATCCTTGCCGAGCTGGGGGCCGAAGTCATCAAGGTCGAGCAGCCGGGCGCAGGCGACGAAACGCGGGAGTTCGAGCCCGTGGTGCAGGGGGATGCGGGCAACGTATCGGCCTACTACATGGCCTTCAATCGCAGCAAGCGATCCATTACGGTCAATCTGCGTTCTCCCGAGGGCCAGGATGTCGTTCGCCGCCTGGCTGCGAAGACGGATGTGCTGCTGGAGAACTTTCCGGTCGGGACGATGAAGAAGTACGGGCTGGACTATGCCGCGATGTCAGCGCTCAACAGCCGTATCGTCCACGTAAGTTGCACCGGCTTCGGCATGACCGGCCCCTACGCGAAGCGCAAAGGGTACGACACGGTATTCCAGGCCATGTGCGGCATCATGAGCCTGACAGGCGAGCGCGGCGGCGGCCCGGTGAAGCCCGGTCTTCCGGTGGCGGACCTTAGCTCCGGCCTGTGGGTATGCATCGCCATCCTGTCGGCCCTGGCGGGGCGTGAGAAAACCGGCCACGGTTGCCACGTGGACTTTTCGATGTTCGACGGACAAGTGGGGCTGTTGTCGCTGGCCGCGGCCCGCTGGTTCACCCTTGGAGAAGTCCCCGAGCGCCTGGGTACGGAACATCCCGGCCGCATCCCGTCGGCCGCCTTCCTGTGCGCGGACGGCAAGTGGGTCCAGATAACCGGTAGCGACCAGCACTGGCCCCCCTTGTGCAATCTGCTCGGCCTGGAAGCGTGGGGCGCCGATCCGGCCCTGGCTCGCAACGCCGATCGCCTGGCGCGGCGCGAGGAGATCATGGCGGGCTTGCAGCAGGCGATACGCCGACTGGACCGGGATGAGCTGTGCCGCCGCTGCGATGCAGCCGGCGTCCCCGCAGGCCCCATCCTGCAGGTCGACGAAGTGCTTGCCAATGAGCACGTGGCGGCGCGCGGCATGGTGGTGGACTTCGAGCATCCGCTGGTCGGCCGCTTCCCCGGTCTGCGCGTGCCATTGCGGTTCGATGGCATGGATGACCCGCAGGTGGGCCGTCCGCCGCTGCTGGGCGAGCATACGGATGAAGTGTTACGCGAAAAGCTGGGCTTGGCCGATGCCGAGATCGCGCGCCTGCGTGGCGCCGGCGCCGTCTAGCCACGCGCGCGTCAGGAACGCCGGGGCACGCACACGATCGCGCGGGTCGCGCGCCAATAACCAGAGAGGAGACAACACATGAACATGCTTCGCCCGACGCTTCGCCGCAAGGTCCGAAGATTGTTTCGCCAGATCCTGCCGGCTTTTGCGCTGTGCATGGCGCTGCCCAAGGCCATGGCGGCCGACAGCTATCCTTCGCACCCCTTGGTACTGATCAATCCCTATGCGGTTGGAGGGCCGGCTGATCTTCTGGGACGTGCGCTCGCCAAGGAACTGGGAGAGATCCTGGGGCAATCCGTGATCGTCGAAAACAAACCTGGCGGCGGGGCAAGCATAGGCACTGCCTATGTGGCCAAAGCCGCGCCCGACGGCTACACCATGCTGTTGGGTACAGCGGCCGCTCACACGGTGACGCCGATGGCGACCAAGGTGCCCTACAAGGGCATCGAGGATTTCGAGTTCGTGGGCATGGTGGCGAATGTGCCCAATATCCTCACCGTCTATCCGTCGGTTCCCGCGCAGAACCTGAAAGAATTCATCGCCCTGGCCAAGTCGCAGCCGGGAAAATTCAATTACGCGTCCGCGGGCATGGGCAGCTCGCCGCACATCGCGGCGGAGATGTTCAAGCACTACGCCAATGTGGATCTCGTCCATGTGCCTTACAAGGGCGCAGCGCCGGCGGTGAATGACCTGGTGGCCGGCACGGTTGCGGTCGGACTGCTCAATATTTCCGCCGTATTGCCGTTTATAAAGTCCGGCAAGCTGCGCGCGCTGGCTTATGCCAACACGGAACGTTCGCCCGACCTGCCGAACGTGCCCACCTTTGCGGAGTCCGGTCTTCCCGACATGGTCTCAGGTAGCTGGTACAGCCTGGCCGTCCCTGCCGGAACGCCCGCCGCCATCGTCGACAAGCTGGCGCAGGCCCTGAAGGCGGTACAGGAGCGACCGGAATTCAAGAAGATCCTGGCGGCGCAGAACGCCATCGTGATGCCCCAACAGAAGCAACAGGCCACCGATTACATTCGCGCCGATGGCATGCGGCTCGCCGAGCTTGTGAAGGCGACCGGCATGAAACTACAAGAGTGAGGGAAGGGAATGAGCACGCTACCCGTATTCGAAACACTGCAACTCGAACTTGAAGGAGGGATCTCCACCCTCTGGCTGAACCGTCCGGATAGCCGCAACGCGCTGAACCTGCGCATGTGTCATGAGATCACGGCCGCGTGCGAGGCGCTGGAGCAGAACGAAGCCGTGCGCGTCGTCGTGCTCCGGGCCCGCGGCGTGGCGTTTTGCGCCGGCGCGGACCTGAAGGAAAGGCAGGGCATGAGTGCGGCCGAGATGGTCGCGCGCAGGGTGGACGGCTTTACGGCGTATGCCGCCCTCGAGGCATTGTCCAAGCCCCTGATCGCCGCCGTGCACGGTGCGGCGTTCGGATCCGGTTGTGAGATCGCCGCCGCCTGCGATTTCGTCCTGGCGACGTCGCAGGCAGCCTTCAAGTACCCGGAGGTGGGGTGGGGGACGGTCGGCGCGACCCAGAGGTTGCCGCGTATCGTCGGGCGCCGCATGGCCAAGGAACTGCTTTTTACCGGTAGAACCATGGACGCACGCGAAGCCCTGCAGTTGGGGCTGGTCAACCATGTGTACGAGCCGCAGGAATTCGACGCCGCCATTGCTGAAATGGTTGAACGCATCGCGGCAGCCAATCCGCTGACGGTCCGGTTGACCAAGCAAAGCATCGACGAGGGGCTGGATACCACGCGCGAAGGCGCCATGGCGATCGAACTGGTGGCCATCCAGCGCAACCTTCGGCACAGCGATTGGCAGAAGGCGATTTCAACCTTCGGCAAAAAGGAGAAGGGCGATGCGGCTTCTTGACGATCATGGGGTTCCCATCCCGGCGACCGTCGCGCAGGTCCTGAAGGCCACCGGACTCGCACGGCCGCAGCAGGAAGCCTATGTCGGGCCCGGGGAACGCTTGAGCTGGAGTGCCATGCGCAAGGAGAGCCGGCGCCTGGCGGCCGCCATGCACAAGGCGGGCATCGGCAAGGGCGATCACGTAGGCCTGATGCTGGGCAATTCGGGGCTGTGGATCGCGGCGTTTTTCGCCTGCGCCTCCATCGGCGCGGTCACCGTTCCGGTGAACACACGCTTCAGAATCGAAGAGCTGCAGTTCTGCCTGAAGCAGGCCGATGTCAAGCTGCTGCTGTATGCCGACAATTTCCTGGGCATAGACTTCACCGGGCTGCTGCGCGAGGTCGAACCGGCCATCGACCGAGGCTTGCCCGGCGACGCGCTGCCGCAGTTGCGCCGCGCCGTCATGGTGGGAGAGGGCGGTGCGCCCGGAGGATTGCAGACGCTGGCAGCCTTCCTGGACGCCGGCAAGGAGGTTTCCGACCAGGAACTGGACAGGCTGGCCGACTCCGTCTCACCGGAGGACGTCCTGCTGATGCAGTACACGTCCGGCACGACGTCCTTTCCCAAGGGTGTGATGCTTACCCACCACAACATGCTGGGCAATGCCGCTTGCGTGGCGCGCCGCCTGGGCGTGACCGCCGAGGACCGCTACTTCAGCATCCGGCCGTTCTACCACGTCGCGGGCAGTACCTTGTCCGTGCTGGTGACCCTGGTCACGGGCTGCTGCCTGTTGAGCCTGCCGAAATTCGACGTCAAGCAGACGCTGGAAGTCCTGGAAACCGAGCGCTGCACGCTTACTTCCGGCAATGACACGATCTTCCTGATGATGATGGGGCACGCCGACTTCGACCCCGGGCGTATCTGCCTGAAGGGCGGCTGGGCGGCGGCGGGGCCGGAAGTCATGCAGAAAATCCGGGATGTCATGCAGGTCCCATATGTCTGCAACGCCTACGGCCAATCCGAGGCATCGCCCAACGTACTGGTGAGCGACCGCGAGGACGCCTTCGAACTGCGCCGCGACGGCTTCATGCTGCCGCATCCGGGCGTCGAGGTACGCCTGGCGGACCCGGATACCGGCGCCGTCACCCCGCCCGGGACGGCCCAGGGCGAGATCCAGGTCCGCGGCTGGAACGTCATGCGCGGCTATTACAAGCTGCCCGAAGCGACCGGGCGCGCCTTTACCCCGGACGGCTGGCTGCGTACCGGCGACATGGGAGAGCAGCGCGCGGACGGGCGCATGCGCATGGTGGGAAGGCTCAAGGACATCTTCCGTGTCGGCGGAGAGAACGTCGCCCCGGCGGAAGTGGAGGAGGTCCTGCACGGCCATCCCGCGGTGCAGATGGCGCAGGTGATTGGTGTCCCGGATGCCCGGCTGGGCGAGGTGGCGGGCGCCTTCATCCTGTTGAAGCCGGGACAGCAGAGCAGTTGCGAGGAACTGCTGGCCTGGTGCAAGGCGCGTTGCGCCAACTTCAAGGTGCCTCGCTATATCGCGCTGGTGGACACCTTCGAGAACATTGGCATGACCGGCAGCAGCAAGGTGCAAAAGAACAAGTTGCGCGACTACGCGATCAAGCTGTGGAAGATCGAACGCGACACGGTGGCCTCATGAACGACGGAAATAGCGCGAACATGGTTTCCTCGCTGGAACAGGACGGCCGGACCGTCGTGCTGTGCGAATGCTTCGCCCGCGACGGCCTGCAGCATGAACCGGATTTCCTGCCCACCGCTACCAAAACGGCGCTGGTGCAACGCTTCGCGGATATCGGCTTTGCCCGGGTGGAGGCGACCTCATACAGCAACCCCAAGGTCGTGCCGCAATTCGCCGACGCGACCGACATGCTGCGCGGGTTGCCGCGCCGTCCCGGCGTCTTCTACAAGGCGACTTGCGCGAACGTGCGCGCGGTCGAACGCGCCGTCGCCGACGCCCAGGCAGGCTTCGGCGCCAACGAGATCAGTCTGCTGGTCTCGGCCACGGAATCGCATTCGATGAAGAACCTGGCGCGCAGCCGGGCGGACCAGTGGGCCAATATCCGGCAGATGGCCGGCGCCGCGGGCGGCCGCTTTCGCCTGATCGGGACGATCTCCATGGCGTTCGGGTGTTCCTTCGAAGGGAAGGTCGACCCGTCCATCGTGATGGACGACGTGGGCCGGATGCGTGACGCTGGCGTACGCCATGTGACGCTCGGAGACACCACCGGCACCGCGACCCCGGTCACGACACGCACGCTGTTTCGCCGCCTGATGGCGGAGTACCCGGACGTCGTCCCCATCGCCCACTTTCACGACACCCGCGGTACGGGGCTGGCGAACTACGTCGCGGCACTGGAGGCGGGGGTGAGGCATTTCGATTGCGCCATCGGCGGCGTCGGCGGCCACCCCGCCAAGGTTCGGTACGGTGGCGGGCACACGGGGAATGTATGCACGGAGGACCTGGTGGACCTCTTCGAGAACATGGGCGTGAAGACCGGTATCGACCTGGACAGGTTGCTGTCCACCGTTGAAGCCTGCGAACAGGCGCTGGGCAGAACGCTGCAGGGACGCGTAGCCCGCAGCGGCCTCAATCCCTTGCGTACCGCTCCATACACCGCGCCCGCTCGACCCGCATGACCGGAGTCGTCCGGCGCCGCCGATCCATTAGACTCGCCACATCATGAGCAACGACCCTGTCACCCGAACGAAAATGCCGCCTGAAGCCCAGTCGTCCGACGCGGGGAAAACCCGTGCGCGAAACTTCAAGGAGCTCATCTCCTTTCGCTTGAACATGCTGGCCAGCACCTGGAGCCGGCTCGCCGCCGAGTCCAACCAACGCGATTTCGGCCTCGATCCGCGCGAATGGCGCATCGTCGGCATGCTCGGGACCCATGCGCCGATGTCTCTGCAAGGCCTGGCACGCGAGGTCAACCTGGACAAGAGCCAGGCCAGCCGGACCGTGTCGGACATGATCGAACGCGGCTTGCTCCAGCGCGAATCCGACGAGAGCGACGGCCGCGGCGTGCAACTGAGCCTGACTTCGCAGGGCAAGGCGCTCTATCGCAAAGTCTTTCCGCGCGCCGTCCGGCGCAACGAGGAACTGCTGTCCGTTCTCAGCGAGGAGGAGCGGGCGGTCCTGGACCGCGCGCTCGACGTGTTGACCACGCACGCGCAGAAAACGCTGGCGAAATCCCGCGAAACCCCGGGGCGTGTGCGATAGGAAGGGCGTTGACGCGCACCCTCCCGACGCGCCCGATAGGCAGGGCCTTGACCGCAAACTCGCCAGCGCGTGCGACGGGTAGGGCGTTGACAGCCCATCGTGTTGCAAGCGGCGTCGCCAGGCACGACCAGCCAGCGGCGGAAACCTTCATGGCTGCCGCTGTCCCGCTCAGGCGCCGTAGTCGCCGGCCGCTTCGGGCTGGTACACGACCTTTGCGATGGTCCCGTGGTGCACCACCCGGTCGGGCCCTTGCCATTGGACCGTCTGGCCCTCGCGGCAGCCGATCAGGCTCAGGCCCAGCGGCGACAGCACGGAAATGCAGCCATGCGCCGCATCGGCCTCCGCCGGGTAGACCAGGGTCACCTCGTGCTCCTGATCCCTGTCGTCGCGCAGCCGGATGCGGGTACGCATCGTGATGAGATCAGGCGGAACCGCGTGGCCGGGCAGGGTAGGCGCCATGTCGAAAAAGTCATGGGCGCTATGCGTTGCTTCCAGATGGCGGCTGGCCGTCAGCCGCGCCAACAGGCCGACGAGACGAGCATGGTCGAGTTCGGTCAGCACCCGTTCATGGGTCAGTGCGTGCATGGGATGTTCCTCTAAGGTCTTGCGCCGCACGGAGGTGCGGCACGGCTTTGCGCGGGCTGGGCCCGACGACCTGGAGGAATGCGCTGGAAAAAGTGCTGCGGGTCGCCGGGCTCAAGCATGTGCGGCAAAAGCCGCGGCCGGTCCGGTCATGTGGACGCCAGGCGGGCAGGCGCACGCCAGGCCCGGCCGCTGGCGCGGGCCGGTACCGGTCGTGAAATCGTGCGTGGCGTGCCGTGAAGTCATGGCGACGATTGTAGGCCGTCCATGGCGACCCGTCCAATGCGGCGAGACGGGAATTCATGATCGACGTGTATGCATCGCGCCATACCGCCAGTCATATCGACGCGGAGGTATCGATGAGCAGGCGATCATGCTGGCAATCGCCACCGGCGCCGATTCCTCGCCCGCAGCGGCCTGGCGAAGTTGGCCGGAAGGCGTCCCGGCGCGCCGCTTGCCTAGCGCCTCAGCAAAGGGCATCCATGCCCGGACGATCGAGGACTATGAGCATGGGGTTGGAAATCATTGAATTGCTGCAATGGCCCGCCATGGTGGCATCGCTTGCCGCGGCTTGGCTGGTCGCATCCACGCAGAAGCATCGCCGTAAAACCGGGTTTTGGGTTTTCCTGCTGAGCAACCTGCTGTGGATAGCGTGGGGGTGGCACGACGAGGCCTATGCGCTGATCGCGCTGCAGCTTGGTCTGGCAGTGATGAACATCCGGGGCGTGTTGAAGACCCGGCCCTCGACCCAGGCGGACCCGAATGCGAAAGCCTGAGCCAAACCGGAGTCTCATGTCGCCGTCACGGTGCGGCGGGTTGCCATCGCAGCTTTGCTCGAAGGCTCGGCCAGTTGGGGGATCAGGCGGCCGCCGGACCGCTGCGATGTACAG
The DNA here is from genome assembly GCF_001676725.1 of Bordetella flabilis. Classification (NCBI taxonomy): domain Bacteria; kingdom Pseudomonadati; phylum Pseudomonadota; class Betaproteobacteria; order Burkholderiales; family Alcaligenaceae; genus Bordetella; species Bordetella flabilis. The sequence continues at coordinate 2,900,061 of NZ_CP016172.1, forward strand.
GACCATTTCGGGCAGAACGCTCCAACAACCGCATAATGCATATTATGTAAAGTGCAATACAGAGAGCATGGTGCAACCCGTTGGCCGTCCTAGGATGAAGATCGGCCCAGAGCCCGCCCGTCTCCAGCGCAAAGACTGGGACGGTCGGCAGTAAGGCGATCCAGAACCGGCGGTTGAAGTCGCGCAGCTCGGAGGTTTCGCTGTCAGCCTCCTCCGCGGGGATCACCGGCTCCAGGGCCATGCCGCAGATCGGACAGTTGCCCGGTCTTTTTGGCGGACCTGCGGGTGCATCGGACACGTATAGTCGATGTCCACAAGGTCACGGGGCGCACTGGAATGCGTGCCGCGAGGGCGCGAGCTGGACGCGCTATACGTAGGCCTGGTAAACCCGCGCACGCCCTGCCCGCTCGATCAGATAGACGTTGTAGGGCAAACGACGGCCGCCGTAGTCGGGGCCGTCCATGCCGGGCGCGCCCAGCGGCATACCCGGTACCGCCAAACCGACCGCCTCGGGACGCTCCCGGAGCAAGCGGCGGATCTCGGTCGCGGGCACATGGCCCTCCAGCGCGTAGCCGTCAATGCGCGCGGAGTGGCACGATGCGTAGTCGTTCGGAATGCCATTGCGTTGCCGCACGGCCGACGTGTCCGGCACATCGTGCACGGCGACCTCGAATCCGCTGTCTTTCAGATGCTTGACCCAGTCCTTGCAGCATCCGCACGTCGGTGTCTTCCAGACCGAAATTTGCGCGCCGCTGCCCGCCACCGCCCAGACAGGCGCGCCGGCGAGCGCTACCAGCAAGGCGCGGCGCATTTGACGATGAGTTTCCGATATCGGTTGCATGCTGAGAGGTTCCCTTCTTCTCTTACGAGGCACTCCTGACGCCATCGGGGCCCGTACGTGGTGCCAAGCCGCACCCATCCCTTGGCAAAAGCGATGGGTCGGAGTGCTGGATAATCACCATTATCCCTGTTCCGGCCCGACGCATCATGCGGCTACTCATCATTGAAGACGAACACAAGCTTGCCGACCACCTTCAGAAAGGCTTGTCCGAGCAGAACTATGCGGTGACCGTCGCACGCGACGGCCTGTCGGGGCGGCGCGCGGCGCTGGGCGGCGGCCACGACCTGATCATCCTGGACGTGATGCTGCCGGGCCTAGACGGCTTCGGCATTCTGGCCGAGGTGCGCCAGGCGGGCAATACGCCGGTGCTGATGCTCACGGCCCGCGACAAGGTCGAGGACCGCGTCAGAGGATTGGACGGCGGCGCGGATGACTACCTGGTCAAGCCCTTCGCCTTCTCAGAGCTGCTGGCCCGCGTGCACGCCTTGCTGCGGCGCGGGCGCAGCCATGAAGCGACGCTGCTGAAGCTGGCCGACCTCGAGCTTGACGTGGTGCGCCGTAAGGCCCATCGCGGCGGCACCCGTCTGGATCTCACCGCCAAGGAATACGTGCTGCTTTCCCTACTGTTGCGCCGCCAAGGCGAAGTAGTCTCGCGGGCGACCCTTGCCGAACAGGTGTGGGACATGCACTTTGACAGTGACACGAACGTCATCGAAGTCGCCGTCCGGCGGCTGCGCGCCAAGCTGGACGATCCGTTTGAGGTGAAGCTGCTGCATACGGTGCGCGGCCAAGGCTATGTTTTGAAGCGTGACGATGCATGAAGACCGCGGCCATCACCTCTATCCGCGTGCGCCTCACGCTGCTCTTGGCGGCGATCGCGCTAGTCGTGTCCAGCGTCGCGGGGTACACGCTTTTCCTCGCATTGAAGTACGAAGTGCAGCGCCGCGAAATGGCCGAAGTCGCCGGCAAGCTGGAGCTGATCGACCACCTGATCGGCATGCAAAGTACGCCCGAGGAGCTCGCTGCGCTCAAGGGCACCTTGGATAACATTCTCGTCGGCCACAACAATCTGAAGGCCTGGCTCGTCGATACGCAGGGCCGAGTCCTCTATGGCGACGCGCCCCCGCTGGCGTTGCGAATGGGACAGGGTCGCGAGGTCCTGGTGGAGACTGCGAGCGGAACGCGGATGCGGGCCCTTCAGGTGCCGGTGCACTCACAGGCCGCGCCGGGCGCGCTACTAACAGTCGCCATCGATACTCAGCCGAGCGCGGAATTTCTCTATGGTTTTGCCACGGTGCTATTGGCCATCTGTGCCTTCTGGGTCGGCGCCTCTGCCCTGCTGGCCGCCTGGGCAGTGCGCCGCAGCCTGGCCCCCGTGCACCGGCTGTCTCACCAGGCCGCGCGCATCCAACCCGATCATCTAGATCTGCGGCTGCCTGTGCAGGGCATCGACCGCGAGTTGCGCGAGCTGTCCGTCGCCTTTAACAGCACCCTGGATCGCCTGCAAGCAGCCTATCGGCAGCTCGAAGGCTTCAACGCCGATGTGGCGCACGAGCTTCGGACCCCTTTGGCCACCCTCATCAACGGTACCGAAATCATTCTGGCTACGGATCGCTCCAATGGCGAACTGCGCGAGGTCTTGGAATCCAATCTGGAGGAGCTGGTCGGCCTGAAGGCGTTGATCAACGACATGTTGTTCCTGGCGCGCGCCGATGGCGGCGAGCTTGCCCGCGATCTCCAGGAAATCCACATACAGGGCGAAATCCACCATGTGGCCGAATACTATGACGCGGCACTGCAAGAAGCACGGCTGACGCTGCGCCAGGCGGGCGACGCGCGCGTCCGGGCAAATCCTCGCCTACTGCGCCGCGCCCTCTCGAATCTGATTGCGAACGCCATCAAAGCCTCGCCGGCCGGGGCGACGTTGGAGATTGCCTGCATCGAGTCACTGACCGAAGTCGAGATCCGCGTCGTCAACGCCGGTGACGCCATACCGCCGCAGGCGCTGCCCCGGATTTTCGACCGCTTTTATCGGGTAGACGACGCACGCAGTCGCCGCGCCGAAGGACACGGTCTGGGCCTGGCCATCGTTCGTGCCATAGCGCAAATGCACGGTGGACGCGTCTTTGCGCTGTCCGAAGCGGGCCGTACGATCGTCGGCTTTACGCTCTCCCGCGCCCGTCCTGCCCAGGCGGCGCCCCCGCCCAGCGAGCCCACGCGTGCGCAATCCGCGCCGCAATTGCGAACCTGACATTCCCGTAATGAAACAGGGCCTTTCATATGCCCCATAGCGGTACGGCGCCTGCTGCCCTCCTGCGGCATCTTGGCGTTGGCATGACGCCCGCGCTGGTATCGACAGGAGAGCCACCATGGTCACGAACCAATTCGAGCAGTGCATCCGAGAATGTTATGCCTGCGCCACCGCGTGCGATACCTGCGCGGCGGCGTGCTTAGAGGAACCGAACGTCCAGGAGATGGTGGGCTGCATACGCTTGGACCTGGACTGCGCTGAGGTCTGCCGCTGCGGGGCGGGCGTGATGGGGAGAGGTAGCGACATCGCGGCAAACGTCTGCGCGTTGTGCGCCGACGTTTGCGCGGCTTGCGCGCAAGAGTGCGGCAAGCACGCGATGGAGCACTGTCAGGCGTGCGCCCGCGCCTGCGAGCGGTGCGCCCAGGCCTGCCGTGCCATGGCGGCATAGCCCTACGGCCGGTCCAAGCTCGGCGGCGGCGTTGGCGTCGGCTCGCCCGCAGCACCACCCGCCATACCACCCCGCCCTACCACGCGCGCCGCCTAGGGCGGCGCCATCACTGCCGGTTGGGACGGGTCCAGCGTACCCAGCCACGCGACGGCGGCCAAGATGAGGATGGCGGCGCCCGTTTCCCAAGCGAGACTCCTGCGCAGTCCCGCCACCGCCTGGGCGGTAAGTCCGGTCCCTAGGCTGCGCTCCAACTTGGGCGTGAGGTGATACCGATTCGTGGCCGCGAGTGCCAGCATCAAAGCAAAAAGGCCCAGCTTCGTGAGCAGCAGCTGTCCGTATTGGGTGGAGATCAGCCCGGACACTTGCAGCCCGGCGATCAGGCAGTAATTCACCACGCCGGTCACCACGAGGGCGAGCACAATGATGGTGCCGATCCACGCAAAACCCGACAGCCCCTGGCGTAGCAAGCGCAACTGGCCGAGCCCCGCCAGTTGTCGTGGGCGCAACAGCAGCGCGAATGTCACCAGCGCGCCGATCCATCCGGCGGCGGCAATCAGGTGAAGAATGTCGGCCGTGAAATGCACGTACCGGCGTGCGCCTTCGTCCATCGCCCCGTGCCCGCTCCAGGCCACGGTGGCCAGGGACACGATCCCCAAGGCTCCTGCCCATCCAAGCGATACGGTGTTCTGTCGTGTGGAGAGCAACGCCGATAGCGCAACCAGTGCCATGGCCGCGATGCGCACCGCCCACGCGACGCCGGCGTCGGTCTCGGTCAGCATCATAAGCACCACATGCCTCTCCAGATCGCCGAGCTCGGATACGTCGCTCATGACCATGGCAAGCATCACCATATGGCACAACGAAAGCACTAGTCCAATGCCCGCCAATGCGATCAGCAGGCCGCGCAATCCGATCGCCGTGGCGACCTGGTCGGCCTGCCTGCGAAATGCAAGTATCGCGATCAGCGGCAAGCCCGCGAGCAGTGTGAGATCCAAGTACAACGCGAAGCGGATTGTCGCGTTGAGACCGCCGTCCATCGACCTACTTCACCTGGAAGGAGAAGTTCCCTGTCACGGGGTGGGTGTCCGAGGAAACCGCGCGCCATTCCACGCGGTACGTTCCAGCCGTCAAAGGTTGAGTCGGGGTGATCACCATGGTCTTGGGGTCATCGCTGCCGGAGACGCGCGACCCGATGGCCATCGGCGCATGCGCGCCCATGCCCGGCATTGCCGTCATGAGCAGCTTGGCGCCGGAGAACTGAGGCACCAACGATTCAGAAAAGCGCAGTTCGATCTGCTTGGGGGCGGGTCCTTCGGCCTGCGCTTGTGGCGCGGACGATACCAATTTGGGGTGCGCCTGAGCGAGAGTTCCAGTGAAAACACCTGCGATGAGCGCTGCCGCGCTGAAGGTCGATCGAATGATTGCCATAATAATTACGGATGAAGTGGATAGAAACGAAGTCAGATCGATGCGACAGGCCTACAACGGTAAGAACTCGCCAGACCAAGGAAGATTGTTCAAAACCACATGCGTACGCCGACCAGGAACCGTGTCTCGCTGCGGCTACCCCCATCGGCTCGCGCAAAGTCTGCGGTGTTCCCGTACGAGCGATTCCACGTCACTCCGATATAGGGGGCGAACTCGCGCCGGATCTCATAGCGCAACCGCAGCCCCACCTCGGAATTGGCCAGACCCGAACCGACGCCGCGCGCGGCATCGTTCTTGCCATAGAAATTGACCTCCGCCATGGGCTGCAAGATCAACCGATTGGTGATCAGAATGTCGTACTCGCCTTTCAGGCGCAACGCGGTTTGGCCGCTGTCGCCGACAAAGCCGGTGATCTCCGATTCGAAGTTGTATAACGCCAGCCCTTGCAGCCCGAAAGCGGCCCAGGTCTGCGACGGCCCGGGCTTGGAATCCTGCCGGATGCCGCCGACCAGATCCCACCAGGGTGTGATCGAATGACCCCACAGGGCCTGCACTTCCGCATGTTCCAATGCGCCATTGGTGCGTTCGCCTTCGGACCGTAGCCATAGTCGGTCGATGTCGCCGCCGATCCAGCCGGTGAAGTCCCAGTTCAGGGCGCTCCCGTCCTTGGCGTCCTGCCATTCCAGCTCATCGAACAGGAATTGGTAGTTGATCGCCGTATCGTGGACCATGTGGCCTTCCGAATCGAAGGCAGCTGCCCTACGGTCCGCATCGGTCAATACCGGGATCGGTGTGCGGCTTTGTGTGGGTACACCCGTCTGTGCCGCTGCGGCCGGCGGCAAGGTGAGGGCAAAAACGGTAGTGGCCATGGCCGTCAGGACCGCCGCTGTGCGATGAAAGGTCGCCATCATGGGTCCTTTCATTCCTGTACGCGGACTTCGCGGAACATGCCCATCTCCATGTGGTACAGGAGGTGGCAGTGATACGCCCAACGCCCCAGAGCATCCGCCGTAACCCGGTAACTGCGTTTGGAGCCCGGCGGCATGTCGATGGTGTGCTTGCGCACCATGAAGTTGCCCTCCTCGTCCTCCAGGTCGCTCCACATGCCATGCAAGTGAATTGGGTGGCTCATCATCGTGTCATTTATCAAAACGATCCGGACGCGTTCTCCGTATTTGAGCGGCACGGGCTTGGCATCCGAAAACTTGATGCCGTCGAAGGACCAGACGAATTTCTCCATGTGACCAGTCAGGTGCAGTTCGATGGTCCGGCTCGGTTCCCGTCCATCTGGATCTTCAAACGTGCTTCGCAGATCCGCGTAGGTCAGGACTCGCCTTCCGTTTTCCCGCAGGCCGATACCCGGATCGTCCAGTTTCGGGACTGGATTCATCACCTGCATATCCACCAAGGGGTTACCGTCCTCGGACGCCGGATGGCTCTGCATCCCATCCATGCCGTGCATCTGGCCTTGCATACCCCGCATCTTGCTGTGATCCATGCCTGCCATGCTGCCGGCGTCCATGGTCTGTATCTGGTCTGGTGTACCGTGCATTGAGCCGTGCTCGCCGTGCTCGATCGCCATCGAGCTGGAACCCATAGCGCCCATGCTGCCGTGGTCCATCCCGCCCATTCCCATATCGTCCATGGTGACCAAGGGGCGCGGATCCATCGGAGGGACCGGGGCGGTGCGCCCCTCGGAGCTCGTCAGGGTACCCCGGGCGTAGCCGGTCCGGTCCATGGATTGGGCGAAGATCGTGTACGCGTCATCGCCGGCGGGCTCGACCAGCACGTCATAGGTTTCCGCCACGGCGATGCGAAACTCGTCCACACTGACGGGCTTGACATACTGGCCGTCGGCAGCCACCACGGTCATTTTCAGACCGGGGATCCGCACATCGAAATAGCTCATCGCCGAGCCATTGATAAAGCGCAGGCGCACCCGCTCGCCGCGCCGGAAGATGCCTGTCCATCCTGGCTCGGGCGCGCTCCCGTTCATCAGATATGTGTAGGTATAGCCGCTGACATCTGCCAGGTCCGTGGGATTCATGCGCATTTCCGCCCACATCATCCGGTCATCAACCGTTGCGCCCCACCCCTTCGACTTCACATCCCGGACGAAGTCCACGAGCGTGCGCTTATGGAAGTTGTAGTAGTCAGCTTGCTTCTTCAACTTCCTGGCAATATTGGCCGGAGCCTCGTCGGTCCAGTCCGACAGCATGATCACGTAATCGCGGTCATAGGCGAAGGGCTCCTGGTCCTTCGCCTCGATCACTAAGGGCCCATACACACCGGACTGCTCCTGGAACGCCGAATGACTGTGATACCAGTAGGTGCCATTCTGCTTAACCTTGAACTCGTAGACGTACATGCCGTCGGGCGCGATGCCGTGAAAGCTCAGGCCCGGTACACCGTCCATGTTTGCGGGCAGGATAATGCCGTGCCAATGGATCGACGTTGTTTCCTTGAGGCGGTTGCGCACCCGTAGGGTGACGGTGTCGCCTTCGCGCCAGCGAAGAATCGGCCCAGGAATGCCGCCATTGATCGTCAAGGCGGTACGGCGGTCACCGGTGAAATTCACCGGCGCCTCCTCTATGGACAGGTCGAACTGCTTGCCCGTCAATACGCCGGACTGATCCGATTCATTAGTGGCCCACGAGGTGCGCCATAAGCCCAGCCCCCCCATCAGCCCACTGGCGCCGAGGGCCTTGACGAACCTACGTCTGGAATTCGGAGGTTGCATTGCGTTCCGGTAATAAGTACGCGCTGTACAACCACGTCCTGCGGGTGGGCGAACGCGCCCTGCCCAGGCGTGCTTGCCAGCCGCGAGCGTTGTGACGACGAGATGTTGCCATATCGCCTATCACGCTCGATTACATTTATGTCAGGTTCCGGCGCCATCGATGTAGCGCTTACCAGTGCAACACGAGCACGGTCGACGCGCTCAGGACGCCAGCGCGCACATCTTGTCGACAGTGGCGCGCCGTTCCTCCTGATCGCATACAGGCCATGCGGGATGAAGTCGGTCAGGCCTGAGCGCGCCGACGTCGCGCCCTGATAAAACGGCCCGCAACCCGAAGCACCTGCCGGCGCCCCTAAAATTCACGAAAACTGAAGTTAAGGCAAGGGAAAAACATAATTGACCTAAATTGCTGCGTGCTACGCTCTGCCCAGAACCAAGCCGACTCCCGGCTCACGGGTGCGAAAGGAGACTGACATGGTGGAACAGAGCAAGGGTATGCAACGGCGCGCCGCGGTCCAGTCCTTGATGGACCAGGTCCACATCGCATTGGACGGTCGCGAGGTGACACCCGTAGCATTGAAGAGAATCGAATCCGCCTTGGGCGCCCTGGCGAGTATCCCGGGGCTGTTCGGTCCGGAGAGTTTTCCACCCTCCGGCGATACCGGCGGCATCGCCCTGTATCAGCTGCACAGGGAGCCGGATGACGGCATCGCGCTCTACTTGAATGTGCTGCTGCCAGGCAAAAGCAGCAAGCCGCACGACCATACCACCTGGGCCGCCATCGCGGCCCTGCAGGGCGCCGAGACAAACAAGGTCTATCGCCGGGTCGATGACGGCTCGGTACCTGGGCGGGCGAAATTGGAGCATGTGCGTACCGTCGTCGTGCAACCCGGAACGACGGTCGGCTTCATGCCCGCCGACATTCACAGTATCCATGGCGAAGGCAGCGAGGTCATACGCCATCTTCACCTGTACGGCCGGCCATTGGACAAACTCGACGGACGGCAGGGATTCGACCTGGAATCAGGCACCGTCACGAGCTACAACAAGAACTACATGACGCCCGCGATCGTCTGCGGCGATCTGGCATCCGTCTGAAGGATACGCGGTGACGAGCGCCAGAAATCCCTACATCGACCGGTTGGGGCCCTACCCCATGGTGCGCATGGCGCGCCTCCTGTCGGATATCAACCCACCGGCGGACAAGCCGCTGATCCGGTTTTCCATCGGAGAGCCCAAGCACGCATTGCCGCAGGTGCTCGTGGATGCGTTGGCCGGAGCCGCGGGGAAAGTCAATGCCTACCCGCCTTCGCGCGGGTCCGATGCCATGCACCGCAGCATTGCCAATTGGGTGGAGCGCCGCTTCGCTCCTGCTCGCGTGGACCCGCGCAGCGAGGTCCTTCCCGTCAATGGCGCGCGGGAAGGTCTGTTTTCCTTCGCCGAAGCAGTCCTGGACAAGACACGCGCAGATAGCCTGGTCATCTGTCCCAATCCCGGCTACGCCGTCTACGACGGCGTCACGAAGTTGTCGGGCCTGACGCCCCGGTACTTCGCGACGCATGGCGACGGCCCTGTCGGGGAGCGCTATGCCGCCATTCCCGCGGAAATCTGGCGCCGCACCCAAATGATATTCGTCTGCACACCGGATAATCCGCGCGGAGACACATTGGCGCTGGACGACTGGCGGACGCTCTTTCGGCTGTCCGACGAGCACGGTTTCATCATCGCCGCCGACGAATGCTATAGCGAGATTTATGTCAACGGTGTCGCCCCGCTGGGCGCCTTGCAAGCGGCCGCGCAACTGGGGCGAGCCGGCTACGAACGGTTGGTGGCGTTTTTCAGCCTGTCGAAGCGCTCGAACGCGACGGGACTCCGGTCCGGTTTCATTGCCGGCGATGCGGCACTGCTGCAGCAAACCGAACAGTTCCGCTCCTACAACGGCGGAGGTATGAACCAGGCGGTCGAAGCCGCAAGCATCGCGGCCTGGGACGACGAAGCGCATGTCCAGGCCAATCGCGAGCGTTATCGACGCAAGTTCGAGAAGGTCATCCCGCTGCTGCAATCGGTTCTCCCCGTCCAGGAGCCGCGGGCCGGGTTCTTCCTCTGGGTCGATGTGCGCCATACCGGCATGAGCGACGAAGCTTTCGCACGCGCGCTCATGGCGGAGGAACACGTGCAGGTACTGCCGGGCACCTATTTGACGCATGAATGCGAAGGCGTGGATCCCGGCATCGGCTACGTTCGCCTTGCCCTCGTGGCTGATGAGGGCGAATGCATGGAGGGCGCCCGCCGGATCGTCCGGTTCTGCGAGAACCGAAAGTCGCGGGCCCAAGCCGCATGAGCGCCCTCGACGAGCTACGCCCGGCGACCCGGCTTGTCCATGCGGGTCAGCCGGATTGCAGCAATGGCACTGCGCCGGTGAATATTCCGGTCGTCAGGACCAGCACCGTGCGCTTTCGCGACTGCGAGGAGATGGATGCAATCCACCACAGGCGTGATGGGGGTGAAACCATATCTGCCTACGGCCGCCATGGCACGGAGACGCATCGGGCCCTGGAAGAGGCGCTATGCACGCTGGAGGGGGGGCATCGCGCCCTTCTCTGCCCGTCTGGACTGGGTGCGATTTCCCTATCTTTCCTTGCCCTGACGCACAGCGGCGCCCATGTCCTTGCCAGTGATAACGTCTATCAGCCCATCAAGCGTATCGATGCGGCGCTGTTACGCAAGATGGGCGTCGAGGTCAGTTTCTTCAGCGCCTCGAAGGACCGGGTGCAGGACCATCTGCGGCCGAACACCACCCTGATCTATAGCGAGAGCCCCGGTTCGAGTCTTTACGAAATGGCCGATCTGCAGGTACTGGGTGCCGAGGCTGCACGGCGCGGCATCGCACTAGTTGTCGACAATACCTGGGCTTCGGGCTATCTGTTCAACCCGCTCGCCTCTGGCGCGACCGTTTCGATACTCGCCAATACGAAATACATTTCCGGCCATTCGGACCTGATGCAAGGCGCCGTGGTTCTCGGAGATCCCGCCCTGGCAAAGACGTTCGACGCTGCCTACGACGCCATGGGCTTCTGCGTCGGCGCCGACGATGCCTACCTCGCCCTGCGGGGACTGCGCACCCTGGGTGTCCGCATGGAACGACACGGCGACAACGCGCTAAAGGTCGCCGAACACCTGCGGCGGCTGCCGAGGGTACGGCGGGTGTACTGCCCCGCCCTACCAGATCATCCCGGGCACGAATTGTGGAAACGGGATTTTCGCGGAACCAACGGCTTGATCAGTGTCGAGTTCGACGACTTTGAGTGGGCTCGCATTACCGCTGTGGCCGATCATCTATCACTGTTTTCCATCGGCGCTTCCTGGGGCGGCTACGAAAGCCTTGCGCTGCCTACGCACGGTGACAAGCTCGCGTCCCAATCCAGTTGGAGCGGCGCGGCTGGCGTGCTTCGCCTGCATATCGGCCTGGAAGACCCGCAAGATCTGATCGATGACCTGGTGCGCGCCATCGATCTCGCTGCAAACCTGCCCATCCCCATCGGGGCGGCAATTTCCTGACCCGAACCGTTCTCTGGAGAGTACCGCATGAAGCTCTACTACGCTGTCGGCACATGTTCCATGGCTGTCCATCTGCTACTCGAAGAAATCGGCGAGCCGTTCGAGCGCCATCTGCTGCGTTTTTCCGCGGGCGACCAGAAGAAGCCCGAATACCTGGCGATCAACCCGAAGGGCAAGGTGCCCGCATTGCAAACAGAGGACGGTGTCATTACCGAGATGCCGGTGATCTGCCATTACCTGGCCCACCGCTTCCCACAGGCCAGGCTGTTGCCCGATGCATTCATGCCCAGAGTTCGAGCCATGGAAATGCTCGACTACATCGCCGCTACGGTGCACATGCGCGGCTTCAGCCGCCTGGCCAATCCGGCCGCGTTTTCGCCGGATGGCGACCCGCACCGGGTGAGCAGTGATGGCCGCAAGTTCGTCGAGGACGGACTGGGCATCATGGAGGCTGCATTGGGGGATAGACCCTTCGCGTTGGGACAGCAGTTCAGCATCCTGGATGCCGGCTACTTCCTGATCGAGTGGTGGGCAGGCAGGCGCGAGATCGGCCTGCCGCCGGCAATGGAGGCCCACTACGAACGCATGCTGACTCGTCCTGCCGTGCGGCGCATGCTGGCCGACGAAGACAAATATCGCTGACGCATATGCCGCGACGATCTGCGCGGGCAATCGCTGCAGATCGTCGTCATGCGCCGCGGCGGGCTGCCCAGCGTCAATATGCGCCGGGCCTCCCAATTCGTGGCGGTTAGTCCAGTTGCAGGTTCAACGGCCGGATGATCTTGCCCCACCGGTCGAGTTCTTTGTCCACGAACACCGCGAATTGCTTCTGGTCCATGGTGGCGGCAACGGCTCCCAGGCTGTCCAACTTGTCCTTGGAAACCTTGGACGTCATGACCTTGCGAACCATCCGGTCGACTTTCTGGACGATCGCGTCGGGCGTGCCGGCAGGGGCGAAAATCGCGTACCACGACGTCACGTCATAGCCCGGGACCGTGTCGGCGATCGGCGGCAGGTTCGGAGTCAATGGCGAGCGCTCGGCCGATGTCACAGCGAGCCCCTTCAGTTGGCCCTGGCGGATATAAGGCAGCGATTCATTGACCATCACCATCGTGGCGCTGCCGCCGATCACGTCGCTCAGCGCCTGTACCCCGCTTTTGTAGGGCACCAGCACCATGTCGACCTTGGCCATGTCGCGAAACAGGATGCACGACAAATACGTGCTGGTCCCCACTCCGGAATTGGCGCAACTGTACTTGCCCGGACTGGACCGCAACAGCTCGATCAGTTCTATGGTGTTGGAGACCGGCAGCTTGGGGTTGACGGCTAGATAATTGGGCACCGTGGCCAGCAAGGAGACTGGCACCAGCTCCTTGCGCATATCGACCAGCGGCTTCTTATAGGTGACTTCATTCAGGACCGTCGCCACGCCGCCAAGTAATAAGGTATAGCCGTCGGCCGGCGATCGGGCCGCCGCCAGCGAGCCCAGCATGCTGCCAGCGCCGGGCTTGTTCTCCACGATGACAGGTTGGTTAATCTCTTCGCCCAACTGCTGCGCTACCATGCGCGCCAGGATGTCAGTGTTTCCACCCGCACCGAAGGGAACGATGATCTTGATCGGGTTGTCCGGCCAAGCTGCCTGGCTGGCTAGAGTGAAAGCTGCGAGCGCGGTACACGCGGCCGCACGCAGTAGCTGGCGTCTGTACATGGCATTGTCTCCTGAGTCGTTGTGATATGCTTCGAGCGCGATTTCCGGCTAAGCCACGTCTAACCGGCCGCCACAATCTAGCATCGAACTTCTTAGGCTAATTCTGTTTTTTTGAAAACCTGAGTTCGGCTTTCCTGAAGTTATGTCCTTGCGCAGACTCAAAACACTGGTGGCCGTGGCGGATCATGGAAGCATCACGGCCGCCGCCGAAGTGCTGTTTCTCAGCGTGCCGGCCGTCAGCGCGCATATCACCGATCTTGAAGCCGACTACCGTTGCGAGCTGCTGGATCGCCGTCGTAAGCCCGCACGCCTGAACGAGGCCGGCCGCTCGCTTGCGCTGCGGGCGCGAGAGATCATCCAGCAGTACGACAGATTGCACGAGGCGGTACTGGACCAGCCGGATATCTCGGGCGTCCTCACACTGGGCGCGTCGGTCACGGTGCTGACGAACGTTATTCCACCCGCGCTGCAAACGCTGATGCGCACACACCCTCGGCTGCAGATTCAAATGCAGTACGCGCGTCCCGGCACACTGCTCGAGCAGCTCTCCCACGGGGAGATAGACGCCGCCGTCATCGGCCAGCCCCGCGGCTACGTCTCAAATGTGAAGTGGACCAAGTTCGCGCGCGAGCCAATCCTGGTGATTGCGCCGCCCCATGCGCGCGGGAAGACCGACGAAACCCTGTTGCGCGAGTTTCCGTATATCCGGTATGGCAAGCAGTTCTGGGTGAGCCATGAAATCGAGGAGCACCTTACCCGGCGCCGCATCGCCCTGCGTCCTAGTATGGTCGTCGAATCGCGCGAAGCGATCGAAGTCATGGTGCGCCATGGCCTGGGCGTCTCTATCGTCCCGCAGTCCGACCCTACCATCGCACGATTCTACGGCCTTCGCATCGTGCCATTGGGCAAACCGCCCATGATGCGCGACGTAGGCTTGGCGGAACGCATTAGCGGCCCCAAGGAGCGGCTGATCGCCGCGCTGTTCGAGACATTGAAGACCACCGCCCGCCAAGGCCGTGCGCAGCGCGCAACAAGTCGGACGAAAACCTCTGCCGGCAAAAATTGAGAGGCCCGCATAACTTCAGAGGACTGGAAGTTATACCTAGGCAAATACATAGATACGCCTAACACCAGCGTGCTAGATTCCCGGTCAACCACACCGAGGGAATCATGAGTCAATCCAGTGTTGCGTCAGTTGGGATGCGGTCGAAGAAGGACCAGCCACAGCCGGCCGCCGTTACGGCGAGCGAACTCAAGCAGCTCATCGCGGGCGAATCGGAGCTTGCGCTGCTGGATGTGCGGGAAACCGGTGCGTTTTCAGCTCGGCATATTTTCTATTCGATATCGCTTCCGCTGAGCCACATGGAGCAGCGAGCCGCGGCGCTGGTTCCACGCAAGGCGACGCCGATTGTGCTGGTGGACGCAGGCGACGAGCAAAAACTGGCCGAACGCGCTGCCGCCCTGTTGAGCGCTTGCGGCTACACGGACATAACGTTGCTGAAGGACGGGCTGCGCGGCTGGGAACAGGCAGGCTACCAATTTTTCTCCGGGGTTTTTGTGCCGAACAAGGCGTTCGGGGAGTACATAGAACATCAGTACGACACGCCCTGCATCGACGCGGCCCTATTGCAGCAATGGAAGCAGGAGGGCAAGGACATCATCATTCTCGACAGCCGGCCCTATGAAGAGTTCCGGCAGTTCAGCCTGCCGGGCGGCATCAACTGCCCGGGCGCGGAGCTGGTCTATCGGGCATTCAGCATGGCGCATAACCCCGATACCACGATCGTCGTCAATTGCGCCGGGCGCACGCGCGGTATCATCGGCGCGCAATCGCTGATCAACGCCGGCATTTCCAACCGCGTGGTTACGCTGAAAAACGGGACTGCCGGCTGGTACCTGAATGGCGGGAAATTGCGCGAAGGCTCCAGCGATGTTGCCCCCCCGCCCACAGCGGAGGGCCTGGCGCGTGCCATCGCCGCATCGGAGCGGGTGGCTCGGCGTTTCGGCGTGCGGGAAATCGACGGCAATGAACTGGAAAGGCTGCGTGCCGACAAGGACCGCACGCTTTTCCTGTTGGATGTACGGTCGCCGGACGAATACGCCGCGGGCCACGTTCCCGGTTCTCGCAGCGCGCCTGGCGGTCAGCTCATACAGTCCACCGAGCACTACGCGGGCGTGCTGCGCGCGCGTCTCGTGCTAGTGGATGACAATCGCGTACGCGCCCGGATGACAGCGTCATGGCTTGTCCAAATGGGCTGGAAGGACGTCTATGTCCTGGCGGAAGGCCTGAGCGCCGCATCCTGCCTCGAACGTGGGCCCGAACGCGCTGCGCGGCTGCGCGACGCGCCGCGCGAAGAGAACGAAATGGGGGTTGCCGAGGCCTACGAGATCTGGCGATCGGGCGACGCCGTCATCCTCGACTTCGGCAATAGCCTGTCGTATCGCCGCGGCCATATCCCGGGGGCGTGGTTCGCCGTTCGATCGCGTATCCGCGCGTCATTGCCAGGCGTGTCGGACGGACGACGCATCATCGTGACGTCGGATGACGGCAGCCTGGCCTACTATGCAGCGCAAGATCTGCGTGCCGTCGGCGCGCGCGAGGTGTATGTGCTGCGCGGCGGTACGGCCGCCTGGGAGCAGGCGGGCCTTGCACTGGAGCAGGGGTTCGAACACATGGCCGACGACAACGACGACGTGTGGTACGGTCCCTACGATTTCGACGACCGGGCCGGCGCGATGCAGGCGTATCTGTCATGGGAAGTGGGCCTGGTCGCGCAGCTCGAGAAAGAGGACGCCGCGTTCCTGCCCGCGAGCAAATAGAGCGACGCTGGCGAACCTTACCTTGCGGCAAATGCAGGATGACCTCCGTATGAATCTGACCGAATTTCGCAGCGTGCCGGAAATCCTGTTTGGCGCCGGGCTCGCTCGCCGTCTTGGGGACGTGCTGGCCAGGCGGTGCAAAGGCCGTCGCGTCTTCGTGGCAACCGACGCGGGCTTTCATGGGACCGGGCTGCTTCGGCAACCGCTGGACTCGCTCGGCGAAGCCGGATTCACAGTGACGCTTTTCACCGGTGTGGTCGCCGATCCGCCCACTGAGGTTGTGCAGCACGCCGTCCGTTGCTGCCGGGACGCGGACTGCGACGTGGTCTTGGGCGTGGGAGGAGGATCCTCGATGGACGTGGCCAAGCTGGTGGCCGCGCTCGCCCTCACGGGGCAGGATATTTCCGACGCCTACGGTATCGACCGCCTGGCGGGTCCGCGCCTGCCGTTGATGCAAATGCCCACGACCGCCGGTACCGGATCCGAAGCCACGCCGGTAGCTATCGTCACGACAGGCGCGCAAAGCAAGATGGGTGTCGTGTCGCCGCTGCTGTTGTGCGACATTGCGCTGCTCGATCCGAGCCTGACGTTGGGTCTGCCCGCCGGCGTCACCGCGGCGACCGGCGTGGACGCCATGGTGCATGCTGTCGAGGCGTACACCAGCCGGCTGCGCAAGAATCCGCTATCGGATCAGGCCGCGCGCGAGGCGCTGCGGTTGCTCGGCCGCGCCATCGAGCGCGCCTGCGAAGACGGCGCGGATCTGCACGCCCGATCCGACATGCTGCTCGGAGCCATGCTGGCGGGACAGGCCTTCGCCAACGCGCCGGTCGCAGCCGTACACGCCCTGGCCTATCCAGTGGGGGCACTATTTCACATCCCGCATGGCGTCTCCAACGCGCTCATGCTTGGCCCGGTCCTGCGTTTCAACGCCGAGGCGGCCGCGCGGCCTTATGCCGAGCTGGCCGCCCTTCTCATTCCCAACGCCATAGGCAGTGATACGGATCGGGCACTCGCCCTGGCAGATTACTTCGAGGCGCTGATCACCCGCCTCAAATTGCCTGTGCACCTGAGTGACGTTGGCATTTCCGCAGCCGACCTCCCGACACTGGCCGAACAAGCCATGCAGCAGCAGCGGCTGCTCGTCAATAATCCTCGCACTGTCGAATTGGCCGATGCGCTGGCGCTGTACCAGCGTGCATATTGAAGTCAGGCGGCGTAGGGTTCCGTCGCAAGTGGATCAAACGCCTTTCCGGAGCTAGCAATGAAAATAACGAATATCGAGACAATGGCATGCGACGCAGGATGGCGCGACTACCATTTCCTGAAAATCACGACTGACACGGGTATCGTCGGCTGGAGCGAATACGACGAGGGCTACGGTTCGCCGGGGGTCACCAGTGTCATCGAGTATTTCAAGCCGCTGCTCATGGGCCGATCGCCCGCCAACCATGAGGAGTTCTATGCCGATGCGTTCGGCCGGACGCGGCCCGCTGCTGGCGGAGTGGTGTCCGAGGGCATCGGCGCCATCGAGAACGCGCTGCTCGACGCCAAGGCGAAATGGCTGAATGTCCCTTGCTACGAATTACTGGGCGGCAAGATCCGCGACCGGGTGCGAGTTTATTGGTCACACGCGATGTCGTGGCGGGTCAGGTATCCCGAGTATTACGGAAACCCGATAACCTCCCTCGACGGCGTGCGCGAAATGGGCGCCCATGTACGCAGGAGCGGATTCACCGCACTCAAGACCAACCTGTTTCTGCACGAAGGGGGCCCGCTGCGGCAATGGCGGCCCGGCATCTCGTCGCCCTTCTACCCCGAGCTTAACGTCGACCGGATAGTACTGCGCAATTTGCGCGAACATCTGGACGCGCTGCGCGACGGCGCCGGTCCCGATATGGATATCCTTATCGACCTGAATTTCAATGCCAGGACGGAAGGACTGCTGCGGATTCTTCGCGAGACTTCCTCCCACGACCTGTTCTGGGTGGAAATCGACTCGCAGAATCCCA